>NZ_JBCMOO010000021.1:0-1567 GCF_050574925.1 Solilutibacter silvestris | reverse complement strand
AGCATGCGCAGGGTGATGGGCGTGTCCGGGAACGCGGGATTGCGCAGCGTCCAGCCCAGCCGTTTCGACACGTCTTCGTCGAGATTCAATTTGCCTTGTTCGACCAGGCGCATCACCCCGAGCGTCGTCACCAGCTTCGACACCGATGCGATGCGCGCGGGATCGTCAACGGTGATGCGGCGTTGCGCGGCGACGTCGGCATAGCCTTTGGCGTCGCGAATCAGGATGTGCTGGCGATCGAAGGTGACGCGCACCTGGGCGACGGGTTCGGCGGCGCGCGCGCTCGTGCATGCAGCCGCAGCGAGCAGTGTCGACAGGATCAATCGCGCGTGCTTCACGGGATACTCCTCGTCGGGGTCATTCCCGATGATAAAGCGCGTCGTGGTAGGCGCGATCAAGTTCCTTCAGCTTGTCCTCGAACGCGGTGCGCAGCCCGATCGGCAGGCGATCGATGTCTTCCGCGATGTATTGGCCGCGCAGTCGCTGGTAGGCGGCCTGGATGTCGGCCAGCGGCGCATTGGATGGCACCTCGAGGACTTCGAACCAGGGGCGGGGGACGGAATCGGCCCGTGGCGGCGACGCAGATGGCGATTCACGCTTGAGGTTCGGCAGCAGCACTGCGACCAGCCAGTAGCCGAACAGGAAACAGCCGACGACGATGGCGATGAGTTGGATCATGCGGGAAGGCTCCGGGAGATGCGTTCGCGACGCGCCTGCAAACCGGCTTGCAGCTCGCTGCCGGGATCGGCGAAGGACAGGTCGATGTCGGTGCGGTCGAGCAACTCGCGGCGCAACGACGCGCGGTCACGCGTATTGCAATGACGGGTGGCGAATTTCACCGGATCGCTGGCGAACGCATGATGCCGGCACAGGCGACGCAGGTAATTCACCGAGTAAGGAGGGCACAGCAGCGTTTCCGCGATCAGGCCCAGCGCCGCTTTCGCATCGAGCCCGAGTGCGGCGCGGCGACGCCAGGCGAAAACGCCCATGGCCGCGGTGACGAGGTACGACGCCAGCAATTCCGTCAGCAGCAGCGTTGGCGAACGATGGGCCAGCACGGTGACGGGGATCGCCACCAGCACGATCGCCCAGGCAAAGACGCAGCCGATGCGAAACGGCATCAGTTGCGACAGGAAAGCATCGAGGCGAGCGCCGTCGTCGACACCATCGACTGCCGTCCACGTCGCGCGGAACAGTGCGCGCTGCGGCACGAGCGGATTGGGCAGGAAGAGATAACGTCCCGCGAGTTCGACGCCGGCACTGGCGGAGACCTTCCAGTTCCGCCAGCGTTCGGCGATGGCGACCTCATCGTGGTACAGCAGCAGCGCGGAATCCTGGAGATAGAACAACAGGATTCCGGCGGCGAGCAGCCATTCGCCCGCGATCCACATCCGCGATCAGGACTTGTCGCGCGAGAAGAAACGCTTGATCGCGGCGCCGGCGGCGGCAAACCCGACCAAGAGCAGCTTCCAGAACTTCACCAGCGCGATACCGATGGTCGCGAACAGTCCCTTCTTGGCGGCGATCGCGGCGGCGCCGCCGGTCACCAGGGCGGCCAGGCCGATCT
>NZ_JBCMOO010000020.1:0-832 GCF_050574925.1 Solilutibacter silvestris | reverse complement strand
GCTTAACTCAGGTGTTAGGTCTGTAGATCATCCTTATGAGCACATTCCAAGAACTTGGAGCGCCCTTTTCGCTGTTCGAGGCACCTATAGATGACTGCGCTGGATACTCTGGACCAGGCGTCTGCTCCATTTGCGAAACACCTCAACCCCATACTTTTTTGCTGGGAACTGGCTGCTGCATTATTGTTCATTGCTCTTCCTGCAATGTCGAAAATGGCCTCAGCACTTCCCGCAAAAAATCACAGACATGCAGAAGCTGTGGCGCTGTTATCGGATTTCCCCCAGCACTTTCTCAATTAGAAGAGATTCTCTGCTGCTATTCGTGCCTTAGGTCCGGCTTAGTGGCAATTACAAAAGATAGTGAACTCGGAATGATTTCTTGGGGGCAGGCCTTTGAAGGCATTACTCATGGTGTGCCTGGCCTCAAAAACCCAAATTTCGAACTTGTAGAGCTTAAAGATGGCTGGATCGGCGCCATCCTTCCCAGTGAAATTATGTTTGAACTTCTGAGAACGCCTGATTACATCACGTGGCAAGGAGATCAATGGCTATTTTGCTGTAAACACCCAATGACGTTTATGGGCTTCAAGACAGCACAACAGCTTCTGGCGCTCGACAAGCAATATACCGAAGAAACGCTATTCCAAAAAGTAACACAAGGTCGTTTTACATTTTCTCACGGCGCTATTGACGGGTTTTCATTCTATCTATTTAAGTGCAAGACTTGTGGGACCAATAGGTTCCATTGGGATATGGATTAAAGGCTACAGACCTAACTAATCGTTCAAGCCGACGCCGCTTCGTGGCACGGGTTTGGGCTCTGCGCTACGCT
>NZ_JBCMOO010000019.1:0-1801 GCF_050574925.1 Solilutibacter silvestris | reverse complement strand
GCGGCGTCGGCTTGAACGAATAGTTAGGGCGCACTGGTGTTGTAAGTGGTAATGGATTGAAGTTGTAAGATACGCGATTAAAACGTTTTTCTTACTACAGGGCCGTAGCTAACCCATCCACCGTCAAAATGAGACAATTCATCATAAACGGTGACGGGGCCATTCGTAGCATCTAGGACCATGCTTACGGTTGAACCTGGGCTACAGAAAGAAGTGTTTCCAGACATTTTGAATTGAATTGGCCTGCTATTTGATGCAGACGCCGCAAGATGCGACCCAAAAGCGTTAATACCGGCTGTGCCGTTGAAGTAGCTCGAACACGAAGTCAGTATGACTCCGTGTATATCTACGACTTGCGATGGCAATCCTCCAATGGTTCCACTTCCAGACACAAGTAGCCATCCCTCTCGTTGGTTGCTTTCTGCGCCACACGCGGTGAATGTGACACCAACTAAGTTGGTTGCAGCATATCCCCAAACATTGCTGTCCGCGCCACAGGCGGTGAAAGTTGAGTAAGTCATGCCGTTCAAAGACCAGCCGATTCCGCCGTTTTCGCTTGCTTCGCAACGATTGACGTTCATTGATGTGTGGTAACCGTCGAATAGAAATCCAATCTGCGAATTTCCCTTTGACCAGCAATCTGAAATTGTGCCCATATAGGTGTTGATGAATCTGAAGCCATGGAAGCCGCAGTTCTGAATGCGGACGTTTTTTATCGTGAAAAAGCTACAGTAGCCGGAGGCGCCGACAGCGTTTCCGCTGCCAACCAAAAGACCGGTGCCGGGGGCGCCATTTATCAGAAGATCCTCAACTCCGAACTGAGCTCCTGCGTTGAACGCCAGACCGGAGGATCCTGTGCCTGCGCCCTGAAAATCTAAAACCGTACATTGTGGGCCGTCCCCGCGGACGATGATGTTGTGGACGCTTCCCGCGGCGTAAGATGTAAAAAAAAGAGTTGACGAGCACTTATATCGTCCAACTGGAAAGTAAAGAACGCCCCCGCGGTAGTCGTTGCTCTGCTGCAAGGAAGAAATGGCCGACTGGATCGCTGCGGTGTCATCGGTTACACCATCGCCGACAGCGCCGAATGCTTTTACATTTGTCCAGATTGATGGTGGTGGTGTCGACTGGGCATAGGTGACGGATGGGCGGGCGACTAACACGCCGCCGACAGCTAGAGGAATTTTGCCTAAGAAATTCCGTCTTTCCATGAATTTATCTCTCTCCTTCGAATGGTAAAGTTTTAATGTATGCACCTTGGCATAAGTGTAAGTAGTTGTGACGTGAGCATAGTGCGCCCTAACACCTGAGTTAAGCCGCGCCGAGAGTGGTGCGGTTTTGGGCTGGCGTAGCGGATAGCCCAAAAACGTGCCACGAAGCGGTGTCGGCTTGAACGATTAGTTAGACCTCACGACGGGCTTTAAGAGCTACATAGATGGCGAGGGTCGTGGCAATTACTGAAATATATATTCCGAATGAAATTTGTCCCCAGACAAATCTAAAGCTAGGGACGTAAAGACATAGGAAAATTAAGGACGTAGTTGCAGCATAGATATTGCTTTTGCGAAGGAGTAGTGCGGTCAATGCGGCCAGAACCCCAGACGCGGAAAATGCAAGACGCCACACAAATGGCGATGCGGAGAAGGTTTCAAAGACAGGGTATTTAGGACTAAGTCCAGCCGCTACCAGAAAGGTGGATAAGCAAATAGTGAAAGCAAACCAAATAAACAGCCAAAAGGCGATCGAACGTGCGGTCGACATGCGTAATAGCTCCCCTGTGAGGTCTAACACCTGAGTTAAG
>NZ_JBCMOO010000018.1:0-2382 GCF_050574925.1 Solilutibacter silvestris | reverse complement strand
CTTGAACGAATAGTTAGGCTTCTGGCCCTTTGAGCGTATTGAGCTTTCTGCGTTGATTGAACTTGTAAATAACGAACATGGCACAGAAGTAGAACGCAATTTTCAGAATCTTTGCGATGACGGTTCCGACTTCATAGCCAACGGAATATCCCTGCTCAAAAGACATAAATTTTGCTCCTAAAGTGCTCTTTAATCAGGTCTGATTTACAGCAAACGATTCCAACCATTATCAGCGGTTATTTTCCCAAGCGCTTCTTGAGAAGCATAAAACCGGATTAACCCACAATCCCTGCAGACGACTGTTGCCATTTTGGCAGATGTAAATAAGCCGCTTGTTCCAGGTAGCAAATCGGGCCCATAGCCACCTTTGGCTTGAACTCCGCCATGAGAGAAGAGATTTGTACCGTTACACTCCGGACAGTTCTTGGGGATAGCCATAAACTCCTTCCAGAAAGCCTAACACCTGAGTTNNTGAACGATTAGTTAGGCTTTGCGCTGATGCAACTGTCTCGCACGTTCGTAATGCCGAGTGCCCGTCAAATCAGAAGGCGGAGATTAGTCGTAGTACGTTGAGTAATACTTAAGCAGAACCTTTCCGCCACGAAACAGGGCCCAGTACGGATTGCCGATTTTGCATGATGCGGCGCGTATCTGATCTCCGGGGCGAGCATTTGACGTAATCGCCACCCATTCTGGGTTCAACTCTGGATGCTTGATGCTCTCCCACTTGTCTAGTATGTCAACTATCTCCGGTTCGCTTAGCGGCACGGACACATGACAATCTGGGACTCCCAAGGCTTTTGAAGTTGACTTTGGTTCCCATTGGAACACGGAAGGCGAGTGGACACATCCTGAAACGACAGTGGCAAGGAAGATGCTCAAAATGCCTTGCTTAACGGCGTGCCTCGAACAAAGCAATGAGTATGATTTGCTCACAATGACCACGTCTCCAGAGCGTTCCTGGCAAAGCCTAACACCTGAGTTAAGCCGCCATGCGCAGTGGTGGCGGACGCGTGCTAGCGTAGCGCAGGCACGCGGACGCTGCCACGAAGCGGGGTCGGCTTGAACGAATAGTTAGAGCCCATTGCGAGTTATCGAGCGAATAGGACTAAGGCCAACGCAATAGCAGCGGGGACTGCCTGCACAAACAGGATTTTCTTGCTCGCGGTGGCAGCTCCGTAAACGCCTGCCACAACAACACAAGTCAAAAAGAAGACCTTAATGGAAAGTCCAGCAGGCCCTTGAATAAGGCCGTAAATCAGGCCGGCGGCCAAGAATCCGTTGTAAAGCCCTTGGTTCGCACCTAGAACCTTTGTCTGGTTAGCAAAGTCTTGGGTCAGGCCAAATGCTTTGCGACCAGCAGGCTTTGTCCAGAAGAACATTTCAAGAGCAAGGATGTAGATATGGAGTAGGGCGACTAAACCCACTGCGATGTTTGAAACGAGGAGCATGGTTGCCTCTCAATGGGCGCTAACACCTGAGTTAAGCCNNGAAGCGGCGTCGGCTTGAACGAATAGTTAGGGCGCTACTTTGAGCGGTGCAGGTGCATAGCGCAAAGCTTGTTGCCGTCCGGGTCGCGAACGTAGGCCAAATCCATAATTCCCATTGGGAGCTCGCGTATTCCAGGTGGATCTTCAATGGACGTTCCACCGTACGCAACAGCTGTGTCATGGAACTGTTGAACTTGTTCCGCTGAGGTGCATCTGAACCCAATGGTGCCACCGTTGCCAAAGCTGGCCGGCTCACCATTGATTGGTTCACTCACACAGAACATTCCACCATCATGGCGATAGAACAGGCGGGTCTGTCCCGTCTTGTTGGGGCTTGTCAGGGGCTCGCCGGCCCCCAATAAACCAAGCACTGCGTTGTAAAACTTCTTGGATCGTTCAAGGTCGTTAGAACCGACCATGACATGGCTGAACATTGATGGATCTCCTAAGCTTGTGATGATGACTGATGCGGCAATCGCGGAACGCGCCAGGACAGTCGGTCACGCCGCATGACTCTCTGCGGCGTGACCGACTTGTGAGGCCTCTGGCGCATGGCCAACGTCAACAGGTAAGCCTTTTGGCCCTAAAAACAGCTTCTACGCTTGGAACGCAGAGAAGAAGACAATTGAATTGCATGATGAGCTCCTAGATGGTGGGCTCATCCAAAGGCACACGGACGAGCCCGAGACACAGAGGTGTCGGGTTCGTCGTGGGTTCTCGTGCTGGCACGGGACAGAACTTCTCAGGGCGAGAAGGGGGCGGGCTAACCGAAAACCGCCCCTGCCTTTTTCGACGTTGAAATGCTAACACAGCAACGTTAAGAGCCCTAACACCTGAGTTAAGCCGCGCCGAGAGTGGCGCGGTTTTGGGCTAGCGTAGCGTAGAGCCCAAA
>NZ_JBCMOO010000017.1:0-2942 GCF_050574925.1 Solilutibacter silvestris | reverse complement strand
TTGAACGATTAGTTAGGTGTTACTTGCGTTTTTGCTGAAAAAGCCAATCGCGCCACCAAATTCCAGGATAAATATCACTTGGAGGTTGGTGGGCAAGTCCGTCATATTCCCTGAAATGAACGTGTTGACCACCAGCTTGCTTAATTGCAGCATAGAAACGCCGGTCGGCTGTAATCGGATTTTCATTGTCTGAATTTCCGTGCAGGATAAGGACTGGAAGATTTCTAAAGACAGCTGCATAGGAGTTGTCTGGAGAGATACCAGATATTGGGACGATAGCTGCAAATAAGGAGGGATCAAGAGTTGGGGATAACCATGCTGCCGATCCGCCCATTGAGAATCCGACTGCATAAATGCGTGAGGTGTCAATCTGATTTTTTGATGAAAAATCCTTGACTAGCTCGATTCCAGCGTTGAGTGCTGTCGATGGTTCAGATTTCTGATCTGGGGATGCGGGGCCGTAATTTGCGCTTCTTATGGGGAACTGAGGTATCAAGACGTATGCCTGATAGTGTTCGCGAATGTCCGGCATGGCCCAGCTTTTCGCGAGGCGTTCAAGTTGCCTGAGGTTATCGGTACCAATCCCTCCTGACCCATGAAATTGGACAATAAGGGGGTATTTCACGCCCTTTTTAAGGTGGGATGGAGATAAGAGGCGATAAGGTAGAACTGTTCCATTAGAGGTAGTGAAATTCCCAAGATCGAATTGGCCAGCATCTACCGACGAAAAGACATCTTTCGCGAGAGGTTGGACTCCCACAATTAGTTCGCTTTTTGGCGCGATGTGAGAGCATCCAGAAAGAAAAATACATGCACAGGCAATGATCTTGAAAATGCGATGCACTTGCGGCCTCGAAATTGGTTGGTGTAACACCTAACACCTGAGTTAANNGCTTGAACGAATAGTTAGGCCTCATGAGCGATAAGCTGCGCGTCCGTCGCTCTTCCAAGTAGGCCTTGACGGAGTTCAGGTACCCTGGAGTCTGCGAGAGATGGGTTTTCTCGGTACTTGTTAAGGGCAGTTTCTATTGATCCAGAAACAGAGGCTGCAATCTTCTCCAAGTAATCGTTGGCTGTATTGTCTAGTCGCTTAATTTGCGGATAAAACGAGCTGTACTGCCCGGCAATGATGACGCGAGGCATTACGTCTTTGATCCAATACAAATGCCCAAAATTGAGGTCGAGGTAAAGGTCTCTGTAATCCCACGACGTACCGAACCACGCATCGCCTTTCCGGAAGAGGGCTTCATAGCTTATGCAGTCAATTAGTTGAATTTCACGAAATCCAGATTCGATGAGCTTTTTGCATAGAGCACGGTCGATGATCTGGCGATAGTGCGATGGTGTGGGTTTCATGAAGCCTAACACCTGAGTTAAGCCGCAGCGCTTTGCGGTGGCGGATTGGTGCAACATACCTCGGCACCGAACCGACGCCGCGAAGCGGTGTCGGCTTGAACGAATAGTTAGACTACAACTATGGGGAGTACACGCGGTGTTGCTCAGTATCTTCCGACAATATTGTGGTTGCAATTTCTGTTTTTATTATGCTGGGTATAAATCGGATTGTGATTAGCTCGCGATCGTGTATTTTTTGATTCCCGGAGATGCCTATGAAGTCGTCGTCACCGACAGACTTTGTGCTGACAACGAAATTTATAGAGGTCATGTAAACAGAATTTTTTTGTGGTAATTGGCCGGACAATTTTTTCAAATAGACCAGAATTGGTTTTCGTATATCTATTGCTACTGATCCTGACGGCAAAACTGCAGAGTTAAAATCAAGTTTCCAATCAAAAGAAGGAAGCGAACGAATAGCGAAGCCTGGGTTGGACAGTTGGTACGTCAGAGGTTCGACGCCAATGATTTGTGCAGATACGGCAGAAATTGGTCGGTGCCCCCTGTTATAAAGATGAATAACGTACCGTAATTCGTCCTTAAGGCTCGATTGGTCGGTAAAGTCGTATTGAAAATCACTGCGGTCAAGCGTTGAGAATTCAAGAATTCCAGGTTCTATTTTTGTTCCTAAGGCGATATCGTTTGCAGTTTTTGATATTTCGAGAGCTTGAGTTGCGATCTTGTCGCTCTTTTTCATTGATTGATACGATACAAATAGACCTCCGGCCGCGACAAGTAGACCAAGGGCCGCGATAAAGTCACTGAAATAATTCTTTGACTGCGTATTTGCACCGTGCATTCTGTGGATTGATATGCGACTTTTGAATTGTGTCGAATGCTTTTTTAAGATGGCCATGAAATTATTTTCGCGGTCTAACACCTGAGTTAAGCCGCGCCGAGCAGTGGCGCGGGTTCTGGGCTAGCGTAGCGCAAAGCCCAGATCCAAGCCACGAAGCGGCGTCGGCTTGAACGATTAGTTAGATGCCAATCTTTGCATTGCCGTGTTTTTCGGCAAGTGCCCTGATGGCAAGTACTTGGTCTTTAGTAAATGCATCGATTGGTGCGAAATATGCACAACGAGTGCTGAAATAAGAAAGTAAAAGTCCATTGGAGCGGACCACTTTTATAATTTCAGGCCAGCCATGGCTGATCCTGACGGTCTTTCTGGTGCTCTTGATCCCGTTGGCATCAAAAATCAGAGAAACAATGTCTCCCTTGAATTTTCGGTGCGCGGAAAGTGTCGTAATGCATGAGACTATGGGGGTGAAAAACAACGCTGAAAATATTACCAACCAATCGAATGCAGATATCTTGGATTTGGTTATAAGGTTCATGGCCAGAATAAGAATGCCAGCCGTGGGGAAAAGGGCGGTTGCGACTTTACCCATAAATCCTTGAGTGGACAGGATTAACCCCGCTTTGTAGCGTTGCCAAAATGTTGGAATGAACTGTACGGAAACCATGCTGTCGGACATTGGCATCTAACACCTGAGTTAAGCCGCGCCGAGAGTGGTGCGGTTTTGGGCTAGCGTAGCGCAGAGCCCAAA
>NZ_JBCMOO010000016.1:0-1396 GCF_050574925.1 Solilutibacter silvestris | reverse complement strand
TTAACTCAGGTGTTAGGTTTCGCTTAGGAGCCGTCCATGCACGCCAAAGGCATCACTCCGATTCTCAATGTTTCGGACATGGAACGCAGCTTTGCATGGTTTAAAGCACTAGGCTGGGATAAATGTTGGGATTGGGGCGAGCCCCCAACTTTTGGCGCTGTTGGTTCTGGTGAGTGTGAGATTTTCATCTGCCTCGATGGCCAAGGACACCGCCAAGAGCCCGGAGACACTTACGACGAGATCGCCGGGGTTTGGATGTCTATCTGGGTTGATGATGTTGATGCCATTCACAAGAGCTGCCTCAAACATGAGATCGAAGTGACTTGGCCGCCAACTGACGAGCCATGGGGTGTTCGTGAAATGCACATTCGCCACCCAGATGGCCATATATTCCGCATAAGCCAATCCAAGTAAGCAGAACCTAACTAATCGTTCAAGCCGACCCCGCTTCGCGGCATCGGCCCGCGGCATTTGGTAGTCTGCCGCAATCCGCCGCCGCAAATCGGGGCGGCTTAACTCAGGTGTTAGACCCTGCATGAAGCTTCGACTCTACTTAGTGCTAGCGACAGTTGCTCTGATCTCCCTTACGGCCGCTTGGGCTATAACGGCATCCGATTTCGTCAAAGGTATGATTGTCACTCCAGGTGTCGGAGCGCTATTAGGTGCTCTCCTGCAGCTGGCTAGGGACTCTGCAAGCCACCAGCGTCAAAGCCATCTTCAGCTAGACCAGCAAATTTTTACACTAGGCGCTGGTTCCCATATGGCCTCGGTCGCATTCGACAAGCACGTTGAATTCTGTGAGGCATACATGTCAAGCGTCCACGAAACTGTTGGGCTGCTATTTCGCGAAGGACCAACCAGCAAGGCTGTCGAGCAAGCGCATGAGTTCTACGCGATCAAGCGAAAATATGCGGCTTGGATTCCGAGATCAGTAGCTTTAAAGCTAGAGCCGTTCGAAGACGCGCTAAATTCCTTAGGTGTCCAATATCATCTTGTACAGGCCCTACGTGGCGACGACCCCGAAACTCGCAAGAAAGCGATCGATGAGTCGTATGGCATTTTCCGCGACATTATGAATCTTGGGACGCTGAAGGCCGAAGACCCCAAGCGCCGCGAAGATATCGCCATCGAAAATGTTAAAGAGAAGGTACGGCGCATCCTCGGCATCAATGAACTTTTCGATATCCGAACATTCATCATTGAGCGTTCCGCTGTCTTTGCACGGGAAAACGGCTCAACCACTAGCAGCAGGGTCTAACTAATCGTTCAAGCCGACGCCGCTTCGTGGCTTAGTTTTGGGCGTCCCGATAAACTAGCCTCGGACCGGCGCCAATACTCGGCGTGGATTAAATCAGGTGTTAGAACGCACAAGGAACCCAATGGATCTCCAACAAGC
>NZ_JBCMOO010000015.1:0-914 GCF_050574925.1 Solilutibacter silvestris | reverse complement strand
GAGTCAACCACCTGCGTGGAGGTGTAGCTCACGCCGCCATCGGTCAGCGTGCCGTCGTAGTTGAACGTCAGCGTCTGCCCAGCGCCATCGGCATCGTTGGTATTGGTGTCGCCGGTCGTGACTGTCTTGATGCGCCCGGAAGTGTCATAGGTGTAGCTCGCGACCACGCCGTCGCTCTGCTCGACCTTCGACACCTGCAAGGTGTTGCCAACATAGCTGTACTGCGTCCAGAAGACATTCCCATCCGCGATGTTGGCAGTGTCCAGTGCCGCATCCGGACTCAGGTCGGTGGTGATGCGCGACAGGCGGCCCAGGGCGTCGTAGTCGTAATACACCTGTCCCTTGAGGGTTCCTGCTTCGCGGGTTCCCAGCGCCGCCACGCGACCCGATGCATCGTAGCCATAGACCAGGGCATCGCCATTGCCCGCCGTCACTTCGGACACGCGGCCATTGGCGTCATAGTTGACCGTGAACGTCGCGCCGCTCTTGCCATCCGCGATCGTCAGCAGGCGACCTTGCAGCGCGAGATCGGCATGGTCGGCAAAGGTCTGGGTCTGGCGCGAGCTGCCCTCGACCCAGGTCCAGATGCTGTTCGTGCCATCCCAGCTCAGGGTGTCGTAAGCCCCGCTCCCTGCCGTCGACTGGTATTGCGGGTGCCCGGACACCGTGCCGGTGTAGCTGAAGACGACTTGCTGGCCATCTCCCGTCCACAGGGTCATCTCACTACCGGACTGTCCAAGCGTGCCTTGCGTCAATTCGACGCGACGTTCGAACCCGGTCTCGAAGCCGTCGGTTGCCGTGCCGTTGGTGCCCGTCAGCTGCCCCTGGCTGTTGTAGGTCCGCAGCATGCCGACGTTGAGGCCCTGCCAGGTCAGCTGTTCGTCCGCGCCCTGCAGCACCAGGTTGCCGTTGGC
>NZ_JBCMOO010000014.1:1007-1763 GCF_050574925.1 Solilutibacter silvestris | reverse complement strand
ACTCAGGTGTTAGGGCGCACATGGACCCAGCAACTACGGCTGCGACTGGATATATTGCCGACAAGCTCACCGAGCTCGTCGAATCCCTGGTCAAACGAAAAGTTATTGAACGCTGGACTCGGCAAAGAGCAATTCAGTTTTACCGTACATTTTGCAGCGAATTACTAAACGGAGAACTGGAAGGCAACTCATTGCATGAGCGCCTAGACGAGCTTTTAGAGGATGATGCAAAATCGGAAATTGTGTTTGAGGCCTATCGCTCTGTTTGCTTGTCAAAATCCAAAAGATATGGTCCTCGCATCATCGCCATCGTTGTAGCTGGAATTGTTCAAGATGATGGAATTGCCTCACCCGAAGATGAGCTTATTCTAGCGGCCGCTGAAATTCTTTCAGACGATGAATTAGAACAATTCAGAGATGAACTACTTAAAGTTGGTCATTTACAGCCTCCGCACGAACTTCTTGCGGAGCGTCAAATCGACTCAAATTTCAACAGCTCAACAATTGAAATCACAACATCTCCGCTAGCACATACCCATGGGGTTTGGGCGGAAAAGCTGAAATCTCTGGGGCTTCTAACCGAGACGATGCAAGAACGCACCTTCACCTACCGTGAAGATTCTGAGCGTCATATAGACATGGACGGATCAGTGAGAGTTATTAGCTGGAACCTAATATATGAAGAGCCATGTCGACGCCTATGCGAACTTGTTAGCAAAGTCCGAGAAACCAGTGCGCCCTAACTAATCGTTCAAG
>NZ_JBCMOO010000014.1:0-993 GCF_050574925.1 Solilutibacter silvestris | reverse complement strand
CTTAACTCAGGTGTTAGGTTCATGAACGACAATATCGCTCTTGTGATCCTTGCCTCAGCATTTCTTCTGCCTGTCTCTATCTATCTCGCAGGAAAATTGTCCGACCGTATCTCTAATATTGCTTATAAAATCCTTGGAACCTTTTGTTTAATTTGCGCTGCAGGATTTTTCGTCTTTGTAGCGTGGTTCTTTTTTACGACCGGTCAACTAGTATTTCCTTCGCGGCGTGGATCTCCCGCACAAATCATTGGCCCAGAAGCATCATTGGACTACAAGTTATTCATAGGGTCATTCAATGTGCTCGTGGGCTCTGCCCTTGCGTACTCAGGCTTGACGATGCTTAGAATCAAGCACCCACCTCCCGATCAAGGGCATGAAACCTAACTAATCGTTCANNCTTAACTCAGGTGTTAGGTGATTTGGATCGGGTTTGTCCGCACCCAAAAAACAAAAAAGAGGCGCTCTGCGCCTCCCACTATGAATTTATATCACCCCTGGGGGCTTGCGGCAAGGCTCATAGCGAAAATTAGAATCGCGTCTTGTCAGACATGAGAGGTGGCTAAGTGATGATTCATGATGAGTGGACCCCGGTTACTCTTGAAAACTGCGATTCAGTAGCTGGCTCGTTTTATCACGGTACAAGAGCGGATCTTTCAGTCGGTGATTTACTCACCGCAGGATTCAGATCCAACTATCGTGACGACGTTGTTATGAATCACATCTATTTCACAACGATTCCAAAGGGCGCTGGTCTTGCCGCAGAAATCGCCAAAGGGGAAGGAAGACCGCGCGTTTATATTGTGATTCCAACAGGACAGTTTGAAGACGATCCAAACGTCACAAATAAAAAGTTCCCCGGCAATCCAACACGATCTTACCGTAGCCAACATCCGCTAAAGATCGTTGGTGAGCTTGAAAGCTGGGAACCCTACGATCAAGAATTCATTCAAAATCTTAGAAAATTTGTCGAATCTGGCTCTGGTGAAATTATCA
>NZ_JBCMOO010000013.1:12113-22507 GCF_050574925.1 Solilutibacter silvestris | reverse complement strand
CGGACCTTCGCGTGAGGGGGGGTCGTTCGCACCGGAGCCTCCGCCGCCGCAAAAAAACGAAAAAGGGAATAACTGGTTTGGTTGGGGGCGTGTGTGAAACCCCCTCCCCCGAGACGGGCATCGGCGAGGCAGAATGCCGAGCGTTGCCTGCTTAGGCAGGGGCGCCGGAATCTCGGCTTAGGTCTGGCCCCATTTATTTTTGGGGCCGGGGCTTGCAAAGGCCATTCTGTACCCGCTAGAATGTAAGACCACTTGCGGATTCGGCATTCGTGCCGGGCAGGTGACAGCGAAAAGAGGGGCAAGGATTGCACCTCGTATTCGCCGGACAGGGATCATGTCGTGGGCGGGCGGCCATTGGCCGTAGCCGACGTATTGCTTTCCGTCTGGGCGGGCCGGGTGACCGGGCCGCCTTTGTGTTTTCAGGATGTTGTACTGGAATCCCGATACTGCCGGACCCTGGCCGCCGACGTGAGTCGCGGCAAGCCCGGAAAGTCGGGGCCCCTCGCGGTTCGGTCCACCTAGCGGCCGGCCGTTGCTCTTTCAACCAAAGGAATTCCCGCCATGGCGGACCAGAAGATCCGAATTCGGCTCAAGGCTTTCGATCATCGCCTGATCGATCGTTCCACGAGCGAAATCGTCGAGACGGCCAAGCGGACCGGCGCGCAAGTGCGCGGCCCGATCCCGCTGCCGACCAAGCTCGAGCGTTACACCATTCTCACGTCGCCGCATGCCGACAAGGATGCGCGTGACCAGTACGAGACCCGCACGCACAAGCGCGTGCTCGACATCGTCGACCCCAACGACAAGACCGTGGACGCGCTGATGAAGCTCGAACTCGCGGCTGGCGTTGACGTCCAGATCAAGTTGGCCTGAGGAGACCGAGAATGAGCGCGAAAGTGCACCAGCTCGGTATCGTCGGCCGCAAGGCCGGCATGACCCGTCTGTTCACCGAAGATGGCAAGTCCATCCCGGTGACCCTGATCGAGGCCACGCCGAACCGCATCACCCAGGTCAAGACCGTCGAAGTCGACGGCTACTCGGCCATCCAGGTCACCGCCGGCGTCAAGCGCGCCGCGTTGATCAACAAGACCGGCGCCGGCCACTACGGCAAGGCCAAGGTCGAAGCCGGTCGCGGCCTGTGGGAATTCCGCGTGGCCGACGACAAGATCGCCGATTTCGCCGTTGGCGGTGAAGTCAAGGCCGACATCTTCAGCGAAGGCCAGATCGTCGATGTCCAGGGCGTGACCAAGGGCAAGGGCTTCCAGGGCACGATCAAGCGCTGGAACTTCCGCATGGGCGACGCCACCCACGGTAACTCGCTGTCGCATCGTGCCCCCGGTTCGATCGGCCAGCGCCAGACGCCGGGTCGCGTGTTCCCGGGCAAGAAGATGTCCGGCCACATGGGTGCCGAAACCCAGACCACGCAGAACCTCAAGGTCGTCAAGGTCGACGCCGAGCGCGGCCTGATCGCCGTGCGTGGCGCGGTTCCGGGTGCTCCGGGCGGCGACGTCATCGTGCGTCCGACGAGCAAGGGAGTCTGAGCATGGAACTGACCAACATCAGCGGCAAGAAAGTGTCGGTCTCCGACGCGATCTTCGGCCGTGAATTCAACGCGGACCTGATTTCGCAGGTCGTCACCGCGTATCGCAACGCCGGCCGTTCCGGCACCAAGGCGCAGAAGACGCGTTCGGAAGTCAACGGCACCACCAAGAAGTCGAAGAAGCAGAAGGGTGGCGGTGCACGTCACGGCGCCCTGACCGCCCCGATCTTCGTCGGCGGTGGCGTGACCTTCGCGGCCAAGCCGCGCAGCTTCGAGCAGAAGGTCAACCGCAAGATGTATCGCGCGGCGATGGCTTCGATCCTGTCGGAACTGAACCGCCAGGAACGTCTGGTCGTGGTCGATGCGTTCGACGTCGATGCGCCGAAGACCCAGGGTCTGGTCGGCAAGTTGGCAGAACTGAAGGCCGGCAAGCGTCCGCTGCTGGTCGTCGAAGACGCCAGCGAGAACCTGTACCTGGCCGCCCGCAACATCCCGTACGTGGAAGTGCGCGACGTGCAGGGCCTGGATCCGGTGTCGCTGGTCGCGTCCGACACGGTCGTGATGACTGCCGACGCGGTCAAGAAGATCGAGGAGTGGCTGGCATGAGCCTCAATGTGTATTCCGTGATTCGTGCACCGCGCGTGTCTGAAAAGACCGCCCGCCTGCAGGAAGTCTCCAACCAGTACGTCTTCGAAGTCGCGAAGGACGCCACCAAGGCCGATGTGAAGGCCGCCGTGGAAGAAATCTTCGAAGTGAAGGTCGCTGCCGTGAACGTCGTGAACGTGAAGGGCAAGGTCAAGGCTTTCAAGAACCGCACCGGCCGCCGTGGCGACTGGCGCAAGGCGTACGTGACCCTCGCTGATGGCCAGGCCATCGACGTGACGGCCAAGGCCTGAGGAAAACGACCATGGCATTGATGACATTCAAGCCCACCTCCGCAGGCCGCCGCAGCGCGGTCCGCGTGGTGACGCCCGATCTCCACAAGGGTGCGCCGTACGCACCGTTGCTCGAGAAGCAGGGCAAGACCGGTGGCCGCAACAACTACGGCCGCATCACCACCCGCCACATCGGTGGTGGCCACAAGCAGCACTACCGCCTGATCGATTTCAAGCGTGACAAGGAAACGATCCCGGCCAAGGTCGAGCGTATCGAATACGACCCGAACCGCACCGCGCACATCGCACTGCTGTGCTACGCCGATGGCGAACGCCGCTACATCATCGCCCCCAAGGGCCTGAAGGCGGGCGACCAGGTGATGGCCGGCGTGACCGCGCCGATCCGCGCCGGCAACACCTTGCCGCTGCTCAACATCCCGGTCGGCACCACGGTGCATTGCGTCGAGATGAAGCCGGGCAAGGGCGCCCAGATGGCCCGCGCCGCTGGCGCCGGCGTCCAGCTGATCGCACGCGAGCAGGGCTACGCCACGCTCCGCCTGCGTTCCGGCGAAATGCGCAAGGTTCCGGTCGATTGCCGCGCCACCATCGGTGAAGTCGGCAACGTCGAACACAACCTGGAGAAGCTGGGCAAGGCCGGTGCGAAGCGCTGGCGCGGTGTCCGCCCGACCGTCCGCGGTGCCGCCATGAACCCGGTGGACCACCCGCACGGTGGTGGTGAGGCCAAGGCCGGCCAGGGCAACCCGCATCCGGTCACCCCGTGGGGTGTCCCGACCAAGGGTTACAAGACGCGCAAGAACAAGCGCACGCAGCAATTCATCGTGCGCGACCGCAGGAGTTAATCGGCAATGGCACGTTCACTCAAGAAAGGCCCATTCATCGACCACCACCTCGCCAAGAAGGTGGAGGCCGCGGGCACCAATACCAAGAAGCCGATCAAGACCTGGTCGCGTCGCTCGATGATCATGCCGGAGATGGTGGGTTTCACCATCGCCGTGCACAACGGCAAGGCCCACGTGCCGGTGCTGGTCAACGAGAACATGGTTGGCCACAAGCTCGGCGAATTCTCGTTGACGCGGACCTTCAAGGGTCATGGCGGCGACAAGAAGGCCGGGAAGTAAGGAGAGCATGATGGAAGCCAAGGCAATCCTGCGCTCCGCGCGCATCTCCCCGCAGAAGGCCCGACTGGTCGCCGACCAGGTTCGCGGTCTTCCCGCGGCTCGTGCACTGGACCTGCTGAAGTTCAGTGACAAGAAGGCAGCCCACATGATCCACAAGGTCCTGTGGTCGGCCGTCTCCAACGCCGAAAACAATGTCGGCGCCGATGCCGATGCGTTGAAGGTCAAGACCATCATGGTTGATGAAGGTCCGAGCCTGAAGCGTTTCATGGCGCGTGCGAAGGGACGCGGCACCCGCATCCTCAAGCGCACCAGCCACATCACCATCGTCGTCGCCGAGGGCAAGTAACCATGGGTCATAAAGTTCATCCCGTCGGTATCCGCCTCGGCATCGCCAAGGACTGGAACTCCAAGTGGTATGCCGGCAAGAAGGAATTCGCCGGTTTCCTCGCCGGTGACCTCAAGGTCCGCGAACTGCTTCGCAAGAAGCTGGCGCAGGCCGGCATCTCCCGCATCCTGATCGAGCGTCCGGCCAAGTCGGCGCGCGTGACCATCTTCACCGCCCGTCCGGGCGTGGTGATCGGCAAGCGCGGCGAAGACATCGAGAAGCTCCGCAAGGAAGTGTCCGATGTCATGGGCGTCCCGGCGCACATCAACGTGAGCGAAGTCCGCAAGCCGGAGCTCGACGCGCAGCTGGTCGCCGAGTCGATCGCGCAGCAGCTCGAGCGCCGCATCATGTTCCGCCGCGCGATGAAGCGCTCGGTCGGCAACGCGATGCGCCTGGGCGCACTGGGCATCAAGGTCAATGTCGCTGGCCGCTTGAACGGCGCTGAAATCGCCCGTTCGGAGTGGTACCGCGAAGGCCGCGTGCCGCTGCACACCCTGCGTGCGGACATCGACTACGGTTTCGCCGAAGCGCACACCACCTATGGCGTGATCGGCATCAAGGTCTGGATCTACAAGGGCGAAGTGTTCGATTTCGCGCAAGTGGGCCAGGAAAAGAACGACGAGCCGCGCAATGAGCGCAGCGACCGTCCGGCCCGCGCTCCGCGTGCGCCGCGCGGCGATCGCGATGGCGGCAACCGTGAGGCAAGGGGCTAAGCCATGCTGCAACCCAAGCGAACCAAATACCGCAAGCTCCACAAGGGCCGTAACGAAGGCCTGGCCTGGAGTTCCAATGCCGTGTCGTTCGGCGAGTACGGCCTGCGTTCCACGCAGACCGGCCGCCTGACCGCGCGCCAGATCGAGGCCGCCCGTCGTGCCATCAGCCGTTACGTCAAGCGCGGCGGCAAGATGTGGATCCGCGTGTTCCCCGACAAGCCGATCACCGAGAAGCCGATCGAAGTCCGAATGGGCTCCGGTAAGGGCAACGTCGAGTACTGGGTCGCCCAGATCCAGCCCGGCCGCATGATCTATGAAATCGAGGGCGTCGATGAGGCGACCGCGCGCGAGGCGTTCCGCCTGGCCGCCGCCAAGCTCTCGGTGACCACCCAATTCGTGACCCGGACGGTGCGCTGATGGACATCAAGCAACTCCGCCAGTTGTCCGAGAAGGACCTGGCCAACCACGTGACCGAACTCCAGAAGGAGCAGTTCGCCCTGCGCATGCAGAAGGCGACCGGTCAGATGGAAAAGACCCACGAGATCCGCCGCGTCCGCCGGGAAATCGCCCGCGCCAAGATGCAGCAGTCCGTCGTGGCCAAGAAGTAATCACGGACATGACCATGAACAACACTGATAAAAAGCAGCACACGGTCGAAGGCCGCGTGGTCAGCAACAAGATGGACAAGACGGTGACCGTGCTTGTCGAGCGCCAGATCAAGCACGCGCTCTACGGCAAGTACATCCGTCGCTCCACCAAGCTGCACGCCCACGACGCCGACAACGCCTGCAACGAAGGCGATCTGGTGCGCGTCGCCGAATGCGCCCCGATGTCCAAGACCAAGAACTGGCGCGTGGTCGAAATCGTCGCCCGCGCGGCCGAATAAGAGGAGGCTAGAACATGATCCAGATGCAGAGCCACCTCGATGTCGCGGACAACTCCGGTGCCAAGGAAGTCATGTGCATCAAGGTGCTTGGAGGTTCCAAGCGCCGTTATGCCGGCATCGGCGACATCATCAAGGTGTCGATCAAGGACGCCATCCCGCGCGGCAAGGTGAAGAAGGGCGAGGTCTACAACGCCGTGGTCGTGCGTACCCGCAAGGGCGTGCGTCGCCCGGACGGTTCGCTGATCCGCTTCGACGGCAACGCCGCCGTCTTGCTGAACAACAAGCATGAACCCATCGGCACCCGCATTTTCGGGCCGGTGACGCGCGAACTGCGCTCCGAGAAGTTCATGAAGATCGTTTCGCTCGCACCCGAAGTGCTGTGAGCCGGAGGACACCATGAACCGTATCAAGAAAGGCGACCAGGTGATCGTCATCACCGGCAAGGACAAGGGCAAGAAGGGCGACGTCGTGCGCGTTGCCGGCGACCGCGTGTTCGTTTCGAACATCAACGTCGTGAAGCGCCACACCAAGCCGAATCCGCAGGCCGGCCAGCCCGGCGGCGTGGTCGAGCGCGAAGCCTCGAT
Organism: Solilutibacter silvestris; assembly: GCF_050574925.1. GTDB lineage: Bacteria > Pseudomonadota > Gammaproteobacteria > Xanthomonadales > Xanthomonadaceae > Solilutibacter > Solilutibacter silvestris_A. Next base: position 16,385 of record NZ_JBCMOO010000013.1, on the reverse strand, counting down.
CCATATTTCGAACGTGATGCTGTTCAACCCGGCCAGTGGCAAGGGTGAGCGCGTCGGTATCAAGGTGCTGGAGGATGGACGCAAACTGCGTGTGTTCCGCTCCGGCGATGCGATTGACGCCTGAGGTCTAAAGACATGAACACTCGCTTGGAAAAAATCTACAAGGAAGAAGTGGTGCCGGTGCTGATGAAGCGCTTCGGCTACACCAATCCGATGCAGGTCCCGAAGATCCAGAAGATCACCATCAACATGGGCGTCGGCGAAGCCGCGACCAACAAGAAGGTGCTGGAAAACGCCGTGGCCGACCTGGCCAAGATCACCGGCCAGCAGCCGATCATCACCAAGACCCGCGTCTCGGTGGCCTCGTTCAAGATCCGCGACGGCTGGCCGATCGGCTGCAAGGTGACCCTGCGTCGCAACAAGATGTACGAGTTCCTCGATCGCCTGATCAACATCTCGCTGCCGCGCGTGCGCGACTTCCGTGGTGTTTCGGGTCGTTCGTTCGACGGCCGTGGCAACTACAACATGGGCCTGAAGGAACAGATCATCTTCCCGGAGATCGACTTCGACCAGGTTGACGCGCTGCGCGGCATGGACATCGCGATCACGACCACCGCCAAGACCAACGAAGAAGCCAAGGCATTGCTCGAAGCCTTCCGTTTCCCGTTCCGCAACTGACCGCAAGGACATATCGACATGGCCAAGACCTCCATGGTCAACCGCGAAGTCAAGCGCACCAAGCTCGCCAAGCAATATGCGGCGAAGCGCGATGCGCTGAAGAAGATCATCTCCAGCCAGGACGCGTCCTACGAGGAGAAGATGGACGCCGCGACCAAGCTGCAGAAGCTGCCGCGCGATTCGTCGCCTTCCCGCCAGGTCAGCCGTTGCGTGCTGACCGGTCGTCCGAAGGGCGTGTACAGCAAGTTCGGCCTCGGCCGCAACAAGCTGCGCGAAGCCACCATGCGTGGCGACGTCCCGGGCCTGCGCAAGGCATCCTGGTAAGCAAACCGGTTACAATTGCCGGCTGCATTCAACAAATCCAATTCGCGAAAGCGGATATCGATACTCATAAGGTAATGACTCAATGAGCATGACTGATCCCATCGCCGACATGCTGGTCCGCATCAAGAATGCGGCCGCTGTGGGCAAGCCGACGGTGAAGATGCCGTCCTCCAAGATCAAGGTTGCGATCGCCAACGTGCTGAAGGCCGAAGGCTACATCAGCGACCTGCGCGTCACCGACCTCGGCGGCGGCAAGGCCGAGCTGGAAGTCCAGCTCAAGTACTTCGAAGGCAAGCCGGTGATCGANNCTGCGCCAGTACCGCAGCAAGCACGCGCTGCCGAAGGTGCTGGGCGGCCTCGGCATCGCCATCGTTTCCACCTCCAAGGGCATCATGACCGACTCGCAGGCGCGCCATCAGGGCGTCGGCGGTGAAGTCCTGTGCTTCGTGGCCTGATCCAGGAGCGCACCATGTCCCGAGTCGCCAAAAAGCCGATCACCCTGCCCAAGGGCGTGGAGATCAAGACCCAGAACGGCCAGATCGAGGCCAAGGGCCCGAAGGGCACCCTCACCATCGCGCAGCCGGAAGGCGTTGCGCTGACGGTCGAGAACGGTGTTGCCCAGCTGGCCGCCAACGATCCGTCGAAGGTCGCCCTGACCGGCACGATCCGCGCCATCCTGGCCAACATGGTCACCGGCGTGTCCGAAGGTTTCACCCGCAAGCTCGAGCTGGTCGGCGTCGGTTACCGCGCCGCCATGCAGGGCAAGGACCTCAGCCTGTCGCTGGGCTTCTCGCATCCGGTGGTCTTCGTGGCGCCGGAAGGCATCACGATCGCTACCCCGACCCAGACCGAAATCGTGGTCACGGGCGCGGACAAGCAGCGCGTCGGTGAAGTCGCCGCCAAGATTCGCGGTTACCGTCCGCCGGAACCCTACAAGGGCAAGGGCGTGAAGTACTCCGACGAAACCATCATCCGCAAGGAAGCCAAGAAGGCGTAAAGCGTCGATCCGCTTTCGGGAGAATCATCATGTTGAAGAAAATCGCTCGTCTCCGCCGCGCCAAGTCCACCCGCGCGCAGATCAAGAAGCTCGGCGTGCCGCGCCTGTCGGTGCTGCGCACCGGCCAGCACCTGTACGCGCAGCTGTTCACTGCCGACGGTTCCAAGGTCCTGGCTGCCGCCTCGACCACCCAGGACGACGTCCGTGGCGACCTGAAGTCCGGCAAGAACATCGAAGCCGCCGCCCGCGTCGGCAAGATGATCGCCGAGCGCGCCAAGGCTGCCGGTGTCGAGAAGGTCGCGTTCGACCGTTCCGGCTACCGCTACCACGGCCGCATCAAGGCCCTGGCCGATGCAGCCCGCGAAGGCGGCCTGCAGTTCTGATTTCGTTCCACTCGCCGGCGCGGAGTGCGCGCCGGGCTGGGCTTCCGATTGCGGAGGCCTTGAATCGCCCGCTGCAACCCACAACTCCAAGCGGCCAGAAGGCCGTACATCCCTAATCACACAGGAACAGTTACATGGCCAACGAACAACGCGAACAGCGCGAGCCCCGTGGCCGCGATCGCAACGATCGCGCTCCGCGCGAGGACTACGATGACGGCATGATCGAGAAGCTGGTTGCGGTCAACCGCGTCAGCAAGACGGTCAAGGGCGGTCGCCAATTCACCTTCACCGCGCTCACCGTCGTCGGCGACGGCGCCGGCAAGGTCGGCTTCGGTTACGGCAAGGCGCGCGAAGTGCCGGTCGCCATCCAGAAGTCGATGGAGCAGGCCCGCAAGACCATGAAGACGGTCGACCTCAACAACGGCACCCTCTGGCACCAGGTCAAGTCCGGCCATGGCGCGGCTCGCGTGTTCATGCAGCCGGCGTCCGAAGGTACCGGCGTGATCGCCGGCGGCGCGATGCGCGCCGTGCTGGAAGCGGTCGGCGTGAAGAACGTGCTGGCCAAGGCCACCGGTTCGCGCAACCCGATCAACCTGGTCCGCGCCACCCTGAAGGGCCTGGTGCAGATGCATTCGCCGTCCAACATTGCCGCCAAGCGTGGCAAGTCGGTCGAGGAGATCCTCCATGTCAGCAACTAAGTCGAACACCGGCACCGTCAAGGTGCGGCTGGTGAAGGGCCTGCGTGGTACGCAGGCGAAGCACCGCCTCTCCGTGCGTGCGCTGGGCCTCAACAAGCTCAATGACGTGCGCGAACTGAAGGACAGCCCGCAGGTCCGTGGCCTGATCAACAAGGTCTACTACCTGGTCCGGGTGGAGGAGTAATCACATGAAGCTCAACACCATCAAGCGCGCCGCTGGCGCCCGCACCGAGCCGAAGCGCGTCGGTCGCGGCATCGGTTCCGGCCTCGGCAAGACCGCCGGCCGCGGCCACAAGGGTTCGTTCGCTCGCTCGGGCAAGGGCAAGATCAAGGCCGGCTTCGAAGGCGGCCAGATGCCCATGATGATGCGCCTGCCGAAGATCGGCTTCCGTTCGAAGCTGTCCAAGGACACCGCCGAAGTGATGCTGTACCAGCTCGAGCTGCTCGAAGCCGGCACGGTCGACTTCGCCGCGCTGCGCGCTGCCGGCCTGGTGCCGAGCACCGCGAAGAAGGCCAAGCTGGTCAAGAAGGGCGAAGTCTCCAAGGCTTTCGTGCTGAAGGGCATCGCTGCGACCGCCGGTGCCAAGGCGGCAGTCGAAGCCGCCGGCGGCAAGTTCGAGGAGTAATCCCCGCATGTCGCGACCCGGCAACGCGGTAGCAGGTCTCGGTGGCGGTCTCGGTCAGTTCACCGAGCTCCGCCAGCGCCTGCTGTTCGTCATTGGTGCGCTGATCGTCTATCGCATCGGGTGCTACATCCCGGTGCCAGGCGTGAACCCGCAGGCGATGGTCCAGTTGATGGATGCCCAGAAGGGCACCATCGTCGACATGTTCAACATGTTCTCGGGCGGCGCGCTGCAGCGTTTCAGCGTGCTCGCATTGAACGTGATGCCCTACATCTCGGCGTCGATCATCGTGCAGCTGTGCACGCAGATCTTCCCGAGCCTGAAGGCGATCCAGAAGGAAGGCGAGTCGGGCCGTCGCAAGATCAACCAGTGGTCGCGCATCGGCGCGGTGCCGTTGGCGGTCTTCCAGGCGTTCGGCATTGCCACGGCGCTGCAGGCGTCCGGTGCGCAGAACGGCATCCAGGTGGTATACCACCCGGGTCCGGCCTTCATCCTGACCGCAGTGGTTGCATTGACCGCCGGCACCATCTTCCTGATGTGGCTGGGCGAGCAGATGACCGAGCGTGGCG
>NZ_JBCMOO010000013.1:3556-12065 GCF_050574925.1 Solilutibacter silvestris | reverse complement strand
TCGCCGCGCTGGTGATCGGCTTCACCTACCTGGTGGTCTTCGTCGAAAGCGGGCAGCGCCGGATCACGGTCAATTACGCACGCCGCCAGGGTGGCCGCAACGCGTACATGAACCAGTCGTCGTTCCTGCCGCTGAAGCTCAACATGGCCGGCGTGATCCCGCCGATCTTCGCGAGCTCGATCATCATGTTCCCGGCGACCGCCGCGCAGTGGTTCGGCAGCAACGGTTCGGCCGCGACGCAGTGGCTGCAACGCGTTGGCCAGGCGCTGTCCCCGGGCCAGCCGCTGCACATGATCATCTTCACGGTGATGATCGTCGGCTTCGCGTTCTTCTACACGGCGCTGGTGTTCAACTCGCAGGAGACGGCCGACAACCTCAAGAAGTCGGGCGCCCTGATCCCGGGCATCCGTCCGGGGCGTGCCACCGCGGAATACGTGGATGGCGTGTTGACCCGCCTGACCCTGGTCGGCGCGATCTACCTGGCGGTGGTCTGCCTGCTGCCGGAAATCATGCGCACCAAGCTGGGCACCTCGTTCTACTTCGGCGGCACCTCGCTGCTGATCGTGGTGGTGGTGGTGATGGACTTCATCGCGCAGATCCAGGCGCACCTGATGTCGCACCAGTACCAGAGCCTGCTGAAGAAGGCGAACCTCAAGGGACGCGGACGCTAAGCGTCCCGTTCTGTGGCATAATTCCGGGCTGGGTCGAAAGACCCAAGCCTGCGACCCGACGCCTGACAAGGGCAGGGTCGCGAAGTGATACCGCCGGTCGGGACATTGCGCTCCCGTCGGCACGTTGGGCGACTCGTGAGGCCTTCCCGCACACGAGTGGATCCGCGGAATGCGCGCGCCAGAGTAGCGCGCGCCGCATCGGGGCAACCCGGTGGCTGGCCGCGGAACCGTTCGCCGGAGCATGGGCACACTCCCCATGCCGGAGTCGTCAGGACATCGACGGCTTCCATGAATAGCGGGAAGTTGCTACAATTTCACGTTTCCCTGGCCGGATTCGCTTGAATCGGGCCCATCAACAGTCGGAGAACCGCCACTATGGCGCGTATTGCGGGCGTCAACCTGCCTGCCCAGAAGCACGTCTGGGTCGGGCTGCAAAGCATCTACGGCATCGGCCGTACCCGTTCCAAGCAGGTCTGTGACACGGCCGGCGTGGACCGTTCCACCAAGATCCGCGACCTGTCGGAGCCGGAAGTCGAGCGCCTGCGCGCCGAAATCGGCAAGTTCGTCGTGGAAGGCGACCTGCGTCGCGAAGTCGGCATGGCGATCAAGCGCCTGATGGACCTGGGCAGCTATCGCGGCCTGCGCCATCGTCGCGGCCTGCCGCTGCGTGGCCAGCGCACCCGGACCAATGCTCGTACCCGCAAGGGTCCGCGCAAGGCCATCAAGAAGTAAGGAATCCAGACCATGGCCAAGCCGGCAGCTGCCACCAAGACCAAGAAGAAGGTCAAGCGCGTCGTCACCGACGGCATCGCGCACGTCCACGCTTCTTTCAACAACACGATCATCACCATCACCGACCGCCAGGGCAATGCACTGAGCTGGGCGACTTCGGGTGGCGCGGGTTTCCGCGGCTCGCGCAAGTCCACCCCGTTCGCTGCGCAGGTCGCCGCCGAAAAGGCTGGCAAGGCCGCGCTCGACTACGGCGTGAAGGCGTTGGAAGTCCGCATCAAGGGCCCGGGTCCGGGCCGTGAGTCCGCCGTCCGTTCTCTGAACAACGTCGGTTACAAGATCCTGAACATCACCGACGTGACGCCTATCCCGCACAACGGGTGCCGTCCGCCCAAAAAGCGCCGCGTCTGAGGAGCTAAGAGAACATGGCTCGTTATATTGGTCCCACCTGTAAGCTCGCGCGCCGCGAAGGCGCCGACCTGTCCCTCAAGAGCCCGGCGCGTGCGCTGGATTCCAAGTGCAAGCTGGAGCAGAAGCCCGGCCAGCACGGCGCCACCGCGCGCAAGGGCAAGCTCTCCGACTACGCCACCCAGCTGCGTGAAAAGCAGAAGGTCAAGCGTATCTACGGTCTGCTGGAACGCCAGTTCCGCAACTACTACAAGAAGGCTTCGAACAAGAAGGGCAACACGGGTGAAAACCTGCTGCAGCTCCTCGAAACCCGCCTCGATAACGTGGTGTTCCGCATGGGCTTCGCAGTGACGCGCGCTTCGGCCCGCCAGCTGGTGTCCCACCGCGGCATCCTGGTGAACGGCAAGTACGTGAACCTGCCGTCGTACCAGGTCAAGGCCGGCGACGCCATCGCGCTGTCCGAGCGTGCGCAGAAGCAGCTCCGCGTCCAGGAAGCCCTGACGCTGTCGCAGCAGATGGATCTGAAGCCGTCGTGGGTCGACGTCGACGCCGGCAAGTTCTCGGGCGTGTTCAAGGCGGTGCCGGATCGCGGCGACCTGCCGGCCGACATCAACGAGGCGCTGATCGTCGAGTTGTACTCGAAGTAATTCCCTTTGCAACACGCATCCGGCGTCATGAACCGGATGCACCAGGAGACGCCATACATGACGGTTACCGCCAATCAAGTGCTGCGTCCGCGCGCTCCGCAAATCGAGCGCATCACCGACCTTCGCGCGAAGGTCGTGAGCGCGGCTACGGACATACCCTCGGCAATGCCCTGCGTCGCGTGCTGCTGTCTTCGATCCCCGGCTTTGCCGTGACCGAAGTGAGCATCGACGGGGTGGTGCACGAGTACAGCACGATCGAAGGCCTGCAGGAAGACGTGCTTGAAGTGCTGTTGAACCTCAAGGACGTGGCACTGCGCATGCACAGCGGCGACAGCGCCATGCTGGTCCTGCAGAAGCAGGGTCCGGCCGTGGTCACCGCTGCCGACATCAAGGTCGACCACAACGTCGAGGTGCTGAACCCCGACCACGTGATCTGCACCCTGACCAAGGACGCCGCGATCAACATGCAGCTCAAGGTCGAGCGCGGTTTCGGCTACCAGCCGGCTGCCGCCCGTCGCCGTCCGGACGAGGAAACCTCGACCATCGGCCGCCTGATGCTGGATGCCTCGTTCTCGCCGGTGCGCAAGGTCGCCTACGCGGTGGAAGCCGCGCGCGTCGAACAGCGCACCAACCTCGACAAGCTGGTGCTGGACATCGAAACCAACGGCACCATCGATGCCGAGGAAGCGGTTCGCACCGCAGCCAACATCCTGACCGACCAGCTGTCGGTGTTCGGCGACTTCACGCCGAAGCACGCCAGCGCCGCGCAGAAGAGCCCGAACGGCGTCGATCCGCTGCTGATGCGTCCGATCGACGACCTCGAGCTGACCGTGCGTTCGGCCAACTGCCTGAAGGCCGAGAGCATCTACTACATCGGTGATCTGATCCAGAAGACCGAAGTCGAGTTGCTCAAGACCCCGAACCTCGGCAAGAAGTCGCTCACCGAGATCAAGGACGTGCTGGCTCAGCGCGGCCTCGCCCTCGGCATGAAGGTCGACCACTGGCCGCCGGCCGGTGTCGCCGCCCACGGCATGCTGGGCTAAGCAACACGAAGGGTGATCCGGTCAACGCCGGATCACCCTGATTGCAACATCGCAACACCCCGCCGACGGGTTCAACCCGCGGCATGACCGGCAAGGGACGCCGGCACCGGACCAACCGCAGTCCATGCAACAACGCCAGGAAGGCGACAGCGATCCACAACGACTCAACATTCATCAGGAATCAAGACCATGCGTCACCAGAAATCCGGCCGCAAGTTCAGCCGCACCAGTGCCCACCGCGAAGCGATGTTCAAGAACATGGCCGCCTCGCTGATCAAGCACGAACTCATCAAGACCACTCTGCCGAAGGCCAAGGAACTGCGCCGCGTCGCCGAGCCGCTGATCACGCTGGCCAAGACCGATGGCGTTGCCAACCGCCGCCTCGCCTTTGCGCGCCTGCGCGACAAGGAAGCGGTCGGTACGCTGTTCACCGTGCTGGGCCCGCGCTATGCGACGCGTCCGGGCGGTTACATCCGCATCCTCAAGGCAGGTTTCCGCGCCGGCGACAACGCGCCGATGGCGTACGTGGAGCTGGTGGATCGCCCGGTCGACCTCGGCTGAGCGTTACAGCTGCAACCAAAATGAATACGAAAAACCCCGGCGATTCGTCGGGGTTTTTTGTTATGGTGAAGGGATGATCCCGAAAAGTTTCCGCGCCCGTTTCCTGACCGGTTTTCTCGCCTGCGCGGGATTGCTCGGTTACGCGTTCTACGAGCAGTTCAGCCGCGGCGTCGAGCCCTGCAATTTTTGCATCCTGCAGCGCATCGCCTTCGCCGCGCTCGGCATCGTGTTCCTGATTGGTGGCCTGGTCGCACCGAAATCGCCGGCGGCGCGCAAGTGGCTGGTCGTGCTGGCGCTGATCCCGGCCATCGCCGGTGCCGGCGTGGCGCTGCGCCATGTCTGGGTGCAGATCTATCCGCCGCCGATGGCCGGCTGCGGTGCCCCGATGTCGTTCATGCTCGACATGATGCCGGTTCAGAGCGTGCTGCGTAAGGTTCTGACTGCCAGTGGCGATTGCAGCAACATCAACTGGTCGTTCCTCGGCCTGACCATGCCGGCGTGGTGCGCACTCTGGTTCATCGGACTGGGCATCTGGGCGATCGCGACCGGTTGGCGCAAGAGCGATCGCAAGTTCACGGCGAGGAGCCTGAAATGAGTATTCGACACACACAACAGGTGCAGCCGGTGCGGGAAGCGAAAGACTGGAATCCGTGGAGCTGGCGGTCGCGCGAGGCGACGCAGCAACCGACGTATCCGGATGCCGCGGCGCTCGATGCGGCCACGCGCGAACTCGGCGGCCTGCCGCCGCTGGTGACATCGTGGGAAATCATCGAGCTCAAGCGCCAGCTCGCCGAAGCGCAGGAAGGCAAGCGTTTCCTGCTGCAGGGTGGCGATTGCGCCGAGAATTTCGACGAGTGCGATTCCAACCTGATCAGCAACCGCCTCAAGGTGTTGCTGCAGATGAGCCTGGTGCTGGTGCACGGCCTGCGCATGCCGGTGGTGCGCGTCGGACGTTTTGCCGGGCAGTACGCCAAGCCGCGTTCGTCCGACACCGAGGTGCGCGACGGCGTGGAATTGCCGAGCTACCGCGGCGACATCATCAATTCGCCGGACTTCACCGCCGAAGGGCGCATCCCCGATCCGCAGCGCATGATCAAGGCGCATGCGCGTTCGGCGATGACGATGAATTTCACCCGCGCGCTGATCGACGGCGGCTTTGCCGACGTCCATCACCTCGAATACTGGAATCTCGGTTGGGTGGGGCATTCGCCGCTGGCCGATGACTACCAGCGCATGGTGCAGTCGGTGGGCGATGCCGTGCAGTTCATGGAAACGTTGTCGGGCGGGCCGGTCGGCAACCTCAACCGCGTCGACTTCCACACTTCGCATGAAGCCTTGCTGCTGCCGTACGAAGCGGCGCAAACGCGCCAGGTGCCGCGCCAGTGGGGCTGGTTCAATCTCGCCACGCATTTCCCGTGGATCGGCATGCGCACGGCGGCGCTGGATGGCGCGCACGTCGAATACATGCGCGGCCTGCGCAATCCGATCGCGGTGAAGATCGGTCCGAGCGTGACGCCGGACCAGCTGCTGCGCCTGATCGATGCGCTCAATCCCGGCGACGAGCCCGGTCATCTGACGTTGATCCATCGCATGGGCGCCGGCAAGATCGCGCAGGCGTTGCCGCCGCTACTCGACGCCGTGCGTCGCGAAGGTCGCCGTGTGCTCTGGGTTTGCGATCCGATGCACGGCAACACCGAGAATTCGGCGAGTGGCTACAAGACCCGTCGCTTCGAGAACATCCGCCAGGAAATCGAGCACGCCTTCGACATGCACCGCGCCAGCGGCACGCGTCTCGGCGGCATCCATCTCGAGCTGACCGGCGAGGATGTCACCGAATGCACCGGTGGCGCACGCGAGCTGACCGACGCCGACCTGCAGCGTGCCTACCGTTCCACCGTCGATCCGCGCCTGAACTACGAGCAGTCGCTGGAAGCGGCGATGTGCATCGTCCGCAAGTCGACCCAGTTGCGCACGTCCAAGGCCTGACCGGCATGCGTCGCGCGCTGGCCGGGTTGCTGCTGTCGCTCCCGCTGGTGGCACAGGCGGGATTGCGCGTCGAAACGCTGCAGGGTGGCGTCGATGCGCGCCTGCGCGGCGTGTCGGCGGTCGATGCCAGGATCGCGTGGGCCAGCGGCAGCAAGGGTACGGTGTTGCGCACGACCGACGGGGGCGCGCACTGGCAACGCCTGGCGGTGCCCGATGCCGACAAGCTCGATTTCCGCGACGTCGAAGGTTTCGATGCCAACAGCGCGGTGATCATGGCCGCGGGCCCGGGCGTGCAATCGCGCGTGTTCCGCACCCGCGATGGCGGCGCGACGTGGACGCAGACGCTGGACACCAGCAACGACAAGGCGTTCTTCGATTGCATGGCGTTCGACGGTGCGCGTGGCTGGCTGCTGGGCGACCCGGTGGGCGATCGCTACCAGCTCTACACGACGATCGACGGCGGGGAACATTGGACGCAGGACGACAACGGTCCGCCGGCATTGAAGGATGAAGCCGCATTCGCGGCCAGCGGCACCTGCATCGCGCGCTTGAAGGGCGCGACCGCAGTGGTGAGTGGCGGTGCGGCATCGCGCCTCCACCTGCTGCGCGATGGCGAACACGATTGGCGTGCGCTCGATACCGGCATGGCGCGCGGCAAGCCTGCGGCGGGCGCGTTTTCCGTTTCGGCGTGGCGCGGCGGCGCGTTCGTGGTCGGTGGTGAATACACCGCCGAAAAATCCCCCGGCGATGCCGCGACCCTTGCTGCATTGAATGCCAAGGCCATGCATGTCGATGCCGCACCGCGCGGCTATCGTTCCGGCGTCGCCTGCACCCAACGGATCTGCATCGTGGTCGGTCCTTCCGGTGTCGACAGCTGGGATGGCAAGCGCTGGACGGCGATTTCCGACGCCAGCTTCGATGCGGTCTCCATCCGCGGGAATGTCGCCTGGCTCAGCGGCGCGAAAGGCGCGCTGGCCAGGATCGTGCTGCCGCGCTGATCGTTACGGCGCGATCGTCGGGATGAATGTCGGCGCCTTGCGCGCCCGCGTCGCCTGTTCGTAACCGTAGGCGATGTCGAGCAGCACCGGTTCGCTCCACGCGGTGCCGAGGAACATCACGCCCACCGGCAATCCATGCGCGAAACCCGCGGGTACGGTGATCGAGGGATACCCGGCGACCGCCGGCAACTGCGACACGCCGCCGATGGTGGGATCGCCGCTGACGATGTGGTCGCCAAGGATGGGGTCGGTGGGGAAGGCGGGCCCCCAGCTCGGCGCGATCAAGGCATCGAGGCGTTCCTTGCGCAGCGCGACGTCGATGCCTTCGGGACCGGACAGGCGCTTCGCCTTCGCCAGCGCATCGAGATACTTGCGGTCATCCAGCGAGCCAGCGGCATTCGCCCGCTCGAACAAGTCCTGTTCGAACCACTTCATTTCGCGATCCGCGTGCGCCTTGTTCCAGTCGATCAGGTCGGCCAGCGTTTTCGGCTTGGCATTGCTGTCGCGCAGGTAGGCGGCAAGATCGTGCTTGAACTCGTAGAGCATCACCGTCATCTCGGCGTCGCCCAACGTGTCGAGGTTGGGGACTTCGACCGGATCGATCACGATCGCGCCCTGCGAACGCAACGTCGCGATCGCGGCATCCAGAGCGCGATCGGCATTCGGTTCCATCCCTGCGAGTTTGCGCACGACGCCGATGCGCTTGCCCTTCAATCCACCCGCATGCAGGTCCGTACTGTAGTCATGACGGTGCGTGTCGGCGTCCTTGGTCGCGGCGTCGCGCGGATCGCTGCCAGCCATCGCGGTCAGCAGCGCAGCGGCATCGGCGACGCTGCGCGCCATCGGTCCGGCGGTGTCCTGCGAATGCGCAATGGGGATGATGCCGGTACGGCTCACCAGTCCCAGCGTCGGCTTGAGTCCAACAAGCCCGGCCATGCTGGCGGGGCAGAGGATGCTACCGTCGGTTTCGGTGCCGATGCCGACAGTCGCCAGGTTCGCCGCGATCGCGGTTCCGGTGCCCGCGCTCGATCCGCAGGGATTGCGATCGAGCACATAGGGATTCTTCGTCTGGCCGCCGCGTCCGCTCCAGCCCGACGATGCGTGCGCCGAGCGGAAGTTGGCCCACTCGCTGAGATTGGTCTTGCCGAGGATCACCGCGCCGGCGGCGCGCAGTCGCGCGACAAGGGGCGCGTCGACGGATGGATGGTTGTCGGCCAGTGCCAGCGAGCCGGCGGAATTCGCCATGCCCACGGCATCGATGTTGTCCTTGAGCAACACCGGGATGCCATGCAGCGGGCCACGGATGTGACCGGCGCGGCGTTCACGGTCGAGCGTCGCGGCTTCCTTCAACGCATCGGGATTGAGTTCGATGATGCTGTTGAGCTTCGGGCCGGCCTTGTCGATGCGGGCGATCCGTTGCAGGTAGGCGCGCGTGAGTGCCTGGCTGTCGAGCTTGCCTTCGCGCA
>NZ_JBCMOO010000013.1:0-3531 GCF_050574925.1 Solilutibacter silvestris | reverse complement strand
GGGCGAGGACGTAGAGGATGATGAGGTTGATGGCCACCACGCCCCAGGCCAGCCAGTGCAGCGGATGGCGATAGAGGGCGTAGAGATCGAAGGGCAGGTAGGCGGCCACGCCGACGCAACCCAGCCACGAGGCCCAGGCCTTGTCGCGCCACAGGCCCCAGCCTTCGGCGATGTGCAGCAAACCGTAGCCGAACACGACCGCGACGGCGATGTGCACGCCGGTCGGGCTGACGATCTGGTCGGCCCACGCGGCGATGCCATGGCGTGCATCGAGATTGAAGCGACGGATCAACGTCCACACGAAATGGCGCACCGGATCGGGGCCGGTGATGGCGAGGCCGCTGGCGGCGATCAGGGCGAGGAAGCCCTTGATCGCCTCGAACAGCGCGATCACATGAAGACCGGGATGCGCCCTGGGGTCCGGGTTGTAAGGCGCGCCGTCCTGTGACGGATCGCGTTTCGGAAGTTGCATCGGCGGAGTGTCGGGTGGCCGGATGTGGCGTGGCGATATGGAAACGATGGGGCCAGCGTCGGCGGATGGCAAGGGTGGATCGTCACGCCTGTCGCAACGACCAGCTCGCCAGCTGCCTGTAACCAAGTCCCGTGACCGTTTGTACCACCGAAATGTTGCGGATCTGCGCAGCGATCGGCAGCAGGCCGGGATCAGGCGGCTCGGGCACGGCCAGCGTGTTGCCACGGATGCCGCGCGGCGGGTAGGCGAGGGTGAGATGCGGCGTCTGCGTCCCCATGCGCGGATATCCGCTGGCGATGGCGGCGCTGTCGATGTCCTTCAGCAATGCGGCCAGCGCATCGTTGGGCGATGTCCGCGTCACCAGCGCCGGAGCCCATGCTTCGACGCGATCGAATTGCATGTCGATGTCCGCGTGGTGCGCCGCGACGGCATCGATGGCGGTGCGCAATCCGGTGGGTGCGGCGGGCGGGTCATTGCAGAGGTGGCGCAGCGTCATGTGCAGCTGCGCATCCTTTCGCCATGCCTTCCACGACGCATCGGCATCGCGGGTGCGCAAGCCATCGCGCAGGGCGCACAACTGTTCCAGCGTGGCGCCATCGGGCATCCACGCGAGGAACAGACTCATCGCCGATTCAACCTGGAATGAAACTCAGGCAGCGCGGCTGGCGCGCTTGCGATCGGTTTCGGTGAGGAACTTCTTGCGCAGGCGGATTTCCTTCGGGGTGACTTCGACCAGTTCGTCATCCTCGATGAAGTCCAGCGCCTGTTCCAGCGAATACTTGATCGCCGGCGTCAGCTTGATCGCGTCGTCCTTGCCCGATGCGCGCATGTTGGTCAGCGGCTTCGGCTTGATCGCGTTGACGGTCAGGTCGTTGTCCTTGGAATGGATGCCGACCAGCTGGCCTTCGTACACCTGGTCGCCTTCGGCGGCGAACAGGCGGCCGCGTTCCTGCAGCGGCCCGAGCGAGTAGGCCGGGGTCGAACCCGCGGCATTCGCGATCATCACGCCGTTCTGGCGCTTGGCAATCGCGCCGGTTTCCTTCGGACCGTAATGGTCGAACACGTGGAACAGCAGGCCCGAACCCTGGGTCAGGGTGCGGAACTCGTTCTGGAAGCCGATCAGGCCACGCGCCGGGATCATGTAATCCAGGCGCACGCGACCCTTGCCGTCGGGTTCCATGTTCTTGAGCTGACCCTTGCGGATGCCCAGCTTTTCCATCACGCCGCCCTGGTGGGTTTCCTCGACGTCCACCACCAGCTGTTCGACCGGCTCCATCAACTGGCCGTCGATTTCCTTGATGATCACTTCCGGGCGCGACACCGCGAGCTCATAGCCTTCACGGCGCATGGTTTCGATCAGCACCGACAGGTGCAGCTCGCCACGGCCGGAGACCAGGAACTTGTCGGCGTCGGAACCTTCCTCGACCTTCAGCGCGACGTTGTGCAGCGTTTCGCGCTCGAGGCGCTCGCGCAACTGGCGGCTGGTGAGGAACTTGCCGCCGCTGAGATCCTTGCTGCCGGCGAACGGCGAGTCGTTCACCTGGAAGGTCATGCTGATGGTCGGCTCGTCCACGGTCAGCGCCGGCAGCGCTTCCGGGGTATCGAGCGCGCACACGGTGTCGGAGATCGAGAGGTCGGTGATGCCGGCGATCGCGACGATGTCGCCCGCTTCGGCCTCGTCGGTCTCGATGCGTTCCAGGCCGAGGAAGCCCAGCACCTGCACGATCTTGCCCTGGCGCTTCTTGCCTTCGCGATCGACCACGCTGACCGGCATGTTCTTCTTGACCTTGCCGCGCTGGATGCGGCCGATGCCGATCAGGCCGACGAAGTTGTTGTAGTCCAGCTGGCTGATGCGCATCTGGAACGGGCCGTCGGGATCGACCTGCGGCGGCGCGACGTGCTGCATGATCGCTTCGTACAGCGGCGTCATGTCGCCTTCGCGTGCGGTGTCGTCCAGGCTGGCGTAACCGTGCAGCGCCGAGGCGTAGACGATCGGGAAATCGAGCTGCTCATTGGTGGCGCCGAGCTTGTCGAACAGGTCGAACACCTGGTCGATCACCCAGTCCGGGCGCGCGCCGGGGCGGTCGACCTTGTTGACCACGACGATCGGCTTGAAGCCCATCGCGAAGGCCTTCTGGGTGACGAAGCGCGTTTGCGGCATCGGGCCGTCCATCGCGTCGACCAGGATCAGCACGGAGTCGACCATCGACAGCACGCGCTCGACCTCGCCGCCGAAGTCGGCGTGTCCGGGCGTATCGACGATGTTGATGCGGTTGCCCTGCCAGTTGATGGCGGTGTTCTTGGCCAGGATGGTGATGCCGCGTTCCTNNGTGGGCGACGATGGCGATGTTGCGGAGATTCTGGATGGACATGCGGACAGGGCCGCGCAGGGGCGACCGGGGCAGGAAAGTGAGCCGACTATTATAGCCTGAGCGGCTTCCGTACGCTTGCGTTCGCCCTTGACCCGGCCTCGGTCCGCCACCATGTCGTTACGATATCCACATTCCCATTGGAGTTCCCCATGTCCCTGACCGCCACCATCGACACCGACCGCGGCCCGATCAAGCTCGAGCTGTACGCCGACAAGGCGCCGCTGACCGTCGCCAATTTCGTCAACCTGGCCAAGCGCGGCTTCTACGACGGGCTGAACTTCCACCGCGTCATCAACGATTTCATGATCCAGGGCGGCTGCCCGCTCGGCACCGGTACCGGCGGCCCGGGCTATCGCTTCGAGGACGAAACCAACAATGGCGTGCGCCACGAGCGCGGCGTGATCTCGATGGCGAATGCCGGCCCGAACACCAACGGCAGCCAGTTCTTCATCACCCACATCAAGACCGACTGGCTGGACGGCAAGCACACCGTGTTCGGCAAGGTGCTGGAAGGCCTCGACGTGGTCGACGCGGTGAAGCAGGGCGACACCATCAAGTCGATCCGCATCGAAGGCGACGTCGACGCCGCGCTGGCTGCGAAGGCCGATCGCGTGGCGGAGTGGAACAAGACGCTGGCGGCCTGATCTTCGCGCGATAAAAGCTGGCGCACGCGCGCGGAAGTGGGTC
>NZ_JBCMOO010000012.1:0-8475 GCF_050574925.1 Solilutibacter silvestris | reverse complement strand
TAACTCAGGTGTTAGGCGCCGCAGGCGCACAGCTTCGCTTTCCAGATCAGGAGCATGCCGTGTCGGACAAATCACAGTTCAAAGCTGCCTATCCTTACCAGAACGATGTTCTTGCCCTTCCCGTCTTGGATATTGATCAGGCAGCTCAGTGGTACGCCGCCCACTTCGGCATGACTGAATCCGGACGCTCTCAGAGCCCCGTTCCTACTGTCCTCATGGAACGTGATGGAACCCAAATCGGATTCGCTGTAAATGGTGGAGATGCGACGCAGGACGGAGCGGCCATACTTGTTTCGGATATCCAGTCCATGAAACAAGAGCTGGACAAAACCGGGGTGAATACCAGTGACCTACGGCTTGAGAAGCAGGACGGTCAAGACCTCCAGGTCTTCTTTGTGGTCGCTCCAGATGGGCTTTGCTATTACTTCCACGCTCCGCTCTAGGCGAGCTGACAATGTTTAACGGCTGCGGCGCCTAACTAATCGTTCAAGCCGACCCCGCTTCGTGGCACCGCCCGCGCGCCTGCGCTACGCTAGCACGCGTCCGCCACCACTGCGCGTGGCGGCTTAACTCAGGTGTTAGGCACCGTCATGAGCACTGACTGGAACGAACTCGCGAAACAATACTTGGAGTTATCCGGACCGCCAGGGACATTCCAGTACGGGCCAGATCTGCACTCCCGCAACATGGCTATGCGCGACTTCCTTGGCCGCGCAGCATCCGTCTTCCCGAAAGACAATGAAATTGCCCTATCGTGGTTCATTACGGCACTAAAGTCAGAATCACAAAAGTGGTTTGTTGCACGACTGTTGTCCGTTGTAAAACCCGTACCACGAACGTTGCTTGACCCACTACTACTCGCAGGCCTTTCAGAGCCTAATCCAAGCACTAATCGCGCATTTATTCAGCCGTGTGTTGCCACTTTCGGCTCATCTGAAGTTTCCGCCAGAATCGCTGATCTCGTTCAGAACCAAGAGGTAGCGGAACCCAGTAACATGGCTAACGCGATGTATTGGGCCCAACAAATTGGTGCCTAACTAATCGTTCAAGCCGACGCCGCTTCGTGGCACGGTTTTGGGCTTTTACGCTACGCTAGCCCAAAATCGCACCACTCTCGGCGCGGCTTAACTCAGGTGTTAGCGCGCAGATCATGCATATTTTGCTTCTCGTTTTTTTCCTGATCGCTGTTATTGCCTTTGCACCAGCGAAATGGGGCCTCGCCTTCTGTGGCCTAATCGTTGCGATCCCGCTGATTGTTAAAGCCACAGCCCAGAAATTCTCCGGAGCAGAATTCACCTTTTGGGATTCTGCAAAAGCGGTCGCCTTAGCATTATTCCTATCCTTCGTCTTCTTGCTTGTTCTGCTCTCCATTGGACATGGTGAAGCCAGACTTGGAATTCCACTGCTGCTGGCTTTTTTCTGCTCCTACGTCCTTGGCTTCAAACTGTCTCTTGGAACATCTTTTGGGATAAGTGCTGGCATCGCAGCTGTCTCCACAGTTGCATCTGGCATTCTCGTATGGCTAGTCATGGCTGCGCTCTAACAGCTCGTTCAAGCCGACCCCGCTTCGCGGCGTCGGCCTGCGGCTTTTGGTAGTCTGCCGCTGTCCGCCGCCGCAAACCGGGGCGGCTTAACTCAGGTGTTAGGCTGTGCTGGATGAGGGATACGCATGCCAATCATTCCAACTGTCCGCTGCAGCAGTATGAAAGCCTCTTTGGCCTTTTATTGCCAAGTACTGGATTTTGTCCAAGTCGATAAGCCAGACTGGTTGGAAGATCCTTCGTTCTGCACACTTCAAAGAGACGATGGCTGGATTCATCTCTCAAGTTTCGGTGGCGATGGCACATTCGGCCAAGCTGTAGCTATTGTTGTAGAAGACATAGATGCTCTATTCCAAAAGTTTCTGGATCGCGGATTGCGTATCCCAGAGCGCGATTCGCCTGTGCATCGAGGTCCACTCGAGCAATCATGGGGAACCCGTGAGTTCTACGTGGATGATCCAGACCGCAACACTCTAAGGTTTATTCAATTCGCCAACACGGCCAGCTCAGCCTAACTAATCGTTCAAGCCGACCCCGCTTCGTGGCATCGCCCGCGTGCCTGCGCTACGCTAGCACGCGTCCGCCGCCACTCACGGGGCGGCTTAACTCAGGTGTTAGGTGCCACCCGATAACTTATCGAGTCCTTGCATGGTCAATAATCTTGGATTTTGCGTTATTTATCGCGCTCGCGTTCATCCAGATAAAGAAGCGCTCTACGTTTCAGCTTGGTCAAAACTGACGAGGCTTTTACGGACAGAACGAGGTGCGCTTGGCTCGCGTCTACACAAGGGGAATGACGGCATCTGGTACGCCTATGCCCAATGGCCGAGTGCAGAAGCAAGACGTTTAGCATTTCTACTGCCATCGGTAGATCCGTCCGCCGAGCAGGATGTTCGTGATTCTATTTCTGAATATTTTCCAGAAATAGTGCTTGACCCAATCGAAGATCAGTTAGTGCCTATCACGGGGCTGGCACCTAACTAATCGTTCAAGCCGACCCCGCTTCGCGGCGTCGGCCTGCGGCTTTTGGTAGTCTGCCGCAATCCGCCGCCGCAAACCGGGGCGGCTTAACTCAGGTGTTAGCCTTCACTTAACCATGCTCATAACCATCGCCAGATTTCTTGATCGTTGGGAAGCGGAGATTGTTTGCGCTCGCCTAAAAGCCGAAGGAATCCCTGCTACAACGGCATTTGCCAATCACGCAACGATTGACTGGCCAATTTCGTTTGCCCTAGGCGGAACTGCAGTTCAAATCCCAGAAGAGTTCTCCCAGGATGCACTTGAAGTTCTAGATGCCTATCAGTCTGGGGAACTCCAAGGCGATCTTGAGCAAGCCGAAGACCTTCCAGCCGAATCATGTCCTAAATGCGGTGGACTCTCGATTAGGTACGGAATTCCTCTTCAGCAAAGAGCATTAGCCCTTGTAACAGGGTTGCTCGGAGCAACGTTTCCCACCAGCACAAGCGCAAAAACCTGCGAAACGTGCTCTTTTAGTTGGGAAGGCAGTGAAGGCTAACTAATCGTTCAAGCCGACGCCGCTTCGCGGCACGGTTTTGGGCTTTCCGCTACGCTAGCCCAAAACCGCGCCACTCTCGGCGCGGCTTAACTCAGGTGTTAGCGCCCATTGAGAGGCAATCATGCTCCTCGTTTCAAACATAGTAGTAGGTTTAGTCGCCCTACTCCATATCTACATCCTTGTTCTTGAAATGTTCCTCTGGACAAAGCCTGCTGGTCGAAAAGCATTTGGCTTGACCCAAGAGTTTGCTGACCAGACAAAGGTTCTAGGTGCGAACCAAGGGCTTTACAACGGATTCTTAGCCGTCGGCCTGATTTACGGCCTTGTTCAAGGGCCTGCTGGACTTTCCTTCAAGGTCTTCTTTCTAGCTTGTGTTGTTGTGGCTGGCGTTTACGGAGCCGCCACAGCGAGCAAGAAGATCCTGTTTGTACAGGCAGTCCCCGCCGCTATTGCGTTGGCCTTGGTCCTATTAGCCCGATAACTCGCAATGGGCTCTAACTATTCGTTCAAGCCGACCCCGCTTCGTGGCACGGTTTTGGGCTATCCGCTACGCTAGCCCAAAACCGCACCACTCTCGGCGCGGCTTAACTCAGGTGTTAGGCATTGCAATGGCAAGAGATTCTTGGTTCCGAAACACCCAGTGGAATGAAGAAATTGAAGCCGCTTTTTTCGCGAAACTAAAGCGCGCAAGAGACAAAAGCCAATATCTTCGGATACAGGCCTCTACTTTGGCCCCATTCCACCCCGATGTTGCGCTTCAACTTCTCGATCAATACTTCGCCCTTGGCGACCACTTTGACATAGCTCAAGCCCATGTAGATCGCGCAACCGCATATCTAGCACTAGGGGATCTGGAAGCAGCCATTCTTTCTTATGAACAAGCCGTTGCTCGGGAGGAAGTTTTCCCGCGACTCCGTACTGGAGCATCCATTGACCTTCCGTACCTAATTGCACTGAACGGCATAACAGATCGCTTTGACCAAGCATTAGCCATGCTAACTGGGCCGACAGACAGTCTAATGTTCCCTGTTGCCTTATTTAAGTATCACGCCGCAAGAGCAATGATCTTGCGACTCTCAGACCGAGAGTGCGCTGCCAAAGAGGCTCAACTTGCACTGGAAGCAGCCACAAGAGATCACTCAGGTTTCAGTTACCACCGGAAAGTTGGCTTGGTATCCGATCGCCATGCGGCGGCGCTTAAGAAGCTACGCGACCTTTGCAACGCCTAACTAATCGTTCAAGCCGACGCCGCTTCGTGGCACGGCTTTGGGCTATCCGCTACGCTAGCCCAAAACCGCACCACTCTCGGCGCGGCTTAACTCAGGTGTTAGGCTCCATCTCAACAATCGTCAGGGGGACTTGTGGAAAGAAACATCAAAACGTATCGAACACATATCGCGCTTGCCTGCTTGTATGGTTTCATAACCTCAATTTTCGTTTACTACATCACCACGCAAAGCAGCACCCAACCCGGTGCTTACGTTGTAATCGCCTTCTTTTCCGCCCTAGTCATTTTGCATATATTTGTCGCATTTTCAGCTAAACGAAGAAGGAATTGGGCACGCGTCACCTCTCTAATTATAGGATTCCTTATGTTAGGTGGATTTCCTATTGGCACAATAATTGGCATTTACTTGATATCTAATGCGTGGAGTGATTGGGCTCCACCTAAAAAATATTCTGGAAACCTTGTCGATGGTTGGCCCACCGATTCGACAAAAGATGGTGCCTAACTAATCGTTCAAGCCGACCCCGCTTCGTGGCATCCTCCGCGTGCCTGCGCTACGCTAGCACGCGTCCGCCGCCACTGCGCGTGGCGGCTTAACTCAGGTGTTAGGTGCCTTTGGGAGGGAATATCGATGCCCGATTTAGACGATTCGATGGTTACAACCGCTTTTGAACTTCCTGGATATCAGGTTACTCGCAGCCTAGGCATCGTTCGTGGAATCACTGTCCGATCCAGGTCAGTTGTAGGAAACCTTGTTGGCGGGTTGCAAAGCCTGTTCGGTGGGAATATCACTGTCTACACCGAACTTTGCGAGCAAGCTCGAACTGAAACCTATCGAGACATGGTAAAGCACGCAAAACAACTCGGTGCCAATGCAATTATTGGTGCTCGGTACGACGCGACCGAATTGATGGATGGTCTTACGGAAGTTTTGTGCTACGGCACGGCTGTAATCGTCGTCCCGCAAGGCACCTAACTAATCGTTCAAGCCGACCCCGCTTCGTGGCATCGGCCGCGTGCCTACGCTACGCTAGCACGCGTCCGCCACCACTGCGCGTGGCGGCTTAACTCAGGTGTTAGGCGCCACAGGCGCACAGCTTCGCTTTCCAGATCAGGAGCATGCCGTGTCGGACAAATCACAGTTCAAAGCTGCCTATCCTTACCAGAACGATGTTCTTGCCCTTCCCGTCTTGGATATTGATCAGGCAGCTCAGTGGTACGCCACCCACTTTGGCATGACTGAATCAGGACGCTCTCAGAGCCCCGTTCCTACCGTCCTCATGGAACGTAACGGAACCCAAATCGGATTCACTGTAAATGGTGGAGATGCGACGCAGGACGGAGCGGCCATACTTGTTTCGGATATCCACTCCATGAAACAAGAGCTGGACAAAAACGGGGTGAATACCAGTGACCTACGGCTTGAAAAGCAGGACGGTCAAGACCTCCAGGTCTTCTTTGTGGTTGCTCCAGATGGGCTTTGCTATTACTTCCACGCTCCGCTTTAGGCGAGCTGACAATGTATAACGGCTGCGTCGCCTAACTAATCGTTCAAGCCGACCCCGCTTCGTGGCACCGTCCACGTGCCTGCGCTACGCTAGCACGCGTCCGCCGCCACTCACGGGGCGGCTTAACTCAGGTGTTAGGGCTTATGAGAACTCCAATCCTGCTCCTCGTTTGCACCATCACAATCAGCGGTCAAGCCCTTGCGCAAAGCGTTCCATTAAACGACCTCATATCCTATAAGAGTCGATTCCTTGGGAAAAAGGTGAGAACGCATGCGTGCTACTTAAATTGGCGCCACGGCGATCTCATCTCCATCTGTGGAAATGCAAGTCAATCTACTACCATGCTCGCCGAAAAAAGCGATAAAGCATCTCACGTAATTTTTAACGCAATGACTGCGATCAAAGGAAACCTCTCTACACCTATTGAATGCGACTTCGAAGGAACTGTAGTCCAGAAGCGCTTTCAGTGGCCTACAAACACCCTTGGAACTGTCTACCAGATAGACAAAGCGTCATCTTGCATCGCTCATAAGCCCTAACTAATCGTTCAAGCCGACGCCGCTTCGTGGCACGGTTTTGGGCTCTCCGCTACGCTAGCCCAAAACCGCACCACTCTCGGCGCGGCTTAACTCAGGTGTTAGGCTGTCATGGCTAAACTATTCGCGCATAAGCTCTTTGTTGTCTTACTGTCCGCCGGATGGCTGCTTCCAGCATGGATTGCTCTTTGCGCATATGAGAGATATTGGACATTGGAATACCTACCCTCTCTTAGAGGACAAGCTCCTTTAACTTCGTTTCCCGATCTGCCCTACGCCATAGCATCAACAAAAATTTCAATGACCTGGTTAGCGCTCGCAATTGTTTTCTGGTGCATTCGATGGAAGGCCCCTCAAACATCGGCCCATGCAACCTAACTGTTCGTTCAAGCCGACCCCGCTTCGCGGCGTCGGCCCGCGACATTTGGTAGCCTGCCGCAATCCGCCGCCGCAAATCGGGGCGGCTTAACTCAGGTGTTAGATTTCACGGGGAACCTATGCTGCTCTCTCTAATAATCGCCGCCAAAATCGCATCATCTCAGCCTCCCAAAGAATTCCCTAAATTTGACCGGAAGACTGCTCAGCCCATTGTTTTAAAAGCGACGTTGGAAGCAGGCGCATATCTACCTGAATCCCCTGAATGCTCTAGACCCATCGACAAAGACGGAAAACTTGGATTTATCTGCATGGACCCACCGCCATTTTGGGTTTCTGCCAAAAGATTGTTACCCGTTTATGGCGATCTAGACGCAAATTCTATCTTGCTATTTACGACGAGCCACTATGGCATGGAGCGAATTATCGATTCACCGCAGGCAAAGCCTCGCCTGCTTCTTGTGTTACGCCATGGCGACGACTACGTAATGCCTCGCTATGCTCAGGCGATAGTTCTCACCAGCCGATCAGGCGAAGATTTCATTCCATACAGTGATTCCATGCCCATTTGGTGGCTACCTTGCTCAGTCGCTGACCTGAGGATACCTCTAGATCCCCAAGACTTCCCGAGTCAAGGCTGGTCAGATTTCTATAGCGTCAAGGCGTTTCCTAAATTTGGAATTCCATTAAAGAAGATTTCCGAGCAACTGGCCCGCCTTAAGCCCAGTGCTGCACAGATAACTTGTGGCCATGAAATCTAACTAATCGTTCAAGCCGACCCCGCTTCGCGGCACCGTCTGCGTGCCTGCGCTACGCTAGCACGCATCCGCCACCACTCGCGGGGCGGCTTAACTCAGGTGTTAGGCACGCATTGGAAGAGGATTTTCGCAATGTTGAAGGGAACCGCTCCAGAGTCGAATGAAGTTAAAGATGGCGACTTCTGCATGGTCATTTCCGGAACTCACAAAGGCAAATCTGGCATTGCTCGTGATTTGAACATCAGTAAAACTGGTCATCTGACAATCACCATTGTCCAGACTGACGGAAACCGGTTCAAAACGCTTGGGAAAAACGTAACTGTTCAAAAGGCCAATGTTGCCTAACTGTTCGTTCAAGCCGACCCCGCTTCGCGGCACCGCCCGCGTGCCTGCGTTACGCTAGCACGCGTCCGTTGCCACTACGCGTGGCGACTTAACTCAAGTGTTAGAACTTTTCGATTTAACCTCTTTCGTAACCGAAGACCCACCATGAAAGACACTCCTGCTCTCTCTTGTTTCCGGGCTATTTCAACCTCGATAGCTGGTTGGTTGATACTTTGCCTTCCAGTCTCGGCAACGACCGAATTGAACAGTATTCATTTTAAGCCCGGTCAACCATTAGCCGGTCAATCGCTTGGAGAATCCATATCGTCGCCCGGGTATTTCCAGATGATGGATCAAGCAATCTCTGTGTTTAAGGCACACCCTGAGATCTTAATTGAAGTCCATGGTCATACCGATTCATCGGAATGCAGCCCAGGGGATTGCCTTATGCTTTCAACTCGACGTGCCGAGCTCGTGACCCGTTACTTAATAGAGCATGGTCTTCCACCAAAGCAGATTTTCGCTGTCTCTGGATTTGGCTCTCGCCACCCTTTGCTTAGCGATCCTCATACGGTGTCCGATAGGGAAGCCAATCGTCGTGTGGAGTTTTCGCGAAAGTTCTAACTATTCGTTCAAGCCGACGCCGCTTCGGGGTACGGTTTTGGGCTTTCCGCTACGCTAGCCCAAAA
>NZ_JBCMOO010000011.1:0-89513 GCF_050574925.1 Solilutibacter silvestris | reverse complement strand
GTTCGTCTGTAGCGCCGACCGTACGCAGCATGGATGCTGCGTACGAGCCTACATGGACGTATTCACGGCGTGTCGGCGGCTGCAGACAACCGCGATAGGCGCACAGCCGGGCGATGCTTTTTCAGACGCAGGCTTACGACGCGTAAAGTGAAATTCCATCCGGCTGGCGCTTGAACCTGCGATGGATCCACAGATACTGCGTCGGTGCCGCGCGCACCATTGCCTCGATCGCGGCGTTCACCGCGGTCGCATCCACCACCGTGTCGTCGCTCGGGAACGGGTCGAGCGGATCGCCGACGCGCAGGATGTAGCGATCGCCTTCGCGGCGATGGAAGAACGGAATCACCGCGCAGCCGGTGAGCCGCGCCAGCTGATGGGTCGCGTTGATGGTGGAGGCGGGGATGCCGAAGAACGGCGCGAACACCGTGTCCTTGCCGCGCATGTCCTGGTCGGGTGCGTACCACAGCACGCCACCTTTCTTGAGATGGCGGATCGCGCCGCGGATGTCGTCGTTGGGGAACATCGCGCTGGCGTAGCGCAATCGTCCGCGCAGCACGGCGTCTTCCATCACCGGGCTGCGGTAACGGCGGTACATGCCGGCCAGCGGCACGTGGTCGCACATCAGGCGCCCGCACAGTTCCAGCGTCATGAAATGGCCGGAGATCAGCAATACGCCGCGGCCTTGCGCCTGCAGCGACTGGATCTTCTCGACGCCCTCGATCGTCGCGGTCGCGCGCATGGCATCGACATTGCCCCACCATGCACGCGCGAATTCGAACACGCCGATACCGAGATCGCGGAAACTGCCGCGCAGCAATGCAGTGCGGGCGGCCTCGTCGAGTTCCGGAAAGCACAGGTCGATATTGGTGCGGGCGGCGCGGCGGCGATCCGGCAACAGCCACATCAGCAAACGCCCAAGCCCGGCGCCGACGCGGAGTTGCAGCTGCCAAGGCAGGCGCGCGAGGCCGTACAGGCAGGTGACGCCCACTCGGGTCGGTAGATCCTTCAGGCGGAATCGCGGGGATGTCGGTGCAGCCATCGCGCAAGTCTAGCCAACGATGGCGCCGAAGGCCCTAGACTTGGCGCCATGCGATCCGATGCCGTCGAGCGGATGTTGCGCAGCGCTTATTCGGCGGTGCTCTACCTCCTGCTCCCCATCACCATCTACCACCTCGTCTGGCGCGGGTTCCGCCAGCGTGGCTATTTCCAGCGCTGGAGCGAACGCTACGGCTATTACCCCGGGGCTGCGCCGGAAACGCGTTCCACCATCTGGCTGCATGCGGTCTCGGTGGGAGAGGTGAACGCCGCCGCCCCGCTGGTCGATGCGCTGCTGGCACGACGCCCGCACGTCCCGCTGGTGATCACCAGCATCACCCCGACCGGATCCGAACGCGTGCAGGCGCTGTGGGGCGATCGCGTGCGCCACGTCTACCTGCCATATGACCTGCCCGGCGCGATGCGGCGCTTCCTGGCGCAATTCCGCCCGGCCTGCGCGCTGCTGATGGAAACCGAGTTGTGGCCGAACCTGCTGTTCGCCTGCCGCGACGCGCGCGTCCCGGTATCGATCGTCAATGCGCGCCTGTCCGAGCGATCGCTGCGTGGCTACCAGGTGCTGGCGCCGCTGATCAGCCGCGCGTTGCAGACCGTGCGTCGCGTCTGCGCGCAGGGACATGCCGATGCCAAGCGCTACATCCGGTTGGGTGCGCGTCCGGAAGCGACCGTGGAGACCGGCAACCTCAAATACGATGTCGCCGAGCTCGATGGCCTCGATGCCTTCGTCGCGGTGTTCCACGCCCACGCCGGACTGCGTCCGACCTGGATCGCGGCGAGCACCCACCCCGACGAGGAAACCGCGGTCCTGGTCGCGCATCGCATGCTGCGGCAGGCCTATCCGGATGCGTTGATGTTGTGGGCGCCGCGCCATCCCGAACGCTTCAAGGCGGCCTACGAACATGCGCGCAGTTTCGGCTTCCGCACCCATTCGCGTTCGTACCAGCCGATGCCGGCGAACGACAACGCCGTGTTCGTGATCGATACGCTGGGCGAGCTCGGGCGCTTCTACGCCTGCGCCGATGTCGCCTTCGTCGGCGGCAGCCTGCAACCAATCGGTGGCCACAACCTGCTGGAGCCGGCGGCGGTCGGCGTGCCGATCCTCACCGGTCCCCATCTGCACAACTTCAGCGATATCGCCCGCCAGCTGTCGGCGGCGGGCGCGATGGAAATCGTCGACAGCCCGGAGGCGCTGGGCGAGCGCCTGGTGGAATTGCTGGGATCGGACGAATTGCGCACGCGCATGGGCGAGGCCGGGCGCGCGCTGGTGGTCGATGGCCGTGGTGCGCTGGAGCGCACGTGGCAGGCCATCAGCGACAGCCTGCCAGAGTAAACCTCAGCGCTTGGTCTTGCGTTTGGCCTTCTTTGCGGGCGCCGGCTTGCTGTCGGTGGTCGACTGCGTGGTATCCGGCGTCGAAGCGGCGGAATCGGCAACGGTCGGCACCTGGCCGGCGGCAACCGTCAGCAGGCGGTTCACCGATTCCACGTCGGCGACATCAAGTGTGCCGGCAGCCTGCTTCAGCGCCAGCTGAGACTGCAGGAAGCTGTACTTGGCCTGCGAATAGGCCTGGCGTGCATTGAACAGGTTCTGCTCGTTGATCAGCACGTCGATCACGGTGCGGGTACCGACTTCCAGACCGACCTGCGAAGCGTCGTAGGCGCTCTGTGCGGCGACCAGCGCGAGGCGACGGGCTTCCACCGCGCTCACGCCCGCGACTAGCGACTGGTAGGCGTTGCGGGTGGTGCGTTCCACCGAGCGGCGCTGCTGTTCGTACTGGTCCTGCGCGGCATCGCGCTGGGCGATGGCCTGGCGCACCTGCGACGAGGTGCGGCCGCCATTGAAGATCGGCACGCTCAGGGTCAGGCCGACGCTCGGGCCGTGGTTCCAGCCGTCGGCATTGTTGCCGTTGCCCGACCAGCTGCGATTGGCGCCGTAGCTGCCATTGGCGTTGAGGATCGGCAGGTAGCCGGCGCGATTGGCGGAGATGTTGTCTTCGGCAGCCTGCACCGAGTAACGCTGCGCCTGCAGCGAAGGATTGGTGTCGACGGCACGCTTCACCCACTCATCGACGCCGCCTTCCGGCGGCAGCGACGGGCGGAAGTCATCCGGCAGCGCCATCAGCGAGCGGATCGGCTTGCCGGTGATTTCCGCCAGCGCCTGGTAGGAGTCTTCCAGTGTGTTGCGCTGGACGATGGTGTTGGCGCGCGCGGCGTCGTACTGGGCGCGGGCTTCATGCACGTCGGTGATCGGTGCAAGACCGACCTCGAGGCGCTTGCTGGCGAAGTCGAACTGCTTCTTCAGCGCCGTTTCCGAAGCTTCCGCGGCGGCCAGCGTTTCCATCGCCACCAGCACGTTGAAATAGGCCTGCGAGGTGCGGGTGATCAGGGCGTCACCGGCGGCTTCGTACTGGTATTCGCCGGACTTGCCCTGAGCCTTGGCGGCCCGGAGGCTGTCGTACGTCCCGCGATTGAAGATCACCTGGTCAACACGCACGCCGACACTGGCGGTGCGTGAGGTGGTGGTGCTGCCGCTCAGGCGGATCGGTGCCCCGGTGATCGGATCATAGGTGTAGCTACCGCCAGGCGAGGACGTGCGGTTGGCACTGCCCGAGGCGGAGCCGGCGATCTGCGGAAGCAGTTGCGAGCGTGCCTGCACGGCGCCTTCCTTGCTGGAACGCATGCTGGCTTCGGCGGCCTGCAGCTGCGGGTCGGCGGTACGCGCGATCCGGTAGGTCTGCAGCAGGTCCTCGCCGTGGACGGCCAGGGGCGCCAGGGCAAGAGCGAGGGCGAGGCTGAGGGAACGGCGATGCATGGGCGGCTCTCGAAAACGAATGATTAAAGGGTGAAGCGAGGCGTCGGCGCCCCGCCCTTGAGATAGCGCAGGTCGGTCTCGAACAGCGAGTCGATGCTGCCGTCGGCCTCGACGCGGACCGCCTGCATCGCCGGCGATTCGCCCTGGACGATGAACATGCGGCCGGCCGGTGCCAGCCATTCGCGGAAGTGTGCGGGGATGGCGGCGACGGCACCAGTGACACAAATCACGTCAAATCGATGATCGCCGGTCCATGCATAGGCATCGGCGGTCTCGACGGCTGCATTGGTCACGCCTTGGGCGGCCAGCGTGGCGCGGGCGCGATCGGCCAGTTCCGGATCGATCTCCAGGCTGGTCACTTCGCGTCCGAGGCGGGCGAGGCAGGCGGTCAGGTAGCCGCTGCCGGTGCCGATCTCGAGGACGGATTCGGTCGCCTGCGGCAGCAAGGCCTGCAGGGCGCGGCCTTCGACCACCGGCTTCAGCATCGATTCGCCGTTGCCCAGCGGCAGTTCCATGTCGGTGTAGGCCAGGGCGCGCAGGGCTTCCGGCACGAACTGTTCGCGCGGGATGGTGATCAGGGTATCGAGCACGCGCGGGTCGAGCACCTCCCACGGGCGGACCTGTTGCTCCACCATGGTTTCGCGGGTTTTGGCGTAGTCGATCGACATTGCGGGAACGGCCTGGAACGAGGGGACGTCAAGTTTAACTTCAACGCCCTGAAAGGGGGTCTGGATGACTGCGCCAGCATTCCAGTCCGGGGTGAATGGCCTAAGTGCCATAAGTCACCGAACCTAAGTCACCGATTTATCTTTCGGCGCCCGGGGTGCAGGCGCGCAGGAACAGATCGACCGCGCTGGCGAGGTAGGCTTCGGTTTCTTCCCCGGGCACATGGCGCTGCACGCCGTAACCGAGTTGGGCAAAGAGGTCGCCGCGCAACAGCGACAAAAGATGAACAGTGGCGAACTGCGGGTTTTCGATGTCCAGCATGCCGCGATCGATGAAACGGGTCAGGGTCGCGGTGACGAAGGCGTTGATTCGCGCCGGCCCCAGGTTCCATACCTCGAGGCTGAGTTGCGGCGGGGTGTCCGCGGTGCGCATCAGCATCCGGCGACCGGCGACCGTGGCCGGCAGCAGCAGGTAGGCATGGTAGACGCGGCCGAATGCAAGCAGGGCACCGCGCAGGTCGTTCTCGTCCCAGTCGTGGAAGAGCGCTTCCGGCACGCTGTGTTCGTAATGGTCGCGGACGGCAGCCACGAACAGGGAGGTCTTGTCGCCGAAGTGGCTGTAGAGGGTGAGCTTGGAGACGCCGGCGCGATCGGCCACTTCCTGCATGTTGGCCTGGGCGAAGCCGCGGTCGAGAAACAGTTCCTTGGCCGCAGCGAGGATGGCTTCGTGCTTGGCGGGATCCTTGGGGCGTCCGGCGGACCGTACGGGTGCGTCTTCCATGACCCGAATCTTATCGGATGGCCAGTGGTGCAGGCATGCTGGTCATTCTTGCAGTAGAACGGAATGCAGGGCTTTGCTATGGGCTTCGAGCGGGGTCGAGGTCGCCGGTCGCGCCAGTGCCGCGGCCAATGCCGGGGGGGGCTCGACGGCATGGCCGACCAGCGGCTCGACGATGGTCTCGAATTTGGCCGGATGCGCGGTCGCGATCACCGCCCACGGCCGGATGTCGCCATCGGCGCGCAGTTGTTCCAGCACATGCAGCCCGATCGCCGTATGCGGGCAGGGCACCACGCCATGACGACCGGGCGCATGGCGGATGGTGTCGCGGATGGTGGCGTCATCGACGCTGAAGGCCCGCATCGATCCCCGCAGTTCGGCATCGTCGCGATGCCACCAACGCAAGCGTTCGAAATTGCTTGGCGCGCCGACATCCATGGCGTTGGCGAGCGTGGCGACGGTCGCGCGCGGAGCGTAGTCGTCTCCGTTGAAATAACGCGGCAGCACGTCGTTGGCATTGCTGGCCAGCACGATCCCGCCGATCGGCAGCCCCATGCGCTTGGCCAGCCAGCACGCCAGCGCGTTGCCGAGGTTGCCGGTGGGAACGATGAAGTTGAGCGGCACGCCGTGGCGCGCGCGGAATTCCAGTGCGGCGTGCGCGTAATACGCGGTCTGCGGCAGCAGCCGGCCGAGGCTGATGCTGTTGGCGGAGCCGAGCGGGATGCGTGCGCGCAGATCGGCGTCGGCGAGCGTCTCTTTCACCATGCGCTGGCAATCGTCGAAGCTGCCGTCGACGCGCCAGGCATGCACGTTGTCGCCGAAGCAGCCGAGGCCATGGGCCTGGCGTGGCGAGACGCGGCCGTCGGGATAGAGGATGGCGACCTTGAAACCATCGCGACGGTGGAAGGCGGCGCCGACCGCGGCACCGGTATCGCCGGACGTCGCGACGAGAATCGTGGTTGGCGTGGATGCGGCGGGATCGCGTAGCCGCGACAGGCAGCCGGCGAGGAAACGCGCGGCGTAATCCTTGAACGCGGCGGTGGGGCCGTGGAACAGTTCGAGCAAGTAGTCGTTCGGCGATGACAGCGGGCGCAGCGGCGCCGGGAAATCGAAGGCATCGGCGCAGAGTCCGGCCAGCGATGACCGCAACTTCGATTCCGCGAACCATGGCGCCAGCACCGCCGTCGCCGTGTCTGCCAACGTGGCGCCTGCGTGTTGCAACGAGAGTTGCGGGATCTGCTCCGGCACATACAGGCCGCCATCGGGGGCGAGTCCGGCGGCGAGTGCGACATCCAACGAAGTCGGGGCGATGCCGCCGCGCGTGCTGACGAACTTCACGCGACCACTTCGGCGCGCGGGCCGTTGATCGGCGAAACCAGCGCGTCGCTGGCGAAGCCGGCTTGTGCGAACGCGTCCTGCATCGCCTGGGTCGCCGCGGTGGCCTGTGCGCGATCGTCGAACCAGCCGAACACGGTCGGGCCGGCGCCGGAAATGCTGGCGCCGAGCGCACCGTGCGCCAGTGCCGCCGTTTTCACTTCGACAAAGCCGGGGATCAGCGCGGCACGGCGTGGCTCCACCAATACGTCGGCCAGTCCTTCCGCGATCAAGGCGCGATCGCCGCGCGCAAGTCCGGTGAGGAACAGCGCGAGATGCTCGCTCTGCTTGACGAATTCGCCGATGGCATACGGTGCCGATAGCGCGGCGCGCGCCAGTCGCGTTTCCAGCACGAAATGCGGATGCACCGCGGCGCAGAACAAATCCGGTGCTGAGAGACGGATCGCGCGGGTCGGCGTCGCCAGCACCACGCCGCCGAACAGCATCGGCGCGACGTTGTCGCCGTGGATGCTGCCGCTGGCGACCGCTTCACCGATCAGTGCCAGTGGATACAGCTCCTCGCGGGACAATGGCGTATCGATCACCGCATTCGCGGCGACCAGGACGGCGACGCAGGACGCCGCCGAACCACCGAGCCCGGAACCGAGCGCGATGCCTTTGCGCAGGCGCACTTCGAAGCCGTGTGCGATGCCATGACGTTCGCGCAATTCCATCAAGGCACGGCCGGCGGTGTTCCTTTCGGCTTCCAGCGGCAGCGAAGAGGCGCCCTCGACATCGCCGGTGATCTCGACAATCCGCACCACCGGTTCGTCGATGCGCGCGACTTCGGCATGGTCGCCCGGACCTTCCAGCGTGTGGCCGAGGAGGTCGAAGCCGACGCCGATGTTGCCGATGCTGGCGGGTGCGAATGCGCTGGCGTGGAGTCTGGAAACCGTCATCGTCGAACCGGAAGAGTGGATGGCAGGTGCGAGTGCGCTCATCGTCGCGCTCCCACCGCCTGGGCAATAGCGAGGATATCGCCGAACACGCCGGCGGCCGTGACATCCGGCCCGGCGCCCGGTCCCTGCACCACCAGTGGATTATCGGCGTAGCGGCGCGTGCGGAACTGGATCAGGTTGTCGCTGAGGCGTCCGTGCAGGCTGGCGTGGCCCGGCTCCGGCGCGACCAGGCCAACGCGTGCGCGGCCATCGCGATCCAGTTGCGCGAGGTAACGCAGGCTGCGGCCCTGCTGTCGTGCGGCATCGAGGCGTGCCTGCAAGGGCGCATCGAGTTCATGCAGTCGCGCGAGGAATTCCTCTCGGGGAACGTCGCGCAATGTCGGTGGCACCAGGTTCTCGATCTCGACGTCTTCCAGCGACAGTT
Source organism: Solilutibacter silvestris (assembly GCF_050574925.1). GTDB lineage: Bacteria > Pseudomonadota > Gammaproteobacteria > Xanthomonadales > Xanthomonadaceae > Solilutibacter > Solilutibacter silvestris_A. Next base: position 81,511 of record NZ_JBCMOO010000011.1, on the reverse strand, counting down.
CGCGTCCGGCCTCGCGGGCGAGGATCACGAGCTTGCGGGCAACGTCGGTGCCGGAGAGATCGTCACGCGGATCGGGCTCGGTATAGCCGAGTGCACGCGCTTCCGCGACCAATTTCGAAAACGGCACACTGCCATCGAAGCTGTTGAACAACCAGGCCAGCGTGCCGGAGAACACGCCTTCGACTTCCAGCAATTCGTCGCCGGTGTCGAGCTGGCTGCGCAGGGTCTGGATCACCGGAAGCCCGGCGCCGACGGTGGCTTCGTAACGGAAATGACCGCCGCGTCGCGTCGCCGCGCGAATCGCGCGCCAGCGCTCGAGCGAACCGCTGCCGGCCTGCTTGTTGGGCGTCACCACATGGATGCCCGCGGCGAGCCAGTCTGCGTAGCGGGCGGCGACGGTATCGCTGCCGCTGCAGTCGACGATCATCGCGTGCGGCAGGTGGGCGGCATGGACATGCGCGGTGAAACGATCGAGGTCGAGCGCTTCGCCATTCTCCAATGCCGCGTCGGCATCGGCGGGATCGAGCGCGCGCTGCGCGAGATGCATGCGGCAGCTGTTGGCGATGGCGCGCAGGTGCAGGTCGAATCCACTGCGGTCGCTGCCATCGCGTTGCGACGACGCCTGCGCCAGTTGCGCCAGCAACGCGCGGCCGACGTTGCCCGGACCGATGATTCCGACCGACAGCGTCTGCGGCGACAACCAGAACGCCGAATGCACCGCGCGCAAAGCGCGGGTGGCATCCGCCGCGGAGATGGCGACGGAGATGTTGCGTTCGCTGGCGCCCTGCGCGATGGCGCGGATGTTGACGCCAGCCTGCGCCAGTCCCGCGAACAATCGCGCAGACACGCCGGGCGTGCCGACCATGCCATCGCCGACCGCGGCGAGCACGGCGATCCCAGTGGTCACGCGCACGCCTTCGACCTGGCCATTGGCGATCGCGACGCGGAAGGCGGCAAGCACCGCGGCGCGCCCGCGCTCGGCCTGGTCAGCGCGCACGATGCAGCAGATCGAATGTTCGGACGATCCCTGCGAAATCATCGTCACCGAGACTCCCTCGGCATGCAGCGCGGCGAACATGCGTTCGGCCGTGCCGGGCACGCCGATCAATCCCGCACCGGCGAGTTCGAGCACGGCCATGTCGGCGACCAGCGTCAATCCCTTCACCGGTGACGCTGCCGGTTCCGAGGTTTCGGCGATCCGCGTGCCGGGCGCGGCGGGATTGAGCGTGTTGCGGATGCGGATCGGCAGGCCCGCCTGCATCGCCGGCGCCATCGTCTGCGGATGCAGCACCTTGGCGCCGAAATAGGCGAGCTCGCAGGCTTCGGCGTAGGACATCGATTCCAGGCATACGGCATCGGGCACCAACCGCGGATCGGCGCTGAGCACGCCGTCGACGTCGGTCCAGATGGTGAGTTCGGCGGCATCGAACAGCACCGCGAAGATGGCCGACGAGTAATCGCTGCCGTTGCGACCAAGCGTGGTGATCGCGCCATCACCATCGCGGGCGACGAAGCCGGTGATGACCACGTTCGGCTGCCGATGCGCCTTGCGCCACGCCGCGAGTTTGCCGCGGCTGGCGTCCCAATCGACACCGACGCCGATGCCGAGCTCTCCGGGGCGAACCACCAGCACGTCGCGGGCATCGAGCCGCGCCCAGCCGGCGGCTTCATCGCCGAGCGCGACCTGCAGCAATCGCGACGACCACACTTCGCCCAATCCCTGCACCGTCGCGAACCATTCCGGTCGTGGCGATGGCGCGCACAGGAGTTCGTGCAAGGCCTGCAATTCGCGTTCCAGCCAGGCATGCACGGCATCGTCGGCGTCAAGTTCGCGTGCGGCGCGCAGCTGGTGTTCGCGCAATGTCGTCCAATCGCAGCGCCACGGCTTGGTGGCGAGAGCGGCGTTGGCGAGCGCGGTCAGGCGATCGGTGACGCCCTGCATCGCGGAGACAACGACGACGCGCGGCAGGCGCGATTCCGCATGAAGCAAGGCTGCGACATGACGGATGCGTTCGGCACTGGCGACGCTGCTGCCGCCGAACTTGTGGGCATGGCAGAGCGCGATGGAAGAAACGTCGGGATCGTGCAGTCGATCGGCGCGGGGTTCCGCCGGCGCTGCATGTGGAAGATCGAGGGACATTGCAAAGGCTCCTGGTGAGCCCCGCAGCGACCGGAAGGGGTTGCCCCGCATCCGGTTCGGATGCGGGACGGGGTGATGGATTCAGTCCACGACGCCCAGCCGCACCCGACACCGGGTACCGGTGGTCATGGTGGTAATCGGCATGGCGATGGCGAATGCGGCGTGCATGGATCCAGTGATAACGGGCGTGATGGCGCGTGTCAAATGAATTTTCGGGTGAAACCGAACCATCGTCAGTCGCGCAGTTCCGGGACCTGGCAGGGCAGCGGGAAGTGATCCACCACTGCAGCCGTCGCTTCGCGCGTGCCGATCGCCGACTCCGGCTTGGCGAGATCGGTGGTGAGATGGCCGGCGGAGAGGGCTGCGGAAACCGCGCGTTCGACGCATTGCGCTTCCGCATCCAGCCCCAGCGAATGGCGAAGCAGCATTGCCGCGCTGAGGATCGCCGCATAGGGATTGGCGATGCCGCGCCCGGCGATGTCGGGCGCGGAGCCGTGGATCGGTTCGTACAGGCCGACGCGCCCTTCGCCCAGCGACGCCGACGGCAGCAGGCCCATCGATCCCGCCAGCATCGAGGCTTCATCGGTGAGGATGTCGCCGAACATGTTCTCGGTGACGATGACGTCGTATTCGCGCGGACGCGCCAGCAGGTGCATCGCCATCGAATCGACCAACTGGTGTTCCAGCGTGATCTCGGGGAATTCGTCGTGGACGACGCGGGTCGCGACCTCGCGCCACAGCCGCGAGGTTTCCAGCACATTGGCCTTGTCGACCGAGGTGACGCGCTGGCTGCGCTGCATGGCGAGGCGACAGGCGCGACGGATCACGCGTTCGACCTCCTCGACGCTGTAGCTGCAGAGGTCGCTGGCGGTCTCCGTGCCATCGGAGCCGGCCGTGCGTTGCTTGTCGCCGAAGTAGATGCCGCCGGTGAGTTCGCGCACCACGATCAGGTCAACGCCTTGCAGCAGGTGCGGCTTGATCGGCGACGCCGCGAACGCGACCGGATGCGGTTTCACCGGGCGCAGGTTGGCGTAGAGGCCGAGCGCCTTGCGGATCGCGAGCAGGCCCTGTTCCGGGCGCACCTTCGCCTTCGGATCCGACCACTTCGGGCCACCGACCGCGCCGAGCAGCACGGCATCGGCCTTCCTTGCCGCGGCGAGCGTGTCAGCGGGAAGTGGTTCGCCGGTGGCGTCGATCGCGGCGCCGCCGATCAGTTTCTCGGTGAAGGTGAATTCGTGGCCGTGGCGTGCGCCGACGTCGCGCAATACGGCGACCGCAGCGGCGGTGACTTCGGGACCGATGCCGTCGCCGGGCAGGACGAGGATCTCAGCTTGCATGTGCGGCCTCCAGCGGCGCGGAATGGCGAGCGCTTTCGAAGCGTTCGATGGCGGGAAGTTGTTTCAGCAGATAGCCGAGCTGGTCGACGCCTTCGAGCAGGCAGGTCTGCGCGAACGCATCCAGCGGAAACCGGAAGCTGCGACCGTCGGGCAGGGTGACGCTGCGGGCGGCGACATCGATCGCCAGTTCGATGCCGGGGGTGTCGAGCAGTTCGTCGACCACGGCGTCGTCGAGCACGATCGGCAGCAGGCCGTTCTTCAGCGCGTTGCTGCGGAAGATGTCGGCGATTTCACTGCTGATCACCGCACACAGACCGAGATCGGCCAGCGCCCACGGCGCGTGTTCGCGCGAGGAGCCGCAACCGAAATTGCGGCCGGCAACCAGGATGCGCGCGCTGACGTTGGCGAACTGGTTGAACGGGAACGCGGGATCGGGCGAACCGTCGGGCAGGTTGCGCCAGTCGCTGAAGGCGTGCTTGCCGAGGCCTTTGCGCTCGGTGGTGGTGAGGAAGCGCGCGGGGATGATCTGGTCGGTGTCGATGTTGCGCTGGCGCAACACGACCGTGCGCGAAACGAGTTGGGTAAACGCGGCCATCATGCAGCCTCCGTTTGCAGGGCGTCGCTGTTGAAAAATGCGCGGGGATCGGTGATTTCGCCGGCGATGGCGCAGGCGGCCGCGGTGGCGGGCGATGCCAGCACGGTGCGCGCACCCTTGCCCTGGCGGCCTTCGAAATTGCGATTGCTGGTCGAGACCGCCAGTTGCCCCGGCCCAACCAGATCGCCGTTCATGGCGATGCACATCGAACAACCGGGCTCACGCCATTCGGCGCCTGCGGCAAGCACGATCGCGTCGATGCCTTCGGCTTCGGCGTCGCGTTTCACTTGCCCCGAGCCGGGCACCACCAGCATGCGCACGCGCGGATGCACCCGGCGATTGCGCAACACTTCCGCGGCGGCCCGCAGATCGCTCAGGCGCGAGTTGGTGCAGCTGCCGATGAACACGACATCGACCGCACGGCCGGCGACGGCGGCGCCGGCTTCCCAGCCCATGTAGTGGCGCGCCTTGTCGACATCGCTGTCGCCATCGACGGGAACATGGGCGTCGAGCGCGACAACCTGACCGGGATGCGTGCCCCAGGTGATGGTCGGGCGGATGTCGCCGGCATCGATGCGCACTTCGCGATCGAATACCGCGCCGTCATCGCTGCGGAATTCCCGCCACTGCGCGACGGCAGCATCGAAGTCCGCACCTTGCGGTACGCGCGACAGTCCGCGCAGATAGTCGAAAGTGGTGTCGTCGGGCGCGATCAGGCCCGCGCGCGCACCGGCTTCGATCGACATGTTGCAGACGGTCATGCGCTCGTCCATCGACAGGGCGCTGACCGCCGAGCCGCGATATTCGATCACGTGACCGGTGCCGCCATTGACGCCGATCACCCCGATCACGTGCAGGATCAGGTCCTTCGCGGTGACGCCGGGCGCGAGTTCGCCATCGATGGTGATCGCCAGCGTTTTCGGTTTGTGCTGCAACAGGCTCTGCGTCGCCATCACGTGGCCGACTTCGCTGGTGCCGATGCCGAAGGCGAGCGCGCCGAATGCGCCGTGGGTAGCGGTGTGGCTGTCGCCGCAGACGATGGTCATGCCCGGTTGCGTCAGCCCCAGCTCGGGCCCGATGACGTGGACGATGCCGCGATGCTCGCTGCCGTAGTCGAACAGCTCGACACCGAATTTCCGGCAGTTGTCGCGCAGCGTGTCCACCTGCGCGCGCGCGGCGTCGTTGACGTAGGGCTGCTTGCCACTGGCATCGGCGGGCAGGGTCGGTGTCGAGTGGTCGAGCGTCGCCTTGGTGCGGTCGGCGCGATGCAGCTTCAACCCGCGCGCTTCAAGTTCGGCGAACGCCTGCGGCGAGGTGACCTCGTGGATCAGGTGGAGATCGATGTAGAGCACGGCGGGAACGCCGTCGTGCTCGGGCGCGACGACATGCGCATCCCACAATTTGTCGAGCAGTGTCCGGGGCATGGAAGTATTCATTCGTTGAGAGGGGGAGAAGAGGGTTCAGGCGAGGGCGGCAACGCGCGGTTCGGCGCGGGTGCCACGCAACACGCGGTTGGCGATGTCGAGCCAGGCGATCGCGCTCGCTTCCAGCACGTCGCGGCTGGTGCCCTGGCCGGTCATGGTGTCGCCGTCGATGCGGGCGCTCAGGTTGGCTTCGCCGCGGGCGTTCGCGCCGACGCCCATGCTGTGCACCTCGTAGCTCTCCAGTTCGAACTCGACGCCGGTGGCCTGCGCCAGTGCCGCGAACATCGCCGCGACCGGACCTTCACCTTCGGCGCTGTGGATGACGTGGCGACCGTCGGGATCGGAGAGATCGACATGGGCGCGGGTGCGCTTGCCATAGTCGGTCAGGCTCAGCGCAGACACGCGCCAGCCCGGGCCGAACTGTTCGCCTTCCACCAGCCGCTGCAGGTCGCGGTCGCTGATCGCGTGCTGGGTCTGGGTCAGCGCTTTCGCTTCGGCGATCAACTGGTCGAGTTGCGCGTCTTCCAGCACATAGCCCAGCTTGCGCAGGCGATCGGCGACGGCGGCGCGACCGCTGTGGCGACCCAGCACCAATTGCGAATCTTCCCAGCCGACGTCCTGCGGCCGCATGATTTCGTAGGTATCGCGATTCTTCAGCATGCCGTGCTGGTGGATGCCGGATTCGTGGGCGAAGGCGTTGACGCCGACGATCGCCTTGTTGCGTTGGACCTGGATGCCGGTGATGCGCGACAGCAGCCGCGAGGTCGCGAGCAGGCGCGTGGTGTCGATGCGGGTGGTCGCGTCGTACCAGCCGCCGCGCACCTTCAACGCCATCACCAGTTCCTCCAGCGCGGCGTTGCCGGCGCGCTCGCCGATGCCGTTGATCGCGCATTCGATCTGGCGCGCGCCGCCTTCGACCGCGGCCAGCGAATTGGCGACGGCGAGGCCGAGGTCGTTGTGGCAGTGGGTGCTGAACACCACGTTGTCCGCGCCTCGGACATTCGCGCGCAGGTATTCGAACAGCGCGCGGATTTCACCGGGCGTGCCGTAGCCGACGGTATCGGGCACGTTGAGCGTGCGCGCGCCGGCCTCGACCGCGGCGTTGAACACCTCGACCAGGAATTCGCGTTCGGTGCGCGAGGCGTCCTCGGCGGAGAACTCGACGTCGTCGACGTGCTTGCGCGCCAGCGACACCCCCATGATGGCGTGCTCGATCACCTGTTCGCGGCTCATGCCGAGCTTGTGCTGGCGATGCAGCGGGCTGGTGGAGATGAAGACGTGGATGCGCGGCGTCGCGGCCTGCTGCAGGGCGCTGGCGCAGGCCTCGATGTCGGCGGGATGGCAACGCGCCAGTGCGGCGATCGTGCTGCCGCGCACTTCGCGGGCGATGGTGCGCACCGCATTGAAATCGGCGGGCGAGCTGTTGGGGAAGCCGGCTTCGATGATGTCGACGCCGAGATCGGACAGGGTGTGCGCGAACAGGATCTTCTGCTCGGCGTTCATGGTGAAGCCGGGCGATTGCTCACCATCGCGCAGGGTGGTGTCGAAAATGCGGATGGGCTCGGGAGTGGTGCGTGTTACGTCGCTGGGGGAGGAATCGTTCACGTCAGGCAGTCTCTGTTGGCGTGGATGCAAAGGAAGGAGCGGTGGTTTGGGCTGTCGCGACGCCTGGGTTGCGCGTTGTCGCGGCAGCCGGCCTAAGTCGCGAGCGCCGGGTCGCGGCGACGGTCAGGTCGTCGAGCATTCGCGCCGGCGTTGCCGGCAGCGGTTCCTGCACGCGGCGACGCGGCTTGCGCGGGGCACGCGGACGCACGTCGCACAGCAACCGAGCGAGCACGCCGGCATCGACATTGCCGCCGGAGACCACCGCGCATTTGCGCTTGCCGGCGATGCGACGACCGGCAGCCAGCGCCAGTGCGCCGGCGCCTTCGGCGATCACGTGCTCTTCCAGCGCCAGGCGCACCAGGGTTTCGCGCAACTCGGCCTCGCGCACGATCACCACATCGTCCAGCAGTTCGTGCAGGACCTGTTGCGTCAATGCACCGGGCACTTTCACCCGCACGCCATCAGCCAGCGTCGTCGCCGGTTCGCGGACTTCGTTGTCGCCACGCAGTGCGCGCGCCATCGAATCGACATGCTCGACCTGCGCGCCGATCACGCGCACGCCCTGCGACTTCAAAGCCAGCGCGACGCCGGATGCGAGACCGCCGCCGCCGATCGGCACCAGCACCACGTCCGGCATCAGCGATGCGATTTCCAGCCCGACCGTGCCCTGGCCCGCGATCACGTCGGGATCGTCGAAGGCGGAGAGCAGGCGGTAATCGTGTTGCGCGGCGAGCTCGGCGGCGAAAGCCTTGGCCTCGTCGTAACTGTCGCCATGCAGGCGAACGGTGGCGCCCCAGTGGGCGACACCGGCGATCTTGGTTTCCGGCGCGCAACGCGGCATCACCGTGATCGCCTGCATGCCGAGGCGATAGGCCGCCCATGCCAGCCCTTGCGCGTGATTGCCGGCCGAAGCTGCGATGGTGGCGCGGCCATCGCCACGCTCACGCATCGCCAGCAAGGCGTTCATCGCGCCGCGCACCTTGTACGAGCCGGTGCGCTGCAGGTTTTCCAGTTTCAGCCAGCAGCCGAAACGCTCGGCGTAATGCAACGGCGTGGGATCGAGATAGCGACGCAGCCGCGCCTGCGCCGCCAGCACGTCGGCGGCGGTCACGGGCAATGCGCTGGATACGTCGCTGTCCATCGCTCAGACGCGGGTCAGCCAGCGGGCATAGCGCGGTTCTTCCCCGCGCACCACGCGCCTGTAGAGGTCCGCGATTTCGCGGCCGACGCGATGATCGGCATAGCTGCGGTCGTCGAGCTCGTCGACCGGGGTGACTTCCGCCGCGGTGCCGACCACGAAGACCTCGTCGGCATCCAGCAGCTCGTCGTGGCGCACCGGGCGCGATTGGGCGCCGGTCAGCGCGATGATGCTGTCGCGGGTGATGCCGGCCAGCGCGTCGCGGTGTTCGACCGCGGTGATGCGGCCGTCGCGCACCATGAAGACGTTGGCGCCGGTGCACTCGACCACGCGGCCCTGCTCGTCGACGAACAGCGCTTCGTTGCAGCCGCGCTGTTTCACCTCGTGCTTGGCCAGGATGGAATTGATGTAGGCGCCGCACAGCTTCAGCGGCGGCAGCGAACTGGATGGATTGCGACGCCAGGACGAGGTGCCGAGCTTCACCCGCGCACCGGCCAGGTGCACGTTGGTCGGGAAGGTCGCGATCATCAGGTGCTTGTCGACCGCCGACACGTCGAGGCCGATCGATCCGGTGCCGCACCACGCCAGCGGACGCACATAGGCATCGCGATGACCGTTCTGGCGCAGGACCTGCAAAGTCGCTTCGGTGGCGACGTCGACATCGAAGGCGATGCCCAGCAGTTCGCAGCCCTTGCGCATGCGTTCGAGATGCTCGGGCAGGCGGAACACCGCGCTGCCGCCATCGCTGGTCGCATAGGCGCGGATGCCCTCGAACACGCCGCTGCCGTAATGCATGGCATGGGTAGTCAGCGGCGCGCGATCGCTGTCGGCATCGACGAAGCGGCCATCGAACCAGACCTGCTGCGGAACCGCGCGCGCCGGCGTCGACTCGATTTCGCGCGTCGGTGCGGCGACATCGGCATCGTTCAACGACACGGCGACACCTCCACGGCGAGGCAGTCGTACAACTTCGCCAGTTGCTGCTGCAGCGATTCCGGCGCCCGCTCGCCTTCCACGGTCATGCGCAGGTGCCAGCGGTCGCCGTCGGATTGGGTTTCGCCATCCACGCTCACCGGCGAAAAACCGCGGCGTTCGGTGGTGCCGAGCACGCGCGCGAGCGCGCCTTCGGCCTGGCGCAGGGTGAGATCAAGCTGATAGCGCACGGGACTTCTCCTGGTGGGAATGCGGCGTCGGAGCCGCGTCGAGTTGCGGATCCAGCATCTCGGCGTTGTTGCGGTTGGGCGGCACCAGCGGCCAGACATTGGTGGCGGTATCGATGGCGACATGCAGCAGTGTCGGGCCCTTGGCGGCGAGCAACGCCTGCAAGGCGCCATCCATGTCGGCGGCGCGTTCGACGTGCAGCGCCTCGATGCCGAAGGCCTGCGCGACCGCGACGAAATCCGGGTTGTCGGACAGGTCGATCTCGGAATAGCGCTTGTCGAAGAACAGTTCCTGCCACTGGCGCACCATGCCCAGCGCCTGGTTGTCGAGCAGCACGATCTTCACCGGCAAGCCGTAACGCCGCAGCGTCGCCAGCTCCTGCACGTTCATCAGGAACGAGCCGTCACCGCTGACGCAGATCACCTGTGCATCGGGGTCTTGCATCTGCGCGCCGATCGCCGCGGGCAGGCCGAAGCCCATCGCGCCGAGCGCACCGCTGGTGAGGTGCTTGCGCGGATCGTCGAGCTGCCAGTGCTGCGCCACCCACATCTGGTGCTGGCCGACATCGCAGGAAACAACCGCGTCGGGGGCGATTTCCGACAGGCGCTTCAGCATCGCCGGTGCGAACACGCCGTCGCCGGGCGCGTCGTAGCGCGCCGCGTGCAGGCGCGCACGGTCCTGGCAATGTGCGCGCCAGCTGCGACGGGCGGCGCCATGGCGGCCGTGCAACTGCGCCGCGCACGGCAGCGTCAGCTTGGTGAGGGTGGTGACGATGTCGCCACGCACGGCGGCATCGGCATGGCGCAGTTTTCCCAGTTCGCAGGCGTCGATGTCCATGTGGACGACGCGCGCGTTGGGCGCGAATTCGGCGAGCTTGCCGGTGGCGCGATCGTCGAAGCGCGCACCGACCACGATCAGCACGTCGCATTCCTGCACGGCCAGGTTGGCGGCGCGACTGCCGTGCATGCCCAGCATGCCGAGATTGAGCGGATGCTTCGTCGGCAGAGCGCCCAATCCCTTGAGCGTCAGTACCGTCGGGATTTGCGTCGCATCGACGAAGGTGCGGAACGCCGGCAAGGCATCGCCCAGCGAGATCCCGCCACCGCCGTAGATCACCGGGCGATCGGCCTGCGAGATCAGCGCCAGTGCTTCGTGCAGCGAGGCATCCATCGGCGCTTCCGTGGCATCCACCGCGAACGATGCATGTTTCGGCAGATGGGAAGCATCCGCGAGTTGCACGTCCTTCGGCAGGTCGACCAGGACCGGGCCGGGTCGACCGGAACGGGCGATCCGGAACGCTTCGCCGACGATCCGCGGCAGATCGTCGACCCGTCGCGCGATGAAGCTGTGCTTCACCATCGGCATCGTCATTCCGAACACGTCGAGTTCCTGGAAGGCATCCGTGCCCATCAACGATGTCGGGACCTGGCCGGTGATCACCACCATCGGCACCGAATCCAGCATCGCGTCCGCGATCCCTGTCACCAGGTTCGATGCGCCGGGACCGGAAGTCGCCACGCAGACACCGACGCGTCCGCTGGCGCGTGCATAGCCATTCGCGGCGAACGCCGCACCCTGCTCGTGGCGTACCAGGACGTGTTTCAGTTCCGGTGCGCCATGGAGGGCGTCGTAGAAAGGCATGATCGCGCCGCCCGGATACCCGAACAGCGTGTCGACGCCTTCCGCGACGAGTGCCTGTGCCAGCCAGCGGGCGCCATTCATCACGCAGCCTCGCTCTGCGGCTCGGCCTGCGATGCGGGCTTGGCCGGTTGCGGCTGCGACGATGCCAGCCACTTCATGTTGGCGCGCAGTTTCTTGCCGACCGCTTCGATCGGATGGTCGAGGTCGGCCTGCTTCATCGCCTTGTAGTTGGCGTTGCCGGCGGCGTATTCGGCGATCCACTGGCGCGCGAAGGTGCCGTCCTGGATTTCGGCCAGCACCTTCTTCATCTGCGCGCGGGTGTTGTCGTCGACCACGTACGGGCCACGCGTGAGCGCGCCATATTGCGCGGTTTCGCTGATGAATTCGTGCATGCGGGTGATGCCGCCTTCGTAGAACAGGTCGACGATCAGCTTCAGTTCGTGCAGGCACTCGTAATAGGCGACTTCCGGCTGGTAACCGGCTTCGACCAGCGTTTCCCAGCCGGCTTGCACCAGCTTGGTCGCGCCGCCGCACAACACGGCCTGTTCGCCGAAGAGATCGGTTTCGGTTTCTTCCTTGAACGTGGTCTTGATCGCGTTCTGGCGCGCGCCACCGATGCCGGCGCAGTAGGTCAGCGCGAGCTGCTCGGCGTTGCCGCTCCTGTCCTGGTGGACGGCGTAGACCGACGGCACGCCGCGGCCGATCTCGTATTCGCGACGCACCAGCGCACCCGGGCCCTTGGGCGCGACGAGCACGACATCGAGGTCCTCGCGCGGGGTGATCTGTCCGTAATGCACGTTGAAACCGTGCGCGAACAGCAGGCAGGCGCCCTTGGCGATGTTCGGCTCGATCACTTCGCCGTAGAGCTGAGGCTGCACCATGTCGGGCGTGAGCACGGCGACGAGTTCGGCGTCCTTCACCGCTTCCGCCGGCGTTTTCACCGTGAATCCGTCGGCCTTCGCCTTCATTTCGGTGGGGCCGCCGGGTCGAAGGCCGACGGTGACGTCGAAACCGGAATCGCGAAGGTTGAGCGCATGGGCGCGCCCCTGGCTTCCGTATCCGACGATGGCGATGCGAGGTTTGTTGCTGGTCATGGCGGTTGTTCCATTGGATGGGTGTGGCGGGGTGAGATGGTTTCGTTTGAAATTTCGGGCCCGAAAATGAAAAACCCCGCACCTTGCGGTGCGGGGTTTTCGGATCTGGCGACATTTGCTGCTTACATGCCGGATCGTCCCGCACCTGTGGGCGAGGTAATAAGGACGAGTACGAGGACGGCCGCCTGAGTGGCGGTCTGGGTGTCGCTGGCAAGTGGCATGTGGCAACGCAGCATGGATAGGAGAGAAACACGCGGCGAACGTGCTTGTCAACAGCTGCGTTATGCCGATTTCTTATTAAGCATCGTTGCAACTGAAACCATGAAAACGCCGCAGAATCAGGCTTTCCAGCGCTTTTTCGCGAAATTCCAGCAGGTTGCGTCGATGCCCGATTATCGTTCCCGCACTTCCACCCACGGTCGCAACATGGCCGGCGCACGCGCGTTGTGGCGCGCCACCGGATTGCAGGATGGCGATTTCGGCAAGCCGATCATCGCGGTCGCGAATTCATTCACGCAGTTCGTGCCGGGACACGTGCATCTCAAGGATCTCGGCCAACTCGTTGCGCGCGAGATCGAACGCGTCGGTGGCGTCGCGCGCGAGTTCGACACCATTGCGGTCGACGACGGCATCGCGATGGGCCACGACGGCATGCTCTATTCGTTGCCGTCACGCGAGATCATCGCCGACTCCGTCGAATACATGGTCAACGCGCATTGCGCCGATGCGCTGGTGTGCATTTCCAATTGCGACAAGATCACGCCTGGCATGTTGATGGCGGCGCTGCGCTTGAACATTCCGACGGTGTTCGTTTCCGGCGGGCCGATGGAAGCGGGCAAGACGCGCCTCGCCGATCACAAGCTCGACCTGATCGATGCGATGGTGATGGCCGCCGATCCCAATGCGACGGATGAACAGGTCGCCGCGGTCGAACGCAGCGCCTGTCCGACCTGCGGATCGTGCAGCGGCATGTTCACCGCGAATTCGATGAACTGCCTGATGGAAGCCTTGGGCCTCGCGTTGCCCGGCAACGGCACCGTGGTCGCCACCCATGCCGATCGCGAGCAGTTGTTCCTGCGCGCCGGCCGCACCGCGGTCGAGCTTTGCCATCGCTGGTATGGCGCCGAAGATGAAACTGCATTGCCGCGCGGCATCGCGACGTTCGCGGCCTTCGAGAACGCGATGACGCTGGACATCGCGATGGGCGGATCGACCAACACCATCCTCCACTTGTTGGCGGCGGCGCAGGAAGCCGAAGTCGAATTCACCATGCGCGACATCGATCGCCTGTCGTTGCGCGTGCCGCAGCTGTGCAAGGTCGCGCCGAACACGCAGAAGTACCACATCGAGGACGTGCATCGCGCCGGCGGGATCATTGCGATTCTCGGCGAGTTGGCGCGCGGTGGATTGCTGCACACCGATGTCGCCACCGTGCATGCCAGGACGCTGGGCGATGCCATCGCCAAGTGGGATATCACCAAGAACGATGACGAAAACGTCGCCACGTTCTACAAGGCCGGTCCAGCCGGCATTCCCACGCAGGTCGCCTTCAGCCAGTCGACGCGCTGGCCCTCGCTGGACGACGATCGCGCCGAAGGCTGCATCCGCAATGTCGCACACGCCTATTCGAAGGAAGGCGGGCTTGCGGTGCTCCACGGCAACATCGCCATCGATGGATGCGTGGTGAAGACCGCCGGTGTCGATGAATCGATCCACGTCTTCGAGGGCGTCGCCCGCGTCTATGAAAGCCAGGATGCGGCGGTGAAAGGCATCCTCGGTGATGAAGTGCAGCCGGGCGACGTGGTGGTGATCCGCTACGAAGGCCCGAAGGGCGGGCCGGGCATGCAGGAGATGCTGTACCCGACCTCGTACCTGAAGTCGAAGGGACTCGGCAAGCAGTGCGCCCTGCTCACCGACGGGCGCTTTTCCGGCGGCACCTCGGGCCTGTCGATCGGCCATGTCTCGCCGGAAGCGGCGGCCGGCGGCGCGATCGGGCTGGTACGCGATGGCGACCGCATCCGCATCGACATTCCGCGGCGTTCGATCGAGTTGCTGGTGGACGCGGCGCAACTTGCCGCGCGTCGTGCCGAGCAGGATGCGCAAGGGTGGAAGCCCGTGCATCCCCGCAGCCGCAAGGTTTCGACCGCGCTCAAGGCCTATGCGTTGCTGGCAACCAGCGCCGACAAGGGGGCGGTGCGCGACCGGGCGCTGCTGGAAGGGAGCTGACGCTATTTGGCTGCCGGTTCCTGCAGCGCATCGAGCAGCGAACGCTCGAATGATGCGGGTGCTTCGATGTGTGGAATGTGGCCGACGCCGGGAATGACGCGCAATGACGAATGCGGAAGCAGGCCATGCAGTCGCTGTGCTTGTGCCAGTGGCGTGTTGGTATCGCGTTCGCCCCAGATCAATGCCAATGGCGGTTGCAATCGGGAGATATCGGCGGGATTGGTACTGAGTCCCTGTTCGGCATCGCACAGGAAGTGATCGCCCCATGCGCCGAGTGCATCGGTGGCGCCGCGCAGGTCGGAAGGCACGCGATACTGGCGAACGATTTCGTCGGTCACCGCTTCCCTGCGTGCAACGAGGCGATCAAGCAGCGCCTTGCTCCACAAGGGATTTGTCGCAGTTGACGACAGCACGATGTGCCGGGGTGTGGTCGTCGCCAGCAACCGGCAAACGGGTGACTCCGGATCGGGATGTGAGCCCAATCCGAGCGCGGCATCGACCAGAACCAGCTTTCGCACCCGTTGTGGTTGCGCCAGCGCCAGTTCCAGGGCCGGACCACCGCCATACGAATGCCCGACCACGACGACATCGGCAATCTTGTAGGCATCGAGTACCGCGGCGAGTCGCCGCGCTTGCACTGGCCGCGAAAAATCGGTGCCGACTGCCTTGTCGGAATATCCGAATGGCGGCAGGTCCACGGCAATGATGCGATAACCCGCCCGTTCCAGCGTGGGGATCAGCGAAAACCAGGCGCCTCCCCATGCCGCCGTGCCGGGAACCAGCAACAAAGCCGGCGCATCCTCGCGTCCATGCGACCGCGAGTGGATGGAAACGCCATCGACGATGGTGAAACGACCGCCTGCGGGTGCAGCGGCGGTCGGATCGAGGCGTTCGTGCAGATGGACTTGCAGCACGCTACCCGCGACGTACAGTGACAACAGCGCCAGCACGCAAAGCGTGCCACGCAAGATCCAGCGAAATAAGCGTCTCATGTGGTCAGTAGTCGAAGATGTGTTCGATGACGTTGCCCGCGGCGGCATGCGTGCGCAGCACCTCGGACAACCGTGCGACGTCGACCTGCAGGACGCGGCGCTCGAAGCCGGGGCGCGTCACGATCGGTTGACGGATCAGCACACGATCGATTGCCGATGAAGGCTCGGCGCTCGGGACCACCACGCTGACGAGAATGGCGCCGCGATTGCCGGCGATATCGACGAAGCGCGTACCCTGCTTCGACAGGGCCAACGCGTAGTCGGTGAAGGCCTGGTAGCGCGGCAGCGTGACCAGGGTTTGTGCGCCATCCTGTTGCAGCCGCTTGAGATCCGGAAGATCGGTCCCGGTGTTTTCCGGCAGGTTTTCCACGATCGTCGCCGTGGTGACCTTCGGGATTTCGAATGCCGAATGGGTCGCTTTTCCCAGCAGCGCGGCGTAGCCGGCCTTGACCAACCATTCGCTGGTCAGCAGGTAGCGTCGCTCCCATTTCCGCAGCGGGTGTGCGCCCCAGTATGGCGTCTGCGTCCACAGGTGCTTGAGCGGCGTGACGAAATCGAATTCGTACCACGGTCGCACGCGGATGAAATCGACATAAGCCTGTGCTTGTTCCGTTGCCAGGCGATCCTCTGGCGTCGAATTCGCGGGTGCGGTGAGTTCGCTCAATCGTCCGATCAGCGTTTCATACACCCCTTTGAGCCCGTATTCGACCGTGGTGCTAGTGCCGATCACCACGATCATCGTGTGGTATTCGCCATTGAAGGGATACGGTCTGGTGGCGCGGATCACCTGCGCGTAGGCGTTCCAGAATTGTCCGATGTGGCCGAAGAACGGGAAGGCGCTCGGCCCCGTATTGGCGTGCAGGGCGTCGGCGTATTCGGCGGGGCTGAAGACCAGGAACCATTCGGGAAAGGTGAGGAAGGTCTGGTCCGGCGTGCGGCGATCCGCTTTCGCGACTTCCAGGCCTGCGGGCGTGTTCGCGGATGCCGCCTTGTCCATCGCCGGGACCATGCCGGCGATGGCGAGCAACACGATGGCGAATGCGATGCGGAAACGGCGCATGCGTCAATCCTTGCGGAACGCGAGCAAGGTGTTGATGGTTGGATCATGGTCTTGCAGCAGGCGCGGCCCGACCTGGGTGAAACCGTGGCGACCAAGGATTTCCACCCAGGCGTCGATGGTGCGGAAATGCCGCAGTTCGCGCGCATTGGTTTCCCAGGGTGCGCCGAGACCGGCGTTGAAGACCGCGTGCGCCAGCGATACCAGCGCGCGCATGTAATCGTCGGTGACGTCGTGGTCGCGCAGGATCAGCCATCCGCCGGGGCGCATCACGCGATGGAGTGAGGCGACGAAGGCATCAAGGCGATCCAGCGGCGAGTGATGCAATCCGATGTAGCAGGTCAGCAATCCGATGCTGCAATCGGCGACCGCGTTCGCGGGAATCGGTGCGTAGTCGTCCAGCGGCACGAAACGACCGATCTTGCGCAGGCCGCCGCGTTCGACGATGTCGACCGGCGAGTTGGTCGGTGCCACGTCATTGACCAGCACGAGATCACCGTGCAACTTCAGGTGTTTGCGCAGTTCGCTGACATAGCGACCCGGGCTTCCGATTTCCATGTAACCGTCGAAATCACGGTGTGGTCCCAGCAGTTTCAGCGTCTGCCGCGCCATCTCGCGTTTCTGTTTGCCCAGCGAGGGCAGGGCGTAGGTCAGTTCGGACAGGAAGGGCTTGATCGACGGCAGTTTCGCCTGCAGGGCGCGATAGATCGCCTCGTCGTTGCCGGGATGTGCCTTCGTCGTTTCCTGGATCAGTGCGTGGAAACGATCTTCCGGATACAGGCGGTAGATGTTCTGCAGGAAGCGGTAGAAATCGTCGTTGCCGCGGGTGTTGCCATACACATTCTGGAAATCGGAATCGACCTTGGGGGTCGCTGTGTCGTTCATCGCATCGCTCGACAAGGGGGCGTAATAGGTGTCCCACAGCACGTTGCGCCAACGGAAATCGGGGTCGATTCGGCGTTTCAGCGCGAACAGTTCCTGCGCCCGGGGGTAGGCGCGATGAAATTGCTCCGGGGTGGCATGTGGCTGGTAGGGCAGGTAATAGGTGCCGCCGCAGGCGAGCGCGGCGTCGATCAGTTCGCGTGTCCACACTGCCACCCGCGCCTTGGCATTATCGCGCGTGCGCTGCTTGTGATAGAGGACGAAAGCGAAGACTTCCTCGCGCGCCCACGCCAGCATCGCGCCCGGATCGCTGAAGGCGTGGCGCACCGAGACATTGACCGCATTGACGCGATGGCGCGCCAGAATCTCGGCCATGCGCGGCACGAACTCGTCGAAGCGCGCGACCGGCACGAAGTATTCCTGCAACACGTAGGTACGGTGCTTGCGTGTTGCCGGTTCCAGCTCTGCAACGTCGTAGCCAGCCTCGTAGTTGCGCCAGTGCACCGGCCGCGACAGATACATCAATGGATCGAGCAGGTGCTGGCGGCGCCACTTGCCGCCACGGGTTTCGGTAAAGGCCCAGTAGAAGTAGCGATGGATCGGGAAATGCCGTCGAAGCGGTTGCAGCCGATGCGGTTTGGTGACGGCGTTGCCGGTCTTGCGCCACGTCACGGCGCGGGCACGATCGTAGGCTGGCGGATAGAGGTCGGCGTTGTGGAACACGGTGTCGCCGTTGTTGCGCACGTGTTCGCGGAAGTAATGCGCATAACGCGAGGTCGGCATGCAGGCATGATCGCGCTGCACGCGCACGTTGTCGGCCAGCTGCAATTCCGCTTCGACGATCACGCCCAATCCGCCGTAACCGCCGATCGCACCGTAGAACAATTCGCTGTTGTGCGTGGGCGTCGCGTCGACGCGCTCGCCATCTGCTAGCACCAGGGTGATCGCGCGCACCGACAGGATCAGCGGCCCCAGTCCGATGTAGCGGCCATGCACGTTGACGCCGAGCGACCCGCCAACAGTGAAGTTGGCGTAGGTCTGCATGATCTGCACGGAGAGATCGTGCGGATCGACGAAGCGCTGGATGTCGCACCAGCGGATGCCGGCCTGGACGCGAATGATGCGTTCGCCGGGATGGAAGGCGACCACGCGATTGAGCCGGCGCATGTCGAGATGCAGGCTGCCGGGGCTGGCAGTCTGTCCGCCCATGCTGAAGTGGCCGCCGCCGATCGAAATCGGACCGGTGGCGCGACGCACCGCGTCCTGTACTTCTTCGATCGAAGTCGGCACGGCGACTGCCCACACCCGCACCGGATTGAGCCGGGTGACGTCGTTGACGATCATTCCGCTGCCGGCGTCTGCCGCCGGCGCGCGCGACTCAGGCGCGTCCAATGGCATTGACCTCAAGGTAATCGCGGCCGCGAGTGCGCGGATCGTCGCCGTACTGGTTTTCTCCCGGCGTTCCGCGCCTGAACAGCAGCAGGAAGCCGACCAGCAATGGCCCAAGCACCGGCACCAGAAGGAGGAGCAACCAGCCGGCCACCTTGGCCTGGTCGTGCAGGCGACGCACCGACAGCGACAGCAGTACCGCGAAGAACGGCAGGTACAGCAGCAAGGTGCTGGCGTGGCCGAGCATGCGATCCATGAACACGTACAGCACGATGAACACCAGGCTCGCGGTCACGAGCCGCCACAGGAAGCTGCGCCGGCGCAGCCGCCCTTTCCATTCCAGCCAATTCAGCATCCCGCGTACCTTGTCGTCATTGATGGCGACCCTCCCCATGGTCGGGGGCATACTAGCTGGCAGCCCCCCGGCATGGTCAAATAGCCCCTGAAGCGGGGGTACCGTCGGCCGACGGTTGAGAAACACCCTTCGAACCTGATCCGGCTCACACCGGCGTAGGGAAGCTTCGCGGCGGCGCCGATCCGGCGCCCTGCGCCTTCGCTTCGTTCACGGACCGCGAATCCCTCGCGGCCGGCCACTGGACGAATTGCCGATGAATGCACTCCCCACCGAACTCCTGCGCCAGGCCGAACAACTTTCGTCCGAGGTGACGCGTCCGATTCCCGGCTCACGCAAGATCCATGTCGAGGGATCGCGCCCCGATCTGCGCGTGCCGATGCGCGAGATCGCGCTGACGAAGACGCCGACGCTGTTCGGTGGCGAGGACAATCCGCCGGTCTCGGTCTACGACTGCTCCGGTCCCTATACCGATCCCGACGCCAGCATCGATCTCGCCATCGGCCTGCCGGCGCTGCGCGCGAAGTGGATCGAGGAGCGTGGCGACACCGAACAATTATCCGCGTTGAGCTCCGAGTTCGGTCGTGCCCGCGAGCACGATCCCAAGCTCGACATCGTGCGTTTTCCCGGTCGCCTACTGCCGCGTCGCGCCAAGGCAGGCGCCAACGTCTCGCAGATGCATTACGCCAAGCGCGGGATCGTCACCCCGGAAATGGAATTCGTCGCGATCCGCGAGAACCAGCGACTGGAAGCCGTGCGCGAAGCCCATTTGCTGCGCCAGCATCCGGGCGAATCCTTCGGCGCTTCGATCCAGAAGATCATCACTCCGGAATTCGTCCGCGACGAGATCGCACGCGGTCGCGCCATCCTGCCCAACAACATCAACCATCCCGAAAGCGAGCCGATGATCATCGGCCGCAATTTCCTCACCAAGATCAACGCCAACATCGGCAACAGCGCGGTGTCATCGGGCATCGCCGAGGAAGTCGAGAAGCTGGTGTGGGCGATCCGTTGGGGTGGCGACACGGTGATGGATCTGTCGACCGGCAAGCACATCCACGAAACCCGCGAGTGGATCATCCGAAATTCGCCGGTGCCGATCGGCACGGTGCCGATCTACCAGGCGCTGGAAAAAGTCGACGGCCGCGCCGAGGAACTCACCTGGGAAATCTTCCGCGACACGTTGATCGAACAGGCCGAACAGGGCGTCGACTACTTCACCATCCACGCCGGCGTGCTGCTGCGCTACGTGCCGCTGACGGCGAAGCGCGTCACCGGCATCGTGTCGCGCGGCGGCTCGATTCTCGCCAAGTGGTGCCTGGCGCACCACAAGGAAAACTTCCTCTACACGCACTTCGAAGACATCTGCGACATCATGAAGGCCTACGACGTCGCCTTCTCGCTGGGTGACGGCCTGCGTCCGGGCTCGATCGCAGACGCCAACGACGCCGCGCAGTTCGGCGAACTGGAAACCCTGGGCGAGCTCACCAAGATCGCGTGGAAGCACGACGTCCAGACCATGATCGAAGGCCCCGGCCATGTGCCGATGCAATTGATCAAGGAAAACATGGACAAGCAGCTGCGCGAATGCGGCGAGGCGCCGTTCTACACGCTTGGCCCATTGACCACCGACATCGCGCCCGGCTACGACCACATCACCTCCGCGATCGGTGCGGCGATGATCGGTTGGTACGGCACCGCGATGCTCTGCTACGTCACGCCCAAGGAACATCTCGGACTGCCCAATCGCCAGGACGTGCGCGACGGCATCATGGCCTACAAGATCGCCGCGCATGCGGCGGATCTGGCGAAGGGGCATCCCGGCGCGCAGGTGCGCGACAACGCATTGAGCAAGGCGCGTTTCGAGTTCCGTTGGGAAGACCAGTTCAACCTCGGCCTCGATCCCGAGAAGGCCAAGGAATTCCACGATGAAACCCTGCCCAAGGATGCGCACAAACTGGCGCACTTCTGCTCGATGTGCGGTCCGCACTTCTGTTCGATGAAGATCACCCAGGACGTGCGCGACTACGCCGCCGAACACGGCGTCGACGAAACGAAGGCATTGGAGGCCGGCATGGCCGAGAAGTCGAAGGAATTCCTCGAACAGGGCGCACAGGTGTATCGCGCCGAGTAAGGCGCGGTACCGGGCTACCGCGGTGAACGCGCGGCAACGGCGCGGGGATGACACGCGCCGTTCGCGCCGGACGTTCTAAACTGCGGCCATGAACGCCAAGGGAGTGACCACCATGTTCAAGAAAATCGCCACGGCGGCCATGCTGGCCGCCACGATGCTGCTGGCGGCTTGCGCCAGCGGTCCCTACGTCAAGACCGACCAGGACCCGGGCGCCGATTTCGGCCGCTACCGCACCTGGGGGTTCTATACGCCCCTGGCGATGGAACAGTCCGGCTATGCGAACTGGATCACCGATCGCATCAAGGACAACATCCGTCGCGAAATGACGGCGCATGGGTATACCTACAACGAGAAGTCGCCCGACCTGCAGGTGAACTTCCAGGGCGTGGTGCGCGATCGCACTGCGGTGTACAGCGTGCCGATGAGCGACGTCCAGGTGCTCTACAGCTATCGTCGTCGTGCCTACGTCGCGGTGCCGGTGTGGTACGACCAGATGCAGGTCAGCAACTACCAGGAAGGCACGTTGAGCATCGACCTGGTGGACGCGAAGCAGAACCGCATGGTCTGGACCGGCGATGCAATCGCGACGGTGACGCGGATGAACGCCCAGGAGCGTGCCGCCAACATCGACAAGACGATCACTGCGGTGTTCGCGAAGTATCCGTACCAGGCCGGCAGCAACCAGCCGGTGGTTCCGGCGAAGAAGTAAGCGCGAATCCCGCTGCAAGAAAAAGGGCGCCGAAAGGCGCCCTTTTTGCATCACGGGGTTGCGCGCGAATCAGAAGTTCGGCTTGTCGGCGCTGTCTTCGTAGCGCTTCATCGCGTCGACCAGCACCTGCTTGGCTTCGGCGGCGTTGCCCCAGCCTTCCAGCTTCACCCACTTGCCCTTCTCGAGGTCCTTGTAGTGCTCGAAGAAGTGGCCGATGCGCTCCAGCCAGTGCTTCGACACCTGCTCGATGTCGCTGATGTGCGAATAGCCGCCGAAGATCTTCGGCACCGGCACCGCGACGATCTTCTCGTCGCTGCCCGCTTCGTCGGTCATCTTCAACACGCCGACCGGGATGCAGCGGATCACCGAACCGGGGACCAGCGGCAGCGGCAGGATCACCAGCACATCGGCCGGGTCGCCGTCACCGCAGACGGTGTGCGGGACGTAGCCGTAGTTGCACGGATAGCGCATCGGCGTCGACAGGATGCGGTCGACGAAGATCGCGCCGCTGGCCTTGTCGACCTCGTACTTGACCGGCTCGGCATCCTTGGGGATTTCGATGATGACGTTGATTTCGTCCGGCGGGTTCTTGCCGGTGCTGACGAGGTCGAGGCCCATGGGTGTGTCCGTTTGTGCGATGCACCATTGTAGCCGGGATCAACCCTGCGGATCGCCGCCCTTGCCGCGATTGAGGATCTGGTCGGCCCAGCGGTTGGCGATCCGGCCGGCGGCATCGCGGCCGCCGACGCCGAAGGCGATCGCCACTGCCACCGCGATCGCGCCCAGCACCAAGGCGAAGGCGAGGTTGACGATGTCGTCGGCAATACCCATCGCGCGCAGGCCCATCGCGATCACCAGCCCGAGGATGGCGACGCGCGCGATCCGCGACAGCCCGACGTTGTGGTCGGGATTGGCGCGCTGGATCGCGGCGGCGGCGACATTGGCCAGCCAGTAGCCGACCACCAGGATCACCAGTCCCAGCAGGACGTCGCTGCCGAAGGCGATGAAGGTTTCCAGCAGGTCGCGCATGCCGTCGAAACCGAGCATGTCGGCGGCTTCCACCGTCGCGAACAGCATGATGAAGAACAACGCGAGATGGCCGGCGACATCCGACAGCGACCAGCGGGTGTTCGCGGCAGCCGTCGTGGTGGCGGATGCGGCTTCCTCGCCTTCGTCGCCGCCAAGGCCGTCTTCGCCGAGATGGGCGTGGTCGCCGAAGGCCTGGCCGAAGCCGAGGCGCTGCGGCAGGCGGTCGAGTCCGAGGTTGGCCAGCAATCGCGTCACCAGGCCGGAAGCGAAGCGGCCGATGAACCAGGCCAGCAGCAGGATGGCCGTGGCGGCCAGCACGTTCGGCACCGCCGCCATCATGATGTTGAGCATGTTGGTGAGCGGCTGCGAAATCGACTGGATCTTCAGCGCATCGAGCGCGGCGACCAGGGTCGGCACGATCACCAGGATGAAGGCCAGCGTGCCGCCGAGCTGCGACAGGCGCACATCGCGCGTGGTGTCGTTGCTGGCGCTCATGCGATCGATGCCGGTCGCCGACAGCAGGTTGGTGACCAGCCCGCGCACGACCTTGGCGATGATCCAGCCGAGCACGGCGATCACCGTCGCGGCGAAGACATTCGGCAGCATGCCGAGCATCACCTGCGTCATGTTTTCCAGCGGCGCCATCAGGCCTTCGATTTGCAGCACACCGACGATCGCCGGCAGGAACAGCAGCAGCACCAGCCAGTAGGCGACGTTGCCCATGGTCGCGGACACCGGCTCCATCCCCGCGCTTTCCGACAGGGTGTCGTCGAGGCGGGTGGCGCCGAGTGCGCGGTTCACCAGCGAACGGATCACCGTCGCCACCAGCCACGCCAGCGCGGCCAGTCCGATCGCCAGCAACAGGCGCGGGACGTAGGCCATCACCGTGCCGGCCAGCAGGCTCAGCGGGCCGGAAATGCCCTGCAGGTCGAGCACGCTGAACATCCCGAGCACGGCCAGCAGCAGCACGAACCAGAACACCAGTCGCGCGGCGATGCGTTCGAAATCGATGCGCGAGTGGGTGTTGGCGTTGAGCTTGTCGTTGACCTGCAGTGCCATCAGTCCGCGGCGGGTCAGCGCCGACAGCACCAGGGCGACGAACCAGCCGACCAGCAGCAGGGCGATGCCGCCGAGCAGGTTGGGGAGATAGGTGCCGAGCGAGTTCTGCAGGTTGACCTGCCAGGGAACGGAATTCATGGGCGCTGCCTTCGACCGGTGCGACCCGGATGATGGTGGGGCCGCGGTGAACGGGGTGTCGCCGTCAGTATGCCGCCAGCTGCTCCGCAAGTGCAGCCGCTTGCGCGCGCAGCTCGGGCACGGCGGTGCTTTCCCAGCATTCGCCGCGGCGCAGGAAGCCGATCAGGTGCAGGCCGTCGGCGCCCGGCACGCTGCCGTCGGCGGCGCAGTCGAGCCCGAGGCCGAGCGGATCGATGCGCAGACGGCCATCGGCGATCAAGGCCGACAGCGCCGGATGCGCGGCGTAGCGATCGCGATCACCGTCCCAGCCAGTGGCATCGATCACGGCGCCCACGGGCACCATCGTGTCGCCGTGCTCGCCACGCCAGCGGATGCGCGCGCTGCCGTTTTCGTGGCCAAGGAGATGACCGGCGCGAATCTGCAATCGGCCTTCTTCGCGCAAGCGATCGAGCGTGGCGAAGACTTCGCCTGGCACGCGATGGCGCACGCTGTCCCACCACGGGCGCAGATGGCGCAGGAAGCGCTTGCGCGTCGGCAAGGACCAGCCGCGCCACAGCTGCGGGATCAGCGCGCGCAGGCCATCGGCGAGTGTCGGCGGCGCCGCGCCGGCATCGATGGCCGCGCGGAATTCCCGGACTGCCGCGCGCAGGTCGCCGGCTTCCAGCGCCGCGAGCAACGCGGGCGATGGCGGCGTCGGTGGCAACGGCGGTTCCGGGTGCAGCAGCGGCAGGCGTCCACGGCGCGAGAGTGCGGTGATCGCGCCGCGATGACCTTGCGCCTGCAGCGCCAGCACCATGTCGATCATCGTCAGGCCGGTGCCGAGGATCAGCACCGGTGCATCGGCGTCGATGTTCGCGAGTGCGTCCTGCGCCCACGGCTGGCGGATGATGGTGTCGTCGTGTGTCGTGCTCGCGGTGTTCGCGGCGCCGAGCGCGAGGACGAGGCGGCCGCTCTCCAGCGTTTCGCCGGAATCGAGGGCGATGCGCCAGCGTGCATCGGTGTCGCGCGTGATCGCGGTGATGCCCGCTTCGATGCAACGCAGGCGTTCGCCGTATCGCGCGTGCAAGTTGCCGAGTTCGTGCGCCAGGTAATCGCCGAATTCCAGTCGCGGACGGAAGCGGCGACGTTCATCGCCCTGCAGGTCCAGCCAATCGGCGAATGCCGCCGGCGCATCCGCGCGCAGGCCCATGCGATCGGCCGGCACATTGAGCAGATGCTCGCGCCAGGCATCGCCATACGCGGTGCCGCGGCCGAAATTCGCGGCGCAGCCGACCAGCACGACTGCTTGGCCGCGCTCCAGCAATTGCGCGGCAAGCGCGAGTCCGCAGAAACCGGCACCGGCAATGACGACGGGAAGTGTGTCGGAAGAATCCATTCAGCAAATTTTGGCCGAAAACGCCCCGCACCCTATGCGAAGTTTTCGTGATGCGTGTTCGAATTTCGTTAGCGACCGTCGAGATGACGCGCGAATCCGGCCACGAAATCCCCGACCAGCTTGAGCGTGGCGGGGTCGGAGACTTCTCCGTTCATGTCGATGAGCGTGTTCGCGCGCGACACCATCATCCGGCCTTCCGTCCACAACTGCGTTTTCAGTGTGCGCAGCACCGGCAGCCAGTGGCTTTGCGAGAGCAGGGTGCCGAATCCGCTGGGCGATGCACCGATCATCGCGACGTTCAAGCCATCGAACATGTCGAGGCCTGAGCGCGACAACCAGTCGATGCCGTTCTTGAACACGCCGGGGATACCGTTGTTGTATTCCGGCGTCACCATCAGCAGGCCGTCGTTCGCGAGAATCTGCGCGCGCAGTCGCTGCACCGATTCCGGGATGCCATGCGCGGCTTCGTCATCGCCGTCGTAGAGCGGAATGCCGTGCAATGTCGCGACTTCGACGGTCGTGCCTTCGGGCGCCTGCGCACGCGCGGCGCGTGCCAGAGCAGTGTTGAACGAGCCGTGGCGCAGGCTTCCGGAGAGGGCGAGGATTCGTGCCATCGTGATTTTCCTTATGTGATCGGATTAGCCGCGCAGATGCAGGCCGGACAACGGCGGCGCCTTCAGCGGTTCCAGGCCGGTATCGGGAACAGTGCCGAAGCGACGCCCGGCGTTCCAGTCCTCGGTCGCGATCTCCATGTCTTCCTGTGTGCGGCCGACGAAGTTCCACCACAGCAGCACGTCCTTGCCGAACGGCGTGCCGCCGATCAGCAGCAGGCGGCCGGCGGCGGTCGTCTTGATGTCGATGCTGTCGCGACCGGTGCCGAGATAGAGCAGCTCGCCATCGTGCACTTCCTGTCCGCCGACAATCGCGCTGCCTTCCAGTGGCATCACCGCATGTTCGAAGGATGGATCGAGCGCCAGCGTGGTGCGCGCGGCGGCTTTCGATTCGAGATCGAAACCGATCAGCGGTGTGTAGACCTTCGGCGCAGCGGTCTGTCCGAATGCCGATCCCACCAGCACGGTGATGTCGAAACCATCCTGTGCAATGCGCGGCATGTCGGGGCAATGCTGGAACGCCGGATCGCGCTCGCGCTCCTCGTCGGGCAGGGCGATCCACAGCTGCGCGGCGTGGATGCGCCCGGACTCGCCGCCCGGTGACACTTCTGCGTGGCTGATGCCGCGACCGGCCGTCATCAGGTTCACCTGTCCGGGACGGATCATCTGGCGATTGCCGAGGCTGTCGTGGTGCATCACTTCGCCTTCGATCATCCAGGTGAAGGTCTGCAAGCCGATATGCGGATGCGGACCGACGGTGAGGCCGTGGTCGGGCGCGTAATCCATCGGACCTGCGTGGTCGAGGAAGCACCAGGCGCCGACCATCCGCCGCGGCTTGCCGGGCAGGGCACGCTTCACCGTCAGATCGTTGCCGACGATGCTGCTGCGTGCGGTGCTGAGTTCCAGCACGGGGCCATTGGCGTGACCGGGAGGGACGGAAACCGGAGCGGACATGGAATGAATCTCCTGGAATGAAAGATGGGGTCAGGCGTTCGCGTTGCCGCGTTCGCTGGTGATGTCGACGCCTTCGCGCATCGCCTTGGTCACCGGGGTGTTGGCGACGATCTCGAGCAGGCGCTGCCACCGCGCATCGTCGAGCGGTCCGGTCGCGTGCAGCACGCGATGGACATGCAAGCTGCCGTCGTCGTCGCGGGTGAGTTTCAGTTCGGCGCTGAATTCGCCGAGATCCCAACCCTTGCGTTCGGCATACATGCGCAGGGTGATCGCGGTGCAGGCCGCCAGCGAGGCCAGGTAGAGATCGAAGGGCGCCGGGCCCTTGCCTTGGCCGCCGAGCGTGGCGGGTTCGTCCGCCTGCAGCGCGAAGTGGCCGGCCTCGATGTCGTGGAGATAGTTGGCGCCGGTGGACTTGATGCCGGCGTGGGCAATCGTCTTCATCGATGATCCGGTGTCTGGGGGAGTCGAGTCAGCTTAGGACAGGGACGATGACACCACCAGCGCGCGGAATCGGCTTGCATCGTTCCATCACGGGAACGATGGTGGATCGATGCTTCAGCAACGTGTCCAGATCGGGCTTTCGAATTCCGCGACCAGGAAATCGATCAGGCGACGCAGCTTCATCGGCAGATGCTTGCGCGACGGCCACACCGCGTGGATGCCGGTTTCGACCGAGTGGTAGTTCGGCATCAGCTCGACCAGCGTGCCTTGCTTGAGGTCGCCGCCGACCAGGAAATCCGGTTGCAGGATGATGCCCTGGCCTTCCAGCGCGGCGGCGCGGCAGGTGTCGCCATTGTTGGTGCGCATCCACGGCGAGGTGTGGACGCGGACGTTGCCGTCGGGTCCAGTGAAGCCCCATTCGTCGCGGCCCGACCAGTAGGAATAGCCGATCACACGATGACGCGTCAGCTCGTCGGGGTGCGCCGGCGTGCCGTGCGCTTCGAGGTAGGCGGGTGACGCGCACAGCACGATCCGGGTCGAAGCCAGCTTGCGGCTCACCAGCTGCGAGCTGGGCATGCTGGTGATGCGGATCGCGAGGTCGAAGCCTTCGTCGACCAGGTCGACCATGCGGTCGTTGAGGGTGACGTCGAGCGCGACCTTGGGGTGGAGTGCCGAGAAGCGCCCCCATAGCGGCGCCAGGTGCAGCACGCCGAAGGTCAGCGGGGCGTTGATGCGCAGCAGGCCGCTGGGCTCGCCGGTGCGGGAGGTCATCTCCGACTCGAATTCGTCGAGCGAGGCCAGCAGTTCCCTGGCGCGGCTGTAGAAGCGCTGGCCATCGTCGGTCAGCGACAGCCGGCGGGTGGTGCGGTTGAGCAGGCGCACGCCCAGCCGCTGCTCCAGTTCGGCGATGTGGCGCGAGATCGCCGCCTTGGAGGCTCCGGTCGCATCCGCCGCCCCGACGAAGCTGCCGGCATCGACCACGGCCACGAAGCTGGCCATTTCCCGAACCTTGTCCATGCCGGGATTGTTTCGAAAAACGATCCAATCTGTCAATCGAATTGCTGTTTATCCCGGCGGGATCGATCAATACAGTGGCGACACGTCCAGAGGATCTTCCGGCTGGATGCCATCACCCCAAATCCAAAGGACATTTCCCCATGAATGCTTTCGCAACCCTGCTTGGCCGCGTCGGTCTCTCGCTGATCTTCATCATCTCCGGCTTCGGCAAGATCGCCGCCTACGCCGGCACCCAGCAATACATGGAATCGCAGGGCGTCCCCGGCGTGCTGTTGCCGCTGGTGATCCTGACCGAACTCGGTGGCGGCCTCGCCATCCTCAGCGGTTTCTTCACTCGCTGGGTCGCGCTGGCGCTGGCCGGCTTCTCGGTGATCTCGGCGCTGCTGTTCCACCACAACTTCGCCGACCAGATGCAGGCGATCAACTTCTGGAAGAACATCGCGATGGCCGGCGGTTTCCTCGTGCTGTTCGCCAATGGCGCCGGCGCGTACAGCATCGATGCCCTGCGTTCGCGCAACAAGTGATCGCGAATCCGTCTGACCAAGGACTACCGATATGAAAATCAACGTCATTGGCGCCACCGGCATGATCGGTTCGCGCGTCGCCGCCGAAGCTGTCCGTCGTGGCCATGAAGTGATCGCCATCAGTCGCTCCGGCGCGGCCCCGCAAGGCGCCACGCAAGCCGAGGCGATCGATTTCGCCGACACCGCGAAGATCGCCCAGGCGATCGACGCGGCCGATGCCACCGTCCTCGCCACCGGTCCGGATCGCACCGGCGGATCGCACGATCCCTACCTCAATGGCCATCGCGCGCTCATTGCCGCCAAGCCGAAGCACCGCGTGCTGGTGGTCGGTGGCGCGGGTTCGCTGGAAGTCGGCGGCGTCCAGCTCAAGGACCTGCCCGAGTTTCCGGCGGCGTACCACAAGGAAGCCACGACAATGGGCGAGATGCTGGATGCGTACCGTGCATCGCAGGGACTGGATTGGACGGTGCTGTCGCCGGCGCCAATGATCGCGCCTGGTGAACGCAGCGGCAGTTACCGACTCGGAACCGACAGCCCGGTCGGCGATTCCATCAGCGCCGAAGACTACGCGGTCGCCATCGTCGACGAACTGGAAAAGCCCGCGCATCGCGGACGCCGTTTCACCGTCGCCAACTGATCCCTCCACCTACGGAATCGTCATGTCACGCCCGCCCGCACTCTTCATTTCCCACGGTTCGCCGATGTTCGCGCTGGAACCGGGCCTGCTCGGTCCGAATCTCGCGCGGCTTGGCCAGTCGCTGGACGGTGTGCGGGCGATCGTGGTGGTGTCGCCGCACTGGCAGACGCGCGGCGTGCAGGTGACCACCGCGCCGACGCTGGACACCATCCATGATTTTGGCGGATTCCCGGCGCCGCTGTACCAGCTGCAGTACCCGGTCAGCGGTGCACCCGAGCTTGCACAGGATGTTGCGCGCTTGCTTGCCGATGCCGGTTTCGCGGTGGCGACGAACGATCATCGCGGTCTCGATCACGGCGCCTGGGTGCCGTTGCGCCATCTGCGCCCGCAGGGCGACATTCCGGTGCTGCAGGTATCGATGCCGCACGATCTCGACACCGAGGGCGCGTTGCGTCTTGGTCGCGCGTTGGCCTCGTTGCGCGAGCAGGGCGTCCTGGTGATCGGGTCGGGCAGCCTCACCCACAATCTCTACGAATTCCGCCAGCACATCTCCGATCCGGAGTACGCGCAGGCATTCGCCGATTGGGTGCGGGATGCCGTGGCACGACGCGATGTCGAGTCACTGGTCGACTATCGCCGTCGCGCGCCCTATGCGGAACGCGCGCATCCGACCGAAGAGCATTTCCTGCCGCTGCTGGTCGCGCTGGGAGCGAGCAATGACGATGACGCCTCGGCGTTGATCGAAGGCGGCATGACCTACGGAACCTTGTCGATGGATTCGTTCGGCTGGGGCTTGCCGGCGGCGGCTTGACATCATTCAATATTTCCAGAAATATGGAAATATGAAACATGCAGTCGCCGTCTCCGCCCTCAATGCCCTGAGCCACGAATCCCGCCTGGCCGCATTCCGGTCGCTGGTCCAGGCCGGTCCCGATGGCCTGGCGGTTGGCGAACTGCGCGAACAGCTGGATATCCCCTCCGCCACGCTGACCGCGCACCTCAACGTGCTGCGTGCGGCCAGCCTGGTGGATGACGAACGCGAAGGGCGCGTCATTCGCGTGCGCGCCAATTACGACCAGATGAACGGCTTGATCGCCTATCTCACCGAGAACTGTTGCGCGGGTGGGGAGTGCGGCCCGGACATGAGCTGCAAGCCGCGCAAGAAAAAGGCGCGGGCATGACGGCGCCGGATGCGATGAAGCGCGTCTTGTTCGTTTGCGTCGAGAACTCCAATCGCAGCCAGATGGCCGAGGCGTTTGCGCACATCCATGGCGGCGATCAGGTTGAAGCCTTGAGTGCCGGTTCCAAACCATCCGGTGTGATCAATCCGAAGGCGATCCGCTTCATGAGTGAGCTCGGATATGACCTGACGACGCATGCGTCGAAATCGCTGGGCGAGATCGACGGCGAATTCGATGCCGTGGTGACCATGGGCTGTGGCGACAACTGCCCGTGGGTGCCGGCCAGGCGTCGCGAGGATTGGGCGTTGCCGGATCCCAAGCACATGGACGACGACGGCTATCGCGCCGTGCGCGATGAAATCGCCCAACGCGTCAAGAAGTTGCTGGCGGAACTCTGATGCCTCTGTCGCGCAAGTTGTTCGCCGAATTCCTCGGGACTGCGCTGCTGCTCGCCTGCGTGGCGAGATCGGCACGCGCGAGGCGCTGGCCTATGTCGGCGTGCAGGTCATCGCGGCGATCGTCGGCGTGTTGCTGGCGCACGCGATGTTCGGCCTGCCGTTGGTCCAGCCCGGAATCCATGCCCGGACGGGCATGGCGCAATGGTTGAGCGAAGGCGTCGCGACCTTCGGGCTGGTGCTGACGATCCTGCTCGGACTCCGGCATCGCCCGGCCGCGATTCCGGCACTGGTCGCCAGCTACATCTTCGCCGCGTACTGGTTCACCGCCAGCACTTCGTTCGCGAACCCCGCGGTGACGATCGCGCGATCGCTCACGCAGACCTTCGCCGGAATCCGCCCCGACGATGTCGCCGCTTTCGTGCTGGCGCAATTGGTGGGCGCGGCGATCGGGTTGTGGGTCGTCGAACTGTTCGATGCGCGAGTGCGTTCCAGCGAACCAGGCTGACCCATCGTCATCCCTAAAAAAGAAAGCCCCCGGATTTCCGGGGGCTTTGCATTGCATCGTTGCGGGATCAGCGCACGTGCACTTCCACGCGTCGGGCGTCCTTGGGATCGCCGCCGGCAGTGGTTTCCGCCGGCTTGTCCAGGGTAATGCGCGCGGTATCCACGCCCTTGGCGACCAGCGCGTCACGCACCGCTTCGGCGCGCTGCTTGGACAGTTCGGCATTCTTAGCCGCGTTGCCGCTGGCGTCGTTGTAGCCGCTGATCGTCGCCTGCACTTCCGGATGCGCGGCCATGGTCTTGGCCAGGGTGTCGAGCGCCGGCTCGTCCACGGCTTCGATGGCTGCCGAGCCGCTGTCGAAATACAGCACGGCATCGCGCGCGGGATCCATCGCGGCGTTTGCAGCGCCCGCGGTTGCCGCGGCTGGCATGGCGGCTGCGTTGCCGGATGCAGTCGCCGGCGTGGCAACGGCCGCGACATTGGCCTGGGCATCCATGTTGCTGGCCTGTGATGAGCTCGACACCGGCAGCAACGGCACCATCAACAGCGCGACGATGTTGATGATCTTGATCAGCGGATTCACGGCCGGACCGGCGGTGTCCTTGTAGGGATCGCCGACGGTGTCACCGGTGACCGCGGCCTTGTGCGCCTCGGAACCCTTGCCACCGAAGTGGCCGTCCTCGATGTACTTCTTGGCGTTGTCCCAGGCGCCGCCGCCGGTGGTCATCGAGATCGCCACGAAGATGCCGGTGACGATCGTGCCGATCAGCAAACCGCCCAGCGCTTCCGGCCCGAGCAGCAGGCCGACCACGACGGGCACGGCGACCGGCAGCAGCGACGGCACGATCATTTCCTTGATCGCGGAGCGCGTCAGCATGTCGACCGCCTTGTCGTACTGCGGCTTCGCTTCGCCGGTCATGATGCCCTTGATGTCGCGGAACTGGCGGCGCACTTCCTCCACCACCGCACCGGCGGCGCGGCCGACCGCTTCCATCGCCATCGCGCCGAACAGATACGGGATCAGGCCGCCGATCAGGAGGCCGATGATCACCTTGTGGTCGGAGAGATCGAACGCGAACGTCGCACCCGGATGCTGCGTGTGCAGGTTGTGGGTGTAGTCGGCGAACAGCACCAGCGCGGCCAATGCCGCCGAACCGATGGCATAGCCCTTGGTCACCGCCTTGGTGGTGTTGCCGACGGCGTCGAGCGGATCGGTGACGGCGCGGACTTCGCTTGGCAACTCGGCCATTTCGGCGATGCCGCCGGCGTTGTCGGTGATCGGGCCGTAGGCGTCGAGCGCGACGATCATGCCGGCCATCGACAGCATCGAGGTCGCGGCGATGGCGATGCCGTAGAGACCGCCATGCTTGTACGACAACCAGATCGCCAGGCAGACCGCGATCACCGGCAGCGCGGTCGACTTCATCGACACGCCGAGGCCGGCGATGATGTTGGTGCCGTGGCCGGTGGTCGATGCCCGGGCGACGTGCTGCACCGGCTTGTACTGCGTGCCGGTGTAGTACTCGGTGATCCACACGATCACGCCGGTCAGCAGCAGGCCGATCAGCGCGCAGATGTAGAGGTTCATCGCGCCGTGGCCGGTATCGCCCATCAGCGCCTTGGTGACCGGATAGAACGCGAACGCGGCGAGTACCGCCGAGACGATCACGCCGCGATAGAGCGCGCCCATGATGTTGGGTTTGTCGCCGCTGACTTTGACGAAGAAGGTGCCGATGATCGACGCGATGATCGATACGCCGCCGAGCACCAGCGGGTACAGCACGGCGTTCTTGCCGGCGAAATCGACGCCCGGTGATGCCGCCATCAGTCCGCCCAGCAGCATCGTCGCGATCACCGTGACCGCGTAGGTCTCGAACAGGTCGGCGGCCATGCCGGCGCAGTCGCCGACGTTGTCGCCGACGTTGTCGGCGATCACCGCCGGGTTGCGCGGATCGTCCTCGGGAATTCCCGCTTCGACCTTGCCGACGAGATCGGCGCCGACATCCGCACCCTTGGTGAAGATGCCGCCGCCCAGACGCGCGAAGATCGAGATCAGCGACGAACCGAAGGCGAGGCCGACCAGGGCGTGCAGTGCTTCGGTCTGCGACTTGCCCATGTGCGTCAGCACATAGTAGTAACCGGCGACGCCGAGCAGGCCGAGGCCGACCACCAACATGCCGGTGATCGCGCCGCCACTGAAGGCGACGTTCATCGCCGGGCCCATGCCCGAGCGCGCGGCTTCGGCGGTGCGCACGTTGGCGCGCACCGAGACGTTCATGCCGATGTAGCCCGCGGCGCCCGACAGCACCGCACCGATCAGGAAGCCGACCGCGGTCGGCCAGCTGAGGAACATTCCGATGACCAGGAACAGCACCACGCCGGCGATGGCGATCGTCGTGTACTGGCGGTTGAGGTAGGCGCGGGCACCGACCTGGATGGCGCCGGCGATTTCCTGCATGCGTTCGTTGCCGGCAGGTTGCCGGTTGATCCAGCCAGCGGACACCAGTCCGTAGCCGATGGCGATCAGGGCGCAGATCAGCGCCAGGACAAGACCGTACTGCTCCAGCATGAAGCCTCCCTTGGGTTGGGTGGGATGACACAGATGAACGGCAGCTGCATCGACTATCGCACAGCACGGCGACCTGTCTTGCTGTGGCGCAATAAACCGTTCAGGCGTTCCGTGCCAGCCTGACGGCTGTTAATGCAACGCATCCACGGGAATTCGCATGCGCCGCCTGATCGTATTCACAGCACTATCCGTCGCCAGCTTCGCCTTGATGGCCGGGGAAACGCCGGAACTCCATCGCGATCCCGGCAAGCCGCAAGCGGTGGGCGTGCGCCATACCCTGCGCACCATCCCCGAAGCCTGCGCGCGCATCGAAGGCCAGTTCACCGGCAAGCCGGCCTCGCCTTACCTGTCGGAAGTGGTGAATACCAATCCGGCCTGCCATCCCCGCGTGCGCCTGCGCGATGCCGGTGAAGCGAAACCGAACAAGGCCGATGGCTGGATCTTCAACGACATGATCCAGGTGCCGAGCGCGGAATGCCCCAGCCAGGTCGCGGTGGTGCGGATCTGGCGCAAGCCGTCGGCGACCGCGGTGCCGCCCAAGCTGGATGCGCAGGGGCGTGCGCGCGTGTATATCGGCGGCAAGGAAGACACCTTGAAGAACCACAGCATCGATCAGTTGCCGCAGTACGCCATCGCCACGAACGTGGAAGGCAAGGCCTGCAAGTAGACGATCAATCCTTGATCGTCACCAGTTTCATTCGCCCGCCGGCTCCGGCCTTGATGGTGATGTCGGCTCTGCGGCAATCGAAATGATCCGCCAGCAACGCGATCAGTTCCGCGTTGGCTTTGCCATCCACGGGCGGTGATTTCAGTTGCGCCAACCAGACGCCATCGTCGCCTTGCGCCAGCGATTGCGCGCGGGCGTTCGGCTTCACCTTGAGTTGCAGGACGCGCATCAGCCGAGATCGAGTTCCAGGTACTTCGGCAACCCGTCACGCGCATACGGCGGATAGGCTTCGCCGCGGATCAACGGTTGCAGGTAGCGACGCGCTTCCGCCGTGATGCCGTAGCCATCGGCGCGGATGAATTCCGGTGGCATCTTCTTCTCGGCATTGGCGATCGACGACAGCGGCGCCGGCACGATCTTCCAGCGATAGGGCGAATCCGAGATGCGCTGGATCACCGGCATCGTCGCGTTCAATCCCTTCAACGCGTATTGCACGGCCTTGCGACCGACCGCACGCGCCTGCTCGAAATCGGTTTGCGATGCGATGTGGCGCGCCGAGCGCTGCAGGTAGTCGGGCAGCGTCCAATGCACCTTCAACCCGAGTTGCTGCTGCACGCGTCCGGCCAGATGTGCGGCGACGCCGCCCAGTTGGGTGTGGCCGAAGGCGTCCTTGGCGGCGCCGGCATCGGCGATGAAGCGGCCATCCGCGTCGCGGATGCCTTCGCTTGCGACCACCGCGCACCAGCCGACGCGTTCGACCACCGACTTCACCTGCGCCAGGAATGCGGTTTCGTCGTAGGCGCGTTCGGGGAACAGGATGATGTGCGGCGCTTCGTCTTCCGAACGGCCCGCGAGTCCTGCCGCCGCGGCCAGCCAGCCGGCGTGGCGGCCCATCGCCTCGTAGACGAAGACCTTGGTCGATGTCTTGGCCATCGCGGCGACGTCGAGCGCGCATTCGCGCACGGAAACGGCGGTGTATTTCGCGGCCGATCCGAAGCCTGGGCAGCAATCGGTGACGGCGAGATCGTTGTCGACGGTCTTGGGCACGCCGATGCAGGTCAGCGGATAGCCGAATTCCTGGGCCAGCTGCGACACCTTCAAGGCGGTATCGGCGGAATCGTTGCCGCCGTTGTAGAGGAACCAGCGCACGTCGTGGCGACGGAAGGTCTCCAGCAACTGTTCGTAGCGGGCGCGATCCTCCTCCAGCGATTTCAGCTTGACCCGGCAACTGCCGAAGGCGCCGCCCGGCGTATGGGCCAACATCCGCACCTGCGCCGGCGTCATCGTGGACGTGTC
The DNA here is from genome assembly GCF_050574925.1 of Solilutibacter silvestris. Taxonomy (GTDB): domain Bacteria; phylum Pseudomonadota; class Gammaproteobacteria; order Xanthomonadales; family Xanthomonadaceae; genus Solilutibacter; species Solilutibacter silvestris_A. The sequence continues at coordinate 45,237 of NZ_JBCMOO010000011.1, read as the reverse complement.
GAACAAGTCGTCGCCAAGTGCGCCGAGGATGCCGTTGCGCGCGGCCAGCACCTTGACCTTGCGGCTGCGTGCTTCGGCGACCACGCCCGCGGCCGTGGTGTTGATGACCGCGGTGACGCCGCCGGACTGGGCGTAGAGCAGGGTGCCTTGGGGCGAGGTCGAGCGGGCCATCAGTGCGATCCTGGCTGGGTTTTCGGGCGGGATGCGCTAAGCTGGCACGGAGTCCGGATGGAGTCCAGCGTCCGGGAATTGTTGGCATTTACATGGAGTGAGCATGCGATTGGTTCTCCTCGGGCCCCCCGGTTCCGGCAAAGGCACGCAGGCAGTGCGCCTGAAGGAACACCTGCAGGTTCCGCACATTTCCACCGGCGACCTGCTGCGTGCGGAAGTGGCGGCCGGCAGCAAGCTGGGCCTGGAGGCGAAAGAAGTGATGGCGCGCGGCGAACTGGTCAGCGACGCCATCCTGCTCGGCATGCTGGAGGACCGCTTCTCGCGCCCCGATACCGCCAACGGTTTCATCCTCGATGGCTATCCGCGCAATCGCGCCCAGGCGCAGGCGCTGGATACATTGCTGGCGAAGATCGGCCAACCCGCCGATGTCGCGGTGCTGCTGGAAGTGCCGTCGGAACTGCTGGTCGAACGCATCGCCGGTCGCGCCAAGGCCGAAGGCCGCGCCGACGACACCCCGGAATCGGTGCGCACCCGCCTCAAGGTCTATTCCGACCAGACCGCACCGGTGGTCGACCACTATCGCCAGCACGACATCCTGCGTGCGGTCGATGGCGTCGGCAGCCTCGACGAGGTGTTCGCCCGCATCGTCGAATCGCTCGGCGCCGGCCGCGCGGTCGGTTGAGGAATTCCGTCATCCCGAAGGCAACATGAAACTGCATATCCTCGGCATCGCCGGAACCTTCATGGGCGGCGTTGCCGCACTCGCGCGCGAACTCGGCCACGCCGTCGAAGGCAGCGACCAGGCGGTGTATCCGCCGATGTCCACCCAGCTCGAGAAGCTCGGCATCCAGCTCAGCCAGGGCTACGCGCCCGGCAACATCTCGCCCGACTGCGACGCCATCGTGATTGGCAACGCGCTGTCGCGCGGCAATCCGGCGGTCGAACACGTCCTCGACCACGCACTCGCCTACACCTCGGGCGCGGAATGGCTGCGCGACCACGTGTTGCCGGGACGCACGACGATCGCCGTCGCCGGTACCCACGGTAAGACCACGACCACGACCATCACCACCTTCCTGCTGGAAGCCGCGGGCCGCGTGCCGGGATTCCTGATCGGTGGCGTCGCCGAGGATTTCGGCGTCTCCGCGCGGATCGGTTCGGGCAAGGAATTCGTGGTCGAGGCCGACGAGTACGACACCGCCTTCTTCGACAAGCGCAGCAAGTTCGTCCACTACCGGCCGCAGGTCGCGATCCTCAACAACCTCGAATACGACCACGCCGACATCTTTCCCGATCTCGCCGCGATCGAGCGCCAGTTCCACCACCTCGTGCGCACGGTGCCGGGCAATGGCCGCCTGATCGTCAACGGCGAAGACAGGAACCTCAAGCGCGTGCTGGAGATGGGTTGCTGGACGCCGGTCGAGACCTTCGGCATCGGAGACGGGTTCGACTGGTCGGCACGACTGGTCGAGGCCGATGGCAGCGTCTTCGACGTCATCCACAAGGGCGTCCAGGTCGGAACGGTGCGCTGGCCGATGCTGGGTCGCCACAACGTGATGAACGGTCTTGCCGCACTCGCCGCCTGCAATGCGGTGGGTGTCGATGTCGTTTCGGTCATCCCGGCGCTGGCCAACTTCCGCAGCGTCAAGCGCCGCCTCGAAGTGGTGGGTGAAGTGAATGACGTCACTGTCTACGACGATTTCGCCCACCATCCGACCGCGATCATGACCACGCTCGCCGGGTTGCGCGCGCGCGTCGGCAATGCGCGGATCGTGGTGGCGATGGAGCCGCGCAGCAATTCGATGCGTCTTGGCGCCCACGCCGATGCGTTGGCGCCGTCGCTGGAAGGCGCCGATACGGTGGTCTTCCTCGCCCGTCCCGAATTGCCCTGGGACGCGGCCAAGGTGATCGGCGTCGTCCGCGGTGAAGCGGTGGCGGTGCCCGACGCCGATGCCCTGATCGCCGAGCTGCGCAAGCGCGTCCATGCCGGCGACCACGTGGTGTTCATGTCGAACGGCGGCTTCGATGGCGCGCCGCGCCGTTTCGTCGAGGCCTTGCACGACCACACCTGACCGTATCGTGCCTTAGACTTCCGTTTCGATCTCCCGGAAGTCCCCCCATGTCCACATTGCGCGGCAAGACCCTCTTCATCACCGGCGCCTCGCGCGGCATCGGCCGTGCCATCGCCCTGCGCGCCGCCCGCGATGGCGCCAATGTCGCCATCGTCGCCAAATCGGGCGTGCCCAATCCCAAGCTGCCGGGCACCATCCATAGCGTCGCCGAGGAAGTGCGCGCGGCCGGTGGCCAGGCGCTGGCGATCCAGTGCGACATCCGCGAGGAAGAGCAGGTCCATGCCGCGGTCGCCGCGACCGTCAAGGAATTCGGCGGGCTCGACATCCTCGTCAACAATGCCAGCGCGATCTGGCTGGCCGGCGCGCTCGATACCCCGATGAAGCGCTACGACCTGATGACGGGCGTCAATTCGCGCGGCACCTTCATGTGCGCGCAGGCCTGCCTGCCGGAACTGATGAAGTCGGCGAATCCGCACATCCTCACCCTGGCGCCACCGCCGTCGCTGGAGCCGAAGTGGTGGGCCGGCCATACCGCCTACACCCTGGCGAAGATGGGCATGAGCCTGGTCACATTGGGCCTGGCCGGCGAGTTCGGCCGCAAGGGCGTGGCGATCAATGCGCTGTGGCCGAAGACGATTGTTGCCACCGATGCGCTCAACATGATTCCCGGCATCGAACTCGATCGCTGCCGTAAACCCGAAATCGTCGCGGACGCCGCGCAGGCGATCCTGGTGCGCGATGCCAAATCCAATACCGGTCGCTTCTTCATCGACGAGGACGTCCTGCGCGAAGCCGGCGTCACCGACTTCGACCAGTACGCCGTCGACCCGACGAAGCCGTTGCTGCCCGACCTGTTTCTCTGACTAGATCGACCTGGATCCCTGATCGATGAAATACCTCCACACCATGATTCGCGTGCGCGATCTCGACGCCACGCTGCGCTTCTTCTGCGAAGGACTGGGGCTGAAGGAAACCCGGCGAATGGAGAACGAGAAGGGCCGCTACACCCTGGTCTTCCTCGCCGCCGATGAAACCCCGAACGCCGAGATCGAGCTGACGTACAACTGGCCGGACGCCGACGGCAAGACCGAGGACTACGGCAGTGCGCGCAATTTCGGCCACCTGGCTTTCCGTGTCGCCGACATTTATGCCACCTGCGCACGCCTGCAGGCGATGGGCGTGACGATCAATCGTCCGCCGCGCGATGGCCACATGGCCTTCGTGCGTTCGCCGGACCTGATCTCCATCGAGATCCTTCAGGACGGCCACCTGCCGCCGCAGGAACCGTGGGCGTCGATGCCGAACACCGGCACCTGGTAATCACCTAATTGTCGTTCCGGGCGTCGCCTCGGAACCTGTTTTGCGAGACACATATTCATGACCACTCAGGATCTCCTCGACATCGGCCGCGATCGCCTCGTGCCGGTTTATCGCCAGCGCGAGATGGTGCTGGACCGCGGCCAGGGCTCGCGCGTCTGGGACGGCGAAGGCCGTGAGTACGTCGATTTCGGCGCCGGCATCGCCGTCTGCGGTCTTGGCCACGCGCATCCCGCACTGGTCGATGCGCTGACCGCGCAGGCCGGCAAGCTCTGGCACACCAGCAACGTCTTCTATTCCGAGCCGCCGTTGCGGCTTGCCGAGGAACTGGTGGCGGCGTCGCGCTTCGCCAGCCGCGTGTTCTTCTGCAATTCCGGCGCGGAAGCCAACGAAGCCGCGATCAAGCTGGTGCGCCGTTACGCCGCCGCGCAGGGCCGTCCGCCGGAACGCCGCGTGATCATCACGTTCCATGGCAGTTTCCATGGCCGCACGCTGGCCGCGGTCACCGCGACCGCGCAACCGAAATACCAGGAAGGCTACGAACCCCTGCCGCAGGGATTCCGCTACGTCGACTTCAACGACCTCGCGCAACTCGACGCGGCGATGGCCGCCGGCGACGTCTGCGCGGTGATGCTGGAGCCGGTGCAGGGCGAGAGCGGCGTGATCCCGGCAGCCGACGGCTATCTGCGCGGCGTGCGCGAACTCTGCGATCGTCATGGCGCGCTCTTGGTGCTTGATGAAATCCAGGCCGGCATGGGCCGCACCGGCACCTTGTTCGCCCACTGGCAGGACGAAGTGAAGCCCGACATCGTCACGCTGGCCAAAGCGCTTGGCGGCGGCTTTCCGATCGGCGCGATGCTGGTTGGCGAGCGTGTTGCCGAAACCATGCAGTACGGATCGCACGGCACCACCTTCGGCGGCAATCCACTGGCGGCGGCAGTCGCGCGGGTCGCGCTGCGCGAGTTGTCATCGCCCGCCATCGCCGCCAATGTCGCCCGCCAATCACAGGCGATCCGCGATGGCGTGGCGAAGATCAACGAGAGGCTTGGGCTGTTCTCGCTGGTGCGCGGTCGCGGCCTGATGCTGGGCGCGGTGCTGAAACCGGAGCACGCGGGCAAGGCCGGTGCGATCCTCGATCACGCAGCCGCCAACGGATTGCTGCTGCTGCAGGCCGGTCCCGATGTACTGCGCTTCGTGCCCGCGCTCAATATCGGTGACGAGGATGTTGCGGAGGGTCTGGTAAGGCTGGAGCGCGCGCTGCAGGCCTATATCGCGGCCTGAGACAAGCAGAGGCTCAGCTCGCCAGCAACCCGTTCGCGACCAATTCCGCGCGCAAGGTCGCGGCATCGTGGAAATGATGCCCCTGCAATCCGGCGACACGCGCGCCGTCGGCGTTCGCGGCCTTGTCGTCGGTAAAGAGAATACGTTCCGGTGCGATCTGCAGGCGTTCGGCGCAGGCGAGGAAGACCGCCGGATCGGGTTTGGCGAGCTTGAACAGCGCCGAACAGAACACGCGGTCGCCGAAGAATTCCGCCAGCTCCGGACAGATCGCCGCGAAGTGGTCGCGCACCAGCAGCCCGTTGTTGGTGAGGATGGCCAGCGTCGCGCGGCCAGAGAGTTCCCGCACCAGTTCGAGCATCTCCGGATACGGCGTCATCGCCGCGGCGCGGGCGACGATGCAGTCTTGCAGCGTCACCGGAACGCCCAGCCGCCGCGAGATCGCGCGTGCGTGTCCTTCGGGATCGTGCAGGCCGAGGTCGGTTTCGCGCTCCAGTCCCGAAGTGAACAGTTCGGCGTGGACGCTTGCCGGCGAGAAGCCGATGCGTTGCGCCAGCGCCTGCACGCGCCGTTCGTGGTCGTAGTCGGTCAGGGTGTGATCGAGGTCGAACAGGATGCAGGCGGGCGCAGCCATCAACCGGCGAGCTCCACGAACGCCTCGCGCGCAGCCGCGATCGTGGCGTCGATATCGGCCTGCGCATGCGCGGAGGACATGAAGCCGGCCTCGAATGCCGAAGGCGCCAGGAACACGCCGCGTTCCAGCATCGCGTGGAAGAAGCGGTTGAAGCGCGCGGTATCGCAGGCGACCGCCTGCGCATAGGTATCGACCTTCTCCGTGCTGAAGAACAGGCCGAACATGCCGCCGACGCGCTGGGTGGTGAAGGCGATGCCGGCGTCGTGCGCGGCCGCTTCCAGGCCATCGCACAGCGCATTCGTCTTCGCTTCCAGTTCGGTATGGAAACCCGGCGCCTGGATCAGATCGAGCATGGCCAGTCCCGCCGCCATCGCCACCGGATTGCCGCTCAGGGTACCGGCCTGGTAGATCGGGCCGGCCGGTGCGATCTGCTGCATCAACTCGCGACGACCGCCATAGGCGCCGACCGGCATGCCGCCGCCGATCACCTTGCCGAAGGTGGAAAGATCCGGGGTCACGCCATAGCGCGCCTGCGCGCCGCCCAGCGCGACGCGGAAGCCGGTCATCACTTCGTCGAAGATCAGCAACGCGCCATGTTGCGTGCACAGCTCGCGCAGCGCCTGCAGATAGCCTTCGCGCGGCGGCAGGCAATTGGCGTTGCCAACGACGGGCTCGATGATCAGCGCGGCGATGTCGGCGCCGTGCTCGTCGAACAGTTTCTGCGCCGCTTCGATGTCGTTGTACGGCAGGGTCAGGGTGAGATCGGCCAGCGCCTTGGGCACGCCTGGCGATGTCGGCACGCCGAAGGTCAGTGCGCCGCTGCCGGCCTTCACCAGGAAGGAATCGCCATGGCCGTGGTAGCAGCCCTCGAACTTGACGATGCGCGCGCGCCCGGTCGCGCCGCGCGCCAGCCGGATCGCCGACAGCGTCGCTTCGGTGCCGGAATTCACCATCCGCACCATCTCGCAACTGGGGATCAGCCGCGTGATCGTTTCCGCCATCGTCACTTCCAACGGATTCGGCGTGCCGAAGGACAGGCCATCGCGCGCCGTGGCGATCACCGCGTCCAGCACCTTGGGATGGTTGTGGCCGACGATCATCGGGCCCCACGAACCGACGTAGTCGATATAGCGATTGCCGTCGGCGTCGAACAGGTACGGGCCCTCCGCGCGCGCGGTGAAGAACGGTTCGCCGCCCACCGACTTGAACGCGCGCACCGGCGAATTGACGCCGCCTGGCATCAGTTCCTGTGCGCGGGTGAAGAGGGCGTGCGAACGTGCGGTATCCATGGATGATTCTCTTGGTGAATGTGTCAGTCAAAGGCGGCGGCGCAGATGCGCGCGGCGGTCGCGGGGTCGGGTGCGTCGAATACGCCGCTGATCACCGCGGCCAGGTCGGCGCCGGCAGCGATCGCAGTGCGCACATTGTCCGGCGTGATGCCGCCGATCGCCACTCGCGGCACGTCGAGCGACGCCGCTTGCGCGAACAGTTCCGGCGTCGCGCGTCGCGCATGCGGCTTGGTGGGCGATGGGAACAGCGCGCCGAAGGCGATGTAATCCGCGCCCTGCGCGACAGCAGCGCGTGCGAGATCGATGTCGTCATAGCAACTCGCGCCGATGATCGCGTTCTCGCCAAGCCGCGCGCGGGCATCGGCGATGGCGCCGTCGTCCTCGCCCAGGTGCACGCCGGCAGCGGCCACGGTTTCCGCCAGCGCGACATCGTCATTGATGATCAACGGCACCGCGGATTCATCGCATAGCGCCTTCAGCGCACGCGCGCGCTCAAGCTGCATGCGTGCATCGGACTGCTTGTCGCGGTATTGCAGCAGCGTCGCGAACGGCAGCACTGCACGGACGCGTTCGATCAGGCGCGCGCTGTCCGCATCTTCGGGCGTAATCAGGTACAGGCCCGTCAGGGGGCCGCGATGCGGCGACAAGGTGCTTCGCAGGGACATGGAGCGTGGGCGGTGCGCGTGGGACAATGGCGCATCTTCCCGCATCCCGCAAACCATGTCCGATTCCGTCGCAACCGCCCCGTTCCGCACCTGGATGTGCGTGGTCTGCGGCTTCATCTATGACGAGGCGCAGGGCTTGCCGGAAGAGGGGATCGCCCCCGGCACCCGCTGGGAAGACGTTCCGGACACCTGGACGTGCCCGGATTGCGGGGTGACCAAGGAAGACTTCGAGATGACCGAGGTCTGAAAACCGGCCTCGGCCCTGCCGAATCGCCTTATTTCGCCGGCGTCACGCCCGGCTTGACCGCCAGCACGGCGCCGTCCTTCAGGTTCATCGCGTCGGCCTGGCCGGCGTTCAGCTCCAGCACGTAGCGGGCCGGGACATTGCTCGGATAGGGCGGGCACTGGTCGCCCAGAGTGCAGGGCGGGACATTGCGCTGCTGGGCCACCAGCTTCAGGCCGTTGTCGAAATAGAGGATATCCAGCGGAATCTTGGTGTTTTTCATCCAGTACGCCTGCGGTTCCTCGCTGTCGTGGATGAAGAGCATGCCGTGGTCGCCGGCCATGCTGTCGCGGAACATCAGGCCGCGCTCGCGCTGGTCCTCGGTTTTCGCCAATTCCACGTCATAACGATGGCCCTGCAGCTCCACCCAGGCGGTGGATTGCGCCGAACTCGCGCAGCCGGAGGCCAGCAGGGACAGGGAAACGAACAGGGCGAGGCGGATCTTGCGCATCGGTTTTGACCACGAAAATGAGGGGAATCCGTGCATCTTGCCGGCTCCCCGGTAGCCGTCAAGAAAATTTGTTGAAGAAAATGCTTGACTCCCCATTCAGCATCCGTATTATTCGCAGCCCGGTCTGACGCAGCGGCCTTCGGCAACGAAGAAAGCAGTTGACGGACACGGAAATCGCGCTATCATGTGCGGCTCACTCCGACGGAAACGTCGGGGCGAGAGGAAAGAAAATTTCGCTGCAAGGTGTTGACGGCAGTGAAATTTGAGTTAAGATGTGCGGCTCACTTCGACGAAAACTTCGAAGTGAAACGAAAGAAAAATTTTCGCTGCAAGGTGTTGACGGTAGCGAAAAACGTTGTATAGTAGCTGGCTCCCTGACGCGAAACGCGAACGGGGCAAAGCGGGGAAGGCGCTGAGGCCCAACCGGTTCTGTGAAAAGGTGTACGCAGGAAACTTGTGCGGACGTCTGATAGTGGCGTTGTCCACGTAGATGTTCGAAAGAGCGCAAGTCAATTCAATTGCATAGCAAGCGAGTGATTTCGAGCTCGATCGGACTCTGCACTCAAAACATTTGGATCAGCTCCTTAAACAGAGCGAAGTCCAGAAAAACTTAAGTGAAGAGTTTGATCCTGGCTCAGAGTGAACGCTGGCGGCAGGCCTAACACATGCAAGTCGAACGGCAGCACAGGAGAGCTTGCTCTCTGGGTGGCGAGTGGCGGACGGGTGAGGAATACATCGGAATCTGCCTATTTGTGGGGGATAACGTAGGGAAACTTACGCTAATACCGCATACGTCCTACGGGAGAAAGTGGGGGACCGCAAGGCCTCACGCAGATAGATGAGCCGATGTCGGATTAGCTAGTTGGCGGGGTAATGGCCCACCAAGGCGACGATCCGTAGCTGGTCTGAGAGGATGATCAGCCACACTGGAACTGAGACACGGTCCAGACTCCTACGGGAGGCAGCAGTGGGGAATATTGGACAATGGGCGCAAGCCTGATCCAGCCATGCCGCGTGGGTGAAGAAGGCCTTCGGGTTGTAAAGCCCTTTTGTCCGGAAAGAAAAGTTCTGGGTTAATAACCCAGGATCATGACGGTACCGGAAGAATAAGCACCGGCTAACTTCGTGCCAGCAGCCGCGGTAATACGAAGGGTGCAAGCGTTACTCGGAATTACTGGGCGTAAAGCGTGCGTAGGTGGTGGTTTAAGTCAGATGTGAAAGCCCTGGGCTCAACCTGGGAACTGCATTTGATACTGGATCACTAGAGTGCGGTAGAGGATAGTGGAATTCCCGGTGTAGCAGTGAAATGCGTAGAGATCGGGAGGAACACCAGTGGCGAAGGCGACTATCTGGACCAGCACTGACACTGAGGCACGAAAGCGTGGGGAGCAAACAGGATTAGATACCCTGGTAGTCCACGCCCTAAACGATGCGAACTGGATGTTGGGAGCAACTTGGCTCTCAGTATCGAAGCTAACGCGTTAAGTTCGCCGCCTGGGGAGTACGGTCGCAAGACTGAAACTCAAAGGAATTGACGGGGGCCCGCACAAGCGGTGGAGTATGTGGTTTAATTCGATGCAACGCGCAGAACCTTACCTGGCCTTGACATCCAGAGAACTTTCCAGAGATGGATTGGTGCCTTCGGGAACTCTGAGACAGGTGCTGCATGGCTGTCGTCAGCTCGTGTCGTGAGATGTTGGGTTAAGTCCCGCAACGAGCGCAACCCTTGTCCCTAGTTGCCAGCGAGTAAAGTCGGGAACTCTAGGGAGACCGCCGGTGACAAACCGGAGGAAGGTGGGGATGACGTCAAGTCATCATGGCCCTTACGGCCAGGGCTACACACGTACTACAATGGTGGGGACAGAGGGCTGCAAACTCGCGAGAGTGAGCCAATCCCAGAAACCCCATCTCAGTCCGGATTGGAGTCTGCAACTCGACTCCATGAAGTCGGAATCGCTAGTAATCGCAGATCAGCATTGCTGCGGTGAATACGTTCCCGGGCCTTGTACACACCGCCCGTCACACCATGGGAGTTTGTTGCACCAGAAGCAGGTAGCTTAACCGCAAGGAGGGCGCTTGCCACGGTGTGGCCGATGACTGGGGTGAAGTCGTAACAAGGTAGCCGTATCGGAAGGTGCGGCTGGATCACCTCCTTTAGAGACTAAAAGACAGCAAAGCTGTCAGGCGTCCGCACAAGTATCCTGCAATCCAGAAGTTTCCCGATCGGAAGGTCGTGGAAACGTCCCGCTTCGGGGCCTTAGCTCAGCTGGGAGAGCACCTGCTTTGCAAGCAGGGGGTCGTCGGTTCGATCCCGACAGGCTCCACCACTGAAGGCAAGAGACGTTGGGTCTGTAGCTCAGGTGGTTAGAGCGCACCCCTGATAAGGGTGAGGCCGGTGGTTCGAGTCCTCCCAGACCCACCAACTCCCGAACGGAAATGCTCCTGGATTGCGTACACCTAATTTGAAAAACATCGGCATTGTGGCCGGTGTTTGTTCTTTGAAAACTGGAATGTAGCGAGCGCTTGAGCAGAAGACTGCTCAAACGTGTCGATTGAGGCTAAGGCGGGGGATTTAATCCCCTAACATTTGAAGTTGTCGTTGATATTCACGCTGCGGGATTTGTACTCCCCGGCACTACGATGACCCTGAGGCGACTTGGGGTTATATGGTCAAGTGAATAAGCGCACACGGTGGATGCCTTGGCGGTCAGAGGCGATGAAGGACGTGGTAGCCTGCGAAAAGTTCCGGTGAGCTGGCAACAAGCTTTGACCCGGAAATGTCCGAATGGGGAAACCCACCCGCAAGGGTATCCTGCAGTGAATACATAGCTGCTGGAAGCGAACCCGGTGAACTGAAATATCTAAGTAACCGGAGGAAAAGAAATCAACCGAGATTCCCTTAGTAGTGACGAGCGAACGGGGACTAGCCCAAAAGTCTGATTGGTTCTAGAAAAACGGCCTGGGAAGGCCGGCCATAGAAGGTGATAGCCCTGTATTTGAAAGGGCCATTCAGATGAAATTGAGTAGGGCGGGGCACGAGAAACCCTGTCTGAACATGGGGGGACCATCCTCCAAGGCTAAATACTCCTGACCGACCGATAGTGAACCAGTACCGTGAGGGAAAGGCGAAAAGAACCCTGGTGAAGGGAGTGAAATAGAACCTGAAACCGTGTGCGTACAAGCAGTAGGAGCCCTTCGGGGTGACTGCGTACCTTTTGTATAATGGGTCAGCGACTTATTGTTCGTGGCAAGCTTAACCGTATAGGGGAGGCGAAGGGAAACCGAGTCTGATAAGGGCGCATAGTCGCGGGCAATAGACCCGAAACCGGGTGATCTAGTCATGCCCAGGGTGAAGGTCCGGTAACACGGACTGGAGGCCCGAACCCACTCCCGTTGCAAAGGTAGGGGATGAGGTGTGATTAGGAGTGAAAAGCTAATCGAACCCGGAGATAGCTGGTTCTCCTCGAAAGCTATTTAGGTAGCGCCTCATGTGAATCTTCTTGGGGGTAGAGCACTGTCATGGCTAGGGGGTCATCGCGACTTACCAAACCATTGCAAACTCCGAATACCAAGACAGACTGCATGGGAGACACACGGCGGGTGCTAACGTCCGTCGTGAAAAGGGAAACAACCCAGACCCACAGCTAAGGTCCCAAATACATGCTAAGTGGTAAACGATGTGGAAAGGCACAGACAGCCAGGAGGTTGGCTTAGAAGCAGCCATCCTTTAAAGAAAGCGTAATAGCTCACTGGTCGAGTCGGTCTGCGCGGAAGATTTAACGGGGCTAAGCATGTAACCGAAGCTTGGGGTGCATACTTTGTATGCGCGGTAGAGGAGCGTTCCGTACGCCAATGAAGGTGGATTGAGAAGTCTGCTGGAGGTATCGGAAGTGCGAATGCTGACATGAGTAACGACAATGCGGGTGAAAAGCCCGCACGCCGAAAGCCCAAGGTTTCCTTGCGCAACGTTAATCGGCGCAGGGTGAGTCGGCCCCTAAGGCGAGGCAGAAATGCGTAGTCGATGGGAAGCAGGTTAATATTCCTGCACCTCGCGTAAGTGCGATGGAGGGACGGAGAAGGTTAGGTCTACCCGGCGTTGGTTGTCCGGGGGAAAGGAGGTAGGTATGTGTCTTAGGCAAATCCGGGACACTCTATACCGAGCACCGAGACGAGCTCTTTAGAGCGAAGTGACTGATACCACGCTTCCAGGAAAAGCTCCTAAGCTTCAGCTTACGAAGACCGTACCGTAAACCGACACAGGTGGGTAGGATGAGAATTCTCAGGCGCTTGAGAGAACTCGGGTGAAGGAACTAGGCAAAATGGTACCGTAACTTCGGGAGAAGGTACGCCTTCGATCGTGGCCACGTGCGTGGCTGAGCGATTGGAGGTCGCAGATACCAGGCCGCTGCGACTGTTTATCAAAAACACAGCACTCTGCAAACACGAAAGTGGACGTATAGGGTGTGACGCCTGCCCGGTGCTGGAAGGTTAAGTGATGGGGTCAGCCGCAAGGCGAAGCTCTTGATCGAAGCCCCAGTAAACGGCGGCCGTAACTATAACGGTCCTAAGGTAGCGAAATTCCTTGTCGGGTAAGTTCCGACCTGCACGAATGGCGTAACGACAGCGGCGCTGTCTCCACCCGAGACTCAGTGAAATTGAAATCGCTGTGAAGATGCAGCGTTCCCGTGGCAAGACGGAAAGACCCCGTGAACCTTTACTATAGCTTTACATTGAACGTTGAGTTCGTCTGTGTAGGATAGGTGGGAGGCTATGAAGTGTCGGCGCTAGCTGGCATGGAGCCAACCTTGAAATACCACCCTGATGTGCTTGACGTTCTAACCTGGGCCCGTAATCCGGGTCGGGGACCATGTATGGTGGGTAGTTTGACTGGGGCGGTCTCCTCCTAAAGAGTAACGGAGGAGCTCGAAGGTACGCTCAGCGCGGTCGGACATCGCGCACTGTGTGCAAAGGCATAAGCGTGCTTGACTGCAAGATCGACGGATCAAGCAGGTACGAAAGTAGGACTTAGTGATCCGGTGGTTCTGTATGGAAGGGCCATCGCTCAACGGATAAAAGGTACTCCGGGGATAACAGGCTGATTCCGCCCAAGAGTTCATATCGACGGCGGAGTTTGGCACCTCGATGTCGGCTCATCACATCCTGGGGCTGTAGTCGGTCCCAAGGGTATGGCTGTTCGCCATTTAAAGTGGTACGCGAGCTGGGTTCAGAACGTCGTGAGACAGTTCGGTCCCTATCTGCCATGGGCGTTGGAAATTTGAGAGGGGCTGCTCCTAGTACGAGAGGACCGGAGTGGACGAACCTCTGGTGTTCCGGTTGTCACGCCAGTGGCACTGCCGGGTAGCTATGTTCGGAAGCGATAACCGCTGAAAGCATCTAAGCGGGAAGCGCGCCTCAAGATGAGATTTCCCGGGGCACAAGCCCCCTAAAGGCACCATCAAGACTAGGTGGTTGATAGGCTGGGTGTGTAAGTGCAGTAATGCATTGAGCTAACCAGTACTAATGAGCCGTGCGGCTTGACCATATAACCTCAAGTGGCCTTGGACCCAATCGACGCGATTGGCGGTCTGAAGCAAAACAAAGTTCTCGCTACATTCCACCCTATGCAAGACGGCGTCGATGCCTTTGTGTTCGACGATGTCTTCACCAGTTTCCTGGCGACATTAGCGCTGTGGCCCCACCCGATCCCATTCCGAACTCGGAAGTGAAACGCAGCTGCGCCGATGGTAGTGTGCACTTCAGCATGTGAGAGTAGGTCATCGCCAGGTTTTTACCCCGAAAGCCCCAGCCAAAAGCTGGGGCTTTCTCTTTTGCACGTTCCCCAGCCCGAAAGGCTGGGGATTTCTTTTTGTCCGGGATTCGTGACCTCCGGCGCACGCCCTGTTCAGCCAGTTTGGCGACAATATCCCGGATGAAATCGCTGCCCGCCCTGTTGTTGTGCCTGATCGCCCTGTCATTGGCGACGGATGCCGGCGCGCGCACGGTGTATCGCTGCGTGCGCGGCAACACCGTGAGCCTGGCGACGGCACCGGAACCGGGATCGAAGTGCGTTGCGAAGGAGATCGACGACAACGTCGCCAAGGTGCCGAACCTGTGGGGTGATCTCGGCGCGATCAACGGCACGCTCTACGAACGCCAGCAGGATGGCAAGACCGTCTACAGCACGCGCAACCTGCCGGGATCGACGCCGGTCCTGAAGTTTTTCGTGCAGACACCGCCGGGATCTCCCGCGCACGAGGGCCTGGGCAAGGTCAGCAAGCCGCGTCTCGACGTGTATGCCAAGGAGTTCAAGTCGGCGGCGAAGAAAACGAAAGTGGATGATGCCTTCCTGCGCGCGATCGCCCATGCCGAAAGCGGTTTCGACGAACGCGCGACTTCGGCGAAGGGTGCGCAGGGCGTGATGCAGTTGATGCCCGGGACCGCGCACGAACTCGGCGTCGCCGATCCTTATGCGCACGAGCAGTCGATCAGTGGTGGTGCGCGTCTTCTCCAGCGATTGCTGGCGCTCTACAAAGGCGATTACGGCAAGGCCGCCGCGGCTTACAACGCCGGCGTCGGCGCGGTGGCGAAGTACGGCGGGATTCCGCCGTATCGGGAAACGGTCGATTACGTGCAGAAGGTGACCGCATTGCACGCGGCCTATCGCATGGCGATGAAACTGCCGCCGTTGCAACCCGTGTTGCGCGCTGCCCAATAAGCGATTTTTCGCTTGTTTTCAGGGTGATCTAGAGTTTTTCGGCGTCAGCTTGAGCAGTTCGCCGTCGTTGCCGTCCTGCAGGATCCAGAGCGCGCCATCCGGGCCTTGCTCGATTTCGCGCAGGCGATGGCCCATCGGATAGCGATGCGCTTCACGGGCATGGTCGCCGTCGATCTGCACATCGATCAGCGATTCCGACGACAGTCCGGTGATCAATGCGTGTCCACGCCATTGCGGGAACATCGTTCCGCTGTAGATCACCAGGCTCGACGGTGAAATCACCGGGTTCCAAGAGGTTTTCGGTGCTTCGAAATCCGGTCGCGTCGAATGGCGCGGGATCGACCGACCGTCGTAATGATCGCCGTTGGAGACGACCGGCCAGCCGTAATTGCGGGCTTTCACGATCACGTTGAGCTCGTCGCCGCCGCGCGGTCCCATCTCGTCCTCCCACAACCGGCCCTGGCTGTCCCAGGCCAGTCCGAGCAGGTTGCGATGTCCGAGCGTCCAGATCTGCGCGGTCACGCCGCCACGTGATGCGAACGGGTTGTCCGGTGGAACGCTGCCATCCGGGAACAGGCGCACGACCTTGCCGAGATTGGTCGACATGTCCTGCGCGGGATCGAATTTCTGGCGTTCGCCGGAACTGATGAAGAGATAGCGTCCGTCCGGTGAGAACAGGATGCGATGGCTGAAGTGGCCGTTGCCGGTGACTTTCGGCTGCTGGGTCCAGATGCGGCGCGTGTTGGCCAATGCATGGGTGGTGAGGTCGAGCGTGGCGCTGTCGACGGCTGCGCCGCGGGTGTCGTCGTCGCCCGCCTCGACATAGCTGTAATAGATGCGGTGGCTGCTGGCGTAATCGGGCGCGAGCGCGATGTCGCCGAATCCGCCTTGGCCGCCGTAATCCACGGTCGGCGTGCCGGTGATGACGGTTTTCGATCCGTTGGCGGGATCGAAGACGATCAGGCGACCGCGTTTTTCGGTCACCAGCAACTTGCCATCGGGCAGGAAGGCCATCGCCCACGGTTCATCGAAGCGTGCGATCGACTGGACGGAAAACGGTTCCTGTCCACTTGCGACCGCCGTGGTGTCCGTCGCCTGTCGGGCGCCGCTGTTGCAGGCGCAAAGCAGGGACAGGGGAAGCATCAGTGCGAAACGCAGGTGCATGGTGGCTCCCGGCGTGGAGGCACGAGTATCGCCGATCCGTGGTTATCGTCGTGTGCGCCACGGCATGGGGGATAATGCCGGCATGTCGACTGCCATCCGCATGGTCGGTTTCGATGCCGACGACACCCTTTGGAAGAGCGAGGATTACTACCGCGCCGCCGAAGCCGAATTCCGCCGCATCGTCGGCGGTTATGTCGATCTCGCCGATCTGGGCGGTCGCCTCTACGAGGTCGAGAAACGCAATCTCGCGGTGTTCGGTTATGGCGCCAAGGGCATGGTGCTGTCGATGGTCGAAGCGGCGATCGAGATCACCGAGGGGCGGATCGATGCCGCCGACATCCATCGCATCGTGTCGCTGGGACGTGACCTGCTGCTGCATCCGGTCGAAGTATTGCCGGGCATTCCCGCCGCGGTCGATGCCATCGCCGAGCGCTACCAGGTCGTGCTGATCACCAAGGGCGACCTGTTCCACCAGGAAGCGAAAGTACGGGCCTCGGGGCTGGCCGAGCGTTTCCAGCGCATCGAGGTCGTCAGCGAAAAGGACGCGAAGACCTATGCCCGATTGCTGCGCGAATTCGGCATCCAGCCGGCGGAATTCGTGATGGTCGGGAATTCGCTGCGTTCCGATATCGCCCCGGTGCTCGATCTCGGCGGGGCCGGCGTCCACATGCCGTATCACGTCACCTGGGCGCACGAGGCCGAGCACGATGTCGATGCGACGCATCCGCGCCTGCGCCAGGTCGGCGATGCCTCGGGGATCGCCGCGGCGGTCGCCGACCTCGCCTTCGGAAACGGCTGACAGACCAGCTCGCGGCGGTACATGAAGCTGACTCCATCGCAGTCGCGTGGAGCTGGCATGAAAAAGATCCGGATGATGGTTGTGCTGCTGGCACTGGCCTGCGGCCATGCCTGGGCGGGTGAAGTCCATCAATGCCTGGGGCAGGGCGGCTCGGTGAGCTATGTCGATGGCGATTGCCCGGCGGGGACCCGCGCCGGCTGGATCCGCAGCTATGACGATGATCGCGCCGGACAGGCGCGCTCGATCCGCCAGCGGCAACAGGAAACCCTGGAATGGCAACGCAGTAATCGCGCGGAAATCGCAGCGATGATGCGCGTTCGCCGCGGTGGCCGGGTCGCATCGGGCGGACGGGGCGACGGCCTGGATCGTTGCCAGCGGACCCGCCATCGCCGCGACCGCATCCGCGACCGCGAGTTCCAGACCATGACCTACGACCGCATGGTCGCCCTGGACGACGGGGTGCGCGAGGCCTGCCGGTAACCCTGTCCGGCTTCGCTGCCGTTCAACTGGACGGTGCTATGGTGCCGGGTGCTCGTCGCGGTGACGGGCCCCAATCGCGATGCCATGACGCAATTCCGACGTGCCCTGCTGATCGCCTGTCTCGCCTGCGGCACCTCCGCATGGGCGCCGCAGGTCCGGGCCGAGGATGCATTGGACTGCCATCTCAGTTTCAACCTCGAAGGCTGGTCGGTGTTCTACAAGACCGCTTCGGGAACCGGCATGGTGAGTTGCAACAATGGCGACCGCCTGCCGGTGACCATCGTCTCGCGCGGCGGCGGCCTGACCTTCGGCAAATCGCGCATCACCGACGGCGTCGGTGAATTCACCGGCATCGCCAACATCCACGACGTGCTCGGTTCCTATGCGGCGGCCGAGGCGCACATCGGCGCCGTGCGTTCGCGCCAGGTGCAGGTGGTGACCAAGGGCAACGTCTCGCTCGCGCTCAAGGGCAAGGGCGATGGCTGGGATATCGGCGTGTCGCTGGCGAGCTTCACCCTCAAGGCGCGCTGATCCGGTCACGCATGGCACACTGCGGCCATGACGACTGAACTTGAAACCGTCGAGACCGTTGTCGGTCAGGGCGATCCGCGCTGGTCGGTGATATGGCTGCACGGCCTCGGCGCCGATGGCCACGATTTCGCACCGATCGTTCCCGAACTGCGCCGCGAGGGCTGGCCGACCGTCCGCTTCGTGTTCCCGCACGCGCCGGTGCGCCCGGTCACCATCAATGGCGGCATGCGCATGCGCGCGTGGTACGACATCGCCCATCTCGATCTCGCCAATCGTGCCGACGAAGCCGGATTGCAGGAATCGATGGCGCAGGCCGAAGCACTGGTTGCCCGCGAAGTCGCGCGCGGGGTGCCGGAGTCGCGGATCATCCTCGCCGGGTTTTCGCAGGGCGGGGCGGTGACGCTGGCGCTCGGCATGCGGCGTGCGCTTCCGCTGGCCGGTCTGGTCGCGTTGTCGACCTATCTTCCGGCGCCCGATCGCGCCAAGGCCGAATGTCGCGCCGATGGCGCCCGGCCGCCGGTGTTCATGGCGCATGGCCTGGGCGATCCGGTGGTGCCGTATCTCGCCGGCGAGATGAGCGCCGACGTGCTGCGCGAATGCGGTTTCGCGGTGGAGTGGCACGCCTATCCGATGATGCATGCGGTAATGCCGCAGGAAATCTCCGATCTGTCCGACTGGTTCGAGGCACGGTTCCGCGCCGGCTGAGTGCGCGTTACCATCCCCGCACACGGATCGCGGGGACGCGTGGGTGCAGGACACACGGGGCCAACAGGTGTTGCGCGTGCTCGTCGTCGACGACGAGCCGCTGGCGCGCGAGCGCCTGCATTCAATGCTGCAACAGACATCCGGCGTGACCGTGTCCGGCGCCGCAGGCAATGGCGAGGAAGCGATCGCGTCGGCGCGGGAATCGCTGCCCGACCTCGTCCTGCTCGACATCGCGATGCCGGGCGGCGATGGCCTCGAGGTCGCGCGTGAACTGGCGGGTTTGCGCCCGCGCCCGGGCATCGTCTTCGTCACCGCGCACGCCGAACACGCCGCCGCCGCGTTCGATGTCGAAGCGGTCGACTACCTGGTCAAGCCGGTGCGGCGCGAACGCCTGGAGATCGCGCTGCAACGCGCGCGCCTGTTCCTGGCGACGCGCGGCAGTTTCGCCAGCGATGGCGGGCGCGGCCACCTGCTGGTGCGCCAGCGCGGCGGCGTCCGTCGCATCGCCATCGACGAGGTCACCTATCTGCAGGCCGACGACAAATACGTGATGGTCCATCACGCGCATGGCCACGACCTGATCGAGGATTCGCTCAAGTCGCTGGAAGAAGCGTTCCCCGATCGCTTCCTGCGCATCCACCGCAATTGCCTGGTGGCGCGCAAGGCGTTGGAGGGATTGCGTCGCGACGGCGAGGGCCAGTACCGGGTGCTGTTGCGCGGCATCGCCGAGCCGCTGGAAATCAGCCGGCGCTGCCTGCCGACGGTGCGATCCGCCATCGAGCAGTACTGAGCGGCGAAGCGCGATAATGGTGGCATGAAGCTGCGCATCGCCACCCGCAAAAGCCCGCTCGCCCTCTGGCAGACCGAACACGTCGCCGCCCGCCTGCGCGAAGCACACCCGAGGCTGGACATCGAGTTGGTGCCGATGTCGACCCGAGGCGACGACATCCTCGATCGTTCGCTTGCGGCGATTGGCGGCAAGGGCCTGTTCCTGAAGGAACTGGAACTGGCGATGCAACGCGGCGAAGCCGATTGCGCGGTGCATTCGCTCAAGGACGTGCCGATGGTGCTCGATCCCGGCTTCATGCTGCCGGCGATCCTCGAGCGCGCGGATCATGCCGATGCCTTCGTCAGCAATCGCCATGCGAACATCGCCGGGTTGCCGATGCATGCCCGCGTCGGCACGGCGTCGTTGCGGCGACAGGCGCAGTTGCGCGCATTGCGTCCCGATGTCGTGATCACCGATCTGCGCGGCAACGTCAACACGCGGCTGGCCAAGCTCGATGCCGACGAATACGACGCCATCCTGCTGGCCTGCGCCGGTTTGCAACGTCTCGGCTTCGACGACCGCATCCGCGCGCGACTGGATGCGCCGGAATGGCTGCCGGCGCCGGCGCAGGGCGCGATCGCAGTCGAGTGCCGCGATGACGCCCCGGAGATCGCCGCGTTGCTGGCGGTGCTCGATCACGCCGAGACACGCACCTGCGTGGAGGCCGAGCGCGCGCTGAATCGCCGCCTGGATGGCAGTTGCCACGTGCCGATCGCCGCATACGCACGGCTGGAAGGCGAGCGCCTGCACCTGCAGGGACTGGTCGCTTCGGTCAGCGACGGCCACAGCCTGCGCGCGCGTGGCCATGGCGATGCGGCGGCGCCGGAAGCGCTGGGCGAGCGACTGGCGGATGAATTGCTGGCTGCCGGCGCCCGGGAGTTGATCTCCGCGAGCTAAGCTATGGGCTGAGCCGCCTGCATCGCATCCATGGACCGCCACGAACGCATCCACGCCCTTCATCGCATCTTCAAGTCGTCGCGCTATGCGGTGACGGTGCCGAGCCTGCAGGAACAGCTGGGCTGTTCGCGCGCCACGGTCTATCGCGACATCGCCTATCTGCGCGATGCCCTGATGGCGCCGATCGTCGGCGATGGCGACGCCGGTTTCCGCTACGACAGCCATGACGATTCGCGCTTCGAGCTGCCCGGCCTGTGGCTGAGTTCCGAAGAACTGCATGCGTTGATGGCGGCGCAGGCGTTGATGGGGCACACCGGCGGCAACGTGCTGAACAGCGCGCTGGCGCCGCTGCAGTCGCGCATCGAGAAGTTGCTGGAAGAACAGGCCGGCGGCCGACGCTGGCCGATGGAGCGCATCCGCGTGCTGGCGCACAAGGCACGCCGCCTCGACGAACATTCCTTCCGCACCGTGGCGTCTGCGACGCTGGAGCGCAAGGAACTGAGTTTCGATTACCGCGCGCGCTCCACCGACGAGACCACGCGTCGTCGCGTGTCGCCGCAGCGACTCACCCACTATCGCGGCAACTGGTATCTCGATGCCTTCGACCATGATCGCGAAGCATTGCGCAGCTTCTCGGTCGATCGCATCACCGGCGCCAAGATGCTGGAAACCTCCGCGCGCGACGTGCCCGATGCCGAGCTCGATCGTCACCTTGCAGGCGGTTACGGCATCTTCTCGGGTGATCCCAAGGGCACGGCGACGATCCGCTTCAACGCCAAGTCCGCGCGCTGGGTCGCCGACGAGCACTGGCATTCGCGCCAGGAGGGCCGCTTCCTGCCCGATGGCTCCTATGAACTGAAGGTGCCGTACAGCAACGGCCGCGAACTGCTGATGGACATCCTGCAGTACGGCGGCGACGCCGAGATCATCGAGCCGCGCAGCCTGCGCGAGCAGGCCCGCACCTTGCTGACGCTGGCGGCCTCGAATTACGACGCGTGACCCGAGGTCGCAGCTTCTGAGATGAGGCTGGGCGAGGCTGGACCCATCACAACGATGGAGTCCCGCCATGCAGACCCGTTCCTTCATCCACCCCCATGCCGTGTTGATGCTGCGTCGCGCCCTGTTGGGCGGATTGGCGCTGGTCGCCCTGGTACCCGCGGCGCGCGGATCGAACGCCTGGCTGGGCTGGATGCCGCTGTGGCTGGTGCTGATGCCGGCCTGCGCATTGTGGGTGGCCGAAGGCCTGCCGCTGCCGCGCCTGGCGACGCGGGTGGTGCATCGCGGCGGCCCTCGCCGCGTCCAGGCGCGACGCCTGCGCGCCTGACTTCTGGCGGGTGAGGGCGGCCGTGTCGCGTGTTAGCGTTGGCGACCACATTTCCCCATACAAGGAATGCCGCCCCATGAATGGATTGCGTACCGCTCGCCTCGGCCTGGCCGTCGCGCTTGCCTTCGGGGGCATGGCCCACGCGGAGACAACGATGCAGCAGGACGGTCCGAAGCAGGAAGACGCCAACCAGTGGCTGGAAGACATCCACGGCGACAAGCAGATGGCGTGGGTCAAGGAACACAACGCCCGCACCGAGGCCGAGCTCGGTGGCAAGCCGGGCTTCGCCAAGCTGCAATCGGACATCCGCGCGATCCTCGATTCCGACGCCAAGATTCCCGGCGTCTACAAGCAGGGCGAGTGGTACTACAACTTCTGGCAGGACAAGCAGCACGTCCGTGGCATCTGGCGGCGCACCACGCTGGCGGAATACCGCAAGGCGCAGCCGAAGTGGGAAACCGTCATCGACCTCGACGCGCTCAACAAGGCCGAGGGCAGCAACTGGGTGTGGCATGGCGCGAGCTGCCTGCGCCCGGCGTACACCAAGTGCCTGGTCTCGCTGTCGCCGGGTGGATCGGACGCCGACACCACCCGCGAATTCGACATGACGACGCGCCAGTTCGTGAAGGACGGCTTCGTCAAGCCGCTGGCCAAGGGCGGGATCGACTGGATCGACGCCGACCACGTCTTCGTGCAGACCGATTTCGGCGACGGCTCGATGACGACCTCGGGCTATCCGCGCATCGCCAAGCTGTGGACGCGCGGCACGCCGATGGCGGATGCGAAGCTGGTGTACGAAGGCAAGCCGGCTGATCTGTCGATCAGCGCCAGCCACGACGACACTCCGGGATACGAACGCGATCTGGTCCATCGCGGCATCGGGTTCTACAGCAGCGAAACCTTCCTGCGCAAAGCCGATGGCACGCTGGCGAAGATCGACGTGCCCGATTCGATGCAGCGCTATGTGGTGCGCGACTGGCTGGTGCTGGAGCCGCGCACGGACTGGGCGCTGGGCGGCAAGACGTACAAGGCCGGCTCGATGCTGGTCGCCAACTTCAACGACTGGATGGCCGGCAAGCGCGAACTGACCGAATTGTTCGTACCGACCGCGACGACATCCCTCGCTGGCGCGACGTGGACGAAGAACCACGTGGTGCTGAACGTTCTGGACGACGTCAAGAACCACTTGCAGGTACTGACGCCCGGCAATGGCGAATGGAAGAAGAGCGAGTTCGTCGGTGCGCCGGCGATCGGTGCAATCGGAGTGTCGGCGGTCGACTTCGTCGAATCCGATGCGGTGTGGATGACGGCGTCGGGCTATCTCACCCCGACCACGTTGTCGATCGCCGAGATCGGCAAGAAACCCGAAGTGCTGAAGACCATGCCGGCGTTCTTCGATGCGTCGAAGGACGTGGTGGAACAGCACTTCGTCACCTCGAAGGACGGCACCCGCGTGCCGTACTTCATCGTCCATCGCAAGGATCTGAAGCTCGACGGCAAGAATCCGACGCTGCTCTACGGCTATGGTGGCTTCGAGGTGTCGATGATGCCGGGCTATTCCGGAACCATCGGCAAGGCGTGGCTGGAGCCGGGTGGCGTCTACGTGGTCGCCAACATCCGCGGCGGTGGCGAGTATGGTCCGCGCTGGCACGAGGCCGCGCTCAAGCAGAACCGCCACAAGGCCTATGAGGATTTCGCGGCGGTCGCGCAGGACCTGATCGCGCGCAAGATCACTTCGCCCAAGCATCTCGGCACCATGGGCGGCAGCAATGGCGGCCTGCTGATGGGCAACATGCTGACGCAGTATCCGCAACTGTTCGGCGCGATCGTGATCCAGGTGCCGCTGCTCGACATGAAGCGCTACAGCCACCTGCTGGCCGGCGCCTCGTGGATGGCGGAATACGGCGATCCCGACACGGCCGACTGGGACTACATCAAGACCTTCTCGCCCTACCAGTTGTTCGATCCGGCGAAGAAGTACCCGCCGACCTTCATCTGGACGACCACGCGCGATGACCGCGTGCATCCCGGTCATGCCCGCAAGATGGCGGCGAAGATGGAAGCGGCCGGCAAGGACGTGCGCTATTTCGAGAACATCGAAGGCGGCCACGGCGCCGGCTCCACCAGCGAACAGACCGCCAAGACCTGGGCGCTGAACTACGGCTTCCTGTGGGACGTGCTCGGAAAGAAGTGATGACGCAAGACCACAAGCTGCAACCGCCGCGCGCCGCCAGGAAGCCGCACGTCGTCAAAGCGCCCTTCGGCGCCGAACGCGAGGACGTGTACTACTGGCTGCGCGACGACGAACGCGAGAATCCCGAGATGCTGGCGTATCTCGCGGACGAGAACGCCTATGCCGATGCGATGCTGGCGCACCTCAAGCCGCTGGAGGACACCCTCTACGGCGAGATCGTCGCCCGCATCAAGCAGGACGACAGCTCGGTGCCGTATCGCGAGCGCGGTTGGTGGTACTACTCGCGCTATGTCGCCGGACAGGACTATCCGGTGCATGCACGACGCAAGGATGGCGCCGGAGTCGATGCGGCTTCGATCCAGCAGGCCAACGCCGCCGGCGATTGGAACAGCCATTCGGCTGTTGGAAGCGACGCCAGCGAGCAGGTACTGCTCGACGTCAATGCGCTGGCGCAGGGCCACGACTACTACTCCGCGTATCCAGTGGCGATCAGTCGCGACAACCGCATGATGGTCTGGGCCGAGGACACCAATGGACGTCGCCAGTACACGCTGCGGTTCACCGATCTCGACAGCGGCACGTTGCTGCCTGATGCGATTCCCGGCACCAGCGCCGATGCCGAATGGGCCGACGACGGACGCACCCTGCTCTACATCGAGAACGATCCGGAAACGCTGCTGACCGTGCGCGTGAAGAAGCACGTGCTCGGCAGCGATGTCGCACAGGATGCCGTGGTCTACGAGGAAGACGACGACAGCTATTACATGGGGCTGGGCCGCACCCGCGACGACAAGTTCATCACCATCGGCATGCACAGCACGGTGTCGAACGAGGAGCGCTACGCGCCGGCGTCCGATCCGAGCGAGTTCAGGGTGCTGGCGCCGCGCGAACGCGATCTCGAATACGACGCCGACCATTTCGGCGGGCGCTGGGTGATCCGCACCAACGCGGACGGCGCGAAGAATTTCAAGATCGTCACCGCCGCCGATGGCGCGACATCGCGCGCGGAGTGGGTCGATTGGATCGCGCACGATCCCAAGGTCTTCATCGAAACCATCGAACTGTTCGACGGCTTCAGCGCCATCGACGAACGCTCGGGCGGACTGGAGCGCGTCCGCATCCTCCATGCCGATGGCCGCGAGGAATACGTCAAGGTAGACGAGTCCGCCTATTCGATGGGGCTGGAGGTCAATGCCGAACCCGATACCGAGTGGTTGCGTTACAGCTATACCTCGCTGACCACGCCGGTCATCACCTACGAGGTGAACATCAAGACTGGCGAGCGTCGCCTGCTGAAACAGCAACCGGTGCTCGGTGGCTACGACCAGGCCAACTACGTCACCGAACGCGTCTGGGTGCCGGCGCGCGATGGCGCGCAGGTGCCGGTATCGCTGGTCTATCGCAAGGACTTCAAGCGCGACGGCACGGCGGCGATGCTGCAATACGGCTACGGCAGCTACGGGCATTCGATGGACCCGTCGTTCAGCGCCTCGATCGTCAGCCTGCTCGATCGCGGCATGGTCTATGCGCTGGCGCATATCCGCGGTGGCGAGGAGATGGGCCGCGACTGGTACGACAACGGCCGCATGTTCCACAAGAAGAACAGCTTCACCGATTTCATCGACGTCACCCGCTGGCTGGTAGAGAACAAGTACGCGGCGAAGGACCGCGTCGCCGCGATGGGCGGCAGCGCCGGCGGCCTGCTGATGGGCGCGATCTCGAACATGGCGCCGCAGGATTACCGGGTGATCCTGTCGCAGGTGCCGTTTGTCGACGTGGTGACGACGATGCTCGATCCGACCATCCCGCTCACGACCAACGAATACGACGAGTGGGGCAACCCGGAGCGCAAGGACAGTTACGACTACATGCTGTCGTACTCGCCCTACGACAATCTGCAGCCGCAGGCGTATCCGGCGATGTTCGTCGGCACCGGGTTGTGGGATTCGCAGGTGCAGTACTGGGAGCCGGCGAAATACGTGGCGCGGCTGCGCGACGTCGACACCTCGTCGCATCCGCTGGTATTCCGCATCAACATGGAGGCCGGGCACGGCGGCAAGTCGGGGCGTTTCCGCCGTTACCGCGAGACCGCCGAAATGTATGCCTTCATGCTGGAACAGCTGGGGGTCTGAGCGCGGGCGTTCATGCAACCGCGCTACACTGCCCGCATGAACATCCGACTTCCCCTCGTGCTGGTCACCGCCTGCCTGCTGACGGCCTGCGGCAACAAGGGCCCGCTGGTGCTGCCGCAGAAGCCGGTGCCGGTCGAAACCACGACCACGCCTGCTCCGCAGACGGACACCCAGGCGCCGTCGACCGACAATCAGACGCAACCGAAACCGGCCGAGACGCCCAAGGATCAGCCGGCGACCACGACGCCGCAGCGCTGAGGCGGCCATGCGCTTCAGCAAGATGCATGGCGCCGGCAACGACTTCGTCGTGATCGACTTGCGCGATGGCGCGCCCGCGCCGACTGCCGACCTCTGCCGCCTGCTTGGCGATCGCCACCTTGGTGTCGGCTGCGACCAGATCCTTACCATCGAAGCGCCGCGTGCCGCGGGTTCGATCGCCAGTTACGGCATCTGGAATTCCGATGGCTCGCCGTCCGGCCAATGCGGCAATGGCGCGCGCTGCGTCGCCGCGTGGCTGGTGCGCGATGGCGCGGCACGAGGCGAGCGCTTCCGCATCGACAGCCCGGTCGCGACCCACGATGTCGAACATCTCGATGGCGACCAGTACCGCGTCAATATGGGCGCACCGGATTTTTCGGTGCAGGCGGTTCCGCTGAAGCCGGGCACTACCGAATCCGACCCTTATGTGTTGTGCGTGGATGGCGAGGACATCGCCTTCGGCGCGGTTTCGATGGGCAACCCGCATGCGGTGATCGAAGTCGATGACGTACAGGGCGCCGACGTTGCCCACATCGGTCCCGCCTTGCAGGCCTCGTCGCTGTTTCCGAAATCGGCCAACGTCGGTTTCGCGCAAGTGCTGGCGCCCGATCGCATCCGCCTGCGCGTGTACGAGCGTGGCGCGGGCGAAACCCTGGCCTGCGGCAGCGGCGCCTGCGCCGCGGCGACGGTGTTGATGCGGCGCGGACGCATCGGTCGCGATGTCGCGGTGGAATTGCCCGGCGGCACGCTGCGCATCGCTTGGCCGGACGACGCATCTGCCGTCACAATGGCGGGACCGACGGCCTTCGTGTTCGAAGGCGAGTTGCAGCACATTCCGGGATGAAGGAACGCATGGACCACAACGAAAAACTCGGTGCCCACGAAGTCGCGGCCTGGCTGCGACACCATCCGGGCTTCCTCCAGCAATTCCCAGATCTCGCGCAGTCGCTGCAGGTGCCGCGCGAAGACGGACGCGCCGCGTCGCTCGCCAGCTACCAGCTCGAAGTGCTGCGCGACAAGAATCGCGAACTCAATCGTCGCCTCCACGATCTCTTCGCCAACGCCGAGGAGAACGAGCGCCTGGCCGTGCGTTCGCACCAGCTGACCCTGGCCTTGATGCGGCAATCGACGCTGGCCGATACCGTCCGCGCGATGGCCGCGAGCCTGGCCGAGGATTTCCACGGCGATCGCGTGCGCGTGCTGCTGTTCCGCGCGGTGCCGGAACTGGAAGGCCAGGAATGGGTATTGCACGCCGACGAGGGCTCGTCGACGCTGGCGCCGTTCCGCGACTGCATCGCCGATGGCCAGCCGATCTCGGGTCGCCTGCAGGCCGACAAGCAGTCGGTGCTGTACGGCGCGACGGCCGATGAAGTGCTGTCCAGCCTGTTGTTGCCGATCACCGGCCACGGCCTGGTGGCGGTCGGCAGCAGCGACGCCAACCGCTTCTATCCGGGCATGGGCACGCTATTCGCCAAGATGATGGGCGAAGCCTTCGCGACTGCGCTGGATCGTCATACCGCATCGTGAACGCCGCATCCGGCATCGACGCCTTCATCGACCACCTCAAGGTCGAGCGGGCGATGTCGGCGCACACGCTGGACGCCTATCGCCGCGATCTCGGTGAATTCGCGCGCTGGTGCGCGGAGCAGGGCATCGATGATCCGTCGCGCGCCGACGCAAGCCACATCCGTGCCTGGGTCGCCGACGGAAATCGCAAGGAACTTTCGGCGAAGACCCTGCAACGACGCTTGTCGTCCTGTCGCAGCTGGTTCCGCTGGCTGCTGAAGAACGGCGTGGTCGCGGCCAATCCCGCCGATGGCGTGCGCGGGCCGAAAGCGCCGCGCAACCTGCCGCAGGTGCTCGATGTCGACGAAGCGGTGCAACTGGTCGAACTCGATACCGATGCGCAACTCGGCACCCGCGATCGTGCGCTGCTGGAGCTGCTGTATTCCTCCGGCCTGCGCGTGAGCGAGTTGTGCGGACTGCACTGGAATGCACTCGATCTCGGCAACGGGCTGGTCACCGTGACCGGCAAGGGCAACAAGCAGCGCTCGGTGCCGGTGGGCTCGCATGCCTGTCGCGCACTGGAGGCGTGGCGCCAGGAATCGCATCCGCGTGCGGATGCGCCGGTATTCCCCGGTCGCGGTGGTGCGCCGATCACCACGCGCGCGGTGCAGATCCGCCTGCGCCAACTCGCGCAGCGCCAGGGCGTGTACAAGCGCGTGCATCCGCACCTGCTGCGCCACAGTTTTGCCAGTCACATGCTGGAATCCTCGGGTGACCTGCGCGCGGTCCAGGAGCTGCTCGGCCACGCCGACATCAGCACCACCCAGATCTATACCCACCTCGATTTCCAGCACCTGGCCAAGGTCTACGACGGTGCGCATCCGCGGGCGAAGCGGAAGTCGGGGAGTTAAAGCGCCTCGCCGAGTCCATGTCCAAGGCCGCTGCGGCGGCCTGGGCTGATTTGCGCCGGGTTGGTCATCGCGGCGCGCCTTGAAACCCCTTCTGGCGGCTCCACATCGGAAACTCAAAGGAGACTCCGATGGACCCCAGTCAGAATCCGACCGTTTTCCACGCGACCACCATCTGTTCGGTGCGCCGCAATGGCAAGGTGGTGATCGCCGGCGACGGCCAGGTCACGCTTGGCAATACGGTGATGAAATCGAACGCGCGCAAGGTGCGGCGCCTCGGCACGGACGGTCGCGTGCTCGCCGGTTTCGCCGGCGCGGCGGCCGATGCCTTCACGTTGTTCGAACTGTTCGAATCGAAGCTGGAGAAGCACGGCCAGTTGCTGCGCGCGGCGGTTGAATTCGCCAAGGACTGGAGGACCGAACGTCGCTTCGGCAAGCTCGAGGCCTTGCTCGCCGTCGCCGATGCCGAAACCTCGCTGGTGATCAGCGGCACCGGTGACCTGATCGAACCGGAAGACGGCTTGATCGCCATCGGTTCCGGTGGCATGTACGCGCTGTCGGCGGCGCGCGCGCTGATCGCGCACACCGATCTCGATGCGAAGACCATCGCGACCGAAGCGCTCAAGATCGCCGGCGACGTCTGCATCTATACCAACCAGAACATCGTGGTGGAGGAGCTGTGATCAATACCGATTCTTCGTCGATGACGCCGCGCGAAATCGTCGCCGAACTCGATCGCCACATCATCGGCCAGCACCAGGCCAAGCGCGCGGTCGCGATCGCGCTGCGCAACCGCTGGCGGCGCGCGCAGCTGTCCGATGAGCTGCGCCACGAGGTGATGCCGAAGAACATCCTGATGATCGGCCCGACCGGCGTCGGCAAGACCGAGATCGCGCGGCGCCTGGCGACGCTCGCCAATGCGCCCTTCGTCAAGGTCGAGGCGACGCGCTTCACCGAGGTCGGCTACGTCGGCAAGGATGTCGAGCAGATCATCCGCGATCTCGCCGATACCGCGGTCAAGCTCTATCGCGAACAGGCCAAGCAGCGCGTGCGCACCCAGGCCGAGGAACGCGCCGAGGATCGCATCCTCGACACCTTGCTGCCGCAGCGTGCGCCGACCAGCTTCGGCTTCAATGCCGCGGACGTGCGCGACGAACCGTCGGCGGTCGAGTCCGACACCCGCCGCAAGCTGCGCCAGCAATTGCGCGCCGGCGAACTCGACGAACGCCAGATCGAAATCGAAACCGCGGTGAACGTCGGCGTCGACATCATGGCGCCTCCGGGCATGGAGGAGATGGGCCAGCAGCTGCGTTCGATGTTCTCGCAGCTGTCCGGCGGCAAGACCCACAAGAAGACGGTGACGGTGAAGTCCGCGCGCACGCTCCTGCAGGACGAGGAGGCCGCCAAGCTGGTCAACGAGGACGAAGTGCGCGAAGCGGCGATCGAAGCCTGCGAACAGCACGGCATCGTCTTCATCGACGAGATCGACAAGGTCGCCAAGCGCAGCGAAGGCCATGGCGCCGACGTCAGCCGCGAGGGCGTGCAGCGCGATCTCCTGCCATTGGTCGAAGGCTCGACGGTCAGCACCAAGTACGGGCCGGTGCGGACCGACCACATCCTGTTCATCGCCAGTGGCGCGTTCCATCTCGCCAAGCCCAGCGATCTCATTCCCGAGATGCAGGGCCGCTTCCCGATCCGGGTCGAGCTCGGCGCGTTGAGCAAGAACGACTTCGTGCGCATCCTCACCGAACCCAAGGCCGCGCTGACGAAGCAGTACGTCGAGCTGATGCGCACCGAAGGCATGGACCTGAGTTTCAGCGACGATGCCGTCGATCGCCTCGCCGAGATCGCCGCTGATGTCAACGAGCGCCAGGAAAACATCGGCGCGCGCCGGCTGCATACCGTGCTGGAACGGTTGCTGGAAACGCTGAGCTTCGAAGCGCCCGATCGCGGCGGCACGCTGGTGATCGATCGCGCCTACGTCGACGGTCACATGGGCGAACTGGTCAAGGATCCGGACCTGAGTCGTTACATCCTGTGAGGAAAGGGCAGCGGTGCCGTCGTCGCGCCGCTGCCCGATCGTTGCGTCACTTCTTCATGTTTGCCATGCCGCGGGGATCATCGGCGGGATTCACGTAATTGATTTCGAACGGACCCATCGCCTGCACCTGGACGATGGCGCCCCCCTTGGTCGAGACGGCGTGTTGCATGCCGGTCGGCAGGTTGACGAAATCGCCCGCGCCGTACATGCCGCCGTGCGCGTTTGCAGCTTCTCCCATCGAGAAGTCGAGGTGGCCCTGGATCACGGTGACCATTTCGTCGGTCGGATGGGTGTGGCGCGGAATGCGATAGCCCGGCGGCATCTTCAGTCGCACCGTGAACATGCCGGCAGCGCCCGGATTGCCGGAGAGCACGGCGAGTTTGGCGCCCTTGGGCAATCCCGGTGGCGCATCGCCCCATTGCATTGACGCGGCATGCATGCCTGCATGCGACTGCATCGGCATCGATTTGTGTTGCGATTCGGCAGCGAGCAGGCAGCAGGGCAGCAGGCAGGCGCCGAAGAGGGTCACGAATTTCATCTGCATCTCCGTTGCGTTTTGGATCCCCCCGGGGCCGTCCCGACCATCGGCGGCGCCAATGTCGGCTGCCCACGCGGATTCTTCTCCTCCCTTTGTTAATCCGACGCGATTGATCGCTTGCCGGGCGTGTTGCACTGCAACCCGGATGTCACGAAAACGGCATAATCTCCAGCCGCGCATCTTGTTCGTCACGCTGCCCCGGCCCCGCGCATGCCGAGAGGATTCGATCCAGGCAGCCCACGGGGGTTCCATCCATGACATCGCTTTCCACGCCGGCGTCCAGCGCCGCTGCTGCCCATCGCCGTATTTTCAACGGCCCGCGTTTCAGCCTGCTCACGCTGGCATGCGCCGGCATCCTGGCCTCGACCTCCGTGCAGGCGCAAAGCGCCGCGCAAGACGCGCCGGCACCCGCGCAGCAAACGCCGGTGGCGACGAACGATCGTCCGGCCAAGACCGATTCCAAGGAACTCGACACCATCACGGTAACCGCCGAGCGTCGCGAACAGGACTTGCAGAAGGTGCCGGTCTCGGTCGGCGTGGTGCAGGGCGATGCCATGCGCGTCTACACCCAAGCCGGCGACGACACGCTGCTCGCGCTGTCGGGCCGCGTGCCGGGCCTGTACGCCGAAACCACGACCGGTCGCATCTTCCCGCGCTTCTACATCCGCGGCCTCGGCAACATCGACTTCTACCTCGGCGCCTCGCAGCCGGTGTCGATCATCCAGGACGATGTCGTGCTGGAGCACGTGGTGCTGAAATCGAACCCGGTCTATGACGTCGACAAGGTGGAAGTGCTGCGTGGTCCGCAGGGCTCGCTGTTCGGCCGCAACACCACCGCCGGCATCATCAAGTTCGACAACATCAAGCCATCGCGCGAATATTCCGGCCGCGCCATGCTGAGCTACGGCAGCTACAACACCTCGGTCGTCGACGCCGGTTTCGGCGGGCCGATCAACAACGTGCTGTCGTTCCGCGTCTCCGCGCTGGTGCAGCATCGCGACAACTGGGTCGACAACACCTACACCGGCCCGAGTGCCGACGGCACCGTTTCGCCCAAGCGCAACGCGATGGGCGGTTACGACGACCGCAACGCGCGCCTGCAGGTGCTGCTGGCGCCGAACAAGGCGTTCTCGCTGCTGGCCTCGGCGCATGTGCGCGACTACTCCGGCACCTCGACGCTGTTCCGTCGCGCCGCGTTGAAGAAGGGATCGAGCAATGCCGACACGCCGTGGGACAAGGTCGCCTACGACGAAGCCGACAACAACCCGCAGGCCTACAAGACCAGCGGCGGTTCGCTCAACGCCAAATACGATTTCGGCAAGGTGTCGCTGACGTCGATCACCGCCTACGAAACCACGCACGGTTACAGCCGCGGCGATACCGATGGCGGCGCCGCCGCCGACTATCCGGTTGGTGGCGTTCCGAATGGCTATGGCCAGTCGATGGGCCGCGTGCGCGAACTCGACCAGTTCACCCAGGAATTCCGTCTCGCCAGCGAAGGCCACGATGCGCTGCAGTGGCAGGCCGGCGCCTACTACTTCAACGGCCACGACATCACCGAGTTCTATCAGCGCGCATGGTTCCTCACCACCGCCGCCCACAACCCGAACAACTGGGTGCGTTTGCGCGACGACAATACCGCGTGGGCGCTGTTTGGCCAGGTGAGCTATCGCCTGTCCGATGCGTGGACGGTGACGGCCGGCGTGCGCGAAACCGATGACAGCAAGCGCACCCGTTTGCTGAAGACCGCCGATACCGCCGCCGGTGTCGTCACCTACAAGGGCCGCACCGACGTGCGCCTGGACGACAAGAAGCCGAGCTGGGATCTGAGCACGCTGTATTCGGTGAACAAGGACGTCAGCCTCTACGGTCGCGTCGCCAAGGGCTTCCGCGGCCCGACCATCCAGGGCCGTTCCGCGGTGTTCAATTCCGATTTCACCACCGCGAATTCGGAAACCATCCTGTCGTGGGAAGGCGGCATCAAGACCAACCTGCTCGACCACAAGATGCGCTTGAACGTCGCCGGCTTCACCTACACGGTGCGCGACATCCAGCTCAACGGCAACGACTCCAACGGCAACGGTGTGCTGTTCAACGCCGACAAGGCGCGCGCCTATGGCCTGGAAGCGGATCTCGACTGGCGTCCGATCCCGAACCTGACGATCAATGCCGGCGCCAGCGTGCTGCGCAGCAAGATCCAGGACAAGCGCGTCTACGCCCAGGTGTGCGCGCTCAACGGCGTAGTGGTGTGCACGGTGGAGAATCCGACCATCAAGATTGGCGCCAACACCTTCGCGCAGATCGACGGCAACCCGCTGCCGAACGCGCCGACCTACAACATCAACCTGGCCGCGCGCTACGACATCCCGGTCGGCCGCAATGGCGACGTGTTCATCTCGACCGACTGGAACAAGCAGGGCAAGACCAGCTTCGTGCTCTACAAGTCGCCGGAGTTCACCACCAACGGCAACTTCGAAGGCGGCCTGCAGGTCGGTTACTCCGGCAACAACGGCCAGTACGAAGTGGCGTTGTTCGCGCGCAACATCACCAACCAGAAGAACCTCAAGGGCGTGATCGAGAACTACATGGCCGCCGTCTACAACGATCCGCGGATCGTCGGCGTGTCGTTCAACATCAAGTGGCCGTAAGCGGCCGATGACATGCATCCCGGATGCCGGAAGGCGTCCGGGACGGCCAACGGGCGGCTGGCGACCAGTCGCCCTTTTTCGTTGAAAGGAAATCTTTCAATCAAGCGAAAGCACAACTTTCCAATCCGCACGCAATGCCTCCTAACGTCCTGATCCATGAAGGACGAGAAAGCGGAATTTGCGAAACGGCTTCGCGCGGCCCTGAAAGCGGCCGACATCGAGGCCAGCGCCGCCGTGGTCGAGAAACGCTTCAACTCCCGCTACGAAGGCGCGCCGGTCAGTCCGCAGGTCGTGTCGCAATGGCTCAACGGCAAGGTCATGCCGCGCCAGGACAAGATCCGCGTATTGGCCGGGATCGTCGGGCTCGATCCGCATGAATTGCAGTTCGGCGGCACGCCGAAAGTGGGCGAGGGCAGGCAGGAATGGGCGGCTGGCTTGGCCGCGCAGGACCGTGTCATGGTCGACGGCTATCTGATGCTGCCCGCGCCGCAACGCAAGCTGGTGCGCGAGCTCGTCACCGCGCTTGCCGAGAGCGTTACGCGGAAATAAACAGGTTCAGGAAATTCCTACCCCACGGCGCGGCCTGGACCGATAGCCGCAGCAACACCCAAGGTCCACGCTCGCGAACGAACACACAGGAAAGCCACCCCGGTTGGACGGGTGGCCTGGCCGACTCCCGTAGCCCTGATCGTGTTCATTTCGTTAATCCAATTTTCGGCTGCTGGGCATCTTCTGCGTGCTCATGCACTGCAGACGTGTCCGCTTCCGGAGCCTACTCAGGAGCGAGACCATGCAAACGCAAGCGAAAAAAGATACGGAAAAGCCATGCAACTGCCATGAACCGCAAGCGCAGGTTGGGAGCCCTGCCGCAGACACCCTGGCACGAATCCAGATATCGCCACATCAAGACGCCGCGATTCGTATCCGCCTCATCCCGGGACGCGACGTCGCATTGCCGAATCCCGATCCGTGCGGATTCGGGCACACCAAGCCAGGCCTTTCGTCGCTGTCCCCCGCGTTGATCGACAAACTGAAGGCGTCGGACAAGCAAGTCACCACGTGGCTTGCCAAGAGCAACGAGAACGCGCGCCTGTTCTTCTCCGATCCGGTCGCCGCGCTCGCCAAGGCCGGCGTTGAACTGGAACGCGGCGATGCCAAGGCGATTGCGCGCGCGCATGCCAACGCCAGCAACCAGGCCGTCGTGATGCCGGGCGTGCGACTTTCCGAAGTCGTCATTTCGGCAACGGATCGCCGGCCAGGCAGCAAGGGCCGCGGAGATGGTGGCGGACGCAAACCGGCGTCCGATGCGTCCAACTGCTGCGGAAAGGAGGGCTGATCATGTCACTCGACCGTACCTCCGGCTTCGACATGCTGGTGCAGATCTCGGAAGCCGAAATCAACGACCAACTGGAAACCCTGTTCCTCGCCGGCGGTGTTGTTTCGCCGTCGTTGAGCGTGCCCTTCATGGGCGGCGGTGCATCCGGCACCGCCAACCTGAACTTCGGCATCCCGATCGCGGATCTGGATCGGCCTTCGCCGCGGATGGGACTGAGGCTGCCGTTCCTCAATTCGGAACTGGTGCTGACCGCGCCACTGCCGCTGACCATCGCGCCCCTGGGTGGAACGATCGACATCGAACAGCCGATCGTGATGCTGGCGTCGGGCGGCGCGCAGACGGCCGCGCTCGACTTCGCAACGACGTCGCCCGATGTCCACGTGACATTCGATGCGGCATCGGCGGCGGCGTTGGCGCCCTTGCTTGCCGCGGCGGGAATGAATCTCGCCCAGGCCAGCAATTTCATGGCGGGCGTCGTTCGCGATCAATTGCGGACCAGCATTCGCCAAATCAACCTGACGCCGGCGATCCCGGTGACCGATGGCGAAGATCCAATCGTGGTCGCCGACATCAGCGTCGGCACCGTCAACGACACCTCGGCGGCGGATCAGGATTGCCTGTCCTTCGGCGTGCGGATGGGCGGGGGCAGCGCGGGCAACATCGGTGGCATCACCACCAGCATGATCCCGGCTGGCCAGCAGTCCCTGGTGATGATGAGCAACGGATGGCTGCTCGGACGGATCATGCGGCCGCGCGTCGCCAGTTCGCTCGGCCAGCCCCTCAGTGCGTTCGATCTGCCGATGCATTTGAACCGGAACGTCCCGGCGCCCGGCGGACACGGAACGTTGACCAACCTCGACGCCGTCGTGGAAGGCAATCGCATCAAGATCACCGGCCGCGCCGTCGATTCCGGTACCGGCTGGGATGCCGAATGCAAGTTCACCTTCTTCATCACGCTGGGCATCTCGGGAGGATCGATCACGGTCACCGCATCGACGCCGCAAACCGAGACCGATGTCGATCTCGCCTGGTGGGTCTGGCTGGTGTCGCTGGGACTGGGTGCGCTCTTTGGCGGCATCACCGGCGCGATCATCGCCGCGGTCGTCCTGGCGGTTGTCCAGGCTGTCGCCGAAGGCATCGTCAGTGGCCTGGTGTCGGGTGGCATCAGCGGATCGATCGGTTCGATTCCTTCGATCCCGCTCGGGCCGATCGGTGGCGGACTGTCGCTGACGAACGTCGTGCTCGACGATCTGGAGTTGCGCTCCAGCATCGTCAGATCGGTGTCCGTGCCGATCAAGTCGCAGGGAACGCGTGTTGCCTCGGGACCGTTCGCGATCGATCTCGATACCGGGGTCGTGAGCGCCACGGCCAGCTCCAAGTCGGACCTCGTCTGGGGCGTCGATCGGGTGCTGCGGACGCATGCTGCTTCGGGCCTGACGATCACCGGCGCGTCCTATGCCGCGCTGACGCCGGTGCAGGTGGCACGCATGCCGCTTTCCGGAACGCAGATCGCATCCGGGCAGATCCCGGTGTCCTTCCCGCAGAACTTCCCGTTCATGCCGTTGCATGCCGTGGTGTTCGGCGTGAGAACGTCGGAAGGGCGATTCGCCAAGGTGCGGGCCTGGATCGATATCTTCACGCAAGCGCTCAACCTCGAATGGGTGACATTCGATACGCCCGTCGCATCGCTGGAACTTGTCCAGCGTTGGTCGGTGATCGCGCGCGGGGAACAGACCAGCTACATCACGGACAACTGCGAGTACTGCGTTTCAGGTCCGGTCAGTCGCTGCGGCGTGTTCGAAGCGCAAACGCGACTGGTGCCGTTCCCAGCGAAATACGCCTGGTGCGTGTGCGGGCATCGCGTCGAAGAAGGCCAAGGCGAACTGGACACGACAAACGGTCCGCTGGCGTACCGGGTTTCCGGAAACCGCTTGTACCTGGAAACCGACATGGGCGAGTCGGTGGATTGCGAAGTGTGCGTCAGCGTGGTCGACGCGCGCGGAACCGAGCGCCACGCCTGTGTCCGGGCGAAGCAAGACGGAATTGATCGCCAGTGCAAGACCTGCGTGCCGGGCAGGAAGCATGTCGCGATCGATACGCTCGCGCTCGATCCCAAGGTCGCGGCCTGGCGTCCGCTGCTTGTCGCCATGGCGCCGGAAGACCACGAGGAAGAAAACATCCGTTGAAAGCGAACGGTGCCGCAAGACGAAAAAGCCGCCCATCGGGCGGCTTTTTCCTTGCATGGATAGCGGGGCTCAATGGCCGCCGGATGCCGCCAGCTTGTCGAGGTCGATGCCCTGCTTGCGCAGCACCTGGGTGGCCTTGACCGCATAGAACGCGAGGTAGGCGAAGCAGGCGACGCCGACCCAATAGCTCATGTGGATGCCGATCTGCTCGGACACCCAGCCCTGGAAGATGCTGACGAAGGCGCCGCCCATGATCATCATGATCAGGAAGCTCGAACCTTCATTGGTGTTCTTGCCGAGGCCGGCGATCGCCAGCGCGAAGATGCACGGCCACATCACGCTGCAGAACAGGCCCGACGAGATGAAGGCGAAGGTGCTGACCATGCCGGTGGTCAACATGCCGATCACCAGCGCGGCGATGCCGCAGATGGCGAAGTTGAGCAGCATGCGCGCCGGATTGCCACGCGCCAGCAGGCCGGCGACGATCATCACCACGATTACCGGTGCGTAGGGCAGGAAGATCGAGACGTCGTGGCCGGCGATGGTGTTCACGGCGAGGAAGACGCCGAAGGCCACGAAGGGCAGGACGATGCCCAGCAGTTTCTTGGTGGAGGAGGCGACGTCGAAAGCGCCAGCCGCGCCCGACCAGCGGCCGATCATCAGGCTCGCCCAGTACAACGAAATGAAGGGTGCGATCACCGCGGTCTCGAGGCCGAGCCCGCCCTTGTCCTTCGCCAGTTCCAGATAGGCCGGCAGGTTGGATGCGGTGGACACTTCCACGCCGACGTAGACGAAGATCGCGATCATGCCCAGCACCAACTGCGGGTACTTGAAGGCCGCGAACGCGGAATCGCTGTGGATCAGCTTGTCGGAACCGGCGCCGTCACCGGCTTCCTCGGCGGCGAGGTGCTCGAGGTCGATGTGGTTGGGCACGCCCGAGAACTTGATGAACAGCGCGACCAGCACGAAGACCAGGCCGAGGATCAGATAGGGCGTCTTGACGCTCTCGATGCTGGCGCTGGTGTTGCCGCTGCTGACGCTGCCGAAGATGGCGAGGCTGACCAGCAGCGGGCCGATGGTGGTGCCGAGGTTGTTGACGCCGCCGGCCATGGTCAGGCGCTGCGCACCGGAGCTGGGATCGCCCATGACGATCGCCAGCGGATTGGCGGCGATCTGCTGCAGCGAGAAGCCGAGCCCGACGATGAAGAGGCCGGAGATCATCAGCGCGAACGAACCACTGTTGGCGGCGGGGTAGAACAGCAGGGTGCCGAGCGCGGAAATCACTAGGCCGATGCAGATGCCGTTCTTGTAGCCGATGCGGTTGAGCACGTCGGCTTTCAGCGCCTTGGAAATGAAGAAGTAGATGATCGAGCCGACCGCGTAGGCGACATAGAACGCGAACGACACCATCTGGCTTTCCACCTGCGTGAGGTTGAAGGCCTTCTTGAACACCGGAATCAGGATGTCGTTGCTGGCGGCGACGAAGCCCCAGAAGAAGAACACGGTAATGAGTACACCGAACTGCGACCAGCGGGTTTGTTGCTTCGTCATGATGGTTTCGTCGTCGGGAGGTGGGAGTGCGTAAACGGACCTAGGCTAGCATCGAATCGGCCCGTGGTTGGACCATTGCCGGCATGCTGCATTACAGCATCACCAGGGCTGCCACGGCCCGTTCCGGCGGTGGATGCGATAATCCCGCCATGAACGATTCAAGTGACAAGTCCGGCACCACCCATTTCGGCTACCGCGACGTCCCCAGGGACGAGAAGCAGAAGCTGGTGGGCGAGGTCTTCACCTCGGTGGCCGGCAAGTACGACCTGATGAACGACCTGATGTCGTTGGGCATCCATCGGGCGTGGAAGCGCTACTTCGTCGCCACCTCTTCGGTGTCACGCGGCGATCGCGTGCTCGATCTCGCAGGTGGCACCGGCGACATCGCCGCCCTGCTGCGCGATCGCGTCGGCGATGCGGGCGAGATCGTGCTCGGCGACATCAACGGCGCCATGCTCAAGGTTGGTCGCGACCGCATGACCGATCGCGGCAACGTCAACGGCTTCGAGTACGTGCAGTGCAACGCCGAGGCGCTGCCGTTCCCGGACGCCAGCTTCGATCTGGTCACGATCGCCTTCGGCCTGCGCAACGTCACCGACAAGGACGCCGCCCTGCGCGACATGCATCGCGTGCTGAAGGTGGGCGGGCAGGCGCGCGTGCTCGAGTTCTCCCAGGTCACCGCCGACTGGTTCAAGCCGATCTACGACTTCCACAGCTTCAAGGTGCTGCCGCACCTCGGCAAGCTGTTCGCCGGCGACAGCGACAGCTATCAGTACCTCGCCGAATCGATCCGCAAGCATCCGCCGCAGGGCGAGCTCAAATCGATGATGCAGGCGGCCGGCTTCGCGCGCTGCGATTACCGCAACCTGTCGGGCGGCATCGTCGCCATCCATACGGGCTACAAGGTCTGATGCAGCGATGCCCGCGTAGCCGCAGGTTCGTGGCCTACGGTTGCCAGCCGTAACTCAGCTTCACGAACACGCTGCGCGTATTGCCGAACATGTTCAGGTGTTCGTCGTCCATGAAGGCGCCGTAGGAAGCGCCCGCGTATAGCGCGGTGCGGGGATTCACCTTGTACGAATACACCAGCTGCGCGGCCCAGTCGCGCGCGGTTGCGTTGACCGCCTGGGGGTAGAGCGCCTGGTTGCGCAGCACTTCGCTGCCTTGCAGGGTCAGGCGCAGGCGCTGGCGCGGATCGAATTGCCAGCTGCCGCCGGCATTGACCACGGTGGCCTCGAACGCGGTGCCGCCGTCGCGGCGCATGCGCTGGCGGATGATGTCCCAGTCCACCGCGATGCCGCGACCGATATTGGCATTGCCGAACAGTTCGATCATCGTGCGCTGGCCGGTTTTGTTCGCACCCTGGTCGATCAGCGTGCCCGCTTGCAGGTAGGCGCCGAGTTGCAGGTTGCCGGTCGGGCGGAAGTTGGCGTTGATGTCGGAATAGTGTTCGTCGAACAGCTTGCCGTTCCAGTACGCCACCCGGGTCAGGCCATGCAGGCGGATATTGCTTTGCATCGGTCCCTGCACGGTGACCTGCGCTTCCAGCTCGCGTTCCAGCAGTTGCCCGTCGTAGCTGTGGGTGATGTCCCAGTCGGCGTACAGGTTGATTTTGTTGAAGGCCGAGTCGTCGCGGTACCAGGTGTGTTCACCGCCGACCAGCGATTTGTCGTAACCCACCCTGCCGATGAAGCCGAGGTCGGCGCGGAAGCCGGGATCGATGTCTTCATGCCAGGTGGTGAAGCCCCAGTTGCGGTTGCCGAAGTTGTACGCCACCCGCCAGGCATCGCCCGTCGGTTTTGCGTTGTTGCCGAGGTCATTCGCGTAGATGCTGACGATGTCCGCCGGATACTCGGACTGGCTGTGCAGGAATTGCGCGCTGGCGGTATGCGAGCCCTGCTGCCAGCGCGCATCCAGTCCGGCCACGCTGTTGTCGTAATCGTCGCCACGACGGAAGGTGCCGATCGCGCCGACACTAAGGTGCGTGTTGAAGTCGTAGCGATAGCGGCCCACCGCCACGTCGACCTTTTCGTTCAGCGCACTGAAGCCGGAGCCTTGCGTGCCGGGCACCAGGACTTGTGGTTCGGCATCGCGGGCAATGATCGCGCCGTAGGTATTGCCGCCGCTGCGCCCGGTGACGCGCAGGCCGTAATCGGGGCTGGCGATCTGGCGGGTGTAGAGCACGTTGAACGGACTGTTGAAGTAATCGGCGCCTTCCAGGAAGAACGGGCGTTTTTCCTGGTAGAAGAGGGCGAAGCTGTTGTTGACGGTGAGTTGCAACTGGTCGGTTTCGACCTGCGAGAAATCCGGGTTGATGGTGGCGTTCAAGGTCATCGCCGGCGATGGCGCCCAGCTCACGTCCACGCCGGGTTCGATCGAGGTCTTCTCGCTGTGCCACGCCGAACCGGCGACGCTCCGGGTCTGTTCCTTGCCGACGACGAGCGTGGGCACGATCTCCAGATTGCGACCCTGTCGCGCACCGGCCAGGCCGGTGTACTTGCCCCATTCGCATTCGAAGCAGTTCGAGGAGCGCGGCACGAGGTGGCTGGTGAGCTGGTGGCGCTTGTTGCGCGGCCAGTTGCGGAACAGCGAGATGCCCCAATGCTGTTCGCCGCTGCCGACGGGAAAACGCAGGGTGGAGAACGGGATGCGCATCTCGACGTCATAGCCTTCCGCAGTGATGCGCCCGGCACTCTCCCACTTGCCGTCCCAGCTCGAATCCTCCTGGTTGTCGGTGTTGGATTCGTCGCGGATGATGTCGCCCTGCACGCCCAGGGGGTTCGTCACCAGTTCGTAGCCACGACGGTGATCGTTGAAGGTGTCGAGGAACACGCCGACCCAATCGTCGTTGAACATCGCGTCGCGATCGCGCAGGTGCGCGCGGATCGATGCCGGATCGGGATCGAGCGCGTGGAACGACACGTACAGCGCATCCGCGGTGTAGCCGATGCGCACGATGGTCTTCACCGGCGCCGGGGTGTTGTCGCCGGGCTGGATGTCGTAGGCGATCTCCTGGACCAACGCGCCCTGCCACGCGGCATCGTCGAGCTTGCCGTCGATCGTGATGTCGCCTTGCAGCTTGGGGATGCTGCCACCGGGCACGTAGCCGGCATCCGCGGCCGGCGTGGCGGACGTCTGCGCGAAGGCGGGGCTGCTCAGGGCGGACAGGCAGGCGAGCGCAAGGGCGCAGTGTCGAATCGGAAGCATGCGTCGGTGCAAGGTGGTGGGCTTGCATCAACGGTGCATGAATGCGGAAAGAAACAGGAGTGCTGCAAGTCGGGGTGACGATGGTCATGTCGCGCCAACGGCAGCATCAGACCTGCGGCGCTAAACTCGGAGGTTTCCGTCACCCGGTGCCTCCCATGCGCAAGTCGCTGCTCGCCGCTTCCATCACCCTTTGCATCGCCGCCTGCCAGCAGCAGGCGCCGCAGGCCAGTGCGCCCGCGACGACGACTCCGGCCGCGGCCAGCGCGCCGGCACCCCAATCCACGGAGGCGGTGGTGGACGAGCATTCCTATTCGCAGCCGGACAAGGTCCGCACCACCGATCTCGCCCTCGATCTCGCGCTCGATTTCGCCAAGAAGACGATCTCCGGCACCTCGACCTACACGCTGGACTGGCTCGACAAGAACGCGACGCAGTTCGTGCTCGATACCCGCGACATCACCATCCAGAAGGCCGAGGGGCAGGGCGCCGACGGCCAGTGGAAGGAATTGAAGTTCGCGCTGGCGCCGAGCGACAAGATCCTCGGCAGCAAGCTCACGGTCGAAACGCCGGACCGTCCCGCCAAGGTGCGCCTCACCTACGTCACCTCGCCGAACGCATCCGGCCTGCAATGGCTGGATCCGGCGATGACCGAAGGCAAGAAGACGCCCTTCATGTTCAGCCAGTCGCAGCAGATCCATGCGCGCAGCTGGGTGCCGCTGCAGGACACGCCGCAGATCCGCTTCACCTATTCGGCGCACGTGACCGCGCCGAAGGACGTGATGGTGCTGATGAGCGCCGACAACAAGCCGGACGCCAAGCGCACCGGCGATTACACCTTCCGCATGCCGCAGAAGATTCCGTCCTACCTGCTGGCGATCGCCGCGGGCGACCTGGTGTTCAAGCCGATCAA
Organism: Solilutibacter silvestris; assembly: GCF_050574925.1. GTDB lineage: Bacteria > Pseudomonadota > Gammaproteobacteria > Xanthomonadales > Xanthomonadaceae > Solilutibacter > Solilutibacter silvestris_A. The sequence continues at coordinate 2,218 of NZ_JBCMOO010000011.1, read as the reverse complement.
CAAGCGCAGCGGTGTGTGGGCCGAGCCTTCGATGGTCGGCAAGGCCGAGAAGGAATTCGAAGACACCGGCAAGATGATCGACACCGCCGAGAAGCTGTACGGTCCGTATCGCTGGGATCGCTACGACCTGCTGGTGCTGCCGCCATCGTTCCCGTATGGCGGCATGGAGAATCCGCGCCTGACCTTCGCGACGCCGACGGTGATCGTCGGCGACAAGTCGCTGGTGTCGCTGGTCGCGCATGAACTCGCGCACAGCTGGTCGGGCAACCTCGTCACCTTCGCGACCGACAAGGATGCGTGGTTGAACGAAGGCACCACCACCTACGTGCAGAGCCGCATCACCGAAGCGCTGTACGGCGTCGATGCCAAGGACATGGAAAACTCGATCGACCGCAGCGAGCTGGCCGACGAATACAAGACGCTCGATTCCAAGCTGCAGCTGTTGTCGCTGAAGCCGGGCACGCTGGCCGACCCCGATGGTTCGTCGAGCGCGACCGTCTACACCAAGGGCGCGTGGTTCTGGCAGTGGCTGGAACAGAAGTACGGCCGCGACGTGTTCGATCCCTTCCTGAAGGGCTATTTCGACCACTTCGCCTTCCAGAGCATCACCACCAAGCAGATGCTCGATTACCTCAAGACCAACCTGGTCGATGCGCATCCGGGCAAGGTGACGATGGCGGAAGTCGAGAAGTGGGTCTACGAGCCCGGCATTCCGGATGATGCGCCCAAGACCGACTCCAAGAAGTTCGACGCCGTCGATGCTTCGCTCAAGACCTGGCTGGATGGCGGGATCCTGCCGCCCAAGGCGGTCACCGCGAAATACAGCACGCAGGAATGGGTGCATTTCCTCGAAGGCCTGCCGCAGACGCTCAAGACCGAGCAGCTCAAGGCGCTGGATGATGCCTACCACTTCACCGGCACGCCCAACGGCGAGATCGCGATGCGCTGGTATCCGCTCACCGTGCGCAGCGGTTATGTCGAAGCGCGCACCGAACTCGGCAAGTTCATCGAGCGCGTCGGCCGTCGCAAGCTGATCATGCCGACCTATGCCGAGCTGGTGAAGACGCCGGACGGACTGGCGTTCGCCAAGGAAGTGTTCGCGCGCGCCAAGCCGTCGTACCACCCGATCACCACCGGCAGCGTGCAGGACCTGATCGACAAGGCGGACAAGTCGGCGGCGCTGAAGGACAAGGCGAAGTGACGATGCATCACCGTTCGCCGGCTTCTGCCATGCCCGTCGTGGTCGCGCTTGCCCTCGCGTTGTCGGCGTGCGGGCAGGGCGATGCGCCCGCCAATACGCAAGCCGATGCGGCGCAACGCGAACAGGATGCCGCCCCGGTCCTTGCCGATTTCCAGAGCGCCTACACGGCGGGTGATTGGGGGCGTGCGCGCCTGAAGGCCGATGAGTTGCACCAGGAACACGCCGGCACCAAGGCTGAGGCCCAGGCGATGGCGCATTACGACGAGATCAAGTCGAAGTCGGATGCGCGTCGCGAGGACGATCGCCTGCGTTCGCTATGGGATTACCAGACCAATCCCGAGGGCAAGGGCCAGCAGATCAGCGCGGCGCTGGTTTCGAAGAACGAAATCACGATCGCTGGTGGCGTGTCGCACGTGCAGCTGATCTTCCGCGACCATCCCGAATGGAAGCGCAGCACCTACATCGTGCTGTCGCGCGGCGACATCGATTGCTACAAGGGTTGCAAGGTCAAGGTGACGGTCGACGGCACCACGAAGATGCTCGATGGCCTGCGTCCCGACACCAAGGAAGCGATCTCGATGTTCATCAATCCCGATCGCGCGCTGTGGCGGGCGATCCAGCACCACAAGGTGCTGACGATCGAGATTCCGGTGAAGGGTGGCCCGAAGCAGACCGGCGAATTCGAAGTCGGCGGCCTCGATGCCGATCGCATGCCGAAGGCGTGGAGCGCGGGGCAGTAAGGCGCGCGCTGTCTCAGCGGGTGGACTGCACAGGCTTGCGCCGTTCGCACCGATGTACCTCTGCTTCCCGCGAACAGCACGTCCATGTGCTGGTCGCGGGCGCGCGGCATCCTGTCGCGCTGTGCGCTCCGGCACATCAGTACGAACGGCGCTCCCCGGCGTTATCGCCCGCTGAGCGCGCGTGTTGTGGCTTTGCGGAGATTTGAAAGGCAACAGCTCGCGGGCTGTTGCTTTTGACTCACATCACCTGAAAGCAACCACCGGCGGCGCCTATGCG
>NZ_JBCMOO010000010.1:7843-8330 GCF_050574925.1 Solilutibacter silvestris | reverse complement strand
AACTAATCGTTCAAGCCGACGCCGCTTCGTGGCTTGGTTCTGGGCTTTACGCTACGCTAGCCCAGAATCCGCGCCACTGCTCGGCGCGGCTTAACTCAGGTGTTAGGTGCCGTGCACAAAACATTATTGCTTCTTGTTTTAATTCTCTGTGCGTCATGTGACGTCAAAAGAGAAGTTCGAGAGCAGCGATCATTTATTGAGAATTCTGCAAAGAAACACCTAGTCATCGGACAAAGTCAGAGCGAAGTGGTTGCATGGGCAGCTCAAAATGGCTTGAGTGTAGGCCGAGCCGACCCCGGAACTCTTAATCTCTTTGGGAAACAAATACGAACCTCTTGGCCTCACTTCCCATGCGAATCTACAGCCACAACAATCACAGTCCTTTTCGACACGCAGAACAAGCTGACTGGATACAAATTGGGAACTATTGGAGTTTGCCTATAACCAGGGCACGCACCTAACCAATCGTTCAAGCCGACGCCGCTTC
>NZ_JBCMOO010000010.1:5078-7828 GCF_050574925.1 Solilutibacter silvestris | reverse complement strand
AACTCAGGTGTTAGGCACGCGTGGGAGGAGGCTTATGAGCGGCATCCTAAACCTTCAAGAAATAGAAGCCCGCCTCCAAGCAACAACATCAGAGCCTTGGAAATCCTTTGTCGAAGGCCGAGACCACACATCGGGCGACAGCTTTATCCAAACCGGAGAATCCGACGACAGCCCTGATATTTATCTGACCGGAGCGACCTTGGCGGATCAAGATTTTATTGCTCATGCTCGCCAAGATATTCCGGAACTCATTTCTGAGATTAGAAGGCTGCAAGCCTTAATTTCAAAAGCCTAGCCCACGTTGCCTAACTATTCGTTCAAGCCGACCCCGCTTCGCGGCGTCGGTCCGCGGCATTTGGTAGTCTGCCGCTACCCGCCGCCGCAAATCGGGGCGGCTTAACTCAGGTGTTAGCCTGCACGGAGCAACATCATGGCCATCCAAAGCAACGCAGACAAAGCCATAGACTTCCTAGGCTTGTGCACGGCTGGTCAAGTTAGAAGAGCCTACTCTGAATACGTCTCAGAAGGCTTCAAGCATCACAACGCCTATTTCCCAAGCGACAGGGAATCATTGCTTCTTGCAATGGAAGAAAGCGCCAAGTCTGAGCCCAACAAGTCTTTCACCGTCAAGCAAATCTTCGAATCTAGAGATCGGGTCGCAACACTCTCTCATGTGCGCAGAGAAAATGCCGACATCGATATCGCCGTTGTACATATCCTGCGGTTTGAGGACGGCAAGATTGTCGAGATGTGGGACATTGGCCAACAAATTCCAAGTGACTCACCGAACAAGCTAGGAATGTTCTAGTCCGTTCAGGCTAACTAATCGTTCAAGCCGACCCCGCTTCGCGGCGTCGGCCTGCGGCTTTTGGTAGTCTGCCGCTGTCCGCCGCCGCAAATCGGGGCAGCTTAACTCAGGTGTTAGGCGCTTTCTGGAGGGGAAATGAAGCAATTTGTACTAGCAAGCCTTCTAGTTGTGGCTTCATATTCATCTGCCGCCGAAAAAATTAATGCATTAGAGCTAGCCGTATCGAAATTCACTGGCGCCCCTGGAACAGCATTTATTAAGTTTAATGCCGACTTAAATGGCGACTCCCTACCAGATGCATTGGTTCTGCTACAAGGGAACAAATGGTGTGGCTCTGGAGGGTGCACCTTACTTATTCTCAAGGGCACATCAGCTGGCTATTCCTTGATTTCGCACAACACAATTTCTGCTGCGCCAATTCGCATACTCAAGTCATCCCATTTGGGGTGGAAAGATCTTATTGTCCACAGCAACGGAACTGGTGATGTCCTTTTAATTTACAACCACTCCAAATATCCGTTTAACCCGTCGCTCCAGCCAAAAGCGACAATCAAGCAAATACATTCAAGTTCAGAACTGAAGCCAGATGCGCCTAACTAGTCGTTCAAGCCGACCCCGCTTCGCGGCGTCGGCCCGCGGCTTTTGGTAGTCTGCCGCAGTCCGCCGCGGCAAATCGGGGCGGCTTAACTCAGGTGTTAGGCCTTAATGGAAGCAACACTGGCTCCTCGGTGGTGGCAAAGGTTGAGACTATCTGTCGTTCTGGCCGCACTTCTTATTCTCAGTGGTGCAGCCTATCTATTTGATCCGCCTATTCGCCAGCCCAATAACATCCATGGCCAAGTCCTAAGCACTATAGAAGTTGAAAACAGCAAGACTGGCTTCCAGCAGATCGCCCTAATTCGACTAACAACAGGCGAGATGGTCCAAAGCACAATAGATCCAAGCAACCCTGGAGTCGTGCCGGAAGGCGCCGCCGTGACAGTTCATGAGTCGATATCGCTAGTTTTCCGAAAACGCAGCTATCACGCAGAGTTATCGCATTAAGGCCTAACTGTTCGTTCAAGCCGACCCCGCTTCGCGGCGTCGGCCTGCGGCTTTTGGTAGTCTTCCGCAATCCGCCGCCGCAAATCGGCGCGGCTTAACTCAGGTGTTAGACCTCAAACCAATTAATTTCGCAATACAGAATTACAAGCCGCAGATCCTAAGCAGGAAATTATGTTGGACAAAGCAATCACAATTCTCCTCTTTGATATCGTGATTCCCACGGCACTTGCTGCGACTGGACTTTATTGCGCCAACTATGCGCTCAAAAGCGCAAAACGAAAATTCGTGTATTGGAATGGGAAAGAAGCTCATCTTTCTTCTGACCCTGTAACATTCTGGCTTGTAATAGCCGCAGCACTCTTTTGCATGTTCAATTGCGGCCTCATGTTGGCACGATCAATTTAAATCGCTGAGGTCTAACTATTCGTTCAAGCCGACCCCGCTTCGCGGCGTCGGCCCGCGGCTTTTGGTAGGCTACCGCTGCCCGCCGCCGCAAACCGGGGCTGCTTAACTCAGGTGTTAGGCCTCAATGACAAAATTCCTCGCACTACTGCTAGCCACTATTCTTCTCGCAGGCTGTAGAAATGGGAGTACAAGCCTAGAAATTCAGAATCAATCGCCCATCAAACTTGAATCTGTCCAAGCATACGGCCCGGGTTTTGAGGCTTATGTAGGTAATTTAGAGCCTGGCGAGCGTACTAAAATCAAGATCTACCCGCATGGGGAAGCCGGCGTAGGCTTGTCGTTCACGGCCAAGGGTCAAAACATCAAATCACCGGTCTCGGGTTACTTTGAGGGCGGTGGCGGATACAAAGTACTGGCCGTTGTCACCAAGGATTTCAGCGTAGATATCGACGCTCGCCTTTGAGGCCTAACTGATCGTTCAAGCCGACACCGC
>NZ_JBCMOO010000010.1:0-5065 GCF_050574925.1 Solilutibacter silvestris | reverse complement strand
GGCTTAACTCAGGTGTTAGGGCCCACGCATGGTTTCCAATCGCGCGAAAGCAAACTGGACGGACGAGCAAATTGACGAATATTTGTTCGGGAATGGAGTTGGCCTGTATCAATATTTTCTCAGCGGGGCACCAGGTTCATATTGCCTTTGCTATACAAATCCCGAAGGCCGGGACTTTGATTTACTAATTGACGACGATGTTTTGACTGAGAAAGCAATTCGAAGGCTTCTTTTACTTGGCGTTCGTACCGAGGAATCCCGTTAGCAGCCAATCGATGGCGTGCCCTAACTAATCGTTCAAGCCGACACCGCNNGCTTAACTCAGGTGTTAGCCAGATTATGAATTTCCATCGCCCCTTGGCTATTGCTACCGCAGTTATTGTCGCTATCTTAATTTTTACCCCTCACTTTGTTCCGAGAAACTCGACAATTACTCAGGGAAACCCATTAGCAGATAAGCACCTCTCCGAAAGAGTGAACGATGTAGGTCTTACTCCCTGCGATGATCCTTATCCCACAAATTTTCAAAATGACAGAAATCCAAAAGATTATCTTTTTAAAGATTCGCCTTTAGATTCTTTATTTTATGTTGTTGAAATCCCATCATTTAGCCCCCCGAGCGGAATTTCCGTGTCGTCCACGCAAATTTTTTCCGCTACCTATGCGGATATGCCGAATGAACATGAGCTTCCTCGCATAACGCATAAATCGACAGAAATCGATCAGAAATTAGCGTTTAAATCAGAAGATGTTATAAGGCGAGAGACTATATATGCTTCATCGCTGCCTACCCTCGGCATGGATGGAACACAATATTTTTTCTATCACCATGGTAAATGCGCATATACCTGGTCTCCAAAGTGGTCTAGCCGCGCCGGGAAACTAACAATGCTTTATGTCGACCTCGCTAAGGGCTCACGTAATGATTCTGCAATCTACAAACTAATTCAAGAAATCGAAGCGCTCGAAACTCGCTAATCTGGCTAACTATTCGTTCAATCCGACCCCGCTTCGTGGCACCGTCCGCGTGCCTGCGCTACGCTAGCACGCGTCCGCCGCCACTGCGCGTGGCGGCTTAACTCAGGTGTTAGGCGTTCCATTGGCGTTTTGCAAAGAGAATTCCCTTAAAGCCAGAAATCCTCTGGTCTTGGCCCTTCTCGCCTTCGCTCAAAAACCAAAACTAACTAAAGAATGCTTGCGCGTACTACTGGATCCTGAGCCCTCCTCCGCTCTTGGCGCGCAAACTGGTTTCAGGCAGCTACGGTGGAAAGAAAAGTAAGTCTTAGTAAGAGCCAAAGCTACAGTTTTACGAGCAACAACAGAAGCTGGCTCCAAATAGCATTTTCGTCACCCAACAATGGCGAAAGCGGCTCCTCGTAGGCATCTTAGCCTCGAGGAACGCCTAACTGTTCGCTCAAGCCGACCCCGCTTCGTGGCACCGCCCGCGTGCCTGCGCTACGCTAGCACGCGTCCGCCGCCACTCGCGTGGCGGCTTAACTCAGGTGTTAGACCAATGCGATGGAAGAGACTCGCGATTGTTGTCGTCGTATTAGTCGCCGCCGGTCTTGTCGTTACTCTAGTCATCGGACAAGTCCTAATTTCACCCGCTCAACACTCAATTGGATCAGCGCCAGCCGATCTCGGAGCCGAGCCTGTAAAAGTGGAATCCTCAGTAGGGCCAATATCCGGTTGGCTAATTCGGGGCACCAAGCCCAAGGGGGCAGTACTTCTCTTGCATGGCGTGCGTTCCAACAGACTTCAAATGGTTCCGAGGGCACGTTGGCTCAAAAATTTAGGCTACTCCGTACTACTAATTGATCTCCCTGCCCATGGTGAAACACCCGGGGATCACATCACCTTCGGCTTTAACGAAGCAAAAGCAGTGGATGCCTCCCTGAATTACTTACATCAACAATTCCCAAAACGACCCGTAGGAATTATTGGCGTTTCATTGGGCGCTGCATCTACTGCTCTTTCAAATCCGAACCAAAGCCCAAACGCCGTTGTTCTGGAATCTATGTATCCCACGATTAACGACGCCATTAATGACCGCCTTTCCATCCATTTAGGGAAATTCGGCCCATATTTCGCCCCGCTGCTCCTATGGCAAATCCCTGCCCGGTTAGATGTCCCAGCCAGGGAGCTCAGGCCCATAGACCATCTAAAAGGGCTAAGTTCCCCTGTCTTAATTGCCTCTGGCACTAAGGACCAGCACACCAGAATTGACGAAGCTCGGTCAATCTACCAAGCGGCATCCGAACCTAAAGAATTCTGGGAAGTTCAAGGTGCTGCACATGTGGATCTGTTTGACTTCGATCCTGCTACATACAAAGCCCATATAGAGCCGTTCTTGCAGAAGTACGTCAACTGAAGAGCGCATTGGTCTAACTAATCGTTCAAGCCGACCCCGCTTCGCGGCGTCGTCTGCGGCTTCTGATAGTCTGCCGCTGCCCGCCGCCGCAAACCGGGGCGGCTTAACTCAGGTGTTAGACCTCACACGACATGTATCTGCTATCGAAGGAAGGACGCGGGAACTTCATTGGTTTTCTGCGCAATTTGACGCCGCAAGTCTTGCTCTTATCAGCGGGATTTGTTCTATTTTCCGTTTGGCTTAAAGACAAGTCATCATGGCTATATCTAATATTGGCCATAGGTCTTGGCATAGTCACGTTTCTTGCCATCTATGCAAACCTGGAGGAATTTCTCGACAGCTCCTTTAGCCAAGCGAAGAAATAGCCGAAAGACGGGATGCAATTAAGCGAGAAACCCAGTCAAAGCGCCTGCGCCTATACAGAATTCTTGCTTTTATTATCAAAGAAAAGCCAAAGACACTAGTTGAACTAGTTGTAGCAATGAGCATCGTCTACTTGGGCGTAATAGCTGTACTGTGGACAGCTGTCCTCACTGCCATTAAAGCAATAAAGTGAGGTCTAACTATTCGTTCAAGCCGACCCCGCTTCGCGGCGTCGGCCTACGGCTTTTGGTAGTCTGCCGCAACCCGCCGCCGCAAACCGGGGCGGCTTAACTCAGGTGTTAGGCTGCGCCAGAGCAACTTCATAGAGTCCTCACAAAGCAACCGTAGCTTTCCTGCGGAAGTCTTAACGAGCACTTCAAATGAAAAAACAGCCCCTCCTTCGCCCTGCCATTGGAACCGCGCTTCTACTCGCCATTCCTATGGTCATGACGATCATTGATCACAACCAGCCTCAGGGAAAAGGCTGGCACTGGGGACTTCTAGACTTTGCTGTCATGGGGGTACTCCTAATGGCAGCGGGAACTTCCTACGAACTCGTTTCGGCCAGAATGAAAAGCACTACCCAGCGCGTAGCTTTAGGGGTAGTCGTTTCAGGAGTTGTTCTGGCGATATGGGTAGAGCTAGCGGTTGGCGGTATCAGTCAACTTATCGGCTGGACGACAGCCTAACTATTCGTTCAAGCCGACCCCGCTTCGTGGCACCGTCTGCGTGCCTGCGCTACGCTAGCACGCGTCCGCCGCCACTCACGGGGCGACTTAACTCAGGTGTTAGGCCGCTGACAAGGATCATCCCGTCGTGTTCAAATCTCTTCGGTTTCCACTGGCCTATGTGCTCGAGGTTGTGCTCCTGGTTCCGTTATTTGCCAGCTTCTGCTTAGTTACCGCTTTCATAGCGTCACACTCCAGCTCCTCCCTTCGGGCGACGGAGGCTCGCATTCCATCTAACTGGGAAGCAGCCGTACCCAATCATGGCGGCTACTTGCGGGGCTTTTCCATTACAGCTCATCCAGCACTATTTGCGCTGTCGATTGCTGTTTTTTTGGTGGTCGGTGCTCTATCGTGGCAGCTGCGCGTCGCCCAATCGTGGCAACGTCGCAATGTGCCCCCCGCCCAGGCTCGTACCTATGCTATTGCTGCAGCCGTTACCTTTGTTGCTTGGGTAGCCATCGCGCTGTTCTTATTTACACAAGTATTGCCAAAGCTGGCAGCGGCCTAACTAATCGTTCAAGCCGACCCCGCTTCGTGGCACCGTCCGCGTGCCTGCGCTACGCTAGCACGCGTCCACCACCACTGCGCGTGGCGGCTTAACTCAGGTGTTAGGCTTACCATGGAGAAAAAGATGAATATCCGACACAGATTCCTTCTGATTTTTATTCTCGCTTCCTCAGGCACCTCTTTCGCTCAATCATCTCCGCAAAGTCAAATTGACCCAGAAAAGAGACAGCTAATTAATCGTCTATTTGTGGTGATGGGCATTAAGGACAATGCCGAAGCAATGAAGGGAAAAATATTTGCATTGATGAGCTCATCAAAAAGCCAAGAACAAAAAGAAGTCATTGACCGTGTTAGTAAAAAATTCGATTCACAAAAGATCGTTGACGCATACATCCCGATATACGATCGGCACTACTCAAAAGACGATCTTAAAGGTCTAATCTCTTATTACGAATCTCCCCTTGGACGCAAGGTGGTCAAAGAATCTCCCGCAATAGCTCAAGAGGGGCTGATGGCTGGTGCCGAGATGGGGCGCGAAGTGGGCAAGGAAGTGGAGGCTGAGCTAGCAGCGGAAAAATCTGCACAAGACGCCGCAGGCAAGCCTAACTAATCGTTCAAGCCGACACCGCTTCGCGGCACGGTTTTGGGCTTTCCGCTACGCTAGCCCAAAACCGCGCCACTCTCGGTGCGGCTTAACTCAGGTGTTAGGCATTCCATTTGCGTTTTGCAAAGAGATTTCCCTTAAAGCCAGAAACCCCCGACTCTTGGCCCTTCTCGCCTTTCGTTTTAAACGCCAAAAGCTCGCTAAAGAACGCTTGCGCGCAACTCCCGGCTTCTGAACCCTCCTCCGCTCTTGGCGCGCAAGCTGGCTTCAGGCGGCCACGACGAAATCAAAGTAAGCCTTATTAAGAGCAAGAGCCGTAGGTTAGGAGCAACAACAAAAGCTGGCCCCGAGTGGCATTTTCGTCAACCAACAATGGGAAAAGCGGCTCCTCGTTGGCATCTTAGTCTTGAGGAATGCCTAACTAATCGTTCAAGCCGACACCGCTTCGCGGCACGGTTTTGGGCTCTACGCTACGCTAGCCCAAAACCGCAC
>NZ_JBCMOO010000009.1:1514-5031 GCF_050574925.1 Solilutibacter silvestris | reverse complement strand
TGAACGATTAGTTAGGCGTTACCCGAGCTTTGCCTTTCAGTAAGAATGGCTACGAGGATTAGGGTTGATATCAGGCCCATGAAGATGGTGGCTATTCCAGTCGAATACCCCAAGCCTTTTCGGAAAGTACCGATTGAGCGGCCTGCGCCGTTTATAAGCAGGTAAGAGGAAGGAAGCCATAAAACTCCAACGACAGACATTATGGTCGTCACTTGGGAGCCACTTAAGGATCTAACGACGCCGCTCCCAAATAAGAGGGCAGCTCCAGCCACGACAATTGCCAGTAAATATCCGTATAGGAGCCGCTTATTCATTGTGAGGGGCAAGTCTTTTCTGGGCGCAGATTAGGTTGTGGTAACGCCTAACACCTGAGTTAAGCCGCGCAGCGAAGTGGCGCGGTTTTGGGCTAGCGTAGCGGAAATCCCAAAGCCGTGCCACGAAGCGGCGTCGGCTTGAACGATTAGTTAGGCGTCATTCGGCTGATTTTGCTTCATTCCATGTGCGAGCGAGAATTATTCTTTCTTCCGTGCTGACAAGATCATCGCCTGCTCCAATTGAAAATAGTGCGTGATGTAAATTATCCGCAATTGCTAACCAGGTTTCATTCAAGGAAATTTCGTCGTCTTCAATGACAAAAGCATCATCGCCATATATTTCACGAGCACGATTTGATAGTTGGCTTTGTAAAACGGATAGGGCATTCCCTACGGGTGAGACAGGTGGTTTATGGCCAATTCTAATGACTCCCTTATGATCGTTGCCGGCATAGATTGACGCAGGATCAAATTTTTCTAACCAACGATCCCATACTTGATTGTAGATCCGAGCGGCATCTTCATCCCGTGTTCGACCGAGATTTTCAGCCTCACAATTTTTTAGGGTGGAGACTTGGTCTAAAAATCCGAGCACAGCGGGCCCGTTATGCTCAAAAAGCTCGCTGAGCCGAACTTCATGAAGCACTTTTACGCATGTGGCTCGAGTATATCCAGCGTACGACTTCGGCTGATTCGACGAGCTTTTCAGGATGTGAACGGCCCAAATCCGGCCAGGCCATCTGGCTAGCACGATTGATTGAAGCGTGCGATCAACCACAATCCAAGGTGGTGTGTCTATTGAGTTTCCTAGAATGCTATTTGGTTTGATGTCTACAAATAAATCTGGCGGCTCAACCTCTGGAACGTAAACAAACCCGTCTTGTACTTCTGAATTTTGCGTATCTTTTCCCGTTGGGCTTGTGAGATAGCGAAATAGTTTGAGCATGACGCCTAACACCTGAGTTAAGCCGCCACGCGCAGTGGCGGCGGACGCGTGCTAGCGTAGCGCAGGCACGCGGACGGTGCCACGAAGCGGGGTCGGCTTGAACGATTAGTTAGGCCGCATCTTTGCCGGACTCTCGACTGGTCTTCATTGACAAGAACAGAAACGTAATTACCGTCGGGATGATGAAACCCTTAAGGTAGGAGAGCGGATGCCTGCCTTCCAGGAAGCGAAATGGAAGCTCGAAGAACAATGCCCAATAGTGCGTAGCGACGAGAGCGGAAATGGCGGCCCACATTCCGTATAGGGCGAACCGTCGATTCATCGCGACTAAGAGCAGACTGGTTATAATCAATAAGCGAAGTATGGACTGCGCATATACAAATTTGGCGTGCCCATTGGTGGCTCCATACAGATCAGTGCCGGAACCAAGATACAAGTCGTAGAGAGTGTACACGTGGTAGAAAATCAGCAGGCCAGCTAGCGCCCAAATGATCATTCTCCTGATTTGTAGGGACCTGCCGAAGACTTGCATTGTCGCTTTGACTCCATGCATGGGCGGCTGCCCGTTGCGGCCTAACACCTGAGTTAAGCCGCCCCGTGAGTGGCGGCGGATGCGTGCTAGCGTAGCGCAGGCACGCAGACGGTGCCACGAAGCGGGGTCGGCTTGAACGATTAGTTAGCTGCTACCAGCCTTTTTTGAAGTGTTCACGCTCTCCAAAAATGATAGTGGATTCACCTTCATGTCTTGGGCTGTAGCCCCAGCGTTCTGCGGCCTTTTTAATGTGCTTTTTAGTTGAACCAAGAGGGAGCTTAAGCTCGGCATCGACTTGATCAAAATGAATAACTCTTTGGTTGTCAGACGCTGTTCGGCTTCCCATCCAAGATTCAAGAATGGCAAGGATGTCTTGCTCTGAGTAAGTGGGGGTTACTGGCACTGACGGTTTTGGAGCCGAAACGGGTGGGGGTCCAATTTTTTGGATGGCACGAATGATTTTTGCCGACGCAGGGCCAAGCGCAGCCACAAGGTTTCCATCTTGGCGTGATGGGTCATAAAGTGCTGGGGTAATCCCGAGCAAATCGGTTGGTAGCCGCAGCGTCTCCTCGTTGCCGCGAGGTATCACGACATAGCAGCGCTCTCGGCCGAGACGGCCAACGAAGAGTCCCAGTTCAAAAAGTACATTGTCTCTAGCAGCGCTTTGAGTTTTATCACGAATGGTGACTAGGTCGTCAGGAGTCAAAACAAAAACGCCAAACTCAGAGCTTTCAAGGGTTTCCGTTAGTGATTCAAGAGTGTAGCGAGAAAGGTCGAATGCTCCTTGGGACCAAACGGTTACTTCGCAGGCATGCTCAAGGTTTTCCTGAACCGCATATGCGACGTTCAGGCCTTCACTCGAAGAAGCGATAAATACGACTGGCTTGGTGGTCATGTTCTTCCTGGGTAGCAGCTAACACCTGAGTTAAGCCNNAACGATTAGTTAGGTGTGCGAGGTAGAAAGTTGTGAAATCAACATGTTTTTTGCCTTGATTGCCTCCGGTACAAACGCCCCGATTGTCAGTGCAATCATAAAGACTGGCATTAACCATGCGCCATGATCGTTCGGAAAATCCAGAGCTCCCTTTGTTGTAAAGAACAAGAAGATGGCAATAAATGCAAATACGACTGGGTGAAGGATCATCAAGATGGTTATAGATGATCCGGACGGGTTCGGGTGAATTTTTCCGAAGATCTGCGGTAGGAACGAGTTTCTGTAACGGACGAAGCGATAAATTGAAAAGCGACCAGTTGAAACATCCCCGATCCAAGGCTTTTCTTCATCTTGCGGCCTGTTGATGATTTGACTAAACCAATCGAAGAGTCCGCGCCGTCGTCTAATCTGCCTAGATAGTTGTTATTCGACCTCTTTAGGCGACAGTGGACTTTCAAAAGAGAAGCGATAGATTGGCATCGCACACCTAACACCTGAGTTAANNGCTTGAACGATTAGTTAGGGTGCTGCCGAGCCTTTCAAGATTGAATTTGCCGCGTCTAGGAAGTCTTGCAGCTGGGCAGGATCAGCACTTGAGCCATCTCGAAATGTCGTGAGCCCAATGTCAGAGAGTAAATCCAATGTACTGGACACACCCCGTGAATTGTATTCTTCGATAAATTTACACATGACGCGATAAGCATCTGCGAGTGTAATTTCGCGATTGAACTTCGGATCAGTTATTTTCATGGCGCGAAAATCCTTGGTGCTGCAGCCTAACACCTGAGTTA
>NZ_JBCMOO010000009.1:0-1503 GCF_050574925.1 Solilutibacter silvestris | reverse complement strand
TGAACGATTAGTTAGGTTTCTGCCGCTTGTAATGACACCAACTTACCCCCACCTGAAACTAGCTGACGCCCCACTTCACGAAACCCTAATTTGTCATGGAAGGCTTTGGATGCGGGATTAGGCGGCTCTATGTTGTACTCACAAACAATAGTTTTTAGACCATGACTGCGAGAAAAGTTAAATAGATCTAAGTAGAGCTTGCTGCCAGCACCTCGGCCGGCCAATTTTGGGCCAACCACGATTCGATCTACGTACATGAAGTCTTTAAATCGGGATGCAAACCAGCTGTAGTTGTCGTTTTCATATGGAGCGTTTGGCCCCATAGCGAGAAGGAAAGCACTTGCCGAGCTTTCGTACTCCATTACCTTGAAATAGCTCGAAATGTCTGCCAGAAATTGAAGTCGTTCTTGGCTCATTGGGCTGGTTTGAAGCACTTCTGCTTCGTTTAGCCGAACGATTGACGCGAAATCTTCTTTGGTTGCATCGCGAATGAGTTCCATGCAGAAAACCTAACACCTGAGTTAAGCCGCCACGCGTAGTGGCGGCGGACGCGTGCTAGCGTAGCGCAGGCGCGCGGACGGTGCCACGAAGCGGGGTCGGCTTGAACGAAAAGTTAGGCATCTTAGCCTTGGGGCGAACGCTGTCGCTTTGGCAACTCCGGATTCATATGGTCCCAAGGCTGGGCGCTAGACACAAAGAAATCCAGATCCGGTTGAAAATTTGCAGGGGCATCTAGTGAGCCAGGGCGAATCCCGACCATGCCTGGTACGGCCTCAAGCTTGACGAAAAGTTGTGATCCGCAGTTTTGACAAAATCCGCGTTCAATGACGTGTCCGCTATCGCCCTTTGAAGCAAAGTATTTGACGGGGCCAGTTGTATTCACGGCATTAGGTGGGAACATCATGACGGGAGCATAAGGACCACCAGATGCGTGCTGACAGTCAGTGCAATGGCAATTTCCTGAAAATACTGGGTCAGCACTTGCTTCGTAACGCACTTGACCGCAAAGACAGCCACCTGAGAGCTTCATGCGTGAGACCTCCTGCAAAGATGCCTAACACCTGAGTTAANNTTGAACGATTAGTTAGACCGCACGCCATTGCCTTTAATCCATGGTGCAGTCTCCATCCGGAACGATTAGCGGGAACCCAATGTTGAGAGGCATCGGATACGGAGAGCCCAGAGCCTGTCGATTCCAGATGTCAGGTGATTAATTGGCGCGTTTAGAGCCAAAAAGCCGCTGCTCAACTAATGAGATAAAAAGAAGCATTCCACCGAGGATGGCGTAATGTTTCCACCCGGAGAATTGGAAGTACGAGTTAATCGCGTTTGACAAGGTGACTGCTGTAGCTAGTGCCACAACAAATGTGATTCTCATTTGCTTATCACCAGCGATTCTTGCGATCGCCCATACGACGCCTGCAGCAAGAAGGGACGTAATAAAGGTCATTAATGCTTGGTGGAGATCCATTGGGTTCCTTGTGCGGTCTAACACCTGAGTTA
>NZ_JBCMOO010000008.1:0-79809 GCF_050574925.1 Solilutibacter silvestris | reverse complement strand
ACACCTGAGTTAAGCCGCGCCGAGAGTGGAGCGGTTTTGGGCTAGCGTAGCGCAGAGCCCAAAACCGTGCCACGAAGCGGCGTCGGCTTGAACGAATAGTTATGCGCTAGACCGCGAAATTGAACTCTAGCTCTGTAAATTGACGCGTTTGAGGGTCATAGACGGCGCCCCAAAAACTTTCGCCGCCGTCGCAAGCGCCTATGTACACGTGCCGCCAGTTTGCTGCGCGATTTGGACCGCGAGCCGGAAGGCTTTGGTACATGCTCAGGGCAACGGGAGAAAACGCGTTGATATAGACGAATTTTCGGCCGCGCGACGTAATTCCGATGTATTGACGATAGAACGTCTGTGGCACGAGACGCGATTTCCAGTTGGGCGATGATTTTAGCTGGCCGAGATCATGGTTTAACGCATGGGCCATGGATGGAGGAATACGCCATAGAGCTTCGGCAGGAGGCGCGGAGCGGCGCGAGCACTGTTTGAGCATTTCGCGAGCTTCTTGCGGAGTAAAACGCGCAGAGCGCTCAGGCTTATAAGTGCATCCTGTCAAGACAGCTAGAACTATCGAGAGAATGATCGGATAGCGCATAACACCTGAGTTAAGCCGCCCCGATTTGCGGCGGCGGACAGTGGCAGACTATCAAAGGCCGCGGGCCGACGCCGCGAAGCGGGGTCGGCTTGAACGATTAGTTAGGCTTTTCTATCTAAATAAGCCGTTACGCACTGCATAACGCGAAAAGATAATTCCGGAAACCGCATAGGCAATTGCGATTAGTCCGGCAAGCTTCACGGTATACGCTGAAACGACCATTGCGAGTGCCAGGCTCACAAAGCTCCATTGCGAATATCTGCTATGCGCTGTTAAGAAAGTGGCGCAAGCAGCCATTAGGGAAAAGAAAATAATTCTGAATAGATAGAACAAGAATGAAACTAACCCATCTCGCATTAAGCTAAATTCGGTAATTACCTTGGCGAGCTGAGAAAGGCAGAGTAGGGCGCTGATCAGGATAAGGATGAGATTAATCGCTGTGTGCCACGACCGCCATTGTGGAGGAGCTTCACTAAGAGGTTTTGCGCCTGAAGGGCTGTATGGATTTTCCATAGGAAAGCCTAACACCTGAGTTNNTTGAACGATTAGTTAGGTTTTGTTGCGACGAACAAAAACAGCTTGGGTTGAAGCGCCCTCGCTTGAGGGAACCGCTTTAACTTCTAGGTACTTCTGGTCGCGAACCAAGTCACCTAACTTCTTATAGCCAAAATTTCTCGGGTCAAATGCTGGGTTTGCTTTCACGATAAGTGACCCAACTGCAGCAAGCGTAGCCCAGTCGTCTTCTCGGCCGGCGTCGTCTACCGCACCCAACAAAAGCTTTCGAAGGCTCGAATTCTCGGAACGAGCTGCTTTGGGTGCTGATTCTGGGCGCAGGATTTCTGTATAAATGAACTTATCGCAAGCGGCAACAAACGGCTTGGGCGTTTTTTGCTCCCCAAAACCATAAACAACATGGCCAGACTCCCGTAAGCGAGTTGCTAGGCGGGTGAAGTCGCTATCCGAAGAGACGATGCAGAAGCCATCTACGTCTCCGGTATGTAAAAGATCCATGGCATCGATAATCAATGCAGAATCAGTCGCGTTCTTCCCGGTTGTGTAGCGAAATTGCTGGATAGGCTGAATTGCGAGTTCTAAAAGAACGGATTTCCAGCCGGAAAGATTGGGTGTGGTCCAATCTCCATATGCTCGACGAATTGTTGCAACGCCATATCTGGCAATTTCTGTCATTAGCTCATTTGCGACAGAAGCCTGGGCATTGTCAGAATCGATTAAAACTGCGAGCTTTTGCCCTTCCATGATGCCTCCAAACAAAACCTAACACCTGAGTTANNCTTGAACGATTAGTTAGGCTACTGATGCTATGGGTGGAGCTTTTCGTGGTTGGCTAGCATCTCGACAAACTGAGCAATTTTCTTTGCGCGGGTTTCGGCCTTTTTGACGTTTTGTATCCTGAAGAGGACGGCGTATCGGTTTGCGCTGTTTAATGTTGCAAAGAAGGCACTTGCATTTTTATTGGCATCGAGGGCTTTCTGAAGATCATCCGGGATGGTCGATGTGCTGGCTGATGAGTACGCAGCAGCCCAACGACCATCTTGTTTGGCGCGGTCGATTTCACGCATTCCCGGAGATTTGATCCTTCCAGCTGAAATGAGGGTTTCCGCTTTTTCCTTGTTGATTTTGGACCAGATGCTTTTGGGTTTCCGGGGTGTAAATCGTTGGAGCCAATAGTGTTCGTCCTCTGCTTGCTTTTGGCCATCGATCCAGCCGTAACAAAGAGCGCTCTCTATTGCTTCTGAATAGGTAACTGTTTGCTGGGCAGCGGTTTTTTTGGCAAGACGGAGCCAGACGCCGGCTGTCGTGCCTCCGTTGAGCTCAAGCCATGATTCCCATTCGGCTTGATTCGTAAAGGTGAGTTTTGGATCGGCCATGACGTATCAACAAGTAGCCTAACACCTGAGTTAAGNNTTGAACGATTAGTTAGGTGTGCGGGGGCAAAACTCCCGTGAAAATACCCGTTCGCTTTGGCGTTCTGGAGCATTTGTTTGAAGACTTAGTATCCTCGTGACCCATTGAATGAAGCTAGGAATTACCTCATTCTCCATATATGCGCGTGCCTCGCATGCAAGAGGGTTAGGAACTGCTCCTGCCCTGATATAGAGCCGCTCATTTGGTTGGCCGGGGCGAATTGGCCAAAAATGCACATCAAAAAAGATCGGGGATGAAACATGGAGCAGAGTTGACTCGATAGAGATTCCCGCAGAGTCCATGGCCTGCTGTAAAGCGCTGGATTTAAGTGCAAAGCTATCGGCTTTGGATATCTTGGCTTTCTCGATCTGCATGACCAGCGCACCTAACACTCTATTGGATTCAAATCTGAGGGTGTGGTCGGGCCCTTATATAAACTCTCAGACAAAACCCACCCGACATCAACAGCTTATCCGATAGCGGAGCTGCTTGGCTGCAATCAGCATTGTGCTATGCGACATGTCGCCGGCGTAGCAGGTAATTACAGGTGCAATCTGAGGGTGTAATCAGGGTCTGGCAATGGTTCCTTCCTTCTGTTCCATTGTTGGTCCGCGATCCCGGCGACGAATGGCGGGAGAACAACGACCGTCCCAACGGAAAACGAGGCCAGGACACTCCTCCAGAAACAGTAGTTATCGAAGGTCGAAGAACCGACCTGACCCAACTACAACGGGATGCATCCGGCTTCCAACCGGAACTGTTCGAAGCGATTCGCCAACGAGTGCGACGCCTCAATTACAGCCGTAGAACCGAGCAGGCCTACGTGGGTTGGATCCGTCGTTTCATCTTCGCGCACGGAATGCGGCATCCACGTCATCTCGGTGAGCGTGAAGTCGAGAATTTCCTGACAGTGTTGGCCAACTCCACGCAGGTGTCGGCGGGGACGCAGAACCAGGCATTGTCGGCATTGCTCTTTCTGTACCGGGAAATACTCAGAGTCGATCTGCCGTGGATGGACAATGTGGTTCGGGCCAAGCGTTCACGCCGGATCCCGGTGGTGTTGTCACCGGACGAGGTGCGCAGACTGCTGGCAATGATGGATGGCCAGGCGTGGCTGATGGCAGCACTGCTGTACGGCACGGGCATGCGCCTGATGGAATGCGTACGCCTGCGGGTCAAGGACATCGATTTCGCCCGCAACGAGATCGTGGTGCGCGACGGCAAGGGTGCCAAGGATCGGCGTGTCCCTTTGCCTCGGCGTCTCGCCGAGCATCTTCAAGCGGCGATCGAACGGAGTCGTCTGTTGCACCAGCACGACATCGCTCGCGGTCTCGGCAGGGTCTGGCTGCCGGCGGCACTCGCGCGCAAATACATGAACGCCGACCTGGAGTTCGGTTGGCAATACGTGTTCCCGGCGTCGAAGATTTCCGACGATCCGAATGCGAATGTCACGCGTCGCCATCATGTCGACGAGGCGGTGCTGCAACGCGCCGTCAAGACTGCGCGCGCGAAGGCGGGCATTCTCAAACCGGCGACGTGCCACACGCTGCGTCACTCTTTCGCCACCCATCTGCTGGAGGCCGGGCATGATATCCGCACGGTACAGGAATTGCTTGGGCACAAGGATGTGGCGACAACGCAGATCTACACGCATGTGCTCGGGCGTGACGCCGGAGGCATCCTCAGTCCGCTCGATCGCGAATATTGATCAGGACGAAATCGACAACAGGGCGAACAGTCCGCGCGCCAGCTTTTGCCGGGATTCGAAGTCCGGCGCCGAGATGTCGGTGATCCTGAGAGCGTCCGGTCCGTTCATCTGGTAACGCTTGGGCTGGCTCTGGATCATCCGGATGATCGCCATCGGGTCGACGTTCGGCTTGGCTTCGAACTGGACGCGTCCCGACGATTCTCCGATGTCGAGCTTGCGGATGCCCAGTCGCGTCGCATCCAGTCGTAGTTCGGCGATGGCGAACAGGTGCTTGACCGGATCGGGCAGCAGGCCGAAGCGATCGATCATCTCCACCTGCAATTCGCGCAAGGCTTCGACATCGTTCGCGCTGCTGATGCGCTTGTACAGCGTCAGTCGCGTGTGGACGTCGGGCAGGTAATCTTCCGGAATCAATGCCGGTACGTGTAGTTCCACTTCGGCGCCACGATGTTCGCGTGCATCGGCATCGGGCAGCTTGCCTTGCTTGATGCTGCGTACGGCGCGTTCAAGCAGCTCGGTATAGAGGCTGAAGCCGACTTCCGCCATCTGGCCGCTCTGTTCCTCGCCCAGCAGTTCGCCGGCACCGCGGATTTCGAGGTCGTGGGTGGAGAGGGTGAAGCCAGCGCCAAGTTCGTCCATCGAACTGATCGCTTCCAGGCGCTTCCTGGCATCGCTGGTGATCGATTTGCGATCCGGAATCACCAGATAGGCATAGGCGCGATGGTGCGAGCGACCGACGCGTCCGCGAAGCTGGTGCAATTGCGCCAATCCGAACTTGTCGGCCCGGTTGATGATGATGGTGTTGGCGTTCGGGATATCGATGCCCGACTCGATGATGGTTGAACACAGCAGCACGTTGAAGCGCTGGCGATGGAAGTCGAGCATCACCTGTTCCAGCTCGCGTTCCGGCATCTGGCCGTGGGCGATGCCGATGCGCGCTTCTGGCGCCAGTTCCTCGAGTTCGCGTTGCATGCGCACGATGCTTTCGAGGTCGTTGTGCAGGAAATAGAGTTGTCCGCCGCGCGACAACTCGCGCTGGAAGGCTTCGCGCAGCAGGGCGCTGTCCCACGGCGTCACGAAGGTCTGCACGGCAAGGCGATTGGCCGGCGGAGTGGCAATAATGCTGAGGTCGCGCAATCCGGCCATCGCCATGTTCAGCGTGCGCGGGATCGGCGTCGCAGTGAGGGTGAGGAGATGGACGTTGGCGCGCAGTGCCTTCAATGCTTCCTTCTGGCGCACGCCGAAACGCTGTTCCTCGTCGACGATGACTAGCCCGAGATCCTTGAAGTGCACATCCGACGACAGCAGTTTGTGCGTGCCGACCATCACGTCGATTTCGCCGCGTTCGAGTTTCTCCAGCGTGGCCTTGGATTCCTTGGCCGATTTGAAGCGCGACAGCACTTCGACGCGCAACGGCCAGTCGGCGAAGCGATCGCGGAAATTGCGGTAATGCTGTTCTGCCAACAGGGTGGTCGGCACCAGCACCGCGACCTGCTTGCCGGCTGCCGCAGCGACAAACGCCGCGCGTACCGCGACTTCGGTCTTGCCGAAACCGACATCGCCGCAGACCACGCGATCCATCGGCAATGAGGATCCGACATCGCCGATCACCGCTTCGATCGCGGCGTGCTGGTCCGGGGTTTCCTCGAACGGGAAGCTCGCGGCGAACGGTTCGTACATGGCGCGATCGACGTCGAGGCGCATGCCGGCGCGTGCCTGCCGCCGTGCCTGGATATCGAGCAGTTCGGCGGCGACGTCGCGAACCTTCTCGGCGGCTTTCTTCTTGGCCTTTGTCCACTGTTCGCCGCCGAGCGAATGCAGCGGCGCGGTTTCCGGCGATGCGCCCGAGTAGCGGCTGACCAGGTGCAGCTGCGCGACCGGTACGTATAGGCGGTCGCCTTTGGCGTATTCGATGTCGAGGTATTCGCCGGCTTCGCCGCCGGCCTCGAGCGTGATCAGCCCGCGGTAACGACCGACGCCGTGGTCCTCGTGGACGATCGGCGCGCCTTCGCTGAGTTCGCCGAGATCGCGGATGATCGCTTCCGGCTCGCGCCCAGCGCGCTTGCGGCGACGCGATTGCGTTGCGCGCTCCGGGAACAGCTGGCGTTCGGTGAGGATGGCGAGCAGTGGCGCATCCAGCGCGAAACCATCGTCCAGCGGCGTGACGGTGATCGTGAAACGCGGAGATTTCGCTTCCCGCATCACTTCCGCGAGCGATGCCATCACCTGCGGCTGCAATCCCGCGGCGCGCAACACGTCGAGCAGGGCTTCGCGGCGACCGGCCGATTCGGCGGCAATCACCACGCGTCCCGGGTAACTGCCGAGGAAATCGTGCAGCGCGGCGGCGGGGCGGTCCTGGTGTCCTGCGATCGGCACCGCAGTGACGGGTTGGACACCGAGTGCATGCGCTTCGCCGCGACGGGGATGCGCGTCGCCGCAAACTTCGACGCGTGCGTCCTGGTTCAGGCGTTCGCGCAGCGCCACCGGCGTGAGATACAACTCCTCGGGCGGCAGCAACGGGCGTTCGATGTCGTGGCGACGCTGTTCGTAGCGATCGCTGGTCTGCGTCCAGAATTTTTCGGCGGCTTCGAACACGCCTTCGCCCAGTATTGGCAACGCGCCTGCAGGCAACCAGTCGAACAGGATCGAGGTGCGTTCGCCGTTGTGCTCGGGTTCGAAGAACAATGGCAGCCACGCTTCCGCGCCGGCCGGCATCAATCCGGCCTTGAGGTCCTGGTAGAGCGCACTGCGGCGGGTGTCGATGTCGAAGCGTTCGCGCAACGCAGCCATCGCGCGTTCGAAGGCGGCATCGTCGCTCGGCAGTTCGCGGCCGGGCAGCAGGCGCACGGCATCGACGCGATCGAGCGAACGCTGCGATTCCGGATCGAAGGCGCGGATCGATTCGATGTCGTCATCGAACAATTCGATGCGATAGGGCGTGTCGGTTCCCGTCGGGTAGACGTCGAGCAGGCCGCCGCGCACGGCGAAATCGCCGGGATCGAGTACCTGCGGCACGTTGCGGTAACCCGCGGCTTCCAACCGGCGCTTTTCGGTATCGAGGTCGAGGCGTTGACCCGTCGCGTAATCGAAGCGCCCGCCTTCGAGATGGCGATGCGGCGCCAATCGCTGCATCAAGGTCTGCACCGGAACCACGACAATGCCGCGACGCAGGTTCGGCAGCGCGTGCAAGGTCGCCAGGCGCTGCGACACGATGTCGGGATGCGGACTGAACTGGTCGTAGGGCAGGGTTTCCCAATCCGGGAACGGCTGCACCGGCAACGTGGCATCGCCGGCGAGCAAGGTGCGCAGGTCGTTTTCGAGCTGGTGCGCGTGCTGGGTATCGGCGGCGATCGCCAGCACCGGACCCTCGTGTTCGCGCGCGGCGCGAGTGATCGCCCACGCCAGTCCCGAGCTGGTGCCGGGCGCGCGCCACCACGCGCGCGACTGGCCGGCGCGCGGCAACGGAATGGGGGCGGGGGATTTGTCGCTCATCGAGCCGTCAATTTTATCGCGTCGACGAGACGCGCGTACTAGCGCTTTTTAGCAGGCGCCTTCTTGGCCACGGTCTTCTTTGCAACGACCTTCTTCGCAGCCGCCTTTTTCGCTTGCGCCGTTTTCTTCGCCGCGACTTTCTTTGCGGGCGCTGCCTTCTTCTTCGCCTTCGGCGCCGGCAACTCGTCGGCGGTCGCCAGCAACACGATGCGCAACGCGTCGCCATCGTCCAGCAACTCGTCGATCACCGGATAATCCTTCGCTTCCGGATACGGCGGGCGCATCGGCGCATGCGGCACCAGCCGCGCCGCGGCGGCGGTCGGTTTCAGGAACAGGCTGTTGTCGCAACCGAAGGCAACGACTTTCTCATCCACGTAGAACGCGTATTCGCCGAACATCCGCCGCATCGTCAGGCGACTGCCGAGTCCGGCTTGCTCCATCACGTAATCGACGAAGATCCGGTCGGTCGCCATCGCTTCAGGCGGCCTCGACCTCGGTCGAATCGCCTTCGGTTTCGGAAAGGTCGAGCACGACGCGCACCAGCGTCTCGTTGCTGCGTTCGCCGTCGACCTGGAAACCCAGCGAATCGGCCAGGTGCAGCATCGGTTCGTTTTCCTGCAGCACGTCGCCGGTCAGCCGTTCCAGTCCGCGCCCCTTGGCCCAGCGCGCCAGGCGCTGCAGCAAGTGGCGGCCGAGGCCCATGCCATGCACGTAGCGGCTGACGAGGATGGCGAATTCGGCGTCCTTGGTGCCCGGCACGGTGTGGGCGCGGGCGACGGCGCCGACCAGCGCTTCGCCGGGGGCGTAGGGTTCGGCGGCGACCAGCACGAAATCGGTGCGCGGGTCGGGCTGGGTGAAGGCGGCGGTTTCGGCCTCCGACAGCTCGGACATCGCGTGGTGGTAGCGCATCCGCACTTCTTCCGGGCCCAGCAACTGGAAGGAGGCGCGCAGCGGCGCGGCATCCTCGGGGCGAATCGGGCGAATCAGGATCTCGCGGCCATTGGCGAGCCGCATGCGTTCATGCCACGGGGGGAGCTGGTTGCGGATAGCCATGGATTCATCCTGCCACGCATTCCATGAATGGCATGTTGAGTGGGATTACGTTCTGTTCATTAATATTAACGGTTCAGCGTTTGCGGCGCAGGAAGCCCACGACCTGGATCACGCCAACCACGACAGCGCCAGCCAGCAGGCCGGCCAGGGCGTTGGCCAAGGTGACGGCCACGCCACCCAGCGGTAGCTGGGCGAGCGGCTCGATGGTGTGGTGCAGCATGGGCAGGCCATGGGCGAGGATGCCGCCGCCGACCATGAACATCGCCAGGGTTCCGACCACCGACAGCACCCGCATCAGCAGCGGCGCCAGCCACAGCAGGCCACGGCCGATCGCCGCGGTCGCGCGCTTGCGGGTCAGGTGCAGGCCGAGGTCGTCGAGCTTGACGATGGCCGCGACCACGCCATAAACGCCGACGGTCATGGCCAGCGCGATGATGATCAGGACCAGCAGTTGCTTCACGAATGGCTGGTCGGCGACCGTGCCCAGCGCGATCACGATGATTTCGGCGGACAGCACGAAGTCGGTGCGGATCGCGCCCTTGATCTTGTCGCGTTCGAAGGCGACGAGGTCGATCGCCGGATCTTCCACTGCTTGCTCGATCTCGGCTTCGTGCTGTTCGGCTTCGCGACGGTGGAGCAGCGGGTGGAGGATCTTCTCCGCGCCCTCGAAGCACAGGTAAAGACCGCCCAGCATCAGCAGTGGGGTCACCGCCCACGGCAGGAAGGCGCTGATCGCCAGTGCAGCCGGGACCAGGATCGCCTTGTTCAGCAGCGAACCCTTGGCCACCGCCCACACCACCGGCAATTCGCGTTCTGCGCGCACGCCGGCGACCTGTTGCGCGTTGAGCGCCAGGTCGTCGCCGAGCACGCCCGCGGTCTTGGCGCTGGCGGTCTTGGTCATTGCGGCGACGTCGTCGAGCAGGCTGGCGATATCGTCGAAGAGGGCGAAGAAACTGGAAGGCATGTCGGAAATCAGGGGAGAAGAGGAACGACCGCGCATCTTCGCACGGCGGCGGCTGTCGGCGTTTTACTGCGGCGCGCGCAACCAGTCGAGCCGCGTCCAGCCACCGTCGCCGAGCCGGCGTTCCAAGACCTTCAACGCAGGTGCGATCTTGTCGTCGAACTGCCACGGCGCGTTGAGCACCAGCATGCCGCTGCCGTTCATCCGCAACGGCGAGTCGTCGGGGCGCACGCACAGTTCGATCCGCAATGCCGAGCGTGCCTGCAACAGGCCGGCGGAACGGTAGAACGGATGGAGCACGCGCGCCTGCTTGATCGGATACCACAACGCAAACATGCCCTGCGGCCAGCGATCGAGGCCGCTGCGCAGCGCGGCGAGGGCGATGTCGAATTCGTCGAGTTGCGCTTCAAAGGGCGGATCGATCAGGACCAGACCGCGGGCGAAGCGTTGCTCGCCGATGCGCGGCGGCAGCAGGGCCTTGATCGCGGAGTAGCCATCGCGGGCATGGACGGCGACGCGCGGATCACCGCGGAAATTTTCGGCGAGGGCAGTGGCGTCCTCGGGATGCAGTTCGCAGCAGGCGATGCGGTCCTGTTCGCGCAGGGCGTTCGCAAGCAGCCAAGGCGAGCCGGGGTAGGCGTCGTTACCGTGGGTTTCCCGGCAGGCGCGCACGGCGGCCAGGTAGCGATCGACCAGTGGATCGTCGCGGCGTTGCAGGCGCGCGATGCCTTCGTCGGATTCGCCGGTACGGCGGGCCTGTTCGCCTTGCAGGCGATAGAGGCCGACACCGGCGTGGGTGTCGAGGGCAAAACAGGGGGCGGGTTTCGCGACCAGGGCATCGCACAGCGCGAGCAGCGTCACGTGCTTGAGCACGTCGGCGTGGTTGCCGGCATGGAAGGCGTGGCGGTAGTTCAAGCGCGGCTCGGAGCGATGGCGGGCAGGAGAGTATGCGGCAGATCGCGACGGCGACTTCGCATTCGCCACACAAAACGGGGCCGCGGCTTCGCTAGCATGGCGTCATGCCGAAGATCCTGCTGGTGGAAGACGAGGCGGCCATCGCCGACACGCTGCTCTACGCGCTGGGGCGCGAAGGGCTGGACGCGTGCCATGTCGCGCTCGGACGCGCTGCACTGGATGCGATCACGGCGGGCGGCATCGACCTGGTGCTGCTGGATGTCGGCCTGCCGGACATGGACGGTTTCAGCGTCTGCCGGGAATTGCGCCGCACCAGCCAGGTTCCGGTGATTTTCCTGACCGCGCGCAACGAGGAGGTCGATCGCATCGTCGGGTTGGAGATCGGCGGCGACGATTACGTGTGCAAGCCGTTTTCCCCGCGGGAGGTGGCGACGCGGGTCAAGGCGGTGCTGCGCCGCGTGCGGCCAATGCCGGAAGACGCGGCGGCGAACGGGAACACCGGTGATTTCGTCCACGACGCCGCAGGCCTGCGGATTTCCTATCGCGGTGTCTGGCTCGATCTCACCCGCTACGAATACGGATTGCTGGCGGCATTGCTGGCACGGCCGGGCGCGGTGTCGAGCCGTGCAACGCTGATGGACCGGGTATGGACGGATGCGCTGGAGAGCGGCGATCGCACGGTCGATACCCACGTCAAGACGGTGCGCGCGAAGCTGGCGGCGATCGCGCCCGATGCCGATCCCATACGTACGCATCGTGGCCTCGGTTATTCGCTGGATACGGGGCGCGGATGAAGATCGGTTGGCGCGTCCTGCTCGGGTATTTCGTGATCGTGGCGATCGCAGCGCTGCTGCTTGGCCGCGTGTTCCTCGAACAGGTGAAGCCGGCGGCGCGCCAGACCGCCGAGGACACCCTGGCCGATACCGCCAATACGCTGGCGGAACTGGCCGGCGACGATCTCGCTTCGGGACACATCAATGACGGCGAATTCGCGCGCGGCATCCGCGCGCTGCCGACGCGGCGACTCGGGGCGAAGATCTGGAATTACCGCAAGGAGGGCGTTTCCTATCGCGTCACCATCACCGATGCACGCGGCATCGTCGTCTACGATTCCGAAGGCCGCGATCTCGGACGCGACAATTCGCGCTGGAACGACGTCGCCCGCACCTTGCGCGGCGATTACGGTGCGCGCTCGACCCGCGAGAACGATGCCGACGACGCTTCCAGCGTGATGTGGGTGGCGGCACCGATCCGCCACGACGGCAAGCTGATCGGCGTGCTCAGTGTCGGCAAGCCCAACAGCGTGCTGCAGCCGTTCATCAGCGGCAGCCGCGACGTGATGCTGCGCTGGGGGTTGGCGCTGCTCGGCACGGCCTTGCTGATCGGCATCGCGATGGCATGGTGGTTGTCGCGACAGCTCAGGCATCTGCGTCGCTACGCGCAGGCGGTGAGCGATGGCCGGCCGGCGCCAGTGCCGCGTGCTGCCGCGGAATTCGGCGAGCTGGGACGCGCGCTCGACACCATGCGCGGCAAGCTGGAAGGCAAGCAGTACGTCGAGGAATACGTCCACACCCTGACGCACGAGCTCAAGAGTCCGCTGGCGGCGATCCGCGGGGCGGCCGAACTGCTCGATTCGAATATGCCGGAGGAAGATCGGGCCCGCTTCATCGGCCATATCCGCAGCCAGAGCGAACGCATGGCGGAAATGGTCGATGAGTTGCTGGCACTGGCCGCGGTCGAACATCGCCGCGCGCTGGAGCATCCGCAGCCGCTGTCGGTGCAAGGCGTGCTGGATGATGCGATCGCCGCGCTGGAGCCGAAGGCGCGGCAGGCAGGCGTCGTCATCGAGAAACGGAATGCGGAGGATGCGCAGGTGATCGGGGATGGCTTCCTGCTGCGGCAGGCGCTGGTCAATCTGCTCGACAATGCCGTCGATTTTTCCCCGAACGGATCGCACGTGGAATGCAGGGTCGACGCGACGCCTGATGCCGTCACGATCCGTGTCCGCGACCACGGCCCCGGCGTTCCCGATTACGCCTTGCCGCGCGCGTTCGAGCGCTTCTATTCGCTGGCGCGCCCCGACGGCCGCAACCGCAGCCACGGGTTGGGACTGCCCTTCGTCGCGGCGGTGGCCGCGTTGCATGGCGGCAGTGCGACGCTCGCCAATCGCGACCCCGGCGCGGAGGCCACGCTGTCGCTCAAGCGCGGCTGAGTACTTCACCGTCGCCTCACCGACGCCACATTCCACCGCCACCATGCGCCTGCAGGCTGGAGCCACATTCCCGGGGAGGTGGCCCATATGCATCTGTTCTTCAAAGCGGTGATCGTCGGTGTGTTGACGCTGGCGATCATCATCCCGCTGGCCTTGATCGGCAACATCGTCGGCGATCGCCAGGCCTATCGCGCGCAGGCCGTCGCCGATGTCGCCCAGAACGTCGGCGGCGCGCAGACATTCGCCGGCCCGGTGCTGGTGGTGCCATACGTGGAAATCCACGCGCCGGTCACTGGCGAAGACGGCAAGACGATCGGCAAGAGCGAGCGCACGCCGGGGCACTGGGTGTTCTATCCGGAAGACCTGCATATTTCCGGGCAGTTGCCCACGGCCAAGCGCGCACGCGGCATCCATGTCGTTCCCGTGTACCAATGGAATGGCGATGTCGCGGCCAGCTTCGAAGCGACGATTCCCGCCGCCGAACCCGGGGTGCGTCGCGAAATCGGCGAGCCGTGGCTGAGCTGGGAATTCAGCGATCCGCGCGGCCTGCAGGGAACGCCGAGCCTCAGCGTCAATGGTGCGGCGTACAAGCTGCAGCCGGGTGCGGGCTTCCGTGACGGCAACGGCGTGAACGTGCGCCTGGCAGCGCCGGCGCCGGGCAGCGTGCTCAAGCTGCAGACGCAACTGGCGATCAACCTGCGCGGGACCCAGACCTTCTCGTTCCTGCCGCTGGGCCGCGACAACCGCATCGACCTGTCCTCGGATTGGGCAGCGCCGAAATTCGTCGGCGCATCGCCGCAGAGCGACGTGAGCGCCAAGGGCTTCACCGCGCATTGGCGCGTCAGTTCGCTCGCGGCCAATACCCGGGGCAGCTTCCCCGGTGATACGGCGATTTCGCAGCGCGGCGCGCTGCCGGAAGGATCGACGGTGGAGCAGGGCGTGCCCGGGCGCATCAGCGTCGGCCTGGTCGATCCGATCAATGCCTATTCCAGCATCGGTCGCGCGATCAAATACGGCCTGCTGTTCGTCGCCGTCACCTTCGCCGGATTCTTCCTGTTCGAATTCCTCAAGCGCCTGCCGATCCACCCGATCCAGTACGGACTGGTCGGCCTCGCCATCGCGATCTTCTTCCTGTTGCTGCTCAGCCTGAGCGAGCACTTCACCTTCGGCTGGTCCTATCTGATCGCCGCCGCGGCCTGCATCGGACTCATCGGTTTCTACCTGGTCGCGGTGTTGCGCGGCCTGTGGCGCGGACTTGGATTCACCGGCCTGCTGACGACGCTGTACGGCGTGCTCTATGGCGTGCTGATTTCCGAAGACAACGCGCTGGTCCTCGGTTCCGGGCTGCTGTTCCTGTTGCTGGCCGCGATCATGGTGGCGACGCGCCGGGTCGACTGGTACGCCGTCTCGGCGTCGCGCGTCCGCCGCCCGCAACCGGTGGCAGGGAGTGACGGAGCGGTGTCGTGAAGATTCGCATCGCCGCGGTCGCCTGCACGGTCGCGGCACCGGACAGTTTCGAGGCTTTTGCCCAGCGCATCCGCACACTGTTGCGGGTGCCGCTGGAGAATGGCGCACAGGTGATCGTGTTGCCGGAAGCGTTGGCGCTGGAACTCGTCGCGATGTTGCCCGAACGCGAGCGGCAGGATCCTGCCGCCGCATT
The DNA here is from genome assembly GCF_050574925.1 of Solilutibacter silvestris. GTDB lineage: Bacteria > Pseudomonadota > Gammaproteobacteria > Xanthomonadales > Xanthomonadaceae > Solilutibacter > Solilutibacter silvestris_A. Next base: position 65,293 of record NZ_JBCMOO010000008.1, on the reverse strand, counting down.
CGCTTCACTGCAGGAATTGCGCCCGGCGTGGATGCAGCTGTTCTCGGCGATCGCGATCGAACATGGCGTCACGATCGTCGCGGGTAGTTTCCCGGTACGTACGCACGTTGGCCGTTACGGCAGCCGCTGCGACGTGTTCTCGCCGGATGGCAGGCACGTCTTCCAGGACAAGTTGCACCTGACGGTTGGGGAGAAGGCGCTCGGCGTGATCGAACCTGGCGATGCCCTCAAGGTATTCGACATCGCCGGGGTGTCGATGGCGATCGCGCTCGGTCACGACTGCCAGTTCCCGCTACCGGTGCGGGCGCAGTGCGAGGCCGGTGCACGCGTGTTGATCGTGCCGGCACGGGTCGATCGCCATGTCGATGCGCTGCGGATACGGGTCGGCTGCATGGCGTGGGCGCTGGAGAACCGTTGCCATGTCGTGTTGTCGGTGGCGGCTGCGGAATCCGCCCTGTTCAACACCGAAGCTGCGGTGCTTGCGCCGACGGGTGACGGTTTCTCCTGCACTGGCGTATTGGTCTCCACCAGCGATGGCGGGGATTGGACGATCGCCGATCTCGACATCGCCGTTGACGGGCGATCAGTGGAACAGCGTCGCGCCCGGTACGGCCCACAAGGACAGCGAAGCCAGTGCGGTGCCGATGATCGAAGCCGCCAGCACGTCGCTCGGGTAGTGCAGGCCGAGCACCACGCGTGACAAAGCGACGCTGGCGGCGAACGGCAACAGGATCCACGCCAGCACCGGGAACCAGGCGATCGCGATCAGGGTGAAGGTCACTGCGTGCAAGGTGTGGCCCGAGGGGAAGCTGAACTCGTCGAGCGGAGCGATCCACGCACGCACGCGGATGTCGGCGGCGAACGGACGCGGACGTCGCGTCCAGCGCTTCAGGCCCTTGTAGAGCAGCAGTGAGACAAGCCCGGTGACCGCCATGTGCGCGGCGGCATAGGCACCACGGGTGCCTTCGGTGAGGATCAGCACCACCATCAGTGCATACCAGGCGATGCCGTCGCCGAGGCGGCTCACCGCCGCGAAATAGCCGCGCAGTCCGCGCCAGCTGCCGAGTCCGTTGCAACGGCGCGTCCAGCCGCGGTCCTGCTGTAGCCAGTGTTCAAGCGAAAGCGGCGTGCTCATGGTTCCACCTCGGCAAGGAGTGGATCACTGTCGAACGGTTGCGGCTGCGCATGCATCGCCACGCTGCGGATGGCGATGATGCGATGGAGGATGTCGTCGAGGTCGCGGGCGACATTGGCCGGCAGCAGTTTCGCCACCGCCTCGCGACCATTGTCGCGCATCGAGCCGCGCAAGGCATCGTCGCAGGCGAGGCGGACCGCCGCGTCGATGAAGGCGGCCTCGTCCTTGCCCTCGATCGCGGCGCCGTCAACGCCATCGCGCAGGTGTTCCTTGGCCGCGCCGTAACGGAACGCGACCGGCGGCACGCCGCTGGCCATCGATTCGATGGTGACGTTGCCGAAGGTTTCGGAATGGCTGGGGAACAGGAACAGGTCGGCGCTGGCGAAATGCACTGCGAGATCATTGCCGGTGCGCAGGCCGCGATAGATGAAGTCGGGATGCGCGCGCTGGATCTCGGCGAGTTCCGGGCCTTCGCCGACCCAGACGAAACGCGCATCCGGGCGTTGCGCCTGGATGGCATGGAAGGCGCGGATCGCCAGCGGCAGGTTCTTTTCGGCGGCGATGCGTCCGAGGTAGATCACCGCGAGATCACCGGGCTTGAGTCCCCATTCGGCGCGCAATTCGTCGCTACGTTGCGCCGGCGAGAATCGCGCGGTGTCGACCGCACGCGGCAGGTGCACGACGTCTTCGAAGCCGTTGCTGTTGAGGAAATCGGCGAGCTCGCAGGTCGGCACCAGGGTCGCCTGCGAAGTGTTGTGGACGTGGCGCATCCAGCGCATGGCCACCGGCTGCAGGAAGGGTGCGCCGTAATCGCGCATGTATTCGTCGAAACGCGTGTGGAAGCCGGTGGTGACCGGAATGCCCATCGATGCCGCCGCACGCAACGCCGAATAACCGAGCGGGCCTTCGGTGGCGATGTAGAGCGCATCCGGGCGCTGCTTCTTCCAGCGCCGGCGCAGCTTGAACCACGCCGGGTGGCCGAAGCGCATGCCGGGATAGCGTGGAATGCCGGAGCCGCGCACCAGCAATTCATGCGCCTGCTGCTGGTCGTCGTCGGATTGACGGGGGCGGATCACCTCCACGCTGTGCCCGCGTGCGCGCAATCCGCGTTCGAGATCCTGCACGGTCAAGGCGACGCCGTTGATCTCCGGCGGATACGTCTCGGTGACGATGGTGTAACGCATATGGCTGTCCCACTGTCCGCTCTGGCAAGACTGCGGCCGAACAGTGAATTGCCGATGTCAGCGCGGTGACGCATAGATGACAGCAGTTCAGGGAGGAAAGCGGGCTTGCCCATTGATGTAACTGCTGTTAACTTCTGGATTCCCTGCAGCAGGACATCACCATGCTCTGGTTCCTGATTGGTCTTCTCGGCTTCCTCGGGCTGCATTCGGTGCGGATCGTCGCGCCCGGCTGGCGCGAGGCGCGCATCGCCGCGATGGGCGAGAAGGCATGGAAGGGCATCTACAGCCTGCTGGCGATCGTCTTCTTCGTGCTGATGATCTGGGGCTATGGCCAGATGCGCCAACATCCCGTGCTGGTGTGGCAACCGCCGATGGCGCTGCGTCATGTCGGCATGCTGCTGGTCGTGATCGCGTTCGTGCTGATCGTCGCCGCCTACGTGCCGAACAACGCGATTCGCGCGCGCCTCGGCCATCCGATGATCCTCGGGGTCAAGACCTGGGCCTTCGCCCACCTGCTGATGTCGGGCTGGCTGCACAGCATGCTGCTGTTCGGCGCCTTCCTGCTGTGGGCGATTATCGGCTTCTCGGACATGCGCAAGCGTCCGCGCGAAGCGGTCGGAAAGAGCAGTGCAGGAATGACGCTCGTGACCGTGATCGTCGGCATCGCTTTCGCCACAGTGTTCGCGATGTTCCTGCACGGCATGCTGATCGGTGTGAAACCGATCAACATGCCGATGCATTGACCGGATTTACTTCGTCGACTTTTTGGCCGACGCGGTCTTGGTGTTCATCGCCTTGAGGGCGTCGAGCATGCTCTGCACATGCGCCTTCGGGCTGAGATCGGAATGCACCGCGACGATGCGGCCATCGGTGCCGACCAGATAGGACGTGCGGTTCGACCAGCCCGGCTTCATCGTCAGCAGGGCGTCGTATTGCCCGGCGATCTTGGCGCCGGCGTCGGCCGCGACCGGGAACTTGCCGCCGCAATGCTCGGTTTCCTTGGAGAAATCGGCGAGCTGGTCGGTGTTGCCGGCGGTCACGCCGATCACGCTGGCATGCTGCGCCTTGAACTGGTCGATCGCCTCGGAAAACATGTGCGCCTCGATATTGCAGCCCGACGTGTGCGCGGCCGGGAAGAAGTAGACGACCACCGGGCCGTTCTTCAGCGCATCGGCAAGCTTGAAGGTGAACGGCTTGGCGGCGAGATAGGCCGGTGCGCTGAAATCGGGCGCCTTGTCGCCGGACTTGAGCGCGGCGAGGGCAGGCGTGGCGGCGATCATGCCGAGAAGGAGGGCAGGAAGCAGGCGGCGCATGGCGGCAGTCTCCGGAAGGGGACTCCGTTATAGGGCAAATCGGGTGACGATGCCTGTGCAGGAAGGCGTGGCGGGCATCAGGTTACGATTGGTACAGGGGGAGTCGAAATGAATGGATCGGAGAACGTCCGGGGACGAGTGAGGCCGCGTTCGCGAGCATGGCCGTGGGTCATCGTCGTGGCGATCTGCATGCTGGGCTTCGTGCTGGTCTTCCGCGCGCTGCTTGCGCGCACGGCCTGGAGCGCGGGGACTGCTGAAACGTCTGGCGACGCGGCGGATGAAGTCGGGCACTTCGCTGCGGCCGAAGCGGCAGCCGTTTCCGGCGACCAGGCTGCACTCAAGCAACATGCCGAAGCGATGCAGCACGATCTTCTGCGCGACATGAAAATCCCCGATCCCGGCCGCAGGATCGATCCGGAATCCGCGCGTGCCGCATTGCGCGCGTTGCCTGGCGTGCGCTCGTCGGCATGGGCCGATCGCGAGAACCTGATCGTGATGGTGGATGGCGCGGTCTATCGCAGCGATGCCATGATCGATGCCGTCTGCCGGCAACTCGATCCCCTTGGCGACACGCTGGCAGTGGTCGTCCATCTCGAAAATGTCGCGGCCGGCAATGCCGACGAATTGCAGACCATCAGCCGCAATTGCCAGCTCGCTCCCGGAGATCGCGCTTTCATGCAATCACACCGCTCGCTCGATGTCGTGCCGGAAGCGGCGCGCCAGCAGCACAAGGCCTTCGATCGCCAGGTGAAGCAGGGCGGGACCGCGAAACAGGATCGGGCGGCCATCGATGCGCTGATGAAAAACACCCCCGAGATGTAAAATCGCCAGCTGTCTGGTTCCGGATTCCCCATGTCGCTGGTGACGCTCCAGGACGTCGACTTCAGTGTCGGCGGCCCCTTGCTCCTCGATCACGTCACGTTCTCGATTGAAAGCGGTGAGCGCATCGCCCTGATCGGTCGCAATGGCGCCGGCAAGTCGACCCTGCTGAAACTCGTTTCCGGCGACCTCCGGCCCGATGATGGCGAGGTGCGGGTCGAATCGGGCGTGCGCATCGCGCGGATGGAACAGGAGGTGCCGGCGGGCGCGAGCGGCAGCGTGTGGGACGTGGTGGCCGATGGCCTCGGCGAACTCGGTCACTGGCTGGCCGAATTCCATCATCTCAGCCACGCCGCCGAGATCGATGCCGACGCCTTGGCGAAGGTCCAGGCGAAGATCGAGGACGCCAAGGGCTGGTCGCTCGACCAGCGCGTCACCGAAGTGTTGTCACGCCTGCAGCTCGATGGCGAGGCCGCCTTCGATGGCCTGTCCGGCGGCCTGCGTCGTCGCGTGTTGCTGGCGCGCGCGCTGGTGTCGTCGCCCGACGTGTTGCTGCTCGACGAGCCCACCAACCATCTCGACATCGAAGCGATCGATTGGCTGGAAGGTTTCCTCAAGGGCTGGAACGGCGCGCTGGTCTTCATCACCCACGATCGCCGCTTCCTGCGTTCGTTGGCGACGCGGATCGTCGAAATCGATCGCGGCAAGGTCACCAGCTGGCCGGGTGACTGGGCGAACTATCTGCGCCGTCGCGAGGAACGCCTGCACACGGAGGCGCAGGAAAACGAGCGTTTCGACAAGATGCTGGCCCAGGAAGAGGCGTGGATCCGCCAGGGCATCAAGGCGCGCCGCACCCGTGACGAAGGCCGCGTGCGCCGATTGAAGGCGATGCGGGTCGAACGCGAGCAGCGTCGCGAACTCGCCGGCTCCGTGAAGATGGAAGCGGCGCAGACGGGTGCGTCGGGCCGCAAGGTGATCGAGGCGGACAACGTCGGCTTCGCCTATGGCGACAAGGTCATCGTCCGCGATTTCTCCACCACCATCATTCGTGGCGACCGCATCGGCCTGATCGGCCCGAACGGCAGCGGCAAGACCACGCTGCTGCGCCTGCTGCTGGGTGAACTCGCGCCACAACAAGGCGAGGTGCGCCAGGGCACGCAATTGCAGATCGCCTATTTCGACCAGTACCGCGCGACCCTGCGTGAGGACTGGAACGCGCTGGAAAACGTCGCCGAAGGTCGCGACAGCGTGACCATCAACGGACGTTCGAAGCACGTCGTCGGGTACCTGCAGGATTTCATGTTCACCCCGGAACGTGCCCGCGCACCGATCACGCGGCTGTCCGGTGGCGAGCGCAACCGCCTGCTGCTGGCCAAATTGTTCGCGCAGCCATCGAACCTGCTGGTGATGGACGAACCGACCAACGATCTCGATGCCGAGACGCTGGAGTTGCTGGAAGAGTTGCTCGCCGACTACACCGGCACCTTGCTGCTGGTCAGCCACGATCGCGATTTCCTCGACAATGTGGTGACGTCGACGCTGGTGCTGGAGGAGGGCGGTCGCGTCGGCGAATACGTCGGCGGCTACAGCGATTGGGAGCGCCAGCGCGCCGCGCCTTCACAGGCGCCCGTTGCTGCGCGCGTGGCGTCGGCGCCAGCCGCGCCAGCGCCTGCTGCGGCCGAACCTGCCGCGGCTAAGAGGAAGCTCAGCTACAAGGACAGCCGCGAACTGGAAGCGTTACCGGCGCGCATCGAAGCGCTCGAAACCCGCGTCGCCGAGTTGACTGCCGCGATGGCGGATCCGGCGTTCTTCCAGCGCGATAGCGCGGCGATCACCGCCGACAACGCGGCGCTGGCGCAGGCGCAGGCCGAACTCGATGCGGCGTATGTGCGTTGGGAAGAGTTGGAGGGGTGAAAGCTCATCGCCCGGCTGAGCGCCTATCGCGGTTGTCTGCAGCCGCCGACACGCCGTGAATACATCCATGTAGGCTCGTACGCAGCATCCATGCTGCGTACGGTCTGCGCTACAGACGAACCGCATAGGCGCTGCCGGTGGTGGCTTTCAGGGGGCATGAGTGAGAGCAACAGCCCGCGCGTTGTTGCTTTTCAACTCTCCGTAAAGCCACAACACGCGCGGCCGCGGCGATAACGCTGGCAGCGTCGTCCGTACTGGTGTGCCGGAGCGCACAGCGCGGCAGGATGCCGCGCGCCCGCGACCAGCACATGGACATGCTGTTCGCGGGAAGCAGAGGCACACCGGTGCGGACGACGCAAGCTTGAACTGCCCCCGCTGAGACAGCGCGTGCTCGATTCAGAAACTCATGAACAAGCCGCCGTTGACCGGCAGCAACGCACCCGTGATGAATCCGGCGTCTTCCGCGGCAAGGAACGCAACTGCGCGCGCGATTTCCTCGGGCTGACCAAGTCGTCCGACCGGCACCTGCGCCACGATTCCGGCGCGGATCTCCTCCGGCACGGCCATCACCATTTCGGTTGCGCAATAGCCCGGTGCCACGCAGTTCACCGTCACGCCCTTGCGCGCGACCTCGCGGGCCAGCGACATGCTGAAACCGTGCATGCCGGCCTTGGCGGCCGCGTAATTCGTTTGCCCGAATTGTCCGGTCTGGCCGTTGACCGAACTGATGTTGACGATGCGGCCGTAGCCCTGCGCCAGCATCGGTTCCACCGCATGACGGCAGGTATTGAAGATGCCGTCGAGATCGACTGCCATCACCTGCTGCCACTGCGCCGCGTCCATCTTGCGCAACGAGGTGTCGCGGGTGATGCCGGCGCAATTGACCAGGATGTCCAGTCGGCCATGTTTCGCGACGATCTCGTTCACCAGCACGCCGCAGGCATCGAAATCGGTGACGTCGAGTGCGGCGAATTCCACATCCAGCCCCGCCATCGCGGCGTTGAATGCATCGATGCGTTCGCTGCGGTTGGCGAGATCGCCGGCGACCACATGGCAACCCTGCGCGGCCAGTGCGCGGCACACAGCGCTCCCCAGGCCACCGATGCCGCCGGTGACCAGCGCAATCCTGCGTTGACTCACTTGCGTTCGGTCCGCTTGCCGGGTGCGGGGGATTCAGTGCCCGTGCCGGTGCCGGAAGAGGCGCCGGCGGTGCGCAGGAACTGCTGCTGCATTTCCTTCCACATTTCCATGTTGCGCTCGGCCATCTGGTTCATCATCGTCCACGGCGTCGGCCCGAGCATGCCGCCGAGCTGCTGGCGGAACTGTGCTTGCTGTTCGGTGAAAAGATGCATCGCCCGTTCGAGGTAGTTGCCCATGAAGCCCTGCATCGAATCGCCGTAGAGACGGATCATCTGGCTGAGCATCGGCGTGGTCAGCACCGGTTCGCCGTTCTGCTCGTGCTCGGCGATGATCTGCAACAACACCTGCCGCGTCAGGTCGTCGCCGCTCTTGGCATCGCGGACTTCGAACTCCTCGCCGTCGAGGATCAACTGGCGCACGTCCTCGATGGTGATGTAGCTGGAAATCTCGGTGTCGTAGAGGCGACGGTTCGGGTACTTCTTGATGATGCGCGGCTGGCTCATGGTTGGGAGACCCCCTGATCGATTCCCCAGCATGGCGCAGCGCAGCACGCTCCGCAAGTCATCAAAATGCGAAACAGGCCGGGAAAACCGGCCTGTTGGGGGAAATCTGAACAGGACTGACTGCTGTTCAGACAATCCGCAGGCGAGCGCGCTCACCAACCCATGTGGTGTCCGCCATTGATGTCGAGGTTGGATCCGGTGATCCAGCCGGAACGATCATCGGCAAGGAAGGACACGCCGTGGGCGATTTCTTCCGGCGTCCCCAGGCGACCGGTCGGAATGTCGGCGACGATCTTGGCGCGCACTTCCTCGGGCACTGCCATCACCATGTCGGTGGCGATGTAGCCGGGGGAAATGGTGTTCACGGTGACGCCGTTGCGGGCGTTCTCGCGCGCCAGCGAAATGGTGAAACCGTGCATGCCGGCCTTGGCGGCGGCGTAGTTGGCCTGGCCGTACTGGCCCTTCAGCCCGTTGATCGAACTGATCTGGATGATGCGGCCCCATTTGCGCTCGCGCATGCCCTCGATCACCGGACGCGTCACGTTGAACACCGAATTGAGGTTGGTGTTGATGACGTCGGTCCACTGGTCGGCCTTCATGCGATGGAAGGTGCCGTCGCGGGTGATGCCGGCGTTGTTGACCAGGATTTCGATCGGGCCGAGCTTGTCTTCGACCTCCTTGATCATGCGCGCGGAATCCTCGGGCGAAGTCACGTCGCCCTGGACCAGGGTCACGTCGACGCCTTCCTTCTTGAGCCCTGCCTGCCACGCCTTCGCTTTTTCTTCGTTGCGGTAATTGGTGGCGACCTTGTGGCCCTTGCTGGCCAGTTCCCTGACGATTGCGGTTCCGATGCCGCCGGTGCCACCGGTAACGAATGCGACGCGTGAAGTCATGACAGCTCCATGATGTTGGGTGGAACGATGATGTGTCCGGATTGCGACATCCGGATTTCCGCCTCAAGGAACGATGCGTTGCGCCTCGCGCGGGATGCGCGCCGGATCGAACCTTGCCACTGCATCATGCAACCATTCCTGCGATGTGGCCTGCGGCGATGCAGCAAACGCGGTTTGCCCCAGTTGCAGCCAGGCTTCGCGAAGCGCGGACAGGGGATCATCGCGATCGACCGGGTGCGCCGAGGACGACTTCGAGAGCTTGTGGCCGTGCGCGTCCACCAGCAGCGGCAGGTGCGCGTATGCGGGCGTCGGTAGGCCGAGCAAACGTTGCAGCCATATCTGCCGCGGCGTGGAGTCGAGGAGATCGGCGCCACGCACCACTTCGGTCATGCCTTGCGCGCCGTCGTCGACTACCACCGCGAGTTGGTAGGCCCAGCAGCCATCGGCGCGCTTGAGCACGAAATCGCCGACATCGCGGTCGATGCGCTGCGACTGGCGCCCGTGGACGACGTCGTCGAATTCGGCCATGCAACCGTCGGGCACGCGCAGGCGGATCGCCGGATCGGGTCGCCGCAATCCGGGGATGCAGGTGCGATGGATGCCGCCCTGCGCCTCGAGCACGCTGCGGCTGCAATGGCATTCGAAGGCGTGGCCGTCGGCGAGCAGGCGATCGAGTGCCTCGGCGTAGAGGACGTCGCGATCGCTCTGTCGCACGATCGGGCCGTCGTGGACGAAGCCGAACGCGGCCAACGTCTCCAGTTGATCCCGGGCGGCGCCCGGCACTTCGCGGATGCGATCGACATCCTCGACGCGCAGCCACCATTCGCCACCGCCACGACGCGCGAACAACCAGCTGCCGAGCGCGGCCAGCAATGAACCAGGATGTAACGGGCCGGTGGGCGAGGGGGCAAAACGCCCGCGACGTGTCTGCATGACTTGAATTTAACGCGTTCGCCCCACACTGTGACGGAAATACGAGGAGTCACGTCGACCATGTTGAAGCGCATCACCCTGTTCCTGGCCACCAATCTCGCGGTGATGATCCTGCTCGGGATCGTCATGACCGTGTTCGGGATCAATCCGGCGCGTACCTCCGGCCTGCTGGTGATGGCGGCGATCTTCGGCTTCGGCGGCTCGATCATTTCGCTGTTGATGTCGAAGACGATGGCGAAGTGGAGCACCGGCGCCCAGATCATCGCACAGCCGCGCAACGAGACCGAGCGCTGGCTGGTGCAGACGGTGCAGCGCCACGCCCAGAAGGCGGGCATCGGCATGCCCGATGTCGCCATTTACGACGCGCCGGAAATCAACGCCTTCGCCACCGGTGCCAATCGCAATCACGCCCTGGTCGCGGTGTCGTCCGGCCTGCTCAATTCGATGAACGCCGACGAGGCCGAGGCCGTGCTCGGCCACGAGATCGGCCACGTCGCCAATGGCGACATGGTGACGATGGCGCTACTGCAGGGCGTGCTCAATACCTTCGTGATCGTGCTGGCGCGCGTGGTCGGCCAGGTCGTCGACGGTTATTTGAGCGGCGGTCGCCGCGAGGGCGGTGGCGGCATCGGTTACTGGATCACGGTCAACGTGCTGCAGCTGGTGTTCGGCCTGTTCGCCAGCATCATCGCGATGTGGTTCTCGCGCCATCGCGAATTCCGTGCCGACATCGCCGGCGCCGAGCTGGCGTCGCGCGAAAAGATGATCGCAGCGCTGGAGCGCCTGCAGGCCAACCATGGCGAATCGACCCTGCCCAAGCAGGTCGCGGCGTTCGGCATCTCCGGCAACATGCGCCAAGGCCTTGGCGCGTTGCTGCTGAGCCATCCGCCGCTGCCGGTGCGCATCGAAGCACTGCGCAAGGCGCAGCTCAATCCGAAGGCGCTGCGCGAGGGCGTGGTGGTTTGACGCAACAGCATCGCACGCGCTGGCTTGGCGGGCGTTTACTAAAAGCATCGCCCGGCTTTCCGCCTATCACGGTTGTCTGCAGCCGCCGACACGCCGTGAATACATCCATGTAGGCTCATACGCAGCATCCATGCTGCGTATGGTCGGCGCTACAGACGAACCGCATAGNNAGCAACAACACGCGCGCTCAGTGGGTGGCCAGTCCGGTAAGCGGGCGTTGCGCCGCACGGATGCGGCGCACGAGCCTACATGGACGTATTCACGGCGTTCCGCGCACCGGAGCTGGCTTCCCGCTGAGACAGCGCGTGCTGTGATCAGAAATCGAAGCTGAGATCCGCGCTGGCAGGCGCCAGGAAGTTGCCCTGCACGTATTCGACGCCTGCCAGGAACAGCGTCGTCATGCTGCCGGAATCGTTCACGTCGCAGGCGATCGGCGTGGCGCCGACGGCGCTGCCCGCTGCGGCGAGATCCTTGACCCGTGCCTGTTGCTCCGGTGAACGCGCGTAATCGGTCATGAAGCTGCCATCGAGCTTGATGAAACGCGGCCGCAGGTGCGAGATCAATTGCGCCGAATTCAGGCCGACGCCGAACTGGTCCACGCAGAAGCCGGCGCCGAAGGCCGCGAGCTGCTGGTTGAAGACGGTGGCTTCATTGATCTGGGTCGAGACCTTGGACTCGTTGATCTGCACGATCAGGCGATTGGCCGGGACGCCGTGTTCCTGCAGCACCTGCTGGATGAAGGCCGGCAGCGACGTGTCCTCGATCGACGCGCGGGAAATGCGCACCATGAAGCGCATCTCGCGCTTGGCATTCGCGGCAAGGGTGCGTACGGCCTTGGTGATCACGCCACGGTCGAGGTCGCGGATCAAGCCGTGTTCCTCGGCGATCGGCAGGAAGGCGCTCGGCATCACCACTTCGCCGGTGCCGTTGTCCATGCGCATCAGCACGTCGAAGAACGGCACGTTGTTGCCGTGGAGATTGATGATCGGCTGGTAGTGGAGGACCAGCTGGTCGTTCGCCAACGCGCCGCGGATGCGCTCGATCCAGGCATTGATGCGGTCCTGCTCGGCGCGATCGATGGCGCCGGGATCGTAGAGCTCCATGCGCCCGCCGCCGACGCCTTGCGCGGTCTCGAGCAATTCCTGCGCGCGCGCCAGCACCCGCGGAACCTGTGCGTTGCGTTCGCTCACCTGTACCGCGCCGACGCTGACCGTGACCGTCAGCGAATGATCGCCGGTCTCGAGGATGCGCCCGGCGACTGCGGCGACAATCCTGTTTGCCAACGCCTCGGTATCGGCGTGGCTGGCGCCGCGCGCCAGCACCGCGATGACCTGCTCGCCGAAGCGCGCGGCTTCGACCTGTTCGCCCAATAGTGGTCGCAGGCGTTCTGCCAGCGCCGCCATCAGGGCGTCCGAATTGTTGATGCCCACGCTCTGCAACAAGGTGCCGAAGTGGTCGGGCTGGATCATCAGCAGGCCATGGTGCTCGTGCGCGCTGGCGGAGCGCGCGATGGCCTCCTCCAGCGACTGCAGGAAGGTCGGGCGATTGAGCAGGCCGGTCGCGCCATCCAGGCGGCGCAGGGATTCCAGCTGCTCGATCATCGCCGAATCGACCGTGGCTTCCTTGCGGCGGAAGATGATCTGCAGGCAGGGTTCGCCGTCGTAGGTCGCCGGCGAAAATTCCATCGTGGCCGGGAATTCCTGGCCGTCGGCGCCTTGCGCGGTGAGATGGTGCAGTGGCGGGATCTCGCCACCCTTCGACAGCTGCTTGAGCAGGGCCTTGAACTCGCCGGCGTCCTCGGGCGCGACCATGTCGAGGATCGACATGCCCTCGATCTCGTCGAAGTCGGCATAGCCGAACATCTCGAGATAGGCCTGGTTGGCGCGGATGTGCATGCCTTCGTGGATGTAGGCGATGGGATCGCGCGACGAATCGATCAGCGCGTCGCAGCGGCGCTCGGTTTCGTGCAGGCGCGCATCGAGGTGGCGGAGGTCGCGGCGGGCATTGAGGTCGCGGTATTCGCGCTGGACCGCGCGGCGGACATGGCCTTCGCGATTGCGCAATGCGATGTTGTCGGCGCCGAGGCCGAGCATGGCGGCGAGCCCGGAGTCGTCATGGCCATCGGCGATCAGGATCACCGGCAGGTCGTTGCCGGTCGCGCGTGCGAGCGTCAGCGCCTGCGCGGCCTCGACGGTCTTGCTGGTCGCGGCGGCAAGCACGAGGTCGACCGGCTGGCCGGCGAGCATTTGGCGGTATTCGTCGATGCTGGTGGGACGGTTGGCGCGCACGGCCAGGCCGTCATTGCGCAATCCGGTAACGATGGACTCCGCGTCCTCCATGCGGTCGTCGATGACCAGGACCCGGATCGTGTTGTCTTTCTTCCTTTGCATCCCGCCCTCTGCACCGCGCCTGGGGGAGTGGCGCAGTCGAAGGCAACTATACCCGACGAATCTGAATGGTCATCCGGGAATGCCGGCGAGGTTTGATGCCGGTCACACCAAGGGGCGCTTGCCGGGATCGCCGGCCACTTCGCGCACCAGTTTCGGGACCAGGTAACCGGACAGGCGCGCGGCGAGGTCGCGATGCAGGGCGAGGGCGTCGTCGTCGCCGACTTCGAAATGGGCGGCGCCGCTGACGCGATCGAGCTGGTGCAGGTAATAGGGCAGCACGCCGGCGCGATGGCCGCGTTCGCACAGATCGGCCAGGGCATCCACCGAATCGTTGACGCCCTTCAACAGCACGGCCTGGTTGAGCAGCAGGCAGCCGGCGTCGCGCAATCGCAGGAGCGCGGCATCGACATCGCCATCGAATTCGTTGGCATGGTTGGCATGGATCACCACCGTGACCGGCCACGGCAGGCCGCGCAACCACGCGACCAGGCCATCGTCCACCCGTTCCGGCAGCACGACCGGCAATCGCGTATGGATGCGCAGGCGGCGGACATGGGGAACCTGCTTCAAGGCATCGGTGAGCTCGGCGAGCTTGCCATCGGCCAGCGACAACGGATCGCCACCGGACAGGATGATTTCGTCGATGGAATCGTCGGCCGCGATGATCGCCAGCGCCTCGGCCCACTGGCCGCGCGCGGCGGTTTCGTCCGCATAAGGGAAATGGCGGCGGAAGCAGTAGCGGCAATTGATCGCGCAGCTGCCGGTCGCGACCAGCAGGGCTCGCCCGCGGTATTTGCGGATCACCCCGGCGCCGGCGCGGGCCGCGCTGTCGCCGACGGCGTCCAGCCCGAAGCCGGGAACGACGCGCTCTTCGTCGTCCAGCGGCAGGACCTGGCGCAACAGGGGGTCGTTGGCATCGCCATGGCGCATGCGGGCAACGAAGCCGCGCGGTACCCGCAGGGCGAATTGCGCCGCGGCCGCGGGGGAAACCCGGCTGGCCAATTCCTCCAGCCCGAGCAGGCCCAGCAATTCCATCGGGTCGCGCACGGCATCGCGCCAAAGCTGTTGCCAGCGCGGGGTGGCCTGTCGGGGCGAAATCTGTATGGGAGCGGGGCGAGCAGGTATCATGTCGGGTTTATTCTAACGAGCCCGGTGCCATCGGGCCGCAGCTGAGGAGCACGACCATGGCCACCCTGGGCATGAACGACGTCAAGAACGGCCAGAAGATCCTGGTCAACAACGATCCTTGCGTCATCACCGACACCGAATACGTGAAGCCGGGCAAGGGCCAGGCCTTCACCCGCGTGAAGTACCGCAGCATCAAGTCGGGCCGCGTGGTCGAAATGACCATGAAGGCGACCGACTCGGTGGAGCAGGCCGACGTCGTCGACACCGATATGAACTACATGTATTCGGACGGCGAGTACTGGCACTTCATGGATCCGGAAACCTTCGAGCAGGTCCAGGCCGACATCAACGGCATGGGCGGCGCCGACAAGTGGCTGAAGGGCGAGGAACAGTGCATCGTGACGCTGTGGAATGGCAATCCGATCATGGTGCAGCCGCCGAACTTCGTCGAACTCAAGATCACCGAGACCGATCCCGGCGTGAAGGGCGATACGGCGGGTACCGGCGGCAAGCCGGCCACGCTGGAAACCGGCGCGGTGGTGCGCGTGCCTTTGTTCGTCGGCCAGGAAGAAGTGATCAAGGTCGACACCCGCAGCGGCGAATACGTCAGCCGCGTGAAGTAAGCCTGTCACCACGAAGAGGGATGCATGACGTCGAGCGCAACGCCTGCAACACCCGGAGCCGACATCTTCCCGCATGATCGCGTCGTGTTCTTCTGCGACGCGGTCTTCGCGATCGCCATCACCCTGTTGGCGATCGAACTGAAACTGCCCGGCCATGACGCGACCGATACTGCGGCCGCGATGGAAATCCAGGGCACTTTCATCTCCTACTTCATCAGCTTCATGGTCACCGGCGTGTTCTGGGTCAGCCACATGCTGACCTGGAAATACATCACCAGGGTCAACGGCAAGGTGGTGTGGTCGACGCTGCTGCAGTTGATGTTCGTGGCGCTGATGCCGTTCGCCACCCGTGAATATTCGCTGTCGTTCTCCGGCCATGGTGCCGGGCGCGCGGTGCTGTATGCCTGCGTGCTGACCGCGATTTCGTTCTTCTCGCTGCGCACGCGCCTGCTGGTGGTGAAGCAGGAAGACCTGCGCGACAAGATCGGCGAACAAGGCGTGCGCTGGTTCATCGGGCGCGGCCTGGCTCCGCTGGTCGTGTTCGCGACGACCATTCCGCTGGCTTTCGTCCTGCCGTCCTGGACGATCGGATTCGTGTTCGCCGCGATCTTCCCGTTGCTGGCCGTCGTCCGCCGTCGCATCTTCCGGAACCCGACTCCATGAGCGAAATGCTGTCCTGCGATGTGCTGATCGAAGCCGGCCATGTCGTGCCGATCGAGCCGCATGGCGTGGTGCTGGACGACCATGCGGTCGCGGTGCGCGATGGCGTGATCGTCGACCTGCTGCCGACCGCCGAGGCACGGGCGAAGTACGCGGCGAAGGAAACCGTTTCGCGTCCCGATGCGGTGCTGATGCCGGGCCTGGTCAACGCCCACACCCACAACCCGATGACGCTGCTGCGCGGCATCGCCGACGACCTGCCGCTGATGACCTGGCTGCAGCAGCACATCTGGCCGGCCGAGGGCCGGGTGATGTCGCCGGAATACGTGCGCGACGGCGTGACGCTGGCGATCGCCGAGATGCTGCGTGGCGGCACCACCTGCTGCAACGAGAACTATTTCTTCCCCGACGTGCAGGCGCAGACCTACCACCGCTTCGGGTTCCGCGCGATGGTCGGTTTGCCGGTGATCGATTTCCCGACGGCGTGGGCGAAGACGGACGACGAATATTTCGAGCGCGCCGGCGAAGTGCACGACCAGTGGCGCGACGATCCCTTCATCGGCACCGCGTTCGCGCCACACGCGCCGTACACCGTGAGCGACGCCAGCTTCGAGCGCCTGCGCATGTTGTCCGACCAGCTGGACATCCCGGTGCATCTCCATACCCACGAGACCGCGCAGGAAGTCGAGGATTCGCTGAAACTGCATGGCCAGCGTCCGCTGGCGCGGCTCGATCGCCTTGGCGTGGTCAACGATCGCCTGATCGCCGTGCACATGACGCAGCTGACCGATTCCGAAATCCGCCTATGCGCCGATCGCGGCGTCAGCGTGGTGCATTGCCCGGAATCCAACCTCAAGCTTGCTTCCGGTTTCTGCCCGGTGGAGAAGCTGCATCGCGCCGGCGTGAACGTCGCGATCGGCACCGACGGCGCCGCCAGCAACAACGATCTCGACATGTTCGGCGAAACGCGCACCGCGGCCTTGCTGGCCAAGGCGGTGGCGAACGATGCCGCGGCCTTCGACGCGGCGACCGCGCTGCGCGCGGCGACACTCGGCAGTGCGCGTGCGCTGGGCTGGGGCGACCGCATCGGTTCGATCGAAGCCGGAAAGCAGGCCGACCTGGTGCTGGTCGATCTCTCGCCGATCGAAACCCAGCCGCTGTTCCATGTGCTGTCGCAGCTCGCCTACGCCTGCGGTCGCCAGCAGGTCAGCGATGTCTGGATCGCCGGCCGGCGCAAGCTTGCCGACCGCCAACTGGTCGACATGGATATCGACGCCATCCGTGCCAATGCCCGCCAGTGGCGCGAGCGCATCGGCGCACAGTGAGGGCGAAACGCCGCGTTTGCGAACCATTGGTTCGCGCGGCGTTGAGCGCCCGGCCATGGATGGACGGGCCGGCAGTCGTACCATGGATGGTGATTCCTTGAGGGGTTCATTCGTGACAAACAACGTCCGCCAGTCCGAACTCGACAAATTCGCCGCGCTCGCCAGCCGCTGGTGGGATCCCAACGGCCCGCAGCGCGCGCTGCATGCGCTGAATCCGGTGCGCCTTGCCTATGTCGCCGAACGTGCGAGCCTGCCGGGCGCGCGGGTGCTCGACGTCGGCTGCGGTGGCGGCCTGCTGAGCGAAGCGCTGGCCAAGTCCGGCGCGAACGTCACCGCGCTCGACCTCGCGCCGGAACTGATCCAGGTCGCGAAACTGCACGGCCTTGAGGCGGGCACCAAGGTGGAATACCGCGAACAGTCGGTGGAAGCGCTGGCGGAAGAACAGCCGGGCACGTTCGACGTCATCACCTGCATGGAAATGCTGGAGCACGTACCCGATCCGCAGTCGATCCTCGACGCCTGCGCCACGTTGCTGCGTCCGGGCGGACAGCTGTTCGCATCGACGCTCAACCGCACGCCGGCGGCATTCGGGCTGGCCATCGTCGGCGCCGAATACGTCGCCGGATTGCTGCCCAAGGGCACGCATCAGTATCGCGACTTCATCCGTCCATCCGAACTCGCACGCGGAATGCGCACGGCCGGCCTCGACGTGCGCGACATCAGCGGCATCCTCTACGAGCCGTGGAAACACGCGGCACGACTGACCACGCGCACCGACGTCAACTACCTGATGCAGGCCGGTAAACCGGAATGACCGTGGGCTTCCCCAAGGCAGTGCTGTTCGATCTCGACGGCACCTTGCTCGACAGCGCGCCCGACATGCTGGCGACCGCGAACGCGATGCGTGCCGCGCGCGGCATCGCGGCGATGACGCTCGACGAACTGCGTCCGCATGTTTCGAAAGGGTCGCGGGCGATGATCGGTGCCGCGTTCCCCGGACTCGACGAAGGGGGGCGGCTGGAGCTGGTGCCGGAATTCCTCGAAATCTACGATCGCGAGCTTGGCAGGCACGCGGTGACGTTCCCGGGCGTCGATGATCTGCTCGATGCGCTCGATCGCAACGACGTGCGCTGGGGCATCGTCACCAACAAGCCGGAAGGTCTGGCGAAATCCGCGCTGCAGGCGTCGGGCTGGACGCATCGCAGCGGCGTGTTGATCGGCGGCGATACGCTGGCCGAACGCAAGCCGCATCCCTTGCCGTTGCTGCATGCCGCGGAAGCGATCGGCATGGCTCCGCAGGATTGCATCTACGTCGGCGACGACGAACGCGATATCGAAGCGGCGCGCGCGGCGGGCATGCGTTCCGTGGTCGCGTTGTGGGGATATCGCCTGCCCGGCGACGATCCGGCGGAGTGGGGCGGCGACGTGATGCTGGAGCAGGCCTCCGACCTGCTCGACCCGACGCGCTGGCCATGAGCGATCGCGAGGCACTCGCGGCGACGCTGGATGGCTGGCGCTCACGCTGGCCGGAATGGCAGATCGCCGAAACCTTCATCGCCGAAACCGCGCGCGATGTCGCCGTGGCCTGGTTCATGCTGCTGGGCGAACTCGCCGAAGCGGCCTGGGGTGGCAGCGACCCCACGCCGGGGCTGGCCAAGCTCGGCTGGTGGCAGGAGGAATTGCGCGGCTGGTCCAAGGGCCTGCGTCGCCATCCGCTGGGGCTCGCCCTGCAGAAGCAGCCAGTCGAGTGGTCGGCGTTCGCCGACAGCCTCGGCGTGTTGCGCGATCGCGATCAGGCCCACGCGGATGAATCGGCGGCGGCTACGGCGCTACAGCCGTTCCTCGCGGCGATCGCCGCAGTCGAGCGCCAGTTGTTCGGCGATGCCGCCCGCGACAGCGACCCGTTGCAGCTGTTGCGCACCCTGAAGGTTTCCATCGGGTCGCCGCTGGCGGCGGGCAGGCTGCAACGCGGCGGTCCGCGCCCGCGTCGGCTCTTCGATGCGCTGGCGATGGCCCGTGCAAATGCGGTCCGCAAGGGCGATGCAATCGTTCTCTCGCGCTGGCGCACCCTGGTCTTGGCCTGGCGTGCAGCCCGCGGCCGCTAAAATGGCGCAATGAACTACGAATCACGCAAAACCCCCTTGGCCGACGTCGCCCACGAGACCGCCGCCCACGCGCGCGGGCTGGACTGGGTGGGCATGGAAGGGATCGCCCTGCCGCTGCGCCGCGATGGTGCCACGGTGCCGGCCATGGCCGATGTCTTCGTTGATCTTGTCGCCGGCACCCGCGGCATCCACATGTCGCGCCTCTACCTGCGCCTGCGCGAATCGCTGGCCAATGGCGAGGTCGGTATCGCCCGCGTCCGCGCCTTCCTGCAGGCGTGCATCGATTCACAGCAGGGCCTGAGCACGGCCGCGCGCCTGCGCCTGCGTTTCAGCGCCTTGCTGGAACGTCCGGCTTTGGCCAGCGCCAATGCCGGCTGGCGCGACTATCCGGTCGAAGTGGAAGCGCAGCTCGGCCGCGATGGGCTGCAAGTCGCCTTCACCGTCGATCTCCAGTACTCCAGCACCTGTCCGGCCTCGGCGGCGCTGTCGCGCCAGGTGATCTCCGAACATTTCCTGCAGGCGTTCCCGGATGGCGGCAGTGCCGCCGAGATCGCTGCGTGGCTGGAATCGCCGGCGGGCATGGCGGCGACGCCGCACGCGCAACGCAGCATCGCGCGGGTTCGCGTCGAACTCGCCGAGGATGCCGATGAATTCCCGGTCGCCGCGTTGGTCGATGCCGTCGAACGCGCGCTCGGCACGCCGGTGCAGACTGCGGTCAAGCGCGAGGACGAGCGCGCCTTCGCAGAAGCCAATGCCGCCAACCTGATGTTCTGCGAGGATGCCGCGCGTCGTGTGGCCGCCGCGGTGTCAACGCTGGAGGCATGCCGCCACTATCGCGTGCAAGTCAGCCATCTCGAGAGCCTGCACGCGCACGACGCGGTTGCCGTCGTCAGCGCTTAGCGCGTCCGTTCCAGCACCAGCAGCGGATCGATCTTGGTCTCGAACCAGGTCATGCCCCAGTGCAGGTGCGGCCCGGTCGCGCGTCCGGTCATGCCGACCGCGCCGATGACATCGCCCTGGTGGATCACGTCGCCGGGCTTCACGTCGATCCGCGACATGTGCAGGAAATTGCTGCTGACGCCATGACCGTGATTGATCATCACCGTGCCGCCGGTGAGGAAGAATCCGAATTTGGCCAGCGTCACCACGCCATCGGCGGGCGCGTGGATCGGTGTGCCTTGCTTCGCGGCGATATCCATGCCCGAGTGCGGCGCTTTCGGCGTGCCGTTGAAGATGCGCTGGTTGCCGAAGCGTCCGCTGACACGGCCCTGCACCGGCCAGATGAAGGCCTGCGCGAAGCCGGTGCCGTCGGAATCGCTGCGACGCGCGGCAACGATCTCGGCATTCTCGCGGGCGATGCGCGCGGCGATCGCCGGAGGTGGATTCACGGTGTCATCGGGCACGCCGTTGACGCGCTGGATCGGCCAATCGCGTTTGCTGATGGCGATGTCGACCTTCTGGACATGACCGTCCGGGAAGCGCAGCTCGACCGTCTGCGGACTGCCGGCGTCGCGACCGATGCCGATCACCACGAGTCCCGCGGGCGTCGGGCGCAGGTCGTGGCCGTCGAAACGCGCCTGCGCACCGGCGGGCAGCGTCGCGATCACCAGGCTGCCTGGCTGGACTTCGGAAGGGAAACCGCGCTGGGTGCTGTCGCGTGCGACGATCTGCACGGCCGCGAGCGGCAACGCCATCGCAGTCGCCACCAATGCCAGTACTGCGCGCCGCATCAGCGACCGAACCGCAGGCGCTGGCCGCCGATCGTGCCGATCACGTGGGTGCCATCCCAGACCTGTTGCCCATTGACCCAAGTCGAAGCGATCCGCGAACGGAAGGTCATGCCTTCGAACGGCGACCATCCGCACTTCGACAGCACCGCCTCGCGACGCACCGTATAGGGCGTGTCCTCGACCAGCACGAGGTCGGCGAACTGGCCTTCGCGCAGGAAGCCGCGGTCGATCACTTCGAACAACTGCGCCGGCGCGTGCGCGGTCTTCTGCACCACCTGCGCGCGCGTCAGCAGGCCGTCGTGCACGCGCTCGAGCGCGCACTGCAGCGCGAACTGCGTCAGCGGCAGGCCGCTCGGCGCCTTCATGTAGTTCTGCTGCTTTTCTTCCCAGGTATGCGGCGCGTGGTCGGTGGCGAGCACGTCGATCACGTCGTCGGCGATGGCGCGGATCAATGCGTCGCGATCGCGTGCGTCCTTGATCGCCGGGTTGCACTTGATCAGGTTGCCGAGGCGTTCGTAGTCGTCGCGGGCGAACTGGAGGAAATGCACGCAGGTTTCGGCGGTGATGCGCTTGCGGCTGCCATCGGCGCGGATCAGCGGCCCGCGTTCGAACAGGTCGAGTTCTTCCGCGGTGGAGATGTGCAGCACGTGGAGGCGGGCGTCGTGGCGACGCGCCAGTTCCACTGCCAATCGCGAGGACTTCAGGCAGGCTTCGCGGCTGCGGATATCGGGATGGAAACGCACCGGGATGTCGTCGCCGTACTGCGCGACGTAGCCGGCGAGCGTCTCGTCGATCATCGGCGTGTCTTCGCAGTGGGTGATGATCGGCACCGGCGCGTCGCGGAAGATGCCGTCGAGCACGTCCGGATCGTCGACCAGCATGTTGCCGGTCGATGCGCCCATGAAGACCTTCACGCCGGGCGAGGCCTTGGGGTCGAGCCTGCGGATCTGTTCGAGATTGTCGTTGCTGGCGCCGAAGTAGAAGCCGTAGTTGGCGCGGGCGCGGCCGGCGGCATTGGCGTACTTGGCCTCGAGCGTGGCGTGGTCGAGCGTCGGCGGCCGCGTGTTCGGCATGTCCATGAAGCTGGTGGTGCCACCGGCCACGGACGCGGTCGATTCGGTCGCGATGTCGCCCTTGTGGGTCAGGCCGGGATCGCGGAAGTGGACCTGGGCATCGATCATGCCGGGCATCAGCCAGGCGCCGCGGGCATCGACCACCTGTTCGCCGGGCTTGGCCGCCAGGCTGTCGCCGATCAGGCCGATGCGTTCGCCCTCGATGCGGACGTCGGCGTCGAATTCGCGGCCGTCGCTGACGACACGGGCATTGGTGATGAGGATCGAGGGCATGCTGGGGTCCGGTCAGGCGGGCGGCACGGGATCGTGGCCGCCGGGGTGGAGGGGATGGCAGCGGCCCACGCGCTTGGCAGCCAGCCAGCTGCCGCGGATCGGCCCGTGGATCCGGACCGCCTCCATCGCGTAGGTCGAACAGCTGGGATGGAAGCGGCAGCGTTGGCCGAGCAGGGGGCTGATCAGCAGTTTGTAGGCGCGCAACAGCCCGATCAGCATGCCGGAGACGAGGTCACGCAACAGGTTCACGGGAAATCACCGCATGTCCACGCGATCAGGTGCAGCATCCAGCGCTTGCCGAGGGGGAGTGGGCAGGTTATAACAGCCGGCTTCCCGCGCTCAAGGGATCTCGTAAGGACGTCGAAGTGGCAGTCAAGAAAACCGCAAAAACCCCCGCCAAGCCCGTCAAGAAGGCTGTCGCCAAGAAACCGGCGGCGCCCGCCCCCAAGAAAGCCCCCGTGAGCAAGAAACCGGTCGCCAAGGTGCCGGCCAAGCCCGTTGCCAAGGCCGCCCCGGCGAAGAAGGCTGCACCAGCCAAGGCCGCCGCACCTGCGAAGAAGCCCGCTGCGGCGCCCGCCAAGCCCGTCCCCGCCAAGAAGCCGGCCCCGGCGCCCGTCGCCAAGGCCGCGCCCGTGAAGGCGGCTGCCAAGCCGGCTCCGGCACCTGCCAAGGCCGCTCCGGCCAAGCCGGTTGCCGCGCCCGCGCCGAAGGCGACGCCTGCCAAGCCTGTTCCGACCAAGCCCGCACCGACCAAGGCGGCAGCGAAGTCCGTGGCCGCACCGGCCCCGGTGCCGCCGGCGCCGCGTCCCCCGGTGCCGCGCCCGACCGGCAAGGTCGCGGTCGCGATCACCCCGGTGGTCAAGGCTCCGGTCGTCCGCGGCAAGCTGCGCGTGGTCGAGTACAAGACAGACGACGCCAGCGGTCGCCCGATCCTGCCTGCCGGCTACAAGCCGCAGGCGGACGAGGAGTACATGAGCGCGTTGCAGCTCGAGTACTTCCGCCAGAAGCTGCTGGAACGCCGCGCCGAGCTGGTCGAGGAATCGAAGCAGACCATCGAGAACCTCAAGGAAGAAGTGCGCGATGTCGGCGACGATGCCGAGCGCGCCAGCCGCGAGACCGAGAACGCGCTGGAACTGCGTACCCGCGACCGTTACCGCAAGCTGATCAGCAAGCTCGACAGCACGCTCAAGCGCGTCGACAGCGGCGAATACGGCTACTGCGTCGATACCGGCGAAGAAATCGGCCTCGATCGCCTGGAAGCCCGTCCGCAGGCGGAACGCACCATCGATGCGCAGGAACGCTGGGAACACCTGCAGAAGCAGCAGGGCGATTGATCCTGCTGCGTCCCCGCATCACGAAAAAGCCCCGCCTCGGCGCGGCTTTTTGTTACGCGCCGTCGGCCTCGAAGCCGAACTTGCGATGCGAGCCATCGCAGAACGGCTTGTTCTGGGAATGACCGCAGCGGCATAGCCAGGTTTCGGTGACGCGGTCGATGGTGTGGCCGGTACCGCTGACCACTTCGAGATTGCCAATCACTTTCAGCGGGCCATTGCTCTGCGGTTCGACCGTGAGCTCGCCGTCGCGCGCTGCCAGCGCTTCCGATTTTTTGAGTGGTGGTTCGCCGGTGGCGTGGAAGCCACCTTCGATGTGGCTGTTGTCGCAATAGGGTTTGTGCTTCGACAGGCCGCAACGGCATAGCGTCCGGCGCAGGCCGGCATCCTCGCCGGCGACCTTCAACGGCGCATTGAAGGCGAGCGGCCCGTTCTCGCGCACGCGCACGGTGTTGACGATCGGAGCGGGCTCTTCCTCGCCGCCATCATGGCGCTGGTACTGGATCGCGCCCGACGGGCACATCCGCGCGGTGAGCACCACGTCTTCGACCGACTGCGCATCCGGATGGATCCACTCGCCATCGACATTCGGCACGAAGACGTCGGGGTGGGTGAGGACGCAATTGCGCGAATGGATGCAGCGCGTGCCATCGAAGAGGATGGTGACGTGCTTGCCGCGAACCGTTTCGATGGACATGGTCGACTCCTTCGATATCCGCGCCGAGTCTACCCCTGCGCGCCCCTGCGCAGGCGGCGCTGCAGCCACCAGGCGAACAGCAGGGGAACGCCGGCATTGGCCAGCAGGAAGGGCAGCTCTTCCGTCACCGCGTAGCCGGCACGGGCGACGCCCAGCCACATGTTGTAGGCGCAGACCGCGATCCAGGCGATGGCGAAGGTGACGAAGACGGTGCGCAAGGTGCGGGCATCGCGACGGAACACGAACAACAGCAGCGTGGCCAGCACGATGCCGATGGCGATGATGATCAGCGTGCGCATCCGGTTCTCCTCCCGTCGTCGACGAGTCGTGCCGACGCAGGGACGAGTATGCCTCAGTGGAGGTCGCGCAGATCCAGCTTGCGCAGCTTCGGCGCGCGCCAGGCGGTGATGCCGACCACGCCGAGGGTGACGCAACCGCCGGTGATGATCGCCGGCACCAGTCCGAGCAGGCGCGCCATCACGCCGTCGTAGAACGCGCCGAGTTCGTTCGACGAGCTGATGAAGATGCTGTTGATCGACGAGACGCGGCCGCGCATTTCATCGGGCGTCACCAGCTGCAGGATGGTCGAGCGCAGCACCACCGATACGCCATCGCACATGCCGTAGAGCACCAGCAGCGCGCCCGACAACCACAGGTTGCGCGACAGCGCGAAGGCGATCGTGCACAGCCCGAACCCGGAGACGGCGTACATCAGTACGCGACCGGCATGGCGTTCCAGTGGGTGGCGCGCCAGCCACAGCGCGACCACGATCGATCCCGCTGCAGGCATGCCGCGCATCACCCCGAAAGCTTCGGGACCGGCGTGGAGGATGTCCTTGATGAAGGCCGGCAGCATCGATACCGCGCCGCCGAGCAGCACCGAGAACATATCGAGCGCCATCGCGCCGAGCATGACCTGTTGCGAGAACACGAAGCGCAGGCCTTCGCGGATGCTGGCGAACACCGGTTCGCGCTGCGGTGGCGGTGGCGGTTCGGTCACCGCCAGCGTGAACACCGCGATCGCGGCGACGAGGCCGAGCAGGAACGCCACCAGGTAGGCGATCTCGATGCCGGCCCAGCCGGTGAGGGCACCGCCCAGCGCCGGGCCGAATACCAGTCCGGTCTGGAACACCACGCTGCCGAGGCTGGCGCCGCGCACGAACTGCTCGCGCGGCAGCACGCGCGCGAACAGCGCGTTGTAGACCGGGCCGAGGAAGGAACGCACGATGCCGTTCAGGCCGACGGCGACGTACATCAGGGCGAGGTTGCCGTGCAGCGCCGGGGTGCGCGCGACCAGCAACAGCAGCAGCGGCGTCGCGGCGAGGCCGAGGCAGGCGACCGCGCCGAGCTTGCGTCGCGGCAGGTGGTCGACGAGATACCCGGCGAACGGCGCGACCACGAAGAACGGCAGCACTTCGGCGAGGCCGATCATGCCGAGCGCGAACGGGCTGCGGGTCAGTTCGTAGACATGCCAGCCGACGGTGACCGCGGCGATCTGGTAGCACAGCATCGTGCAGATGCGGTACACCATCAATTGCAGGAAGCCGCGATTGCGCAGGGGCGATGCGGTGGGAGCGGTCGCGGTGTTGTCGTTCACTGGGCCTGCGCTGCGGTGGTCTTGATGAAATCGAGCAGGGCGGCGAGGCCGTTGCTGCGGGTCGGCGACAGATGCTTGGCCAAGCCGATCGTGGAGATGTAGTCCGGCGATGTCGCCAGGATTTCGCTGGCCGGACGTCCCGAATAGACGCGCAGCGCGAGATAGATCAGGCCGGAGACGATCGTCGAATCGCTGATCGCCTGGAAGTCGAGGCGCGCGGCATTGCCGCTGGCGACGATCCATACCTTCGACTGGCAGCCGAGCAGGCGATGTTCTTCGGTCTTCAACGCATCCGGCAGATCAGGGAGCTTGCGGCCGAGATCGATCAGGTACTGGTAGCGTTCGGACCAGTCGCCAAACAGCGAGAATTCGTCGGCGATCGCAGCCTGCGCTTCGGCGGCCGTCGCTTCGAGCGGGAATTGCGATGCGCTCATGCGCGCTTCCAGCGAACGCCCGCGGGCGTATCTTCCAGCAGGATGCCTTCGTTCGCGAGCTGGTCGCGGATGGCGTCAGCGCGGGCGAAATCGCGGGACTTCTTTGCTTCGTTGCGTTCGTCCACCAATTGCTGGATGCGCGCATCGTCGCCGCTGGAGGCGCCACGCGCGAACCACGCCGCGGGATCCTGTTGCAGCAGGCCCAGCGCCAGCCCGGCGCCGAGCAATTCCGACTTCAGGCGCGTGCGATCGTCGCCGCTGGCCTTGCGTGCCTCGCCGGCGATGCGGGCGATCTCGGCAAGCGCCTGCGGCGTGTTGAGATCATCGTCGAGCGCGGCTTCGATGCCGGCAGGAATCACCGGTTGTGCATCGACGTCGGCGAGATCGCGCAGCGTGCCATAGAGGCGATCGAGCGTGCGCACGCTCTGGTCGACCACGGCTTCGCTCCATTCCAGCGGCTGGCGATAGTGGGCGGAGAGCAGGGCGTAACGCAGGGCTTCCGGCGGATGCGCACGCACCAGATCGTGCACCTTCTCGATGTTGCCCAGCGACTTGCTCATCTTGGCGCCGCCGAAGTTGAGCATGCCGTTGTGCATCCACCAGCGTGCGAACGGCTTGCCGCCATGCGCGCATTCGCTCTGCGCGACTTCGTTCTCGTGGTGGGGGAATTGCAGGTCGATGCCGCCGGCGTGGATGTCGATGGTGTCGCCGAGGTGTGCTTCCGCCATCGCCGAGCATTCGATGTGCCAGCCCGGGCGACCGCGCCCCCACGGCGAGTCCCAGCCCGGGAGGTCGTCGGTCGACGGCTTCCACAGCACGAAATCGCCGGGATCGCGCTTGTACGGCGCCACTTCGACGCGCGCGCCGGCCAGCATGTCCTCGGGATCGCGGCGCGACAGCTTGCCGTAGCCGGGGAAGCTCGCCACCGAGAACAGCACGTGGCCTTCGGCGGCGTAGGCGTGGCCATCGGCGATCAGGCGTTCGCACATGGCGATGATCTGCGGGATGTGGTCGGTCGCGGCCGGTTCCATGTCGGGTGCGAACGCGCCGGTCACGCCGAGCGCGGCCATGTCCTCTCGATAGGCTGCGGCGAAACGGTCGGTGATCGCCGAAATCGGCGTGCCCGATTCCTTGGCGGCCGCGTTGATCTTGTCGTCGACGTCGGTGATGTTGCGGGCGTAGCGCAGGTCGCCGAAACGTCGGCGCAGCAGGGACGCCAGGACCCCGAACACCACCGGGCCGCGGGCGTTGCCGATGTGCACGTAGTTGTAGACCGTCGGGCCGCAGACATACATGGTCGGGCCGGAGGGCGATGCGGGCACGAAGGGATCGACCGAGCGGGTCAGGGTGTTGTAGAGATGGAGGCTCATCGGACGGGAAAGCGTGACGAGCCCTGATTTTATGCGATGCGGGGCTCAAAACACCCGCATCAGTTCGATATGGAACTGATCGTAGGAGTAGGCGCCGACCGCCTGGGGGGTATTGGTGCGCAGCAGGCCCGCCTTGAAGTACCAGTCGTTGCGGCTGCGCGGGCTGACCACGTTGGCTTCGATCAGGCGCGACGGCCTCCAGCCGGAATCGGCGTCGCCCTGGCGGCCGTAGCCGACCGCGCCCTGGAGCTGCCAGCGCTTGTAGAAGCGCCGTATCTGCAGCGTCGGAACCGCCTCGGCATACCAGCGCGGCGAGTAGTAGTCGGACAGGTGGGGGTCGCTGCTCTGGAAATAGCGCGTGCGCAACTGCAGGCTGAGGCCCCATTCCGGCTTGAGGACGCGAACGTAGCGGGCGCGCAGGTGCAGGCGGGTGTTGCCGTCGGAAAAATGCTGGGCGCTGACCATTGCAGTGGCGACGTCGCGCTCGTCGAAGGGCAGGTCGTAGGCGGCGCCGACGAACGTATAGGTGTGGTGCGCGGCCAATTCCCGCGGGGACTCGACGACATCGCGTTCCAGGAAATATTCCTGGCGATTGGCGGCATCCTTGAACACGCTGGCCGAGCCGAGCCATGTCCTGCCGTCGCTGCCGAGTTGCCCGTTCCATTTCCAATCGCTGCCACCGGCGAAACGGTAGTACACGCGATCGCTGCTCTGCGCCCTGTTGCCGAGTGGGGAAAAACGCGCCCGTTCGAGGCGCAGGCCCTGGTAGTGCTCGATATCAACGTGTCGGAGATCGAAGTTCACGCCTGTCCGCAGCGAGCCGGAGTGCTCGGAGTCGCGACTGTCGAAGACATCCACGCCGATCGCTTGCTGTGCGCCGACCGGCGCCGCGACGAGAAAGAGCGTGAACAAGATTGCGCGATGATTCATTTGGTGTCCCATTTCTTGCGCAAGCCCATCAGTTCCGCGGCATAGCCCCAGACGCAGACGGGTTGCAGGATGATGCTGTAGAGGAAGACATAAAGCATGACGCTCACGGGTTTGTGGCGCAGCTTGAGGTGCTGGCGTTGCAGCATGCGGTGTTGCACCCGGTAGATGACCCCCGTCCACAGCAATGTCAGCGGAAGGATCAGCAGCGTCCACAGGCTCACCAGCCAGTAGTAGCCGAAGAGTGCCAGGAGGATCCCGGGAACGAAGGCGAAGGTGTAAGTGAGATCCAGCGGCAGGAACAGCAGGTTCCACCAGACGAACAACGTGCTCATCCGTCCCTTGAACAAGAGCCGCCAATGGTGGCGAAAGGCCTCCATCAGGCCGCGCGACCAGCGCTTGCGCTGGCGGGCGAATTGCGCGAACCGGTCCGGCACGTTGGTGAACACCAGGGCGTCTTCGGCGTAACCGATGCGCGCGCCTCGCGCGAGCAGGGCCCAGGACAGCACGATGTCCTCGCCGACGCAGTGGGGCCAGCCGCCGACCTCGAGCAACGCGCTGCGCTCGTACAGGGAGAATGCGCCCTGCGCCACCAGGGTGCCGTGGTACATGCTCTGCATGCGCTTGACGGCCGCGATGCCGAAGAAATAGTCCCATTCCTGCACGCCGGCGATCATGTTGACGGTGGCGTTCCGCGCCAGCACCGCTCCGGCGACCGCGCGTGTTCCTGGCGGATCGCTGATCTTGCGTTCCACGATGTGGCGCAACGCATTGCTGTGCAGCCAGCTGTCGCCGTCGACGGTGACGATCAATTCGTGGCTGGCGATCTCGAGGCCACGATTCAACACGGCCGATTTCCCGGCGTTGGTGGGGTAGTGCTGGATTCGAAAGTGCGCGCGCGGGTTGCCGTAGGCGAGGTCGGTTTCGATGATGCCTCCGGCGACATAGAGCGTGTCGTCGGTCGAGCCATCGTCGAGCACGATGACTTCGTAATCGCCTGGATAGTCCTGTGTCGCCAGGCTGCGCAAGGTGTCGGCGACCGACTGCGACTCGTTGTAGCAGGCGACCAGGATGCTCACCGCTGGATAGCGCGCGGGCATCATGCGCGGCGGTCGCCGGTCCAGTGCGATCGTCGACATCAGGAACATGTTCATGAAGCCGGGAACGTAGGCGATCATCGTGATGATCGTCACCGCAAGCGGGAAGCCGATTTGCCGGGACAAATCGTGCAACCACGGCTGCGATGCCCAGATGCTGAAAAGCATCCAGACGGTTGCGAGCAGAAGCGAGAACAGATATTTGCCGCGCGGGGTGACGTAGAAGAGGGCTCTTCGGCGTGGCAGGAATTCTGCATCGCTCTCGATGAGTCCCGTGCCCCAGCCGTTGGCTCGTATCTGATGCGTATTGAGCGACGATCGGGGGCCGACGAGATCGTCGATGATTTCGATTTTTTTTGGCGCGCGCACGCGCGCCTTCGATGGCCTCGCCACCATTCTGGATCCCCCCCGGGATACAAGTAGGTTGCGAATATGGCCGTGCGTTTGTGAAATGGATGTCGTTCGAAACGACTTTTCTGAAGGGAAATCCGCGAACGAGTCAGGTTCGGAATGCGATGCGCGCATCATGAACATTCATGTGAATGAATTTTTTCGATAAGCGATTGATTTCGATCCAAGCTGTTGCGGGAAATTGTGACGGCTGTTGATTTACACGCGATAGAAGGGGCCATTTTTCAGATTCGAGCCGGTCGAGGGATAATTCGTAGAACATGAATCCTTGGGTCATCGTCTACTCGATCGGGGCCGCGCAAGCGGTCCTGCTGGCATTGGCGCTGCGACATCGACAGGCCAACATGCCTGCCAACCGGTTGCTGGCGGCATGGCTGTTGCTGGTGGGGATCGACCTGGCAACGAAAGCGGTGTTCCTGTCCTCGCCGTCGCCGGAGAAATTCCGCGCATACCTGTTCGTGGCGCAGTTCCCACTGCTGCATGCCACGCTGTTCTATCTGTACGTACGCACCTTGACCACGGCGCGGCCGCTCGGACTGCGCGATGCGCCGCATTTCATCGGATTCGCCGTCGCCCTCGTTTGCTTCGCGCCGGTCATGTTCGCCAGCCACGCGCGTGTCGCGGACCAAATGCAACTGTGGCTGGCCAACCAGGTGCCGCCACCGCCGCGTTGGCACCTCCTGTTCCTCTACGGTTGGAGCCTGGCTTATGTCGCTTCGGCGCTGATCCGTGTCATGCGCTATCGCCGCGACGTGCGCGAACGCCGTTCCGACGTTGATCGCATGTCGCTGCGCTGGCTGGTGGTGGTCGCGCTGGGGCAAGTCGCGATCTGGACCGTTGCCGTGCTGCACGACACCGCGCACTTCTCCGGTGTCGACTATTACCTGATCTACGGAGCCGTCGCGGCTTGGGCGTGCGCGCTCGGCTATTTCAGCCTGATGCAGTCCCCGGTGTCGCCGGAACCCGCGGCGAGCGGCGATCCCGCACCTGCCGCGGAGCCGCCGACGGCTGACGATCCCCGATTGCCCGAGGTCCAGGCCAGGCTCGAACGCCTGATGTCGGAAGAGGCGTTGTACCTGGAGCCGGCGTTGACGATCGCGCAGGTGGCCCGGCGCAGCGGATATCCCGAATACCTGGTGTCGGCGACGATCAACCGCCGCTACGGCTGCACCTTCTGGGATTACATCAACCGCCAGCGCGTCGATGCAGCGCGACGAATGCTTGCCGACCCCGAAGAGTCGCGCACCATTCTCGACATCGCCTATGCCTGCGGGTTCACCTCGAAGTCGACCTTCAATGCCGCCTTCAAGCGTGAGACCGCAAGTACGCCCAGCGCAGCCAGAGCTCGCAGACGGCAAGGTTGATCGACCAGCTTCCCCAGGCGGCGAAGACGTAGACGGCCTCGAAGGGCAATTTCAACGCGCCGGCACCGATCCCCAGGATCAGGCGCAGTGTGACCGCCGCGAAGGTCATGGCCATGGAGCGGGACATCCAGCGGCGATGCCTGACCAGGTCCCCGCGGATGGCGTAGCGAATGCCGTTGGCTGTCGCGCCCAGCCACAGCAAGGCGAGGACAAGGAAACCGGCGCCGGCCGCCCAGCTGCCGAAGGCGTGGAAGGACAGGGAGAGTCCGCCCAGTCCGCCGATCAGGATCGCGGCCGCGGACAACCAGCCGCAGGTCCGATGCACGGCGGGCAGACGCCGTCGTATCCATTCGCTCGCCTGCACGGGTGCCAGCAGTAGCGCCAGTCCGGCACCGAAGAAATGCATCGGCACGTCGATGCCCGACAGCGCGAACTTCCACGCAAACGGGTCGCCCGGATGGAACTCCTTCCGGCCCAGGTAAGTGAAGGCGTAGGCGGCCACCAGCAGGCTGCCGCTGGAAAAGAACAAGAGCCAAGCCCCGTGGGCGATCTTGCGGACGGCGGGTCGTGACATTTCGGGATGACTCCTTCGGATGGGAAGGGCCATGCTCGAGGGGGAGTGCAGGTGCGTCGTCCGAGTCGGCGGATTCGTACGCCTGTGGCGTGGCGATGATCTGCCGCAAACGGAAAAACCGCCTTGCGGCGGTTTCTGCGTACAACTCTCGATTGGTCGGGGAGACAGGATTCGAACCTACGACCTCTACGTCCCGAACGTAGCGCTCTACCAGACTGAGCTACACCCCGATGAGCCGACAAGTTTAACCGGCCATCCCAGGTACGGCAAGTGGGGCAGCCCGGCAGACGGCGTGGCCCGCTAGAATTATCGTTTCCCCTTGTGGAATGGCGTGACCGTGATCAAACCGCGTACCCCGGCCGGCGTGCTGGAACTGTTGCCCCGCGAGCAGGTGGTATTCCAGCGCATGCTGGATGGCATCCGTTCCACTTTCGAATCGTTCGGATTCCTGCCGGTGGAGACCCCGGTGTTCGAACTGTCGGAAGTGCTGCTGACCAAGACCGGCGGCGAAACCGAACGCCAGGTGTATTTCGTGCAATCGACCGGTGCGCTGGGCAAGTTGTCTGAAAGCGGGCAGGACGCAGGCCTGCCGGAAATGGCGCTGCGCTTCGACCTCACGGTGCCGCTGGCGCGTTATGTCGCTGAGCACGAACACGAACTGGTCTTCCCGTTCCGTCGCTACCAGATGCAGCGGGTCTATCGCGGCGAGCGCGCCCAGCGTGGGCGCTTCCG
Source organism: Solilutibacter silvestris (assembly GCF_050574925.1). Classification (GTDB taxonomy): domain Bacteria; phylum Pseudomonadota; class Gammaproteobacteria; order Xanthomonadales; family Xanthomonadaceae; genus Solilutibacter; species Solilutibacter silvestris_A. The sequence goes on along the minus strand of NZ_JBCMOO010000008.1, from coordinate 32,652 downwards.
CGAGTTCTACCAGTGCGATATCGACGTGATCGGCAAGGATGCGTTGTCGCCGCGCTATGACGCCGAGATCCCGGCGGTCATCCATGCAGTGTTCGAGAAGCTGGCGATCGGCGAATTCACCATCCAGTTCAACCACCGCAAGTTGCTGCGTGGCTTCTTCGAAGGCCTCGGGATCGAAGGCGAGCGCCAGGACCTGGTGTTGCGCGAACTCGACAAGCTCGACAAGCGCGGCGAGGAAGCGGTGCATGCGACCTTGACCGGCGGCGACTTCGGTCTGTCGGCGGAGACGGCCGATCGCCTGCTGGCGTTCTCGCGCATCCGTTCCACCGGCCATGCCGATGCGTTGGCCAAGCTGGAATCGCTGGGGGCGGGCACGGCACAGTTCGAGGAAGGTCGCCAGGCATTGCGCGACACCCTGGAACAGTTGAAGGCGATGGGCATTCCGGAATCGCGTTACGCGATCAACCTGTCGATCGCGCGTGGCCTCGACTACTACACCGGGATCGTCTACGAGACCACGTTGAACGCGCATCCGCAGATCGGTTCGATCTGCTCGGGCGGACGTTACGAGGATCTCGCCAGCCACTACACCAAGTCGAAGTTGCCGGGCGTCGGCATTTCGATCGGGTTGTCGCGGTTGTTCTGGCAATTGCGCGAGGCCGGCCTGTTGCCGACGCCCGAGAACGGCGTGGACGTGCTGGTCGCCTTGCTCGACGACGACGGCTTCGCCGATGCGTTGGCGCTGTCGCAGCGTTTGCGCGTGGCTGGCTGGAAGGTCGAGACGCAGATGGAATCGCGCAAGATCGCCAAGCAGTTCCAGTACGCCGACAAGGCCGGCATTCGCGTGGTGGTCCTGCGTGGCGACAGCGAACGCGCCAACGACCAGGTCACGCTGAAGGATCTGCGCAGCGGCGAACAGCAGACGGTGGCGATGGCGCAACTGGAACCGGCATTGCAGGCGATCCTGGGAGAGAAGGCATGATCCACCTCGATGGTCATTCGCTGACGCGCGCGCAGCTGGTCGCGATCGCGCGCGGCGCACAGGTCGAACTCGATCCGGCGGCGTTGCTGAAGGTCGAGCGTGCCGCGAATTTCCTCGCCGAACAGGTCGCCCGCGAGGAGCCGATCTACGGCGTCTCCACCGGCTTCGGCAGCAATGCCGACAAGCTGCTCGGCGCGCACCCGTTGCGCGACGAGTTGCCGGATGCGAAATCGTCCGGCCGCTCGCTGCACGCCGAGCTGCAGGACAACCTGATCACCACCCATGCCGTGTGCGTGGGCGAACCGTTCGCGCCGGACGTGGTGCGGGCGATGCTCGGCATCCGCATCAACACGTTGTTGCGCGGTCATTCCGGCATCCGCGTGCAGACCCTGCAGGCGCTTGCGGCGATGCTCAATGCCGGCGTGGTGCCGGTGGTGCCGCAGCTGGGATCGGTCGGCGCTTCGGGCGATCTCGCGCCGCTGTCGCATCTCGCCATCGTCCTGCTCGGCGGCGGCGAAGCGTTCTTCGATGGCGAACGCATGTCGGGCAGCGATGCGCTCAGGCGTGCCGGACTCGTGCCGGTGAGGCTGAGCTACAAGGAAGGCCTGGCGCTGAACAATGGCACCGCGCAGATGCTGGCGACCGGCGTGCTGGCGCTGGACGAACTGGAATACCTGCTCGATACCGCCGATCTTGCCGCGGCGATGACCATCGATGCCTTTGCCGGCCGCCTTGGGGCATTTGCGGAAGAAGTGCATGCCTTGCGTCCGCATCCGGGCCAGGTGCAGGTCGCGAAGAACCTGCGCACCCTGCTGAAGGGTTCGACCCTGGCCGACATTCCCTATCACCTGGTCCCGCGTCATCGCAGCTGGCTGCCCCAGAGCTGGGACACGCCGGAATCGCAGGCGCTCAGTTTCGACATCGGCTGGGAATGGGTGCCGAACACCCAGCGCCACGGCCGCGAAAAGTTCTACCAGCGTTTCAAGCCGTTCCGTGGCGGCAAGAAGCACCAGCCGCAGGACAGCTACAGTTTGCGTTGCATCCCGCAGGTGCATGGCGCGGTGCGCGATGCGGTGGCGCACGCCGCGCGCGTGCTCGAGATCGAACTCAACGCGGTGACCGACAACCCGTTGATCTTCCCCGATCGCGAAGCGCAGTACGTGGAAGAGCAGGTGATCTCGGCCGGCCATTTCCACGGCATGCCGCTGGCGCTGGCCATGAGCGCGGTGAAGGCGGCGATCCCGGTGCTGGCCTCGATCAGCGAGCGCCGCATCAACAAGCTGGTCGACCCCGCGACCAACGATGGCTTGCCGGCCTTCCTGATCGGCAACGAGGACGCGACCGAATCCGGTTTCATGATCATCCAGTACACCGCGGCAGCGATCGTCAACGATCTCGCCAGTCGTGCAATGCCGGCATCCGTGTACTCGGTGCCGACCAGCGCGAATGCCGAGGACCATGTGTCGATGGGCGCCAACGAGGCACGCCACGTGCTGGCGATGTGCGGCGATCTCGGCAAGGTGCTGGGACTGGAGCTGATGACCGCCGCGCAGGCGCTCGACTTGCGCCGCGACATGATCAATGCCGCCCGCGATCTCGCCGATCGTGCCGATGCCGCCATGTTCGCGCGCAAGGTGCAGGGCGCACCGCTGTCGGGTGACGCCGCGCAGGCGGGTTTCATCGCCGAGGTGGATGCGCTGCGGGTCGAGCTGTCGGATGCCGACGCCTTCCACCCGGGCGATGCCGTCAAGCGCGCACATGCCGCGGTGCGCGGGGAGATCGCCTTCCTCGAGCGCGACCGCGCGCTCGACGGTGATGTCCGTCGGGCGGTGGAGCTGGTGGCACAGCGCCGGGTCGATGCCGGGCTGCGCAGCAGGGCTGTCGCGGCCTGAACCCCTGATCTGACCGATTCCTGAGCAGGGCCGCGAGGCCCTTGACGCGCTGGCGCATTCACGGTTTAATGTATTAACACGCTAATACGTTAATGCGATGAAGCAGCGCGAAATCACCGTTCTTCCCTACGACGCGGAAACCGCGATCTCGGCGCTGGCCGAGGCCCTGAATGCCTGCAAGTCGGCGCAGGAGGTCCGGGCCTTCCTCGTCGACCTGTGCACGCCGGCCGAGCTGGAGGCGTTGTCCGACCGCTGGAAGGTCGTGCCGCACCTGTTGCTGGGCGAGCCCTACCGTGAAGTCCACGAACGTACGGCCGTCAGCGTCACCACCATCGGCCGGGTCGCGCGCACGCTCGAGCGCGGATCCGGCGGTTATGCCACTGCAGCGCGGCGCCTGCGCCTGCCCGAAACCTCCGGAGCACGATCATGAGCCCGCCCATCCAGATGACCCCGGTGCGCGACCGCCTGCGGGTCGCCATCCAGAAGAATGGACGCCTCAGCGATCCGGCACGGGCGTTGCTGTCGTCGTGCGGACTGTCCTGGCGCGAGAGCCCGGACAAGCTGTTCTGCTACGGCGAAAGCGCGCCGGTCGACCTGTTGCTGGTGCGTGATGACGACATCCCCGGCCTGATCGCCAGCGGCCTGTGCGATCTCGGCGTCGTCGGTCGCAATGTGCTCGACGAGCAGATGAGCGAGCAGCGCGGCAAGGGCCGCGAGGCCAGCGTCCGCGAGATGCGTGCGCTTGGTTTCGGTGGTTGCCGCCTGTCGATCGCGGTACCGAACGAGTGGGAATGGAGCGGGCCGGCGCTGCTGGCCGGCAAGCGTCTCGCCACGTCGTATCCGGCGCTGCTGCGCGATTGGCTGGCGCTCAATGGCGTCGAGGCCGATATCGTCGAGTTGTCGGGATCGGTGGAAATCGCGCCGCGCCTGGGCCAGGCCGATGCGATCTGCGACCTGGTGTCGAGCGGAGCGACGCTCGCGGCGAACCAGCTCAAGGCGGTCGAGGACATCCTGCAATCGGAGGCGGTGATCGCCGGCCCCGTGCGCGATTTCGATCCCGCGCTTGCCGGCATCGCCGACATGTTGCTGCGCCGCCTCGACGGCGTGATGAAGATCCGCGACAGCAAGTTGCTGATGTTCCAGGCGCCGCGCGCTGCGCTGGACGAGGTGCTGCCGCTGTTGCCCGATGCGGAGCCGCCGACGATGTACCCCGTCGATGGCGACGGCATGCTGGCGCTGCAAGCCCTGTGCCACGGCGTGGTGACCTGGCAGCGACTGGAAGAACTCAAGCGTGCCGGTGCACGCGGATTGATGGTATTGCCCGTGGAGCGGATGCTGGCATGAACAGGATCGATTGGAATGCATTGGATGCCGCTGCGCGCGAGGAAGTGCTGCAACGCCCGACGCGCGCGTCTTCCGCGCTCGTGCGCGGAGACGTGCAGAGCATTCTTGAAGACGTCGCGGCGCGTGGCGATGACGCCCTGCGCGTGCTGACCGCCCATTACGATGGTGTCGAACTGAAGCGCTTCGAAGTCGATGCCGCCGAATTCGCCGCGGCGGAGTTGCAGGTCTCGAAGGAGCTGCGTGACGCGATCGAGGAAGCCGCGGGTCGGATCGAAGCCTTCCACCGCGCCGGTATGCCGCAGCCGTATCGTGTCGAAACCGCGAACGGCGTTGTCTGCGAACGCGTGTCGCGACCGATCAATCCGGTCGGACTGTACGTGCCGGCGGGCAGCGCGCCGCTGCCGTCGACGGCATTGATGCTGACGATTCCGGCGATGCTCGCGGGATGTCCGGACATCGTGCTGTGCACGCCACCGCGCAAGGATGGCAGCGCCGATCCCGCAGTGCTGGTCGCGGCGCGTCGCGTGCCCAACGTGCGGGTGTTCAAGCTCGGCGGCGCGCAGGCGATCGCGGCGATGACCTTCGGAACGGCGACGATCCCGCGTTGCGACAAACTGTTCGGGCCCGGCAATGCCTATGTCGACGAGGCCAAGCGCCAGGCCTCGCAGCGCAGCGATGGCCCCGCGATCGACATGCCGGCCGGTCCGTCGGAGGTGCTGGTGATCGCCGATGCCGGTGCCAATCCGCGCTTCATCGCCGCCGACCTGTTGTCGCAGGCCGAACACGGCCCGGATTCGCAGGTGCTGCTGCTGTCGGATTCTCCAGAGCTGCTCGATGCGGTCGCGGTGGCGATCGACGATGAACTTCCGAAGCTGCCGCGCGCCGAAATCGCTCGCAAGGCGTTGCGGGCCTCGCGCCTGATCCAGGTCCGCGATCCCGCGCAGGCGATCGCGATCAGCAATCTCTATGCGCCCGAGCACTTGATCCTGTCGCTGCGCGATCCGCGCGCCTGGCTCGACCAGGTGACGTCGGCGGGCACGGTCTTCATGGGCGACTGGACGCCGGAATCGTTGGGGGATTACTGCAGCGGCAGCAACCATGTCCTGCCGACCGGTGGCGCGGCGCGTGCCTGGAGCGGCCTGAGCGTCGGCAGCTTCATGAAATCCTTGAGCGTGCAGACCGCCAGCCGCGACGGCTTGCGCACCATCGGTCCCTGCGCGGTGACGTTGGCGAATGCCGAAGGCTTGCAGGCGCACGCGCTCGCGGTCACCGTGCGCATGGCGGAACCGGCATGAGCACGGCAGCCAATCTGTTGCGCGCGGACCTGCGCGAATTCGCCGGCTACAAATCGGCGCGCAGCGATCGCATCATCGGCGATGTCTGGTTGAACGCCAACGAATCGGCGTGGGCGAACGATAGCGACGCCGCTGGCGCCTGCCGTCGCTACCCGGAGCCGCAGCCACAGCTGTTGTGCCAGCGCCTGGCGGAACTGTATGGCATGACGGCCGATCGCCTGCTGGTGGGACGCGGCAGCGACGAAGCCATCGACGTGCTCGTGCGCGCGTTCTGCGCGCCGGGGCAGGGCGCGATCGTCACCGCGCCGCCGGTCTTCGGCATGTATGCGGTCTGCGCGCGCCTGCACGGTGTCCGCGTGGTCGAAGTGCCGCTGGTGGATACAGCCGCCGGACTGGTCACCGACATCGATGCCATGGCGGATACCGCAGTGGCTCAGGCGGCCTCGCTGGTCTTCGTCTGCTCGCCGGGCAATCCGTCGGGCGAGTCGGTGGATGCGGCGACGATCGTGCGACTGCTGCGGCGCTTGCAGGGGCGCGCGATCGTGGTCGTCGACGAGGCCTATGTCGAATATGCGTCGCAGCCTTCGCTGGTGCCGCTGATCGCCGAATACGACAATCTGGTCGTCCTGCGCACCTTGTCGAAGGCGCACGCGCTGGCATCGGCTCGCATCGGCGTGGCGATCGCCCAGCCGGAACTGATCGCGATGATCCGCCGTTGCCAGGCACCGTACCCGCTGCCGGGTCCGGCGGTTGCGCAGGCGCTGCAGGCGCTGGAACCCGCCGCGCTCGCTGCCACCGCCGCGCATGTCGAGGAGGCGAAGGCGGAGCGCGCGCGCGTCCAGGCTGCGCTCGCGGCGATGCCGGGCGTTCGCCGCGTCTATCCCTCCGCCGGCAACTTCCTGCTGGTACGCTTCGACGATGCCGAAGGCGCGTACCGCGCACTGCTGTCGTCCGGCGTGGTGGTGCGCGACATGCGCGCGATGCCGCAGCTGGACGATGCCTTGCGCATCACCATCGGCCGCCCCGAAGACAATCAACGCATGCTGGCCGCTCTGCGTCCGGCGAAGGACCTTGCCGCATGAGCCAGCCCATCCTGTTCGTCGATCGCGACGGCACCCTGATCGAAGAACCTTCCGATTTCCAGATCGACCGCTACGAGAAGCTGCGCTTCGTCGAGGGCGTGATTCCGGCGATGCTGGAGTTGCGCGACGCCGGCTACGAGTTCGTGATGGTGACCAACCAGAACGGATTGGGCACGCCGTCCTTTCCGCAGGCCGATTTCGACGCGCCGCACGCGCTGATGATGCAGGTGCTGGAAAGCCAGGGCATCCGCTTCCGTGAAGTGCTGATCGATCCCAGCTTCGCCCACGATCCGTTGCCCACGCGCAAGCCGGCGGTCGGCCTGGTGATGCACTACCTGCGCGAACGCAGCTTCGATCCGCAGCGCAGTGCGATGATCGGCGACCGCGATACCGACATCCAGTTCGCGCAGAACATGGGCATCCGCGGGTTCAAGCTGAAATCGCCGCAGTTTGGCGAGGGCCTGGCGTGGTCGCAGATTCCTGCCGCGGTGCTCGGTGGCACGCGTACGGCGACGGTCGAGCGTTCGACCAACGAAACAAAGATCGTCGCCAGTGTGGATCTCGACGCCGCCGGGCCGCAGAAGATCCAGACCGGCATCGGCTTCTTCGACCATATGCTGGAACAGCTCGGCAAACACGGTGGTTTCGCGTTGACAGTCGATTGCGAGGGCGATCTCCACGTCGACGAGCACCACACCGTCGAGGATTGCGCGTTGGCGATCGGCCAGGCCCTGAAGCAGGCGCTGGGCGACAAGCGCGGGATCGGTCGTTACGGATTCACCCTGCCGATGGACGACGCGCTGGCAACCGCGGCGCTCGATCTTTCCGGGCGCGCGTATTTCGTCTTCGATGGCGAATTCGAGCGCGAGCAGGTTGGCGAATTGTCGACGGAACTGGTCCCGCACTTCTTCCGTTCGCTGTGCGATGCCGCCGGCATCAACCTGCACCTGTCAGTGGAGGGCGAGAACGACCACCACATGATCGAAGCCTGTTTCAAGGTCGTCGGGCGCGCGCTGCGCCAGGCGATCTGTCGCGACGGCGCCGAACTGCCGAGCACCAAAGGCCAGCTGTGACCCGAATCGCGCTCATCGATGCCGGCGGCGCCAATCTCGGTTCCGTGCGGGATGCGTTGGAGCGGCTGGGGGCGCAGGTCGCGGTCGTGCGCGATGGCGATGGCCTGCGCGACGCCGAGCGGGTGATCCTGCCCGGCGTCGGCGCGGCGGAGCCGGGAATGCGTCTGTTGCGCGAACGCGGATTCGTCGAAGTCCTGCGCGCATCAAGACAGCCGTTGCTGGGCGTCTGCCTCGGCATGCAACTGCTGTTCGAGGGTTCCGAGGAAGGCGACGTCGAATGCCTGGGGCTGATTCCCGGACGGATTTTCAGGTTGCAGGAAGCGCCGGGCGTGCGCGTGCCGCACATGGGCTGGAACACCTTGCAAACGGTGCAGGACAGTCCGTTGATGGCGGGCATTGACGATGCATCCAGCGTGTATTTCGTCCACAGCTATGCCGCGCCGGTGACTGCCGACTGCATCGCCGGCTGCGAGCATGGCCAGCCTTTCGCCGCGATCGTGCAGCGCGGGCATGTGTGTGGCGCGCAATTCCATCCCGAACGTTCGGGCACGATCGGCGCGCGTCTGCTTTCCAATTTCCTTGCGTGGTCGCCATGAGTTTCACCGTCTATCCCGCCATCGACGTTCGCGATGGCCGCGTGGTGCGCCTGCGCCAGGGCGATTACGCGCAGGAAACCCGCTACGGCGACGATCCGCTGGCGCTGGCGACGCGCTATTCCGAAGCCGGGGCGAAATGGCTGCACCTGGTCGATCTCGATGCCGCGCGTGCCGGCGGCTATACGCTGGCGCCCTTGCTGCGAACGATCAGCGATCGCACCAGTCTCCATGTGCAGACGGGCGGAGGCGTGCGCGACGAGGCGGGTGTCGAAGCCATCCTCGAAGCAGGCGCGCAGCGCGTGGTGGTCGGGTCATTGGCGGTGCGTGAGCCGGAACTGGTGAAGGGATGGCTGCGCACGTTTGGCGCAGAACACCTGACCATCGCGCTGGATACGCGCCAGGACGATGATGGCGAATGGCGATTGCCGGTGCACGGCTGGACGGAATCATCCGGGCAGACCTTGTTCGATCTTGCGGCGGATTACGCCGACGCGGGACTGCAGCATCTCCTGTGCACCGACATCAGCCGCGATGGCATGCTGAGCGGCCCGAGCCTCGGGCTGTACGGCGAATTGTGTCGTCGTTTCCCGCAGTTGGAGGTACAGGCCAGTGGCGGCATCCGCGACGCCGCCGACGTCGCCGCGGCGCGCAAGGCCGGCTGTGCCGGTGCGGTGCTTGGCAAGTCCTTGCTGGATGGCCGCCTGTCGCTGGAGGATGCCCTGCGATGCTGAGCCGACGCATCATTCCCTGCCTGGACGTCCGCGATGGTCGCGTGGTCAAGGGCGTGCGCTTCCGCGATCACGTCGACATGGGAGACATCGTCGAGCTGGCGCAGCGCTATCGCGACGAAGGCGCCGACGAGCTGGTGTTCTACGACATCACCGCCAGCCCGCAGGGCCGCAGCGTCGATCGCGACTGGGTGCGCCGGGTTTCGCGCACCATCGACATCCCGTTCTGCGTGGCGGGCGGGATCCGCAGCGTCGACGATGCCCACGCCGTGCTCAATGCCGGCGCCGACAAGGTCTCGATCAATACCCCGGCCCTGGAACGTCCCGAATTGATCGGCGAGATCGCCGACGCTTTCGGCGTGCAGTGCGTGGTGGTCGGGATCGATTCACAGCGCGACGGCGATGGCGAATGGCGGGTGCGCAGCCATACCGGCGATCCCGCGCAGACGCGGGCATTGCCGCGACGCACGCTCGATTGGGTGGTGGAAGCGCAACAGCGCGGCGCCGGCGAGATCGTGCTCAACTGCATGGACAGCGATGGCGTGCGCAATGGCTATGACATCGCCCAACTGTGCGAAGTGCGCAAACTGGCAACGGTGCCGCTGATCGCTTCGGGCGGCGCCGGCACGATCGACCATTTCGAGATGGCGTTCCTCGATGCCGACGTCGATGGCGCGCTCGCCGCCAGCGTGTTCCACTCCGGTGCGGTGCGCATTCCCCAACTCAAGCGCGAACTCTTCGCGCGCGGCATTGCAATGAGGCTGCCATGACGACCCCTGGTTTTGACATCGAATCCCTGGGCTGGGCGAAATCCCCGGATGGCCTGCTGCCGGCGATCGTGCAGGACGCCGACACCCTGCGCGTGCTGATGCTCGGTTACGTGAATCGCGAATCCCTGGCGCGGACGCTGGCATCCGGTCACGTGACGTTCTTCAGCCGCAGCCGCGGCAACTTGTGGACCAAGGGCGAAAGCTCCGGCCATTTCCTCGATCTGGTCTCGCTGGAATCCGATTGCGACAACGACACCGTGCTGGTGATGGCGCGTCCCCATGGCCCGACCTGCCATCTCGGCCGCACCAGTTGTTTTGCGGATGCGCCTGGCGATGGATTGGCGGAGCTCGATCGCCTGATCGCGACCCGCGAGTCCGAACGTCCCGAAGGCAGTTACACCACCCGGCTCTTCGAAGGCGGGGTCCGCCGGATCGCGCAGAAGGTGGGCGAGGAGGGCGTCGAAACCGCGTTGGCGGCCGTGGCCCAGGGCGATGCCGAGTTGCTGGGCGAAAGCGCCGATCTGCTGTACCACTTGCTGGTGCTGCTGCGTTCGCGCGGGCTTGGGCTGGCCGATGCGCTCAAGGTGCTGGAGCAGCGCGCGCGTTGAGCGGCGGTTGAACGGTCATCCGGCTGGCGGATAATCGCCGGATGCGCACATCGACTTCCAAGTTCTGCCTGCTGGCCGTTGCCGGCCTGTTCGCCACCCCGTTGCTGCACGCGGCGACGATGCAAGGTCGCGTCTGTCTCGATCCAGGCACGGCTGCATCGTGTCCCGCCAGCGCGAAGGGCGTCGCTGACGTCGCCATCTCCAACGGTCGCCAGATCGTTCGCAGCGATGCCGATGGGCGCTACAGCATTGAAGTCGAGGATGGGGATACCGTGTTCGCGATCAAGCCGGCGGCGATGGCGTTCGCCAATCGCGCCAACGGCCTGCCGCGCTTCTGGCAGCACTACGCGCCGAACGGCTCGCCCAAGCTGAAATACGGCGGGATCGCACTGTCGTCGTCCCTGCGGTTCGATGTCGCGCTGCGACCGCTGGGCAAGGTGCCGGGCGCGCTCGACATGCTGGTGTTCGGAGACCCGCAACCGAAATCCGTGAAGGATGTCGGCTACTACGACCGCGACATCGTCGCGTCGCTGGTCGGACACACCAATACGCGCCTGGGCATTTCGCTTGGCGACATCGCCAACGACGATCTTTCGTTGTATCCGGCGATCAACGCCGTCACCACGCGCCTGCACCAGCCGTGGCTGCACGTGCCGGGCAACCACGACATGGATATCGATGCCGCCGGCGATGCCCACGCACTCGATTCCTTTCGCAACGTCTTCGGTCCCGACACGTACGCCTGGCAGGAACCGCAGGCCAATTTCATCGTCCTCGACGACGTGGTGATGACGCCGGGCAAGGCACCCGGTTACATCGGCGGCTTCCGCGACGACCAGTTCGCCTTCCTCGAGTCGGTGCTGCCGACGCTCGATCGCAACCGACTGCTGGTGCTGTCGATGCACATTCCGCTGTTTGAGCCAGCCGGAAAGGACACGTTTCGCGATGCCGACCGCGAGCGCCTGTTCGCGCTGATCAAGGATTTCCCGCAGGTGCTGGTGCTGAGTGCGCATTCGCACGCGCAGCAACACTGGTTCCACGACGCATCGACCGGCTGGCATGGCGCGCAACCGCTGCACGAATACAACGTCGGCGCCGCCTGCGGTGCGTTCTGGTCGGGGGTGAAGGATGCTGCCGGCATTCCTGCATCGACCATGTCCGACGGCACGCCGAACGGTTACGCGACGCTGCACATCGAGGCCGATGGCCACTATGCGCTGGCCTACCATCCGGCGCGCGATCCCGCCGATACCCAGATCGGCCTGCATGCGCCGAAGGTGCTGCGCAAGGGCGCGTATCCGGCCTGGGGCGTTTACGCCAACATGTGGATGGGCATGGCCGATACGAAGATCGAGTATCGCGTCGACAACGGTCCATGGAAGCCGATGACGCGCGTCAACCAACCCGATCCGGCGTTGCTCGCCGAGAACATGCGCGACGACGAGGCTTCGCGCCTGCGTGGCTACGATCGCTCCCCCGAGGCGACGCCGTCGCCGCATCTGTGGCGTGGTGCCTTGCCGACCGATCTTGCCGTCGGCGAACACCGCATCGAAGTGCGGGCACGGGATCGCTGGCGCGGCGAGGTCAGCGCGACGACGCGCTATCGCCTGGAAGACGCGAAGCCCTGAGGCTCAGCCACGCACCGACCAGCAGCAACGCGATCGCGACGGCCTGGATCCAGTGCGGTTGCGCGCGACCGCTGACGACCAGCAGCAAGGTCGACAGCAGCGGCGCGAGGTAGGACAGTCCGCCCAGAAGGGCGATGTCGCCGCGTTTGGTGCCACCGTCCCAGAGCCAGAACGCCGCGCCGACCGGACCGATGCCCATCGCGATCATCGCCAGCCATTGCGCAGTGGCAATAGTGCGCGACGGTTCGAACATGAGATGCGCGAACACACCGAGGATCGCCACGCCGATGCATGCGGGCACGATCGCGGTGCTCGGCACATGCGCAAAGCGGCGATTGAGCACCGAATATCCAGCCCAGACCAGCGCGGCGGCGATCGCTGCGAGATAGCCGGAGCTTGCGGCGGGATCGACGTGGATGCCGCGGCCACCGGTGACCAGCAAGGCTGCGGCACACAAACCGAGTGCGGCACCGACGATGTTGCCGCTACGCAGGTGGACGCCGGGCAGCAAACCGGAGAACAGCACGATCAGCAGCGGCCAGAGATAGTTGAGCAGGTTGGCTTCGACCGGCGGCGCGTGTTTGAGCGAAAAGAAATACAGGGCGTGGTAGCCGAAGAGGCCGGCCGTCGACAACGCCAGCGCAGGCAGCGGCGCCCGCATCGACTGCAGGCCGCGCTTGCCCTGGCGCAGGACGTGCAACAAACCGACGATTCCGCCGCAGGCGAAGCTGATCGCCAGGACGAGGAAGGGCGGCAGATCACCGGTCAGTGTCGTCAGCAGGGCCAGCGACGACCACAGCAGGATCGCGACGAGGCCGCCCAGCGTGGCCTTGCGATCAATCGTGACCGACATGCAGGCGCTTCTGCTCAGCGTGGATCGATCGCGGCGAAACTCTCGACGCGGGCATGGCCATGCGTGGCGTCGCCGCTGCGCGGTTGCGGGTAGTCCTCGCGACGATCGAGCAGCACCGTGCGCATGCCAGCTTCGCGCGCGGCATCGAGTTCCTCGACGACGTCGGACAGGAAGACGATGTCCTGCGCTGGGCGGTCGAGGCGTTCGACGATGCGGCGATAGCTGTCGGCATCGCGCTTGTGGCCGACTTCGGTGTCGAAATAGTTCGAGAACAGCGGCGTCAGGTCGCCGGCATCGGAATGGCTGAACAGCAGTTTCTGCGCCGGCACCGACCCCGAGGAATACACCGCCAACGGATGTCCGGCGGCATGCCATGCGCGCAGTGCCGGCGCCACGTCCGGGTACAGCGGCGCGGTGAAATCGCCGCGGGCATAGCCGGCGTTCCAGATTATGCCCTGCAGCGCCTTGAGCGCGGTGTGCTTGCGATCCTCGTCGATCCAGCCCTGCAGCGTCTCGACGATCATCGCGTCCTGGCACATGGCCCCGTGTTCGGCTGCGACCTGGTCGAGCAGGGCGCGCACTTCCGGATCGTTGCCATGCGCGGCGACGAAGGCGGGCAGGCGTTCGCGCGCATAGGGGAACAGCACGTCCTTGACGAAGGAAATCGAGGACGTGGTGCCCTCGATGTCGGTGAGAATGACCGATCTCATTTGCCAGGCGCCTTGATGTATTCGCTGCGACGGAAACGCAGCGCCGACCAGTCTTCGTCGATCGCGACCATCCGCACCGTGTCGAATCCGGCATCGCGCAGCACCGTCCAGCCGGAATCGCGATTGAATTCGCAGCGATAGCGCTTCGAGCTGCCCTTGGGATAGGCGATCCACAGTTGCGCATCGCCATCTGCGGCTTTCGTCAATGCACGGCTGGCCTTGTCCAGTTCGTCCTGCGTCACGGCGAACGCCAACGCCCAGGCGATCTTGCCGCGCGCGTCGCGCTTGATCTCGACGCCATCGAGCGCGGCGAGCTCCGGCTCGAAACTCTCGGGCGCATTCAACACGTGGATGCGCTGCAGCGTCCCGAGGTTGAGTTTCTTGAACAGGGGCGTCACGGTTCAGTGCTTCTCGTAGCGCGGGAATTTCTGCGCGATGTCGCTGCCGGTGAAATAACCGATCCAGCCATCGGGTTCGGTGAAGAACCGGATCGCCACGAATTCTGGCGCTTCGCCCATGTCGAACCAGTGCGTGGTGCCATCGGGCACGGCGATCAGGTCGCCCTGTTCGCACAGGATCTCGTAGACCTTGTCGTCGACGTGCAGGGTGAACAGTCCCGATCCGGCGACGAAGAAGCGCACTTCGTCTTCCTTGTGGTAATGCTCTTCGAGAAATTTCGCGCGCATCTCGGCGCGGTTGGGATTGTCCGGCGCGATGCTCACCACGTCGACCGAGCGGAAGCCGTTGGCGTCGACCAGGCGATCGATGTCGGCGCGGTAGGCATCCATGATCGTTTCGGGCGAATCACCCGCTTTTACTGGTGCAGTCGCCTGCCACTGCTCGAAATCGACCTTGATCGGTTTCAGCAGGCGCGCGATCCCGGCGTGGTCGTGGCTCTCTTCCAGCACCGTCTCCGGCGCATCGGCAGCGAAAATCCGCAGTCGGCTCATCGTCTCGTCCTCAAGCGCGCAGTCGGCGCATTTCCAGCTCGCAGCCGAGCATGAACTCGAACGCGTCCAGGTGGCGACGGGCTTCGGCGATGTCATGGCCCCAGGCATAGAGGCCGTGGCCGGCGATGAGATAGCCCCAGGTGTTCGGCTTGGTCAGTACCGCGTCGACGCTTGCGGTCAGTTCGTCCATGTCCTGCGAATTCGGCACCACCGGCAGGTCGAATTCGGTCTCGTGGGTGGTGTGGCCACGCAGCGCCTTGAACAATTCGTAGCCATGCAGCGGCACGCGGCCTTGGGCTTCGTACAGCAAGCCGGCGATGGTCTGGGTCGGCGAATGGGTATGCAGCACCGCGCCGACTTCGGGGAAGCGGCGGTACAGGTGCGTATGCAGCGCCGCTTCCGCCGACGGGCGATGGTGGGTCGCGACCGGTTCGTTGGCCATGTTGACCACCATGATGTCGGCCTCGGTCAGGCGCCCCTTGTCCTTGCCGGAAATGGTGATGGCGGCGTGTTCCGGCCCCATGCGGATCGAGAAGTTGCCGGCCGTGGCCGGGGTGAACCCCTTGGCCGCCAGCTCGCGGGTATGAGTGATGATCTGGGCGGCGCAGCCGGCGTACAGGTTATGGTCGAAGGCGGGCGTATTCATGCCCCCAGTGTAGCGATTGCGGGTGTCATTCCAAATGACGATTCCGTCGATCGAAATGGCGTTCAGTCGGGTTTGCGCTGCTGCCCGTAGTGCTTGAACTTCTCCAGCACCTGCGCCATTTCCTCCGGCGGCAGGTTGCGGGTGGGGCCGAGCGTGCGCGCCAGCATGTACTGGCGGGCAAGGTTCTCGACTTCCTCGGCCAGCGCATAGGCGTCGGCCAGGGTCTTGCCGGTGGTCACCTGCCCATGGTTCGCCATCAGGCAGGCGCGCAGGCCGCCAGCCAGCGCATGGAGGACGTTGTCCGACAACTCGCCTGTGCCGAAGGTGGCGTAATTGGCGCAGGGAATGCGGTCGCCGCCGGCCACCGCCACCATGTAGTGGAAGGCGGGGATGCCTTCGCCCAGGCAGGCCAGTGCGGTGGCGTGGGTGGAATGGACGTGGACCACCGCATTGGTGTCCGGGAAGGCGCGGAGGATGTCACAGTGGAAGCGCCATTCGCTGGACGGGAGCAGCTGTCCCGGCGGGCAGCTGCCATCGAGGTCGAGATAGACGATGTCCTCGGGCAGCAGGCGGTCATAGGCGCGGCCGGTCGGGGTGATCAGCAGGCCGTCGCCCCAGCGCAGGCTGGCATTGCCCGACTTGTTCAGCGACAGGCCGCTGGCGTTCATCGCCCGGCAGTGGTCGATCAATGATTGCCGGGCGGCGCGCTCGTGGTCGTGCATGACGCGGATCTCAGCTTTGCTTGTGCTGCTTGCTGTGGCGGTAGCCGTAGAGGAAATAGATCAGCAGGCCGATCACCGTCCACGCGATCATCAGCGCCCAGTTGTGCGCAGTCATGGTCGACAGCAGAATCAGGCAGCTGACGACGCCGGCGATGCAGATCGGCCATGCGCCCTTGATCCGGAACGGACGCGGCAGGTCGGGCGCGGTACGACGCAGCACCAGCACGCCGATGCACACGGCCGCGAAGGCGATCAGCGTGCCCATTGAGGTCAGGTCGCCCAGAATGTCGAGCGGGAAGATCGCCGCCAGCAGCGCGATGCCGATGCCGGTGATCACGGTGTTGATGTGCGGCGTCTTGTACTTGTCGTGGATGCGGGTGAAGACCGGCGGCAGCAGGCCGTCGCGCGCCATGATCATGAAGATGCGCGGCTGGCCGATGATCATCACCAGCACCACCGACGACAGTCCGATCAGTGCGCCGATCTCGACCACGATGCGCAGCCAGCCCAGTTGCGGATGCGCGGCGACCGCGGTCACGACGGGCTCATCCGTGCCAAGCATGGTGAAGGGCACCAGGCCGGTCATCACCGCCGCCATGCCGATGTAGAGCACGGTGCAGATCGCCAGCGACAGCAGCATGCCGATCGGCATGTCGCGCTGCGGGTTGCGCGATTCCTGCGCCGCGACCGACACCGCCTCGAAGCCGATGTAGGCGAAGAACACCATCGCCGCGCCGCGCAGAACGCCGTCGAAGCCGAACTTGCCGTGGCCCTGCGGCTCGGGGATGAAGGGATGCCAGTTCGCCGTATCGATATAGCGCCAGCCGGCGATGATGACGAGGATGATCAGGCCGCTCTTGAGCGCGACCATCGCGGTATTCATCGCCGACGACTTGCGGATGCCGACGTAGCACAGCCAGGTCAGCGCCAGCACGATGCCGGCGGCGGGCAGGTTGGCGATCGCGCCGGTGGGTTTGAGCTTGGCGTCGAGCGGCGCGTTGACCAGTGCGGCCGGCAGGTGGATGCCGAAATGATCGAGCAGGCTGAGGAAATAGCCGGTCCAGCTCACCGCGACCGCCGATGCCGAGACGCCGTATTCGAGGATCAGCATCCAGCCGATGAACCACGCCGCCAGTTCGCCCAGCGTCGCGTAGGTATAGGTGTAGGCGCTGCCGGAGACCGGCACCATCGCCGCGAATTCGGCGTAGGCCAGCGCGCAGAAGGTGCAGCACAACGCCGCCAGCACGAACGACAGCATGATCGCCGGACCGGCATGCTGGGCCGCAGCCTGGCCGGTGATCACGAAGATGCCGCCGCCGATCACCGCGCCGATGCCGAGTGCGG
Source organism: Solilutibacter silvestris (assembly GCF_050574925.1). Lineage (GTDB taxonomy): Bacteria > Pseudomonadota > Gammaproteobacteria > Xanthomonadales > Xanthomonadaceae > Solilutibacter > Solilutibacter silvestris_A. Next base: position 15,429 of record NZ_JBCMOO010000008.1, on the reverse strand, counting down.
TCAGGCCCCAGGGGCCGAGTGCGCGATGCAGGTCCATCTTCTGCGCGTCGCTGGTGACGGCCGTCGGGTGTTTGGTGGCGAACAGTTGCTTCATGTCATGCGTCCGGAAAGTTCTTGTCGTCCTGAATGCAGAAGGCCGGCAACAAGGCCGGCCTTCGTGCGTGCCGCGCGATTACTGTGCGTTTTCGCGGGCGAGGTGGCTGCGCTTGCTGCCGTAGAGCGCGTAGAGGATCAGCCCGGCAATGCCCCAGCCCACGAAGAACTTCAGGGCAAACGAAGACAGATTGGTGAACAGGATCACGCAGCCAAGGGCCGCCAGCGGGCAGATGATCCAGGGCAACGGCATGCGGAAGGGGCGTGCGCGATTCGGCTGGGTCTTCCGCAATACCAATACGCCGATGGATACCATCGCGAACGCCAGCAAGGTGCCGGAGTTGGAGGTATCAGCCAGTTTGCCGACCGGCAGCAGGGCTGCGCAGCCAGCAACCACGATGCCGGTAAGGATCGTGATGACATGCGGAGTGTGGAACTTCGGATGCACCTTCGACAGCACGTCGGGCAGCAGGCCGTCGCGTGACATCGTGAAGAAGATGCGGGTCTGGCCGAACATCATCATCAGGATCACGGAGGGCAGGGCAAGACCAGCAGCAATGCCGATCCATTTGCCAGCTCCCGGCCAGCCGATCACGCGCAGCACGTGAGCCAAAGGCTCCTTGCTGCAGACCAGCGCGTTCGAACCAACGCAAGCAGCTGCTTGCGCAGGGCTGCCGGGATCGAGCGCGACGCCATTCGGGCCGAACATTGGCTGTGAGCCAACTGAACCCACCGCTCCATATCCGACCAGCAGATAGAAGATGGTGCAGACCACCAGCGAACCGATCAGGCCGATCGGAATGTTGCGGTTGGGGTTCTTGGTTTCTTCCGCAGCGGTTGAAACGGCGTCGAAGCCGACATAGGCGAAGAAGATCGAGGCCGCCGCCCCCAGCACGCCCATACCGTTTGCGCCAACCCAACCAGTTGGCAGGAAGGGATGGAAGTTCTCGCTCTTGGCAGCCGGGACCGCGATGGCGATGAAGGCGGTGAGCGCGATGATCTTGATGGCCACCAGCACGGCATTGACCTTGGCGCTCTTGGAGGTGCCGATGATCAGCAGCACCGTGACCACGAAGGCGATCAGGAAGGCCAGCAGGTTGAACACACCACCCGACATCGGGCCAGCCTGCAGCGCAGCGGGCAGGGCCAATGCGCCGGGTTGCACGAGTCCGAACAGGTCGGTGTTCTTCAGCAAGCCGTTCACATAACCCGACCAGCCCACGCACACCGTCGCCGCGCCGATGCCGTATTCCAGGCCGAGCGCCCAGCCGACGATCCACGCGACTAGCTCACCGAACACGCCGTAGCTGTAGGTGTATGCCGAACCCGAGACCGGGATCATCGAGGCGATTTCGGAATAGGCGAGGGCCGCCAGTCCGCACACGATCGCCGCGATCACGAAGGCGACCATCATGCCGGGGCCGGCCTTCTGGCCTGCTTCGGCGGTCAGCACGAAGATGCCGGTGCCGATCACGGCACCGATGCCGAGCAAGGTGAGTTGGATCGGTCCGAGTTGGCGCTTCAGCGCCTTCTTTTCCGCGGTCTCGAGAATCTTGTCGAGCGGCTTGACGCGCCAAAAAAGCATTCGTGCTTCCCCCTGCTTGGGTTGGTTCGGTGGTGGATGGCGACACCGGGTCGCCACAAAACTGACCGACCTTAACCGCATTTCACATGGCGGCACAAGCGCCGTCCGGCATGGTAGGACGCTTGCCTGCACGTCTGTTGCGATGCACCATGCAGTGATGACGACGCCACTCGCCGATGCCTTGCGCATTCATGCCCGTCGCTTTCCGGAGCAATCCGGATTGGCCGACGACTACCTGAAACTCATTGAGGAAGGTGAACATGCCTTCGTCCGCGAGCGTCTGAACGGTCATTTCACCGGTTCGGCATGGCTGGTCAGTCGCGATGGCCGGCGCGCGCTGTTGACCCATCACCGCAAGCTCGATCGCTGGTTGCAACTCGGTGGCCACGCCGATGGCGACATGGACCTGCGCACGGTCGCGTTGAAGGAGGCGGAGGAGGAATCCGGCCTGACCGGCTTGACTGTCGACGACGACATCTTCGATCTCGACAAGCACTGGATTCCCGAACGCGGCGACGTGCCCGGGCACTGGCATTACGACGCGCGTTACGTCGTGCGCGCCGGCGACAACGAAGCCTTTGTCGTCAGCGACGAATCGAATGCATTGGCCTGGCGCGAGATCGCGGAGATCGCCGCCGATCCCTCGGCGGACGAATCCTTGCGACGCATGGCGCAGCGCTGGCTAGAACAGCACGCGGGTGCGTAGCGTCCCCGGAATCGCCGACAGTTCGCTGCGCAGATCGTTCGACTGCAGCGAGTCCACGCCGACATCGATCACCACGTAACCCAGCTGCGGATCGGTGCGCAGGTACTGGCCATCGATGTTGATGCCGCGCTTGCCGAAGATGTCGTTGATCGCCGAAAGCACGCCCGGCACGTTGCGATGGATGTGCAGCAAGCGATGGCTGCCGGCGTGTTCGGGCAGGCTCACTTCCGGGAAATTCACCGCCGACAGCGTGCTGCCGTTGTCGCTGTAACGCAGCAGCTTGGCCGCGACTTCCAGTCCGATATTGTCCTGCGCTTCCAGCGTGCTGCCGCCGATGTGCGGCGTCAGGATCACGTTGTCGATTCCGCACAAGGGCGATTCGAAACGGTCGCCGTTGCTTTCCGGTTCTTGCGGAAACACGTCGACCGCGGCGCCACCGACATGGCCGGCGCGCAGGGCATCGGCGAGGGCGTCGATGTCGACCACGGTGCCGCGCGATGCATTGACCAGATGCGCACCCGGCTTCATCCGCGCCAGTTGCGCAGCGCCGAACATCAGCTTGGTTGCCGGCGTTTCCGGGACGTGCAGGCTGACCACGTCGGAACGTTGCAGCAGGTCGTCGAGATCGGCGGCAGGGCGTGCATTGCCGAGCGCGAGCTTGGTTTCGATGTCGTGGAACAGCACCTGCATGCCCAATGCCTCGGCAAGCAGGCCGAGCTGGGTACCGATGTGGCCGTAGCCGATGATGCCCAGCGTCTTGCCGCGCGCTTCATGGCTGCCGGTCGCCGACTTGCTCCAGCCGTTGCGATGGCATTGCATGTTCCGTGCGGGAACGCCGCGGAACATCATGATGATCTCGGCGATGACCAGCTCGGCCACGCTGCGGGTATTGGAATAGGGCGCGTTGAACACCGGCACGCCCATGGACTTGGCGGCGTTGAGGTCGATCTGGTTGGTGCCGATGCAGAAGGCGCCGACGGCCATCAGCTTGCGGGCTTCGGCCAGCACTTCCGAGGTCAATTGCGTGCGCGAACGCAGGCCGACGATGTGCGCCTCGGCGATCCGGCGTTTCAGCTCGTCTTCCGGCAGCGCTTTCGCGTGCTCCTCGATGCGGGTATAGCCGGCGGAACGAAAGGCTTCGGCAGCACGCGGGCTGACGCCTTCCAGCAGCAGGACCTGGATATCCTGGCGAGGGAACGAGGTTTGTTGTGCCATGCAGCATCATGGCACATGAATGGCGTTTGCGGGCACCGACCGCGGGTGGCAGGCTGGCCCCATGAATGCGAATCTTTTGGACGATCTGCGCACCGCCGCGCCACGGCTGTCACTGCTGGTCGAGGCCGCCGATCTCGAGCATTACGGTCGCGACTGGACCCGGCGCTGGACGCCGGCGCCATTGGGCGTCGCCTTGCCGACCACGGTGGAAGAGATCGCCACCATCGTGCGTTGGGCACGCGCCCACGTGGTCGCGCTGGTGCCTTCGGGGGGACGTACCGGGCTGTCGGGTGGCGCGGTCGCCGCCAATGACGAACTGGTGCTGAGCCTGGAGAAGATGCGCGCGCAGCTGGCCTTCGATCCGGTCGATCGCCTGCTCACCGTGCAGGCGGGGATGGCGCTGGAAACGCTGCAGGGCATCGCCGACGGATACGGGCTGCAATACCCGGTCGATTTCGCCGCGCGCGGCAGCGCCAGCATCGGCGGCAACGTGGCGACCAATGCCGGCGGCATCCAGGTGCTGCGCCATGGCAATACCCGCGAATGGATCGCCGGGCTCACCGTGGTCGACGGTCGTGGCGAAGTGCTGCGGCTCAACCGCGGGCTGGTGAAGAATTCCAGCGGCTACGACCTGCGCCACCTGTTCGTGGCGTCGGAAGGCACGCTCGGGATCATCGCGGAAGTGACGGTGCGCCTGGCCGACCGCGATCCTCCGGCATCGACCGTGCTGTTCGCGCTGCCGTCGTTCGCGGCGATCATGCCGGTGTTCGCGGCCTTGCGCGGTCGCCTGCGCCTGCAATCGTTCGAATTTTTCGATGGCCGCGCGCTGAAGCATGTGCTGCATGCCGGCGCCACACCGCCATTTGCGGAAACGCATCCGTACTACGCGATCGCCGATGTCGACGCCGATGAAGCGGGGCTGCTGGACGTGTTCGAGACCTGCGTGGGCGAAGGCTGGATCGCGGATGGCGTGATCGCCGCCAGCGATGCCCAGGCCGAGGCGTTGTGGCGCTTGCGCGAGGGCATCACCGAATCGCTGGCGCCGCACACGCCGTACAAGAACGACGTGGTGGTGCGATCGTCAAGGATGCCGGCCTTCCTCGCCGAGGCGCAGTCGTTGATCGGCGAGGCCTACCCGGAATTCGAAGTGGCGTGGTTCGGCCATATCGGCGACGGCAACCTGCACATCAACATCCTCAAGCCGGCGGCGTTGCCGCAGGCCGAATTCGTCGCCGCCTGCGAACGCGCGACCAAGCTGCTGTCGGAATGCCTGCAGCGCCACGAGGGCAGCATTTCCGCCGAGCACGGCATCGGCCTGGTGAAGAAGCCCTACCTGCAGCAGACGCGCAGCGATGCGGAAATCGCCGCGATGCGTGGCATCAAGGCGGTATTCGATCCGGACGGGATCATGAATCCCGGCAAGGTGTTCGATTAGCGCGGGACGTTCGCCAGTCGCGCGTCGAGCCGTGCGCGGATCTCCGGCCACTCGCCGGCGATGATCGAGTAGGTATGGGTATCGCGCAGGCTGTCGTCCTTGTGGCGCTTGTGAGCGCGCAGGATGCCGTCGCGATGTGCGCCCAGGCGCTCGATCGCCGCCTGTGAACGCAGGTTGAGGTGGCTGGTGTGGAAATACACCGACTGCGCAGCGAGTGTGTCGAAGGCATGGCCGAGCATCAGCCGCTTGTTGGCGGTGTTGACGTGGGTGCGCCAAACCGATGTCGCGTGGAAGGTGTAGCCGATGGCCAGTGTCGGCACCGACAGGTCGATGTCGTAGAAACGCGTGCTGCCGACGACGCGGCCATCGGCGACGATGGCGAACGGCAGTTCGCGGCCGGCATCGCGCATCGCCAACGCCTTCTCGACCCAGGCTTCGATGCCATCGCGACCGGGGACATTGACGTAGTTCAGGGCGCCGATATCGCCGTCTTCGACGGCATCCTTCAGCGCTTCCATGTGGTCTCGCGCAAGCGGTTCCAGCGTGACGCCCCAACCGCGCAATGTGACCGGCGCGATGTCGCTCATTTCAACTTGCTCGTATCCATTTCGATGCCAGCCGGACGTTCTGCCAGCAGGATTCCGGGGATCGGATCCTGGCCCTCGTACTTGCGCACCAGTTTCTTCCAGGTCGCGGCATCGGCGCCGGGGCACAGCGATTTCGCCATGTTCTTGCCGGTCGCGCGCGTGCCCGCATCGCCGGTATTCGCATCTTTCTGGAAGTGCATGCACATGCGGTGCTTGAGTATGTAACTGCGCACGTCCGCGGGCAGGTCCTGGGTCCCCTTGCCGGGTTCGTTCGCGGCCGGCTGCTGCATCACCGACGACGGCACCGATTGCGGCGCGGCAACGACCGATCCCGCCGCCAGCAGCAACGCGGACGCCAACAAGGCACGCACCAGCAATGCGCGAAGATCAGTCCGCGCGGCCACCGAACTCACCCGTGGTGGTGTTGACCCACACGCGTTCGCCGTTGGCGATGTATTCCGGGACTTGGATTTCGATGCCGGTGTTGAGGCGCGCCGGCTTCGGACGCTTGGTCGCGGTGCCGCCCTTGAGTTCCGGCGGCGTTTCCACGACTTCCAGGATCACCGATGTCGGCAGTTGCAGGCCGACCGGCGCTTCGTCGATCACCTGCACGTAGCAGCCGGTCAGGCCGTCGGTGATGTAGCCGGCGCCGTCACCGACGACATCGGCGTCGAGTTGGTAGGGCGTGAAATCCTCGTCGTCCATGAAGACGAAGGCATCGCCATCCTTGTACGAGAACGTGGCCTGGCGGCGGGCGAGTTCGACTTCCTTCAACTCGTCTTCCGCGCCGACGCTGAGGTCGAGCTTGTTGCCGCCCGGCACGCTGTACATGGTGAACCGGTATTTGACGTTGCCGCCGCGGCCCTGCGGCGAGCTGCGTTCGATGTCGCGGATCTGCCAGGCGCCACCGTTGTGTTCGATGACGTTGCCTTTCTTGATGTCGTAAGCCTTCATAAAGTCACTTCGGTGCGAGGCGGGTGGCGCCATCCAGACGGATGGTTTCGCCGTTGAGGTAAGGGGTGCGCAGGATGTACGCGACAAGGTCGGCGTATTCGCCGGGCTGGCCGAGGCGCGACGGGAACGGAATCGAGGCTTCCAGCGAAGTCTTCACCTCGGGCGGCATGCCGTCGACCATCGGCGTCCAGAACACGCCCGGTGCGATCGTCATCACGCGGATGCCGAAGCGGGCCAGTTCGCGCGCCATCGGCAAGGTCATGCCGACCACGCCGCCCTTGGATGCGGAGTAGGCGGCCTGGCCGATCTGGCCTTCGTAGGCCGCGACCGACGCGGTGTTGATGATCGCGCCACGCTCGCCGTCGACGCCGGCTTCGTTGTGCTGCATCAGGTCGGCGCAGGCCTTGGCGACGTTGAAGCTGCCGACCAGGTTCACCATGACCGTCGTCTGGAACTGCGACAGCGCCATCGGGCCGGTCTTGCCGAGCATGCGACCGGCGCCGAGGATGCCGGCGCAGTTGATGCAGGCGTTCAATCCGCCGAGGAATTCCTTCGCCTTGGCCACATTGGCGGCGACATCGGCCTCGCTGGTGACGTCGGTCTTGATGAAAATCGCCTTGTCCGCGCCCAGTTCGCCGACGGCGGCAGCGCCTTTCTCGTCATTGACGTCGAACAGCGCGACCTTGGCGCCAGCGGCGACCAGATGCTGTGCGGTGGCGAAACCGAGTCCGGAAGCGCCACCGGTGATGACGGCGCGCACTTGGGCGAGTTGCATGGGAAATCCTGCGGAACTGGAAAACGGCAATTCTAGCGTGCGCGGCCGGTTTCCCGCCGTCCGCACTCAGGGCCGGCGGTAGATCCGGCCGTCCTTCATCACCAGCACCGGATGCGCGGTCGCGGCGATGTCGCTGGCGGGATCGCCCTGGAAAGCGACGAGATCGGCGCGCAACCCGGGGGCGATGCGACCGAAGCTGTCGTCCTTGCCGAGGATGCGGGCGGCGCCATCGGTGGTGGCGTGCAACACCTGCGGTGCGGGCATGCCGAGCTTCGCCATCCACGCCAGTTCGCGGGCGTTGTCGCCATGGCGGAACACGCCGACATCGCTGCCGTTGCCGATGCGCACGCCGGCCTCGCGGGCGCGACGGAAGGCCTGCTGCGATTCCAGCATTCTTGCCGTGGGTTGCGATTGGCCGGGCACGTAGTGGTTGAAGTAGGTCTCGGTGGATTCGACCGCGGTCAACGTGGGGATGTAGGCCACGCCGCGATCGTGCATGCGCTTGAAGGTGTCGACGCTGCCGCCGTAGCCATGCTCGATGGTGTCGACGCCGGCGTCGATCGCCATGCGCATGCCGGCGTCGGTCGAGGCGTGTGCCGACACCGGACGCCCGGCGACATGCGCGGCATCGACCAGCGCCTTGAGTTCGGCCGCGGTGAACGTCGTTTGCGAGACGCCGCCCGGTCCCCAGCGATAGTCGGTATAGACCTTGATCCAGTCGGCGCCGTGGCCGGCCTGTTCGCGGACGGCGGCGATCACGTTGTCGACCCCGCTGACTTCCTGCGCGCCGGTCGGCAGGTCGATGTCGTCGCGGAATCCGCGCGGCCCCGGCCCATAACTGCCGGTGGCGACGATCGCGCGCGTCGCGATGAACAACCGTGGCCCGGGAATGGTGCCGTCATCGATGGCCTTGCGGATCGACACATCCGCGTAGCCCGCGCCTTCGGTGCCGAGATCGCGCAGGGTGGTGAAGCCGGCCATCAACGTGTCGCGGGCGTGGTTGGCTGCTTCCAGCACGCGATAGGGCACCGCTTCCTTCAGCACCTGGTCGTTCCACGACGTCTCGTTGTAGGGATGCAGCAGGACGTGCGAGTGCAGGTCGATCAGGCCCGGCGTCAGCGTGGTGCCCGGAAGATCGATGCGTTGCGTATCTGCAGGAACAGCGACGGTCGCAGCGGGACCGACCGCGGTGATCTTGCCGTCGCGCACCAGCACCACCCAGCCGGCATGGCTGGCATCGCCGTCGGCGGTCCACACGCGGTCGGGGACCAGCAGGATCGAAGCCTGTGCCGGTTCGGCTGCCGACACGGAGATCGGCAGCAACGCGATCAGCAAGGCGGCGAACCATTTGCGCATCACAACTCCCGCGAATAGAAGATGTCGCAGCCGCCGTGGCCGGTCGCGCCCATCGAGGCGTCGATGCGCCTGAAGCCGCTGCGCTCGTACAGTCGCATCGCTGCGTCCATCCCGGTCAGCGTTTCCAGATAGCACTGACGGAATCCCGCACTGCGTGCGGCGTCGAGGCAGATCGTCATCATCGCGGCGCCCGCGCCGAGTCCGCGCGCTTCCGGCAGGAAATACATCTTGCGCAGTTCGCACACCGCCGGGTCGCCGCCGACAAGAGGCGCCATGCCACCGCCGCCGATCACTTCGCCACCGCGTTCCACCACGAAATAGGCGTGGCGCGGTTCGGCATAGGCGCGCGACATCCAGTCGACTTCGGGATCGTTGATCGCGAAGCCGCTGCCGCAGGCGCCGAATTCCGGCATCACCACGCGGATGATGCGCGCCATCGCGGCATCGTCCCTGGCTTCGATCGGACGGATATGCCAGCTCATCCCTTGGCAGCGTCGTTCTTGATGACGGCAGCCTTGCCGGCGCGGCTGTTGTTGTCGTGGCCGAGTATGCCGGCCAGCCAGCGCCCGGTCTCTGCGAGTTTCAGCAAGTCGACGCCGGTTTCGATGCCAAGTCCCTGCAACATGTAGACGACATCCTCGCTGGCGACGTTGCCGGTCGCGCCCGGTGCGTACGGGCAACCGCCAGTACCGGCGACCGAGGAATCGACCACGGCGATGCCTTCCTCGAGGCAGGCGAGGATATTGGCCAGGGCCTGGCCCCAGGTGTCGTGGAAATGCACGGCGAGCGCGGCCACCGGAACTTCCCCTGCCACCGCCTGCACCATCGCCCGCGCCTTGGCCGGGGTGCCGACGCCGATGGTGTCGCCGAGCGAAACCTCGTAGCAGCCGAGTTCGTGCAAGGCCTTGGCGACGCGCACCACGTCGGAGAGCGGCACTTCGCCCTGGAACGGGCAGCCGAGCACGGTGGACACGTAACCGCGCACGGCGACGCCGTCCGCTTTCGCCGCATCCATCACCGGGCGAAAACGTTCGATCGATTCGTCGATGCCGGCATTGATGTTCTTGCGATTGAAGGCTTCGGAGGCCGCGGTGAACACCGCGATCTCCTCGACGCCGACCTGGCGCGCGCGTTCGTAGCCCTGCAGGTTCGGCACCAGCACCGGATAGCGCACGCCCGGCTTGCGATGGAGTCCGGAATAGACCTCGACGGCATCGGCCATCTGCGGCACCCATTTCGGGCTGACGAAGGCAGTGGCTTCGATGCTCTTCAAGCCGCAATCGGCGAGACGTTCGATCAACGCGATCTTGTCGGCGGTCGAAACGAAGGTCTTCTCGTTCTGCAGTCCGTCGCGGGCGCCGACTTCGACGATGCGGACCTGGCCCGGCATGCTCATGCGCTTGGCTCCAGCAGGATCAATGCGGCGTCGGCCTCGACGAAATCGCCTTCGCGCACGCGCACTTCCGCGATCTTGCCGGCGCGCGGCGCCTTCAATGCCAGTTCCATCTTCATCGCTTCCATCACCATCACCACCTGTCCGGCCTCGACGCTGTCGCCGACCGCGCTCTTGGCCTGCACGATTCGTCCCGGCATCGGCGCGATCACGCGATCGCCGCTGGCGCCGCTGCCTTCGTCGGCGTGGCGATAGAGCGAAGCGCGACGCAGGTGCAGGCGACGCGCACCATCGTGGAGCAGCACGCGCTCGCCATCGCCCGAGACCTGCACGCGACGCTGGCCGTCGCCAATGCGACCGCTCAGCCAGCCGTCCTGCAGGCGCAGGCCGCGCAGCTCGGTGACGTGTTCGCCTTCGCGGACGTCGTAATCGCCGCCATGACCGCGGATCGACAGGCGCAGGTCTTCGTTGCCGGAGACCAGATGCAGTGGCGTCCAGCCTGCACCATCAAGGCGCCAGCCGTCGCCGGTCGACCACGGCGATGCGGCATCGATGGTTTCGGAAGACATGCGCATCGTGGTCGCGGCCAGCGCGTGCAAGGTATGGGTTTCTTCGTCGGAACGCGATGTCGCGCCGATGAATTCGTCGAGATGGCGATCGAGATAGCCGGTGTCGATATCGCCGGCGACCACGATCGGATGGCGCACCAGGCGTTCGAGGAATTCGATGTTCGACTTCGGGCCTTCGATCTCGCACCGCGCCAGTGCTTCGCGCAGGCGGGCGAGGGCGCGCGGACGGTCGCTGTCGCGCACGATCAGCTTGGCGATCATCGGGTCGTAGAAGATCGACACGGTATCGCCTTCGACCACGCCGGAATCGATGCGGACTTTCGAAGATGTTTCGGGCAGGCGCAGGCGCACCAGCTTGCCCGAGCCGGGCAGGAAGCCGGCGTCGGGATCTTCCGCGTACAGGCGCACTTCCATCGCGTGGCCGTTCGACCAGATCGCGTCCTGCGGGAGCGGCAAGGGCTCGCCGGCGGCGACGCGCAGCTGCCACTCGACCAGGTCAAGCGCCGTGACCATTTCGGTCACCGGATGCTCCACCTGCAGGCGGGTATTGATCTCCATGAAATAGAAACTGCCGTCCTGGCCGACGATGAATTCGACCGTGCCGGCGTTCTGGTAATCGATGGCGCGTCCGGCGGCGATCGCGGCGGCGCCCATCGCTGCGCGCAGTTCCGGCGTCACGAAGGGCGAGGGCGATTCCTCGATCACCTTCTGGTAGCGGCGCTGCGCCGAGCACTCGCGTTCGTTGAGATGGATGATCTGGCCGTGGCTGTCGCCGAAGATCTGGAATTCGATGTGGCGCGGGCGCTCGATATAGCGCTCCAGCAACACGCGATCGCGACCGAAGGCGTTCTTCGCCTCGCGCTGGCAGCTTTCCAGATGCGGCAGGAATTCCAGTGGCGCGTGGACGATGCGCATGCCCTTGCCGCCGCCGCCGTGCGCGGCCTTGATCATCAGCGGATAGCCGATGCGGTCGGCTTCCTGCTGCAGGATTTCCGGCGACTGGTCCTCGCCGGTATAACCGGGCACCACGGGCACATTGGCGGCCTGCATCAATTCCTTGGCGCCGGCCTTGCTGCCCATCTTGCGCATCGATGCCGCGCGCGGCCCGACGAACACCAGTCCCGCCGCTTCCACCGCGTCGGCGAAATCGGCGTTCTCGGAGAGAAATCCGTAACCGGGATGGATCGCTTGCGCGCCGGATTTCTTCGCCGCCTCGATGATCGCGTCGCCGCGCAGATAGCTGTCCTGCGGGCGCGAACCGCCGATATGGTACGCGGCGTCGGCGAGGCGCACGTGCTGCGTATCGGCGTCGGCATCGGAATACACGGCGATGGCGCGGATGCCCATCCGGCGACATGTACGGATGATGCGGCAGGCGATTTCGCCGCGATTGGCGATCAGAAGTGAATCGAACATCAGTGGGCAGCCTTCATTGAGCAATCCAGTTCGGTTTGCGTTTGTCGAGGAAGGCGCCGAGGCCTTCCTGCCCCTCGGGCGAAACGCGCAGGCGGGCGATCAGGGCGGCATTGTCGGCGTCGTGGCGCGATCCGTCGGCGTGCGCCACAACATCGCGCACCAATGACTTCGCCGACGCGGTGGCGATCGGGCCGGCTTTCAGCAACAGGTCGATCTGGCGATCGACCGCGGCATCCAGCGCGTCGGCCGCGACGACCTGGTGCAGCAATCCGATCCGCAGCGCTTCGGCGGCGTCGAAGATTTCCGCGGTGGCGAACCAGCGTCGTGCCTGGCGTGGGCCGATCGCATTGATGACGTAAGGCGAGATCACCGCCGGCAGCAGCCCCAGCTTGCTCTCGGTCAATCCGAATTTCGCTTCCGGTACGCCGATGGCGATGTCGCAGCAGGCGACCAGCCCGACGCCGCCGCCAAACGCGGCGCCTTGCACGCGGGCGATGGTCGGCTTCGGCAGTTCGTCCAGCGTGCGCATCAGGCCGGCCAACGCCAGCGCGTCGGTGCGGTTCTCCGCTTCCGACATCTTCGCCATCCCGCGCATCCAGTTGAGATCGGCGCCGGCGGAGTAGGAGACGCCCTCGGCTTCCAGCACCACCACGCGCACGCTGGCGTCGTCGCCCAGGCGCCGCAATTCGGCGGTCAGGGTGGCGATCAGGCCATCGTCGAAGGCGTTGTGCACCTCGGGGCGGTTCAGTCGCAGCCGTGCGACCGCGCCGGCTTGCCTGACCTGCAACGTCTCCACCATCGACCCATCTCCAATCGGTTGGCTGAATGATAGCGGGAGCGCCCTTCGGAGCCCTGTTCATTCTGCTATTATGAGAATGATTCCTATTTGGAACTGTGCTTGAAACTGGTCGATCTGCCGCGCGACGTACGCGCCCGTGTTGTTACCGTGCATGGTGTCGCCGTGCATGGCAACGGGGACGATCGTTCCGCCGATGTCGTGGCGCGCCGCCTGCGCGAACTCGGATTCGTGTCCGGGGAGCCGGTGCGTGTCTCCGGCTTCGGTCCGTTCGGGCGCGACCCGCTGCTGGTGCGCATCGGCACCTCGAGTTTCGCCCTGCGTCGCAGCGAAGCCGCGCGCGTCGAAGTCGAGCACGTGCATGTCGATGTGGAGCAGGCATCGTGAGCGCCGCCATGCTCCGCTGCGCGCTGATCGGCAATCCCAATTGCGGCAAGACCGCGTTGTTCAACCAGCTCACCGGCAGCCGTCAGAAGGTCGCCAACTACGCCGGCGTCACCGTCGAACGCAAGGAAGGCCAGCTGCGCCTGCCGGACGGACGCCACGCCGTGTTGCTGGATCTCCCCGGTGCCTACAGCCTGACGCCGGCCAGCCTCGACGAGGCGATCGCGCGCGACGTCTGTCGCGGCTTCTATCCCGGTGAGCCGATTCCCGACCTGCTGGTCTGCGTGGTCAGTGCCACCAACCTGCGCCTGCACCTGCGCTTCGCGCTGGAAGTGCGCCAGCTTGGGCGGCCGATGGTCATCGCGCTCAACCAGATGGACGCGGCGGAAAAGCGCGGCATCGAGATCGATGTCGCTGCGCTCTCGCGCGAACTCGGCGTGCCGGTGATCCCGACCGTTGCGGTGAAATCCGGTGGTGGCGACAAATTGCTCGAACGCATCGCGCAGGCCGTGCCGGTCGCGGTCGATGCCGCGCCGCTCGATGACGACGGCCTGCACGCGGAAGCGCGGCGCCTGATGGATGTCGCGGTACGGATGCCGGAACGCATCTCGCGCCTCGACCAGCGCCTCGACGGTTGGCTGCTCAATCCGGCGCTGGGGCTGGCGATCCTCGCGGTGGTGATGTTCGCGATGTTCCAGGCGGTCTATGCCTGGGCCGAGCCACTGAAGGACGGCATCGACGCCGGCATGAAATGGCTGGGCGCGCAGGCGGGCACGTACATGGCGGACGGGCCGCTGCGCAGCCTCGTCGTCGACGGCATCATCGCCGGCACCGGCAGCGTGCTGGTGTTCCTGCCGCAGATCCTGATCCTGTTCTTCTTCATCCTGTCGCTGGAAGAGTCCGGCTACCTGCCGCGCGCGGCCTTCCTGCTCGATCGCCTGATGCATCGCGCCGGGTTGTCCGGACGCAGTTTCATCCCGCTGCTGTCGAGCTTCGCCTGCGCGGTGCCCGGGATCATGGCGACGCGCTCGATCCAGGACCCACGCGATCGTCTCGCGACGATCCTGGTCGCGCCGCTGATGACCTGTTCGGCGCGCCTGCCGGTGTACACGCTGCTGATCGGCGCCTTCATTCCGCATCGAACCGTCGGCGGCATGTTCAACCTGCAGGGACTGGTGCTGTTCGCGCTCTATGCCGCCGGCATCCTCAGCGCATTGCTCGTGGCGTGGGTGATGAAGCGCTGGCGCCGCGATTCCGGCGATCACATGCTGCTGCTGGAATTGCCGTCTTACCGTGTGCCGACCTTGCGCGATCTCGCCATTGGCCTGTGGGAACGCGCGGTGATCTTCCTCAAGCGCGTCGGCGGCATCATCCTCGCGATGACCATCCTGCTGTGGTTCCTGCTGAACTTCCCGGGCGCGCCGGCGGGCGCCACCGGTCCGGCGATCGATTACAGCTTTGCCGGTCGCATCGGCCATATGCTGGCGGCGGTATTCGCGCCGCTCGGGTTCAACTGGCAGATTTCGATCGCGCTGATTCCCGGCCTGGCCGCGCGCGAAGTGATGGTGTCGTCGCTGGCCACCGTCTACGCGGTGGCTGCGCAGAACGATGAGGCCAGCCTGCACGCATTGGCGCCCTTGATCACGCAGCAGTGGTCGCTGGCGACCGCGCTGTCGTTGCTGGTCTGGTACATCTACGCGCCGCAATGCATCTCGACGCTGGCGACGATCCGTCGCGAAACGCATTCGTGGAAGCAGACGGCGCTCGCCGCTGGATATCTGTTCGCAATGGCGTACGGCGCGTCGTTCGTGACCTATCAGGTCGCCAAGGCGTTGGGGGCAGGCTGATGCCGATCGCCCTGCAATATGCGGTGATCGCGCTGCTGGTAGTGCTCAGCGCTGCATTCGTGTGGAGAACGCGCTTCCCGGCGTCGTGGCGACGAATGCGCGTGGCGGTGGCAATTCGGCTATTGCGCGAAGGGCGGCCGTCGTGGATGCGATCGATCGGTCGCCGGGTCGCGCCTGCATCGGCGCTGGCGTCCGGCGAATGCGGTGGCTGCGACGGCTGTAAATAAAGCAACGGCACGCGCTGGTGGCGTGGGTCGCCACTCCGCTGCGCGGTACGCCGTGAATACGTCCATGTAGGCTCATGCGCCGCATCCATGC
>NZ_JBCMOO010000007.1:0-78798 GCF_050574925.1 Solilutibacter silvestris | reverse complement strand
CACGCTCGGCTTCGGCACGTTCGGCTTCGGCACGTTCGGCTTCGGCGCGTTCGGCTTCGGCGCGTTCGGCTTCGATGCGTTCGGCTTCGACGCGTTCGGCTTCGACGCGTTCGGCTTCGACGCGTTCGGCCTCGACACGCTCGGCTTCGACACGCTCGGCTTCGAGGCGTTCGGCTTCGAGGCGTTCTGCTTCGACACGTTCGGCCTCGACACGTTCGGCCTCGACACGTTCGGCCTCGACACGTTCGGCCTCGACACGTTCGGACTCGACACGCTCGGCTTCCACGCGTTCGGCTTCGACGTCGTGGACCGGCAGATGCACTTCCGGCAAGGCATCGCGCAATGCGACCAGGCCAGCGGCGAGACCGGCCTGCGCCGGAACATGCTGCGCAGCCTGCTGCAGGCCAGCCACCGTGGCGTGGATCTGCGTGACCAATTCGCCCAACGCGGACAACCCGTGTGCGTCGACCGGCTGCCCGGCCGCGCCAAGGCGCTTGAGGTAGCCCTCGGCGGGTCCGGTTGCCTCGGTGATTTCCGGCACCTCCGCCATCGCGAACGCACCGTTCATGGTGTGCACGGCGCGGATCAGCAGGTCATCCGGCACCTGCGGCGACTGTTTCGCGCCATCCAGCCATGTTTCGACCGTGGCGACATGGCCGCCGACTTCGGCCGTGAGGATTTCCAGCAAGACCGCATCGACCTGTACCGGGACATGGCCAGCAGGAATCGCGGGCGCGACCGGAGCTTCGACAACGGCAGGCGCATCGACGTGCGCGACGACTTCCGGTTCGACAACTGCCGGGGCATGCGTTTCTTCGACCACGACTTCGGCAACGGGAGCAGCAGCCGCGGCAACCGGAGCGGTGTATCCAACGTCTTCGCCCGCCGCGACGCGATCGGCCACGGCAGCGATGCCGTCGAGATCCAATTCGGGGACGGGATGCTTCTCGAGTGCGGCGAGCAGATGTGGCAGGTTGGCGCCCGCGGTCTGCACCAGGCCGATCACCGCCGGCGAGGCCGGACGCGTGCCATCGAGCACGCGGTTGAGCATGTTCTCGATCTTCCAGCTGAACTCGCCGAGGCGGGTCGCGCCCACCAGGCGACCACTGCCCTTCAGGGTGTGGAAGATGCGACGGATCGGACGCAGGCGTTCGGCATCGTTGGGCTGTTCCAGCCATGCCGGCATCAGCTGGTCGAGGTTGCCGATCTCCTCGCCGAATTCCTCGACGAAGATCGAGCGGATTTCGTCGTCGATCTCGTCCTTGCCGTGGTCGAAGCCGAGCTCGTCGCGCACGGCCACTGCGCCGCCCGCGACCGCGGCCACGGGTGCAGCAACAGCAACAGGCGCATTGGCAGCTTCGGCGGCCACGAAGACCGGCTCCAAAACCACCGGCTCTTCGGCGGCGGGCGCGGCGACGACCGGCTCGGCCATCGTCGGCAACGGCGGCGGCACCGCATCGTGCACAACGGCCGCAGGCTCGCCGGTGAGCTGCGTCATCAGGCCTTCGTAGGCGGTTTCGAGTTCGGAATCGATCGGCGTCGATTCGTCCACTTCCGGCGCCGACGGCAGCGGCCAGTAATGCAGCGCTTCCAGGCTCTGGCGGGTGATCGCGAGGATGTCGTCGCGATCGGCGCGCTTGTCGCGCAGCGCTTCGAGGTAGTACTCGGTGCTGGCGAGCGCATCGGCGAGCGTGTCGAGCTGCTGGCTGCCGGGCACGCGCTTCTTGCGGATCAGTTCGTGCTCGGTGTAGAGGCGAATGCCCTTCAGGTAATCGGCGGCCTGCGGCAGTTCCAGCATCCCGAGCGCACCACCGACTTCGTTGAGCAGGCGCGGGATTTCCGCGAGCTGGGCGTGGTCCCAACCGGTTTCGACGAAGGCGACGAAGCCCTGGCGGGCATCGCCGAAATTGGCGATCGCTTCGCGGATCAGCACCGTCACCAACTGCGCGGCGTCGGATGCGCCCATCGCACCGCCTTCCGACGGCGCCAGCGATTGATCCTGGCCGAGGCGCGCGACCTGGTCTTCCAGCGAAGCGTCGACGAACAGCAAGGCGCCGGCGACATCGAGCAAGGCCTGTTCGCTGTCCTTGTTGCTGCCATCGACCACGCGCGAAAGCGTGTCGCGCTGGCGATGCATGTTCTCGCGGGCGCTGCCCAGTCCGAGCATGCCCAGGGTGTCGCCGATGCGACCGAGCGCCTCGACCTGCGGCGACAGTTCCGACGTGTCGGTGGTTCCACTGCGCAGATGAAGATCGAGCGCGTCCTTGACCCGGAACACGTCTTCCTTCAACGCCGAGGCAACGGTATCGAGCAGCGCGCGATTGACGCCGGTGACGCTGCTGCGGGCGTGTTCGATTTCACTTTCGGAAACGCTGGATTCGCTGCCGATGGCGAAGGCCGAGCGCAGGCGATCCAGTGCCGGCGACGACGCCTGGCTGTTGGCGACCTGTTGCAGCAACTGGCGAACGGGTTCGTACAGCGCGGATGCGGAACCGGCGCGCAGGCCATCGGCGTGCAACGCCTGGCGCGCTTCGCGCGCCACCAGCGCAAAGGCATTGCGCAGCGACGTGGAGGCCGGCAGCGCACCCTGGTTCAAGGCTTCGGCGGATTCGCTGGCGACCCACAGCATGCGCCGGGTGTCTTCGTCCTGCGCGAGTCCGAGCAGTCCGGACAGCGCATCGTGCAAACCGGCGGCATCGGCCTGGCCGCGACCGGGATTCAGGCTGTCGAGCGCGCGATCGAGCGCGGTGAGCATGGCCGGTGCACCGGACAGCGTGGTCGCGGCGACCAGGGCATCGGCGCGCGGCACGTCATCGGGCAGCGGGCGGTTGAAATCGGGTGCGAACAGCACCGCTTCGCCCAGCGGCTGCTCGTTGCGCAGCGCGCGCAGATCGTTGAGCAGCGGCAACAGGACGATCGGGATGTCGCGATGACCGCCCTGCAGGCGCTCGAGGTAGTCGGGCAGTTGCACCGTCGCGCGCAGCAGCGCGTCGCAGGCTTCATGCTCGCGACCCGGCAGCTGGCCATCGGCAACCGATGCGGCGAGATGCTGCATCTCCTCGCTGACCATCGCCGGCGCGTACAGCTCCAGCATGCGCAGCGTGCCTTCGATCTGGCGCAGCTGGTCGGCGGCGGAGCGCATCGCCCCGACGTCCGAGGGCGTCTCGGCATAGGCCTCGACATCGGTCTGGACCTGCTTGAGCGCGGCATCCAGCTCGGGCTTGATCCAGCCCAAGGTGGCGTGTTCGATCGCTTCGCGAAGCGCGCTCATTCAGCTGTTCCTTCCAGGTGTTGCTGTGCAGTCACGAGGTCGTCCGTCGCTCAGGCCGGCAGCTTGAAGTCGGCCACCGAACGACGCAGGTCGGTTGCCAGCTGCGCCAGCGTTCCGATCGACTGCGCGGTCTGGCTCGCGCCTTGCGAGGTCTGTGCGGTAATCGAACGGATCGTATCCATCGTCTGGGTGATGTTCGATGCCGCGCTCGACTGCTGCTCGGCGGAGTGCGAGATGCCTTCAATCAGGCCGGCAAGATCGCTCGACACGCGTTCGATTTCACCCAGCGCGGTACCGGCGTCCTCGGCCAGTCGCGCACCACGCACCACTTCCGTGGTCGTCTGCTCCATCGAGCTGACCGCTTCGTTGGTATCGGACTGAATCGTGTGCACCAGGCCTTCGATTCGCTTGGTCGCGCGCGATGCGCGTTCGGCGAGTCGCTGCACTTCGTCGGCCACGACCGCGAACCCGCGGCCCGCCTCGCCGGCCGATGCCGCCTGGATCGACGCGTTCAGCGCCAGGATGTTCGTCTGCTCGGAAATGTCGTTGATCAGTTCCACGATCGAGCCGATTTCCTGCGAGCTTTCGCCCAGTCGCTTGATTCGCTTCGAGGTTTCCTGGATCTGGTCACGGATGTTGTCCATGCCCTGGATCGTCTGGCGCACCACGCCGGCACCGTTGGTGGCGATTTCCACCGACTTGCGCGCCACTTCCGCGGACTGCGCCGAGTTGCGCGACACCTGGTTGATGTTCGATGCGATTTCGCTGATGCGGTCGGAGGCGTGGGTGATTTCCTGCGACTGGTGTTCCGCCGCTTCGGCGAGGTTGAGCGCGGTGTTCTGCGTTTCCTGCGCACCGGCCGCGACCTGCACCGAGGTGTCGTTGATCGTACCCACCAGGCTGCGCAGCTGTTCGATGGCGAAGTTGATCGAGTCCGCAATCGCGCCGGTCACGTCCTCGGTCACGGTCGCCTTCACGGTCAGGTCGCCTTCTGCGAGCGAACCCATTTCGTCGAGCAGACGCATAATCGCCTGCTGGTTACGGGCGTTCAGCTCTTCCACCGCCGCGCGACGCTGGGCCTGGGCGCGGTACTGGTTGACCAGCAGGAAGACCAGCGAGAGCACCGCCAGCGCACCGGCCAGCAGGGTGATCCACACGTTACCGAGGATGTTGGTGTCCTTCAGCGACCCGCTCGCGGTGAAGCTGCTGAACAGCTTGCGGCTGTCGGCCAGCAACTTGTCGGCGCCGGTCCCGATCTTGTCGGACGCCGCCTGGGCATCGAACAGCTGCTTGGAGTTGCCGAGGATGGCGTCGAGATCCTTCTTCATCTCGCCCCACATCAGGGTCGCCTTGTTCAACGGCGAGACCGCGGCACCGGTGGTGACCTTGGCGGCCATGACGCCGCCCTCGCGCAGCGAGGTCATGATCTGGTCGAACAGACCCGAGTCCTGGCGCAGGCCGTTGCCGGCCACCGGGGCGCCGGCGCCACCGGCGCGGATTTCCGCGATGCGGCGGGCCATACCGGATGCCAGCACGATCTGGCGCATGGCGATCTGCTGCTGGGCGGCGGGGGCGCCGCCGTTGCTCAGGCCAGCCACGACTTCGTTGAGCTGGGCCTGGAGATCGGGGATGCGTGCGCTGAACTTGTCGGCGTTGCCGGACAGGCCGGTCAGCACCGATTCGGAACCGATGATGGCGTCGCCACTCTTGGCCAGCGGCGCCCAGGTCGCCTTGACGCGGGTGATGTCGGCGGACACCGCGGCTTCGCTGCCGTAGCGCGAATCCACTTCGTTGATCGCCCTCTGGATGTCCTCGCGTACCGTCTTGAGGTTCTTGAAGGCGTCCGGCTTGCCGTCTACCGCGGCGCGGCTCAAGTTGGCGTACTGCTGCGACAGCACCTGGAGGTCGGCCACCGCACCGCTGGCGCTGCTGTAGCGCGAGGACTTGAACAGCGAATAGCCTGCGTTGACCAGGAACACCAGCAACGCCCCGGCGAGGATGATCGCCCAGAAGTTACTGCCGGCGGCACGCGCCCTGCCGAGGATGTTGTCCGCTGTGGTGCTCATGGTTTTGCCCCTTTGGTGACGCGTGTTGCGCTGCCGTGCCGCGCTGCTGTGGATGAGTGGAGTGGATGGATGCCGCGGTCAGGCCGCGGCCTGCCTGAATTCCGGAGTGCGGACCAACCGCGACAAGTCGAAGACGCCCCAGGTCTCGCCGTCGGCATGGAATGCGCGCTGGATGAAGTGCCCGTACCGCCCCTCGCCGATTTCGGTCGGGTCGGTGGATTGCTGTTCGCCGAAGATGCGCTGGCCGAACAGGCCATCGATCAGGATCGCGACGTCGCCGCCCGGCTGGCGCACGATCAGCATGCGCTGGTCTTCGCGCAGCACGGTGCGTTCGCCTTCCAGGAACAGCTTGAGATCGACCACCGGCAGCAGGTTGCCGCGGATGTTGGCCAGGCCGAGCAGCCACGCCTGGCCGCCCGGGACCGGCGTGGTTTCCGGCAGGGTCAGGATTTCGGCGATGTCGTCGTAGCTGGACAGCAGCTGGTGGGCGCCGACGCGATAGCCCAGTCCGCGCCAGCCTTCGCTGGCGGACATCTGCGGCAACCCGACGTTCCGCGCCTGGCAGCGCTGGTCGAGGTCGCACAGATAGCGGTAGGCGCTGAGCCCCGATTCCATCTATTCAGTTCCCCTGGACATGGGCCTGGATGGCCCCCAGCAGTTCTTCGCGGGTGAAGGGTTTGGTCAGGTACTGCTCCGACCCCACGATCCGGCCCTTGGCCTTGTCGAACAGGCCGTCCTTGGACGACAGCATGATCACCGGCGTCGAGCGGAAGACCTGGTTGTTCTTGATCAGGGCACAGGTCTGGTAGCCATCGAGGCGCGGCATCATCACGTCGACGAAGATGATGTGTGGGTGCTGCTCGACGATCTTGGCCAGCGCCTCGAAGCCGTCGCTCGCCGTGACCACGTCGCAACCTTCGCGCTTGAGCAGCGATTCCGCAGTACGACGGATGGTCTTCGAGTCGTCGATGACCATCACCTTGAGGCCGCTGAAGCGTTCGTGGCTGTTGTTGCCTTCCATCCACCTGTCCTGAGAAACGGGGGCACGCCGGGGGAAGCGGCCATCCGTGCGAATGTTCCATCCGCCGCATGGCATGTCAAGCCGGCGTGACGAAAACGATGTAATTTCCCCGCATTCCGCCAATTGCTGCGGATCGATATTGCTACCATCTGCACATCTAACGAGGGCGGCGGAGTACGGCATGCGTCACGAAGTGGTGGTGGTGATGGATCCGATCGCCGCGATCAAACCGGCCAAGGACTCCACTCTCGCCATGCTGCTGGAGGCGCAGAGACGCGGTTATCCGATCCGCTACGTCAGGCCCGGCGGGCTGTCGATCAGCGACGGCGTGGCCGGTGCCGAGGCCGCCTTGCTGCAGGTGCGTGACGACAAGGCCGACTGGTTCGAGCTGGGCGCATTCGAGCCGCTCCGGTTCGATGCACGCCACATCGTGCTGATGCGCAAGGATCCGCCGGTCGATCCCGATTTCGTCCACGACACCCAGATCCTGACGCTGGCCCAGCGCCAGGGCGCGCTGGTGGTCAATGATCCGCAGGGCCTGCGCGACATGAACGAGAAGCTGGCCGCGCTGTGGTTCCCGGAATGCTGCGTGCCCACATTGGTCAGTCGCGATGCCAAGGCACTCAAGGCCTTCGTGCATGAACAGGGCGAAGCCGTGTTGAAGCCGCTGGACGGCATGGGCGGACGTTCGATCTTCCGAGCCAGCCGTGGCGATCCCAACCTGAATGTGATGCTGGAGACGCTGACCGAAGGCGGCCAACACCTCGCCATCGCCCAGCGCTATGTCCCGGAAATCGTCGATGGCGACAAGCGCGTGCTGCTGGTCGATGGCGTGCCGGTCGATTACTGCCTCGCCCGCATCCCGCAGGGCGACGAATTCCGCGGCAATCTTGCCGCCGGTGGCCGTGGCGAAGGCCGACCGTTGAGCGAACGCGACCGCTGGATCGCCGCCCGGGTCGCGCCCGAGCTGAAGTGCCGCGGCATGCTGTTCGTCGGACTCGACGTGATCGGCGATTACCTGACCGAGGTGAACGTCACCAGCCCGACCTGCATCCGCGAGCTGGATGCGCAGTTCGGGATCAATATCGCAGGGATGCTGTTCGACGCCATCGAAGCGCGACTGGCTGCGTGAGCACGCCGAGCGACGCCCTGCCCGCGGTCGATCCGCCGCGCATCAGCGAGGGCCAGCGCCTGAGCGCGACCTTCCTGCTATCGCTGGCGGTGCATACGGTCCTGCTGCTCGGCGTCGGTTTCGCCATCGGCAAGGCGGCGCCGGTGGTGCCGACGCTGGACGTGATCCTGACCCAGGTGCAGACGCCGCTGACGCCGAAGCAGGCGGACTTCCTCGCCCAGGCCGCCAACCAGGGTGGCGGCGAGCACGACAAGACGACGCGCCCGACCGATCCGCAGGTCGGCGACACCCCCTCGCCGCAGGAGGGCGTCGCAGCGCGCGAACTGCAAGCACAAGCGCCGACCGTGCAGCCGCCGCCGGAAACCCGCGTCATCACCACCCATGACAGCCCGCAGGCCACGGCGACCGCCAGCGACACCTCGCCGCGCGGCGATCGTCCGCTGCCTCCGGGCGAACGCCGCGTCGATGTCGACATGAGCGAGGCGCGACTCGCCGCCGAGATCGACGAGCAGACGCGGCAATACGCCAAGCGCCCGAAAACCAAGTACGTCTCCGCCAGCACCCGCGAATACGCCTACGCCGGCTACCTGCGGCAATGGGTCGATCGCGTGCAGCGGGTCGGCAACCTCAACTATCCCGAGGAAGCACGGCGACGCAGGTTGCAGGGTTCGGTGATGATCGGGATCGACATCCGTCGCGACGGCAGCATCGATTCGCTGCAGCTTGTGCGTTCAAGCGGCAACAAGTTGCTCGACGACGCCGCGTTGCGCATCGCCCGCCTCGCCGAACCCTATCCGCCGCTGCCGAAGACCAGCGACAATCTCGATGTGCTGCACGTGGTGCGGACGTGGGAGTTTTTGCCGGGCGGCGAGATCGTCGATCGATGAAGCATGGCTCCTAAAGCGATTTCCAGGTAAACGCCTCGCCGCTCCGCCAGAACACTGCCGTCGCGCGCCCGTAAACCTTGCCCTCCGGCACCAGCCCGAAGAATCGCCCGTCGAGGCTGTTGCCGCGATGGTCGCCCATCATCAGCAATTGTCCCGGCGGAATCCGCATCGACGCGACATCGGGGCCGCCGCCATCGTCGAGATCGAGCGTGGCCGCATGCGCGCCAAACCGTTCCTCGGTGCCCTGCCCGTTCGACAGCCACTGGCCATTGATGCGCAGATGGCCGTCGCGCACTTCCACCGTGTCGCCACCGACCGCGACCACGCGCTTGATCAGTCGCACGCCATCGCGCGGCGAATCGAAGATCACGACTTCGCCGCGCTGCACCGGTTGGCCGCGGGTGAGGTGCCAGGTGGTCAGGGGGACGCGCCAACCATGCGCGCGCATGTCGACCAGCACGCGATCGCCGGGCTCGAGCGTCGGCTGCATCGAGCCGCTCGGCACCACGTAGTGATTGGCGAACGAGGCGCGAAACACACCGAGCAGCAGCAGCACGGCGGCGGTGCGCGCCCATTCGCCGCGCCAATGCCACCACGGGTGCTTCGGTGCCTTTGTGTCCTGTGGGCGATCCATTTGAAACTCCATCCCGAACTTTCCGGGCACAGGCTCGCGCCGATGCAGCATGCGGGCATGTGCCGGAAGTCAGATCAACCGGGGCAGCGACGATTCATTCAATGGATGCGGACGGCACCGGGATGCGCGTCGACGGCCTTCCACGGCAGGATCGCCCAGTCCGGGTCGTCGCAACTGCGGGCGACGCGGGCGAAATAGGCCGAGATGTGGATCCCCTTCGGCATCGCATACCAGTTCGCGAATTGCCAGACTTCGGGATCGTCGTAGTTGCATTCGTCCTCGCCCGTGCGGAACTCGGACGGATAGGCAGCCTTGAGCTGGGCAACCGCCCACGGCGCGAAGCGCTTGCTGCGGTAGTCGGACCACGCCTGGTTCCACGCATTGCCTTTCGCCTCGTGCAACACCTTGCCCGGACCCAGCCAGAGCACGTCGTCGAGATCGAGCTCGCGGCCATCGCGCGGATCGATGTTGATCGGCCCGTCGCTGAAGTCGGGATGTGCGCCACCGCAGTAGTAGCTGCTGAACAGGCTGACGCTGAGGATTTTCGGACTGATGTGGCGCAACGTGGTGGTGGTCTCGTACTCGCCCTGGCCGTCCCGCGCACCCGACATGCAGTCGTAGTAATTGCCGACCCAGTTCCACAGATTCATGCGCAGCGTCCGGTTGATGTGCTGGAGTTGCGCCTCGGGATACCCGGACACCACTTCGAACAGGTCGATGCCGCTTTCGGGCTGGTGGAACCACTGCAGGGTGTAGCCATCGATCTGCTGCAGCTTCTTTTTCTGCAAGGTGAGATCGGCCATGCGCAGCCATTCGTAGCGGTCGATGTCGCCGCGCACCGCCTGCAGGCCCGGTTCGCGCGCACTCACGCTCGAACTTGATTCAAGGCTGCGCAGATGGATCGGCAACCGCCTGCCCTTCGGCCCGAGCCATTCGCCATCCCAGCGATCCCGCGCCGGGATCTGCATCTTCCAGCCGGGATGCGGCTCGTCATCACGCAGGCCTTCCTGCAACGTGATCCGCCCATCCGCGGATGCCTTGCCTTGCAACTGGATATCCATGCGATGGCGACGGTAGAAATACCGGCCTTCGAGATCGGCGCTGCCCTTCGCTGGCGCATTGATCTTGACCACGACTTCGTTCGGGCCGAGCGTGCCCTGCCAGACCTTGCCGGGCTCGTCGGCCTGGGCGGCACCGCAAATGATCGCTGCAAGCCCGAAGCAAACACGCTTCCAGCGTGCGCTCATCGCGAAGCATCCTTGTGGGCGCGTGCGGCCTGTTGTTCGACGAGGGTGAGCGCGACGTTGTTGCGCAGATAGGCAGGCTCGACCAGGTCAGGCGACACCGCGACACCGCGTGTGAAGGCAGCCGCGGCCAATCGCGCGAGATCGGCGGCATGCGGCAGCGCCGATGCATCGATCGTCGCCAGTTGCGGCGCCAATCGCGTCGCCAGTTCCGATTCGCCGGCGGAAAACCCGGTGCCGATGCCATGCCAGCCGTCGCCTTCGATCGTCACCTGCGCAGGTGCAACGACGCGTTCCGGAGAAATCTCCTCAAGCATCCCGTCGTGCAGGCGATAACCCGCCCAATAGACTTCGTGCATGCGCGCGTCGATGGCGGCGAGCACGCGATCGCCTTCTCCGGCATTCGCGCCCGCTGCCAGCACCTGCAGCGTCGACAGCGGCACCAGCGGGCGATCCAGTCCCAGCGCAATGCCCTGGGCGATGGCGATGGCGAGGCGCACGCCGGTGAAGGCGCCGGGGCCGCGTCCGACCGCGATTGCATCGAGCTGCGCGCGGGAGATTCCCGCTTCGGCCAGCAACGCATCGCACCATGGCAATGTCAATTCGGCGTGGCGACGCGGCGCGATCTCGAAGCGCTCGCGCACTTCGCCGTCGCTCCATAGCGCGACCGAGCAGGCTTCCGTGGCGGTTTCGATGGCCAGCAGCTTCATCGCTCAATTATCCGAAAAGAAGGCGCGCACGTCTTCGACATCGCGACTGCGCGGGATCGGCGGCAGCGAATCCAGGAAGATCTTGCCGTAACTCTTGTTGGTCAGGCGTGGATCGCAGAGCACCAGCACGCCGCGGTCGCGCTCGCTGCGGATCAGGCGGCCGACGCCCTGCTTGAGCGCGATCACCGCCTGCGGCAATTGTTCGTCGCGGAACGGCACCCCGCCGGCGCGGCGAATCGCATCCAGCCGCGCCTCGAACACCGGGTCGTCGGGCGCGGCGAACGGCAGTTTGTCCATCACCACCACGCTCAAGGCATCGCCGACCACGTCGACGCCTTCGCGGAAACTGGCGGTACCGAGCAGCACGCCGTTGCCGGACGCGCGGAAACGCTCCAATAGCTGCCCGCGCGGCGCCTGCCCCTGCACGAACAGCGGCCATGGCGCATCGCGCAGCAATTCGGCGGCTTCGCGCAGGGCGCGATGCGAAGCGAACAGCACGAAGGCTCGACCCTTGGATGCCTCGAGGACCGGCCGCACCGCATCGACCACGGCGGCGGTGAAACCGCGATCGGAAGGCTCGGGCAATCCTTTCGGCAGGTACAGCAGCGAATTCGTTTGCCAATCGAACGGGCTCGGTTCGAGCACCGTTTCCGGTTCCCACAAGCCGAGGCGCTTGCTGGCGTGGAGGAATTCACCGCCCACCGCAAGCGTGGCAGAGGTGAAGATCCACGCCGCCTTCGACTGCTCGCGATGCTGGCGCAGCGGTCCGGAAACATCGAGCGGCGTGCGCTGGATGCGAAAACCGCGTGGCGTCAGTTCGTACCAGCAGACGTCGTCGCTGTCGTCGACGGCGACATCGAGCCAGCGTTCGAGCTTGGTCACGGCATCGCCGGCACGGGCGTGGCAGGCATCAAGCCCCGGAGAGGATTCGCGCACGCCTTCCAGCGCCCTGCGCAAGGCTTGCAGCGCGGCCAGCAGATCGATGAAACCGTCTTCGACCTCGGCGATCGCCAATGCGCGCTGGCGGGTCCCGCGCGGTGGCGCGTTCTCGAACGCGGCGCGCAGGTCGCGAGCCAGGCGCTCGACCTGCTGCGCCGGCGGTTCGACCACCGGAATCGCGGCGGCGACATCCCTCGCTTCGGTGATGCAATCGCGCGCGAGCTCGACGATCTGGCGCGCACCGAGCCCTTCGCCGAAGAACAGCGCGGCGAGTTCCGACAACTGGTGGGCCTCGTCGACCACGAAAGTCTCGGCGCCGGGCAGGATTTCGCCGAAGCCTTCCTGCTTGAGGGCGAGATCGGCCAGCAGCAGATGGTGGTTGACCACCACGATGTCGGCGGACTGCGCACGCTGGCGCGCCTGCACCACGAAGCATTCCGACCAGAACGGGCATTCGTTGCCGAGGCAGTTGTCGGTGGTACTGGTCACCAGCGGCAACAAGGGGCTGTCGTCGGCAAGACCGTCAAGCTCGGCGATATCGCCCATCTTGGTGCGTCCGCCCCAGGTGACGATGCGCTGGAACTGTGCAACCTGTTCGCGCGAAGTGAAACGCGGTTCGCCCTTGGCCTGTTCCAACCGGTAGCGGCAGAGATAGTTGGCGCGCCCTTTCAGCAACGCAGTCTTGACGCCGATGCCGAGCGCGTCGCGAACGCGCGGCAGATCGCGATGGTAGAGCTGGTCCTGCAACGCACGGGTGCCGGTCGAGACGATGGCCTTGCGCTTCGAAATCAGCAGCGGCACCAGATAGGCATAGGTCTTGCCGGTGCCGGTGCCGGCTTCGGCCAGCAGTTCATTGCGATGCTCGATCGCGTGCGCGATCGCCACTGCCAGCCGTTGCTGCGCCGGCCGCGTCGCGAACGCCGGCAATGCCGTCGCCAGCGCCCCCCCCTCGCCGAGCGCCGCATCGACCGCCTGCGCGAGCGCGCTCATCTCCATTCCGTATTGCCCATCCATCATCAGTTTTACTGCGGCGTATCCGACGGCTGCGTGTTCTGGTCAGGCGCCGGGGTGGTTCCGTTGGCGTCGGATGCATTGGGATCGACCGGCTGGCCGTCGATCGTCTCGTCGGGATTCGGCAGGGCCGCACTGCACGGCTGGTACGCCGGCGCATAGCCCTGCACGAACGGCAGGCGCTGCGCACCCGGGCAGCTGGCATCGGTGCTGCCCGATCCCGAGACCCACTGCCAGTCGAGACCCTTGTTCTTCACCGTCAATGCCGAAGTCGGCAACTTGCGGAAGATGCCCGACCACACACGCATCGCGCCGGTCGCGCCATAGAGTCCGGTCGGCTGGTTCTGGTCGTTGCCGACCCAGATCACCGCGAGATGATCGCCTGTCCAGCCAGCGAACCAGCTGTCGCGACTGTCGTTGCTGGTACCGGTCTTGCCCGCGGGCGTGAGGCGACCGAAGCCATCCGTCATCAACTGATGGCCGGTGCCGGAACTCACTGCGCGCTGCAACGCCACCGTGATCAGGTGCGCGGCCACGGAGTCGCCGGACTGCGCAGGCGCCGGCTTCTTGTCATAGCGATTCACCGCCTTGCCCTGCGGATCGAGCACGCCACGCACCGCGCGCAACGGCTGGATCTCGCCGTCGCTGGCGAGGAACTGGTAGGCCTGCGCCATCGCGTACGGGCTCTGGTCGGTGGCGCCGAGCAGCACCGACGGCTGCGTGCTGACGTCGAGGCCGGCCAGCACCTTGAGCAGTTCGCTGACACGCTCGGGCTGGACCTGCATGCCGATCCGCACCGTCGCCTGGTTGTAGGAATGCGCGAGCGCATCGATCACCCGCACCGTGCCGTGGCTCACGCCGTCGGAATTGTCCGGATTCCAGATCTTGCCGTTGCCGAGCACCACCTGGGCCGGAACATCCTCGACATAGGTCGCGAGCGACCACTTCGACGGCTGCGCCAGTGCCAGCATGTACATGAACGGCTTGACCAGCGAACCGATCGGCCGCTGCGCATCGAGCGCGCGGTTGAAGCCCTGCTCGCGGAAATCGCGGCTGCCGACCACGGCGACGACTTCGCCGCTGTGGACATCGGTGACGACGAGGCCTGCCTGCAACGGCGGGCGTCCGCGCGAACCGATCTTGGCCAATGTCGCGGTGACCGAACCTTCGGCATAGGCCTGCGCCGACGGCGACATCGCCGTCATCACCGAAAGGCCGGCGCCTTGCAGCGAATCGCTGGAGTAATCGCTGGCGAGCTGGCGGCGCACGAGGTCGACATAGGCCGGGAAACGATTCGGCGGCCCGTTGCCGGGCGCCGGCGTCACGCCCAGGGGCGCCTTCATCGCGGCGTCGTATTCCTGCTGGGTCAGGATGTTGCTTTCGCGCATCTTGTCGAGCACGAAGCCGCGACGCGCCAGCGCGCGATCGGGATGGCGGCGCGGATCGTAGAACGACGGCCCGCGGACGATGGCGATCATCAGCGCGATCTGCTCGTTGTTGAGCGATTGCACGTCGCGTCCGAACCAGAATTCCGACGCCGATTCGATGCCGTGGATCGCCTGCGAGCCCTGCTGGCCGAGATAGACCTGGTTGAGATAGGTCTCGAGGATGGTGCGCTTGTCGTAGCGCATCTCGAGGATGATGGCGTAGAGGATTTCGTTGAGCTTGCGGCTTGGCGTCACTTCCTTGCCGATGCCGAGCAGGCCGCTGCGCGCGAGCTGTTGCGTCAGCGTGCTGGCACCCTGGCGGCTCTCGCCACCGGAACGCAGCGCGACCCAGACCGCGCGCATCATGCCGAGCGGATCGACGCCGTGGTGGCGGGCGAAATTCTTGTCCTCGACCGCCTGGAGGCCGGTGACCAGCTTTTCCGGCACTTCGTTGAGGCTGACCAGGCGACGCTCTTCCTGGGCACGACCGTAGAGGGTGGCGATGCGCGCGGGATCGAGACGGGTTGCCGCCACGGTCTTGCGGGTATCGCGATCGCTGACGGCGACGACGCGATCGTCGCCCAGCGTGACGTCGATGCGATGCCCCGCGATATGGCCGCCGATATCGTCGAAGCCACGGCTGGAAATCAGCGCATGGCCACCCTTCACCGCGTAGGTGCCGGGACGGTCGCCGATGCCGTCGTTGTAGTACGCGGCCGCGTCGAGCTCGGTCTTGAGCGTCGCGGTGTCCAGCGCGATCCCCGGCTGCAACTGCAACGGGCGGGCGTAGACGCGCGTCGGCAACTGCCAGCGCAACTGGTCGAAGCGCAGCGTGACCTGATGATTCAGATAGAGCATGTACGGGATCAGGAATCCCAGGCCAATCCCGAGGCAGGCCAGGAACAACTTGATCAGCCGCCGTGTCCACGGACGCGATTCGCCGCTGCTGCCGTCCTCGTACTCGAGATCGTCGTCTTCGTCGTCGTTATCGATGCGCGCCACGCAAGCAACCGCGGTTGGAAAGGGGCAGTCTAGAGCAGAACGGCATCACCACGTCGTCGGCATTCAGCCCGCATCCGGGTCAGGGCCTTCCCGGCCCGCCAGTCCATCGCGCAGGCCGCGGCACATCGCCTTCAGGTTGGCGCCACGGGGGGCCACCACCAGCGAAAACCCGAGGAATTTCAGGATCGCGCGCGGGACGTCCTGGGCGATCCAGCGCCACGGCGTCCCCGGCCGGCGGTACAGCAGCACGCGGTTGCGCATGATGGTGTACAGCCGCGTCGGTCCGTGCACGATCGCCCGCCCGCCCGGCCGCCAGTGCAGGCGATCGCCGATACGGTGCTCCATCTCGGCGTCGGCCACTCCGGCCAGGCGGTATCCGCGCGCCCTGGCGCGGAAGCACCATTCGAGATCGACGTTGTCGATGAACAGCCCGGCGTCCATGTCGCCGATCGCGTCGATCGCACGCAGCGGGATCAGGCAGCCCGAGGTGATCAGGAAATCGCAGTCGACGACCTCGCCCGTGGCAGGCTGCAATTTGTGGTTGAACGGAAAACCGATGCGCACGAACGGCGCCACATCGCCGGTGCGGGCATCGACGTGGGCGGGGCCGACCGCTGCCAGTCGTTCGCCCCCGGAGTCCAGTGCTTCCCGGAGCCGGGCCACCATTTCGTCGGCTGGCAGGCTGTCCTGGTCCATCAGCAGGACAGCCGTGCAGCCGGCTGCCCGCGCGGCTGTAATGCCCTGGTTGAGTCCGGCACCGACGCCAAGGTTCTTGTCATTGGCGATGATGTCGATGCTGCGTGTCGTCACGAGCGCGCGGATCGCTTCGACGTTCGTCGATGCGTTGTCGACCAGCCACAGGCGCTCGACCTGCGGGAGCAAGGCGTCGACCAATGCTTCCAGGG
The DNA here is from genome assembly GCF_050574925.1 of Solilutibacter silvestris. GTDB lineage: Bacteria > Pseudomonadota > Gammaproteobacteria > Xanthomonadales > Xanthomonadaceae > Solilutibacter > Solilutibacter silvestris_A. Next base: position 62,549 of record NZ_JBCMOO010000007.1, on the reverse strand, counting down.
TGGCGATATCGGGTCGATAGGTCACCACGATCGCGGCGATGGAAGATGCGTTCGCCATCAGTCCAGCCCCGCGAGATCGGCGAACGCGGAGCGCAGACCGGAGCCGAAGCGATGGTAGCCGCCGCGCTGCAGTTCGCGCCATACATGACCGATGCGCCCGAACGATGGCGGCGGCAGGTCACGGCGCGATTTGGCGTAAGACAACCGATCCTCCACCGCTTCGGAAATTGCGGGAATCGCCAGGGATTTCGCTGCGAGTTCCTCCAAGCGCGAGACCTGCCGCTTCAAATAGTCGCGCCTTGAAACGCCGATTCCGAAATGTTTCTGCAGTACCGAACGTTCGCGCGCGCCAATCTGGTTGCCGCCATGCTGGCGATAGTCGATCAAGGGGCGTTCGAGGGTATCGACGCGGCCGTGCATCGACGCGATCATCGCCATCCATTCGTCGTGGGCCCAATGCGCCGCGAATGGTGTCGCCAGCGCCAGCACTTCGCGACGCAGGGCCATCGTTGCGCCGGTGACGATGTTCCGCCGCAGCAGCACGTCGAAGGCATCGCCGCGATGCATGGCCGCCAGCTCGCGGGGCGTCACTTCCAGCACGTCGAACAGCCCGCGTCCGGTCGGCACACCGGCGCCATCCACCAATCGCGCATCGGAATGCAGGACCAGCAAGGATGGATCGCCGGCGAACCCAGCCAGCATCGTGGCGATCTTTTCAGGATGCCAGGCATCGTCCTGGTCGCAAGTAAACAAGACATCGGCATCGGCACGCGCCAATGCCTGTTCGAAATGATGGACGTAGCCGGAGGCTTCGACATTGCGATGAAGCACCACATCGACGCCAGCGGCGCGTTGCTCCTGCGCGAAGGACTGCAACAAGTCCCAGCTGTCGTCCGTCGAACCATCGTCCGACAGCACGTATTGATCGATGCGTTGCGTCTGCGCGCGCAGGCTGTCGAGTTGCTGGGGCAGGTAGCGCCCGCCGTTCCAGCTGCACAGCACCACTGCACAACGCAAACCATTCGCCCCGGTCATGACTGCACCTGCCATGTCGCCATGGTCGGACGAAACGGGCGCGGCTGCACGCCCAGCACGTCGATCGCAACAGTGTTGTCGGCAACGAGATCCTGGTCGAGTCGCGACAAGGCACCGCGCAGGCGCGGCAGCAGTCGGGCCGCCAATGGCAGCGCAGCAGAAGGTACTGCCAACGGGAATGTCGAACGTTCGAGGCTGGCACGCACCCGGCGGAACATCTCGTCCACGCGCAGGCGTTCGCCGCCGCCGAGTTCGATGATGCGCGAAGAAGCGGCTTCGTTCCGCACGGCCGACAACGCGGCCTGCGCGACATCCTGCGCATGCACCGGCTGGCGCAGTCCACTGCCTGGCGGAATCGGGAACATGCGCGAGCGCAGCGCGCGTCGTGCGACCGGCGTCAGGTTGCGGTCGAGCCCGACGCCGTAAATCATCGTCGGCCGCAGGATGGTCCAGCGCATGCCGAGTCGCTCGCACTCGCGTTGCAATGCGGCTTCGCCTCGCAGCAGCCGTTCGGCGACGGCACGATCCTCGGACACGCCAGAATCGCGCTTGCTCACCGCACTCATCGAACTGGCCGCGACGACGATCGGCGTCGGCGCATCCGACTTCGCCGACAACCACTCCGCCAGGCCATCGAGCGGTCCGAAGCTGACGATAGCGTCGAGCCTCGACAAGTCCGGCATGGCATCGGGCAACACACCCTGCACCCATTCGATTTGATTGACAGGTGTGGAGCGCGGATCACGCGACAACGCGATCACCTCCGCTCCCTCGTTCGCCAGCAGCGGCAACGCGGCATGCCCGAGCTGGCTGGTCGCGCCGGTCAGGAGAATGCGCATCAGGACCGCGGCCTCCGCGCCGCGCGCACGCCACGCAACGCCAGCAATGCATCGGTGAGCTGCGCCAATTGGTCGACATCGCGCACGCGTACCTGCATCCGCGCCTGCACGCCCTGTTTCGACGTATGCATTTCCAGTGCGTCCATCGCGCAACCGGCCTGCGCCACCACGTTGACGATGTCGCGCGCCAGCAGCGGACGATCCTCGCCCTCCACCACAAGCGCCACGCGCTGGGTCTCGTGGCGACCCCATTCGACATCGACCACCCGATCCGGTGCGCGCTCGGCCATGCGCAACAGCGTGGGGCAATCGGCGCGATGCACGCTCACCTGGTGCTCGCGGGTGAGGTAACCGACCGCCGGTTCGCCCGGCACCGGCTGGCAGCAACGCGCGATCTGCGAAACGAGATTCTCGAGGCCACCGATGCGCAGGCGATTCGACGGCACGGGCGCGGATTCGCGACCGCTGCGGATCGTCGTCGGCTCGCTCTCTTCCGGTTCGCTGCGCTCGGCATCGGTGATCGCCCGCAGGACCTGCGTCGGGCCGATTTCGCCAAGTGCCACCCGCATGTACAACTCGTCGACGCTGTTGACTTGCTGGAATCGATCCAGCACCGGCTCGAGCGGACTGCGGGCGCGACCGTAGCGCTTGAGTTCGCGCTCGAGCATTTCACGCCCGACCTGCACGTTGCGCGCGCGATCGAGCTTGCGGAACCACGCCCGCACCTTGTCGCGCGAGCGCGCATTGACGAGATAGCGATTGCCCGGCAGCAGCCAGTCGCGGCGTGGCGTCGCTTCCTTGCCGGCGATGATCTCGACGCGCTGGCCGGTAGCGAGCGGCGTATCGAGCGGCACGATGCGGCCATCGACGCGCGCGCCGCGGCAGCGGTGGCCGAGCTCGGTATGCAGGCGATAGGCGAAATCCAGCGGCGTCGAACCGGTCGGCAGGTCGACCACCTCGCCACGCGGCGTCAGCGCGTAGATGCGGTCTTCGACCAATTCGCTGTCGAATTCCTCGGCCAGTGCGGCATCGCCGCCCTGCGTCTGCACGTCGAGCAGCTGGCGCATCCACACCACGCGTCGTTCCAGCGCGCTGTCGGATGGCCCGCCTTCCTTGTAGCGCCAATGCGCGGCAACGCCGAGTTCGGCGCTGCGATGCATTTCATGGGTGCGGAACTGGATCTCGAAGACCTTGCCGGCAGGACCGACCACCGCGGTGTGCAGCGAGCGATAGTCGTTGTGCTTGGGACGGGCGATGTAATCGTCGAATTCCCCCGGCACCGGCGGCCACAGCGCATGGGCGACACCGAGCGCGGCGTAGCAATCGGCGACGCTGTCGACCATCACCCGCAGCGCGCGCAGGTCGTGCAAGGCCTCGAACGGCAGCGACTTGCGCTCCATCTTCCGCCAGATGCTGTAGATGTGCTTGGGTCGACCGCTGACTGTCGCCTTGATGGCGTGTTCCTGCAGCGCGGTTTCCAGCCCCTTCTTCGCGGTGTTGATGTCGTGTTCGCGTTCACGACGGCGTTCGTCGACCAGGCTGGCGACGCGACGGTAATCGTCGGGCGACAACACCCGGAAGGCGAGATCCTCCAATTCCCACTTCAATTGCCACACGCCGAGGCGATTGGCCAATGGCGCGTGGATGTCGCGCACCGCGCGCGCCAGCGCCAAGGTGGCATCGTCGCGACGATCGGCGAGCGAGCGCAGTTCGGCGAGGCGCGTCGCCAGCAGGATCGGCACCACGCGCAGGTCGCGTGTCATCGCCAGCAACAGGCGGCGCAGCCCCTCGGGATTGCTGCCGCCGGCAGACTGGCCGTGCAAGGCCAATACCTGGCGTTCCGCTGATTGGCCTTCGATCAATTCCGCCAACGCGCCGCGTTCGCTCTCCGGCAGCGCGGCGCCGCTGGCGCCGATCGTCGCGGCGATCGCGGTATCGGCATCGGCGCCGAGCGCGGCCAATGCATCGAGCGCCTGCGGCAACCACGACGGAACCGGTGCCTCCACCAGTGCCGAATGCAACGCCTGCGCACGCTCCGCCGGCAACCCCGCCAGCAAGGCATGGTTCAACACGACGGGAGTGGCTGAAGAAGTGGACATCGTCCCGCTACGTTACCTCAGGCCGGCGATACGACCTGCGAGTTTCTTGGCGGATACGCCACCCTTCACGCCGAGCTCCTGGGCGTAGGTGGCGACGCGCAGTTCCTCCAGCTCCCAGCGCAATGCCTGCGCGGTTGCGTCAACGGGATCGGCAGCGGCCAATGCATCGGCGAAGGGCTTGAGTTCGAGCATGCGCGACTGGTCCTTGGCGGGATCGCGTTGCGCGCGTTCGGCCCGGAGCGACAACGCCTTGAGCCAGCGTGGATATTCCGACAAGGCCTCGGCCGGGACTTCGCGCAGGAAGCCGGGACGCGCCAACGATTCGAGATGGGCGCGCATGTCGTCGAGGTTGCCGCTGGCCCAGCCCATCAGCTTCGACTCCAGCTTGGCGCGGATGTCGGCGATCAATGACAGGATGGCCTCGGCCTGCTGCAAGCGTCGCATCGCCTCGGCGAACAGGGTCTTGCCGATGGTGTCACGCCGTGCGGCAAAAGCGCCGGCATCGCGGATCGCGACCAGGCCATCGCTCGCCAACGCGGCGAACGCACCATCGACCAGGTCCTCGCGCAGGCGATCGCTCTCGGTGGTTTTCGTGCCCTGGCGTGGCGACGCCGACTCGATCGCCGCATAGAGCAAAGCCGTCTTGGCCTGCACCGGCAACTGCCGGCGCGCCTGTTTCAGCTTGTCGGCCAATGCCAGCCGCAACAATCGACGCACGCCTTCGACATGGTGGCGTTCGGCGACCTCGCGCTGGGCATGCACGTGCAGCGAGACGGTGTCGCCGTCGTCGTGCAGGGCCGGGAATGCGGGAATGCCGCCATCCCCGGTGATCTGCACGGGAATCGCCACATCCGGGAATGCGGTCAGGCCGGCGCGCGCAAGATCCTTCGCGGCGCGACCGGCGAAGGCGCGTTGCGCGCGCGTACCGAACTTCGCCCGCAAATCGGCAAGATCGCGCGAACTGGCGATCACGTTCTTCCCGGATTCGTCCTGAAGCTGCAGGTTCATGCGCAGGTGCGGTTCGATGCTCGTTTCATCGAAATCGATGGCAGAGACTTCAACGCCCGACAAGCGCTTGAGGAAACGCGCCAAGGTCGAGACGAATGCATCCGCCTCCGGTTCGCGATGCGCTTCGGCAAAGGCGCGCCCGAAATCCGGCGCCGGCACGAAATTGCGCCGCAGGATCTTCGGCAACGACTTGATCAGCGCCGTCGCCTTGTCCTGCACGAAACCGGGTGCCAGCCACGACAGCTTCGCTTCGTCCAGCGCGTTGAGCAGGTGTAGCGGCACGGCCAGCGTCATGCCGTCGTCGACCGCGCCGGGTTCGAAGCGATAGCGTACTGCCAGCCGCACGTCGCCGATCGCGAGATAGGGCGGGAAACGCGCGGCATCGGTTTCGTCGGCGACCAGCAGATCGTCGCGCGACCATTCCAGCGCCGCCTGCGCGTCCTTCGACAGCGACTTCCACCACGCGTCCAGCGCCTGCGCGTTGTGGACGTGGGGCGGCAGGCGATCGAGGTACCAGCGCGCCTGCCAGTCCTCATCCACAACCAATCCTGCGCGACGCTGCTTGGCCTCCTCTTCCTTGGCCAGTTCCAGCGTGCGCAGGTTGCGGGCGAGGAAGCCGCTGCGCGTGTTGATCTCGCCGGCCACCAGGGCATCGCGCACGAAGATCGCCCGCGCCTCCTCCGGATACAGCGCACCGTAGTGCACCGGCTTCTTCGGCGCCAGCACCAGGCCGAACAGGCTGATCTGTTCGCTGCCGAGCACGCGCCCCTGCGAACGCGACCAGTGCGGATCGTGATGGCGGCGTGCCAGCAGGTGCGGCAGTTCCGAGATCGCCCAATCCGGTTCGATCGCCGCGTTTGTGATCGCCCAGACCTTTTCGGTATCGAGCAAGGTTGCCGACAACAGCCACGGCGCTGGCTTCTTCGCCAACACGGAACCCGGGAACAGCTGGAAGCGCCGGCCGCGCGGGCCTTCGTAGACGCCACGCTCGCCAAGATGGCCGATCTGCGTCGGCAGTCCCGCGATCAACGCGCGATGCAGATTGGCGTAATCGACGCCCTTCGGATTCGCCTCGTCCGACCAACCGAGCTCCACGCATTGCAGCTTCAACTGGCGATGCAGTTCGCGCCATTCGCGCAAGCGCAGGAAGCCGAGGAAATGTTTCTCCGCCCATTTGCGCAGCTGCGACTGGCTCATCTCCTCGTGGGCGACGCGATAGGCCTCCCACAGGTTCCAGATGCCGGCGAATTCCGATTTCGGATCGGCGAATTGCGCGTGCGCGGTGTCGGCGGCAGCGCGCGCATCCGCGGGACGTTCGCGCGGGTCCTGGATGCCGAGGAAACTGGCGATTGCCAGCATTTCGTGCAGGCAGCCATGCTTGTGCGCGGCGATCAGCATGCGCGACAGCTTCACGTCCACCGGTAGCCGCGCCATCTGCTTGCCGATCGCGGTCAGCTTTCGATTGGCGTCGATCGCGCCGAGTTCGGTCAGCTGCTGCCAGCCGTCGGCGATCGCGCGTGGATCGGGGGGCTCGAGGAACGGGAACTGTTCGATCTCGCCCAGCCCGATGCTCAACATGCGCAGGATCACGCCGGCCAACGCCGAGCGACGGATTTCCGGATCGGTGAACTCGGCACGCGCGGCGGAATCGACCTCCGAATAGAGACGGATGCAGACGCCATCGGCAACGCGGCCGCAACGCCCCGCGCGCTGGTTGGCGCTGGCCTGCGAGATCGCCTCGATATGCAGGCGATCGAGTTTCTGGCGCGGGCTATAGCGTTTGACGCGCGCAAAACCGGGATCGACCACATAGCGGATGCGCGGCACCGTCAGCGAGGTTTCGGCGACGTTGGTCGCGAGCACGATGCGTCGTTTCGGGCCCGGCTGGAACACCTTATCCTGGTCCTTCGCCGACAACCGCGCGTATAGCGGCACCACTTCGGTGCTGCGGTATTTGCGCCGTTCCAGCGCCTGATGCGCGTCGCGGATCTCGCGTTCGCCCGGCAGGAAGATCAAGGTGTCGCCGAGCGGGTTCTCGCGGGTGATTTCGTCGCAGGCGGCGACGATGCCATCCAGCACCGTGCGCTCGCCTCCATCCTCGCCCTCGCCTTCCAATGGACGATGGCGAATCTCGACGGGATAGGTGCGTCCTTCCACTTCCACCACCGGCGCACCGCCGAAATGCGCGGCGAAACGCCCGGTATCGATGGTCGCGGAAGTGACGATCAGTTTCAGGTCGGGCCGCTTCGGCAGCAGCTGCCTGAGATAGCCGAGCAGGAAATCGATGTTGAGGCTGCGTTCGTGCGCCTCGTCGATGATGATGGTGTCGTACTTCGACAACCAGCGATCGGAATGGATTTCCGCCAGCAGGATGCCATCGGTCATGAACTTGATCGCGGTGCTGTCGCCGACCTGGTCGTTGAAGCGCACCTGATAACCGACCGCCCCGCCCATCGGCACCTGCAATTCCTCGGCGACGCGGCGCGCCACCGAACGCGCGGCGATGCGCCGTGGCTGGGTGCAGCCGATCATCCCCGCCTGCCCGCGCCCGGCCAGCAGGCACAGCTTCGGCAGTTGCGTGGTCTTGCCGGAACCGGTCTCGCCGGCGATCACGACAACCTGGTGCTTGCGGATCAGCTCAACGATGTCATCGCTGTGCGCGGCGATCGGCAGGTCGGCATTGAGCGTCGCCGTGGGCAGTTGCGCAGCGCGCGCCTCACGCATGGAGACCGATGTCTGCAATTTCGTGGTGAAGGCAGCGCGCAGGGCCGCATCGTTCGGCTTCGCCTGCCATTTCGCCAGCAGTCCCAACAGGCGGCCACGATCACGGGTCGACGCGCCATCAATGGCGCGCCGGGCTTGGCTCAGCTCGGATCGTGGAGAAGCTTCAGCGGGGGACAACGGCAGGTTCCAGCAAATTCAGGCGCGCGGACGAACGGGCGGCCGCCCATTGTCTCGCGTTACGCCTCGATATCGGGATGTCAGCGCCGTGGCTCAAGCCCATCCCCGGCCCTGTTGACACCACGGCCATCCATGCTGTCTCATGTGGCGATGCACCATCTCCCCGCCCTCTCCGCTTTCCCGACCACGCAGCGCGCGTGGTGGTGGCGTCGTGGCTCGGGAGACTCGCCCGGCGCCTGAGCGCGCCTGCCTGCCGAATCCCCGAGCCCGGTCCGCAACGACCGGGCTCTTTTTTTATCCGGACCCCTCACATGCTGCTCCGCTACCGACTCCCCGCCGACCTCATCACCCCGCTCTCCGCCTATCTGGCGCTGCGCTCCCACGGCGCCAGCCTGCTGCTGGAATCCGCCGACCAGGGCGAGCGCGTCGGCCGCCACAGCTTCGTCCTGGTGCAGGACGCCGGCGAAGTGAAGATGAGCCCGCCCGCCCACGGCTGGGTGCAGGCGTTGCGCGATCTCGCCGGCCCGGTCCTGGGCGATCGCGGCACGTTCGACGCTGCCTCGGAACTGCCGCCCGGCCGCGACACGATGCCGGTCGGCGTCGGCATCGCCGGCTATGTCGGCTTCGAAGCGGTGATCGCCGACGAACCGACGCTGCAGCTGCCCAAGCGCGATTCGCTGGGCCTGCCGACGGTGTGGGCGCGCCGCTTCGACGCCGCCCTCGTCTTCGACCACCTCCATCAGGTCGCCGAACTGCAGGTGCTGGGTGACGATGAAGCCGCGTTGCGCCAGCGCCTGCTCACCCTGCGCTTCGCCCTCTCGCAGCCGGTGCAGGCGCGGGAAGACGCCGGATCGCCGCGCGCCTTCGCGACGATCAAGCGCGCCGATTACGAAGCGCATGTCCACAACGCGCAAACGCTGATTCACGACGGCGACGTCTACCAGCTGGTGCCGAGCCAGCGCCTGCGCATCGAACAACCGCCGTCGCCGCTCACCGCGTATCGCCGCATGCGCCGGCTCAATCCGAGTCCTTACGGGTTCCTGCTGGAATGGGACGGATTCGCGCTGGCCGGCGCCTCGCCGGAAATGCTGGTGCGGGTGAACGGTGATGAAGCCGAAACCCTGCCGATCGCCGGCACGGTGCCGCGCGGTGGCGACGACCAGGAAGACGCGGCGCGTTTCGAAGCTTTGCGCAGCGATCCCAAGGAACTCGCCGAACACCAGATGCTGGTCGATCTCGCCCGAAATGATTTGGGTCGCTGCGCCGCGCCCGGCGGCGTGCACGTGGAGAAACCGCTGGCCCTGCAACGCACCAGCCACGTGCTGCATCTCACCACGACGGTCAAGGCAAAACTGCGCGACGGCATCGATGCGCTCGACGTGCTGTCCTCCTGCTTCCCGGCCGGCACCGTCAGTGGCGCGCCGAAACTGCGCGCGGCAAAACGCATCGCCGAAATGGAACAAGACACACGCGGCCCCTATGCCGGCGCGCTGATCAAGCTCGGCGCCGATGGCGCCTTCGACAGCGCCTTGATCCTGCGCACTGCGGTCTACGCCAACGGCCATGCCTGGCTGCAGGCCGGCGCCGGCATCGTCCGCGCTTCCGACGCACACAAGGAATATATGGAAACCCTGCACAAACTCGGTGCCCCCGCCGCGGCGATGGGTGTCTCGCTCAACGCTCTGGAGGGCGCGGAATGATTTTGCTGATCGATGCACTGGACAGCTTCACCTACAACCTCGTGCAGGCCTTCCAGGCACTGGGCGAGGAAGTTGAGGTCGCGCGCTTCGACCAGATCACGCTCGACGATGTGCGCAAGCGCAAGCCGGAATTGATCGTGCTGTCGCCCGGCCCAGGCCATCCCACCGAATGCAGGATCCATGTCGATATCGCCGCCAGCGATCTCGATATCCCGGTGTTCGGTGTCTGCCTCGGCCAGCAGGCGTTGGCCGCGGGCACTGGCGGTCGCGTCACCCACGCGCGCGAACCCCTGCATGGCGAAGCGACGCCGGTGGAACACGACGGCACCGGCGTGTTCGCCGATTTGCCGCAGCCGTTGATGGTCGGTCGCTATCACAGCCTGATCGTCGACGACGCCACGCTGCCGCCGGAATGGCAGATCACCGCGCGCTCCGTTTCCGGCGAACCGATGGCGATGGCGCATCGCACGCTGCCGCGCTGGGGCGTGCAGTTCCATCCCGAAAGCATCCTCACTCCCGATGGTCCGGCGCTGCTCGCCAACGTGCTGCGTCTTTCAGGTCTGCGTCCATGACACTGCTCACTTCACACAACCCGATCCGCCCGCTGCCGGCCGACACCGCCGCCGAGTTGATGCGGACCTTCGTCGACCAGGACACCGACGCCTTGCTGGTCGGCGCCTGTCTCGCCCTGCTCGCGCAACGCGACCCCAGCGCGGAAGAACTGCACGCGTTTGCGTCCGTGCTGCTGGCGGAAGCACAGCCCTTCGATCGCTGCGATCTTGCGGTACTCGATGTCGTCGGCACCGGCGGCGACGGCGCCTCCACGCCCAACCTCAGCACCTTGTCCAGCCTGTTGCTGGCGCATCTCGGCGTCCCGGTCGCCAAGCACGGCAATCGCGCGGCGACCTCGACCTGCGGCAGCGCCGACCTGATGGAAGCGCTCGGCTACGACTTGTCGCGCGCACCGGCGCAGCTGAAGCAGGATCTTGCGACCAACAACTTCGCCTTCCTGTTCGCGCCGGCCTACCACCCGCTGCTCGGGCGCCTGCGCGAAATCCGTCGCCGTCTCGGCATCCCCACCATCTTCAACCTGCTCGGCCCGCTGCTGAATCCGGCGCGTCCCGCTTACCAGGTGCTGGGCGTTGCCCGCGACACCTTGCTGGAACCGATGGCCGGCGCGCTTGCGCAAGGCGAACTGCAGCGTGGCTTCGTCATCCACGGCAAGAACGCCCAAGGCGATGGCATGGATGAAGCGTCGATCGAAGGTCCGACCCGCGTGCTGGAACTGCGCGATGGCAAGGTCCTGGCGACGGAAGTGCTGGTCCCGCGCGACCTCGGCATTGCCGCGCCCGAACGCGACGCATTGCGGGTCGAGGATCGTACCCAGGCGCTGGCGGTCGCGCGCGGCTGCCTGCACGGATCGACTTCCGCCGATTTCCGTCCTGCCGTCGCCGATGCCGTCGCATTGCAGGCCGGTCTCGGATTGCTGCTGCATCGGAATGCCTCGTTGTCGGAATTGCCGGCAGCCATGCGCCAATGCCGCGACGTGCTGGAGAACGGCTTCGAAGTGCCGCTGCCGGCACGGGAGATCGCGGCATGAGCGCGTTGCCCTCCCTCCACGACGTGTTGCGCGACGCACGACTGCCTGCCGGATCGCATCTGACCCGTGTGGTCGAAAGCGAAGCCGCGCGCATTGCCGGACTCAATATCGCGCCGGCACCGCAGCGCACCATCGATGCCCGTTTCGAGAAAGCGTTGCGCGACACCAAGTCCCGCAACGGCGGCGCGGTGATCGCCGAGTTCAAGCGCGCCTCGCCATCGCTGGGCCCGTTCGCCGCCGATCGCGATTTCGACACGCAGTTGCAGGCCTATCGCGATGGCGGTGCGGCGGCGGTGTCGATCCTCGCCGAACCGGCATTGTTCCAGGGCAGCGCCGATGAAGTCCGCGCTGGCAAGCGGTATGGCATGCCGCGCCTCTACAAGGGCTTCGTGCTGGATGCGCGCCATCTCGACGAAGCCGCGACGGCGGCGCAGGCCGATGCCGTGCTGCTGATCGCCCGCGTCCTCGGCAAGCACACCGCCGCGTTCGCCGACGCCGCCCGCGAACGCGGATTGGAGCCACTGGTGGAACTGCACGAACTCGGCGAGATTCCCTTCGCGCGCGACAGCGGTGCGACGCTGGTCGGCATCAACGCACGCGATCTCGCCAGCTTCGCCATCGGCGCGCCGACCGCCGATCCGCTGCGCGAGGCCTTCCCCGACGCCGTGCTGATCCGCGAATCCGGGCTGTCCACGCCGGAAGACGCACGCGCGGCATTCGCACAGGGTTTCGACACGGTGCTGATCGGCGAAGCATTGATGCGCAGCAATGATCCCGTCGCCTTCCTGCAGGCGTGCAGGACATGAGCCTGATCGCCAAGGTCTGCGGCATCACCCACAACGACGACGCGCGCATGGCGCTCGCCGCCGGCGCGGACCTGATCGGTTTCGTGCGCCACCCACCGAGCCCGCGCCATTGCGAGGACCTGGAATCGGCGAGTGCCGGCATCGGCATGCGCGGCGTACTGGTCGCGGTCGGTGACGACATCGAACCGATGATCCAAGAAGCGATCGCGCATGGCCTGGGTTGGGTGCAACCCTATCTTCCAGCCGGCGCGCGCGTTGACGCGTTAACGCGCACCCGCGCCGCCGGCCTGAACTTGCTGCTGCCGTGGCCGGACAGTCCCGACCAGCCAGCAGTCGATGCCGATCAGTATTTGTGGGAAACCGCACCCTCGCAAACCGGCGTGCATGGTGGCTCGGGCCAGACGCATGCCGGGAAATTTCCGCCACCCGGACCGTTCCTGCTCGCAGGCGGACTTGATGGCGACAACGTGCGTGATCGCATCGAGGCGTCAACGCAGCAACAACGCAAGCATTGCCGTGGCGCCGATGCCGCATCGCGCCTCGAAGCTTCACCCGGCCGCAAATCCATTCCGAAGGTCCAGCAATTTGTGAGCACCGTCCATGCCATCCAGCTTTGAACTTCCTACCCGCTTTGGCCGCGCCGGTTTCGGCGGCTGCTACGCGCCGGAAACATTGATGACGCCGCTGCTGGAACTGGAAGCAGCCTTCATCAATGCCATCCACGATCCCACCTTCCAGCGTGAACTCGCCGAACAGTTGCGTGATTTCGTCGGTCGCCCGACCGCGCTCACGTCGGCGCCGCGACTCGCCAAGGCGGTCGGCCTCGAGCATCTCTACCTGAAACGCGAAGACCAGTGCCACACCGGCGCGCACAAGATCAACAATGCGATCGCGCAGGTGCTGCTGGCCAAGCGCATGGGCAAGCACGAGATCATCGCCGAGACCGGCGCCGGCCAGCATGGCGTAGCGACCGCAGCCGCCTGCGCGCGACTCGGCCTGCCCTGCACCGTCTACATGGGCCGCACCGACATGGAACGGCAAGCGCCCAATGTGTTCCGCATGCGCATGTTCGGCGCAACGGTGGAAGCGGTCGACAGCGGCCAGGGCACGTTGAAGGAAGCAGTGAACGCCGCGCTGCGCGCCTGGGCCGCACGCTGCGATCGCGCGCACTACGTGCTCGGCTCCGCGCTCGGCCCGCATCCGTTCCCGACCATCGTGCGCAGCTTCCAGACCGTGATCGGCGACGAAGCGCGTGCGCAGGTTCTTGAACGCCACGGATCGCTGCCCGACGCCGTGATCGCCTGCGTCGGCGGTGGCAGCAACAGCTCCGGCCTGATCAAGCCTTTCCTCGACGATGCACTGCGCCGCGTCGTCGTCGAAGCCGGTGGTCATGGCACCGCACTCGGCGAACATGCCGCGCGCGTCGGCGGCGGTCGCGTCGGCGTACTGCATGGTTGCCGCACCTTGCTCCTGCAGGATGAAGCCGGCCACACCGCCGAAACCTCGTCGGTCAGCGCGGGCCTCGACTATCCCGCGCTCGGCCCGGAACTCGCGGCCTGGGCCGACGAAGGCCGCGTCGATGTCTGGCGCGCCAGCGACGACGAAGCCCTGACTGCCGCGCGCGAACTGTGCGCGCTCGAAGGCATCCTGCCCGCGCTGGAATCCAGCCACGCGCTCGCGCGCTTGCGCGACCTCGCCCGTGATGGCGCCCGTACCGTGTTGCTCGGCCTGTCTGGTCGCGGCGACAAGGATCTCTCCACCTATCGTTCGCGCCTGGAGCTCTGAATGGATCGCCTTCTCCCCTTCATCATGGCCGGCGATCCCGCAGTCGATTCGCTTCCGGAACTGCTGCGCGCGGCGAAGGCCGCCGGCATCTCCAGCATCGAGGTCGGCGTCCCGCACTCCGACCCGATCGCCGACGGCCCGGCATTGCAGTCCGCGGCGCAACGCGCGATCGAACGCGGCGTCACCGCGGAGTCGGTGCTGCAGCAACTGGCGACGATCAGCGACGGCCCCGACGTCGTGCTCTTCACCTACCTCAACCCCTTGCTGCAGATCGGCAGCACGCGCCTGATCGAACTGTTGCGCAAGACGCCGGTGCGTTCGCTGCTGGTGGTCGATCTTCCCTTCGGCGAGGAACCGGAACTCGAAGCGGCATTGCTTGCTGCCGGCTATCCGATCGTCCCGCTGCTGTCGCCGACCACCTCGATCGAGCGCGCAAAGCAGCTGCTGGCCGAACGCGCCGATCCCGGCCCGTCAGCGCCGTTCGCGCAACGCTTCGCCTATGTGGTCGCGCGCCTCGGCATCACCGGCGAAGGCACCCACGATTTCGCACCGATCGCCGCGCGCGTGGCGGCCCTGCGCGCGATCACGAATCGCCCGCTCGCGGTCGGGTTCGGCTTGTCGGAACCGCAGGCATTGGCCAGCATCCGCTCGATGGGTGCGACGCCTGTCGTCGGCACCGCATTGGTGCAGGCATTGGCGGACGGCATGCCGGCGCAAGCTGCCTTTGCGAAATTCACGGAGGGCGTATCCTGATGCGATGAAGCATCCACCGGGAACGTCTTCAATGAAACCGTCTTCCATGACAGCAGCGACCCTTCTGCTCATCGTGTTCGCAGCCCTGCTGCTGGCAGCCTGCGCGAGCAACATGCCCAAGCGCACCGGCGGCGCTTTTCTCGAACGCAGCATCGATATCGGCGGCAAGCAGCATCGCTACCAGGTCTTCGTGCCATCCGCGCAAGCCGGTGGCAGCGAACCCGCCGTGATCGTCTTCCTGCATGGCACCGGCGAGCGCGGCAGCGATGGCGCCAAGCCGACGCTGGTCGGCATCGGTCCCTACGTCCGCGCGCACCAGGACACGTTCCCGGCGATCGTGGTGTTCCCGCAGGCGCCGGATGACACCGAATGGAGCGACAACGTCGATCTCGTCTTCGCGGAACTCGACGCCGCGAGTCGCGAATTCCACGGCGATCGCAAGCGCACCTACCTCACCGGCCTGTCGATGGGCGGTTACGGCGTGTGGGAAATGGCCCTGCATGCACCGGAGCGCTTCGCCGCGCTGGTTCCGGTGTGCGGCGCGGTGAAAGCACCCAGTGATGAACGCGCGCTGCTGGTCACCTCTGTCGCCAACGAGGCTGATCCCTACGCCGTCGTCGCGAAACGCCTGCAACACGTCCCGGTGTGGATCTTCCATGGCGCGAAGGATGATCAGGTCTCCCCCGAGGACGACCGCAAGCTGATTGCCGCCTTCCGCGCGGCGGACGCGGCGGACGCGCGCTACACCGAATTCCCGGATGCCAACCACAACAGCTGGGACCCGGCGTATTCGCACACGCCGGAACTGTGGACCTGGCTGTTCGCGCAGAAGCGCTGACCCAAGCTTCGATCAGCCCGCGAGCGCGGTTTCCAGCACGGCCATCCGCACCGCGACGCCGTTCGCGACCTGGCGCAGGATCAGCGACTGCGGGCCATCTGCGACTTCATCGCTGATCTCGATCCCGCGATTCATCGGCCCCGGATGCATCACCACCGCATCCGGTTTCGCCAGTTTCATGCGCTCCGTGGTGATGCCGTAATCGCGGTGGTAATCCTCCAGCGAGGACACCAGGCCTTCCTGCATGCGTTCGCGCTGCAGGCGCAGCGTCATCACCACGTCGGCGCCGGAAATGGCCTTGGCCACGTCGGCCTCCACCGTGCAGCCCTGCAGCGTCTGCGCATCCGGCAACAGTGACTCCGGCGCACACACGCGGACATCCGTCGCGCCCAGCGCGCGCAATGCGCACAGATCGCTGCGCGCCACGCGCGAATGCCTGATGTCGCCGACGATGGCGATCTTCAGCGTCGAGAAATCGTCGCCCTTGGCCTGGCGGATGGTCAGCATGTCGAGCAGGCCCTGGGTCGGATGCTGGCTGCGACCGTCACCGGCGTTGATCAGCTTCGTCCCGGGCTGCACCACTTCGGACAGTCGCGCGACGGCGCCATCCTCGCGATGGCGGATGACGAAACCACGCACGCCCATCGCTTCGATGTTGCGCAGGGTATCGACGTCGGTTTCGCCCTTGGTGGTCGAAGACGTTGCCGCGTCGAAATTCAGCACGTCGGCGCCGAGACGCTGCGCCGCACGCTGGAAACTCAGGCGCGTGCGCGTCGAAGGTTCGAAGAACAGCGTGCACACCGCGATCCCGGCCAACCGCCCACGCGCGTCCGCGCCATCCGAGAACTGCTGCGCGCGATCAAGGAGTGCCTCGAGATCGCCGCGCGCCATGTCAGCGAGGGTCAGCAGGTGTTTTCCAGCCATCGTCACGTCGTCGCTCCAGGGGCGTTCCCCATCGAAACCGGCACTGCATCACCGGGGGAAGCCAGCCAGCGCTCGACGATGATCGCCGCCGCCATCGCATCGAGCGCATTGGCGTCGCGCCGGCGCGACGCGCCCGATGCCCGTCGCTCGGCGAACGCGCCCGCGGCTTCGATCGAACTCGAGCGCTCGTCCATCATCACCACCTCGCGCTTGCTGCGCGCGGCGATGTCGCGGGCGAACTGCTGCGCGAACTGGCGAATCGGCTGGTCGTCGCCAGCCAGCGTCAGCGGATCGCCCACCACCAGGCCCGACGGCATCCATTCGCGGATCAGCTTGTCGATCGCCTTCCAGTCGATCACGCCATCGTGGACGTCGACCACCGCGATCGGCCGCGCACCGCCGCTGAAGGCACTGCCGACGGCAACACCGATGCGACGCTTGCCGACATCGAAGCCGAGCACGGTGCCATCGGTCCGCATCAGGGCCTGTTACCGCTATCGGAACGGGCCATGTTGCCGTGTCCGGTTGTTAGGCGGGCGCGCGTGGCGCAGCGGCAGGCTGGTTGCCTGTTCAAGCCGCGCGCGATCGCATGGCGACCGGACACGGCAACCCGGTGGGCCGCGTCAAAGCCTGAGCGCTGCATCGTCATCATTCGCTCATTTATCGACATAAACTCACTCATTCTTCCTTGCATCGCACAGGCTTTGGCGCGGCATGGCCTGTTCCGATAGCGGTAACAGGCCCTAGGCGCGACCGGAATAACCGGCCATCTGCATCAGGTCGACGCCAAGGCGGCCGGCAGCGGCCTGCCAGCGCGATTCCAGCGGCGTGGTGAACAGCAGGTCGTTGTCCGCGGGAACGGTGATCCAGCTGTTCTCGGTGATTTCCTGTTCGAGCTGGCCCGGTCCCCAGCTGGCGCAACCCAGCGCGACCAGGGCGCGTTGCGGTCCGGTGCCCGAGGCCAGCGATTCCAGCACGTCGCGCGACGTGGTCAGCGCCAGGCCGTTGCCGAGGGCGAAACTCGAATCCCAGTCCTGCTCGCCGTCGTGGAGGACGAAGCCGCGCTCCGGGTGCACCGGCCCGCCCGCCAGCACATGGTGCATGCGCAGGATCTCGTCGCCGGTGGTGACCTGGATCTGTTGCAGCAGCTCGCCCAGCAGCATGTCGGACGGCCGATTGACCACGATGCCCATCGCCCCGTTCTGGTCGTGCTGGCAGATCAGGGTGACGGAACGGGAGAACGTCGGGTCTTCAAGCGCCGGGACCGCCACCAGCAGCTGGTTGGCCAGCGAGTTCGGTCCGGTCGGGATTTCACGGGGCATGGCCCCATTCTATCGGACTTCCGAGATCTCCACCCCATCCAGCCCCTGCGCCAGCGTGCGCGCATCGCCGCCCTGGGCCAGCTTGATCTTGAGGCGCACCTCGTTCTGCGAGTCGGCGAAGCGCAGCGCGTCCTCGTAGCTGATGTTGCCGCCCTGGTAGAGCTCGAACAGCGCCTGGTCGAAGGTCTTCATGCCCTGCTGGGTCGAATCCTTCATCACTTCCTTCAGCTTGTGGATCTCGCCGTCGCGCAGGTAGTCCTGCACCAGCGGCGTGCCGAGGAGGATTTCCAGCGCCGCGCGGCGCCCCTTGCCGTCGACGGTCGGGACCAGTTGCTGCGCGACCACGCCCTTCAGGTTCAAGGACAGGTCCATCAACAGCTGGCTGCGACGCTCTTCCGGGAAGAAGTTGATGATGCGGTCCATCGCCTGGTTGGCGTTGTTGGCATGCAGCGTCGCCAGCACCAGATGGCCGGTTTCGGCGAAGGCGATGGCGTGATCCATGCCTTCGCGGGTACGGATTTCGCCGATCATGATCACGTCGGGCGCCTGGCGCAGGGTGTTCTTCAGCGCGTTGTCCCAGCTGTCGGTATCCACGCCGACTTCGCGCTGGGTGATGATGCAGCCCTCGTGGCGATGCACGAATTCGATCGGGTCCTCGATGGTGATGATGTGGCCCGAGGAATTCTTGTTGCGATAGCCGATCAGCGCGGCAAGCGAGGTCGACTTGCCCGAACCCGTCGCGCCGACGAACAGCACGATGCCGCGCTTGGTCATCGCCAGCGTCTTCATCACCGGCGGCAGGTTGAGTTCCTCGATGGTCGGGATCTTCATCTCGATCCGGCGCAGCACCATGCCGACCTGGTTGCGCTGGTAGAACGCCGACACGCGGAAGCGGCCGACGCCGGCGAGGCCGATGGCGAAGTTGCACTCGTGGGTCTTTTCGAACTCCTCGCGCTGCATCGGGTTCATCACCGACAGCACCAGATCGCGGCTTTCCTGCGGCGTCAGCGGCTCCTGGCCGACCGGCTGCAACTTGCCGGCGACCTTCATCGCCGGAACCATGCCCGCTGTGATGAAGAGGTCGGACGCGCGCTGCTGCGCCATCAGGCGGAGGAAATTGGTCAGATCGGTCGGAGTGGTAGGCATCGGGGGAGCTCCGTCGGCACGCCGCGCTCACGCACGGCGCTGGGGGTACATCAATCGAAAATCTTCTTGTCTTTCGCGTACTCGCGGGCCTGCGCGCGCGGCACGATGTTGCGCTTCACCAGGTCCTGCAGGCACTGGTCGAGCGTCTGCATGCCCTGGGCCTGGCCGGTCTGGATCGCCGAATACATCTGCGCCACCTTGTCCTCGCGGATCAGGTTGCGGATGGCGGGGACACCGACCATGATTTCGTGCGCGGCGACGCGGCCGCCACCGACCTTCTTCAGCAGCGACTGCGAGATCACCGCACGCAGCGATTCCGACAGCATCGAACGCACCATGGGCTTTTCGCCGGCAGGGAACACGTCGATCACGCGGTCGATGGTCTTGGCCGCGCTGGAGGTATGCAGGGTCGCGAACACCAGGTGTCCGGTTTCCGCGGCGGTCAGCGCCAGGCGGATGGTTTCGAGGTCGCGCAACTCGCCGACCAGGATGTAGTCGGGGTCCTCGCGCAGCGCGGACCGCAATGCCTCGTTGAAGCCGTGGGTGTCGCGATGCACTTCGCGCTGGTTGATCAGGCACTTCTGCGACTGGTGCACGAATTCGATCGGGTCCTCGACCGAGAGGATGTGGCCATATTCGTTCTTGTTGATGTGGTCGACCATCGCCGCCAACGTCGTCGACTTGCCGGAGCCGGTCGGACCGGTCACCAGGATCAGGCCCTGAGGCTGCTCGATCAGCTCGCGGAAGATCGGCGGGCAGCCCAGCTGGTCAAGGCTCAGCACTTCCGAGGGAATGGTACGGAAGACGCCGGCCGCGCCGCGGTTCTGGGTGAAGGCGTTGACGCGGAAACGGGCCAGGCCGGGGATCTCGAACGAGAAGTCGGTCTCGAGGAACTCTTCGTAGTCGCGGCGCTGCTTGTCCGACATGATGTCGTACATCAACGCATGCACCTGCTTGTGTTCCAACGGCGGGATATTGATGCGGCGGACATCGCCATCGACGCGGATCATCGGCGGCAGGCCGGCCGACAAATGCAAGTCGGATGCCTTGTTCTTGACCGAAAACGCCAGCAGCTCGGCAATATCCATCCTAATCCCCAGTACGAACCGACAGGTTGCGAATGGGGCACCATGACGGGCCCCTCGTCGGGCATGCTACCCCGTCTTGACGAAAACTTCACATGGCGATCACAGATTCGCGTTACCTCGAAGTTCTGGCCCGTTTGCAGGCCGCCGCGACACGTTTCCGGCGTCCGCCGCCGCGGCTTCTGGCCGTGAGCAAACGCCAGCCGGCCGAGGCAATCGCCGCACTCCATGGCGCCGGCCAACGTGCCTTCGGCGAGAACTACGTGCAGGAAGCGATGGCCAAGCAGGCCGAACTGGCAGGTCTGGCGGACATCGAGTGGCACCTGATCGGCCATCTCCAGACCAACAAGGCACGCGAAGCCGCCCGGCACTTCGACTGGGTGCAGTCGGTGGACCGCCAGCGACTCGTCGATGCCCTCGCCCGCGAGCGTTCGACGGAACTGCCGCCGCTGAACCTGCTGGTGCAGGTCAACGTGGATGACGAGAACAGCAAGTCGGGCTGTCGCATCGACGAAGCCGACGGCCTCTGTGACGCCATTGCCAGCCATCCCAACCTGGCCCTGCGCGGACTGATGGCGATCCCGGCGCCGCACCCCGATTTCGAATTGCGCCGCGCCGCATTCCGACGCATGCGCGAACTCTTCGACCAGCTGAAAACCGACCACCCCGGCATGGACACGCTGTCGTTGGGCATGAGCGAGGACGCCGAGCTGGCGGTCGAGGAAGGTTCGACCATGGTGCGGATCGGCACGGCGCTGTTCGGCAAGCGCGACTAGCCACTTCGCCGCACTACGTTCACCGCAAATCGTTCACACTCAAGCCTCAGGGGCCATCCGGAAACCGTCATGCCCAACTCGTCCTCCATCCATTCCGTCATCGCCTTCATCGGTGGTGGCAACATGGCGCGCAGCCTGATCGGCGGCCTGATCGCCCACGGCAGCGATCCCGCCTGCATCCACGTCGCCGAACCGGTGGCGGAATTGCGCGACGCCCTGCACCGCGGCTTCGGCGTCCATGTCCACGACAGTGCCACCGCAGCGGTGGCCGACGCGTCCACCTGGGTGCTCGCGACCAAGCCGCAGGTGATGCGCGAGGTCTGCTCGAGTCTCGCCGCAGCCGCGGCGAAGCAACATCCGCTGGTGGTCTCGATCGCCGCCGGCATCACCACCGCGCAACTCGCCCGCTGGTTCGGCGCAGCCTTGCCGATCGTGCGCACCATGCCCAACACGCCGGCGTTGCTGCGCGCCGGCATCACCGGCCTGTATGCCAATGCCGAAGTGTCGAAGGAACAACGCGCCCAGGCCGATGCGCTGATGCATGCCGCCGGCCCGACGATCTGGCTGGAAGACGAATCCCTGATGGATGCGGTCACCGCCGTGTCCGGCAGCGGCCCGGCCTATCTGTTCCTGCTCGCCGAAGCGATGCAGTCCGCCGCCGAAGCGGAAGGACTCGCGCCCGGGCAGGCGCGCGTGCTGGTTGCGCAGACGATGTTCGGCGCCGCGCGCATGCTCAATGAAAGCTTTGAGCCCGCGGCGGAATTGCGCCGCCGGGTCACCTCGCCCAAGGGCACGACCGAAGCCGCGATCAACACGTTCGAGGCAGGCGGGTTCCGGCCACTGGTCAAGGACGCCATCCATGCCGCGCGCATCCGTGGCGCCGAGCTGTCCGCCGCCAACGATGGAGAACCGACATGAGCACACGCCACTTCATCGCTGCCGCCGTGCTGGTGCTGGCGTCGTGCAGCAACAACACGGTTTCGCATGACGCCCAGGCATCGGCGACGGCATCCGGCAACGCTGCCGGCAATGCATCCGCCGAAGCGACGGTCGATGGCGTGGTCATCCATGCATCGACGATTCTCAGCAGCGACCTCAACGACATCAGCGCGCGCCGTTACGGTATTTCGCGCGAAGGCAACGCGTTGTTCCTGCTGGTGACGGTCCGCGACGACCACGGCAATGGCGTGCCTGTCGATGCGGTGCAGCTGACCGCGCAATCGTCCGTGTTGCCGGATGCGCCGGCGCCATTGCCGCTGCGGACGATCACCACCGACGGGATGACGGATTACATCGCGACCGTCGCCGCAAAGCCACCGGCAAGCGTGCAGTTCAAGATCGATGCACGCAAAGGCGGCGCGAACGCGACGATGGCGTTCACCCGGGACCTGTTGCCGCGCTGAAGATCAGCGCGCCGCCCACCGCTGCACGATCGCGGCGATATCCGCCACGCCATCGGTGAGCGCAGCCGGCCCCGGCTGCAGGATGCGCGGAGACTTCACCTCGTGAAGTTCGCCGTCGCGTACCGCGGGAATGTCCTGCCATCCGGGACGCGCCGCGACCCTCTCCGGCCGGAAACGCTTGCCGCACCAGCTGCCGAGGATGATGTCGGGCACGCGCCGCGCCACTTCCAGCGGATCCTCGAGGATGCGCTGCTTCGCCAACGGCTCGGCGGCGCGTTCCGGGAAGATGTCGTCGCCGCCCGCGATCGCGATCAACTCGCTCACCCAGCGGATGCCGCTGATCGGCGGTTCGTCCCACTCCTCGAAATAGACGCGCGGTCGCCGCGGCAACTTGGCCGACTGTTCGGCGACGTCATCGAGGCCACGCTGCAATCCATCCGCATACGCATTCGCCTGCGTCGCCATGCCAACCAGCGCACCGAGGCGGCGGATGTAGTCGAGGATGCCGTCGACGCTGCGATGATTGGAGATCCACACCTCCACGCCACGCCGCACCAGTTCGGCGGCGATGTCGGCCTGGATATCGGAAAACCCGATCGCCAGTTCCGGCTGCAATTTCATGATCTCGTTGATCTTGGCGCTGGTGAAGGCGCTGACCTTGGGCTTCTCCTTGCGCGCACGCGGCGGTCGCACGGTGAAGCCGCTGATGCCGACAATGCGATCCTCCGCACCGAGCGCATACAGCACCTCGGTCGGCTCTTCGGTCAGGCAGACGATGCGGCGCGGTCCGATCATCATGTCAACGACTTGCGGAAGTACACCACACGCTCGGTTTCCTCGAAGCCGCAGGCGCGATGCGCCGCGTGCGATTCACAGGCGTCGATCAGCGCGTCGGAACACAGTTCGCTGCAACCGTGATCGCGTGTCCAGCGGGCGCCGGCGGCAACCAGTGCCCGCCCCACCCCGCCGCCTTGCCAATCAGGATCGACGTACCAGCCCTCGACGAAACCGACGGGCGACGATTCCGATCCGTTGACGTAATCGTGGCGTATCGCAAGCTCGATGAACCCGAAGGGCCGGCCCCCGTCGTCTACGGCAAGGAACGTCGTGGCCGGGCGCGACGAATCGATCGCCGCACCCATGTCGTCGCTCTCCATGACCGCGTCGGGGCTGTCGTCCCAAAGACGGGCGCGCAAGGCGCCCCACGCCGTGAAATCCGCGGGAGTCGCCTCCCGCAACGACCAATCCCGACTCACGGATACAGCTGCTCGCGATGCCAGTCGCCGCAGCGATCGGTCAGGTAGACATCGCGGCGATGCAGGCGGTATTCGGCGCCGTACCAGAACTCGAAACGCTCCGGTCGCACCCGGAAACCGGTCCAGCGTGGCGGACGCGGCACCTCGCGACCGGCGAACTCGGCCTGCGCCTGGTCGAAGCGCTCCTCGAACTCGCCACGATCGGCCAGTGGCTGCGACTGCCGCGACGCCCATGCGCCGATCTGGCTGTCACGGGGACGGCTGGCGAAATAGGCATCGGCCTGCGCATCGCCGACCAGCTCGACCGCGCCTTCGATGCGCACCTGCACGGCGTTGCGCACCCGTGGCCAGAAGAACAGCAGCGCCGCATGCGGGTTGGCCTGCAGTTCCAGGCCCTTGCGACCATCGAGGTGGGTATAGAAGACGAAGCCGCGCTCGTCGTGCGCCTTCAGCAGCACCATCCGCAGGGACGGACGACCGTCGAGCGTGGTGGTGGCGACGGCCATCGCGGTGGGGTCGGGCTCGCCTGCCGCGCCGGCTTCGGCGAACAGGCGATCGAAGGTGGCGAGCGCTTCTGCGCGAAGGTCAAGGGCGGAATCGTTCATGACTCCATTGTGCCGCAGGAGCGCGCCCGAAACCTGCGCTCAATCGACGATGAAACTGACCTTCATGTTGACCCGCCACTCGGTCACGCTGCCGTTCGGCTTGGTCACCACCTTGATCTCGTTCACCCAGGCGCCTTGGATGTTCTTGACGGTCTTGCCGGTCTTGGCCAGGCCGGACTGGACGGCATCCTCGATGCCTTTCTTGGAGGAGGAATTGATTTCAATGACCTTGGCGATGCTCATGCGGAACTCCGGGTGGATGGAAGGAAACGGACCCAAAACGTAGTGCATGGATTGTTAGGACGGCGTCGCTGCCTGCGACCGCTACGGCGGCTGATAGCATGTCGCCATGCAACATCGCCCCATCGCATTCATCGGCCCCATGGGCAGCGGCAAGAGCCGCGTCGCCGCGTCCCTGGCGCGACGGCTGGATCGCCCCTGCCTCGACCTCGATGCCGAGGTGGAAAACCGCGCCGGCCAGACCATCGCAGCGATCTTTGCCGACGCCGGCGAGGCACGTTTCCGCGAACTCGAAAGCGCGGCCCTGCGCGATGTCCTGGCGAACGACGACACGGTGATCGCCACCGGCGGCGGCGTGGTGCTGGCGGCGACGAACCGCGAAGCATTGAACGCACGCGCGACCGTGATCTGGCTACGCGCCGACGTGGCAACGCGACTCGAGCGCATGCGCGACGAACGCGCGCAACGCCCGTTGCTGCACGGCGATGACGCGGCAACGACACTGGGCAAGCTCGATGCGATCCGCACCCCGCTCTACCGGGAACTGGCCGATTTCGAAATGGATACCAGCGACATGAGCGTGGATGAAGTGGTCGATCGCCTGATGCAGCTGCTGGAGCAACGCGAGGCCGCGGCATGAGCGTCACGAACGTCGAAGTCGGCGGCAGCGCGCCCTACGCCATCCATATCGGCGATGGCCTGCTGCGCGATGACGCCCTGCTGGCAAAGCATCTGCGCGGACGCCATGCCCTGGTCGTCAGCGACGAACACGTTTCCCCCATGTATGGCGATGCCGTTGTCGCGGCATTGCGGTCGGCGCGCCCGGATGCGCAACTCGCCACGCTGGTGCTGCCCGCCGGCGAAAGCGCCAAGACCTTCGGCAATTTCAATCGCGTCATCGACGCGCTGGCACGGATGGGCGCGACCCGCGACGCCTGCGTCTACGCGCTCGGCGGCGGCGTGATCGGCGACATGGCCGGATTCGCGGCGGCGTGCTGGATGCGCGGCATCGACTGCGTGCAGATTCCGACCTCGTTGCTGGCGATGGTCGACTCCTCGGTCGGCGGCAAGACCGCGATCGACATTCCACAGGGCAAGAACCTGGTCGGGGCCTTCCATCCGCCGCGCGCCGTCGTCATCGACACCGCGGTCCTGCGCACGCTGCCGCCGCGCGAACTGCGCGCCGGTCTTGCCGAAGTGGTGAAGTACGGCGCGATCATCGATGCAGGCTTCATCGACTGGCTCGAAGCGCACGCCGACGCATTGCTGGCGATGGACGCGACGGTGCTCTCGGCAGCCATTGCGCGTTCGTGCGCGCACAAGGCCGCCATCACCGAACGCGACCCGCTGGAACACGGCGAACGCGCCCTGCTCAACTTCGGCCATACCTTCGCCCACGCCATCGAGGTCGAACAGGGCTACGGTGACGGCCTGAACCACGGCGAAGCCGTCGCGGTCGGCATGGTGCTGGCGGCGCGACTCTCCGCGCAATTGGGAATGGCGACCATGGACGACGCCACGCGCCTGACCGCCCTGCTCGAACGCCTCGGCCTGCCGGTACGCATTCCGCATGGACTCGATGCCGAGGCCCTGCTCGCACGCATGCGCCTCGACAAGAAAACCGCCGCCGACGGCCTGCGTTTCATCCTCTGGGACGGCATCGGTCGCGCCCGGATTGTCGCCGGCGTCGACGAAAACGCGGTGTTGCGGCAGTTGCGCGAAGACTGAGCGGCGACGCCGTACAATTCGCATATGCGCCTTTTGCTGCAACAACGGCCCGACGGCCACGAAGCGCCGCGCTTCGTCCAGCTCATGCTTCAGCCCGACCTCTTCGGCGGCTGGGAGCTGGTGCGCGAGACCGGCCAGCAAGGTGCGCGCAGCAGCCTGCGCCGCGAACAGTACCCCGACCAGGCCGCGGCCCTCGCCGCGATCGAAAAAGCCCGCGATGCCCAGCTGAAGAAAGGTTTCCAGCTGATGTTCGCCTCCGGCTTCGACGGTCCGCGCTGACCCGTCATTTCCAGAGATTCCCATGGATTCCAAGCCCAGCAACGATCGTTTCCTGCGCGCCTTGCGCCGCGAGCCCGTGGACTGCACGCCGGTCTGGCTGATGCGCCAGGCCGGTCGCTATCTGCCGGAATACCGCGCCACCCGCCAACGCGCCGGCAGCTTCCTGGCGATGGCGAAGAATCCCGAGATCGCCTGCGAAGTCACGCTGCAACCGCTGGAGCGTTTCGACATCGATGCCGCGATCCTCTTCAGCGACATCCTCACCATCCCGGACGCGATGGGACTCGGCCTGTATTTCGTCGAGGGCGAAGGCCCGAAGTTCGAACGACCGATCCGCAGCGAGGAAGACATCGCCCGCCTCGCCGTGCCCGACATGGAAACCGAGTTGCGCTACGTGATGGACGCGGTGCGCCTGATCCGTCGCGAACTCCAGGACAAGGTGCCGCTGATCGGTTTCTCGGGCAGCCCATGGACGATCGCCTGCTACATGATCGAGGGACGCGGCGGCAGCGATTTCGGTCGCATCAAAGCGATGGCGCTGAACGATCCTGCCGCGCTGCATCGCCTGCTCGGCGTGGTCACCGATGCGGTGATCGCCTATCTCTCGGCCCAACGCGCGGCCGGCGCGCAGGCCTTGCAGGTATTCGATACCTGGGGCGGCGTGCTGTCGCCGGCGATGTATCGCGAATTCTCGCTGCGCTACCTGCGCCGCATCGCCAGCGAACTTCAACGCGGCGAAGGCGCGGATCGCACGCCCCTCATCCTGTTCGGCAAGGGCAACGGCCCCTATCTGTCCGAACTCGCCGACAGCGGCGCGGAAGCGCTCGGCGTCGACTGGACGACGACACTGCATGGCGCCTGCCTGCGCACGCAGGGCAAGGTCGCGCTGCAAGGCAATCTCGATCCGGCGACGTTGTACGCATCGCCCGACACCATCCGCCGCGAAGTGCGCACCGCGCTCGACAGTTACGCCAAGGGCAACAACGGCTCGCGCGACGGCCACGTCTTCAATCTCGGCCACGGCATGGCGCCGGACATGGATCCCGAGCACGTGCGCGTGCTGGTGGACGAAGTCCATGCGGCAAGCCGGAATCGCAGGCTTTGACTGAACCGAGCGCCTGAGTTGCAGCGCTGACGCCAGCGCGCGAGACTCGCGGGATTCCACTGCGAGGGCTCGGCGATGGCGCGATTTCTGTCGATGGTGATGGCATTGCTGCTGGCCGTGCCGGGCATGGCACTGGCCAAGGATGCGCCGCATCCCGCCAAACACGTGCAGCAGAACTATTTCGACAATCACGGTCGCGACGACGCCTGGAGCGGCGGCGTGCGCATGATTCCGATCCACACGCCCAGCGGCGATTTCCGCGTCTGGACCAAGCGCGTCGGCAACAATCCGCGCATCAAGCTGTTGCTGCTGCACGGCGGCCCCGGCGCGACCCACGAATATTTCGAGGCGATGGATTCCTGGCTGCCCGGCGCCGGCATCGAGTACATCTACTACGACCAGCTCGGCTCCGCCTACAGCGACCAACCCGAAAACATGGCGCCGTTCCTGAGCATCGACCATTACGTCGAAGAAGTGGAACAGGTGCGCAAGGCGCTCGGCCTCGATTCCGGCAACTTCTACCTGCTCGGCCACTCCTGGGGCGGCCTGCTGGCGATGGAATACGCGCTGAAGTACCAGAAGAACCTCAAGGGCCTGGTCATCTCCAACATGATGTCGAGCATCCCGGCCTACAACCGTTACGCCCACGACGTGCTGATGCCGCGGATGGACCAGAAGGCGCTGAAGGAGATCCTCGCGCTGGAGCAGGCCAAGCGCTACGACGATCCGCGCTACGAAGAACTCCTGCACCCGTTCTACGAACAGCACATCCTGCGCAAACCCGCGGCGCAATGGCCGGAACCGGTGCTGCGTTCGTTCGCCCACCTCAACAAGAAGGTCTACGTGCCGATGCAGGGCCCGAGCGAGATGGGCGCCAGCGGCATCCTCGAGCAGTGGGACCGCACGAATGACCTGGCGAAGATCACCGTGCCGACGCTGGTGATCGCCGGCCGCTACGACACCATGGACCCCACCTTCATGAAAATGATGTCGAAGAAGCTGCCGCACGGTCGCTACCTGGAAGGCCCGAACAGCGGCCACATGGCGATGTACGACGACCAGCCGACCTACATGAACGGCTTGATCAAATTCCTGAAGGACGTCGATCAGGCCAGGCACTGATCGCCGGCGGGATCAATTCCGCATCAATGCATCCAGCGCCCGCGTCAACAAGTCGCGGGTGACCGGCTTGCGCAGGAAGCCGTCGAATCCCGCGGCGCGCGCCAATGTTTCCGCTTCGGCATCGGCGCGCGCGGTCACCGCAAGCAACCGCCCCGTGAATCCGTTCGCGCGCAAGGTGCGGGCGAGATCGAAGCCATCCATCCCGGGCAGGTCGAGATCGAGCAAGGCGGCGTCGAAGGTATCGCTCGCGGATTCGGTCAGCGCGGCCAGCCCATGCGGCGCGTGCACCACTTCATGGCCTTGCGCCAACAGCATCCCGGCCAGCACCTCGGCGATGACGAGATCATCCTCGACCATCAGCAGGCGCAACTCGCCATGCGTTGCAGGATCGACCGGCGCCGATGTTTCCGCTACGACGGCGGAATCCGCCTGCGACAGCGGCAGCGTCACGCGGAAGCGGGTGCCCTCGCCCGGCGTGCTGTCGACGCCGATCTTGCCGTGCATTGCGCTGGCCAGTTCCTGGCTGATCGCCAACCCGAGTCCGCTGCCACCGTAACGCTCGGCCGTACGCGCGCCCTCGGCCTGCTCGAACCGGCGGAACAGCCGTGCCTGCTGTTCGGCGTTCATGCCCGGGCCGGTATCGCGCACTTCGACCACGATGCCCTGCGCATCGCCACGCGAAACATGCATGTCGATGCGCCCGTGTTCGGTGAACTTGATGGCGTTGCCGATCAGGTTGAGCAGGATCTGGCGCACGCGCACCACGTCGCCGCGCAATGCCGGCGGCACGTCGTCATCCACGCTCGCCGAGAACAGCAGGCCCTTGCGCAACGCATTCGGCGCCGCCCAATCGCCGACATCGGCGACCAGCGCGCCGACATCGAAAGGCGCCTCCACGAGTTCCATGCGCCCGGCTTCGATCCGCGCCAGATCGAGTGCGTCGTCCACCAGTTTCAGCAGGTGTTCGCCGGCGCGGCGAATGGTGCGCACCTGGCCACGCTGGCCATCGTCCAGCGGCGTCGATTCCAGCAATTCCGACATGCCGAGGACGCCGGTCATCGGCGTGCGGATTTCATGGCCAAGCGTGGCGAGGAAACGCGTCTTCGCCAACGATGCTTCTTCGGCGATTCTGCGTCGTTGTTCGGCGTCGTGGAACTGGCGTTGCTGTTCGCGCCGCTTGCGCCATGCGCGCACGCCAAGCACGAACAGGACCAGTGCGCATGCAAGCCACGCCAGTTTCGCCCATGGGGTCCACCACCACGGCGCACGCACGCTGAAACGCAGTTGGCGTTCCCATGCCGGATTGCCGAATGCATCCTGTGCCCGCACCCGCAAGCGATGCGCACCCGCGGCCAGTCCGGTGAAGATGCGCTCCGGATTCGCGCCCTGGTCGACCCAATCGCGATCCATGCCGTCGAGTCGCGTCCAGTAATGGTTGCCGGCGGGATTCTCGTAGGCGAGCAGGTGCATCGCGACGCGTACCTCGCGATCCTCCGGCGCCAGTTGCGCCTTGTCGGGATCGAGCGCCGCCCATTGCCCATTGCGACGCGCCTCGATGGTCGCGCCGGCCAGCAACGGCGTGTGCAGCGGCGGATCGGTGGCCAGGGTATTGACCAGCACCACGGTGCCGCCCTGGGTCGAGGCCACGAGACGACCATCCTCGCCCATCACGACAGTCCCGCCGCTGAAGAGGAAATCCTGATTCTGCAATCCGTGTTCGCTGCCGATGTGATGCAGTTGGCGCGCTTGCGGATCCCACCGCAACAGGCCGCGACGGGTAGCAAGCCAGACTCGTCCTTGCGGATCCATCTGCAGGGAAGAACTGTCGACCTGCGGCAAACCCGTAGGGGATGTGGCAACCAAAACATCGCGCTGCCAGCGATTCCCCTGCAGGCGGTAATGCGCCAGTCCACTGCGGCGATGCGCCCACAGGCCGCCATCGCGATCGAACCCCAGGGAATAGACATCGTCGCCCTGCAATCCGGCGACGGGATCGAAGCGGACACCGCCGGCATCGGCGCGCGCGATCTGCTTGTCGGCGATCACCCATGGCGCGCCCTTGGCGTCCAGCACCAGTTCGTCCAGCCGGTCGATACCCTCCAAGCCAATCGTGCGCAAGACACGTCCCCGGGCATCGCGCTGTTGCATGCCGCCATTCCCCAGCAGCCAGATACTGCCATCCGCCGCTTCGCGCAAGCGCCGCACGGTTTCACCCGGTGGCGGATCCGCGGTTGCATCGGCCAGCCACGACTGCACCCGGCCATCGCGACCGACGCGATAAAGCCCCTTGCGTTCGCCGATCCATACGCTGCCATCGTGCGCAGCCAGGATCGAAAATGGGTGGGTGCCGGCGAGTTGCTGGCGGACCTGCGATGGAATGCGCTCGAGACGGCCATCGCGGGTCACGCGCTCGATGTCGCCATCGTCACCAGCCAGCCATGTCGCGCCATCGCCGCCGGGCCCGATGGCGCGATAGGTCATCCCCGCCAAATCGAGCGGACCGCTGCCGTAGCGCAATTCGCTGATGCCCCGCCAATCGGGACGCAGGTAACCGAGCCCGGCCTGTGGCGCGCCCGCCCACACTTCGCCGTTGGGCCCCACGACAATCCCGTTGACGAGGCGCTCGATCGGGCGGCCATCGGGATCGATGGCGACCGGCGATTGTCCCGGCACCACGTGCCACAGGCGTTTCTGGCTGCCGATCCACAGTTCGCCGTCGCGATCGGGAACGATGCGCAGGGCGGCATTGGGACGCCGGAACACATCACTCCAAAACGGCGTGTGCCAATGACCATCGGCATCGAGGTAATACACGCCACTGGCAGCGCCAACCCAGACGCCGCGTCCGGTCGCCTGCACATAGTAGATGATCGCCGCAGGTTGTGCGCCGGGCAACGGAATGCGTTCGATCCGCCCCTCGCGCATGTGCGCCAGGCCAGCGGTGGTACCGATCCACAGGCTGCCATCCGAAGCCGCCGATACCGACGGCACGGTATCCGCAGGAAGGCTGGCGACATCATTCTCGTCCATATGCCAGCTGTGCACGCGGCCGGCGGCATCGATGCGGTACAGGCCATCGCCACTGCTGCCCATCCAAGCATCGTTACCGATGCTGGTGATGGCCATGATGTTGCGACTCTTGAATCCCGGCGTGGATTCACCGAAGCGGGTGATGGCCTTGCGTTGCGCATCCAGCATCACCGCGCCATCGTTTATGAGCGCCACCCATAGGCGATTGCCCGCATCGACGTGGACACGCGCGATTTCGCCGCTCGGCAGTCCCTTGCTGCCATCGCCTTCCGGGCGCCAGATGCGCAAACCGCTGCCGTCGTAACGCACCAGGCCATCGGGCGTCGCCATCCAGATGAATCCGTCGCGATCGCGGGCGATGTCCGTCACTTCGTTCGAGGGCAGGCCATCGGTGATCCGCAGCAGGCGCATGCGCGGAATGCGCGGTATCTCCTGCGCAGCGATATCGCCGACCATGCCGAAGAACGCCAGTCCGGCGATCAACGCAATCAAGGCCTTGCTGCTGGACATCGCGCTCCTGCTCCTCCCGCGGGCTCCCCCTCCGCGTCCTGACCGCAGTGTGACCGCCCCGCCTGCCCCGTCGCAAGCACCACGACCGCCACCCCGGTGCTGACATAGAATCCGGGCATGCTCTGCCGCCTCCTGCCATTGGTGATTCTCGCCCTCGTCACCGCCACCGCGGCACGGGCCGGCGAGCCGGAGCGTTTCGTCATCGACCCGGTGCATACCCGCGTCCTCTTCGCGATCGATCACGCCGGCTACTCCAAGGCGCTCGGCACCGTCTCCGGCAGCGAAGGCAGCCTGCTGTTCGATTCCGACGACTGGAGCAGCGCGCGACTGGAAGTGAACGTGCCGATGGAGCGCATCGACATGGGGGATTCCGGCTGGGCCGCCGCGATCTTCGCGCCGCGCTTCCTCGACGTGAAGCGCTACCCGCAGGCGCGCTTCGTTTCGACCAATATCACCCGCAAGGACGCCAACCGCGGCGTCGCCTGCGGCGACCTCACCTTGCACGGCGTCACCCGTCCGTTCTGCATGGACCTGGTGCTCAACAAGATCGCGCGCTATCCGTTGCCGCCGTTCCGCCGCACCGCCGGCTTTTCCGCGCAGGCGCAATTGAAGCGCAGCGATTTCGGGATGACGTCCTGGAAATCGCTGGTGGGCGACGATGTCGAACTGCGCATCGAAGCCGAACTGGTCCGCCACGATGGTGCCACCGCATCACAACCTTCCAAATAAAGGACAGCCACGCGCATGCCGCTGAAAAACACGTCGGGCGAATGGGGTGGCGTCAGCAAGACCCTGCACTGGCTGATCGTCGTGCTGATCATCGTGATGGGATACCTCGGCCTGACCATGGTCGACCTGCCGATCAGTCCCCACAAGATCGCGACATACGCGCTGCACAAATCGATCGGGCTCACCTTGCTCGCGCTGGTGGTGTTGCGGCTGTTGTGGCGCCTGTACGCCGGCGCGCCCGCGGTAGTTCCGGGAATATCGCGCGGGCAGCATCTCGCCGCGACATCCATGCATTGGGCCCTGTATGCGCTGCTGCTGGCGACGCCGATCAGTGGCTGGATCGTCAATTCGGCCGCCGGCTTCCCGCTGCAATGGTTCGGGGTGATCAATCTTCCCGCGCTCGTCGCCCGCGACCACGACCTCCATGAACGGATGGCATCCATCCACGAGTGGCTGTTCTGGACGATGGTCGCGCTGGCTACACTGCATGCGCTCGCCGCCATCTACCACCACTTCTTCCAGCGCGACGCCACCCTCGCCCGCATGTTGCCGCGCGGCTGGCTGCGTCGCCACGATCAAGGAGACATCCCATGATCCGTTCCGCATTGCTGTTCGCGCTTGCGCTGTCCGCAGCGCCGGCATTCGCCACCGATTACGTCCAGGCTCCCGGCTCCGCGCTTGCCTTCGCCGGCAAATACCAGGGCGACACCTTCACCGGGACCTTCCCCGGCTTCAACACCAAGCTGTCGTTCGACCCGCAACAACTGGCGACGGCAAAACTCGAAGTCACCATTCCGATGGCGACCGCCACCACGCGCAATCCCGACTACGACGGCCAGATGCGCGACAGCGCATTTTTCGGCGTGGCGAAATTCCCGCAGGCCACCTATGTCGCCACCAAGTTCCGCGCACTGGGCGGTAATCGTTATGCCGCCGATGGCACCTTGTCGCTGCATGGCGTGAGCAAGCCGGTCACGCTGGAATTCACCTGGACGCCCGGCGCGAAGCCGGTGCTGACCGGCAAGGCCACGGTGAAACGCCTCGACTTCGGCGTCGGTGCCGGCGAATGGGCGGATACCAAGCTGATCCCCGATGCGATTGCGGTCAGCACTAAAGTGGTGTTGCAGCCGGTGAAGTGAGGAAATCGCGCACCTTGGCCGCATCGAACGGCCAGCCCAGTTCCCTGCCGCTGGCGGTTTCGTGCAATACCGGCACGCGCACGCCATAACGTGATTCCAGAATGTCATCGTCGTCGATGAACACGCTGTCGAATTCCGGGCAGTGCGCCTGCGCCAGCACGTCGAGCGCGAGATCGCAGAGATGGCAGTTGTCGCGCTGGAACAGGATGAGACGCATCCGGCGCAGCATAACAGGCGCTTCCGGCCTAGAATCTGCGGATATTCCCTGCCGGACGCGTGCGTGACCCTCAAGAACACCGAGACCTGGGGCGGCGTCAGCCGATCCTTCCATTGGCTGATCGTCGCGCTGCTGATCGTCCAGGGCGCGCTTGGCCTGTTCCACGACGACCTGCCGCGCGGCACCATGGCCCTGCATATCTCCCTCGGCGTCACCATCCTCGCGCTGGCGATCACGCGTCTTGCCTGGCGTCTTTATGCCGGTCGACCGGCCCCGCTCGCGGGCGTTTCCGTGGCGCAACGGCGCATCGCCGCATTCGGCCATTTCGTTCTGTATGTCTTGCTGTTCGCAGTCCCGATCACCGGCTGGCTGATGTCGAACTACGGCGACCATGCCGTGCGCTGGTTCGGCCTGTTCGAGATGCCGCGCCTGGTCGCGCCCGACGACGCCGCGCACGAAATCATGGAAGGACGCCATACCCAGTTGTTCTGGGCGCTGGTCATCGTCGCCGTGCTGCACGCACTCGCCGCCATCCACCACCACATGTTCCGTCGCAACGCCACGCTCACGCGAATGTTGCGCGGCTCCTGACCGGAAGAATCCAGCAATGGCCGTCAGCACCTTCGACATCTACAAGATCGGCATTGGCCCGAGCTCGTCCCACACCGTCGGGCCGATGCGCGCGGCTGCGCGCTTCATCGAACACCATCTCGCCGAAAGCGGACGATTGCAGCAGGTCGCGCGGGTTCGCGCCGAAGTGTTCGGTTCGCTGGCATTGACCGGTCGTGGCCACGGCACCGACAAGGCGGTGCTGATGGGCCTGGAAGGCCACTGGCCGAACCAGATCGACCCCGACATCATCCCCGCCGCGCTGGAGCGAATTCGTTCCAGCAAGCGCATCCGCCTGCACGGCGAACACGAGATCGACTTCAACGAGAAGACCGATCTGATCATGAACAAGCGCCAGAAGCTGCCATTCCATACGAATGGCATGCGCTTCGCCGCCTACGACGCCGACGGCAACGAACTGGCGACGCGCGACTACTACTCGGTCGGCGGCGGCTTCGTGGTCAACCAGGACGAAGCGGCGGAAGATCGCATCGTCGCCGACACCACCGAGGTCGCGCATCCGTTTTCCAGTGGCGACCAGTTGCTTGCGCGCAGCAAGGACACCGGACTGTCGATCGCGCGGTTGATGATGGAGAACGAACGCGCCTGGCGCAGCGATGAGGAAATCGTCGCCGGCCTGCGCGAGCTGTGGGCGGCGATGCAGTCCTGCGTCGCTCGCGGCATCCGCGAAACCGGCACCCTGCCCGGCGGCCTGCACGTCGCGCGGCGCGCGCCGGCGCTGTACGCGGAACTGTCGTCGCGCCCGGAAGCGGCGATGCGCGATCCGCTGACCGTGCTCGACTGGGTGAATCTCTACGCGCTGGCCGTGAACGAGGAGAACGCCGCCGGCGGACGCGTCGTCACTGCGCCGACCAATGGCGCGGCCGGCATCATCCCCTCGGTGCTGCATTACTACGATCGCTTCTGCCCGGGCGCCAACGAACAGGGCGTGTTCGATTTCCTGTTGACTGCGGCTGCGGTCGGCATCCTTTACAAGGAAAACGCCAGCATTTCCGGCGCCGAAGTCGGTTGCCAGGGCGAAGTCGGCGTCGCCTGCTCGATGGCCGCGGCGGGCCTGACCGCGGCGCTTGGCGGCACCTCGTCGCAAATCGAGAACGCCGCCGAGATCGGCATGGAACACAACCTCGGCCTCACCTGCGACCCGATCGGCGGCCTGGTGCAGATCCCCTGCATCGAACGCAACGCGATGGGCGCGGTCAAGGCGATCAACGCTTCGCGCATGGCAATGCGCGGCGACGGCAAGCACAAGGTCAGCCTGGACAAGGTGATCAAGACCATGCGCGACACCGGTCGCGACATGCAGGACAAGTACAAGGAAACCAGCCGCGGCGGTCTCGCGGTGAACGTCATCGAGTGCTGATGCGAAACACGCGCTGGCGGCAAGCCAGCGCGTGCCATGTCACATCGCGCGCCGCACCAGGCTGCGCAACCCGGAACGCGAAGAGCACGCGCAGGACGCCGACCACCAGCGCCCACGCGCCGATCATCATCGACACGCTCATGCCGCCCGCGCCCGGCGCCCAGATCAGGGCAAGGCCGAACAGGATCGACAGGATGCCTGTGAGATACAGCAGCCACTCGCCGCTGACGATCTTGCGGATCGCCGTGCCAAACATGAACACCGCGATGCCGAACAGGATGGCCTGGAAGGCGATGACGTAGACGAACAGCAACATCGCGTTCACTGGTCCGGTGAGTGCATACAACGCGATCGCCACACTGACCAGGCCGCCGAAAAACACCCACCAGCGGCCATCCGCGCCTTTCGCCATCAATGCGCGAACCACGCTGATGACGCCATCCACCAGGATGAAGCAGGCGAACAATACCGAGAGCCCGAGCAACGCTTCGACCGGACGACTGAGCGCCAGCACGCCGAAGATGATGTAGAGCACGCCGCCCAGCAGGAACAGCCACCAGTTGGCCTTGGCGAAATCGAGGGCGTCCTGGAACAACGACGAGCCCATGGTTCGATCGTTCATGTTTCCTCCGCTGCGATGTCATCGATCCGCCGACCAGATGCCGGCGAAACGAGCATACGCCGGGTGAATGCGCGGAGTTTTTGCAGTGCGGAATGACCGTGGACGATGAAGCGGAGCGGCAGGATCAGACCCTGATCTGCAGCACGTCGTCGAGCAAGGCGGCGGCGGTGACTTCCGCGCCCGCGCCCGGACCCTGGATGACCAGCGGCTGCACGTTGTAACGGTCGCTCCAGATCGCGACCCGGTTGTCGGTCCCAGCACCGCCGGCGAGCGGATGATCGAAGGGCAACGATTCCAGGCCGACCCGGGCGCGACCATTCTCGAGACGGGCGATGAACTTCAGCACTTCGCCATTGCGATGCGCTTCGGCGAAGCGTTGGCGCAACGGTTCGTCCATGGCCGGCAACGCGGCATCGACTTCGGAAGCCGGCAACACGGCCAGCGCATCCGGCACCAGCGATTGCACGTCGACATCGGCGCTCTCCAGCTCGACGCCGGCAGCGCGCGCAAGGATCAGGATCTTGCGGCGCACGTCTTCGCCCGACAGATCGTCGCGCGGATCGGGCTCGGTGTAGCCGGCATCGCGGGCATCGCGCACGAAGCCCGAGAACGGGCGCATGCCGTCGTAATGATTGAACAGCCACGCCAGCGAGCCCGAGAGCACGCCGGCAATCGCGTGGATGCGATCGCCACCGCGGTTGAGCATCCGGATCGAACGCAGCAGCGGCAGGCCGGCGCCGACGGTCGCGCTGTCGCCGTACTGCGTGTCGCCATCGCGGCGCGCACGCTGGATCAGCGACCAGCGCGCGAGATCGCTGCCCTGCCCGATCTTGCATGCGGTCACCACATGCGCACCACGGCGCAGCCATTCGGCATGGCGATCGGCAACCAGCGCACTGGCGGTGGCATCGACCACGATGTCGCCACGACCGAAGCTGTCGCCGGACATCCACGCGCCGTCACGCACATTGTCGACTTCGCGCAGTTCGTCGAGGACCGCACGCTGCGTATCCGCGTCGACGCGCGCGAAACCGCGCGAATTGGCGATCGCCACCAGCGGCGGAATCGGCAGCGACCCCCCCTGCAACACCGCAAGTCGCTCGACGAAGGCGCTGCCGACTGTCCCGGTCCCCAGTAGCGTCATCCGCAAGGAGGACGCCACCGGCGCTGCTGCGATCGCGCGCACGGCACTCATGCGCCGACGCGTTTCGGCGGACACGCGGCCAGCGCGCGATCGAGCCCGGCCTTGAGGTCGGCGATAAGATCGTCGGGCGATTCGATGCCGACCGAGACACGCACCAGGCCATCATCGATGCCGGCCAGCGCACGCGCTTCCGGCGTCATTGCGGCATGCGTCATCGTCGCCGGATGGGCGATCAGGCTTTCCACGCCGCCTAGCGATTCCGCCAGGCTGAAGCACTCCAGTCCATCGACCAGCTGCGCGACCGCGGCTTCGCCACC
Organism: Solilutibacter silvestris; assembly: GCF_050574925.1. Classification (GTDB taxonomy): domain Bacteria; phylum Pseudomonadota; class Gammaproteobacteria; order Xanthomonadales; family Xanthomonadaceae; genus Solilutibacter; species Solilutibacter silvestris_A. The sequence continues at coordinate 24,496 of NZ_JBCMOO010000007.1, read as the reverse complement.
CACCAGCTCGAAGCTGAGCATCGCGCCGAAACCGTGCTGCTGGCGCGCGGCCAACGCATGGCCCGGATGCGACTCCAGCCCCGGGTAGTAGACCTTGGCCACCGCCGGATGCGACTGCAGCAGATCGACCAGCTGCTTGGTGTTTTCCTGGTGCAGGCGCAGGCGTGCATCGAGCGTGCGCAGGCCACGCAGGGTCAGGAAGCTGTCGAACGGCGCACCGGTGATGCCCAGCGCATTGCCCCACCACGACAGTTGTTCATGCAACTCCGCAGTCGCAGCAATCACCGCACCGCCGACCACGTCGCTGTGGCCGTTGATGTACTTGGTGGTCGAATGCACCACCACATCGGCGCCGAGTTCGATCGGGCGCTGCAGCAGCGGCGACAGGAAGGTGTTGTCGGCGACCACGCGCGCGCCGGCGCGCTTGGCGGCTTCGGCGACAAAGCGGACGTCGGTGATGCGCAGCAACGGGTTCGACGGCGTTTCGATCCACACCAGTACCGGCGCCGGATCGAGCGCCTTGGCCAGTGCGACCGGATCGGTGAGATCGCAGGTCACCAGCTCGAACGCGCCCTTCTTCGCCAGCGCGTTGAACAGGCGCCAGCTGCCACCGTAGCAATCGTGCGGAACCACGAGGCGATCGCCCGGTTGCAGCAACGCGTGCAGCACCAGCGTGATCGCCGACATGCCCGTCGAAGTGATCACGCCGCCGGCACCACCTTCCAGCGCGGCCAGCGCATCGCCCAGCTGGTCGCGGGTCGGATTGCCGCTGCGGGTGTAGTCGTACTTGCGCTTGCCATGCAATCCCTCAAACGAGAAGTTGGTGGAAAGCACGATCGGCGGCGACACCGCACCGAAGGCGGTATCGCTGTCGATGCCGGCACGCACCGCGCGGGTGGCAGGAGAAATCTTCTTGGAGCTCATGGCGTGGCCTCGATGGCGGCGCGCAGGACGCGCGCGATGGCGGTGGTTTCTTTCAGGAAAGCGTCGTGACCGTAGTGCGAGCGCAATACGTGCAATTCGGAATGCGGCAGCTTCGACGACAGATCGAGCATGTCGGGCAGCGGCACCAGGCGATCCTCGGCGATCGCGACCACGGTGGTCGGCGCCTTCACCTGCGCGGGATCGACGCGATGGAGGTCGATCGATTCCGACAACCGGCGGTATGCAACCGGCGGCATCCGCCCGATGAAGCGCGCGCCACAGGCGTCGAGATAATCCTCGGCGGCGACGCGCACGACGTCATCGGTCACCGTCGGCGCTTCCGCAAAACGCGCGGCGAATTCTTCCGGCGTGCGATAGCTCAGGATCGCCAGCTGGCGCGCCAGCGACAACCCGGCGTTTTCATCGCCCGACTCGATTCCCAGCGCGGCGATGCGGCGCTGCAATGCGCGCCAGGCGCTGGCAAACGGATGCGCACGATGGGCGCCGCTGATCACCACCAACGCGCGCAGGCGTTCGGGATGTCGCGCCGCGAACTGCAATCCGCTCATCGCGCCATAGGAAGATCCGATCCACGCCAGTGCCTGCGGCAGTTGCAGGGCATCGAGCACCGCGGCGACGGCATCGGCCTGGTCGGCGCTGTCGATCGGGGCATCGATGTCGCCATCGGCGCCAATCCAGTTGATCGACAACAAACGGAAACGTGACGGGTCGATCCCGAGACCGCGCTGGTCTTCCCACCATCCCGCTTCCGGGAACGCGGCACTAGCGAGCGCGTGGCGATTGGCACTGATGCCACCCGCGACGATCAGCAACGGCGCATCGGCGACGCCATTCAATTCCCAGGCGATGCGGACGTCGCGCGTGCCGGCATGGCGCAGCGCCAGTCGACACGCAACTTCGCCGCGCTCGGCATCGGGCGCGACGGCGGTTTCGGATCGGGCAGCGGCTTGGGAGGCGTGTTGCACGGAGAGCTCGACTTCCTGCAGGCGGTGGTTCCAGCCTTGCGGGTCCGACGAGGTCGGCATCGTCCATGACGATGCACGCGACCATCTTCCGGTGGGCAAAGCCCCCGCAGGAGTTGGCACCGTCCGGATCGTCCTCGAAAGGATCGTCCCTCGGTTGCCCCGGCGTCGAAGGGCCTGTCCCTCAGCCGGTCTGGATGGAATGTGCAGTGTGCCCGCCGCCGCCCGGGGTGTCAATCCCTTCATTCGGATGAAGAGATAAATACCCGAAACCGGTCGATCCGGCTTGATCGGCCGCCGTCGCTTGCCGCTAAGATCGACCCATGCAGCAGACCCAGCAACTCAAGCCCGGCGATGTGTTCCGGGTCCACAACACCACGTCCCAGGCCCATCGGGTCACATTGACCACGCCGGCCGGGACGGTGATCCGGGTGATGTTGCATCCCGGCGCCGACATCGAGCTGGTCGCCAGCACCGAACCGATGCAGATCGACATGGCAGCGCTCGACGATGCGAAAGGGCGCCTGCATGCGGTCGATTGAACGGGCGGCCACCGCCCTGTTGCTGGCGATCGCGGCTTCGGGCGCCGCCGCCCAGGACTGGATGCAATGGCCGCCACGGGCGGGGTCGACCGCGATCGCGCCGATGGCGGGCACCAGCAATTCGAGCAAGGTCGATCTGGTGCTCGAAAAGAGCGGCGACCATATCGACGTCCTGGTCGACAATCCGCTGGCGGGTCCGGTGCAGGCCATCGTCAGCCTCGATCGCAATGGCCAGCAGGAAGACACCGCCGCCGTGATCCGGCCCGGCAGTCGCAGCCGCGTGGTGCAGCTGCCGATCGGACAGGAAATCAACGTGCAATTGCAGGCGATTCCCGGCGATCCCGCGCTGCACCCGCAACCGTTCGACTACATCCTGCCGGTGCCGGCCAAGGGATTGCGGATCGACCAGGCCGACGGCGGCGCGCACAGCCACAACGACGACGAGAACCGCCACGCCATCGACTTCGCCCTGCCAATGGGAACCATGGTCAGCGCCGCCCGCGAGGGCGTCGTGATGGATCTCGACGACGACGAGCCGGACAACACGGGCGTCAACGGCAATCGCCATGCCCGTGCCAACTTCGTCCGCGTGCTGCACAGCGACGGCAGCATGGCGCTTTACGCGCATCTGCAGCGTGGCAGCATCCCGGTCCATCGCGGCGATCGCGTCGCCATCGGCCAGCGCATCGGCAGCGTCGGCAACAGCGGCTGGAGCACTGCGCCGCATCTCCATTTCACGGTGCAGGTCAACGGCGATCGGCGCCTGCAGTCGATTCCGGTGCGGATCCTCGCACCGCAGGGCGTGTTGAGATTGCCGAATTAGCGCACGCGGAAGAGCCCCATGGGTCGGGATTCCGCGACACGCCGTGAATCCCTGCTACGCGGGTCCGGCCCGCAATCACAGATTGCGGGCGTTCGGCTGCGCGCGAACCAGTGGTTCGCAAGCGTTTGCCTCACCCATGTAGGCTCGTGCGCAGCATCCATGCTGCGCAACGGTCGCTTCACCCGATCCCATGAGGCCCTTCCGCGCCCGGTATAATTCCGCTCTCCGTTTCCAGCCTTTCGGCGCCCCGCGCGCCCCGTCCGCATGTCTACCGTTGCCCAGGAAGCCGCCCGTCGGCGCACCTTCGCCATCATTTCCCACCCCGACGCCGGCAAGACCACGCTGACGGAAAAGCTGCTGCTGTTCGGAGGCGCGATCCAGATGGCCGGCTCGGTCAAGGGTCGCAAGGCCGCGCGCCACGCCACGTCCGACTGGATGGCGCTGGAAAAGGAGCGTGGCATCTCGGTGACGTCGTCGGTGATGCAGTTCCCCTATGAAGGCCGCATCGTCAACCTGCTCGATACGCCAGGCCACGCCGACTTCGGCGAGGACACCTACCGCGTGCTCACCGCGGTGGACAGCGCGCTGATGGTGATCGACGTCGCCAAGGGCGTCGAGGAACGCACGATCAAGCTGATGGAAGTGTGCCGCCTGCGCGACACGCCGATCATGACCTTCATCAACAAGCTCGACCGCGAGGGCAAGGACCCGATCGAACTGCTCGACGAAATCGAGAGCGTGCTGAAGATCCAGTGCGCGCCGGTGACGTGGCCGATCGGCATGGGCCAGCGCCTCAAGGGCGTGGTCCACCTGATCACCGGCGAAGTGCATCTGTACGAGGCCGGAAAGAACTTCACCCGCCAGGATTCGACCATCTTCCCGTCGATCGACGATCCCGGCGTGGAAGCCGCGATCGGCGCCGACATGCTCTCCGCGTTGCGCGACGAACTGGAGCTGGTCGAAGGCGCTTCGCATCCGTTCGATCGCGACGCCTATCTCCGCGGCGAACAGGCGCCGGTGTTCTTCGGCTCGGCGGTGAACAACTTCGGCGTGCAGCCGCTGCTCGACTTCTTCGTCGACCACGCGCCCTCGCCCCTGCCGCGCGCGACCACCGGCCGCGACGTCAAGCCCGACGAAGACAAGCTCACCGGCTTCGTGTTCAAGATCCAGGCCAACATGGATCCGCAGCACCGCGATCGCGTGGCGTTCATGCGCATCTGCTCGGGCCGTTTCAGCGCCGGGATGAAGGCCTTCCACGTCCGCACCGGCAAGGAACAGAAACTCGCCAACGCACTCACCTTCATGGCCAGCGATCGCGAGATCGCCGAGGACGCGTGGCCGGGCGACGTGATCGGTCTGCACAACCACGGCACGATCTCGATCGGCGACACTTTCAGTGAAGGCGAATCGATCAGCTTCACCGGCATTCCCAACTTCGCGCCGGAACTGTTCCGTCGCGCGCGCCTGCGCGATCCGCTCAAGCTCAAGCAACTGCAAAAGGGCCTCGCGCAGTTGTCGGAAGAAGGCGCGACCCAGTTCTTCCGCCCACTGATGTCCAACGATCTGATCCTCGGTGCGGTCGGCATGCTGCAGTTCGACGTGGTCGCCTATCGCCTCAAGGACGAATACGGCGTCGATGCCTCCTTCGAGAACGTGCAGGTCGCGACCGCACGCTGGATCCGCTGCGACGATGCCAAGAAGCTGGAAGAGTTCCGCGAAAAGAACGCGGGCAACCTCGCACTCGATGCCGCCGGACAACTGGTCTATCTCGCACCGACCCGCGTGAACCTCCAGCTTGCGGAAGAGCGTGCGCCGGGCGTGACCTTCCTCGCGACGCGCGAGCACGCGCACGCAACCCACATCGACTGAGAGCACAACCCGGAAGCAGCCCAGACAGGCTCTGATGCAGCGCATCATTCGGTGGCGTATGCTGCGGTCATGGCCTACGGAATCTCCACCTATACCGCGCAGGAAGAACGCGCCAATGTCTGGACCGCCGGACTCGGCGCGATCGCCGCGCTGATCGCGGGCATCGTGATGCTGGCCACCGCGGGCGCGCAACACGCCAGCGGCCTGCAATTGTTGTCGGCGGCGGTATTCACTGCATCGATGCTCGCGCTCTATGGCGCCAGCACCGCCTACCACAACGCCAGCGAACCGACGCGCCGCGCACGCCTCAAGGTGATGGATCACTGCGCGATCTATCTGCTGATCGCCGGCACCTACACGCCGTTCACGCTGTTGGCGTTGCCGCAACCGACCGGCATCCGGCTGTTCATCATCATCTGGTCACTGGCGATTTTCGGCATCGCCTTCAAGCTGTTTTTCACCGGACGCTTCAAGCTGGTGTCCACCCTCGTCTACATTGCGATGGGCTGGCTCGGCATCATCGAATGGCGGACGATGCGCAGCGCGCTCACTCCGTGGGTCTTCGACTGGATCCTCGCCGGCGGTGTCTGCTACACGCTGGGCACTGTGTTTTACATGAGCAAGAAACTGCCGTACGCGCATGCCGTCTGGCACGCGTTCGTCGCCGCTGGTACGGTCTGCCACTTCGTCGCGGTGTGGAAACTCGTCGTGCCGTGACGAAAATCAGGACGTGATGTAGTCCTGCAGATGCCGCAACTCGGTCTTCTGGTCGTCGATCACCGCCTTCACCAGGTCGCCGATCGACACCAGGCCGACGACTTCCTTGTGATCGAGGATCGGCAGATGGCGCACGCGCTTCTCGGTCATCACCTGCATGCACTGGTGGACGTCGTCGCTGGGCCGCGCGCATACGACTTCGTGGCTCATGATCTCGCTCACCGGCGTGGTCGCCGACGTGCGCCCGAGCAATACGACTTTGCGCGCGTAGTCGCGTTCGGAGAGGATGCCGACCAGTTTCTGGCCATCCATCACCAGCACCGCGCCGATGCCGTGCTCGGCCATCAACCGCAGGGCATCGAGGACCGGCGCCGACGGCGCGATCGACACCACTCCGGAAACCTTCTTTCCTTCAAGCAGATGCCGGACCTGACCCATGGATCACTCCTCGCCTCGAGCCTGACCTCAGGATACTCCCACCGTCGCGGCCCGCTCAATGGCTGGCGTCTTCGACGTCCTGCAGCGCATCGACACCACCGAGATTGCCCATCTGCCGCTGGATCGCGTTGGCCCGGCGCAACACGTAGGCACTCGGGTGCGCGGCGCTGAATCGGCGCGGACTCGGCAGTACCGCCGCCAGTCGCGCCGCCTGCGCCGACGACAGTCGCGATGCGTCGACGCCGAAGAAACTCCGCGACGCCGCCTGCGCGCCATACACACCGTCACCGAACTCGGCGATGTTCACGTACAGCTCGAGGATGCGCTCCTTCGGCAACAGGTGTTCCATCAGGAAGGTGTACCAGACCTCCAGACCTTTGCGTCCCCAACGCAGCAGCATGTTGTCGCCCTGCCACAGGAACAGGTTCTTCGCAGTCTGCTGGCTGATGGTGCTGGCACCGCGCACTTTCGTCACCGGTCGCCCACGCGCTTCCGCGCGCGCCTTCATTCGCGCGTTGTAACGCTCGGCCGCCTGGATCGCATCGAAATCGAAGCCATCGTGCTCGGCGAATTTCTGGTCTTCGGAGGCCATGACGGCAACCGGCAGCGATGGCGAAATTTTCGCCAATGGACGCCAGTCGTAGGCGATGCGGAATCCGGTATCGCCCGATACCCAGGCACCCAGGGTGCGGATCAGCATGAAGCTGGAAAACGGTGGATTGATGAAGCGAAGGCTCGCCACCTGCAGGATGCTGAAGACGATCGCGATTGCCGGCAACCACAACAGCCATTTGCGCAGTCTTCGGCGTCGACGCTGGCGCCGCGTCCCTTGCGCACCAGCCGATGCGCCCCCATTTGAGTTGTCTGAAGTCCGGCCCATCCGGACATTATCCCTACCGATACCCGCCATGAGCGACTCCAGCGACCTCCTCCATCGTTTCCTGCTACCGGACGCACATGTCCGTGGCGCCCACGTGCGCCTCGACGCCACCTGGAAGCACATCCTGTCGCACGCCAGCTATCCGGAAGCGGTCGAAGCCCTGCTCGGCGAGGCGTTGGTTGCCAGCGCATTGCTCAGTGCGCACACCAAGGTCGAAGGACGACTGTCCCTGCAGGCCCGCAGCAGCAGCGCCCTGCGCACCCTGTTCGCCGAGTGCACCGCGGCTGGCACCCTGCGCGGCATCGCCAGGCTCGCGGATGGCGAAGTACCACCCGAGGACCTCGCCTCGCTCGGCAGCGACGCCATGCTCGCCGTCACCATCGAGAACCCCGGGCTTGGTGGTGGCGAACCGATGCGCTACCAAGGCCTGGTGCCTCTGGAGTCGCCGACCCTATCCGGCGCGCTCGAGGACTACTTCGACCGCTCCGAACAATTGCCGACCCGGTTGATCCTCGCCGCCGATGGCGAACGCGCGGCCGGACTGCTGTTGCAGGCGCTCCCCGGCGCCGGCAGCGACGACGATGGCTGGAATCGCATCTCCTTGCTGGCCGCCACCCTGGGTCGCAACGAGTTGCTGGATCTCCCTGCCGACATTCTCCTGACCCGCTTGTTCCACCAGGAAACGCTGCAGGATCTCGGAGCGAAACCCCTGCAATTCGGTTGTTCCTGCTCGCAGGGCCGAGTCGAGGACATGCTGCGCGCCCTTGGCCGTGAAGAAGCCGAAGCCGCCGCTGGCGCGTCTGTCTCAGGGCAGGCCGAGATCATCTGCGAATTCTGTGGCAAGCATTACCATCTCAGCGGCAGTGAGATCGATCAGCTGTTTCTGGCGCCTCCAGCCGTGACACCATCTTCACGCCTTCAGTAGCTGAATGAGCAGGAATCGATTCGAATCCGAAGTTGTTAAGGAAACATAAACGGACTAGAATCGATTCGTTCAAAAGAGGGGAACTTCGGGTATCACGCCCGGTCTGACTGCCGATGAACAACCGGTTCCGCACCGTTGTCGCCGTTTCCCTGCTGGCTCTCGCCTGCAGCGGATCCGTGTACGCGCAGTCATCGACCTACGTTCCGATCGTGAACAACAAGAGCGGCAAGGTCGAAGCGTTCCTGCAGCTCGATCCGATGACCGTCGGTGGCAAGCACACCCAATGGCGCTTCGGCAGTAATTCCCTCGATAGCGCTTTCGGCCTCGGCAATGGCGAATCCCTCGCCCTGCTCTGCGATTCCGGCACGACTCCGCAGTCGATCCGCAATCTTTCCAGCGGCTGCATGCTCGGCTCGCTCGATCGCAGTGGTCGCCATGGCGTTGGCGCCAGCGTCCAGAAGGGTGGCAATCGTGCCGGCTTCAACCTCGGCAAGGGCAATTCCGGCCTTCCCGAATGGCTGACGCCGGTCAACGGCAAGGTCCAGCAGACCGACCTGGCCCTGTTCGCCGAGCGCAACGTCGGTCGCAACGGCGTGGTCTCCATCGCCGGCACGACCGCGAACGCGCGCCTTGTGCCTGCCTCGGAAATGCCCCTGCTCGCTGATCGCTGGAACACCCAGTCGCTTAGCGTCGGTGGTGGTGTCGGCAACATCCGCGCGAACATCTTCGGCCGCGTGGTGAACGTTCCCGGTCAACCGAAGTTCGAAGGCTTCGGCCTCGGTGTGACCTGGCGCACCCCGTGGAGCGGCCAGCTGTCGGTCGGTGCGGAAAACATCGTCACCAAGGGCAGCAATCCCTTTGCCGTTCCCGGCAAGGATGGCAAGGAAGACAGCACCGTTCCCTACGTGCGCTACCAGCAGGATCTTTGATTCGCCACTGCTTATGTACTGATGATCGATGAAACAAACCGCCGCGAGGCGGTTTTTTGTTGGCTGGCATCTTTCTGTATCGAATGGCGGACAAAAAAACGGCCACCCGAAGGTGGCCGTTTCGTTTGGAGCGATTTGCAGTGCTTCGATCAGTAGTCGTAACGGACCGTGAAGGCGGCGTAGCGCGGCGCGGTGTAGGACAGGTCCTGACCGAAACGCGGGTTGGCGACCGTACGCGAGCTCTGGATGCGAGCGTACTTGTACTGAGCGACCTGCTCGTTGAACACGTTGTAGATATCGAGCATGAACGACAGCTTGTTCTGCGCGAAGGTTGGCGTGTAACGGAACTGCAGGTTGTACTGGTGCGTCCACTGCGTGCGACCGAGGCTGCCACGCGGAGCCGGGGTGTAAGCGCCCGGCTGCACGGCGGTCGTCTGGATGCCGCAGAAGTGGTAGAACGAACCGTTGTACAGGCCGGCATCGGCCGTCGGGTAGAAGCTGGTGCAGCTGGTCGGACGACCGGCCGAGATCACGGCAGTGGCACCGACCTGGAACTGCTTCGAGAAGCGATAGAAGCCGTAGGCCTTCAACACGTGCGGGCGATCGTTCGGCAGGTAACCATAGGAATTCACCATCAGCTGCGGCAAGTCCCAATCTTGCGTCACGGCCACGTCGGCCTGGCCACCGGCACCGGTATCGATGTCGGAGTTCAGCTGACCTTCGGCGTTACCCGTGTTCTTCGAGAACACGTATTCGAGCTTGCCGTACCAGTTGTTGGCCAAGGTGTGCTCGACGAAGGCATGCAGCGCCGAGTACTTGCGCTTCAGCTTCGGCAGAGCGAGCTGTTCGGCACTGTAGTAGTGCTCCTTGAACGAACCATCCGGCTGCTGTTCCAGGAAGGTATTGCCCACGCCCGGGTTGAAGATGAAGCACGCGCCACCCAGTGCCGGGGTGCAGGTGTCATCGATCGAGCTGCGCAGCGCGCGGTACTGGTACTTCAGGCCCCAGGTCACGGTCGGGGTGATCTGGTGCTGGAAGCCCAACACGTACTCGTCCTGGAAGTGGCCCTTCAGGTTCTTAGCCGCGACGGTACGCGGATCCGGAGCCTGGCCGCACTCGAGGTTGGAGGAAATCGCCTGCGTACCCGGGCAGACATAACCCTTCGAGGCATCCACCGCAATCGGGGTCAAGCCGGTCGGAGCGCCGGTTGCCGGATCGACGCCGGTGTAGGTGAACGACTGCACGGTGAACAGCGAACCGGAAGCAGCACGCACCGCCACGTTGTTCGGCAGCACCAAGTGGTAACGACCCGCGTTACCGAAGACCTTCAGCGAAGAATCGCCGTTCACGTCCCAGCTGAAGCCGAGGCGCGGCGCCCACTGGTTCTTCTGTTCCACGTACTTCTTGCCGGTACCGGTGTAGTTCGTGAAGTTCTCGTTGCGGACACCGATCGACAACAGGAAGTTGTCGGTGATCTTCCACTTGTCCGTCAGGTAGTAGGCCTTCTGGTCGGTCTTGACCAGGCCCTTGTTGACGATGATGGTCTTGTCGACCCAGAAACCCTGGGTACCGAGACCACCAGCCGAAGCCGGCGAACCGACACCGTGGCCGGCGTCAACCGGACCGTTCGGGGTCGAGGTGAAGTTGTAGGTCCAGGAATAGCCACCCGCCGTCTGGGTACCGGTCAACGACGTTGCCGTCATGTTGTCGATACCAGCGCCCAGCGTGTGGCGACCCAGCACGTACTCGACGTCGAAGCGCAGCGCACGGGTCTTGTCGTACGCACCCGGCACGGCAACGCTGGCCGCGCCCTGGCAACCGACCGTATAGGTCAGGCCCGGCGCGCGGTTGGCGGCGACGTTCTGGCCGGCGATGACCGGGCAGTTCGGGTTGTAGCCGAACAGATCCTGGGTATGAGTGACCTTCTGCTGGCCGCCCAGCAGGCTGATCGTCAGGTTCTGGCCGAAGTGGCCGGTGTACTTGCCGATGTAGGTGCGGGCGTTGTCTTCGAAATTGCCGCCACCATTCTGGGTGCTGCCGTGCACGAAGCCGTTGTAGTCATAGCTGACCAGCTTCTGGTCTTGCTTGGTCACGTCGGAAATGCCGGTGAACTCAAGCAGGTGGTTGCTGTTGATCTGCCAGTCCAGCTTGACCAGGCCACGCGGGTACTTGTACTCGCGATCAGCCCAACCGGTACGGGAAGTAGCCGACAGACGGGTGATTCCGTTGGACTCGTCGTGCTGCTTGGTCAGGTCGGCCGAAGCGTAGAAGAACAGGTGGTCCTTGATGATCGGACCGCTGGCGTACAGGCCGTACTGGAGCGAACCAAGCTTGTTTTCCTGGCGACGCTGATACAGCGTGCCATCGGTGGCCGGCACGCGACCGGTGGTCGGGTAGTAATAGTCACGATAGTTCGAGCGCCAGCTCGACGGAGCGTAGATGGCGAGCGCACCGAAGTGCCATGCGTTGGAGCCGCGCTTGGTCGTCACGTTGACCACGCCGCCGGTGGAACGACCGAACTGTGCGCCATAACCGGCAGTCAGCACTTCTTCTTGGTCGATCGCGTCGAACGGCAAGGTGGTGAAGCCGAGCGAGGTCAGCGGGTTGGTCACCGGGAAACCGTTGATGTAGTACGCGTTTTCCGACGATGCCGAACCACCGAAGCTCGGGGCGTTCGCGGCATACGAGGAGTTGGCGACCACGCCAGGCGCCAGCAGGGCGACCGAGGCGACGCCGTGCGCCACCGGGATCTGCTGCAGCTGCTTCGCGGTGAAGACGGTCGTCGATTCCACCTTGGTCACGTCGATGGCATTCGCGTTGTACGCGCTGCCGACGACGGTCACTGTGCCGAGATCGCCACTCTTCGCTGCGGCTGCGCCGCCGAAGTTCACCGAGGTACCCGAGTTGATCTTGACGAACGCGTCTTGCGACACGCCATTCGAAGTCACGCGGTAGTTGCCCGGCGGGAGCTGGGCAAACGAGTACTTGCCATCGCTGCCGACCGACACGACACGGGTGAAGCCGGTATCGGTGTTCTGGATCGTGACCTGGTCGCCTGCTTTGGCGTTACCGAAGATCGAACCAACGGTGCTCTGTGCACCGACGGTTCCAGCGAAGCACATGCTGAGCGCCGCTGCCAGCGCGCTGATGCGCACGGTGGACTTGAGGGATTTTGATGCCATGTTGGATGTACCCCTGAGGAGAAATTCGAGACTTGTATACGGTCAGGGCCAGAGCCCGACCGCCGGACTATAGCTTTGGAAACAAATCCTTAACAAGTTCCCGCATCCCATTCAGGTGGATTTACTTTCGATAGGTTGACACGGTCTTTTAATATTGTGATGAGATTCACATTTTTTTGTGACCTAATTTATGAGTCATTTCAAGTCCCATTTCACGTGTTGCTGCAGCGCAAAAAAAACGGCCACCGCAAGGTGGCCGTTTTGGTTATGCCAATACCGCTATCGATCAATAGTCGTAGCTGACCGTCAAACGTGCCGTGCGTGGGGTCTGGAACGTCGTTCCCATGCCATAGGTATTCGACACGGAATGCGGACCATCCTCATAGATCGGATCAACCGAAGTCGGATTGCGATCATTCAGGACATTGAACACGTCGAAGGCAAACGTCAGCTTCTTTTCCGCCCACAGCGGACGGTAAATCACACCGAGATTCAACTTCTTGGTCCAGGGCGTGCGACCAGCAGAGCCCGGCGTCGACGGCGTGCCATTGCACCAGTGGTAGAACGAACCATAGCCGATCGGATCGGTTTCATTCGGTCCGTAATAACCCATGCAGTTCTTGGGTGTTCCCGACTGGGCCAACACAGTACCGGTCACCATCCAATCGCGAGCAAACTGATACATGCCACGCAGCTTCAATTGGTGGCGACGATCGTTCTGCAGGGTGCCGCTCGCGTATTCCATCAGCGTTGCAGCATCCCAGTCGGTCGTCTTGGACACGTCATTCTGTCCGGTATCCGACTTGACCTGGCCTTCACTGTTGCCCGTGCTGCGGCTCCAGGTGTAATCGAGGCGTGCCTGCCACTTGCCATCGAACGGGTGCTCCAGGTACAGGTCGAGACCGACGTACTTGCGCTTCGCACCCTCGGTGAACCCGAGGTCCGCATTGGTCGTGGTCACAAGAGCCGACCCGGAACCATCCAGTCGATTGACCTGGAAGGTGTTGTCGCGACCCGGATTGAAGATGTAGCAGCCCTTGATGTCATACAGCGCCGAGTTCATACCCGAAGCATCCATCTTGTCGGCAATCTTCTGGGTATCGCAGAAGTCGTCGATTGCCGTTCGCAGCATGCGCAGCGTGCCCTTGGCACCCCAGCTCCACTTGGCGCTCAGAGCCTGATCGAAGCCCAGGATGAATTCATCCTGGTATTGCGCCTTCAGGCTACGGGCAGCCACGGTATGCGGATCGACCGGCGTGCCGTATTCCTGATTGGCAGACACCGGACCGGTGGTACCAATCGGAGTAAGGCCCGTCGGCGCGCCATTGGCATCGATACCCGTGTAATTGAAGTATTCGCGCGTATACGTCGAAGCCGATGCACCGCGAATCGCCACGCTGCTGGGCAACGCCAGGTAGTAACGGCCAACATTGCCGTAGACCTTCATGGTCGAATCGCTCTTCACGTCCCAGCTGAAGCCGACGCGTGGCGCGAATTGATTGCGCTCGTCAACATAAGCTTGGCCGATATTGTTCTTGTTGATGAAGCGGTCGTTGCGGATACCCAGCTTCAACAAGAAGTTCGGACGGATCTGCCATGCATCTTCGAGGTAATAGGCAGTCTGATCCACGGACATGTTGCCGCGGAAATCCTGGACAAGCTTGTCGACGTAGTAGTTGCTGTTCGGCGCCGGGACGCCAAGACCGGTGCTGATCGGATCGGTCGGGGACGACGTCTGGTTGTATTCCCAGCGATAACCCGGGCCACCAGTCGTCTGGCCCTGGTTGTAAGCCTCGTAGTACATGTTGTCGATGCCGCCGGCGAACGTATGGTTCCCGAGGCGATAGCTCAAGTCGATGCGCAGGCCATGGGTATCGATCTCTGCATTGCCGGAAGCCAATCGTCCAACCGTCTGGCCGTTGCGGATCGGCACGCCGCCCGGCAAATACGCCGGATTCTGATTGGCCGGGCCAAGAATCTGGGGAAGCGAGCTGTACACACCTGGGAATACCGGATTCTTCAATACGCTCTTGCCATAGGTGACATTGAGGGTGAGATCGTCCGAAAGATAGCTGGTGTACTTGCCGACATAGAGCTTGGTTTCGTTCTTGAAAATATTGCCCTTGCTCTGGAAGGCACCTTCCTTGCCAGTCGCATAGTCGTATGCGTAGTTGTCGCTACGGACGTTGTCCGAGTTCTTGATGCCGGTCAATTCAACAATGTTGTTGCTGTTGATATTCCAGTCCAGCTTCAAATAAACCTTGGGACGCGTATTGACTGCCTTGTTGTCACTAATAATCGACGCAGCGCTGTTTGAGCGCGTCATGCTGTCGATTTGTTCGTTTTCTGCCGACAGGAAGAAGAACAGCTTGTCGGGAACCAGCGGACCACCGACGTATGCGGAATACGTACGCGACCACGTCTTCTGGTCAGCGCCGCGCGAGAAGATCGTTCCCGGCAGTGTGGGATCAGAATACGCATGGCCAGCAGGCAAGGAATTGTTCGGATACATGACGTCCTTCGGAGCGCTTGCCCAAGCCTTCGGCGCATAGATGATCTGGCCACCAAAGTGCCAATCCTTCGTACCACGCTTGCCGACCTGGTTGATCACGCCACCATCCGAACGACCGTACATGGCGCTGTAACCACCGATGTAGGTTTCCTGCTGGGCAATCGACCCATAGGGCAGACCGACGCCACCCAGACCCATCAGCGGGTCGGTGCTGTTGTAACCATTGATGTAATAGGCATTTTCAGTAATGCCTGAACCACCGAAAGACACGGTATTGGTGGATCGACCGCTGAGCGTGCCGACATTGCCGCTACCCTGGATGACACCCGGAGCAAGCAAGGCCACCGACTCTGCGCTACGAGCAACCGGCAGAATGGCAAGCTCCTTGGCCGTGATGACGCTGCGCGAATCGACCTGAGTGACATCGATGGTTGAACCGGCGCCGGTCACGGTAATCGTGCCGAGTTCGTTGCCACCGGAAGCTTGTGCGCCAGCAAAGGATGCTTCCGTACCGGCACTCACCTTCACCAAGACTTGCTTGGTGCCGACAACCTGATCGCCCTTCTTGGCGGTGATGGTGTAGTTGCCGACTGGCAGGCTGCCAATGGAATATCGACCACTGCTATCGACGTTCACCGTACGGGCAAAGCCCGTATCACTGACGACGGTGATGGTTTCACCGGGTGCAGCATTGCCGAACACCGTACCGGTAGTAGCCTGCGCGTGCACGGTCCCTGCAAAGCAGAGACCCAGTGCAACCGTCAGGGCACTGCGCTTGAAGCCGGACCTGATTGAATTGGATGACATTGAATTGAACCCCATGGGTGTGGAAACACGTGGAAAAGCCAGCCAACCGACATGTGGTCCAGTCGACCTGACGATCGACTATAGCTGTTGAAACAATTCTTTAACAAGGTTCTCACTAGCCATTCATAAACATTTGCAACCCATGACATTCAGTCAAGAGACAGCTACGTGTCTCTTTAGTAAACAATCGATTAGCGAACAAATTTCCTTGTCAACCAAAAGGTATTACACGCGTAGGTCACGTTGCGCATCGATAAATCAAATCTATCGAGATGCCTGCAGCATCGACACGCCCATAAAAAACCGGCCCTGTGCTGGGCCGGTTTTTGAGTTGCATTGATGCTGTCTGTTCGGGTCAATAATCGTACGAAACCGCAAGCTGCACATACCTCGGCGTGGTGTACGAACGCGGCTGGAACAACCTTTCGCGGATCAGATACGGAGCACGCTCGCTGTATGCATAGACGGATGTCGGCGTACGGCTGTTGCCCACGTTGAACACGTTCAACGAGACCGCCATCTTGTGCTGGAGGAATGCCGGCTTCCAGGTCACGTTCAGATCGTAGCGGTGCGTCCATGGCGTCCGCGTCTTGCCGGGCGTCCAAGTTTGACCAAGGCAGGTATGGTAGGAATCGCCATAACCGATCGGATCCGCCGCCGGCGACCCGTGATCGATGCTGCCGTCCGGATCGTAGAGCCCGAAGCAGCTGATCGGTGCACCCGATGCGATGGTCGCGCTGGCACCAATCATCCATTCCGGCGTGATCGCATAGCTACCATGCGCCTTCAGCACGTGGGTGCGGTCGTTCGGCAGGAAGCCATCGGCGAAGGCCATGATCTGCCAGGCGTCGTAGTTCTGGCTGGTCCCCACGCCGTTGTCATGCGAATCGGAACCCTGGCCGGTATCCGAGTTGGCCGGGCCTTCCGAATTACCGGTCGAACGGCTGAAGGTGTAGTCGATGCGTGCTTCCCACTTGCCATCGAACGGATGCTCGATGAACAGGTCCAGCGCGTTGTACTTGCGCTTCAACACATCCATGCCCGGCCCCAGCTGGCCCGATGCAATTTTCTGGTTCTTGCGGTTTCCGGTATTTGACCACAGACCAGTGACAGGATCCTGGGTGATCTGGGCGAAGCTGTAGGTATTGCTGCCGCCCGGATTGAAGATGTAGCAACCGGACACGCCGTAGTAGCTGCCATCGGAAGCCTGGGCTGTGTAGTTGCCCAGGTTGTTGGTGCCGCCACCGCTCACGTCCGTCAGGCCAGCCGCCGCCATCACCGAGCCGTGATCACACATGTCGTCGATCGCCGACTTCAGGTCGCGATGCGTCAGCTTGGCGCCGATGGTCCACGCCTTGGTCAGGTTGGCCTGGAAGCCAAGCACGAACTCATCCTGGTACTCGGACTTGATGTCCTTCGGCACATAGGCCAAGGGATCCTTCGGGGCACCGTTTTCGCCATCCGCCGACACGGGGCCTGCAGGCCCCGTACCCGCCAGGTTCAGGACCGGCGTCAGGCCCGTGGGCACGCCATTGGCATCGATGCCGGTATAGGTGAAGTACTCGCTCGTGTAGGTCGACTTGCCCACGCCGCGGATCGCCACCGCATTCGGCATGGCGAGGAAGTAGCGCCCGGCGTTGCCGAACACCTTGAACGTGGAATCGCCGTACACATCCCAGCTGAAGCCCAGACGCGGTTCCCACTGCGCCTTGCTGTCGACGAAGCGCACGCCGGTATCGCTGAAGTTCTGGAACTTGTCATTGCGGATACCGAGCGACAACAACAGCCTGTCGGTCACCTGCCAACGATCTTCCAGATACCAGGCCTGCTGCTTCAACTTCATGGTGGTGGTATCGAAATACTTGTCGCGACTGACGTAGTAACCACCGGCATTGGTCGAGGGGCCAACGCCCAACCCTGCATTGATCGGCGTCACGTTGTCACCGGTAAAGCTGTAGGTCCAGACATCCGCGACCTGGCTTTGGCCTTCGTTCTCGCCCTTCAGGTTGGTGTTGTCGATGCCCGCGCTCAGGGTGTGGCGACCAAGGACGTATTCCAGCTCGATGCGGTAACCGTCGGTGATATCGCGAGTCCCCTTGACCGCGTTCTGGGTCTGCTGCGGGTTGGTGAATACATCACCGCCCGTGATCGCCGGATCCTGGTCGCCGGCACCGGCATTGATCAGCGGAAAGCCGGTCAGAAACGGATCCGTGTTGTAGGTCTTGGTCGACCTGCCGTAGAGGGCCGTCAGCGTCAGCTTGTCGGTGAGATAGCCGGTGTACTTGGCGATATGGAAGCGGTTGTCTTCCTGGATGCTCGTATCCGGAATGTTCTTGCCCAGGAATTTCTGGCCACTCCAATCGTAGTTGTAGGTATCGCCGGACTGGCGATACTTCTCGCCCACGAAGGTGTATTCGAGCAGATTCTTGTCGTTGATGTTCCAGTTGATCTTGAGGTACATCTTCGGGTCACGCGATGACGTCTTCGTGCCCAATTGATTGGGATCGGCAACCGGGTTCAGTGCCGGAGTCGTCGTGTGTCCAAGCGTGGTTTCGTAGGACAGGAAGGCAAAGAGCTTGTCCTTGATCAGCGGGCCGCTGATATACCCCGAATAGGTATTGCTCCAGTCCTTGTGGTTCTTGCCAGCGTCGTAGACCTGGCCAATGCGCGACGGGTGCCAGTACGAATAGGGACCGTACGCGGAAGGGGCCGGCAGCGCTGGCGGCCTGTAGTAGGTATCCGGACGCGACTCCTTCAGCGATTTCGGCTCATAGACGATCTGCCCGCCGAAATGGAACGTATTCGTACCGCTCTTGCCGACCTGGCTGATCACGCCACCATCGGAACGGCCGTACTTGGCGCCATAACCACCGGTATAGGTTTCCTGCTGCTCGATCGAACCATAGGGCAACTGGAAGCCACCCACGTTGGTGATCGGATTGCCGCTGAAATAGCCATTGAGGTAATAGGCGTTTTCGGCGACGCTGGAGCCGCCGAACGACACGTCATTGCCGAAGAAGGTGCCATTGCCGCCCACCGCGCCCGGCGACAGCAGGGCGATCGCTTCGGCGGAACGGGCAATCGGCAGACGCTTAAGTTGCGCGGCCGTGACGACGGTGCGGGTATCGGTCTGGGTAACGTCGATCGCCGGCGCACCATGTGCCGTGACCGTGATCACGCCCAGCGTGTTGCCGGAATTGTTCGTAGGAGTGACGAAGGACACATTGGCGCCGGCGCCAGGCGTCACAACGACTTCGCGCGTGCTGCCCCCCGAAGTGACCGTGTAGGAACCCACCGGCAACGAGCTGGCGGTATAGCGCCCCTGCGAGTCGGCGGTAATGGTGCGGGTGAAGCCCGCGTCGTTCTTGATCATGACGGTCGCGCCCGCGGGCACGGTGCCGTAGATCGAACCGCTGGTGGCCTGGGCGTGGACTCCGCCTGCAAAGCAGAGGCCGAGTGCGACTGTCAACACACTACGCTTGAATCCGAACCGGATTGAATTGGATGCCATTGGAGAGACCCCGTGAGTGAGTGAAAACTCTCAGGCAGTCCACCTACCCGGCCTGCCTGACCGGGTTATCTTGCATAAACAAATCTTTAACGAAACGCGATGGCTCCATTCATCTTGTGTTTAAGATTTCCTTGTTCAGCAACCGTATAACTATATTTTCTTCGGATAAACCGAATTTCGGGGATGGCCAATCTTGTCAACCCATAAGACAGGCATGCGTTAATCGAAAACGCGCGTTCTCGCGAAGAATTCCGAGAAAGAAACACACGAAACCCGGCCGCTCGGCCGGGTTTTCTATTGCACCAAGACGATGTGTCAGCCTGACGACTGTCTTCTTTATGAGAGAGACCCGAGGATGCGCCGCTGCTCTTCCGGCAAGGCTTCCGGCATCCGGACCCCGTACTCATGCAGGTACTCCCCGATGTGCTCGAACTCGGAAGCCCAGCCTGCCCTGTCATAGCCGAACAGCTTCTCGCGGGCCTCGACCGTCAGCTCGACGCCGTCGAGGTTGATGTCCGCCGGGTCCGGCAAGTTGCCGATCGGTGTTTCGACGGCGCCTGCGGCGCCATCGACGCGCTTGAGCATCCACTCGAGCACGCGCATGTTGTCGCCGAAGCCGGGCCACAGGAAATCGCCACCCTCGCCCTTGCGGAACCAGTTGACGTGGAAGATCTTCGGCAGCTTCGCGCCCGGCTTGTCGAACGACAGCCAGTGATCGAAATAGTCGGCGAAGTTGTAGCCGCAGAACGGCTTCATCGCCATCGGGTCGCGTCGCATCACGCCGACCGCACCGGTCGCGGCGGCCGTCGTCTCCGAACCCATCGCGGCGCCGACCAGCACGCCGTGCGTCCAGTCGCGCGCCTCGAACACCAGAGGCACCAGTGATGCACGACGGCCACCGAACACGATCGCGGAAATCGGCACGCCCTGGGCGTCTTCCGCATGCGGTGAATACGACGGGCACTCCTTCGCGCTCACGGTGAAACGCGAGTTGGGATGCGCTGCCGGATGCGTCGCCGACGCGTCGTAGGCATTGCCCTTCCAATCGGTGACGGGCACGCGCTTGTCGAGTCCTTCCCACCACGGCTGGTTGTCGTCGGTGACGGCGACATTGGTGAAGATCGTGTTCTGCTGGATCGATGCCAGCGCGTTGGGGTTCGACTTTTCCGATGTCCCCGGCGCGACGCCGAAGAACCCCGCTTCCGGATTGATGGCGTAGAGACGGCCGTCCTTGCCCGGGCGCATCCAGCAGATGTCATCGCCGATCGTGGAGATCTTCCAGCCATCCTTGCGATAACCCTCCGGCGGAATCAGCATCGCCAGGTTGGTCTTGCCGCAGGCGCTGGGGAACGCCGCGGCAACGTAATGCGTTTCGCCCTGCGGGTTCTCGATGCCGAGGATCAGCATGTGTTCGGCGAGCCAGCCTTCCTTGCGCGCCTGGTACGAGGCGATGCGCAAGGCATGGCACTTCTTGCCGAGCAGCGCATTGCCGCCATAGCCGGAGCCAAAGGACTGGATTTCCAGGTCTTCGGGGAAATGCATGATGAAGCGGCGATCGGGATCGAGTTCGCCGGTGGAATGCAGCCCTTTCACGAAGCTGCCTTCGCGCTCGATGCGCGCCAGTGCCGCCGCGCCCATGCGCGTCATGATGCGCATGTTGGCGACCACGTAGGGCGAGTCGGTGATCTCGACGCCGCAACGCGACAGCGGCGAATCGATCGGGCCCATGCAATAGGGCACCACGTACATGGTTCGGCCCTTCATGCAGACATCGAACAGCGACTTCATTTGCTGGCGCGCCTGATCGGGCGCCATCCAGTGGTTGTTGGGGCCGGCATCGTCGCGATCGCTGGTGCAGACGAAGGTCAGGTGCTCGACGCGCGCGACGTCGTCGGGATGCGAGCGGTGCAGGTAGCTGTCGGGATGCGTCCGTTCGTTCAACTTGATCAGCGTACCGTCGGCCAGCATCTGCGCGATGAGTGCGTCATTCTCGACATCGCTGCCATCGCACCAGTGGATGCGGTCCGGCTTGGTGAGTTGCGCGACCTCCAGCACCCATTGGTTCAATGCATCAAGGCTCGACGTGCTCTGTCCGTGTTCGCTCATGTCCCCTCACTTTTGTTTTGGAATCAATGTCGCCATCATGTGGGCGACATACGCTTCGTATTCTTCTTTTGGCGGCCGGTCCTGCGGCAGCTGCAGGTTGAGCTGCAGGAAACCGATGTAGGCCGAATACACCAACCGGGCGCGATAGCGCGCGGTGTCGGCGTCGAAGCCGGCGCGACGGAACGAATCGGTGACCCATTCCAGGCGGCGGCGCGAAATGCGCGTGACCGCCGGTTGCACGATGGGGTTGTCCATCGCGCGCAACAGCTGGCCATAGATGACATGCGAGACGTCATCGTGGGCAACGAGTTGGAACAACTGTTCGAGGCGCGCGCGTGGATCGCCGATCGACTCGAGGCGATCGAACACCTGCGCCTGTTCGTATTGCTCCCAGCGATCGAGCGCGGCCTGCAGCAGGGCATCGCGCGTCGGGAAGTGCCAGTAAAAACTGCCCTTGGTCACGCCGAGTCGACGGGCCAGCGGTTCGACCGCCAATGCCGGGACACCTTGTTCTCCGATCTGCTGGAGGGCCGCGGCCGACCAATCGTCGGCACTCAGCCGGCCGGCGCGATCCGCCTTGCCGGAAATCGATGCGATCTGGTTTGTCATGGCCCAGTGTAAGCACACTCCGTACGGTTCCGTCAAAGTGCGTATGGTGCTGCACTGCAACTTGACGATCACGAATTCTTCTCAATACGTACAAGTATGGAAAAGGGCGCGGGGTTGGTATACGCTCGCGTTCATTCATTCAATTGTTTGAATTCCAGCGGAGCCGCCATGAGCATCGTCCTCCCCCTCCTCGCCATCGTGATCGCGACTGGTATCGCGGCCTATCACCGCTGGAGCCTGGCGCTGTGGTCGGCGCTGACTGCAGCATTCCTATTGGTCGCCTGGTTCTTTGGCGGCAACTCCACGCTGACGATTGTCCTGGTCGTGCTGTCCGCGATCGTGGCGATTCCGCTGCTGGTGCCGGGAATCCGCAAGTCGCTGGTGACGACCCCGCTGTTGAAGTTCTACACGCGCATCCTGCCGCCGCTGTCCGACACCGAACGCACCGCGCTGGAAGCCGGCACCGTCGGCTTCGAAGGACAACTGTTCTCGGGCATGCCCGATTGGTCGCAGTTGCTGAAGTTGCCGAAGCCGGAACTGAGCGCCGAGGAACAGGCATTCCTGGATGGCCCGTGCGAAGAGCTGTGCCGCATGGTCGACAACTGGGAGATCGACCACGTGCGCGCCGACCTGCCGCCGCAGATGTGGGACTACGTCAAGCGCAACAAGTTCTTCGGCCTCAACATTCCCAAGGAATACGGCGGCCTCGGCTTCTCGGCGCTGATGAACCACAAGGTCATCCAGAAGCTGGCCTCGATTTCGTCGGTGGTGAGCTCGACCGTCGGCGTGCCGAATTCGCTGGGCCCGGCGGAGCTGCTGATGCATTACGGCACCGATGAGCAGAAGGCGCATTACCTGCCGCGCCTGGCCGATGGTCGCGAAGTGCCGTGCTTCGCCCTGACTGGTCCCTTCGCAGGTTCCGACGCGACGTCGATTCCCGATTACGGCATCGTCTGCAGCGGCGAGTGGAACGGCGCCAAGGTGCTGGGCGTGCGCCTGACGCTCAACAAGCGCTACATCACGCTGGCGCCGGTCGCGACGCTGATCGGCGTGGCCTTCCGCATGTACGACCCGGATGGCCTGCTCGGCGACAAGAAGGACATCGGCATTTCGCTGGCGCTGGTGCCGCGTGACAGCGAAGGCCTGGAAATCGGCCGCCGCCACTTCCCGCTCAACTCGCCGTTCCAGAACGGCCCGATCCGCGGCAAGGACGTGTTCGTGCCGCTGTCGCAGCTGATCGGCGGGGAAGACTACGCCGGCCAGGGCTGGCGCATGTTGATGGAATGCCTGTCGATCGGCCGCTCCATCACCCTGCCCTCCACCGCCAGCGGCGGCGCCAAGATGGGCGCGGTCGTCACCGGCAGCTATGCGCGCATCCGCAAGCAGTTCGGCCTGTCGATCGGTCGCTTCGAAGGCGTCGAGGAAGCGCTCGCGCGCATGGGCGGCCACGCTTACGCGATCAGCGCGTTGTCGCAGGCGACTGCGGCAGCGGTCGCGCGCGGCGAGAACCCGGCGGTGCCTTCGACCATCTCCAAATATCACTGCACGACCATGGGTCGCGAAGTCGCCAAGGACGTGATGGACGTGATCGGCGGCAAGGGCATCATCCTCGGCCCGCGCAATTTCGCCGGTCGCGCCTGGCAGGCTTCGCCGGTGGCGATCACGGTGGAAGGCGCCAACATCATGACGCGCTCGCTGATGATCTTCGGACAGGGCGCGATCCTCTGCCATCCGTGGGTGATGAAGGAAATGAAGGCGACCCAGATCGCCGACGCCAACGAACGCATCAGCGCCTTCGACGGCGCGTTGTTCGGGCACATCGGCGCTGCGATTTCCAATGCCGTGCGCAGCCTGTGGTTCGGCCTGAGCTGGTCGCGATTCGGCAAGGCGCCGGGTGACGATTACACGCGCCGCTACTACCGCAAGATGAACCGCTACTCCGCCAACCTCGCGGTGATGGCCGACATCTCGATGCTGATGCTCGGCGGCAAGCTGAAGTTCAAGGAATCGCTGTCGGGCCGCCTCGGCGACGTGCTGAGCGAGCTCTACATCGCCAGCAGCATGCTCAAGCGCTACGAGGATGAAGGCCGTCCGGCGAGCGACCAGCCGTTGCTGGCCTGGGCCTTCCACGACGCGGTCAACAAGATCGAAACCGCGCTATCGGGCGCGCTGCGCAACTTCCCGGTGCGTCCGGTGGCATGGCTGCTGTGGCCGATCATCTTCCCGTGGGGTCGTCGCGCGCAGGCGCCGAGCGATCGCCTTGGCCACAAGGTGGCAAGCCTGCTGATGACGCCGTCCGACGCGCGCGATCGCCTGGCCGAAGGCGTGTTCACCACGCCCAGCGAGAACAACCCGGCCGGCCGCATCATCAGCTACCTGCCGAAGTTCGTGATGGCCGAGCCGGTCGAGCGCAAGTTCATGAAGGCGCTGAAGAACAGCGACATCGAAGCGCTGGAGTTCGAAGACCAGCTGGTCGAAGGCGTGCGCGAAGGCTGGATCTCGTCCGAGGAAGCCGACCAGTTGCGCGAACTGCGGACGATGACGCTCGACACCATCATGGTCGACGACTTCGATCCGGAAGAGCTGCGCTCGGCGGGCTATCGCGATCTCATCGCACGCGAGCAGCAGTCGCCGCGGGCGGTTGCCTAGCACGCGCTGGTGCGTGGGTGACCAGCTCCGGAGCGCGGGACGCCGTGAATACGTCCATGTAGGCTCGGACGCGCCATCCATGGAGCGTCC
>NZ_JBCMOO010000006.1:0-165787 GCF_050574925.1 Solilutibacter silvestris | reverse complement strand
GTTCGTCTGTAGCGCCGACCATACGCAGCATGGATGCTGCGTATGAGCCTACATGGATGTATTCACGGCGTGTCGGCGGCTGCAGACAACCGTAATAGGCGCACAGCCGGGCGATGCTTTACAACGAATACCCGTACTGGCGCTTGAATTCGGCGTTGAACTCGTCGAAGGTGAAGCGCTGGTTCTGCGTGCCGTGGTGGCTCACCTTGAGCGCGCCCATCAGGTTGCCGATGCGGCCGATCGTCGGCCAGTCGTGGCCGTTCTCGATGCCGTAGATCAGTCCGGCGCGGAACGCGTCGCCGCAACCGGTCGGATCGACCACCGCTTCCTCGCGCGCCGGCGGCACGTTGATGGTGATGCCGTCGTGGAAGATGTCGCAGCCATGCGGGCCGCGGGTGACGATGAAGGCCTTGACCTTGCCGGCGATCTCGCGCTCGCTCCAGCCGGTGCGTTCCTGCAGCAGGCTCGACTCGTAATCGTTGGTGATGACGTAATCGGCCTGGTCGATGAACTCGCGGAACTCGCCGCCGTTGAACAGCGGCATCGCCTGGCCCGGATCGAAGATGAAGGGGATGCCGCACTCGGCGAACTCGCGCGCGTTCTGCAGCATGCCTTCATAGCCATCCGGCGCGACGATGCCGATGGTGACGCCTTCGACGTCGCGCACGTGGTTGAGGTGGCTGTCGCCCATCGCGCCCGGATGGAACGCGGTGATCTGGTTGTTGTCGTGGTCGGTGGTGATGAAGCACTGCGGCGTGAACTGTTCTTCCAGCACGCGCACGTGATCGAGTCGGATATTGAAATTCTCGAGGTGCGCGCGGTACGGCGCGAAATCCTGGCCCACCGTTGCCATCGGAATCGGGTCGCCGCCGATCAGCTTGAGGTTGTAGGCGATGTTGCCGGCGCAGCCGCCGAATTCGCGGCGCATGCGCGGCACCAGGAACGACACGTTGAGGATGTGGACCTTGTCCGGAAGGATGTGGTTCTTGAATTGGTCCGGGAACACCATGATGGTGTCGTAGGCGAGGGAACCACAGATCAGTGCGGACATGTCGGGCTGGTTGGTTGGGTAAACCGGGCAAGGGTAACCCGGTACGGGCGAAGAGGCCAAGAAACGCCCGTCAAATAACGCTTGGGGAACACGTGAAGGCCGCTTTTTTGCTAGGCTTGCCGACTTCCCCCGCACCCCTCCCCAGGCCCAGATTCGATGTTCAAAAAGCTCCGCGGCATGTTCTCCAACGACCTCTCCATCGACCTGGGGACGGCCAACACCTTGATCTATGTCCGCGGGCAAGGAATCGTGCTGAACGAGCCGTCGGTGGTGGCGGTGCGCCAGGATCGGACCTCGGGCCAGGCCCGCTCGGTGGCGGCGGTCGGCAGCGATGCCAAGCAGATGCTCGGCCGCACGCCCGGCAACCTGACCACCATCCGCCCGATGAAGGACGGGGTGATCGCCGACTTCACCTACACGGAAGAGATGCTCAAGCACTTCATCCGCAAGGTCCACAAGTCGCGCTTCCTGCGCCCGAGCCCGCGCGTGCTGATCTGCGTGCCCTGCGGTTCGACCCAGGTGGAGCAGCGCGCGATCAAGGAATCGGCGCTGGAGGCCGGCGCCCGTGACGTTTCCCTGATCGAGGAGCCGATGGCGGCGGCGATCGGTGCCGGCATGCCGGTGACCGAGGCGCGCGGCTCGATGGTCATCGATATCGGCGGCGGCACCTCGGAAGTGGCGGTCATCGCCCTGAACGGCATCGTCTATGCCCAATCGATCCGCGTCGGCGGCGACCGCTTCGACGAAGCCATCATCAATTACGTGCGCCGTCACCACGGCATGCTGATCGGCGAAGCCACCGCCGAGCGCATCAAGATCGAGATCGGCTGCGCCTATCCGCAGGAACAAGCGCGAATGATGGAAATCTCCGGCCGCAACCTCGCCGAGGGCGTGCCCAAGGTCCTGACCATCAGCTCCAACGAAGTGCTGGAAGCCCTGCGCGAACCGCTGTCGCAGATCGTCGCCGGCGTGAAGCAGGCGCTGGAGCAGACGCCGCCGGAACTGTGCGCGGACGTCGCCGAGCGCGGCATCGTGCTGACCGGTGGCGGCGCGCTGCTGCGTGACCTCGACCGCCTGCTGAGCGAGGAAACCGGCCTGCACGTGCAGGTGGCGGACGATCCGCTGACCTGCGTGGCGCGTGGCGGTGGTCGCGCGCTGGAACTGCTCGACGCCCACGGCAACGAGTTCTTCGCCGGCAACTGATCGATGTGTCACCGGGCGTCGCGACCGCGGCGCCTCCATCGCCTCCCAGCGAGGCACCACCGCAGACTGACGCGACCCTCCCACCGTGTCCTCCTATTCCGGTCCCGCCGCGCCCCGTGCCGAAAGCATCGCGGACACGCTGCGCCTGCTCGCCTATCTGGCCGCCTGCATCGTGCTGATGGCGTTCGACCGCCATGGCGGGCTCATGCAACGCGTGCACGCCTCGCTTGAACTGGTGGCGCAACCGGTGTGGAAGCTGGCGGGACTGCCCGGCCGCATCGGCGTGGAAATGCGCAACAACGCGGTCACCCGGTCGCAATTGATCAAGGACAACGCCGACCTGCGCAATGCGGTGGCAGTGTCCGGCGCGCGCATGGCGCGACTGCAGGCGGAACAGGCCGAGAACGAACGCCTGCGCAGCCTGCTCGGCGCGGCGCAGCGCGGGCGCCTCGACGTGCAGCTGGCGCCGATCCTCGACATCGACCTCGATCCCACCCACCAGCGGCTGGTGCTCGATGCCGGTTCCAACCAGGGCGTGCACGTCGGCCAGGTGGTGATCGACGGCGGCGGCATCCTCGGCCAGGTCACCTCGGTGCAGCCGATCACCTCGACGGTGCTGCTGATCACCGATCCCGACCACGCCATTCCGGTGGAAGTGGTGCGCACCGGCATTCGCCTGATCGTCTACGGCCGCGGCAACCGCCTGGTGCTGGGCAACATCCCGCGTTCGGCCGACATCAAGGTCGGCGATCGCGTGCAGACCTCGGGTCTTGGCGGACGCTTCCCCGCGGGCTTCCCGGTCGGCGCCATCACCAAGCTGAAACTCGACGACAGCCGCGCCTTCCTCGAAGCCGAGCTCATGCCGGCAGCGCAACCCGACCGCGGCCATGAAGTGCTGCTGTTGCGCACGCTGCCCGCGGCCCCGGTGTTCAAGCCCGTGGAATTGCCGGAGCGCGATACCAAGCCCGCGCACGACAAGGCCAAGCCGAAGAAATCGCAGAGCGGCATGGAGCCGGTGGAGGACGCGCCATGATGCGCCGGCGCACGCGCCTGCTCCAGGCAGGGAGCATCCTCGCGGCCTTGCTGCTGGCCTTGTTGCCGCTGCCCGACGCGATCGCGCCGTTCCGACCGTTCTGGATGGCGCTGGTGCTCGCCTACTGGGTGCTTGAGCACGGCGACGACACCGGCCTCGGCATCGCGTTCTTCGTCGGCCTGCTGGTCGACGTGGTGCAGGGCAGCCTGCTCGGCGAATACGCGTTGCGGCTGGTGGTGATCGCGTTCCTGCTGGATCGTTTCCGTTCGCGCCTGCGCTTCTATCCGATCTGGCAGCAGGTGCTGGCGATCGCCGCGCTGCTGGTCAACGACTGGATCGTCACCGCGATCATCCACGCCTTCCTCGGCCAGCCGCAGCATCCGTTCGCCAGCCTCGGTTCGGCGGCGGTCGGCGCGGTGCTGTGGGGCCCGGTGCATGCATTGCTGGCGACGCTGGATCGCGGTCGGCGCTAGGGGTTGATGAGCTGATGGCGCCTCGACGAAGTGCAATCAAGAACCAGGCGCTCGAGGTCGAGCAGTTCCGCCGGCGCGCCTTCATCGCGTTCGCGATGGTCGTGGCCTGCCTGATCGGGCTTGGTGGCTGGTATTTCCGCATGCAGGTCGTGCAGCACCGCATGTATTCGGCGGCGGCGGAATCCAACCAGATCAAGCCGCGGCCGATCGTGCCCGGGCGCGGACTGATCTACGACCGCAAGGGCCGCGTCCTCGCCGACAACATCCCGGAATTCCGCCTCGACGTGACGCCCGACCAGGTCGACGACATGGCGGCGCTGGTCCAGCAGTTGTCGACGCGGATCGAGTTGAAGCCGGAGGACATCGAGGCCTTCGACCGTGCCCGCGATGCGAGTCGTCCGCATGCGCCGGTGACGTTGAAGGCACGCCTGACCGACGAGGAAATCGCGCGGTTCTCGGTGGATCGCTGGCAATTCCCCGGCGTGGAGATCGTGCCGTATTTCGGCCGCGTCTATCCGCACAAGGACCTGTTCACCCACGTGATCGGCTACGTCGGTCGCGTCGATGCGCGCGACAAGGAAAAGATGAAGTCGCTCGATGCCGCTTTCAGCCATGTCGGCAAGACCGGGATCGAGCGTTATTACGAAGATGCGCTACGCGGCAAGGTCGGATACGAACGCATCGAGACCAACGTCAACGGTCGCGCGCTGCGCACGCTCGGCGTGGTGCCGGCCAAGCCCGGCGTCGACCTGCGCCTGAGCATCGACCTCGACCTGCAGCGGGCGATGGTGGAAGCGTTCGGCAATCTGGAAGGATCGGCGGTGGCGATCGATCCGCGCACCGGCGGCATCCTCGCGATGGTCAGCCTGCCGTCGTACGACGCCAACCTGTTCGTCAACGGCATCTCGCACGAAGACTACGCGGCGTTGAACGAGAATCCCTCGCGCCCGCAGTTCAACCGCGTGGTGCTGGGCGCCGTCGCACCGGGTTCGACCGTGAAGCCGTTCATCGGCCTGGCCGGACTCGACAGCGGCCTGCGCACGCCGGAGGACAAGGTGCTGTCGACCGGCATGTTCTACATCCCCGGGGTCAAACGCGGCTTCGGCGACTCGCATCGCGGCGGCCACGGCTGGACCGACCTGCGCAAGTCGATCTATGCCTCGGTCAATACCTATTACTACAAGCTCGCGCTCGACATGGGCATGCCGCGCTTCGACCAATATCTCAGCAAGTACGGCTTCGGTTCGCCCACCGGCATCGACATGTATGGCGAGACCGGCGGCATCCTGCCGTCGCCGCAATGGAAGGGCGCGCACATCAAGGGCGCGAGCGAGTCGCGCTGGTATCCGGGCGACACCGTGAACAGCGGCATCGGCCAGGGATTCTGGAAAGTCACGCCGCTGCAGTTGGCGCAAGGCGTCGCCGCGCTCGGCAATGGCGGCCTGTTGCGCCGCCCGCACCTGGTGGAAGCGGCGCGCATCGGGTATGGCGGGACCTGGGGCGATTTGCCGCAGCCGGAACCCAAGCGCATCAGCGACAACCCGGCGCACCTGCAGGTGATCCGCGAAGGCATGATCGGCACCGTGCACGGCGCCGGCACCGCGACCAATATCCGCGCCGGACTGACCTACGTGATCGCCAGCAAGACCGGGACCGCGCAGGTGGTGAGTCGGCGTGGCGTGGCAGCGGTCGACCCGCGCCGCCTGCCGATGAACCAGCGCCACCGTGCGTTGTTCGAAGCTTATGCGCCTGCAGACAATCCGACGATTGCGGTGGCGGTCGAGATCGAAGGCGGCGGCTACGGCGCCGATACCGCGGCGCCGATCGCGCGCAAGATCATGGATGCCTGGATCACCGGAAAGATGCCGGGCGCCGGCAAGGACGGCAAGGACACGCTGGCCGATGGTCGCGATCCGATGTTCGCCGATGCCGAAAGCGGCGCGATCGGCAGCGAAGCGTTCCTGTCGCCCGGCACCATCGATGCACTGGAGGATCGCAGCAGCGAGACCCAGCAATCCGAGGATCCCGGCGCCACGGACGACAACGCCCAGCCACCTGCCGACGGCGCGGAGCAGACACCATGAACCCGTTGCTGAGGGTCATTTCGAACTGGGTCGCGCGCCTGTTGCGCACCATCGACCTGCCGCTGCTTGGTGCGCTGTTGCTGTTGATGGCCAGTGGCCTGCTCACCTTGTACAGCGCCAGCAACGGCAGCCTGCGCATGGTGATGGGGCAGGGATCGCGCTTCGTCATCGGCCTCGGCCTGATGTGGCTGCTGTCGCGCGTCGCCCCGCCGCGCCTGCGCGCGGCATCGCCCTACGTCTACCTGGCGACGATCGTGCCGCTGCTGGCGGTGCTGGTGCTCGGCCGCGGCCACCACGGCAACCTGTGGATCAATCTCGGCGTGTTCTATTTCCAGCCATCGGAACTGATCAAGCTCAGCCTACCGATGATGCTGGCGTGGTACCTGCACAACTCGGTGCTGCCGCCCAACCTGCGCACGATCGCGATTTCCGGCGCGATCGCGGCAGTCCCCATTCTGCTCATCCTCAAGCAGCCCGATTTCGGCACGTCGATGCTGATTACCTGCGGCGCGGTGTTCACCATGTTTCTCGCCGGGCTGTCATGGTGGTGGTTCATCGGCGCGTTCACGTCGGTGGCGGTGGCGGCGCCGGCCGCATGGTTCTGGTTCCTGAAGCCATACCAGAAAGACCGCATCATGATTTTCATCAACCCGGATTCCGACAAGCTCGGTGCGGGCTGGAACATCACCCAGTCGAAGATCGCGATCGGTTCCGGCGGTTGGTTCGGCCAGGGCTGGATGCACGGCACGCAATCGCATCTCAATTACTTGCCGGAACACACCACCGACTTCCTGTTCTCGGTGCTGGGCGAGGAATTCGGCTGGGTCGGCGTGACGCTGATGTTCGCCGCCTACCTGGTGGTGATCGGGCGCTGCCTGTGGATCGCGATGGAAGCGCGCGATTCCTATTCGCGCCTGCTGGCGGGCACGCTGGGCCTCGCGTTGTTCGTCTATGTGATGGTCAACGGTGGAATGATCTCGGGCATGTTGCCGGTGGTCGGCGTGCCGATGCCGTTGCTGTCGTATGGCGGTACGTCGGCGGTCGTGTTGCTGGCTGGCATGGGCCTGGTGATGTCGGTGCGCGCGCACTCGCCACGGCGGACTTGAATGGCGTAGTCAGGATCGCCCGGAAGGTGCGTGATACCCTCCCCGGCGATGACCCGACGCCTCCTTCTTCCCGCCGCGGTATCGCTCATGCTGGCCGCATGCGCCACGCAGGCACCGCCGCCGTCCAAGCCCGTGGCGATTCCGCCGCCCGCGCCTGCACCGACTCCCGCCCCCACGCCGGCATCACAGACGCCGCGCCCGACCGGCCCCGTGCCCGATCTCGTCGCTGCGCGCCACGAGTTCGCGCAGCAGGCCGCGGGCAAATACGGTGTCGATGCGCAGCGCGTCGAATCGGTGCTGTCCACCGCGCAGATCCGCGAGCCGATCATCGCCGCGATGTCGCGCCCGGCAGAAGGCAAGCCGTGGAGCGAATACCGTCCGTTGTTCCTCAACACGGCGCGCATCGATGGCGGCAAGGCCTTCATCGCCAAGCACCGTGATGCGCTGAACGCGGTCGAGGCGAAGTACGGCGTGCCCGCCGAAATCATCGTCGCCATCATCGGCGTCGAAACCGGCTACGGCGCCAACATGGGCAAGTATCCGGTGACCGATGCGCTGTACACGCTCGGGTTCCGCTATCCGCGCACCAATGCGGCGGACAAGATCGAGCGCGAGAACATGCGCGAGGCGTTCTTCCGCGACGAGCTGGCCCAGGCCTTCGCGATGGAGAAGGAAGCGCATCTCGACATCACCCAGTTGCGCGGCAGCTATGCCGGCGCGATGGGCTGGGGCCAGTTCATGCCGTCGAGCTATCGCCAGTACGCGGTCGATGGCGATGGCGATGGCAAGCGCGACCTGTTCACCGATCTCGCCGACGTGCTGCCGTCGATCGCCAATTACTTCGTCGGTCGCGGCCAGTGGCAGCGCGGCCAGCCGGTGATGGTGCGCGCGACGCGCGATGCGAACGCGCAGGTGATCAATCCCGACAATCGCAGCGAAGCGATGCTGCCGCAGGCCGACCTCGCCAGGATGGGGTATCGCCCGTTGCAGGCGGCGCCGGCGGAGCTGCCCGCCAACATCATTACCCTCGATGGCGCCAACGGCCCCGAATACTGGATGGTGTTCCCCAACTTCGTCGCGATCACGCGCTACAACAAGTCGCCGCTGTATTCGACCGCGGTGTACCAGTTGTCGCAAGTGATCGCGGGCCGTCCGGTGCCGGGCGCATGAGGCGCATGAGGCGCATCGCGCTGATCGCGGGCGTATCGTCGCTATTGGCCGCGTGCAGCACCACGCCGGCCCCGAAATCGCCATCGACTGCCGCGCATGGCGCGACGGTCGC
The DNA here is from genome assembly GCF_050574925.1 of Solilutibacter silvestris. Lineage (GTDB taxonomy): Bacteria > Pseudomonadota > Gammaproteobacteria > Xanthomonadales > Xanthomonadaceae > Solilutibacter > Solilutibacter silvestris_A. The sequence continues at coordinate 157,555 of NZ_JBCMOO010000006.1, read as the reverse complement.
GAAGACCGCGCCGCGCACGACATCGGCGAATGCGACGACCTCGTCGACTTCGCCTTATGCGCCTGCGCAGGAAGACGTCAGCAAGCGCGGACAGATGGTCGGCGATCTCTATCGCCCCGACATCAAGGACAGCGTGCCGGGTGAAATCCCCGACGTGAACCGCATTCCCGAGCCGACGGTGAAGTCGGAACCGCGTTCGAAGCGCGGCAACAAGGCCTATGCGGTACTCGGCAAGAACTACAACGTGCTGGACGACGCGCGCGGCTATTCCGAAACCGGCACCGCTTCGTATTACGGCAACAAGTTCCATGGCCGCCAGACGTCCAACGCCGAGGTGTACGACATGTACGCCTTCACCGCGGCGCATCGCACGCTGCCGTTGCCCAGCTATGCGCGGGTGACCAATCTCGACAACGGCAAGTCGGTGGTGGTGCGCATCAACGATCGCGGCCCGTTCCATTCCAACCGCCTGATCGATCTCAGCTATGCCGCGGCGGTGAAGCTGGGCTATCGCGAGAAGGGCACGGCGCGCGTGCGCGTGGATGCGCTGACGCCGGAGGAAAGCAAGGAAACCAACCAGGCGATCGAGCTGGCCGCGGCGGCGAAGGACGATCCGGCGGCGAAGGTGCAACTGGCGCAGCAAGTCGCCGATGGCAAGGTGCCGGCGGGCGTCGCGCTGACGAGTTCGCCGGCGGTGGCGCAGGACTATCGCTTCGACATGATGCAGAACGGCAAGGTGATGACGCCGGCCGAATTCGATGCATGGATGAAGGCGCGCGGGCTCCACGTCGCCACCGGCAAGCCGGGGACGCCGGAACCGCGCGCGACCGCCGCAGTGGTTCCGGCGGTGACGCCGCCCGCAGTCACGCAGCCGGTCGCGGCATCGGCTCCGGTGGCGCCTCCGGTCGCCAAGCCGGCGCCAGTGCAGGTGGCTTCGGCATCGACACCCACCGCGACTGCCGTGTCCGGGCCGACCTTGCAGGTGGCCGCCTTCGCCAACCAGCAGAACGCCGAGCAGGCGCTGGCCATCATCCAGCACGCCGGCGTCGCCAATGCCCGCATCGTCGAGGGCTGGTCGAATGGCCGCCGCTACTGGCGCCTGCGCGTCGCCGCGATGAACACAGCCGAAGTCCCGGCGTTGTCCGCACGCATCTCCGGCCTCGGATTCGGGACGCCGCAGCCCGTCCGCGACTAAACTTGTCGTTCTTCCCGGGCTGCCCCAGCCGCAGCCCGTTTCTCCCGCATTTGTCGATCGATTCCCGCACATGACTTCCAGACCCGTTGCCGTTCTTTCCGTCGCCGCACTGACTGCCGCCTTTGGCCTCGCCTTCGCGCAGACGCCCGCGCCTGCCCCGGCGGCCACTGCGCCTGCCGCGGTCGCCACCGGCGAGTTGCCGATCCCGACGGCCCCGGCCCCCGCCGTGTCCAAGGCCTGGGTGGTGATGGACTACGCAACCGGCCAGGTGCTGGCGGGCGACAACATCGACACCCAGCTCGAACCGGCCAGCATCACCAAGGTGATGACGAGCTACGTCATCGCCGCGGAAATCGCCAAGGGCAAGGTCAAGGCGACCGACCCGGTGATGATGACCGAGCACGCCTGGAAGACCGGCGGCGCCGGCACCGACGGCAGCTACAGCGGCTTCGAGGTCAACAAGACCGCGCCGCTGGAACAGATGGAAACCGGCATGGTGGTGCAGTCGGGCAACGATGCCGCGATCGCGCTGGCCGAGCACGTCGCCGGCAGCGAGGAAGCCTTCGCCCAGCTGATGAACAGCTACGCCGCCAAGATCGGCATGAAGAACAGCCACTTCGTCGATCCCACCGGTCTTTCCGCCCAGGGCCATCTGTCCACCGCGCACGACCTGGCGCTGCTGGGCCGCGCGCTGATCCACGATTACCCGCAGGCCTATGCGCTGAACAAGATCAAGGAGTTCACCGTCGGCCCGATCACCCAGCCCAACCGCAACCTGCTGTTGTGGCGCGACGCATCGGTCGACGGCATCAAGACCGGCCACACCTCCAACGCCGGCTACTGCCTGATGGCGTCGGCGCAGCGCGGCGACCAGCGCCTGATCGCGGTGGTGCTGGGCGATACCAGCGAGAAGCAGCGCGCCGACGACGTCCAGGCCCTGCTCAACTGGGGCTTCCGCTTCTACGAAACGCACAAGCTGTATGACGCCAACGCGCAGGTCAGCGTGCAGAAGGTGTGGAAGGGCGCGAGCCCGCAGGTGCGCCTGGGCGTGGCCGAGCCGCTGCTCATCACCGTGCCGCGCGGTCGCTTCGAATCGCTGAAGTCGTCGATGGAAGTGCCGCAGAACCTGATCGCGCCGATCGCCAAGGGCCAGAAGGTCGGCACCATCAAACTTTCTTTGGATGGCAAGCAGATCGCCGAGGCGCCGCTGGTGGCCATCGACGCGGTGGAGCAGGGCGGTTTCTTCCGTCGCCTGTGGGACAGTCTCGTCATGTGGTGGAAGTCGCGCTGAGGCGCGATGCATAAGGAGCTGTGACGATGATGGAAATCAAATCCGACAATCCCGAGCACGGCTTCCAGTTTCCCGGCGTGTTCGAAATCACCGCGATGGGACCGGCCGATGCCGGCCTCGAAGCGGTGATCCCGACCTTGCTCGAGGACGCCGGCATCGAGGTGCTGCGCGAAACCGTCGCCACCCGCGATTCCTCGGGCGGCAAGTACGTCTCGATCAAGCTCAGCTTCAAGGCGGAATCGCGCGCGCAGTACGAAGCCGCGCATACCGCATTGCGCGAACATCCCGAGGTGAAGTGGACGCTCTGATCGTCCGCGAACTCGGGCGCCAGCCCTATGCGCCGGTGTGGCATGCGATGCAGGGCTTCACCGACGCGCGCAGTGATGCCACGACCAACGAGTTGTGGGTGGTCGAACACGATCCGGTGTTCACCCTCGGCCAGGCCGGCAAGCCCGAACACGTGCTCGCGCCCGGCGACATCCCGGTGATTCCGGTCGATCGCGGCGGCCAGGTGACCTATCACGGTCCCGGCCAGATCGTTGCCTATCCGTTGCTCGACCTGAAACGCCTCGGCATCGGCGTGCGCGAATACGTGTGCCGCATCGAACAGGCGATCATCGACACGCTGGGCGAATGGAACATCGCGGCCGTGCGTCGCGAAGGCGCGCCCGGCGTCTACGTCAATGATGCCAAGATCGCCGCGCTCGGCATCCGCGTTCGTCGCGGCTGCACCTTCCACGGCCTCGCCTTCAACATCACCGGCGAAAGCACGCCGCCGTTCCAGCGCATCAATCCCTGCGGCTATATCGGCCTGCAGGTGATCGCGCTGGACGATCTCGGCGGCCCCGGCGGCATGGAAGCGGTCAAGCCGGTGCTGGTGGCCGAGCTCGCCCGCCAGTTCGGCCTGAAGCCGCAAACCGCGCCGGCGCCCGATCTCGCCGCGCTGGCCGGCCAGAGGCGCGAGGCCGCCTGATCCCCGCCGATGGGCGATAATGGCGCCATGAGCGAACCTCGAAACATCCCGCTTGCCGTCGTCGAAGGCGGCACGCTCGGCCAAGGTGTTCTGGAGCCTGGCGCCAAGCAGCTCGCCGGCGACAAGATCGGCCGTTCCCCGGTGCAGTTCCAGGACGCGCCGGTGTTGCGCAAACCCTCGTGGATCCGCGTGCGCCTGCCCGCCGGCAATGCCGTGCAGCAGCTCAAGTCGAAACTGCGCGAGAACCGCCTCGTCACCGTGTGCGAGGACGCCAGCTGCCCGAACATCCACGAGTGCTTCAGCCATGGCACCGCGACGTTCATGATCATGGGCGACGTCTGCACGCGTCGTTGCAGTTTCTGCGACGTCGCGCATGGCCGACCAAAACCATTGGACGCAGATGAGCCGCGTCGGCTCGCCTCGACCGTCGCCGACATGGGCCTGCGCTACGTGGTGATCACCAGCGTCGATCGCGACGACCTGCGCGATGGCGGCGCCCAGCACTTCGTCGACTGCATCCGCGAAACGCGTGCCGCCGCGCCCGGCATCCGCATCGAAATCCTGACGCCGGACTTCCGCGGCAAGGGCCGCATGGAGCGCGCGCTGGAAATCCTCGCCCAGGACCCGCCGGACGTGTTCAACCACAACATCGAAACGGTGCCGGACCTGTATCGCAACGTGCGTCCGGGCGCCGACTACGCGTGGTCGCTGGAATTGCTCAAGCGCTTCAAGGCGCAGCATCCGGACGTCGCCACCAAGTCGGGCATCATGCTCGGCCTCGGCGAGACGCAGGAACAGGTCGAAGCCACCCTGCGCGACCTGCGCGCGCACGACGTCGACATGATCACCATCGGCCAGTACCTGCAGCCGTCGCCGTCGCACCACCCGGTGCTGCGCTACTGGACGCCGGAAGAGTTCAAGGTGTTCGAGGACTACGGCATGTCGCTCGGCTTCGAGCACGTCGCCTCCGGCCCGATGGTGCGTTCCAGCTACCACGCCGACCGCCAGGCCGCCGAAGCGGGCCGCCACCAGGCCTGAACGCGGCCCGGGCAGGCCAGCCTGAACGCGTGCTTCCGTCCGTCGGCCCGTGACTTCCGGGTCGCGTGATTGCGACCCCGGATGTGGCAGAGTGAATGGCGGAGTGAACGTTCGCGCATCCCGCGTGTCCAAGCTCCAGATTCGATCTTCGAGGATTCCATGAAGCGACGCAGTGCAGTGTTGGGCCTGGCCCTGGCGATTCCGCTGGTGCTGGGCGCGGCGGTGGTGACCAGCCATCCTTCGGCGACCACGGTGGCGGCCAAAGGCCCGCTCGCCCAGAACACCGACCAATCGGTGACGGCGCGACTCGTTTACGGCCTGCTGTCCAACAGCCGCTACGCCTATCGCGCGCAGCCGCTCGACGAAGCGCTGTCGAAGGAAATCTTCAAGAAGTATTTCGACCTGCTCGACGGCAACAAGATGTACTTCACCGCCGACGAAGTGGCCGGTTTCGAATCGCAGCGCGCCGGCTTCGACGCCGCGTTCCGCAATGGCGACATGAAGGTGCCGTTCGCCATCTTCGAGGCCTATCGCAAGCACGCGCGCGAACGCGTGGCATTCCAGCGTTCGCTGCTGACCCAGGACATCTTCAAGTTCGACGGCAATGACCGCTTCGAATACGACCGCGAAAAAGCCGCGTGGGCCGACAAGGCCGCGCTCGACACGCTGTGGAAGCAGTCGGTGCGCAACGACTGGCTGCGCCTGAAGCTGGCCGGCAAGCAGCCGGACGACATCCGCAAGACGCTCGACAAGCGCTACACGACCACGCTCAAGAGCATCGACGAACTGGATTCGGAAGACGTGTTCCAGCTGGCGATGAACGCCTACGCCAACGCCACCGATCCGCATACCGACTACTTCAACCCGCGCGCCGCCGAACGCTTCAACCAGCAGATGTCGCTGTCGCTGCAGGGCATCGGCGCGCAACTGCAGAAGCAGGACGACGTGGTGGTGGTGCGCGAACTGGTGCCGGGCGGTCCGGCCGCGATCAGCAAGCTGCTGCGCCCGGGCGATCGCATCGTCTCGGTCGGGCAGGGCGGTTCCGGCGCGATGGAAGACGTGATCGGCTGGCGCATCGATGACGTGGTCGAGAAGATCCGCGGCACCAAGGGCACGCGCGTGCGCCTCGGCGTGGTGCCGGCGAGCGCGCCGGTCGACAGCAAGCCGCACGTGATCGCGTTGACCCGTGACGTGGTCAAGCTGACCGAAGACGCCGCCAAGGGCGAAGTGATCAACCTGCCGGCCGCGAACGGCGCGCCTGCGCGCAAGATCGGCGTGATCAAGCTGCCGAGCTTCTACGAAGACTTCAGCGCACGTCGCAGCGGCAACGACTATGCCTCGGCATCGCGCGACATCAAGCGCCTGCTTGATGGGTTCAAGGCGCAGAATGTCGACGGCGTGGTGCTGGACCTGCGCAACAACGGCGGCGGCTCGCTGGGCGAAGCGGTGCGCATCACCGGCCTGTTCGTCGATACCGGCCCGGTGGTGCAGATCCGCCAGTCGGGCGGTCGCGTCGAAGTGGATGGCGATGACGAGGCCGGCGTGGCCTGGTCCGGCCCGCTCGCGGTGCTGGTGAATCGCGGTTCGGCCTCGGCCTCGGAAATCTTCGCCGGCGCGATCCAGGATTACGGTCGCGGCCTGATCATTGGCGAGACCACCTTCGGCAAGGGCACGGTGCAGAACCTGGTCGATCTCGACCGCTTCCCGAGCGCGCGCAAGACCCAGTTCGGCCAGGTCAAGATGACCATCGCGCAGTTCTTCCGTCCGTCGGGCTCGAGCACGCAGAACAAGGGCGTGGAACCGGATATCCACTTCCCGGTGACCGTCGATGCCAGCAGCTTCGGCGAGAGCATGTACGACAACGCATTGCCGTGGTCGAGCATTCCCGCCGCGCCGCACCTGCAGTACGGCGTGTTCGCGCCGATCCTGCCGCAGCTCGACGCCAGCCACGAGTCGCGCATCAAGAGCGATCTCGAATACCAGTGGCTGCTGCAGGATCTCGCCGAGTTCAAGGCGCTCAAGGCCAAGCACTACCTCTCGCTCAACGAGGGTGAGCGCCGCGCCGAGCGCGACAAGAGCGAGGCCAAGGTGAAACAGCGCCAGGCCGAGCGCAAGCGCCTGGGCCTGCCGCTCGATCCGCTCGCCGACGATTCCACCGACGATGGCCTGGCCGGCAACGAGCGCGACATCGCCAAGGAAGCCGCGCGCGAGAAGCTGGCCGAGAACCGCCCGGATCCGCTGCTGCGCGAATCCGCCGCGATCCTCTCCGACGCGATGGGCCTGCTCGCCCACGACTCGCGCCTCGCCAGCCAGGTGTTGCCGCAGTCGGGCAACGCGGTGACCTGGGTCCGCTGATCCTTTCGATCAGCGCGACGCGCGGGTTGGCAATGCCAGCCCGCGCTTGACGGTATCGAGGACGACGCGGCTCTCGAACCGCTTGATGTTCTTCTGCGGCTTGAGCAGGCGCTCGAGCAGGGCGCGATATTCCTGCACGCTCGGCGTCGCCACCATCAGCAGGTAATCCCAGTCGCCGGCCAGCGTGTAGCACTGCTGCACTTCCGGCGCGGCGCGCATGCGTGCGTAGAACGTCTTGATGTCGTGGGCCGACTCGTGCTCCATGCGCACCCACACCATGATCAACGTCGCCGAGGCCAGCGCCTGCGGATCGATCAAGGCGATCCGGCGCATGCCGTGCTCGCGGTAGCGCTTGATCCGGCGCTGCACGGCGCTGGGCGACAGCCCGACCGCTTCGCCGAGGGCGTCGAGGGTGAGGTCGGCGTCCTGCTGCAGCAGTTCGAGCAGGCGCTGGTCGAAGCTGTCGAGGATGTGCGGCTGGTTTTTCTTCATGCAAGATTCTTGCGCCAACACGCATGATTTTTCAATCAGGATGCGACCGTCAGGAGTAGCCTCGACATGATGAATAGGCCTTCCGACACGCACGCACCCACGCGCACCGCGGTCATCCTGGCGCTGGCTGCGGTTTACGTCATCTGGGGATCGACCTACCTCGCGATCAAGTTCGCGCTGGAAGGCGGTTTCACCCCGTTCTGGCTCGGCGGCATCCGCTTCCTGATCGCCGGCAGCGTGATGTTCGCCTTCCTGCGCCTGCGCGGCGAACCGATGCCGACACGCGCGCAATGGAAGAACGCGGGGATCATGGGCATCCTGTTGCTGGTGTTCGGCAACGGTTTCGTCAATTTCGCCGAACAGAGCGTCTCGTCCGGCCTCGCCGCGGTCGCGGTGGCGTCGGCGCCGATCTGGATCGCGTTGTTCGCGCGGATGAAGGGCGACCGCCCGACGCGCCTGGAATGGATCGGCGTGATGATCGGTTTCATCGGTGTGATCTGGCTCAATGCCGGCAGCAGCCTGCGCGCGTCGCCGGCGGGCTTGATCGCGCTGCTGATCGCGCCGCTGGCGTGGTCCTTCGGTTCGATCTGGAGCCGCGGTCGCGACCTGCCGTCGCCGTTCATGACCTCGGCGGTGCAGATGCTGTGCGCCGGCGTGGTGATGAGCATCGTCGCCACCGTCCGCGGTGAACACCTGCAAACGCCGGTGACCGGCCATGCGATCGGCGCGGTGGTCTATCTGATCGTGATGGGTTCGCTGATCGGCTTCAGCGCCTATGTCTGGCTGCTGCACCACGTGCGCCCGGCGCTCGCCGGCAGCTATGCCTATGTCAATCCGGTGATCGCGGTGGTGCTGGGCGCGCTGCTGGCCCATGAACAGTTCCATCTCAACGATCTCGTGCCGATGGCGATCATCGTGTTCGCGGTGCTGGCGATGACGCTGGGCAAGGCCAAGCGCGGCACGCCGGCGCAGGCCAAGTGATGGACGCTCCAACCGAGCGAGAAATTACCCGCGGCACCTGGATGGCCGTCGCCAGCTTCGTGCTGTGGGGTGTGATGCCGCTGTATTGGCATGCGCTGAAGTCGGTGCCGTCGCTGGCGATCGTTCTCCAGCGCATCGTCTGGAGCGCGTTGTTCGTTGGCGCGTTCCTGCTCTGGCGCGATGGTCGCGGCTGGTTGCGCGCCGTGCTGGCGCAGCCGCGCCTGCGCAAGATGCTGGCCGCCAGCGGCGCGCTGATCGCCTTCAACTGGGGCCTGTACATCTGGGCGGTGAATGCCGGCCACGTGGTCGAAACCGCGCTGGGTTATTTCATCAACCCGTTGCTCAACGTGTTGATCGGCGTCGTCTTCCTGCGCGAGCGCCTGCGTCCGCTGCAATGGCTGTCGGTGGCGATCGCCGTCGTCGGCGTGCTGTGGCTGACGGTCAATTACGGGCGGTTGCCGTGGATCGCGCTGGCGCTTGCCGGCTCGTTCGCGCTCTACGGCCTGGTTCGCAAGCTTGCGGCGGTGGATTCGGTGAGCGGGCTGGGCGTGGAAGGCGCCTATCTGTTCGTGCCTGCGTTGGCCACCTTGGCGTGGCAGGCTGGCCACGGCGGCACCGGTTTCGGCCAGGGCGCGTGGATCAGCAGCCTGCTGGTGCTGTCCGGCATCGTCACCGCGCTGCCGTTGGTCGGATTCGCCTACGCGGTTCGGCGGGTGCCGCTGACCACCGTCGGCCTGATGCAATACATCGCCCCGACCATCCAGTTCCTGCTCGGCGTGTTCGTCTTCCACGAAGCCTTCGACGGCACCCGCCTCGTCGGTTTCGTGTTGATCTGGATCGCGCTGGCGCTGTTTGCAGGCGAGGGCTTGCTGCGCTCGACCGCGGCGAGCGCGAACAAGGTCGCCGAACCGGATTGATGACCGGTTCGCGTTACTGGTTCGGATCGGCCGGACCGATCGTCAGCAAGGTCATCCCGACCGGCGCGGCGGCGCCATCGCCCTGTTCGGTGGCGAGGGCGCCCTTGGCGCGCACGCGATAGCCTTCGAGCTTGAACATGTCGACGATGTCGCTTTGCGCGACCAGCTCGATGTCCTGGATGTTGTCGACGCGCTTGAAGTCGGCGTGGCTGCTCGCCAGCGGCGACACGCAGGTCGGCGCGTCGAGTTTCATCATCAGCGCCTTGCGCGTCATCTTGCCGGGCGCGGTGACTTCCTTCGAGTACGTCTTGCCGACCAGCACGGTCTGCGCCGGCGAGTAATGCAGGCAGCCGTCGTTCACGGCCTGGTCGACCGGCGCCTGCTGCTGGCAGGCGGACAGCGCAAGCGCGGACAGCGGCAATGCGATCAGGAACTTGTTCATGCGATCTCCTTCCAGATTTCGCGGGTCAGGTTGATCGGGTCGTCGTTGGTGCAGGCGACGTCGTCTTCGATGCGGATGCCGCCATAGGGCTTGAAGCGTTCGACCGCGCTCCAGTCGACGCTGTTCTCCAGTCCCTTCGCTTTCAGTTCGTCCAGCAGCATGTCGATGAAATAGATGCCGGGTTCGATCGTCACCACCATGCCGGCGGCGAGCGGGCGGGTCAGGCGCAGATAGGGATGGCCGTCCGGCTTGGGCAGGGTGCCGCCGTGGTCGCTTTCGGCGAAGCCGGCGACGTCATGCACCTGCAGGCCGATGCCGTGGCCGATGCCGTGCGGGAAGAATGCGCTGCTGACGCCGGTCGCCACCGCCGCTTCCGGCGACACCGTGATCACGCCGAATTCCTTGAGCACGCCGGACAGCGCGAGATGCGCGTCGAGATGGATCTGGCGGTAATCGACGCCCGGGCGCACCTGCGCGCACATCGCCTGTTGCGCGGCATCGACGCGTTCGATCATCGCCGCGAAATCGTCGTGCTGCGCCGAATAGGTGCGGGTGATGTCGCAGGCATAACCGGCATGGCTGGCGCCGGCATCGATCAACAGGCTGCGATAGGGCTTGGGCGGCAGGCGCTGCAAGTCGCTGTAATGGAGGATCGCGCCGTGTTCGTTGAGCGCTACGATGTTCTGGTACGGCAGCTCGAGGCTGTCCTGGCCGGCGGCCTGGCAATAGGACAGGTGGATGCCGAACTCGCTGGCGCCGGCATCGAACGCGCGCTTGGCGGCACGATGGCCGCGCACGCCGCGACGGGTGGCTTCGCACATCATCGCGATTTCATACGGCGTCTTGTAGCCGCGGTGGTATTCCAGGTACTGGATCACTTCGGCGGGATTGTTCGGCGCGAAGGCGTTGCCGAGCGCGCTTTGCGCTTCGCCGAGGATCGCCTGGCGCGCCGTTGCCGAGAGATGCTGTTTCGCTTCGTCGGCAGTGCGGATGGTGACGATGTCGAAATGGTCGACCCAGTAGCCGCTCGGCGCCTGCGGCACCACGTGCCAGTAGTCGCGCGGCTGCAGGAAGATCAGCTTGGGTTTCTGGCCCGGCGTGTACACCAGCCAGCTGCCCGGCGCGCGCGTGACCGGCAGCCAGTACTTGAACTGCGGGTTCACCGCGTAGGGATAGTCGCGGTCGTCGAAGACCTGGTAGTGCGAGGTGCCGCTGGGCACGACCAGCTGGTCGAAACCGCCGCGCTGCAATGCTGCGTCGGCGTGGCGTTTGACGGTCTCGAGATGGTCGGCGTACAGGCCGGCGAGGGAGGGCTCGGACATGGGCGGATCCTGGCGGATGACGCCCTATTGTCGCCCAACGGGGATTCGCCCGGCGTGGATGGATATCAGGCCGTGACCGGCTTCGCCGCCGCGCACCAGTGCGCGATCCGCTCCATCGTCGCCGGATCGATGAGGATGAAGCGCGCGCCGACCAGGTCGCCGCCGCGACCGGCATCGTGGCCGTTCCACATCACTTCCACGCCGCATTCGACCTGTCCGCCGCCGATCTCGGCCGGCAGCGCGAACGTCCACTGGTAGAGCGCGCCCTGTTGCAGGCTTTCCGCGGAAGCGGCGCTGCCGCGCACGACCTGGATGCCGGTGGCGCAGAGATTGCCGACGCGGCCGACCACGACGCCGGTCAGGGCATCGACCACGGGAATCATCGTGGTGACGTCGCGACGCGCGGCATAGCGATGGTCGGCGCTCATGACGCCACCGCCGCGGGTCGGGCGAACAGTTTGCCGAGGCTTTCCAGCGTGCCGAGCGTGCTGGTCCAGGCGCGATCGAGCAGACTCATCTCGTGCTTGCGGGCCACGCGCATCTGGCCGGCGGCCATCAGGCGCGCCAGCTGGTCGAGCTGCATTTCGGCGATGCGCGCGCCACGGCGATTGACCAGCAGGGCATTGCCGGTGATGCGGCTGTACCACGACAGGCGACGGCGACGCACCTCGCCTTGCTGGTTGATGGTGAAGTCGAGCCAGCAACCGAAAGGCAGGGTGCTGAGGTGGCGATAGCACTCTTCCTCGCGCGCGCTGCGCGGTTCCGGCATGTCCTCCGCGAGCTGCAAGGTCTTGGAGGATCCGCCGAAGCGCGGACGCGTGCGGATCAGTGTCACCAGTTCCGTCATCGACATGCGCGCGCCGGTGCGCGGCAACCCCACGCTGCGGCTGAGGGTTTCCGCGACTTCGTTGGCTTCTTCCGAGTGGTAGCCGGTGCGCTTGAGGATTTCGAAGATCGAATCGCGCAGGTCCACGTCTTCGATCGCATCGTTCGCGGCGACCACCTGGAGGATGCGACCGGTCAGGCGTTCGTGGCGCTGCCACAGCGCGGAGTGATCGTCGTGGCGCAGGCGGACGAAGGTGAGCGCATCCTGCCATGCGGTGCGGATCAGCATTTCGACTTGCGGGCGCAGGGTGATGCCGGCGAGTTTTTCATCGAGCAGGGCCTGCGCGGCACCGCGGGCGATGGCGATGCGTTCCTGCCCGCGCGAGGCTTCGATCTGGTGGCGCTCGACGGCTTCGCTGCGTTGCGCGTGGGCCTGGTGGGCGTCGGCCAGTTCCTGGTGGATGTGTTCGAGCACCGCGCCGTCGCCGCGATATTCCTGTTCGACGCGATCCACCGCGTGGGCCAGCGCGGCATCGAATTGCGGATCGGCATCGGCCTCGTCGGCGATGATCGCGCCGGATTCGGCGACGCGGCTCATGATCTGGCGGCCGGGATGCGTCGGCTGCTCGAAGAACTCCTCGCCCGACAGGGCCATGCGCAGCAACGGGATCTGCAGGCGCTTCAGCAGTTCCGCCGCGCCCGATTGCGCGCGCATGTCGTGGCAGACGGCGTCATAGAGCATGCCGAGCAATTCGATCGAATCGCTCTGTTGCTGCGACAACTGCACCCTGCCGCCGTGCAGGGATTTCGCGCGCGCCTTCAGTTCGTCGTGCAGGTGGCGGATGCCGAGCGGGCGACCGCTGGCGTCGTGCGCGGACAGCGAGTCGAGCATTTCGGAAACGATATGGGCCGGCAATTGCACGTGCGTGGCTGGCGCGGCCGCGGATTGCCCCTTGGCTTTCGCCAGCAGTGAACGCGCAGCCGAGAAATCGGGCGCGGAGCGGGTGTTGGCGGAACGTCCGCGATCGTCGTGTTCCGGTTGTTCGAACCATCCGGCGGCGCCCTGCGGCGACATGGTCGCGATCGTGGCCGCCATCGCGGAAACATCGGCGAACGCCGGGCGTTCGGGCGTGGCCGCGCGCTTCAGCGACGGAATGAAAGTCAGGCCGGGCAGGATGCTGGCGCCTTCGAGTTCCTTGTTGATGCGATTCACCAGCGCCGGGTAGTCGTGAAACAGTGCACGGGCGACGGCATCGGTCACCAGCATGTGCGGGAAATCGTCGCCGAAAACGCGGCGGGATGCGTCCTCGACGGCACGGATCAGGCAGCGCGGTCCGACCGGGATGCGATCGGCATCGAAAGCCGGTGCGCCTGCAAGCACGCCGAAGCGCTGGCCCAGCAGGTAGAGCGGCAACTTGCATTGGTTGGTGACCTGGCCGATGCCTTCCGCCTGCGGCGGCGCGACATTGTCGCCGGCGTCCGCGAGCGTCCAGCTCTCGGACGACGACCACAGCTCCGACTGTTGCGGCCGGTGGCTCTGGTCGCGGATCGCGATCAGTTCGTGTTCGATGCATTCCAGCAACGCCGGCAGCATCTCGCTGCAATGGATCGACAATTGCTTGCAGTGCGAAAACGCGATGATCTCGCGACGGGCAGCCATCGGATTGCCGATCATCAACGGCATTTCCTCGCGCAAGCCGGCAAGCGCCTGTCGCACCGGATGGGCCATCCCATCGGCGCAAGCAGCCATCATTTTCGAAATCGCGTTCTGTACGCGTGGTGGCAGCGCATGCGGCTGCCCGAATTGCGGGCGTTCCATATCCCTGGCTCCGGTCCCGTCCATTGGGTCCTTGCGTCCGATAGTACTGCGGACCGTGGCGGCTGGAACAGGCCGATCCCCTCATTTGTGAACCGTCGTCCCAACTCTGTTGGGATCACGTGGTCATCCCGGGGATCTGGAGTCGCTCGCCGGCTTCAGGCGTAGCCGGGATTGGCTGCGGCGCACCATTGGCCGATCCGCGCCGTGACCTTGGGGTCGATCAGGATGAAGCGCACGCGGACCAGTTTGATGTCCCGTCCCGGGACATCCTCGACCGACATCACTTCGATCCCGCACTCGGCATGCGCGCCGCCAAGATCGCCGGGAAGCGCGAAGGTCAACTGGTAGAGCGCGCCATTGCGCAGGGTCTCCGGTCCGTCGGGACTGCAGGCGATCTGCATCCCGGAAGCGGACAGGGCGACGATGCGGCCGACATGCCTGCTGGTCAGGGTATCGGTGACCGGAATCAGCTCGGAGACTTCCCGGCTTCCGCGGTAAAGCGCCCTGGTCATGACGCGACCGGTAGCGCCGGGTTGGCAAGCAGCTTGCCGAAGCTCTCGAGGGTGTTCCTGGTCGCCATCCAGGCGCGATCGAACAGGCTTGCCTGGTTCTTCTCGACCACGCGCACCTGTCCGATGGCCATCAGGCGTGCGAGCTGGTCGAGCTGCATCTCCCCGACGCGGGCGCCCTGGCGATTCACCAGCAGCGCGTTGCCGGTGATCTGGCTGTACCAGGACAGGCGGCGGCGACGCACGTCGCCCTGCTGGTTGATCACGAAGTCCAGTGCGCAACCGAAGGGGAGATTGCGCACGCGCTGGAAGCATTCTTCTTCCGCGGGCGTGCGTGGAGCGGAAACCGTTTCGATCTGTTGCGCTTCGCGGCCCGATTCGCCGAAGCGCGGGCGCGCCTTCACCGCGACCACGAGCCTCGTCATCGGCATGCGATCGGGATCGTTGGGGACCGATGCGCTGCGACTCAATGCATGCCCGACTTCAGCCGCATCTTCGACGTGGTAGCCGGTGCGCTTGAGGATGGCGGTGATCGACTCGCGCAGGTCGACGTCGTCGATCGGTTCCGGGCTTTCCGCGATTTCGAGGATGCGGTTGGTCAGCCGGTCGTGGCGTTTCCAGGTGTCCGTGTGCGGCTCATTGCGCAGGCGGATGAAGGTCAATGCGTCCTGCCACGCGGTGCGCAGCAGGACATTCGTGTGGGCCGGCAACTGGCGCGCGCCGATGCGTTCGTCGAGCAGCGACTTCGCCGCATCGCGGGCGATGGCAAGACGCTCCTGGCCGCTTGCCGTGTCGACATGACGCTGTTCGACCGCCTGGTTGCGCTTGACCTGCTGCTCGTGCGCCTCGGAGAGCTCGACGTTGATGCTCTGGAGCACCGCCTCATCGCCCCGGTATTCCTTTTCCACGCGTTCGACCGCGTGCTGCAGGGCCGCGTCGAAGCGCAGGTCGACGTTGGTGTTGTCGTCATCGATCGCCGCGCCGGATTCGGCCACGTGATTCATGATCTGGCGGCCCGGATGCGAGGCCTGGTCGAAGAAGGCCTGGCTGGACACCGCCATCCGCACCAGCGGAACCTGCAGGCGGGTCAGCAGTTCGAGCGCCCGCGACTGCTTGTGCACGTCGCGACAGATCGCGTCATAGAGCATGCCCAGCAGTTCGATGGAATCGCTGAGCTGGCTGGTCAGGCGCGCATTCGGCCCGTGCACGGCCTTTGCACGCGTGTTCAATTCGTCCTGGAGCTGGCGGATGCCGAGCGGACGCCCGGAGGTGTCGCGCGAGGGAAGCTCGTCGATCAGCGACGCCACCGCCGGGCCGGACAAGGCCGATTGCGTGTCCATCTCGGCGGACTGGCGCCACGGCATGCGGCCTTTGGCGCGGGCGAGCAAGGATTGCATCTGCGCGAAATCCGGCGTCGCCACCGCCTGCACGAAACGCTCGCGCGCGGTGGAGGCCGATGGCGCCTCGCGATATTCGACGGAATCGTCCTCCGGCATGCCGTCTTCCATCGGCGGCGCCTTGGCGGCGGTCGCGCCATCCCGCTTCAGCGAGGGCACGAACGTCAATCCCGGGAGGATGCTGGCGCGGTCCAATTCCGTGTTGACGCTGTTCACGAGGGACGGATAGATGCGGAACAGTTTCTGCGCGACCGCATCGGCGAGGAGGGTATGCGGGAAATCCTCGCCGAACACTTCGCGCGAGGCCTCGGTCAGGGCGTCGACCAGTTTTTGCGGGCCGATCGGAATGGCGTTCGGTTCGAAGGCGGCCGATTCCGCGAGGACGCCGAAACGTTGCCCAAGCAGGTACAGCGGCAGCCGGCATTCGTTGATGACCCTGCCGAAATCGGTCGTTCCCTCGACGTGTCCACCGTTATCGACATCGGACAGCGTCCATTGCGACGACTCGATCCGTGCATGGGGCTGCACGGTGCGATCGTCGTCTTCGTCGCGGATCGAGGACAGGCCGCGCTCGATGTGGGCGAGCAGGGCGGGCAGCAAGCGCAACCAGTTCGACGACAGGCGCTTGCAATGGGAAAACAGGACGATTTCGCGGGTCTTCGATGCCTCGCGCCCGATCATCAAGGGCAGATCGTCCTTGAGCGTCGAAAGCGACTGGTTGACCGGCGCCGTCATCTGTTCCGCACATGCATGCAGCACCCGCGACAACGCGTAATGAACTTTCGGCGGCAGGTTTTTTTGTTGGTTGATTCCGACCGTTATACGTTCCATGTACCCCTGAATCCCGCATTCCCGTTTACGCAATCGATGTTACGTAACGCGGTGTCATCAGGAATTCACAGGAACATGGAAATCAAGTCGTTCACGAACTTCCGTCCAAGTTCCGTTGGTACGGCACGCGCATTCGAAATGTCGATCAAGCCACGTTTTTCCGCAGCTTCCAGGGTTTTTTGAATGCTTCCATAACGAAGGCCGGTTCTGCGTTCATACAACTGAATTTCAAAACCGCTGTTGAGGCGCAATGCATTGAGCATGAAGTCGAACGGACGTCGTGCCGGCAGGATGTCTTCGTCGCCGCCGATGGCCGCGGCGGTTCCCGCATCGCGCAGCCATGCGTCGGGGTGCTTGGTCTTCCATCTGCGGAGGATGCGCTGGTCCGCGCCCAGCGTGAGCTTGCCATGCGCGCCGGCGCCGATGCCGAGATAGTCGCCGAAGGTCCAGTAATTGATGTTGTGCGCGCATTGGCGGCCCGGCTGCGCGTAGGCACTGACTTCGTACTGCGCGAACCCGGCATCGGCCATCAACGATTGGCAGCGCTCCTGCATGTCCCAGGAGAGATCGTCGTCGGGAATGCCCTGTGGTGGTTTGGCCGCGAACAGCGTGTTCGGTTCCAGCGTCAGCTGGTAGTGGCTGAGATGGGTCGGCTGCAACGCGATGGCGCGCTCGACATCGTGCTCGGCCATTGCCAATGTCTGTTGCGGCAACGCGTACATCAGGTCGAGGTTGATGTTGTCGTAGCCGGCGTCCTGCGCCGACCTCACCGCGCGCTCGGCATCGCCACTGGAATGGATGCGCCCGAGCCGCTGCAGGCAGCCGTCGTCGAAACTCTGCACGCCGAAGCTGAGGCGATTGACGCCGGCCGCGCGATAACCCGCGAACGGGCCGTGCTCGACCGTGCCTGGATTGGTCTCGAGGGTGATTTCCGCGCCGGGCGCGAAAGTGAGTCGCGCGCTGGCCTGTTGCAGGAAGCGGTCGATCCGATCCGGCGAGAACAGGCTGGGGGTGCCGCCGCCGAAGAACACCGAATGCACCACGCGCCCCCAAACCAGCGGCAGGTCGTGTTCGAGATCGCGGATCAGCGCGTCGATGTAATCGTCATAGGGCGCTTCGCCGCGCAGCCCGTGCGAATTGAAATCGCAGTACGGGCATTTGCGCACGCACCAGGGCAGATGGACGTACAGCGCGAGGGGCGGTGGCGTGAGCGTC
Source organism: Solilutibacter silvestris (assembly GCF_050574925.1). Taxonomy (GTDB): domain Bacteria; phylum Pseudomonadota; class Gammaproteobacteria; order Xanthomonadales; family Xanthomonadaceae; genus Solilutibacter; species Solilutibacter silvestris_A. The sequence continues at coordinate 139,953 of NZ_JBCMOO010000006.1, read as the reverse complement.
AGCTCGTGCGCGTTCATCGTGATTGCAGCAATTCGTGCAGTCGCGCCATCGCCTGGCCGCGATGGCTGTGGCGGTGCTTGTCCGCCGCGGTGAGTTCCGCCGCGCTCGACCCGAGGCCCGGCACCAGGAACACCGGGTCGTAGCCGAAGCCGCCCCCGCCACGCGGCGCGTGGAGGATGCGGCCCTCCCACGTGCCTTGCGCGATGATCGGTTGCGGGTCCTCGGCATGGCGCAGCAGCGCCAGCACGCAGACGAAGCGCGCCGTGCGGCGTTCGTCCGGCACATCGCGCAATGCGTCCAGCAGCTTCGCGGTGTTGGCGCCATCGTTGCCGTGGCTGCCGGCGTAGCGCGCCGAATACAGCCCGGGTGCGCCATTCAATGCATCGACGCACAGCCCGGAATCGTCGGCCAGCGCCGGCAGTCCGCTGATGCGCGCGGCATGGCGTGCCTTCAGCAACGCGTTCTCGATGAAGGTCAGTCCGGTTTCCTCGACGTCATCGACGCCGAATTCGGATTGCGGATGGAAGTCGAGGTCCAGATCCGCGAACAGCTGGCGGAATTCCGCCAGCTTGCCGGCGTTGCCGCTGGCGAGGACGAGTTTCACGGCTGCGCGAGCGCCGCCTGTTGCGAGGCGAACAACTGGCGGCAGCCGGCTTCGCCCAGCGCGAGCAGGGCATCGAGTTCGTCGCGGCGGAAGGCATGGCCCTCGGCCGTGCCCTGCAGTTCGATGAAACCGCCGCCGTCGTTCATCACCAGGTTCATGTCGGTGTCGCAGGCGCTGTCTTCGGCGTAATCGAGATCGAGTACCGGCACGCCGCGCCAGATGCCGACCGATACCGCGGCAATCGCGCCGACGATCGGCGAGCGACCGTTCGAGAGCTTGATCGCGCGCGAATCGACCAGCGTCTGCACCGCATCGACCAGCGCGACATAGGCGCCAGTGATCGCCGCGGTGCGGGTGCCGCCATCGGCCTGCAGGACGTCGCAGTCGAGGGTGATGGTGTGTTCACCCAGCGCCTTGCGATCGACGCAGGCGCGCAACGCCCGACCGATCAGGCGCTGGATTTCCAGGGTGCGGCCTCCTTGCTTGCCGCGTGCGGCTTCGCGATCGCTGCGGGTATGGGTCGCGCGCGGCAGCATCCCGTACTCGGCGGTGACCCAACCTTCGCCCTTGCCGCGCAGGAACGGCGGCACCTTGGCCTCGACGCTGGCGGTACACAGCACCTGCGTGTTGCCGAACGCCACCAGCACCGAGCCTTCGGCATGGCGCGTGTAGCGGCGGGTCAGGCTGACGTCGCGCAGCTGGTCGGGGGTACGGCCGCTGGGGCGCTCGAAGGCAGTCATTTCGCGGAATTTCCTGCGGAAAGGCGCGCGAGTTTACCATTCGCACTCTCTCTTCCCGATGCGCCACAGGTTTCCAGATGCCAATTCGCAGCATGACCGCATTCGCTTCCGCCGAAGTTCCGACCGAGGTCGGTACGCTCGGTTGCGAACTGCGCGCGGTCAATCATCGTTTCCTCGAGCTCGGCGTGCGCCTGCCCGACGAATTGCGCGTGCTCGAGCCGCAGTTGCGCGAACGCGTCTCGGCAAAAGTGTCGCGCGGCAAGCTCGAACTGACATTCCGCCTGCGCGCCAACGATGGTGGCGAGGCCTTGGCGATCGACGACGGCGTGGTCGCGCGGCTGTCGGAGCTGGCGGGCGATCTCGCCTCGCGCTTCCCCAATGCCCACACCGACATCACCGAAGTGCTGGCGTGGCCGGGCGTGGTGCGTCGTCGCGGTGTCGACGCCGAACAATTGCACGCCCAGGCGCTGAAGCTGCTGTCGACGGTGCTGGACGAATTCATCGCCGCCCGCGAACGCGAAGGCGCCAACCTTGCGCAAGTCATTCGTGATCGTGCCGATGCCATCGCCACCCAGGTCACCGAAGTCCGCGCTTTCCTGCCGCTCCTGCGCACAGCCCTGCGCGACAAGCTGCACGCGCGCCTGGCCGAATTCGCGCCGCCGGCCGCGCCGCTGGAGCCGGGCCGGATCGAGCAGGAGCTAGTGCTGGCGCTGCAGAAACTCGACGTCGACGAGGAACTCGATCGCCTTGACGCCCACCTGCAGGAACTGCGCCGCGCCCTCGACCAGCGCGAACCGGTCGGCCGCCGCCTCGATTTCCTGATGCAGGAATTCAACCGCGAAGCCAACACGCTGGGCTCGAAATCGGTGGACCTGCGCAGCACCAACGCCGCGATCGAACTCAAGGTCCTGATCGACCAGGTGCGCGAGCAGGTCCAGAACATCGAGTAGCCCGCGGACAGGCCAACGACCGCAAACGCGGTACGATCAGCTGCCAGAACCACTTTGGCCCCACATGCGCGGAACCCTCTACATGGTCGCGGCGCCCTCCGGCGCAGGGAAGTCCAGCCTGGTGAATGCCGTGCTGGCACGCGACCCGGCCCTCAGCCTGTCGATCTCGTTCACTTCGCGCGGGCCGCGACCCGGCGAGCGCCACGCCGAGCACTACCACTTTGTCGATGACGCCGAATTCCAGCGCATGATCGAAGCCGGCGACTTCTTCGAATACGCCCGCGTCCACGGCGACTGGAAGGGCACCGCACGGCAATCGGTGGAACCGCAACTGGCGACGGGTCGCGACGTGCTGCTGGAGATCGATTGGCAGGGCGCTCGCCAGGTCCGCACCAAGGTGCCGGATGCCGTCAGCATCTTCATCCTGCCGCCCTCGCGCCAGGCGCTGGAAGACCGCATGCGCCGCCGCGCCCAGGACAGCGAGGAAACCATCACCCGTCGCCTGGCCGCTGCACAGGAAGAAATGAGCCATTACGGCGAGTTCGACTACGTGATCGTCAACGAGGACTTCGCCACCGCCGCGGACGAACTTGCCAGCGTGATCGTGGCCAGCCGCCTGCGTCGCGAGGCCCAGATCGCCCGCCATGGCCGCTTGTTGACCCAGTTGCTGACCGACAACGGGTAATAAGTCGCTGATTCGTATCGGAAAATGACTCGAATACTTGCTCTGGGTCTAGCATTTTGCTAGACTTGGGGGTCTACCCCGATTCCGGAGGGCGGCGCAGGCCGCCACGAAGCCCATGGCGCGTATCACCGTCGAAGACTGCATGGATGTAGTCGACAACCGTTTCGAACTGGTCATGATGGCCGCCAAGCGCGCGCGCCAGCTGGCCAAGGGCGTCGAGCCCAAGCTCGACAACCGCGAGCAGGATGACAAGCCGACCGTGCTGGCCCTGCGCGAAATCGCCGCCCGCAAGATCGACAACGCTTTCATCGACGCCGTCGAGAAGGCCGAGAAGGAACGCGCCGAGCGCGAAGCGATGGAATGGGCCGCCGCCGAAGTGGTTGGCGACGACGACATGTCCAAGGGCGACGACTGATCCTGCCGTCCTCCAGTCGTGCTTCCATGGCCCCGCTTGCGGGGCCATTTGTTTGGCGCATCACCCCGCAATGCGGGGCCATTTGCATGGGTGGATGTCGCATCGTCGCCGTCCGGGGCGTTTTCGCCCGCGCCGTGGCGGTGTAGGCTCGGGTCATGGTCTCGCAAGCGCTGCAATCGTCCGTTCCGTCGTCGTCCGATCTTCCGGAAGACATGCGTGCGCTCGATGCCGCGGCGTCCTACCTCGGCCCCGAAGATCGCAGCCAGCTGCAGAAAGCGTGGCGGATCGGCGCGGCTGCGCATGCCGGGCAGACGCGCAAGTCGGGTGAGCCCTACATCACCCATCCGGTGGCGGTGGCGCGTGTGCTGGCGGAACTCGGGCTGGATGCGGAAACGCTGATCGCGGCGATCCTGCACGACACCATCGAGGACACGCCACTGACCCGCGACGATCTCGCCGCGCAGTTCGGCGAAACCGTGGCCGAGCTGGTCGAAGGCGTCACCAAGCTGGACAAGCTGAAGTTCCGCGATCGCCAGGAAGCTGCGGCCGAGAGTTTCCGCAAGATGATGCTGGCGATGTCGCGCGACCTGCGCGTCATCCTGATCAAGCTCGCCGATCGCCTGCACAACATGCGCACGCTCGGTTCGCAGTCACCGGAAGCGCGCCGGCGCATCGCCCGCGAAACGCTCGAGGTCTACGCACCGATCGCGCAGCGCCTGGGCATGAACCTGGTCAAGGCCGAGTTGCAGGATCTTTCGTTCAAGGCCTTGCACCCGTGGCGTTATGCCGCGCTGGAAAAGCGCATTCGCCAGCAGCCGGCGGTGCGCCGCGAGGCGGTGGCGCAGGTCGAGGCGCAACTGGCGCAGCGACTGACCAAGGAAGGCCTGAAGCATCGCCTGGTCAGCCGGGTGAAATCGCCGTGGAGCATCTACACCAAGATGCGCGCGGAGCGGAAATCGCTGGAACAGGTAATGGACGTGTTCGGCTTCCGCGTCATCGTCGATACCGTGCCCGATTGCTATCACGCGCTCGGCGTCGCCCACGCCACGTTCAAGCCGCTGGATGGGCGCTTCCGCGATTTCATCGCGATCCCCAAGGCCAACGGTTACCAGTCGCTGCACACGGTGCTGTTCGGACCCTACGGCGCGCCGATCGAAGTGCAGATCCGCACCCAGGACATGGACCTGGTCGCCGAACGCGGCATCGCCGCGCACTGGACCTACAAGCAGGGCGGCGATTCCAGCAGCGCGCTCAATCGCGCCAATGCGTGGATCGCCGGCGTGGTCGAATCGCAGAGGGGCACCGGCAATTCGCTGGAGTTCCTCGAGAACGTCAAGGTCGAGCTGTATCCCGACGAAGTCTATGTATTCACGCCCAAGGGCCGCATCCTGGCCCTGCCGCGCAGCGCGACCGCGCTCGACTTCGCGTATGCGGTGCATACCGACGTCGGCAACAACGCCGTCACCGCGCGCCTCGACGGTCGCCTGGTGCCGCTGCGCACGCGCCTGACCAGCGGACAGACGGTGGAGATCGTCACCGCGAAATCGGCGGCGCCGCAGCCGCAATGGCTGGACTACGTCACCACCGGCAAGGCGCGCGCGGCGATCCGCCAGAAGTTGAAGCAGGTCGGGCACGAGGATGCGGTGCAACTCGGCCATCGCATGCTGGAGGCGGCGCTGGAAAGCCACGACAGTTCGATCGAGCGACTGCCCGAGGCGCAGCTCAAGCGCTATCTCTCCGACAACCGCTACCCGCGGCTGGAATCGCTGCTGGAAGACATCGCGCTGGGCAACCGCATTCCCAGCCTGGTGGCGCAGCAACTGGCGACCACGCCCGAGCGCAGCGCCCAGGGCGAGCTCGGCATGCGTTCGCGCGACCGCATCCTGATCTCCGGCACCGAAGGCGGGGTGATCAGCTTCGCCCAGTGCTGCATGCCGATTCCCTACGACTCGATCATGGGCTACCACACCACCGGCAAGGGCATCGCGGTGCACCGTTCCGATTGCCGCAACGTGATCGAATACCGGCGATCGCCCGAGCGCTGCGTCGAGATGGGCTGGGATCCCAACGTGGTCGGCGATTTCCTCGTCGGCATCCGCGTCGAGGCCGACAATCGCCAGGGCGTGCTGGCGCAGATGGCGTCGGCGATCGCCGAGGCGGAATCCAACATCGACCGCGTCGATTACCTCGATCGCGACAACAGCATCGCCACCGTGCGCTTCTACATCGAAGTCCACACCATGGACCACCTGGAAGAAGTCCGCCGCCGCCTGCGTCGCGTCCCGGCCGTCCATAACGTCGAACGCATCTAGGCGCTCGTTACACTAGGCGCATCGATCATTCCGGGAGCCGCCATGAGCCGTGACCAAATCCACACCGATCGCGCGCCCGCCGCCATCGGTCCGTATTCGCAGGCGATGCGCTGCGGCAATTTCGTGTTCCTGTCCGGGCAGATCCCGCTGGACCCCGCCACCGGCGACATCGTCGACGGCGATTTCGCCGCGCAGGTGCGCCGCGCCTTCGACAACCTCAAGGCCGTGTGCGAGGCCAGCGGCGGCGATCTCAACCGCATCGCGCGCCTCGGGCTCTACCTCACCGACCTTTCCAACTTCGCCGAAGTGAACGCGGTGATGACGGAATACTTCTCGGCGCCGTATCCGGCACGCTCCACCATCGAAGTGACGGGCCTGCCCAAGGGCGCGCAGTTCGAGGTCGACGCCGTCCTCGTTCTCGAATAATCGATGGCGCGAGCGGGCAAACCCGCCCCGGCATTGGCGGCGGCCGGATTGGCCGCGATCGCCACCTTGCCCGGCGTCGGTCCGCAGATGTCGGCGAAGCTGGCGGAGCGCGGGCTGGAGACGCTGCAAGACCTGTGGTTCTGGCTGCCGCGCGGCTACGAGGACCGCACCCGGCTGACGCCGATCCGCGCATTGCAATCCGGGGTCGCCGCGCAGGTCGAAGGCACGGTGCAGGCGGTCGAACGCGGCTTCCGCTATCGCCCGCAACTGAAAGTCGCATTGGCCGACGAATCGCGCGGCACCTTGCTGATGCGTTTCTTCCATTTCCGTTCGCAGCAGGTCAACCAGTTCCAGCCGGGCACGCGCGTGCGCGCGTTCGGCACGCCGCGACCCGGACAACTCGGGCTGGAGATGGTGCATCCCAGCTATCGCGTGCTTGGCGGCGAAGACGCGGAGTTGAGCGATCGCCTCGATCCGGTCTATCCGCAACTCGAGGGCATCGCGCCGGCGACATTGAAGCGCCTGATCGGTGAAGCGCTGAAGCGACTGCCCGAGGAAGCGGAACTGGAATTGCTGCCGGCGGACATCGCGCGCGCGCTGCAATTGCCGGCATTGCGCGAGGCCTTGCTGACCTTGCATCGACCGCCCGCCGACGCCGATCTCGACGCGCTGCAATCCGGCCATCATCCGGCGCAGCGGCGACTGGCGCTGGAGGAAATGCTGGCGCACCAGTTGAGCCTGCGCCGCCAGCGCATCGCCATGCAGAAGCACGGCGCGGTGAAACTCGGGACGTCCGCACGACTGGCCGAACGCCTGCGCGCATCGCTGCCGTTCGCACTCACCGGTGCGCAGGAACGCGTGTTCGCCGAGGTGCGCGCCGATCTCGCGCAACCGCATCCGATGCTGCGATTGGTGCAGGGCGATGTCGGCAGCGGCAAGACCGTGGTCGCGGCGTTGGCGGCATTGCTGGCGATCGATGGCGGATACCAGGCGGCGTTGATGGCGCCGACCGAATTGCTGGCCGAGCAGCACTTCAACACGCTGCGAAACTGGCTGGAACCGCTGGGTATCGATGTCGCGTGGCTGGCGGGCAAGGTCGGGGGCAAGGCGCGCGCCGCGGTGTTGCAGACGATCGCCAATGGCGAAGCGAAGCTGGTGGTCGGCACCCATGCACTGATGCAGGAAGGCATCGCCTTCCACGATCTCGCACTGGCGATCGTCGACGAGCAGCATCGCTTCGGCGTGCAGCAACGGCTGGCCTTGCGCGACAAGGGGCGGGCAGGGCCGGATGATGCTTCGTCGCGCGTGCCGCACCAGCTGGTGATGACGGCGACGCCGATTCCGCGCACGCTGGCGATGGCCGCCTATGCCGACCTCGACGTGTCGGTGATCGACGAACTGCCGCCGGGACGCACGCCGGTGCAGACCATCGTGCTGACCTCCGAACGCCGTCCGGAACTGGTCGAGCGCATCCGCGCCGCCTGCGCCGAAGGTCGCCAGGCCTATTGGGTGTGCACGCTGATCGACGAGTCCGACGAAGTGATCGCGCAGGCCGCGCAAGGCACCTACGAGGCGCTGGTCGCGCAATTGCCGGAGCTGCGCATCGGCCTCGTCCACGGACGAATGAACGCACGCGACAAGCAAGCGGCGATGCTCGATTTCAAGGCCGGCAAGATCGACCTGCTCGTCGCGACGACCGTGATCGAAGTCGGCGTCGACGTGCCCAATGCATCGTTGATGATCATCGAGAACGCCGAACGCCTCGGGCTCGCGCAACTGCACCAGCTGCGCGGACGAGTGGGGCGCGGTGCCACCGCATCCGCCTGCGTGCTGATGTACCAGTCGCCGCTGGGCCAGATCGCGCGCCAGCGCCTGGAAACCATGCGCGAAACCAGCGACGGCTTCCGCATCGCCGAAAAGGATCTGGAGTTGCGCGGCCCTGGCGAATTGCTCGGCACGCGCCAGACCGGGCTCGCCGCGTTCCGCATCGCCGACCTGGCCCGCGACGCCGACCTGCTGCCGCAGGTGCAGCGCATCGCCGAGCGTTTGCTGAAGGAGGATGCGGCCTGCGCCGAACGCATCGTCCAGCGCTGGGTGGGCGGCGCGGCGCGTTATGCTTCGGCCTGACAAAGAGAAGAACACATGACCGACAAGATCCCGCTCCTGATCGACACCGATCCCGGCGTCGATGACGCCCTCGCCATCCTGATGGCATTGAATTCGCCCGATCACGATGTGGTCGGATTGAGCATCGCCGCCGGCAACGTCGGTCTCGACCACACCGTGCGCAACGCGCTGAAGTTGTGCGAAGTCGCCGGGCGCGACGACGTGCCGGTGTTTGCCGGCGCGCCGAAGCCGCTGCTGCACCACTCGGACGATGCCGCCGCCGTCCATGGTCAGGACGGGTTTGGCGATATCGGTTTTGCGCCCGCAAAGCGCCAGGCCGACGCCGAGCATGCCGCGCTCGGAATCCTGCGCCTGTCGCACGAACACGCCGGCCGATTGATGATCGTCGCGCTGGCGCCGCTGACCAATGTCGCGCTGGCGCTCAAGCTCGACCCGACGCTGCCGCAGCGCGTGGCGCGACTGGTGGTGATGGGCGGCGCCGTCACCGGCCACGGCAACATCACCCCGAGCGGCGAGTTCAACACCTGGTTCGATCCCGAAGCCGCCCATATCGTCTTCGAGGCCTTCCCGCAGTTCGACCTTTGCGACTGGGAGGCGAACCTCCGCCACGGCTTCCCGCACGAGGCGATGGATCAGTGGTTGCAGGTCGATTCGCCGCGCGCCCGCTTCTACGACGCCATCTCCGCCCATACCCGGCGTTGGTCGCGGGAGAAGCGGGGTTCCTACTGGCATTCCGCCGACGGCTACGCCATGGCCTGTGCCCTGGCCCCGGAAGGCATCCAGGAGGCGGAATCGCGGCCGTTGTCGGTGCAGCTGGGGCTGGGGCCGGCGCGGGGCTTCACCATCGTCGACTGGCTGCGGATGACCGGTCGCCCGGACAACGCCCGGATCGTCCAGACCTACGACGGCGAGCGCTACCAGGCCATGATCCGGGCGGCGCTGGCAGCCAGTTGACCCGGTCGGGGGGAGCCGCTATCATGGCCGGCTCATTCCTGTAACCAGTCCTCGGTGCCGCCATGAAGGCCGATCTTCACCCCAATTACCGCGAAGTCGTCTTCCAGGACGTCACCTCCGACTTCAAGTTCCTGACCCGCTCGACGATGGCGACCAAGGAAACCATCAAGTGGGAAGACGGTAACGAGTACCCGCTGATCAAGGTCGAAATCTCCTCGGCCACGCATCCGTTCTATACCGGCCAGAACAAGGTCATGGATACCAGCGGACGCATCGACAAGTTCAAGAAGCGTTACGCCAAGTAATACTTTGGTCGAAGCAGGCGCGCGGCAGCGATCGCGCGAACTTCGATCACCTCGCAAACGGCCGCCATGTGCGGCCGTTTTGCGTATCCGGACGCGTGGTCTGGATGGCTGTCGGCTCCATGCGGGCGTGAATGTTCAAACAGTCGTTGTGCGATAATTGACGCATCGCAAAAACCGGTTTCGGGACTCCCGCGCGACCGGTCAATGAACTGGAGAATCGCGCCGTGACCGAAGCCAACACTGCGACACTGACCGTCGCCGACAAGAGCAGCACCCTGCCGGTGATCAAACCGGTCCTGGGCCAGGACTGCATCGACATCAGCAAGCTGCCGAAGGACACCGGCTGTTTCACCTACGACAACGGATTCACCGCGACGGCCTCGTGCCGCTCTGCGATCACCTACATCGATGGCGATGCCGGCGTGCTGATGTACCGCGGCTACCCGATCGAACAGCTGGCCGAGCATTCCAGCTTCATGGAAGTGGCCTACCTGCTGATGAACGGCAACCTGCCGTCGGCGCAGGAGTTCTCCGCGTTCGAGAACGAAGTCGCGCACCACACGATGCTGCACGAGGCGTTCAAGCAGTTCATCGGCGGTTTCCGCCACGACGCCCATCCGATGGCGATGCTGATGGGCATGCTCGGTTCGATGGCGAGCTTCTACCACAACGATCACGATTACGATGATCCGGAACAGCGCCATCTCGCCGCGATCCGCCTGATCGCCAAGGTGCCGACGATCGCCGCCGCCTGCTACCGCTACAGCATGGGCTGGCCGCTGCGCTTCCCGCGCAACAACCTCGAATACGTCACCCGCTTCCTGCACATGATGTTCGAGGTGCCGTCGGAGCCGTTGCAGCTCAATCCGGTTGCCGCCAAGGCGCTCGACCTGCTGTTCATCCTCCACGCCGACCACGAGCAGAACGCCTCGACCTCGACGGTGCGCATGGTCGGTTCGACCGGCGCCAATCCCTATGCCTGCATCGCCTCGGGCGTCGCGGCACTGTGGGGACCGGCGCACGGTGGCGCCAACGAAGCCGTGCTCAAGATGCTCAACGAGATCGGTTCGCCGGCCAACGTGCAGAGCGCGGTCGAGAAGGCCAAGGACAAGGAATCCGGTTTCCGCCTGATGGGCTTCGGCCACCGCGTCTACAAGAACTTCGATCCGCGCGCCAAGATCATCCGCGAGATGACCTACAAGGTGCTCAACGAGCTCGGCGTCAACGATCCGCTGCTCGATGTCGCGATGAAGCTGGAAGAGGCCGCGCTGAAGGACGACTACTTCATCCAGCGCAAGCTCTATCCGAACGTCGATTTCTACAGCGGCATCATCTACAAGGCGCTGAAGATCCCGACCGAGATGTTCACGGTGATGTTCGCGATCGCGCGCACCGCCGGCTGGGTCAGCCACTGGCTGGAACAGCAGGCCGATCCCGAGCAGAAGATCGGCCGTCCGCGCCAGATCTACGTCGGCCACGACAAGCGCGATTACGCCGGCGTCGACAAGCGCTGATCGCCACGCAGACGCAATGCAAAACGCCCCGCTTGAAGCGGGGCGTTTTCGTTTCGGCGTCAGGCGGCTTCAGCGCCGTTCAAGAACTCCACCCGCGTGGACAACGCATTCAAGGCGAAGCCATGGATGGCTGCGTCCACGGTGGTGGTGCAATCCGCAAGCACATCAATGTGGTAGCGATCGGCGGCGCGGGAAAGCGCGGTGTGGGTCACGCAGTTCTGGGTCATCATGCCGGCAAGGTGGAGGTGTTCCATGCCGTGCGCGTCAAGGATCGAAGCCAGCGTGGTCTCATGGAAACTGTCGGCGTAATGCTTGATCACCACCGGGGCTTTCGGCGCCGCGGCCAGGATGCGTGGGTGAATGTCTGCGCCCGGCGTGCCGGCCTTGAACAACGGGCTCTCGGGTGAAAGCGCCACGTGCTGCACCAGCACGACCAGTTCGCCTCGCGCCTGTGCGCGACCGATGGCAGTCACGGTGGCGTCGAGCGTGTCGGCGGTGTTCCACAACGGGTAGGCGCCGCCGGGGAAATAGTCGTTCTGGATATCGATCACGAGCAGTGCAGTGTTCATCGTTGGTCTTGGTTGCGGAAAGTCAGGGGACTATTCTGGCGATCGTCGTCACGCAAGGGCATGGCGATTTGCAAGACTTTCCTCCGTTTCGCTTGAAGCTTGAAAAAGATGACGATGGACAAGATCAGCCGCGCCATCCTGGCGCATCTCGCGCGTGATGCGCGCATCAGCTGGCAGGAACTTGGGCGGCAGGTGCATCTGACCGGGCAGGCGGTGGCCACGCGTGTGCAGCAGATGCAGGACAGCGGCACGATCCGGCGTTTCACCGTGGTGCGGGGAGACCTGCATCGCTATTTCGTCACGGTGTTCATGGACAGCAATCGCTTCGCCGAGTTCGAAGCGTTCCTGCAGGCCTGCGAGCAAGTGGAGGCTGCGAGCAAGGTGGCCGGCGAAGGCTGCTACCAGCTCGTGCTGGCCTGTGCGGATGAGGCGGCACTGGAAACCTTCACCACGGACTTGCTGCGTTACGGGCGCTACAAGGTGTCCAGCGAAATGCGGCGCGTGAAGGGCTGAAGATCGGTCGGCGCCGAATCAGCGCGCCAGCGCCTCGTAGCCGGCGATCTCGTCCTCCGCCAGCAAGGCACGCAACTGGCTGGCCGAGGCGCGCGCCATCGGTTTCTCGGTCACCGGCGACAACGGCGCTTGGCGCAGTGCATCGCGCGGCAGCACGGTGAGATCGAAGGTGGCCTCGTCGGTATTGAAGACCCAGACGTCGAAATCGCCGCTGCGTTCGCGGTCCAGGCGCAGGCGGCGCATCCGCGAGTCGGCGGGGATGTCGTGTTCCTGCAGCCAGATCGCGACCTCGCGCGGATCGTCGCAGAACAGGTGCAGCAGCACCGGCGCGTTGGCATCGGCGGTGCCTTCCAGCACCGGACCGACCAGGCGCGGTTCGAACGGTGCGAAGAAGTCGAGCGCGCGCAGCGCGGCTTCGCGGCGACTGCGCAGGCGCTCCTCCATGTCGTCGCCGTGGAACAGGCGCTGGTAGCCGCGCAGCGCTTCCTCGATCTCGCGATTGCGCGGCAGCGAGGCGTCATCGTGAAAGCCGAGGCGTTCGGCGGCCTTGAGCTTGGCCTGGTGGAAATCGCGGATGCCGCTTTCCGACATCAGGCGGGCGGCTTCATGCGCCAGTCGCTGGCGCCGCTCCTTGGTGCGAGCCTCGGCATGTTGGCGAGCGCGGTGCATGGCGGGCTCCCTGTCGAGGTTCCACCGACTCTAGCGCAGCTTGGGTGACGGAACCACCTTGACCAGAACCTGTTCAGGATCCGTCATGAGCGAAGCCATGCGGTTCGTGACGGAGCGCAGCAAGCGCAGCGCATGTACGAATACGTGAGCATTGCGAGCACCGCACGCGGGCCGCATGGCGAGCGCAATAGGATCCTGGGCAGGTTCTCAGAAGATGTCGTAGGCGTCTTCCTTCGGCGCTTCCTGCTTGGTCTCTTCGTCCTTGGGCGCCTGGCTGTAATCGACGATGTCCGGATTGTTCTGCAGGTCTTCTTCCTTCAGCCATTCGCCGTTGACCTGGACCATGCCGTTGGGGACCTCGCGCTTGACCTGCGGCTGGTCCTTGATGGCGTCGCGCATGTAGTCGATCCAGATCGGCAGGGCGGCCTTGCCGCCGTATTCGCCGTAACCCAGGGAATCGTCGTCGTCGCGGCCGACCCAGACCACGGTGACCAGGTTGCCGCCGAAGCCGGAGAACCAGGCGTCGCGATGGTCGTTGGTGGAACCGGTCTTGCCGCCGATGTCCTCGCGATCGAGCACGCGGGCGGCGGTCGCGGTGCCGCGCTTGACCACGTCCTGCATCATCGTCACCAGCTGGTAGGCGATGCGCTCGTCGATGGCGCGCGGTGCGATCGCCGAACCTTCGGGCAACGCCACGGGCTTCACGGCTTCCTTCGTGCTGCTCTTCGCGGTCACTTCGGGCTTGGGTTTCTCCGCTTCCGGGCCGCCGAGGTTGAAGCCGTCGACGACATCGGGTTGTTGCGGCTTCGCCGCCCCCTGCGCGTCGGCGGTGGTGGACGGCGGCAGGTTGGTGCCGGCGCAGCCACGGCAGGCGGTCGCCGGGTTTTCCTTGAACAGCTGCTTGCCGCTGGCGTCCTTGACGGTATCGATGTACCAGACGTTGACGCGGAAGCCGCCGTTGGCGAACGCGGCGTAACCACGGGCGACGTCGATCGGACGCAGCGAGGCCGCGCCCAGCGACATCGACAGGTTGCGCGGCAGTTCCTTCTCGTTGAAGCCGAAGTGGGTGATGAAGCGGATGGCGTAGTCGACGCCGATCGCATCGAGCAGGCGCACCGACACCAGGTTGCGCGATTGCACCAGCGCTTCGCGCAGCTTGATCGGGCCGGCGAAACCGCCGCCGTCGTTCTGCGGGCGCCAGATGTGGTTGCTGCGATCGCGGAACACCACCGGCGCATCGAGCACGATCGACGACGGGTTGTAGCCGCGTTCGAAGGCCGCCGCATACACGAACGGCTTGAAGCTGGAGCCCGGCTGGCGTCGCGCCTGGGTGGCGCGGTTGAAGGAGTTGCCGTTGAAGCTGAGGCCGCCGATCAACGCCTTGAGCGCGCCGTTGTCGTAATCGATCGACACCAGCGCCGATTGCGCGCGCGGCAGCTGCTCGATCGCCCAGCCGCTGTCCTTGGTGTCGGTGACGCGGGCAACGTCGCCGCGCTTGAACAGCGATGCCGGCGTGCGGCCCGGCCAGCTTGCCGCCAGCGAGGCCGGCAGCGTCATCACCTTGCCCTGCGCATCCACCACCTGTGCGCTGCCATTGCCTTCCGTCGACAGCACGATGACCGGCACCAGCGCCGCCTGCACCGGGAACGGCGCGAGGCGCTTCGCGGTCTGCTCCGGCGTTTCACCATCGGGCAGGTCGAAATGCTTTTCCGGGCCGCGCCAGCCGTGGCGATGATCGTAGGTGCGCAGGCCGTGGCGTACCGCGACGTCGGCTGCCAGCTGCATCTTGGAATCGATGGTGGTGGTGACCTCGTACCCCTGTTCCAGGGCCTGCGGACCGTAACGGGTCAGCATTTCCTGGCGCACCATTTCGGCGACGTAGGGCGCGTACACCTCGACCGGGCGCTCGTGCGGCGCGGCGTGCATCGGTTCGGCGGCAGCGGCATCGGCTGCCGCCTTGCTCACCATCCCCAGCTGGGCCATGCGCGGCAGGATGTAATTGTTGCGGCGATCGCGGTTGCGATCGGGATCATCCAGCGGGTTGCCGGTCGACGGGAATTTCGGCGTGCCGGCCAGCGTCGCCGCTTCGCCCAGGGTCAGCTGGTCGAGCGACTTGCCGTAGTAGAACTGCGCGGCCGCGGCGATGCCGTAGCTGCGATTGCCGAAGAACGACTTGTTGAGATAGAGCTCGAGGATCTGGTCCTTGCTCAGGTTCTGCTCGATCTTGCGGGCGAGCAGCATCTCGCGGAACTTGCGCTTGAAGCTGCGTTCCGGCGTCAGGAAGAACTGGCGCGCCACCTGCTGGGTGATGGTGGAGCCGCCGGGCACGCGCTTGTCGGTGGTGGTCGCCATCAGCCAGAGCGCGCGGGCGATGCCTTTGTAGTCGAGTCCGCCGTGCTTGTAGAAGTCGGCGTCCTCGGTGGCGATGAAGGCGTCCTTGACCTGCTGCGGCACCTTGGAGATGTCGACCGGGATGCGCCGGCTTTCGCCGAAGACCGCCATCAGCTTGCCGTCGGCGGAGTACACCGCCATCGGTTGTTGCAACTGCACATCGCGCAGGGTGGTGACGTCCGGGAGGTCGCGGCTGACGGTGATGTACAGCCCGGCGAAGACCAGGCCGCCGATGAGGGCGAGCGCGGCAGAGGCCAGCAGGGCCCATTTCAGGAGACGGCGGACGACTGGGGGCATGGGCCGGAAAGCTGGAGGAACGGCCGGCCAGTATACGAAGCGGCCATGGTCGGCGGCCGATCGGCGGTTGGCCGGGTACTCGTCTTGTCGCCGGAACCTCAAGTAAAGCTTGCAATGTCGTGAAGAGTTCGTTATTTAGCTACCGTTGGATTTGACGCTCGTCTCAAGTTCTCCAAAAAGGGGCAGACACGGTGGGGTTGTTCAAAAAGGCTAGTGCGCCCCTAGTGGGCGTTGATATCAGCTCGACCGCGGTCAAGCTGCTGCAGTTGTCGCGTTCCGGCGGCAGCTATCGCGTCGAGCATTACGCCGTCGAGCCGTTGCCGGCCAATGCGGTGGTGGAGAAGAACATCGCGGACGTGGACGCGGTCGGTGCGGCGATACGCCGTGCGGTCGATCGCGCCGGCGTGCGCTCGAAGGGGGCCGCCGCCGCGGTGCCCGGCGCGTCGGTGATCTCGAAAGTGATCCCGATGGCGGCCGGCCTCAGCGAGGACGACATGGAAGCCCAGGTCGAACTCGAGGCGGGCAACTACATCCCGTATCCGATCGAGGAAGTGAACTACGACTTCTCGGTGCTCGGGCAGATGCCGAACGCGGCGGACACGCTGCAGGTGCTCCTGGTCGCGTCGCGTTCCGAGAATGTCGAAGCGCGCCAGGCGGCGCTCGAGATCGGCGGTCTCGATGCCAAGGTGATGGATGTCGAGGCGTTCGCGATCGAGAGCGCGTTCGGCCTCATCGCGCCGCAGCTCACCGTGCCGCGTGACGGCCTGGTCGCGCTGGTCGATGTCGGCGCCACCACCACCACCTTGAATGTGTTGCGCAACGGCCGTGGCCAGTACCTGCGCGAGCAGATGTTCGGCGGGCGCCAGCTCACCGAGGAAATCATGCGCCGCTACGGCCTGAGCTACGAGGAAGCCGGTCGCGCCAAGCGCCTCGGCGGCCTGCCCGAGCAGTACGAAGTGGAAGTGCTCGAGCCGTTCAAGGATTCGCTGGCGCAACAGGTCGGTCGCCTGCTGCAGTTCTACTACGCCAGCAGCGAATACAACCGCGTCGACCAGGTCGTGCTGGCCGGCGGTTGCGCCTCGATCCCGGGCATCGCCCAGGTGATCGAAGAGAACCTCGGCGTGCCGACCATCGTCGCCAATCCGCTGGCGCAGATGACGCTGGATCGTCGCGTGCAGGCGCAGGCGCTCGCGCTCGACGCCCCGGCCCTGATGATCGCCTGCGGTCTCGCCCTGAGGAGTTTCGACTGATGGCGCGCATCAACCTACTCCCGTGGCGCGCGGAACGTCGTCGCCAGCGCAAGCAGCAATTCAACATGATGCTTGGCATCGCGGCGCTCGCCGGACTGGTGCTGAGCGGCTTGATCTGGATGTATTACCGCGGGCAGATCTCCGGCCAGCAGGATCGCAACACCTACCTGCAGGGCCAGATCACCGAACTCGACCGCCAGATCGCCGAGATCAAGGAACTCGACGAGAAGAAGGCCGACCTCCTGCGTCGCAAGCAGGCGATCGAGGAGTTGCAGTCGAACCGTTACCAGATGGTCCACCTGTTCGATTCCGTGGTGCGCACCTTGCCTGACGGCATCGTCCTCACCCAGCTCAAGCAGGAAGGCGAAGTGCTGACCATCGACGGCCGTTCCGAATCGAACGCGCGCGTGGCCATGTACATGCGCAACATCGAAGGGTCCGGCTGGATGACCGGCCCAGAAGTCAACGTGATCGAGAACGCGCCGGCCACCGCGCCCGCGCCGTCGCCGGGTGCGTCGGTGCTGAACACGCCGGCTTCGGTGCTGCCCTACCAGTTCACGATGAAGGTGAAGCTGAGCAACCCGAACGCGCCGAAGGATCCCAACGCGTCGCCGGGCTCGATCAGCACGACGCAGGCGCAACCGGCCAACGCGCCGCTGCAGCCGGCATCGCCGCCACAGGCGGCCGCCCCGGCTGCCGGAACGCAACAGCAGGCAGCGGCACCCGCCGCAGCGCCGGCCCCGGTGGCGCCTGCCGCCCAGGGCCCGCAGCCGGCACCGCAGACACAGACCCAGGCGCCTGCAAGCGCCGGCCAGCCGGGGGGACGCTGAAATGGCGCGCAAGGGCACAAGCCTCGATTTCAACAACATCGGCGGTTGGCCGATCGGCGCCCAGGCCGTACTCGCTTCCCTGGCGGGGGTCCTGATCCTGGTGCTGGCGTGGGTACTGGTCTTCCGTGGCCAGCGCGAAGAGCTGCAGGGACTGGAAGGCACCGAGTCGTCGTTGCGCCAGGACCTCGAGACCAAGGCCGGCAAGGCCGCGAACCTCGAGCCGCTCAAGCAGCAACTGGCGACGATGGAAAAAGACCTGCAGGAAATGCTGCGACAGCTGCCGAGCAAGACCGAGATGCCTGACGTCATCACCGACATCTCGCAATCGGCGCTGGCCAGCGGCCTGCGCGTCGAACTGTTCAAGCCGCAGCCCGAGGTCAAGAAGGACATCTATGCGGAGCGGCCGATCGACCTGCGTTTCGCCGGCGGTTTCCACCAGTTCGGTGCCTTCATGAGTGCGGTGGCTTCGTTGCCGCGCGTGGTGATCATGACCATGAACAACATCGCGCTGACGCCGCGCGACAAGAACTCCGGATTGCAGATGGCGGGTACGGTCAAGACCTATCGCTACCTCGACGAGAGCGAGCGCGCGCCGCCCCCGGTGAAGGGCAAGGACGGCAAGCCGATTCCGCAACCTGCCAAGCCTGCCGATGGAGGTGCCAAATGAGCATCCGCCTGACACGCATGGCCTGGGTGTTCGCGGCTTCGGTACTGCTGGCCGGTTGTGGCCGCAGCGTCGAACACTCCCCGAACGATCCGTCCGATCTCGCCAAATGGGCGAAAGACACCCGCTCGAAGCCGGGTCCGCCGCTGCAGCCGCTGCCGCCGATCATGCCGTTCGAGAAGTTCAACTACGACGCACAAGGATTGCGTGATCCGTTCGACATCGCATCGGCTGCCGCCGGCATCACCGCCTCCGGTCCGCATCCCGAGTCCGCCCGTGCCAAGCAGCCGCTGGAGCATTACCCGCTCGATGCGCTGAAGATGGTCGGCACCATCGGCGGCAAAGGAAGGGGTGCCCTGGTTGGCCTGGTGATGACGCCGGACAAGGTCACCTACCGGGTCAGTCCGGGCATGTACATCGGTCAGTCGGAAGGACGGATCACCTCCGTCACCGAAAACCGCATCGATATCGTCGAATTGACGCCTGATGGCGGGGGCGGCTGGTTGCAGCGTCCGGCCTCCATCGCACTCAACAGTCCTTGATTAGGGGAAAGCACATGCAGTTCATCCATACGAAATGCAGCGGCGCGCTCCAGGCCGGTCGCATTGCGCTCCTCGCAGGATTGCTGGGTACCGCGGTTTGCGCGCAGGCACAGGTCGCCAGCCAGCCAGTCGCCGGCGCGGCGTCGGCGCAGGCGCCGTCGGTCGACAAGGTCGACTTCAAGCGC
Source organism: Solilutibacter silvestris (assembly GCF_050574925.1). Taxonomy (GTDB): domain Bacteria; phylum Pseudomonadota; class Gammaproteobacteria; order Xanthomonadales; family Xanthomonadaceae; genus Solilutibacter; species Solilutibacter silvestris_A. The sequence continues at coordinate 121,011 of NZ_JBCMOO010000006.1, read as the reverse complement.
AGCGACGACGGCTCGGGCAAGTTGATCCTCAGCTTCAGCGGCGACGGCGTCATGCCCGACCTGCGCAACCAGGGCAACTCCGTGGTGATCGACCTCGGCAATACCCGGGTGCCGGCCAACCTGCAGAAGCTCATGAACGTCAGCGATTTCGCGACGCCGGTCGACAGTGTCGATGCTGCCGGCAATCGCCTGGTGCTCAACACCCACGCGCCGTTCGAGTCGATGGCTTACCAGCGCGGTCGCGAATACATCGTCGAGATCTCGCCCAAGGCCAGCGCGAGCGCGGTCGGCGGCATGAACTCGATCGTCTCGGCTGCGGCCAGGACCGCGGCGGGCAAGGCGAAGGATGCATCGACCTACAGCGGTCGCCCGGTGAACTTCAACTTCCAGGACGTGCCGGTGCGCACCGTGCTGCAGTTGATCGCCGAAACCGCCGGCCTCAACATCGTTGCGTCCGACACCACGCAGGGCAACATCACCCTGCGCCTGCAGAACGTGCCCTGGGACAAGGCGCTCGACGTCATCCTCAAGGCCAAGGGCCTGGACAAGCGCCGTGACGGCAACGTGATCTGGGTGGCCCCGCAGTCCGAGATCGCCAAGAGCGAACAGGACAAGGAAGACGCCCGCATCGCGCTGGAGAACCGCCAGGACCTGACGACGGAATACTTCCGCATCAACTATCACAGCGCCACCGAGATCTACAAGGCGATCACCGAGGCCAAGGGCATTGGTGGCAGCAATGGCGGCAGCGGTGGCAGCGGCCAGAACAGCAACGACAACGGCTTCCTGTCGCCGCGCGGCCGCATCGTCGCCGACGGTCGCACCAACACGCTGATGATCAGCGACATCCCGAAGAAGGTCGCGTCGATGCGCGCCCTGATCAACGAGATCGATCGTCCGGTCGACCAGGTGGTGATCGAGTCGCGCATCGTGATCGCGACCGAAACCTTCGCCCGCGATCTCGGCGCGAAGTTCGGCATCGGTTATCGCAACGGCAAATACGGTATCGGCAGCGACATCGCGAATGCCCAGGCAGTCCGTGCCGGCGGCACCAACAACGGCTTGAACTTCAATCAGCCGGCGAACTCGATTTCCACGGCGGCCACGATCGGCTACTCGATCCTCGGCGCCAACTTCTCGCTGGATCTCGAGCTGTCGGCGATGCAGGAGGAAGGCCGTGGCGAAATCCTCGCCAACCCGCGCATCTTCACCACCAACCAGCGCGAATCGGTGATCCAGCAGGGCAGCCAGATCGGTTACGTCACGGTGACGGGCAGCGCCGGCGGCGCCTTGCTGCCGCAGGTCCAGTTCAAGGACGTGCTGCTCGAACTGCGGGTGACCCCGACCATCACCAATGACGACCGCGTGTTCCTGAACGTCAAGGTGACCAAGGACGATCTCGACAGCTGGCTGGATACCTCGATCGGCCGGGTGCCGATCATCGCCAAGCGTGCGGTCGATACCGCGGTGCTGATGGACAACGGCCAGACCGTGGTGATCGGCGGCGCGTACGAATTCAAGAGCAGCGACACCGTGCACAAGGTTCCGTTCCTTGGCGACCTGCCGGTCTTCGGTGCCCTGTTCCGCCAGAAGAGCAAGAGCAACCAGAAGGCAGAACTGCTGGTGTTCCTGACGCCGCGCATCATCCGCGTCAAGCAGACGATGCACTGACGCGACGCGCATGCAGTACGCGAAACGGGAGCCGCTGGCTCCCGTTTCCGTTTCCGGGAGTCGCCCCGGGAGTCGTGATGAACCAATGGACGACGGATCGGTCAAACTGGCGCCGTCTCTTTCGCGATCGTCCGATGAACCAGACCCTGCCCCCAGAGTTGCCCACGCAAGCCGCGCCGCAGCGTGCCGTCGTCGATGGTCGCCTGCACGCCACGTTTCGCGCATTGGCGGATGACCTGTCGGCGCAGGTGGTGGGCCAGTCGCGGCTGATCGAACGCCTGTTGATCGCCTTGCTCGCCGATGGCCATCTGCTGGTGGAAGGCGCGCCCGGCCTGGCCAAGACCACTGCGATCCGCGCGCTGGCGTCGCGACTCGATGCGCAGTTCGCACGCGTGCAGTTCACGCCCGACCTGCTGCCCGCCGATCTCACCGGAACCGAGGTGTGGCGACCGCAGGATGGGCGCTTCGAATTCCAGCCGGGTCCGATCTTCCATTCGCTGCTGCTGGCCGATGAAATCAATCGCGCGCCGGCCAAGGTGCAATCGGCCCTGCTGGAGGCGATGGGCGAGCGCCAGGTCACGGTCGGTCGGCAGACCTATCCGTTGCCGAAGTTGTTCCTGGTGATGGCGACGCAGAATCCGATCGAGCAGGAAGGCACCTTCCCGCTGCCGGAAGCGCAGCTCGATCGTTTCCTGATGCACGTGCGGATCGGGTATCCCGATGCCCAGGTCGAAAGCGAGATCCTGCGCATCGCGCGTGCGGCGGCGCGCGGCCAAGTATTGGACCAGCCCGCCGAAGCGCCGGTGCCGGTCGCGCTCGACGACTTGTTCGCGGCGCGCGCGGCAGTCCTGGATGTCCATGTCGCACCCGCGCTCGAGCGCTACCTGATCGAGCTGGTGCTGGCCTCGCGCAATCCCGCGAGCTACGACCGCGATCTGGCGAAACGCATCGCCTGGGGCGCGAGTCCGCGCGGTTCGATCGCGCTGGAGCGTTGCGCGCGTGCGCGTGCATGGTTGCTGGGGCGCGACTACGCCACGCCGGAAGACGTGCGCGCGGTGGCGCCCGACGTGCTGCGCCATCGCATCCTGCCTAGTTACGAGGCGATGGCCGAAGGCTGGACCGGCGATCGCCTGGTCGATGCCTTGCTGGGCGTGGTGCCGTTGCCCTGAGCGCGTGGCAGCCGTGAACGACGCGATCGCACCCTCCCTGCCGATGCTGCTGGCGCTGCGCGGTGAAGCGACTGCGCGACGCCCGCCGCGGCGCGCGCGCGAGGGCGTGAGCGGGCCGGCGTTGTCGCCCTTGCGTGGCCGCGGCATGGAATACGCGGAATCGCGTGAATACGCCGTTGGCGATGACGCCCGCCACATGGATTGGCGCGTCACCGCGCGCACCGGGCGACCACATACCAAACTGTTCCAGCCCGAACGCGAGCGCGCGAGCTGGATCGTCGCCGATCGCGTGCCGTCGCTGTATTTCGGGACGCGCGAGCGCTACAAATCGGTGCAGGCGGCGCGATTGGGCGCGGTCGCGGCGTGGTCCGCACTCAATGACGGCGATCGCATCGGCGCCATGTGCGGAAGCGCCAGCGAACCACCGCGCATGCCGGCCGGTGGCATGCGTGGCGCATTGCCGGTGCTGGAAGCGCTGGTGCGCTGGTATTCGACGCCTGCAAGCGATGGGCATGGACTGGATCACGCCTTGCGGCAGGTGCGGCGACTGGTGCGTCCCGGTTCGCGTGTTGTCGTGCTCGCGGAAGCGGCCAGCGTCGTCGCGATCGATGCCGCGCGCTGGCGTGCATTGGCGAAAGCGAGCGAATTGCACGTGCTGTTGCCGGTCGACGCCTTCGAACAATCGCCGCCGCGCCGCCGCTTGCGCTTTCTCAGTGCGGGGGCACGCAGCGAACTCGATCTCTCGGGGGCTGCTGCCTACGGTCGCTGGAAAGAAGCATTCGCGGGGACCGTGCAGCAGGCGCTGGCGACGATCCGCGATGCCGGCGGCGAAGCGCAGGCGGTCGCCACCGATGCATCGGCCAGCGATTGGCTGGCGGGTTTTCGCGCAACGCAGGCGGAAGTGGCATGACGGCGCCTGCGCAAATCGCATTGCGCGACATCCACCAAGCGACCGCGCCGGCGTGGTGGCCGCCGGCGCCGGGCTGGTGGGTCGTGGCGGCGGTCGTCGTCGCGATCGCTGCAGCGGTGTGGATCCTGCGTCGACGCAAGATCCGCCAGGTGCGCGAACTCGAAGCCATGTTCGACAACACCGTCGACGCCGCGCAGACCCCGGCGGCGCAGGTGCGGGCAATGTCGGAGTTGCTGCGCCGCGCCGCGCGCCGCAAGCAGGGCGATGCCGACACCTACGACGGCGAGACATGGCTGCGCTTCCTCGATTCCGGCTACAAGGTGCCGGTATTCGAAACCGACGCCGGTCGCATGCTGGTGGACGGCGCCTTCCGTCCCGAAGTGAACGCAGATGACGTGCGTGCCTTGCGCGACGTCGCGCGCACGCGCTTCATCGAATGGATGCAGCAGTGACGACATGGCTGCAGCGCCTGTGGCCGCACGACTGGGCGCTGGCCTGGCCGTGGATGTTGTGGGCGATTCCATTGGCGTGGCTGGCGTGGATGTTGCTGCCGGCGCGACGCACGCAAGGCGGTGCATTGAGATTTCCCGATGGCGAAGCGCTGGCGCGCGTCGGCGACGGCAGGCCGGGCGTCTTGCGTCGCCATGCGCCGTGGCTGGGCTGGTTGGCGTGGATCGTGTTGTGCGTGGCGGCGGCACGACCGCAAAGCCTGGGGCCTGCGGTACTGCCGCCGGACAGCGGACGCGGGATGATGCTGGCGGTCGATCTCTCCGGCAGCATGGAAACGCCGGACATGGCGCTCGGCAACTCGACCGTGGATCGTTTGACGGCCGCGAAAGCGGTGATCGCCGATTTCCTCGATCGTCGCGGCGGGGATCGCGTCGGCCTGATCGTGTTCGGCGATCGTGCCTTCGTGCTTGCACCGATCACCGCCGACCTCGACACGGTGCGCCAGCAATTGCGCGACAGCGTGGTTGGCTTGCCCGGCACCTCGACGGCATTGGGCGATGCCATCGCGCTGGGCGTGAAGCGCCTGCGCGCGGTTCCGGCGCAGGAGCGCGTATTGATCCTGTTGACCGACGGCGTCGCGACGTCCGGCGTGATCGAACCGTTGAAGGCGGCGGAACTGGCGCAGATCGCCGGCGTGCGCGTCTACACGATCGGCGTCGGCGGTGGCGATTCGCAGCAGAGTTTCTTCGGCATCCCGGTGTCGATGCCGGGCGGCGACGATGAAGTCGACGAGACGACCTTGCAGAAGGTCGCGCAGATGACCGGTGGCCGTTATTACCGGGCGCGCGATGCACAACAGCTTTCCGGCATCTATGGCGAGATCGAACGACTGGAGCCGGTGAAGACGCAGGGAAAGGCGGTGCGTCCGCGCATCGAACACTATTACCCGCTGTTGCTGGCGGCATGCGGATTGTTCGTGCTGGCGTTCGCGCTCAACGCCTGGAGGCGCCGCGGATGATCACGGCGTTGCACTGGTTGCGACCGGAATGGCTGTGGGCCTTGCTCGCGGTCCCGGTCGTGGCGTGGCTGGCATGGCGATTGCGGCACGGCCGCGATCCGTGGGCGGGCGTGATCGACCCGGTGCTGCGCCCGCATGTACTGGAAGACGGTGGCGCGGTGACGCGCGGACGCCTGGGGCCGCTGTGGGCGCTGCTGCTGGCGGCATGCGCGGTGCTGGCGCTGGCTGGGCCGTCATGGCATCGCAGCGAAGCGCCGTTGCAGCAGTCGAAATCGCCGTTGGTCATCGCCATCGATTTGTCGTCGGCGAGCAGGGCCGAGGATGTCGCGCCGTCGCGAATGCTGCTGATGCGCGCCAAGCTGCAGCAATGGTTGAAGGCGCGTCCCGATGGACAGGTCGCGCTGGTCGCGTTCGCGCGCGATGCCTATGCGGTGACGCCGCTCACCGATGATCCGGCCAATGTCGCGGTCTTCATCGATGACTTGTCGCCGGACGTGATGCCCGACGACGGCCAGAACGCGGATCGTGCGATCCGGCTTGCGCAGGATCTGTTGCAACAGGCGGGCGCCAGCCAGGGCGATATCGTGCTGATGACCGACCATGCCGACGCCGCGGCCATCCGCGCGGCCGCGGCTGCACGCAGCGACGGTTTTCGCGTCTCGGCTTTGGGCGTCGGCAGCGTGCTGGGGCGACCCGTGCGCGATGCCGCCGGCGACATCTCGATGGCGCGCCTCGATCTCGCCTCATTGACGGCGATGGCGGCCGCGGGCGGTGGTCGCGCCACCGCGATGGGATCGACCACGGCCGACATCGCGCAGCTTGGCGTCGATGCGCCAACTTCGGCGGATGCCGGCGGCAATGCACATGGTCGCGCCGGCAGCCAGTGGCAGGACGATGGCGCGTGGTTGCTGATCCCGCTGATGTTGCTGCTGTTGCCGGCGTTCCGGCGTGGCGGTGCGCTCGCGGCGATGCTGTTCCTCGCGATCGGATTCGCCGCGATCCCGCAAACGGGACATGCGGGCGATTTGTGGCGGCGTCCCGACCAACAGGCTTACGACCACATGCAATCGGGGCAGCAGGCGTATCGCAAGGGCGATTTCGCGCGCGCCGAATCCGAATTCGCGAAAGTCGGCAGTCCCGATGCCGCCTACAACCGCGGCAACGCCCTGGCGCGACTCGGCAAGTATCGCGAGGCGGTGCAGGCTTACGACCAGGCCTTGCGCCGCGATCCCGCCATGGCCGATGCCAAGGCCAATCGCGAAGCGGTGCTCAAGGCGATGCGCCAGCCGCCGCCAAAGGGACAGCAGTCCGGGAAAAACAGCCAGCAGAATCGCCAGCAGGGCCAGCAGAACGGCCAGCAACAGGGTGGCCAGCAGCAGGGCGGTTCACAACAGAACTCGTCGCAGCAGAGCGGACAGCAGCAAAGCGGCGCGCAGCAGAATGGCCAGCCACAAAACAATCGGCAACAGAACGGCCAGTCGTCGGCAGGCGATGCATCCGGGAATCCGAAGCCGGAGGATCGCGCAGGCCAGGCGGCAGCGGATGCAGCGCAGCGCGAACGCATGCGCGAGGCGATACAGCAGGGCAAGGGCGACGCCCAAGGCCAGCAGCCGGGTGCGGGATCGCAGCCGGAAACAGCCGCGGAACGCGAGCGACGCCAGCAGGTCGAAGCCTGGTTGCGGCGCATCCCCGATGATCCCGGTGCCTTGCTGCGCAGCAAGTTCCAGCTGGAACGCGCGCGGCGTCGCGGAGGTGGTGGATGAAACGTGGAGCCGCGTTGATTGCATTGGCGATGTTCGCCGTGCCGGCATGGGCAAAGACTTCGGCAACGCTCGATCGCACCCATGTGAAACAGGGCGATGCGGTGATGCTGACCATCGCCACCGACCAGGTCGGCGCGCCGGATTATTCGGCGTTGCGATCGCGCTTTCGCGTCGAGGATGTCGCCAGCGAACGTTCGGTGCGCTACACCAATGGCTCGCTGGCGGTCGATCTGCGTTATCGCGTTGAACTGATCGCGTTGCAGCCCGGCATCCAGACCATTCCGTCACTGGCGGTGGGTCGCGATCGCACGCAGCCCTTGCAGCTGGAAGTGACGGCTGTCGGCAACACGACGCCATTGCCATCGCCGCAGGCGCAACCGGCGTTGCAGCAAACGCAACCGGCTGCGAGCCAGGGACCCGTGTTCATCCAGACCCAGGTCGATGATCGCCACCCCTATGTGCAGCAATCGGTGGGCGTGACCGTGCGCCTGATCTACGCGACGCAGATGCTGGATGGTGCGCTCGATCTCGATGCCCCGCCCGGTGCGTCGTTGCGCAGGGTCGGTGAAGACGTGCAGGGCACGCAAGACATCGGGGGACGCAGCTATTCGGTGATCGAACGCCACTATGTGCTCGTGCCTGATCGCAGCGGCACGCTGACCTTGCCGGCGGCGCGTTTCAGCGGGCACGGGCAGGGCGGATTCTTCGATGACGTCTTCGGCGACGGCCGCGAAAACATGCGCGCCAGCGGGCAGCCGCAGGTGCTGCAGGTGCGGGCATTGCCGGCGAATGCCGCGCAGCCGTGGCTGCCGCTGCGTCGCCTCGAACTGCAGGTGACTGCGGTGCCGAGATCCGCGACGGCGGGCCAGACGGCGGTGGTGACCTTGCGCATGCAGGCCGACGGCGCCAGCGCGGCGCAATTGCCGGAATTGATGTTGACCGCGGACAGCGATGCGCAGGTGTATCCGGAAGCCCCGACGATCGACGATCGCGACAATGGCGGACGGCCACAGACGGTCGTGACGCGGCGCTTCTCGGTGGTGCCGGCGCATGCCGGTGCATTGCGTTTGCAGGCGACGCCGATCCAGTGGTGGGATGTCGCGAACGACCAGCCGGCGACCGCGCAGGCACAACCGGTGACGGTGAATGTCGCGCCCGGCACGGGGGCGTTCGCTGCCCCCGCCGCGGCGCAGCCGGCCGCTGCCCAGGAAGGCACGAAATGGCCACGCTGGCTGCGTTCCGGTTTCGTCTGGAGCATCGCCGCCGCCGTGGTCGGCCTGTTGTGGATCGCCAGCCTGGCCTGGGTCGCGCGTCGTCGCGACACGCATGTCGCCGCGCCGGTGGCGGCGAATGCAAAACCATCCTCCGCGCCGCCGCTGCCCTTGCGCAAGGATGAACTCGACGAGGTGCTGGACTCCGGCGATCTCGCCCGCATCGCGCAGACCTTGCAGCGGATGGCAAATCCACCCGCGGCCGATCTCGATGCGCTGAAGTCGCGACTGCAGTCGATGCCGCAGGCCGACGCCATCGATGCCTTGCAGGCCGCGCTCTGGGGCAATGGCCGGATCGCGCCGGAAACGGCGCTGGCATCGTTGCGGCAGGCCTTCCGCGACGGACCGCAGTGGCGCGCAGCAGAAGAGGCGAAAACCGCCAAATCCACGTTGCCGCCGCTCTATCCGGAGCACTGATCGGGGGCGGTTTGTTAAGCTCCTCCGGATTTTCACGGCCGGAGCCGACGCATGACCCCTGAGCAGAAACCCGTCGCGACCACCGGTGGCAAAGGGCTGGCCCTGCACTACAAGGTGCTGATCGGTTTCGTGCTGGGCACGCTGCTGGGTCTTGCCGTGCATTCCTTCATCGGCAATGCGCCGTGGGTGGAATCGCTGATCGCTTACGTCACCCAGCCCTTCGGCAAGATCTTCCTCAACCTGCTGTTCATGCTGGTGGTGCCGCTGATGTTCTCGGCGCTGGTGCTGGGCGTGGCCGAACTCGGCGACATCGCTTCGCTGGGCCGGCTCGGCTGGCGCACGCTGATCTACACCGCCGGCGTGACCTGTGCGGCGGTCGGCATCGGCCTCTTGTGCGCCAACGTGTTCCAGCCGGGCACGCACCTCGATCCGTCGCTGATCGACAAGGTGGTCGGCAGCAATATCGCCAAAGCGGACCAGATCATCGAGCAGGGCAAGCAGCTCAACTTCATGGATCTGATCATCAACATCGTGCCGCACAACATCATCGGCGCGATGGGTGACGACAAGCAGAAGCTGGGCATCGTGTTCTTCGCGCTGATGTTCGGCGTCGGCCTGGTCATGCATCCCAGCGCCGGCACCCGCGCGTTCAAGAACACCCTGCAGGGCGTGTTCGAGATCTCGATGACGCTGATCGGCCTGTTCATCCGCCTGGCGCCGTACGCGGTCGCCGCCTTCATGTTCAACCTCACCGCGCAGCTCGGCTTCGATGCCATCCGCGCGCTGTTGTGGTTCGTGGTCACCGTGCTGGTGGCGCTGGCGATCCACGGCTTCATCGTGCTGCCGCTGTGGGTGCGCTTCATGGGCGGAATGTCGCCGCGCACCTTCTTCAGCGGCACCCAGGAAGCGACGCTGACCGCGTTCGCCACCGCGTCGTCCACCGCGACGCTGCCGGTGACGCTGCGCGTGGCCGAGGAAAACCTCAAGCTGCCGCGCAAGGTCTCGCGCTTCGTGCTGACCGTCGGCGCATCGGCCAACCACCACGGCACCGCGCTGTTCGAAGGCATCACGGTGCTGTTCCTGGCGCAGGCGTCGGGCCTACACCTGCCGCTCACCCAACAGTTGCTGGTGCTGATCCTGTGCATTCTCGGCGGCATCGGCACCGCGGGCATCCCGTCGGGATCGCTGCCGGTGATCGCGATGATCTGCGCCATCATCGGCCTCGATGCGCAGAAGATCGGCATCATCATCGGCGTCAACACCTTCCTCGACATGTGCCGCACCGCGCTCAACGTGACCGGCGATCTCGCGACGGCCGTGGTGGTGGCGAACCGCAGTGGCGAAACCGACATGCCGGACGACGCCACGCTGGAGCGCCTGGAAGAAGGCGCGATGCATTGATTCAAGGCGGCTGCCGTCCCCGCCATCCCGGACGGCAAGAGAGGAGGGGAACAATGCAGTTGAAGTGGATCGTGGCCATCGGCCTGGCCGCCGTCGCCGTGCAGGCACAGGCGGCAGAGCAGTGCATGGCGAACTATTCCAAGGAAGGCAGCTTTTTCAAGGGACGCACCTTCAAGAGCTGGGCGGAATACCCGACCGTGTCGAGCAAGGACGCCTACACCCGCGTCTATCGCAAGATCGTCAGCGAAGGATTCAAGATCAATACCGCGGACAAGGAAGTGGGCATCATCTCCGCGCAGCAGAACGTCACCGGCAGCGCGAAAACCGTGCCGCTCAATGCGGTGATCGAAGCCAAGGGCAAGGGTTCGAAGATCGAACTCACGTTCACCACCGAAGGTGGCCTCGCGGTCGGCGAGGAAGGCGTGCAGAAGGGAATGTGCAACATCCTCAACGCGGCCGAGAAGTAATCCAGGCGGCGTTTCGCGGCGGGCCCCGGGTCGCGGGCGCCCGCCGTTTATATGTGCAATCGTGCAGTTATTCCGAAGGCTTGAGCAGATCGAGTAGCGCAGCCCGGCGTTTGGCCGGAAGGTTGCGATAACGGAGCAGCAATGCACGCTCCTTCTCGTTGCGCGCCACCGGGGAAGATTCGTCGGACGCGTATGGCGGACTGCCTTCGGCGATCTGTCGGTGATCTCCCGAGGCGACGCCGCAAATCAGTTCGTCGAGCGAGCGCCCCAATGCGCGGCGCAATTCCGGGAGCATCTTGAAGCTGGGCGTCTCGCGGCCGTTTTCCCAGGCCGATACCGACGACTTGGTGATTCCGAGCGCGAAGCCCAGTTGCTCCTGCGTCAGCCCGGCAGCCACGCGCGCTTCGCGCAGGCGATCGGCGAATCGCTTCATCTGCGGGCTCCGGTCAGAGGGCCCTTGACAGTATTGCTGTGCCGTACCTATGTCGTGCGGTCATGCGTTGACACATAATGTTCGGAAATGCAAGACTTCGAAGGACGGAATTTCCGTACTTGCTGTCGGAGCCGGTTGCGAGGGTGGGGGAGTGGATGCCGTTGGATTCGATCGCGGCCGCAGGTCATTGCGAGGCGATCGAATCCAGGGTCGGCAAGGAGCAGATCAACATGGAGGCGTGCTTGGATTTTTCGGTCGAAGACAACACGGAGGTCGCCGTATCCCACCTGGCAAGGCTTCACAAGAATCTTGGCGGGGATTATGAATCAGTTGTCGTGGCGGTCATGGCCGGGATCTGTCGACGCAATCCGGCCAGCGCCGATTTCTACAACTATTTCCTCGGGAATCGCATCCGCAATTATCGCGATCTGGCGGCGGTGCAACTCAATGCATTGGCGGCCCCGCCGGGAACGTCGATCCCGCAGACGATCTCCGATTTCGGCGAAAGCATCGAAAGAAGCCTGCGTGCGCAAGGGATCCCGGAGAAATTCATCACCGGGAACAACGCCGAAGTGATGGAAGACCTGGTCAGGGAATTGCAAGGAACGTAATTGCCGGGCCGCCAACCAATGCGTTGTGGGACAATGGGCGGGCCCCGAGCCGCGGGCGCCCGCCGATGCCGCCATGACCACCCCGACGCGCCGCGAACTCGCGAACGCCATCCGTTTCCTTGCCATTGACGCCGTCCAGGCCGCGAATTCCGGCCATCCCGGCATGCCGATGGGCATGGCCGACATCGCCGAAGTGCTGTGGCGCGATCACTACGCGCACAACCCGGCCAACCCGAAGTGGTGGAATCGCGATCGCTTCGTGCTGAGCAACGGCCACGGTTCGATGCTGCAGTACGCATTGCTGCACCTGACCGGCTACGACCTGTCGATCGACGACATCAAGAATTTCCGCCAGTTCGGATCGAAGACGCCGGGCCATCCGGAAAACTACGAGACGGCGGGCATCGAGACCACGACCGGTCCGCTCGGCCAGGGCTTCGCCAACGCGGTCGGCATGGCGCTCGCGGAAAAACTGCTGGCGCAACGCTTCAACCGCGAAGGCCACGACATCGTCGACCATCGCACCTGGGTGTTCATGGGCGACGGCTGCATGATGGAAGGCATCAGCCATGAAGCCGCGTCGCTGGCCGGCACCTGGAAGCTCAACAAGCTGGTCGCCTTCTGGGACGACAACCACATCAGCATCGACGGCGACACCCAGGGCTGGTTCACCGACGACACGCCGGCGCGTTTCGAGGCCTACGGCTGGAAGGTGATCCGCGGCGTCAACGGCCAGGATCCGGTCGAAATCGAAACCGCGATCAACACCGCGCTGGCAGTCAGCGACAAGCCGGTGCTGATCTGCTGCCGCACCACGATCGGTTTCGGTTCGCCGCACAAGGCCGGCAAGGAATCCAGCCACGGCGCGCCGTTGGGCAAGGACGAAGTCGAAGCGACGCGCCAGGCGTTGGCGTGGCCGTATGCGCCGTTCGAGATTCCCGCCGACATCATGCAGGCCTGGGATGCGCACGCAGCCGGCACCAAGCGCGAAACCGAGTGGAACACGGCATTCGCGGCCTATCGCGCGGCATTCCCGCAGGAAGCCGAAGAACTGACGCGCCGGATGACGGGCGTGTTGCCTTCCGACTTCAACGCGCTGGCCGATACCTATGCCGCCAAGTTGCAGGTCGAAGGCCCGGTCGTCGCCAGCCGCAAGGCCTCGCAGATGGCGATCGAAGCGTTCGCGCCGCACCTGCCGGAACTCGTCGGCGGCTCCGCCGACCTCGCGCACTCCAACCTGACGCTGTGGAGCGGCAGCAAGAGTGTTTCGACCAGTGACGCCAACGCCAACTACATCTATTCCGGCGTGCGCGAATTCGGCATGTCGGCGATCAGCAACGGGCTGGCGGTGCATGGCGGTTTCATTCCCTACGACGCCACCTTCCTCGTCTTCAGCGATTACGCGCGCAACGCCGTGCGCATGAGCGCGCTGATGGGCGCGCACGTCATCCACGTCTACACGCACGATTCCATTGGTCTCGGCGAAGACGGCCCGACCCACCAGCCGGTCGAACACATGGCCTCGCTGCGCTACATCCCCCACAACGACCTGTGGCGTCCCTGCGATGCAGTGGAATCCGCGGTGTCATGGCAGGCCGCGATCGAGCGCGCCGATGGCCCGAGCTGCCTGGTGTTCTCGCGCCAGAACCTGCCGCACCAGCAGCGCGATGCCGCCCAGCTCGCCGCGATCCGTCGCGGTGGCTACATCCTCAAGGACAGCGTCGGCACGCCGGAGTTGATCCTGATCGCCACCGGTTCAGAAGTCGGCCTGGCGATGGACGCCGCTGCCCAATTGGGCGAACGCGTGCGCGTGGTGTCGATGCCGAGCACCGACGTGTTTGATCGCCAGGACGCTGCCTATCGCGAGTCGGTGTTGCCGAATTCGGTGCGCAAACGCGTCGCCATCGAAGCGGGCACCGCGGATTTCTGGCGCAAGTACGTCGGTCTCGACGGCGCGGTGATCGGCATGACTGGTTACGGCGCCTCGGCGCCTGCGGAAGTGCTGTTCAAGCACTTCGGCTTCACTGTCGATCACGTCATCGAGGTTGCGCGCTCGCTTTGAGCGCGTATCCGAGCAGGCGCGCGTACAAGCGGTCCTGCAAGCCGCGTGGCGCATCCAGCGCCATGCGTTGCATGGCTTCGGCATCCGCGGGGGCGCCACTGGCGAGTGCGCGCACGATGGCCTTGGCCGTGCCGTAGGGCGTGGATGTGGTTTCCTGCAGCCATTGCAGCGCCTTCACGAGGCGCTGTTCCACCGACGTGAAATCGCTGCCGAGCGGATAGTCCGGCAGCGTGCCATCCAGTCGGAACGGTGCGAGCGCGGCGCGCACGCGTTCCGGGGTGTTGTCCTGCCATGACGGCGGCGCGACGAATGCGCCGGCGAGTTTGCGATTGGCCCTGGCCTGTTGCAGCAGGTCGGCCTGATGGCGCGCATCGGCGATGCCGGTCATCGCGATGATGCAGTCTTCGTCGACCTTGCCGCGCAGGTCGGCGATGCCGTATTCCGTCACGTAGAGGTCGCGCAGGTGGCGGGCGATCGTCGCGTGCGGGTAGTTCCAGAGGATGTTGGAGTGCGCATGGCCTCGTGTGCTGCGCGTCGCATGCAACAGGAGCGCGGATCGCGCGCCGTCGAGATCGTGTCCCATCGCCACGAAGTTGTACTGGCCGCCGACGCCGGAGACCACGCGGCCATCGTCGAGTCCGTCGCTGACGGCAGCGCCAAGCGCGGTCGCCATCATGCAGGTGTTGAAGAAGCGCGCGTCGTGGCGTTGCAGCCGATCCAGCGCTTCATGGCCTCGACGCAGCTGGTTGGTGTGGCTGACCGGGCGCATGTCGATCGCCCGCCGTTCGGCCTCGTCGAGGCCGCGCAGCCAGTCGTAGAAGTCCGGCGATCCCAGATAGAAGGCGCCACGCAGGAATTGGCCTTCGCGATCGCGCCGCTCGCGGTCGGAGGCGTCGGCGCTGCCCTCGGCGATGCGCTGCATCAATGGAAGATCGTCGACTACCTTGCGCGACAGCACGCCGCGTTCGACAAGCAGGCGGAATCCCTCGTTGATCATTTCGCTGCAACCGAAGAGGCCGTTCGGCAGCGGATCGAGGCCGCCGCTGGCGATCACGGCAGGATGGCGTTCGATTTCCGGATCGAGCGCACGCAGCACGGCGCGATAGCGCGCATTGTCGACATGGCGCAGGACGAGGGCGTGGCACAGCGCGTCCGACAACGCACCGATGCCGATCTGCAACGTACCGCCATCGCGGACCAGGGTGCTGGCATACAGCCCGATGGCGTGTTCGGCATCGCTGACCGGTTCGCGCGGCAAGACGAACAGTTTTGATGCGGGGCCAGGTGGCGTCACCACGACATCGAAGAAGCCTGTCGGAACTTCGGCGCCGCCGCCCAGCCAGGGCAGGCCGGGATCCACCATCGCGACCAGCAACGGTCGTGGCAGGCCGCGCGCGACGATGGCCGCGACGGTGTCGCTCGTGAGATCGGTGTTGCAGGAGAACGATAGCGCTCCCGCGTCATTGGCCGCCACGGATTGCACGATGGCATTGACGGCGCGATCCGCCAACGCGTCGGCGACATGGGTGTAATTCAGGCTGGCGTAGCGGCGTTGTCCGGGAGTGGAGTCCAGCAGCGCGCCGGACTGCAGGTAGAACTCCTCGATTTCGATGTTGGCCGGAAGCGCGTTGGCCTTCTCGGCCCGTACGTATTTCAGTCGCGGGAAATCGTCGCCGTAGATGCGTCGCACGAACGGATCGAGGAAGCGCCGCTCCAGATCGCTTCGACCCGTGGGCGGATCGAGCGACAGGGCGGTATAGAGATGCAATTCGCGTTCGGGCCGCGCGGATACCGCGTCATACAGCGCATTGAGCAGGCGATGGGGCTTGCCAAGTCCGAGCGGCGCACCGACGCGCAGCGGGCCGTCGGCATGCGCCAGCAGGCGGGCGACAGCGACCTCGATGGAATCGACATGCTCGGTCATTGTCCAAGCATAGGCCGCTGGCCGTTGCGCGGGGGTCTAGTTTTTCTCCGCGCTCTTCTCCGCCGCAGCGGCGGGGTCCAGCGCTTCATTCAGCAGCAACGCCAGACGATCGGCGGCCTGCAGCACGCGGCGCTCGGCCAACGGGCGCATCGCTTCGCCATAGCTGGCATCGAGCTTGTGGCCCTGCGGATAGGTGCCCCAGTCGTCGATCAGGCGGCAGGACTCCTGCGCCCACTGCGTCGGATTGCCGTCCGTCGTTGCGACCGGCGGCCACGGGCGCTTTGCCAGTTCGTCGGCGAAGGCGCGCGGATGCATCCCGGTTTCCCCGAGCACGTAGTAATCCCACATCGAGTGCAGGTTGGTGCCCATCACGCCATCGACGTAGTTCTTCTGCGCATAGGCTTCGGGCTTGAGCTTGGTGCGCAGGCTGATCTGGTACTGGTTGCCGCCGGCGTCGGGGCGATTGCTGGCATGGAAGGGCTGGTGGACGTCGCCGACCAGATGCACCACGAACTTCAAGGCATCGCGGCGCGCGTCGAGCGGCTGGCTGCGATCACGCAGGATGGCGAGCTGCGCTTCGATCGCGGCGATCACGCAACTGCCGTCCTTGCACTCCTTGGCGGGTTCGTACGCGCACTCCGGTCCGGTCAGCTTGACGTAGTGCCAGCGCGAGGTGCGCTTGAAGCGATCGGGATCGGTGTTGCGCAATTCGTCGGCCCAGTTGGCGACGCCGGCCAGGGTCGGCTCGCGTTCGCCGGCCAGCAGCTTCGCGACTTCGGCCTTGGCGGCTGGGGTCAGGTGGCGTTCGGCGAGATCGCCGACCAGGCGATGGCCCAGCGGCGCCCAAGCCAGCACGGGCAGGGCGCAGGCGAGCAGGAGGAGGGCAATCAGCGTTCTGGTTTGGGGCAGGCGCGGCTTCGGGATTCTGTTCATGGGTCGATGGTAGCCGAGGATCGGGCGCGGGCAGATGACACCCGCTAAAATGGCGGACTCACCGGCGAATCCGGTGTTGTCCATCACCCCACAGGAGCAGGCAATGGCCATCAAGGTCGGCATCAACGGTTTCGGTCGCATCGGCCGCAACGTCTTCCGTTCCGCCGTGCAGAACTTCGGCAACGACATCGAGATCGTCGCGATCAACGACCTGCTGGAGCCGGACTACCTGGCCTACATGCTGCGCTACGACTCCGTGCATGGCCGCTTCAAGGCCGACATCTCGGTCGAAGGCAACACCCTGGCCGTCAACGGCAAGAAGATCCGCCTGACCCAGGAACGCGATCCGGCCGCCCTCAAGTGGGACGAAGTCGGCGCCGACGTGGTGATCGAATCGACCGGCCTCTTCCTCGACAAGGCCACCGCGCAGAAGCATCTCGATGCCGGCGCGAAGAAGGTGATCCTGTCGGCGCCGTCGAAGGACGACACCCCGATGTTCGTCTACGGCGTGAACAGCGACAAGTACGCCGGCGAAGCGATCATCTCGAATGCTTCGTGCACCACCAACTGCCTGGCGCCGATCGCCAAGGTCATCAACGACAAGTGGGGCATCAAGCGTGGCCTGATGACCACCGTGCACGCCGCCACCGCGACGCAGAAGACCGTCGACGGCCCGAGCAACAAGGACTGGCGCGGCGGCCGCGGCATCCTCGAGAACATCATTCCGTCGTCGACCGGCGCCGCCAAGGCCGTGGGCGTGGTCATTCCCGAACTCAACAAGAAGCTGACCGGCATGAGCTTCCGCGTGCCGACCAGTGACGTCTCCGTGGTCGACCTGACCTGCGAACTCGAGAAGCCGGCGACCTACGCCGAGATCTGCGCCGAGATGAAGGCGCAGAGCGAAGGCGCGCTCAAGGGCGTGCTCGGCTACACGGAAGACAAGGTCGTCGCCACCGATTTCCGCGGCGAGACCTGCACTTCGGTGTTCGACGCCGACGCCGGCATCGCGCTCGACCCGACCTTCGTCAAGCTGGTCAGCTGGTACGACAACGAATGGGGCTACAGCAACAAGTGCCTGGAAATGGTCAAGGTGGTCGCGGCGAAGTAATTCGTGGCAGAATTTCGAGACCGCGGTCACATGCGTGGCCGCGGACGACCAACAGGGGAAGGAGAATCGAAATGAAGCAACGTGTCCGGATGGGCGGGATCGTCCTCGGAATCGCCGCGCTCGCGTTCTGTGCCGATGCCAGCGCCGGCCTGCCGTGGGGCAAGAAGAAGGACGACGCGAAGAAGGATGACGACAAGGCCAAGACCGAGCAGACCGACCACGGTCCGATGCGCACGGTGAAGGGCAAGGATGGCGTCGAAGGGGAGATCTACGGCACTGCCGCCGCCGGGTCGCCCTTCAGCAAGCTCGAGATCGGCATGCCGCAGAAGCAGGTGCAGGACCTGATCGGCCATCGTGATGCCGATTGCGGCGCCTATGTCACCGGCAAGGCATGGATCCCGTTCTACCACGGTGGCGATACCCACCGCTGGGAGTGCGCGTACAAGGGTCTCGGTCGCCTGATCTTCAGCTCGCCGTCGGCCTACGACTCGCGCAGCGTGCTGATCAAGATCGTCAACGATCCCAAGGATTCCGGCTACCGCTGAGCGCGGTGTCATCGATCCAGCGAAAGGGCGCCCACGTGGCGCCCTTTTCGTTTGATTTGAACGCGGCGGTCCGGCCCGCGACAATAGGCGTTTCCTGCTGAAACGAAACGGAGCGCCCGCGCATGTCCATCACCCGCATGACCGACCTCGACCTGCGCGGCAAGCGCGTGCTGATCCGCCAGGACTTGAACGTTCCGGTCGCCGATGGCGTGGTGACCTCCGACCAGCGCATCCTCGCCTCGATCCCGACGCTGAAGAAGGCGCTCGATGCCGGCGCGGCGGTGATGGTGACCTCGCACCTCGGCCGTCCCAAGGAAGGCGTGTGGAGCGAAGCCGACTCGCTGGCGCCGGTTGCGCGCCGCCTGTCGGAATTGCTGGGTCGCGACGTTCCGCTGGTGCGTGACTACCTCGATGGCGTCGAGGTCGCGCCGGGCCAGATCGTGTTGCTCGAGAACTGCCGCATGAACGTTGGCGAAGGCAAGGACGACGAGGCCTTGTCGAAGCAGTACGCCGCGCTGTGCGACGTCTTCGTGATGGACGCGTTCGGCACCGCGCATCGCGCGCAGGCCTCGACGCATGGCGTCATCCGGTTCGCGAAGCAGGCCGCGGGCGGTCCGTTGCTGATGGCCGAACTCGACGCGCTGGCCAAGGCATTGCAGCATCCGGCGCGTCCGTTGCTGGCCATCGTCGCCGGCAGCAAGGTCAGCACCAAGCTCGAATTGCTGTCGTCGCTGGTCGGCAAGGTCGACCAGCTGATCGTCGGTGGCGGCATCGCCAACACCTTCATCGCGGCGATGGGCCACGGCGTCGGCAAGTCGCTGGTCGAAAACGACCTGGTCGACACCGCGAAGAAGATCATGGCGGATGCCAAGGCGCGCGGCGCCGACATTCCGTTGCCGGTCGACGTCGTGGTCGCGCCCGAGTTCAAGGCCGATGCGCCGGCGACGATCAAGCCGGTCGATGCGGTCGGCGCCGACGACATGATCCTCGACATCGGTCCGGAAACTGCGTCGCGCTACGCCTTGATGATCCAGGATGCCGGCACCGTGGTGTGGAACGGCCCGGTCGGCGTGTTCGAGTTCAAGGCGTTCGAACGCGGCACCGAAACCGTCGCCCATGCCATCGCGGAATCGAATGCGTTCTCGATCGCCGGCGGTGGCGACACCCTGGCCGCCGTCGACAAGTTCGGCATCGAGAAGGATGTCTCCTACATCTCCACCGGTGGCGGCGCCTTCCTCGAATTCCTCGAAGGCAAGACCTTGCCGGCGGTCGCGGCATTGGAAGCGCGCGGCTGACAATTTCCCTTCTTGCGGCTAGTCTGGGAGTGCAATCTCGGGGGAGTCGCAATGGGGATGAAAGTGTTGTGGTGCGCGCTGCTGCTGGCCTGTGCTGGCGCGGCGCCTGCGGAAACGTTCAAGCGCGGGGAATATGAATTCGCGACCGGGCCGGCGCCTGCATTCGTGCAGTCGCGCGGACCGGTGCCGGAAGTCTGGCCGGCGTCGACCCCCGGGGCGGACGAAGGCAATTGGCGGACCTGGCGCTACGACGAACAGGTCGATCATCGCGCCGGCAGGAACGATGATTATTTCGAATACGTCTACCAGCCGCGCACGCAGTCGAATCTCGGCGAGGCCGGTCGCTACCAGATCGGATTCAATCCCGACTACCAGCACCTGGTGATCCACGAAGTGGCCTTGCGCCGCAACGGGAAATGGGAGGATCGTCTGCGTCCCGCCACGATCACGGTGGCGCGTCGCGAAAGCGAATTCGAACAGGACATCGCTAATGGCCAGGTCGAAGCATTGATCGTGCTCGACGACATCCGCGTCGATGATCTCGTCAAGATCAGCTACACCGTGCAGGGCAGCAATCCGGTGCTCGCGGGCCAGGAATCGGACTCGATCTACCTGGGCTGGAACAGCCCGATGCTCGACAACTGGTTGCGCGTCCTCTATCCGCCACGCAGCGATATCGCGATCCACAGCGAACACACCACGGTGCAGGCCACGTATCGCGATCTCGCCGATGGGCGTGAAATGGAGTTCCACCAGCACGGAACGCCCGGCATCCAGAACGAAGACGACTATCCGGTGTGGTACCAGCCGTATCCCTACGTGCAGGCATCGCAACGCCGGAGCTGGGGCGACGTGGTGGCCTGGGCGTTGCCGTTGTATCCGGCGGACGTGCAATTGCCGGCGGACCTGCAGGCGCGGATCGCGCAATGGAAGGCGTTGCCCGACCCCGACACGCGATTGGCCATGGCGCTGCGCGCGGTGCAGGACGAAGTCCGTTATTTCGGCGTCGAAACCGGGCAGAACTCCCACCGGCCGAATGCGCCGGGCGTCACCTGGTCGCGTCGCTACGGCGACTGCAAGGACAAGGCCTATCTGTTGTCGATGATCCTGCGCCGGCTCGATATCCAGGCCGAGCCCGCGCTGGTCTCCACGGTCCGGGGCAAGAGGATCGGGGAATTTTCGCCATCGGGCGCGGTGTTCAACCACGTCATCGTGCGCGCCGAGATCGGTGGGCAGCCGGTATGGGTCGATCCCACGCGTTCGTTGCAGGGCGGGAAGCCGCGCGATACCGATCTGAGCGCCTATGGGATGGCATTGCCGATTCACCCGGGGCAGCAGGGCCTGGAGACGATCCCCGCTCCGGCAATCACCAGGCTTGCAGTGAACACCAGCGAACATTTCGTGATCCAGCCCGATGGCTCGGCGCGTCTCGACATCACGACCGAATATCGCGGCGGCGCCGCCGACGAGATGCGCTCCACCGTCAATCGCCAGCGTCTCGACGATCTCAAGCGTGGTTACGCCGAGTACTACCAGAAGCGTTATGGCCAGCTCGACGTATTGGCCGCGCCAGTCATCAGCGATGATCTCGCCGGGAATGTCCTGAAGGTCAACGAGTCCTACCGCATCATCCATGCGACCGGCAACGAAGGCACGCTCAAGGCTTTGCAGATCTATGGCGAAGCGCTGTCCGTTCCGATGAACCTGCCGAAGACGATGTCGCGCAGCGGTCCGTTGTACTTCGCGCGGCAAGGCACTTACCGGCACGAGACCCGGGTCACCGCGCCGGCGAACTGGACCCCGACGTTCGGCCGCGAGAAGGAAGAGCAAAAGGCGAAGGCATTCGATTACACGCGCTCGGTCGATAGCAGCGGCCAGGAAGCAAGCGTGGTGTACGAGGTCAAGATCGGCAATCGCTACGTGTCGGCCGAGGAGGGCGTGGCGCACATCGAGGCATTGCGCAAGGTGCGCGACGACTTGTCTTCGACGCTGCGCTACCGGGTGCCGCTGCAAGGCGAGACCGCAGAGCGTGATCGCCGCCTGAAAGCCTTGCTTGACGATGCATCCGGAGCGAACAAATGAAGGCGATGTTGCGGATGGCGGTGGTCGCGTGGCTGGCGGTGGCCGCTCCAATGGCGATGGCGCAGGTCGCAGGCAAGACGCCCGAGCAGGCATGGGCGTGGTACCTGGCGAATGCCAGCGGCGATGATGTCAGCGATCTCTACTCGACGCTGAACGATAGCGGCTACGTGCGTTCGCGCGTGACCGCCGAGAGTTGCCAGAAAGGCGATGCCGGGCTGAAGCGTGCCGCAGTGAAGGTTCCCGTATCGCTGGCATTGCATCGCGCGCTGCAACTGTGCGCGGAAGCGCGTGGCGACAAGGCTGTCGCCGATGCCGAGGTCTCGGCGTTTGCCGCGCTGTGGAAATATGCGGAACAACAGGCGGGCAGTGGCGCATGGCGTCGCCCGCTGCGCATTGCCGTCCTCAACGATGCTTATGCCGCCCTCGATGCCATGGGGCTGGAATTCGAGTACGAGTTCTATGAAGGCTTTCGCGCCCACGGCGATTTTCCCATCGAGGTCGTGGCACGCGATCCGGAGAGCAAGGTCGAACGCCATTTCCGCTTCGACTATCTGGTGGCCCAGACCGTCATCGATCGCAAGAATCCGAATTTCGGCATGGCCGTGCACCTGAATGGGAACGCGCGCGAGTTCATCGATGCCTACGACAAGGCCGGCGAGTTGTCCGCGCGTGACGTGAAGGCGGTCGCTGCCGCGATGGAAAAGGGACAACTGGCCGAACGCATCGCGGCGATGCGTCCGATCGCGAACGAAGGCGGATTGCTCTCGCTCGGTACCTGGCTGGTGGTGTGCGGGCTCAAGCCCTATCCGGGCTGCGCCGATGGCCTCGTCGATGCATTGCTGCCATTGGCGGAAAAGAAGCAGGGCATGGCGATGGTGTTGCTGTCGACGGCCTATCGCAATGGCATCGGCATCGCCCGCGATGAAAAGGCTGCCAATTTGCTGCTCGATGCGGCAGACAATCAGTGGTGGCAGCGTGGCGCGACAGTGGTTGCAGTGCAGTACCAGGCCGTCCTGCATCCCGATGCCAACACGAGCGGGTTCGAAGATCGGCTTGCGCGCTCGTCTGCCGCAGGCAATCGCGAAGCCGGTCCATTGCGGATCGCGTTGTCCTATGAGGGAACCCCTGGGCGCAAAATCGATGCGGCGGGCATCGCGGAACTGTCGAAGCCGGAGAACAACGCGAAGGGATATGGCGATCGATTGATCGCGATGAACCTGAGGATGCATGGCGACAAGGCCGCTGCCGCGGCCTGGGAAGACAAGGCGACCGCGGCAGGAGATGGCGAGTCCAGTCGCAGGGTCGCCGAGCGCTGGACCACCGAGCATCCGGGACAACCGATGGACGCAGCCACGCTTGCCCTGTTGAAGCATGCCGCGCTTGAAGGGGACCATCTGGCGATGCGACAACTGGCCTTCCTGGCCGCCGGACACAAGCAATGGCGCGAAGCCGAGTTGTATTTGCTGCCGGCGACGATCGAAGGAGATGTCGATGCCATGTATTTCCTTGCAAGGCTCTGGGGGCAGGGGTTCAAGGGCGTGACCGGAACACCGGAAACTGCGCGCAGGCTGTATGAGGATTTGGCATCCGCGCCGGAAGGCGCGCCTGCCCGCCGGGAGTTGGCCATAATGACTCTGGAAGGGCGTGCCGGTATCCCGAAGGATCCAGCAAAGGCACGCGCCATGATGGAGCGGGATGCGCGTGCCGGCGATGCCGATGCACAAGCCCTCTATGGGGCCTGGTTGCTGTCGGGGACCGGTGGCGCAAAAAATGTTCCCGAAGGGCGGCTCTGGCTGGACAAGGCGCTCGCCGCGAAGTCGTATCTGGCTCCTCTCGAATACGGCACATGGTTGATCGAGCAAAGTGATGATCCGGCCGATCATGCGAAGGGGGTCCGTTTGCTCGAGCAGACCGATGCCGCCGGTTCCACTTCCTCGCGCAACAGCCTGGCGTGGGCATATTGCACGTCGCGACACCAGGACCTGCGCGCGGCGCAGAAGGGGTTGCAGGTCGCCAAGCGCATGCAGGCGCTGGATCAGCCGCTGTCGCCGGGCGCGCTGGACACCGTGGCCGCCTGTTATGCCGCGGCTGGCGAATTCGACGAAGCCGTGCGGTTGCAGGAAACGGTGGTGACGCAGGCTCGGGCGGATGGCGATGTCAGTCCCGTGTCGCTCAAGAACATGACCGAACGGCTCGCCTTGTTCAAGAAGCACCAGATCTATATCGAACCGGCAAGGGCTGCCCCCTGACAACGAATACAACGCGTGCGTCGGGTCTTTGCGCCTGACGCACGCGCATGGCTGTGCTAGCGTCACGGGATCAGTCAGGAGCCCCGAATGTCACAGCACCGCCGTCGCACCCGCATCCTCGCCACGCTTGGCCCGGCCACCGATTCGCCGGAAGTCCTCGATGCGTTGATCCGTGCCGGCGTCGATTGCGTCCGACTCAATTTTTCGCACGGCGATCCCTCGGGGCAGGTCGCACGCGCGCAGGCCGTGCGCGAGGCCGCGGCACGCGCCGGCCGCGAGATCGGCATCCTTGCCGATTTGCCGGGTCCCAAGATCCGCGTCGAGCGTTTCGCCGAAGGCAAGGTCGCGTTGAAGGAAGGCGATCGCTTCGATCTGGTCGCCGAGGAAAATCCGCCGCCGGGCGATGCCACCCAGGTCGGCGTCAGCTATCTCGGCCTGCCGGGCGACGTCGTGCCGGGCGACGTGTTGCTGCTCGACGACGGCATGGTCCAGCTGCAGGTCGAGAAGATCGAAGGCCAGCGCATCATCAACCGCGTGCTCAACGATTCCGTGTTGTCCGATCGCAAGGGTCTCAACAAGCAGGGCGGCGGCCTGTCGCTCGGAGCGATCACCGAGAAGGATCGCGAGCTGATCGCGATCGCCGCGCGACTCGATGCCGACTTCATCGCGGTGTCGTTCTGTCGCGATGCCGCCGACATGGAAGAGGCGCGTCGTGCCGCGCAATCGCACGGCAGCCATGCCGCGCTGGTGGCGAAGATCGAGCGTGCCGAGGCGATCGAGAATCTCGACGAGATCATCGACGCCAGCGACGTGGTGATGGTGGCGCGCGGCGATCTTGGCGTGGAGATCGGCGACGCCGAATTGCCCGGCCTGCAGAAGAAGATCATCACGCACTCGGTCCAGCGCAACAAAGTGGTGATCACCGCGACGCAGATGCTGCAGTCGATGGTGTCGAGCCCGATGCCGACGCGCGCGGAAGTCCTCGACGTCGCCAACGCGGTGATCGACGGCACCGACGCGGTGATGCTGTCGCAGGAAACCGCCGCCGGCCAGTATCCGGTGCGCGCGGTGGAAGCGATGGCGCGCATCTGCATCGGCGCCGAGAAGCAGTTCAATAGCGACACCAATTACGAAGGCGCGCAGCGCGACCTCGACCGCGTCGACAACGCGATCGCGATGGCGACGATGTTCCTGACCCAGCACATCCCGGTCGAGGCGATCATCGCCCTGACCGAATCCGGCGGCACCGCGCGCTATCTGTCGCGCTTCCGTTCGCCGGTGCCGATCTACGCCTTCTCCCGCCATGCCGACGCCCGCCGCCGGATGTCGCTGATGCGCGACGTGTTCCCGATCGCCTTCGACAGCCGCGGCCTGTTCGCCGGCCAGGCCGCCCGCCAGGCCATCCGCCACCTGCTGGACGACGGCTTGCTGGACGAGGGACAGCGCGTGCTGTTCACCAGCGGCGAGAGCATGCACCAGCACGGTTCCACCAATACCCTGCGGGTGATCGAGGTCAGCAAGACCATGCCGACCGCCTGACCGGGCGACCGCCGGCGGACCCGATCGAAACCCGGGCGCGGGCTATAATTGCGTTTTCCCCGCGCCAGGACGCCAAACGCAATGAGCATCGAACAGCTTGCCGAAACCGCCCGTGCGATGGTCGCGCCGGGCAAGGGCATCATCGCCATCGACGAATCCGCAGCGACCTGCCAGAAGCGCTTCGACGGCGTCGGCATCGCCAGCACCGAAGAGAACCGTCGCGCCTATCGCGAGCTGCTGCTGACCGTGCCCAAGGTGAATGATTACCTGGCCGGCGCCATCCTGTTCGACGAAACCATCCGCCAGTCCACCAAGGACGGCGTGCCGTTCGCCAAGTACATGGCCGATCACGGCATGATCCCGGGCATCAAGGTCGACAAGGGCACCGTGCCGCTGGCCGGCTTCCCGGGCGAGCTGGTGACCGAAGGCCTCGATGGCCTGCGCGCCCGCCTGCAGGAGTACTACAAGCTCGGTGCGCGTTTCGCCAAGTGGCGCGCGGTGATCAACATCGGCGAGGACATTCCCTCCGGCACCTGCATCGAGGCCAACAGCCAGGCGCTGGCCCGCTATGCCGCGCTGTGCCAGGAACAGGGCATCGTGCCGATGGTGGAACCCGAGGTGCTGATGGACGGCAGCCACGACATCGAGACCTGCTACGAAGTCACCGAAGTGACCCTGCGTTCGCTGTTCGATGCGCTGTACCAGCACAACGTCGCGCTGGAAGGCACCATCCTCAAGGCGTCGATGGTCGTGCCCGGCAAGGATTGCCCGGACCAGGCCAGCGTCGAGGAAGTGGCCGAAGCCACCCTGATGTGCCTGAAGTCGACCGTGCCGGCGATCCTGCCGGGCATCGTGTTCCTGTCCGGTGGCCAGAGCGACGAAGCTGCGACCGCGCATCTCGATGCGATGAACCGCATGGGCCCGAACCCGTGGCCGCTGTCGTTCTCCTACGGTCGCGCCATGCAGCAGGCCGCGTTGAAGCTGTGGTCGCAGGACATGACCGGCAACTGGGCCAAGGCGCAGGACACCGTGTATGCCCGCGCCAAGGACAACGGTCTGGCTGCGCTGGGTCAGTGGAAGAAAGCCTGATCCTTGCTTGACCGCAATCGAAAACGCCGGCCGATGCCGGCGTTTTTTGTTTTTATCGGGGAATGTCGCTCCGTAACGTCGTGACCAACCGAGGGTTGACGGTCCGCATCCATGCCTAAAGTCACGGGTGCGTCATCCTTCATCCGCATAAAATTGCAGGATGAATTTCCGCGCAGAATCGACGTTCCGGCTCTGGGCCGGTGGAATGATCGTGGGCCTGATGCTTGCAGGCTGCCACCGCGATGGCGATGCCGGCAAGGCTGGCGCGCAAGGTGGCGGCGGCAACCAGCCGATCGAGGTGGTGATCCAGTCCGTCAGCCCGCAGCCGTGGACGGATACGCTGCAGGCGCTGGGCACGGTCAAGGCGCATGAATCGGTGACGGTGACCGCCAAGGTCAGCGAAACCGTGGACAAGGTGCATTTCGAAAGCGGGCAGTGGGTGAACCGCGGTGCGCCGCTGGTCACGCTGACCGGCCAGCAGCAACAGGCGGCGCTGGCGGCCGCGGCAGCCGCAGCCAAGGAAGCCGACACGCTGTATCAGCGCCAGTCGCAACTCGCCGCGCAGCAGTTGATCGCGAAGTCGATGCTCGATACCCAGAAGGCGACGCGCGATGCCGCCATCGCCCAGGTGCAGCAGATCCGCGCCAACCTTTCCGATCGCGTGATCCGCGCGCCGTTCTCCGGCCTGCTCGGCCTGCGCCAGGTGAGCCCGGGCACGCTGGTGACGCCGGGGACGGCGATCGCCACGCTCGACGACGTTTCGCGCGTCTATGTCGATTTTCCGGTGCCGGAAACCGAATTGGCGAACGTGGCCTCGGGACAAGCAGTGAGCGGAACGACGCAGGCCTATTCCGGCCGTGAATTCACCGGCACCGTGCAGACGTCGGCCGGGCGCCTGGATACCGGTTCGCGCGCGATGACGGTGCGCGGCGATTTCCCCAATCCCGATCATGCATTGAAGCCGGGCATGCTCTTGAACGTCGAAGTCACGCGCGGCACGCATCCGGCCATCGTCGTGCCCGAGCTCGCGGTGATGCAGGTCGGCTCGCAGACCTTCGTCTGGCGCGTCACGCCTGCGGGCAAGGCGCAGAAGGTCGAAGTCGAAGTCGGCGGGCGCATCCCCGGCAAGACGATGATCCGCACCGGACTCAACGCCGGTGACCGCATCGTGGTCGATGGCGTCGGCAAGGTGAAGGCGGACGCCACGCTCAAGGCCGCGGCACCTTCCGCCGCCGGGGCCGGGAAGAAGTGAAGCTGTCCGACGTCTCCATCAAGCGGCCGGTGCTGGCCGTGGTGATGAGCCTGCTGCTGGTCGTGCTGGGCGTAATGTCGTTCATGCGCCTGACGCTGCGCGAACTGCCGGCGATCGATCCGCCGATCGTGTCGGTGCAGGTCGATTACCCGGGCGCATCGGCGAGCGTGGTGGAGACGCGCATCACCAAGGTCCTCGAGGACGGTCTCGCCGGCATCGAGGGCATCAATACCATCGATTCCTCGAGCCAGAACGGCAGCTCGCGCATCAGCATCGAATTCCTGCCGACGCGCGACATCGAAGGCGCGACCAACGACGTGCGCAATGCGGTGAGCCGCGTCGCCGACGGCATTCCCCCCGAAGCACGCCCGCCGGAAATCAGCAAGGTCGAGAGCGATTCGGATCCGATCATCTGGTTCAACCTGCGGTCCACCAACATGGACACGCTGCAGCTCACCGACTACGCGCAGCGCTACCTCGTCAATCGTTTCTCCAGCCTGCCCGGCGTCGCCACCGTGCGCGTGGGCGGCGGCCAGACCTATGCGATGCGTATCTGGCTCGACCACGACGCGATGGCCGCGCGCGGCATCACCATCCCCGATGTCGAAACGGCGCTGAAGCAGGAGAACGTCGAGCTCGGCGCCGGCCACCTCGAATCGAAGGATCGCGACTTCATCCTGCGGGTGATGCGCGACTACACCACGCCGGAAGCCTTCGCGCAGTTGCCGGTCACGCGCGGCAACGACGGTTACGTGGTCAAGCTTGGCGACATCGCCACGGTGAAGCAGGAATCGGCGGAACGCCGCGCCTGGTACCACAGCAACGGCGAGCCGGCGATCGGCCTCGGCATCGTCAAGACTTCGACCGCCAACAGCCTCGACGTCGCCAGGGCGGCGCAGGTCGAAGCCGACCGCATCCGTTCCAGCCTGCCGGGTGGCGCCGACATCTACGTCGCCTTCGACAACACCACCTTCATTTCCGCCGCGGTCGAGCGCGTCTACGGCACGCTGATCGAAGCGGTGATCCTGGTGCTGGTGGTGATCTGGCTGTTCCTCGGCAGCGTGCGCGCGGCGCTGATCCCGGCGGTGACGGTGCCGGTGTGCCTGATCGCATCGTTCATCGCGTTGTACGCCTTCGGGTTCTCGATCAACCTGCTGACGCTGCTGGCATTGGTGTTGTGCATCGGTCTGGTGGTGGACGACGCCATCGTGGTGGTGGAGAACATCCAGCGCCGCGTCGACCTCGGCGAACCGGCATTGGTCGCGGCAAAGCGCGGCACTGCCCAGGTCGCGTTCGCGGTGCTGGCGACGACCGCGGTGCTGATCGCGGTGTTCCTGCCGGTCGGTTTCCTGCAGGGCAATACCGGACGCCTGTTCCGCGAGTTGTCGGTGGCGATGGCGGCGGCGGTGGCGATCTCCGCCTTCGTCGCGTTGACGCTGACGCCGATGATGGCGTCGAAGTTGCTCAAGCCGCACACCGGTCCGCACGCGGTGCATTCCAATCGCGTCAGCGAATGGTTGAACGCGCGCTTCACCCGCATGGCCGATGCCTATCGCGGCCTGCTCACGCGCGTGGTCGGTCGCACCTGGCTGTTCGCCGGCTTGATGGTGGGTGCGCTGGTGGCGACGGTGCTGTTGTTCAAGGCGCTGCCCAGCGAACTCGCGCCCGCGGAAGACCGTGGCACCTTCCAGATCATGGCGGAAGGCCCGGAAGGCGCGAGCTTCGATTACACCGTGGCGCAGATGAAGAAGGTCGAGCAGGTGCTGCTCGACGAAACCGGACCCGGCAAGCCGCTGGAACGCGCCAACCCGCGCGTGCCCGGCAGTTTCGGTCCGAGCGAGGACATGTACATCGGTCGCGCCAGCGTCTTCCTCAAGGACTGGAAGGAACGCAAGCAGAGCACCGCCGACGTGGCCGCCGAACTGCAGAAGAAGCTGTCGGCGATCACCAGCGTGAAGTCGCGCACGATGCTGAGCGGTGGCCTGGTGCGCACGCGCGGCCAGCCGTTCCAGCTGGTGTTGGGCGGCCCCGACTACGCCGAACTGGCGCAGTGGCGCGACATCCTGATGGCGAAGATCAACCAGTATCCCGGCTTGAACGGCGTCGATTCCGACTACAAGGAAACGCGCCCGCAGATGCGGGTGATCATCGACCACGCGCGCGCGGCCGATCTCGGCGTGACCGCGCAGGCGATCGGTGGCGCGCTGCAGGCGCTGATGGGCGGCGAACGCATGACCACCTTCGTCGACGACGGCCAGGAATACGACGTGATGCTGCAGGCCGGACGCGACAATCGCGATTCGATCGCCGACCTCAACAACATCCAGGTGCGTTCCAAGACCGGCACGCTGGTGCCGCTGTCCAACCTGGTGACGCTGAAGGAAATTGCCGAGCCGGGCTCGCTGGCGCGCTTCAACCGCCTGCGTTCGATCACGATTTCCGCTGGCCTGGCGCCGGGTGCGCGCTTGGGCGATGCAGTGGCGTGGGCGCAGAAGACGGTGAAGGAATCGCTGCCGGAGCACGCGCAGATCAGCTGGAAGGGCGAGTCGCGCGAACTGCAGCAATCGGGTGGTGAAGTGCTGATCACCTTCGCGCTGGCGCTGCTGATCGTCTATCTCGCGCTGGGCGCGCAGTTCGAAAGCTTCCTGCATCCGCTGGTGATCATGCTGACGGTGCCGCTGGGCGTGCTCGGCGCACTGATCGGCTTGTGGGTCACCGGGGGCACCCTCAACCTGTTCTCGCAGATCGGCATCGTGATGCTGGTCGGCCTCGCCGCCAAGAACGGCATCCTGATCGTCGAATTCGCGAACCAGTTGCGCGACGAAGGCCGCAGCGTGCGCGACGCCATCATCGAATCGGCGTCGATCCGCCTGCGTCCGATCCTGATGACCTCGATCGCGACGGTGATGGGCGCGATCCCGCTGATCGTCGCCGGGGGCCCCGGTTCGGCCAGTCGCGCCACCATCGGCGTGGTCGTGGTGTTCGGCGTCTCGGTATCGACGCTGCTGTCGCTGTTCGTGATCCCGGCGTTCTACCTGGTGATCGCGCCGCATACGCATTCGCCGGAAGCGATCGCGCACGAACTCGATAAACTGGAAGCCGAAACCCCGAACGTGGGCGGACACGCTTGATGGCCATGCAGGAATCGGTTGCTCGCGAGCTGCGCATGTACGGCGTCAACGCCGTGCGCGCCGTATTCGCACAGCGCCCCGAAGCCTTGCGCAAGCTGTGGTTGTCGGAGGAGCGCGTCGACGCGATGCGCGACGTGCTGAAGTGGTGCGCGTCGCATCGCGTCGGCTATCGCATCGTGCCCGATGACGATCTGCGCAAGCTCGCGGCGAGTTCGCATCACGAAGGCGTGGTCGCCGATGTCGTGCGCGCGCCGATGCCGCGTCTTGAAGACTGGCTGTCCACCCGTCCCGCCGGCCGCGATTGCGCACTGTGGCTGGACGGCGTCGGCAATCCGCACAACCTCGGCGCGATCCTGCGCAGCGCTGCGCATTTCGGTGTCGGCGCATTGTTGATCCCGCGCGATTCCGACTTGCAGGTTTCCGGCGCGGCCGCGCGCGTGGCCGAAGGCGGCGCCGAAGCGGTGACGCTGGTTCGCCTGCCGGCCGCCGATCGCGCGCTGTCGATGCTGCGGGATGCCGGTTATGCCACCGCGGCAACCTTGGTCGACGGCGGCGACGATCTGTTCGCGCTGGACCTGCCGCAAAGACTGGTCTACGTGATGGGCGCGGAACAATCCGGCATGGATCGCGGACTGGCCGCAAGCTGCGACCTGCGGGCGTCGATTCCTGGCACCGGCGCGGTGGAAAGTTTGAATGTCGCGTCGGCGACGGCAGTGCTGTTGGCTGCCTGGGCCCGGAACATCTGATTCATCGAATCAGATGTTCCCTTGGTTGAATCAACGACGCTTGCGCGGTTCCGGTGCCGGCATGGTGCCGCTGCCGAGGCTGCCATCCACATTGGCGGCGATGAAGGCGAGCGTGGCGTAAGCGGCGATATCGACGCGCAGGTCTTCGGGATCGACCTTGTCGAGGGTGTCGTTCGGCGTGTGGTGCAGGTCGAAATAGCGGGTGGCGTCGTGCGCGAACGCGCCGGCTGCCGAGCCTGCCGCCTGCATCAGTCCCATTTCCGATTCCGCCTCGCCCTTGCCCGGCGTGTAGGCGATGCCGAGCGGCTTCAGCAGTTCCGCCACCTGTGCCATCGCAGGTTCGGCATCCTTCGACCAGGTTCCGCCGAACTCGTAGACGCGACCGGGGCCGGAATCCGACTCCATCACGATCTGGCTCTTGGCGATCTTGTCCTTCTGCGATTCGGCGTAGACGCGACCGCCCCACAGGCCTTGTTCTTCGTTGGCGAAGGCGACCACGCGGATGGTGCGTTCCGGGCGCTTCATCTTGCCGGCGAGTTGCGCCGCGGCCATCGAGATGGCGACGCCGCTGCCGTCGTCGATCGCGCCGGTGCCGAGGTCCCAGGAATCGAGGTGGCCGGCAAGCGCGACGATTTCGTCGGACTTGCTGCTGCCGGTGATTTCGCCGATCACGTTCTGCGAGGTGTATTCGCCGTTGAAGCCGCAATCGAGGGCGACGCGGATGCGCGTCGGGCCGAGCTTGACGAGGCGGGCGAGCTGATCGGCATCGATATTGGTGAGTGACGCTTCCGGAATCGGCTTCACACCGTTCTCGAAGCGCGTCATGCCGGTGTGCGGATTGCGTTCCCAGTCGGTGCCGGCCGGGCGCATCACGTAGCCGATCGCGCCGGCCTTCGACGCCGACGAGGCGCCCGTGGTACGCACCCTGCTGCCAATGCCGTAGCCGTGGCCGTCCTTCGCCCTGGGCATCATCACGTCGACGAAGGCGATCTTGCCGGCCAGCGATCCTGGCGCGGCCTTCTGCAGCGCTTCCAGCGAATCGAAGCGCACGACTTCACCTTCCACGGTGCCACCCGGGCTGCCGCCAAGCGCGGTCAGCACGAGCTTCTGCGAATGCGCGCCGAGCACTTCACCGTGCTCGCTGCGGCGTTCCCACTTCGGGAACGTCACCGGCTGTGTCCACACCTTGTCGAAGCCGAGTTCCTTGAACTTCGCCTTCGCCCATTCCACCGCGCGGGCATCGCCCTCGCTGCCGGCCATGCGCTGGCCAACTTCGGTCGTCAGCGATTCCAGTACCTTCCAGCCGGTGTTGTCCTTCAGTGCCTGGTCGCGCAATGCGGCGGCGGCTTGCACGGTCGCGGGCGAGGCCTTGGTTTCGGCGGCGAATGCAGACGGCGTGGCGAGCAGGCTGGCGAGGGACATTGCGATCGAAGCTGCGAGCAGGGTGCGGGTCATGGCGGTCTCGACGCGGAAAAGAGAAACCCCGAGCCTAGCAGCCCGGGGTTCCTGAACAGCTGTGCCAATGGTCATGCCGCTACCGTGTCAACGGCAGCGCACGGATCATTTTTTCAGGCCGTCGCGAATCTCGCGCAGCAACAGCACTTCCTCGCTCGGCGGTGCGTCGGCGGCGACAGCCGGCTGGCGCATGCGGTTGTAGATCTTGAGGAACAGGAAGATCACGAAGGCGATCAGCAGGAAGTCGATGCAGGTCTGGATGAAATCGCCGTACTTGATCGCCACTTCCGCGACCTTTTCCTTGCCGGTCGCCGGATCCATCACCGCCGGGGTGATGACGTGCTTCCAGTCCTTGAAGTCGGCGCCACCGGTCAACATGCTGATCGCCGGCATCACGATGCCTTCGACCAGCGCGGTGACGATCTTGCCGAACGCGGCGCCGATGACGACACCGACCGCCAAGTCGACCACGTTGCCCTTGGAGATGAACTCCTTGAATTCGCTGATCATGCCCATGCATTCCAACCTATGTAGAGGGGTGGCCGGAGCATAGCGCAGCAGCGGTTAGACGATTTCACCTTCCAGCGCGACCAGGGTTCCGAGCCGGGCGACGAAACGGTCGCCACGCTGCAGTGCGGCAACGCCAGCCGGGGTGCCGGTGAATATCAGGTCGCCGCGACGCAGTGCATAGAGCTTCGAAAGTTCGACCAGCACGTCCGGCACGTCCCAGATCCAGTCGCGCAGTTCGCCGTGCTGGCGCAGCGCGCCATTCACCTCGAGGCTGATCGCGAGCGTGGACAGATCGCCGGCGTCCGCCGCCGGAATCACCGCGCTGATCGGCGCCGAATGATCGAAGGCCTTGCCGATGTCCCAGGGCAGCGACTTTGCCTTGCAATCGGCCTGCAGGTCGCGGCGGGTCAGATCGAGCCCGATGGCGTAACCGAACACCAGTGCCTCGGCCTGCGCGCGCGTCAGCTCGCCTTCCGGCGCATCGGCGCCAAGCACTGCCACCAGCTCGACTTCGTGATGCAACTCATGCGTCGCCGACGGGTAGGGCACGCGGCCGTCGGTGACAATCGCGTCCGATGGCTTCTGGAACAGCACGGGACGACCACGCGCTTCCGGCGAGGCCGGCGTCGCGCCCATCTCGCGCGCGTGGTCGGCGAAGTTGCGTCCGATGCAGTGGATGCGATGCACGGGGATCGTGCGCCCATCGCTGGTGACGACGCGCGGTGCGGGCAGGGGCGGAAAGACATCGTTCATGGGCGCTGCATCGGAATGGCCGGAACCGCTATGCTGCGTTCGGATTCCCTGTTGTTGCAAGCCGTGCCAGAACCGCTGATCGCCCTCGAACAGATTCCCGACCACGGCTTCGCCGAAGCCAGCGGTGTGGTGGATGGCGATGCCGAATCGCTGATCCTGCGCCGCGACGGCACGCGGGTGGCGGCATGGTTCAACATCTGCCCGCACGCGGGACGCCGGCTCGACTGGGCGCCCGGGCAATTCCTGGTCTCGCGTACCGGCGATCTGGTGTGTGCGGCGCACGGCGCCAGCTTCTCGCCGATCGATGGTCGCTGCACCGGCGGCCCGTGCATGGGTTCTTCGTTGCGCGCGGTGCCGCTGGAAACGCGCGATGGACAGGTGTTCCTGAAAAACGTCAGCGGAACATCTGCAGCAGATTGACCATCGAGACCACGATGGCGATGTAGATGCAGGCCAGCGGTCCGCCGATCCGCCACAGGTCGCGCGGCGTGTAATTGCCGGGACCGATGATCATCGAGATGACCGGATTCGATGCCGTCATGAAATTGCACGATGCCGACAGCGCGACGATCAGGGCGAAGCTGGTCGGATTGCCGCCGGTCGCGAGCGCCAGGTTGACCGCGATCGGCACCAGCATGATGGTCGCGCCGACGTGGCTGATGATCAGCGAGAACAACACGGTCAATACCGCCAATGCGAGTTCGATCAGCACGATTGGCGTGCTCTGCGGAATGCGATCGACGGTATGGCCGGCGACCCAGGCCGCCGCGCCACTGGAATCCATCGCCCAGCCCAGCGGGATCAGGCAGGCCATCAGGAATACCGTCTTCCAGCTGATCGCGGCGTAGGCCTCGTCCATGTGGATGACGCCGGTGACCAGCATGCCGGCGACGCCGGTCATCAACGCGATCGGCACCGGCACGCGCGACGACAGCGCGATCAGCATGGTGATGGCGAAGATGCCCATCGCGATCTTGAACTTGTGCGGACGCTGGCGCGCTTTCGGGTAATCGGTGACGACCACGAAGTCCTTTTGCGCCGCGACTTCCGCCAGCCGTTGCCAGATGCAATGCAGGACCAGCATGTCGCCGGCGCGCAGCGGCACGTTGCGCACGTCTTCGCGGATCACTTCGCGGTCGCGATTGATCGCCAGCAGGCTGATGCCGTACTGCTTGCGGAAGCGCAGTTCGGCCTGCGTCTTGCCGATGAAGCGCGAGTTCGGCGGCACCACCGCTTCGGCGATGCCGGCGCGGCTCGGATTGAACAGGTCGCCGAATTCGCGCAGCCGCGATGACGCCACCAGCTTCTGCTGTTCGGCGAAGCGCAGCACGTCCTCGCCCGGGCCCATCGCGCCGAGCACGTCGCCGACCCAGATGCGCGCGTCGGCCGGCGGCGCCAGGCGCGATTCGCCGTGGCTGCGATGCGCGAGCAACAGCGGCGCGCCGACCAGACGTTCCGCCTCGCCGATGGTGGTGCCGACCAGCGGGCTCTGCGCCGTCACCGTCAGTTCGAAGACGTCGCCGTTGATGCCGTAGGTGCTGGCGAAATAGCTCTCGGTGCGGCCGGGCGTCACCGCGCCGTCTTCCTCGCGCAGGCGGCGGTCACCATAAAAACGGAAATACAGCAGCACCGCGGCCAGCATCACGATGCCGATCGGCATCGGCGCGAACATCTTGAACGGGTGGATCGACGCCGCGCCGGAGGGCATGTTGGCGTTGGCCGACATCAGCAAGTCGTTGAGCAGGATCAGCGGCGAGTTGCCGACCATGGTCAGCGCGCCGGCCATGACGATGGTCGCGGCGATCGGCAGCAGCATGCGTGAGGTGGCGATGCCGGTGCGCGCGGAAATGCGCGAGGACACCGGCAGGAACATCGCCATCACCGACGGGTTCTGCATCAACGGCGACACCGCCGCCGCCGACAGGCAGGTGAGCGTCAACAGGCGTTTGTCGGAGCCGCTCGATCGCCGCAGCAACCAGCCGGCGAGGCGATTGAGCGCGCCGGTGCGTTCAAGGCCGGCGCCAAGGATCATCGTCGAGATGATGCTGATCACCGCGCTGCCCGAGAATCCGCCGAACAGGTCTTCCGGTGCGATCAATCCGGTGAGGCCGAGCAGCACCAGCACGCATAGCGCGACGACGTCCGGACGGATGCGCTCGAACAGGAACAGCACCATCGTCAGCCCGACCAGGCCGAGGACCATGGCCATGTCGCTGCTGAGGACGAGGCCGCTGCCCATCGTCAGGCGCGGTCGTAGATCAGGTCGAAAACGGGATGTCCCAGTCGCTGGCCACGCGTCTCGAAATGCGTCTGTGGACGCCAGGCCGGACGCGGGACTTGTCCGCGTGGCCCCTCGCGATTGACCAGTCCGGGCGTGGCATCCAGCACGTCCCACATCTGTTCGGCGTAATCCGGCCAGTCGGTGGCGAGATGGAGGCGGCCGGTCGGTGCCAGTTTGCGCACCAGCAAGGCGGCGAATTCCGTGTTCACCAACCGGCGCTTGCCGTGGCGCTTCTTGTGCCAGGGATCGGGGAAATAGATGCGGATCTCGTCGAGCGATGCGTCGGCG
Source organism: Solilutibacter silvestris (assembly GCF_050574925.1). Taxonomy (GTDB): domain Bacteria; phylum Pseudomonadota; class Gammaproteobacteria; order Xanthomonadales; family Xanthomonadaceae; genus Solilutibacter; species Solilutibacter silvestris_A. The sequence goes on along the minus strand of NZ_JBCMOO010000006.1, from coordinate 84,188 downwards.
ATTTCGTTCTCCAGCACTTCCACCGCGTCGTGGTGGTAGAGGCGCGCGTTCTTCGCATCGTCGCTGGCCAGTGCATTGAGTAGGCGTCCAACGCCGGGCGCATGCACTTCGATGCCGATATGGTCGCGGGCAGGATCGAGCGCCGCGGAATAACGCAGCGCCTCGCCGTTGCCGAAACCGATTTCGACGATGCGCGGTGCATGGCGGCCGAAGAGGGCGTCGAAGTCGCGCGGCGTACCGGCGTAGTCGAGGCCGAAGCGCGGCCATTGTTCGTCGAAGGCTTTTTGCTGCGCCGGGGTGAAACGGCCCTGGCGCAAGACGAAACTGCGGATGCGGCGACGACCGGGCTCGACCGTGAACGGCTTGGCCGGGACTTTCGCGCCTTCGCTGGAGAACGGATCGGTCATCCGATCAGTCCATCCACCGGCGACGACGCACTGGCGTAACGCTTGCGCGGAATGCGGCCAGCGAGGAAGGCATCGCGACCGGCTTCGACCGCGGCCTTCATCGCCCGCGCCATCCGCACCGGGTCCTTGGCGCCGGCGATCGCGGTGTTCATCAGCACGCCATCGCAGCCGAGCTCCATCGCGATCGCGGCATCCGACGCGGTGCCGACGCCGGCATCGACGATGATCGGCACCTTGGCGTTCTCGACGATCTCGAGCAGGTTGTAGCGGTTCTGGATGCCCAGTCCCGAGCCGATCGGCGCGGCCAGCGGCATCACCGCGACGCAGCCGATTTCTTCCAGGCGCTTGCACAGGATCGGGTCGTCGCTGGTGTAGACCATGACGTGGAAGCCATCGGCCACCAGCTGTTCGGCGGCCTTGAGCGTCTGGATCACGTCGGGGAACAAGGTCTTCTGGTCGCCCAGCACTTCGAGCTTGGTCAGGTTGTGGCCGTCCAGCAGTTCGCGCGCGAGCCGGCATGTGCGCACGGCGTCCTCGGCGGTGTAGCAGCCGGCGGTATTGGGCAGGATGGTGTAGCGATCGGGCGGCAGCACGTCGAGCAGGTTGGGTTCGCCCGGATTCTGGCCGATGTTGGTGCGGCGGATCGCCACGGTGACGATCTCGGCGCCGGCCGCTTCGGTGGCGTTGCGGGTTTCGTCGAGGTCCTTGAATTTGCCGGTGCCGGTGAGCAGGCGGGAACGGTAGGTCTTCCCTGCGATGACCAGGGCGTCGTCGGAAATGTTCATGCAGCAATTATCGCTGAAAGGACTGAATGATTGCCGGGAAGCAATCGCTCAACCGCCACCCAGCGCATGCACGATCTCGACGCGGTCGCCATCGTGCAGTGCCGTGGTCATGTGGCGGCTGCGCGGCACGATCTCGCCATTGATCTCGACCGCGACGCGGCGTTCGGCCAAACCTTCCGCTTGCAGCAGGGTCGCGATGGTGGTGTCGGGGGCGCAGACGCGCGTTTCGCCATTGAGCTGGATGTCCATGGCGCCATTGTCGCCCGAACCGGGATGCCGCGCCGCAGCATGCGGACGTTAGAAAATCGTGAAAACATCGCCATACGCGGGCGAATCCAGCCCGGTCGAACGAGATCGCAACGATGCGTACCAAACTGCTTTGCACCGCCCTGGCATCCGCCTTGTCGATGGTCACCTTGCCGGCCGCCGCGCAGTACGTGGACACCCACGCCCAGACCTTCAGCAAGACCATTTTCTTCGGCGACAGCCTGACCGATGCCGGCTTCTTCCGGCCGTTGCTGCCTGCCAACGCGCAGCCGGTGATCGGCCAGTTCACCACCAATCCGGGCACCACCTGGGCGCAGAACGTGGCGAACTATTACGGCGTCAACCAATCGACGGGCTGGACCGCATCCGCGACCGGGCCCAAGGCCGATACCGGCGACAATTACGCCGTTGGCGGTGCGCGCGTGGTCACGCCATCGTCGGGCGCGCTGGGCCCGATTCCCTCGGTCGACCAGCAGGTGAACTTCTATCTCGCCAGCACTGGCGGCCGTGCCGATTCGCGCGCGCTGTACACCGTGTGGGGTGGCGCCAACGATCTGTTCGCGATTACCGCGGGTGCGCCGGTGCAAAGCACGATCGCGACGGCGGTGGGTGGTGAAGTCGGCATCGTCGCCAAACTGCAGGCGGCGGGTGCGCGCTACGTCCTCGTCCCGAACATTCCGGATCTTGGCCAGACGCCGTCGTTCCGTGCGCAAGGCGCTGCTGCGCAAGCCCAGGGCACGCAATTGGCGATGGCTTACAACTCCGCCCTGTACCAGGGGCTGGCCGGGCAGGGCCTGCGCTTCATTCCGCTCAACACCTTCGGGCTGATCGACGAAATCGTTACGAACCCGGCGACCTACGGTTTCACCAATGTCACCGGCACCGCTTGCCAGCCGCAGATCACCGCGAATTCGCTGACCTGCAATCCGACGTCCTACGTCACGCCGGATGCGCCTTATACCTACGCTTTCGCCGATGGCGTGCACCCGTCGACGGCCGCGCACAAGATCCTCGGCGACTATGCCGTCGCCACGCTGGAAGGCCCGCGCCAGATCGCCATCCTGCCGCTGTCGGCGATGAGCGTCGGCCGCAACCGCGCCGACCTGCTGTTCAGTCAGATCATGCCGCAGTCCATGCCGTCGCGGTTGTCGACGACCACACGTCAGAACGACGGCATGCGCTGGTGGTTCAACGGCAACCTCGACCAGCAGCGCTACAACCGTGGCCCGTCGGGTGACGGCTTTGACGGCATCGGCCCGTCGCTGGGTGGCGGCATCGGCTGGAACAGCGGCGCCTTCAACTATGGTGGCGCGTTGAACTACGGCCGCCAGCGCATCGATTACGCACAGAAGCGCGGCGATTTCCGCCAGACCGATCTCTCGATCGCCGGTTTCGCCGGCTGGCACAACGACAACGCCTGGGTGACCGGACAGCTCGGCTATTCGCGTATCGAGGACACCGTACATCGCGATATCCCGCTGGGAACGGCGATACGCACCCATAGTGGCAAGGCCAACGGCAGCGACGTCTACGCCGGCATCAATGGCGGCTGGATGTTCCACCACGGCAAGCTGGATCACGGCCCGGTCGGTGAAGTCCTGCTGCAGCGCGTCCGCATCGACGGCTACACGGAAAGCAATGCCAGCCAGTCGACCGCGCTGGCTTATCCCTCGCAGACCTTCAATTCGCGCCTGGCGTCGCTGGGCTACGAAGGCCGCTACCACATCGCCGAAGGCTGGACGCCGTATGCGCGCCTGAGCATCGACCGCGAATTCGGCAAGCTGCCGTCGGAAGCGTGGGCGAGCATGCCGAGCGTCGGTAACGTTGCGTTCGCGGTGCCGGGTCCGTCGTTCGATCGTGGCTACGGTTCGCTCGCTGCAGGCGTGCGTGGCCAGTTCGAAGGCCTCGACGTGATGGTCGGCGGGACCTCGACGGTGGCGCGCAAGGGCGGCAACTATCGTGCACTGTCGCTGACTGTCGGCAAGACGTTCTAACCATTGCTTGACACACGGGCACCGCGCTGCGGTTAGAATCCGCGGCGTCCGCGGGTGTAGTTCAATGGTAGAACTGCAGCTTCCCAAGCTGCTAGCGTGGGTTCGATTCCCATCACCCGCTCCAACCCCATTCACGGCGGCCTCGGCCGCCGTGAACGTCTCGAGGCCGTGTGCATGTCAGGAGAGGTCACCGTGGGTTGGCGGGAAACCGTGGCCCTGCCGGAACTGGGCATCGAGCGCATCCGCGCCAAGATCGATACCGGCGCGCGCAGTTCGTCCTTGCATGTCGATCGCCAGTGGCGGCTCGAGCGCGATGGCGAGGCGTGGGTCGGTTTCGAGATCCGTCCGCGCCCGGGCGCCGACGTGGTCACGGTGGAAGCGCGCCTGATCGACGAGCGCGAGGTCGTCGACTCCGGCGGTCATCGCGTGCGGCGCCCGTTCATCCGCGCACGCATGCGGCTCGCCGACATCGATCGCGAGATCGAACTCAATCTCGCCGATCGCGCCGGCATGCGCTTCCCGATGTTGCTCGGCCGCCAGGCCATGCGCGATGGTTTCGTCGTCGACCCCTCCCGTTCGCACCTGCACCGACGACGCAAAGGCGCCGAATGAAACTCGCGATCCTGTCGCGCAACACCAAGCTGTATTCCACCAAGCGCCTGGTCGAGGCGGCGCGCCAGCGCGGCCACAGCGTGCGCGTGCTCGATCCGCTGCGCTGCTACATGAAGATCGGCGTCGATGCCTTCGAGATGCATTACAAGGGTGTCCAGATCGCCGGCTACGATGCGGTGATCCCGCGCATCGGCGCGTCGGTCACGCGCTATGGCACCGCGGTGCTGCGCCAGTTCGAACTGATGGGCACGACGTCGCCCAACGGGTGCGACGCCATCCTGCGCGCGCGCGACAAATTGCGTTGCCACCAGATGCTGGCCGCCGAGGGCATCGATTTCCCCGCGACCGTGTTTGGCGACAATCCCGACGACACCGTCGACATGCTGTCGATGCTCGGGCCGCCGCCGCATGTCATCAAATTGAACGAAGGCTCGCAGGGCGCGGGCGTGATGCTCACCGAAAAACCGTCGGCGTCGCGTGCGGTGATCGAAGCCTTGCGCGGCCTCTACGCGCAATTCCTGGTGCAGGAATTCGTCGCCGAGGCCAAGGGCGCCGACCTGCGTTGCTTCGTGGTCGGCGGCGAGGTGGTCGCGGCGATGAAGCGACAGGCGCCGGATGGAGACTTCCGCTCCAACCTGCATCGCGGCGGCAGTGCGCTTCCGGCCAAGCCGCGCAAGGACGAGATCGACGTCGCCGTGCGCGCCGCCCGCGCGCTGGGCCTGGGCATCGCCGGCGTCGACCTGATCCGGTCCAAGCGCGGCCCGCTGGTGCTGGAGGTCAATTCATCGCCCGGCCTGGAAGGCATCGAGCAGGCGACAGGCGTCGATATCGCCGGGGCCATCATCGACCACGTTGCCGCCGGGGTTGAACCTCGCGCCCGCAAGCGTGTCAAAGCAGGGAAGGGCGCTGCGAAGCGCCGTTGAGCGGCCTTGTGCCAGAATGAAAACTCGAATGGAGAAGACCGCCCGTGCGCGTACTCTTGATTGAAGACAACCAGGACATTGCCGCCAACCTCGGCGATTACCTGGAAGACCGCGGCCATGCCGTCGATTTCGCCGCCGATGGCGTCACCGGCCTGCATCTGGCGGTGGTGAATGATTTCGACGCCATCATCCTCGACCTCAACCTGCCAGGGATGGACGGTCTCGAGGTCTGCCGCAAGCTGCGCAACGATGCACGCAAGCAGACGCCGGTGCTGATGCTGACTGCGCGCGACAGCCTCGACAACAAGCTGGAAGGCTTCGAGTCCGGCGCCGACGATTACCTGGTCAAGCCCTTCGCGCTGCAGGAGGTCGACGTGCGCCTCAACGCGCTGGCCCGTCGCGGCAAGGGGCCTCAGGCACGGGTGCTGTCGATCGCCGACCTCGAATACAATCTCGATACCCTGGAAGTGCGCCGCGGCGGCAAGCTGCTGCAGCTCAACCCGACCGCGCTGAAGATCCTGCAGGCGTTGATGGAAGCCGCGCCCGCGGTGGTGACGCGCCAGGACCTGGAAACGCGCGTGTGGGGCGAAGAGTTGCCCGATTCCGATTCCTTGCGCGTGCACATCCACGGATTGCGCGCGGTGATCGACAAGCCGTTCCCGACGCCGTTGATCCAGACCCGCCACGGCATCGGCTATCGCATCGCACCGCCGGATGCCGGATAAACCCACCCGATCCAGCCTGCCCGGGTTGCCGACGCGCCACAACCGGCGCCGGCTGCGCACGCGCATCGTGTTGTCGTTCTTCCTGCTTGGGTTGGGGCTGAGCACGCTGATCGCGGTCGCGACACTCTATTTCCGCAACCGCATCGATCATGACGTGATGGATGCCGCGCTCCAGAAGAACAACGACCTCTATGCCGATGGGTTCTACCAGCACCCGAACGGCATCGCTGGCGTGGCTTTTGAAAAGATCCAGGGCAAGGTGTTCTCGAAGGAGAAGTTCGACCACGCACCGCAAGCATGGCAGTCGCTGCCCAATGGAGTGTTCGACATCGTCGAACCTGCTGCCGTGACTGGCGAGAAGAGCTATTACAAACTGGCCGTTCGCAAGGACCCGAATTACTGGTTCTTCTTGGCATACGACACTCATGATGAGCATGAGGCGCAGCTGCGGCTGAACCGCTGGATCCTGGCCAGCATCGGGGTGTTCAGCATTTCTGCGCTGATCATCGGAATATGGTCTGCATCGCGCGTGATGAGTCCCGTCTCCGATCTCGTGCGGTTGATCCGTCGCCGTTCCGGCGAAGGCGCGAACGCCAAGGCGCTGGCGCCACGTTTCCCCAACGACGAAGTCGGCGAACTGGCACGCGCGCTCGACGACTATTCCGACCGCATCAATGACGCCGCACGCCGCGAACGCGAATTCAATGCCGACGTCAGCCACGAGTTGCGCACGCCGCTGGCGGTGATCCGCAGCACGGTGGAATTGATGCTGGAACAGCCAGACCTCAGCGACAAGATGCGCGAACGCATCCTGCGCATCCAGCGCGCGCAGGAAGGCGGTACCGCGATCACCGAAACGCTGCTGCTGCTGTCGCGCGGCGAGCGCATACGCGGTGAGACTTCGGTGGCGCGGGTGGCCGAGCAGCTGCTCGATGCGCACCGCTTGCAGATGCGCCGCGGCAAGCAGCTCGATCTGCGGATGGAAGGCAATACCGCGCTGATGGTGGATGCGCCGGAAGCGACGGTGAACGTGGCGCTTGGCAACCTGATCGCCAACGCGGTGCGCTATACCGATGCCGGCAGCGTCACCGTGCACATCGGTGCGGATTCGGTGGATGTGATCGATACCGGCCGCGGCCTCAGCGAAGAGGACGAGCAGCGCATGGTGGAGCGCGGCTATCGCGGCGATGCATCGAGCAATACCAAGGGCGCCGGTATCGGTCTCGCGATCGTGACCCGCATCTGCGCGCTCTATGGCTGGCAGATGCAGGTACGGCCGCGTCGAGACGGCACCATCGGCACCGTGGCGACGCTGAGTTTTTCCGAAGTCAGATGAGGTCGAGCCAGCCCTGACCCGCCAGGGCCAGCGCTAATAGCTGAGCCACCAACAGTCCCGGTAGCGCCGCAGGTGGAAGTTGACGTTGCTGGTGGTGCTCGCCTTGCCCTGCGCAAGCAGCAGGCGGACTCCGCTGTCGCTGACCTGGGTGTCGACCAATTGCCCGCGGGTCAGTCTGGCCAACCGGTCGGCGATGTCGTAGCCCGATTCCGTTGCCAGCCCCGGCCAGTGGTAAACGCCGATGAGCCGGTTGGGATCGCTGGTATCGAAGGCCAGGGTGATTTCATGGACGAGGTCATCCAGCGTTCGCGCACAGCCCGCGCGCACTGCCTGCCTGCCAAGGCTCATCGTCGCTCCAGAGGGCGCCGCATGCGGGATGGTGCGATCCGCCGCGCCGAAAGCCGCGCAGGGTTTGTCGCTGTAGATCACCTCGCCGCTGGCGCCCGTGCATTGGTGGACGGCCGATTGCGCGCGCGCGTGCATCGGCGATGCCGAGATCGCAAGCAGGGCCAGGCAGAGCAGAAGGAGGTGGGAGCGCACTCGTGCACTCTAGCGCGATCAAACCGGCCACTGCGCCATCGTCCGTCGGGACAGCGGCACGGCCTATAATTCTCGGGTACTCGCCAAGGATTTCCGCATGAACGCCCCCGCATCGCTGGCCTACCAGGTCGCACTTTCCGACCACGCGCGCAGCGACGAACAGCGGGCAGCGATCCTTGCCGGCGAATTGGGCTTCGGCAAGGTCTTCACCGACCACATGGTCGCCATCCAATGGGACAAGGCGAAGGGCTGGCACGACGCGCAGGTTCGCGCCTATGGTCCGCTGGTCCTGGATCCGGCCGCAGCCGTGCTGCATTACGGCCAGGAGATCTTCGAAGGGATCAAGGCATATCGCCACGCCGACGGATCGATTTGGACCTTCCGTCCCGATGCCAATGGCCTGCGCCTGCAGCACTCCGCTGCGCGCCTCGCCTTGCCGCAACTGCCGGTCGCCGAATTCGTCGAATCGTTGCGCCAGCTGATCGCCGTCGATCACGGCTGGGTGCCGTCGGCGCCGGAAAGCAGCCTGTATTTCCGACCCTTCATGATCGCCACCGAAGGCTTCCTCGGTGTGCGCGCGGCGAATGCGGCTGGCTATTACGTGATCGCCAGCCCGGCCGGCGCGTACTTCGCCAAAGGCGTGGCACCGGTGTCGATCTGGTTGTCCGAAGACTATGCGCGCGCGGGCAAGGGCGGCACCGGTGCGGCCAAGTGCGGCGGCAACTACGCGGCGTCGCTGCTGCCGCAGCAGGAAGCGCAGGCGCAGGGTTGCTCGCAGGTGCTGTTCCTCGATCCGGTCGAGGGCAAATACCTGGAGGAGCTCGGCGGCATGAACGTGTTCCTGGTGTTCAAGGATGGCCGCTTTGTCACCCCGGAGCTGTCGGGCAGCATCCTCGAAGGCATCACCCGTTCCAGCATCCTGCAACTGGCGCGGGACCGCGGGTTGAAGGTCGAGGAGCGCAAGGTGTCGATCGACGAAGTGAAGGCCGGCATGGCCTCGGGCGATATTGCCGAAATGTTCGCCTGCGGCACTGCCGCGGTCGTGACCCCGATCGGGGAATTGAAGGGCAAGGACTTTGCGGTGGGCGACATCACCGCAGCGGCCGGTGAGGTCACGATGTCGATCCGCAAGGAGCTGACCGACATCCAGTATGGCCGCTTGCCGGATCGCCACGGCTGGCTGGTCAGGCTGCGCTAGGGTTCAGCCCAACCGTTGCAGCACGCCCTGCGTTGGCCGGGCCATGTTCAGCGTGTAGAAGTGCAGGGCAGGCGCGCCGCCCTCGACCAGGCGGCGGCACAGGGTGGCGACGAGATCGGCGGCGAACTCGCGGATCGCCTCGGCGTCGTCGCCGTGCGCGCGCATGCGCTGGCCGATCCAGCGCGGGATCTCGGCGCCGCAGGCTTCCGAGAAGCGCCGCAATTGCGTGAAGTTGGAGATCGGCATGATGCCCGGGATGATCGGGATGTCGATGCCGCGGCGACGCACATCGTCCACGAAATGGAAGTAGGCGTCTGAGTTGTAGAAATACTGGGTAATCGCGCTGTGCGCGCCGGCCTTGACCTTGCGTTCGAAATTGTCGAGGTCGGCGTGGGCGTCGTTGGCCTGCGGATGCGTTTCCGGATAGGCGGCCACCGCGACGTGGAAATGATCGCCATGTTCGGTACGGATCAGTTCGACCAGTTCGTTGGCGTAACGCAGGTCGCCCTGGCCGATCATGCCCGAGGGCATGTCGCCGCGCAGCGCGACGATGCGGCTGCAGCCGAGCGCGCGATACAGCTTCAACAACGAACGGATTTCCTCGCGGCTGCCACCGACGCAGGTCAGGTGCGGGACGCCGTCGACGCCATGGTCGCCGCGCAGGTGCTGCACCGTTTCCGGGGTGTGGCTGAGCGTCGAGCCGCCGGCGCCGAACGTCACCGACATGAATTCGGGCGAGTAAGGCTTGAGTTTCTGGACGCTGCGATCGAGCTGGGCGCGTTGTTCGTCGGTCTTCGGCGGGTAGAACTCGAAGGAAAGCGGAACGGAGGGCATCGGCAGGTCCGGAGGTACTGTTCGTTCATTATATCTCTTTGTGCGGATGAAGAGATGAATTTATCGATCTGGCAGGATTGGGCCTGTTCATGCCAAGGAGCCGAACGGTGAAGACGCTGCGACTGCCCGGATTGGCCCTCCTGCTGCTGGCGCTGTCCGCCTGCGTGACGACGCCACCACAGGCCGCGCTGTCACCCGCCCGCGCACAGGCCATCGATGCAGCGGTGGAGGCGGGCATGCGTCGCGACGGCACGGTCGGCATGGCGATCGGCATCATCGAAGACGACCGCATCGTCTACCTCAAGGGCTATGGCGATGCCGATCGCGAGCAACGCGTTCCGGTGACGACACGGACGATGTTCCGCTGGGCTTCGGTATCCAAGCCGGTGACGGCGATCGCCGCGCTGCAACTTGTGGAACAGGGGCGGCTCGATCTCGACGCGGACGTGCGCCGCTACGTGCCCGAGTTCCCGGACAAGGGCGTCGCGATCACCACGCGCGAACTGCTCTCCCACCAGGGCGGCATCGTCCATTACGACAATGGCCCGGTCGTCGTGACCGAACACAAATACGTCGAAGCGCATCCGTATGCCGATGTCGTCACCGCGCTCGACACGTTCAAGGACTCGCCGCTGGTGAACAAGCCGCGGGAGAAGTACGCGTACACATCGCATGGCTTCATGCTGGTCGCGGCTGTCGTGCAGCGCGCCGGCAACGAGGCGTTCGCCCGGCAGGTGCAGGAACGCATCATCGATCCCCTGCATCTGACGACGTTGCAGCCGGATTACCAGTGGATCGCCATTCCCGATCGCGCGACCGGATACCTGAAGAAGGACGGTGCGGTCCTGCGCTCGACCGATACCGACGTCAGCTGGAAGCTCGGCGGCGGGGGCTACATTTCCGATATCGAGGATTTTGCCGGATTCGCCAAGGGTCTGATCGATGGTCATCTGGTGTCCGCGCAGACGCAGGCGATGATGTGGACGCCGCAGAAGCTCGCCGATGGCACGGCCACCAGCTACGGTCTCGGTTTCTTCATCGCCGACGACCATGGCCGCCTGCGTATCGCACACGACGGGTCGCAGGAGAAGACGCGCACCTCGTTGACGATCTGGCCGCGGGAGAGGCGCGGCATCGTCATCATGACCAACAGCGAATGGGTGGATCCGAAAAAATACGTGCAGGCGATCGAAGCATTGGATACCTCGCACGCGGCCAAGTAGCCGCTCCATCACCCGAAGCAGAACGGGCGCCTCGCGGCGCCCGTTGCTGTATCGCGATGATCGATAGGCCGATCAGTAGCGGTAGTGATCCGGCTTGTACGGGCCTTCCACCGCCACGCCGAGATAGTCGGCCTGGTCCTTGCTGAGCTTGGTCAGCACCACGCCGATCTTTTCCAGATGCAGGCGCGCGACTTCCTCGTCGAGCTGCTTGGGCAGGCGATAGACCGTCTTTTCGTACACGTCCTTGTTCGCCCACAGGTCGATCTGCGCCAGCGTCTGGTTGGCGAACGAGTTCGACATCACGAAGCTCGGATGGCCGGTGGCGCAACCGAGGTTCACCAGGCGGCCTTCGGCCAGCAGGAACATCGCGTTGCCGTTCGGCATGATGTATTTGTCGACCTGCGGCTTGATGTTGACGTGCTTGACGCCCGGCAGCGCGCGCATCGCATCGACCTGGATCTCGTTGTCGAAGTGGCCGATGTTGCAGACGATGGCCTGGTCCTTCATCTTCGTCATGTGATCGACGGTGATGATGTCCTTGTTGCCGGTGGTGGTGACGTAGATGTCGGCCTGGCCCAGCGAGGATTCGACGGTGTTGACCTCGAAGCCTTCCATCGCCGCCTGCAGCGCGCAGATCGGATCGATCTCGGTAACGATCACGCGGGCGCCGTAGGCACGCAGCGAGTGCGCCGAACCCTTGCCGACGTCGCCGTAGCCGCAGACCACCGCGACCTTGCCGGCCAGCATCACGTCCATCGCGCGCTTGAGGCCGTCGGCCAGCGATTCGCGGCAGCCATAGAGGTTGTCGAACTTCGACTTGGTGACCGAGTCGTTGACGTTGATCGCCGGGATCAGCAGCTTGCCCTGCTCGGCGATCTGGTAGAGGCGATGCACGCCGGTGGTGGTTTCTTCGGAGACACCCTTCCAGTCGGCGACGACCTTGGTCCACCAGCCCGGACGTTCGGTGGCGACGCGCTTGAGGAGGTCCTTGATCACCTGCTCCTCATGGTTCGACGACGGCGTGTTGACCCAGCCATCGCCGTTCTCGAGTTCGAAACCCTTGTGGATCAGCAGCGTCACGTCGCCGCCGTCATCGACCACCAGCTGCGGGCCGAGGAAACCGCCCTTGCCATCAGGGAAGCTGAGGGCAGCCAGCGTGCAATCCCAGTATTCCTCCAGCGATTCGCCCTTCCACGCGAACACCGGGGTGCCGGCGGCGGCGATCGCGGCGGCGGCCTGGTCCTGGGTCGAGAAGATGTTGCAGGAGGCCCAGCGCACGTCGGCGCCGATGTCCTTCAGCGTCTCGATCAGCACGGCGGTCTGGATGGTCATGTGCAGCGAACCGGTCACGCGCACGCCCTTCAGCGGCTTGGCGGTGGCGTGCTTGCGGCGGATCGACATCAGGCCCGGCATCTCGTGCTCGGCGATGTCGATTTCCTTGCGGCCCCAGTCGGCCAGCGCGATGTCGGCGATCTTGTAGTCGCCATCCTGGGAGAAAGTCTTCACTTGGGCATTCATGGTTCGGCTCCGTAAAAGGTGAGCATAGTGCTCGTCTGTTACGGGCGCCGTTTTGGATGCCGAGCCTGGCGGCACGGGCTTCGTCTGAAGCCGGCCATCGCAGCGCCCCTCGGCGGGCGGTATTTTATCTCGATATCGCGATAAAAGGATGAATTCGGCGCACTTCGGGATTCCCAGACGAATCCACGCAGCCTGAACGCATCCGTGGCAAGCTCACTGTCCCAGTCCATTGGAGGCTCCATGGATTACGGTACCGATCAGATCCGCAATATCGCGCTGGCGGGTCATCCGGGCGCGGGCAAGACCCAGCTGTTCGAGGCGCTGCTGCACGCCGGTGGGGCGATCAATACTCCCGGCACCGTCGAGCGCGGCAGCACGGTCTCCGATTTCGACGCGCTTGAGAAGGAACGCGGCCACTCCATCGATGCGGCGATCGCCAGCACCGATCACAAGGGCATCCACGTCAATCTGGTCGATACCCCCGGCTATCCCGATTTCCGCGGCGCCGCGCTGGCGGCGATCGCGGCGGTGGATACCGTCGCGGTGGTGGTGGATGCCGACACCGGCGTCGGCCACGGCACGCGAAGGATGATGCAGGTCGCGGCGGATCGCGGTCTGTGCCGCGCCATCGTGGTCAACAAGATCGATGCGGCGGGCGCGGACATCGCGCAACTGATGGAAGAGTTGCGATCGAACTTCGGCAGCGCGGTGTTGCCGCTCAACCTGCCGGCGCAGGGCGGAACCGCGGTGATCGACTGCTTCGGCAACAGCAGTGGCGACAGCGATCTCGGACCGGTGGCCGACTGGCACCAGCGCATCATCGACCAGGTGGTCGAGGTCAACGAAACGGTGATGGACCATTTCCTCGAACTTGGCGAGGGCGGTTTGTCGGGGCAGGAATTGCACGATGCCTTCGAGCAATGCCTGCGCGAGGGACATCTGGTTCCGGTGTGTTTCGTCTCGGCGCGGCAGGGCACCGGCGTGGCGGAATTGCTCGATGTCGCCGAGCGCCTGTTCCCGAATCCCAGTGAGGCCAATCCGCCGCCATTCGTCAAAGGCAGTGGGGACGATGCCGTGACGATCGAAGCGCGGCCCGATCCTGCCGCGCACGTGATCGCCGACGTGTTCCGCATCATCCACGATCCCTTCATGGGCAAGCTCGCGGTGTTCCGCGTCTACCAGGGCACGGTGAAGAAGGAGGGCACGCTGTTCGTCGACGACGGCCGCAAGCCGTTCAAGGTCGCGCACCTGTTCAAGCTCAAGGGCAAGGACCATGTCGAGATCGCGCGCGCGGTCCCCGGCGACATCGCCGCGGTGGCGAAGGTGGAGGAACTGCATTTCGATGCCGTGCTCCACGACTCCCACGACGAGGACCAGATCCACCTGAAGCCGAGCGCGTTCCCGAGTCCGATGTTCGCATTGGCGATCGAGGCGGCGAGCAAGGGCCAGGAGCAGAAACTCTCGTCGGCCTTGCACAAGCTCGCCGACGAGGATCCCTCGGTGCAGGTGCACCACGACGCTGAGCTCAACGAGACGGTGATGCGCGGTCTCTCCGATCTGCATCTGCGCGTGTTGCTCGAACGCCTGAAGTCGCGCCACGGCGTTGCAGTGAACACGCATGTGCCGAAGGTGGCTTATCGGGAAACCATCGGTGCCAAGGCGGAAGGCCATCATCGCCACAAGAAACAGACCGGCGGAGCGGGGCAGTTCGGCGAAGTGTTCCTGCGCGTCGAACCGTTGCCGCGCGGTGGCGGTTTCGAATTCGTCGATGAGGTGAAGGGCGGCACCATTCCCGGTCAATTCCTGCCGGCGGTGGAGAAGGGTGTGCGCCAGGTATTGAAGATGGGCGCGCTGGCCGGCTATCCGCTGCAGGACGTGCGCGTGATCGTCTACGACGGCAAGTATCACTCCGTGGACAGCAAGGAAGTCGCATTCGTCGCCGCGGGCAAGAAGGCTTTCCTCGATGCGGTGGCCAAGGCGCAACCGCAGGTGCTGGAACCCATGGTCGATCTCGAGGTGACGGTGCCGGATGCGAACGTCGGCGATGTCAGCGGTGCGCTATCTTCGAAGCGCGCGCAGATCCTGGCGACCGATTCCGGACGCGGCGGCGAGATCGTGGTGCGGGCGAAAGCGCCGCTCGCGGAACTCGATGGCTTCGCTGCCGAACTCAAGTCGATGACGGCCGGGCGCGGGCGCTACGCGATCGATTTCAGCCACTACGATCCGGCGCCTGCACGGGTGCAGCAGACGCTGGTCGCGGCGTGGAAGCCCAAGGTCGAGGAAGACTGATCTTCATCCCAAAACGAAACGGCCCGCTTGCGCGGGCCGTTCGATGTTGCATCAAGTGCGGCGCGATTACTTGCGCTTCTTGCCCTTGGCGGCCTTTGCCAGTTCCTCGGCGCGGTCGGTCGCTTCCCAGCTGAACGCCACGGCCTTTTCCTTCTTGCCGTCGAGGCCGGTGTAGGTGATCTGCTCCGGCTTGCGGCCGAAGTGGCCGTAGGCGGCGGTGCGCTGGTAGATCGGGTGCACCAGGTCGAGCATCTTGATGATGCCGTACGGGCGCAGGTCGAAGTGGGCGCGGATCAGCTTCTCGATCTCGGCGTCCGCGATCTTGCCGGTGCCGAAGGTGGTGACCGAGATCGAGGTCGGCTCGGCGACGCCGATCGCGTAGCTCACCTGCACTTCGCACTTGTCGGCTAGGCCGGCGGCGACGATGTTCTTCGCCACGTAGCGCGCGGCGTAGGCGGCCGAACGGTCGACCTTGGACGGATCCTTGCCCGAGAACGCGCCGCCACCGTGGCGGGCC
The DNA here is from genome assembly GCF_050574925.1 of Solilutibacter silvestris. GTDB lineage: Bacteria > Pseudomonadota > Gammaproteobacteria > Xanthomonadales > Xanthomonadaceae > Solilutibacter > Solilutibacter silvestris_A. The sequence continues at coordinate 69,020 of NZ_JBCMOO010000006.1, read as the reverse complement.
ATGCCGCCGTAGCTGTCGACGATGATCTTGCGACCGGTCAGGCCGCAGTCACCCACCGGACCGCCGATCACGAAGATGCCGGTCGGGTTGATGTGCACCTTGTTCTTCGGCAGCGAGTCGTACCACTTCTTCGGCAGCACCGGCTTGATGATGTGCTCGCGCACGGCCTCGACCAGATCCTTCTGCTTCACTTCCGGATCGTGCTGGGTCGACAGCACCACGGCGTCGATGCCGGTGATGGTGTGGCCTTCGCTGTCGTAGCGCAGCGTGACCTGCGACTTCGCGTCCGGGCGCAGCCACTTCAGCTTGCCGTTCTTGCGCACCTTGGCCTGCTGTTCCACCAGGCGGTGGCTGTAGTACAGCGGCGCGGGCATGTATTCCGGCGCTTCGTTGCAGGCGTAGCCGAACATCAGGCCCTGGTCGCCGGCGCCCATTTCCTCCGGCTTCTTGGCCTTCTTGCTGGTGCCGTCGACGCCGGCGGCGATGTCGGGCGACTGCTTGCCGAGCATGTTGATGATGGCGCAGGTGTGGCCATCGAAGCCCACGCGCGAATTGTCGTAGCCGATGCCGTTGATGACGTTGCGCGCGAGCTGCTCGATGTCGACCCAGGCATTGGTGGTGACTTCGCCGGCCACGACGGCCGCGCCGGTCTTGACCAGGGTCTCGCAGGCCACGCGGGCGCGCTTGTCCTGGGCCAGGATGGCGTCCAGCACCGCGTCGGAGATCTGGTCTGCGACCTTGTCGGGATGGCCTTCGGACACCGATTCGGAGGTGAACAGATAATCAGACATCGACTTATATCCTTTTATTCGGATGAAGAGATAGGTTGCGCATAATACACGTTGGCGGGCCCCGCGCACACCCCGCCACCCGGCAATTTAGCGCCGGTTGTGCGATGTCCGCCACGGATGTCACACGGCTGCCACCGGGATGACATGTCGCTGTCGCGGCTGCCGCGGACCCTGCCCGCATCCACAGGGTACGCCTGCCGATGCTGCAACTTGAAGACCGCCTGCAATCCCGCTTCCCGCGCTGGTTCCATGGCCGGCGTGCGCGGATGGTGCGTCCGTTGCTGCGATCGCTGGCGCGCTGGTCGCGGCTGGACCGGATCGACGCCTTCCTGAACGAGAATGCCGGCCTCGACGGCCTGGCCTTCGTGCGCAGCGGCCTCGATTTCCTGCAGGTGCGCTATGCGGTGGACGAGGGCGATCTCGCGCGCATCCCGGCCAAGGGGCGGCTGGTGATCGTCGCCAATCATCCCTCGGGCGCGATCGATGCTTTCGCGCTGCTCGATGCCGTCGGTCGCGTACGTGGCGATGTCCGCATCGTCGCCAACGATTTCCTCACCGCGCTCGAACCGATCCGCGACCTGCTGTTGCCGGTGCGCATCCTGGGCGGACGCCCGGATGCTGCTTCGGTGCGCGCGATCGATGCCGCCCTGCAGCGCGAGGAGTGCGTGATCGTGTTCCCGGCAGGCGAAGTCTCGCGGATGTCGCCGCGCGGCATTCGCGACGGACGCTGGCGCCGCGGTTTCCTGCGTTTCGCGCGCGCGGCCAATGCGCCGGTGCTGCCGATGCACGTGAAGGCGCGCAATTCCGCCTTGTTCTATGGCACCTCGGCGATGTTCAAGCCGGCGGCGACGGCGTTGCTGGCGCGCGAAATGTTCTCCCGGCGCAATGGCCAGATCCGCCTGCGCGCAGGCGAGCCGATGACCATCGCTGCGGATGCCGATGCAGTCACGGTGATGCGCGATGTGCGGCGTGCGGTGTATGCCTTGGCGCGTCGTCCGCTCGGCGCTGGGGAATCGGCCGAGTTGGCCCAGGAGTCGCTGGCCATCGCGCAATCGCCGGTCGTCATTCGCGACGCGGTGCAGGCGCTGGAATTGCTCGGCAGCACCAGCGACGGCAAGGAGATCCGCATCGGGCGTCTGGAAGCAGGCACGCCCCTGCTCGACGAAATCGGCCGCCTGCGCGAACTGACCTTCCGCATGGTCGGCGAGGGCACCGGCAAGCGCCTTGACCTCGACCTCTACGACAGCTGGTACGAACACATCGTGTTGTGGGATGCGCAGGCCACGCGGATTGCCGGTGCCTATCGTATTGCCCGTGGCGCGCGCGTGCTCGCCGAACGCGGATTGCAGGGCCTCTATACCGCGTCGCTGTTCGACTATCGCGACGCCGCGATCCCGCATCTCGCCCAGGGCATGGAACTGGGGCGCAGCTTCGTGGTGCCGGATTACTGGAACAGCCGCAGCCTCGACTACCTGTGGCAGGGCATTGGCGCCTACCTGCAGCGACATAGCGACATCCGTTACCTGTTCGGGCCGGTATCGATCAGCGCCGCGTTGCCGGTGCAGGCCCGCGAACAACTTGTTGCGTATTACTCGCGCTTCTTTGGCGGCCAGGCCAGCCTCGCAACCTCGCGCCGCCCGTTCTGCTACTTCGCCGCGCCGCCGGAATTCGGCGACCTCGATGGCGATACCGCATTCCGCGTGCTGAAGAGCAACCTCGATGCGCTGGGCGCGCAGATCCCGGTGCTCTACAAGCAGTACACCGAACTGTGCGAACCCGGCGGCGCGCGCTTCCTCGCATTCGGCGTCGATCCCGATTTCAGCAACGCGGTCGATGGCCTGATCGAAGTCGACCTCCACTGCCTGCGCGCGAAGAAACGACAACGCTACCTGGGTGCGGCGGCGCCCGTGGCCGCATGACCGCGATCCGGCAGCGGGCGGTCTTCCTCTCCGACATCCACCTCGGCTCCCGCCACTGTCACGCGGAAGAACTCGCGAACTTCCTGGCCAACCTGAGTTGCGAGCGCCTGTACCTCGTCGGCGACATCGTCGATCTGTGGTGGATGGCGCAGCGCCGCGCGGTCTGGGGGCAGATGCAGCATCGCGTGGTGGAAGCCCTGCATGCGTTGCGGCGTGCCGGAACCGAAATCGTCTACATCCCCGGCAACCACGATCGTCCGATCCGCAGGTTCTGTGGTCTCGCCTTGCCGGCGATGCGGGTGCGTCGTCGCGTGGTCCACGTCACCGCCGATGGCCGTCGCCTGCTGGTGGTGCATGGCGACGACTACGATGCGGTGACGCACTTCGGTGGCATCCAGGAACGTTTCGGCGACTGGCTGTATTACCGCATCCTCACCGGCAACCAGTGGTTGAACCGCGCGCGCCGCCGCTTCGGCCTGCGTTACTGGTCGCTGTCGGAATTCCTGAAGCGCCAGAGCGGCGCGGCCGAACGCTTCATCGTGCGCTTCATGCACGCCGCGCTCGACGATGCACGACGCCGGGGATTGGATGGCGTGATCTGCGGACACATCCATCGGCCATCGCTGCTGCAGCAGGACGGTCTGGTCTACGCCAACGATGGCGATTGGGTCGAGAACCTGACCGCGCTGGCGGAAGACCGCGACGGCACGTTGAGGCTGCTCTCGCACACCGGGGAGATGCTGGAAGAATTGCCGCCGCGACTGCGGTTGGTGATGGAAGAGGCGTTGCCGAAGGCGGCGTGACGCGCGCCGCGATGGCGAAACGCAATGGCTCTGCTGTCAGCCGTGTCCGAGCGACATCGGGCGGGAGTGCTGCTGCTGTTGCTGGAAGGCCAGATTTTGTTGCTGCTGTTGGTTGGCCTGACTGATCTGTTCGATCGATTGTCCGGGGTCGGGCGTCGCGCCGTTCACCGCAGTCTTGCTGTGGGCGAAACCGGCAGTGTGGTCGGAGGTCACGAAGATCGCGTCGTTGTGGAGGGTGACGCCGGCGATGCTCGCGGCATTGTTGAGCCCGGCCGTGCGCAGGTCGGCGGTCGCTTTCAGGATGTACGGATCGGCGACCTGCTCCGGGACACCACCGCGGATGCGGTCGAAGATCGGGCGGTCGGAATCGTTCAACATCGCGCGCGGCGCCGCATCCGGTTTCATGCCGTTCTTGAGGTCCTCGATCGCGCCCTTGACCTTCTCGATGGGGTTGGGATCGGTGAGGAAATGGAGCTTGCTGCGCGCGGAATACACATCGTCCCGGTAATGCTGGATCGACACTGCGTTCTTCTGCGCGAGATCCTGGGCATCTTGGGTCAAGACCGTGGGCTGGGGTCGGCCCTTGTCGTCGATGTTGGCGAAGTTGCCGATGCCGTGGGCGCCGAAGGACGTGGCCGCGACGGCGAGGGCATTGGTGGTGCCGTGGAGGACATCCCACTTGGTATTGGCATAACCCGCGGTCTCGAGTCGCTTGATGTCGTCCGGCTTTGCGTAGACGGTGACGTCGCCGTAGTGGCGCGCCGCCGAACTCACCGAGTCGGTGGCCATCACGTGGTTGTGGAAATCGTGGCCGCCGGTGGGGACGTGCAGGCCGAGGTTCGCGGCGCCGTAGGGATTGAAGGCTTCGCCTTTCAAGCCATCCTTGGCGTATTTGTAGGCGCAAGCCTGGGCGAGCGTGCCGCCGAGCGAGTGGCCGATGGTGGTGATTTCGATCTTGTGGTGCGCTTTTTGCTCGCCTCGCCTGGCAAATTCGATCGCCTTATCAGTCAAGGCATAGGCGTCCTTGAGCTGGTCGTTGGTACGTGCCACCACCATCGCGGCATCGGTCAGGCCGTCGTGCCTCACGTCTTCCGTACCGCGATGGGCCACGATGATCTGGTCATTGTCAGCGCGCTGGTAGATCGTTCCGGCGTACCCGTTCTTGAGGCTGACGTGCTCCAGTACCTTGTACTTCACGCCGCCGACATCGACCGTTTCATCTGCTCGCGTCTTCTGCCGATCTCGGTACGCGTCCTGCGCAAGATTGGCATTGTCTTGAGTCGTCTGCGGTCCGTTCATGGGGTCGTCACCTTGTCGAGTGACACTTCGGCTTGGAACAATTCGTCATCTCTCAACTTGTCGAGTTTTTGACGATTTTCTTCACCGAACGCCGGGTAATCGTCGATTTCCTTCACGCGCGGATAGTCCATCTTCGCGAAATACATCGTGGTATGGACACCCCTCATATACTCGGAGGATTCATGTGTGATGGTGTCCATCATCGGGAAACTTACTGAAAACACGGTTTCTCTGGGAGCATTGCTGGCAGTGAACGCTGCTCCGACACTTTCCAGATACCAGTGGCAAATGCCATTGCCGAAGTAGTCCTTGTCTATCATTGCATCGGTGTAGAACATGCCCTCATAAGTGTTCTCGGCGATCTTGTTCATGACGAAGGAAGAATAGGCAATGGGCTGGTTGGCATGCGTCGGATGCTTGCTGACGACTGCGCAAGGCAGATTGCTAATTCCGTAGGTCGCAGATGCGCTGGCGAGAACCAGCGGCCCGGGCAAATCCTTGAAGACTACGCGCAACTTGTAGGCATCTTTCGGATGAGGGTTGTGTTCGAAATTTGGCTGCATGGTTTGTGCGCTACAGGCGGTGAGGGTGAAAGCCAGCATGGACAGAACAAGGAGGCGACGCGTACTCATTACCGGCTCCGGATCGGATAGTCCGAAAATATGACGGCGCACACGGTTTTGCAATCGGGGAATCCTGAACTAGGCCGCGATGGCGAAGCTTTCCCCGGCGATCAAGGCATCGAAATAGTCGGCGGTCAGGTGCAGCTGACGCTCGGGCGTTTCCGCGGCGTTGACCACCGCGCGGAAGGCCGCGTTCTCCGGGCGGTCCTTGGCATACCAGCCGAGGTGCTTGCGGGCGATGCGCACGCCCGAGACCTCGCCGTAGAACGCGTGCAGCGCGCGCAGGTGGCCGAGCAGGATCTCGCGGACTTCGGGCAGTTCCGGCGGGGGCAGCAGTTCCCCGGTCGCGAGGTAGTGGCCGATCTCGCGGAAGATCCACGGCCGGCCCTGCGCGGCGCGGCCGATCATGACCGCGTCGACGCCGGTATGGCGCAGCACTTCGGCGGCCTTCTGCGGCGAGTCGATGTCGCCATTGGCGATCACCGGGATCTTCAGCATGGCCTTGATCGCGGCGATGGTGTCGTACTCGGCGGTCCCGGTGTATTGCTGGTCGCGGGTGCGTCCATGCACCGCGAGTGCGGCGATGCCGCAATCCTCGGCGATGCGCGCGATCGCCGGGGCGTTGCGGTGATCGGCGTCCCAGCCGGTGCGGATCTTCAGTGTCACCGGGACATCGACGGCATTCACGACCGCACTGACGATATCGGCGACCAGCGCTTCGTCGCGCATCAGCGCCGATCCCGCCCAGGCGTTGCAGACCTTCTTGGCCGGGCAACCCATGTTGATGTCGATGATCTGCGCGCCGTGGTCGACGTTGTGGCGGGCGGCATCGGCCATGATCGCCGGCACTGTCCCGGCGATCTGCACGCTGATCGGCGCCGGTTCTCCATCATGGTCCATGCGCGTGCGCGACTTGCTGGTGTTCCAGAAGCGCGGGTCCGACGTCGTCATCTCCGACACCGCGAGGCCGGCGCCCAGGCGCTTGCACAACTGGCGGAACGGCTTGTCCGTCACGCCGGCCATGGGCGCGAGGATCGCGTTCGGTTCGATGCGGTGCGGGCCGATCTGCATCGTCATATTGTAGTGGTGACATGAAAAACCCGGCCGAAGCCGGGTTTCGTGGATCGAGAGTCGCGATGTGGCGTCAGGCGGTTTCGTCGACGACCGTGGCATCCGGCGCGTTCTTCTTCACCGATTCGATGCCGTTCTCGCGCGAGGCCACGCTTTCATACATCTCGCTGCTGCCGATGATCTGGCCGTTGCCCGCGACGAGATTGAAGTAGGGCTTGTCGTTGCTCGAGACCTTGCGCTCGTATTTGTCGTCGTCGGGCGCGTTCTTCTTCACCGATTCGATACCGTTCTTGCAGCCGCTCTTGTCGGCATAACCCTGGCTGGTCAGGATCACCTGGCCATTGCCAGCCTTGAGATTGAACTGGAACTCGCCGTTCTTGCGGGTGCTGATCTCGAACTTGCCTGCCATTGCCGGATTCCTGCGGGTTGGGTTGCGCAGGAATGTACTTCCGGGATGTCAGGGCGGCGTCAATGCGCGACGTTCAAGGTCGCGCCGCGGTCGTGGCGGTAGCGGAACAGCGGCACGAAGAGGATCGCCATCGCCAGCGAATAGAGCGCGAAAGTGACCCAGATCCCGTGCCAGTCCTTGATGCCATCGGCGCTGGTGAACCAGCGGTCGATCATCCAGCCGCTGATCGAGCTGCCCAGCACGGCGCCGATGCCGTTGGTCATCAGCATGAACAGACCCTGGGCCGAAGCGCGGATGCGCGGATCGCTCTGCTGCTCGACGAACAGCGAGCCGGAGATGTTGAAGAAGTCGAAGGCCATGCCGTAGACGATGCAGCTGAGGATGATCATCCACAGGCCCGGGCCGGGGTTGCCGTAGGCGAAGAGGCCGAAGCGCAGGAACCAGGCCACCATGCTGATCGTCATCACCGTCTTGATGCCGAAGCGGCGCAGGAAGAACGGGATCGCCAGGATGAACAGCGTTTCCGAGACCTGCGAGATCGACATGATGATCGCCGGGTACTTCACCGCCAACGAGCCGGCATAGGCCGGGTTCTTCTCGAATTCGCCGAGGAAGGTGCCGCCGTAGGCGTTGGTGAGCTGCAATGACGCGCCCAGCAGCATCGCGAAGATGAAGAACACCGCCATGTTGCGATCGCGGAACAGGCGGAACGAAGTCAGTCCGAGCACCTCGATCAACGAGCGGTTGTCGCCCGCGGTCATGCGCGGCGGCGCCGGCGGCAGGGTGAACGCATAGAGGCCGAGCAGGAAGGCGGCGCCCGCGGCGACATAGAACTGGCCCGGCGACTTTTCCAGCCCGAGCAGGCTGGTGGTCCACAGCGCGGCGATGAAACCGATCGTGCCCCAGACGCGGATCGGCGGGTAATCGCGGATCACGTCCATGCCTTGCTGCTTGAGCGCGTTGTAGGCCACCGCGATCGCCAGCGAGATGGTCGGCATGTAGCAGATCATCGAGCCGAAGATCAGCCAGAAGAACTGGTTGGGATTCGCGGCCTGCGGCAGCAGGCACAGGAAGATGCCGCCGAGGATGTGCAGCATGCCGTAGAGCTTTTCCGCATTGATCCAGCGGTCGGCGACGATGCCCATCAGCGACGGCATGAAGATCGCCGAGAAGCCCATGGTCGAGAAGATCGCACCGAAGCTGGTGCCGGACCAGCCGCGGTTTTCGAACCAGTAGCGACCGATGGTGATCAGCCACGCCCCCCAGACGAAGAACTGCAGGAAGTTCATCAGGGTGAGGCGCAGCTTCAGGCTCATGTCGTGTCCGGTCTTGGGTTCCCGGGACGGAGATTAAGCGATCTCAGCCGATCCCGCGCAGCGCAACCCATAGGCCCAGTGCCAGGAACACGATCGCCGCGGTAATGCGCGCCGCCTTCAACGGCAGCTTGTGGGCGAAGCGCGCGCCGAGCAGGACCACCGGCACGTCGGCGACCAGCATGCCCAGCGTGGTGCCGGAGATGACCTGCCACAGCGGCGAATACTTGGTGGCGAGCAGGGCGGTCGCGACCTGGGTCTTGTCGCCGATCTCGGCGAGGAAGAACGCGATCGTCGTCGCGACAAAGGCGCCATGCGCCGGCAGCTTGGCGTCGTCCTCGAGGGTGTCCGGCTTCAGGGTCCACAACGCGATGGCGATGAAGCAGACCGCGACCACCCAGCGCAGCACCTCGGGCGTGAGCCAGTGCGCGATCACCGTGCCCAGCCAGGCCGACACCGCGTGGTTGAGCAAGGTGGCGACGAGGATGCCGGCGATGATCGGCAGCGGCTTGCGGAAGCGCGCGGCGAGCAACAGGGCGAGCAATTGCGTCTTGTCGCCGATTTCGGACAGGGCGACGGTGCCGGTGGACACCAACAGCGAGGAGAAGGGCAGGTCGATCATGGGAGCTCCAAAGCCGGGCGCTGACAAAAGACGAAAGCGGACACGACGCTGCCCGGCCGGGTTGCGTCGCGCCTGCCTTCGGTCTTGTCCCATTGCCGGACTGGCGATGTCGTGCGCCATGGCGAGGTACCAATAAACGGCACGGCCAAGTATGTTGACGCACGCCCCGCGACGGATCGCGGCGGACGACTCCCCGAGGAAGGGGTGGACATAGTGTAGCCGCTAGACTGTCGGCCCGCCGCCGAGGAAACCGCCATGCAATACCGCCGCCTGGGTTCGACCGGCCTGCAGCTCTCGGCGCTGTCGTTCGGTGCGTGGATCACCTTCGGCGACCAGATTGGCCGCAGCGAGTCGCGCAACCTCATCGCCGCGGCGTGGGACCACGGCATCAATTTCTTCGACAACGCCGAGATCTACGCCCATGGCCGCGCCGAAGAGGTGATGGGCGATGTCATCGCCGACCTGCGGCTGCCGCGCGACGGCTACGCGGTGTCGAGCAAGGTCTATTTCGGTGCGCGCCCGAATCCGCTGCCGCTGCAGCGCGGCCTCTCGCGCAAGCACGTCTTCGACGCCTGCCACGCCGCGATGAAGCGCCTGCGCGTCGACTACCTCGATCTCTATTTCTGCCATCGCCCCGATCCGGACACGCCGATTGCCGAAACGGTCGCAGCGATGGATACGCTGGTGCGCCAGGGCAAGGTGCTGTACTGGGGCACGTCGGAATGGCCGGCGGAACTGATCGTCGAGGCGCACCGCATCGCGCAGTCCGGCGGCTACACGCCACCGGCGATGGAACAGCCGGAATACAACCTGCTGCATCGCCATCGCGTCGAACGGGAATACGCGCCGCTGTACGCCGATTACGGCATGGGCACCACGATCTGGTCGCCGCTGGCCTCGGGCATGCTCACCGGGAAATACGCGAATGGCGTGCCGGCCGATTCGCGGCTGGCCCAAAGCGACCACCAGTCCCTGCGCCATGAACTGATGGAGGATCGCGACGGTGGCACCCGCATCGCGCGCTCCAATGCCTTTGTCGCCATCGCCCGCGAAGCCGGCCTGTTGCCGGCGCAACTGGCGGTCGCGTGGTGCCTGCGCAATCCACATGTGTCGACGGTGATGCTCGGCGCCAGTCGTGTCGAGCAATTGCTGCAGAACCTGTCCGCCCTCGACTTGAAGGCGGACGATGCGTTGTGGGCGAAGGTCGAGGCGGCGACCGCCTCGACCTGACCTCGATCAGTCGACCTTGGGCGAAGCGGGCGTCGCGCCGTCAGGCGCGTCCTGCACGATCACGGTCTTGCGGCGTTCGATGCGCTGGCCGTCCTTGCCCGCATCCTTGACCCAGGACGGCGGGGTGTCGTTCGGGCCACCTTCCCAAGTCTGCGTCTTGCCGTCCTTGTCCTTCATCACGTAGCGGCGCTTCTCCACGACATGCGATGCATTGGACGGCATCGTGAGGAGGAAGGGCGCCGCGGCTTTCGGGACAGCGACCTGGACGCTGGCTTCCTTGCGATCGCGCAGATAGTCCACCGTCACCTTGATGTCGGCAGGTTGCGCGCGCAACGCGTCCATCGCTTCGCGCGGTGTGTTCACCGCCTTGCCGCCGATCGTGCGGATCACGTCGCCGGCCTGCAGCCCGGCGAGGTCCTTGCCGGTGCCGAGCACCAGCACGCCGCGATCCGTTCCGAAATAGCGACCCAGCCCGGCATCCACCGTGGCCAGGTTCACGCCGCTCCAGCGCAGGGCTTCGACCAGGGCGGGCATCTTGCAATCGCTACCCTTGCAGTCGCTGTTGATTCGCATGATTTCGCTGCGGACTTCGGGAGCGATCATGGTCATCTCGGCGCGATGTTTCGCCATGTCGGCATCCTTGGTATCGAACATGACGCGGTCGGCCTCAATAGTAAGAGGCTTTCCGACCCCATCCGAATAGAACCGGACATTGCCCTGCACTGCGCCACCATTTGCCGGTCCCGACACGACAAAGAAGCGGTCTGTGTCCTTTGGCGTCATCGTCGCGGTCGCCGTCTTGCCATCGCGCTCGTAGGCGAGGTTCACTGGTGTCTTCGCATCCGCCGACATCGCCAGCATCGCGCGCGCCTGCGCCACCCGCGCCTCGCCATTGGCGTTATCGATGGCCTTGTCGTTGATGCGGATGATGCGATCGCCGCCCTTCAAGCCAGCACCTGCCGCGGCGCTGTCCGGCGTCACGCCGACGATGCGCACGCCGGGCTTGTCGTCACCCGCCAGCAATACGCCGATCACGGGGCGACGGACTTCGCGCCGCTCGATCCGCATCGGCGCCATCGCTCCGCCGGATTTGCCCATCAGTTCTGCATAGCGTTGCGAAGCCTTTTCGAGATCGGCGCGGGCCGCGTCAAGTTCCTTTTGCTGGGCAGGCGTCATCGTGCTCTGTGCACCGGCGTTGCCGGCCAGGGCGATGCCGAGCGCGAGCGTCAGCGCGATGGGTTTTGGAAACATGTTCATGGTGTCCTCTCGGTCGATAAGTCGTGGGGATTCAATCGATGCTGACCAGCACGGCGTCATGGCGCTGGCCGCGTGCGGAATACAGGCGATCGGTGGCGGCGATGCCGACCAGCTGCTGCAGGGTGTCGATGCGCTGGTGCCACAAGGCGGCCCGCTGCTGTGGCTGCAAATCGGGCTGCGAAAGCCTGTTGTCGATGCGCGAGATCTGCGCGCCGAGATCGTCGCTCAATGCGGTGCTCACGCCGCCAGCCACCTGCTCGTCGCGGGCCATGGACAGCAAAGTTTCCAATTGTGCGGACTGGCGATACAGCGGCTCCAGCGCATCGCCTGTCGCGATTCGCCTGGTGGGCGATGCATGGCTGGCTTTCACGGCGGTTGCGACGTGCCGGCTGCGCGCCGGCGCGGGTTCGGGAATCGGATTGGCTGCGGGCATGACCGCCGCGGGTGTGGTGTCTGGTGTCGGCACAACCGTTTTCACCACGTTCGATTTCGCCGCAGGCGGCAGGGCAGGTCGCATCAACGCCAACGGGATCGCGACGGCGATCGCCAGCACGGCTGCCGCCGCCAGCCAGCGCGGCCAGCTCCGGCGCACATCCGGCGTCGATGCCGGCAGGCGTGCCTGGAGTCGCTCCCATCCCATCGGTTCCGGCGTTTCCGTCGGCAATGCCGAGAATGCTTCGGCCCAGTGGTTGTCAGGCATGGATGGCCTCCTTCGGCGAAGACGCGACTTCCACCTGCAGCAACTGCCGCAGGCGACGCGTTCCGCGTGCCAGTTGGGATTTGGAAAAACTCGCGCTGCGTTGCATCACAGCCGCGATTTCGTCGTGGGTATAGCCCTCGGCGTGATACAGCCACAACACGCTGCGCGTCACCGCGGGCAGGCTGGCGATCGCGCGCTGCAGCAAGGCGGCATCGGCTGCAGCTGGCGGCAATGGGCCGCCATCCATCAGCAGGTCGCAATCGGCATCGCCATCCAGTTCGAGCTCCAGCCGGCGTTGTCGCCGCAAATGCATCAGGGCTTCGTTCACCGCGATCTGGCGCAACCATCCCCAGAACGGGCTGCCGCCGTCGCCACGGAAGCCGGCGATCGCCGACCACGCCTTGAGCATCGTGTCCTGCAGCACCTCGTCCGCTTCGGCGCGATTGCCGCACAGGCGCAGCGCCAGGTTGAACACCGGCCGCTCGAACCAGCGATACACCTGTTCGAACGCCACGCGGTCGCCCCGCCGCACGCGGGCGAGCAGGGCGTCGGGCACGTCGATGGCGAAGGCGGAACGGCGGGTCATCTCATCCATCAGGATGCACCGAAGCGGAAAAGCGTCGCAGCCGGAACGCAATATTGTCCGCGGGCGGCCTTGCCTATACTCGCCACATATACATAGGTGAGGGGTGTTCCATGGGTGTGATTCTTGCTGCGGTCTTGCTCTTCGCGCTGGTGGTGCTGGTCGCCAAGGCGGTGCGGATGGTGCCTCAGGGATATGAATGGACGGTCGAGGCCTTCGGCAAGTACACGCACACGCTGTCGCCGGGCCTGCACTTCCTGATGCCGATCTACCAGGGCGTCGGCCGCAAGGTGAACATGATGGAACAGGTGCTGGAAGTGCCCAGCCAGGACGTGATCACCAAGGACAACGCGGTGGTCAAGGTCGATGGCGTGGTGTTCTTCCAGGTGCTGGACGCCGCCAAGGCCGCGTATGAAGTGGCGACGCTGGAGATCGCCATCCTCAATCTGGTGATGACCAACATCCGCACTGCAATCGGTTCGATGGACCTCGATGAATCGTTGTCCAAGCGCGACGAGATCAATACCAAGGTGCTGCTGGCGGTGGATCAGGCGACGCACCCATGGGGCATCAAGGTCAATCGCATCGAGTTGAAGGACATCGCGCCGCCGCGCGACCTGGTCGAGTCGATGGCGCGGCAGATGAAGGCCGAGCGCGAGAAGCGCGCCAACATCCTCGAGGCCGAAGGGTTCCGCCAGGCCGCGATCCTCAAGGCCGAAGGCGAGAAGCAGTCGGTCATCCTCGAGGCCGAAGGCAATCGCGAAGCGGCCTTCCGCGCCGCCGAAGCACGCGAGCGCCAGGCCGAGGCCGAAGCCAAGGCGACGCAACTGGTGTCCGACGCGATTTCCGGCGGCAACGTGCAGGCGATCAACTACTTCGTCGCCCAGAAGTACATCGAGGCGTTCAAGGCGCTGGCCGAGGCACCCAACCAGAAGTTCGTGATGATGCCGATGGAAGCATCTGGCGTCGTCGGTTCGCTCGCGGGCATCGCCGAACTGGCGAAGGAAGCGCTGGATCGCCAGCCGAGCGCGACTTCGCGTCCGCCGCTGCCGTCGCCGCGGAGCTGACGCCATGCGTATCGAAGTCATGGTCTGGGCCGGATTGGCATTGCTACTGTTCGCCGCGGAGGCGATGGCGCCGGGTGCCTTCATGCTGTGGCTGGGGCTCGCGGCTGCCGCCACCTTCGTGATCGTGCTGCTGGCGCCGGGCATGAGCGTGCTGGCGCAGGTGATCGCGTTCGCGATCCTCAGCGTCGTTGCCATCCTGATCTGGCAACGCTGGTTCCGTGGGCGTGGCCGCAGCAGCGACCAGCCCAAGCTCAATCGTCGCGCCGAACAACTGGTCGGCCAGGTCGTGCTCCTTGCCGAACCGATCGTCGATGGCCAGGGCCGCCTGCAGATCGCCGATGCGTTCTGGACCATCCGCGGTCCCGATGCCTCGGCGGGTACGCGCGTACGTATTGCTTCGACCGATGGCATGGTGTTGACTGTCGAGCCCATCGCCGGAGCTGAGTGAATGACATTCGGAAAACTTCGTCCCATCCCGAGGGACAGGTTTTCAGGGAAGAAAACGATCGTTGCAAGCTTTGCCGCACTGGCCATCGCGCTGGGCGGCTGTGCATCGACAACGCCGGCCGCGAAACCCGCCGCCGTCGTGCAGGACCAGGCAGCCGATCCTTACATCAGCGCACCGGATGCCGTCATACGCGCGGAGGCGGCGCCGACCCGGAATGTTTCCGGCGTCTTCGAGCTCACCGTGCGCTCGGTGTCCGTACGCGACGGCATCGTCCTGTTGAACTCGGAACGCGACCTGCGCAAGCCGGACCTGCTGGTGGTTGAAGTGATGCCGGCGGCGCAACGCGAGGTCATGGCGCATACCCGCAAGTCCGCCGCGCGCTACTTCCTTAACAAGCATCTGACCGTGCAGGGCGTGGCCCGGCGCGTGGTCGTGGGGCGATCGGGCAAGGGCAAGTCGGCGCCGCCGCGCTACGGCACCCGCGTGCAGATGGATCGCTTTGCCCAGGTGCTGACCATCCAGGATTGAGCACGGGTCCGATCGGGCCGGGACGGATGCGATAATTGCGGCTTTCCGCATCCGGACCCGGCCATGACCCAGAAGACCATTCTCAACGACACCCACCGCGCCATGGGCGCGAAGATGGTCGACTTCGGCGGCTGGGACATGCCGATCCATTACGGCTCGCAGATCGAGGAGCACCACCAGGTGCGTCGCGATGCCGGCATGTTCGACGTCAGCCACATGACCGTGGTGGACCTGCGTGGTGCGCGCACGCGCGAGTTCCTGCGCGCGCTGGTCGCCAACTCGGTCGACAAATTGCAGAAGCCGGGCAAGGCGCTCTACACCGCCATGCTCAATCCCCAGGGTGGCGTGATCGACGACCTCATCGTCTACTTCATGTCGGAAGACTGGTTCCGCCTGGTGGTGAATGCCGCCACCCGCGACAAGGACATCGCGTGGATCACCGCGCAGGCCCGCGCTTTCGACGTCGAGGTGAAGGAGCGTCCGGAGTTCGGCATGGTCGCCGTGCAGGGACCGAATGCCCGCGCCAAGGTGATCGAGCTCCTGCGCGAGGAAGATCGCGGGCCGGTGTCGAAGCTGGTCCGCTTCAGTGCCCGGGAGGCGAAGACGCTCGACGGCATCGACGTGTTCGTCGCGCGCACCGGGTACACCGGCGAGGACGGCTTCGAGATCATCGTGCCGGAAGATCGCACCGTCGCCTTCTGGAATGCATTGCACGCCGCAGGCGTCGCACCGGCCGGACTGGGCGCGCGCGATACCCTGCGCCTCGAAGCCGGCATGAATCTCTACGGCCAGGACATGGACGACACCGTGTCGCCGTACGAAGCCGCGCTCGGCTGGACGGTGGTGCTCGACGAGGGTCGCGACTTCACCGGTCGCAGTGTCATCGAACCGCAGGCGAAGTCCGCACCTCGCCAGATGATCGGCCTGGTGATGGACGAGAAGGGCGTGCTGCGCCACGGCCAGCGCGTGCTCACCGCGAATGGCGACGGCGAGATCCTCTCCGGCACCTTCTCGCCGACCATCGGCAAGGCCATCGCGTTCGCGCGCGTGCCCGCCGGCGAACCCGGCGACGTGCGCGTCGACATTCGCGGCAAGGAAGTCCCGGTGCGCGTCGTCAAGTTCCCGTTCGTGCGCGACGGCAAGATCCAGGACGGCATCTGATCGCCGTTGCGGCAACCGCCGTGGCAACCGTTAGACTATCTCCACCTTCCCCCTGAACCTGCAAACGCGGAGCACC
Source organism: Solilutibacter silvestris (assembly GCF_050574925.1). GTDB lineage: Bacteria > Pseudomonadota > Gammaproteobacteria > Xanthomonadales > Xanthomonadaceae > Solilutibacter > Solilutibacter silvestris_A. The sequence goes on along the minus strand of NZ_JBCMOO010000006.1, from coordinate 53,120 downwards.
CCATGAGCCAGGAAATCCCCGGTGATCTCAAATTCCTGAAGTCGCACGAATGGGTGCGCGTCGAGGGTGACGGCCGCGCCACCATCGGCATTTCCGACCACGCGCAGGAACTCCTGGGCGATCTCGTCTACGTCGAACTGCCTGCCGTCGGCGACACGCTGGAAGCCGGCAACGCCTGCGCGGTGGTGGAATCGGTGAAGGCGGCGTCCGACGTCTACGCACCGGTCAGCGGCAAGGTGCTCGAGGTCAACTCGGCGCTCACCGACAAGCCGGAGACGATCAACGAAGACGCCTATGGCGACGGTTGGCTGTTCGTCCTGCAGATGAGCGAGCCCGACCAGGTGAAGGAATTGCTCTCGCCGGACGATTACGAACAGGCGCTGGCCGACGACGAACACTGATCGTCGTCACGACATCGCTTCATGGCGAAGCCCGGTCATCGACCGGGCTTCTTCGTTTCGGCGAACACGTTTCGCGACCCGAAACGCATCGATGATGGCGATTAAAGCTTGCGCACTTTCGCGCAAATCGGGTGTTGCGATGCCGGAAATGGCGTCTTCGCGAAAAATATTTTCGATTCGATTTAACCGCCGTTGCCGGCGGTCGGCGGTCGCTGCGAAGAACGCGCCGGCATGTTCGTCGAAACGGCGCGAACGCAACGCTGAAAAAATTTCGACTTGAAAACAAGTCTTTTTTGAAATGCGTTTGCAAACATTGATGTGTCGTCCGATGCGATGGCGCCGATGAGCGGAGACTCGGCGAGCGATCCCGGACGGACTCGTTCGGGGCGGAGATGAAAAAAATTTCACGAAAGGTGTTGACACGGCGAAATCGTCTACTTACGTTTCGCCCAACTGGAGGGCGGTAACGCATCGAGTGATCGAACGCAAGTCCAACATGGGGATCCAAACGCGAAGCGCGCATGGCGCGGGCCGCCTTGTCTCCCCATCCAAGTCTTCCTCCCCATCCAATCGAATGCGGGATCGCGCAGCGTCGTTGTGCGCGGTTCCACACCCAATCCGTTCCGCGACTTCGGGCGCGACAACGGTCCGTGGCGGGTCCGACTCCCGCTGTGCGTATGAACCGGCCTGGCTGGTTCGTTACAACTCAAGACGAGGAGCCATCCAATGGCAATGAAGAAAGCTGCGAAGAAGGCCGCCAAGAAACCGGCCAAGAAGGCTGCCAAGAAGGCCGCCAAGAAGACTGTCCGCAAGGCAGCCGCCAAGAAGACGGTGAAGAAGGCCGCCAAGAAGACTGTCCGCAAGGCCGCCAAGAAGACCGTGAAGAAGGCCGCCAAGAAGACCGTCCGCAAGGCTGCCAAGAAGACCGCGAAAAAGGCCGCCAAGAAGACTGTCCGCAAGGCTGCCAAGAAGACCGCGAAGAAGGCCGCCAAGAAGACCGTCAAGAAGGCTGCCAAGAAGACCGTGAAGAAGGCCGCCAAGAAGAAGGCTGCCAAGAAGCCGGCCGCCAAGAAGGCCGCGAAGAAGGGTGGCAAGAAGCGCGCTGCCAAGAAGCCGGCTGCGCTGCCGATGATGCCGACCCCGATGATCTGATCATCGATCGCATCTGCAATACCTTGAAACTCCTTCCCGTCCGCGGGGAGGAGTTTTTTATTGCCTAGTCCTTGCCGGAACCGTTGTCGTCGTTGTCGGACGCGGACGCATTGCCGCCGGCGATGTCCGGTGACGTGCCGCCGGTGATGCTGTTGGGCACCCATGCCACCGACGGCAGGTTGAGCGCGCGGTCGAGGATGGTCGGCATCAGTCCCGACGGCAGCGAGCTCTCGCTGTTCCACAGGATCACCAGGCCGAGGTCGCGGTCGGGCAGCACCGCCATCGCGCCGCGATAGCCCTGCACGGCACCACCGTGGAAATACAACGGGTGGCCGGCATAACTCATCACGCGCCAGCCGAATCCGTAGCCGGCCGACTCGAGGCGCTCATGGCGCCAGCCGCTGCCGCGCAACTCGGTCGGCGTCGACACCTGCGCGGTGTGCAGCTGGCTGAGCACGTTGGCGGGCAACACGTCGGGGCGATGGCCGCTCTGGGCGATCATCCATTGCGCCATGTCGCTGATGCTGGCATTGACGCCGGCGGCGGGCGCCAGCTGGTAGAAGTTCGGCTTGGGCATCAGCGACCGCCAGCGACCGCCACCGCGCACGTGCGGCTTGGCCCAGCGCGGACTCGACTCGATGCCCTTCAGGCCGTAACTGGCGTCGTTCATGCCGAGCGGCTTGAACAGGCGCGTCTGCACGGCATCGGAATAGAAATTGCCGGTGGCGGCGAACACCACGTCGCCGATCAGGCTGAAGGCGACGTTCTGGTAGGCATAGCACTCGCCGGGCATGCACTTCATCGGCGCCGATGCCAGTTTCTGCACCGCGCTCGGGTAATCGGCATTGCCCTCGATGTCGCGATCGTAGGCATTGTGGGTCAGGCCGACGCGATGGCTCATCAGGTCGGCGACGGTGACGCTCTGGGTCGCGGCTTCCGATGGCAGGCGGAAGCTCGGCACATAGCGCACCACCGTGTTGTTCCAGGCGAGGCGGCCATCGTTGACCAGCAGGCCGGTCAGCGCGCTGGCGAAGGATTTCGACAGCGACGCGAGGCGGAACGTGGTGTGGGAATCGATCGGCTGCGGACGGCTGACATCGGTCACGCCGTAACCGCGCTCCATCAGCACCTGTCCGTTCTGGACGATGGCGACGGCGAGGCCGGGCACGCGTTCGCCGGCAACCAGCGCACGGGCGATGCGATCCACTTCACGCAGGTCGGCCTGCGATACCGAAGCGGTCGCCGATGGCATCGATGTCGGATTCGCCGATGGCAGGACTTGCGCCGGATCGGGGCGCGCCGGGGTCAGGGCGTTTTGCGCACCAGCAGTCGTCGTGACGAGCAACAGCGCCGGGATCAGGATGGACAGCATGGATTGACGCATGCGGCGGATCCCGGGACGCGGATTGTTCACGGCGAAGCTTCCAAAGTGGTCGTTGGCAGTGTAGTCACGCCGTCTGCGAATTGCATGAACAGGGGGGAGAAACACTGGATATCACCTTGATTTCAAAGGAGGGCTCCAGCCGATCAGGCCATCAATCGTTGTCGCCCTTCTCGTTCGGACGCATCAGGAAGTCGCGCAAGGCCTGGCGCTGGGTGGAGTACAGGCGGGGATCGCGTTGCGCGCTGCAGCTTGCCGGGTTGTTGGTCACGGCGATGTCGACGCCGCGGCGGAAGGCCTGGTCGCAACTCGCGGTCAGGCGCTCTTCCAGCATCTGGTAGCGCCAGCTGTTGACCGATACCCGCTTGCCTGCCTGGTGCAGTCGTGCAATGCGGGCGCCGGTCGCGAAGGTGGCGTTCATTTCGACCACCACGAGCTTGGAATCGTGCTGTGCGATTACCCAGTCGATGTCCTCGTCCTTGGTGGCCTTGTACTGCAGGTAGACGTCTTTCGAGACCGCGCGTGCCGCTGCGTATTTCGCCCGGTCGCCCTGGGTCTGGAAGTACACCTGGTCGAGCATGCTGGCGCGCGTGGCCAGCGCGATCGCGGGTGCGATCACATCCACTGTCTTGAATTCGGCGTCCAGGAAGATGTGCTTGCCCTTGGCGTGCGCCAGCACTTCCTCGAAGCGCGGCAGCGGGTCGCCCGCGGGCAAGCGGCATTGGCGGATTTGCGCGGAAGTCAGCGTGCGCGGTTCGCCGTGGCAGGTGCTCTTGGTCGCGAGATCGTCGTCGTGATAGACGAACACGTCACCATCGCTGGATGCGTGCAGGTCCATTTCCAGGATGTCGGCATCTCCGGCTGCCGTGGTGGCGTCGAATTGGCGTTGCACGTTCTGCAAGCCGAAATAGCCACCACGATGCGCCGCCACGTAGGTACGCCCCAGTGGGTGTTCGCTGATCTCGGGCGGCAGGCCTTCGGGCGTGCGGTATTTGGCGTACGCGCCGACGGTCCCCGACAACATCAGGGCAATCAGCAGGAGTTTGGCTTTCGACATGCATGGCCGGGGTGTGCGAATCCAAGTTCGCATCCTGGGGCCCGTGGCCTTCAATTTCCTTGCAACCGTGTTAACGTCGCGCAACGTCGAAACACGTTTGGCCGATGCCCGTCACAGATTCACAGCGCGTCCACCAGGGGGAATGGCCGGCGATGGCGCTGTCCTTCGTCTATTTCTTCTGCGTTCTTGCCGCCTATTACGTGATCCGGCCCGTCCGCGAGCAGCTGGCGGCCGCAGTCGGTTCCACCCAGTTGCCGTGGTTCTTCGCCGCCACCTTCGCCACCACCCTCGCGCTGACGCCAATCTTCGCGTGGCTGGTCGCGCGCTGGCCGCGACGGATCGTGGTCCCGGTGGTTTATCTGTTCTTCATCGGCTGCCTCGTCGCCTTCATTCCGTTGTTCGCCCGCGATGGCCTGATCTCGCCGCGCGCGCTCGGCATCGTGTTCTTCGTCTGGGTCAGCGTCTTCAACCTGTTCGTGGTCTCGGTGTTCTGGAGCTTCATGACCGACATCTGGGACGAGGGACAGGCGCGCCGCCTGTTTCCGTTGATCGGCGTCGCCGGCACCATCGGTGCGATCGCTGGTCCCGCGATCACCCGCGTGCTGGTCGATGTCATCGGCGTGGCGCCGTTGCTGGCGGTTTCCGCCGGTCTGCTCGGGATCGCGCTGTTGTGTGTGTTGCTGCTCGGACGCTGGTCGCAACGGCACGATCTCGGCAAGCAGCATCACAACCAGCCCGTCGGTGGCGGCATCTTCGATGGTCTGAAGCAGATCGTCGCGACGCCGTTCATGCGCAACATGGCGATCCTGATGCTGCTCGGCGATGCCATCGGTACGGTCGGCTATGCGCTGGTGACCGACTACTCCAAGGCGACGTTCCACGATGCGGTGTCGCGGACCCGTTTCGCCGCCGACCTCGACATGAGCACCAACCTGCTGATGATCCTGCTGCAGGTGACGGCAACGCGCTTCCTGTTGCCGCGCGTCGGCGCGGGCGTGGTCATCGCGGTGTGGGCGGTGATCGGCATCGCGGTGTGCATGGCGATGGCGATGTCGGGGGATCCCAACGTGCCGGTCTTCGCCGTCAGCCAGGAACAGGCAGCGGCATGGATTGCGCGCATCCCGGACGTCCCGATCCTGCGCAATCTCATCGCCCAGCCGATCGAATTGCTGCCGACGCTGTCGTGGGTGGTCCTGATGCTGCTGGTCACGCGCGCCACCGCTTACGGAATGATGCAGCCCGCGCGAGAGAGCCTGTATACGCTGGTGCCGCGCAGCTGGCGCTACAAGGGCAAGAATGCGGTGGATACCGCGGTCTGGCGTGCCGGCGACGTCGCCAGCGCATTGCTGGTCAACGTATTGAAATCGATCGGGGCTGCCGGCACGATCTTTGGCTTGACCGGCGCGGCGGCGATTGCCGTCTCCGGATGGATCGGCTGGCGTACAGCCGCGCAAGCGCAGGATGCACGCGATGCAGCAAGCACCGACTGAGCCGGATATCCCGGAAGAGGATCCGCCACTCGATCCCGCGACCGTCCTGCGCGAGCGCCGCTGGTTGCGGCGCGCGCTGTTGGCGACCACGGCGATCGTCGTTGTCTGTGGCCTCTATGCCTGGTTGTGGGAACCGCGCCAGCTGGTGGAACGCGATTACAGCCTGCGCCTGGCGAACTGGCCGGCGCAATGCGACGGCCTGCGCATCGACCAGATCAGCGACCTCCACACCGGGTCTTGGATGAACGGTATCGACAATGTCGATCGCATCGTCGCCAGGCTTTCGGCCAGCGACTCCGACGTCGTGGTGTTCACCGGCGACTACGTGATCCTGAGCGTGGTGCTGGGCAAGTACGTCGATCCCGCGACCATCGCCAACCATCTCGCGCCGTTGACGCAGAAGAAGGCGGTGTATGCCGTGCTCGGCAACCATGACTGGTGGGATGGCGGTCCCCGCGTCGAACGCGAATTCGAACGCGTCGGCATCCACGTGCTGGAAAACGAATCGACCCGCGTCGGCGTGCGCGATTGCGGTTTCAACCTGGTCGGCGTCGACGATCTCACCGCCGGCAAGCCGCAGCCGCTGGCCGCGTATGCGCGCATCGATCCGGGTTTGCCGACCGTGGCGCTCGAGCACGAGCCCGAAATGTTCCTGAAGTTGCCGGCCTCCACGTCGCTGGTGCTGGCGGGGCATACGCATGGCGGGCAGGTGAATCCGTTCGGCCTGCGCACGCCGTCGAAGTTTCGCGCGAAATCGGCAGCGCTGAGCGGCGAGTACCACGTTGGCGATCGCACGCTGTTCGTGTCGCCCGGCATCGGCACCAGCTGGTTGCCGTTGCGGATGGGGCGTTATCCGGAAATCTCGCGACTGACGCTGCGCAGCGAGCAGGCTGCGGCGAAGCAATAAAGCATCGTCCGGCTGAGCGCCTTTAGCGGTTATCCGCAGTGTCCGACACGCCGTGAATACGTCCATGTAGGCTCGACTCGGCATCCATGCCTCGTATGGTCGGCCACTACGGACGAACCGCACGGCGCCGCCGGTGGCGGGCTTTTCGCTTCTCTCTCAGAAAGCCACAACACGCGCGCGGAAGTGGGTGCGCCAGTCCGGTGCGCGGGCGTGACGCGCCATGGATGGCGCGTCCGAGCCTACATGGACGTATTCACGTCGTCCCGCGCACCGGATTGGCCTCCCGCTGAGACAGCGCGTGCCTTTGCTCCGCCTCCACTACCTTCGCGTACTTGAGGAAGGCATAGAACGCCTGCGTGCGCGCCGCGAAGAAGCCGGCCCAGCCATTGAGGAAATAGCGCTTGCCGACATACAGCTTGAGGAAGGCCAGCCACGGATACACGATCAGCCGCAGACCCATGAACGGCTTGCGCTTGCCGTGCGTGTGTTCGACCAGTCCGCTGGAGTAGCGGTTGATCTTCTCGACGCGGGTGGCAAGATCGGGTTCGCCGTAATGACGGAACACCACCGGCAGGTCGATCACGCGGCCATGCACCTCAGGCGCGGCGTGCACCGGCACCGAATTCATCCCGCCCATCGATTTTCGGAACAGCCGCAACTGGCGATTGCCGCGCGTGCCGCGATGCGGCCAGCACCAGAACAGCCATTCCTGGCGCTCGAGGCGATAGCCATCGGCGCGTGGCGTTTCCAGTTCGCGCGCGATCGCCTGCGCGGCAGCGCCTTCGACGAATTCATCGGCATCCAGCAACAGGATCCAGTCGTGTTGCGCGAGATCCATCGCCGCCTGCTTCTGCGGACCATAGCCGGCGAAAGGTTGCGCGTGGATGTTCGCGCCATGCGCGCGGGCGATCTCCAGCGTGGCGTCGTCCGATCCGGAATCGAGCACGACGATTTCGTCGCAGAACATCAGGCTGTCGAGGCAGCGCGCCAGCGTGGCGCCGTTGTTGAAGGTGGTGACGACGCCGGACAGCGGCGTGTGCATCAGCTGCCGGTCTCGCGCGACAACAGGCTGCCTGCATAGAGCGCCGCCAGCAGCAGGGTGATGCCGCCCCAGAACGCCGAGTACACCGCAAGATGGGTATTGAACGGGAACAACGTCACGCCCAACGCCAACATCGCCGGGCGCGCGCGCGCACGATCGTCGACGGAAGCGAAACGCCAGGCACGCCATCCCAGTGCGGCACCCGCAAGCCACAGGATCAATCCGATGATGCCGGTCTCGCTGAGGATTTCGAGGATCAACTGGTGCGCGTGCAACGCCGGGCCATCGCCCCAGGCGGCGCGCACGCCGGGCTCGGGATCGCAGGCCGGGAACGATTCGCGGAAATCGCGCGTGCCGACGCCATTGACCGGATGCTGGCGAATCATGCACACCGCCGCGCCCCAGATACGCAAGCGCCCGGCCGATGCCTCGTCGACATCGCTCTGGTCGCCCGCCATCGCCATGCGCGTGCGCTCGATGCGATCGTGGACCTGCGGCACGGTGAACGTGGCGACGATCAGCACCAATGCCCCGGCGCCGAACACGCCGAGCAGGCGCTTCCATCCCAGCACCGTCCAGCCCGACACCAGCAGCACCAGCGCGTAGCTGATCCACGACGCGCGCGATCCCGCCAACACGATCACCACGCCCACCAGCATCGCGATGAGCAACCAGCCGATCTGGCCCCACAGGCGCTTGGCGCCGTACAGCGCGAACGGCGACAAACTGGCGAGGACGATGCCGAGCTTGGGATTGCACGGACCCAGCGGCCCGGTGATGCGATCCGCACTGGCAATCGAACACATCGGGCGATGCTGGATCGCCTGCTTGGCCGCATCCAATGCCGAGAACCACGGGCTGTGGCCGGTCAACTGCTGGATCAACGCGTCGATGCACCACAGTCCGACGATCACGCCAAGACCGCCAAAGGTGATGCGTCGCGCGCGCGGCGTGGCGACGGCGATCGCCGCCAGCCACAGGAACGGCAGGTAACGCAGGCCGAGCAGGCTCTTCCTGATCGCCTGCCCCGGCTCCACCGCGTCGATGCTCGAGATCAGCTCGGGCAACCAGTAGGCGAAGAACAATGCCGTGGTCAACGCCCACGCCGGCGAACTGAGCAGGCGCGACGTGCCACGGAAACGCGCCCATGCCATCAGGCCAATGGTCGTCAGCGCACCCAGCGACAGGATCGCCTCGGCAATGCCCGTCGCCGGCAACATCGCGACATAGGCCAGCACCCAGATCGGCGCCCAGCGCCAACCGGTGGGATCACTGTTCTCGGGAGAATTCGTCGTAGACATCGAGGGTCGCTTGCTGCATCGCCGACAGAGTGTACGGAATCCGCTGCGGCAACGCCGGCGGGTGCTGGAGAAATGCCCGCGCGCATTCGGCCAGTGCGGTGCGATCGCCCGGCGCGATGCGCCCTTCCGGCTGCAAGGCCGCCAGCACTTCGCCGACGCCACCATGGTCCCAGCCGATCACCGGCACGCCGATGGCCAGCGCCTCGACCACGGTGCGCCCGAACGATTCCGGCTTGCGCGACACCTGCAGCACCAGGTCGCTGGCGCGATAGGCCTCGGCCATCGCCTGCGTCGGCTCGCTGATGGCGAGGGCATCGATCACGCCGAGATCGCGCGCATCGCGCTCCAGTTCGGCGATGTAATCGCTGCGTTCGGGTACACGCGCGCCCGGCATCCAAAGACGCGCATCGATGCCACCGCTGCGCAAATCTGCGAGCAGGCGCAACGCATCGGAATGACCCTTCAGGCGCGTGCCGCGGCCCGGCAACAACAGCAACGGCCCCTCGCCCGCCAACTGCGACCAGCGTTCCGCAAGCCGCGACCGTGCTTCGTGATCGACGCCATCCCGACGCGGATAGTGCAGTGGATCGATGCCGCGCGGAATCACCCGCAAGCGCGCCGGATCGGTCCTCGGGTAATGGCGCAGCACGTAATCGCGCACCGTCTGCGACACGCAGATCACGCGATCGCCGCGGGTCATGATCGCGCTGTAGCGCGACGGCGAATTCAGGCCGTGCACGGTGGTGACGAATCGCGGTTTCGCCGCGCCCATGCCGCGCACCGCCAGCCAGCCGATCCACGCCGGCAGTCGCGAACGCGCATGGACGATGTCGACGCGTTCCTCGCGCAACAGGCGTCGCAGCGCGCGCACGTGGCGAAACGTCAGCAACGACTTGCGGCCGATATCGAGCCGGATGTGGCGCGCCCCTGTCGCTTCCAGCGCAGGCTGCATGCGCCCTCCGGCGGAAACGACCAGCGCGCGATGACCGTTGCGCACCAGCGCCTCGGCGATTTCCAGGGTCGAACGCTCGACGCCACCGGCGTCCAGCGCCGGCAGCAATTGCATGACGGTCAGCGGCCTCGCGGCCACGCGGTCAGTCGACCAGGACGTAGATCTCACCGCAGTACGGGCATTCGACGCGCCCGCCTTCGGCTTCGATCGCGAGATAGACGCGCGGATGCGAATTCCACAGGCTCATCGACGGCAGCGGGCAGGACAGCGGCAGGTCGGCGCGGCGGACTTCATGCACGCGGGGTTGGCGCGGCGTGGAAGCGGATTGGGCGGCGTCGGTCATGGCGGCAGTACTGCGTGGAAAGGCGCCAGTGTATCAGCGCGGCACGTCGAAGCTCAGGACTTCGGACGCTTGGCTCGCCTGCAGGACCAGGCCATCGCGCGGCCCTTCCAGGCCGATGCCATCGCCACTGGCGATGTCCTGGCCGGCGATCGTCAGCGCGCCGTCCAGCACCTGGAGCCACAGGCCACGCCCGTCCACCACGTCCAGCGACACCGATTCGCCGGCGGCGAGCCGGATCGCGCGGATGCGGGCGTCCTGGCGGATCGCGATACCACTGCCGCCAACCAGATCCTGCCAGCGTCCTTCGCGCAGGGCGGGATCGAAATTCCGCTGCTCGTAGGCCGGCGCCGCATTGACCTGGTCGGGCTGGATCCACACCTGCAGGAAATGCACCGGGGCATCCGGCGATGCGTTGAATTCGCTGTGCTCGATGCCGTGGCCGGCGCTCATCCACTGGACGTCGCCGGCGCGGATCACGCCCTGGGTCCCGGTGCTGTCGCGATGCGCGAGCGCGCCGTCGAGCACGATGGAGACGATTTCCATGTTGGCGTGGCGGTGCGGCGGAAACCCGCCGCCGCCGGCAACGCGATCGTCGTTGATCACGCGCAATGCGCCAAAGCCCATCCACTGCGGATCGTAGTGGTGGCCGAACGAAAAGGTGTGGCGGCTGTCGAGCCAGTCGATCCGCGTATGCGGACGCTGGCCCGATCGCCGCAACAGCGCTTCGCTCATTTCTTCTCGCCGTGCGCTTCGGTGGTGATGCGCAGTTCAATCTCGTCGCCGATCATCGGCACGCCTTGGGAGATGCCGAAGGCCGTGCGCGAAATCGTCGTGCTGGCATCGAAACCGATCGCCGGCACCTTCATCATCTCCGCGATGCCGACCTTGTTGAGCTTGGCCTTCAGCGTCACCGGCTTGGTGACCCCATGCAGGGTCAGATTGCCCAGCACTTTCAGGTGGCCGTCCTTCATCGTCACCTTGGTGCTCTTGAAGGTCGCCGTCGGATATTTCTGGGCGTCGAAGAAATCGGCGCTCTTCAAGTGCTCGTCGAGCTTGGGCACGAAGGTGTCGATTTGGTCGATCGGAATCACGACCTCGACGGTGGATTTCTCCGGCATGGCTTCGTCGTAATGGATGGTGCCGGTAGCGCCACGGAAATTGGCGCTGGGGTTGGAATACCCCATGTGGTTCCAGCTGGCCAGCACCATGGTGTGGTTGGGATCGATCTTGTAATCGCCAGCGACAGCGGAACCGGCGACGGCGAGCAGCGACAGCAGTGCGAGCGGAAGCAGTTTCATGCGGGAGGATCTCCGGGGGAGGTGGACGTTCACTCGATGCGGCAGGCTTCGTCGAAAGACAGCCGTGGCGAACGCGGGAAAATGGAGGCCGGGTCGCCCTTGCCGAGGTTGACCAGGAAGTTGGATTTCCATTGCGTGCCGGCGAAGAATGCCGCATCGACCTTGGCGTTGTCGAATCCCGACATCGGGCCGCAATCGAGGCCGATCGAACGCGCCGCCAGCATCATGTAGGCGCCCTGCAGCGAACCGTTGCGCAGCGCCGGCACGAAACGCTTCTCCATCGCCGGGCCTTCGAACCAGGCGCGGGCATCGGTATGCGGGAACAGCAGCGGCAGCTTGTGGTGGAAATCGAGGTCGTAGGCGACGATCACCGTCACCGGCGCGGCCATGGTCTTGTCGTGGTTGCCGGCGTCCAGCGCCGGTTCGAGGCGTGCCTTGGCCTCGGGGCTGCGCACGAAGACGAAACGCGCCGGCGTGCTGTTGGCTGCGGTCGGGCCGTATTTCAGGAGGTCGTAGAGCCGATGCAGAGTGGCGTCGTCGATCTCGCCACCGAAGCTGTTGTAGGTCCGCGCCTGCACGAACAACTGGTCGAGGGCGGCGGCATCCAGTGGGTGGAACAGCGACATGGGCGAATCCCGAAAGAAAGCGTGCAGTGTATTGTTTTGGGGATGAATGCGCCGTCTTCAATCCCGTGACCGTGCTGGCCATCAGCGATGGCCGCGCCGGCAATGTCCGCCAGGCGCGCGCATTGGCCGACGCACTGGCGGGTGTCGAAGCACCACATCTGCGCATCGATGCGGCCGCGCCATGGCGCTGGCTGGCGCCACGACGCTTGCCCGGGACGGCACGGGGATTTGGCGATGCCTTCCCCGCTACCTTGCGCGACCCGCCGGCGATCGCGGTCGGCTGCGGGCGACAGGCGGCGCTGGCGACGCGCGTGCTGCGCGATGCCGGCGCGCGCGCGGTGCAGGTCCTCGACCCACGCATCGACCCGCGCCATTGGGATTGCGTGGTGGTGCCCGAACATGACCGCCTGCGCGGCGGCAACGTGTTGACGATGCTCGGCAGCCTCAACCCGATCGACGATCGCTGGCTGGATAACGTGCGTACGCACCACCCGCGCCCGCAGGCATGGGGCGATGGCCGATTGACAGCGGTCCTGCTCGGTGGCCCGACCTCTGCCGTGCCCATGTGGGCCAATATCGTCGCGGCCCATGCGGGAATACTGGCAGGCGATGCGGCAGTGAATGGCGGTCATCTCGCCATCTGCACATCCCCGCGCACGCCGCGCGACTGGATTCCCGGATTGCGCCAAGCCATTGCGGATACGCATGCCTCGCTGTGGACCGGGGAGCACGATGGCCCGAATCCCTATCCGATGTTGCTGGCCCACGCCGAACGCATCGTCTGCACGCCGGATTCGGTGAACATGCTGTCGGAAGCCTGCGCAACCACGGCCAGCGTCGAATGGTTGCCGTTCCCCGCCCAAGGACGCATCGCCGCATTCCTGGAATCCTTGCAGGCGCGCGAGCGGGCGCGCCCACTCGGCAGCACGCAGGCGACCAACCGGATTCCGTTGCGTGAAACCGCGCGGATCACCGCCGAGGTCAGCCTGCGCCTGCGGGAGCTGCGCTGAAGTCGAGGCCGTGCGCCTTGCAGGTTGCGCGAATCGCTTCTCGCGCCTTCTCGACCTCGTCATCCAGATGCACGCGCCGTGGCCGGCGATCGAGCGTGCATGCCAGTCCCAACGATGACAACGTGGCGTGGGCGCGCAACACATCACCAGCCGATTCCGCGGAAAGAATTCCCATCTTTGCCAATGCAGCGATCAGGTCGACGCTGCGTCGCGGCTCGCACAACGCGGGTTGCAGGTGGGCATGGCGCAGCACCAGCGCCTGCAGCAGGAATTCGAGATCGACCAGTCCGCCTTCGCCCTGCTTGAGGTCGAACCATTGCGCGTCGCCGCGATCGAGCTCGCGACGCATGCGCTGGCGCATGTCGACGACTTCCTTTGCCAGCGATGCAGGATCGCGCGATCGGCGCAACACTTCATCGCGCACACCCTCGAATGCGGCCGCCAGCAATCCCGCGTCATCCGCCAGTGCACAACGCGCGCGCACCAGCGCCTGGTGTTCCCAGGTCCAGGCGCGCTCGCGCTGATAGTCCGCATATGCCGCCAACGACGTCACCAGCAGGCCGCTGGCGCCGTCGGGGCGCAGGCGCACGTCGACGTCGTACAACCGTCCGGCGCGAGTCGGCGTCTGCAACAGCGACACGATGCGCTGTGCCAATCGCGCGAACCAACGTGCGGCGTCAAGCGGACGCGCACCATCCGACTGCGCGGCAGGATCGCCGTCATGCAGGAACACCAGATCGAGATCGGAACCGAAGCCAAGCTCCTCGCCACCGACGCTGCCGTAACCGAGGACGACGAAACGCGCACCGGGGATTTCGCCATGCGACTCGGCGAGGCCCGAACGCGCCAGCCGCACCACCGCTTCGACCACCGCATCGGCCAGCCACGCCAACTGTTGCGTACTCGCGCTCGCCGACTGCTGCCCGTCGAGGACCGCCAGGGCGATGCGGAAGCTCAGTGCCTGACGGGTTTCGTTGAGCAGGGCCAGCGACGATTCGACATCGCCATCGCCCTGCGCCAATGCGCGCAGGCAAGCCGCACGCATCGCGGCGGCATCCGCCAGTTCACCGGCGGCTCGGCGATCCAGCAACTCGTCGAGCAGGACTGGATAGGCGGCCAGGCGTTCGCCCAGCAGGGCGCTGCGCGACAAGGCATCGACCAATCGCTCCAGCGCCTGCGGCTGTTCGTCGAGCAGGGCGAGGTAATTGCTGCGTTTCAGCACGTTCTGCACCAGCGACAACGCGCGCGGCAACGCCACATCCGGCTGCAACGCACGCCCGCTGGCCGCGAGCAATGCCGGCATCAGGCGATCCAGCCTGCTCCGCGCGGCATCGGACAACGCCGTCGGCGCCAGGCCACGCACGAACTGGCGCAGCTGGTGATCGGCCGTTTCCACATCGGCATATCCGGCATTGGCCAAGGCGACCGATTCGCCACCCTCGGGCAATCCGAGCCAATAGGCCTGCAATTCGCCGTCACCGTCCTCTTCGCGCCTGCCGCCGAGCAATTCGGCGAATTCCGCGGAAACATGCGTGCGATGGGCATCGAGCTCGGCCAGCAATGCCGGCCAGTCGCCGTACCCCATCGTGATGGCGATGCGCCCGCGATCCTCGTCGTTGTCTGGCAATCGGTAGGTCTGGGCATCGCGCAACATCTGCAGGCGATTTTCCAGTCGCCGCAGGAACAGATAATCGTCGCGCAGCGCCATCCCTGTCTGCGCCTCAATCTGTCGCTGCGCGATCAGCACTTCCAGCGATGCCAGCAAACCGCGCGTCTGCAATTCCGGCTCGCGACCGCCACGAATCAGCTGCAAGGCCTGCGCCAGGAATTCGATCTCGCGGATGCCGCCGGGCCCGCGCTTGATGTCGTCCTGCATCTCGCGGCGTTCGACCTCTGCGGTGATCATTGCCTTCATCCCGCGCAAGCCTTCGAGCGCGCCAAAATCGAGATAGCGTCGATAGACGAACGGCCTTAGCGTCCGCAGGAAAATCTCTCCCGCCGCGAGGTCGCCCGCCACCGGACGCGCCTTCTGCCAGGCGTAACGCTCCCAATCGCGGCCTTCGCGCTGGAAATACTGTTCGAGCGCGGCGAACGACCAGGCGACGCGACCGGCACTTCCGTAAGGACGCAGGCGCAGGTCAACACGGTGGCTGAATCCTTCCGCGGTGACTTCGTCCAGCAGCTTCGCCAACTGCTGCCCGAGCCGCGCGAAATACTGTTCGGCCTCCAATGGCCGCGCGCCATCGCTGCTGCCCTCTTCCGCATAGGCATAGACGATGTCGATGTCGGAGGAGAAATTGAGTTCGCCGCCGCCCAGCTTTCCGAGCGCGAACACCACGAGGCGTTGCACGTTGCCATCGACGGCACGCACCTGACCATGCCGTTCGACGAATGCCGATTCCAGCGCGGCCAACGCGGTCGTCAGGCAGGTTTCCGCGAGCACACTGCTTCCATGCAACGTGTCCTCGACGCGATCCAGACCGAGCACGTCGCGCCAGATCAGCCGCGTGGATTCCGCCTGCCGGTAGCGCCGCAACAGCGATGGCCATGATCCGGCGTCGTCCGCCGCCAATATCGGAGCTGGGAACGGCACGGCGCCATCGTCGCGCAACAACGCCTGCAGCACCCCGGGTTGGCGCCGGCATGTCTCGATCGCGAAATCGCTTGCGGTGGCGACCGCGCGCAATTTCGCCAGCGCCGCGGCATCCGGTGCGAGCGTGGTCAGATCGAGCGTGGCGAGGACGGCATCAGGGTCGAACATCGCCACATGATGCCGCAGTTCCGTTGATCAGTCGCCGCGGACGGCCGCCTCGATCGCTGCGATGTCGATCTTCCTCATCGTCATCATCGCATCGAAGGCGCGCTTCGCCGCCTTCGGGTCGGGGCCCGCGACCGCATCCGTAAGTGCGCGCGGCGTGATCTGCCACGACAGCCCCCACTTGTCCTTGCACCAACCGCACATGCTTTCCTGGCCGCCATTGCCGACGATGGCATTCCACAGACGATCCGTCTCGGCCTGGTCATCGGTCGCGACCTGGAATGAAAATGCCTCGCTGTGCTTGAAGGTATCGCCTCCGTTCAAGCCGATGCAGGGAATGCCCATGACGGTGAATTCCACCGTCAGCACGTCGCCCTGCTTGCCGTCGGGATAGTCGCCCGGCGCAAGATGGACGGCCCCGACCGCACTGTCCGGGAAGGTTTCGGCGTAGAACTTCGCGGCATCCAATGCATCGTGTTCATACCACAGGCAGATCGTGTTCTTGTTCTTGCTGGTCATCTATGGCTCCTTCATCGCTGTTTTTCCGGTTCTCTTTCTTGGCGATCTCGATGAAATGATCGCGAACCCGCTCGATTTCCGCTTCATCCAGCTCTTCCAGATCCAGCAGGCTGTTGCGCGCCTTTTTTGTCACCAGGATGAGCTCGTCAAGCTTCATCTGGATTGCATCGGTATCACGGTTCTGGCTGTTCTGGATCAGGAACACCATCAGGAAGGTCACGATGGTCGTGCCGGTATTGATGATGAGCTGCCAGGTATCGCTGAAATGGAATATCGGCCCGGTCACCAGCCAGGCCACGATCAGCAAGAACGCCAACAGGAATGCTGGCGCCCGACCGGTCAGGCGCGCAGTCTTGTATGCCATGCGTGCGAAGAGTGTCATCTCGCTCCTTCAACGAAGCAGATCACACCGAGCATCGCCGCTTGCGGATTCATGCAGCGTGAAACATGCATGAGCTCGCGCATTCATGCATCATCGAAGCAATTGATCGCTACCCGTATTCCCTCAACAAATCCCTCAACTGTTCGATCGCCGCCTTGTGAATCTGGGAAACTCTTCCCTTTGTCACGCCAAGCGATGCGGCAATTTCCGTGAACGGGATGTCCCTGAAGTAATAATTCTCGATGATCAGCCGCGCCCGCTCGGGCAGTCGATCCAAGGCCGCGATGATTCGCCCCTGAATTTCGCCGCGCTGGAAATTCTCCGCGACATGGTCGGACCCGACCGCGACCATCTCCCGGACGCTTTCATCAAGCAGATAGCCGATCCCCAGGCTCGTTACGCCGGACAGCAGGATATCGAGCGGATCGGCATCGGGCAGGTCATCGCTTTCAGCCAATCGCGATTGCATGCGCTGTTCGATGTGCCTTGACGGTCGATCCGAAAGAATCTGCCTCAGGCCATTGAATACTGCCCCGCGCACTCTCTGGGCAGCGTAAGCCTTGAATTCGACCCCGCGTGCCGGATCGTAGCGGCCAATCGCCTCGAGAAGGCCGATCGAAGCATTTTGTGCGAAATCTTCCCGATCGACCTGATAGGCGCCTATTCGACGGTGGATGCTGCGGGCGATGGCATGGGCCCAAGGCGTGTAGATATGTGCGAGCGCGCCGAGGGCAGATGGATCCTGCTCCCCACGATAGCGCTCCCACAATTCGCGCTCACCTTGCGCTCCCTCCCCCATGCGATCAGTTCCAGATACCGCTCAGAAGGGCCCGCGAAATCAGCACCCACCCGTCGATCAGGACGAAAAGCAGGAGCTTGATCGGCAAGCTGATCGTCGTTGGCGGAAGCATGATCATTCCCAACCCCATCAGGATGGCGCTGACGACGAGATCGATGACCAGGAACGGCAGGAAGATGATGAAGCCGATCTGGAAGGCCGTCTTGAGTTCGCTCAGCATGAAGGCCGGCACGAGCGTCGAGAACTGCAAATCGGCCTTGGTCTTGGGCATCGGCTGATGCGACATGTCCAGCACCGCCCGGAGATCGGACTCGTGGGTTTGCCGCAGCATGAAATCGGCGACCGGAATCCTTGCCTTCGCGAGCGCCTCCTTGGCCTCGATCTTCTTTTCGAGGTAAGGCGTCAAGGCGGTCTGGTTCACGCTGTCGGCCACTGGCGCCATCGCGAAAAAGGTCAGGCAAATCGACAACGCGATAATCACGCTATTCGGCGGAGCCTGGGGCAGCCCCAGGGCATGCCGCAACAGCGACAGCACGATTACGATGCGCGTGAACGACGTCATGCTGATCAACAAGATCGGGATGATCGACAACAACGTCAGGACGAGAACGGTCCGCAAAGGTTGCGCCAGGTCTTGCTTGGCGATCTGATCAGTCAGGTCGGACGGGAGCGCCCAGACCGATGGCACCACAGCCAGCAACAGCAATCCGATGATCCAGGGGACAAGCTTGCAATTACGCGCCATCGCTCAAGCCTCCAACCGGTGGCTGGTTGACGACCGTCACCGATGCCGTCGATTCAACGACCAGAGCCGTCCCTTCACCATCCCGAACCTTGTAAACGGTGGTCTTCGGGCTCAAGCGCACGCGCTCGACCACTTGCAGTGTCTGTGCCGCCGGGGCTTGTGCGGCCTGTCCAAGCCAGCGATCGAGCCAGCCGCGTTTTTTCGCGTAACGCAAAGCGACATAGGCCACCGCGAGCAGAAGTACTGTGGCCGCCAGAACCCCAAGGGGTGAACTCCCCAACGCATGGCCCTCGCTTTTGAATACCAGGGCCTGGCTATTAGGTTGGGCCTGCAGCGAAATCACGCAACCTCCAGGATCCTGACGCCGAAGTTGTCGTCGACCGCGAGCAACTCGCCACGCGCAACGACCTGCCCGTTGAGAAGGAGGTCGATCGGTGCTTCCAGCGATTCATTCATCGCCAGCACATCACCGGATTTCAGTGAGAACAGTTTTTCGATGGTGAGGTCGATCGTCCCCAGCTCGGCCCGCAGATTGACCTTTACATGCCCGATCAGGTCGATGTCCTGCGACCGCAGGCCACCCTTGGATTCACTCATGATCACATCGCCACTATCCATCTTCGCTATCCCCTGTTAGTTGAGCTGAAGGGCGCGTTGCCCTTCATGCATTGCCAGACGACCTTCCTGAATGACGCGCCCGTCGATCGCCTGAAGACGGATCGGTTGATCCAGTTCCCGACCGCTTTTGAAAACCTCGCCTGCCCTGAATTCCAGACCGGAACGGATCGGGATTTCGCCCATCTCCATCACCACCTTGAGGGACACCGTGGTCTTTCCAACAGCCGCCTTCCTCGCAACGAGCGTCGACTCCTTGCGCACCCGCTCGCGAGGCAGCAACGTGTTCGCAAGTGCGGAATTCAATATGACGGCGAACTGCTCGGGACCGAGATCGATCGCGAATCGGGACGCGCCGAAGCGGGCGTCGATATCCTTGGAATCCGGACTTGCGTGCAGCGTTTCCACCACCCAATCGCCGGTGCTTTCAGACAAGCTCGCGACCAGATCCTGGATGGCTCGCGCCCCGATGTTTCCGGCAATTCCCGCCGAGTCGCCGGAGCGGACGCCGGTCAGCAGCAACCCCAGTCGCTTGTCCAGGTCGCCACGCGCCGAAACCCAGATGGCCTGATCACCTCGCGTGAACATGCGCCATGCAATTCCCGCATGGCCTGGATCCTGGCTTTCGGCCTGCACGCTCGCCATGAGCTGGGCATCGACCGACCATGCCAAAAGCCAATTCTCGAGCTTCGTCGCAAGAAGCTTGCTCAACGTTTCGGTGCGCTTGCTGCCCTGCCATTGGATCGGCCTGACCTTCATCAACCACCCCGGATGCTGTTGTAGAGCTGGTCCAGCATCTCGTTGCTGACGGTCATCACGCGCGAGCTCGCCTGGTAGCCGCGCTGGATGATGATCATGTCGGCGAATTCCTGGGTCAGGTCGACGTTCGACATTTCCAGGCTGCCACCGGCAATGCGTCCGAACCGGCCTTCACCCGGACGACCAAATTCCTTGTCGGCCACTGCCGACCCGGAAATCAGGCGCCCACCCGACAGATGCAACGACTCTTCGTTCGGGAAAATCGCCAGTGCCAGCTGCGGTCCCTGGCGCTTTTCCGTCTGCGAATAAGTGAGCTGCAGAACGCCCTTCTCGTCGAAGCTCATTCCGGTCACGCCAAGGACGGGATGACCGTCGTCAACCTTGGTGGTGACCGTACTCGCCATGCCGGAGAGCGCCTTCAGACCGTCGAGCGCCCCGGGCGTGCCGAAATTGAGCTTGATCGTTTGCGCCGCCCCCCAATTCGCCGTGACGGTCATCGGGTTCCCGGTCGCGGTCGGCGTGCCGTCTGCGGCAAACGCGATCGTTCCGGAACCGAGGGTCGCCCCGGTCTCGTCCTTGATCACCACATCGAACGAAGGCGGCGCTGTCGTCTTGCTGGTGAAGGTCGCCGACAAGGTGTGCGCCGTGCCGTTGGCGTCATAGACGGTGATCGAATTCGCATTCGCGCCGGTCGACCCCGGCGCGAGATTGCCGGTGAAGTGGACACCTGTTGTCGCCGCCGCCGGCAGCATTTGGTAGGTGCTGAAATTGATCGGCACCAGGGCGCCGGTGCTATCCATGCCCATCACCTGATACTGGTTCACGGTGTCGACCAGCATGCCGTTGTCATCGAATCGGAACTGACCGGCGCGCGTGTAATAGAGGTTGCCTTCCTTGTCCTTGAGAACGAAGTAACCGTCGCCGTCGATCGCGACGTCGGTGGGGTTTCCGGTCTGGCGGATATCGCCCTCTTTCACCCGCAATCCGTCACCGGCAATGCGCGAACCACGATTGCCATTGACGTTGGAGAAGAACGAATCGCTCCCCCGGAACCCGGGGGTGTTCATGTTTGAAATGTTGTCGCTGACCGTACTCAGGCTCTTGGAAAAGCTGAAAAGTCCGGAAAGGCTGTTGAAGAGTGCCTGGAACATTGAATTCCCCTGATGACGAATGGTTACGGTTTGACGAGCGAGACTTGCGAAAGGCGGATATCGGTGGTGACGGCGCCCGTGCCGTCCTTGACACTGAGCGTGGGACCTGAAGAAGTGAAAGCGACTGCAATGACCTGCCCGGTCATCGGCGCGGCAAGCCCCTGAACGTCCACTTGCTTGTTCAGAAGCGACACGGCCTGCGTCGCGGAGTTCATCGTCAACAGATCGGACGTGTTCTGGCTGGTCTGGCGCGACTGTTCGAGCGACGAGAACTGGGCCAACTGCGCAAGGAATTCGCGGTTGTCGACCGGCTCCATTGGATCCTGGAAGCGCAACTGCGCAAGGAACAACTTGATGAAGTCGTCCTGGTTGATGGTCTTGCTGTTGGCAAGCGCGTCAGTCTGGCTGCCGCCGGTTACCGAGCCAATCGAATCGACGGGCATGTTCAAGTACCTCCCTGCATGGAGCTGGACCAGATTTCCGTTCCGTTGATCACGACCCGATGGATCGATGTGCCGGCGTGTTCCGCCAGGTCGCGCAGGTGCGCGGTAACGCGATCCAGATCGTCGTGCGTCATGCTGTAATCGCGGTAATAGACGGCGGCGCGTCCTTCGCTTCGTTTCTCGAGGATGCGCAGCAACTTCTTTTGCCAGTGCCCGGATGCCAACGCCGAAGCGGGCTGTCGATCCACGCGGATGTGTTCGCGCGATTCAAGCTCCTGCCTCTGCGTCGATGCCATGCCTTGGGCCTGACCACTCGCGCTTTCGCAAGAAGTCGTATTCGACAAGGCCTCCTCCTCGGGCAGGCCGTCTGCAAGCATTGCTGCACGGGGTTCCACGCCTTCCGTCACCATCGAGCGCAGGCCGAGCCCAGGATTGTCCACGGCATGACTCGCCTGCCCCAGGCTCTCGCCAAAGACGCCGTTGGCCACCAACGTCCAGGGCAAGGTGACGATTTCGCGATCCCCCGATTGAACGTCGAGGTGCAGCTCCACAACCTGCGGGATGGCCGGGGAGACCGTTTCGAAGCGCTGTTGCGCGATAGCCGGTGTCGGCATCTTCTCGGGAATGACCTGCAGGTCGGCGGAGCGCGTCGGATCCTTGGATTGAATCCCTCCCTTGGGCGTTGGCGCGGACTGTGTCGGCGCGACCTTCTGCACCATTTCCTGGAAGCCCGCCTGCCCATTCGGTTTTGCCGATGGCGCCTGCCGAGGTTTGCGGGAAGGCCCCTGCGCAGGAGCCGGAATCTGCATTCGATCAATCATGTCCACGCCTCCACGCGACGCGCATGTCGGCCATGCGGTCGTATCCGATTTTTTCCTGGTGGTCCTGCCATTCGTCGATCGCGGAATCGCGCCGATGCTCGACCAAATCCACGGCCGAACGCGTCTGGATTCGCGCCTGCACCGCTTCGCAATGCGCCGCATGAGCGCTCTCGCGCTCGGCGCCGCGTTCTTCGACGTGCCCCCAAGCGGCGGCCTCGATCCCCGATATCGCCTCGAGGTAATCCAGATTCAGCAAGCCACGACCCAATGTCTCTTCACGATGCATCTGCAATGCCCTCGCCTGCGCCTCGGCCGCGGCAAGCGCCTCATGGGCTTCGGCAAGGACACGCGCCGCCGCCGCTGTACGCGCCTCGGCCAACGCATCCTGGAACGTGCGCCAGCGCGTCAAGGTCTTCAGCGCATGGATCCTGCGCATGCTCATGCCTTGTCTCGAATTGCCGAAGCCAGCGCATCCATGGCCTTGGTACGCTGCGTACGCTCATCCGACGCCTGCTGAACCAGGCCATCCAATGCCTTCTTGGTGTCGACCGCCCGATCCAGTTCGACATTGACGCCCGGCTGATAGGCGCCGAGCTCGATCAAGTCGCGCGAAGCCTGATAGGTCGCGATCAATCGCTTGGTTTCCTTCGCCAGTGACGCATCCTGCTTGTCCACGACTTGCGACATCACGCGACTGGTGCTTTGCAGGACGTCGATCGCCGGGTGGTGCCCGTGGGACGCCAGCTCTCGCGTCAACACGATGTGGCCATCTAGGATCGCCCGCATGTGATCGGTGATCGGCTCGTTCATGTCGTCGCCCTCCACTAGCACGCTGTAGATGCCGGAAATCGAGCCGCCGGACGCCAGCTTTCCACAGCGCTCGAGAAGCGTCGGCAACTGGCTGAAAACCGAGGGGGTATAGCCACGGAACGTCGGCGGCTCACCGATTGCCAGCCCGATTTCGCGCTGCGCCATCGCAAAGCGCGTCATCGAGTCGACGATCAGCAGGACCGATTTGCCCTGATCCCGGAAATATTCGGCAATGGCGTGCGCCGCATGTGCGCCATGCACGCGTGCAACCGCCGGTTCATCCGATGTCGCCACGACGACGACCGAGCGCTTCAAACCGGCTTCGCCCAGGGAGTGGGTGAGAAACTCCCCGACCTCGCGTCCGCGCTCGCCGATCAAGGCCAGGACCGTGACATCCGCGGAGACCTGTCTTCCCAACATGCCGAGCAAGGTGCTCTTGCCGACGCCGCTGCCGGCGAAAATCCCGACGCGCTGCCCCACGCCCAGCGTCAGCAATGCATCGATGGCGCGCACGCCGGTTTCGAGCACCGTATCGATGGGCGCGCGTTCCAGCGGATTGATGCGCGGACGGTACAGCGGGTATTCGCACTCGAATGCGATGGCCCCCTTGTCGTCGAGCGGATGGCCGAAAGCATCGATCACCCGCCCCAGCAACGCATCGCCCACAGGAACGGTGACCATGCGGCCGGTCGCGCGCACGTGGCTGCCCGCGGAAATTCCGCCGACATGACCGTAAGGCATCAAAAGCACGCGCTGCTCCTTGATGCCCATGACTTCCGCCGGAACCGTGGCGCTGGTTGGCGAAGTCACGATGTCGCACAACTCGCCAAGGCGTGCATCCGGCCCATTCGACTCGACCACCAGGCCATTGAAGGTCTGGATGCGCCCCAGCGATTGCCCCATGGGGGCAGCGCGCACGGCGCTGATCAGTCGTTGGGCCAGGCCGGACATCAAGAATCCTCACCCAATGTCTGGATGAAGGCGTCCGACAACGCCTGAATCCGTTGCACGATGCCGGTTTCGTATTGGCCGACCGGCGTTTCGAGCCGGATGTCGCCACGAGCCAGATGCGGATCCGCACTGATCTTGAGACCCTCGATGTCCGCAAAACTCTTCAGCGATTCCGCGTCTTCCGCCGATATCCAAAGCGTGGCCGGGCGTTGGCGGCGCTCATGCAAAACCTGCTCGACAACCTGAAGCGTCAAGCCGCGATCCGTGTTGCGAACACCCAGGCAACGGACGAGCGCCTCGAATGCGATCTCCGCGGCAACCCGTTCGATCTGCTGTTCCTGCTCCGCGATCCTGTCCGGTATGGTTTTGAGCAAGCGCTCCAGCTGGCGTTGGCCGCCTTCCACCCGCTCTTGCGCCGCACGATGCGCCTCGCGGATCTGGCGCTCGCATTCTTCAACGCGTTGCGCGATCCGCGCATCGGCTTCCGCGAGTCCGGAAGCCATGCCTTCTTCATGTGCCGCTTGCAAGACGCGAGCACGCTCCTCCCGCGCCAATACCTCCGGATCGGGTTGGACAACCGAAATGCGGTGCGCGTCGTCCTCGGAGATCACTGGCTCGCGTGGCGCCAACGCCATGCCCAATGCCGAGATGCGATGCGATTGTCCGGCGACGCGTTCCATCAGGCATTCGCCCCGCGCGCGGTCAAGTCCATTGCGGCATGACGCAATGCCGCCGACAATTTGGCGGGAAGGGCCGGACGAACTTTCATTTCACGCTTGAGTTCCGCCTGCAGATGCGCGGGCAACAGTTCGATCACGAACGACTGGTCGATTCCGGGCCATGCCTGAAGCACGCGCGCAAGCCACTCCACCGACAACTGCCCGGACAGGGATTTCAACTGTTCCATGCCCAGCGAACGCCCCGCCATCGTTCCCGGAGCCTCATGCTGCAGCAGTTCCTGCGCCAGGCGCCGGGCTTCCGGTGGCATTTGTCCAAGCTCGTGAATCAATGCCTTGATGCGCGCGGCACGCTGCTTCGGCAATGCCGCGAGCAACTGGCGACGATCGGCGCCAGATAACGACGCCAGCAGCAACGCACTGCGGCGTTCTCCCGACTGGCTCATGCGTTCGGCTCCCCTTCGGCCAGCCAACCCTTGAGTTTTTCAAGCACGGCATCCCGCTCTGTCGGCGAAAGCCGCGGCGTCCGTGGCCGGCGCAGCAGCATGAGGATCGCCATGACTACAGCCATCAGCAGCAGCCCTCCGCCCAGCGCCCACTGCCACCAGCCCATTCGCGCGACAACATGGCCTGCTTCACCCGGCTCGACGCCGGAGATCGTTGGCGTCTGGCCCGGGGCGATCGAGCCAGCCCGCCAACCAAGCGAGGAGATCTGGAGGCGATCGCCGCGCTGGGGGTTGATTCCTGCAGCAGCGGAAATCAGATCCTGGAGCGACTGCGGGTCCACGCCTTCGGCATTCGGCGGGATCGCGACCGCGATCGACATCCGCTCGATCTGGCCGCCGGCGCGGCTCACTTCCGTCCGGGTGGTGCCATGGATGAATTCGGCTTGCGTGTCTTCCTGTCGCTTCGATCCATTCGAGGTGTAACCGCTGGTGCTTTGCTGCCGCGACATCAGGTCATTGCCCGTGCCACCCGTCGAAATCGGGCGCTCGCTGACCTCATGGAATTTTTCGGCGTTCAGGGTCACGTCGACCGAAACACGGAACTGATCCTTGCGCAGGAACTGGGTGAGGAGATGCTCCACCTTGGCCTGGATCGATGCTTCGACTCGGGAAGTCTCGTCCGAAATCGCAATGCCACCGTCGGCGTCGGATGCCGCCGTTGCCGCGGCCAGCAAGGCGCCATTCGAATCCAGCACGGACACATGCGCGGGCGACAAACCCTCGACCGATGCGGACACCAGGCTGCGGATGCCTTCAATCTGCGACTGCGACAAGGTGATCCCCGGGGCGATATTCAGCGCGACCGATGCCTTGGACGATTCCTGGTCGGTGGAGAACATGCCGGGCCGGCGGATGGTCAGGTGTACGCGCGCGTCCTGGACGCCCGGCATGCTGGCGATCGTGCGTTCGATCTCGCCTTGCAGGGCGCGCTGGTAATTCACGCGCTGGGCGAACTCGGTGACGCCGAAATCGGAATGATCGAAGAGCTCGAACCCGGCGTGGCCACCCTTCGGAATCCCCGCCGCCACCAGCTTCATCCGGGTGTCGTAGACCTTGTCGGCCGAAACGCGGATCGCGCTGCCGCCATCGGTGATGGTGTAGGGCACCTTCCATTCCGTCAGCGCCTGGGTGATTTCCGCGGCGTCGCGTTCGCGGAGATTGCCGAACAGGAGCTGTTCATTGCTGCGGAACGTCCACCACAGCAGGCCCGCGGCGACCACCACGATCGCAAGCAGCCCTGCCAGGAAGACATAGCGTCGGTTTGGCTCCAACGAGCCCCATGTATCGCGAATATTCATCAGTCGATTCCGGTCAGAGCTGCATTCTCATGAGCTCCTGGTAGCCCTCCACCAGGCGATTGCGCATTTCCGTCACGAGCATCAGGCTCATGCGCGCCTTTTCCATCGCGACCATGACTTCATGGGTCGCCACGTTCTTGCCGACCGCCAGGTCGCGCAGATACGCGTCAGCGGACTGAAGCTGCGTATTGGCCTGATCGAGCGTCGTGCCGACGAGCGAGAAGAAGTCTCCGCGCAAGCCCGTGTTTCCGCTTTCGGAGACATTCAGCGCCGGTGCGATGGTCGCGGAGGCAATGGGTTCGATCGCCATCACTTCGCTCCGATCTCGAGACCGCGCAGCATCATGCTGCGCAGCAGGTTGAAGGCGCGGACATTGGCTTCGTAGCCGCGGCTGGCGCCCATCATCGTGGTCATTTCATGCGACATGTCGACGGCCGGATAAGCCACTTCCCCGCTTTTGTCGGCATAGGGGTGACCCGGATCGAGGACGCGCTTGGTTTCCGTCGGCTGCTGAACCAGCGGGTCGACATTGCCCAGCATGCTTTCGAAGTCCGTCCCCACTTGCCAGGCCTTGGCTTGTTGCCCGGGTTCGAGCGGCACGTTGGCGCCGGCGATGTTGCGGCTGGACGCCTCCATGCGGGCGCGTTCGTAGGCCATGCCCGTGCGCGCGACATCGAGAATCGAATCGATCGGCATGTTCAGCTCCTCCCGCTGATGGCCAGGCGCATCAGCCCGAATTCGCGACTCAAGCCCTCGGCGAGCGCCTGATAGTTCGCTCCGGCCTGCACCATGTCGCCGACTTCCGCATCGGCATTGATCGGCTCCTGGGTTTCGATCGCCTGCTGCCCGCGGATCTCGGCATCCAGGCGCGCCAGCGCTTCGGGTGACGCTGTCGAGCGCATGGCCGACTCATAGGACGTGAAATCCGCACGCATGGCGCCGACATCGGTCCGGTTTGCATTCGCGATATTGGTGCTCGCGACCTGGCTCTTGGCCTGTTCGATCGTCAGTGCCAATCGAACGATATCGACCGTCAGTTCTCCACTCATTTCATTCCCCTTACTGAATGACCAGTTCGCCGTCGAGCGCGCCCGCGGCCTTGATGGATTGCAGGACCGCGATGACATCGCGGGTACTCAACTTGATCGCGCGCAACGCCCCGACCAGATCCGCCACGCTGGCGCCTTCGTGCATGCGCACGACGTTTGCCACGGGTTCGTTCGCATTGATCTCGGTCCGCGGCACGATCGCGGTTCCGATCGATGCCCCCGGGCGTCCGTAGATGCCATCCGGTTGCGATACCGAGAATTCGTTCTTGATCTCGACCTTCAGGTTTCCATGCGAAATCGTCACCTGCCCGATCCGGACGTCGCCGCCCGCGACCACGGTGCCGGTACGTTCGCTGACGACGATCCGCGCCTTGCGGTCCTGCGCCACCGTGATGTTTTCGATCCGCGCGACTTCGCTGACCAGACTGGACGGAGCGACCGGATAGGACACCGTGACCTTGCCTGCGTGCTCGGCACGCACCACTGCGCCAGGCTCTGCAGCCCGCACGGCGTTGGCGATGCGATTGGCATTGGTGAAATCGGGATCGTCGAGCAGGATGCTGAGCGAGCGACCGTCGCCGGCCACGCGCAAGGGCGAGCCCTGCTCGACCGATGCGCCGGAAGGAATCCAGCCGACCGTCGGATGGTTTTTCTGGGTCGACGCCACCATGCCTTCGAACTGATAACCACCGACCGAGATCGCGCCCTGCGCCATCGCGTAGAGCTTGCCGTCCGGCCCATAGAGCGGCGTCAGCATCAAGGTGCCGCCGGTCAGGCTGCGCGCATCGCCGGCAGAAGCGACCTGCACATCCACCAGTTGCCCGGGTTCGGCGAACGCCGGCAGCTTGGCCGTCACGATCACCGCCGCGACATTGCGACTCATGATGTCGGGTTCCGCGACGTTGACGCCGAAATTGCGCAGCGTGTTGACGATGGACTGGACGGTCGCATGGTTGCGTGCGGAATCGCCCGACCCGGCCAGGCCGAAGACCAGCCCATAGCCGGTCAGCGGGTTGTCACGCACGCCGGCAACGCGTGCGATGTCCTTGATCTTGACGTCGTGCGTCGTGGCCCCCGCACTCGCGCAAACGAACACCAGCAACAAGAAGAGGAACTTCTTCACATCAACCTCAGCCATTTGAAGATGCGGTAGAAGATGCTCTGGCGCTGCGACTCGCTGACCACGCCCTTGCCCACCAGTTCCAGTTCGGCGTTGCCGAGGCGGTTCGACCACACCGCGTTGTCGGAGGAGATGTCCTGCGGCCGCACCAATCCCGACAGGCGGATGGTCTGGTGCTCGCCGTTGACCGTCATGTCATGAACGCCGGCGACGTGCATCGTTCCATTCGGCAACACGTTGTCCACTTGCACGGTGATCTGGGTGCGCAATTCGCCGACGCGCGTCGTTTCCGCGCCGCCGCGATTGCCACCGCCAACCGTCAGGCTCGCGTTGTAGTTGGTCTTGGGATGCTGCAACCCCGCGTGGAGTCCGAGATCGCTGGAGGCATCGGTCGTGGCGCCGGACTTGGCCTTGGTGGCCTCTTCGACCAGGATCGTGATGACATCGCCGACGCGATAGGCGCGCTGGTCCGCCGCGAGTGCGCGATAGGCATTCGGATTGATCAGGCTTTCGGTGCTCTGGGCCTGCGTCGGAAGCGGCGCTGCCAGCGAAAGCGCCAACAACAAAGTCGTCTTATTCATTGACGCGCACCCGGTTTGGCCCGATCACGGTCGCATCGACCAGCCGTGTCGCCATCGGCAGGCGAACGGCGACCCGATCCCCCAGATGGCCATCGCGCATGGCAACGCCATCGACATTGAGCGCGACCGCGCCCTTGATCACTTCCACCGCGACCCGCTGCTGAGATGCGACGTCGGGCAACGCCTCGAAATCGGCAAGCTGCACGGGTGCGCCTTCATGGACGTCCTTGCGAATGCGCATGCCCTTGACCGCGTCCATCGACATCACCAACGGGCCCGCGCAGCAGGTCGCATCGACCATATGCGCTGTCGCACTCACGCTTTCCGCAACCTGTGCGCGCCGGTAATCACGGCTGTATGTCAGCGCCATGCGCGGCTCGTGCAACTCGGCCCACACGGTCAAGGTGCGAGCCGTGCGGCCATCGACGCGCAGGCGGACCGGAACCGCGACATGCGAGCGCGGAAAACGCCCGATGGGCTCGCCCACCTCGATGTCCAGCGTGCCCGCGGGCACGGTCTGCGGCCGCAGGCCCGCATCCAGGTGCACCATGGCCTTGCTCTGCGTCGCCGCAAGACGCTCCATCAGCATTGCACCGACGCGGTCCTCGATGTCGTGCACCGCGACCGTTTGCGCCGCTGGCTGGGCCGTGAGTGCCGCCGCCAGAAAGAACCAGGAGATCATGCTCAGCGCCTCAGGTTGTTGATCGTCTCGAGGATCTGGTCGGCTGCCTGCAACACGCGTGCGTTCATCTGGTAGCTGCGCTGTGCCAGCACCAGCGATGACATCTCGTCGATCAATTCGACGTTGGCGAGCTCGACATAGCCCTGCTGCAGCGTTCCGGTGCCGTTGCTGCCGGGCTGCAGGGCGGTTGGTGCACCCGCCGCTTCGGTCGCGGTGTAACGGTTGTCGCCGACTGACACCAATGCATCCGGTGATGCAAACGTCACCAGCTGGATCGATCCGAGCAACGTGGCATTGGCATCGCTGCCGACCTTGGCGGTGACGTCGCCATTCGCCGCAACGCGGATGTCGCGTGCGTCCGCCGGCACCTGGAACCCGTTGGCCAGGCGCAAGCCTTGCATGTTCACCAGGTTGCCGTCGGCATCGACGTGGAACTGGCCGGCGCGGCTGTAGAACATCGCGCCATCCACGCCCTCGAGCTCGAAGAACCCATTGCCGTCGATCGCGATGTCCCATGGATTCTGCGTGGCCTTGAGCTCGCCACCCGAGTAGAAGGTCGAGGTCGAGACGACCCTGGTGCCGTTGCCGATGCTCTCGGGCGTAGTGCCCGCTTGCGCCGCGTAGGCGGCCGCCACATCGGCGAAGTTGACCCGGGACTTCTTGAAGCCGGGGGTTTGCATGTTGGCGACGTTGTTGGAAATGACGTCGATCTGCCGTTGTTCGCTGCGCAGCCCGGTGGCTGCAATCTGCATCGCATCGCTCATTGCTGTGTCTCCCCTGTCAGTTGTCGCCCAACCGGTTGATCCCGGTATCCATTGCCTTGTCGTAAATCGAAATCACCCGTTGCACCGATTCGACGTGCCGCGTGGTCTCCATCAACCGGACCATCTCGTCCGCCGGGTCCACGTTTGCCTGTTCCAGCGCGCCCTGCACCACCGCGCCCTTCCATTCGCCTTCGGTCCCGCGATTGGCATAGAGGCCGCCGCCGCGCGCGACCAATGCGCCGGCATCCGCCACGGAGACCAGGCGCAATTGCCCGACCTGTTGCGTGTCGGACCACAACTGTCCCTGCGCATCGACGCGGATCGCCGTGTCGGGCGCCAGCGAAATCGGGCCGGCATCTCCCAGGACCGGATCGCCAAGGGCCGTCATCAGCACGCCGTTGGCATCGAGATGGAAAGCGCCCGATCGGGTGAGCAAGGTCTCATCGCCGTGCTGGACAACGAAGAATCCCGGACCGCGCAAGGCGAGATCGAACGGTCGCGTCGTTTGCGCAAGCGTGCCGTCGCGCTGGTCGATCACGCCGGCACCCGCTGCGATCTCCTGGAACGAAGGAATGGTCTGCGTGCGCCGGAATCCGGGCGTATGCATGTTGGCCACGTTGTTGCTGACGTTGGACATGACCTTCATGTCCTGGCCAAGACTGCGCGCGACCGCCTGGAGCGTGGAATCGGGCATATGTCCTCAATTGACCTGGATGGCCGCGAACGAGCGGACCGGAAGCGTGGACGGAATTTCACTCACGGCCACCACGTTGACGTAGGGCATGGAGCGATGCAGGAGATTGCGCAGGCCGCGTCGCAGCGGCGATGGGCACAACAACACGGGTTGCAGGTTGCGGCCCATCATGGTTTCGACCTGGCGACCGAGGTTCTTCATGAAGCCGTCGAGTTGCGCCACTTCGGTGAAGAGCGTCGCGCGGGGTTCCGCCGACTTGGCGTTCTGCAACAGCGTGCGCTCGACTTCCGGCGCCAGGGTCAGCACCTGGAGTTCACCCTGGGGATCACGCAGGTTCTGGCAGATCATTGGCCCAAGGCGCTCGCGCACCTTCTCGGCCAATTCGTCGCTGGCCTTGGTTGTCTTGCCGGCATCCACCAGGACTTCGAGGATCGCTTCGAGATTGCGGATGCTCACCTGCTCACGCAGCAGGGCCTGCAAGACCTTCTGCACATCGGAGTACGTCATCGTCGCCGGAACCAGGTCATCGACGAGCGTTGCGTGGCGCTCATGCAGCTTCTGCAGCATCTGCTCGGTGTCGCCGCGCGTCAGCAGATCGGCGGCCTGGCGCTTGACCATCTCGCTCAGATGCGTCATCAGCACGGTGTCCGGGTCGACCAGCGTGTAGCCGGAATTCCGCGCGAACTGGCGTGCTTCGGCATCGATCCACTGCGCCGGCAACCCATACGCGGGATCGGTCGTCTGCTCGCCCTCGAGCTGGGCGCGCGTTCCGCCAGGATTGATCGCAAGTACCTTGTCCACCTGCAACTTGCCTTGGGCAGCACGTGCGCCCTGGAAATTGATCTCGTAGGCATCTGCTTGCAGGCCCGGATGCTGCTGGGTCTGGACCTTGGGCAGGATGAAACCGAGATCGAGCGCGAGCTGCTTGCGCAGGTTGGTGATGCGCGATGGCAGGTCGCTGTCCGTGCCGATGAAGTGCTTGGCCAACGTGCCACCGAGACGAATCTCGATCGGCTCGATGCGCAGGGCCTGTTGCAATTCGTCCGCGGTCGACCGTCCGGACTCGGACACCTCCTGCTCGATCTCGTCGACGGCGTCCTGCAGTTTTTCCTTGGCCGAGCGAACGGCCAGGTAGGCCAATCCACCGAGCAGCGCCAGCACGAACAACACCGGCAACTTCGGGAAGCCCGGCATCAGGAGAAGCGCCATCAATGCAAAACCGACGATCAGGATCGACTTCGGATTGGCCAATACCTGCTTGGGGATTTCCGATCCGAGCTGCGCATCGGCGGCGGCGCGCGTGATGATGATGCCGGTCGCGACCGCGATCACCAGCGAGGGGATCTGGGTGACGATGCCGTCGCCGATGGTGAGCAGCGTGAAACGATGCACCGCCTCGCTCCACGGCAGACCCATCTGGGCGATGCCGATGGCGAGGCCGCCGACGATATTGATCAGGATGATGATGATGCCGGCGATGGCATCGCCCTTGACGAATTTGGTGGCGCCGTCCATCGCACCGTAGAAGCTCGCTTCCTTCTCGATCATGGTGCGACGACGGCGCGCCTCGTGCTCGTCAATCAGCCCCATGTTCATGTCGGCGTCGATGCTCATCTGCTTGCCGGGCATGCTGTCGAGGGTGAAGCGGGCCGCGACTTCGGCGACGCGCTGGGCGCCACTGGTCACCACCACGTACTGGACGACGATCAGGATCAGGAAGACCACCAGGCCGACGATGTAGTTGCCGCCAACCACGAATTCGCCGATGGCGTTGATCACCTTGCCGGCGTTGCCGTTGCTCAGGATCAGTCGCGTCGCCGATACGTTCAGCGCCAGCCGGAACAGCGTCACCAGGAGCAGGATGGTCGGGAAGGTCGAGAACTTCAGCGGTGTTTCGGTGAAGAACGTCACCAGCAGGATCAGGAGGGCCGTGCTGATGTTCATCACCAGCAGCAGGTCGAGCAGCATCGACGGGATCGGGACGAACAACACCAGCAACACGCCGATCACCAGCACGATCAACGCGAGATCGCGCTTGCCACCCCACATCTGCGAGAACAGATCCTTCATCGCGAACCTCCCGGCGTGCCGAGCGAGGCCCACAATTCGCGATAGATCGGAACGAGCGCGCTGTAGCGTGCCTGCGGAATCATCTCGTCGATGCCGCATTCCTTGAACAAGGCGCGGGCAAGCACCGGATTGCGCACCATCGGCACCTTGTGCTGGCGGGCACGCTTGCGGATTTCCGCGGCCATCAGCCCCGCGCCCTTGGAGACCACGACCGGCGCCAGCGTCTCGCCAGGACGGTAGCGCAGGGCGACAGCAACGTGGGTCGGATTGGTGAGGATGACGTCGGCGTCCTTCACCCGCCCGACAGAGCCCGCCTTCTTGAGCAGCTCGCGCAGCAATTGCTTCTGCTTGGTCTTGACGGTCGGATCGCCATCGCGACGCTTGACCTCGTCCTTCAACTCGCGCTTGCTCATGCGCATCTTGCGCATGAATTCACGCCGCGAGAACAGCCAGTCCGCGAATGCGGCGATTGCCAGGACCAGCAAGACATACAGCGACGTCTTGACGAAGGCGCGCGCCATGAGCCCGCCCAGCTGGCTGGGCGCGGTGCCGGCCACCGATTCGATCAGTCCTCGCGCCTTCAGCACGACCAGCACCGCCAAGCCGAGCAACAACGCCGACTTGAACAGCAGTTTGCCCAACTCCCACAGCGTCCGGATCGAGAAGATCTTGCGGACGACCTGCATCGGATGCATGCGCTTGAAATCGGGCTTCAGCGGATGCGTCGTGAACATCGGGCCGGTCTGGGCCAGGTTGCCGACGACGCCCGCCACGATCAGGCCAAGCACCAATGGCGCCAGTGCCTGCCAAAGCGGCGCATAAGCCTTGTGGAGCATGCTGGTCAGTGCCGCATCCAGCGACGGCGCATGCCCGGCGACCGCGATCATCTGTCCCGTCGCCTGCGCGATGGCCCTGGCG
The DNA here is from genome assembly GCF_050574925.1 of Solilutibacter silvestris. Taxonomy (GTDB): domain Bacteria; phylum Pseudomonadota; class Gammaproteobacteria; order Xanthomonadales; family Xanthomonadaceae; genus Solilutibacter; species Solilutibacter silvestris_A. Next base: position 19,048 of record NZ_JBCMOO010000006.1, on the reverse strand, counting down.
ATCTGTCCGCCACTCAAGGCGACGATGGCCGCGAACGCGATCATGACCACGATCCCCGTGATCTCCGGACTCTTCGCGACCTGACCCTGCTTGCGCGCTTCATCGAGGCGAAACGGGGTTGGCTGTTCGGTCTTGTCCTGGTCACCCTGCGACATCGCTCAGGCCCCCAGCAATGTCGGAAGACGCGCGAACGCATCGCGGTACAGGCGTTCGATCATGCCCGGGACGAATGGCAGCGTCGCCGCCAAGAGCAGGATCGCCATGCCGATCTTGAGCGGCAGCACCAGGAAATAGACATTGGCCTGCGGCATCGAGCGCGTCGCATAACCGACGCCGATATCCACCGCGAACAAGCCAAGCACGACCGGCGCGACGACGATCAAGGCGAACAGGAAGCTGTTGCCGAGCAGATCCATCACGCCAGACAGTTGCAACTTGCCGGCGTGTCCGCCCAACGGCAGCACCTGCACGCTCGCAACCATCACCCGATAGAGCTCGACATGCAGATCGAGCAGGAAGAACAACACCGTCGCCAACAGCATCAGCGCCGTGCCAAGCAAGGATTGCGCGTCACCCTGCGAGCCCGGGTTGAACAGCGTCGCGGCGCCCAGTCCTGCCTGGATGTCCATCAGCCAGCCGGCCGAGTGCAACGCGGCTTGCGGGATCATCACGACTAGGCCAAACGCGAATCCGATCATCAATTCGTGCATGGCGGCCACCGCCAGCGGCACCGGGCCATCGATCCATGCCACTGCGGAGAGATCGCCTGTCGCCAGCACGGTCAAGCACGCCAATGCCATTGCCAACACGATCCGCACGGTGCCCGGTGCCCAAGTCAGCGGCGACATGCCCGGCAGGACCACGGCCGGGATGTAACGCAGCAGCGCAAGGACGAACAGAACGGCGATGGCGGACAATGCATCCATCGCCTAGAGTCCCGCTGCCGCTTCGAACATGCGCCGAGCGAGTTCGACCGCAACCGACAGCATCCAGGCGCCACACACCACCAGCACCACGACAACGACCACCAACTTGGGCACGAAGGTCAAGGTCATTTCCTGGACTTGCGTCACGACCTGGACGATCGAAATCACCAAACCGATCACCAGCGTCGCCAGCAAAATGGGCGCCGCGATTTTCACGGACGCAAAGAGCGCGTCCGTCATCAGACGGATGGCGAAATCGGTATCCATGGGCCCCCTCAGGCGTGCGCGCGCAGGATCGTCTTGAGTCGTGCGTTGAATTCCCGGATCGGAACCGGACTCCCCGTCCCTTGCACTAGCTCATGCATCAATGCATCGCTGCCCGCTTCGTCTCCGCGCGCCTCCAGCAGCAGTGCATGCGCGTATTTCGCAGTGACTGCATTCGGATCCAGTCGCAATGCCCGCTTGATGTCCTGTTCGGCATCGTCATAGTGCCCACGCAGCGCGGCAATCAGCGCCAACCCACCGTGGGTGTCGCCGAAATTGCGGTCGAGATCATAAGCGGCGCGATAACTTCCTTCCGCGGCGGTCTGGTCCCCTTCCAGCAGTTGCGTCCACGCCAGCGCGTGCCATGTGCCGATGTGATCGGGCATCGCCTGCACGGCGCGATCGAGAACGCGTCGTGCATCCGGCAAGCGATTGCGCAGCATCAGGGTTTGCCCATATCCGGACAACACCCGCCCGGAATTCGGCTGCACGTCAAGCGCAGTCTCGAACAATTGGCCAGCTTCCTCCGCGCGTTGCGACCACAGCAGCAACGTCCCCGCGACCAACAGTGCTTCGTGCTGGCGCGGATAGCGTTTCAGGCACTCGGACGCCACCGTTGCCGCATCCTCCATGCGATCGCCGTCCAGCAATGCCAGTGCCTTTACCCCAAGCGCCTCCGCATGTCCCGGATGCGCCTGCAACACGGCATCGAGAGTGGAAACCGCCGCATCCGTTTCGTCGCGCATCATCGCGATGCGCGCCTTGAGGACGCCCAGCGCGGGCGTCAGTCCATGCAGGCCGATCGCCGAAGCTATCGTCGTGTTGGCGCGCTCTACCTCGCGCTGGCACAGCTGTGCGAATGCAAGATCGTGAAGCACGCCTTCAGAAGCATGGCCCTTGCCTGCAAGCGATTCGAACGTGGTTTCGGCAGAAGCGTAATCGCCCCGCAGCAAAGCCATGCGCCCCAATCGCGCCTGCACTCCCACGGCAGACTGCGATTCGGAAGGAAGTCCATCCAATACGGCTTTTGCAGCTGAAACCCGCCCTTCGGCAAGGTAAATATCCACCAATTCGCAAGCGATATCGGAATTGGAAGGGTCACTTTCCAGATAGCCACGCAGTCGCGTGGCCAGATCGTTCGTTGCCTGCATACCGACGCCTCCAGTGCGCCGTAGATTTCCCTGCTTCGCTGCATTCACACCCCAATGTGAATGCAACGCCCCTGTTGCGATATCGAACCACTCCATCGTTACCGCTTTTTTACTCTGCCTTTGCGTCGAGTCGAATGTCAACGATAAAAGTGACAGTTGCTCGAAAATATTTTTCGCTTACCTGAAAGCTTCAGAAAAAATGAAACGAATCACGAACTCGACTTTGCATCTACGCAATTTGTGAATCGGATTCCCCTGATTTTTTTGTAGGAAAATTCCTAAAATGATCCGCGCATTCATCGAAACTGTCGCACCAAAGCTTCGAACGCCACGCGGTGTTGCGCGCTGGATTCCAGCGTTCGCGTGATGGATTCCAGCATCGGCTGCCATTCAGGGTGTTCGCGCAAATCCGTTCCGAATTCCCACAGCAACATCGCGCGCACGATTCGCCGCCGTACGCTCCTCATCGCATCCTCATCAGACAGCGTGGCGTTGCGGACGATCTCGCGAATCTCCGCGCGCAAGCGATTCTTGTCGTGGCGAAAGCCCTGCTTTTCTTCCGGCGTGGGACTGACTGTCTTGCGATGTGCACCGCCCACGCGCTCGCCTTGCCGCGCCATCTCCCCGCGTAGCGCCGCCAGGAGGCTCGCGGAGGACGCAACGCCGTCGACCGACATCAGTTGCCCTGGTATGCACCGGGCATGCGCAGCACCGGCGCAATCGGTTCATTCGAAATCGGCACTTCCGCCTGCTGCAGCGACTCAGCCAACCGTGCCCTCAAATTGTCCATGTCTCGTTGCAACGCCGGCACTGCCTGCGGCAACGCGAGCCCATCCCCGAGGTAGCGAATTGCGCCATCCACATCGTCGCCGGCAATCGCGAACAGGCCGCGCGCATACGCGCCAATGGAATCCTGCTGACCTGTGAGCGGCTCGAGAATGTCGCGCGCGCTCCCATTGTCGCCCTTGACCAGCAACAACTGCCCCAACTGGAAGCGCGCCATCACCATGCCAGGCGCTAACGCGACCGCTTTTCGAAAGCCCTCTTCCGCACGGTCCATCATCCCGATCTGTGCATGCAGGGCCGCCAGCAGATATTGCCCATTGGCATCGCCCGGCTCGCGCTCGAGCAGGGTCTTGAGCATCATCATTGCGTCCGCATCGCGATCGCTGCTCATCGCGTCGAGGCTGAGACGGAGCAGTTCTTCGTTATCCAGCGTCTTGAATTCCATGGGTTCGGCCTACGTGGTGTGCGCACATTGTGTGCGCTCAGTTGGTTGCTCCACAAATTCTTTATTTCATAGGCCTTTAGGCAAATTTCAACCGACTCCTAATGACTGAATCCATCATTGAGAAAAAAAGTTTAATGGCAGGTGTTTATTGGCTTAGGAGGGTTAGAGTTGGCCGAAAGAGATTTTTCCATGCTGCGCTGCGGAAATATTTTGCGCTAGATTGTGCTCGAAAGCATTGCTGACCACGCCATTGGGCGAGGCTTTTCAGGCGTCTTATCCTTGCCTCTTGTCGAGCGAGCTATCGCATGAACCGATGCCTAGCTGCCATTGAATGGAACATACTCGATTCGCGCAGTTGGAATGGCTGTATTTGCAACAAAGAGACGGCCCGATATTAAGCCGTCTCTTTCCATATCAGTTTCGAGCTACCAGAGATCAATTCGCGCACACTCAAACTCGATCAAATCTCCGTCTTCAAACCCACCAGGCAAGTACTCATCAACTACCATGGCGATAGCGCCAACAGCCAAAATTTGCCTCGACTTATCGTCTACCCTAGCAACTACTTTTCGCCCTAGGCCGTCAACAGTCACGCTTGAAATTCCAACCTGCGATTGCTCGCTAAGCATCACCTCCTTAATTCCAAACACGTGAAGCAGTTCTGTTAATTCATCCCCAACACCAACCGAGCATGGCTGGGAGAAAGCGACACAAAAAAACTCGCCGTCTGTGACTTCAACCTCGGCTTCAAAAGCAACTTGGGATAGCCAGTGAATGTTAGATATTCGCATGCTCATTACCATTTGCACGGCGGCCTCCAGCCTAACTGAGGATTGAGGCCAATTACGTCAGCTCTTAGGAACCGCGGCTGAGCCTCCCAACCAAGGCTCGGAGATTTCGCCTCAAACCAAGAAACGGGCTTTAGGTGCATGGTAGTAATTTCGCCGGTCACTCTATCCAAGCCGACCATTAGTCCCTTTGCCGAACCTGTGCCGCCCGGAACAGAAACATGTGCATTCAACTCAGGTGAAAATGTGCCATTCCGGATTACCCAATTTGCATCGTCAACGTATTAACCGACTGAGTAATTGTCGACTCCAGACACATGCAAAACAAAATCTAGAGCCATACTTTATTGAAGAAAATCAGACTCTCAAATAACCTAATTGCGTTGTTTGAAACTATCGCGCAGGCGGACGCTCCTGCGAGAATACGGATGACCACAAAATTTGAATCGCATAGTTACGAGCATCTAATTCATCATCCGCGGGATAGACCTCGTACTCATTCAGCACATCCATCCATGAAAAGCCTGGATCTCTAAGCGCCGAGGTCAAGGCGTCGTGCAGTTGTCGCTTGTATTCGGAATTGCTGGTCATTTCACGGAGCAACGCGCTTGCCTCCTCATCGGAGCGTCCAAGGTCGGAAGCAAAGACTGAGCCAAGCACACCATGAATTATTGAATAGTTGTTCATTGATCACTTCGTCGGGAAAATTGTGTCGGTCACCCAGCGATTTTCAACCGAACTCCACTTGTAAACAGCATCTACCCTTTGGAGTCGATCTATTCGCTGGAGGGGGCCCTGCAAACTCGGATTGTAGGAAGAACTGCCAATACGCGCATATCCTCTACCCAGATCAACCCCGAGGTCCACTCCGTTTAGACGAATGAGGTTCTGAATAGGCGAAAGTGCTACAGCCTTCTCCAGATAGTTCTGGCGCAGAGCGTTATCGGCATAAGCCAACGCATCATCGGAATAAAAGGCCGTCGACATCGGCGGCAAAATTGGCTGTTGAGTCTTTGGATTGAGCTTTACAGACCCATCTGGCGCATACCCCATCAAAGATCGATTCATCAATTGCGAGTCTGTTATTGCACCACCATGACGCGCGATAGCGTGCCCATCGGCGGCGATCCGATCTAGATCAGATGCAAGCCGCGTGTTAGCAGCATCGAAAATTGCTGCCTCAGGACCAATCGCCTCCGCTTGGACCAGGGTTGTTCCAGTGAGTCGAGCTGCGCTTACCGCTTCACCCGCACCCCAACCTGCAACCAAGTTGCCACTTGCGGTGTAAGCCATATCTACGCGCTCACTCGGGGCAGCCGACGTCCAAGCGTTATAGGCTCTGCGAACTACGGGGTCAGGATTTGAAAGAGCAGATTGCAAGCCAATGAGCGCCTCCCATGGTTTTCCGGGACGTGCCAGATGGGCGCCTCCCGACAGCATATCCAGTCCTCCAGCAATTACATAGTTCTCAGCAACATCAAGATTCAGATAGTCAGATGTGTTCCTTTGGCTAACAGGAACTGCTGCTGCCCCCTCATGTTGACGGAAGATTTCCGCGAGACCATGCAGCTTGTCTTCAATGTACTTTAACCCGGAATCTGGATTCAAATAACGATCAATAAGCTGTGGAAGCGTAATGCGCGATGCTGCTTGAGATGTTGGCGCTGGATATCGCACAAAGAACGCCTGACTATTTGACGCCTTGTCCAAAGATTGACCAAAGCGCCAATTTCCACTCCAGCTATTTACATTCGAAGAGAAATTAAAACTATCAAAATAATTAGGTGTCCTGTATCCCGTAACAACAATTCTGTCTAGCTCCTGTGGTTGCGTCGCAGAGGGCAGCCTCAACAAGCTGCCATCTCCAAGCCTCCAAGACCCGTCATCCGACGGACCTCCGACCTCAACATCTGGCTGCACGAAATACCGCAGTTCTCGGGATGCTTCCGCAGCTTCATCGGATCTTGCGTTGGTTATCCAAGCAGTTGCCCGCATCTGATCTGCCTGAGCCAACGATGCACTATAGGCATGCTGCCCGGCCAAGCTGTTCGCCAAAACGTTCGAGAACACATCAACCGCAATTTGACCGTAATCGGGTGCTCCTCCAACCCCGAAGGCCTTGCGCACGTTGCCGCCGGCAATCCCGCCAACCACGCCGCCAATCATGTCCAGCTTGAACTGGCCCGAAGTGGTCGTTGGGTCAATCTGGGCCCATTGTGCAATTCCCTTTGTCGCGCTTGCAGTGATGATCGAGGTTGTGACGTTGGCCGCAAGTTCCTTCCAACTGAAGTGCACGTCATTCCCCACCAGCTTGTTGGCCGCATAACTGGTTGCTGTGCTGACAGTCGCCATGGTAGCTGCGCGTGTATAGATGTTGGATGCGAGCGCACTACCTGAACCAGAGAGGTAGGAACCCACGCCAGCTGTCACGCCACCCGTGATTGCGGCAACTGCAACGTTCTTCCAGCTGAAATCCGATGCGCCCATCGCGCTACCGACTGCTTGGGATGCAATACTACCTACTGCTCCGCCCACAGCACCTGCCACAATGGCTGTTGTTGTACCGTATCCACCAGCAAGTGCAGCTAATCCCGTCGCAAACGTGCTTGTACCAGCAGCAGTGGCAGTCCCTGCCATCGCTGCACTTGCAGTCACTCCTGCTGTGGTGCCAGCAGCTCCGGTACCGGTCGCAACGCTTCCCATGGCCCCCGCTGTGGCACCCGCCGTATAGATCGTCACGATCACCGCCACCACAATGATGATGACCATCAACAATGTGTTGCAATGCTGCTTCGGCGGCGGCGTGATGTAGGGAAGACTCGGTGCTGTATTGCCGATTGCTTCATTCGCACTGAACGGCTTGAACGTCGTCGCGTCGTTCTTGGTAACCTGGACCTGCGGGATCTTCAGCGTGGTCCCTGCAACCAGTGGGTCGCTGGCGCTCAGCGCATTCGCCTCGGCCAGCACGTACCAGAGATTGCTGTTGCCATAGACCCGCTGGGCGATGTTCTGCAGGGTATCGCCGGCCTGCACTTGGGCATTGGTCGTGCCCACATCGCTGGTCTGGTATCCCGTCAGGTGGCTGAGCACATCCAAGCTGCCATTGCTGCCACCGCTGGCCACGTTCTGGCCCTGCACGTAGGCGTAGCGGGTGGTGCTGCTGTCCGCCTCCGTCCGCTGCAGGATGTTGCCTTCCATGTCGTAGTCAAACAGGCGCGTGCGCGAACTCACGTTCGGAGTCGACTCCACGATTGCGATCCGCCGGCCCCAGGCGTCATACGTGCTGGTCGAGGTGCTGGCCTTGAAGTTGGCATCCGTGCTCGACCCGCGGACTTCCTTCTCCAGATAGCTCTCCCGGCCTTCATAGGTGTAGGCGAACATCTGGCTGAAGTGGCTCGGTGCCGTCGAATTGCCCACCCCCACTTCGTTCGAGAACGAGGTGTAGCTGTAACCGGTCATCCGGCCTGCGGCGTCATAGGGCTGCATGTAGACCTGCGACAGCCGCTGCAGGTGTTCTGCCTCGGCCATGTCCAGCCCGTCCGGGGTCACGGCGTGGCCATAGCTGGCCTGTCGTACGGTCCGTCCATCGGCGTCGTACTCGGTGACGTCGAGGTGATTGAGGACTGGATTACCGTCGGAATTGCCTACATAAGTCCGGTGGGCGGTCTGGCGGCCCACTGCATCGTAGGAGAAGCTCTCCGTCAGCAGGCCGCTCTGGATGATCGACGTGCGTTGTCCTCGTTCGTCATAGTTGGTGTCTTCGTAAGTGAAGTCAGTGGCCCCGCCACCGGGGGTATGCGTCCAGCGCAGGGACATGCGCCCAGCAACGTCGTATTCCAAGCCGTAGCTCAGACCCAAGTTGTTCTTCGCAACTACAACTTGGCCTTCGACCGCGTCAAATTCCCCATGCGCCACCGTCATCCGGTTCTCTACGTCGTAGCTGTACCAATACTCCTCCCAACCGTCTTCGTTGGTATTGCCGGTCCAGCCCGAGCCCCCCCCGGCACCGGCACCCCCAGTTCCGCCGCCTCCGGCACCACCGCCACCTGTGCCGCCATCTCCGCCACCTCCAGGCGCGATAATCAGCATCTGCAATTGCGGATTGATCGAAGACTGCGCAGCTACTGCAGCTGGTGTAATTCCCACAGTATGAATCTGCGCGCCATAACTGTTTTCCTCCGCCTGAATCATGATGCGGTAGTTGTAGCGGCCATCTACCGCATGCGCAGAACCGGTGACGTATTTCTGCCCTGTTGAATATCCCCCAACGTAGTAGCCTTCCGAATTTTGCCAGCTACCATCGGCTCGTTCTTCGTATACAACAAGAAATTGAGCAGCCTGCGTATCATCAAACCCCGTGAAATACCACTGGACCTGCTGTCCATCGGTTCCGGAATATTCCGCGCTAGATGCTGGTGTCTGCGAGATGATTGTGAATTGAACGCCGGCTGCCGCTCCTTCCGGATCCGTTGCCGTCACAACGATCGAGTAGTTGCCCGCAACATCCGGCGCGCCGCTAAATGATTGCGTCGATGCATTGAAGCTCAGCCACGATGGTAGTGCGCCACCTCCCTGCAAGGAGGCAGTCCAGGTCAATGCCTGTCCTTCCGGATCGGTGATGATTCCCACCGGCAGTTGATAGCTCCACGCCTGCCCGATTGTCGCGGCCTGCGCTGGAACGGTGCCATTGGCATGCGGCGGCTGGTTGGTCTGCGTGTCCGATACCGTCAACGCGAACTGCGTCTGCGCGAACGCCGTGCCATCACTGGCGGTCACTGCGATCGTCAATGCCTGCGCCGTGGATGTCGTTCCGGAGAACGTGCGCGTGGCCTCATCGAACGTCAGCCATGATGGCAACGCATCGTAAGTGATGTTGCCGGCGCCGTCGTCGATGAGGATATAAGCGCTGTAGTTCAGGACTGGCGTGTCGGCGTCGGTGAACGTGTCCGTTGGCAACTGGAACGACCAGTTGGTGCCTGTGGCGATGCCTTGGTTGGCGATCGAACGATTGAGGATCGGCGGTGCGCTATATCCGGCCGGCACTGCGCCGCCACTGCCATTGGGATCGACGTAGAAGGCGTTGTCAACGTTGATCGACGCGCTGCTGATCGTGTGCGTCGTCATGAAACGCATCGAGTAGTACGCGGCACCAGTAGGCGCATTCGCGGTGACGGCGAACTGTGTCCAGCCGGCATAACCGTTGATGCCATCCAGCTTGGTGCCTTCGGTAACCCCGATCTGGTTGCCGGCACTGTCGTACCACACGATCTGACCAACGGCCGTCTGTCCGGCGACGCCATGACCCTGGGTGCTGCTGTTGTACCCGTGGAAATCGAACTGCACGCCGATCGTGACGCTCTGTCCTGCAGTAATTGCGCGCTTGCCGTCCTGGGTCAGGACCACGGTACCGGGATTAGCGCCGGTTCCGATGTAACCGACATGCTGGGCAACTACCGGGCCATTCGATGACGGACTCCAGTCACTGGTCGACGGACTGGCGTTGAAATCGAGATTTGCAAAGCCCGGGAAGGTTGGCAGGATGGGGTGCAAGTCCAGCCGCAGGGTCGCTTGGGCTTCCATCGAGTCCTGAACCGTCACGTAAACGGCAAAGCCATTGTTGAGTTCGTTGGCGGACGGTGTTCCAGAAAATGTTCCGGTTGTCGCATCGAAGTGGAGCCAATCCGGCAGACTTGCGCCTTCGCTGCATTGCGCCCCCACGAAAGTCAATGGCTGGCCTTCGGGATCTTCAAAGGCATCTGCAACGTTCAGCGTCCACAGTTGCCCAATCGGCATTTCCAGGAGCGGATATGTTTTCACCACCACCGGCGGCTGGTTTTCCGCGGCAGTAATCACGAAGTCGTCGGTGACGGATTTGCCGTCGAGATCGGTGACCGTCACACGAATCGTGACGGAAGTGTCCTCGGTCGGCGTTCCGGAGAACGTCCGGGTGGTCGGGTCGTAATCGAGCCAGTCCGGCCAGTCATCATCCACGGTATCCACGTCAAACCTGAGTGGGCCTTTTTCCGGATCCTTGAAGGAAGCCGCGGGAATCGCCCATGACCATGCAACGCCGATTGCCAGGTGCGCATCCGGTAACGGCGTGACCACTACTGGCGGCAAGTCGGTGGTGACGACTGGCGGTTGGCTGGCACCGTAGCCACCTTTCACCATGACGCGCATGCGATTGCCCATCGCGTCGTAGCTATAGCGCAAGTCCAGCAATCCTTTGCCCGCGCCCAAATCGATCTGGGTGACACGTGCAAGCCGGTTGTTGCTGTCGTACATCATCTCGGTGCGCAGATGAACGATCCCACCCGAGTTGTGCGTCAGCGTTTCTTCTGCCGTACGATTACCGGAGGCATCGTATTCGTACTTGGTCCAGTTGCTGCCTTCGCGGATTTCCGCCAACTGGCCGTTGGCGTAGTACACGAGCTCGCGATCATTGTTGATGATCGTCGTCTCGTATCCGACGATCGCATCGGGCCGCCCGCCGTACTTGTTCCAGTACAGGGTGTCGTTCTCGTCGACGTAATCGTAGATCGGCGTGGTGATCGTCGATTGCGACCAGTCGCTATGCTGCAGGATCTGCTGGCCGTCATCGTAGGTATAAGCGTATCTTGCACCGCTCAGGTCGTGATGCTCGACCAGCTGACCAAAGAGGTTGTATTCCCACGTCTGCTCGTCGAGGTTGACGACCTGACCATTGCTGTCCGTCACAGTCCGCCGCGCGGGCTGGGTTGCCGCCACGGAAGCATTCAGGGTGAACTCCTGGACGCTCTCATTCCCATCGGGATCGGTTGCAACCAGCTGCAAGTAATACTGGCCAGCGCCCACATTGCCAGTGAAACTTCCGGTCGCCGGATCGAGCGTTATCTTGCTCGAAAGTCCCGAAGATGCGAGATCGAAGTAGTCTGTGACCCATTCCCGGTGACTGCCTGATTCGTCCTCTATCCATTCGATATGCGTCTCTTCGACGCGCAGACTATAGGTCAGCGTTTGGCCCTGCGGCTCGACGAACGTTCCCGGCGAGAGGTTGAAGGCGAAGGCAGTGTTTGGCGCGACCAACATGTCCGGAATGCCACGATTGACGACTGGCGTTCCGGCTTGTTCGGTATCGAATTGAGTGGCGTCCATGCCCGACAAGTACATAACCGCCGTGGCGACGTCCCCGTTTTCGGTTGCATGCGCCTTGAAGGTGATGCGATACGAGGCTCCCAACTGTGCCTGCCCGCTGATTGTTCCCGTCGTCGAATCGAAGCTGAAATCGGAACTGGCTGCATAACCGCCGGACTGGTATCGCTCCACCACGGCATCGATCGTGTAGGCTTGGTTCCACGGATTCTTGAACGTATCCGCGGGAATCACGTAACTCCATTGCCGTCCCGCTGGCAGAACACGATAACCAGGCAAGACTCCCGCGTTTGAAAGTGCGGATGAAGTGTTGTTCAGCAACGACGCATCCGACAACGCATTGGTTTCGCGGATCTTGTGGCCCTGGTAGTCATAGGCGTAATCCATGACGACACCGGCTGCCGTTCGGCTCCGCAACATGAGGCCACGACTGTCGTAGTCGTATGTCGCCGCGTTGCCCAATGCATCGGTCACGCGCAGGCGATTTCCGTTCTGGTTCAGGACATAAGATTCGCGGACGTTGCGGTTTCTCCCGCCTGCGCCATTAAAAGTGAAGTCGCCCTGCGCGGTTACCCTACCTGCCGTATCGAAGGTCTGGAACGTCACGTGACCCATGGGGTCTGCGCTGAGCTCCTGCTCACCGAGCGCGTTGTAAGCCACACTGGAGATCCTGTGCGTGCCATCCTCCGTCGCCACGACCTGCCCGACATTGTTCAGAGTGTTGACCCGAACACCACCCAGTGCATTCATCGACCATGCAAGTTGGCCCAAGGCGTTGTAGCCGTACAGGAACACTGGCTTCTCATCGGTCATTGTCCCGTTCCCGTGCAAAACGGACACGGTTGGGCGTCGCTCGACGATGACTTGGTTGAGCTCGTTGTATTGGTATTCGGTGAAGCCCCCTGTTGGCGAGGTGACGCCGAGGACGTTGCCCCAGCGATCGTAGGTCTTTTCGACCACCGCCTGCCCAGCCCCATTGTCGGCAGTCGGCATGGTCTGCCGGACCATGCGCCCGAGAAGATCGAATTGATTGCGCGTGGTCGCCTGGGCGTGCGTCACCCCTTCGAACGTCGCGCCCAACCGGACTTCATGGCTTTCCTCGGTCTGATTGCCGGCCAGGTCGTAACGATATTGGTGCCAGATACCTCCTTCATTGCTGGAGTACATACGGCCAGCAGCGTCATAGCGGTATTCCACGCGTGGCGCGTTGCTGTTCGGATCGTTGTCCTCATATTTGGCGACGATTTCCCCGAAAACGTTGTAGTCCACATAGGAAGCGCTGTCGGTTTCGACCGAGAGCACAACCCCCGTATCGCCGCGGTGCGTTTCCCGCTGGATGACGGAGGACGTCTGCCGGCCCGAGGCGTCATACGTTGCGTAAGTCACCACTTCCGCCCAGCGCGCACTGGTGCCTTCCAGGCGATATCGGCTCTGGACGATGTGGTCGGCGGCATCATAAACACGGGTATAGACCGTGCCAGCTTCATCGCGCTCCCAGACCGCACGCCCCTGCCAGTCATAACGCGTGGTATGGATCTGGTCGGCAGCCGACGCGCCGCCCTCTTCTCCCTTGGCGTAACGACGCACCTGGATCACATTGCCAAAGGCGTCGTATGCCATCGTGGTGTATGGGGAAACCCATTGGTACAGCGACGATACATTGTCGAGTTCCAGCGCCATGTTGCTGGCAATTTGATCACTTGCATCGGCACGCAGTGCCTGGCGCCCCTGTTCCGTGATTGACTGGGCCCGCCCCAGCGCGTCATAGCTGGTTTGCGTGGTGACGCCCGACACCGACGTCGAGACGGCATGGCCTTCGTTGTCGTACACGATGTCGGTGACGACATCGGCAGCGCTCCCAGCGAAAGATGTATCACTCCAATCGTGGCGATGGGCAGTTTCCTTGACCTTGCGGCCGAGCGCGTCGTATTGGTATTCAGTGACGCGATCATAGCCAGTAGCTCGGTTATCCCCCGCCGGTGGATCAATTGGATACACACCCACGTCTGCGCTTGATAGTGCAACGGCAAATTCGGTCTGCTTGATCAGTTCACCCTGCGCGTCGTACTCCATTCGCGTCAGGTGGCCCTCGGCATCCACCATCGCGAACTGGCGCCCCAGCTCGTCGTAATAATGCAAGGTATCAGCCCACTGCGCGGTGGCATCGTCGGCGTTACCCGAGCGCAATACCGATTCTTTCACCAGTTCCCCGAAGGCGTTGTAGGTATAGCGCGTGGTTGGCGAGCTCATGCCGGACAATCCGGCGCCATCGGCCCAATCGACCTCGCTCTGCCGAACCTCGATCTTGCGTCCGCTCAGATCGTAAACGGTTGTGATAGTCCGATCGAGCTCACTGATCCGTGGATCGAGATCGACAATCGGATTGCTATCTACAGCAACTGTTCTCGAGAAGCGCGTCAGCAATACCTGCTCGCCATAAACGTTGTATTCATAGCCGGTGACACCTCCGTCCTGGTCAACCTCGAAGGAGAGCCTGCCCGCAGCGTCATACACGCGATGCCGATAGTTGCCCTGCACGTCCTTCTCAACAACCGCATTGCCGAGGGCGTCATACGTCACCTCGATCGTTGGTTGGGCTCCCGTCGTCGCGACATTACCGTTGGAATCAAGCTGGCCTGCATCCGGGAAGCGCGTCAGGATCTGGTGACCGCGATTGTCATAGCCGTATTCGGTGGTACGGGCCATCCCGCCATCCGCGTCCTCGCTCTTGCGGATCACATTGCCCAGGCCGTCGTAAGCCAAGCGGGTGACGATGGCGCGAGAAACCTGGGTGATTTGACCGTTCGCATCCGCTGAGGTCACCGCAACCTGCGGACTGATCTCGGCGACCTGATGCCCCGCGCCGTCGTACTGGTAGGTCCAAGTCTGATTGTTGCGATTGGTATAGCTGGTCTTCTGGCCAGCGCCATCATAAGTCCAGGACTCGGCGTGACCCAATGCATCGATTTGCTGCGTCAGGCGTCCGGCATTGTCGTACTGGAATTCCGTGGTGCGCGTCTCGGAAGACGAGCGCATGCTCGTCCAATATTCGAGCGAATCCATCTCCACATACCAACCGTATGTGGCGTTGTAATTTTTCTTTGCCACAACCTGATTGGCGGCGTCATACACCCATTCCGTAACGGCACCGTATGGACTTGCCTCGGGAGTCACGCTGAAACGCAAGCGCCCCGCCGTGTCGTACGCATATTGAATGCTATGGACTGCACCCAACCCTACATAAGTGGATTGAGAATTCGATGCAACTTCAAACAATTGAGCCTGGCTTTCAAATACCTGGTAAGACGGTGTCAGCCAATTGGCGGTGTCCTGCAGCCAGATTTTTCCGGATGGCGTGTAGATTGTTTGCGTGACGATGCCTACATCGCCTATGCCGTTTACGGTTGCGCGTGTAATGGCAAAGATCCGGCGCCCTGCACCATCATAGATATACGATTGCGCGCGGGCATTTCCGGTGACTCCGCCCACCATTCCCCCCATCGCGACGTCGGCCATGCCTGCCTTGAGCTGAGCACGCAAGATGTCAGTCATCTCAAGCGCAGTCGCATGACCAATGCTTTCGATTACCCGACCTGCCGCGTCGTAGCGTGATTCGGTTACACCTCCCGCGGCATCCACTATGAATCGGACGCGACCTACTTCGTCGTATACCTGACTGATGACTTCATCATGGGCACTGTCCCCAACAGGAGACGGCGTCAGGCTCCCTGCCTGCAATCCTGCACGTGCCGAATTGATATCGATCGTGGCGGCATAATGACGCGTCTGCGTCAGACGGTTTGCACGATCGTAGCTGTACTCGCAAACGGCACCCGCGCCATCCACCGTATAGCGCATCCGACCATCACGATCATAGACGCGATACTCCTGAACATCGTGCGTATCGTCAGCAAGGACTGTGCCATTTGCCTGCATGCGGTTTGCATAGCGGCGCATTGCGACAAGTTGACCCTTGACGTCGTAGGTCATCCGAGTCACACCAGCATCGCCATCGATCGTCTGGATCAGGCGATTCCCGTTGTCATAAGCGTAACTCGTGACACGTCCTGCGGCATCCGTACGACTTATGACGTTGTCGTTACCATCGTAATTAAAGCTCGTCGTCAGCGCCAAACCATTAGGATCCACTACCTCGGAAATCCGACGACCAAGACCATCATAGACATAGCCGATGGTATGAGCCGAAATGGTCTCTGCGCCTGTGGTGACGCTCGATTGGCGACCCAAGCCATCCCATGTATAAACGGTTTTAAGCGCCAACCCCAACGGATCGACCGTACTCTCGATCAGCTGACCTGCAGCGTCGTATTTCATCTGGGTGATGACGCCGCTCGGATCGGTTACCTGAATTTGGCGCCCTTGCCCATCGTATGCATAGGTCGTCGTGATATTCCGGAAATCCAACAATACGTCGCCGGGATCAATTACACGTGTCAGCACGCGACCAGCCGCGTCGTAATTCAATTCAACGACACGGCCACTTGCATCGATCGTTCGATGCAACAAGCCGCGCACGTCATATTCGTTTGTTATGGTCGCACCAGCTGCATCAGTGGCACTAATCAAACGACCATCATGATCGTAGGTATAACTCGTGGTTTCATTCAGCCCATCGGTCACAGAGACTGTCTGGCCGAAGGCGTTATGGACTGTCTTGACTGCGACGCCTTCCGGACTTGTCACCGTAACGCTTTTGTCGGAGTCGTTGTAGGTGTAAGTGGTCTCATCCATTCCCTCAAATGAGGCAGTAACTCGACCATAGGCATCGTACCAGCGCATGTCAGACTGGTACTGCCCATTCTCAAGGTACAAGCTATTGACTGTATTCAGCCCACGACGATTGTAGTAATGCAATGTTCCACGATTGCGCGCATCTACTGAAAGAAAAATGTTGAACGCATCCCAGAAATTCGATTCGACTTTGATTTTGTTGTCGAAGCTCGACGATTTGAACGTACTGGTGAGCCTTCCCAACATGTCATATGCATATGTGGTGGATTCGCTCTGCGTCTGTGCAAGGTCAAGAAACTCCGTCTTGCTCTTCAGTTCGCCAAAGCCATTATAGGTATACCTTGTCAGATACCCGTTGGCATCCAGGCGACTTGCCATAAGTCCGCCGAGGTCATAAGTGAATTGCTGGCGTCCATCCAACGTTGCCACGTATTGCAATGTGCTCACGGCCTGCAGCATGCTCACACGATCGCCAGGCGTCGCAATCGTGATTCGGCCGGTATAAGCCGTTGTATCCTGAACCTGCCCAAAGACGTTGTAGCGTGTTTCGATAACTTCGCCTGCACCATTGCGCACGCCATTTGCATCGGTTACACCTCGGACCTGGAAGGTCTGTCGTCCGGATGCATCGTAGACGTACCAAGTCTTGTTACCCTCGGCATCGACGCTCTCGATGCGACGACCCAAAGCATCGTAACGATGAGTGACACCATACTGGTTATAAATTGCGTCAAGCTGGGTTTCGGTCATTCCCGGCATCAGCTTGAGCGAACCCTCGCCACCAAGTTCGCCAATCAAGTTTCCGAAGACGTCGTAGCGCTGATTGTTCTCACGAACCTCGCTCGTACCCGCTGCCGTATCAGTTCGAATCAGCCGACCCGACACATCATAACTGTAGGTAGTAACCGTGCCTTCCGGGTTGGTTTGCGTAATGATTTGGCCCAATGCGTTGTATGCCATGCGTGAAACACGCATGGATGCACCAAACGTGACCGCCAAGGCACGCAGCGCTTCCAAGGAGTTTTCGTACGGAGAAAACCCGAGGTCGTAAGCTCGGCTTTCGCGCTTGTTCCCGGCTTCATCGAAGACGTTTTCTACAAGACCTCCATCTTCGTCAAGCGTTCCAATCAGATTGCTTCTTCCATCGTAGAAGTATTTCTTTATTCGATCAGATGCCGTTGATGTCGGACGTAGTTGATCGAGCGTTCCGGAAGCACGCAAGCTTGCATCGGTAGCATGCACATATCGGACCGAACCCACTTGGCGACCAGCCCGGTCATAGGTGTATTCCGTCAGATATCCCTCGGCATCCAGAACACCGACTTGGCGGCCGGCAAGATCATAGAAAATCCGCGAAATACGCCGCTGCACGGTAGGAGACTCATCTCCCGCCATGACCTCGGTTCCTATCAGGCGCCCTGTCCCATCGTACTTGTAGCTGGTCACCTTCGCTGAATCAATCAACGCATCAAGACGCCCATACTTGCCATATGCGTATGACGTACCCCGATCGGCTAGCGTTGAGGGAGGGCGGATCGCTGAGATATCGCTAACAACAACTTGCCCATCTACCAACCAGCCGGTGGTATCCACCCTGGTTGCATACGTAATCTCCTTGACGATATTGATGGTGAGATGCTGATACTCCACCACTGCCCCGGTTCCATCCACTTCGGCCTGCAAACGTCCTTGCGCATCGTAGAAACGGTAAGTTCTTGCCCCTGAGGCATCCTGTGTCGCCCGCAATTGCCCTTCGGCGTCATAGAACCACTGCGAGGTATGCACTTCGCTGGTCGAAGTCGCAGATTCGGTCGCGGTGATGACCTGCCCCGCCTGGTCATAGACCTGGGTCTGGATCAGTCCGTTCGCCTGCGTCACCACCAACTGATGGTTGGCATCGTCATACACGCGTGTCGTGATGTTGTTCAGTGCATCGGTTGTGGACGTCAATCGCCCCATGCCGTCGTAGACGAAGGAAGTGCCTTCCAGTTGGTCACGATTGGCGCCGCGCACTTCGACCTTTTGGCGCAGCAAGCCTTGGGCATCGTAGCTGTAGCGCACGATCTCGAGCGCAGCATCGATCACGCCAACGCCATTGGCATCAACTGCGGCATACGCCCGACGTTCGGCCAGTGCACCTCGGACGTCGTAGCTGAAGTCGACACGAGTGATTTGCCCCATGTCCTGCCCGGACACCCAGCTGGCGAGCTGGGATTCGGTCAATGCCTGTGTCGGCGTCAGCCCCGTGAGATCGTACCCGCCTCCCAAGTACGTCAAGGTTGATGACAGTTGTTGCACACCCATGCCCACGGCGGCGTAGCGGTACTCCGTCACGTCACCTGCGGTATCCACAATGAAGCGCAGGCGATTGCTGGCGTCATAGATATAACGTTTGGTCTCAGCACTCCCCAATACAGCCATGCCGCTTTCGATTTTCGAATATTGCGTTTCGCAAACTATCTGATTCGCTGCGTTGTATTGCCGGTCGGTCCGCTCGCTGAGCTGAAAGATTTTTGTAGTGAGATTTCCATTCACATCATATGCGTACGCTGTTTGTCGGTTCTGCGCGTCCGTGACTTGGGTCAGGTTGCCCGAAGTGTCATAGGCATAATGGGTGACGCCCGATTGGCCGTTCACCGCCGGAGCCTGGATGACCCGCAACTGGCCGGCCGCATCGTAGGCATAGGTCCAGCCTCGTCCCGCCGAGTCAACCACCTGCGTGGAGGTGTAGCTCACGCCGCCATCGGTCAGCGTGCCGTCGTAGTTGAACGTCAGCGTCTGCCCAGCGCCATCGGCATCGTTGGT
>NZ_JBCMOO010000005.1:0-231748 GCF_050574925.1 Solilutibacter silvestris | reverse complement strand
GTCCGCAGCATGCCGACGTTCAAACCCTGCCAGGTCAGCTGTTCGTCCGCGCCCTGCAGCACCAGGTTGCCGTTGGCCACGTTGACGTACTGGCTTTCCCGACTCTGGCCCAAGCCTGCTTTGCCGCCCAGGGTCATCCCCAGCTGGCCCAACGACGAACGGAAGAGACCCAGGCCATTCCCGGTAAAGACGGCAACCATACAAATTCCCCTTTGATAGGCAGACCGGTGCCGAATCGGGCACCCCATATCCGATCTATCCGGGGGAGCAGGGGAAATGTTTAGGGGAATGACAAAAGCGCGCCGATACCGGCTGCTTCCAGATCAGCAGGCATCGTCTTGGATACTCGAAGGCGTGGTCCGGGCCATGACTGGAGTCAAACCGAGAATTTGGGGTATCGGTTTTGGCCCGGACCACCATGTCCTTATCCGGCCATCAGCCTGAATGGTTTAGTCTCGCGGGGTGATTCCCCTACCCAACATGCATCAGGACCGTTCTGGTGGGCCCACCAGGACTCGAACCTGGAACCAAAGGATTATGAGTCCTCTGCTCTAACCATTGAGCTATAGGCCCGCACGCAGCCCGCTATTGTGCCCGATCCGCCAGAAACCGCTCCAGCTCTGCGCGCGTCGGCGTGCCCGATTGCGCGCCCAGCTTGGTGCATGCCAGCGCCGATGCCGCGGCGGCATGGCGCATCGCCACTTCCGGCTTCGCGCCACCGGCAAGTTCCGCGGTAAACACGCCGCAGAACACGTCGCCGGCGCCGGTGGTGTCGACCACCTCGACCGGGAACGCAGGTTGTTCGATAGCAGGTTGATCGCGCCGCCACAACAGCGCGCCGCGCGCGCCCAGCGTCACGACGACACAGGCCACGCCGACCGCTTCGCATTGCACGGACAAATCCGTTTCGCCATGCGTTCCCGCCAGCGCCGCCAGCTCGCCTTCGTTGACGATCAAGACATCAATGCTGTCCAGCAATTCCCGCGGCAGCGACTGCGCCGGCGCTGCGTTCAACACCACCTTCACTCCCGCAGCGCGCGCGGCGCGCGCATAGGCCTGCACGCTGGCCAAGGGGATTTCCAGCTGCATCAATAGATGACTCGCATCACCGAAGGCCGGCAGATGTTCCGGCGCCAGATGCAGGTTCGCGCCCGGCGCGACGGTGATCGAATTTTCGCCATCGTCGGCGATGCAGATGAAGGCCGAGCCCGATGCGCTGCCGGCGATGCGCACGATGGCCGCATCGATCCCGGCATCGCGCAACGGCGCTTCCAGTTGTGCGGCGAAGGCGTCGTCGCCCAGCGCCACCAGCATGCGTACGTCGGCACCGCCCGCGCGCGCAGCCGCGACGGCCTGATTGGCGCCCTTGCCACCCGGGAACAACGCCAGTTCGCGGCCGAGCACGGTTTCGCCCGGGGCCGGCACGTGCGCGGCACGCACCACGAAGTCGAGGTTGGCCGATCCGGCGACCAGCATGTTGGCCTTGCCCATTCCATGTCCCGCTGAATGCGATGTATCACCTCAAACCTTACATGCAATGGCGCGCTGACGCAGCCACGTCACCTTCTCGAAACATTTGCGGCGCTAGCCTGCTTTCCCGTTCGCAAGGAGTTGCCATGGATACCGCAAGCGTCGCCAACCGTCTGGTCGAACTGTGCCGCGAAGGCAAATTCGAGCAGGCTTACGATGAACTGTTCGCAAAGAATGCCGAGAACATCGAGATGCCAGCGATGTCCGAGGGGCCGCTGGGCAATGCCAAGGGCCTGGATGCGATCCGCGCCAAGGGCAAGGCGTGGGGTGAGGCGGTGGAGGAAATGCACGGCGGCAGCGTCGGCGACCCTTCGGTCTCGGGCAACTGGTTTAGCGTGCCGATGTCGATGGACGTGACGATGAAAGGCCAGGGCCGCATGAACATGGAAGAGATGTGCGTCTACCAGGTACAGGACGGCAAGATCGTCCGCGAGCAATTCTTCTACGACACCTGATCGCTGCACTGGATCGCCAACGAAAAGCCCCGCACTCGGCGGGGCTTTTCGTTACTGCACGCGGCTCGCGCTTATTCCATGTCGAGGAAGCTGCGCAGCGTTTCCGAACGGCTGGGATGACGCAGTTTGCGCAACGCCTTCGCCTCGATCTGGCGGATGCGTTCGCGGGTGACGTCGAACTGCTTGCCGACTTCTTCCAGCGTGTGATCGGTGTTCATGTCGATGCCGAAGCGCATGCGCAGCACCTTGGCCTCCCGCGGGGTCAGGCCGGCCAGCACGTCGCGCACGGTTTCCACCAGGCTGATGTTGGTGGTCGCCTCGATCGGGGACTCCGCATTGGTGTCCTCGATGAAATCGCCGAGGTGGGAATCCTCGTCGTCGCCGATCGGCGTCTCCATCGAGATCGGTTCCTTGGCGATCTTCATCACCTTGCGGATCTTGTCCTCGGGCATGTCCATTTCCTTGGCCAGCTCCTCCGGCGTCGGCTCACGGCCGTACTGCTGGAGCATCTGGCGGGAAATGCGGTTGAGCTTGTTGATCGTCTCGATCATGTGCACCGGGATGCGGATGGTGCGCGCCTGGTCGGCGATCGAGCGGGTGATGGCCTGGCGGATCCACCACGTCGCGTACGTCGAGAACTTGAAGCCGCGGCGGTGTTCGAACTTGTCGACCGCCTTCATCAGGCCGATGTTGCCTTCCTGGATCAGGTCGAGGAACTGCAGGCCGCGGTTGGTGTACTTCTTGGCGATGGAGATGACGAGACGCAGGTTGGCCTCGACCATTTCCTTCTTGGCCTTGCGCGCCTTGGCTTCGCCAATGGCGAGCATGCGACCGATCTCCTTGAGATCGTGCAGCGTCACCATCATGCGCTGTTCGAGCTCGATCGCCGATTCCTGCTGGGCGATGATCTGCTCGCGCACATCGCGCAGGCCGGAGCCCCACTTCTGCTTGCGCTTGAGCATCTCGTCCACCCATTCGAGGTTGGTGAGGTTGCCCTCCCACCCGCGGATGAATTCCTTGCGCGGCATGCCGGCGCGCTTGGTCGCCAGCTCGAGGATGCGGCGCTCGCGCTCGCGCATCTCGGCCATCGCACCACGCAGCTGCACCACCAGCGATTCCAGCATCGGCAGCGGCAGGCGGAAGCTCGCGAACACTTCGGCCATCTCGCCGCGCAGCTTCAGCACCGTCTTGTGCGACGGGCCGTGCTTGTCGTAGGCCTTCTCGAACTTGCCGTAGAGATCGGCAAGCAACGCCATGCTTTCCTTGACCTTGGCCGGATTCGGGCCGGCGGGCGCGGCTTCCTTCTCCTCGCCGTCCTCGTCTTCGTCCTCGTCGACTTCGGCATCGTCCATCGCCAGTTCTTCGGCAACGCTGGCTTCGTCATTGAGGTCGTCGGCGAAACCGGAAATGATTTCCGGCAGGCGCTTCTTGCCGGCCTGGACCAGCGCGTAATCGTCGAGCAGCTGCTTGTTCGACCACGGGAACGAGGCCAGCGCGCCCAGCATCTGCTGCAGGCCTTCCTCGATGCGCTTGGCGATGGCGATTTCGCCTTCGCGGGTCAGCAGCTCGACCGTGCCCATCTCGCGCATGTACATGCGCACGGGGTCGGTGGTGCGACCGGTTTCGGTATCGAGCGCGGACAGCGCAGCAGCCGCTTCTTCGGCGGCGGTGTCGTCGACTTCGCGGCCACTGCCGGACTGGCCTGCGAGCAACAGCGTCTCGGCATCCGGCGCAACTTCGTGCACCTCGATGCCCATGCCGTTGATCAGGCCGATGATGTCTTCGATCTGCTCGGGATCGACGACGTCATCCGGAAGATGGTCGTTGACCTCGGCAAATGTCAGGTAGCCCTGTTCGAGGCCCTTGCTGATCAGTAGCTTGATGTCCGATTGCTGGACCTGACGCTCGTTGGCCATGCGGCTCTCACCTGATGAACGTGAAACGGAGTGAACCTGCAATTTTACCATGCCGGAGGGCCCTCTAGGGCCTATGTCCGGAGCAGGAAGGTGACCGGGCCGTCATTGACCAGGCTGACTGTCATATGGGAACGGAAGCGCCCGGTTTCCACCCTTCCGGGCGAAATTCGCCGGCATTCGGCCACCAGACGGTCGAAAATCGGTTCAGCTTCGGCCGGAGGCGCGGCGGAACTGAAGCTCGGGCGCAGGCCGGAGGCGGTATCGGCGGCCAGGGTGAACTGGCTGACCAAGAGGAGATCTCCGGCGATATCGTGGAGAGATCGATTCATCTTGCCGGCATCGTCGGCAAATACCCGGTATCGCAGCAATCGCTCGCCCATCTTCAGGATCTGGCTTTCGCTGTCCCCCGGCTCGGCCGCGACCAGTGCCAGCAAGCCCGGCCCGATGGCGCCAACGACCTCTTCTTCGACTTCGACCTTGGCCTGGGTGACGCGCTGGATGAGGGCAAGCATGGGCGAATTTAAACACGCGCCCGATAAACTTGATCCGGTGAATCCCGACCGTACCGCCAACCTCCTCTATGCCCTCGCCTCGGGTCTCGGCCACCTGCCCTGGCCCGTGAGCAACCGTTTCGGCGATGGCCTGGCGCGCCTGCAACGCTGGAGCGGCGGCCGCGAACTGCGGGTGACCCGGCGCAATCTCGAGCTGGCGATGCCGGAACTGGATGCCGGCGCACGCACCGAACTGGAGCGCGCCGTCCTGCGCAGCACTGGCCGCCAGATGATGGAGACGCTGCACCTGTGGACCCATCCGCATGCCGACAACCTGGCGCTGATCGACGGCGAGGATGGTCGCGAACTGTTCGATGCCGCCCTGCGTTCCGGTCGCGGGCTGATCGTCTCGGCGCCGCACTTCGGCAACTGGGAACTGCTCAACCAATGGCTGGCCGCGCAGACGCCACTTGCCATCCTCTACAAGCCGCCGGAATCCGCGATTGGCGAAGCCTTCCTGCGTCGCGTGCGTGCCGACGAGGCACCAGATCGCATCACCCAGGTCCGCGCCGAAGGCACGGCGATCCGCGCACTGTTCAAGACATTGGCCGCGGGCGGCGTGGTCGGCATCCTGCCCGACCAGCAACCCAAGGCCGGCGATGGCGAATTCGCGCCGTTCTTCGGCGTGCAGGCATTGACCATGACCCTGCTCAATCGCCTCGCGCAGCGCACCGGCGCCACCGTGCTGCACGCGTGGTGCCAGCGCAGCGCCGACACGCCGCGTTTCCGAGTGTGCATCGAACGCGCCGATCCCGAAATCGCCAGCGACGACGCGCAAACCGGTGTCGTCGCGCTCAACCGCGACATCGAACGCATCGCCCGCCGCGATCTCGCGCAATACCAGTGGACCTACAAGCGCTATACCTTGCGTCCGCCCGGCAGCGGCGAAGTGAATCCCTACGCCGATTTCGAGAAGCATTCGAGGCCGCGATGAGCGAAGTCGCATCGAAGCTGCCGATGACCGGCGTGGTGATCGCGAAAAACGAAGGCGATCGCATCGGCCGTTGCGTTGCGAGCCTCGTGCCGTTGTGCCGCGAAGTGATCGTGATGGATTCGCAGTCGGACGACGATACCGTCGCGGCGGCAGAACAAGCCGGCGCGCGCGTGGTGCAGCAACCGTGGCTGGGTTTCGCCGCGCAGAAGAACGCGGTGATCGCGCTGGCGCAGACGCCATGGGTGCTGCTGCTGGATTCCGACGAATGGCTGGCGGATGGCGCTGATGATGCGATCCGCAACGCCTTCGCCGACGGCCGCGTCGAACAGGCCGATGCCTGGAACCTGTTGCGACGCACGCACTATCTCGGCACCGCGTTGAACCACGGCGGCTGGGGCAAGGAGAAAGTCGCGCGCCTGTTCCGCAACGACCTGCGTTACAAGCCCGCCAGCGTGCACGAGGCACTGGACCTCGCCGGCAAGCGCGTCGCCACGCTGGACGCGCGCATCGAACACGACACCGCGCGCAGCGACGACGAATACGCGACCAAGCTGCAACGCTACACCGCGCTATGGGCGCAGCAGCGTCACGCGCAGGGACGACGCGCCAGCGCGATCGACGCACCACTGCACGCCGCGGCCTACTGGCTGAAAAACTACCTGCTGCGCGGCGGCTTCCTCGACGGAGGCACGTCTGCGCGCTATCACGCGCTGCATGCGCGCTACGTGTACGACAAGTATCGCAAGCTGCGGGAATTGGCCGACAGCTCATCGCCCGGCTGAGCGCCTATCGCGGTTGTCTGCAGCCGCCGACACGCCGTGAATACATCCATGTAGGCTCATACGCAGCATCCATGCTGCGTATGGTCGGCGCTACAGACGAACCGCATAGGCGCTGCCGGTGGCGGGCTTTTCGCTCTTTCTCAGAAACAACAGCGCGCAGGCTGTTGCTGTTCGGCGTCTTGACGCCACAACACGCGCGCGGCGGCGGGTGCGCCAGTCCGGAGCGTGGGCGTGACGCGCCATGGATGGCGCGTCCGAGCCTACATGGACGTACTTGCGGCGGCCCGCGCGCCGGAGCTGGTCACCCGCCAAGCCAGCGCGTGCGATGCTGTTGCTTCAGTGCGGACAATCCGCAACAGCCACCCCGCGCACCAGATACCACGTACGGCGATTCGAGTGCGGCACCTGCTCCAGCGCCGAATCGGGAATGCACTTCGGCAGCACCGTGTCCTGCACCAGCAGCCAGCGATGCTGTGGATCGGCCTGCAGCCAGTGGATCGCGTCGGTGGTCTGCGCCTGCATGTCGCGGGTGAACCCGAAATTCGTCGCGGGACGATCGGCCATCAACAGGTTCTGCTCCTTCCAGCCGAGCAACGCCAGTTGTGCGTCGGGACCGATGCGTGCGCCGACATCGCGCATCAGACCGCGCGCCGATGACGAATCGTTGAGCAGCGGATAGCCGAACACACCGAACAACACCCACATCGTGCCCAGCGAAACGATCGTGGCGATCTCCAGGCGCTTGCGCCACCACGCCAACGCGACGACCACGCCCGCGCCCATCGCCAGCAACATCCAGCCGATGCCGACGCCGGATTCAAGGCCGCGTTCGGTGAGGAAGCGCGTGGTCGACTTCGAGTGGCCAAATGCCAACAAGGCACCGCCAATCACGAGACCGACCGCCATCACCGCCAGGACCGTTGTCAGCAACCGTCGCGGCCATGCCTTCTTCAACAAACCGGGCAACAACGGCGCCAGTGCGAGGCCCCACATCGGCAGCACCGGCATGATGTAGACGTCGCGCTTGCCCGACGGGATGCTGAAGAAAATCACAAGCAGCACGCCCCAGGCCAGCGGCAACAGGTAGCGCGCATCAAGGCGCTGCAGGCGACGTTTCCACGCCGGAATCGCCCACGGCAGCGCCAGCATCGCCGGCAGCCACATGCCGAGCACCACCACGATGAAATACCACCACGGTTGCGCGTGGTCCCACGACTGCGCGTAACGCTTTGCGGTCTGGTGGAACAGGATGTCGTTGAGATAAGCGTCGTAGACGGGATCGTGGTGCGAGCGCACCGCCAGCACCATCGGCACCAGCCAGATGCACATCGCGATCACGAAGAACACCGGCGCGATCCAGAACCGCCAGTCGCGCAGATGCAGCGAGACGCGCTGGCCACGCGATTGCCAGCCGCGGACGCTGGCGAAGATCGCGGGAAGCAGCATCAACAGCGCCAATACGCCGACGCCCTTGGTGATGGTGCCGAGTCCGGCGAAGAACCAGCCGATCCACCACCAGCGCCAGTTCGGGCCAAGCAGCAGGTGCCGCAGCAATCCGTAATTGGCAACGGTGATGAAGCAGGTCACCAGCGGATCGATCTGCGCCTTCTTGGACTGGTAGGCGAACTGGAAGGCCAGCAGCACTGCCCATGCCGCCCACAATCCGATCTTCGGCGTCCACAGGCGCTTGCCGAGATCCTTGACGCAAGCCAGCGTCGCCAGCGTCGCCAGCAGCGACGGCAGCAGGAAGGCGACGCGCCAGTTGTGGAAAATCTCGAAGAACGTGGCCTGCAGCCACATCAGCATCGGCGGCTTGTCGGAATACAACTCGATGCCGCGATGCGGGAACAGCCAGTTGCCGCTCTCCACCATCTGCTTGGCGACCAGCGCGAAACGCGGTTCGTCGGCGGGCCAGGGGTCGCGCAGGCCGATGCCGGCGCCGACGATCAGCAGCGCAGCGATCCAGAACAGCCAGGTGTCGCGGGAAGACCGGGTTTCGAACATGGATTTCGGCATGGCGCGATCATACGGGAAGCCCCGCCGATCATTGTTTCCGCAATCGGGCGTAGAAGAAGCCGTCCATGCCGCCCTCGCCGGGCAGGCGCTGGTGGCCGAAGCCGGTGTCGCGGCCGAACGCGGCATCGAGGGGCTCGAGTCGCGCATCCGTCGTGCGTTGCAGGAAGGCCTCGACCTGGCGATCGTTTTCTTCGCGCAGGATCGAGCAGGTCGCATAGATCAGGGCGCCACCCGGCGCCAGCGTCGGCCACAGGGCATCGAGCATGCGCGACTGCAATCCGGCCAATGCCGCGACATCTTCCGCGCGACGATGCAGCAGGATGTCGGGCTGGCGACGCAGGATGCCGGTCGCGCTGCACGGCGCGTCGATCAGGATGGCGTCGAACACCCGGCCGTCCCACCATGCATCCGGTTGGGTGGCATCGGCCGTGAGTGTTTCTGCCGTGAGGCCAAGACGCTGCAATCCTTCCGATACGCGACGCAGGCGGCGCGCATCGATATCCGCAGCAACGACCTGCAACCCCGGCTCGCGCTCGAGCAGATGCGCGGTCTTGCCCCCGGGCGCGGCGCAGGCGTCGAGCACGCGCATGCCGGCCTTCAGCGCGAACGCATCGGCGATCTGCTGCGCGCTGCCGTCCTGCACCGAGACCAGTCCGTCGCCGAATCCGGGCAACACGCTCACCGCGACCGGCGTCTCCAGCAACAACGCATCGACGGGATGGTCCGGCATCTGCACATCCATGCCGTTCTCGCGCAACCGCGCGACATAGGCATCGCGATCGACCTTGCGACGATTCACCCGCAGCCACATCGGCGGCGACGTGCGACTCGCGTGCAGGATGGCGTCGATGTCTTCCGGCCAATCGGCGCGCAGGCGCTGCAACAACCATTGCGGCCAACCCGCCTGCGCATCGGCACGCGCCAAGGGTTCGCGTGTCGCCCGGCGCAACACCGCATTGACCAGTCCGGCCTGGTGGGTGCGCTTGAGCAGACGCGCGGCTTCCACCGTGGCATCGACCGCGGCGTGGCTGGGCAAACCCATGGCGTCGAGTTGCGCGAGGCCGGCGTAAAGCAGCGCACGCAGATCGTTGTCGCGCTGGCCGAGCGGGCGCGGCAGCCAGGACTTCAATGTCGCCTCGTAATCGGCGCGATTGCGCAGCGCGGCCATCACCATCGCTTCCAGCAGCGCGCGATCGCGGCCATCGTCGATCCGCGATTGCGCCGTCGACAACTCCGCCTTCAGCGAACGGCCGCGATGCATCACCGCATCGAGCACGCGCGCGGCATCGGCGCGCACGCCTGCGCCGCGATCTCCGCCAGACCGCGTTTGGTCAGAGCTGGCCACGACGGGCATTCAGGTAATCGGCAGCAGGCACGGCGCGCCCGCCTTCGCGCTGCAGCATCAACAGGCGCAGCACGCCATCGCCGCAGGCGACATCGATGCCGTCGCGGTTCGCGGCGACCACCGTTCCCGGCGCGGCTTCGGCATGTGCGGCTAGCGCTTTCGCCGCATGGATGCGCGCACGTTCGCCAGCGAGCGTGGCTTCCGCGACCGGCCACGGCTGGAAGGCGCGGACCTTGCGCGCAAGCACTTCGGCGGATTCGTTCCAGTCGAGGCGCGCTTCCGCCTTTTCGATCTTGGCAGCGTGGGTCACGCCGATTTCCGACTGCGACCGCGGCTGCGGCGGCATTCCCGCGACCAGCATGTCCAGACCCTGCGCCAGCACGTTCGCGCCGATCTCCGCGAGGCGCTCGTAGAGTTCGCCCGACGTTTCGTCTGCGCCGATCGCGGTCGCTTCCGACAGCAACACCGGCCCGGTATCGAGCCCCGCTTCCATCTGCATCAGGCAGACGCCGGTTTCGGCATCGCCGGCTTCGATCGCGCGCTGGATCGGCGCGGCGCCACGCCAGCGCGGCAGCAACGAGCCATGCACGTTCCAGCAGCCAAGACGCGAGATCTTCAACACCTTTTTCGGCAGGATCAGGCCGTAGGCCGCGGTGACGATCAGATCGGGCTCGAGAACCCGCAATTCCGCCTGGACTTCGGGATCGCGCAGGGTTTCCGGCTGGCGGACCTCGATGCCACGTTGCAACGCTTCCTGCTTCACCGGCGGTGGCGTCAGCGCGCGCCCGCGCCCTGCCGGGCGATCGGGCTGGGTATAGACGGCGACGACTTCGGCCCGTTCGCAGGCCACGCGCAAGCTCGGCACGGCGAATTCCGGCGTGCCGGCAAACACGATTTTCAAGATCAGGCCGCCTTCTTCTCGCGCGCTGCCTTGGCCAGTTTCTTCTTCACCATCTCGCGCTTGAGCGGCGACAGGTAGTCGACGAACAGCTTGCCGTCGAGGTGATCCATCTCGTGCTGGATGCACACCGCCAACAGGCCGTCGGCGTCCATCTCGAAGCTCGCGCCCTTGCGGTCGGTCGCGCGCACGCGGATGTTCGCCGCGCGCGTCACGTCGGCGAAGATGTTGGGCACCGACAGGCAACCTTCCTGGCAGACTTCCTCGCCTTCTTTGGCGAGGATTTCCGGGTTGATGAAGACCATCGGCGAATTCTTCTCTTCGCTGATGTCGATCACCATGAAACGCTGGTGCACGTCGACCTGACTCGCCGCGAGGCCGATGCCCGGCGCGTCGTACATGGTCTCGAACATGTCGTCGAGGAGTTTCTGGAAGTCGGGCGCGGCAATGCCGGCCACGTCGACGGGCACGGCTTTCGTGCGCAGTCGGGCGTCGGGGAATTCGAGGATCGTGAGCAAAGCCATGGTTCGGGGTCCGGAGTGCGGGCGGGGAAGGAACACCGCGTCATCGCATGCCGCCAGTGTAGCGCGTCCTGCCAGCCGCTCCCGGAACGCCGGCTGGCCGGGGGGCGGGGCTCCCGCCCGTAAAAACGGGGATTTAAATGTAAGGGTCTTGTGAAACTGTGAACTTTGTGGTGTAAATGGCCGCCCGTATTGGGGATTTGTCGGGGAACCTCAGGCTATGGCCTCGCTCCTGTCGCGCTTCAACCTCTCGCTGAAAACCGTCGCCGCCACCGCGGTGCTCACCGTTGCCGGCCTCGCCATCGCCGGGAATCCGGGCATTCGCCCCGATCACCCCGACACCTACGTGGTGAAGAAGGGCGACACCCTGTGGGATATCGCCGGCAAGTTCCTCAGCCGCCCGTGGCTGTGGCCGGAAATCTGGCAGGCCAACCCGCAGGTGAAGAATCCGCACCTGATCTATCCGGGTGACGTCCTGAGCCTGGCCTACATCAATCGCACCGCCGAGGCGCAGCACCGCGCCGAAGCGCCGATCCCGGGCATCCCGCTGGCGCAGGTCGAGCCCTGGCTCAAGGACATGCGCGTGGTCAACAGCTTCGACCAGCTGCCCTACGTGGTCGGCATCGAGGACGATCGCCTGCGCGGCTCGCAGGGCTATGTCGTCTATGCCAAGGGCCTGCCCGCCAGCGCGGTCGGCCAGCGCTTCCTGATCGTGCGCCCGAACGTGCGGTACGCCCGCCTCGACCGTCGCCAGGGCGGCGAGATCATGGACACCGCCGACCTCGATTTCCGCGGCAAGCGCACCATCGACTTCCAGCAGTTCTGGACCTCGGCGATCACCCCGGACCGCGGCCACGACCTGCTCGGCTTCGAGCTGCAGCGCGTCAACGTCGGCACCGTGACCCGTGGCGAAGTCGGCGGCATCGAAGCTTCGACCGTCCGCCTCGACGAAGCCGGCCGCGAAGTGCGCGAAGGCGATCGCCTGATCCCGGTCGACGCCCAGCCCTACGATCCCTACTTCGTCCCGCACCCGCCGAGGGCGCAGTTCGAGTACCGCCACGCGCAAGTGCTGGCCGTCGCCGACCGCCTGCGCACCGCCGGCCCGCGCGACGTCATCGCGATCTCGGTCGGCAGCCAGGACGGCGTCGACAACGGCACCGTGTTCTCGCTGTGGCGCATGGGCAGCAACAAGGTCGACCGCGTGAAGTACAAGCGCACCGAAGAACTGGTCGGCAACTACGGCCGCGTCCGCCTGCCCGACGAGTTCTCCGGCCATGCGATGGTGTTCCGCACCTTCGACCACGTCAGCTACGCGCTGGTGATGGACGGCATCAAGCCGACCGAAGTCGGCTACGAGCTCAAGCATCCCGACGCGCCGTACTGATCCGCGTTAAGCCGCTTCGGATTTTTCCGACACGGTATCGAGACGGCGTCCTAGGGCGCCGTCGTCGTTTCCGCCCCAAGCTGGCGGCATGGTCGATTTCGATATGCCCGAACTGGCGGCAAGGCTGGCGTTCCTGTGCGCCGGCGGCCGGCGCGCACCCCGCCGCGAACTGCTGCAACTCCATGGCAGCGCCAGCGCGGCGCTGGCGGCGGGTCCGCACGCGTGGCGCGCGGCAGGGTTGTCGGAAGACACCTGCATCCGCCTGCGCCGTGGCGCCGATCCCGACGTCTGGCTGCGCACCGCCGAATGGCTGCAGCGCCCGGGCCATCGCCTGATCGCCTGGCACGATCCCGATTACCCCGCCGCCTTGCGCACCATTTCCGGCGCGCCGTTGATGCTGTTCACCGCCGGCGATGCCTCGTTGCTGCAGAACCCTGCCGTCGCCGTCGTCGGCACCCGTTCCGCCAGCCCCGGCGGCCGCAGCCTGGCCAAGCAGTTCGCCCATCGCTTCGCCGATGCCGGACTGGTGGTGGTCAGCGGACTCGCCGCGGGGATCGACGGCGCCGCGCATGAGGGCGCACTCGAGGCTGGGGGCGACACCATCGCCGTGCTCGGCAGCGGTCCCGATCTCTGCTACCCCGCCCAGCATCGCGACCTCCACGCCCGGATCGCCGCGCGCGGACTGCTCGTCAGCGAATACCCGCCGGGCACGCAACCGCTGCGCGACCATTTCCCCGCGCGCAACCGCATCATCGCCGGGCTGGCGCAGGGCACCCTGGTGGTCGAGGCCGCGGCGCGTTCCGGCGCCCTGATCACCGCCCAGTTCGCCGTCGATGCCGGCCGCGAGGTCTGGGCGGTCCCGGGATCGATCCACGACCCCCACGCCCGCGGCTGCCACCGCCTGATCCGCGATGGCGCCTTGCTGGTGGAAAGCCCGGAAGACGTGTTGCAGGCGCTGGCGCCAGCCCTGACCCGTGCAGTCCAGCGCCCGAAAGCCACGACCGACGTGGCCAGGCAGCCGCCTGTCCAGCCACCCAAGGATTGGGACCCCGACCACAAGAACGTGTGGTCGGCGCTGGGGCACGACCCAATCCCTATGGATGCACTGGCGGATCGCACCGCATTGACGCCGGCCCGACTCTCCTCCATTCTCCTGACCATGGAGCTGCAGGGGACGATCACGGTCAAGCACGGCCGGTACCTCCGCACTCCCGGGTGAAGCAAGGCTTCTGCCATCCACGCGCCCACGGGCGCAGGCCGGGGATCGATGAAAGAGAGCATTCTGGACGTCCTGTTGTATCTCTTCGAACACTGCTTCACAGATGACTCTGCCCCACCGCAGGACCGCGACGGCCTCCAGTCGACACTGGTCTCCGCCGGCTTCAGTCCCGCCGAAGCCAATCGCGCCTTCGACTGGCTGGACGGCCTCGCCGAGCGTCGCCCCACCTTCGCCAACCAGGGACCGTCGGGACCGACTCGCGTCTTCACGACCGGCGAGCTGGCGAAGCTCGACATCGAGGCGCGCGGCTTCCTGATCTACCTCGAACAACATGGCGTGCTCGATGCCGACCAGCGCGAGTTGGTGCTGGATCGCGCGATGGCGCTCGACCAGGACGAACTCGATCTCGACGACCTGAAATGGGTCGTGCTGATGGTGCTGTTCAACCAGCCGGGATCGGAAGCCGCGTACGCGTGGATGGAAACGCAGATGTTCGCGGACGATCCCGAACCGTTGCACTGATGTCGTCGCCGCCTCCCCTGCCACCGCCGTTGCCGACGGCGGCGCGGCCGCAAGCACCGGCGAAATCCTCGCAACGCAATGGCTGCCTGATCGCGCTGGCAGTTTGTGCCGCATTGTTCGTTCCGCTCGCCGGCATCCTCGCCGCGATCGCGATCCCGGCCTACCAGCAATACGTGCTGAAATCGAAAGTGATGGCGGCGATCGCGGCCACGCACCCGACCCGGGTCGCCATCGACAACCGGCTCGCGCAAGGCGGCGAATGCCCGGGCAGCAATGTCGATACCGACTTCAAGGGCATGCAGGGCGTCGAGCGCGTCGAAGTCGGGCAACTCGCCGAAGACGCGACGCGTTGCGTCTACGCCGTCCATCTCGGCAATACCGGCAGCGACCAGCTCGACGGCAAGACGATCTGGATGGATCGCGCGAAGGCCGGCGACACCACCTGGAAGTGCCGCTCCGACCTCGACAATCGCTACCTGCCACCGGCTTGCCGCCAAGACTGAGCTCGCGCAGACTGCGCGTTCGCAATAGCGAATCGACAGGGGAATCGAATGACAGAGTGGTATTACGCCGATCGCCAGGGCCAGCAACGCGGCCCCGTGCAATCGCAGGAATTGTTGGCCCTGCGCAATGCCGGGCAGATCGGACTGGACACGCTGGTCTGGCGCAACGGCATGGCGAACTGGCAGGCCTTTTCCACGGTGGCGAACGAAGTGTTGCCGCCGACCAGCGAAACCGCATCGCCGATGCAAGGCATGTCGATGTACGAGATGGCGACGCCGGCACCATCGACACCCGTCGAGGCAGCGCCGGCGCCATCACCTGTCGCAGCGCCCGCCGCCGGCAGCTATTCGATGTACGAGACCGCGACGCCGGTCGCGCAGGCGAATGATCCCTACGCGGCGCCGCGCGCGACCATCAGCGCCACCAATGCGCTTCCCGTGCTGGGCGGGCATGTCGTGGATGCCGGATTCTGGAAGCGCGTGGCCGCCTACATCATCGATGGCCTGCTGCTGGGCATTGCCGGTTATGCCATCCAGCTGCCGCTGTTGATGGCGATCGGCTTTGGTGCCGGCATGTCGTCGAAACCCGATTTCGGCGTGATGACGGTGGTCATGCTGATCCTGGCCTATCTGATCCCGATCGCCATGCAGATGACCTATTACGCCTGGTTCCACGCGGGCGAACGCCAGGCCACCCTGGGCAAGCGCGCCATCGGCATCAAGGTGACCGGCATGCAGGGCGAGCGCATCAGCTTCGCCCGCGGCGTCGGCCGTTATTTCGCGCTCATCCTGAGCGGCCTCCCACTGGGGATCGGCTACATCATGGCGGCGTTCACGGAGCGCAAGCAGGCCCTGCACGACATGATCGCCTCGACCTACGTGGTCGACCAGTGGGCCTATACGGACCACCCGGACCGGCAGGACGAAACCCTGGGCACCCTCACCAAGGTCATCATCGGAATCGGCATCGCCCTCTTCGCCCTGTTCTTCCTGGCGATGTGCGCCGCAATCGTCCTCCCCGCTCTCAACGGGCGGTGAGACAGCTTGACAGCCACCCCGTGGCGTGATTCCACTATAAAAAGAGGTTGATTCCAAACGCCCGGGCCACCATGTCCCGGGCGTTGGCGTCTCGACCGCCCTTTTTTGCCGGCCCGTTGCCGGCTCCGGAATCCTGTTGCCATGCCCAAGCACCTACTCGTCGTCGAATCGCCCGCCAAGGCCAAGACGATCAACAAATACCTCGGCAAGGACTACACCGTCCTCGCCAGCTACGGCCATGTGCGCGACCTGGTGCCGAAGGAAGGGGCGGTGGATCCGGAGCACGGCTTCCGGATGCGCTACGACCTGATCGAGAAGAACGAGAAGCACGTCGAGGCGATCGCCAAGGCCGCCAAGGCCGCCGACGAAATCCTGCTCGCGACCGACCCGGATCGCGAAGGCGAGGCGATCAGCTGGCACATCGCCGAAATCCTCAACGAGCGGAAGCTGCTGAAGGACAAGCCGCTGCACCGCGTGGTGTTCACCGAGATCACTCCGCGCGCGATCAAGGAAGCCATCGCCAAGCCGCGCCGGATCGAGATGCCGCTGGTCGATGCCCAGCAAGCGCGTCGCGCCCTGGACTACCTGGTCGGCTTCAACCTGTCGCCGGTGTTGTGGCGCAAGGTGCAGCGCGGATTGTCGGCCGGCCGCGTGCAGTCGCCGGCGCTGCGCATGATCGTCGAGCGCGAAGAGGAGATCGAAGCGTTCAAGGCGCGCGAGTACTGGACCATCGAAGCGGAATGCGCGCATCCGTCGCAGGCGTTCTCGGCCAAGCTGGTCAAGCTCGACGGCAAGAAGTTCGAGCAGTTCACGATCACCGACGGCGATACCGCCGAAGACGCCCGCGCCCGCATCACCCAGGCCGCGCAGGGCCGGCTGCACGTCACCGACGTCGCCAGCAAGGAACGCAAGCGCCGGCCGTCGCCGCCGTTCACCACGTCCACGCTGCAGCAGGAAGCGGCGCGCAAGCTCGGCTTCACCACGCGCAAGACCATGCAGGTCGCGCAGAAGCTGTACGAAGGCGTGGCGATCGGCGAGGAAGGCACGGTCGGCCTGATCAGCTACATGCGTACCGACTCGGTCAACCTGTCGCAGGATGCGCTCGGCGAAATCCGCGACGTCATCGCCCGCGACTTCGGCACCGCGTCGCTGCCGGACAAGCCGAATTTCTACACCACGAAATCGAAGAACGCGCAGGAAGCGCACGAAGCGATCCGCCCGACCGCGGCCTTGCGCACGCCTGCGCAGATCGCGCGCTACCTCAGCGACGACGAGCGCAAGCTCTACGACCTGGTGTGGAAGCGCGCGGTCGCCAGCCAGATGATCCCGGCCACGCTCAACACGGTGTCGGTGGAACTCGCGGCCGGCAACCAGCACGCCTTCCGCGCCAGCGGCACCACGGTGGTGGTGCCCGGCTTCCTCGCCGTGTACGAGGAAGGCAAGGACCAGAAGACCGCGGACGACGACGACGAAGGCCGCAAGCTGCCGGCGATGAAGACCGGCGACAACGTGCCGCTCGATCGCGTGCACGCGGACCAGCATTTCACCCAGCCGCCGCCGCGCTTCACCGAAGCGTCGCTGGTGAAGGCGCTGGAGGAATACGGCATCGGTCGTCCTTCGACCTACGCATCGATCATCCAGACGCTGCTGTTCCGCAAGTACACCGAGATGGAAGGCCGCGCCTTCCGCCCGACCGATGTCGGCCGCGCGGTGTCGAAATTCCTCAGCTCGCATTTCACCCGCTACGTCGACTACGACTTCACCGCGAAGATGGAAGACGAGCTCGACGCGGTCAGCCGCGGCGAGGAGGAATGGGTCCCGCTGATGGAGAAGTTCTGGGGTCCGTTCAAGGAGCTGGTGACGGACAAGACCGAATCGGTGGACCGCACCGATGCCGGCAGCGCCCGCGAGCTCGGCATCGATCCCACCAGCGGCAAACCGATCAGCGCGCGTATCGGCCGCTTCGGCCCGATGGTGCAGATCGGCACCGTCGAGGACGAGGAGAAGCCGAAGTTCGCCTCGTTGCAGCCGGGACAGAGCATCTATTCGATCTCGCTGGAGGAAGCGCTCAAGCTGTTCGACATGCCGCGCAAGCTCGGCGAATCGAACGGCGAGCAGGTGACGGTCGGCATCGGCCGCTTCGGCCCCTTCGCCAAGCGCGGCTCGACCTATGCCTCGCTGAAGAAGGAAGACGACCCCTACGCCATCGATCTTGCCCGCGCGGTGTTCCTGATCGAGGAGAAGGAAGAGATCGCGCGCAACCGCATCATCAAGTCGTTCGAAGGCAGCGACATCCAGGTGCTGAACGGTCGCTTCGGCCCCTACATCAGCGATGGCGCGATGAACGGCAAGATCCCCAAGGATCGCGAGCCGGCATCGCTGACGCTGGAGGAAGTGATCCAGCTGATGGCGGAAACCGGCAAGCCCGCACGCAAGGGCTGGGGTCGCAAGACTGCCGCCAAGACCGTGACCAAGAAAGCTCCGGCAAAGAAGGCGGCGACTAAGGCCCCGGCGAAGAAGGCCGCAACCAAGAAAACCGCGGCGAAGAAAGCCACCAAGAAAACTGCAACGAAAAAAACCGCGACGAAGAAGGCTGCGACCAAGAAAACCGCAGCGGACGACGCGCCGCCGTTCTAAGCACAAGGTCTATCGATTTCGTAACACGAACGGGCGCATCATCGGCGCCCGCCCCCGCCAACACAGGAATGATCGATGAATACCCTCGACAAAGTCGTATACACCGCCCACGTCCACACCAACGGTGGCCGCGAAAATGGCCATGCCCGCAGTGACGACGACCATCT
Organism: Solilutibacter silvestris; assembly: GCF_050574925.1. Taxonomy (GTDB): domain Bacteria; phylum Pseudomonadota; class Gammaproteobacteria; order Xanthomonadales; family Xanthomonadaceae; genus Solilutibacter; species Solilutibacter silvestris_A. The sequence goes on along the minus strand of NZ_JBCMOO010000005.1, from coordinate 213,330 downwards.
CGACGTGCGCTTGACCACGCCCGGCAAGGGCGGCGGCACCAATCCCGAACAGTTGTTCGCGGCGGGGTATTCGGCCTGCTTCATCGGCGCGATGAAGGCGGTCGCCGCGCGCCAGCACCTGCAGGTTCCCGAAGGCGTCGGCATCGATGCCGAAGTCGACCTCGGCCCGGTCGGCCAGGCCTTCGGCGTCGCCGTGCGCCTGAACATCCACCTGCCGGGCATGGATCGCGCCGCTGCGCAGAAGCTGATCGACGACGCGCACCAGGTCTGCCCGTATTCCAACGCGACGCGCGGCAACATCCCGGTCACGCTGACGCTGGCTGACTGATCAAGCCGCGTGCTGCTGCTTGATGCCGACGCCGCCGTTGCGCTGATCAGGCGTGGCGGCGTGATCGCCTACCCCACCGAAGGCGTGTGGGGACTGGGCTGCGACCCGCGCAACGAACAGGCCGTCATGCGCATCCTCGCGATCAAGCAGCGCGAGGTCGAGAAAGGCCTGATCCTGATCGCCGCGGACGAAACGCAGCTCGCGCCGTTCGTGTCGATGGAAGCATTGGGCGAAGAACAACGCGCGGTTGTCCGCGCAACATGGCCGGGCGCGGCGACCTGGATCGTGCCGGCATCGGCGGCGGCGCCGCGCTGGATCACCGGCATGCACGACGGCATCGCGGTACGCATATCCGCGCATCCGCCCGTTATCGCACTCTGCAATGCCTTCGGCGGCGCGCTGGTCTCGACCAGCGCCAATCGCGCCGGCAACGGTGCGCCGACGCAAAGATCCGGGCTGGATCCCGAAGTTCTCGCCCTGCTGGATGGCGTGCTTGCCGGCGAAACCGGCGGGTTGCTGCAACCGACGCCGATCCGCGACGCCCGCAGCGGAGCCATTCTGCGCGGCTGAAAACCCGGGTTTCGTTTCGGCTGAAACGAAAATTGTGGCAGTGCACAAACTGTGGTCTATTCGGGTGAAGAGGCGCTCCGCGCACGCGAGTCGCCCTCTCACCACCGACACGACTGGACCACGATGGACGACCGGCGCAACCCACTGGCTGGCGGTCTCTATGACCCCGGCATCGAGCACGACAGCTGCGGCTTCGGCCTGATTGCCGATATCGCCGGCCCGGGTTCGCGCGCGATTGTTGATACCGCGCTGGAAGCGCTGTCGCGGATGGAGCATCGCGGAGGTGTCGCTGCCGATGGCTTGAGCGGCGATGGCTGCGGCGTGTTGCTGCACGGCTGCGAACCCTTCGCGCGCGCGCTGGCGAAGGATGCCGGCATCGCCCTGCCCGATGGCCGCATCGCCGCCGGCAACGTCTTCCTGCCGCGCGATGTAGAAGGCGCCGCACGCTGCCGCGAAACCCTGGAGCGCGAACTGCGGCATGTCGGTCATTCGATCGCAGGCTGGCGCGTCGTGCCGACCGACGATCGCGTCTGCGGCGCACTGGCGCGTTCCAACATGCCGCGCATCGAGCAGGTCTTCGTCGCGGATGCCGGCAACGACGCCGATGCCTTCGAGCGCGATCTCTATCTCGCCCGCCGTCGCGCCGAACAATCCCTGCGCGATCTCGCCGATTTCCATGTCGTCGGACTGTCGGCCAGGCTGCTCGGCTACAAGGGCATGGTGCTGCCGGAACACCTGCGCACGCTCTATCCCGATCTCGCGCATCCGGCGCTCGGCGCGCGCGTGGTGGTGTTCCACCAGCGCTTCTCCACCAATACGCAACCGCGCTGGCCGCTGGCGCAGCCGTTCCGCCGCCTCGCCCACAACGGCGAGATCAACAGCATCGCCGGCAATCGCGCCTGGGCGCAGTCGCGCCGGAACATCTGGAAGTCGCCGCTGCTCGACGTGAGCGAGTTCGACCAGGCGGTCACCACCAACGGTTCCGATTCGCAAAGCCTCGACAACGCATTGGAGTGGCTTCAACTCGGCGGCATGGACCTGTTGCAGGCGATGCGCATCCTGATTCCGCCGGCGCTGCAGTCGCTGGAATACAAGGACGCCGACCTGGTCGCGTTCTACGAGTACTACTCGATCAATTCCGAACCGTGGGACGGCCCCGCCGGCATCGTGATGTGCGACGGTCGCCACGCCGCCTGCACGCTCGATCGCAACGGCCTGCGCCCGGCACGCTGGACGCTGTCGCGCGACGGCGTGTTCGTGATCGCTTCGGAAACCGGCGTGTGGGACCTGCCGGCGGAAGACGTCGAAGCCAAGGGCAAGCTCGGTCCCGGCGAGATGATCGCGATCGACCTCGATGCAGGCAAGCTGCTCGATACCCACGCCATCGACGCCATCAACCGCGCCCGCGCGCCGTACAAGCAATGGCTGCGCGAAGGCATGTCCTACCTGCACACCGAGCTGATCGATCCGGCGCTGACCGACGCGCCGTTCGATACCGAAACCCTGCTCGGCTTCCAGCGCCTCTTCCAGCTCAGCCGCGAGGAACAGGAGCAGGTGCTGCGCCCGCTCGCCGAAACCGAACAGGAAGCGATCGGATCGATGGGCGACGACGTGCCGATGGCGGCGATCAGCCAGCGCATCCGCCCGCTCTACGACTGTTTCCGCCAGGCCTTCGCCCAGGTCACCAATCCATCGATCGATCCGCTGCGCGAAGGCAGCGTCATGAGCCTGACCACGCAGATCGGCCGCGAAGGCAACCTGTTCGTGGATGCGCCGTCCAACGTCGACCACGTCCTGCTGAATTCGCCGGTGCTGTCGCAGCGCAAGCTGCACCAGTTGCTGGCGCTGCCGCGCTTCGCCGAATCGCATCTCTACATCGATCTCTATTTCGACGCCAACACCTCGTTGCAGGAAGCGCTGCAACGCATCTGCAAGCAGGCCGAAGACGCCGCGCGCGCCGGCATCGAACTGTTGATCCTCAGCGATCGCCGCCCGCTGCGCGGTTGCGCCGCGGTGCATGCGCTGCTGGCGACCGGCGCCGTGCACCAGCATCTTGTCCGCCACGACTTGCGCTGCATCAGCAACATCCTGGTCGAGACCGGCACCGCGCGCGATCCGCATCATTTCGCCTGCCTGGTCGGCTGCGGCGCGACCGCGGTCTATCCCTATCTCGCCTACCAATCGCTGCATGCGCTGGCGCGACGCGGCATCCTCGGCGGCAAGACCAATGGCGAACCCTTGCAGGTCGGCCGCAGCTATCGCCGTGGCGTGAAAAAGGGATTGCTGAAGATCCTGTCGAAGATGGGCATCGGCACGATTGCAAGTTATCGCGGGGCGCAGCTGTTCGAGATCGTCGGACTCGATCCGGAAGTGGTCGCGCAATGCTTCGCCGGCACGCCATCGCGGATCGGCGGCGCCGGATTCGCGCGACTGGAAGCCGATGCGCGCGCGCTGGCGGAACAGGGCTGGGATCTCAACGCGTTGCCGGAAGCCGGCGGCCTGCTGCGCTACCTCCCCGGCGGCGAATACCACCAGTACAACCCGGACGTGGTGCAGTCGCTGCAACGCGCGGTGCTGACCGGCGATCGCGAAGACTGGAAGCGCTATGCGTCCACGGTGGACGAACGTCCGGCGGCGGCACTGCGCGACCTCTTGCGCGCGAAGCCGATCGGCCGGCCGGTTGCGATTGAAGAAGTGGAACCGGTCGAAGCGATCATCCGTCGCTTCGACAGCGCCGGCATGAGCCTTGGCGCGTTGTCGCCGGAAGCGCACGAAGCGCTGGCGATCGCGATGAACCGCCTCGGCGCGCGCAGCAATTCCGGCGAAGGTGGCGAGGATCCCGCGCGTTACCACGACGATCGCCGCAGCAAGATCAAGCAGATCGCCTCGGGACGTTTCGGCGTCACACCCGAATACCTGATCAATGCCGACGTGTTGCAGATCAAGCTCGCGCAGGGCGCCAAGCCCGGCGAAGGCGGCCAGCTGCCGGGCAGCAAGGTCGATCCGCTGATCGCGCGACTGCGTTACGCCAAGCCCGGCATCGGGCTGATCTCGCCGCCGCCGCACCACGACATCTATTCGATCGAGGATCTCGCGCAACTGATCTTCGACCTGCGCCAGATCAATCCGCGCGCGCTGATCTCGGTGAAGCTGGTCAGCCATGCCGGCGTCGGCACCATTGCCGCAGGCGTGGTGAAAGCAGGCGCCGATCTCATCACCATTTCCGGCCACGACGGCGGCACCGGCGCCAGCCCGATCGGATCGATCCGCTACGCCGGCGTGCCGTGGGAACTCGGCCTCTCGGAAGCGCGCCAGGCGCTGCAGGGCAACGACCTGCGCGACAAGGTGTTGCTTCAAACCGATGGTGGCCTGAAGACCGGACTCGACGTGATCAAGGCGGCGCTGCTCGGCGCCGACAGTTTCGGTTTCGGCACCGCTCCGATGATCGCGCTCGGCTGCAAATACCTGCGCATCTGCCACCTCAACAATTGCGCCACCGGCCTCGCGACCCAGGACGCGCGCCTGCGCGAACTGCATTTCAAGGGACTGCCGGAACGCGTCGAAACCTTCTTCCGCAATGTCGCCGAAGACGTGCGCGAACACCTGGCCGCGTTGGGCGCGCGTTCGCTGGGCGAGATCGTCGGTCGCAGCGACCTGCTCGAACAATTCCTGCACCACACCCGCGACGATGTCGAGATCGACCTCTCCGCGTTGTTGCGCAGTGATCCCGACAAGGCCGCCAGCTATTGCGGCGCACCGGCCCTGCAGACGCAACCCGACGGCCTGGCCGCGACGCTCGAGCGCACACTCGCCGACGCCATCGCCCGCGGCGAAGGCGGCGAGACCAGCCAGGTCATCCGCAATGTCGATCGCAGCATCGGCACGCGCCTGTCCGGCCTCATCGCGCAACACCACGGCAATACCGGGATGAGCGACCGTCCGGTCACGCTGCGCCTGCAGGGCACCGCCGGGCAAAGTCTTGGCGCATTCAACGCCGGCGGGTTGCACATCGATCTCTCCGGCGATGCCAACGACTACGTCGGCAAGGGCATGGCCGGCGGACGCATCGTGCTGCGTCCTACGGCAGGCAGCCGGTATGCCAGCGAAGCCACGCCGATCCTCGGCAACACCTGCCTCTATGGCGCGACGGGTGGCGAGCTCTACGCCGCGGGCCGCGCCGGCGAACGTTTCGCCGTGCGCAATTCCGGCGCGGTCGCGGTAGTGGAAGGCGCCGGCGACCATTGCTGCGAATACATGACCGGCGGCACCGTGGTCGTGCTCGGTGATGTCGGCCTCAACTTCGGCGCGGGCTTCACCGGAGGCATCGCCTACGTGCTCGATCGCGAACGCGATTTCGTCGATCGCTACAACCACGAACTGATCGACATCCAGCGCATCACCGCCGAACACTTCGATACCTATCGCCAGCACCTGCGCGAACTGATCGAAACCCACGCACGCCTGACCGGCAGCGCCTGGAGCGCGCACATCCTCGACGGTTTCCGCGACTTCGTCGGCAAGTTCTGGTTGGCGAAACCGAAAGCGGCCGACCTCGACGCGCTGGCCGACGAACTGAGGCGCGCCGCATGAGCCGCAAGCAGCCTTTCCAGTTCCTCGACGCCGCACGGCAGATGCCCGACAAACAGCTGCTGCAACTGCGCCTGCAAGGCGACTGGAGCGAGTTGTACGGACGCTTCGACATGCCTGCGGCCAAGCAGCAGGCGGGACGCTGCCTTGATTGCGGCAATCCCTATTGCCAGAACGCCTGTCCGGTGCACAACCATATTCCGCGCTGGCTGCGGCTGGTGGAGGAAGGCCGCATCATCGAAGCGGTCGAGCTCTGCCACGAAACCAATCCATTGCCGGAAATCTGTGGTCGCGTCTGCCCGCAGGATCGCCTGTGCGAAGGTGCCTGCACGCTTGAGGACGGCTTCGGCGCGGTGACGATCGGCGCCACCGAGAAATACATCGTCGAGACCGCGCTCGCGCAAGGCTGGCGTCCCGACCTGTCGCGGGTGCAGGCCACCGGCAAGCGCGTGGCGATCGTCGGCGCCGGACCGGCGGGGCTTGCCTGCGCCGATCGACTGGTGCGCAAGGGCATCGCCGCGACCGTGTTCGATCGCTACGAACAGATCGGCGGCCTGCTGCAATTCGGCATCCCCACCTTCAAGCTCGAGAAATCGGTGGTCGCGCGCCGGCGCGAACTCCTCGAAGGCATGGGCGTGCAATTCCGCCTCGGCGTCGAGATCGGTCGCGACATCGCGCTCGATGCCTTGCTTGAAGAATTCGACGCGGTCTTCCTCGGCCTCGGCGCCTATCGCTATACCGATGGCGGCCTGCCCGGACAGGAGTTGCGCGGCGTGATGCCGGCGCTGCCCTTCCTGGTGCAGAACGGACGTCGTGTTGCTGGCGACGATGCCGACGCTGCGCATCCGATCGCGGGTTGGGAATACGGATTGCAGCTACCGGATCTCGCTGGCAAGCGCGTGGTCGTTCTCGGCGGCGGCGACACCGGCATGGACTGCGTGCGTTCGGCGATACGCCTGGGCGCGGCGAACGTCAGCTGCGTCTATCGTCGCGACGAGGCGAGCATGCCCGGCTCCGCGCGCGAAGTCGCCAATGCGCGCGAGGAACAGGTCGAGTTTCTGTTCAATCGCCAGCCGCTGGCGATCGAAGCCGATGGCGATGGCGCAGTCTCCGGCGTGCGCGTGGCCACGACCGAGCTTGGCGAACCCGATGCGCGCGGACGCCGCGGCGCGGTGATCGTACCCGGCAGCGAAACCACGATCGCCGCCGACGTGGTGATCATCGCCTTCGGATTCGCACCGCAACTGCCGGACTGGCTGGCCGACGCCGACGTGCAGGCGCAGGCCAACGGTCGCCTGGTCGTGTCCGGCGAACACCGTCGTGCCTGGCAGACCACGCATCCGCGCCTGTTCGCCGGCGGCGACTGCGTACGCGGACCGGACCTGGTGGTGACCGCGGTGCAGGAAGGTCGCGACGCCGCGGCAAGCATCGCCGCGATGTTGGCGCAGGGATAACGACTCTTCCCGACAAGCGGCAAGGCGCGCAAGATGGCGCCATGCGTCCGGCTGCCGCCATCGTCCTGATCTCGCTGATCGTCCTGCTGCTCGCCTGCACCAGCGCACGGGCGACCCAGAACGATGTCACCGTTTATCGCTGCACCGATGCCCGCGGGCAGGTCGAATTGCGCGACAGTCCCTGCCCCGCCAACCAGCGCCAGCAGACGCGGCAGATGCTGCGGCCCAAGGACGCGCCGCCGAGCGCGCCGACACCCGCCACGACAGCGGTCGTGCGGGAGAACGTTCGCGAAGTGCGTTACGTGCTGCGCCAGCCGCGGCCGTTGTACGAATGCACCGCGGCCGACGGCAGCCGCTACACCAGCGAAAGCGGCGAAGGCAATCCGCGCTGGCAACCGGCCTGGATCGCCACGCCGCCATGGGGCGTGCGCCCACCGGTCGTGCCCCTGGGCGGTGGAGCACAGGTGCATTACCAGGATCGCCATACCAGCGTGCGCATCGGTCAACGCGGCGGAATCGGCGTCTATCCGGGCATGGCCTACGCTGGCGGATCATGGGTGCGCGACAGTTGTTCGCCGATGCCGGAGGAACGCATGTGCGCGATGCTGTCGCAACGACGCGATGACATTCAGCGTCGCAACGTGCTGCGCCAGCCCAGCGAACAGGCGCAACTCAATGCCGAGGAATCCTCCATCAACGCGAGATTGCGCGACGAATGCGGCGGCTGACGACCTTGACCAGAACGATCATCGCGACCGCCCTGTTGCTGGCCTTCGCCGTCGGCGACAGCGCAGGCCAATCCGTGCGCACGCGCAAGGCGAAGGCGCCGGCGAACGATCCGAACGTCACCGTGATCTATCGCTGCACCGATGCCGCTGGAATGCTCAGCATCCAGAACACGCCCTGCCCGCGTGGCCAGCACCAGGAACGCAGCGTGATCGCACGCCCGATCGATCCGCTGCCGGCGCCATTGCCGGAGGCCACGCCCCCGCCTGCAGCGCCTGCTGCCAATACGACACAGTCGCAGCCGGCCGCGCCACCTCCGGCACAGGTCGACGACACGCCGTTGCCGCCGCCTCCGCTGTATCGCTGCCACACCTCGTCGGGCGGCAGCTACGCCAACGAAACAGACAACCCGCCCGAGCGCTGCCGCGACGTGCCGCTGGTGAACATCAGCGGTTCCCAGAACGTGCCCGACCACGAATGCCAGATGGAACGCGACCGCTGCGAACGCATTCCCGACCAGGAACTGTGCGCGACCTGGAAGCAGCGGCTGGCGGAAGCCAAGTCGATGCTGGAACTCGGCAACCCGGACCTGGTCGAACGGGCAACCCTGCAGCGGGACCAGGCGCAGCGGGTGATGGACCGTTCATGTTTGACCCAAAACTGAAAATTTGATAGTAGTCACACTTTGAACGGATAGAACCTGCGGAAACACAGACCGGATGCCTGAGCCCGTGGTCGAACTCGAGCGATTGACCATCCCTGAATTCAGCCTCGGGATCGCCCGCGAGCCCGGCAGCGAGCGATTGGGCGCACAGGTGATCGAACCCGAACAGTTGTGCGACAGCGACCTGCCGCTTGCGATGGTGGCCCGTGAGCATCGTGCCGAGCTGCTGGCGAAGGCGAATCGCATGCTCGATGCGACCATGCAGGAAACCGTGGGCCAGAACCCGTCGCGACGCAGCGGCGCGGTGGCGTCGATGCAGACGCAATTCCTGATCGACCAGTACCTGCACTATCTCGGTTGGGCCAAGACCCACCCGGTCGGCGAACTTCGCGTCGATGGCGTCGACCGCCATTGGGGACGCGCGCAGACCAATGCCCTGGTCGAGACTTTGGAGGAACGCCTGAAGCAACTCGGCATGCATGGCGATCGCCCGACCCGCGACAGCGGCCACACCGCATTCCACAGTCACGCCGATCTCGCGCAAAGCCTGGTCGCGCGGATTCCCGCCGCCGCGATCACGCGCATGGCCGCCGGCGTGCGCGCGGAAGATGTCGCCTATGCGCTCGCGGAGGCCGGTCGCCGCGAAGGATTCGTGCCGACGACGCCGGTGTCGGTGGTGTCGTCCAGCGATGGCAGCCGCGTGTTCGCGGTGCAGGGCGATCTCGTCGATCCGGCCAGCATGCGCGTCAGCCTGGCGGTCGATCAGGTGCGACCGGGCACCGCAGCGGCATTGCGCGCATCGCTCGCATGCATGGACGAAAACGATGCCGACGACGTGACGCTGCGGCCCGCGATGCAACCGACGCGTTGAGCGTCAGAACCCGTAGCGCAGGAATCCGCCGTCCACCGCGATGCATTCGCCGGTGATGTAACTCGCCGCCGGCAAGCACAGGAACGCGACCGCGGCGGCGACTTCCTCGGGATCGCCGACACGGCCCATCGGCGTGCGTTGCAGCACATCGTCGAGATACTCGGGATCGGACAATTTCGGCGACGTGCGGCGCGTGCGGATGTACCACGGCGCCACCGAATTCACCCGCACGCCGTCCTCGGCCCACTCCACCGCGAGATTGCGCGTCATCTGGTGCAGCGCAGCCTTGCTCATGCCGTAGGGCGCACCGGTGCGCACATGGGTGAGCCCGGACACGCTGCCGACATTGACGATGCTCGATGCCGCGTGCTGCGTCAGCAACGGATGCGCAATCCGCGACAGTTCGAACGCGGAGAAGAGGTTGGTCTCGAAGATCTGCCGCCACTCGTCCTCGCCGTATTCGACGGTGGGCCGGCTGCGGTTGGTGCCGGCATTGTTGACGAGGATGTGCAGACCACCCTGGTCCTCGACCCAATCCATCAACGCGCCGCGTTCTTCCTCGTCGCTGATGTCGCAGTTGTAGGCGAACACGCCACGATCGGGAAATTCGTCCTGCAGATCGGCGACGACCTGCTCCAGCACGCCGCCGTCGCGCGCCGCCAGCATCACTTCCGCACCGAGGCCCAGCAATTCGCGGGCGATGGCCAGGCCGATGCCGGCGCTGCCGCCGGTGACCAGTGCGGTCTGTCCATCCAGTCGCCAGCGCGAAGTGGGCATGTCGATGCTCCGTGGTTACAACGAATCGAAGCCGCAGTAGCAATGCGCCATCGCCTGCACCGGCGAACGCGCACGGGTGAATTGCTCGCGCAAATCGCTCAGCTGGCGCTCGACGCGGGCGTCGGCGCTGCCTTCGGCCAGTCCGCGCAGCCAGGTCGAACGCGCCAGCATGCTTGTGGCGATGCGCGATTCGACATTGCCGGACAACAGCTGGTCGAGCGCACCGGCGCGACGTTCGATATAGCGCACGCGCACCTGGTCCTTGGCGATCTTGGCGCGGCCCGCGGCGAAATCGACCGCGGCCTGCAAGCCGCCGAACTCGTCGACCAGGCCACGTTCCTTCGCCTGCGCACCGCTCCACACGCGACCGCGCGCGATCGAATCGATCTGCTCGACGCTCTGCTTGCGCGCCTGCGCGACCTTGCCGGTGAAATCGCGATAACCCTTCTCGATCACCGATTGCAGGATGGTGGCGACGCCCGGATCCATCGGCCGGGTGATGTCCATCGCACCGGCCAACGGCGCGGTTGCAACGCCATCGCTGTGCACGCCGATCTTGCCCAGCGCGCGCGATGCATTCGGGATCAGGCCGAAGATGCCGATCGATCCGGTGATCGTCGACGGATCGGCATAGATGCGTTCGGCGTTCATGCTGATCCAGTAGCCGCCCGACGCCGCGACATCGCCCATCGACACCACCACCGGCTTGCCGGCGTCCTTGAGCGCCTGCACTTCACGACGGATCTGTTCGGAGGCGAAGACCTCGCCGCCAGGCGAATCCACCCGCAGCACCACCGCCTTCACCATGTCGTCGAGGCGCGCTTCGCGCAGCAGTTCCGACGTCGAATCGCCACCGACGCGCCCACCGCCCTGCTTGCCGGGCACGATTTCGCCTTCGGCCACGACGATCGCGACCTGCTGGGTGCCGTCGCCCTTGGGCAATTGCGTGCGCAGGTTGCGCAGGTACTGGTCGTAGGCGACCTGGCGGAAACCGCCATCGGCGTCCTTGTCGGCGACACCGGCCTTGGCCAGCATGTCCTCGACTTCGGCGCGCGTCTTCAGGCCATCGACCAGTTTCTGTTCGAGCGCGTATTTGGCGAGATCGCCCTGCGTGCTGGCGACGCCCTGCGCGATGCCGTCGATACCGGCCTTCACTCCTTCCGGCGTCAGCTTGCGTGCGCTGGCGATGTCGCCGATGTAGCGCTGCCACAGATCGTTCATCCAGAACAGGTCGGCTTCCTTCGCTTCCGGCGATGCGTTGTCGCGCACGTAGGGTTCCGCTGCCGACTTGTATTCGCCGACCTTGAACAGCTTGAAGTCGATGCCGAGCTTGTCCTGCAGGCCTTCGCGCATGTACGGGCGATAGCTCGACAGGCCTTCCAGCAACAGGCCGTGGCCATCGGGATCGAGGTAGACCTGGCTCGCCTGCGCGGCGATCAGGTACTGGCCCTGCGTCATGCCTTCGGAGAACGCGATCACCTGCTTGCCGCTGGCCTTGAGGCGCTGCAACGCGGCGACGATTTCATGCGTGCTGGCCATGCCCGACGGATAGAGCTTGTCGACGTCGAGGAGGACGCGTTCGATCGAGCTGTCCTTCGCCGCGGCGTCGATCACCTTGACCAGGTCGCGCAGGCGCACGACCTTGCGGCTCGGATCCTCTTCGCTGTTCTGCGCGATCAGCTTGGTCAGCGCATCGCGACCGTCTTCTTCCATCACCTTGCCTTCCGGCGCCAGCACCAGCGTGGTGCGATCGAGCACCGGCGTGATCGCCGCGCGCCCGCTCATCGACAGGAAGCCGACGAAGAGGAACAGCAGGACGAAAAAGGCGATGTTGAGGACGAGGCGCCGGGTGAAGTTGGCGACGTCCCAGACGCCCTTGAAGAAGCTGAAAATCGGGTTGGAACGGCGCGGTGCGGGCTGGTTCATCGAAGAAGAATCACGGGTGGATGCGGACAGCCTAGCAGTCCTGCAGTCGCCCGCATGTGCCGGAAGAAAACGCCGCCGTTATCGGGAATTCAGGCCAGTCGTCGACTGCTGCGCCAGGCCCGCCGCCCGAGCAGGATCGCGGCGACGGTCAGGCCGGCGATCAGGCCCGCCCACATGCCCTGCGGGCCGTAGCCAAGCCCAAGTCCGAGTCCCGCACCCACCGGCATGCCGACGCCCCAGTAGGCGAACGCGGCGAGCAGCATCGGCACGCGGGTGTCCTGCATGCCGCGCAAGGCGCCGGCCGAAATCACCTGCACGCCGTCGGGATACTGGAACGCCACCGCGAACAGGATCAGCTGCGCCGCCAGCGCGGCGACCACCGCGTCCTGGGTATAGGCGCCGACGATCAGGTGGCGTCCGAACACCATGACCAGCGCGGTCAGGGTCTGGGTGATCAACAGCAGCGCATAACTCGCGCGCAATGCGCGCCGCAGCGCCATGCCGTCCTCGCGGCCGCGGGCATGGCCGACGCGCACCGTCGTCGCTTCGGCGAGGCCGAGCGGAATCATGAAGCACAGGCTGGCGACGTTGATGGCGATCTGGTGCGCGGCCGCCGGGATCGCGCCCAGGCGTCCGATCAGCAGCGAAGTGACGATGAAGAGACTGCCTTCCATCGCCACGGTGACGCCGATCGGCAGGCCAGTGGCGAGCAGGCGCCGCAACTCGATCCAGTTCGGCGCTTCCAGGTGCGCGAACAGCGCGAAACGGGCGAAGCGCGGCGATCGCCACAGGTACAGCGCGAATGCGCATGCCTGCATCCACATCATCACCGCCGAGGCGATGCCGAGTCCGGCGGCGCCGCGCGCCTCGAAACCGAAACGGCCGAAGCACATCGCGTAGCCGAGCGGCGCCAACACCAGCAAGCCGCCGAAACCGAGCAACATGGTCGGCAAGGTCCAGTGCAGGCCATCGCTGAGATAACGCATGCACAGGTAGAAGGTGAAGGCCGGAATGCCCCAGCGGATGCCGAGCAGGAAGGCTTGCGCGTGCGGGCGCACCTCCGCGGCGATGCCCATCGTCGGCAGCAATTTCGCCGCCAGCGTCAGGAAGCCGAACATCAGCACGCCCAGCACCAGCGCCAGCCACAGCGACTGGCGGAACAGCGGGCCGATTTCGTCGTGGCGACCCGCGCCATCGAGCTCGGACACGCGTGGCGGCAACGACATCAACGTGCCCATCGGCACCAGCATCGGCAACCAGAACAGCGCATTGCCGACCGAAACGCCAGCCAGGGTATCGGTGCCGTGGTGCCCGGCGACCGAGGAGTCGACGAAACCGATCAGGCCCGACGACAGATGGCCGAGCGTGAGCGGCGCCGCCAGCAGGGCGCTGGTGCGCATCTCCTGCGCAAAGGAAGTCGGTCTGGACGCCACGGAAAGTGCCTGCAACAACAACGGGATGGCCGGAACACGGCGCGGCCCGGTATCTTAACGCCTCGTACGGAGGGTACCGATGACAAAGCCGCTGGATCCGATCGAGCCAATCACCGCGACCATGTCGCACGATGGCCCGCATCCCGACAATTGCGAGAACTGCAAGACCGCGCTGCAGGGTCCGTATTGCCATGCGTGCGGCCAGCACGGCCACAACCCGCTCAAGAGTTTTCGCCATGCCATCGAGGACGTGTTCGAATCGTTCTGGCACGTCGACGGCCGCATCTTCCGCACCCTGCGCGACCTGCTGCTGCCCTGGCGCATCATCAACAACTACCTCGGCGGCCAGCGCGTGCGTTACATCCCGCCGCTGCGCATCTTCGTCATCCTCAGCCTGGTGACGTTCTTCGTCGCCCACTTCGCCATCCATTCCGAAACCGGGCCGATCCAGTTCAACGGCGCCGACACCAACAGCATTTCGGCCGCGACCACCGTGGAAGACGTGCAACGACTGCGCGACAAGGCACTCGCCGACATCGACAAGGGCGCCACCGCCGACAAGAACGATCCGGCCTTCGTCAAGGGCGTGCTGGCGACCGCGCGCAAGGCCGTGCAGGCGCAGGCCGACACCCGCATCCGCGCCCTGGAAGATGCCAAGGCCAAGGGCCAGCCGGTGCCGCCACCATCGCCTGCACTGGTGATGGACACGGAGGATGGCGGCAAAGACGGGGGCGACTGGAACGTGACCACCGAACGCGTCCATGTCTCGTGGCTGCCGGAATTCGTCAACGACGCGCTCAACAATGCCGTGCAGCGCGGCGCCAAGAACGCCAAGCGCTTCGCGAAGGATCGTTCGGAACTGTTCCAGGCCTGGATGGGCTCGATCCCGACCGCGCTGTTCTTCATGGTGCCGTTCTTCGCCCTGCTGCTGCGCGTGTTCTACCTGTTCACGCCGTGGACCTACCTCGAGCACCTGGTGGTCGCGCTCTACAGCCACGCCTTCCTGCTTTTGGGCAGTCTGGTGTCCTTCCTGCTGTCGATGTCGTTGCGCGCGTTGCTCGGCTCGCACGCTGTCAACGCCATGATCACCTTCCTGGTGATGGCGATGATGGTGATCCTGCTGTGGACGCAGAAGCGCGTGTACCAGCAAGGCTGGATGCTGACCTTGGTCAAGTATTTCGCGGTCGGCTCGATCTACTGGTTCCTGCTCGGCTTCGGCGCGCTGTTCGCCCTGCTGCTGGTCTTCCTCAAGTGAGGATGCGCTGATGGCCAACGTGATCTACGAGGTCAATCTCGACGTCGATGCCGCCGTGGCTGATGCCTATTTCGCGTGGTTGCACGACCATGTCGCGGCCATCCTCGCGCTGCCGGGCTTCCTCGACGCCCGGATCTCCGCGGTCGAGGATCCGCCGCCGGGACGCGTGCTCTGGTGCGTGCACTATCGCGTCCACAGCCGCGCCGCACTCCAGGATTATTTCGACCATCATGCCGCCGCCATGCGCGGCGACGGCATCGCGCGCTTCGGCGATCGTTTCAGCGCGACCCGCAGGATCCTCGAACCGCTGGCCGACTGAGCGCGCCTCAGCGCTCCGACACCTGCGCCAGCCACGCCGCGCGATTCGCGGCCGGAACATTCATCAATTCCTTGCGCAGGGCGTCGCGCTGCTCCGGCGGCGTGCGCCAGGCGATGCGTCCGAGCTCGGCCAATTCATCGGCATTCATGTCGTGGAGGATGCGCAGCAATGGCGCGCGTTCGTCCTCGGGCACGTAGGACAACAGCGGCGACAACTGCGGCCAGAGCGCGCCGACTTGCGGACCGAGCAGCCAACCGCGTTGCTCGGCACGATCGAGTTGCGCGAACTCGGCGCGGAATCGCGACTGTTCGTCCGCGGGCAACGCGGCGAATGCCGTCGCCGCGTCGCGAATGCGCTGGCGCTGCGCTTCATCCAGCTGCAACCACGCCGACTGGCGTTCGCGCTGGTCGCGCTCGTGAACCCTGTTGATGGCCTGCCGGTTCGTCTCGGCTTGCGGCGCCGGCTCCGGCGCGCGCTGGCATCCCGCCATCACGATTACGGCGAGCACGAACAGGCAGGCGCGTTCACTGCGCATCGTTGCCCTCCTGGGACTCGCCGTCGCTCATGGTCTCGGGCAATTCCGGCAGCGGCGCGGCGGCGGGCGTCCCCGCCTCGTGGCGCTGCGAGTACCACGACAGGAATTCGAGGTCGCGCACCACGGCGGCATCGCGGTCGTCCGGCGCCAGCTCGCCGCGCGCGGAAGGCGCGTGGGCGCTTTCCGGCGGAAGGGCTGCCTGCGGCAATGCCTCGGTGGCGATGTGCGGCTCATCGCCGCCGGCCAGCCGTGTCGTCCAGTCGCCGACCCAGGTCGAGAGCAGCGCCGCTGCGGTCAGCACGACCACGCCGGCCAGCCAGGACCAAGTACGTCGGGAGAGTGGGAACACGCCTGGAGCAGGGGTCACGAGATCAGGCGCTGAGATGCGGCATCGCCACGATGATAGCGTGCGGCCATGCGTCGTCCTGTCCCGTCAGTCATGCCCGAGACCTGTTCCGAGGGCTTGCATCGAAACCGGAACTGTGCATCTCGTCGGAATGTTGTTCACAGGGGTCACGTCTTTGTCACGAAACCGGATACTTGGCCGTGATGACTCAGCGATTTCGCAGAATTCGCTTCTAATCCATTGATTTGAAAAGAATCAGGCCGCGTGGCACTTTTTTCACCATTCCCTGTGTTGCAGCGAAAAAGCCCCTGTTTCGCCCACGATCGGAATTGCCTGCACAGACTTATCCACATCCTGTGTGGATAAACGATATCTGTATGGGGGCTCAAGGACTTGCGACCATGACCTCACCCGCGGATGCGTTGCGTGGTGCAAGCCGGCACCGGATCGCCATGCCAGAATCTCCCGATGCCTGATGCCGTTCGCCGGGTCGCGGTCGCGCTGCCCCGGCCCCTGCCCACGCCTTTCGATTACCGCATCGATGCCGACGCAGCGGCGTCGCCCTTGCGCGGCTGCCGGCTGCGCGTGCCGTTGGGCAGCGGGGAAATCGTCGGGATCGCCGTCGACGAGGCCCAGGACGCGAATGACGAAGCGCTGGCACTGAAGCCGGTCCTGGAGCGGATCGACGAAACGCCCCTCCTCCATGGCGAGCTGTGGTCGTCGCTGGCGTGGCTGGCGCGCTATCTGCACGCCCCGATCGGCGAAGTGCTGGCCACGGCATTGCCGGCGACATTGCGCCAGGGCGCGCCGTTGCCGGAAACGCAGGCGCACGGCTGGCGATTGAGCGAAGCCGGGCAGACCGCGTTGCCGGGCCTGCGCGCGGGCGCGCCGCGTCGCCTCGCCGAACTGCTGGCGCAGGGCGTGCACGACGAGGACGGTCTCGACGCGCGACATCCGGGTTGGCGCACGCATGCCCGATCGCTGGCCAAACGCGGATTGGCGGAACGCGTCGCGGTCGACGCCGTGGTCGCCACGCCGACCGTTCCGCCGCCCGTGTTGAACGATGAACAACGCGCCGCCGCCGACGCCATCACCGCGCATGAATCGTTCGCCGTCGCCCTGCTCGATGGCGTGACCGGCAGCGGCAAGACCGAGGTCTATCTCGACGCCATCGCGCGCACGCTTGCGCGCGGACGCCAGGCCCTGGTGCTGGTGCCGGAGATCGGCCTGACCCCGCAGATGCTGGAACGCTTCCGCACCCGTCTCGGCGTGCCGATCCATGCACTGCATTCCGGACTGGCCGAAGGCGAACGTGCACGGACATGGACGGCGGCGCTGCGCGGGCAGGCGCGGGTGATCGTCGGCACGCGTTCCGCGGCCTTCGTGCCGTTGCCGGACGCCGGACTGATCATCGTCGACGAGGAACACGACGGCAGCTACAAGCAGTTCGACGGCATCCGCTACCACGCCCGCGATTTCGCCATCGTTCGCGCCAAGGCGCTGGGCGTGCCGATCGTGCTCGGCAGCGCCACGCCATCACTTGAGTCGCTGCACAACGCGCAGGCGGGACGCTACACGCACCTGCGCCTGCACCATCGCGCAGGTAGCGCACGCCCGCCACAGGTGCGCGTGATCGACGTGCGCAAGCGCCCGCTGCAGGCCGGACTCGGGCCGGAAGCGATTTCCGCCATCGAATCCGCGCTCGCCGCCGGTGGACAGGTGCTGGTGTTCCGCAATCGCCGCGGCTATGCCCCGGTGCTGCTCTGCCACGACTGTGGCTGGAGCGCGCAATGCCGGCGCTGCGATTCACCGATGACGGTGCATGGCGCGGGACGACGCTTGATCTGCCACCACTGCGGCGCGCAGCAACCGACGCCGCCGGCCTGTCCGCAATGCGCCAGCCTGGCGCTGCAGCCGCAGGGCAACGGCACCGAACGCATCGAGGAATTCCTGTCGCAGCGTTTCGCCGACGTGCCGGTGCTGCGCATCGATCGCGGCAGCACGCAGGTACGCGACGGACTGCAGAAACATCTCGACACGCTCGGCGCGCAGCCCGGCATCCTGATCGGCACCCAGATGCTGGCGAAAGGCCACGATCTGGCGAACCTCACGCTGGTGGTGGTGGTCGGCATCGACGAAGGACTGTTCTCCGCGGATTTCCGTTCCGGCGAAAAACTCGCGCAATTGCTGGTGCAGGTCGCCGGACGCGCCGGACGCGCCGACAAGGCCGGGACCGTGCTGTTGCAAACCCATCACCCCGATCACCCGCTGCTGCAGACGCTGGTGATGCAGGGCTACCACGCCTTCGCCGATGGCGAACTGGGGGAACGCGAAGCCGCCGGTTTCCCGCCGTTCGCCCACATGGCCCTGCTGCGCGCGGAAGCCAAGCACACCGATCCGGTCATGCATTTCCTGCGGGCGGCGAAGCAAGGCATTGCCGACGTCGCGATCGAAGTGCACGGGCCGTTGGCGGCGCCGATGCCGCGTCGCGCCGGCTACCAGCGCATGCAGTTGATCCTGTCGTCGCCATCGCGCGCGGCATTGCAATCGGTGCTGGATGCCTGGGTGCCGTCGCTGTACGCGATGCCGGAAGCGCGGCGGGTGCGCTGGTCGCTGGATGTCGATCCGGCCGATCTGTACTGAAGATCCGATCGACTTTGGCAGCATGCGAGTGACCCCCTCCCTGGGTCACCCGCACGTGCCTCCCTTTGTTCCGCACTGCAGTCGAGTGACTGCACGTGCGTGGTGAGTCCCTTCACCTGCACCACGGCGCAATGCCATCCTGTCACCGCCACCGTGTTGACCTTGCCGGCCTGGACAACCTCGTCCCGGTGATTCCGGCAACGGTTTCCGTCGTATGCATGGCGGGGGACCACATGCACGCCTGACTGGATCAGTCCGGAAGATGGGCGGGAACCGCGTCTTCCTTCGACGGTGCAGAGACTGAGCATATTCGCGGAAAAAAAACACCCCCAAATTCAGGTGTTTTTTCCGTTCTATGCCATCAGCGGCATCAGAAGGTTGATCACCGTTCCATGTTCGCCACGAACGATATCGAACGCCGCGCCCAACCTCTGTGCGCGCGTTCGCATACTGGCCATGCCAGCACCACCTTCGCTGTTTTTTTGCGATTCAGATTGACCAGCCGTTCGGCTGTTAAGAACCGCCGCCGCGATGCCGATGCCGTCATCGCGCACCTGCATGCGCAGGCTCTCCGCTGTGCATTCCAGCGTCACGTCGACGCGTCGCGCACGGCTGTGCTTGAACACGTTGGTGAGCGCTTCCTGCAAGAGGCGCAGCAGATCCAGGCTGCGCACGGTGCCAAGATCGACGCCTTCCAGCCCTTTCAGCGTCCAATAGTCTTCGATCTCCGCCGATTCGAGCAGACGACTGGCACGATGGCGCAAAGGTATGACCAATTCGGCGAGGTCGGCATGCTCACGCGCAGTGCTGTCGATCACTAGGCGAAGATCTTCGCGCATCTCGCTGAGGATGCCGATGACGCGCGCCTTCGGCATGTCGTCCGGCGCCTGCTTCAATTCGGCGATGGTGCCGACCAGCGTGCCGCCGAAACCGTCGTGGAGGTCGCGCACCAGCTGCAGGCGCTCGCCGGCACGGCTATGCGCGAGTTCCAGCGCGTGCTGCTGGTTCATGGTCCGGGCAAGCTGGGACGTCGCCGAATGCACTTCGCGGGTGAGTTCGGTATTGAAGCCTTCGACCCGCTTCATGGTGGTGGCGAAACGATAGGCCAGCACGAACCCCATGCCGAGGATGGTCAGCGGCGACAGCAGCGCGCCGAGATAGGTCGACGCCTTCATCCAGCACAGGTAGACGGCAAGATCGTGGAAGGACATCACCAGGGGAACGCTGACGCAGGCCGCCAGCACCAGGTAGTCGCTGCGGCGGTGAAGCAACGCATAGCCGATGAAGGCCAGGTTGGCCACGTACACGTACATGATCGCGGGCAGCAGGTAGGTGTTGCGTTGCGGCCCCATCCAGTCGGGGATGATCGGCACCAGCACCAGCGCCAGTGCGGCGATGACGATCAGCACCCTTTCGATGCGTGGCCAGCGTCGGTTGCAGTAGCGCAGCAGGAAGATCGAATGCGTCACCACCATCGCCACGAAGCTGGCGGCGATGAAGGCTTGCCACATGTTGGTGGTCGGGAACGGCCAGGTGCTGTCGACGATGTAGTTGCTGCCGTACAAGGTGCCGAAAAATCCGCTGAGCGCATACCAGCCATAGGTGGTGTCCTGCCTGCGCATCAGCCAGAACAATCCGAACAGCGAGGCAACGACAATCCCGATGGCGAAATCGAGGACCTGCAGGTCGCGGCGGATGAAGACCGCCTTGTTGAAGCTCGCCTGCAACGTCGCGGCGTCGCCCACCGACACGGTGCCGAAGCCCGGCGCGTATTCGCTGAGGCCCGATACCCGCACCAGCAACTCGTTCTCGCCCTGCTTCAGCAACGGCGCCTGCACCATGAAATGACGCGGGACATGCCATTTGCGCGATAACGGTTCCACCAGCGACGCATCGCGATCGATCACGCTGCCGTTGAGCCGCACCTCGGCCGCCATGCAGGTGTAATCGAGCAGCAATCCGATCGGTACGCTGGCATCGGCCTGGTTCCAGCGAATGCGATACCACACCACGCCGCTGTAGCCCGGCCAGTGCGAATTCCATTCGTCCATCAGATTGACCGGCACCCAGCCGTCGCGCGGCGGCAGGGTCGCGTTCCAGTCCGAGCGCACCGCTTCGGCGCGATCGATGGTGACGACGGCCGGCTCGGCGGCGCAGGCGAGGTTCGCCAGCAGCGCCAGCATCAGTGCGCAAAGCAACCGGATCATTCCAGCAGGCCCAAGGTACGCGCCTCATGCACGGCCGCGGTGCGCGACTTCACCGCGAGCTTGCGGTAAATGTTCTTGGTGTGTCCTTCAATGGTCAGGCGCGACAGGTTCGCGCGCTCGGCGATGTCGCGATTGCTCAATCCCTGCGCGACCCATTGCAGGATTTCGCGCTCGCGCATGGACAGTTGCGGCGCAGTCGCGGCATCCACCGGCGATGGCGTCGCCGCCGGCACCATGCCAAGGATGCGGCGCGCGATCATCGGATCGATGGGAGACCCGCCACGTTGCAGGCTGCGCAGCGACAGCACCAGCTCGATGTCCTCGCGATCCTTGAGGAGATAGCCGATCGCACCGGCACGCAGCGCGGCGAGGATGATTTCCTCCTCGGCGAAGGCGGAAACGATCACCGCCTGCGTTTCCGGCGATTCCTGCTGCATGTGCCGGATCAGGTCGATGCCGCTGCCGTCGGGCAGCCGGACATCGACAAGGGCGAGCACCGGGCGGTGTTCGCGCAGGCAGGCACGGGCGCTGGCGAGATCCGATGCGATATCGATCCGCGCGTCCGCACCCGCGACCTCGCGCATCAGCGCGCGCAGTCGCGCCTGCATCGCGGAGTCATCCTCCACGACCAGGATCGACGTCAACTGGATCGGCTCCGGCTCCACCACCACATCCCCCTCTGCGGTCGCCACAGTCTAGCGTCGCCCCGCCGACGGTGTCGTGCGCCCGATCCCGGCCAATGCGCGACAATGGGCACTCTTTCCGCATTCCGGACCTTCACGTGGCCAATCAGCTCGATCAACTTCGCGACCTTTCCGCCGTGGTCGCCGACACCGGCGACATCGACGCCATCGCGCGGTACCAGCCGATGGACGCCACCACCAATCCGTCGCTGCTGCTCAAGGCCGCCGCCTTGCCGGCCTATGCCGGGCACATCGATGCCGCCCTGCGCGACGCCGAAGGACAGGGCGACGCCCGCATCGCCGATGCCTGCGACCGCCTTGCGGTGGCGATCGGCGGCGACATCCTCAAGCTGATTCCCGGACGCGTCTCTACCGAAGTCGATGCGCGACTGAGCTTCGACACCACGGCCACCATCGCCAAGGCCCATCGCCTGGTCGATCTCTACCAGCGCGCCGGCATCGGCAAAGATCGCCTGCTGATCAAGGTCGCCGCGACCTGGGAAGGCATTCGCGCCGCGGAACGACTCGAACGCGAAGGCATCCATTGCAACCTCACGCTGCTGTTCTCGTTCGCGCAGGCGGTGGCCTGCGCGGAAGCCGGCGTCTTCCTGATCTCGCCCTTCGTCGGCCGCATCCTCGACTGGCACCTCGCCAACGGCATGGCCAAGCCGGCGACGCCGCAGGACGATCCCGGCGTGCAGTCGGTGATGCGCATCTGGAACTACTACAAGCAGCACGGCTACCAGACCGTGGTGATGGGCGCGAGCTTCCGCAACACCGGCGAAGTGCTGGCACTGGCCGGCTGCGATCGCCTCACGATCTCGCCCGACCTGCTGGGTGAACTGGCGCAGTCGAACGATGCGGTTGCCCGCGCGCTGGTCGACGACGGCACGCGCAAGCCTGCGCCGCCCGCACTCGGCGAATCGGCGTTCCGCTGGCAGCACAACGAAGACGCGATGGCCACCGACAAGCTCGCCGACGGCATCCGCAAGTTCGCGGTCGACCAAGGCAAGCTCGAAGCGTTGCTGCGCGAACGGATGGGCTGAGCGTCAGCCGTCGCGCAACAGCTTCTGGATCCTGCCGCCGAGTTTCATCACTTTCATCAGCGTCGCCGGTTGCAAGCGCAGCATTTCCTCGCCCCAGGCCGATAACGCGCTCATCAGCGCCAGCGTTTCCTTCGCCCGCGCACGCACGTCGGCCGATTCGGCAGCGAAGGCGGGATCGGCGACAAGTTCCCTGAGCATGCCCACGGTGGGATCGAACTCGCGCGCCTTGCGTTCGCGAACCACCGTGCGGAACAGTTCCCACACGTCCTTCGAGGTCTCGAAATGGTCGCGGCGGTCACCCATCAGGTGCAGCGTCCGCACCAGGTTGAGATTGATCAGCTCGCGCAGGCTGGTGCTGACGTTGGAGCGCGCCACCTCCAGCGTCTCGGCGATCTCCTCCGCATGCATCGGCCGCCCCGACAGGAACAGCAACGCATGGATTTGCGCCACCGTGCGGTTCACGCCCCAGCGCGATCCCATCTCGCCCCAATGCAGGACGAAGCGGCGGCTAATCGGGGACAAAGCAATGCTGGCATCGGTCATCGGGGCGCTCCGGGAATGCTTGCACGCAGATTAGTTTCGCCATATATTTCTGTCAATACTGAAATTACTGACAGTACAGGAGTGGACTCATGGAGGGTTGCGAACGCGGGAAGGGACTGCGGGTATTGGTGCCCGGCGGCGCCGGCTTCATCGGTCGCCATGTGGTGGCCGCACTCGCCGCGCGTGGTTGCGAGGTCGTGATCGGCAGCCGCCATCCAGGCAAATACCCCAATGGCATCGGCGCTGCTTCTGCCTATCGCGCATTGCGGATGGAACGGATGCTGCACGCCGGCGACTGGACCGAAGCGCTTGCCGGCATCGATGCGGTCGTCAACTGCGTCGGCATCCTGCGGCCGCGAGGGCATGAAACCTATGACCGCGTGCACCACCTGGCGCCGGCAGCGCTTGCAGCCGCATGCCGCGAACGCGGGTTGCGATTGGTGCACGTCTCGGCGCTGGGCTACGACGACAGGCTGCGCAGCCGCTTCCTGCGCTCCAAGCACGATGGCGAGAACGCCCTGCGCGCCAGCGGCGCCGACTGGCACATCGTGCGGCCATCTCTGCTCGATGGCGACGGCGGCCATGGCGGCGCAAAATGGATCAGGCGCGTCGCGCATTGGCCCGTGCATCCGTTGCCGCGCGCGGCGCGCGGCAGGATCGCGGTGCTGGACGCCGGCGACCTTGGCGAGGCCATCGCAACCCTGGTGCTGCAAGGCGCCGACGTGCGCGAGCACGACCTCGGCGGCAACGACTTGCGCACGATCGGCGAGCATCTCGCCGCGATGCGTGCGTTGCACCATGCCCGGCCGGCATGGCGGATACCGATCCCGGACTGGCTGGCGTGGCTCACCGCGCACGCTTGCGACCTGTTGCATGCCACGCCGTTTTCCTACGGCCACTGGGAGCTCCTGCAGCGCGACAACTGCCCGCGCATCAATCGCCTGCCGAGCCTGCTTGGCCGCACGCCGCGTACCGTTGGCACAATGCCCAAATACGGAACCGTCAACGAGGCCGTCGCATGAAGCTGTCGCAAAACGACAGGCACGCAATACCCCACGTCGTCATCATCGGCGGCGGCTTCGCCGGATTGTGGGCGACGCGGGCGCTGGCGAACGCGCCCGTGCGCATCACACTGGTCGATCGCCACAACCACCATCTGTTCCAGCCACTGCTTTACCAGGTCGCGACCGCGGGGTTGTCGGCGCCCGATATCGCCGCGCCATTGCGCCATATCCTGCGCCGGCAGAAGAACGTCGAAGTGCGGATGGCGACGGTGACCGCCATCGATGCCGACGCAAAAAACATCACGCTGGACGATGGCACGACGCTCGATTTCGATGACCTGCTGCTCGCCAGCGGCGCGACGCACGCGTATTTCGGCAACGACCAGTGGGCGGAACACGCGCCTGGCCTGAAAACGCTGGACGACGCGCTCGAGCTGCGGCGCGAATTGCTGTTCGCGTTCGAACGCGCGGAAGCCGCGACCGATCCCGCCGAACGCGAAGCGTGGCTGAGCTTCGCCATCGTCGGCGGCGGCCCGACCGGCGTGGAACTGGCCGGCACGCTGGCGGAAATCGCACGAGAGACGTTGAAGGACGAATTCCGCAACATCGATCCCTCGCAGGCGCGCGTGCGCCTGATCGAAGCCGGCCCGCGGGTTCTGGCGGCGTTTCCGGAAACGTTGTCGGAGAAAGCGCGCACGCAACTGGAACGCCTCGGCGTCGAAGTCACGCTGGGCACGCCGGTGAAGGACATCAACGCCGACGGTTACCTGCTGGGCGACAGCTTCGTTCCGGCGAAGACCGTGGTGTGGGCCGCCGGCGTCGCGGCGTCGCCCTTGGGCGCGATGCTTGGCGTGCCGCTGGATCGCGCCGGTCGCGTGCAGGTGGAACCCGACCTGTCGATCCCCCGCCACCCCGACATCTTCGTCGCCGGCGACCTCGCTGCATTGATGCAGGCGAACGGAAAGCCGGTGCCCGGCGTCGCGCCGGCGGCCAAGCAGATGGGTCGCCTGGTCGCACGCAACATCCGCGCACGCCTGGACGGCGCCACCACCATTCCATTCGTCTACAAGGATTACGGCAACCTCGCCACCATCGGTCGCATGGCCGCGGTGGTGGACCTCGGCAAGTTGCGTTTCTCCGGCATCCTGGCGTGGTGGTTCTGGCTGGTCATGCACGTGTTCTTCCTGATCGGTTTCCGCAACCGCCTGGTCGTGCTGCTCAACTGGTGCTGGGCATATTGGAGTTACCAGCGCGCGGCGCGGATCATCCTTGGCGAAAACCACGATTCGCCGAGCGCGGACTGAGGCGGCCATGGCAACCCTCCTGCTCGCTTTCGACCTGATCGGCACGTTCGTGTTCGCGCTCAGCGGCGGCACCCTGGCGGTGCGCAAGCGGCTCGACCTGTTCGGCGTACTGGTGCTGTCCTGCGTTGCTGCGGTCTCCGGCGGCATCGTCCGCGATGTCCTGATCGGCGCGCACCCGCCGGCATCGCTGGCGGATTGGCGCTACCTGGTGACGGCGATGGCGGCCGGACTGGTCACCTTCCGCTGGTCCGCGCTCATCGAGCGCATGAACAATCCGGTGCAACTGTTCGACGCCGCCGGTCTCGCCCTGTTCGCGGTGCTCGGCACCGCCAAGGCGCTGGCGTTCGGGCTCACGCCGTTCGCGGCGATGCTGCTCGGCATGGTGACCGGCATCGGTGGCGGCATCGCCCGCGACGTCCTGGTCGCGCGCACGCCGGTGGTGCTGCAGGCCGAACTCTATGCGATCGCCGCGCTGGCCGGCGGCGGCGTGGTGGCGTTGGCCTCGGCCCTGCACCTGCCCCAAGTCCCGGCGATGGTGGCCGGCGCGCTGGCCTGCTTCGGCCTGCGCTACATGGCCCTGCGGCATGGCTGGCAATTGCCGGTGGCGCGGCCGCGCGAATAGCACGCGCTGCAAATGCAAACGGCCCGGATCGCTCCGGGCCGTTCGATGTTGCTGCGATCGCGTCGCTGATTAGGCCGCGAACAACGCCTTCATCTTCTTCATCGCGTTCGCCTCGATCTGGCGGATGCGTTCGGCACTGACACCGTATTCGTCGGCCAGTTCCTGCAAGGTCACCTTGCTGTCGGCATCGAGCCAGCGACGCTTGATGATGTCGCGCGAACGCGCATCCAGATCGGCCAGGCCATCGCGCAACAGCGCCAGCTGGTGATCTTCGCTGTCGGCACGCTCGTAGGCCTGCGACGGGTCTTCGTCATCGGCGCGCAGGTAGGCGGCCGGCGACGGCGGCGCGTGCTCGTCGTCCTCGTCGGACGGCATGTCGAAGCCGATGTCGCGTCCGGACAGGCGCGCTTCCATCTCCAGCACTTCGCTTTCCGGCACGTTCAGGTCGCGCGCGACGGCCTTGACCTCCTCGGCGTTCATCCAGCCCAGCCGCGTCCGCGACTTGCGCAGGTTGAAGAACAGCTTGCGCTGCGCCTTGGTGGTCGCGACCTTGACGATGCGCCAGTTCTTGAGGATGAACTCGTGCATCTCGGCACGGATCCAGTGCACCGCGAAGCTGACCAGGCGCACGCCGACATCGGGGTCGAAGCGCTTGATCGCCTTCATCAGGCCGATGTTGCCTTCCTGGATCAGGTCGCCGAGCTGCAGGCCGTAGCCGTTGTAGCCACGGGCCACGTGCACCACGAAGCGCAGGTGGGCGAGGATCAATTCCTGGGCGGCGGTCAGGTCGTTGTTGTCGCGCAGGCGGGCGGCAAGCGCGCGCTCGTCGTCGGCGCTGAGCATCGGAACCTGATGCACGGCGGAAATGTACGCGTCTAGGGAGCCCAGGGGGCTGGGCAGCGTGAGCGCGGTGCTCGTTGCGCGAGTGACCGGCACCCGCGTGGGGGTCATTGCAGTCATGGGCGAATCTTAGCAGTCCGGTGTGATGAGTGCCAAACGACCATACGGTCCCGTTTTCAGGCGTTCAGGAACGGGAAAACCCGGACTCCAACCACCTGATATTTCCCTATGGGGACGACATGGACAAGTTGCAATGGTGACGAAAGGTCCCCTGCACATCGCTGGCGTAGCGTGGCCCTGCCTCAACCCCTCAACCTTTCGGAGACGTGCATGAAGCACCCGATCCTGTTGTCCCTGATGTCGCTCGCGCTGTCGGCCGCCGTGCCGGCCATGGCCCAGACCGCCGCCCCGGCCGGGTCCACCGGCCAGTGCAAGGACGGCAGCTACACCTCCGCCAGCTTCAAGATGGGCGCCTGCCGCGGCCACAAGGGCGTCCAGTCCTGGTTCGGCTCGACCGAAGCCAAGCCCGCGAAGGCAGCCAAGTCCACGACCGCGTCGGCGAAACCCGCCGCTGCACCCACCCCGGCTGCGGCACCCGCCACGCCCACCGCCGGCGCCAGCGGCCTGTGCAAGGACGGCACCTCGACCAACGCCGCGTCCAAGTCCGGCGCCTGCCGCGGCCACAAGGGCGTGCAGACGTGGTATGGCGGCGCGGCCACCACGGCCAAGCCCGCGGCTGCCCCGGCACCGGTGCCCGCTCCCGCCGCGGCTCCGGCACGCCCGGCTCCGGTCGCGACGACTGCTCCGGCGCCCGCTCCGGCCCCGGCAGCGCGCGCACCGCGTGCCATGCCGACCCCGGGCCCGGTCGCGGCCGGCGGCGGCAATGGCCAGGTCTGGGTCAACATGAAGGACAAGGTCTATCACTGCCAGGGCGATCGCTGGTACGGCACCACCAAGAGCGGCCAGTACATGAGCGAGAGCGCCGCGATCGCTGCTGGTGCCCGCGCATCGCGCGGCAAGGCCTGCGGCACGAAGTAAGTCCTTGCATCACGGCAAAACAAAAACGCGGCCCATGGCCGCGTTTTTTTGTCCCGCAAAGTTGTTGCCGAAGATCAAGCCCTGCGTTCGATCGAACTGACCGCGCCATCGTCGTTGTGGTGCACCACGCAGATGCGGCTGTCGCGACCGTCCTGCAATTCCTGGCGCGGCACCTGCAGGCGGCGCGCTTCCTCTTCCAGCGTCTCCGTCACCGGGACGGCGGCGGGTTTCCGATTGGGAATCAGGCTCCACAACAGCAACAGCGCACAGGTGCCGAACACCAGCAGCGCCGAATGCGTCAGCGACACCGGGGTGATGGTGTCGATCGCTTCCTGCGCGGCCAGGTCCCAGTCCACGTGCAGACGATGCGCTTCGCGCAGGGAACGGAAAGCGACGCGGAACGCCGGGATCCACAGCAGGATCCAGCCGATCCACACCAGCAGCGTCGCGCCATCCGACACCAGCCGGCGCCCACGCCCGAGTTCGCCGCGGGCATTGATGATCGGCGGCTTGGAGCGCGGCTCAGCCATGGTCGCCGCCTCCGCTCCTCATGTGGACGCCGCGATCGGGGCTGACCCAACGCGCGCGCTTGCCCTCGCCCATCATCCACGCCTTGGGGAAGGCGACGACGGTGGCAGCGGTATTGATCAGCCAGAACATCAGCGGATACCACACCATCCAGTAGTAGTTGCGACCGAGGCCGTGCTCGTAATGGCTGTCCAGCCACTTGCTCACCGCGAACTGCAGCAAACAGGTGAACGCCAGGAACACGCTGCTGTACTGCGGGATCAGCGGCGAACCGATGCCCGGGAACCAGTCGTCCGGCAGCACGTAGCCGAGCAGCCACACCACCACCATCGCCAGCATCACGTAGGCCCAGGTCAGGCTCAGCACCAGTTCCAGCAACAACGGCCACAGGCGGTTCTGGCTGGGATGCAGCACCACGTCGAGATTGCGACGCAACACCTGCGCGCCACCGGTCGCCCAACGCAGGCGCTGCTTCCACAATCCCTTCAGCGTTTCCGGCATCAGGATCCACACCAGCGCATGCGGTTCGTAGCGCACGTCCCAACCGCCGCGCTGCAGGCGCCAGGTGATGTCGATGTCTTCGGTCAGCGCATCGGGATTCCAGTAACCGACCTGGCGCACGGCCGAGCGACGGAACGCGGTGATCACGCCGGAGACGGTGAACAACGCACCGAACACGCGTTGCGCGCGCTTGATCATGCCGACGATCGACGAGAATTCGCCGACCTGCACGCGTCCGAGCAGGGTCGAACGGTTGCGGATGCGCGGATTGCCGGTGACCGCGGCGACGCGCGGATTGTCGAAGTGGCGCACCATCCAGTAGGCCGCATGCGGATCGAGCAAGGCATCGCCGTCGATGCAGATGAGGATGCGGTGTTTCGCCAGCAACGCGCCGGCCTGCAAGCCCATCGCCTTGCCCTGGTTGCGTGCGAGATGCACCACGCGCAGGCGCGGGTTGTCGGCGACCATGGCATCGAGGATGGCGCCGGTATCGTCCTTGCTGCCATCGTTGATGGCGATGACTTCGAAGTCGGGGTAGTCGAGCTTCAGCGCCTGCCCGATGGTCTCCGCCGCATGCGGGCCTTCGTTGTAGCAGGGAATCAGCACGCTCACGCCGGGCGCGTCGGCAGGAATCGGCGGATGCTCGAACGACGGTTCGCGGCGCTCGATGCGCCAGTAGAACAGGATCGCCCCGAGCATCCACAGGTAGGACATGAACAACGGGTAGTAATAGACGAACCCCTGCAGCGTCAGCCACGCCGTGGGCAGGAACGCCTGGAACGAACCCGGAATCACTGATCGTCCTCCTCGTCGTCCTGCGGGTTGAGCTTGCTGTCGAGTACCGGCTTCAGCAGCGCCGCATCGGGCACGTTGTTGAAGACGTTGTCGGGATAGTAGCCGACGTGCTTCACGCCCATGCCGTAGAGCATGCGGATGGTGTCGGGGAGTTCGTTCGGCGGCAGCGGCGCGTCATTCTTGCGCCAGTCCACCGACTGCAGTTCGAACACGGTGTGGTTGATGCCGTGCGGCACCGCCTTCACCTTGGCCACCATCTCCTTGTAGAACTTCTGCGGATCCTCGGCCTGCTCCATGTAGGGCATGACCATGATCGCGGTGTAGTCGTAGCGCTGGATCGACTTGCGCAAGTTCTGCGCGTACCAGGTCTCGGCCTCGGGATTGAGCGCGACCTGCGCGTAGAGATTGCGCGCGGTGAGCAGGCCCGGCTGTTCCGCGCGCACGGCGGCGGCCACGTCCAGCGCGAAGCCATCGAGGAAGTCGGTCTTGCGTTCGCTCCACTTCACCAACAGGGCGTGATCGCTGCGCAGAGTCGGCAGCGGTTGCGGCAGGCCCCAGGCGCGATACTGCTTCTTCGCCCAGGCGCTGCCATCTTCGTAATCGGACAGGGTGACGTCATCGTGGAAAAGGATGCCGTCGAAGGTCGCCTGGCGGCCGAGGTCCTCGTAGATGTCCTTCACCCACTTGCGCACGCGCGGCGAGAACGGCGTCAGTCGCGGATAGCCCATCGCCAGGTGGTTGGCCTTGTTCGGCAGCGTCACCACCACGTCCTTCGACACCGGATCGCTGGCCGGCGGCTGCCACGCCAAGAGCGGCATCCACGCGAACACGCGCTTGACCTGGGTGCGCGTCAGCAACTGCCAGGCGACGCGGTTGAACAGGTCGGCGCGCATCGGCATGTGGCGGTTGGGGAAATACACTGCGTCGGCGGCGCCGTTGGCGTCGGGATCGGCGAAGGCCTGCAGGTAGACGATGTTGATGCCAAGGCGCTGCACGCGATCGAGCAGCTTGCCGAGGTTGGCTTCGGTCTGCTCGGGATCCTTGTCGTAGATGTAGTCGAGGTCGATCTGCGCGACCTTGGCGGCGCGGCCCTGGTCGAGTACGTTGCGTTCGCGCACGTGCAACAGGTGGGACAGCACTTCCGGCGTGGTATCGCCCATCACCAGTTCGCGACGCAGCGCCGACAGCGGCGTCGACGTGCTGTTGGGACCATCGTCGAGGTTGAGGCCGAGCGGCATGCCCGCCTGTTCGGCGATCTTGCTGACATCGGCGTTGTAGCGGCCATACGGCCACACCATCACCCGCGGCGCCTTGCCGAGATGCTTGCTGATGAGCGCGCGGTTGCGGGCGAAATCGCGGCGGATGCGCGCGCGGTATTCGTCCACCGTTTCATAGCGCTGCTGGTCGGGCACCCATTGCAGCGCGGTCGCCGCCGGCTGGCGGTTGCCCTGCGGATTGGCGAGGATGCCGCGATGCAGGTCGAAGCTGTGGCTGGCGACTTCGACCAGTCCGCTGTCCTGCATCTTCTTGAGTTCGCTCCACGCCATCAGCTCGTTGCGTGGCAGCGGCCGACCATCGAAATCGAAGTCCTTGCCTTCCGGCACTTCCAGCCAGTGGCCGACCAATGCGACCACCGCGGGGATCTTCTCGCGCTTGAGGATCGGCCACGCATTCTTGTAGACCGATTCGTAGCCGTCGTCGAAGGTCATCAGCACCGGCTTCGCCGGCAACGGCTTCTTCTTGGCGCGGGCGTCGAGGATGTCCTGCACCGAGACGAAGTGGTAGCCGTTCGCCTTCAGCCATTGCAGCTGCTTTTCCAGCAGGGCCGGCGGCACCGCGTAGGACGGCGTCAGCGCATCCTTGCGTTCGGCGATCTCGTGGTAGCACAGCACGGTGACTTCCGGCGGCACGATCGCGGCGCGCGCCACGGAAGCAAGCGCCCCGACCGTGCACAGGCAGGCGAAGGCGAAGAACTGCAGGGAACGGAGGACGGCCGGGACGCGGGACATGCGCAGCTTCAACGGGAACCAACGGTCATTCTAGGCCGTGGCGGCCTTCCGTCGGCATTAAATGACTGTCATGTCCTCAGGGCTTGCCTGTGGGCAGCGACCAGTCGATCGGCGTCTGGCCGTGGCGCGCCAGGTACTCGTTGGCGGCGGAGAAATGGCCGCAACCGATGAAGCCGCGATGCGCCGACAGCGGCGACGGATGCGGGGCCTTGAGCACGCGATGGCGGCGCGGATCGATGACCTTGCCCTTGGCCTGCGCATAACTGCCCCAGAGCATGAAGACCAGCCCTTCGCGCTCGCGGTTGAGGACGTCGACCACGTGGTCGGTGAACCCTTCCCAGCCGCGGCCCTGGTGGCTGCCGGCACGACCCTCCTCGACCGTCAGCACCGAATTGAGCAGCAGCACGCCGCGCTCCGCCCACGGCATCAGGTAGCCATTGGCCGGACGCGACAGACCGAGGTCGCGATGGATTTCCTTGTAGATGTTGTCGAGCGACGGCGGCACCGGCACGCCCGGCAACACCGAGAAGCACAGGCCGTGCGCCTGGCCGGGACCGTGATAGGGGTCCTGGCCGAGGATCACCACCTTGACCGCATCGAACGGCGTGGCATCGAAGGCGGCGAAGATGTTCTTGGGCTCGGGATGGATGCGGGCGCCGGCACGGATGCGTTCGCGCAGGAAGACCGACAGCGCGCGCATGTCCTCGCGCTGGAACCAATCGCCGACGCGCGCCTTCCAGGAAGGCTCGAGGCGAATGGTGTCGTTGTCCGTCATCGTCAGTGCCGCACCAGCCGCGCCGCGTGCAGCTGGAACAGGATCTTGGTCACCAGCAGACGCTGCTCCACCGGCTTCAGCACCAGATCGTTGGCGCCGGCGACCAGCAGGTCGCGCTGCTTGTCGGGATTCTCGTCGCCGGTCATCACGATGATCGGCAGCGCGCGCTTGCCGAGATGGAACTCGCCGCGCACGCGTCGCAGCACGTCGCCGCCACCGAGCGGACCGTTGAGATAGACGTCGGTGAGGATGAGGTTGGCGCCCGGCGCGTCGTCGCCGTCGCGATGCTCGGCGAGGTAATCGAGCGCGGCCTCGGCGCTCTCGACATGGATCACGTCGAGGCCCTGCGCCGCGAGCATGCGCTTGATCGCCAGCGCGACAACGCGACTGTCCTCGATGTAGAGCACGCGCGCACCGGCGATCGGTTGCGGCTGCACGTAGCCGCGCAGGAACGCGACCAGCGCGCCGTAACCGAGCTCCTTGTCGAAGTAATCGGTGATTTCGTCGCCGAGGGTGCGCGTTTCCAGCCGGTGCTGGACATCGGACGACACCGCGATCACCGGCACGTAGGCCTGGCCCGCCGCTTCGTGCACCGCGCGCGCGACATCCTGGCCATCGCCATCGGGCAGCACCAGCGAGGTGGTGACGAGATCGACCTGGCCCGCGGCCAGCGCCGTTTGCGCGCTGGCGACGCCGTCGCAGGGCACCACGCTGGCGTTCGGCAACTCCTTCATCAACACGTCGCCGATGAGCTTGCGCACCATGCGCGAACCATCGACCACCATCACGCGCGGCGCTTCGCTGACAAGATGACGCAGATCGCGGGTTGGGATGGACATCAGCGATCCGTCGGACGGGTCTGGCGCAGGAAGTGGCCGGTGACGATACCCGCACCCAGCCATCCCAACAAGGTCGCAGCGACCACCGCGGCCAGCGCCTGCACCGGCGTCAACGGTTGCAGTTCGAAATGCGATCCATAGCTCGCGGCCAGCGTCGACAACGGCGACTGCAGGGCGATGTTGGCGGCGGTCAGCACGGCGAGCGCGAGCAGGCCGGCGCCCAATCCGTACAACGCACCGAGATAGAGGAAGGGCCGGCGGATGAAACCGTCGGTGGCGCCGAGCAATTGCAGCACGCCGATTTCCTCGCGGCGCGACTGGATGTCGAGGCGCACGGTGTTTCCGATCACCAGCACCGCCCCGGCGCCGAGCATCACCGCCAGCACCAGCGCCAATCGCGCGCCGAGCTGCAACCAGTCGTCGAGGCGCTTGCGCCACACCGCGTCGTGCTGCACCAGGTCGGCTTCCGGCAACTGCTTCAATGCATCGGCGAGCGCGATTTCGTCGGACTTCGGCGTCACCACCAGCACGTTCGGCAGCGGATTGCCGTCGAGTCCGTCGAGCGCATCGCCCAGGGTGCTGCTCTTGCGCAATTCGGCGAGGCCCTCGTCCGGTGTCTTCCACACCACGTTGCCGACATCGGGACGCGCACGCACTTCCTCGGCCAATGCGCGGGCGCGATCGACCTTGGTGTCCTGCTTGAGGAAGACGCTGATCTCGCGCGAACGCTGGACGTCGCCGGTGAAGCGCTGGACGTTCTGCAGCACCAGCCACAGGCCCAGCGGCAGGGTGAAGGCGAGCGCGATCACCGCGATGGTCAGCAGCGAAGCGAACGGCTTGCGCACCACGCGGCCGAGGCTGGCGACCACGCTGTAGAGATGATGGTCGACCCAGGTCCCGACGCCTGCGCGCGGAGTATCGACGCGCTGGTTACTCATCGGCGAGGTCCTCGGGCGAAATGTCGTCGACCAGCTGGCCCTGGTTCAGCACCAGCACGCGCTTCTTCATGCGCTTGACGAGGTTGAGGTCGTGGCTCGCCACCAGCACGCTGGTGCCGCGCTCGGGCAGCGACGCGAACAATTCCATGATCTCGGCGGACAGCGTCGGATCGAGATTGCCGGTCGGTTCGTCGGCCACCAGCATCCGGGGTTCTCCGATCAGCGCACGGGCAATGCCGACGCGTTGCTGCTCGCCGGCGGAGAGTTGCGACGGCAGCGATTTCTCGCGGCCACCCAGCCCCATCCGTTCCAGCTGGCTGCGCACGCGCTTGCCGATCTCGGCGCGCGGCATCCCGCGCAGGATCAGTGGCAGCGCCACGTTCTCGAAGATGCTGCGATCGGCCAGCAACTGATGGTTCTGGTAGACCACGCCGACATCGCGCCGATGCAGCGCAACCTTGCGACCGCGGACGTTGTGGAGATTGCGTTCGTCGAACAGCACCGCGCCGCGATTGGGGCGCTCGGCCAGCTGGATCAGCTTGAGCAGCGTGCTCTTGCCGGCGCCGGAATGGCCGGTGACGAACAGCATTTCGCCCGGTTCCACCGCGAAATTGACGTCCGCCAGCGCGTGGCGGCCGCCGGGATATTGCTTGCTGACGCCGTCGAAGCGAAGAAGGCTCATGCCGGCATTATGCCGGCATCAGTGTTGTTGCGACGCTCCGCGCGTGACCAGGCGACGCAGGCCCTGGCCGATGCGGCCGAGCAGGCCCGGCTTCGCCTGTTCGGCGACCGGCTTCGGTGCGGCGTGTTCATGCTTGCCACCGGCGTTGTCGCGACGCGGCGCGCGTTGTTGCGTCGAAGCGTCCTGTTGCGGGACTGCGGCGCCATCGACCGGACGACCCTTGCGACGACGGCGACGCTTGCGCGGCGCCTTGTTCTCGTCGCCTTCCGCGGCGGCGACCGAAGCCGCCGGCTTGGCATCCTGCTGTTCCGGACGCGGACGCGGCGGACGTGGTTGACGAGGCTCGTTGCCATCGCGACTGCCTTCCGCGCGACGACGCGGGCCCGTCGAAGAACCGCCGCCACTACGCGAACGACCACCGCCGCGCTTGGCCTCGTCGGCGGCGCGCGCTTCGCGGGCTTCCTTGAAGATCGTGCCGATGCTGTCGTCCTCGCCACCCGCCTCGACTTCCAGCTTGGGACGTTCCGGACGCGGCAACGCGATCAGCAGCTCCGGGCTGACGCTGGCGCGCGGGATTTCCTGGCCGATATAGGCCTCGATATCGGGCAGGCCCATCGCGTAGCGCTCGCAGGCGAAGCTGATCGCGTCGCCCTCGGCGCCAAGGCGCGCGGTACGCCCGATGCGGTGCACGTAGTCCTCGGCATCGAACGGCAGGTCGTAGTTGAAGACGTGCGAGACGCCGTCGATGTGCAGGCCGCGCGCGGCAACGTCGGTGGCGACCAGCAGTTCGAGCTGGCCGGCCTGGAATTTCTTCAGCAGCGATTCGCGCTTCTTCTGCGGCACGTCGCCCGAGAGCACGCCGACGCGATAGCCGGCGCGTTCCAGCGCGCGCGCCACGCGCTCGACGAAGACCTTGGTATTGACGAAGACCATCGTCCGCGCGCCCTCGCTGCGCGACAGCAGGCCGAGCAGCAGCGGCAGCTTTTCGTCGTCGGCCGGGAAATACAGGTGCTGGCGCACGCGGGCGGCGGTGACCGTCTCCGCTTCCACCACCAGCTTCTCGGGCTCGTTCATGTGCTCGTAGGCGAGCTCGAGCACGCGATGGCTCAGCGTCGCCGAGAACAGCAGGGTCTGGCGTTCGGTGCGTGCCGGCATCCGGCGCAGCAGGAAGCGGATGTCCTTGATGAAGCCGAGATCGAACATGCGATCAGCTTCGTCGAGGATGCAGACCTCGCAGGCGTGCAGGCTCACCACCTTGTGCTGCTTGACGTAATCGATCAGGCGGCCGGGGGTGGCGATGATGATGTCGGCGCCGCGCTGCAACTGCTCGCGCTGCTTGTCGTAATCGACGCCGCCATAGACCAGCGCGAACTTCAGGCCGAGATCGGAAGCGAACTTCACGGCATCCTTGTGGATCTGGATCGCCAGCTCGCGGGTCGGCGCCAGGATCAGCGCGCGCGGATCTTCCGGCTTGCGCTCGGCCATCGCCGGGCGGGTCAGCAGGCGGTTGATCGCGGCGATCAGGAAGGCCAGCGTCTTGCCGGTGCCGGTCTGGGCCTGGCCGGCGACATCGCGTCCGGCCAGTGCGACCGGCAGTGTCAGCGCCTGGATCGGGGTGCAGCGGTTGAAACCGGCGGCTTCCAGGCCCGCGAGCAGCGAGGGATGCAGGTCGAAGGAAGAGAAAGCGACGTCGGTCAGCGGTTTGTCGGACATGAAGGTTCTTATGGGGATTTCTGGGCGCGAAGGGCGCTCGGGATGGGCAGCCACGCGCTGGGCGGGTGCCGGAAGCGGCTTTCAGGGAGGCGCGCCGGGGTCTTGAAGCCGGCGTGCAAGCCCACACATCTTAGCAAGTCGAACCTGCAGCCGCGTCACAGTTGCTGCGACCGGGACATGCGAAGCTATCCGCGTCCCTTTTCCGACCCGCCCCCATTCCGGAGTGTCCATGAGCAGCGCCAACGTTTTCCATGCCACCGACAAGGACTTCGACGACCTCGTCCTCAAGTCCGACCAGCCCGTGCTGGTGGATTTCTGGGCGCCGTGGTGCGGTCCCTGCAAGATGATCGCCCCCAGCCTCGACCAGCTCGCCGACACCTATGAAGGCAAGGCCAAGGTGGTGAAGGTCGACATCGAGGCCAACCCGCAGCTGGGCATGCGCTTCAACGTCCGCAGCATCCCGATGCTGGTGATGTTCAAGGGCGGCCAGATCGCCGCGACCCAGATGGGCGCGCCGCCGAACGTGAAGTCGGTGCTGTCCCAGATGATCGACCGCGCGGTCGCCTGATCGCCCCCAATCCTGAATATCTGTCGGCGCCCGCTTGCCGCGGCGCGCCGGCAGTGCTAGTTTCTAGGCGTCCGGCGCGCCTGTCCGTTCCATTCGACATCTCCGCCGCACCCATCTCGTTGCACCGAATCCATTCCTGAACCACTCCGCCGGCCCCGTGCCGAGCGCTCGCCATTGCGAGGATTCCCCTTTGTCCGAAGAAGAAATCAAGCCCGCCCCGAAGCGTCGTGGCCGTCCGCCCAAGGTACGTCCCGAAGCCACGGAAGCCGCTCCAACCCCCGTCGCCGTTGAAGTCGCGGCGCCCGCCCCCACCCCGCCTCCCGCACCCGCGCCGACCCCGGCGCCCGTCGCCAGCCAGCCCAGCGCGCCCGCGCAGTCGCACGCCAACACTGGCGATGGCGAACAGCAGCAGGGCGGCAATGGCGGCCAGCAGCAGAACGGTGGCCCGCGCGAAGACGGCCAGCGTTTCAACAACAACAATCGCCGCGAGCGCTTCAAGAATCGCCGCGAACGCCAGCGCGACCGCTATCGCGACCAGGGCCTGCCGACCGACGATGACGGCCAGCAGAACGGACCGCCGCCCTCGGCCCGGCCGATGCCGACCATCCCCGATGGCTTCCCCCAGTACTCGCTGGGCGACCTCAAGCGCATGCCCGCCCAGAAGCTGCTCGACATCGCCGAGCAGTTGCAGATCCATGAAGGCGTGGCCCGCGCGCGCAAGCAGGACATCATCTTCGCCCTGCTGAAAGTGCTGACCCGCCACGGCGAAGGCGTCGCCGCAGACGGCGTGCTGGAAATCCTGCCCGACGGCTACGGCTTCCTGCGCGCGGCCGAGGCCAGCTACCTGGCCGGCCCGGACGACACCTACATCTCGCCGAGCCAGATCCGCCGCTTCAACCTGCGCACCGGCGACCACATCGCCGGCCGCATCCGCTGGCCCAAGGATGGCGAACGCTACTTCGCGCTCAACATCGTCGACACCATCAACGGCGAGCCGATCGAAGCCAGCAAGAACAAAACCCTGTTCGAAAACCTGACGCCACTGTTCCCGCGCAAGCGCTTCAAGCTCGAACGCGGCGACGGATCGTCGGAAGACATCACCGGCCGCATCCTCGACCTGATGGCGCCGCAGGGCAAGGGCCAGCGCGCGCTGATCGTGTCGCCGCCGAAAGCCGGCAAGACGATGATGATGCAGCAGATCGCCACCGCGATCACGACCAATCATCCCGACGTCCACCTGATCGTCCTGCTGATCGACGAACGCCCGGAAGAAGTGACGGAAATGCAGCGCACCGTGCGCGGCGAAGTCATCTCCTCCACCTTCGACGAACCGGCCGCGCGCCACGTCCAGGTCGCGGAAATGGTGATCGAGCGCGCCAAGCGCCTGGTCGAGCACAAGAAGGACGTGGTGATCCTGCTCGACTCGATCACCCGCCTCGCCCGCGCCTACAACAACGTGCTGCCTTCCAGCGGCAAGGTGCTGACCGGCGGCGTCGACTCCAACGCGATGCATCGCCCGAAGCGCTTCTTCGGCGCGGCGCGTAATGTCGAGGAAGGCGGTTCGCTGACCATCATCGCCACCGCACTGGTCGATACCGGCAGCGCGATGGACAAGGTGATCTACGAGGAGTTCAAGGGCACCGGCAACTCGGAAGTGCACCTCGACCGTCGCATCACCGAGAAGCGCGTCTACCCGGCGATCGGCGTCAACCTCTCCGGCACCCGTCGCGAGGACCTGCTGATCGAGCCCGACCTGCTGCAGAAGATCTGGATCCTGCGCAAGCTGCTGCACCCGATGGACGAAATCGCAGCGATGGAATTCCTGCTCGACAAGATGAAGAACACCAAGTCCAACGACGAGTTCTTCAGTTCGATGAAGCGATAATCCACCGAAAAGCGGTTGAAAAAGGGCCTTTGGACATCCAGAGGCCCTTTTTATTTAAGGTCTTGTATCTATTCAAGGCTCCGGTCAAAGCCCAAAGTTTGACCACCAACCTTGACCACCAGACAGTTCTAAGTCCCTTCCTGAGCGGATGGGAAAATGAGCAAGAAACGATATCTGCAGCAACTGGGCCACTCTTGGCACATCCGCATCAAGGTGCCTGTAGGGCTACGCGACAAGGTTGGGAGCACGCACATCGATGCGCTCTCCATACCCGTGACCTTGATGAAGCCAATCGCCTGAAATAGCCTGCAATCCTTCAAGCACACCAGCACATCGAAGCATTGGCAACGGGCTCCACCTCTGAACTGTGCTTCTCACGGCCGAGGGCGACCTCGTTGGTCTTAACCCCGCAGCAGTTGGACCCCAACCCCAGCTACAAATCCCAACCTTCGGCCTGCATCAGGTCTGGATGCCCTCTCTGAAGAATGGGCAGTGACGAGTACGGTGAAGACCGTCCAATTTCAGCGCAAGCAGGTCTACAAGGAGTTCGGACTCACCTTGGTAGCAACTCTGCGGCCCAACTGCCGTCACAGACTCTCTGGCGGATGTATACGTCGATGAATGCCTGCTCAAAGTCCCCCGATAGTTTCAGCACCCGTAGACGCAAGCCAAGCGCACTAGCCGCGTTGCTCCGACAACGGTGAAACAGCCAAGCCCAAGAAGCGTGCCTACACCATGTCTGAACTGGTGAAGCTGCTCTCAGGCACCCCCACCTACCCCGCGTTGCGAGAAGCCATGGCGCTTGGCTTGTTTGGGGTGCCTACATAGATGAAATCTGCTGCCTAACCCGTAGCGACATTCGCATATCTGGTGG
Source organism: Solilutibacter silvestris (assembly GCF_050574925.1). Lineage (GTDB taxonomy): Bacteria > Pseudomonadota > Gammaproteobacteria > Xanthomonadales > Xanthomonadaceae > Solilutibacter > Solilutibacter silvestris_A. Next base: position 173,502 of record NZ_JBCMOO010000005.1, on the reverse strand, counting down.
CTACGGCCACATCCACATTAACAAGAGCAAATCCAATGCAAACAAATGATGCCATTAAGTGCTTTGGCAGATATCCATCAATATTTTGATTTCTATTAGAAACCTATTTAATCAATGAACTGTTGATTTCCAGATGTATAGCGGCAGCCATGGAACTTGGCTATAAATGTCAAATCGAATATGGAGAACTAGTGGATGAGCGGAAGACGACAGCATTATCTCCCTCAGTTCCTTCAGCGAAATTTTCAATCACGCAAAAATAGAGATGCTCATTACGTTTATGTCCACAGAAACCAAGGTAGCTTTCTGACAAATACGAGCAACATTGGACATGAGAGGGATTTCTACGGGAATCCAGAAGAAAGCACTGCAGATGAAAATATTACGCGAGCAGAAACCGTCCTTGGTGAAATTCTTAAACGGGCTTTGTCTAATGGACAGGTAGCGCAGTCCGAATATGCCCTTCTTGTTGCTTCAATCTCCATCAGAACAAAGAAAATGCGGGATGCGCTAAAAAACGCAGCCCCTCAGATCATTAGCGCAATGTCCACAGCAATCAATGCCAAGAAGCTTGCTGAAGAAGAATATGACAAATTCTTTAGTGACAAGAGGGGGATTGATGACTTAATAGATATTGAACTCGGAAAGGTCCACTTGAATAGGAACCAGCGTGCAACATTCAAAGCCATAGCACGAGCACAGCTAGTTCAAGAGGCAAAATCTTGTCGAAATGAAACAATTGACCGTATTGTGAGTGAATTCCGAGGATTCTTTGAGCGACTTCTAAATGAATCTGAAAACATTGCTGACCAGTCTTTCTTAAAAATATTCAAAGAATCTTCTGTTCCAGACAAACGGGTCACACTATTTGAGCAGCTTATTTATGAAACATATGCTGCTTCTGATTCCGAATTTTTTATATTAGGCGACTGTGGGGTTGTAGCAATTCAGTCAGATGGCAAAGTGAAATTGGCACTAGGCGACGTTGACGATCAACTGACCATGGATGAGGTGTGGCTGCCATTGTCTCCGAAAATTGCAGTTATTGGCCGAAGGCCCGGAAATATTACTAAGCGATCAGCAAGCGAAATCAACATGCTATCCGCTCTGTTATCTAGTGAGTTCTTCCTGAGCCATATGCCCGATGATGGGCAGTTCAAAGAATTAAAGGAATTGATTGGCTCAGCCGAACCACTTCTGTCAACCGAAGAGCTCCTGGCCATTTCTGCATAACCCTCTCCTACGATCATGTCGTTAATACACAGTTGGGCATGCCATGTCAGATTTCAGTAAATTAATTGACTCTCTCAATCGGCATATCGGAACATATCACCCTGTTACGGCGCGCGACGAGACTAAGTGGTTTCCGGGAAATGAAGCCGCCAGCTTACTTCTTCAGTCTCAGCATATTTGGGAAGACCTGCTAATTCTTGCTTCTATCCATCGAAACACGACCGACAATTACGCTAAAAAATTGATCCTCAAGTATGTGTTCATGGAAACGAAATCACTTATTGAGGTATTCGATAAACTGTGTGCAATTGTTGCGAAGACCAGCATATTTGACCCCTATGAACGACATGGGCACCGAGAGATCACCGCACAAGAGAAAGAACAGGCTTTCTATCTCAACAAAGAATTTTATCGCGCAAGAAACAAAACAGAAAAAGCGATTACAGAAATTCGTGACAACATTTCTGCGCACAGAGGTAATTTAAAGTGGCACGAGGTCCAGAAGTTCTGGGATCAAGTTAGCCCGGAGACACTGCAACCAATTTTTGATGCATTCCCACCAGCATTTGATCATTTGAAAGATCTTGATCTTTACGAGTGGAATCGACGCACAGAGGATGGCTGCATGGAATTTATAACTACTCAATGGCGGCCAGAGTACAAACTCGGATGACGTTACCCCGTTTAGGTTGATGACATTTCCGTGCAGTCTCCTTGGCATCGGATGTCCCTACCGATTATTCCGTCGCCACGTGACACATCTCAACCAGCTCGCTTTCCAAGATCATCATGAAGACTATCTCCCAAGCAGTCCGTGACATAGAAGAACGCACTGGCGTTCCCGAAGGATTTTTTGACAATTTAAAATCCGAGGACGACTGGTCATTCATTATAAAATCACACGCTCTTATTGAGGCATCTTGCTCTCAATTGTTAACTGAAAAATTTGAGAATCGCGAACTTCTTGATGTCTTTTCCAGGCTAGAACTTGGCGACAAGCAATCAGGGAAGATTGCATTCATCAAATCTTTGGAGCTTTTAGAATCCCCCGAGAGACGATTTATTTCCAGCCTGTCTGAACTTCGAAATATGCTTGTTCATAATGTTCGATTTACTAATTTTGATATTTCTACTTACGTCCATGGATTAGATAAGCAACAAAAGAAGTCTTTTGTGCAAAATTTTGGCTACGCTTATCTTCCAGAAAAAGAGGACGAAGACTATGAGTCTGACTTTCAAACCATTATCAAGAAGCCAAAAGAGACCATCTGGAAAGGGCTCAAGCTTGTCCTTGCAATCTTAAGCCTTCAAATAGAATCCATTGAGCTTAAGCGGCAGATGGACCAACATTTACGCGGCGTTGGTCGCATTGCTAAAAGGCCAGTCCTCATAGCTACAAAAGCTTAATCTGGATGGCGATCTTTTACGTAATCCCTAGATTTTCTCTAGGGTTTGATTAGCAAAGTTTAGGTTGACTGTTTTGTATCAAATTGACAGTTTGTGTAACAGTTTCAATTTTGCGCCCAAGCAATAAAAAATTTTCGATGTCTGCAGGACGTACTTCATTTATTTGAGCAATGTCTCGCCTCAGGTCTTCCCTCAGCTCCATCAGCAGTCGACCCAACACATTGCGCCCAACGAGCTCCCCATCATCATTTTCCAAAGCACCCCAGAAATCATCCTTTCGGGATAGTTCCACTATTTGTTTTTGGTTACTGGACAATAATAAAGTGCAGAAACTATCTTGATTCTGGCAGGCTTTAACTCTCAAACACCAGCGCATCACATTGACTCGTACGCGAATCCAATCCTCTCTGGACTCAGAGCGCCAGTCTTCGCTGACCCTTTTCGCGTACATAGGGGTTGGCTGTTGAATAATTTCCCGTTGAACTTGGGGGAGATGGGGAAATCGACATGCTTGATATAGGGCTTCAGAAGATGGGATGAATATTCCGTTTACGGACAATGGATACCCCGAAGCCATGTTTGATAGCCCACCAAACGCCTCTTTTGTTTTGTAAAAGACAATCGAATCATCTCTAGAGTAAGCTCGTAGCTGACTCAATTTCGCCTTTTTGTCTTGCCCGTTATCAAGCGAAGTCATCAAAGATATTTTCCAGTGACCAGTAAGTTCTACGCTTCAAAAGTGGATACCAGTTTAGAGCAGGCGTAGTCATGCCTCCATTGCCCCACCACAGCGCGAGCGGAGCATTATTTGGGCAATTCCTATAGGTCACGATTAAGGTACCAAAGCCTGCCCCAAAGGAACCGAAGCCTAGTGGACGAAAATAATTCTTCTCTTCTGCCATGCCTGCCTTTATCTTTGCTCCCGCAATAAAGAACTCAGTTTCGAGAATTTCTCGTCCATCTTCAGACGAGAATGGCCAACAGGCCGACCCTGCAACACGAAATTCCATCGGGTATCTAGTGACCGCAAGAGCGGCAACATAAGCCTGTACTTCTGACGAGTCGGGAGCGACCACGGGCCAAAGAACGTTTGAATTATTTTTATAGGCTTTGCGATTTTCAACTTTCGCAGAGCGCCAGTATTTGATTGTGATGTTCTTTCCAGTCTCACCAATAATTGCCAGGAGCTTATCCCTCGACCAGTAATAGCCGCTCATGTGAAACGCGATAACAATGATATGAAGCGTAGCAGTAGCTGGCGCACACTCTCGTATCCATACGCTCAGGTCAGTAATAGCTCGTGACCCAGAGAAAATGACATCATCAAGATAGATGTAGTCCCCTGTCATTGAGCCGCACTGAGACGCATCTATACCATATCGTTGCTCAAGGCTTGCCCTGAGTAGACCAACCATTTCTTGCTGGCTTCGCCCATTCCGTTGTACCTGCAAGACATTCGCAGCACCCCAATACTGCGAAGGATTGGAGCCCGATAATTCCTGATTAACCAACAGGCCATCCAAGAAACGAATTACCGCTTCCTTAGTTATAAATGTCTGCCCGATGACATGGGCGAATTCCCTTAAGAATGGAAGTTGATTCTCGGGCGTGAACTGACTTAGCCATCGATCGACATGCTGCGGAGTTGGGGCATCCATTTCGCCTTGCCGATATGTACCAATTGCATTTGCTACCTGGAGTAGCAGGTCATCCCTCTCCGTCATTCCCCGCCCCCGTACCTGATGACTGCTGGCCAATATGCGCTATTGGCATTGTCGATTGCGAATTGGGATTTCCCCGTTTGCATACCATGATGGCCGGGAAGACTACGGTGCCGCGCTGCCCTTGTCGGAGACCAGCTTGATCTTGCTGTCGATCATTGGCATGACGACGCTTCCCGCGACGTCGGATACGCCAATCCAGCGATCCGGATTGCGGACCAGCCATGAAGCGACGTTGCGTCTGCTGCGTTGCTCGAGGCGCCAAACGCCTTCGTTGTTCAACATCGCACCCTGTATGTGAAATTCGATCGGGAACGCGATCGCAAAATGGTCATCGTCACCCAACTTGGCACCGGAGCCCGGGGAAAACTTGACGCCCCGTACGAACTTCAGCGCCACCTCTTCGAGCTGTTTCCTCGCATCGTCCAGCGTCTTGCCATCACCACGGACGTTGTAGAGCGTGGATTGCGCGACCACGGCATCGGCAACCGTGCCGTTCGGGTTGACGTACAGGTGGGTCATCACCGAACCACTCACGCCAGCCTGCACCAATGCGGTCGGGTACACAGGCGATCTCGGCTGCGACACGAGACAGCCTGTGTTTTCGCATTTGAGCTTGCCATCCTTGCCCAGGTCCGCGGCTCTCTGCATCACGTCCTGCATAGATGACGTAGAAATTTCATTGAAACGCGCGTTGTCCACGGAAATCACATAGTTGTCGGCATCCTTGGCGCGCGCGCCAAGCGTCATCTGGAATTTGCCCCTCAAAACAATCGGGACTCCATCCTTGACGAACGGCTGGAATTTCCATCCAGCAATGGTTTTGTCGACGAATTCCGCGATTTTCGGATCCACCTGGGTTTCGATGCGATGCGACTTCACCAGACCATCGGATCCAATCATGATTTCACCACGCACACGCATGGTCATCACGGTTTCAGCCGATGCCTGCACGACTGTCGTGTTGTTGCGATCCTCCGCCTGCACCTTCATTACCGGGCACGCCATGACCGCCAACACGAATGCAGCAAAGATGCCTCGCTTCATCATCCCCTCCTTCTCCAACCCGGCCTAGGGCGCTTTCGCCGAATCGGACGCAAGCTTGTACGGACTATCTGCCATGGCGATGAATCCGCCACCTGATGTATCGGAAACCCCGACCCAGCGATCCGGATCATTGACCAGCCAGGACGCCAAGTTCGCCTTGCCGCGCTGTTCGAGACGCCAGACACCATCATTGTCCAGGTTCATGCCCTCGATCAGGAATTCGACGGGCAAGGCGCCGACCAGGTGATTGTCGCCAACCAGCGGACTTCCCGTGCCGGGCGTGAAACGGATCTGTTTCGCGTACCTGAGCACGCTCTTTTCGAGCAATTTCCGCGCATCGTCCAGGACTTTGTCGCCCCCGCGGATGTTGTACAGCGCGGACTGCCCGACCACCGCGTCGGCAACCGAGCCATCCGGGTTGAGGTAGAGATGCACGATCACTCCGCCACCCACGCCCGCCATCATCAACCCCACCGGATAACCGGGGCGCCGCGGTTCGAAGACCATGCATTCGGTGACACATTTCCGTGAGTTCTTCGCCTCGTCCTCTTTCTGCCGCTCTTCGCGGGTCATGAAACGCTTGTCCGCGAAGTGCCGGCTGTCCAGCGTCAACTCGTAGTTTTCGCTGCCCTTGGCGCGCGCAGCCAGCGTCATCAGGAAATAGGTCCTGGCATTGACCGCAACGCCATCCTGGCGATAGGGCTGGAACTTCCACTTGCCGATCACCTCATCGACGTATGCGGCGATCTTTGGATCGAGCTTCGTGGCGATGTGATGTTCCTTGACCACTCCGTCCGTGCCGAAGGTGAGGTCGCCACGCACCTGCATGGTCATCACCGATTCGGTGAGGCCACGATCGTTCGTCACCAGCGCCGGTTCTTTTGCCTGGGTCATCGCGACCGGACACGCCAGCAAGGCCAATGAGAGTGCCACCAATATCGATCGCTTCGTCATCTCGTCCCCCTCTCGTGACGGGGCGATCGTAGCATTGCTGGCGCCCGCATGAGCTGTCTTCGGCTTGAACAGGCAGCCAGACTCGTGGCCACCCTTTGCGAGCTCATTTTCTTCCGATGCCTAGCACCCGAGTTAAGCCGCCCTGATATGCGGCGACGGACAGCTGCAAACTACCAAAAGCCGTGGGCCGACGCCTCGAAGTAGGGTCGGCTTGAACGAATAGTTAGGCGTCGCTTTCGTTCGTAACGGGCAGCTCTTCGAGCTTGCCTAAGCTCTCAAGCTTGTTAAGACGTCTGCGGCGCATTTCAGCTAAAAGCTCTGCGCCGAATGTGGTTAGAGACCAATACTCGTTGTTGTCGGCAACTGGCTTTCGCCGCTTCGATGGCTCCACACATTCGAGTGCAGCAAGATCGGCTAGCAAGCTTCGAAGTTGGTTGCGTGGTGTTGGCCAATTTGCACGCAATTCAGTGAACTGCACGCCATTGATATGCGTGGCGATGTTTTGAGCGATGTTTGTAAGCGAAAACTCCACTTGCAACTCTGGCGCAAGCAATTCGAACAATTGATACAGTGTTACTTTCTTGCCTAACTCCCACCCGGGCCCACCTTTTTTCCAATAGCTAGTTTGCACATTATTTGTGCGCATAGTTGCAACGACATCTGCTATTCGAGCCGCAACGCCTTCCACTGCTTCGAACGTCTCTAGACGGGATCGCAGTTCAGCATTCTCAGAGCTAAGTCGAACTATTTCCTTCGCCGCAGCTGTATCCTGCACTTGCGATGCTCTGACCCATCCTTCTCGAGGGTATGCGTTGAAGGCTTTCATTAGTGCAATGGAGCATCGACCATAAAGATCTTCGCCGTTCTTCCAAAAACTCACAGGCTTTAGCTTTACCTTATCTTTGAACGACTTGAGGCGACGGATGGCTGCCTCATCTGTGTCGGAGCGCTCTCTAGGCCATGGAGCGCCGTCGTCAAGAATGAATCCGAGAGTAGGGACCTGTTGAGAAATAGCGTAGTCGTATTCTTTCTCGGTGTAGCTCAACCCAGTTGAATCACATGTTCCGTAGCAATGTGCAGCGACTACGATGTAATAGTCCGACTGGTCAATTTGTTTTTTTATGATGTTCCATTGTTCTTCATCAGCAGCGCTGAACATTTCCATCCCCACAGGGATGTGCCCCATCTCAAGAATAGCCTTGATTACGAGATCGCGTTCATCGTGGAGGTCGCGAAACGTTGAGCTAACAAATACTTGGTATTTCGAAGACATGACTGTTCCGATTTATTGAGTGACGCCTAACACCTGAGTTAAGCCGTGCTACGAAGCGACGTAGGTTTGAACGATTAGTTAGCCCGCACCAAATGAATCAATGCGGAAATCGCAAATAAATTAAGGCCAATGACAATTCCGCCAGCAGGATTTGAGTTGAAGTGAAGATCAAACCCAGCTCCTGCGTTTAATGCGAACCCTATCGATCCACCGCCATTGAGGTTCATTCGAAGTAGCGGCGCCATTTGGATGCCAGTAAACCATTGAAAAGTGACTGGGGTGGTTAGAACCATTGGAATTTGTGAGGCATAGAGAACTGGAGCCCATTTGCGGCCGATTGAAGTGTTTTTCCACCGCTGCTGCCCGATATATGCAGAAAAAGAAAAGGCAGCGATAAACAAAAGAAGGAACAATAGATTGGCTAATCCAGCGTCTCGCCTCACATAGAGATTCCAGCAGGAGATAAGCACCCCGAAAATGCCACCGAGAAAAAGGGCTGCTGAATAGATCTTTGTGAGCATCGGCATTGAGTATTTGTCGCCTGTTCGCAATTCTTCAACAAGATGTGCGGCTAACCCCGCGGCCATCCCTTCGCAAGCTCTTCATTCCTCGATGGAGCTTTGATCTCCCAGCTTGGAATACAAAGCCACAACAGTATTCCCCCAAGAATCGTCCCGATCGGGAAAAGGATGAGTTCGACCGCGGCTAATCCGATCGTGAACATCTTTCCGAGAATGCGTCCGGTTTCACAAACTCCGCCGATTACGATGTGCAAAATCGGAACGACCGAAAAATAGGCAATCGTACGCAAGGCTTCCCCTGCATCACGCTGCACAAGGAAAGCGATAACAACGGAAACAATGAGCCAAACGGCTGCGATCAAGTAGTGGGCCTTGGCAAGCTTCTGGTTGGCAAGCATAAAGTTTCTCCCTCGAAACAACTTCGGCTTCAAATGATTGAAGCCCACCAATCAATACTTGGAATCTCTCCAATTGACGCTGGTGACCATGCAAAGAGCTGAATGAAGCACCTCTTCTTTGTCTCGATAATGAACCCCATAGAGTCGCCCTCCTTTCGAAGAACCATCCTTTGGAAACGGCGGCACCTCTGACGCGATCAAGATCAAAGCTATACGCAACCACCCGACTTCCGATCACCAAGGTAACGTTATCAAAGCGACAACTGCGAACAAGCCAATATCATGCGCTCAACTCAAATTTACTGCACCATTTGCCCGGACTGGCGCCCGAAGGTTCCTTGTGGCATCGGCCTCGGATCGTAATTCGCTGCATACGTGGGATTTGCAGCCCTTGCTTTCTGAATCGCATCCAGCGCCTTGGTGAGAACCGACGGCGGAATTCCGTCACTGCTGCCCGCAGCACTTCCTTTCATGGGGTAGAGATCGTAGAGCATTTGCCCTGCGCGATAATCGCCCATCAGGTAGTTTTGCATGAGATAGGACGCCGCAGTCTGGCGCTTGGCTTCATCTTGGCTCCAGACCTGATGCGCAGCCATGTCTGCTGAATCCGGCATGGAAGCATTGGCCGGAGTGATGCCCTGGGATTCATAACGCGCCAGCAGGTAACGCGCCGGAATCGAATTGTCCTTGTTCACGAGATTGCGTAACGCCGAAGCAGCCGTGTTGCCCTGCCCGCTGTCGATCAGCTTTTCGGCCAGATACAGTAGCGCCGACCGATCCCCTTGCTTGGATCGGCTTCTCAATTCGTCCTCGGACATCGTCGACAAACGATTGCGTTCGCTATTACTGAGGAAACCCTTGCGACTGAGCCAGTCAGCTTCGGCGGGCGTCAGGGCGACGCCATACAGCTCCGCCGGTTGCCCGATGACATGTCCATCTTGTGTTGTAGTCACGGTGGTATTTTTTTGCCTCGGCAACTCCCCGAATTCCTGCCTCCACTTGCCGCCCAGGGAAGAAGCATCCGCATCAGAGGCATTTGTCATGGCCTCTTTGTTGCCAGCGCCTTGTGGCGCTTCAGATACAGTCGGGCTCGGTTGTTTCGCACAGCCGAAAAGCATGGTCATGGCCGCAAATACCAGAAGCGCCAACACTGCAGTGTTTCTCGCGTTTTTCATGTCGAACTTCCACACGCCAACATGACATCGGTGCGCAATGCGACACAGAAAGACTCACGCAACAGCAATTGCTGATGCACTTTCAGAGAGTTGGTTGAGTTTTGATAGTTTACGGACCAGCCCGGCGAGAAAGGCCCAGCATTTGTACCGAGACTTACGCTTCCGCTGCCATCTGTTTTCTTATTAATTGCACCGGTCATCTTGTCGATGATGCCTTGCTTGGTAGCCTGATCAATGGCAGCTGTCACTTCTGACGCCATTACATTGACCGCGCCGACACAATCGAAGAATGGTGCGTTGTATGCGCCATTGGCGCCCTGCATCACGCAAGCATCCGCCAAGCCGTTGAGCAGAAATGGACCATAATCTGAAGGGTCGCCTCCCGTTTGATTCATTTTATTTTCGTAGGCAAGTAGCGTGGAAATGAACTTGTCCGACGCTGGCCCGTAAACAAGACTGTCTTTCGACCATGTAAGCGCCCTGTTCAAGCCGCTCCCCGGATCGTAGGTGCTTGGGTTGTAGTTCAGAGGATTGCTTTCCGATCCGCCCAGGGAACATCCGCTTTGCTTGAAGGCTTGTTTCGCTGCCGGACAATCCGAATCAGAACCGTCGCCGCTCCCGATCGAAGCAACGGCAGGCGGTGGGGTGGGTTTGGACATGAGCTGGGCAAACGCATCGAATTGTTGCGGAGTCAGGTTGTTGTTCACTGCTCGCGGCCCGGTCACCACAATCGGCGGAAATTCCTGAGTCTGCGCGGAAACACTCGGTGAAACCGCGCACGCAAAAACCAAGCACAGAAGTGCTTTCGCAAAATTCATAACTCCCCTCCAGGATTTATTTATATAGCCGCACTTTTATGAAAGTGCGTCGCAATTTTCGCTTTCAGTTTTTGATTTTGTCAACCTGTCAGATCTGCCAAAATCTGAATTCTTCAGCGATCCTGCGGCCGCAGCATGCGCGCCATCGTCAGGTCATGCCCGCTTGCTGTCGGCGCCGCTTCTGCAAGTTCGGCAGCAACGTCGACGAAGCCGCGCATCAATGCGATATCGCGCGGCGTGCGGTTGAGGCGATCGCGTTGTCCCAGCGGCGCACCGCTGTCGCGCAGGCGTCGCGCCACCGACATCAGCCCGTGCAGCGCGGCGATGTGCAGCGGACCGAAACCACGCGGATCCTGGGCATCGAGTTGCACGTCTTCGTCGAGCATGCGATCGAGCCCGGCAAGGATCACTGCTTCGTCGCAACCGGTTCCCGGCTCGGCGCGCGCGCCGAGCAAGAGCAGCAACGGCGTGACGCCGGCTTCCGCGCGCGCGTTGGCGTCGGCACCGGCGAGGAGCAAGGTATCGAACAGCGTGACCAGTCGCGTGCGATCGCGCGCGGTGAAGCCATAAAGCGCAGCGCAGTGGATCGGCGACAGTCCCTGCGGATCGGCGGCAGCGACATCGGCGCCGGCGCGCAGCAACCGCGTGACCATTTCCGGCAGTCCAAGCGCGGACGCCAGCATCAAGACCGTCACCTCGCCCGGCAGGCGCTGGCCGAGATCGGCGCCGGCGGCGAGCAGGCGATCGACCACCACGGCGTGGCGCATGCTCACCGCCGCCGACAACGGCGTGGCGCCGGTGCTGGCGCTGAGCCCGACATCCGCGCCATGCGCGACCAGTTGCTCGACTGCATCGACATGACCACCACCGGCGGCACGCAACAACGCGCTGCAACCCTGTGCATCGAGCGCGTCGACCGCGAACCCGAGTTCGAGCAGGCGCCGCACGGCATCGCCATCGCCGGTGATTGCCGCGGCCGGCAAATCGCCAGCGCGCAAGGCGCGACCGGGCAGCGGCCAGCCACGCCAGTCGAGCCAGTCGGCAAGATCCTTGCGGCCATTGGCGAGCGCGACACCGAGCGCGGTCTGGCCATCGGGCGCGCGTGCATCGGGCTTTGCACCGACGGCGACCAGCGCGCGCACCGCGTTGGCATCGCCGCAGGCGGTGGCGACATGCAGCGCGCTCAGGCCTGATCCGTCGATTGCGCAAGGATCGACGCCACCGTCGAGCAGGCGTTGCGTCAGGCGCGGCCAATGCAGGCGGATGGCGTGGTGCAGCGGCGGATCGCCGGCACTGTCGCTGCCGAAGGGATCGGCGCCGCGTTCCAGCAGTTGCAGGGCGAAGGCTTCGTCGTGCTCGGACGGATGGGCGCGACGGGCCTGCAGGTGATTGGCGAACACGCCGGCACCGGCGGGACTGGCGCCGCGTCGCCACAACAGGTCGAGCGCCTGCGCGGCATTGGCGTCGCCGGGCGCGAGGCGCAGCAGTTGTCCGAGCAGGCTGTGGCCTTCGCGGCTGGCGTCGGGATCGGCGCCGCGCGCGAGCAGCCACGGCACCAGTTGCGGCGACGACGGCGCGAGCTCGGCGAGCATGCGGGTGAATTCGCTGCGTTCCAGCAGCGGCGCGAAACGTTCGAGCGTGGCGGTGTCGCCATCGCGCAATGCATCGCTGACGACCGCATAAGGCGGCCGGCTCGGCGCGGCGTCGTCTGCCACGACATCGCCACCGGCAACCGGCGGCGGAACGAAAGCAGGATCGAGCGCCTGCACCACCGACCAGCGGCCCAGTGCCTTGGCGCGCGCAAGCGCATCGACGCCGGCATCGTCCATCACGTCGGCGCGCGCACCCGCGGCCTGCAATACGGCGATGACATCGGCACCGGCGACTTCGCCTTCCACGGCGTGGCGCAAGGCATCGTGGCCATCGGCATTGCGCGCGGCGACATCGGCCTTCGATTCCAGCAAGGCATCGATCACGTCGCGGTGTCCGCCCTGCGCCGCCAGCATCAACGGCGTCGTTTGCGTGCCATCGCGAACATCGACGCCGGCGCCGCTGTCGAGCAAGGTCTGGACGATGGCGGAATGTCCCGCCTGCGCCGCCAGGTGCAGCGCGCTGCGTCCTTCGCCGTCGATCGCGTCCGCCACCTGCGCGCGATTGCGCAGCAGCAGCTGCACGCCGGCCGGATCGTCGTCATCGGAAGTCGCGGCGGCCAGCAACGGCGCCAGTGCTTTCGCCGGCGCAACGCTGGCGCCGCGCTCCAGCAGGAATTTGGCCAATCGCCAGTTGCCGGCGGCGCAGGCCATCGCCAGCGGGGTCTGGCCGTTGTCGTTGGCGACATCGATCGGCGCCTGGGCGTCGAGCAGCAAGGCGGCGACGCCGGGATCGGTGCTGCGCGCGGCGTGGTGCAGCGGCGTGTTGCCCTGCGGATCGGTGGCGCGGACATCGGCGCCATTGGCGAGCAGCATCGCCACCGCATCGGGACGGCCATGCCAGCTGTCGCGGGTCGCCGCCAGCAACGGGGTGATGCCGCTGGCGTCGGCATCCAGCGAAACGCCGTGGGCGATCAGCGTGCGCAACAGGCGCAGGTCCGGCAGCACCGCGGCGAGGATCGGCAGGCGGCGCTGGTCGCGATCGTCCGCGGCCGGCAGCGCATCGGCGCGCGCGCCGGCATCGAGCAGCGCCAGCGCGCGTTCGACGCGACCGCTGCGGGCAGCGGCGTGGAGTTCGCGATCGAGTTCGTCATTGCCGGTGGTCGCGGGAAGATCGACCACGGCGTCGGCCGCGGCTTCATCATCCAGATGCAATTCCGGCAAGGCATCGAGGCTGACTGGTTCAGCATTGCGGGCAGGCGCAGGCGCCGGCATCGCCTTCACCTCTTTCGCCACCTGCTGGATGCGCGCCGAGAAGCGCAACACCGGCAGCAGTAATGCCAACAACACCGCCATCGCCCAGCGCAGCGATCCGCTGATCACGCCCGGCCACGCCAGCACCAGGACCAACGCGACCACGCAGGCCACCGCGACCGCGGGACGCAAGCCATTCCAAGCCCAGCGCCGCGCCGGGTCGCGTTCGCCCAGGGCATGGTGGAAGGCGAAGCGGGCGTCGCCGGCATCGCTGGTCCACAGCGGCCAGACCCGCCACGCCAGGATCAAGCCGATCGCCGCGGCCAGCCCGAGGCCGAGCGCAGCCGGCAACGAACCGGACGCCATCAATGCATGCAAAGGCCATGCCGCAAGCGCCGCGCCAACCACCACGGCGGCGGCCCAGACCAGGACGTGGCTGGCGATGACCCGCGGGGCACGATCTGCCGGATTGCCGCGCAAAGGCCAGGCGCTGGCCAGCAGGCCACTGCCGACGGCGCCGCCGATCGCGGCGATCCAGCCGCCGAATCCGGTCGCGAGCAGGGCCAGTACCCCGGTGGCAGCCGCCACCCAAGGCATCGCGGATTGGCCTGTCACAGCCAGGCGCTGGTCAGGCATCCGTCCCCCAGTCCGAGGTCATGGGATCGAGCGGCAAATCCTGCGGCATCTGCAGGTGAAAACCGCGGCTGGCCAGGTTCGCCATCACCTCTTCGGGGTTTTCACGCGCCAGTTTGCGCTCGGGCTTCAGTTCGGTTTCCAGCACGAATTGCAGGGGACCGAGTTGCGTACGCAACGCCTCCGGCAGCTGGGCGCCCTCGTCGCGCGCGGCGAGGAAGACATAGGTATCGACCTTGCGGGTGCTCTTGTAGACGTAGGCGCGCATGCAACTCTTCCGGAATCCCGGGAATTGTGGGGGAAGCGTCGTCACAAGGGAACCGCCGATTCAGATTTGCTTGCGTTAGCCTAGGCGATCTTCACGCTCCGGAATCGACCTCGCCATGATGCGCGGACCCTTGATGCGCGCGAACACCGTGTTGCTGCTGTGCACGGCATGGCTGCTGGCGTTCGCCAATTTCAGCGCGTGGAAACTGCTGGCGGGACTCGATCCCGGCGGCCTGCCGCACTGGCTGTTCCTGCTCTGCCTGGGCGTGCTGCTGGCGATGACCATCCTCGTCCTGCTGCTGCCGCTGTCGTTCAAGTGGGCGATCAAGCCGTGGCTGGTGATCGTGCTGCTGTGCGCCGCCGCCGCCGCATTCTTCATGGACGATTTCGGCGCCGTGGTCGATCGCCATACCCTGCGCAGCGTGTTCGAGACCAACGCGCGCGAGGCCGGCGAATGGGTGTCGTGGCGGATGGCCTGGAAGATCGGCGCGGCCGGCGTGTTGCCGGCGCTGCTGGTGCTGTGGACGCGAATCGACTGGCAGCCGTTCCCGCGCGAGTTGTGGTCGCGCGCGAAACTGGCGCTGGTCGTGATCGTCGCGAGCGCCGTGGCGATCGGCATCGGCGGACGCGGCGTGGCATCCAGCCTGCGCAACCAGCGCGAACTCGGCCATGTCATCAATCCGATGGCGATCGCCAGCGGCCTCTACGCCTATGTCGACAATGCACGCCCGCAGGCGCCGATCGTGGTGCAGCCGCTGGGCCGCGACGCCACGCGCGCTGCAGCACCGGCAGGCGCGAAACCACAGGTGCTGGTGTTCATCGCCGGCGAATCGGTGCGCGCCGCCAGCTGGGGACTGTCCGGCTATGCGCGCCAGACCACGCCGCAACTGGCGCGGCTGCCGGTCACGAACTTCGCCGACATGCGTTCCTGTGGCACCGATACCGCGGTCTCGTTGCCGTGCATGTTCTCCAACCTTGGGCGCAAGGATTTCAGCGAACGCGCGGCCCTGGCGCGCGAAAACGCGCTGGACGTGCTGGCCCACGCAGGCGTCGATGTCGCCTGGTTCGACAACAACACCGGCGACAAGGGCATCGCCAAGCGCGTGCACGAGACCGAGTTGCAGAACTCGACCGATCCGCAATGGTGCGGCGCGCGCAACTGTTTCGACGGCATCCTCGTCGATGCCCTGAAGAAGACGCTGGCCGAGACCCATGGCGATCGCGTGATCGTGCTGCATGTGAAGGGCAGCCACGGCCCTGCCTATTACCAGCGCTATCCGGCGGAATTCGAGCAATTCAAGCCGGTCTGCCGCAGTAACCAGCTGCAGACCTGCACGCCGGAGCAGATCCGCAACGCCTACGACAACAGCGTGCTCTACACCGATTCGATCATCGCCTCGGTGATCGCCACGCTCCGGGACGACCACGCCATCGACGGCGCGGTGCTGTTCGTCTCCGACCATGGCGAATCGCTGGGCGAAAACGGTCTCTACCTGCACGGCGCGCCCTATGCCTTCGCGCCCGACGTGCAGACGCGCATCCCGATGACGCTGTGGCTGTCCGACGGCTTCCGCCAACGCAACGGCATCGATGCCGCCTGCGTGACGCGCCAGGCCGCCCAGCCGTGGAGCCACGACAACATCTTCGACTTCCTGCTCGGGATGATGCAGGTGCGCAGCAGCGTCCAGCGTCCGCAGCTCGATCCGTTGCACGCCTGCCGCGCGCAATCGCGATAGACCTCGCGTCACCCTGCATGGCAAGCTTTGCCCCCTGAATCACAAGGGGAGGCCATTCGTGTCGAAGTGGAAACTGCTGTCACTCGGAGTGTTCGCGCTGTTCGCCATGCAACCGCTGCACGCGCAATCCGTTCAATGCGGAACCTATGCGAGCACCGCCAATGACGGCACGCCGGTCCTGACCATCGATTCGGCGACAACAGGCACCCTCGATTACGGCGACAAGATGCCGCATCCGCTCCTGCTCGAAGCCGGGACCGCCAAGCTGGCGATCTTCGACATCGAAAACGGGGTGGCGATTCCCTACGCCGTCGCCGGCAACGAACTGAAGCCCGACGGCACCATGCTCGACGGCTACCGCCTGCGCCAGGCCCAGGCCTGCCGCCCGGCGCCGCCGCGTCCGGCCAAGGCCTGCAGCAACGATGTCCAGGCCTGCAGCGAACGCGTCAGTGCCAGCGACGATCCCGCAGAACTGCGCGCGATCTGCAACGAAGGCCTGCCGTTCGCCTGCAAGGCCTATATCGATGTCCTGCGCCGCAGCGGCAATCGTCCCGCCATTCCACCGGAACCCGAGGTCTGCAAGCACGAATCGCCACAATTCAATGCGAATGCCTGCAAGGCCGAAGCCGACAAGGCGATGGCACAGGTATTGTCGAAACAGTTCAGTGCCGTGTTCGCGGCGAAATCCGCGCTTGACGACACAGCACTGGACGGCCTGCCCGCGCTGTGCCGCGACCATCCCCAGCGCGTCACCTGCAACGCGGTCGCGGATGAGCTGTGGTCGGGCGGTCGCCTGCTGGCCGCGCGCGATGCGCTGGCGATCGCCTGCCGGAACGGCAACGATGCCGACGCCTGCAAGCACGCCGATGCGCTGTCGTCGTTGACGGCGTCGAATGCAACGCTGCGCCTGGCCCAGGCCGTTCCCTGCGGCGGCTATACATCCGCGAACAACAGCATGTTCTCCGAATTCAACTTCGGCGATGCCGGCCTGGTCGATCTGGGCGGCATGGGTTCGATGCGCGCGCGACTGGTGGACGGACGCATCCATGTCCGCCACGACAAGGGCGGCGACTTCGTGTTCGCCGTGCTCGCCGACGGCCGTCTTGCCGGTCTCGACGAATGGACGCGCTACGCCGTGCTCGCGCCCGCGGGCGGACCGGCACAGTGCACGCCAGCGCGCACCTTCCGCGAAGTGCCGCTGGCGATGGATTGCCCGGCATTTTCCGCGGAAGCCGCGAAATCCTGCTGCGACGAGGGCAAGTTGCAGGGCTGCAACACGCTCGGCAACACCAGCGCGCTGGGCGGCAACTGGACAGGCGCCCTGCCCCATTACCGCAAGGTGTGCGCCGCCGGCGTCCGCGAAGGATGCGAGAATCTCGCGCAGGCGGCGATACAGGGCAACCTGCCGCAGGGCCGCGCCGACCTCGAAACGCTGTGCAAGGCCGACGCGCGCCATGTCGCCTGCGACGTCCTGGAAACCACCAATTGGGCGATGATGGGATTCGCGCAGGCGATGGAACAGGCGGCGCAGGATGCGACGGACAAGCCACGCGTCGCGCCGAAAAAGAAGAAAGGCAAACACTGATCCGACGATGACCGCGCTTCCGACCTCCTCCTTCGACACCGTCCGCGACTGGCTGGCCGGGCTTCAGGACCGCATCTGCGCGGCGATCGAACAGGCCGATGGCGGCGCCCGCTTCGTTGAGGACGCATGGACGCGCGAAGGCAGCGGCGCCCTGCTCGGCGGCGGCGGCCGCACCCGCATCCTCCGCGACGGCGCGGTGTTCGAGCAGGCCGGCATCGGTTTCTCCGACGTATCGGGCACGCAGCTGCCGCCCGCGGCGACCGCGGCGCGACCGGAACTGGTCGGCGCGCAATGGCGAGCCTGCGGGGTGTCGCTGGTCTTCCACCCGCGCAACCCCTATCTCCCCACCACCCACGCCAATGTCCGCCATTTCCGCGCCGAAAAAGACGGCGAGACGGTGGGTTGGTGGTTCGGGGGCGGTTTCGACCTCACCCCGTTCTACCCTTTCGACGAAGACGTGCTGCACTGGCATCGCACCGCGCGCGCGCTGTGCGAACCCTTCGGCGGCGAGGCGCGTTACGACGCCCACAAGCGCTGGTGCGACGACTACTTCCTGCTCAAGCATCGCGGCGAGACCCGCGGCGTCGGCGGCCTGTTCTTCGACGACCTCCAGGACGATTTCGAACGCGACTACGCCTACATGCGGGCGGTCGGCGACGGCTTCCTCGACGCCTACCTGCCGCTCATCGAGCGCCGTCGCGACACGCTGCATGGCGAACGCGAGCGCCAGTTCCAGCTCTACCGACGCGGCCGCTATGTCGAATTCAACCTGGTCTTCGATCGCGGCACCCACTTCGGGCTGCAATCGGGCGGGCGCACCGAATCGATCCTGATGAGCCTGCCGCCGCTGGTGCGCTGGGAATACGGCTACGTGCCGGAAGCCGGCAGCACCGAGGCCCGCCTGGCCGACTACCTGCGTCCGCGCGACTGGCTGAAAGAACTCACCTGAGCCATCAATTGCTCTGGGGACTGCCGGGACGGCGGCGCCGACGTCGGTGGGAACGCGGCGGCAACTGCCCGTCATAGAAATCCGCCCTGGCATCGCCACCGTTCTGGCGCTGGATCACGCTGATGCTGCCGTTGGTCTCGAGCAGCGCCAGCGCGACATCGTCCGGATTCGAAACGTTGTTCAGGCGCAGCGCCTCGATGTAATCGTCGTGGCTGACCAGCTCGCGGCGCAGGACGTCATCGAACACCTGGCCATTGCGCGCCAGCACCACCGGGACGCCCTCGACCAGTTGGTCGAAGCCCCTGCTGCGCGACGTGAAAAAGGCGACCGCGAAATTCAGCGCAATCAGGCAGGACGCCAGCAGGAAGGCCCCGGTGATCGAGTTGTCTCCTCCATTCAGTCCGTTCTGCACCGCGTTGCCGATCAGGATCAGCAGGACCAGGTCGAAGGGCGTGAACTGGCCGACGGCGCGCTTGCCGGACACGCGCACCAGCACGATCACCATCAGGTAGATCACCAGCGCGCGCAGCGGGAAGTGCCACCAGGGCGCGGAGAGGTGGAACAGGTCGCTCATGCGGATGGCTCGCGGCGTCGGATCGGTTGCGCCGAGTGTGCCATCGCCGGGGGGCGGGAATGAAACCCCGGCAAGGAGGGGACCGCGTCGCCCAATAAAAAACCCCGCCGGAGGGGGACCGGCGGGGCGGGTTTCAGGCATCGCTTGGGGAGAGCGTGCCTGAGCAGGAATCACTCCAGGGGAGGGAGTTATCCAAGACAGACGTTGCATCTGTCACGTGTAGTTAAACACCGAACTTGTCTACGAGTCGTAAATCAAACCGTAAAAAAACGTAAATCCGGATTGGGTTCAGCACGTGTTTATAAGCAAGGTTCGGTGGCGTTCACTTTCGCATGACGCACTCAATGCGCCTGTTCCCAGTTCGCGCCCACGCCGCTGTCGACCACCAGCGGCACGCGAAGGTCGGCCGCCGCCGCCATGTGCCGGCCCGCTTCCTCGCGCAGGGTGGCCGCGAAGGCGTCGTCGCACTCGAACACCAGTTCGTCGTGCACCTGCATGATCATCAGCGCCTTGTCGTTTTGCGGCTGCAGCCACGAATCGATCGCCACCATCGCGCGCTTGATGATGTCGGCGGCGGTGCCCTGCATCGGCGCATTGATCGCGGCGCGTTCCGCCCCGGCCCGCTGCGCCTGGTTGCGGCTGTCGATGTAGGGGAGATAGAGGCGTCGCCCGAACACGGTTTCGACGTAGCCCTGCTCGCGCGCCTGGGCACGGGTACGTTCCATGTAGTCGCGCACGCCCGGGTAGCGGCTGAAGTAGAGCGCGATGTAATCCTGCGCCTCGCCGCGCGGCACCCCGAGCTGGCGGGCCAGCCCGAAGGCGCCCATGCCGTACATCAGGCCGAAATTGATCGCCTTGGCTGCGCGACGCTCGTTGCTGCTGACCTCCGCCAGCGGCTTGCCGAAGACCTCGGCGGCGGTGGCGCGATGGATGTCCTCGCCCGAGGCGAAGGCGCGCAGCAGCGCCGGATCCTCCGACAGGTGCGCCATGATGCGCAGCTCGATCTGCGAGTAGTCGCAGGCGACGATGCAGCGGCCCTTGGGCGCGACGAAGGCCTGGCGGATGCGCCGGCCTTCCTCGGTGCGGATCGGGATGTTCTGCAGGTTGGGATCGTTGGACGACAGGCGCCCGGTGGCCGCGCCCGCCTGGTTGTAGTTGGTGTGCACGCGCCCGGTCTGCGGATTGATCATCTCCGGCAGCTTCTCGGTATAGGTGCTGCGCAACTTGGCGAACCCGCGGTAATTGAGGATGACGCGCGGCAATTCGTGCTGGTCGGCGATCGCTTCCAGCGCCTCCTCGTTGGTCGATGGCGCCCCGCTCGGCGTCTTCACCAGCGCCGGCAGCTTGAGCTCATCGAACAGCAGGGCACCCAGCTGTTTCGGCGAATCGAGGTTGATCGCCCGCCCGGCGAGTTCGGTGGCGCGCTGCTGCGCTTCCAGCATCCGCCGCGACAGTTCCGCCGATTGCGCGCGCAGTTCGGCGGCATCGATCAGGACGCCATTGCGCTCGACCCGCGCCAGCACCGGCACCAGCGGCAGTTCGATGTCGCGATAAACGCTTTCGAGCCCGGGTGCGGCGGCGAGCTTGGGCGCCAGCACCTCGTGCAGGCGCAGGGTGACGTCGGCATCCTCGGCGGCGTAGTCGGTCGCGACATCGAGCGCGACCTGGCTGAAGGAGATCTGCTTGGCGCCCTTCCCCGTCACGTCCTCGTAGTGGATGGTCTCCATCCCGAGCAGGCGCTTGGCCTGGGTGTCCATGTCATGGCGCTGGCCGGAATCGAGCACGAAGCTTTCCAGCAAGGTGTCGCCCAGCGGCGGCGACACGTCCAGCCCATGGCGATGGAGGATGTGGAGGTCGAACTTGCCGTTCTGCGCGACCTTGAGCTTGGTCGGGTCGGCGAATGCCGATTTCAGCGCGGCGACCACGGCATCGAGTGGCAATTGCGCGACATCGGCGGCGTCATGGCCAAGCGGGATGTAGCAGGCCTTGCCGGACTGCGTGCTCAGCGAGATGCCGACCATGCGCGCCTGCATCGGGTCGAGACCGTCGGTTTCGGTATCGAAGGCGAACATCGACGTGGCCTTGAGCGCATCGACCCAGGCCTGCAACTGTTTGGCGTCGGTCACGCACTCGTATTCACCGGGACGCGACAACTGCGGATCGATGTCTCCCGCGACGACCGGTGCCGCCACGAAGCCACGCAATCCGGTCGGGGCCTTGGGGATGGACGCGCCGGACGACTCCGGGACGTTCGCACCATCAAGTTCCTTCAACGCCTGGTTGAAACCGTAGCGCGCATAGAGCGCGCGCAAGGTCTCGACGTCGCGGTCGCGCAGGGCGAGATCGCCATACGCCTCGTGCAGCGGCACGTCGGTGCGAATGGTTGCGAGCTGGTAGTTCAGCGGCAGGCGCGGCAAGGTCGCACGCAGCGACTCGCCGATCTTGCCGCCGACCTTGTCGGCATTGGCGATCACGCCTTCCAGCGAACCGTATTCGCCCAGCCATTTGGCCGCGGTCTTCGGCCCGCACTTGGGAACGCCGGGAATGTTGTCGACCGCATCGCCCATCAGCGACAGGTAATCGATGATCTGCGCCGGGGTGACGCCGAACTTGGCGACCACCGCTTCGTCGGAATCGAGCTTGCTGCCGCTCATGGTGTTGACCAGCCCGACGTGCGGACGCACCAACTGCGCCATGTCCTTGTCGCTGGTCGAGACCGTGACCTCGACGCCATCCCTTGCCGCCTGCAATGCCAGGGTGCCGATCACATCGTCGGCTTCGACGCCCGATTCGCGGATGATCGGCAGGCCCAGCGCCTGCACGATCGCCATCAGCGGTTCGATCTGCGCACGCAGGTCATCGGGCATCGGCGGGCGATTGGCCTTGTACTGCGGATCGAGGTCGTCGCGGAAGGTCGGCCCCGACGCATCCATCACGAAGGCGATGTAGTCCGGCTTGTCCTTGAGGTGCGCGCGCAGCATGTTGACCACGCCGAACAGCGCGCCGGTCGGCTCGCCCTGGGCGTTGCTCAGCGGCGGCAGCGCGTGGAAGGCGCGGAAGAGATAGGACGAACCGTCGATCAGGACCAGGCGTTTGCTCATGGGGGGATTTTCGCACGCGCTGGCTTCGCGGGTGACCAGCTCCGGCGCGCGGGACGCCGTGAATACGTCCATGTAGGCTCGTGCGCGTCATCCATGACGCGCAACGCCCGCGCTCCGGACTGGCACACCCGCGGCCGCGCGCGTGTTGGGGGTTCTGAGAAAGAGCGAAAAGCTCCCACCGGCGGCGCCTATGCGGTTCGTTCGTATGGCGGACCATACGAGGCATGGATGCCGAGTCGAGCCTACATGGACGTATTCACGGCGTGTCGGTCATACGGATAACCGCATAGGCGGACAGCCGGGCGATGCTTTTAAGCCGGCGAAAGATTCGCGAACGCCAGCACCAACCACTTGCTGCCGGCATCGTCGAAATTCACCTGAACGCGCGCATGCGCGCCGTTGCCTTCGATGTCGGTGACGGTGCCGCTGCCGAACGTCGGGTGGCGGACCTGCGCACCCAGCGCGATGCCCGGCGCCGCAATCGGGGCGTGGCCGAAATCGCGGCGCGGTGTCGGGGCATAGGCGCGCGACACCTTGACCTTCGGCCGCACCTCGTTGACCAGCGACGACGGAATCTCGCGCAGGAAGCGCGACGGAATCCCGTACATGTCCTGGCCGTGCAGGCGGCGCGCCTCGGCATAGGTCAGCACCAGTTGTTGGCGCGCGCGGGTGATGCCGACATAGGCGAGACGGCGTTCTTCCTCCAGCCGTCCGCTTTCCTCCGACGAACGCGCGTTCGGGAACAGTCCTTCTTCCATCCCGGCAAGGAACACCAGCGGGAACTCCAGGCCCTTGGCGCTGTGCAGCGTCATCAGCTGCACGCCGTCGTCGCCCGCCTGCGCCTGGCCCTCGCCCGCTTCGAGCGCGGCATAGGCGAGGAAGGCGACCAGTTCGCTCAGCTGCGCCGTTTCCTCGTCGTCGCCGCGGACGAAGCGCGACGCCACGCTGACCAGTTCGTCGAGGTTGTCGGTGCGCGAATCGAGACTGCCGCGCGATTCCTTCTCGTAATACGCACGCAGGCCGCTGCGCGCCAGCATGTGGTCGATCTTGTCCTGCAGCGGCAGGTCGGCGGTTTCATCCTGCAATTGATCGATCAGCTGCAGGAAGGCCGCCAGCGCATTGCGTGCTCGCGCCGCGAGATCGCCCGCATGCACCAGCTCGCGCGCGGCGTCCCACAACGTCATGCCGGCGCCACGCGCCATCCGCCGCACTTCGTCCAGCGTGCGTTCGCCGATGCCGCGCGCCGGCGTGTTGACCGCGCGTTCGAAAGCCGCGTCGTCCGCGCGCGAAGCGATCAGGCGCAGATAAGCCAGGCTATCCTTGATTTCGGCGCGCTCGAAGAAGCGCATGCCACCGTAGACGCGGTACGGCAGTTGTTCGGCCAGCAACGCTTCTTCGAACGCACGCGATTGCGCATTGCTGCGATAGAGGATCGCGGTATCGCCGTAACTGCCGCCATCGCGCACCCAGGCGCGGATGCGCTCGATCACGTAACGCGCTTCATCGATCTCGTTGTAGGCCGCGTAGAGATCGATCGGCTCGCCCTCGCCGCTGTCGGTCCACAGCTGCTTGCCGAGGCGTTCCGGATTGTGGGCGATCACCGCATTCGCGGCGCTGAGGATGTTGGCGGTCGAACGGTAGTTCTGCTCGAGGCGGATGGTCTGCGCGCCGGCGAAATCCTGCAGGAACCGCTGCACGTTCTCGACCTTCGCGCCGCGCCAGCCATAGATCGCCTGGTCATCGTCGCCGACCACGAAGACATGGCCGGTTTCACCGGCCAGCAGGCGCACGAAGCCGTACTGGATGGCGTTGGTGTCCTGGAATTCGTCGATCAGCAATTCGCGGAAACGCTGGCGGTAATGCGCGAGCAGCGCCGGGTTGTCGCGCAGCAGTTCATGCGCGCGCAGCAGGATCTCGGCGAAATCGACCAGGCCGGCGTTGTCGCAGCGCTCCTGGTAGAGCGCGTAGCTCTTCTGCATCACCTGCGACCATTCGTCGCGATCGGGCTGGATATGCTGCGGGCGGCGACCTTCGTCCTTCTGCGCGTTGATCCACCACGCGATCTGCTTGGGCGGGAAACGCGCTTCGTCCAGCTCCAGTTGCTGCACCACCCGCTTCACCAGCCGCAGCTGGTCGTCGCTGTCGAGGATCTGGAAGCCTTCCGGCAATTTCGCGTCCTGCCAGTGCAGGCGCAGCAGCCGGTGCGCAAGCCCGTGGAAGGTGCCGATCCACATCCCGCGCGCGCCGTTGCGCAACTGCGCTTCGGTGCGCGCGCGCATCTCGCCCGCCGCCTTGTTGGTGAAGGTGACCGCGAAGATGCCGTACGCAGGCACGCCATGCACTTCGTTCAACCACGCGATGCGATGGGTGAGCACGCGGGTCTTGCCGGAACCCGCGCCGGCCAGCACCAGATAGTGTCCGGGCGGCGCAGTCACGGCCTCGCGCTGGGCCGGATTCAGCCCGTCGAGCAAATGGGAAACATCCATGACGACATTTTAAGCGCTGGCCCTGCATCATGGCCGAATCACCCGAAGAATCCCCCGGAGCCTCCATGATCGACCTGCACTACTGGCCCACGCCCAACGGCCACAAGATCACCCTGTTCCTCGAAGAGGCCGGCCTCGAATACCGCATCGTCCCGGTCGATATCGGCAAGGGCGCGCAATTCGAGCCCGATTACCTGCGCATCTCGCCCAACAACAAGATGCCGGCGATCGTCGATCACGCCCCCGCCGATGGCGGCACACCCATCAGCGTGTTCGAGTCGGGGGCGATTCTGATCTATCTCGCCAACAAGACCGGCCGCTTCTTCGCCAGCGACACGCGCGGCAAGGTCCACGTCAACGAATGGCTGATGTGGCAGATGGCCGGGCTCGGGCCGATGACCGGCCAGTACGGACACTTCCACGTCTACGCACCGGAGCAGATCGATTACGCCCGCGATCGCTACCGCAACGAAGTGCTGCGCCTGCTCGGCGTGCTCGACAAGCAGCTGCGTGGCCGCGCCTTCATCACCGGCGACGACTACACCATCGCCGACATGGCCTGCTATCCGTGGATCAATCCCTACACGAAGGCGCCGCTTGACCTGTCGGCGTTCCCGGACCTGCAGCGCTGGCATGCGGCGATCGCCGCGCGTCCGGCGACGCAACGCGCCTATGCGCTGACCACGAAGGTCAATCCCGATGCCGGCAAGCCGCTGAGCGACGAGGAGAAGAAGGTCTTGTTCGGACAGCGCTGAGCGCAAACCGCACGCGCGCGGCAACGGATGCCGCGCGCGCCGTGATCACTTCACCGGCTTGAGGTCGTATTCCTTCGGCGGTTCCGCGCCCAGCAGGTTCTTCACGAAGAAGTCCCAGCGGCGACGCATCACGTAGTAGCTGTCGACGCCGTAGCCGTGGCGGGCGTGCGGCAGCAGCAACAGGTCGAAGTCCTTGTTCGCCTTCATCAGCGCATCGACCACCTGCAGCGTGGACTGCGGCGGCACGTTGTCGTCCATCAGGCCGTGGACCAGCATCAGCTTGCCCTTGAGGTTCTTCGCGTATGCCGCGTTGTCCTGGCCGGTGTAATTGGTAGTGCCGTCGGCCTTCTTCTCGAGCAGGCCGTGGTAGCGCTCGGCCCAGTCGTCTTCATAGGTCAGGTTGTCGTGGTTGCCGCTTTCCGACCAGCCCGCCTTGTACACGTCCGGGTAGCGGAACATCGCCGCCGCGGTGGCATTGCCACCGCCGGAATGGCCCCAGATGCCGGCGCGGGTGGCATCGATCCACGAATACTTCGCAGCAAGCTGCTTCAGCGCACCGACCTGGTCCGGCAGCGTGTTGTCGGCCATGTTGCCGTACCACGCATCCTGGAAGGACTTGCTGCGCAGCGGGGTGCCCATGCCATCAACCGCGATCACGATGAAACCGAGCTCGGCCAGCGCCTGGTTGTCGCCCTGCGCGGACATGAAGCTGCGCGTGCGGATCGAACCGACCTGCGGACCCGGATAGATGTAGGTGACGATCGGGTACTTCTTGCTCGCATCGAAATTCGACGGCTTGAACATCTGGCCGTAGAGATCGGTCTTGCCGTCGCGCGCCTTCACGGTGAAGGATTCCGGCGCGACCCAGCCCGCGGCCTTGAGGCGGCTGAGATCGGCGCGCGCGAGCTCGCTCACCTGCTTGCCGTTGCCATCACGCAGCACGGCGACCGGCGCGGTGGAAATGGTCGAGTACACGTCGACGAAATACTTGTCGTCGGCCGACGCCGTGATCGTGTGGTTGGCGTTTTCCGGCGTCAGCAGGGTGACATCGCCGCCATCCATGCCGACCTTGTAGTAATGGACGAAATAGGGATCGTTACCGGCTTCGCGACCGACGCCGCGGATCCACAAGGTGCGCGAGGCGGCATCGATGTGGCCGATCTGGGTGACATTCCAGTCGCCGCTGGTGATCTGGCGCTTGAGCTTGCCGGTGGCGAGGTCATGCAGGTAGAGATGGCCCCAATCGGATTTCTGGCTGAACCAGATGAACTCATTGCTTTCCGGCAGGTAACGCCAGTTGACCGAGGCCAGCGCCGGCGCGCTCTGGTATTGGGTGGCGACGGTTTCCTTGTAGACGTCGCGCACCTTGCCGGTGGCGGCGTCGGCCACGCGCAGGGTCGCCGACTTGTGGCCGCGATCGGTACTGACGAAGGCCAGGCTCGCGCCGTCCTTCGCCCACTGCACGTCTTCCCAGCCACCGTCGCAAACCACGTCATCGGCGCAGGTCGAGCGATGCTGGTCCGCTGGCATCTGCAGGCGCACGGTCTTGGGCGCGACGCCCGAGACATCGACGATGACACGCTCGATCATCGTCACGTCCTTGTCGCCGGCGAACGGATACTTCCACTGCTGCACCTTGGGCGAGCCGACATTGGTATCCACCAAGGTCATCGTCCGCGTCTTGCGCTGGTCCTGCTGGAAGGTGGCGATCTTCTTCGAATCCGGCGACCACGCCACGACCGCTTCGTCGGTGTGCTTCCAGCCGGCGTTGTCGGTGGCGTAACCGTAATCGGGCTTGCCGTCGGTGGTCAGCTGGGTTTCCTTGCCGGTGGCGGTGTCGCGCAGCCACAGGTTCCAGTTGCGGATGAAGGCTTCGCGCTTGCCGTCGGGCGATGCCACGCCGGGCTCGTCGCCGGGCTCGTCGCCGGACTTCGCCGCGGCCGCCGCCGTGCAGCCCTTGTCATCGCAGCGATAGCTGCTGCCGCGCACGTCCACCACCATGGTCGCGCCATCGCGCTTGATCCCCGAGACCGGCAGCATGTCCACCTTCACCGGTGCGCCCTTGCCGGCGCGCGCCTGGTTCATGGCATCGGCCAGTGCCTGCGCATTGAAGGCCGCCACGGATTTGCCGGTGGCCGGATCCAGGCGCAGGAAGCGGGTCTTGCCAGCCGTGCTTTCGCGGTAGACCACGCTGCCGTCATCCAGCCAGCCGACGACATTCACCATGCCGTCCACCAGCGGACCGGTGCGGTCGCCGAGGGTTTTCGCCGCGCGGTCGTAATCGGCAGTGGAGAGTTGCGCGGGAGTTTGCGCCTGGGTCATCGGGGCGACCAGGCAGACGGCCAGAAGGGCCAGGCGGGAGTGGGCACGCATCGGGGTTCCGGGAAGCAGAGGTATCCCTTCGATGCTACCCGTCGCCGCGCCGCGCCGACACATGACTTATGACCTATCCCGTTCGGGATTGCCCATGAAAAAAGCGGGCCGGAGCCCGCTTTGGATTGCAGCCGGTTCGACAGGCTCAGTCGCCGGACATCGCCGCCACGCTGAAGTTGGCCTTGATGTCGCTGGCGAGGAATTGCATCCAGCCCAGGTAGTTCGGGTGGATTTCCTCGGTCCCGTTGCTGTTCTTCTTGTAGTCGAGATTGGTGCTGTCGACGTAGGCGAGCTTGACCTGGCCGTCGCCGTAACCGACCTTGATCTTGGCGACATGGTCGCGCAGATGCAGGGTGCTGTTGATGACGCCCGGGGATTCGGAATCGATTTCCCAGCCGCGCTGCAGCAATGCCCGCTTGACCTCCTTCACGGTCGCCTTGTCGCTCAGCTTGACCGGAATGGCGATCGGCGGCGGATTGGTCAGCGGAGCATGACGCGCTGCTACATTTCCCGAAAACGCGATCGCAGCCAACCCCGCCAACAGGGCAATTTTCAACTTCATGGTGTTCCCCCAAAGTAATGATTGAACGCCTCCCCCCGGAGGCGATGCGATCTTACCGTTGCGCCGTGACGATTGCGCCATGCCGCGACCTGAACCGTGACGCCAGTCGGCCCGCACTGCAACATGACCGGTTCAAGGCGGCTTCATGGGGTGCCCGGTCTATAATTTCCGGTCATTCCCAGCCCGATCCTTCGTGACCGATTCCCGAACCGCCCAGCGCATGCCTCCGGTGGCGATCCGCGCCCATACCGCCACCACCGCGCTTGGCCGCGGGCGGCAGGCGCAGGCCGACGCCCTCCGCGCGGGTCGCAGCGGTCTCCGCCAGAACGATTTCAGCCACGCGCCGCTGGCCTGCTGGATCGGCCGGGTCGCCGGCGTCGAGGACGATGCATTGCCCGAGGCGCTGTCTGGCTGGGAGTGCCGCAACAACCGCCTCGCCTGGATCGCACTCCAGCAGGATGGGGTGATGGACGCGCTGGATGCGGCGATCAAACGCCATGGCGCGGAACGCGTCGCGCTCGTGGTCGGCACTTCGACCTCGAGCATCGGCGCCAGCGAAGAGGCTTACGAACGCCTGGTCGACGGTGCGTTCCCGCCCGACCTCGCCCGCCCGATCATCCATACCCCGCATTCGCTCGGCGATTTCCTGCAGCACGCCACCGGCCTGCGCGGTCCGTGCATCACCGTCGCCACCGCCTGCTCGTCGAGCGCCAAGGTGTTCGCGCAGGCAGCGCGCCTGATCCAGGCCGGCGTGGTCGATGCCGCGCTGGTCGGCGGCGTCGATACCCTGTGCGGCAGCGTGCTGTTCGGCTTCAACTCGCTGGGACTGGTGTCGGCGCAACCGTGTCGTCCCTTCGATGCCGGTCGCGACGGCATTTCCCTGGGCGAGGCCGGTGGCTTCGCGGTGCTGGAACGCATCGATGGCGATGCATCCGGCGGACTGCAGTTGCTCGGTTACGGCGAATCCAGCGACGCCTACCACATGTCGACGCCGCACCCGGAAGGCCTGGGCGCGCAACTGGCGATGCGCGATGCACTGGCACGCGCCGGACTCGACGCCGCCGACATCGACCACCTCAACCTGCACGGCACCGCCACCCCGGCGAACGATCGTGTCGAGGCGATCGCGATCTCCGCGCTGTTCCCCGACAGCCTGCACGCAGCGAGCACCAAGGGCTTCACCGGGCACACGCTGGGCGCGGCCGGCATCGTCGAATCGGTCTTCGCATTGATCGCGCTGGAAGACGGCACCCTGCCCGCCACCCTCGGCAGCACCACGCCCGATCCCGCCTGCGGCGCGCAGATCCGCTTTGCCGCGGATGTCCGTCCGGTCCGCCACGCCATGAACAATTCGTTCGGCTTCGGCGGCAACAACTGCTCGCTGGTGTTCGGTCGCGCATGAGCACCTTGAACGCTACGATCGAAGGCATCGGCTTCTGGACGCGCGGGATTCCGGACTGGAATGCCGCGCGACATTTCGTCGCCAGCGGCGAATTGCCCGCCGAAGCGCCCGCCAAGCCCTCGCCGCAGCTGCTGCCCGCCAACGAACGCCGGCGCGCACCCGAATCGGTGGCGGTGGCGCTGGAAGTCGCACAGGCCGCATGCAGCGATGCCGGGCGCGATCCGAAAACGCTGGCTTCGATCTTCGCAAGCACCGATGGCGACCTGCCGATCACCGACTACATCTGCGCCACCCTGCGCGATGCGCCGGACGCGTTGTCGCCGACCAAGTTCCACAATTCCGTGCACAACGCCGCCGCCGGCTACTGGACCATCGGCCAGGGCTGCATGGCGCCATCCACCGCATTGAGCGCGTTCGCCTGCACCTTCTCGCAAGGGCTGCTCGAAGCGATGGTGAATCTCGCCTGTGGCGAACCCGCCATCCTGCTCGCCGCCTACGACACCGGCGCGACCGGTCCGTTGTCCTCGGTTTCGACCGGAACCGGATTGCTTGGCGGCGCGCTGGTGCTGGCGCCTGCCGACGGCAAGGGACCGCAGCTGTCCGCGACTTTGATCGATGGCAATGGCGATGCCAACGACGGCGCGCTGGCGCGCCACGCTGCCGGAAACCGCATGGCAAGAATGCTGCCGTTGTTCGACCTGCTCGCCACTGGCAAGGATGGCCAGATACAACTCGACGCCGGCGCCGGACGCGCACTGCGCCTGGAAATCCGTCATGGTTGATCAAATCGAAATCGAGCGCGTCCAACTTGATCGCGGCAATGTCGCCGTGGTGATTCCGGCACTGAACGAACGCCTGCGCATCCGCGAAGTGGTGAGCGAAGCATTGCAATACATCGATCATGTGATCGTGATCGACGACGGTTCCGATGACGGCACCTCCGATTGCGTGCGCGATCTCCCCGTCACGCTGTTGCGCCACCCGCAGCGCATGGGCAAGGGCCAATCGCTGCGCGACGGCTTCGCCGAGGCCGCGCGCATGGGCATGCAGGCGGTGGCGACGATGGACGGCGATGGCCAGCACAAGGCTTCCGACCTGCCGCGCCTGATCGCCGCAGCCAATCGCCATCCCGGTGCGCTGGTGGTCGGCGCCCGCCTGAAGAAGCGTGCATCGCAGCCGTGGTACCGCCGCATCGGCAACGACTTCGGCGACTGGGGCATCAGCTGGGGTTGCGGCTATCGCGTGGTCGACACGCAAAGCGGCCAGCGCCTGTACCCGCGCGCGGTGTTCACCCTGCCCGACGTTCCCGGCGAAGGTTTCGTGTTCGAAGCGCAGATGTTGATGTCGGCCTCGCGCCAGGCCGGCGCCCGCGTGGTCGCGGTCCCGGTGGAAGCGCGCTACGCCAATGCCGAGCAGGAATTCCGCAAGAGTCATTTCCGCCTGTTCCGCGATCTCTACAACATCACCTCGCACACGGTGGGCTTCATCCTGGGGCGCGGCGACGTGATCCGCGAATACCGCATCACCCGCGCCCATCCCCCGGTGATCGACCAGGACGCATGAACAACAAAGTCGACGTCGTCATCCTCGGTGGTGGCCTCGCCGGCCTGAGCCTCGCGATCCAGCTCAAGCGCATGGATCCGGCATTGCACATCGTGGCGATCGAACGCCAGCAGCATCCGGTGCGCGAGGCGGCATTCAAGGTCGGCGAATCGACGGTGGAAATCGCCGCGCATTATTTCGGCCATGTCCTCGGCCTGCGCGAACACCTCGATGGCGAGCAGATCCGCAAGTTCGGTTTCCGTTTCTTCTTCTCCGACGGCGTCGAGGCTATCGATCGTTGCAGCGAACTCGGCGTCAGCAAGCTGCTGCCGATGACCTCCTGGCAACTCGATCGCGGTCGCTTCGAGAACTTCCTCGGCGAACGCGCGCGCGAACTCGGCGTGGTCTTCCTCGACGGCGCCACGGTCAAGCACGTCGATCCCGCCAGCGACGACGGCCTGCACGCGGTGGAATTCGAACGCGAAAGCGTCGCCACGCGACTGGAAGCGCGCTGGCTGATCGACGCCGCGGGACGCGCCAGCCTGCTCAAGCGCAAATTCGGCCTCGCCGAAGACAATCCGCACGACGTCAATGCCGCATGGTGGCGCGTCGACGGCATCGTCGATCCCAACCTGTGGTCGCGCGACAACGACTGGCTGCTGCGTTGCACGCCGCCGGATCGCTGGCGTTCCACCAACCACCTGTGCGGCCCTGGCTACTGGGCGTGGATGATTCCGCTCGCCTCCGGCACGCACTCGATCGGCATCGTCGCCGACGGCGGCTTGCATCCGCTCGAGGGCATCAAGACCCACGCGCTGGCGATGGCGTGGCTACGCGAACACCAGCCCGCGCTGGCGAAGTTGCTGGACGATCCGCGCCACGGCGTGCTGGACTTCCGCTTCCTGCGCCATTTCTCTCACGGCTGCAAACAGGTGTTCTCGGGCGATCGCTGGGCGATCACCGGCGAGGCCGGGCTGTTCCTCGACCCGTTCTATTCGCCGGGCAGCGACTTCATCGCCATCGGCAACACCTACATCTGTGACCTGATCCAGCGCGACCGCGCCGGACAACCGTTCGCGCCTTATGCCGGCATCTACCAGCAACTGATCGATTCCTTCTTCGCCAACACCATGACGCTCTACCGCGACCAGTACGCGCTGTTCGGCGATGCGCGGGTGATGCCGCTCAAGGTGATCTGGGACTATACCTATTACTGGTCGTTGCTCGCGCCACTGTTCACCGGCGGGCGCATCGCCGACATCGCGATGCTCGGCAAGTTGCGGCCCGCGCTCGATCGCGCCACCAGCCTCAACATCGCCATCCAGGCGCTGCTGCGCGCATGGAACGCGCGCAACGATACGTCGTCACCGCCGCAGGATGGACGGCTGCTCGATCAGTACCTGATTCCGTGGTTCCACGAGCTCAATCGCGCGCTCACCGATCCGCCGCAGGACGACGCCACGTTCCGGCAACGCATCACCGCCAATGTCACCCTGATGGAGCGGCTGGCGCTGCAGTTGCTGGCCGAAGCGCGCAAGGATCATCCCGGCATCGATGACGCCGGGCTGTCCTCGTTGCTGACCGATGTGGCGCCCGGGGAACCGTTGCTGCAGGCGCCGTGGGTGGCGTGACGCCTCAGGGCGCAGTGCCGTCTTCGGCGTGCAGGTACAGCTCGGCGCGATCGTTCGGCGCCATGACATTCCACTTCTTCAAGTAGTCCGCCTTCTTCTCTTCGATGTCGGCCTTGCTCTCGGCGTACCACGCCTGGGCGGTCGGGTCCTGTTCGATCCAGCCCGAGTTCTTCACCCAGTCCTTGAAATCCGGGCTTTCGAGGTTGTACTTGTCCGCGGATTTCGCATGGATCGGCAGCAGCGAGAAACGCGCCTTCCACATGCCGGGACGCGCGCGCACCACTGCGTAATAGACCTTGCCGGCTTCAAGGTCGGCATCCATGAAGTCGGCGTTCTCGCCGATCACCATGAAGCGATGCTTGCCCGGTTCGGCCTGGTAGGCGATCTTGTCGTGGCCACCGAGGATGCCGATGAATTCGGTGCCGGTGTCCGGCGCATCGTAGACCGACGACATGATCGCGGCGCCGTACGACGAAGGCCTGGCAATGACCAGCAGCGCCTTGCCCGGCGCGGGCTTCGGATCCTGGTCCTTCGCCGGCTGCATGTGTTTGGCGGCGAACGCCGGCAACGCCATCCCGGCGACGAGCAACAGCACGCCCGCGCGCGCAAGCATTTTCTTCATCATGTATTTCCCCTGGTTGATGCTGTCCCCGACAGCTTCGGCAACGTTAGCCGAATCGATCGATGGCGGCTAGCCCATTCCGCCATTGACGCCGATCACCTGGCCGTTGATGTAGCCCGCGACATCGCTGCACAGGAAGGCGACCAGTGCCGCGACTTCTTGCGGCTTTCCGGCACGTCCTGCCGGCACCATCGCCTTGAGTTGTTCGACGGGGAACAATTCGTCGGTCATGCGTCCGGCGATCACGCCCGGCGCGACCGCATTGGCGGTGATGCCGCGACTGGCCATTTCGCGCGCCAGCGATTTCACCGCGCCATGCAGGCCGGCCTTCGCCGCGGCGTAATTGGCTTGCCCGCGATTGCCGAGCACGCCAGCCACCGACGAGATGCAAACGACACGCCCCCAGCGCGTGCGCGCCATCGGCAACAGCAGGGGCTGCGTGACATTGAAGAATCCGTTGAGCGAGACGTCGACCACGCGCGACCATTGCACCTGCGACATCCCCGCCATCGGCGCGTCGTCATGGATGCCGGCATTGTTGACGACGACCTGGATCGGCCCGCTCGCGAGCAATCCCTCGATCGCGGCACGCGCCGCGTCGGCATCGCTGACGTCGAACGCGACCGCCTGCGCACTGCCACCCGCGGCGATGATCCCGTCGACCAGTGCCTGCGCTTTCGCCAGCCCGCTGTTGGCATGCACGATCACATGCAGCCCCTGCGCGGCCAATGCCGTGCAGATCGCACCCCCGATATCGCCGCTGCCGCCGGTCACCAGCGCGCGTTTCATCGCCTTGTCGTTCATCCGGCCTCTCCCAGCATCACCGCGGCGCGTCCTTCGGCGATCACTTCGCCCGCATGCAGGATACGGAATCCGTACTGCTGGCTGGTATCGCTGTCCATCAGCAATTCGGCTTCACCGACCAGTTCGCCGGCGAGATCGTCGATGCGGGCGACATGCAGCTGGACGCCACGCAGCGCCACCAGCACGCCCGCCTTGACCGCACCGCCACGGGCACGGCCAAGCAGGCCGCCATGCACCGCCATCGCCTGTGCGCCGTATTCGCACAAGTGAATCGCCTTGAGCCTGCCATCCGAACGCAAGGGATGGTCGCTTGCACGATGGCCATCG
This sequence comes from Solilutibacter silvestris, assembly GCF_050574925.1. Classification (GTDB taxonomy): domain Bacteria; phylum Pseudomonadota; class Gammaproteobacteria; order Xanthomonadales; family Xanthomonadaceae; genus Solilutibacter; species Solilutibacter silvestris_A. The sequence continues at coordinate 138,763 of NZ_JBCMOO010000005.1, read as the reverse complement.
CTGGCGACGCGCACATGCCGGTCATCGTGATCGAGCAGGCGCTGCCACAGGCACATCGTGCCCTTGTGCGGCACCAGCGATTCGATGTCGATCGATTCCGGCGACGCGCTCATGCCTCGTCGCCTCCAACGTGCGGGGCCATGAGGATCGACAGGCAGAAATGGAACAGCACGCCGAGCGCGACGGTTAGCCCGATCGCACGCAACACCGGGATGCTGCTTAGCGCCAGCATGCCGAACACCAGCAACGCCGAGAGCACGCAGACGATGGTGGCGTGCAGGGTGCGCCGCTGTTCGGCGGGATCGCCGGTTTCGCGTTCGAAGAACAGCGCGTAATGCAGTCCGAGTCCGGCAGCGAGGATCAGCGCGACCAGGTGGAACAGCGAGATCTCGATGCCGGCGACGCGTTCCACCGCCAGCACCAGGAACGTCGCCAGCGTCATCGGCGCCAGCACGTGCCAGGCGCGACGCGGGCTGCGCAACGCAAACGTGATGGTCGCGATCAACAACAACGTCGCCACCAGCAAGGCCTGGAGGATGCGCGTGCGATAACCGACCAGCAGGCTTTCGGCGGAGTCCTTGAGGTCGAGCAGTTGCACCGCACCGCCACTATCCGTCGCCAGGCGCTGCACGGCGGCGGGATCGTGGACGCCATTGAGCGTGACCAGTCCGAGCACCTTGCCGTCGCGATTGCGCAGCATCGCGCCAAGGCGTTCGCCCAGCGGATTGCCGGCGAAACGTTGCGCATCGAGCAAGGGCAGCGCGCGCGCGGTTTCGACATCGTCGACGAAGGGCGAGAAGCTGTCGGGCTTGAACGGCAGGTCGCGCTGCGCCTGCGCCAATGCCGCCTGCAACGTGGCGCGATCGGGCAGTGCCTGCTGGCGCGCGCGTTGGATTTCCATGCTCGGCAGGTAGCGCGACGGCAGTTCGGCACCATCCAGGGCCTTCGCCTGTTGCAGCGCCTCGACCTGCGGCTCCAACCGTTCGGAGAGTTTCAGCACGCCATCGCTGTCGGCCGCCTGCAACACCAGCAGATAGCGCACGTCGGGCGCGCCGAGCGCGGCGCGCAGATGGGCATCGCGTTGCAGCAGGTCGTGCGGCAGCGGCGTCAGCGCCGAGAGATCGTTCTGCCAGAATTTTCCGGGCGCCAGCGCGATCATCGCCACCGTTGCGATCGCGACCAGCCACGGCAACCAGCGCGGACGCGGCAGGGTGTCGGCGAGATGGCGCGCACGCACCAGCCATGGCATCGATTCGACATCGCGCACCCGCACCGGCAGCAACCACGGCAACAGATAGCGCGTGCTGAACCCCGCCACCAGCAGTCCAGTGATGGTGAAGACCGCGAGCTGCTGGAGGCCGCCGACACCCGACGCATAGAAAGCTAAGTAAGCAATACAGGCCGACGCGATCGCAGTGAGCAGCAGCGGCCACAGCCCGCGCACACTGGCGAGCGCGTCTTCGCCGGCGCGGCGATGGCTCAGCACGCGGATCGGATATTCCTGGGCGACGCCGAGCAGGGTGAACCCGAATGCCAGGGTGATGCCGTGCACCTGCGGGAACCACAGGGTCAGCGCGACGATGCCGGCGAGTGCGCCGCTGACCACCGGCAAGCCGGCCAGCAACAACGAACCGACGCTGCGATACGCCAGCAACAGCAGCAGGATGAACCCGATCGACGACACGAAGCCGATGCGATCGGCCTGCGATTTCGTCTGCTTGCTCATGATGACGCTGAAGTAGCCGGGGCCACTCAGCGTCAACTTCGCGTCCTTGCCGCCAGGCAATGCCCGCAACGCGCTTTCGATGCCGGCGATCGCCTGTTCCTGCGCGGCGGGATCGAAACCCGGCGCGCGGGTCTGCACCAGCAGCAAGGCCCCGTCACCCGGCGCGACCCAGACGCCATCGACCACGGGCGGCATGTTCGGCGGCGTCCATCGCTCGGCGAGCTTGAGCATCTCCAGCGTCGGATCGCGCGGCAGCAAGGGTTCCAGCATGCCTGCCGCCGGCGAGCCGAGATCGGCGACGCGCTGCTGCAACTGGTCGGCGAGGAAGGGGGCATCGAACTTCTGCGTGTCCAGCGTCGGCGACAGCAGATAGCGATACGGCAGGAGTTTGGAATCGAGCGCGCCGGCATCGAAGCTGCCGTTCACCACCTGGCTGTAGCGCGGGTCGCTCTTGAGCTTCGCCGTCAGTCCCTTGCTCAGTTCCGCGAGGTCTTCATCCGGCTTGCCCGAGATCGCGACCAGCAACAGGCGCGAACCCGGACCTTCGCCGAGCTCGTCCAGCACCAGCCGTTGCATTGGCGTCTGGCCCTTGGGCATGAACTCGCGCAGATCGCCGCTGGGATGCAGCTGGCGTGCGACCATCCAGCCCAACACGGCCAATACCGCCAACCACGCGAGCGCCAACGCGACACGCTGGCGAATGGACAGGGTTCGACTCGGCGACATGCGTGGAATCTATCAGCGCGCCGCTTCGCCGTGGCAAATCGCCTGCAACGCAGCGTCACTGGTCGCATTGCCGGCCGATGCGGCCGCCGACGCCAGCAGCGTGCGTTGCACCTCGCCGCCCTTGCCCATGCGCGTCTCGATGCAGCGCAATTCGGAGCCGCGCCCGAACAGGGTGATGTCCTGCACCTGCTTGGCCAATGCAGCGTCCTTCGGCGTCAGTACCATTGTCCACTTCTCGCGCACGCCCTTGGTGTCGAGCGCGAATGCCGACTGCAACTGCTGGCGGTCGCCACGCAGCAGCGCACCGAAACTCGTCTGCAGGGTGGCCAGCTGCGGCGCGCGCGACAGCGCGAAGGTCCGGGTCGAACTGCCGCGCTGGATGCTGGCCTTGCCATCGTGGATGGTGGTGGTTTCCTGATAGGGCGCGCGCACTTCGCGCACCAGCGTGTCGGCATCGGGATGGCGATATTCGCCGGACACCCGCAACGGGTTCTTCAGCAGCGCGGAACTGCGCACCTCGACGAACGCCGTGCGCGTCGGGCCGGCATGCGCGAGTTTCGACAGGATCCAGTCGCTGTCGATGGCCGGGGCGTTACCCGCGATCGCCGGCGTCGCCGCCAGCGCGAGCAGCAGCAGTGCGGCGCTGGACCGCGGCGTCATCGAACGTGTGGCCTTCATCGTCATGCCAGAAGTCATAGAAGTTGAACCAGTTGTAGGGTGCCTGATGCACGTAATGTTCCAGCCGCGTGGCGTAACGCTGGATGAGCGCGGACAGCGCCTCGGCGCGGGCCTGGCGCGGGATGTCGATCCGTTCACTGAACAGTTCGAACGACAGGTCGTAGTGGTTGCCGCCGCGATACAACCCGAAACCGAGTGCCACCGGCACCTTGAGCGCGGAGGCGATCAGCCACGGCGAGGTCGGGAAGCGCGCGGTGCCGCCGAGGAACTGCGCCGGCAGCCACGGCTCGCCGGGACGCACGCGATCCACCAGCAGCGAGACCAGCGCGCCTTCGGACAGGGCGTGCTGGATATCCATCACGATCGACGGACCATCCTGCGAAGCATCGATGATGTTGGCGGCGAGTTGCGGGTTGAGCGCGTCCAGCAACTGCGTCATCGCCGGGCTCTGTTTCTTGTCGAGCACGATCTTGATGGTGTAGTCGGGTCGCCGCGTCGCCAGCACGCGCAGTACTTCGAAACTGCCGTGGTGCGAACCGAACAGCAGCACGCCGCGCTTCTGGTCGAGGGCCGCATGCAATGCGTCGAGGCCATCGACGCGGACGTCGAAGCGGTCGATCGGGCCGCCGAGCAGGAACACGCGATCGAGGATCGTCGATGCGAAGGTGTGGACATGGCGCGCGCCATCCCACCAGTTGGTCTTGCGGCCCAGCGCACGCTGCAGGTAGTCCTGCGACGAGCGCCGCTCGGGGCCGCGCTTGACCAGGAAATAGGCGGTAATCGGGAACAGCAGCAGGCGGGCGACGCGCCGGCCGGCACGACGCGCGATGGTGCGGATCAGCCACAAGGCGAACATGCCGCCGCCTTCGGGACGATCGGTCCAGGTCTCGCTGCTCATGCAAGCATGACGGTCATGCCGATGCGATATCGCCGCTGGCGATCAATGCATGGCCGCGCTGGACGCGGAATTTCCAGCCGCGCGATGCCGGTTCGATGGCAATCTCGGCGTCCTGCTCCGGCAGCAGCGGTTGCACGAACTTCACCTGGGCGAGCCTGATCGGTGCGGCGATCGCACCGTGTTCGCGTTCGATCGCCTGCTGCACGTGGTCAAGGATCACCACGCCCGGCACGATGGGTTTCCCCGGGAAATGCCCGGGCAACGCCGGGTGGTCGGCGGCGATGCGGAACTTCATACCCGGCCGCCGTTCTCGAGCAGCATCAATACCTGCGCATGCGCAGCCTGCGCCAGTGCGTTGCGATCGCGAATGCCGCCCTCGCCCGTCGTCGCGATCGGCGTGCCGAAGCGCACCTTGATCGGCCCCGGGTTCACTTCGAAACCGTCGCTCGGCAATACCTGGCGCGCGCCATCGAGCGATACCGGGAGCACCTCGACCCCGGCGCGAATCGCCGCCTCGAACGGACCGGCCTTGAATTCGCCGACCACGCCATCGCGGCTGCGCGTGCCTTCCGGGAATACGCACAGCTGCCAGCCTTCGGACATCATCTTCGCCGCCGCCTTCAGCATCGCCGGCGCGGCACGCGGATTGTCGCGGTCGATGAACAGCATGCCGGTCGACTTCGCGTACCAGCCGACGAAAGGCATTCGCGTCATCTCCTGCTTGAGGAGGAAACGCAGCGGCACCGGCACCGCCATGAACAGGCTGCAGATATCGATCACCGACTGGTGGTTGCTGACGATCAGGTGCGGCCGCGTCCAGTCGATCCGGTCGGCGCCCTGCACGTCGAGCTTCGCGCCGGCACCGGTCATCAGGCCGGGCGCCCACATCTTCGACGCCATCCGCAACGGACCACGCGGGCTGCCGGTCAGCTTGAGCAACGCCATCGCCACCAGGATGCCGCCCGCGGTCCACACCAGGGTGAACGCAAACTGCAACAGGTTCCAGGCTTTGCGCCACAAAGGCCGGCGCACGGCGATGCGCGCGGTTTTGACCGTTTCCATTTCCACGAACTGTCCGTCCATCCCCGTCGGATCAGCAAAATTGGCGGACTAGGATACCGTCCCGGACGGTTCCATTCCTCAATGGAAGATCCCGGCCCATTTTTCCCGGGGAATCCGCGCCAGCTTGCGCAGATAGTCCAGTGGCCCGTCATAGCGGCCGGGGAAGCGCCGCTGGCGGTAGACGAATTCGCCGATCAGGGTGGCCGCGACCGGCACGTAGATGCCCCAGGTATCGACCGTGGCGGCAACTTCCGGGCTCAGCGGCCACGGCGGGGCAATACCGAGGCGCTCCAGCACGCCGCCCGGCGTCGTCAACAGCGCGAGTCCGAGATTGAGCAGCGACAGCCCACCCAGCACGACGGCCCACAGCCAGGTCACGCGGGTGGCATACGCGCGGATGTCGGCCGGAAGCGCCGGCGCCGGCTGTCCTTCGATCAACGCCACCATCCGCACTACCAGCGGCACCTGCCCGCGTGCCAGCGTGCGCGCGAACAGCGAACAGGCCAGCGCCAGGAACAGGCTCGGCATCAGCAGCAGTATCGGCATCGCATAAGAAGATCCCGCCAACGCCCAGGCGGCGGCGATCCAGGCCAGCGCGGCCAGCCACGCGCGTGGTCGCAACGACAACAGGCCGCGGATGAAGACGATGATGGCGAGCAGGCCCAATGCCAGCGCCGCCAGGCGCGGGCTGTCGACGCGCAAGGCGCGATGGGCGACCACGAAATAGGCCAGCAAGGCGACGATCCGCAACAACGCCGCCATGGCCGTGCGATCAGGCAGCGGCGCGATGCTGCTGGACGTAATCCGACAGCGCGCGCAACGAAGCGAAGATCTTGCGATTGTCTTCGTTGTCGGAACGCAGCTGCAGGCCGTACTTCTTCGAGATGGCCAGCGACAATTCCAGCGCGTCGATCGAATCCAGGCCGAGCCCGGTGTTGAACAGCGGCGCCTCGGGATCGATGCCGGCCGGATCGACGTCTTCCAGGTTCAGGCTTTCGACCAGCAGTTCGGCGAGCTCGCGTTCAGCAGCGGTTTGATCGGACATGCGTTCCACCCATTGGATTCAGTATTGCGACAGCCCAAGTTCCGGGACGTCGCCTGCAGACGCTATTATGCATCGCGTATGGAATCTTCCGAAATCAGGCCAGAGCGCCACGACGACTCCGGCAACACCACCACTGTCGCGCCCATCACCTGCGACGTTCTCGTCATCGGCGGCGGTCCCGCCGGCAGTACCGCCTCGACCCTGCTCGCCCGCAACGGCTGGCGGGTGGTAATGCTGGAGAAGGCGGAGCATCCGCGCTTCCACATCGGCGAATCGCTGCTGCCGCAGAACATGCCGATCCTGGAACGACTCGGCGTCCACGATGTCGTACGCGATTGCAGCACGCTCAAGCACGGCGCCGATTTTCCCAACGACAACGGCAGCTACGAAGTCTTCGATTTCGGCAAGAGCCTGCGCCCGCAGGCGGGGTATGCCTTCCAGGTCCGGCGTTCCGATTTCGACAAGATCCTGTGGGACAACGCGATCACCGCCGGCGTCGATGCCCGCGACAACACGAAGGTCGATCGCGTCGAGTTCGGCGACGACGATGCCATCATCGTGCATGCCGAAGGCCAGGAGTTCCGGCCGCGCTATCTGCTCGACGCCAGCGGCCGCGACACCTTCCTCGGCGGCAAGCTCGGGCTCAAGCGCAAAAACGATCGCCATGCCTCGGCGGCGATCTTCAGCCATTTTCGCAACGTGCAGCGCCGCGAAGGCCGCGATGCCGGAAACATCAGCATCTATCGCCATGCCAACGGCTGGATCTGGGTGATCCCGCTGGCCGATGGCGTCACCAGCGTCGGCGCGGTGTGCTTCCCCGAGTACCTGAAGCAGCGCCGTGGCGATCAGGAGGCCTTCCTGATGCAGACGCTGATGTCCGTGCCCGATCTCGACGAACGTATGCGCGATGCCGAACGCGTCGCGCCCGTGCACGTCACCGGCAACTACGCCTACGAATGCAGCGAAATGCACGGCCGCCACTGGAGCCTGCTGGGCGATGCCTACGCCTTCGTCGATCCGATGTTTTCGTCCGGCGTGTACCTGGCGATGAAATCGGCCGAAGGCTGCGCCGGCATGGTCGACGACATCCTGCGCGCGCCGGCGCACGAAGCATCCTTGCAACGCCGCTTCCAGCGCCGCTTCGATAGCGGCCTCGACGAGTTCAAGTGGTTCATCTACCGCTTCACCTCGCCGACGATGAAGCATCTGTTCGCCAATCCCCGTGACTTCCTCGGCGTCGAGCGCGCCATCGTCTCGATGCTCAGTGGCGATGTGTTCGATGCGAAACCGGTGCTGCGCCGCCTGCGCATCTTCCGGGTGATCTACGCGATCACAGCGCTCGGCATGTCCGGCCGCGCCTTCGCCGCCTGGCGCAATCGTCGCCGCCAGCTCGGGGTGGAAGTGCGCGAAGAAACCCTGCAAAGGGATGCGCAATGAGTCGTGTCCTGCACGATACGGTGCGCCCCCCGCGCCTGCAGGTCGATTACGTTCCGGCCGACACGCTGGATGCCGAACTCGCGCGCGACGACACCCTCGCGGTGATCGGTTTCGCCGGGCATCCGGCCACGCATGCCGATCCGCGCTACCTGCGCGTGCCACTGCAGCCGCAGGTCGCGGCGCCACTGGAAGTCTGGCGCAGCGGCCAGGGCGTGCGCCATGGCCGCGACGGCAACATCGCCTGGGCCAGCGACGGCGCGCTGACCTTCGGCGCGATCGAAATCGAGGAAGGCGAAGGCGGGTTGGTGCAGGCCTCGGAGGACGCCTATCGGCAGTTGATCGATTTCGTCCGCGACAGCGATACGCCATACCTGCTGCGGGTCTGGAACTATCTCGACTCGATCACCGTCGGCGACGGCGACATCGAGCGCTATCGCCAGTTCTGCGTCGGCCGCGCCCACGGGCTCGGCAATTTCGACGCGCAGCTGCTGCCGGCGGCGACCGCGATCGGTCGCTGCGATACCGCGCATGTGCTGCAGGTGTACTGGCTATCCGGCGCCGTTGCGGGAACGCCGGTGGAGAATCCGCGCCAGGTCAGCGCCTACCACTACCCGCGCCAGTACGGTCCGCAGGCCCCGAGTTTCGCCCGCGCCATGCTCCCGCCCGCGGGCAGCGACATGCCGTTGCTGTTGTCGGGCACCGCGGCGGTGGTCGGCCACGCGTCGCAACACGCCAGCGACCTGGTCGCGCAGATCCACGAAACCTTCCGCAACTTCGATGCGCTGATCGAGGCCGCGCGCGCCAAGCGTCCCGACCTGCCGGAGAAATTCGGCGGCGGCGCGCGCCTCAAGGTCTATGTGCGCGATGCCGACGACCTTGAGCTGGTCGACCAGACGCTGCGTGGCGTACTCGGTCCGGAGGTCCGCTACATCGTGCTGCACGCGGCCATCTGCCGCCGCGAACTGGCGATCGAGATCGACGGCGTTCACGTTTGAAAGCTGTGACAGTGGGCCCAGAGTCCCATTCACATTGCAGCGGTAGAATGCCGGGATGAGCTATCCCTACATTCGTCCGCGACGGATGCGCCGCGATGATTTCTCACGCCGCCTGATGCGCGAGACGGTGCTGACGAACAATGACCTGATCCTGCCCGTATTCGTTCACGAGGAGAAAGGTCGCGCACCCGTGCCATCGATGCCCGGCGTCGAGCGCGTGTCGATCGACGAACTGTTGAAGGTGGGCGAACAGGCACTGGAACTGGGCGTGCCGGTACTCGACCTGTTCGGCGTCCCGGATCCCGCGGCGAAAACCGCCGACGGCGCGATTGCATGGGATGAGCACGGCATCGTGCCGCGCGCTATCCGTGCGTTGAAGTCGCGCTTCCCCGAACTCGGCGTGATGACCGACCAGGCGCTCGATCCGTACACCACGCACGGCCAGGACGGCCTGATCGACGACACCGGTTACATCCTCAACGACGAAACCATCGACGCGCTGGTGAAGCAGTCACTGGTCCATGCCGCCGCCGGCGCCGACATTCTTTCGCCCAGCGACATGATGGACGGTCGCATCGGCGCGATCCGCGCCGCGCTGGAAAAGGCCGGTTTCATCCATACCCGCATCATGGCCTACAGCGCCAAGTACGCCAGCGCGTTCTACGGTCCATTCCGCAACGCCGTGGGCAGCGCGGGCGCGCTCGGCAAGGGCAACAAGTACGCCTATCAGATGGATCCCGCCAACTCCGATGAAGCGCTGCACGAAGTCGCGCTCGATCTGGAGGAAGGCGCCGACATGGTGATGGTGAAGCCGGGCCTGCCCTACCTCGATATCGTGCGGCGCGTGAAGGACACCTTCCATCGCCCGACATACGTGTACCAGGTGAGTGGCGAGTACGCGATGATCAAGGCGGCCGCGGCCAATGGCTGGCTCGACGAAAAAATGGTGGCGATGGAATCGCTGCTGGCGTTCAAGCGCGCCGGCGCCGATGGCGTCCTCACCTATTACGCCCTGGACGCCGCACGCTGGCTGCGCGAAGGCCGCTGAAGAACATGACACTGCCGCATTACGCCGTCCTCGGCGCCCCCGTCGCGCACTCGCTGTCACCGCGCATCCATGCCGAATTCGCGCGCCAGTGCGGCATCGACCTGTTGTACGTGGCGATCGATACCGCCGCCGACGGCTTCGACGCGACGCTGGAACGCTTCCAGCGTGCCGGTGGCATCGGCGCCAATGTCACCGCACCGGACAAGATCGCCGCCGCCGCCGCCGCGCAAAGCCTGAGCCCGCGCGCGCGTCGCGCCGGTGCGGTCAACACGCTGGCGTGGCGCGACAGCCATTGGTACGGCGACATCACCGACGGCAGCGGATTGGTGCGCGACCTGCGCGAACGCCGCGAAGTCGACCTGTTCCGCAAGCGCGTGCTGATGCTGGGCGCCGGTGGCGCCGCGCGCGCCGTCGCGCCGGCATTGATGGATGCCGACGTCGCGCAGCTCGTCGTCGCCAATCGCACCCGCGCCAATGCCTGGGACCTGATCGACCAGTTGCACGACAGCGATCGCGCCATCGCCTGCACCCTCGACGAACTACCGGGCATGGGCAGTTTCGATCTGGTGTTGAGCGCGGTGCCCCCCGACGAAGAAGGTGCAATCCCCGACTACCCGCCATCGATCCTCGGCGAAGAAACGACCGCCATCGATCTCAATTACGGCGCGCGCGCCCTGCCCTTCCTCGCCTGGGCCAAGAGCCATGGCTGCACGCGCACCAGCGACGGCCTCGGCATGTTGGTGGAACAGGCCGCCGACAGTTTCGAGCTGTGGCATGGCGTGCGCCCGCAGACTGAAGCGGTGTACACGCAGTTGCGCATGGGAAGTTCGCTGGCGGGTTAAGGAACATCCCCCGCGCGCTCGGCGATCGGCCGCGCGACTTTCACCAGCGACACCAGCGTCTTGCCCGGCTCCTCGTTCATCACCTCGTGCGCGGAGTTTTCGAACCAGACCAACTGCTTCGACGGCGCCTGCACGCGCCCGAACCACTCGGCCGCGACCGATGACGACACATTGATGTCGTGGCGACCAAGGAACAGGATGACCGGGCAATCGAGCCTGCGGACATCGTTGAAGTCGGCGGTGAGGACGTTGGACAGCAACGCCTTCATCGAGAACGCATTGGCATCCCACACCTTCGCCAGGTCGTCGTCGCTGTATTCCGGCGCGAGCTGGATGGCGGCGGCTTCGGCGCCGCCACCGTCGCGGCCATAAACCATTCCGCCGTAGTGGTTGAGCCATTTGCGCTGCTTCATCAGGCTGGCCATCGGCACGGGCGATTTGCCCTGCGCATAGGGCGCCACCGATTCGAGATCGCGGATCGCTTCGGCATTGTGGTCCTTGCGCGCCTGCTCCAGCGTCCACGCCCAACCGCGACGTTCGCTTTCCGGCGCATCGATCATCTGGCCCATGCCGATGTAGGCATGCAGCCATTGCGGCTTTCGGCGCGCGAGCTCCATGCCGAGATAGCTACCCCAGGAATGGCCGAGCACGAAAATCTTGTCCTTGCCCAGCTCATGGCGCAGCCACGCCACCATTTCTTCGGTGTCGGCGATCATGCGTTCGCGGGTCATCGTCGGCGCGACCTTCGCCGGATCGTTGCCGGCATAGGTCTTGCCGGCGCCGCGTTGGTCCCACTGCACGACGGTGAAGTATTCCTCCCAGCCACGCTGGAAATACCAGCTGCTCGGCATCGACACCCAGCCGGGTCCGCCATGCAGCATCAGCAGCACGGGATTGCGCGGATTGCTGCCGCGGATGCTCACCCACTGGTCGATGCCGCCGATGCGCACTTTCTGCAGGCGCTCGATGCCGCCGGGCACGACCACGCGGCGCATATCGGCGATGACGGCGGTCGCTTCGGCGCGATTGTGCGGTCCGGGCGTCTCCTGCGCCGCCAACGGCAGCGAGGCCAGCAGCAACATGGCGAAAACCAGCCATTGTCTTGCGCGTCGCGGGAAAGCCATGTTCCGCACCATCGAACGGGAGACGACGATTCTGTGTGCGCCCTTCCTCGCCGCACATGTGCCAATCGTCTTACAGCACCCCTTCCCGCTTGGCACGCAGGTAGCGTTCCACCAGTGCGCCCGGCAATTCCTCGCAGGTCACGTCGAGCACGGTGACGCGCTGGCGACGCAAGGCATCGTGCACGGTGGCACGTTGTTGCAGATAGCGGGCGGCGGCACCGGCGCGGAGCGCATCTTCCAGTTCATGGACCTCGCCGTTTGCCGCCACGTCCAGTGATTGCTCGCGCAGGCTGGCGACGATCACCAGGTGGCGCGATTGCAGCATGCGGATCGCGGCCAGCATGTCGTCGCTGTCCTCGTCGCGCAGGTTGGTGACCCAGATCAACAAGCCGCGGCGACGCTGGCGCCGCGACAGTTCGGTCGCCGCGGCGAGGAAGTCGGTGGCGACGGGTTGAGGTTGCAGGTTGTAGGTTTGCGCGAGCAACGTATCGATCGCGCCCATGCCGCGCTGCGGCGCCACCCAGCGGCGCTCGCCGCCACTGGCGAACAGGCCGACGGCATCACCCTGTCGCAAGGCGAGATACGACACCACCAGCGCAGCATCAAGGGTGCGGTCGAAATGCGACAACTCGCCATCGCGCGCCAGCATGCGGCGACCGGTATCGACGCAGAGGATGACCTGCTGGTTCTTCTCGTCCTGGTACTCGCGCGAGATCAGCTTGCCGACGCGCGAACTGGCCTTCCAGTCGATCTGGCGCAGGCTGTCGCCCTCGCGGTATTCGCGCATCTGGTGGAAATCGGTGCCCTCGCCGCGACGACGCTTGATATGCACGCCAACCATGCGCGACGCCTGCTCGGCGCCCAGCAATGCGAGATGGGTCAGCGGCGCGAAATTGGGGAACACGCGGACATTGCGCGTCTCGCCGGCCAGTCGCCCCTGTCGCCATAGCCGCAGCGGCGAACTCAATATCAATTGCACGCGCCCGAAACTCGCATTGCCGCGCTCGGACGGACGCAGGCGATAGTCGAAACGGACGATGCGATCGCGCGGCAAGGTCATCCGCCGCGGCAAGCCTTCGGCGAACCATGTCCCGGGATGGAGATCGTGCACGGCGACACGCACGCGACGCGAGGCGCGCAACTCCAGCGACACATCGCGCTCCACGCCCAGCGGCAAGACCTCGGGCAGTTGCCGCCGCGCCGCCGGTGTCGGCAGCAAGCGCAGCAACAACAGGTCGAGCAATGCCAGTGCCGCGATTCCTGCGCCTGCGATCCACCACCATGCCTGCGGCACCCACCACAGGCTGGCCGCGAGCCCGAACAGCGCCCACGCCGCGATGACCGCCACCAGCCACGGCGAAGGCCGCGGCCAATCGCGCGCGGGCCGCGGATCGTCCACCGCAATCACTTCGTCGCTGGCGACGACTGCACTCATTGACGCGGCGCTTCCACTCGCGCCAACAGCGCGTGCAGCACGGCATCGACATCCTGGCCTTCGATCTGCAATTCCGGCGCCAGCGCGATGCGATGACGCAAAGCCGGCTTCGCCACTTCGCGGATGTCGTCGGGGGTGACGAAATCGCGACCCGAGAGCACCGCCTGCGCACGCGCCGCACGCACCAGCGCCAGGCTGCCGCGCGGACCGGCGCCGAGCGCGATGCCCGGCCACTTGCGTGTCGCGGCAACGATGCGCACGGCGTAATCGACCACGGCATCGTCGAGCTGGACCAGCGCCGTGCCCAGCTGCAGGCCGACGATCTGTTCCGGCGAACTCACGCGCTGCACCTGGGCGAGATCGAAATCGGAAGCGACGCGGCCGCTGCTGATCTCCGCGACCATGCGCTTCTCGTCGGCCAGCGAGGGATAGTCGATCAGGATCTTGACGAGGAAACGGTCGAGCTGCGCTTCCGGCAGCGGATAGGTGCCTTCCTGCTCCACCGGGTTCTGCGTGGCCAGTGTCATGAACGGCGGCGCCAGCGGATAGCTGCGTCCCTCGATGGTGACCTGTCGTTCCTGCATCACTTCCAGCAAGGCCGACTGCGTCTTGGCCGGCGCGCGATTCACTTCGTCGGCGAGCAGCAGGTGGGTGAAAACCGGGCCGCGGCGGATCATGAAGCTGGTCGTCTTGGGATCGTAGAAGGCGTGACCGCTGACGTCGCTCGGCATCAGGTCGGGCGTGAACTGCACGCGCGCGAAGTTGCAGCCCAGCGCCTGCGACAACGCCCGCACCAGCAGGGTCTTGCCGAGGCCGGGCACGCCTTCGATCAAGGCGTGGCCGCCGGCGATCAGCGTCAGGAGGATCTGGTCGAGCACCTGTGGCTGGCCGATGAAGGCTTTCGACACCTGTTCGCGGATGGCGGCGACTTGCGCGACCAGCGCATCGCCGGTGATGGGAGTCTGCTGGGGAGTTGCGTCGGTCATAGCTGTTTTCCGAGATCGATCAGGAGGGCGATGCGTTCACGCAGGGCGTGGGCATCGCCGGTGGGCGGAGCTTGCAATGCACGTTGGACGATGGCGACGGAGACGCCGGTGGTTGCGGCGATCATTTCCGCCTGCAACGCATCGGGCTGGGTGGCGGCAATGGGATCGCGCCGACGCAATTTCGCGATGAAGCGCGCGCGAACCGCCTGGTACAGCAGGTCGCCGCGGCGGAAGCGCCACAGCAATTCGCCGGAAGCGGTGACGTGTTCGATCAGCGAGCGGCGCTGGCGCACATGCCCCGGCAATAGCGGCCCGATGCGTTGCGTGCGCCACCACAACCATGCGACCAGCGCCAGCAATGCCGGCGCCCACGCCATCCAGCCCTTGCGCCCAATCACCATCCACAAGGACGGCAGGCCGGGTTCGTAGATGAGATGGAAGCTGCCGTGGCCATCGTTGGGCGCGAGCAGTTGCGCGGTGAGCCACGCGCTCACCGGCGATTCGACGGCATTGCGCTGGACCAGTTGCAGCGACGACAACACGTCGACCGAACCCTTGCCGTGGGCGATGCGTGCCATCACCCAGCCACCGGCGGGATCGCGCAGCCCGAAGACCGGCGCGCCCTGCGACAGATCGAAGCGCTGGTCGTAGCAGAACAGGCTTTCCGCTTTCGCCACGCCGGGCGCACTGAAACGCAGGCAGTCGTCGATGTCGTCGTCATCGCCGCGCTTGCGCCGTTGCACGCGGAGGATCTCGGTGAGCGTCGGTTCGCTGCCGTCGCGATTGAGGTCGGCATCGCCCTGCGGCAGGGCCACCACCAGATGCCCGCCGCCCTCGACCCAATCGAGCAGGTCATAGGTTTCGTCGGCCTGCAGGCCAAGCGTGTCCTGCAACATCACCACGGTGTCGCGTTCGCCCAGCGGCGTCAGTTCGAGTTGCAGGCGACGGCGCGATTGCGCGCTGCGCCCGCTCGCGCGCAAGGCTTTTTGCAGGGGATAGAGACGATTCCACGTCGCCTCGCCGCGCACTGGCATATCGACCCATTCGCTGACGCGATGCATGCCGTGGAACCACCACGCCACCAGGGCCGCCACCAGCAGGATGCCGGCGACGATCAACGCGATGCCGCGATTGCGCGCACTCATCGCGACCACCCGAAACTGTTCGCCAATCCCGATACCAGGCCGTCGAATTCGGCGTCTTCCGGCAGGCGATGCGCGTACGCGGCGTACTGCCAGGCGCGCACCAGCGCGTGGAAGCGCGTGCGGTCCTCTTCACCCGACAACTGCTGGGACGCGCGCAGGCATTCGGCTTCGGTCGCGCCGGGCACCAGCAACACCTGCGTGTGCGCGACCATCGATTCGACGCCGGCGCGATAGAGCAAGGCCATCGCCTGGCGACGCTGGCCCGACGCCCACAACTTGCGCACCGCGGTCGCGATGTCGTCGGGCAAGGCTTCGGGCACTTCGACGTCTTCGATCGCGATGTCGCTGGCGCGGCGACGCGATGGGCCGCCACTGCTCCACTGCGGCCACGCACGCACCAGCCACCACAGCAGCAAGCCGACGATCGCGGCAACGATCGCCCACGCGACCACCTGCCCGATCGAGCCCAGTCCGCGCGCGAATGCGCCCAGCCATTGCGGCAGGTTCCAGTCGCGCGTCTGTTGCGGGGTCGGTTTGCGGATCGGCTCCCAGCGCGTGATCTGCTTGCGCGGATGCAGCTCGGGATCGTCCTTCAGTTTCACAAGGGCATCGCGCAGGGATTGCTGCTGCGACTGCAACGGTCCCGTCGCCGGTTCCAGCGGCTGCGCCGGTGCCAGTTTCTGCTGTCCGCCACCGGCGGTTCCGTGCACCGCGCTTTGCGGATTCGCGGGCTGGCCATGCACCGTGTTTTGCGGATTGGCCTGCGCATGGGCCATCCGCGGCGCGAATGCGATGCATGCGATCACGATTGCCGCAGTCCCCGCCAGTCGCTGCAGGCGCGCGCGCATCCGCCGCAAGGCGATCTCCACGTCCCAGGCTTCCAGCTCGGTGCGGCGATTGAGATACAGCCCGAATCCGGCGCCGACATAGAACGGCTCGACCAGGGTCGTCGCCAACCACGCCAGCGCGTTGTAGGCGAGCGCCATGCCCGGCGTGAATCCGGCCTGGAGGTTCTGCATCGCGCCAGCCCAGGTCTGCGGCAGGAATTCCGGCGGCACGAACATCCCCACCAGCAGGATCGGCGCCAGCATCAACGCCACTTCGAAGTTCACGCACACCAGCGTCAACGCCGCCGCATGGCCGCTGGCGCGCGCACCGATCACGCGCCGGCGTTCGCGCCGCTGTCCCGCATCGCCGCCTTCCAGCAGATCCACCGGGAGATAGAGCGAACGCGCCGGACTCAGGCGACGCCAGACGAGATAGTCGAGCATCGGTCGTGGCAGGCCCCACTTCAATTGCGCGCGCAAGGTGCTCCGCATATCGGGCACGTCGCCGAAGACCGCGCGCGACAGCACGTACAGGACGACGCGATCGAACAGTGGCTTCAGCCACCACATCGCCATCAACGCCCACCACGCGTGGTCGAAGATCCAGCCGAGCGCGTTCACGACGGCGAACACCGGCAAGGTCAGCGCCAGCCATGGCTTCCATATCGCACCGGCATTGCGCCGGGTCAGCGCCGTTCCGAGCTCCATCGCTTCCCACGCCGAACGCGGGCGCAGCACCACGGCGATGCGTTCAATCTGCACGCGTCGTGCCTCCACGCCCGCCCAGCAGCAGCCACGCCAGCACCAGCGACCACAACATCGCACCGACCGCGAACTTCACCGCCGGCGGGATCGCCCCGTTCGACGACCAGAACGCCTCGATCAGCGCTGCGAGGATGAGCATCGCGAAAAAGCCCATGCTCAACCGCGCGCCATCGAGCCCGGCGGCGATCAAGGCATCGATGCGACGCCGGCGCCCCGGCGCGACCAGCGCCATGCCGATGCGCAGGCCGGCACCGCCGGAGATCACGACTGCGGTCAGTTCTGGCGCCGAATGACCGACCACGAACGGCCAGAACGTCGAGCCCGAACCGATCTGCTGCAGGTGCCCCGCGACCGTTCCACCGATTACGCCATTGAGGATCAGCGTGACCACCGTGCCGATCGCGAACAGGATGCCGGTGGCGAAGGCGCGGAATCCGATGCTGACGTTGTTCCAGATGTAGTAGCCGAACATCCCGACATTGGTGCTGGCTTCGCGCATTTCGTAATGGCCGTGGTCGGCCGGGTTGTACATCCGCTCCATCTGCGCGACCTGCGCCGGGTCCATCAGCGTGTAGACCATGTCCGGCCGTTCCAGCGACAGCACGTAGCACACCACCAGCGGCACCACGAACAGCAACAGCGACGCCAGCATGTAGCCGCGATGCGCGCGCACCAGCCGCGGGAATCCGTTGAGGACGAAATCGGCCACCGGCCGGAAGCGCGCGGCAGGCGCACGATAGAGCACGTTGTGGCCGCGCTGCATCAGGTCCTGCAGGCGATTGGTCACCGACGGGCTGTAACCGCGACGTCGCGCCAGCGCCAGGTGCTGGCAGATGCGGCGATAGCGCAAGGGCACGTCTTCGTCGCGCAGGCCCGTCCACGGCCGGCCCGACCACCGCGCCTGCGGCAATTCGCCGCGTTGCTGCAGCCAATCCTCGAACTCGCGCCATTCGTCCTGGTAACGCGCGACAAATCGTTCCTGGCGCAGCGTGCCGCCACCGTTCACTGCACTCATCAGCGCCCCAATAGCCAGTTGGCGATGCCAGCCAGGCGCACCACGCCCATCGGCCCGCGTTCGCCGGTCAGCGGCTGGGCGATGTCTGCGAGTTCCTGCTGGCGTTCCGCGCTCAATTTCGGCAGGCGTTCGGCGAACGCGATCACCGCTTCCTGTTCGCCCGGCTGCATCGGCCACAACGGCGTGGCGGCGCCCTGCACGGTGAGATCGGCGATGGCATGGGTCGGCGCGACATGGATCACCAGCGTCGACGCGGCGAGATCGCCCAATCGTCGATTCCACGGATCGATCAGGCACGACAGCAGGCCGAAGGCGTAGAACAGCGGCAAGCCGTCGGCGACGCGCAGCAGGTTGCGGGTGATCGACGCCATCCATCCCACCGGCGCGCCGTCGGCCGCGACCACTTTCAGGCCCAGCGTGCGCTTGCCCGGCGTCTGTCCATGCCACAGCACCTCGAACAGGATCGGATAGCCCCAGGTGACCACGAACAGCAGCACCAGCCACACGCCCATGCCGGTTGCGCCAAGCACGCCGAGGACAATGCCGGTCACCATCACGCAGCCGAGGCGAATCGCGGCATCGAGCAACCACGCCAGCGCGCGCGGCACCGGCCCCGCCGCCGGCAGGCGCAGCGCCACGCCTTCGGGCGTGTGGATTTCCCGTACGGTATCGAGCATCGACTGTCCCATCCCCGAGCCAGTGTGCCGCAATGTCAGGCCAGTTGCATGACTATGGCGATCAACGCGCGCGCGGCTGGCCGGTCAGGTATTCATCCTTCAACTTGACGTAGTGGCCGGCCGAGTAGAACAGCGCCTCGATCTCCGCGTCCGACAGCTTGCGCACGAACTTCGCCGGACTGCCCAGCCACATCTCGCCCGGCCCCATCACCTTGCCCGGCGCCAGCAATGCACCCGCGCCGAGGAAGCCGTGCTTCTGGATCACCGCGCCATCGAGCACGCACGAACCCATGCCGATCAGGCAGGCGTCCTCGACCTTGCAGGCATGGACAATCGCCTTGTGGCCGATGGTGACGTCGCTGCCGATCACGGTGGCGAATCCGCCGAGCTTGGCGTGCGGGCCATCGTGACTGACGTGGATCACCGTGCCGTCCTGGACGTTGGTGCGATCGCCGATGCGGATGAAGTTGACGTCGCCGCGCACCACCGCCAACGGCCACACCGACACGTCGTCGCCCAGCACCACGTCGCCGATCACGCGCGCGGACTCGTCGATGAAGACGCGCTCGCCGAGTTTCGGCATCTGGTCGAGATAGGGGCGAACGGTGTTCATGCAGTGGCTCCGAATGTGCGCAGTGTGTCGATGGTGCGATCGATCCCGGCATCGTCGATGTCGCGATGGACCACCATGCGGATGCTCGGCGTGTAGCCGATCGACATGCGGATGCCGGCGGCGGCGAGCGCCTGCTTCAGGGCATCGAGGCGCGCGACCGGGACGTCGATGAAGACCATGTTGGTGTGCTGCGCGTTCACCGCGAGTCCCGGCAGGTCGCGCAGGCCGTCGGCAAGACGCTTGGCGCGGGCATGGTCGTCAGCCAGCTGCGCGACGTGGTGATCGAGTGCATGCAGGCCCGCCGCAGCGAGGACACCGGCCTGGCGCAAGCCGCCACCGACCATCTTGCGCCAGCGCCGCGCCCCGTCGATCAGTTCGCGCGATCCCAGCAGCACCGATCCCGCCGGCGCACCCAGGCCCTTCGACAGACAGACCGATACGCTGTCGAACGGCGCGACCAGTTGCTTCGGCGCGACGCAGCCCGCGACCGCGGCATTGAACAGGCGCGCGCCGTCGAGGTGCAGTTTCAAGCCATGGCGATCGCATAGCGCGCGCATCGCCGCCGGATAGTCCTGCGGCAAGGTCCGGCCCATCCAGGTGTTCTCGAGGCAGACCAGTTTGGTCCGCGCGAAATGCGGATCGATCGGCTTGATCGCACGTTCCACGTCGGCCAGCGGCAGGCTGCCGTCCGCGGCCTGTGGAATCGGCTGTGGCTGCACCGAGCCCAGCACCGCCGCACCGCCGCCTTCGTACTTATAGGTATGCGCGTCCATCCCGACGATGTATTCGTCCCCACGCTGGCAATGCGCCAGCATCCCGACCAGGTTGGCCTGCGTTCCGGTCGGGCACCACAGTCCCGCTTCGAAGCCGAGATCGGCGGCCAGGCGTTCCTGCAGCGCATTCACCGTGGGATCTTCACCGTAGACGTCGTCGCCGACCTCCGCGCGCGCCATTGCGTCGCGCATGGCGGGCGTGGGCTGGGTGACGGTGTCGCTGCGCAGGTCGATGATGTCCATGGCGACATGATGCCAGTTTGAGGCTGGCTGGCTTGATACGGACCACGACCTCAGCCGTACAACCGCTGGCAGGTATCGCACCAGAAGGCGCGTCGCTGGCGTTTTCCCAGATGCTTGCGATAGGTGAGGCGCGTGCCGTCGCGCGGACAGACCGTCTTGGCATGTACCTGCCAGTGCTGGCGCAACACGTGATCGCGCTTCCAGTCGAGAAAGTCGAAACTGTAGACGCGCGCCTGCTCGACCATTTCGGCGAGCTTGCGTGGCGGCAACGCCCCGACACGGCTTTCCGGATGCACCCGGATGCGATGCAGGACCTCGTTCTTGATGATGTTGCCGACACCTGAAAACACGGCCTGGTCCAGCAGGGCATCGGCGACCAGGACTTCCGGCTGGCGCCGCAGCTTTGCGCGCGCCGCCTTGGCATCCCAGTGCGGGTTCATTACATCGGCGCTCCAGTCGTAATGCGCTTCGACGCTGCCTTCGAAAATCTGCACCGAGCATGCGTAAAACGCCAGGAAGTCGCCGCGACTGAATTGCAAGCGCAAACGCGGCGCCCGCTCCGATGCCTCGTTGATCCGCCAGCTGCCGAAGAGCCCGAAATGGATACGCACCCAGAACGTTCCGAAATCGAGCAGGAAGTGTTTGCCCCAACTGCGGACCTCTTTCAGTACGCGATTGCGCAGCCTCACGATCGGCTGCTTGCTGTTCCCCTCCACTTCCAGCACGCGGCGGCCGACGTATTGCTGTGCAGCCTCCCGCAACAGCACGATGGAAGGACCTTCAGGCATGCCCCATTGTCGCCAGCGTTGGTGAGGCGAATGTGCATGCCGTGACGTACCATGGCTTTCATACCGGCGCACAGGCCAGGATCCCGCATGAAAATCGCCAGCTGGAACGTCAATTCCCTCAACGTGCGCCTGCCGCACCTGCAGCGCTGGTTGCAGGACTTCAAGCCCGACGTGGTCGGCCTGCAGGAAACCAAGCTCGAGGACGCACGCTTCCCGCATGAAGCGCTGGCGAGCGACGGGTATGGCTGCGTGTTCTCCGGGCAGAAGACCTACAACGGCGTTGCCCTGCTTTCACGCGCGCATGAAATCGCCGACGTGCAGCGCGGCGTCCCCGGACTCGACGATCCGCAGCAGCGCGCGATCGCCGCGACCATCAATGGCGTGCGCATTGTCGATCTCTATGTCGTCAACGGCGAAGCGGTCGGCAGCGAGAAATTCGAATACAAGATGCGCTGGCTCACCGCCGTGCACGCATGGCTGAAGGACGAGCTGACGCGTCATCCCAATTTGGTGGTCATGGGCGATTTCAACATCGCGCCCGCCGACCTCGACGTCCACGATCCCAAGCGCTGGAAGGACAAGATCCTGTGTTCGGTACCGGAACGCGACATGCTGGCGTCGCTGGAATCGCTCGGACTGCATGACAGCCTGCGCCTGCTCCATCCCGACGCAGAAAAGCAGTTCAGCTGGTGGGATTACCGGCTCGCGGCGTTCCAGCGCGGCTGGGGCCTGCGCATCGACCTGTTGCTGGTGTCGGATGCATTAAAGGACAAGGTGAACGCGGCCGGCATCGATGTCGAACCGCGCACCTGGGAACGACCCAGCGACCATACGCCAGCCTGGGTCGAACTCAACGTCTGATCAGCGGGTGCGGCCACGCGTCAACAGATTGACGATCGCGGAGAGCACCACCGCGCCGATCAACGACCACAGCAGGCTGCCCATGTCGAACTGACCGCTCGCGGCATTGCCGCCATGGCCGGTGATCATGCCGCCGAGCCAGCCACCGAGCAGCGAACCGACGATACCGACGATGATGTTCATCACGATGCCCTGCTGGGCGTCGCGACGCATGATGATGCTGGCCAACCAGCCAATGATGCCGCCGACAACGAGATAGATGATCCAACCAAGCATGGCCCGTTTCTCCAATAGGGGTAATGTGCGACGCAACCTTGCGTGCCCGCCCAGTGTTGGGGATCGCTCGTGACGGATTTGTTCAGCGCGGCTGAATGCGCTGAATTCGGTGCGATTCAGCGCGATGAACGCGCCTTTGCATCGCGTTCGACGATGGCGTCGACCTCGGCGCGCGGAAGCTTTCCGGTTTCGTTGCGCGGCAAGGCATCGACGCGGAGGATGCGTCGCGGCAGGAAGACCGGATCGCTGGAGCGGCGCAGCACGGCAAGGATGTCTTCGTCGCCCACGCCGTTCTCCGCGGCAACGATCGCGATCAGGCGCCGCACCCCCTGGGCATCCGGCGCAGCCTGCACCATCACGCCGTCGCGCACGCCGGGCACCTGCTGCAATCGCCGGGTGAGATCGGCCAGCGACGCCCGCTTGCCGGCGATTTCCAAGAGATCGGCGCTGCGGCCACGCAACGCGAAGCGGCGGCCATCGAGTTCGACCAGGTCGGCGAGCAGCACTGGCTGCGGCAGCGATTCGCGCAGCACCAGCGTGCCTTCCGCCTGCGGCTGCAGCTCCACGCCCGGCAGCAAGGTCCAATCGCTTTCGCGCGCGGTGCGCCGGCGCGCGATCACGCAGGTTTCGGTGGAACCGAACATCTCGCGCACTTCGCAGCCGTAACGGGTTTCCGCCGCTGCCGCCAGTTCCTGCGGCAACGGTGCGGTCGCGGTCACGATCACCTTCAACTCCGGCAATTCGACCCCGGATTCCACCAGCGCGCGCAAATGCAATGGCGTGGTCACCAGCAGGCGCGGCGAAGGCACCTGCGCCAGGGCGGCGGCGATGTCCTGCGGGAAGAACGGACGCCCGGCATGCACCGCGGCGGGCCCGACCAGCGGCAACAGCACCGACAGCTCCATGCCGTACATGTGCTGCGGCGGCACGGTCGCGACGACGCTGAATTGTTCGTCGCGGTCGAGCAAGCCGTCGAGCGCGGCGACGTTCTGCGCGGTGCTGATGCGGAATCCGGCGAATGTCTTCGGATAGGCCATCGGCGCGCCGGTGCTGCCCGAGGTGAAGCCGATGACGAACACCGATTCCGGATCGATCAACGGTTCGTCGCCATCGATGCCCGTCAGCGCGGGATCGACATGCACGTCGACCGAGCCATTGGCGGCGGCATCGCCCATCCGGTAACTGCCGGGATGGCGCGACTGCACTTCCGCCACCACGTCTTCCGCGCGCGAGGGCGGCAGCAGCGTGACCTGGCCACGGCTGGCGGCGGCGCATAGCCCGATGATGAAGGCATCGCGGCGTTCGCACAGGTTGATGACGTGGGTCGCCTGCGGGAGTACCGCTGCGACCGCGCGCACGCGCGCCAGGAATTCGCCGCGCGACAGCGGCATGCCATCGGGCGCGAACAGCACCGGCTGCTCGCGCGATCCATCCAATAACGGACGCCTCTCGGCCCCCGCCTGCGGTTGTCGGTCTTCGTTCCCCATGGCGCTTACTTTACGCTGCACACATGACTATCGCCCTGCCCGAGACCGTCTGGATACCGCGCGACCACGATCGCCGCGCCGAGGCGCAGGTGCGCGAGTGGCTGGCGGCGCGCACCGGCATCGCCGCGGCGGACCTGCCACTGGTCCGCGATGCGCAGGACCGTCCGCATCTGCTCGGCACCCTGCACGATCACGACATCAACTGGACGCACAGCGGCGATGGGTTGCTGCTGGCCTTCGGATCCGAGGTGATGCTGGGCGTCGACCTGGAATTTCCGCATGGCCGGCGCAGGGTGGCGCAGATCGCCCACCGCTATTTCACCACCCAGGAACAGAAGTGGCTGGAGTCGCAGGCCGATGCCGCCATGCGCGATCGCGCCTTCCATCGCCTGTGGTGCGCCAAGGAAGCCGTACTGAAAGCGCATGGCCGCGGCCTGAGCTTCGGGCTCGATCGCCTGCAGTTCGTGGAGGCCGATGGCGTGCTGCAGCTTGATCGCGCCGACCCCGAACTGGGCGATGCATCGCTGTGGCATCTGCGCGAATGGAGCCCGGCCCCGGGCTATCTGGCCGCGCTGGCGTGGCGGCCGCGATAATGACGCCATGACGTTGCCCCCAGAAATCGCCGTGCTGCGCCCGACGCTGGAAAGCGGACTCACCGAACTCGCGCTCGATCCGGCGTTGTCGGCGCCGCTGCTCGACTACCTCGCCCTGCTGGCGCGCTGGAACCGCACCTACAACCTCACCGCAGTGCGCGATCCCGCCAAGATGGTCACCCTGCACCTGCTCGATTCGCTGGCGATGCATGGCGCGCTGCAGCCTGGTGCACTGGCCGACCTCGGCACCGGTCCCGGCCTGCCCGGCATTCCGCTCGCATTGGCCCGTCCCGACGTCCAGGTCACCCTGGTCGAGAGCAACGGCAAGAAGGCACGCTTTCTGCGCGAGGCGGTGCGCAGCCTCGGCATCGCCAACGCCCGCGTGCTGGAAAGCCGCGCCGAAGCGGTGGCCGAACCCGGCGTCTATCGCCAGATCACCGCCCGCGCCCTGGCCACGCTGGCCGGCATCCTGGAAGTCGGCGGCCATCTGCTGGCGCCCGATGGCGTCCTCTTGGCGATGAAATCCGGCACCACCGACGAGGAAGGCCGCGAACTGCCGGCCGGCTGGGCGATCCGTGACGTCCATCCGCTGCGCGTCCCCGGCCTCGACGCCCGTCGCGAACTGGTCGTCGTGGGCCGGGCATAATGTCCGGTCGAACCAGTTAAGCCCAGCAGCCAATGGCCCGCATCATTGCAGTCGCCAACCAGAAAGGCGGAGTCGGCAAGACGACCACCGCCGTCAACCTCGCCGCGGCGCTCGCGCAGATGCCGCAGCGCGTGCTCCTGGTCGATCTCGATGCCCAAGGCAACGCGACCATGGGCAGCGGCATCGACAAGCGCGGCATCGAGGCCTCGACCTGCGACGTGCTGCTGGAAGAGATGCGGGCCGAAGAGGCCATCGTGAAGAGCGAGGAAGGCTACGACCTGATGCCGGGCAACACCGACCTGACGGCGGCCGAGCTCGAACTGATGGACGAACAGGGCCGCGAGCAGCGCCTCAAGCGCGCGCTCGACAGCGTCCGCGACCGCTACGACTACATCATCATCGATTGCCCGCCGGCGCTGTCGCTGCTCACGCTCAACGCGCTGACCGCCGCCGACGGCGTGCTGGTGCCGATGCAATGCGAGTACTACGCGCTGGAAGGCCTGAGTTCGCTGATCGAAACCATCAACGCGCTCAAGGCCAAGCTCAACCCGGCGCTGCAGATCGAAGGCATCGTGCGCACCATGTACGACGTCCGCAACAACCTCGGCAACGCCGTCTCGGCCGATCTGGTCGCACATTTCGGCGACGTCATCCTCAACACCGTGGTGCCGCGCAACGTGCGCCTGGCCGAAGCGCCCAGCCACGGCCAGAGCATCCTCCGCTACGACCGCGCCTCGCGCGGCGGCATCGCCTATCTCGGTCTGGCCGGCGAAATCGTCCGTCGCGACCACGCCCGCAAGACACGCATCAAGGAAACCGCATGAGCGCCGCAAAGACGCCAGCCAAGAAGCGCGGGCTCGGCCGCGGACTCACCGCCCTGCTCGGCAACACCGACGCGCCCGTTGCAAAAGTCGATGTCGAACAGCCGCAGCCGGGCGATCGCCTCGACCACCTGCCCGTCGGCCAGTTGCAGACCGGCAAGTACCAGCCGCGCCAGCAGATGCGCGAGGAAGCGCTGGACGAACTGGCCAACTCGATCCGTGCCCAGGGCGTGATCCAGCCGATCGTCGTCCGCGCCATCGCCAAGGACAAATACGAAATCGTCGCCGGCGAACGCCGCTGGCGTGCCTCGCAACGCGCCGGGCTCGACGTGGTGCCGGTGGTGATCCGCGAACTCGACGATCGCACCGCGATCGCGATGGCGCTGATCGAGAACATCCAGCGCGAAGATCTCAATCCTCTGGAAGAAGCGCAGGCGCTGCAACGCCTGATCGACGAATTCGACCTGACGCACGCCCTCGCCGCGGAAGCGGTCGGCCGTTCGCGCGCCAGCGTCTCCAACCTGCTGCGCCTGCTCGACCTGCCGCCGGCGATCCGCGCCTTGCTGGAATCGCGCCAATTGGAAATGGGCCACGCCCGTGCACTGCTCACGCTGTCGCCGGAACTGGCGTCGCGGCTGGCGTCGGAAGCCGCGCAGCACGGCTGGTCGGTGCGCGAAGTCGAACACAAGGCCCAGCAATACACCGCCGGCAAGCTGCCTTCCGACGGCCCCAAGCGCGGCGCGAAGGCCGCGCTGGCCGATGCCAATGTCGCCGCGCTGGAGCGCGAACTGTCCGACTCGTTGGGCAGCCGGGTGACGGTCAAGCAGTCGGCCAAGGGTCGCGGCAAACTGATGATCGAATACGGCAGCCTCGACGCGCTCGACGGCATCCTGGAGCGACTGCGCAAATGAGCGAACAACCGCAACTCTCGGTCGTCGTGCCCGTCTACAACGAGCAGGACAACGTCGAACCGTTGATCCGCGAGATCCTCGCGGCCCTGCGCGGGAAAATCCCGTTCGAGATCGTCTACGTCGACGACCAGTCCAAGGACGGCACGCTGGCGGTGCTACAGCGACTCAAGGCCGAAGTGCCGGAACTGCGGGTGGTGCGCCATCTCGCCAACGCCGGCCAAAGCACCGCGGTGCGCAATGGCGTCAAGGCCGCGCGCGCACCGTGGATCGCCACGCTCGACGGCGATGCCCAGAACGATCCCGCCGACATCCCGAAGCTGCTCGCCGAACGCGACAAGGCCGACAGCGACACCCGGATGTTCGCCGGCTGGCGCGTCAATCGCCAGGACACCGGCAGCAAGCGCTGGGCATCGAAGTGGGCCAATGCGATCCGTTCGCGGATGCTGCGCGATTCGACGCCGGATACCGGCTGCGGCATCAAGCTGTTTGATCGCGACGCCTTCCTCGACCTGCCCTATTTCGACCACATGCACCGCTACCTGCCCGCGCTGATGCAACGCGCCGGCTGGAAGACCATCAGCGTGCCGGTGAACCATCGCCATCGCGCCAGCGGTTCGTCCAAGTACACCAACTTCGGCCGCGCCATGGTCGGCGTGCGCGATCTCCGCGGCGTGTCCTGGCTGATCGACCGCAGCCGTCGTACCCGCACCGAGGAAATCTGATGTCTTCGATGCTGTTGTTGCAGGCCACCCAGGCCGTTGCCGACGCCGTGCAGTCCGCGCCCAAGGGCGTGATGGATACGCCGATCAAGTGGCTGGAGTGGACCGGCATCCACATGAGTCCGTGGAAGATCATCGGCATCGTCGGCACCCTGATGTTCGGCGGCCGCTGGCTGGTGCAGTTCATCGCCAGCAAGCGCCACGGCAAACCGGTGATCCCACGCCTGTTCTGGTACATGAGCATCATCGGCAGCCTGATGACGCTCAGTTATTTCGTATTCGGCAAGAACGACGCCGTCGGCATCCTCGGCAACCTGTTCCCGGCGTTCACCGCGACCTACAGCCTCTACCTCGACATCCGCCACCGCGGCTGGAAGCGCGATCGCAATACGCATTGATGCGGCGCTGACGGTGTAGGATCCGGCGATTGCACCTGCCGGATCCGCCCGTGAAACATCTCCTGCTTGCCCTGTTGCTGGCGCCTGCCTTCGCGAACGCGCAATCGACGACGGCCAATGACGCCGATGCCCGCTTCAAGGCGATCTGGCAGCGCGAAGGCGAATGGCGCAAGCACCTGGACAGCAGCGACCTCGACGAGGACAGCGTCAGCGACAACATGTCGGCGCACCTGCCCGATGTTTCGCCGCAGGCGCAAGCCCAGCGACTCGCCTACTGGGACGACGTGCTGAAACAGCTGGCGACGATCGATCCGCAGCAACTCTCTCCCACCGAGCGCGTCAACTATCTCGTCTACAAGCCGCAGATCGAGCACTACGCGGCGGAAGAGCGTTTCCGCGACTACGAGATGCCGTTCAACGCAGACAGCCAGTTCTGGTCGGGACTCGGCTTCCTGACGCGCAAACCCCTGCGCAATGCCCAGGACGTGCGCAACTACATCGGCCTGCTGCGCGATGTGCCGCACTACTTCGACCAGCAGATCGACAACATGCGTGCAGGACTGGCGCGCGGGTTCAGCGTGCCGCGCGCCACCCTGGATGGCCGCGACCAGTCGATCGCGATGGTGGCCGACCTCAAGGATCCCGAACAGTCGAATTTCTACGATCCGCTGAAGAAGCTGC
This sequence comes from Solilutibacter silvestris, assembly GCF_050574925.1. GTDB lineage: Bacteria > Pseudomonadota > Gammaproteobacteria > Xanthomonadales > Xanthomonadaceae > Solilutibacter > Solilutibacter silvestris_A. The sequence continues at coordinate 110,522 of NZ_JBCMOO010000005.1, read as the reverse complement.
CCTCGACGATTTCCGCCGGTGAACAGGCGCAGCTGCGCGCCGATGCCAAGGCCGCGATCCGCGATGCGGTGATTCCCGCGTTTGGCAAGCTGCTGGTGTTCTTCCGCAGCGAATACCTGCCGAAGGCGCGCACCACGCTGGCCGCCGAAGCGATGCCCGACGGCCAGGCCTGGTATCGCGAACAGATCCGCAAATACACCACGCTCGACCTGTCGCCGGACGAGATCCACGCGATCGGGCTGAAGGAAGTCGCGTCGATTCGCGCCGAGATGGACGCGATCATCAAGGAAGTCGGCTTCAAGGCACCGCCCGGACAAGACACTTACAAGGCCTTCCTGCATTTCCTGCGCAGCGATCCGCGGTTCTACGCGAAGACGCCGCAGGAACTGCTGAACGACGCCGCGTGGATTTCCAAGCGCGTCGACGGTGAAATCGGCAAGGTGATCGGCAAGCTGCCGCGCGGACGCTTCACCATCGTGCCGGTGCCCGCCGACATCGCGCCGTTCTGGACCGCCGGTCGCGGCGGCGTCGGCACCTACTGGCTCAACACCTACGACCTGCCATCGCGCCCGCTCTACAACCTGCCGGCACTCACGCTGCACGAATCGTCGCCCGGGCATTCGCTTCAGGGCGCGCTGGTGCAGGAGATGGGCGAAGTGCCCGAGTTCCGCAAGGAATACATCTCGGCCTACGGCGAAGGCTGGGGCTTGTATTCGGAATACCTCGGCAAGGAGATGGGGATCTACCAGACGCCGTACGAGGATTTCGGACGCCTGACCTATGCCATGTGGCGCGCCTGCCGGCTGGTGATCGATACCGGCGTGCACCACAAGGGCTGGACGCGCGACCAGGCGCTGGCCTACCTGCGCGACAACACCGCCTTGTCCGAGCACGAGATCACCACCGAAGTCGATCGCTACATCTCGTGGCCGGGCCAGGCGCTGAGCTACAAGCTCGGCGAACTGACGATCCGTCGCCTGCGCGGCGAAGCCGAAGCCGCGCTCGGGCCGAAGTTCGACGTCCGCGAATTCCACGACACGGTGCTGGCGCAGGGTTCGGTGCCGATGCCGGTGCTGGAGCTGCAGGTGCGCGACTGGATCGCCAAGGTGAAAGCGCGTCCGATCAAGCGCGGAAAATGACGGATCAGGCATCATTGGCATCGGGATGAGGGAAACGCACCGATGAAACGTTCAACGCATATCCGCCTGACGCTGATGACGGCGACATTGCCGCTGGCGCTGGCCAGCTGCAGCGACAGCGCGCCGACCGGCGCGATCGCGCAATCGATCGACGAATGCGTGCAGGCCAAGGCCGGCACCTACCAGGAATGCTCCGCCGCCTACGGGCAGGCGCTGGCCAAGCACGACGCCACCGCGCCGAAGTTCGAGGACAAGAGCGACTGCGACGCCCAGTTCGGCAACTGCACCGCGCGCACCGACGAACGCGGCCATTCCAGCTTCATGCCGCCGATGAGCGGCTTCCTGATCGGCTATCTCGCCAGTTCGGCAATGAATGGCCGGAGCGGATTCGCGGGCGGCTCGCCGCTCTACCGCGATCGCAACAGCGGCGACTTCTTCAAGGCCGATGGCGAATCGGCGGGCACGCGCAGCGGCTTCGTCAGCGGCGAAGCGGGACGCGCGGCATCGGTCGCGCGCGGCACCACGGTGGCACGTGGCGGCTTTGGCGGCACCGGATCCGCGCACGCCTCGTTCGGCAGCTGAGCGATGCAACGCCTCGATGCGAAAGAGCGTGCCGACTGGCGCGCGCAGGCGGAGCGCGACGGCTTCACTTTCCACACCATCGATGGCGAACCGTATTGGGACGAATCGGCGTACTACGCCTTCACCCTGCACGAAATCGAAGACGACATCGAAGCGCCGACCAACGAGCTGCACGAGATGGCGATCGCGCTGGTCGACGAGGTCGTGCGTTCGGCCGAACTGCTGGCGAAACTCGGCATCGCGCCCGCCTACTGGGACTGGATCAAGCGCTCCTGGGAACGCCGCGACCCGCATCTCTACGGACGCATGGATTTCGCCTATGACGGCAGCGGCCCGGCAAAACTGTTCGAACTGAATTACGACACGCCGACCAGCCTGTTCGAGGCCGGCTACTTCCAGTGGACGTGGCTGGAAGACCTCAAGCGCGTGCGCCAGCTCCCCGGCGACGCCGACCAGTTCAATCGCATCCAGGAAGCTCTGCAGGAACGCTTCGCCGCCATCGCCGCGCAAAAGCTGGTGCACTTCGCATCCTTCCCCGACGCGCCGGAAGACGAAGCGACCGTGCTCTACCTGCGCGATTGCGCCGAACAGGCGGGCGTTTCCACCGAAGGCATCGCCGTCGACGACATCGGCGTCACCGGCGACGGCTGCTTCACCGATCTCGACGACCGCATCATCGACACCCTGTTCAAGCTCTATCCGCTCGAGGACATGTTCCGCGACAGTTTCGGCGCCAACCTGCTGGGCGATACCATGCGCCTGATCGAACCGCCGTGGAAGGCGGTGCTGAGCAACAAGGGCGTGCTGCCGCTGCTGTGGGAGCGCCATCGCGGCCATCCCAACCTGCTGGAATCGCGCTTCGCCGAACGCGGCGAACGGGTCGAGACCGGCTGGGTGCGCAAGCCGCTGTTCTCGCGCGAAGGCGCCAACATCACCCTGGCGCTGGGCGCCGGCAACCGCATCGATACCGACGGCCCCTACGATTCCGGGCTGGCCATCCTCCAGGCCGCCCGCCCGCTGACGGCCTTCGGCGGGCGCTATCCGCTGGTCGGCAGCTGGGTGGTCGGCGACGAGGCGGTGGGCATTGGCATCCGCGAGGACAGCACCCTGGTCACCGGCAACGGCGCCCGCTTCCTGCCCCACGCGATCCTGGGCTGAGGCCCACTCGGCACCCCGGGCTTGCCCCTGGGCCCGGTTTCCCGCATAATTTCCGGCTCGCTGCGTCCGGACTCCGGGCTTGCGGTCCCGGCAACACGATCCCGGCCGCCTGCAGCACCCCCGCATCGTGTGGCGAAGCAATTCGCCGGGGCCGCCACCTTCCGGGCTACGGAGGGCAACACCGACACCATGAGGTGCGCAATGTCACGAGTCTGCCAAGTCACCGGCAAGCGTACGACGACGGGTAACAACGTCTCGCACGCGATGAACAAAACCCGCCGCCGTTTCCTCCCCAACCTGCACGAGCGCCGCTTCTGGGTCGCTTCGGAAAACCGTTGGGTGAAGCTGCGTCTTTCCACCAAGGCCCTGCGCACCATCGACAAGAACGGCATCGACGCCGTGCTCGCCGAAATGCGCGCACGCGGCGAAAAGGTCTGAGGAGTTAAAACACCATGGCAACCAAGCGCGACAAGATCCGCCTGATCTCCTCGGCCAACACCGGCCACTTCTACACCACCGACAAGAACAAGAAGAACACGCCCGGCAAGATGGAGATCAAGAAGTACGATCCCGTCGTCCGCAAGCACGTGATCTACAAGGAAGGCAAGATCAAGTAAGCCTTCCGCTTGTTGATGCGATACGAGAAACCCCGCTGCGAAGCGGGGTTTTCTTTTTGGGCGATACAAATCTGGAATCACGACTTCGGCCGAGAAATGCGTGACCTTCCTATTTGTCGGAGTGCTGCACCGTTAAGAAAAGCCGATTGCATTTTTGAGAAGCCCGTCATACTTTTTCGACATGAAGATCTTTCTCGCGCTTGTCCTGTTCTTGTCCCTTCCGGGCTGCCAACAAGCTTCCTCTGCCGCACCCGGTGGCCCAGAGGCTTCGGCCGCATTGAAACCGGGAGGACAGCCAGCAAATGTCCCCGAAGCCGCCAAGGCGATTTCCACCCCTTCGCCATGGAAGCTGTCAGTGACGCCTGGGCAGGATCAAACCTATCTGATCCATGTTGCAGATGCCCAGGGCAAAGAGATCCAGGTCATCGAGGACGTTCTCGCACCAAACGGCACGCCTGAAACAGGCTGGGTCAAACTCGTTGACATCAATGGCGACGGCCTGCCCGACATGATTGCACTGGGCCCAAGCATCGGAGCCAGCGCACTATCGTCCAATGCCATCTACCTGTTTGATCCCGCCACAAGGAAATTTGTGGAAAGCGACGATTTCGATCATGACGCCGAGGTGCGTATCGAACCAAAGGGATGCATCGTCCGCACCTACAGGAATAACGACAACATGAGTTACTCAAATGATCGTTATTGCTGGCTTGGTGGAAAGTGGGCTGCAAAGGGAAGTCAAGCACAATGACCCAGCCCTTCGATCAACAGCGTTACGAAGCATTGCGGCTGCAACTTGTTGATCGCAACGAGGCCAATGTCCAGAACATGTACCTGGACGTGCTTGGAATTCCAACGGCCGGCCTCGGCGTCGCCATGACAGCACGCCAGAGCGATCGATCCTGGGAATTGAATTCCCAGCACATCAACGCGCTTGGAGATGTTCTGAATCTGAGCATGCAACAGCGACAGCAGTTGAACGGTTTGTTGGATCGACAGCTTGCCGTCCAGAATCGTCATGTCGATGAGCGGCACAACACGCTTCGGGATTTCCTCGATTCGGACTTCGGTCGAGAGTCGTCTTCGGTGTTGGGCCCGATGATAAACACCCGCCACAACAGTCCCAGCGGCGTTTCATATTCCTGGGATGTATTGACCAGTCCACAAAGCCCGATGCAGTTGAACCTGACGCATCAGCAATCTCTCGATCTCTTCAATCGAGTTGCGCCGGAATTCGAGACTCGTGTCAACGCTGCCCTGCACAAGGCGAAATGCCCTCAGGAAGCTCTGTCCGAAGAACAACGCGCAGCCGTTTATTCCATGGTTTATCAAGGCGCCAGCGGAAAGGCAGTCCATTCTGCCCAGGCGATTGGCGACTATTGGCGGGGATCGATCACCGAAGACCAGCTCAAGGCGCGTTTGCAACACACCGTCCACGACCCCGCGTTTCCGGAACGCTCTCGCAATGAGCTTGAGTATCTGGACCATATTCGCCAGCGGCCAGAGTTGCAGCAGGCGCAACCAGGACAAGATTCCAGTCGAGCTGGACATGTCTATCAGGCAGGTACAGATATCTCCGCAGATGCCGTCGTTGCGGCTCTCGAGCCCAAGGATCGTTCGATCTATGACCGTATCCGGAGCGACGCGCCTCATGGCGTTTCGGATGATGTGGCGCTCCAGGCTACAGCCGATCTGAAGCAAGCGGGACTCACCAATGCCCAGAGCATTGAGAAGATCGCACTTCACAACGGGGCTCTTTTCATTACGAGCAACCATACTGCCGGCTATGCGCATAGCAAAACAATGGTTGAAGGGCACCAGCACGATGCCGCCGAGGCTGCGCAACAGATTGAGCAAGTCAATCAGCAACAACAGCAGCAAAATCTGGCTTTCCAGCAACAACAGCAAAGCCAGAGTCAGACCATGTCAATGTCGTAGCGAGAAAGTTGGCGAGAACAGAGCTTTAGTGCATAACGACCAATTTGGCACCTGCGCAAACTGATTGCACTTAGTCTGATTGGCGTGAGGACAGTGGCGGAAATCGGCCAAGAGCAGACTCTTGATTGAATCCCTACGCCACCTCGAATCCATTCTTTCGCGGTAGCAGCCGGGGTTGGGTTTACGCTCAAGCGGACTTTCCGCATCTACAAGTTAGATCTGGCCACCAATGCCTTTGAACTTTTCAACAAAGGCCGTGATTCTCTGGAATACGCTTTGTTTCTTGTTTAGGTACTGCGGGTTTAGCGGGCTCATCTTCGGCAGAATGGCATTGAGCTCGGTGCCGTTTTCGCTGGCAAATTCCCGCTTGAGGGAGTTGGCAATGTAGCGCCGGGCCGCCTCGGCATTCAGGCCTTCGGCGGTGATCAGCTCCTGCGCCTCGCGCTGCTGTTCCGCCTGCGCGAAGGTGAAGAAGGCCTCGATCACGTTGGCCTTGTTGCCAATCCCATCAAGATCGGTCTGGTTGATGAAATCCACCAGCAGGCTCTCCTTGGCGCGGTTACCCAAGCTAGCGCGGATCACCCGACGCACTTCGTCCACCAGATCGGCCTTGCTCCGGACCTTCTTGTTGTGCTCGAAGATCAGCTCCAGGATGTAATCGAGGTTGATCTCCTGTGACTTGAGCAGGTCGACCTCAAAGACCACATCATCCCAGTCGATGGTGGATTGTTCCTTCTCGGCGGCAGCTTGTTCCCGGCGCAGCCAGTCGCGAATGTCGTTATAGGTCGAACGGTAGTCCTGGATCTTCCGCTCCGCTGGCAGCTTGATCGCCTGCAGCGCAGCCAGATCCTCGTCATTCAAATAATGCATGGCCTTGAAGGCTTCGACCGCCGCCGAGTCACTCAGGTCAACGTCTTGCAAGGCTTTTAGGCTGGCAAATTCATCGTAGTTCTGCAGCACATTCTCCACGCGCAGGTATTCGCCAAACAGCTTGGCAAAGGCCTTCTTGTCCGCTTCCTTTTCAATGGCGACGGGGTCGGGGAAACGCTGCTCCAGCTCCCGCACCACTTCCATGAAGCCACGCCGCGCCTCGCCGGTCACCACATCGGTGAAGCCTTCCATGTACTCCTTGTAGCTCTTCTCCAGCACCACGTTTTTGGTGTTCTTGTCGCCGAACAGGGTGATGGCGTCGATGGTTGCCTGTTCCAGATCGCGGAAGGTGACGACGTTGCCGAAGGTCTTGGTGGCGTCAAAAATGCGGTTGGTGCGCGAATACGCCTGGATCAAGCCGTGGTAGCGCAGGTTCTTGTCCACGAACAAAGTGTTGAGCGTGGGCGCATCAAACCCGGTCAGGAACATGCCCACCACGATCAGAAGGTCGACCTCCTTGGCCTTCACCTGCTTCGCCAAGTCGCGGTAGTAGTTCTGGAAGCCGTTGCTGTCAACGCTGAAATTGGTCTTGAACAGCGCGTTGTAGTCGGCAATAGCCGCGCTCAGGAACTCCTTGGCGCTGCTGTTCATGGCCGACACATCGAAGCTTTCGTCCTGAATCTCGCCGATGGCGTCCTGCTCCTCGTTGGCGGCGAACGAGAAAATAGTCGCCACCCTCAACGGCCTATCGCTTTCCTTCTGTAGGGTCTTGAACGCCTCGTAATACAGCTTTGCAGCGTCAACGCTGCTCACCGCGAACATGGCATTGAAGCCCTTGCCTCCGGCCTGCAAGCGGTGGGTTTTCTGGCGGAAGTGCTTCAGGATGTACTGCGTAATCTCGCGGATGCGGTCGGGGTGCAGTAGGGCCTGCTTGTTCTCGGCTGCGCTGAGCTTCTTCTCGTCCTGCTCGCTTTCGATAGCCTTGAACTGCGGGCGCACATCGTTGTAGTCGACCTTGAACTTGAGCACCTTCTCGTCACGGATGGCATCGGTGATCACGTAGGAGTGCAGTTCACGGCCGAACACGCTCGCGGTGGTGTCGGCGCCCAGCGCGTTCTGCGGGAAGATTGGGGTGCCAGTGAAGCCGAACTGATAGAACTTCTTGAATTTCTTCTTCAGGTTCCTCTGTGCCTCGCCAAACTGGCTGCGATGGCACTCGTCGAAAATGAAGACGACCGGCTTCTGGTAGATGGGCAGGTCGCCCTCGCTCTTCATCAAGTTGTTGAGCTTCTGAATGGTGGTGACAACGATCTTGTTGTCGTCCTTGTCCAGGTTGCGCTTGAGGCCGGCGGTGCTGTCCGAGCCGTTCACACTGTCCGGCGAGAAGCGTTGGTATTCCTTCATGGTCTGGTAGTCCAGATCCTTGCGGTCCACCACGAAGAACACCTTGTCGATGAAGTCCAGCTCGGTGGCCAGTCGCGCTGCCTTGAAGCTGGTCAGGGTCTTGCCGCTGCCCGTGGTGTGCCAGATATAGCCGCCGCCTTCCGGTTTGCTCCAGCTCTTGGCTTCATGGGCGCTTTTGATCTTCCACAAGATGCGTTCGGTGGCGGCGATCTGGTAGGGCCGCATCACCAGCAGGGTGTTGCTGACGTCGAACACCGAGTAATGCAGTAGAACGTTGAGCAGGGTGTGTTTTTGGAAGAAGGTCGCGGTGAAGTCCTTCAAGTCCTTGATCAGGCCGTTGTCCGCTTTGGCCCAGTTCATGGTGAAGTCGAAGCTGTTCTTGTCACGCTTCGTCGTATTGGCGAAATAGCGGGTGTCTGTGCCGTTGGAGATCACGAACAGCTGAAGGTACTTGTACAGCGACTGTTCGCTGTTGAAGCTTTCCTTGCTGTAGCGGTGGAGCTGGTTGAAGGCCTCACGGATCGCCACGCCACGCTTTTTCAGTTCCACCTGGACCAGCGGCAGGCCGTTGACCAGCACCGTCACATCGTAGCGGTTGGCGTGGCTGCCGGTCTGCTCGAACTGCTTGATCACCTGCACCTTGTTGCGAGCGATGCTCTTCTTGTCCAACAGGTAGATGTTCTGGATGTGTCCGTCATCGAACACGAAGTCGTGGATGTAGTCGTCGTGAATCTTGCGGGTCTTCTCGACGATGCCGTCGCTCGGCTTGTCCAGGTAGGTCTCTACGAAGCGCAGCCACTCGCCGTCTGAGAACTGCACCGCGTTGAGCGCCTGCAGCTGCACGCGCACATTGGCGAGCAGAGCCTCCGGGGTGTTCAGACCGGTCAGGAACTCATAGCCCTGGGCGACCAGGTCCTGGATGAACTCGCGCTCAAGGGAGTCCTCGCTCTGGTAGCTCTCCGCGACCTTCCATTCGCGGGTGTACTTGTCCAGGACGATGAAGTGGTTGGATTCGGCAATGGGCGTCAGGTAATCAGCCATTCGGAACGTCCTGGTGCTGGAGGTAGCCGTAGGTGTTGATCAGGTGATCAAGCAGGAATTTAACCGTCTGCTTTTCCGGCGGTGTGGGCTCGGTGACCGACTCGCTGGAGAGGGTGCTATGGCTGGTGTACTGGATGACGCGGTTGAAATAGGTCTGTCGGTCATCGGGTAGAAGTTCCGACCACTGCTGATATCCGAGGAAGCTGGCGGTCTTCTCGTACAGGTTGCGCAGCAGGGTGAAGTGGTAGCGCTCGACCTGGTCGGCCGCGATGGCCTGCTCGAGAGCCTTCCTTAGATGCAGGTGGTAGGAGAAGCTCCGGTTGGAGTCACCGTATTTGACATTGAGGTGGAAGGTGCCGTCCTCGAGGCGCTCCAGAAGGTAACAACCCTCCTTCTTGCCATTAGCACTCAGGCCAAGTTCGTTGTGGAGCACGTTGTAGAACAGAGGGCTGTGGGTGGTGATGACAAACTTGAGGCTGCGGGACTCGCTGCTCTTGATCAGTCCCGCGAGATTGACAGCCAGTTCGATCAGATGATTGTCGTCCAGCGAGCTGACCGGGTCGTCGATGAACACATATCCCAACTGATCGAACTCGTCGGTTTCTCGGTCGCCGGGTTCTGGCACGTTCAGAATGCCAATCACCTGCTCAAGCAGCGTGTAGAAGATGCTCCAGATAAAGCTGCTCTCTTCACCCTTGGAGATCTTGAGGTTTCCGATGTGCTCGTCATCACCGCGCTCAAGAGAAAAGGTGACCTCCGAGAAGGCTTTAGCAACAACTTCCCCTGTACTGTCGTCCTTGCGCTCTTCGTTGAACCGCGGGGTCAGCTTGTCGCTGGTATAGCGCTGAAACGTCGTGATGATGTTCTGGTCCTGGCCTTGATCCTTCAGTACCCAATCCGTGAAGGAGTTTGACTGGATCCGCAGCTTCGGCTCGGCGTCCAGCTCTAGGTCGTTATCCCAATAGAACAGGTCTTCGGTAAGGGCGTTGTAGTAGAGGATCTTGTGGCGCGACAGCTCCGATTGATCCGCCGCGTCGCCGCCATTGCCATCGGTCTTAGGTGCAATCAGCTGCTTGAACTCTCGGGAAAGGCGTGTCTTCCCCGAGCCGTTAAAGGCATAGATCAGCTGCACCTTCTTGTCGGTGTCTTTCAGCTGCTGGGCGATCTCGGTCAGTGTCTTCTTGCCCATGTCAGCCCGCCATTTCGTCCGGCTTGGGGAAGCTCAGCAGCCGGTCGCGGTAGTAGGCGTGCTGCTGCTGGCGCAGCGAGATCTCACGGGGCAGGACTTCGCTGATCGAATGGGTCAGCGTGTCAAGCTTGTCAAGGATGGCGACGATGCGGGCTTGTTCGGCGCGCGACGGGACGGGGATGCGTACCGCTTCCATTTCGCTCTTTCTAATCGATGGCACGGCACCGGAATCATTCGCCACCGAGCTCAGGTCGATCGTTTGCATCCAATAAAAGAGGAAGCGTTCGATAATCTCCTTCCCTGGAATTACGCCCATGACGTTGTTGTCGTATGCGGATGGCATTGAGAGGAGGCGCTTCTTGTTTGTCGCGACGGCTGCGCCAATTTTGGGAAATATTACAGTTCCTACGGGTGCCGGTTTTACCCCAAGGTTCTTGATCGCCTCTGCATCAACGTAGTTATTCGCCTTGTGCATCGTTGTTTCATTCCCAACGATGTTCATGTCACTGACCTTGTAAAAGGGATATTGACCTTCGTTGTGGCCTTGATAGGCATTGGGGAAGCCCCATCCGCTGCGAACCTCCGCAATCTTCCCCAACGTCTGCCACTCCACTTCCCCGTCTTCAAACCGCAGCAACTGGTCGCGATAGTGCTGGTATTGCTTTTTGCGGGCGGTCAGCTCGGCGGTCAGCTCGGCGGTCAGCTCGGCGGTCAGCTCGGTGAAGACGTCCAGGGTGCGGACGATTTCGGCCTGGATGGCCAGCGATTTTTGAGGATTGTCTGGGCAGGGGATGGGAAGGGGGATTTTTATCATCTCTCCTTTCGTCAACTTCGCTCTATCCTTGTTTGGCAAGAACGGAATGAAATCAACGATGCGCAAATAGTGGTACAGAAACTTGGTGTTCAGTCCCTTTTTGCCGCGCACAACGTGCACATGATTATTTGCCCAGAATTTTCCAGTTGCGTATTGAATTGAGTAGTTTTCTAGACTGGCCGAGCCATCCTCTGCGATCAGTACATAATCGCCGTCATGTGTGTAGCCATCGACGTAATCTTGGATGTTGTTCGCGCCGTAATAGGGAGTTTCTCCGGCGGCTCGTAGCGAAGCTTTTACTGGCTTCCTTGCGGCATTCGCCACTTCAATAAATCGCTCATCGCCCAGTACTGTCCACTCCACCGCCAACCCATCCAGAAGCCCGTCCAGATAGTTCGTCCCGCTCATGCCTCCGACTCCGCGCCCTCGATCTCGGCGACGATGGCGTCGATCTCGCGGCGCAGCTGGTCGATGCGGGCGACGGTGGTCTTCAGCTCGACATTGAGCGCGGCGATGTCCACCACCTCGCGGGTGTCCTCGGCTTCGACATAGCTGGAGACCGACAGGTTGTAGTCGTTGCCGGCGATGCGCTCCAGTGGCACCAGGCGGGCGAAGTGGTCCACGTCGGCCTTGCTGTCGAACACGGTCATGATCTGCTCGATGTGCTTGTCCAGCAGCACGTTGTTGTTGGTTTCCTTCTTGAACAGGCCGCTAGCGTCGATGAACTGGGTGCGGGTGTCGGGCTTGTTCTTGGCCAGCACCAGGATGTTGACGGCGATGGTGGTGCCGTAGAACAGGTTGGGCGCCAGCGCGATCACCGCTTCCACGTAGTTGTTGTCGACCAGGTACTGCCGGATCTTCTGCTCGGCGCCGCCGCGGTAGAAGATGCCGGGGAAGCAGACAATGGCGGCGCGACCCTTGCTGGAGAGGTAGGAAAGCGCGTGCAACACGAAGGCGAAGTCGGCCTTGGACTTGGGCGCCAGCACGCCGGCCGGAGCGAAGCGGTCGTCGTTGATCAGGGTGGGGTCGTCGCTGCCGATCCACTTCACCGAATAGGGTGGGTTGGAGACGATGGCGTCGAAGGGCTTGTCGCCTCCGAAGTGCGGGTCGATCAGGGTGTTGCCCAGCTGAATGTTGAACTTGTCGTAGTTGATGTTGTGCAAGAACATGTTCATCCGCGCCAGGTTGTAGGTGGTGTGGTTGATCTCCTGGCCGAAGAACCCGTCTTCGATGACATGGGCGTCAAAATGCTTCTTGGCCTGCAGCAGCAGCGAGCCGGAGCCGCAGGCGGGGTCGTAGATCTTGTTGACGCTGGTCTGCTTGTGCATGGCCAGCCGGGCGATCAGCCTGGACACATGCTGCGGGGTGAAGAACTCGCCGCCGGACTTGCCGGCATTGGCGGCGTAGTTGGAAATGAGGAACTCGTAGGCATCGCCGAACAGGTCGATATGGGCGGCGTCGAAGTGGCCGAAGTCCAGCCCGGCCACGCCTTTGAGCACGGCAGCCAGGCGGGCGTTCTTGTCCTTGACGGTATTGCCCAGGCGGTTGCTGGTGGTGTCGAAGTCGGCGAACAGGCCCTTGATGTCGTGCTCGGAGGGGTAGCCGTTGGCGGAGGCTTCGATGGCGCCAAAGATGGCAGCGAGGTCGGTGTTTAGCTTCTCGTTGCTATGCGCCTTGGCGGCTACATTGGCGAACAGCTGGCTGGGGTAGATGAAGTAGCCCTTGGTCTTGATGGCGTCATCTTTAATCTCAGGGGTGATGACGCTATCGGGCAGCTCGGCGTAGCGGATGCTGTCATCGCCGGCTTCGATATAGCTGGCGAAGTTCTCGCTGATAAAGCGGTAAAACAGGGTGCCTAGCACGTACTGCTTGAAATCCCAGCCGTCCACGGCGCCGCGCACGTCATTGGCGATGGCCCAGATCTGGCGTTGCAGGGCGGCGCGTTGTTGGGTGCTGGTCATCTGTGTTCCTGCTAAAGTAATAATTGGCCCGATATCAGGCCCGACCCGTGAATTCTGGCCGGAAAGGTTGCTAAGTGCACCCCCGGACAGGCTGGATCTATGCCGATGGCGATTGCCGCCCTCCACAGAGACCGATCCACTCCCTCGGGGGTGTGCGGGACACCACAGTACAAAGATATTCAAGGTTTGGCTCCAAGTCAGCCCCAGATCCGAAAGCTCGCGGAGACCGACCGGAACCAGATCCTTAATGTAGACCCGCTTGTGCCATTGAAGACACCTAACGTCCGCTTTGGGTCGAAAGCAGCCGCAATCGTCCCCAGCCCCTCCAACTTCACTATCACTACCCACTCGCAAGCAACGCATCCAACTGCGCGAACTGTTCGGGCAGGCCTTCCGCGGATCCCGCAAGCGCTTCTTCCAACGCTTCCTTCGTCGGATAAAGCTCGTGGTAGGTCACCAGCGTCTTGCCGGCATTTTCCTCAAACGTCACCGTGGTCACGGCCCCCTGGTCGCTTTCGTCGTTGGACCAGACGATGCGCCTGTTCGGCGTGACTTCCTTGTACGTCCCGAAGAACGCCATCGGCTGGTCGAAGGCCGGATGGCTGAACACGAAGCGATAGCTACCGCCAGTACGGACATCCATTTCGCACGAGACCAGCTTCATTCCCACCGATTTTGGAACCCACCAGCACTGGAACAACTCGGGTTTGCTCCACGCCTCGAAAACAATATGCACGGGAGCATCAAACGTTCGCGTGACCATGAACTCGAGATCGGACATGCGTTCCACCACGGTGCGGCGGGCGGCGTCTTGACTACTTGCGCTTGCGTTGGGCATTTGCCTTCTCCTTGCGTTTCAATTGGTCGACGATCGTGTCCAGCGCGTCGAAGCGCGCATCCCACAGCTGGCGATGGCGCTCGATCCACGCCGCCTCTTCCTCCATCCGGCGTGGCCCAAGCTTGCAGGTTCGTACGCGTCCGACCTTCTCCGTGGCCACAAGCCCCGCCTGCTCCAGGACGTTGATGTGTTTTTTCATGCCGGTGAGGGTCATGTGGAACCGCTCGGCGAGGTCGGTGATGGAAGCGTCCGAACCAGCGAGTTGCTCCAGCACGCCGCGTCGGGTGACATCGGAAAGCGCGGCGAACGTCGTGTCGAGGCGGGCTTGATACTGAACCATATGGTTCACTGTAATCCGACTGTGGAGGATGTGCAAGCGGGTGGTCCAAGGGTGTAACGCACCAAGATTTGCCCACCAATCCCGAGACCCGCACACTCGCCATAACTGGATCGGGAAACCCCATGCTGCCTGGCTGGATGCTCCTGCTGGCGTCAATCGGCTACGCCGCCCTGCTCTTCGGCGTGGCCTGGCTGGGCGATCGTCATCCGGTCTATCCGCGGCTGCGCTGGCTACGCCCGATCGTCTACAGCCTGGCGCTGGCGGTGTACTGCTCGTCGTGGACCTTCTACGGCGCGGTCGGCACCGCCGCGCGCCAAGGCATCGGCTACCTGCCGATCTATCTCGGTCCGCTGCTGGTGCTGGTGTTCGGCTGGCGTATCATCGAACGGATGGCGCTGATCGCGCAGTCGCAGAACACCGTCTCGATCTCCGACTTCCTGTCCGCGCGCTACGGGCGTTCGCAGCAACTCGCGGCGCTGGTGACGGTGATCGCGCTGATCGCCGCGGTCCCCTACTTCGCCCTGCAGTTCAAGGCGGTGGCGATCAGTCTCGACGTACTGCGCGGCAGCGGTTCGTCGATCACCCTGTTCGGCGATCCCGCGTTGTATATCGCCGCGCTGATGGCGCTGTTCGCGATCCTGTTCGGTACCCGCGAAGTCGACGCCACCGAACATCGTCCGGGCATGATGCTGGCGATCGCGCTGGAATCGCTGGTCAAGATCGTCGCGCTGATCGCCATCGGCGTCTTCGCCATCGGCTGGCTCGGCCGGCGCGACACTTCCGTCATCGATGCCACTCGCGCATTGGTGGAGAGTTCGCCACCGATCGGCTTCGTCGGACAGACGCTGCTCGCGTTCGCCGCGATCCTCTGCCTGCCGCGTCAGTTCCATGTCGCCGTGGTCGAATGCGGCGACGTCGCCGACATCCGTCGCGCGCGCTGGCTGTTCGGCGCCTATCTCGTGGTGATCTGTTTGATGGTGTTGCCGATCGCCGCCGCCGGCGTCAGCGCGTTCGGGCGCGACGGCAAGGCGCTGGCCGACAGTTTCGTGCTGGCGCTGCCGCTGGCCGGCCACAACAATGCATTGGCGATGCTGGCCTATGTCGGCGGGTTCTCCGCGGCCACCGGCATGGTGATCGTCGCCAGCGTGGCGTTGGCGACGATGGTGAGCAACGACATCGTGATGCCGCTGCTGCTGCGTTCGCGCCGCGTCGATCATTCCGGCGCCGATGTCGCCTCGACCGTGTTGTGGATTCGTCGCGCCGCGATCGTGATGCTGGCGGCGATGGCCTGGGGCTATTACCGCTTCAGCGCCAGCGAAACCGCGCTCTCCGCCTACGGACTGATGGCCTTCGCGGCGGTGGCGCAATTCGCACCGGCGCTGATCGGCGGCCTGTACTGGCGCGGCGCCAGCCGGCGCGGCGCCGAACTCGGCCTGCTGCTGGGCTTCGGCATCTGGACCTACACCTTGCTGCTGCCGGCACTGGCGAATTCGGGATGGTTCGGCGATGCCTGGATCGACACCGGCCCGTTCGGGATCGGCTGGCTGCGCCCGCACCAGTTGTTCGGTGTCTCCGGTTGGGATCCGCTGACCCACGGCACCATCTGGTCGCTGCTGCTCAACACCGGCGGTTTGCTGCTGGGTTCGATGCGCTGGCGTCCGAACCTCGACGAACGCCTGCGCGCCTCGCCCTTCCTCGACCCCTACGCCGAACGCACGCTCGCTGCCGGCGAGTGGTCGGGCAACATCCAGATCGCCGACCTGCTGACGCTGTGCGCGCGCGTGCTGGGCGAACGCACCGCACAACGCGCCTTCGAGGAACAGGCCCGCACCAGCGGCCACGTGCTGCAGCCAGGCGCACGCGCGGGACGCCAGTGGATCCAGTTCAGCGAACGTCTGCTCGCCGCGGCGATCGGCGCGGCATCGGCGCGACTGATGCTGACCAGCGCGCTGCGCGGTTCCGGCATGGAAGTGGCGGAAGTGGTCGCGGTGCTCGACGAGGCCGGGCAGGAATTGCGCTTCAACCGCGAGATTCTTTCCAACACGCTGGAGAACATCGACCAGGGCGTGAGCGTGGTCGATCGCAACATGCGCCTGGTGGCATGGAATCGCCGCTACCAGGAACTGTTCGGCTATCCCGACGGCATGCTCTACGTCGGCCGCCCGGTCGCCGACCTGATTCGCCACAACATCGAGCGCGGCGAAATCGGCGAGATCAGCGGCGGCGATATCGAGCAGCAGATCGAAAAACGCATCGGCCACATGCGCGCGGGCTCGCCGCACGTCACCGTGCGCATCAGCGGCGACGGCCGGGTGATCGAACTGCATGGACAGTCCCTGCCGCGTGGCGGCTACGTCACCAGCTACAGCGACATCAGCGAACACGTCCGTGCGCAACGCGAATTGCGCGAGATCAACGAGACGCTGGAACAGCGTGTCGACGAACGCACCCGCGAGGCCGAAGCGGCGCAGGAATCGCGTTCGCGCTTCCTTACCGCGGTCAGCCACGACGTGCTGCAGCCATTGAACGCCGCGCGCCTGTTCGCTTCGGCATTGCGCGAAAGCGCCGATCCGGTCGAACAGCACCATCTCGCCGAGCGCGTCGACGTGTCCTTGCGTGCTGCCGAGGAACTCTTGGACGGCCTGCTCGATGTCTCGCGCCTCGACGCCGGCGCACTGACGCCGGTGCTGCAGGACGTCGATACCGCGCAACTGCTGCAGGAACTCGCCGCGCAATACGCGCCAATGGCCGCCGGGCGCGGCATCGACATCCGCGTGCACGCGCCGCGATTGTTCGTACGCAGCGATCGCCGACTGTTGCGCCGGGTGCTGCAGAACTTCCTCGCCAACGCCTTGCGCTACACCCCGCACGGACGCATCGTGCTGGCGGCGCGCGCACGCGGGTCGCAAGTCGAATTGCAGGTCTGGGACACCGGCCCCGGCATTCCCGAACACCACATGCGCCAGATCTACGATGAGTTCCATCGCTACGAGCAGGCCTTCGATTGGGACGGGCGCGGCATGGGCCTCGGCCTGTCGATCTGCCAACGCATCGCCAAGCTGCTCGGACACGCGCTCGATGCCCGTTCCGCCATCGGACGCGGCAGCATGTTCTCGATTCGCGCGCCGCGCGTCGCGATCGACGCCTCGGTTTCGACGCTGGCACCCACGACGCTGGCCACCGTCGATCCATCGCTGGCCGGATTGCGCGTGCTCTGCGTCGACAACGATCCCGATATCCTCGCCGGCATGCGTGCACTGCTGGGACGCTGGCAGGTCGAGGTGCTGTGCGCGGCCACCATCGACGAAGCACTGGCGCAGGCGGACCAGTCGCCGGACGTGTTGCTGGTCGACTACCACCTGCACGACCGCATGGATGGGCTCGACGCCTTGGGCGCATTGCAGGCGCACTGCCCCGATGCCCGTGGCGCACTACTCACCGCCGATGGTAGCGACGCGCTGAAGCAGCGCGCGCAGGGACGCGGCGTGCAGGTGCTGACCAAACCGGTGAAACCCGCTTCGCTGCGCGCGTTTCTTGCCGCACGCCGCGCCATGAGCGCATCCGAAGCCGGTTAACGCAGCGCCTTCGCAAGACCCGAAATCGCGCGCGACATGTCGCGCATGACCGCGCCGGTTTTCTCGGGCGACAGGGTATAGGGATCCATCAGTTCGACCGGACCGTTGCGATCGAACAGGCCCAGCAATGTCGTCCTGTCCAGCGCCTCGGGGAAATCCGCCTGCATCTTCTCGAGATGGGAGACATCCATGACCACGATGCAGTCGGCGTCCGCCACCATGCGCCCGGTGACCTCCCGCGACGACCAATCCGCCAGGTCGACGGCATGCACGCGCGCCGCCCGCACGACATGTTCCGGGCTCGCACGGCCACTGCGCGGATGGAATCCGGCGCTGGTGATGTCCAGTGCCGGCAGGGTTTGCTGCGCCAACCGTTCCGCGAACGGGCTGCGGCAGATGTTGCCGTAACACAGGAACAACAGGTTCCGGATCGGTCGCAGGTGTTCGCCATGCGCGCCGAAACGCGCCTCGTGCGCCTTGATGATCCGATGGCGCAGGGATCGCCTGTGCAACATCCCTGCAGGGCGTGCATACAACCCGCGCGCAACGCTTTTCAGTTCGGCTATGGCGACCGCAGGATCGCCAACACGCCAGCCATCGTAGATTTCGCGTCCGCTGAAGACCCGCAACCACCCGGCAAGCATGGCCGGCAACGATTGCGTGAGCAGCAATGGATCGGCGCGGTCCGCACGCAGGTTGGACATCGTCCAACGGACGTCTTCACCGATGTTGCGCGCGTAAACGTTCTCCTTCCAGCGCGTCACCACCCGCCCCGGTGTTCCTCGCGCGAGGTCGTGGAGGATCGCAGGCACATCGACACCGGCGGCAATCGTCAGCGGCAACGACCCCCATAGCCGCGGATTGATTTCCATCAGATGGATCGCACCGTCGTCGGCGCGACGCCATTCGACCATCGCCACGCCCTGCCATTGCAATGCATCGAGCAGCCGCTTCGATAGTTCCAGCAAATGCGCATCCGGTTTCGCCGCGCGCCGCAGGGTGCTGCCACCGCCGGTCAGCGGCAGCTCGTGTAAACGCTCATGAACGAATTCTGCGACGACCTCACCATTCGCGTACACCAGCTCGACACCGACACCGCGCCCGGGCACCCACCGTTGTTCCTGCACGTCGGTATGCGGCAACCATTTCTTCAGCAATGCGCTGCGCATCGATGCGTCACGCACCACGACCGGCGCCAGCGTGACCAGCCGTCCATCGACCTGCACCTTGCTGCTGGCCGACTTCAGGACACAGGGGAAACCCGAGGATTCGTGATCCCCGGGCGATGTGCCCCGCGCCAGCAGGCGCGATCCCGGCACCGGCAAGCCAATGCGTTCGGCCAGCGCACGCGTGCGTTCCTTGGACAAGGCGATGTCGAGCGCTTCGTCGGAAGGCAACAGCGCCAGCTTGCGCAGCGGATCTTCCGGTGACAAGGCCCGCAGCCACAGCAACGAAGCCTCCGTCGTCGGCACGATCAATACGAAGCGATGTTCCGCGTGCAGACCACGCATCCATGCATGCGCATCGGCGACGGCTTCCGCCGCAGGCTGCGGGTGAATCCGCGTGCACCAGCGCGAATGCGCAGTCAGGCTGCCCGCCGCGCGCATGCCGACATGCGACGGCACGCCGCGACGCCCCAGCGACTGCACGGTGGCAAGGCCGGCCCTGCTGTCGGCATCGAGGACGAGCACTGCACCGGGCGAAATCGAAGACATGGCCGCAGTCAGGCTTCCGGGCGATGCATGCGCCACGCGAACAGCGCGACGTTGTCGGCAACCGGGAACCGCGGGAGATCGTGCAGGTCTTGGCCATCGCCGACGAATCCGCTCTCGGTCGTCACCGCCGCCCGGTAGATCTTCGCCGTGGTTTCACGCACACGCCGATCCTGCGAACCGTTCGGGTAGCAGAAGAGATCGACCGGCTTGCCGAGGAATCGCTCGAGGGCATCGCGGCTACCGCGCAGTTCGTTCTCAAGTTCCACCTGGTCCAGCGTGGTGAGGATCGGATGGCTGGAGGTATGGGAACCAACGGTAAACAGATCGCTGTCCAGCGTCCGCAACTGTTCCCAACTCACCGGATCGAAGCGCGCATGTTGCTGCGGCGTCGGCACGAATCCCGGCGTGCGCGCGCGGATCAACGCTTCCACTTGCCGGCGCGCCGCCAGCGGCAGCGTCTTCATCCACTCCACCCACGGTTCGATGGCAGCACTTGGCGCTCCGGTATCCACCGCCAATGCCTGGCGTTGCGCATCGTCGAGCAACTGCAGGCGCACGCGCGCTTCGTGATTCCACAGCCAGCGGCGTTCGGACATCAGGCCGGGGCAGACGAAGAAGGTCGCCGGCAGGCCGAGGCGCGACAACACCGGCGCGACCACTTCGGCATGACAGCGCAAACCGTCGTCGAAGGTCAATGCGACTTCCTGTGCAGCGGGTGCTCCGGTGTTCACGCCGGCGATCAGCTCGCCCAGCGGCACCACGCGGAAATTGCGCGCGAGCCATTCCATCTGCGCGACGAAGGCAGCGACTTCGAGTTCGCCCGGCCCGACGCCATGCAGCATCACGATCCGGCGCACCGGCATCCGCCGCGCCACGCGGCGCGAGAGGCCGGCGACAAGCGCCGCCGACTGGACCAGTTTGACCACGAGGGATTTCAGCGATTCCATGCGCTCAGGCCTATGCCGGGAACTGTCCTTGTTGCCCACCTGCCGGCGCCATCGTGGCCCCGGGATGCGCCTATCCTACGCCATCCTGTTGCAGGCGTATGGCAGGCCCATTCAGGCGCTTGCCCGGATCAGTCGAGGTCTTCGGGCGGCGCCTGCACGGCGTCGGGATCGACCGCGAGCTTGCCGGCGATCAGGATCGCCTGGGTGCGATTGCGCGCGCCGAGCTTGCGCATGATCGCGCTCATGTGCGCCTTGATCGTGGCTTCCGAAACGCCGAGCTCGTAGCCGATCTGCTTGTTGAGGAGGCCCGTGCCCAGCATCTGCAGCACCCGGAACTGTTGCGGCGTCAGCTCGCGCACGCGCGCGGCGACGGCATGCTCCTCGTCGCTGGTCGGTACCGCCGCCAGCGCGGCTTCCGGTACCCAGCGTTCGCCATCCAGCACCTGTTGCAACGCATGGGCCAGTGTCGCCGCGTCGGAGGACTTGGGGATGAAACCGACGGCGCCGTGATCGAGCGCGCGCCGCATCACCGCCGGTTCCTCGCGCGCAGACACCATCACCACCGGCAATTGCGGATGACTGGCGCGCAGGTGCACCAGCGCCGAAAACCCGTGCACGCCCGGCATGTTGAGATCCAGCAGCAACAGGTCGGCATCGGGATGCGCATCCACCAGCGCGTACAAGGCGCTGGCATTCTCGGCTTCGTTGATCTTCGCCTGCGGCAACAGGCGCGCGACCACCCCGCGCAACGCTTCGCGGAACAGCGGGTGGTCGTCCGCGATCAGCAGTGTCGACACGCCCTGCTCACTTCACCTTGCGCTCTTCCACCAACGAGGCCACCACCGTGGGATCGGCCAGCGTGCTGGTATCGCCCAGTTGATCCGGCGCGTTCTCGGCGATCTTGCGCAGGATGCGGCGCATGATCTTGCCGCTGCGCGTCTTCGGCAGGCCCGGCGCCCATTGCAGGTGGTCGATCGTCGCGATCGGCCCGATCTCCTTGCGCACGTGCACGTTCAATTCCTTCTGCAGGTCGTCGCTGCCTTCCTCGCCCTGCTTCAGGGTGACGTAGGCGTAGATGCCCTGGCCCTTGATGTCGTGCGGGAACCCGACCACTGCCGCTTCGGCGACCTTGGGGTGGCTCACCAATGCCGATTCCACTTCCGCGGTGCCGATGCGATGGCCGCTGACGTTGATGACGTCATCGACGCGGCCGGTGATCCAGTAGTAGCCGTCCTCATCGCGACGGCAGCCGTCGCCGGTGAAATACATGCCGGGATAGGCCTTGAAATAGGTGTCGATGAAACGCTGGTGATCACCGTAGACCGTGCGCATCTGGCCCGGCCATGAATCGAGCAACACCAGGTTGCCTTCGGTCGAGCGTTCGAGAATCGCGCCATTGGCATCGACCAGTGCGGGCTTCACGCCCGGCATCGGCAAGGTCGCCGAACCCGGCTTCATGTCGACCGCGCCGGGAATCGGCGAGATTAGGATGCCGCCGGTTTCGGTCTGCCACCAGGTATCGACGATTGGGCAGCGACTGTCGCCAACGGTCTCGTAATACCAGCGCCACGCTTCCGGATTGATCGGCTCGCCGACGCTGCCGAGCAGGCGCAATGATTGCCGCGATGTCTTCTTTACCGGCGCGTCGCCTTCGCGCATCAGCGCGCGGATCGCGGTCGGCGCGGTATAGAAGATCGACACCTTGTGCTTGTCGATCACCTGCCAGAAGCGCGAGGCATCGGGCCAGCTCGGGATGCCTTCGAACACCAACGCGGTCGCGCCGTTGGCCAGCGGTCCGTAGACGATGTAGCTGTGGCCGGTGACCCAGCCGACGTCGGCGGTGCACCAGTAGACGTCGTCTTCCTTGAGGTCGAACACCTTCTCGTGGGTGTAGCTGACGTAGGTCAGGTAGCCGCCGGTGGTGTGGAGCACGCCCTTGGGCTTGCCGGTCGAACCCGAGGTGTAGAGGATGAACAGCGGATCCTCGGCGTTCATGCGCTCCGGTTCGCAGGTCTCGGGCTGGCCATCGACGACGGCGTCGAACCAGCGATCGCGCGGCATCTGCATGTCGACAGCGCCACCGGTATGGCGCAGCACCAGCACGGTCTCCACCGAA
Organism: Solilutibacter silvestris; assembly: GCF_050574925.1. Lineage (GTDB taxonomy): Bacteria > Pseudomonadota > Gammaproteobacteria > Xanthomonadales > Xanthomonadaceae > Solilutibacter > Solilutibacter silvestris_A. The sequence continues at coordinate 88,278 of NZ_JBCMOO010000005.1, read as the reverse complement.
TTGGTGCCCGGCAGCTTCAACGCGGCATCGACATTGGCCTTCAACGCGACCGCCTTGCCGCCGCGACGGCCTTCGTCGGCGGTGATGACGAGCTTGCTGCCGCAATCGGCGATGCGATCGGCGATCGAATTCGGCGCGAAGCCACCGAACACCACCATGTGCACGGCGCCGATGCGCGCGCAGGCGAGGATCGCGACCACCGCATCGGGAATCATCGGCAGGTAGATGGTGACGCGGTCGCCCTTCTTCACCCCGAGGTTGCGCAGCGCATTGGCGAGCTTGCAGACGCGTGCGTGCAGCTGGCGATAAGTGATGGTTTCGGAAGGCGTCGCGGGATCGTCCGGTTCGAACACGATCGCCGGCTTGTCGCCGCGGGTGGCGAGGTGGCGGTCGAGGCAGCTGACGCTGGCGTTGAGTTCGCCGTCCTCGTACCACTTGATGCGGAAATCGTCGGCGTGGAAGTTGACGTTGCGGATCTTGGTCGGCTTGCGGAACCACTCGATGCGATCCGCGACCTTGGCCCAGAACGCGTCGGGATCGGCCATCGATGCGGCGTAGTCGCGTTCGGCATCGGCCTTGGCGGTGCCGGCCGCGGCCGTGAAGTCTGGACTGGCCTTGTAGATGTCGGCGGCGTGATCGGTCATGGCGTTCTCCCGGTGGAACGTGTTCGTTGAAGAAGAGAGTGTGCCGCATCCGTGCTACCGCGATGCAACATCGTGCTTAGACCTTCGTCGTAGTCGCCCTTTCTTTCGACCAAAGGCGAATAGCCAGCCCCCGATGCGCGGCGCAGGCTGCGGTTGCCGTGGTCCCGCACGGATCTCTCTTCATGGGAAAACCGAGATGAAACGACCCAGTCTCCGCACTCCGCTGGCGCTTGCGATCACGCTCGCGCTGACCGCCGCCAATCCCGCACTCGCCGCCACCAAGAAGGAAAAGGAACTGGAAGCGCGCGTCGCCCAACTCGAAGCCCAAGTGAAGGCACTGGTGAACGCGCAGCAACAGCAACAGGCGCAGCTCGACACCACCAAGGCCGAGGCCGCCGATGCCCACGCCCAGGTCGCCGACACCAAGACCGAACTCGACAAGATCAAGGCGACGCAACCGGCGCCGCTGCCGGCCGGCAAGCAGCCGATCCAGGCGACTGCGATCAATACCGGCGCCAATCCCGGCACCACGTTCTCCTATGGCGGCTTCGTCAAGCTCGACGCAATGGCGACCAAGACCAGCGACGGCAAAATCGACGACGGCAGCGCCGGGCGCATCTTCTATCTCCCCAGCCAGATCCCGGTCAGCGCCCCGCCCGCCAACGGCGGCAATGCCTATACCGACATCTCCGCGCAGCTGTCGCGCTTCTGGCTGAGCGCCGACACCGTGACCCAGCGCGGCGACAAGCTCAAGGGCTATGTCGAGATGGATTTCTACGGCGGCGGCAGCAATGCGCTGAACGGCAACGAGACGTCGACCAATACCTACGGTGTCACCTTGCGCCAAGCCTACGTGCAATGGAATAACTGGCTGGCCGGCCAGACCTGGAGCAACTTCCAGGACGTGGCCGCGCTGCCTGACGCGGTCGATTTCGTCGGCCCCACCGATGGCACCATCTTCGTGCGCCAGGCACAGATCCGTTACGCCAAGGGCAACTGGTCGTTCTCCGCCGAAAATCCGCAGACCACCATCGGCAGCGTCGCCACCGGCGCGCGCCTCGCCAATTCCGGCGCCAACGTGATGCCCGATCTCACCGCGCGCTACACCACCAAGGGGAATTGGGGCCACTTCTCGGTGGCGTTGCTGGCGCGCCAGTTCGAATACCAGAACAAGCTCGCCAACGGCAGCTACCAGTCGGCCAAGACCGCCACCGGCGGCGCGGTCAGCGTCGCCGGCAATTTCAACATCGGCAAGAACGACGACCTGCGCTACATGGTCAATGCCGGCAGCGGCATCAGTCGCTACATGGCCTTCGGCCTCGGCAGCGATACCGTGCTCGACGCCAACGGCGGCCTGCACGCGCTCGACGGCTACGGCGGCTTCGTGTCCTGGCGCCACGCCTTCTCGCCGAAACTGCGCGGCAACCTGATGTATTCGATGGCGATGTTCGACAACGACCGCAGCCTGCCCGGCTGGGGCATCAACAGCTGGGGCGTCACCGAGCGCGCCCGTTCGATCCATGCCAACCTGATCTACAGTCCGATTCCCAAGCTCGATCTCGGCGCCGAGATCACCTACGGCAAGCGCGATCTCGAAGACAACCGTTCCGGCGATCTCAAGCGCGTGCAGGCGACGGTGAAGTACAGCTTCTGATCGCAGCAGTGCAGTCCCACCAATCACGACAACAAGGAACCCGCACGATGAACGCCACCGGTGATCCACGGATCGATCGCATCGCCGCCAGCCCGATCTACAAGGAGCTGAAGCACAAGCGCAACACCTTGGGATGGACGCTCACCCTCCTGATGCTGGTCGCCTACTTCGGCTACATCGGACTGATCGCCTTCGACAAATCCTTCCTCGCGCAGCCGATCGGCGACGGTGTCAGCACCATCGGTATCCCGATCGCGATCGGACTGATGGTCTTCACCATCGCGCTCACCGGGTTCTACGTGCGGCGCGCCAACAGCGAATTCGACCGCCTCGCCGCACAGGTGCTGGAGGACAATCCATGAATCGCCTCCTACGCATGCGCTTCGCTACGTTCGCGACGCTGGCGCTGGTCTCCGGCAACGTCCTCGCCGCCGGTGGCGACATCGGCCAGACCACCAAGCAGCCGACCAACTGGATGGCGATCGGCATGTTCGTGGTCTTCGTCGCGCTGACGCTGTGGATCACCAAATGGGCGGCGCGTCGCACGCGCTCCGCCGCCGATTTCTACACCGCGGGCGGCGGCATCACCGGCTTCCAGAACGGCCTCGCCATCGCCGGCGACTACATGTCGGCAGCCTCCTTCCTCGGCATCACCGCCGCGGTGATGAAGGACGGCTACGACGGACTGATCTACGCGATCGGCTTCCTGGTCGGCTGGCCCATCCTCACCTTCCTGATGGCGGAGCGCCTGCGCAACCTCGGCAAGTACACCTTCGCCGACGTCGCCGGCTATCGCTTCCAGCAAAAGCCCATTCGCATGTTCGCCGCCGCCGGCACGCTGGTGACGGTGCTGTTCTACCTGATCGCGCAAATGGTCGGCGCCGGCGCATTGATCAAGCTGCTGTTCGGCCTCGACTACTGGGTCGCGGTGGTGCTGGTCGGCGCGCTGATGATGATCTATGTGCTGTTCGGCGGCATGACCGCGACCACCTGGGTGCAGATCATCAAGGCCTGCATGTTGTTGTGCGGCGTCACCTTCATGGCGCTGATGATCATGGCGCACTTCGGTTTCAGCTTCGAACGCCTGTTCGCCGCCGCCGTCGACGTCAAGACGCAGGTCGCCGCGAACGCGGGCAAGACGCCGGAAGAGGCGCGCAAGGCGGGGCTGGCAATCATGGGCCCTGGCGGATTCGTGAAGGATCCGATCTCGGCGATCTCGTTCGGCATGGCGCTGATGTTCGGCACCGCGGGCCTGCCGCACATCCTGATGCGCTTCTTCACGGTTCCCGATGCCAAGCAGGCCCGCAAGTCGGTGCTGTGGGCAACGACATGGATCGGCTACTTCTACATCCTGATCTTCATCATCGGCTTCGGCGCGATCGCGCTGGTGCTGACCAATCCGGAGTTCTCCGATGTCGCCAAGGGCGTGATCAAGGGTGGCGCCGGCGCCACCAACATGGCGGCGGTGCTGGTCGGCAACGCGGTCGGCGGCAACGTTTTCATGGGCTTCATCTCCGCGGTGGCGTTCGCCACGATCCTCGCGGTGGTGGCGGGCCTGACGCTGTCGGGTGCCTCGGCGGTCTCGCACGATCTCTATGCCACGATGATCAAGCAGGGCAATCCGGCGCCGGGTTCGGAGTTGAAAGTGTCGCGCATCACCACCGTGATCCTCGGTATTGTCGCGGTGCTGCTCGGCATCACCTTCGAGAAGCAGAACGTCGCCTTCATGGTGTCGCTGGCCTTCGCGATCGCGGCATCGGCCAACTTCCCGGTGCTGATCCTCTCGCTCCTGTGGAAGAACTGCACCACGCGTGGCGCGGTGATCGGCGGATCGCTCGGCCTCATCACGTCCTTGGTGCTGACGCTGCTGTCGCCGTCGGTGTGGGAAGCCACGCTCGGCCACGCCAAGGGCTCGGCGCCGTTCCCCTACACCTCGCCGGCACTGTTCTCGATGACGATCGCCTTCGTCGGCATCTGGCTGTTCTCGATCACGGACAAGAGCGCGAATGCCCGCCGCGAACGCGCCGACTACGAGGCGCAGGAAGTTCGCGCGGAAACCGGACTGGGCGCTTCCGGGGCATCCGGGCACTGATTCACCGCTTCGGGCGACGCGATCATCGCGCGCCCGCCGCCCGTCTCCCTCGGGCATTGCAGGCGCCGGCGCAAGCCGGCGTCTTTTTTGCGTGGGTGTCGCAGTGACTTCCTGCACATGCCTCGAAGGCTGGACGGCGCACACTCGCAGGGCTTTGTACCCTTCCATGGTGACTACATGAATACGCAACCCCTTCGCCGCACTGTCCTTGCGCTCGCCGTGCTCGGCGCCCTTGCCGCCTGCAAGCCCAATGCCTCCGCACCTGCAGCCGATGCCAACGCGCCCGCCAAGGCCGCGGCGCCCGCCGCACCCGCCATCGGCATCGACCTCGCCGGCATCGACAAGACGGTGAAGCCCGGCGACGACTTCGACAGTTACGCCAACGGCGCCTGGGCGAAGACGGCGGAGATCCCCGCCGATCGTTCCGCCACCGGCGTCGGCCTCGATGTCTTCAACAAGGCCGAACAGCGCGAGAAGGAACTGATCCAGGGCATCGCCGCAGCCAAGCCGGCCGCCGGCAGCGACGAGGCGCGCATCGCCAACGCCTACAACGCCTTCATGGATACCGCCGGCATCGAACAACGCGGACTCGCGCCGCTGAAGCCGCAACTCGCCGCCATCGACGGCATCAAGGACAAGGCCGCGCTCTCGCAATACCTCGGCGCCGGCCTGCGCGCCGATGTCGATCCGCTCAACGCCACCAACTATCACACCGACAACCTCTTCGGCCTGTTCGTCTCGCAGGGCCTGACCGATCCGTCGAAGAACATCGGCTACCTGTTGCAGGGCGGCCTCGGCCTGCCTGATCGCGACTACTACCTGTCGAACGACAAGGCGATGGCCGACATCCGCGGCAAGTATGAAACCTACATCGGCGCATTGCTGAAGCAGGCCGGCATCGCCGATGCGGACGCCAAGGCCAAGCAGGTCATGGCGCTGGAAATGCAGATCGCCAAGGCCCACGCGCCGCTCGCCGACAGCGAGAACACCCACAAGGCCAACAACCTGTGGGCGACCGCCGACTTCGCCAAGAAGGCGCCGGGCCTCGATTGGAATGCCTATTTCAAGGCCGCCGGCCTCGATGGCCAGCAAGCGATCGACGCATGGCAGCCTGACGCGATCACCAAGCTCGCTGCACTGGTCGGCAGCCAGCCGATCGATGCCTGGAAAGCGTGGCTGACCTTCCACACCATCGATCGCAGCACCGCCTTCCTGCCCAAGGCCATAGACGATCTCGCCTTCGCCTTCCACGGCACCGCGCTCAACGGCATCCCGCAGCAGCGCGATCGCTGGAAGCGCGGCATCGCGGTGACCGACGGCATGCTCGGCGACGCCATCGGCAAGCGCTACGCGGAGAAATATTTCCCGGCGTCGTCGAAGGAACAGATCACCCAGCTCGTCAACAACCTGCTCGCGGTGTTCCCGGAGCGCATCGACAAGCTCGACTGGATGAGCGCCGATACCAAGGCCAAGGCAAAGGCCAAGGTCGCGACGATCAAGGTCGGCGTCGGCTATCCCGACACCTGGCGCGACTATTCGCAGCTGGAGATCAAGGCCGACGATCCGCTGGGCAATGCCGAGCGCGCCGGACTCGCCGAGTACAAGCACCAGCTCGCCAAGCTCGGCAAGGCGCCCGATCGCGGCGAGTGGTGGATGACGCCGCAGACGGTGAACGCGGTGAACCTGCCGCTGCAGAACGCGCTGAACTTCCCGGCCGCGATCCTCGAAGCGCCGTTCTTCGATCCCAAGGCCGATGCCGCAGCCAATTACGGTTCGATCGGCTCGGTGATCGGTCACGAGATCAGCCACAGCTTCGACAACCTGGGTGCCGATTTCGATGCCGAAGGCCGCATGGCCAACTGGTGGACGCCGGCCGATGCCGCGCACTTCAAGGACGCCGGCAAGAAACTCGCCGCGCAGTACGACACCTACGAAGCGCTGCCGGGCCTGCACGTGAAGGGTGAGCAGACGCTGGGCGAGAACATCGCCGATCTCGCGGGTCTTGCCGTCGCCTATGACGCCTACCACAAGTCGCTCAATGGCAAGGAAGCGCCGGTGATCGATGGGCTGACCGGAGACCAGCGCTTCTTCCTCGCCTTCGCCCAGGGCTGGCGCACCAAGATGCGCGATGCCGCGCTGCGCAATCGCATCGCCACCGATGTCCACGCACCGGCGCAGTTCCGCATCTATACCGTGCGCAACATCGATGCGTGGTACGGGACGTTCAACGTCGTCGCCGGCCAGAAGATGTATCTCGACCCGAAGGATCGCGTGCGGGTCTGGTGATCCGCAGCGCAGCGACACTGCAACGCAAAACGGGCGCCGCGAGGCGCCCGTTCTGTTTCAGCCGATCAAATGGAAATCACTTGCCGCGAAGGTCGCCACTGTCCAGGTCGACCTTGTCGAGCGGAATCGTCACCGCCTCGGGATGCGCCTTGCGCAGCGCATCGCCGAACAGGCTGGCGTCGCCCACGACAACGGTTGCCGAGTGCGCTGGATCGATGTTGGCCCTGGCATAGGCCTGGACCTGCGCCGGCGTCACCGCCTGCACGCGATCGACATAGCGACCGACTTCGGCGAGATCGATGCCATAGACCGCGAGCGAACCGACGGTACCGGCGAGTCCCTGCGTGGTCTGCAGGCCGCGGCCGTATTCGCCGACCAGGGTCGCCTTGCGCGCGGCCAGTTCGTCCGCCGCCACCGGCGTGGTGCCGAGACGCGCGGCTTCGCCACGCATCAGGTCGACCACCTGCGGCGCCGACGGGTTCTTGGTCTGCGCGCCTGCGCTCCACAGTCCCGAGCTGCGGCGCGGATCGAAACGGCTCGACGCGCCATAGGACAGTCCGCGCTTGATGCGAATTTCCTGGTTCAGGCGCGCCGAATACGATCCGCCGAGCACCGCATTGGCGACTTCGCCGGTGAAGTACCCGGGATCGGCGCGATCGGGTGCGGGACTCGCCAGCGCGACGCCGGCCTGGCCAGCGCCGTGCTGGTCAATCACCAGCAGCATCGGCAGTTTGGTCGTGGCGCGACCCGCCGGCGCGTTCGCCATCGCCTGCGCGGGCTTGGCCCAGTTCGCGAACGCGGCCTGCGCCAGTTGCAAGGCCTGTTGCGGCGTGATGTCGCCGGCCAGCACCAGGATGGTGTTGTCGGGGCGATAGACCTGCGCGTGCATCGCGACGACATCGTCGCGGGTGATGCGCGCCAGCGATGCCGGCGTGCCCGTGCGCGAATGCCCGTAGGCGCCATCACCAAATACCAGTCGCGCACCCGCGAGGCTGGCCATCGAGCTCGGGCGGCTCAGCTTCTGGCGCAGGTCATCGAGCGCCTGCGCCCGCGCGCGGTCGATTTCGTCCTGCGCCAGCGTCGGCTTCTCCACCACGTCGGCGAGCAGCGACAACGCCGCCGGCAATTTCGGTGTCGTCACCGTCATGCCGATGCCGCCCATGTCCCAGCCCGCGCTGCCGCCCAGCGAACCGCCGAGCGCATCGGCGGCTTCGGCGAGGTCGCTGGCGCTGCGTCCGGCCGCGCCCTTGGTGAGCAGGGTCGCGGTGAGATCGGCGAGTCCGGCCTTGTCCGCGGGATCCATCTCTCCACCACGACGCAACAGCAATTGCGCGGTGACCAATGGCAGGCCCGGGCGCGCGACGGAAATCACTTCCATGCCGTTCGGCAGCACCTGGCGCACCGGCGTCGGGATCTGCAACTTCGGTGACGGACCCGGCGCTGGCGGGGTCGACGGAAAATCGGCCGCATTCACGGCAGCCGTCGCCGCCAACAACGCGCAGGCGAGCGCGGAAATCTTCAGGACAGTCATGGCGTGGCTCCCTTGCCCGCGGCCTTCGCCGGCTGGTAATCGATGGTGACGCGATGGGCGTCGAGGACGTAGCGCTTCAGCACGCGTTGCACGTCGGCGGTGGTCACGGTCTGCAACGCGGCGAGATCGCTGTTCGCACGCGCGGCATCGCCTTCCTGCAGCACCGCGCTGCCGAGCGCGAAGGCCTTGCCTTCCGCGGTCTGGCGCTGGATCAACTCGCTGGTCAGCAATTGCGTCTTGACCTTGTCGAGTTCTGCCGCGGGAATCGGTTCGTTGGCGAGCTTGTGCACTTCATCCAGCAGCATCTTCTCGGCTTCGGCGGTCTGGTGGCCGCTGGCCATCACCGCGACCAGGTTGAACAGTCCCGGACCCACGCGCGAATCGACCTGGGCATCGGCGCTCTGCGCGATCTGCGAGCGATACACCAGCGACTGGTTGAGGCGCGAGGATTCACCGTGCGACAGCAACGCGGCGGCAACCTGCAACGGCACGATGTCGGCATCGGCAGCCGGCGGAATCAGCCAGGTCATCGCCACCGCGGGCAGCGGCGCGGTTTCGCTGGTCAGGGTCTGGCGCGTGTCGGCGGTGCGTGCCGGTTCGACTGCGGTGACCTTGGGAATCGCGGCGGCGGGCTTGGCAATCCCGCTGAAATACTCGTTGACCCAACCGTCGAGCTGCTGCTGGTTGAAGTCGCCAGCGACGATCAGCGTCACATTGTCGGGACGATAGAACGTGTCGTGGAAGGCAACGACATCGGCCAGCGTCGCCGCCTGCAATTCCTCGATGTTGCCGATGGTCGGGCGCTTGTACGGATGCACCTTGTAGGACGCCGGATCGAGCGCGTTGTAGAGGCGGCCATAGGGATTGGCGAGCACGCTCTGACGATACTCTTCCTGAACCACCGCGCGTTCCGACTTGAAGTTGGCGTCGTCGACCTTGAGGTTGGACAGGCGTTCCGCTTCCGCCCACAGCAGGCGCTGCAGGTGGTTGGAGGGCACCATCTCGTAGTAATTGGTGATATCGCTGCCGGTGCTGGCGTTGTTGTAGCCGCCGACGTCCTCGGTCATGCGGTCCATCTGTTCCGGCTTCATGTTCTTGGTGCTCTTGAACATGATGTGTTCGAACAGGTGCGCGAAACCGGAGCGGTTCTGCGGATCGTCCTTCGAACCGACGTGGTACCACATCTGCACGGTCACGGTCGGGCTGGAATGATCCTCGACCGACAACACCTGCAGGCCGTTGGGCAGGGTGCGTTGCTGGTACTGGATCGGTGGAACGTTCAGGGTTTGCGCCACCAGTGCCGTCGGCAGCAGGCAGGCAAGCAGGGTGAGACGGGTTCGCAGGCGCATTGGAGTCCCGGAGGGTTCGGAGTCGTCCCCGAACCTAATCCGCCCGCGCGACGAAGTCCACTGCCGGAAGTCAGCGCAACGGCAACCCATCGAGGAAGGCATCGACCGCATCGGTATAGGCGCCGGGCTGGCCGAGGTCGGCATTGATCTGCTCGTGCGTGCGCGCCTGCGGCAAGACTTGCGCACGGACGTGGAGGCGTTGCGCCGCGTCGGCGAATGCATGGGCGGCAGGACAGGATTCGCGTCGCTGGCTGGAACAGACCAGCAGCATCGGCGGCGCCTTGGCGGTCAACTGCTGCAACGGCGACAACGCGCGCCAGTTGGCGGGATCGCGACCGAAGGCATCGTCGTACAGCGGCAGGTGGCGACCCTGCATGATCGTCGGCACGTCGAGCGCCGCCGAATCCAGCGATACCGTCGCCCGCCACGGCTGCGCGTTCGGCGCCAGCGAGGGATCGGCCGACAGCAACGCGACCAGATGCGCACCGGCCGAATGCCCCATCAGCACCAGGTTCGCGGGATCAGCGCCCCACTCGCGCGCATGGCGCTGCACATAGGCCAGTGCGGTGGCGACATCCTTCGCCTGCTGCGCGACATCGGCCTGCGGCAGCATCCGGTAATCGATCGACACGAAGACATCGCCACGCGCGGCCCAATGCGCGAGCTTGTTGTCGACGACGTGGCCCATCGCCTTGTCGCCGATGCGCCAGCCGCCGCCATGCACCATCACGATGATCCGCCCACTGGCGTGGGCGGGCAGATAGACATCGAGGCGTTGCGCCGGATCGCTGCCATAGGCGAGATCGGGCAGTCGGCGCACGCCTGCGGGCAGCGCGACATGCTGCCGGGCGGCGATGCTCGCCTGCATGCGCTGGCCGATGCGATCGCGGATGCCGCCACTTTGCGCGGCGACTGCGACAGCCGCACTCGACAGGATCAACGCGGCGGCAATGGGAAGTGGACGAAACATACGCATCGCACGATCTCCAGGACGGCGGTCATCCGGGGAACGCGCCGGGCATGCCCGAGTTGACTTCAGCGCGGCGGCGACGCCAGCTCTTTCGCGTCCAGCGTCCCGTCGTGGTTGCGATCGAGCTTGCGGAACTGGTCGGCGAGCTGGGCGCGATATGCCTCGCGGGTGATGGTCTTGCCGCGACCGCCCGGCTGTTCGTCCGGCGTCAGCACGCCGTCATGGTTGCGATCCATCCGGTCGAAGGCGAAGCACAGCCAGTCCTGGTATTCGGACAGCTGCACCTTGCCGTCGTGGTTGGCATCCATCAGGCGCAGGTAGTCATTCGTATTGTGGACCTGCGCCAGCGCGGACAGCGGCAGCAATGCCGCCACCGTCCACACCATGCAACGTTCGATCACGCCGGCAGCGCTGGCGTCGAACCCCGCAGCGCGTAACCGCGCAGGCGTTCGGCGAAGGCCTGCAACGAACGACTGCCGCTGGCTTCGGCTTCGCTGCACCACGCCTGCAGGCGCGCCAGCGTTTCCGCCGCGCTCTGTCCGCGCGCTTCCAGCACCGCGGAGAGTTGCGCGCGCTTTTCGATGAGCGTGCGGATGCGCGGCGATTCTGCCACCCACTGCTCCAGCTGCGCGCGTGCATCCGGCGTCAGCCAACGGCCTTCGTCGGCCAAACCGTGGCGCAGCTTGCGCGGCAACAGGCGGCGCAGCTTGGTGCCGCGGGCGGCGGCTTCTTCTTGCAACGCCGGCTTGACCACGTGGCGATGGAAATCGGTCATCGCCTGGAAACGATGCGCGAGCAGCGCCTTCAGCGTGTCCATGTCGGGCACGCGGATGTTCGGGCGGATATTGAGCGTCGGCGCGACGCGCAGCACTTTCGCCAGGCGCACCGACTGGAACATGCGGATCGCCGCCCAGCCGATGTCGAATTCCCATTTACGCAGCGCGAACTTGGCCGAGCTCGGGAAAGCGTGGTGGTTGTTGTGCAGTTCTTCGCCGCCGATCCACACGCCCCATGGCGACAGGTTTGTCGCGGTGTCGCTGGTGTGGAAATTGCGATAGCCCCACCAGTGGCCGAGGCCGTTGACGACGCCGGCGGCCCAGAACGGAATCCACGCCATCTGCAGCGCCCACACCGCCACGCCCTTGGCGCCGAACAGGAACGCCAGCACGAACAGCAGGATCACCACGCCGCTGGTCGGCCAGCGTGTATAGAGAACGCGTTCGATCCAGTCATCCGGGCAGCCCTTGCCGTACTGGTCGATCGACGCGCGATCCGCGCGCGCTTCGCGATAGAGCTCGACGCCGTTCCAGAACACCTTGCCGATGCCCTTGAACATCGGGCTGTGCGGATCTTCCTCGGTCTCGCACTTGGCGTGGTGCTTGCGGTGGATCGCCGCCCATTCGCGCGCGATCATCGCCGTCGTCAACCACGACCAGAAACGGAAGACGTGGGCGATGGCGGGATGGAAATCCACGCCGCGGTGCGCCAGCGAACGATGCAGGTAGAGCGTCACCGAGAAGATGGTGAGCTGGGTGGCGAGCAACAGGTACAGGGCGATGGCGCCCCAGCCGGCTCCGATGAAGCCGCTGGCAATGAAATCGAGCATCGAGGGAAAAGCGCAGGGGGATGGATCCCCAATGGTGAGGCTTCCGTGCCTCGCCGTCACCACCGTACGCGGGCGTATTCAGCCCGCCGACGGCGTGGCGGCCTTGGCAGCCTCCTGGCGCTTCAGCTCGGCATCGATGATCTGGTTGATCTCCGTGGTGATCGCGTCCATCGAACCTTCCCCGTAGCCGGCGTGGTGCGCGACCACCCTGCCCTGCAAATCGATGATCCACAGGTTCGGGAAGTTCTGCACGCCATAGGCGTCGGCGATCGTGCCGTCGCGATCGCGCACCAGCGCCATGGTGTAGTCGGACATTTGGCGCATCATCGCCCCGTATTCGCGCAATTCGTCCTTCCAATTAATGGCAATGATTTTCAGGAACTTGTCGCCGGCGCGCTTTTGCAGTGCTTCCAGATTCGGCAACTCCTGACGGCAAGGGCCGCACCACGATGCCCAGAACGTGATGACCACGATCTTGTTGCCGCGATAGGCGGCCAGGTCGATCACGTTGTCCTTGCGATCCTTGCCGAGCACCGTGGTTGTTGGCATATCGCCGACCGCCGGCACTTTGACCGTTTCCTTTGCCGACGCCGGTACTGTCAGGCCCAAGGCCAAACCCAGCCCCAACAGACCGACCCATGCATTGCGCATACTTGTTCCCCGACTTCCCCCGTGAAGTTCTCGAAGTGTACTGAATCCGATGGCCGGCCATGCCTGAACTGCCCGAAGTCGAAACCACCCGTCGCGGCCTGTTGCCGCATGTGGCCGGGCGCCATGTGCGCAGGGTGGTGCTGCGGCGGCCCGACCTGCGCCTGCCGATTCCGGCGGAACTGCCGAAGCTGCTGCGTGGCGAGGAAATCCATGGCATCACCCGTCGCGCCAAATACCTGCTGATGGACAGCGATCGCGGCAGCGCGCTGTGGCACCTCGGCATGTCGGGCAGCCTGCGCGTGCTGCCCGCCGACACGCCGCTGCGCGCGCACGACCATGTCGATGTCGAACTCGACTCCGGGCACGTCCTGCGCTTCAACGATCCGCGCCGCTTCGGTCTGCTGCTGTGGCAGCCGGCGGGGACCGTGCATCCGTTGCTGCAATCGCTGGGGCCGGAACCCTTGTCCGACGATTTCGATGGCGATCACCTGTTCCGTCTCAGCCGCGGTCGCAGTGCGCCGGTGAAGGCCTTCCTGATGGACCAGGGGGTGGTGGTCGGCGTCGGCAACATCTATGCCGCCGAAGCCTTGTTCGCCGCCGGCATCGCGCCGACGCGCGAGGCGGGCAAGGTGTCGCTCGACCGCTATCGCAAGCTGGCCGCTGCGGTGCGCGCGATTCTTGCCCATGCGATCGAGCGCGGCGGCACGACGCTGCGCGACTTCATCAGCCCCGACGGCCTGCCCGGTTATTTCGAGCAGGAGTTGCAGGTCTATGGTCGCGGCGGCGAACCGTGCGGGGTGTGCGGTCGCAAGTTGCGCGAAGCGCGGATCGGCCAGCGCGCCAGCGTGTGGTGTTCGCACTGCCAGAAGTAGCCGTCGGCGCGGTTCATCCCGCCCCGCTATGCTGGACATCTGCCCCCTGCGCACCCATCCGAATGCCCGATCCCAACGCCCACGACGGCATCACCCGCTGGCTGGATGAAGCCCGGGGCGGCGATCGCGCGGCGCTCGATCGCGTGTTGCAGGCGCTCTACGCGGAACTGCACGCGATGGCGCAGCGGCAGTTGCGGCAGCCCGCGGACGATGAAACGCTCGATCCCACCGCACTGGTCCACGAGGCCTACATCAAACTGGTCGGGCAACAGGCCGATTTCGCCGACCGCGCCGGCTTCTTCGCCTATGCCGCTTCGGCCATGCGCAGCGTGGTGGTCGATCACGCCCGCAGCCGCCTCGCGCTGAAACGCGGTGGCGGCGATGCCGTGCAGCGCATCGCCGAACTGCCGCAGATCGCCGACGACGGCTTGCGCCTCGACGAGGATCTGCTCTCGCTCGATGCCGCGCTGACGCAGCTCGCCGCGCTCGACGAACATCTCGCCCAGGTGGTCGAACTACGCTACTTCGCCGGGCTGTCTGAAACGCAAATCGCCGAACTCACCGATCGTTCCGAACGCAGCGTGCGCCGCGACTGGCAGAAGGCACGGATGTTCCTGCTCGACGCGCTACAGGGCCGCTGACGTCCATGACGATGGACCGCACGCGCTGGCAACGCATTTCCGCCGAGCTTGACGCGCTGCTGGAGCTCGACCCTGCCGCGCGCGCACAACGGCTCGATGCATTGCGCGCGGAAGATCCCGCGTTCGCCGACGAGATCGAACGCCTGCTTGCCCACGAAGAGACGCGCGACCATCGCATCGACACGCCCTTGGTCACGGCACCGCCGGGGCCGCGCGAAGGCGAGCGCGTCGGGCCCTATCGCCTTGAAGCCTTGCTGGGCGAAGGCGGCATGGGACAGGTCTGGCAGGCCGAGCGCGCCGACGGCATGTATGCGCGTCGCGTTGCATTGAAACTGTTGCGCCCGGGCCTCGCCGATCCGACCCTGCGCCTGCGCTTCAGCCGCGAACGCGACATCCTCGCGCGACTGGCACACCCGCATATCGCGCGACTGCTCGATGCCGGGATCAGCGAGAACGGTCAGCCCTATCTCGCGCTGGAATTCGTCGAAGGCCACGGCATCCTCGCCTATGCGCGCGAGCAGGCGCTCGACACCCGCCAGCGCATCGCCCTGTTTCGCCAGGTCTGCGACGCCGTCAGCCACGCCCACGCCAACCTGATCGTCCATCGCGACCTCAAGCCGTCCAACATCCTGGTCAGCGCCGACGGCGAAGTGCACCTGCTCGATTTCGGTATCGCCAAGCTGCTCGACGATCCCCAGGAGCCGATCGAACACACGCGCACCGGCCTGCGCCCGTTCACCCTGCACTACGCCGCGCCGGAACAGGTGCGCGGCGAACCGGTCAGCACCAAGACCGACGTGTATTCGCTGGGCGTGGTGCTGTACGAACTGTTGACCGGGCAGAAACCCTACCGGCTCAAGCGCGAATCGAGCGCGCAATGGGAGGACGCCATCCTCGCCGCCGAACCGCAGCGTCCATCGCTCTCGGTCGTGCGCGACGACGAAGGCGGCAGCTTCGCGCAACGACGACGCACCGCACGCGAACTTTCCGGCGATCTCGACAACATCGTCATGAAGGCGCTGTCGAAAAGCCCCGAGCAACGCTATTCCTCGGCGGAAGCGCTGTCCAGCGACCTCGAACGCTATCTCGATGGCCTGCCGGTACTGGCGCGCGGCCAGAGCTTTTTCTATCGCACCCGCAAATTCGTCCGTCGCCAGCTGTGGCCGATCGTCACCGGACTCGGCATCACCGCATTGCTCCTGATATTCCTCGGCGTCGCGCTGTGGCAGCGCCAGGAAGCCATCCGCGAAACCGCGCGTGCGGCGGCGCTGCAGGCATTCACCGTCGGCCTGTTCGAGAATGCCGATGCCGCGCAGAAGGGCAAGCCGGTCGACGTCGCAACGCTGCTCGATGCCGCGGAAGCGCGCGGCGAGCGCGAACTCGGCCTGCAGCCGCGTGCGCATGCCGAATTGCTGGGCACCATCGCGCGCATTCGTCTCGCGATGGGGCAATATCCGCGCGCCGCCGATGTCCTCGAACGCCAGCGCAAGCTGGTCGACAAGCTTCCCGACGCCCCCGCCAGCCTGCGCCTGGAGTCGGCCAGCCAGCGTGGTCGCGTGCAACGCCTGCTCGGCGATCCCGACGCCTGTCGTCGCACGCTCGAGCCGCTGCTCGGGCTTGCCTCGACGCAGCAGACGCAGTTGCCGGCGCACGTCGCCGAATTCGATTCACAGTTGGCGCGCTGCCGACGCGGCATCGGCGATCGCGACGGCGCGCAGCGGCTGTTCGAACAATCGCTGGCCTTGCGCAAAAGCGCCTTGGGCGACGACATCGGCGTGGTCGAGAACCTGACCGATCTCGCCGCGCTGTCGGTGGATGCCGGCAACTATCCCGATGCGCTTGCGCGCTTCCAGGGCGCCTTGGCGCAATTGCATAAGATCGCCGGCAATCGTCATCCGCTCGGCATCGACATCCTGCGCAGCATCGGCACCACCCAGCGCGCGATGGGCGACGTCGACGATGCCGCGCGCAGCATCGGCCAGGCGCTCGAGCTGTCGGAATCGTTGCAGGGTCCGGAACACCCGGTCACGCTCGCCCTGCGCGAGGCCGCGGCGCAGTCGGCCGAAGACCTGTCGCAATGGAACGAAGCGCAATCGCAGTGGCAGCAGCTCAACACCAGTCTGCAACGTTCGTCGAATGTGTCCGTCGATCTCGCCGACAGCTGGCTCGGCCTCGGACGCGATGCCTATGAACTCGGCGAGCTCGAACGTGCGCGCACATCGCTGCAACGCGCCATCCGCCTGTCCGCAAACCTGCATCGCGGCGACATCCAGTTCGCCGCGCTGTTGCTGGAGGCACGCCTCTACGCGGAACGCGGCGATGTCGCCGGCGCGCGACGCCTGATCGATGCCGCGCAGAAACTGCTGGACGAGGGCATGCCCCGAGGCGGCGATGCACAGTTGTCGCTGGCCGCGGTCGCCGGACATGTCGAACTGGCGGCGAACACGCCGCAGGATGCCGTCACGCTGCTGCAGCCGCTGGTCGCGCATGCCAGCCCGAAACCGTCGGAAGCACAGGCCTTGCTGATCTCGGCACAGGCGCGCATGGCCAAGGACCCTGCCGAGATCGATCGCCTGCGCGACCAGCTCGATGTCGCCGGCAAGGTTGCCGACGCGCCCGCCACGCGCGTGTTGTCCTTGCGCTTCCGCCTCTACGCCGCCGATGCGCAATGCCGCGGCAATCCCGCGCTCGGCAAACAGCGCTACGACGCGCTGATGCCGGCGATCGGTTCGGCGCAGCCCGAAGGTGGCGCGTTATCGCGCGAAGCGGTGGCGTTGCGCGACGAATGCGAACATCGCCAGCCGCCCGCGCCGTCGAGTCGCCGCGGTCAGTCCTCGCGCGCGAACGGCAGCGGGCACTGAGCGGGATCGATCCGCCCTTCCCCGCGCATGATCTTCTTGAACTCGGCGCGGCTCACCGAGACGTAGCGATCGTTGCCGCCGATTTCCACCTGCGGGCCGTCCTGCACCGCGCGCCCGGCATTGTCGACGCGCACGGTCATCGTCGCCTTGGCGCCGCTGTGGCAGATCGTCTTGATTTCCTGCATCTCATCGGCCCAGGCGAGCAAAGCCGCACTGCCTTCGAACAATTCGCCGCGGAAATCGGTGCGCAGGCCGTAGCACAGCACCGGCACCCGCAATTCGTCGACGACATCGCTCAACTGCCACGCCTGCGCGCGCGACAGGAATTGCGCTTCGTCCACCAGCACGCAGTTGAGCTTGCCGTGGTCCGCGATGTCCTCGCGCACGCGTCGCAGCAGGTCGTCGTCGTGCCCGAACGGAACCGC
Source organism: Solilutibacter silvestris (assembly GCF_050574925.1). Classification (GTDB taxonomy): domain Bacteria; phylum Pseudomonadota; class Gammaproteobacteria; order Xanthomonadales; family Xanthomonadaceae; genus Solilutibacter; species Solilutibacter silvestris_A. Next base: position 70,696 of record NZ_JBCMOO010000005.1, on the reverse strand, counting down.
GGCATCGCTCAGGCCGATCCGCGACGACACCACGCCGCGCCCGGCGCGATCGTCCAGCGCGGGCGTGAGGATCATCACCCGCATGCCGCGTTCGCGATAATTGTGCGCGGACTGCAGCAGCGTGGTGGTCTTGCCCGCGTTCATCGCGGAATAGTAGAAGTACAGCTTGGCCATTGCCGCCATGATACCGGCGCGGCCCGCTTCGATGAGACCCCGCTTCAATGAGACAATAGGCGGCCGTTTCGTTTCCATGCCGCCCATGCAAGGTCTCAACCCGCCACAACGCCAGGCCGTCCTCCACAGCGAGGGCCCGTTGCTGGTGCTGGCCGGTGCGGGCAGCGGCAAGACCCGGGTGATCGTCGAGAAGATCGCCCACCTGGTCGACAGCGGGCGCTATCCGGCGCGACGCATCGCCGCCATCACCTTCACCAACAAGTCCGCGCGCGAAATGCGCGAACGCGTGGCCAAGCGCCTGAAGGGCGATCGTGGCGAAGGCCTGACCATCTGCACCTTCCACGCACTGGGCTTGCGGATTCTGCAGATCGAGCACGCGCGCGTCGGCCTGAAGCGCGGGTTTTCGGTGTTCGATGCCGATGACGCCAGCGCCCAGGTCAAGGACCTGATGCCCGGCGCCAAACCCGACGCGGTGCAGGCGATGCAATCGCTGATCTCTCGCGCCAAGAACGCCGGGCTGTCGCCGGAACAGGCGCTGGAATCGGCGCGCAGCACCCGCGAGCGCGAAGCGGCGGCGCTCTATGCGCGCTACCAGGCGCGACTGACCTCGTTCAACGCGGTCGATTTCGACGACCTGATCCGCATTCCCGTGCAATTGCTGGAAACCGACGAAGACGCGCGCATGGGCTGGCGCGAACGCATCGGCTACCTGCTGGTGGACGAATGCCAGGACAGCAACGACGCGCAATACCGCCTGCTCAAGGCCATCGCCGGCGAGGCCGGGCAATTCACCTGCGTGGGCGACGACGACCAGAGCATCTACGCCTGGCGCGGCGCCAATCCGGAAAACCTCGACCTGATGGGTCGCGATTACCCGACGCTTGAAATCATCAAGCTCGAACAGAACTACCGCTGCAGCAATCGCGTGTTGCGCACCGCCAACAAGCTGATCGCCAACAATCCGCACGCGCACCTGAAGACGCTGTGGAGCGATTCCGCCGACGGCGAACGCATTCGCGTGTGGGAGTGCCGCGACTCCGGCCACGAAGCCGAGAAGGTCGCCGCCGAGATCCGCTTCACTGCGCAGAAGCATGGCGCGCCGTGGAGTGATTTCTGCATCCTCTTCCGCGGCAACCACCAGTCGCGCGCACTGGAAAAGGCGATGCAGCTGCTGCGCATCCCCTATCACCTCAGCGGCGGCACCGCCTTCCTCGAACGCGCCGAAGTGAAGGATGCGCTGTCGTGGTTGCGCGTGCTGGTGAACCCGGAAGACGACAGCGCCTTCCTGCGCGCAGTGCAATCGCCCAAGCGCGAAGTCGGCGCGGCGACGCTGGCGCGCCTTGCCGAACTGGCGCAGCACGCCGGGATTCCGCTGGCGCGCGCCGCCGATTCCAACGCCATCCTGCAGCAACTGCCGGCACGCGCCTCGTCGGCGCTCCACGGCTTCATCGAGATCGTGCAGCGCCTGCGCGCGGAAGCGGCATCGCTGTCGCCCGCCGACCTCGTACGCAGCCTCAATGAGAAATCCGGTTTGCTGGATGCCTTGAAGGCGCAATGCCGTACCGAACAGCTGTTCACCATCCGCCGCGGCAACCTCGACGAACTCGCGGAATGGTTCGAAGGCGCGAAAGGAAGCGGCCTCGCCGATCTCGGTGCCCAGCTCGCGCTGATCACCCGCAATGATCGCGACGACGGCGGCAACCAGGTGCGGCTGATGTCGCTGCACGCGGCCAAGGGCCTCGAATTCCGTTACGTCTTCATCGTCGGCATGGAAGACGGCACCCTGCCGCACGAAGCCAGCATCGACGAAGGCCGGCTGGAAGAGGAACGCCGCCTGCTCTACGTCGGCATCACCCGCGCCAAGGAACAGCTGTGGCTGTCGCATGCGCGCGAAGCGAGCAAATGGGGCAAGCGCGTCACGCTGGCGCCGTCGCGTTTCATTGACGAATTGCCGGCAGGCGAATTGCAGCGCGATGGCGCCGATCCGGAAGCCGATGCCGAGCGCAAGCAGGAGCGTGCCCGTAGCGCAATGGCCGACCTGCGCGCGATGCTCAACGGCGGCTGACATCGGCGGCGATTGATCTGCGGTTAGACTCGGCATTCGACCGCATCGACCATCGCTTGGGGCAGAGATGACGCGAACCGGGATCGCAGGACTTGCCCTGTGCGGCGCACTGCTGCTGGCCGCTTGCCAGCGCACGCCGTCCTCCGCGCCGGCCGCGAACGCATCCTGCGTGCAGGCGGACACGCCGGAAGCCGCGGTGACGCTGGTGGTCGATGCCCTGCGCAACGACGCGCTGGAAACGATTCCCTGTCGCGCGGTACCGCCGGCGATGCAGGACAAATTGGAACTCGCCTGGCGCGAGGATCGTTCGCGCTGGCCGATCGCGGAACTGCCGCTGTCGTCGAAATTGCCGGCGGTGCTGGTCGCGCTCAACGGCCCTGCCGCCGAAACGAAATTGCGCCTCGCGTTCGACCATCAGTTCGCCGGCCAGACCACCGAACTGCAAAGCGCCGCACGCGGGCTCGGTCTGTTCGCGGTGCGCTACATCCAGAAGGAAAGTACTTACCAGCCGGACCAGCGCGCGCACTACGCCAACCTGATCGTCGCACTCAGCGACTGGAGCAGCCACGCGCCGCTGGGCGACCGCACGCTCGGCCACCAGGCCGTCACCTTGCTGGTGGCGGGCGCGAACGCATCGTCCATCCATGACGATGCCGGTTTGCACAACGCCGGCATGCGCGGCGCGCTGCGCGGACTCACCCCGCTCTATCGCAATGCCAAGCAGGCCCTGGCGCCCTATGGGCTGTCGCTGGACGAGATCCTGTCCAGCGTCGAGGCCAGGCTGCAGGACCGCAACGGCGACCACGCCCGCGTCCATGTCCATTACCTGGTGCACGGCGAGCCGGTGGACAGCGACATCGCCGTCGAGCGCCGCGGCGGCCACTGGTACCTCAGCGGCATGCTTGCCGATGCGGAGCAGGCACTGGCTACGTCGGCCACGCCAGCCGCCCCTCCGACCCCGGGCCGCTAGAATGCCCCGATGCCGGATCAGAACTCCCTCCCATTCCCGGACTCCACGCCCAGCCCGCCGCCCGCCGCTCCCGCGGATCCGGGCCCGCAGCCGCCCGTCGAGCCCAGCCCCCGCCGTCCCCGTGAGCCCGCCGGCAAGCGGCCACTGTGGGCGCGCCTGCTGGGCGGAATCCTCAATCCCTGGCTGCAGCTGCGCCTGGAGCCACCGGACGCCGCCGATCACCTCGACGGCCACGCCATTTGCTATGTCCTCGAGGACTACGGCCTCACCAACGCCCTGATCCTCGAGCGCGCCTGCCGCGAGGCCGGCCTGCCCTCGCCGATGCAGCCGCTGGCCGGCGATCCGCTGGGCCGCAAGCGCGCCTACGTCGCGCTGTCGCGCCGCCACGCCACCACGCTGAAGCAGCTCGGTCTCGGCCACGGCCCGGAACAGCGCACGCACTCGGGTTCGCTGGCGCGCCTGCTGCAAGCCCATCGCGACAACGACTGGCTCGACGTGCAGCTGGTGCCGGTGTCGATCTTCATCGGTCGCGCGCCGGACAAGCAGAGCGGCTGGTTCTCGGTGCTGTTCTCGGAAAACTGGGCGCTCGTCGGTCGTTTCCGCCGCCTGCTGTCGGTGCTGCTCAACGGCCGCGACACCGTGGTGCGCTTCGCCCCGCCGATTTCGTTGCGCGAGATCGTCGACGAAGGCCTGCCGCCGGAACGCACGGTGCGCAAACTCTCGCGCGTCCTGCGCACGCATTTCCACCGCATCCGCGCCGCGGTGATCGGGCCGGATCTTTCCACCCGCCGATTGCTGATCGACAAGGTGCTGGCCGCGCCGGAAGTACAGGCCGCGATCGCCGATACCGCACGCCGCGACGGCAGCAGCACCGGCGAAGCGTGGAAGAAGGCGCATGCCTTCGCCTGGGAACTCGCCGCCGACTATTCGCATCCGGTGGTGCGTTCGGCCAGCTTCCTGCTGCAACCGATCTGGAACCGCATCTATCGCGGCATCCTCGTCCACCACCTCGATGCCTTCAAGGCCGTCGCGCCCGGCAACGAAGTGATCTATGTGCCGAGCCACCGCAGCCACATGGATTACCTGCTGCTGAGCTACCTGCTCTACACCGAAGGCGTGGTGCCGCCGCATATCGTCGCCGGCATCAACCTCAACATGCCGGTGATCGGCACCTTGCTGCGCAAGGGCGGCGCGTTCTTCATCCGCCGCAGCATCCGCGGCAGCGCGCTGTATTCGGTGGTGCTGAGCGAGTACGTGGCACAACTGGTCGCCGGCGGTTATTCGATCGAATACTTCATCGAAGGTGGGCGTTCGCGCACGGGCCGACTGTTGCAACCCAAGGGCGGCATGATCTCGATGACGGTGCGCGCCTACCTGCGCCAACCCGCGCGCCCGGTGCTGTTCCAGCCGATCTACATCGGCTACGAGAAGCTGATGGAAGGCAACAGCTACATCGACGAACTCTCGGGCAAGCCCAAGCAGAAGGAATCGATCTGGCAGTTGCTGATGGGCATCCCCAAGGTGCTGCGCTCCAACTACGGCCAGGTCGTCGTGAACTACGGCGAGCCGATCCGCCTCGACGAAATGCTGGCCGAACACGCCCACGACTGGGACGGCAAGCCGTTGAACGAAGACGATCGCCCGCAATGGCTGTCGGACACCGTCGACGCGCTGGCGACGCGCATCCAGGTCAACGTCAATCGCGCCGCCGACGTCAACCCGATCAACCTGCTGGCGATGGCGCTGCTGTCGACGCCCAAGCATTCGATGAGCGAGTCCGACCTCATCGACCAGATCGCGCTGTCGCAGACGCTGTTGAAGGAACTGCCCTACTCGGATCTCGTCACGGTGACGCCGCACACGCCGGAACAGATCATCGCGCACGGTGAGGAAATCAACGTGCTCGAGCGCATCCGCCATCCGCTGGGCGACGTGCTCAAGGTCGAGGACGCCGACAAGGCGATCCTGCTGACCTATTTCCGCAACAACGTGCTGCACCTGTTCACCGCGCTGGCCTGGGTCGCGACCTGCTTCCAGCAGAACCGCCGCCTCGCCCGCACCTCGGTGGTGAACCTCGGTCGTCGCGTCTATCCCTTCCTGCAGGCGGAACTGTTCCTGCCATGGAGCGAGGACGAGTTCGCGGAACGCCTGGATCGCACCATCGATCTCTTCGTGCGCGAGGGGTTGCTGGCGGAAACACAGGAGAACGATGCCAGCGTGCTGACCCGCGGCCTCGGCGAAACCGACGAAGTCTTCCGCCTGCGCGCGCTCGGCCATCCGCTGCGGCAGGCGTTCGAACGCTATTACATCGCCATCTCGGTGCTGGCCAAGAACGGTCCGGGCACGCTCTCGGCCGGCGAGCTGGAGAGCCTGTGCCATCTCGCCGCACAACGGCTGTCACTGCTCTACGCGCCGGCGGCGCCGGAGTTCTTCGACAAGTCGCTGTTCCGCGGCTTCATCCAGAAGCTTCGCGCGCTGCGCCTGGTCTGGGCCGACAGCAACGGCAAGCTGGAATTCGACGAACGCCTCGATGCCTGGGCGCGCGACGCCAAGACCATCCTCGGCCGCGAACTGCGCCACACCATCGAACGGATCAGCCCGGACGCGGTGGAAACGGCGAAACCGGCGGCAGCGGCGTCCGAATAAACGGACGTCCCATGCGCCTGCGAAACTGCGGGCGCACGCACGAAATCGGATCCAAAAACAAGACGACGCCGGCGGTTGACCCCTCCCTTGGTCGCCGCGCGGCGTCTAGCGAATCCGGCGCGGCGAACCCTTGCCAAGCGCATCGTCGCCCTCCCTGGTCGACGTTTAGCAGCCCCCTGTCCCTCTGAGCCTCCGTATCGCACCACACACGATCGCATTTCGTGGCAGCATAGGCGACTTGGGAACACCAGTTGACATGGACTTCAACACTCAAGTAAGGACACACACAGTGATCACTGCACTGGATTGCCTTTATGGCAGCCTGCTGGATGCGGGCCTATTCGATTCCTTCCTCAAGCAATTCGCCCGGGTCGCCGACGCCGATTCCGTGGCGGTATTCGACTTCGACCTCTCGCGCCCCGATGCCATGCGCTTCACCAGCACGGCTGCCGACGAGGCCACCAATGCGCGCTTCATGGCGATCTTCCCCACGATCAACGACCGCCTGTGGTGGGAGCGTAGCGAACGCGACATGGCCCCCGGCGTGGTGATCAACGGCATCGACTACGCCAGCGCCAGCGAGATCAAGGCGACGCGTTACTACCGCGAGCTGCTGCAACCGCTGGATATCGTGCATTCGGCGGGCGTGTGCGGCGTCATGCGCCCGGACGCGCAATGCCTGCTCACCATCAACCGCAGCGAGCAACGCGGCCCGTTCGGCGCCGACAGCATCGCCGTGCTGCGCGCCTTCGCGCCGCACTGGGTGCGCTACAAGCAGCTGGAACAACGCATCGCCGCCAGTCATCGCGATCATCGCGGCCATCCCAGCCTTGCCGTATTCGAACTCGGCCCGACGTTCGACGTGCGACGGATGAACCCGCCGGCCGAACATTGCATCGCCTCGGGCTGGCTGCAGCGCGGCCCCGACGGCGCCTTGCGCATGCACGACGCACGCAGCCAGGCGCTATGGACCAGCTGCCAACGCCAGGCCATGTCGGCGGCCGCGCCGCCGCCTGCTGTTCCCGTCTATGGCCACCATGCCGAAGTCGTGGCCTACGCCGCCCTGCGCCCACAAGTGGATGGCAGCCTGACGCCGCGCCGCCTGCTGTTCGTGCGGCCGCTGCAACCGATCGGCGTCCACGCCGACCTCACCGCGACCTTGCGCGCATCCTGCGGACTGACGGCGTCGGAGGCCGCGTTCGCGGTCGCCCTGCGTCGCAGCGAAACGCTGGCGGATGCGGCGCAATCGCTCGGCATCACCGTCGGCACCGCGCGCCAGCGCCTGCAGGAAATCTTCGAGAAGATGGACCTGCATCGCCAGGCCGAGCTGTTCCAGGCGCTCGATTCCCTCGCCGAGCTCAACGACCACCTCTACCACCGGGCCGAACCGCAGCTGGCGTGAGGACCTGTGAACGCTAGGCCGGGGTGTCGGGAATCAGCATCGATTCCAGCTTGGCGATCCAGTCCTTGAGCATCAGCTTGCGCTTCTTGAGCCGGCGCAAGGCCAGGTCGTCCACCTCCGACGCTGCTTGCATGCGGGCGATCGCGAGATCGAGGTCGCGGTGCTCGATCCGCAATTCCGCCAGGCGGTGGGAGATGTCGGCGCTGTCGATGGGCATGGCGGGAGCTTAGCCGGTCGCCGTGGCGGCATCCAGCGCGCGGCCCGGTAAAATGGCCCCGATGAACAGCACGCTGAACGCGATTCCCTTGACCCTCGCCGAACCGTTGCCGGTTGCGCAACGCCACACCACGCCTGTCGAAAAGCGCGAAGCCGACAAGCTGGCCAAGCGCCTGCGCCACCAGGTCGGTCGCGCCATCGCCGATTTCGGGATGATCGAGGACGGCGACAAGGTGATGGTCTGCCTGTCCGGCGGCAAGGACAGCTACACCATGCTCGATGTCCTCCTGCAATTGCAGAAGAAGGCGCCGGTGTCGTTCTCGATCACTGCCGTCAACCTCGACCAGAAGCAGCCCGGGTTCCCCGAGCATGTGCTGCCGGACTACCTGCGCTCGATCGACGCCGATTTCCACATTATCGAGCAGGACACCTATTCCGTCGTCAGCCGGGTGATCCCGGAAGGCAAGACGATGTGTTCGCTGTGCTCGCGCCTGCGCCGTGGCGCGCTCTACACCTGGGCGGAACAACACGGATACACCAAGATCGCGCTTGGCCATCATCGCGACGACATGGTCAACACGTTCTTCCTCAACCTGTTCTTCCACGCCAAGCTCAGCGGCATGCCGCCGAAACTGCTCAGCGACGACGGCAAGCACGTGGTGATCCGCCCGCTCGCCTACGTGCGCGAAAGCGACATCGAGGCCTACGCCGAAGCGAAGCAGTTCCCGATCATTCCCTGCAATCTCTGCGGCAGCCAGGAAAACCTGCAGCGCAAGCAGGTCAAGAAGATGCTGGAACAGTGGGAGAAGGAATCGCCCGGACGCGTCGAAACCATGGCGCGTGCGCTCGGCGACATCCGCCCGTCGCAACTGGCCGATCCGAAACTGTTCGATTTCCTGTCGCTCGGCAAGCACGGCGACGGCGCATCACCCGATGCCCACGCATGGCTCTCGGGTGGTGAGACGCCAAACGACGACGATTGATCCCGTCGCCCCAAAGGCATCGCTTCGGCCTCCTGCCGACCTATCCCATTCTTTCCTCTTTGAGTCCCGATGTTCTTTCGCAATCTCACGCTGTTCCGCTTCCCCGCTTCCGTTTCCTTCGCCGACATCGACGAACGCCTGCGCGACACCGCACTCAAGCCGGTCGGCCCGCTCGAACTGTCGTCGCGCGGCTTCATCCCGCCGTTCGGCAATGCAGCGGAAGGCGACGACGTCGCCTACATGCACCAGATCGAACGCTCGATCTGGCTGGCCGTGGGCGGCGAGGACCGTTTGTTGCCGTCGGCGGTGGTCAACGACCAGCTGCAGAAGAAGATCGCCGAATTCGAGGCGCGCAACGGCCGCAAGCCGGGCGGCAAAATGCGCCGCCAGCTGAAGGACGAGCTCGTCACCGATCTGCTGCCGCGCGCCTTCGTGCGCCCGGTGCGCACCGACGCGCTGGTCGACCTCAAGCACCACGTCATCGCCATCGACACCTCGTCGAAGAAATCGGCGGAAGCCGTGGTTTCGCAGGTGCGCGAAGCGCTCGGCAGTTTCCCGGCGCTGCCGTTGAACGCCGAAGTCGCGACCGGCACGCTGCTCACCGGCTGGCTGGCCGGCGACGCCTTGCCCGCCGGCCTGTCGCTGGGCGAGGAATGCGAACTGCGCGATCCGGGTGATTCCGGCGCGGTGGTGAAGCTGCAGGGCATGGAGTTGTCGGGCGAGGAAATCGAGACGCACCTCGAATCCGGCAAGCAGGTGACGCGCCTGGCGCTGCGGCTGGACGACCATGTCAGCTTCGTGCTCGGCGACGACCTGGTGATCCGCAAGTTCAAGCTGCTCGATGGTGCGGTGGAACAACTGGAGTCGAGCGACCGCGACGACATCCGCGCCGAACTCGACGCCCGCTTCGCATTGATGGCCGCCGAATTCGACCGCCTGTTCGCCGTGCTGGAACCGGTCCTCAAGTTGAGCAAGGCGGGATAGTGGCGGACGCGGATCTTCACGATCTGCCCGACATCGCGCTGCGCCTCGGCGACGGGCGCACGCTGCAACTGCCCTGCAAGCGCCATCCGCGCGCGCGCCGCATCAAGCTGTCGGTGGACGAGCGCGGCCCACGCCTGACATTGCCGATGCGCGCCAGCCTGCGCACGGCCGAGCGCTTCGCGCAGGACCACGTGGCGTGGCTGGAAGCGCAAATCGCCAATCTGGCCGTCGACGCGCCGGAACCGCTGCGCGCCGGCGTCACCACGACCTTGCCGCTGCGCGGCGAATGGTTGCCGGTGCGCTGGGTCGCCGGACGCGTCAATCGCGTGACGTTGGTGGATGGCGAATTGCTGTTCGAGCAGCGCGGACAGTCCGACAGCGCCGTGCGCCGCGCGTTGCGCGATTTCTACGAGGCGCAGGCGCGCGCCGATATCGCGACGTGGCTGCCGAAATACGTGGGCGCGCTGCCGCGCCAGCCGTCACGCATCGTGCTGCGCAAGATGAGTTCGCAATGGGGATCGCTGGCGCCGTCGGGCGTCGTATCGCTGGACCTCTCGCTGGTGCTGGCGCGGCCATCGGCCTTCGAATACGTGCTGGTGCACGAGCTCTGCCATCTGATCCGCGCCGATCACTCCCCGTCGTTCTGGCGCGAGGTACAGGCGCGTTGTCCACACTGGCGACGCGAACGCACCTACTTCCACGCGGAAGGCCGCACGCTCAAGGCGTGCATGCGGGCGATCACCTAGGTCCGCGCCAGAAACGGCCCGATCCATTCCGCGACCGGCTGCGGCGTTTCCATGTGCAGGTGATGCGTGCCCGGCATCGTCAGCAATTCGCCACGCGGCAAGGCATCGACATAGCGACGGCGCACATCGGCGGGCAGATAGGGCTGCGCCGGATCGGCGAAGACCACCCGCGTCGGGCACTCGATGCCGGCGCACACCGTCACCACCTGCGCATCGACCGGCCGCAGCCACGTCGGCACCATCAGGCGCGGATCGCTGCTCCACTGCCAGCCGCCGGCAACTTCGCGCACGCCGCGCTCGACGATCAATCGCGCCACCGGCTCGCTCATCATGTTGGCGCGCATCCGTGCCTGGATCGCCACGTCCAGCTCCGGGAACACCCGCAGCGACTTGGCGTCGATCGCGCGCATCGATGCCACCGACTCGCGCATCCGCAGCGCGGTGTTTTCGGCCGCATCGGCCAGGCCGCCCAGCGCCTCGATGCAGACCAGGCGTTCGACGCGTTGCGGGCACGCGGTCGCGACCAGGCTGGCGATGCCCGCCCCCATCGAATGACCCAGCAGGGTGAAACGCTCCCACCCCAGCGCATCGGCGATGTCGAGGACGTGATGCACCGCCATCTCGAAGGTATAGATCGCGCCCGGCGCCTGGTGCACGCTGTGGCCATGTCCCGGCAGATCGACCGCAACCAGTTCGATCCCGGACAGATGCTCCGCCATCGGAACGAAACTCGCAGCATTGTCGAGCCAGCCATGCAACGCCAGCACGCGCGGCGCGTTGTCCGTCGCCGCGGATCGCAATGCCGTGATCCTGCCCAGCGGAATGTCGATGGACGTTTCGTTCAACTCGAGACTCATGCAGCGGACTCCGCGATTGCCGCCATCGCCTCTGCATGCGTGGCGCCGTCATTGAGGCAGGGGATGTAGCGCAGAGAGCGACCGCCCGCCGCCACGAATGCTTCGGCGTTGAGCATGGCGATCTCTTCCAGTGTTTCCAGGCAGTCCACCGCGAATCCCGGGCAGGCGACGTCGATGTCCTGCACGCCGTCGCGCGCGAGCTGCTGCAATGTCGGCAAGGTGTAGGGCTGCAGCCAGCGCTCGCGCCCGAACCGCGACTGGTAGGTCAGCAGGATGTCGTCGCGGGGGATGCCCAGCGCCGCGGCGATCGCCTGCGTGCTCGCCTCGCACTGCGCGGCATAGGGATCGCCGTTGCGCACCAGTCGTTCCGGGATGCCGTGGAACGAGAACAGCAGTTTCTGCGCGCGACCATGGCGCGCCCAGTGTTCGCGGATCGTTGCCGCCATCGCAGCCACCCAATGCGGATCGCGATGGTAGTCGTGCACGGTCTTGAACGCGACTTGCGGATGTTTCGTGCGCGATCGCGCCACGACGTCCTCCACCGATGCGGTCGTCGTCGTCGAATATTGCGGATACAGCGGCAGCACCACGACCTCGGCCACGCCATCGGCCACCAGCGCATCGATCGTTTTCGCCAATGCCGGCTCGCCGTAGCGCATCGCCATCGCCACCCGCCACTCCGGCAAGACTGCCTGCATGCCATTCGCCAAACGCCGCGTATACGCCGCCAGCGGCGACCCTGCGTCCGTCCAGATCGCCGCGTACTTGCGCGCCACCACCGGACTGCGCCGCGGCAGGATCACCCAGTTGAGCAGCGGCCACCACAGCAGGCGCGGAATCTGCACCACGCGCGGATCGAGCAGGAATTCGGCGAGATAGCTGCGCACGGCCTCTGCCGTGGGCGCGCTCGGCGTGCCCAGATTGACCAGCACCAGGGCGCGCGGGGACGGGTTCTGCATCTGCATAGCTTAATCGCCCCTGCCCCGCGGACCGTCGCGGGTTGCGGCTGCGCGCGATCGCGGCCTAGCATCGGTCATCCCCTGTGTCTCCGAATGCCCATGTCCCGATTCACTCCAGGCACGATGTTTGCGCGTCTCGCCCTGCTGCTGTCGCTGTTCGTCGTCCTTCCGGCCTCGGCTGCCGACGACCCGACCGATGCCCAGCGCACGCAGATGGCGCTGAAGGTCTTGCGCGACATCCAGGCCATGCCGGAATCCGCCATCCCCGATCGCCTGTTCGACGAGGCACAGGGCATCCTGGTGGTGCCGGACACGCTCAAGATCGGTTTCGTGTTCGGCGGGCGTCGTGGCCACGGCCTGCTGTCGGTCCGCAATCCCGACGGCACCTGGTCGAATCCCGTCTATGTGCGCCTGACCGGCGGCAGCGTCGGTTTCCAGATCGGCGTGTCGAAGTCCGACGTGGTGATGGTGTTCCGCACGCGCCAGGGCCTCAACGACATCACCTCGGGCAAGTTGACCCTGGGCGCGGGCGCCAGCGTGGCGACCGGTCCGGTTGGACGCGATGCTTCCGCCGGCACCGACCAGCAGTTCAAGGCCGATATCTGGTCGTGGTCGCGCGCGCGCGGCCTGTACGCCGGCGTGGCCTTCGACGGCGCGGTGATCGCCATCGACGATGAGGCCAACCAGCGCATGTACGGTCCCGGCTCGACGCCGCGGATGATCTTCGAACACCGCACGGCGAACCGTCCGCCGAACGTGATCGTCGATTTCCGCGACGCGCTGGAGGAAGCCGGCGCCACCGCCCACAACCGCCGCCTGGTGCAGCGTGAAAAGGGCGCCGACATCGATCGCGCGGTCGAAGCCGCCGAGCGCGGCGCGCCGGCAGCGACCACGCCTGCACCTGCGGCGACCGCCACCGAATCCACGAACGCGCCTGCCGCCACGCCTGAACAGGCCGGCAGTCAACCCGAGCAGGAGTCTGGCGTTACCACGGAAGCGCTGCCCGCCGCAGCGCCGCCAGCCACCCCGGCGAAGAAGAAAACCGGCAAGCCCTGAGGCGCTGCGGTATCCTCTTCACCTGCATTGAACCGTTGGAAGTGCTGTCATGTTCGAGCTCAGCTTCGGCAAATTGTTGATCCTGCTGGTCATCATCCTGCTGGTGTTCGGCACCAAGCGCCTGACCAGCGGCGCCCGCGACATCGGCAAGGCCGTCAACGAGTTCAAGAAAGGCATGCACGGGAACGAGGAAGAAAAGAAACCCGAGAGCCTGGGCGACGAATCGCAGCGCAACGGCGACACAACGCAATCGCAGCAGCGCCAGGACGACCAGGCGCCGCGCTGATCGCGCGCCGCGACCACAGGCCGTGCCATGTTCGAACTCGGCTTCGGCAAACTCCTGCTGATCGGCATCGTCGCACTCATCGTGCTCGGTCCCGAACGCCTGCCGAAAGCCGCCCGGCTTGCGGGGCTGTGGATCCGACGCGTGCGCGCCTACTGGTTCAACATGCGCGCCGAGCTGGAACGCGAACTCGCTGCGGAAGACATGCGCAAGCAACTGGACGGCGCGAAACAGGCCATGCAAGACGCCGGCACCGAAGTGCAGCGGCTCTCGCAAGCGACCATCGCCGATGAAACAAAACCCGGTGACGGCAGCTCGCATGGCGACCACGCGCAATGACGTTCACCGATGATCCGGATTCGCTGGTCGGCGGACTGATTCCACATCTCCTCGAATTGCGCCTGCGCCTGCTGCGTGCGCTCGCCGGCGTCGGCGTGGTACTGGCGCTGACATTGCCGTTCTCCAACCGCCTTTATGCCTGGCTGGCGCAACCGCTGTTGAGATCGATGCCGCGTGGCGGTCAACTGATCGCCACCGGCGTCCTCACGCCATTCGTCACCCCGATCAAGCTCGCCGTCTGCACCGCATTGCTCGTGGCGATGCCGTGGGTGCTCTACCAGGCCTGGGCCTTCGTCGCGCCCGGCCTGTACCAGCGCGAACGTCGCATCGCCCTGCCGTTGCTGGCCTCGGCAGTGATCCTGTTCTACATCGGCTGCGCCTTCGCCTATTTCGGCGTGCTGCCGGCGGCGTTCTTGTTCCTTGAGCACACCACGCCTGCCGGCGTGGCGCGCATGACCGACATCAACGCCTATCTCGACTTCGTGCTGATGATCTTCTTCGCCTTCGGCCTCAGCTTCGAGTTGCCGGTGGCGCTGGTGATCGCGGTGCTGGTGGGCGTGGTCACGCCGCAGCAACTGCGCGAATGGCGCGGCTACGCCGTCGTCGCGATCTTCATTCTCGCCGCGATCATCACGCCGCCCGACATCGTGTCGCAGTTGATGCTGGCGATCCCGATGTGCCTGCTCTATGAGGCCGGCATCATTGCCGCGCGCCTGCTCAAACCGAACACCGCACCGGCATGAGCCCGCTGCGGCCGGGCAATCCGCACTGGCAACGGCGTTGCGCCGCCTTCCTGATCGATTTCGGCATCCTTGCGACGGCGGCGCTGGCGCTCACGGCCAGCTGGTGGCGTGTCGACCTGCGCGAAGCCGATGCCGCCATCGACAGCTTGCGCTCCACCATGGACGCGACGATGGCACGCGCGCTCGACGCCAACGCCGACCCCGCCAGCTTCTACGCCAGCCTGCTTTCCGATCCGTCGTTGCGCGGCGCGGTGACGGCATTCGCCCACCACGTCACCGGCGCGATTGTCGCCGTGGCATTTGCCTATGCACTGTTGTCGGCCGCATGGAATCTCGGCAGCGAACTGTCGTCGTGGCAGGGGTCCCCGGGCAAACGCCTGCTCGGCCTGCGCGTGGTCGATATTTCGGGAAAGCGCGCCACGTTCGCGCAACTGTTCGTGCGCCAACTCGCGGCGGGACTGTCGTGGTTCACGCTCAACATCGGCCACCTGCTGGCATGGTGGCCGCCCTTCCGCAGCCTGCACGATCGCATCGCCGATACCGACGTGGTGGCAACGCCCGGCGCAGGCCCATTGCCGGCATGGGGACGCGCAACGCTCTCGATCGCGTTGCTGGCAGCCGTCCTGTTGCCGGTCCTGTTCGCGACGTGGCTGGCGATGCGCCTGACCACGCCGTGACCGTCACTCGCTTTTGGCCTGTCGCGTCAGGAACGGCTTGAAGCCGCCCCAGAACATCCGCTTGCCGTCGAAAGGCATGTCTCCCGGCGCCATCGCCGCCAGCACCGGATCGGCCATGATCTTTTCCATCGCCTTGTCGCGCGCCTTGCGCGAGGCGAACGTCACGAGCCCGACCACCACCGTTTCGCCGGGCTCGAGCTTCACCGCCTGCGGAAACGAGGTGACCTTGCCGGGCTGGACGTCATCGGCGGCGTTCTCGGAATAACTCAACGCGCCATGCTTGATCCAGACCGGCGCGCACTTGCGGCTGAACTTCTTGTACTCGTCCAGCTTGTTTTCGGGAACCGGAATCACGAACACATCGACGTACATCGCATGCCCTCCTCATGGGGATACCGTACCGCGGCTCACTTCATCGAATGCAGGCCGAACAGGTTGCCTTCGCTGTCGTAGCACAGCGCGCAATTGCCATATTCGCCGATCGAGAACTTGGGCTTGAAGATCTTGCCACCCGCGGCTTCGACGCGGCCCGATTCGACCCCGCAATCCTCGCATACGAAATAGGCCAGGGTGCCGCCCATGCCCGAGGGCACGCCATCCATCTTCACCAGGGCGCCGCCGCTGCCGGGCAATTCCATCTGCGCGGGGAAGAACATCATTTCCATCTTCATGTCGGGCGGCACCGGATGTTCTTCCAGCTTGGTCGCCAACACCGTTTCGTAGAACTTGCGCGCGCGTGCCATGTCCTGCACGTAGATTTCGGTCCAGCCAATGGGGTTGTGCTGCATTGGGAATCTCCGGGTGCGGTGGGTGGAGCCTAATGTTTATCTCGTAAACATGACGTTACGGCGAGATGTTATTATTGTCAACATGATGAAGCGGCGTTTTTGTCCCATTCCCCGCCCGCAGGGCTACCACCACGGCGATTTGCGCCGTGCCCTGCTGCTGGCCGCGCGCCAGCTGGTGGATCGCGGCGGTTCTTCGGCACTGACCCTGCGCGCTGCGGCACAACAGGCCGGCGTCAGTCCGGCGGCGCCCTATCGCCATTTCGAGGATCGCGATGCCTTGCTGGCCGCGGTGTTGGCCGAAGGGTTCCGCGAACTCGCCGCGACCACCGATGCCGCGCGCATTTCAGCCTCGGCGCCGGTCGACAGTTATCTCGCGGTGGGCAGCGCCTATCTGCAGTTCGCCAGCGAACATCCGCACCTCTATCGCCTGATGTTCGGGCCGGAGTGCAACAAGCTGCAGCATCCCGACCTGCTGGAAGCGGGACAGGAAGCCTTCGGCGTGGTGTTGCGCGCCGCGCACGAATGCACGGCTGCGGGACTCACCGGCTCGCGATCGCCCGAAGACGTGGCGATCGCCGGCTGGTCGGTGGTGCACGGACTGGCGTCGCTGCAGACCGATGGCGTGCTGGAACGCGTCACCCAGCGTCCGCTGCCGGACGTCGCGCAGGCGCTGTTCTCGATTCTGGTGGAAGGCGTCGCCCCGCGCTGATCGCGAGGCTGGCGCGCTGATCGCGCCAGCCTGCTGCGACGCGTTATTGCGTCGGCAGATTCACCAGGTCAACGTTCGGGTGCACGCCATTCGGAATGCGCGAGAACCATTGGCCGGACGCAACCGATGGCGTGAAGAACCCATCGTTGCGCAAATAGAACTGGTTGCCGGCGGAGCCGCCGGCGTAATCCGCGCGCTGGTTGTTCAGGCCTGTCGGATCGACGTCGTACCAGGCCCAGGTGATCTCGTTCCACACACCGTTGGAACTGATCGCCCATTGATTGCCGTAGTTCGCGTAGCGGCCGACGTATCCGAACTCGGGATTGAAGTTCTCGAGGAAGGAATAGGTGGTGTCGAATTGCTTTGATGCGCCGGGGTATTTCCATGTGGCGATGAAATGCCATTTCACGCCGTCGTTCGCCTGACCCACGGCCTGTCCGCTGTCACCACAGCCATTATCGCTTTGCGGGGTACCGAACCAGGCCGAATACAGGGTGTTGCCCTGCCCATCAGGCTGGGCGCGCGTGATGAAGCGGTACGTGTTGCCGGCTTTCCAATTGCAGACCAGGTGGCTCTGGCCACCAGTGCCCTCGCCACCGAAATTGTTGACGATGGTCTTGTTGCCCTTGGCAACCAGCGTCGTGCTGCCACCCGGCGGATCCCATACCGAAAACAGGATCCAGCGCTTGTTGGATGCATTCACCTGCATTCCGGAGTAGCCGACGTCGAATCCGTTCGACATGAAGTATGAACCGATGGCGTCTTGCCCGGCAGGAACGGTGACCTCGTTGTAGAAATACTCCGTGCCCGCCGGCATGAAGTACAACAAGTGAACCGATGGGCCACGCCGCGACCAGTAGAAGTTGCTCGCATCGTTGGCGAAGAGCAGGCCGCCCGCAGTCGCCGAGCCATCGAGTTGAATGCCGGAAATGTCACCGAAATAGCCGCCCGCCTTGGTGAGGCCTTGCAGGTCGATCTTGACGTAGCCCGGCTGGCTGATGGCGAATGTCCCTGCCGGAAACACCGAGTTCCCCGAACCCGTCGGCGTCAGCGCGACGGTATGCGACTGGTTACCGATGGTTACCTTGACCGTGCTGGAGGACGCGCCGAACAAACCGCCGACCAGTGCGACCTGCAGATCGCCGGGCTGTCGCACGTCGACGTAGATGCTGATCGTGGTTGATGACGAATCCCAGTTGTGCAAACCGGTGCCATCGATTGCTTCGTCCGGATTGTTCTTCGTCTGGGTGATGTAGGCGTTGCCGCCCAAGGGAACGACTGTTGTCGCGGCGTGCAGCGGCGCTGCAAACAGGCCACAAACCAGCAACAGCCCGGTGATTCGATATCCGAGTATTCGCATACGCCCTCCTTGATGGAAGCGCATCACTTACCACAGACTTTCGCGTCTGGTTTGCATATGCGTAAAAGTTCTTGCTTTTTGCAGGGCAAAGAAAAGATCCCCGAGGACTGGCATTTCATTTTCGTTTGCGGTTAATCACCCTAAACAGGATTCATTAGCGCTAGTGCTAATTTTTCCGGGATTATTGAAAGAAACCCCAAGGACGCATTTCGTTTCCCGAACGTCAGTTCGCAAGGTTATTGCGTTGCAGTATTTCGCTGCGCACGTCTGCAACAAGGCGACCGCCGTTTTGCAATCGGTGACTTGCCGATTCAAAGCAACTGGAAAGCGACCCTCATTCCGTTCCGTGGTTCTTGCCCTGCCAGGGCCTGTACCACTCGCGGATGCGCGCCATGTCGGCGACGGGATCATCGCTGGTCCAGAACAGCGGACCGATGCCGATCACCTTGTCCGGATAGTGGAAGTATTCGAGCAGGATCGGAATGTCGGCGGCGTGCGCGATCTTCCAGAATCCGCTCTTCCACTCCTTCACTTGCTTGCGCGTCCCTTCCGGCGCGATGCCCAGCCAGAACTGGTCGGCGGCGCGGATCGTTTCCACGGTTTGCTCGACGAAACCGCCCGGCGCCTTGCGATCGATCGCGATCACGCCGAACCGGCGCAGGATCGGCCCCATCGGCCACCAGAACAATTCCTTCTTGCCGAGGATGCGGATGTCGAGGCCGAGCGCCATCTTGGCCGCGAACCCCCACACGCCGTCCCAGTTGGACGAATGCGGCGCGCCGATCAACACCAGCTTCGGCACGTCCGGGAATTCGCCGACCATGCGCCAGCCGCCCAGCTTCAGCAACGTGCGGCCGAACCAGCGCGAGAGCGGACTGTTGCGCACCCGTGGCGCGCGCGGCGGCAGCGGCAGGATCGGTCCGTGGCTGGCCGGTGTCGGCGGATGCGGTGCTGTAGTGTCGGTCATGCGTTCAGTCCCAGTCCTTCCTTGTGCGGCCACGCTTGATTTCGCTGCGTCCACGCTTCGATTCCAGCCGGCGTTCCTTCGATGCCCGCGTCGGTCGCGTCGCCTTGCGCGGCTTGGCGACTTCGCTGCCGTGGGCGATGAAGGCCATCAGGCGTTCGCGCGCATCGTCGCGATTGCGATCCTGGGTGCGGAAGCGCTGGGCATGGATGACGATCACGCCATCGCCCGTGACCCGACGATCGCGCCGGGCCAGCAGGCGGCTGCGGACCTCGTCGTCCAGCGATGGCGAGCTGGCGATGTCGAAGCGCAGCTCGACCGCGGTGGCGACCTTGTTGATGTTCTGCCCGCCCGCGCCCGACGCGCGCACGAAGCGCTCGACCAGCTCGGATTCGGGAATGGCGATCTCGTTCATTGGTGAAGTCTAAATGGGCTCCCCGGCCCTGACTCATTCACATAACACAACGCTGGTTGAGCGGGCGCAACTCCGAGCTTGACGCTGTCCACGCGCGCTTCCGAGCATACTGGCTTGAGATGTCGTCTTGAATCGGGGAACACGCCATGCACCGCACCATCATCGCCTTGACGCTTGCCGCCGCCAGTGTTGCCGCCCACGCCGGCACCGATCCGGCCGCGCAGCGCCAGGCCGGCACCACCGCGTCCGTACCGACGGCTGCCGACACCACGACCGCCATGCGCCAGGCCACCGACGAACTGCAGAAGGCCCAGCCGCAGATGCAGGAAGCGATGCGCCAGATGCCCAGGATGATGAAGCAGATGCAGCCGGCGATGCAGGCCATGGCCAAGGAAATGCCGAAGATGATGAAGGCGATGGCGCCGATGATGCGCACCATGGCCGACACCATGCCGCAGATGATGGCGGCGATGCAGCCGATGATGGAATCGATGGAGCGCGAGATGGAACCGGCGATGCGCGATTTCGGCAAGGAAATGGAGCGCACGGACAAGACGCCGCGCCAACCTTGACCTCACGCAGTCCAGTCGAACAAGTCCAGGGCCTTCGCGAATTCCCCATCGGGCGACGCGGCGATCGAAAGGCGTTCCCCGCTCCACGGATGGGTGAACGACAAACGTTCCGCGTGCAGCAGCATGCGATGGATGCCGAGCATGCGGAAGTTGCGGTTGTGGCGACCATCACCATGGCTGGTATCGCCGATCAGGTGATGCGACAGATGCTTGAGATGGCGACGGATCTGGCGAAAGCGTCCGGTCTCGGGACTGGCGCGCAGCAACGCATAGCGCGAAGTCGGGAATCCCGCTGACGGCAATTCGAGCTCACCGGTTGCGAGCTTGCGGAAGCGCGTGCGCGCCGGCTTTTTCTCCGGCTTGCCGGGACCGCCATCGAGCGGATGGTCGACGATGAAATCGTCTTCCGCCGGCCAGCCGCGACAGATCGCGAGGTAATCCTTCTCCGCATCGCCCGCCATCCACGCCTTGCCCAGCACCGATGCGGTATCGCGATCGAAGGCCAGCAGCAGGCAGCCGCTGGTGGCGCGATCGAGGCGATGGATCAGGAAGATGTCGCGCTCGAACTGCTCGCGCAGGCGATCGGCAAGGAAATCGGTTTCGCCGCGCGCAAGCGCACTGTCGTGCAGCATCAGGCCCGCCGGCTTGGCGATCACGGCGAAACGCGCGTCGATGTGGAGAACCGGGATCAACCGCGACTGCGCGGCCATGCCGCCACCAGTGCCCACAGACCGCCAAGTCCGGCGATCCACGCCGACGCCGGAATGCCAAACAGGCGCGGGCCGCCTGCCGGCTCCAGCGCGTACAGCACCGCCGCGACGATCAAGAGGCCAGTGCCGAGGATCGCCGACACCATGCGTCGTTGCATGCCGTGGAGATCGTTCGAAAGCCGGCGCAGGTCTTCGGATTGCATGTGCAATTCGTGGCGACCTTCCACTTGCTGCTTCAGCCAGGCGTGCGCGAGTTCCGGCATTTCCGGCGCGCGCGTCGCCAGTTCCGGCAATTGCCGGGCGAAATTCTTGAGCAGTCGCCGCGGGCTGTAGCGTTCGCGCAGGATGCGTTCCAGCACCGGTTTCGCCACTGCCCAGATGTCGATGTCGGGGTCGAGCTGGCGACCGACGCCTTCGATGTTCAACAGCGTCTTCTGCAGCAGGATCAGCTGCGGCTGCAGCGTCAATTCGTAGCGCTGGGCGACGCGGAACAGTTTCGCCAGTACTTCGGCGAGCGAGATCTGCGACAACGGACGCGTGAAGTACGGCTCGCACACCGAACGCGCGGCGGCTTCCAGTTCGTCGATGCGCAGGTGGCCGGGCATCCAGCCGGCATCGACGTGCAGTTCGGCGATGCGGCGATAGTCGCGATTGAAGATCGCCATGAAGTTTTCGGCGAGGTAGTACTGATCCTCGCGAGAGAGCTGGCCCATGATGCCGAAGTCGAGCGCGATGAAACGCGGATCGACGCGGCGCGCCGGATCGACATCGACCCAGATGTTGCCGGCGTGGGCATCGGCGTGGAAGAAGTTGTCGCGGAACACCTGCTGGTAGAACACCCGCACGCCCTTGGCGGCGAGCGCCTTGCGATCGATCCCGGCGGCGTCCAGCGCGGCGATGTCGTCGGAAGGAATGCCGGTGACGCGCTCCATCGTCATCGCGCGCGGACCGGTATGGCTCCA
The DNA here is from genome assembly GCF_050574925.1 of Solilutibacter silvestris. Taxonomy (GTDB): domain Bacteria; phylum Pseudomonadota; class Gammaproteobacteria; order Xanthomonadales; family Xanthomonadaceae; genus Solilutibacter; species Solilutibacter silvestris_A. Next base: position 49,116 of record NZ_JBCMOO010000005.1, on the reverse strand, counting down.
GATCGGTTCCGGCACGTAGAGATCGTCGGAATCGATCCAGTTGCGGCGCAGGACCGAGGCGTTCGCGGCTTCGCGCTGCAGGTCGAGTTCGGCGGTGAGCGTGTTCTCGATCTCGGCGACGATTTCGCGCGGGCGGATCTTGTCGGCGCTTGGATGCGTGCGCTCGACCACACCGGCCAATGATTTCAGCAAGGCGATGTCGTCGCGGATTTCCGCGTCGATATCGGGGCGCAACACTTTCACCACCACCTGGCGACCGTCATGCAGCGTCGCGGCGTGCACCTGCGCGATGCTGGCCGATGCCAGCGGCGCGGTATCGAAATCGGCGAACAACACGTCGATCGGCTGGCCCAGCGACTCCTCGACGATCGCGCGCGCGCGCTGGCCGTCGAACGGCTTGACGCGATCCTGCAGCAACGTGAGTTCTTCGGCGATGTCGATCGGAATCAGGTCGCGGCGGGTCGACAGGATCTGTCCGAACTTGACGAAGATCGGCCCGAGTTCCTGCAAGGCGAGGCGCAGGCGTGCACCACGCGGCAGCGCGGCGATCTCCGCCGACGCCCCGGGCACGAAGGGCCGCGCCAGTTTCAGCCAGCGCTCGGCCGAGGTGTCATCGAGCAGGGAATCGAGGCGATAGCGCAGCAATACGCGCCCGATCCGCCATGCGCGCCCGACGCCGAAATTCATCCTGCGCTCCGCAGGCGGGCGACGCGTGCGGCAAGACGCTCGCCGGCATCGCGCAATTTGTCGACATCGTCATGGAAGGCGTCGAGTTCGGCCTGTCCGACCACGTCGCGCGATTCCTCGGTCACGTACTCCGCCGCCGATTTCGCCACGTCCTGCGCGGCGACGCGTGCGCGCTTGAGGGCGAAGGCGACGCCGTTGGCGATCTGGGTGCCGAGCACGTCGCCGAACACCGCGGCGAAGGGACGACCCCAGTCGGGATCGAAACGTTCCGCCATCCGCTGCAGGCGACGCGCGACATCGGCATCGCCTTCGATCCGCATCGATCCCACCGGCGGCCCGGCATCGCGCTGGAACATGGGCAGGCGACCGAGCAATCCCGCCAGCGTGCTGCGCACCGAGAGATCGGCGCGATCGGCGTCCGGCACCGGCCCGACGCGCAGGCGATCCCCTTCCACCTTCAACTGCAGCGCCAGCGCCGGCGATTCCAGCGTCAGCGCGACGGTGCGGCCATCCAGTGCCGGCAATGCGGTGCGGGTGTCCTCGTCGAGCAGCAGCGCGCGATTGAGCGCGGCCTCCAGCGCCTTGCCGGCAGGCACTTTCCAGTTGAACGGCAAATTGAAGGGCGCGTCGCTCATGCCTGCATTGTAGTGGTGACGCGGCAGTCTCGCGTCACGCAGCGTTGCGCCAGTACGCCGCGACCCGCTCCAAGCCTTCATCCATGCTCACGCGAGGCGTATAGCCGAAATCGCGGAGCGCCGGCACCATGCTGTACCAGTGCGGCGTGACCAGCTGTTCGGCGAGGAAGCGCGTCATCGGCGGCTCGCCACGACGGCGCAGCAAGGGCCACAGCGTTTCCATCGTCGCGCCGATGCCGTAGGCCAGCGCGAACGGGATATGGCGATGTACTTCCGGCGCACCCGCTGCGCGCAACAGGTCATTGACGATGCGCTCCATCGCGCGCGGTTCGCCATTGCTGATGAAATAGGCCTTGCCGGCACAGGCCGCGCCGACCTGCAGGTGTTCGAAGGCGTCGAAATGCGCCTGCGCGGCGTTGTCGACATAGGTGGTATCGACGAGGTTGAGACCGTTGCCGACCAGCGCGAGTCGTCCGGCGCGCGCACGTTCGACCAGGCGCGGCAGCAACTGGTTGTCGCCGACGCCCCAGATCAGGCGCGGGCGCAACGCGACCGTGGCCAGGGTCAGGCTGTTCGCCGCCAGCACTTCGCGTTCGGCGATCAGCTTGGTCGCCGCGTACGGCGCTTTCAGATGTTCGCCATAGGGAACGTTGTCCGCCGTTCCCCCTTCGACCGGATGCGTGGCGCGATGGGTCACGCTCGGCGTCGATGTGTAGACCAGGCGCGCGATGCCATGCGCGCGACAGGCCGCGATCACGTTGCGGGTGCCGACCACGTTGGGCTGGAAATAGCTGTCGTAGCTGCCCCAGGCACCCGCCTTGGCGGCGTTGTGGAAGATCGCTTCGCAACCTTCCGCCACGGCGAGCATGGCATCGGGATCGGCGAGATCGCCGCGCACCTGTTCGACCCCGAGCACGTCGAGTTCCGGATAGCGTCCGCGATTGAAGCTGCGCACGCGATGGCCGCGCTCGACCAGCCCACGGCACAGCGCCTGGCCGAGGAAACCGCCGCCACCGGTCACCAATATTTGCATCGCAACTTCTCCAGATCAGGCGTACACGATAGCGGCACGCTTTCGCGATGACCATCCATTGGCCTCCCAAGCCATTGATCCAACAAGGCTTCAGAATTCTTCATTCGTGTTTCAGGCGCTTCATTCGCGGTTGTGTTGCATTTCGGCCTTCTCACAAGGAGTCGCTCCAATGCGCCGATTCGCCCTACTGCCGATCCTGCTGCTGTTCACCTGTTGCGCCGCGAGCGCGGGCTCACATGCTCCGCCACCGAAGCTGGATGACGGCTGGACCGTCGCCGACCCCGCAAAGGCCGGATGGAACACCTCCACGCTCACCGCCATGGAGGAAGCCATCGCTTCGGGTGCGGCGCCGGACACCACCAGCGTGCTGATCGCTCGCGACGGCAAGCTGGTCTACGAGCATTACTTCAATGGCGGTAGCCGCGAGATGCTCAACAACACCCGCTCGTTGACCAAGAGCATCACCGCCTTGCTGGTCGGCGCGGCGATCGACCGCGGCCTGATCGCCGGTTCGCAGGCGAAGGTCTACAGCTTCTTCGCCGACCGCACCTGGCGCAACGACGATCCGCGCAAGCGCGACTTCACCGTCGAAGACCTGCTCACGATGAGCTCGCAATGGGAATGCGACGACGAGAACCAATTTTCGTCCGGCCACGAGGAGCGCATGTATCTCAGCGCCGACTGGACCCAGTTCGTGCTGGATCTGCCGATGCGGGGCTATGCGCCGTGGATGCAGCGCCCCAAGGACAGTCCGCACGGACGCGCGTTCGCCTACTGCACGGCCAATGCGTTCCTGCTTGGCGCCATCGTCGCGCGTGCCGCATCGAAACCGTTGGACGCCTTCGCCCGGGAGGCGCTCGAGGGCCCGCTCGGCATCAGTCAAAGTGCTTGGGGCAAATCATCCGAAGGGGTGGGCATGGGCGGCGGTGGCACGACCTATCGCAGCCGTGACCTAGCCAAGTTCGGGCAATTGCTGCTTGATGAAGGACGCTGGCAAGGCAAGCGGGTGATCGCGCCGGAGTGGGTGCGGGCGATGACGACCGTGCATGCGCAGGCCCGCGACGACGCCGACTATGGCTATCTGATCTGGCGTTTCCGCTTTGAAGTGCACGGCAAGCAACGTGGTGCCTGGGCGATGTCGGGCAATGGCGGCAACTACGTGTTCGTGATCCCGGAAGAAAAACTGGTCGCGGTGATTACGCGCACCCGCTACAACCAGCGCGACATGCATCAGCAATCGCATCGACTTCTGAGCGACTACATCCTCAAGGCAATGCCGTAATCCCGGCTTTCGCAATCAGCCCGCGGGCGCGCACGGCCTCGCGTTCGCGGGCGACGGCTGAATCGATGGATGACACGATCGTGTCGAAGCCCGGGGCAGAACGCAACGATGCGAACAGTGGCGAGACGCGCAGGTAAGCCGCATCGCGATAGCCCTGCTCCACTGCCATGGCAAGCACGGCGAGCGCGGCGGTGCGATCGCCCGCTGCGTCCAGCAACAAGGCCGCATCGAGACCGTCAAAGGGTTCGCCGCCGCTGCGCATGCCAGCGCGCAGTGATTCGGCTTGTGCGCGCAAGGTCGCTACCGGTGGCTTCACTTCCGCCAGGATCCATCCGACCGTACGCGGAAAACTGGCTTGCGGGCGCAATGCGATCGCGCGTGTGATGGCATCTCGGGCCGCCGCGTGATCGCCACGCAGGAGGGCAAGCTCGGCTGCGAGCAGGTGCAGGCTGGCATGTTCGGTGCCGCGGGCCATGGCCTCGTCCAACGCGGCCTGGGATTCCGCATCACGACCGTGTCGCATGAGGAACGCAGGCCACGCGGCGTTGGAGAACACATTGTCCGGATACAGCTGGTAACTGTGCCGGTAACGTGTTTCAGCTTCGGCGGCATAACCAAGCAGGTCCAGGTTGCTGGCGATCTGGATGCCGACAAAACGCACGCGCGCCGGCTCACGCACCCCCAGATTGGCGGCCAAGGCATCGGCCAACCGACCGCGACGCTCGTACAGATAGGCGGCCGAAGCACGGACGCTGTCGGATCGCGGATCCAATTGCAGCGAACGTTCGTAGCTGCGCAAAGCCTCGTCGGTACGACCACGGCAATCGAACGAATACCCCAGCGCCGCATGGGCCGTCGCGTCGCTTGGGGCGCGTGCAATCACCCGCTCGGCCAATGTCTGCGCGAGCTGCACCGAAGCAGCGTCGCCGTTGTACAGGCACACCCGCGCGCTATAGGCACGACTCAGGCCGATCAGCGCCTCGCGATCGTCCGGCGCTTCCTGCAAACGCTGCCGATACAGGGCGATGGCACGCTCATTGTTGTCGCGTTGGCCGATGCCGGCGTAGTAGGCGGCGCGCATCAGCAGCGGTGAACGCCCCGAATCAGTTTCGGGCGTTCGCTTCCATAACGCAGCGCCGGCGAGCGCGCCGACCACCAGCACACCGGCGATGATCCACCGTCCGCGGTGGTGGGACTGTTTCGTCAATACGACCGTCTCGTCCAGCGACCGCGGCGGAACGCAAAGCTGATAGCCCTGGCCACGCACCGAGCGCAAGTAGCGCGGATTGCGGCCATCGTCGCCCAACGATTGACGCAACAGGCGTACGCGCTGGGTGACGGTTTCCTCATTGACCACCGCAGGCGCCCATACGCGCTCGATCAGCTCATCGAAACCGACCACGCGCTGCCCCTGTTCCAACAGGTAGTGCAGCAGGCGGAAGCTCAGGCCGTTGACATCCAGCGCCTGTCCGTTGCGCTCCACGCGCTGTCGCGGCACATCAATGACGAGATCATCGAGGTGGTAGCGGACGGTCACACGCCTTGACCCTTTGGCAAGCGAGCCGCCGCCCAAACCGCAAGTTTTTCGCGACCGATCTTGGCGTTGTGGCGGATATCGACCGGAAAGGCCTGGGGATAGTGCAGGAAGCCATCGACCTTGGCGGTATGCACGCCGCCATCGGCGAGATGGCGCAATTCGCCGGCGATGCGTGGCCACTGGTCGACGGCGACGCCTTGTTTCAGTTCGACGCACAGGATCGGCTGTTGATGGCCGACTTCACCCACGCCGACCAATGCGGTGCGCGCGACATCCGGATGGCTGTTGAACACCGGCTCGATCTGTTCGGTGCACAGCGTGGTGAGTTCGTCGACGACCACCCGCTGCGACTTGCGTCCGCAGAACCACAGGCGTCCCTCGCGATCGAAATAACCGAGGTCGCCCATGCGATGGACGATGCGTTCGCTGCCATCAGCAAGACGTTCGCGGATCTTCGCCAGTCGCGTCTGCGCCTCGCGACCATAGTAACTGTCGGTCGCGCTCGGTCCGGCAACGGTGATCTCGCCGACGATGCCCTGCTGCACCTCGCGCGCATCGCTCCAGTGCGCGATCTCGCCATCGCTGATCGCGATGATGCGCACCTCGTTGGGTGGCACCGGGCGACCGACGCAGGTACCGCTGCCAGCCTCGGTGCGCGCGCGCAGCGTCAGCAACTCGCGGCCTTCGATGACGGCGACCGGCAGGCATTCCGTCGCGCCATAAGGCGTCCAGAATTTCGCGTCGGCCGGCAACAGCTCCAGCAGCCTTGCCACGACATCCGGCGGCACCGGCGCGCCGGCACTGGTGGCGATACGGATGCCGGGCAAGGGCTCGCCATGTTCGGCCAGCACGCGCATCAATGCCGGCGAACCGAACAACTGCGTCACGCCGAAGCGCTGCATCGCCGCGTGCAGCTTGCGCGGATTCGCCCGCGCCGGACGCGTCGGATCCATGTCGGGAATGATCGAGGTGAGTCCGAGCGCGGGATCGAACAGCGCGAACGGCGGGAAGGTCGGCAGGTCGACGCCGCCTGCCTCCATTCCGAAGGCCGAGCGCAGCAATTCGATCTGCGCGCCGAAATGACGGCCGCGATAGACCACGCCCTTCGGGATTCCGGTCGATCCGCTGGTGAACAGGATCGCGGCCATCGCTTCGGGATCGTTTTCGGCAAATGCCTGCGGAGATGCGGCGCCATCGCGTTCCACTTCGGCGAGCGTGGCATCGGCGAGCAGCGCGCGCGATCCGGTGGTGACGGCCACCCGCGCCGATCGCGCCCAACCCAGCAGCTTGCGCGCCAGCAGCGCCAGCGGAATGCCGATGAAGGCCTGCGGCTGCGCTTCGTCCAGGCACTGCCGCAACGCTTTCTTCGAGATCCCCGGATCGACCAGTACCGGGACCGCACCGGAGCGGAACAGCGCGAACATCAGCAGGAAGAATTCCGGGGTCGGCCGCACCATCACCACCGTGCGCGATCCGGCCACGATCCCGCGACGCGCCAGTCCCGATGCGATCGCGCGACTGCGCGCATCGAGTTCGCCATAGGTCAGCGCGATGGCGTAATCGCCGCGCGGGCCGGGGCAGCGCATCGCCACCGCGTCCGGGCGTTCGCGGGCCATGCGTTCGAGCGTAGTGGTGAGGGCTGCGGTCACGGCGTTATTGTCGCCTGTTCCTGCCGCACAATGACGACATGTCGTCCCGCGATTTCGTCCATCCCTGCATGAGTTGCGGCGCCTGCTGCGCGGCGTTCCGCGTCGCCTTCCACTGGAGCGAGGCCGACGACGCGCCCGGCGGCACCGTGCCTGTCGATCTCACCCAATCCCTGCGCAGCCACGAACGCGCGATGCGCGGCACCGACAGCGCCCAGCCGCATTGCATCGCCTTGCGCGGAACGGTCGGCGAAGCCTGCGAATGCTCGATCTACGAATTGCGGCCGAGCCCGTGTCGTGCGGTGCAGGCGTCGTGGGAACACGGCAGCGCCGACCCCCACTGCGATCGCGCACGGACGCGTTACGGATTGCCGCTGCTGACGCCAGCGGACTGGATCGCTTAAAGCGGGTTTGCGTCCAGGAACGTGCGGATCATCGGCACCAGTTGATCGTGCAGGTCCTCCAGCACGTAATGACCGGCATCCCGGTACGGATGCACTTCGGCAGCGGGCAGCGCCGCACGGAACCCGTCGAGGAAGTGGCGATCGAACACGAAGTCGCGCAACCCCCAGGCGATGAAGGCCGGACGATCGGCATATGCCGGCAACTGCGCCGCCACCGCCTGCAGCAGCGACCACGCACGATCGCCTTCGCCAAGTGGAATGTCCTGCATGAAGCGCAGCGTCGAGATCGCGCTGGTCCAGCCGTCGTAGACGCCGGAATATGCCTGTACGACGTCCTGCGGCAGGGTGCGCACCGTGCCGTACAGCGCCGCGCCGCGCGCGAACAGGTTGAAGCGCCGAATCGCCCAACCGCCGATTTTCGAATCGCGCCCCAACGCCAAGCGCTTCGGGAAACGCTTCGCCGCCGGCAGCGGGAAGGCCGCGGTATTGGTGATGACGAGGCGGCGCACCCGCGACGGATCGCGCAGCGCCCAGCCGAAACCGATCATGCCGCCCCAGTCGTGCACGGCCAGCGTCACCGGTCCGTCGATGCCGAGATGCGCAAGCAAGGCATCGAGATCGTCAACGCGCGACTGCAGCGTGTAGTCGTAGCGCGGCGATGCGTTGGCCGCATCGTCCGGCTTGTCGGAAAGGCCCATGCCAACGTGGTCGGGCACGATGCAGCGATAGCGATCGCGCAGTCCCGCCACCAGATGGCGCCAGTAATAGCTCCACGACGGATTGCCGTGCAGCATGACGATCACTTCGCCGTCGCGCGGACCTTCGTCGAGATACGACATCGCGATGCCCGGCCGCGCCTCGAAGCGCTGCGGGACGAAGGGATAATCGGGAAAGGTCTGTTGCACGGCGACCACGGCTGCGACGCGACTCACGCCTTTTTCACGAACTCCGACTTCAGGCGCATTGCGCCGAAGCCGTCGATCTTGCAGTCGATGTTGTGGCCGTCGGCGCCATCGACCAGGCGGATGCTCTTGATGCGGGTGCCGACCTTGAGCGCATTCGACGCGCCCTTGACCTTGAGGTCCTTGACCACGGTGACACTGTCGCCGTCGACCAGCAGGTTGCCGACCGCATCGCGCACTTCGAGCGTCTCTTCAGCGACAGCCTCGCCCTGCTTCCACTCGTGGCCGCATTCGGGGCAGATCAGCATCTCGCCATCGGCGTAGGTGTATGCCGAAGCGCATTGCGGGCACGCCGGCAGGGCGGAATCGCTCATCGCGAACTCACCACTCCACTTCGGCCATGGTGCAGTTCAGGCCGGAACCGATGCCGAGCAGCGCGATGCGATCGCCCTTCTTCAGGCGGCCGAGTTCCTTGAGCTTGCTCAGCACGATCGGCACCGATGCCGGACCGATGTTGCCGTGGTCGTTGAAGATCGTCATGACCTTCTTCGGATCGATGCCGAAGGCCTTGATGAAGGCCTGCGTGTGCGGGCGGCTGACCTGGTGGATCACGAACTGGTCGAGCTCGTCCACGGCCCAGCCCAGCGCGATCTTGGCGGCGCTGAAGGTCTTGTTGGCCAGCTTCATGCCCTCGATCAGCAGCATGCGGGTGTCGGTGACCATGCGGTCGAGGTTGCCGCGGCACAGCTTGTTCCACTCGGTGGCGGAACGGGTCACGCCGCCCTTGTAGCGCGGGGCATCGGGCGCCAGGGCGCTGCGTGCCATCACCATCGCCACCGCCCCGCAGCCCAGGGTCAGCGCGGCGAGTTCGTCGCGGAACTGTTCCTGGGTGATGTCGGGCGCGTTCATGCGCTCGATGGTCTTTTCGTAGACGAGGTTGGCGGTTTCGCCATCCACCACCAATGCGTAGTCGATCTCGTCGCGCTCGATCATGCGAGCGGCGATGTCCATGCCGTTGATGAAGGCGAGGCAGGCGTTGGCGACGTCGAAGGTCTGGCAGTTCTCGGACACGCCGAGGTTGCCGCAGACGATGCTGGCGGTCGACGGTTCCAGGTAGTCGCGGCTGACCGAGGTGTTGACCAGCAGGCCAACCTGGTCGGCGGTGATTCCGGCATCGATCAGCGCCTTGCGCGCGGCCAGCGTCGCGGCGTCGGAGGCCTGCATGTCGGCATCCCACAGACGACGCGAATTCACGCCGGCGATGTCATTGAGGACGTCGGTCTTGATGCCCAGGCGATCCAGCACCGGCTGGAGGCGGGTATTGATCTCGTCGGACGTCAGCGTGTGCGGCGCATCGATGTGGGCAAGACCAGCGATGGCGACATTCTTGAACAGCATGGGGGCGGAACCTGAACAGGACCAAGCCGAATAGAATACCGCGTTTTCAGGCCTTTCCGGACGAATGGCCCCGGCCGTTCAGCCCCCGGCTTCAGCGCGCGCAGCGCCAGGCTTCGAAACTCTGGTGGCCATCGGCGCTGGGGGCTTCCCGCGGGCTGACGGTATTGGCCCCGATCTTGGCGGCCTCCTGGCGGGCCAGGGTCTCCAGCTCATCCTTCACCCGCAACTGGTTGCGCTTGACCATGGCGAAGCCGCTGGTTGCCGAAACCTCCACCCGACCGGCCGGGGTACAACCGGTCGGTGGCGTGGCCACGACCCGGACGCGCTCGGCTTCCGGCGTCATCGGGGCGAGGGAGCAGCCGGCCAGCACGAGGGCGGCGGCGATCGAGGTCAGGGCGTATCGAAGCATGGCCCGAGTCTAGCCCACGGGCGGTGACACCAACCCAACCGAGGCGTAACGCCTACAGCGGCAATGCCGTGGTCTTCTTCACCGTGCGCAGGGTCAGGGTCGATTGCACGCGCACCACGCCGGGCAGCTGGGTGAGGATTTCGGTGTGGATGCGCTCGAAATCGGCGGAATCCGCATACGCCACCCGCACCATGTAGTCGGCGGTGCCGGCGAGCAGGCAGCATTCGGTGACCTCCGGATGCCGGTGGATCGCCGCCTCGAAGGCGTCCAGCGCGGCGCGCCCCTGCTGGTCCAGCGTGACCAGCACGAAGGCGGTGCCCGGCAGGCCCGCCGCCTTCTCGTCCAGCAACATGACGTAACGCGCGATCAGGCCCGACTCCTCGAGCAGCTTCACCCGGCGCAGGCAGGCCGAGGGCGACAGGTTGATCTTCTGGGCGAGCTCGAGATTGGTCAGCCGCCCGTCGTCCTGGAGCAGGCGGAGGATGGCGCGGTCGCGGTCGTCGATGGCAGGTTCGATTATTCGCATCTCGTGCGATCAATTTTCGAATTGTTGGCGAACAATGCGACAAACCCATCGAGCAATCAACAATTTTCGCGCCAAAATGCGCAATCACGCGCCCATACTGCTCCACCTCACCCGTCGGCGCGCCGACACCTCACCCATGGAGCACACAGTCATGCGTATCGGCGTCCCCAAGGAAATCAAAGTCCACGAATACCGCGTCGGCCTCATCCCGTCGTCCGTGCACGAGCTGGTGCACCACGGCCATGAAGTGCTGGTGGAAAAAGGCGCGGGCCTTGGCGCCGGCCTGACCGACGCCGACTACATCGCCGCCGGCGGCAAGATCGTCGACACCGCCGACGAAATCTTCGCCAACGCCGACATGGTGGTGAAGGTGAAGGAACCGCAGGCCGTCGAGCGCAAGAAGCTGCGCCCGGGCCAGATCCTTTTCACCTACCTGCATCTCGCTCCCGACGAACCGCAGACCAAGGACCTGATCGATTCGGGCGCGGTCTGCATCGCCTATGAAACCGTCACTGCAAACAACGGCTCGCTGCCGCTGCTGACGCCGATGTCGGAAGTCGCAGGTCGCCTCGCCCCGCAGGTCGGCGCGCATTCGCTGGAGAAGGCCCAGGGCGGCCGCGGCGTGCTGCTCGGCGGCGTGCCGGGCGTGCCGGCCGCGGAAGTCGTGATCCTGGGCGGCGGCGTGTCGGGCACGCATGCCGCAACCATCGCCGTCGGCATGGGTGCCAAGGTCACCGTGGTCGATCGCTCGGCCGATGCGCTCAAGCGCCTGGCCGCGCAGTTCGGCACCTCGATTTCCACCGTGTTTTCGACCCGCGCCGCGATCGAGGAACTGGTGCGCCGCGCCGACCTGCTGATCGGCACCGTGCTGGTCCCGGGCGCCGCCGCGCCGAAGCTGGTGACGAAAGAAATGGTCAAGACCATGAAGCCGGGCGCGGTCATCGTCGACGTCGCCATCGACCAGGGCGGCTGCGTGGAAACCTCGCACGCCACCACCCACGCCGATCCGACCTATGTCGTCGACGGCGTCGTGCACTACTGCGTGGCGAACATGCCGGGCGCAGTCGCGCGTACGTCGACCTTCGCGCTCAACAGCGTCACGCTGCCCTTCACCCTGGCGCTGGCCAACAACGGCTGGAAGAAGGCGCTGGTGCAGGACGTCCACCTGCGCAACGGCCTGAACGTGTGCGAAGGCAAGGTCACCTGCGAACCGGTGGCCGAAGCGCATCACCTGCCCTACGTGCCGGCGGAGCAGTTGATCGGCGCCTGAGCCAACGCAAACTCCAGGCATGAAAAAGGGACGGATCGCAGGATCCGTCCCTTTTTGTTTGACGCGACTGCTTACTTCTTGTCGGCGACCGGCTTGCCGTTGGCGTCGACCACCGTGACCTCGCCGAGATTCAGCGCGCGCACCGGCGCCTCGATCTTCTTGAGGTCGCCGACCACCACCCAGGTCAACGCGTCCGGATTGATCGCCTTGATCGCGTCGGCCGCCTGCGCCGGCGTCAGGTTGGCGATCTGCTCGTTGCGCACCTGGATCCAGTTGTCGGGACGACCGTAGCGCACGATTCCGGTCATGGTGCCGAGCACCGCACCTGCGGTTTCGTACGCACCCGGCTGGCCGCGCAGTTCGTTGTTGACCACCTTGGTCACTTCATCCTGCGTCGCCGGCTTCTTGCCGCTGGTGTAGTCGCTGATCTCGCGACGCGTTTCGGCGATCGACTCCGCGGTCTTGTCGATCTGCACCGGCGCCAGCGCCAGCCACGGCCGCTGTCCCTGCGCATCCACCGCGGTGGTGAACGCACCGTAGGACCAGTGCTTGTCCTCGCGCAGGTTCATGTTGAGGCGCGAAGAGAACACGCCACCGAGGATGTCGTTGGCCATCGACAGCTTCACCGCGCCTGGATCGCGGGTGGAAGGCACGAGTTCCGCCGCCATGATGTTGGCCTGCACCGCGCCCGGCTGGTCGATCAGGAACACGCGCGGCTTCGTCGGCAGCGCCACCTGAGGCACGCTCTTCGCCTTCACTGCCGCGCCTTCGCCCTTCCAGTCGCCGAGGTGGCGATTGAGCACCGGCAGCAGCTTGTCCATGGTGGTGTCACCGACCACGACCAGCGTGGCGTTTTCCGGACGCAACCAGGCGCGGCGATAGGCGTCGAGATCGTCGCGCGAAATCGTCGTCACTGACGCTTCGGTACCGGAACCGGTCAACGGCATCGCATAGGGATGGCCCTCTCCGTACAGCAGCGGCGGCAGCACGCGCATCGCCGCGCTGTTCGGGCGCGCCTTCTCCTGGCGGATGCCGGCGATGCGCATCGCCTTGACGCGATCGATGTCGGCCGGATTGAAGGCCGGCTTGCGCAGCATGTCGGAGAACAGCCCGACCGAAGCGTCGAGCTTGCTGGTCAGCGCCGACAGGGTGGCGGCGGAACCGTCGATGCCCGCGCTGGAACCCAATTCCGCGCCCAGCGCCTCGGCATCCGACTTGAAGGTCAATGCATCGCGACCGCCAGCGCCTTCGCGCAGCATGCCCATCGCGAACGATGCGGTGCCGAGCTTGCCGCCGAAGTCGCTGGAATAGCCGCCATCGAACAGATAGTTCATCTGCACAACGGGAATTTCGTGGCGCTCGGCGAGGATCACCGTGGTGCCGTTGTCGAGCTTGCCGCGCTGCATCGACGGGAAGCTCAGCGTCGGGTAGTGGTCGACCTTGGGCACGCCGGCCTTGCGATCGACGTCGCTGGCAATGGTCTTGTACTTGGGATCGACCTTCGGCATCACGAACGGCGCCGGCTTCACGCTCGGATCTTCCGCCAGCGGCTTGCGCTCGCCCGGCTCGATCACGAAGACATGGCTCGGCTTCTTCAGCCACGCGTTGCCGGCCTTGGTGACATCGGCGGCAGTCGCCGCCTGGACATTGGCGATGCTGTCGCGGAAGCAGCCGGGATTGCCGGTGTAGATCGTGCACGATGCCAACGCGTCGGCCTTGCCGCCGAAGCCGCCGATGCGTTCGATGCCGCGAATGAAACCGGCTTCGAACGTGGTGCGCGCGCGCGACAGTTCGTCGGCGGTCGGACCTTCACGCAACAGCTTCTGCAATTCCTCGTCGATCACCGCTTCGACCTTCTTGGGATCGACGCCCTGCTTGACCATCGCGGTGACGCTGAAATTGCCGCCGAGCTGCGAGGCATTGTTCGACACGCCCACCGAATCGACCAGCTTGTCCTGGTAGACGAGGCGACGATCGAGGCGCGAGCTGGCGCTGCCGCCGAGCACCTGCGCGAACAGGTCGAGCATGTCGGAATCGCGCGTCCCCACCTGCGCGACGTTCCATGCCCGCATCATCCGCACCTGCGGCACCTTGTCCTGCAGCACGGTACGGCCGCTTTCCTTCAGCGGCGCGGGATTGGCCTTCACCGCCATCATGGTCGGCGTCGCCGGGATGTCGCCGAAGTAACGCGCGACCTTCTGCTTGGCGGTGGCGAGATCGATGTCGCCGGCCAGCACCAGCACGGCATTGTTCGGGCCGTACCAGGTGCGGAACCAGTCCTTGACGTCGTTGAGGCTGGCCGCGTTGAGATCGCTCATCGAGCCGATCACGGTGTGATGGTAGGGATGCCCCTTCGGGTACATCGTCTTGGTCATCACCTGCCACATCTGGCCATAGGGCTGGTTTTCGTTCTGGCGCTTTTCGTTCTGCACCACGCCACGCTGCTCGTCGAGCACGCCCTGGTCGATCGCGCCGAGCAGGTGGCCCATGCGATCGGATTCCATCCACAACGCCATGTCGAGCGCGGTGGTCGGCACGTTTTCGAAATAGTTGGTGCGATCGGTATTGGTGGTGCCGTTCTGCCCGGTCGCGCCGGCCTGTTCGAACGGCGGGAAGTAGTCGCCCGGATGGTTTTCAGAACCGTTGAACATCAGGTGTTCGAACAGATGCGCGAAGCCGCTGCGACCCGCCGGCTCGTTGAGGCTGCCGACGTGGTACCAGATGTTGACCGCCACGATCGGTGCCTTGTGATCCTCATGCACGATCACCCGCAAGCCATTCGGCAAGGTGAACTGCTGGTAGGGAATGTCCACCGCGGGCGCATTGCCCTTGGCGAAAACGGTGGTCGGCACGATGGCGCCGCAGGCACTGGCAGCGATGGCAAGCGCGAGCGCGGCGTGGCGGGTCTTCAAACGCATGGGTTCTCCCCCTGGACACGGAACCTCGAAGCGTACTGGTTCGCGCTGGCCGATACACTGGCCGAAGGTCATTGCCCCGACATCACGGCTGAATCGCTGAACACACCATCGTGCTGCACGTCATCCTTCACCAACCTGAAATCCCTCCCAACACCGGCAACGTGATCCGCCTGTGCGCCAACACCGGTGCGCGCCTGCATCTGGTCGAGCCGCTGGGTTTCTCGATCGACGATCGCCAGTTGAAGCGCGCCGGTCTCGACTACCACGAGTACGCCGAGATGCGCGTGCATCCGTCGCTGGACGCCGCGCTGGCGGCGATCGGCCCGACCCGGGTCTTCGCATTGAGCACCCGGGGCCGGACCCGCCACGACCAGGTCGACTGGCGCGTGGACGACACCCTGCTGTTCGGCAGCGAAACTGCCGGATTGCCCGCGGACGTTATGAATACGATTTCAGACGAACGGCGTATCCGCCTGCCGATGCGGCCGGAAAACCGCAGTCTGAACCTGTCGAATGCGGTCGCAATCACGGTTTTCGAGGCCTGGCGGCAGCTCGGTTTCCCTGGCGGAGCGTGACCCGGCTCCCCAATTTATGAACTGGCCGGTTTACATTCAGGCAAGCCTGCAATTTCACCGTCATACTTCGCCACGCAGCACGGATGACTCCCCTCATCAGCTGCACCGACGCGTCTCACCCCCTCCCCGGGACGCGTCCCAAGGCCCGGACCCTGTCCGGGCCTTGCCTTTTTCAGGCCCGTGAAAACAACGTGGCCGGATACTCGGGCTTCTGGTCGCGCGACAGCAGGCGATGCAGGCCTTCGGCCGGCGAGTAATCCCCGTGCAGGACATCGCGCACGCTGCGACTGATCGGCAGGTCGATGCCGTGGCGATCGGCCAGGCGCATCACTTCATTGGCGGTTTGGATCGATTCGACCACCTGGCCAATCGCACGCACCGCATCCTCGATCGACTGACCGCGTCCCAGCGCCAAACCCAGACGGCGGTTGCGCGACAGATCGCCGGTGCAGGTCAGCACCAGGTCGCCGAGGCCGGCGAGGCCCATCAGCGTTTCCGGCTGCGCGCCCATCGCCGCGGACAGGCGCAGCATCTCGTTGAGGCCGCGGGTGATCAGGCCGGCACGCGCATTGAGGCCAAGCTCCATGCCATCGGCGACGCCGGTGGCCACTGCCAGCACGTTCTTCATCGCGCCGCCAAGCTCGGCGCCGACCATGTCCTGGCCGGTATAGGCGCGGAAATCGGGGCCATGCAGGATGTCTGCGACCGCCTGGCCGAAGGCCGGCGTATCCGAATGCACGGTCAATGCCGTCGGCAGGCCGAGCGCGACTTCCTTGGCGAACGAAGGTCCGGTGACGACGGCCAGCGGCACGTCATCGCCAAGCATTTCCGCCGCGACTTCGTGGAGGAATCGTCCGGAGCCGGGCTCGAAGCCCTTGGTCGCCCACGCAAGGCCGGTGCCGGGACGACGATGCGGCGCGATCGCCGCGACCGTCTCGGCAAATGCATGCGAGGGAACGACGACCAGCAACAGATCCGCCGCGGCGACTGCCGCGGCCAGATCGGTTGTCGCACGCAGGTTGCCCGGCAATGCGATGCCGGGCAGGTAGCGCGGATTTTCATGGCGCTGGTCGATCGCCTCGACCACTGCCGCATCGCGCCCCCACAGCAAGGTGTCCTTGCCGTGGCGCGCGATCAATGCAGCGAGCGCGGTGCCCCAGGAGCCCGCGCCCAGCACGACCACCGAAGTGGTTTCCATTGCCGTCACCGGCTCAGGAGGCCTGAATCAGGCGTTCCCAGCCGTCTCCGTGCCCGATTCCAGCGCACCCTGTTCCTGCTGGGTCGCGCGCTGGCGCAGGCCTTCGGCGTACAGCGCGTCGAAATTGATCGGCTGCAGGTAGAACGGCGGGAAACCGCCGCCATTGATCAGCTCGCTGATCGCCTGGCGCGCGTAGGGATAGAGGATGTTCGGGCAATGCGCGCCGAGCATGGCGTCGAGGCCGGCGGCATCGAAGCCGGCGAGGCCGAACACGCCAGCCTGCTGCACTTCGGCGAGGTAGGCGGTCTTGCCGTTCACGGTGCAGGTCAGGGTCACGCCCAGCACCACTTCGTAGGCGTTCTCGCCCACCTGGCCAGCGCGCTGGTTGAGGTTCATCTGCAGGTCGGGCTGACCCTGTTCGGTGAACACGGCCGGGGCATTCGGAGCCTCGAAGGAGACGTCGCGGGTATAGATCTTTTCGACGCTGAAGGTCGCGCCCTGCTCATCGGCAGCGGCCGGCGCAGCGGCGCCGTTGGTCGTCTCGTCGGACATGGAATGCTCCAGTAGCGGTTTCGTTTGGGAATCGTCGATTATCGCACGAAGGCGCGACTATCCTTCCGTGGGGACGGTCGTCACACCAATCAACGGCCCTTGACCAGCGGCAAATCGGCCCCGATCCAGCCGCCGATGCCGCCATCCAGCACATAGACCTTCTCGAAGCCGGCCTTGGCCAGCCGTCCGGCGGCGCCGCCGGCGGTCTGCCCGGTCTTGCAGACCAGGACCACCGGCAGGGCTTTCGCCCCGGCAAGCTGCTTGTTCTCGGGATCGAACTGGCTCATCTGCACGTTGCGCGAACCGGCGATGTGCCCGGCCTGGAAATCGTTGATCGGGCGCAGATCGATCACCAGCGCGTTGTCGTGGTTCATCAAGCCGGTGAGCTGGGCCGGCTTCAGCGTCTTCCAGCCCTGCATCAGCCGCATCACTTCGGTGACGATCAACGCCAGGGTCAGGCCGACGAGGCCCAGCGACAGCATCAGGTGGCGGCCGGCGAATGCGATCAGGTCTTGCAGGGTCACGAGAAATCCGAAGGTTGCGCGAGCGGACGGCGATTGTCGCCCAGCGCGGGCTTCCGCGCCATGCAGCTCGATTATTGGCCGTTCCAGAAATCGGGCAGGCCCGACGTCACCCACCACGTCTTGCCGGCGGCGTCGTAGTGCCAGATCTCGCGATAGGTCATCGTGCGCGCCGCCATCGTGTTGCGATTGGCGAGGCCGATCTCGACGGTGCGGACGGCTTCGTCGACGTCGCCACCGCTGCTGTCCATCACCTGGTAGGAGGTGATCTGCAACTGCTTGTAGCGTTCCAGGTCGAAATCGCTGAGCGGATGGGTATTCCGCCACGCCGGGTCCTGCAGCATCCATGCGCCGCGGATGTCGCCCCAGCGCAATGCCGCCGAATAGGCGTATTGGGCCTTCTCCAGCGCGTTCGCCTTGCCGCGACTGCCGGCATTGGCACAGGCGGCAACAAGCAGTCCGAGCAACAACAGCAGGATGCGGGCATGGCGTTTCATGGCGCCATCCTACTCCGGCCCGGTTTGATCGGGCACGACCGCGACGTAGCGCGATTCCATGCTGGTCGCGACGCGGCCATCGCTACGCCGCACCTCGGCCCGGACCTGAAAGGACACCCGGCGCTTGTCGGCAAGCTCCCGCAGGACGGCATCGGCGATGAGCGATTCCGCGAACTGCGCGCGGGCATCGAGATCGTCGTACAGCGGCGCGCGGTATTTCACCTGGGAATCGGCAACGTAGACCTCGGCCTGGATGCCGCGACGTTCCAGCCATGCCGTGACCAGTCCCCAGCCGGCCAGCGTCATCAATGACACCAGGCTGCCACCGAACGCACAGCCCTTGTCGTTGATGTTGGCGGCGAGCGGCGCATGCAGATTGCAGCGATCGTCATCGAGTTCGGTCAGCCGCGGCTGCAAGGCCGCGACCGGCGGCATGGCGTGCAACAGGCCTTCGATGCGGGCGATAAGTTCAGTGTCGGACATGGGGTGTGCGATTCTTGGCGGATGGCTTTGCTGCGCGAGCGCGAATGGTATGCGATCTCCCTGCGCCCGCAGGGACAGCACCGACGATTGCGTGATGCGGTGACGCGCGCAGGCGGCCATCTGCTGGCGCTGTCGCCGCTGCGGATCGTTGCGCTCGACGGTGCGGATGCGCGTTCGCGATTGCGGGATGCGCTCGCGGCGTCGCGATGCGTCTTCACCAGCCCAAACGCCGTGACCTGCGCCGCGCGACTGCAGGCGTTGACGACGTCACGCACCATCGCCGTTGGCGCCGGGACAGCCGCGGCACTGCGGCGACATGGCATCGCCAATGCCATCGCGCCCGATCGCATGGACAGCGAAGGCGTGCTCGACCTCGCGGAGTTGCAGGCTGTCGCCGGCCAGCGCATCGGACTGGTCAGTGGCGAGGGCGGACGCGGACTCATCGAACGCAGCCTGCGCGAACGTGGCGCCGATGTCGTACGCGCGAATGTCTACCGGCGCGATGTGGCGAAATTTTCGCCAACAGCATTGAAGCGGTTCGATGCCCTGCCTGCAGCAACGGCATTGTTCGTCACCAGCGCGGAAGCATTGGATGCCGCGCTCGGGCAGCTGGATGGCGAGCGTCGTGCGAAATTGCTGGCGTTCCCCACTGTTGTTGCCAGCGAACGCCTGCGCGAGGCCTGCGTGCGCTCGGGGTTCGGCAGGATCGTCGTCGCCGCATCGGCGCAACCGACGGATCTGGTGCAGGCCGCGACTACCCTGGTCTAGCTCCTGCCGTAGGCCCACTGGTTGAACAAGGCAGAAAGATCGCGACCGCTCGCGCGCTCCATCGCCTGTTGCAGGTCACGCGTCTGCACCGATGCATTGAAGTGACTGCGGGTGTAATCGCGGATCGCGGCCCAGAAGACAGCCTCGCCCAATTCCCCGCGCAGGACGTGGAGGAAATACGCACCTTTCTGGTAGACCACCGCGCGATCGTCGCCACTCGGTTTGTTCCAGTCGGGGAAGACCAGCGGCTTGTCCGCGCCTTTCGCGCGCAGGGCATCGATGCGCTCGCGCCAGCCCTTCACCGCTTCGGCATAGGCGGCTTCGCCATCGTGGTGCTGCAGGTAGACCGCCGCCATGAAGGTGGCCATGCCTTCGTTCAACCAGAATTCGTTCCAGTCGCGGCAGGTCACCGCATTGCCCCACCACTGGTGCGCGGCTTCGTGCGCGACCAGGCCGACCGAGCGCTCGCCACTCGCGGCTTTCTCGACGTATCCGCCCGACAGCAATGACAGGCCCGCCATCTCCTGGCCGATGGTGTCGGTGACGACGGCCTGCCCGTAACGGCGGTACGAGTATGGAACGCCGGCTTTTTCCGCAAAGAAAGACAGCATGTCGGCGGTCGCGGCAAACGTGGTGCGCGCCTGTTGGGTGTGTGCGGCGTCGGCGAGCAGATCGAGCCTGGTGCCTGGCTGCGGCAATTCCACGCGCTGGAATTCCCCCGCAACGAAGCCATAGGTGTAACTCGGCATCGGTGTCGCCAGATGCCAGCGATGGAGGTCGTGTTCGCGATCAATGTGCTTTGTCGGCTGTTCGTCGCCCGTCGCCAGCGCCGACCAGGTCTTCGGCAGCACCAATGCAAGATCGAGCGTCGCGCGTTCGGACGGCACATCCACCGCGACCATCCACTGGCTGGTCGAGAAGATCGTGTAGACCTGCCGCTGCTCCGGGTGGAATTCCAGGCCGTATTTCGGTGCGCCGTGGTAGCGAAGTTCCAGGGACAACGCGCGTCGCGCCGGTTGCTCGCTGCCAAGGTCGACGATCAATTTCCTGCCATCGCGACGGAACTGCAGATCGCGCCCATGCAAACGGACGCGCTCGATTTCCAGAACACCGGCGTCGAAGGCGATCTCGCGCCCCTTCGCCATCAGGTCGAGATCGATCCGCTCCTCGCCGCGGATGCTTTGCGTCGTCAGATCCGGTTCGAGCCGGACCGTGTATTGACGGACATCGAACGGGACGAACGCGAGTCCCGCCGCCAGCGCAGCCGCGAACACCTCAGCGCTCGAGGATCGCCACCACGCCCATGCCGCCCGCCGTGCAGATGCTGATCAGGCAACGACCACCGCCGCGCTGCTCCAGTTCCTTCGCGGCAGTCGCGACGATGCGCGCGCCGGTCGCGGCGAACGGATGACCCGCCGCCAGCGACGAGCCGTTCGGATTGATCTTGGCCGGATCGATCGAGCCCATCGCACCGGACAGTCCAAGCCGGTTGCGGCAGTAGTCGTCGCTCTCCCACGCCTTCAGCGTGCACAGCACCTGCGCGGCGAAGGCTTCGTGGATCTCGTAGATGTCGAAGTCCTGCAACGTCAGGCCGTTGCGCGCCAGCATCTGCGGGACGGCAATCGTCGGCGCCATCAGCAAGCCCTCGCCACCGACGAAATCGACCGCCGCGACCTGCGCATCGCGCAGGTAGGCCATCGGTTGCAGGCCATGCGCGCGGGCCCAGTCGTCGCTGGCGAGCAGGCAGGCCGCCGCGCCATCGGTGAGCGGCGTGGAATTGCCGGCGGTCAGCGTGCCGCGGCCGGAGGTCTTGTCGAACGCCGGCTTCAGCGTCGCCAGTTTCTCGATGGTCGAGTCCGGACGCAGGATGTTGTCGCGCTTCACCCCGCGGAATTCGACCACAAGATCGTCGAAAAAGCCACGATCGTAGGCCGCCGCCAGCTTGTGGTGCGATGCCACCGCCAACGCATCCTGCGCTTCGCGGCTGATCTGCCATTCCTTGGCCATGTCCTCGCAGTGCTGGCCCATGCTCTTGCCGGTGCGCGGCTCGGCGACGCCCGGGAAATCCGGCTTCAGCCAGCGCGGCGAGAAGCCCTTGAATGCGCGCAACTTGTCCATCGTGGTTTTGGCGGCATTCGCGCGCAGGATGGCATTGCGCAAGGCCTTGCCGTAGACGATCGGCACATCGGACGTGGTATCGCTGCCGCCGCCGATGCCGGCTTCGATCTGGCCTGCGGCGATCTTGTTGCCGATGGTGACGATCGAATCCAGCGAGGTGCCGCAGGCGCGCTGCAGGGTGATGCCCGGTGTCAGCGGCGACAAGCCCGACGACAGCGCCGCCTCGCGCCCGAGGTTCCAGTCGGAGGAATGCTTGATCACCGCGCCCATCGCGACTTCGCCCAGCACCTCGCCCTGCAGGTGGAATTTCTCGACCACGGCGCCCAGCGCGCGGATCGACAGGTCGAGATTGCCGACGCCGGCATAGGCGGTGTTCTGGCGGCAGAAGGGAATGCGTGCGCCGCCGAGCACGGCGACCGGTTTCGCGAAAGGCATGGCAAAGCTTCCGTGGCAGGCCGTGCCTGCGATACTGACAGTCTAGTCGCGCCTTCGGCGCTTGCAAACTCTACCGTATGGAGACCGGATGGCAGTGTCCGAATCGCATCTTCCCGGCGTGATCGCACTGGAACTGTCGCCAGAGAGCACGCCACCGCGTGCCGCGATCGACAGCGACCAGGCCGGACAGCTGCTCGACCACCTCTCCCGCGACCTCGCCCTGCTGGTGCCCGGGCTGGAAAAACTCGACCTCACCCTCGCCGGCGCCCACTTCGATGTCGCCGAGGCCCTGCGTCCGGGCTGGCCGCTGCATCGCCGCCTTGACGAGCTGCGCGCACGCGCGCCGGGACAGGCAACGCGCAAGGACGCACAGCTGATCGCGTTCGGCGCCGACGCCAACGGCGACATTCCGCAACCGCTGCAAAGCGATCCGGCGCTGGCCGGCGCTTCATTTCGCGTGCTGCCGTTTTTGATCAGTGGCGATGAAGCGGCGATCGCCGCCGCCGGCGACGTCCTCGAAACCGAATTGCTCGATCGCGGCATGGCCAGCGCGGCCACCGCGTTGCTGGCGCAGGAAGCGTTCGCGACGCGCATCGAACACATGCGCTATCTCACCTTGCACGACCTGTTGGCGATGACATCGATGCAGTACGGCCACATGGGGCTGGATCCGCTGTGGCCGATCCTCGAGGCCGCGTTGCTGGCGCCGGGAGAAGATGCCGAGATCGATGCACCACCGGAGCCGCTGCTGCGACTGCGCGGCGGAGAAGTTTCGATCACGCTGTTTCCGCCGCAGGAATGGAGCCGTCGCTATGCCGCGAACGAACCGGACTGCGATCGCATGCAGCGGCAGATGAGTCGCTTCGAAGCACGGCAGCGCCAGTTCGCCGCCGTGCTGGAAGCGCACGGTATTCCCGTCGTCTACGACTATCTGCTGGGCACCGCGCTCAACGCGTGATCACTTCGGCGGCGGTGTCGGTGCAGGCGTTGACGCGGGTGCCGGTTCCGATGCAGGCGGAGGCGTCGTGGTCGAACTTGGCGTCGTGCTCGGGGGCATGGAACTGTCGGTCGAACCCGAACTTGCACAACCGCCCAACAACGCAACCAGGGAAAGCACTGCTGGAATCGCGATCACTCGCATCATTCATACCTCGACTGTGGGGGAGACCACAGCTTGCACGCGCGCATGAAACATTCCATTAAGTGCCATTCATCGCGTTGCGCAATCACTACTTCATGATCACTCCGCAAGCGACACGCTTGCCTGCATTACCCGCGGGTTGCGAGGTGTAATCGTCGGGATCGGCATGCACCACCAGTGCGCGACCCATCACGTCGCTTGCCTGTCCACTGCCGAGTGTCACGCCGGCGAAATGCGCATCCACCATCGCGACGCCATTGGCATCGGCATGGATGTTCATCTGATCGCCAAGATGGTGTGGTGATGCACCGATCCTGCCGTGCGGTTGCCCACCCGGATTGAAGTGGCCGCCGGCGCTGCTGGCATCGGCGGCGCTGCAATCGCCTTTGTCGTGGATGTGGAAGCCGTGGTCGCTGTTGGGCGCGAGGCCGCTGATCCGGCCGCTGACATGCACGCCATCGGTCATCGCGCCAACCTGCAATGTACCGGCGACCTGGCTGCCGGAACGCGCTTCGAGACTGGCATGTGCGTCGGTTGCGGAGGCTGCCGGCGCGCCGGCATTGGTGCTGGCGCAACCGCCCAGCACTGCAATCATCGAAAGAATCGCGACAGTACGCATCGTTCGCTCTTGGTTCGCATGGGGTCGCAACAGCATGCGCTCGTCGCGATCAATGTTCCATTGCGCACCATTCATTTGCGACGGGTGCGCGACGACCCCAGCTTGCGTGTCACCGTGTTGCGCCCCAGCCCAAGCCGGTCGGCGGCGTGACCGCGATGGCCATCGGTCGCATCGAGCGCGGCCTGCAACAGCACCGTGTCGAAACGCTCGCGCGCCCTGGCGTGGAGATCGTCGACATCCATCGCCAGCTGCGACCGCGCCCAATCGGCGAGCGCGCGTTCCCAGTCGGCGCCGGCGGCCTGCGTTCGCAACGTGGTCAATTGCAGGTCGTCGACGCCGATGCGTGCATCCGGCGCCATCGCCGCCAATCGCCAGCACAGGTTTTCCAGTTCGCGGACATTGCCGGGCCAGTCGTGCGCCTGCAGTTTTTGCAGCGCGGCGCGCGTGAAACGCTTGGGCGCCACGTCCAGCCGTTGCGCCGCCCGCTGCAGGAACCCTTCGGCCAGACGCGGGATGTCGTCGCGGCGTTCACGCAACGGCGGGATGGCAAGACGCACCACGTCGAGGCGATGCAGCAGGTCGGCGCGGAAACGGCCCTGCACGACCAATTGCTCCAGCGGCTGGTGGGTCGCCGCGATGATGCGCACATCGACGCGGATCAGTTCGCGCCCGCCGACGCGGAAGAATTCTCCTTCAGCCAGCACGCGCAGCAAGCGCGTCTGCAGCGGTGCCGGCATGTCGCCGATTTCGTCGAGGAACAACGTGCCGCCATCGGCCTGTTCGAAACGTCCGACATGGCGCCGCGCCGCGCCGGTGAAGGCGCCGGCTTCATGGCCGAACAATTCCGACTCAAGCAGTTCGGCGGGAATCGCCGCGGTGTTGAGCGCCACGAACGGACGCGCCGCACGCGGCGATTCGAGATGGATCGCGCGCGCCACCAGTTCCTTGCCGGTGCCGGTTTCACCGGTGATCAACACGTTCAGCGGCGCCTGGGCGACACGCCCGATGCTGCGGAACAAGGCCTGCATCGCCGGGGTGTCGCCGATCAGCAAAGGCGCTTGCGGCGATTCGGGCACGACTTCGGCATCGACCGTCGGCGTGTCGAGCACGCGCGCCGCCAGCATGACGGCATCGTCAAGATCGAAGGGCTTGGAGAGGAATTCGTAGGCGCCGCCACGGAACGCACCCGCGGTGGACGAGACATCGGTATGCGCCGACATCACCACCACCGGCAATTCCGCATGCAGGCCCTTGATGCGTTCGAGCAGCTTCAAGCCATCGTCGCCCGGCATGCGCACGTCGGTGAACAGCAATGCCGGGGGCGATGCTGCCTGTTGCAGCGCCGACCACGCCGACGCGCCATCGGCGAATTCGCGCACCTGATGCCCGGCATCGCGCAACGCGGTGGCCAGCACGAAGCGCACCGAGGCGTCGTCGTCCACCACCCAGAGTTCAGGCTGCTGCATCGCTGCCTTCCTCCTGCACCGGCAACAACAGGGTGAATACGGTATGGCCCGGGCGCGAGCGATAACTCAAGGTGCCGCGATGTTCGCGCGCCACCTGCTGCGCCAGCGCCAGTCCGAGCCCGCTGCCATCGGCGCGACCGCTGACCAGCGGCAGGAACACCTGCTCCGCCAGTTCCGGCGGTACGCCGGGACCGTCGTCAACGATGTCGAAACGCAGGGCCAGCGGCACCTGTTCCGCGCCGATGCGCGCGCCATGTTCGGCACGCGTGCGCAGGGTGATGTTGGTGGCGCCTGCTTCGATCGCGTTGCGCACCAGATTCCACGCCGCCTGGCTCAGGCGATCGGCGTCGCCGAGCAATTCCGGCAGGCTGGGGTCGTAATCGCGCCCGATGCGCACCGCCCACCCGGCATCGCTTTCGGCGAGCCGCAACACCCGCTCCAACACCGCGTGCACGTTCACCGGCGCGTGCGGTTCCTGTGGACGGGGCGACATCAGGCGTTCCAGCAATGCGGTCAGGCGCTCCACCTCCGACTGGATCAGCTGGCTGAGCTCCAGTGTCGACTCGCCGCCACGGCGCGCGATCAGCTGCGCCGCGCCCTTGATCCCGGCCAGTGGATTGCGCAATTCATGCGCGAGTCCCTTCAACGCCGCGGCGACCGCCGCCGGCAAGGCTTCGCCATCGTGATGCGCGAACTCGTCGACCGGATGGACTTCCAGCAACCAGCCATCGTCGCGTGACGACAGCCAGAGATCGGCGAAGCGCGGCTCGCCGACGGCCGGCACCTGCATCGGGACCCGGCGCAGGCGTCGTGACGGCGCATCGTCGCCGGCATCGGCCAACGCGGTGGCCAGGGCATCTCCGCTCACCTCCAACGCCGCCAGCGGCAGGCCCAGCGGTCGCCGCAGGCCGACGCCGAGCCAGCGCGCGAACGCCGGGTTGCAGCCAACGATCCGGCCTTCGCCATCGGTCCAGGCCAGGGGCGTGGTCAGCAGGTCGGCGGTGGGCTGGGATTCGGTCATCGCAGCGAGTGTGCATCATTTTGGTGCAAACAGCGCATGTTCCCCGCTCGGATTCGACCGCAAGACCCGGGAGGCGCCACACTGATGGCGGACGCAGACTGCGCACCATGGACATGACCCCCGCAATGCATCGAGACGCCCTTGCCGCCGCCACGCTGAGCGATCCGCGCTGGCCCGACGTGCAAGCCCACAACAGTGCCGCCGACGGTCGCTTCTGGTTCGGCGTCGCCACCACCGGCGTGTTCTGCCGCCCCGGCTGCGGCGCCCGCACGCCACGACCGGAGAACGTGCGCTTCTTCGAGAGCATCGAAGCAGCGAAGCTCGCGGGCTTCCGCGCCTGCAAGCGCTGCCGGCCCGAAGGGCTGTCGGATGCGCAGGCCAATCGCGTGCTGGTCGAAGCCGCCTGCCAGCGCATCGACGGCGCCGAACGCGAACCGACCCTGGCCGAACTCGCCGCCGACGCCGGCATGAGTCCCTTCCATTTCCAGCGCATGTTCAAGGCCGTGCTCGGCATCAGCCCCAAGCAATACGCCAAGGCGCGCCGCCTGCAACGGGCGCGCGAACGCCTCGATGCCGGCAGCGACGTCACCACGGCCATGCACGATGCCGGCTTCGGTTCGGCATCGCGCTTCCACGCCGACGCCCTCGGCGGCCTTGGCATGGCCGCCCACGCCCGCCGCGACAACGCGCGCGGCGAGCGCATCCGCTACGCGCTCGGCGACACTTCGCTGGGACGCGTGCTGATCGCCGAAACCGATCGCGGCCTGTGCACCATCCTCTTTGGCGAGGACGACGACGCCCTGATCGCCGACCTGCATGCGCGCTTCGCTCGCGCCGAATGCATTTCCGACGACACCGCGCTGGCGCAGCATTTCGCCGACGTGATCCGACTGGTCGACGATCCCGCGCATGGCCTCGACCTGCCGCTCGACATCCGCGGTACCGCCTTCCAACAGAAGGTATGGTCGGAATTGCGACGCATTCCCGCCGGCAAGACCGTCAGCTATTCCGAACTGGCGACACAGATCGGCGCACCGGATGCCGCACGCGCGATCGCCGGCGCCTGTGCGGCGAATCCGCTGGCCGTCGCCATTCCCTGCCATCGCGTGGTACGTGCCGACGGCGCGCTCTCGGGCTATCGCTGGGGCGTGCAGCGCAAGAAGAAACTCCTGCAACGCGAAGGGGCGATCGAACGATGAGTACGATGGGCTATCGCATCCGCGGCCTCGATCCCGCGCCCTTCCAGTCGCTGTACGGTCTCGATGACGACGCGCTCGCGGCACGCCATGTCGTCCGCTGTCGCGTCGATGGTCCGGGATTTCCCGAACGCGTCGAACTGCGCGACATGCAACCCGGCGAAACCGCGCTGCTGGTCAACCATGAACACCTGGCCGTCGACACGCCCTATCGTTCGCGCCACGCCATCTATGTCCGCGAAGGCGCGACGCAGGCTGCGGAATTCCGTAACGAGATTCCCGATGTGCTGCTGCGCCGGCGGATGCTGTCGCTGCGCGCCTTCAAAGGCGACGGGATGATGCTCGATGCCGACGTGTGCAGCGGCGATGCCATCGAAGCCTTGATCGAACGCATGCTCGCACGCGAGGACGTCGCCTTCCTGCACGCACATTCGGCCAGCCACGGCTGCTACCTCGCCGTGGTCGAACGCGACGACTGAGCCTCAGCTACCCGACCGGGTCAGCGCGTAGAGGATCTTGAGGTCGTCGGGCTGGAATTCCGGCGCCAGATCCTTGCCGTCATCGCGGGCGCGGTAGTGCATGCGGAACGCGCGCAACGCGGCGGCGCGATCGCGGATGTCGTAACCGACCACGCGCATCGCCATCCAGCCATCGAAGCCGGTCGGCGGATCCACCAGTTCACCCTGCGGCCATTGCCCGTAACCGGCATCGGCCAGGCGCTTCCACGGAAACAGCGGGCCCGGATCGATCTTGCGCGTCGGCGCCAAGTCCTGGTGGCCGATGACATTGCCCTTGGGGATATGCAGCCGTGTGGTGAGATCGCCGAGCAACGTCAACAACGCCTGTACCTGCGCTTCGGTGAACGCTTCGCTGCCGTTGTTGTCGATCTCGATGCCGATCGATGCGCTGTTGAGTTCGGTCATGGTGCCCCAGCGTCCGGCGCCGGCCTGCCAGGCGCGCAAGCCATCGGGCACCAACTGGTAGATGTGGCCGTCCTTGCCCAGCAGATAGTGCGCGCTGACCGGATGCGCGGCCTTTGCATCGCTCAGCGTCTGCAGGCTTTCGTCCACCGATCCTTGTTCGGTGTAGTGGACGACGATCAGCTGCGCCTTGCGGTCATCGACATTCGGCGACTTCACGAAGGTGGCGATGGGATTGCGCGGCGGCTGGGTGGCGCAAGCAGTGAGGCCCAGCGCGAGCGAGGCGATCAGCAGTGTCGGAATCTTGCTCATGGCTGGATCATGCCACGGTCGGGTCCTCGAGTCGCAATTGCCAGTAGCCGACGTCGATCCAGCGCCCGAGCTTCCAGCCGACTTCGCGGAACGCGCCGATCGCCTCGAAGCCGAGGCCTTCGTGCAAGGCGACGCTCGCCGCATTCGGCAACGACACACCACCGATCACGATGTGAATGCCACATTCGCGCAGGCGTTCGATCAATTCCGCATACAGATATCTGCCGAGTCCGCGACCACAGGCGGCATCGGCGAGATAGATCGAACTCTCGACCGTGCGCGCATAGGCCGCGCGCGCCTTCCACTGGCCGCCGTAGGCGTAACCGATCACCACGCCTTGCTCTTCCAGCACCAGCCATGGCAGGCCGAGATCGCGCACCTGCGCCATCCGCCGCGTCATTTCATCCGTGTCCACCTCGTCGAGCTCGAAGGTGACGATGGTGTCGCGCACGTGCACGTTGTAGATCGCAGCGATGGCGGCGGCATCCGCCGCCACCGCATCGCGAATCAGGACATCGCCGGTCATCACAAGTCGTAAGCCGATTCGCCGTGCGAGGTGATGTCGAGCCCTTCGCGCTCGTCTTCTTCGCTAACGCGCAGCCCCACCAGCTTGTCGGCGATCTTGAACGCGACGAAGGCGACGACCGCCGTCCAGGCGATCGTGATTCCCACCGCCTTGGCCTGGATCAGCAGTTGCGCGCCGATACCGGGAAAACCGGTGGTCATCTTCACCCAGTCCTGCACCGATCCCGGACCGCCGAGGCTCGGCGAATTGAAGACGCCCGTCAGCAGCGCACCGCAGATGCCGCCCAGCGCATGCACGCCGAAGACATCGAGCGCGTCGTCGGCCTTGATCAGCCGCTTCAGGCCGGTCACGCCCCACAGGCAGATCACACCCGCCAGCAGCCCGATCGCGAACGCCCCGGGAATGCCGACGTTGCCGGCGGCCGGCGTGATCGCGACCAGTCCAGCCACCGCGCCCGAGGCCGCGCCGAGCATCGAAGGCTTGCCCTTGTGGATCCATTCCGCGAAGGTCCACGACAACACCGCGCAAGCGGTAGCGAGATAGGTGTTGATGAAGGCAAGTCCGGCGGTGCCGTTCGCCTCGAGCGCCGAGCCGGCGTTGAATCCGAACCAGCCGAACCACAGCAGCGAAGCGCCGATCATCGTCATCGTCAGGCTGTGCGGCTTGATCGCCTCGCGACCATAGCCCAGGCGCTTGCCGAGCACGAACGCCCCCACCAGTCCGGCGATGCCGGCGTTGATGTGTACCACCGTGCCGCCGGCGAAATCGAGCGCGCCCGTCTGCCAGATGAAACCCGCGGTCGAATTGACGGCATCGACCTTGCCTGCGTCGCTGTAGGCATCCGGACCGGCCCAGAACCACACCATGTGCGCGACCGGCAGATAGCTGAAGGTGAACCAGATCACCGTGAAAATCAGCACGGCCGAGAACTTCACGCGCTCGACGATCGAACCGAGGATCAGGCAGACGGTGATCGCCGCGAAGGTGGCCTGGAACGCGACGAAGACCAGTTCGTACATTGGCGTGTTCTTGGAGAACGTCGCCGCCATCGAGAACGAACCGTCCGCCGGATTGAAGGTGCCGTTGAGGAACAGTCGCGACAAGCCGCCGATGAAGGCATTGCCCTCGGTGAACACCAGGCTGTAGCCGTAGATGCACCACAGCACCGTGACCAGCGAGAACACCATGAACACCTGCATCAGCACCGACAGCATGTTCTTGGTGCGCACCAGCCCGCCGTAGAACAGACCCAGCGCCGGCACGCTCATCAGCAACACCAGCGCGGTCGACATCAGCATCCACGCGGTGTCACCCTTGTTGGGCGTCGGCGCGGCGGCGGCGGTTTGCGCCAGCGCGATGCCCGGCACCAGCAATGTCGCCACGGCCAGCGCGCGCGCGTATCGAAAGATCTCTTTCATGTCCTTCCCCTTCACAATGCGTCGTCGTCGAGTTCGCCGGTGCGGATTCGCACCGTGCGCTCGAGGGATTGCACGAACACCTTGCCGTCGCCGATCTTGCCGGTGCGCGCAGCCTTGACCAGCGCTTCCAGCGCCGCCTCGACCTGCGATTCCGGCACCGCGCATTCGATCTTCAGCTTGGGCAGGAAATCGACGGCGTATTCGGCGCCGCGATACAACTCGGTGTGGCCTTTTTGTCGCCCGAAGCCTTTCACTTCGGTCACGGTGATCCCCGACACGCCGATTTCGGAAAGCGCTTCACGCACTTCGTCGAGCTTGAACGGCCGGATGATTGCGGTCATCAGTTTCATCTCGCAACTCCTCTGGTCAAAAAGACTTGGACAACGTCAACAGCGCGGTGTCGCCGGCGATATCGCGGCCATGCGCGTTGGTGTAAAGGGTTTTGTCGGCATCGGTTCCGGCATAGGCGACGGCGATCGAGTAGCCGCTCTTCCACGCCCGGGTCACGCCCAGCTTCCAGTCGCTGTATCCGTAATCGCGGTGATGGCGAATCGCCTGCTTGCCGGCGTGGGCGTTGAACGTCCAGCCCGGGGTGAACTCCCAGTTCAACGCGCCTTCGATGTAATCGCTGCCCCTGGAGTCGGCGAAACCGAACAGGTTGCTGGTCGAACGCGAATACTTCAGCGTCGCGATGCCGATGTTCGCGGCCGCATAGAGCTCGGTGGTATTCGGATTGACGAACCCCGCCGGATAGCTGCCGGGATAGCCATAGAACTGCACGCCGGCGTCGACGCCGATCTTGTCGTTGAACTTGTGGCGATACCCGCCGTAGACATCGATCTCGAGGCTGTTGGAGACCGGTGCCTGACTGGTGGACTGATCGGACAGCCAATTGACATTGCCGCCCCAAAGGCCGGCATACAGCCCGTTATTTGCGGCGTATTCGATATTCCCCTGCAACTGCGGCTTGCGGTCGCTTTGGGAGATGCCGCGGAACACATCGTCGCTGGTCAATGCCAACGATCCGCTGGTGGTGCCCGCCTCTGCGTCCGTGGTGCACAACGTTGCGAGCAGGATTGCAAGTGATGCGCGCATGCCCGCTTGCGTGCGGGCGGATGGCCTGGATGTGGAACGAAATGCGTTGCGATACGTCATGACACAGGCTCCTAGATGATGGACCTTCCCCAAGTCGACGGTTTTTCGTTCTCTATCCATTGGCGTGTGATGCGGTCTGGTGGTTCACCTCCCTTGTTCGTGAGTGGGCGCCACCGCTCGATGCGCGGTGGCTGCCCGGGTTGCCGTTGTTGCCGGAATCAGATCGTGTAGTACATCTGGTATTCGAGCGGATGCGTCGCCGCGCGGAAGCTGGTGACTTCCTTCATCTTCAGCGCGATGTAGGAATCGATGAAGTCGTCGGTGAAGACGCCGCCGGCCTTCAGGAACTCGCGGTCGGTATCAAGGGCTTCCAGCGCCTGGTCCAGCGAATGGCAGACGGTCGGGATGTTCTTCTCTTCTTCCGGCGGCAGGTCGTACAGGTCCTTGTCGCTGGGCGAACCCGGATCGATCTTGTTCTTGATGCCGTCGAGGCCGGCCATCATCAGCGCGGCGAAGGTGAGGTAGCCGGTGTTCATCGGATCGGGGAAACGGATCTCGATGCGACGCGCCTTCGGGTTGGCGACGTACGGGATGCGGCACGAGGCCGAACGGTTCGACGCCGAATACGCCAGCATCACCGGCGCTTCGAAGCCCGGCACCAGGCGCTTGTACGAGTTGGTGGTCGAGTTGGCGAACGCGTTGATCGCGCGCGCATGCTTGAAGATGCCGCCGATGTACCACAGCGCCATCTGCGACAGGCCGCCGTAGCCGTCGCCGGTGAACAGGTTCTGGCCGCCCTTGGCCAGCGACTGGTGCACGTGCATGCCGCTGCCGTTGTCGCCGACGATCGGCTTGGGCATGAAGGTCACGGTCTTGCCGTAGCGGTGCGCGACGTTCTTGAGGATGTACTTCATCGTCAGGAGGTCGTCGGCCTTCTTGGTCAGCGTGTCGAAACGCGTGCCGATTTCGCACTGGCCGGCGTTGGCCACTTCATGGTGGTGCACTTCGACTTCGATGCCGGCCTGCTGCAACGTCTTGCACATCTCGGCGCGGATGTCGTGCAGCGAATCCAGCGGCGCCACCGGGAAGTAGCCGCCCTTCACCATCGGGCGATAACCGTGGTTGCGGCCGTCGTAGTCGCGCGCGGAGTTCCAGTGCGCTTCTTCCGAATCGATCTGGTAGAAGACGTGGCCCATGTCGTTGCCGAAACGCACGGAATCGAAGATGAAGAATTCCGGCTCCGGACCGAAGAACGCCGTATCGGCGATGCCGCTGGCCTTGAGATAGGCCTCGGCGCGCTTGGCGACGCCGCGCGGATCGCGGCTGTAGGCCTGCATCGTGGTCGGATCGAGGATGTCGCAGGTCAGGATCAGGGTTGGATCGGCGGTGAACGGATCGATCAACGCAGTCGACGGATCCGGCAGCAGGACCATGTCGGAGTTCTGGATGCCGCGCCAGCCGCTGATCGAACTGCCGTCGAACATCTTGCCGTCCTCGAACAGCGAGGCATCGACCACGCTGGCCGGAAAGGTGACGTGGTGCTGCACGCCGCGCATGTCGGCAAAGCGCAGGTCGACCCACTCGACCTTGTGATCCTTGATGAGTTTTTCGACGTGTTCGAGCGACATGGCGGTGTTCCCGGGATGAAGTTGATAGCCAAGCTATCGCAAGGAACGTGCCAAGGCGCGACAATCACAACCAATTGATTTTATTTGATTAATAAGTTGGAGTTTTTATAACTTGCACTTATATGGACATAAATATCACTATTTTGGTGCATTTTATTCAGCGCCATATCCCGACAAGAACCCGTAGTGCACGCGTGATAGCGCGCGACACCTGACGGCGCTACGCGTCGCCAGGAAGACTCTTGGTGTTGATGTTGCCCTTCCGGGGGACAGCCGGAAAGTGAGATCAGCGGCCCTGTGCGGAGCCAGTAGGCGAGCCCGGCGCGGGGTGTTACATAACGCAACTTATGCGGGCGCCAGCCGAACAGTGGCATGGGCGCGCAGGCCGAAGCGAAGTGCATCGATCACGTAGCGCAGGCCGTGGGGCGACCACGACACTGCGCATAATCACAACGTTATGTTTGCACCGCGGCAACCGCGAAGTGGTTGCTGGCCGCAAGCATGAAACGGCAGCATGTCAATTGGTAGTCTCCCAATATTTGGCGCCATCTTTCGCAAAATAATTGGCCAGAAAATCCAGCATATTCGGCCCCACGCCATACCACTCCTCTTTTGGGTCAAGTGGCAGTGCCACTAAGACGCCTCTGTCAGCGGCAAGAGCATTCACATCACGTACAACCAAGTCCTGGTCACCAAAAAATTCAGCCACTACAATCTCGTCCGCTGCAAAGGCATTTGGCCGAGATTCTCTCTGCTCAATCGTTCGCGCAAAGCTTTCGGCTGGCGAAAGCACTCGCATGCCCCACTGCCCATAATCCACGTCTTGAAATAAGCATGCGGCACCAAAGCTTTTCCACATAGCTACAAGATCAGCAGGCAATTTCAGGCCTTCCCATGCCCGTGTAATTTCCTCATCCGTTGCCGGAGGAGTAAACGTGCAAGTGAGGCTAAACGGATTTCCGGCCACGACACGTGGCGGAACCCACTCCATACCCTTCTCAATTAGATTCTGAAAATTCACTTTAGTATCCGCTCCACCAAGGATTGAACTGCTTCTGGTGTACGTCTCTTAACACGGGAACAAGATTATTGAAGTCATTCGTGCCTCCGTATTCGCGGGGCGTGATGTGATGAATATCATACTTGGCCCATCCTCCCTCAGGAGTGGTGAACCCTTTGTCGTACCACTCCTTAATGAAGGCACCGCGTTCCGTTGCACCCCACGGAGCGCGCAGTTCCTTATCCACGATCTTTAGTCCAGCACCAGGATTCGGGATGGCAACCCCTGTTCTAGGGTCGATGACACTCGGATATCTCAGACCCTGCCGGTTAGTCTCAATTTTACGGAAGCTTATTGACCCGCGTTGAGCTTCACGACCGCCAACACTTGACCTGAGCCGTGAAAGCATCCCTTCGACACCTGGGAGCTTCCTAAGAACACCAGATGCACCCGTCAAAATAATCGCGCCTGCTACGAATACACCGGTTGCAGCCGATTTCGCATCAGTTTCGCTATATCCGGGGTCATCCACATATTTTTGAGCCACGGCGCCGACAACTTGTTCCTGCTTTTCTTCAACCCATCGTCCAATTGGCGACTGAGCGATTCCTTGACGCGCAGCAAACATCCAAGGCCCAGAAGCAACGTCAATCGCGACCAGCCCATACTTCAGAATTGGGTTGGCTTCAACTGCACGTCCGATAGTTGTGGCGACCTCGCCAACCTTCTTTGCACCAGTGTCAGCCTCCGCAAAACCGAGCACTGGGTTTTGCTCTCTTCGATCCTGAGCCGCATAGATGTCATCGGTAATTGCCGGAGCAGGGCTCGGCTGAACGGGGTCGAAGAAGTTCGAAAAATCGACTGTTACTTGCGGCACCCCTCCGGCAAACCCATGCGCGTTTTGCAACGCGACCATGTTTGCATCGATAACACTTTGACTTAGAGGATTTCCATTTTCATCCCCCATGAGCGCCAGGCGATCACGAGTGAGATTCATGAAATCATCTTTGCTGTATGTCCCAAAATCAGCCGATCCATACGCAAGGGCCCGATCGGTGACACTTCGCAAGTCATCCAGAGACACATCGCTTCTTGACGTCTTCATGATTCCCAAGACCGTCATTCCGCCAGCATCGCCGAACTTGTCTTTGGCGTCCCGATAAATCGCTACTTGGTCGGGAGTAAGCCCATCAAGCATGCGGTTTTCCGCTTGCCTAGCTTGGATTCCGCCAACTATTGCGTTCCCCAGTGCATTGCCGAAGGCATCCAGCGCGATCTGCCCCCAGTCCTGCTTGCCCATCCCCATCAGGCGCTGCGCCGAGGCATTCGCTGCCCCATTGATGAAGCCACCCTCCAAGTCACCCCAGAAGCCCTGCGACTTGCCGCCCTGCAACACGCTCAACTTGCCACCCAACTCTGCCGAGACATACGCTCCGACCGCTGCAGCCGCCACCCCCTTCCAGCTGAACCCGGTGTGGTTGCCCATCACCGCATTGGCCGCCACCGTAGCGCCGTAGCTGCCGACGCCCTGCACAACTCGACCCAAGGTCGTGAACTGTTGCGCACTCGAGTTGTACAGGGCACTACTGCCCTGCATGGCACTCCCCAATCCCGCTGTTAGACCCCCTGCTACTGCCGCTACCGCAACGTTCTTCCAGCTGAACTCCGAGACGCCCATCGCGCTGCCAACGGCCTGGCTGGCAATACTGCCCGCGGCACCACCCACTGCACCCGCGACGACCGCCGTTGTCGTTCCATACGTACCCGCCAATGCCGCAGTACCGACCGCCATGGTCGAACCACTGCTTGCAGCGGCAGCTCCCATCCAGCCCGCTGCGACGCCTGCCGTGTAAATCGTCACCACAACTGCCACCACAATGATCAGGATCGTCGCTAGTGCGTTGCAATGCTTCTTCTTCGGCGGTGTGATGTAAGGCAGGTTCGGCGCCGTGTTACCAATCGCATCGTTCGGGCTAAACGGTTCGAAAGCGGTGGCGTCATTGGCGCTGACATGGACCGACGGCACCTTCAGCCGCGTCCCCGGCGTCAACGCTTCCGACGGGCTCAACCCGTTCGCTTCCGCCAGCACGTACCAGTAGTTGGCCGATCCGTACATCCTCTGCGAGACCGACTGCAGGGTATCTCCCTGCATCACTTCGATCTCGCCCGATCCTGCATCGCTCGATACGTATCCCGTCAGCTGCGGCAGCACCTCGCTCCCGCCGTTCGCCTTGCCCGTGGCAATGTGTTGCCCGTTGGCATAAGCATAGGTCTCGGTGTAATTGCGCTCGTCAGCGCTCTGGTTGAACGTGCCACCCAGGCTCACCGTGCCCTGGATGCGTCGCAGCAGATCGCCCTCGCCGTCATAGGCGAAGTAGCGCACCCGGTCGTCCAACTGGTCGCGCTTGTCGAACTTCGGCGTCTGCTCGCGGATCACCGTCCGCTGGCCCCAACCGTCGTATTCCGAGGTGGTGAACGTCGCCCGGAAGTTCGGGTTGGTACTCACCCCGTCCACGCGAGTTTCCAGATAGCTGTTGCGCCCCTGGTAGCTCTCGCGGTAATACATGCTGTAGCCGATCGGATCGCTGGTCTGAGCTCCGCTGTCGGCCTCGTGACGATAGGCGGTATAGACGTAACCGCCCAGGCGACCGGCGACGTCATAACCATAGGCGCCGAAGTCCACCTTGGCCAGCCGCGCAAGCCCTTCGCCGATCGCTTCCTCGTTGTAGCCGGTGCCGTCCAGTGAGCGCCCGAAAGAGTCTTGTTGTAGCTGGCGGCCATCGAGGTCATAGGTGGTCGCATCGAGATGCTTCAGACCGCTGGCATCGTAGGTGCGGTGGCGGATCACCCGGCCTGCGTCGTCGTACGTCCATCCCTCGCCGATTGCGCCGACCGCATCGCCCACCGCATAGGTCTGCGACTGCGCGATCTTTTGGCTCCGCAGGTCATAGGTGAAATCTTGAGCGCGTTGCACGCCGTTTTCCAGGAACCGCTGACGCACGAGGTTGCCAGCTGCGTCGTAGTCATAGGCCTGGCTGTCCGAGGCGGCCTTCAACACGATCTGCCCATTGACCAAATCGCCATTGGCAACGCTGACCTGGTTGTTCGCATCATAGGCATACCATGCCGTGGTCATCCCTGCCGTGCCCGAAGCGACGCCGACGGTTTGATCGGGATACTTCCACGAGAACCCGCTCAGCCATACCGGATGCTCGTTATGCGCAGGTGCCCAATACTGGTTGCTGCTGTAGGCGGTCGCGCCGATTTCCACGTAAGCCGCGTCTGCGGGTGCGGTTGCGGTGATGGTCGAGGTACCGCCCGTGCTCGGCGCCTTGATTTCCGAGCCAAGGACGCGGCTGATCAGCTGACCCTGCGCGTTGTAGAACTTCAGTAGGACTTGCGCGCTTTCGTTGCCGTTGGTCGTCCTGAACGTGACGTTGCATTGCGCCGTAATGCTGACACCTGGCTTGACGACACCCCAATCATTGTTGGTGACATCAAAACGCTTGCCACCACGCAGCATGGCGACATAGTTGCCAAAACTGTTCTCCTCGATGGTGAATCCGGTGCTCTTGTTCCACCCGATATCACCATTGTACATGCCGGCGTTTTCCGGTTCGGGCGCATAGATTTCATAAACTTCCAGCGGCAGGCGCACTGCTGTCTGGGCGCCACTGGCAGTCTTAAGCATCAGCAGGATACTGGAATATTGATCTGAATCGCCGGGCGTTCCGGAGAATGTCCGCGTCGCGGCGTCATACGTGACCCAGGCCGGTAGGGTTGTGGTATCCAACATGACCGACTCACCGTTATCGGTCATCGCCCAATCGGCAGGCAACGTATAGCTCCATGCCTCACCGACGCGCACCCGCATGTTGGGAAGCGTGGTGTTCAACCTGGGATTGGGATAGATCCCGCGATCGACACGAATCGCGAACGTGGATGCCACGCCTCCGCGATAGACACGCACTTCGTACACGCCGGCCTCACTGGGGCACCCTTGGATGGCACCGGTGACCGGGTCATAAGAGAACCCGTAGCTCGACAACGCGTTCGCCGGATCCGTGGAGACGGGTTGATAGCCGTTGTAGTATTGCGGGTCCCAATTGTCTCCCGTTGTATACCAACCATACTTCGCAGATTGCCCATTACTCTTCTGGGCGATCGCCATGTAATACGACCCGGTTCCGGGCAGCGCCGTTGCGGGGATCGTCAGATCGAAATGTTCTCCTACCTGGGCTTGCGCATCGCCGATCGCCCCACCGGCTTCGGCGGTGGGCGTGCCTGACTGGGAGAAGTTAATGCTGCAGAAGCTATAGCGACCGCTGGCATCTACCAACGCAAGCTTGGCATACCCATAATTCGATGGAGGGCTGCCAGAGAACGTCCTCGTCGCAGTGTCGTACTGTATGCCAGAAGTCAG
The DNA here is from genome assembly GCF_050574925.1 of Solilutibacter silvestris. Taxonomy (GTDB): domain Bacteria; phylum Pseudomonadota; class Gammaproteobacteria; order Xanthomonadales; family Xanthomonadaceae; genus Solilutibacter; species Solilutibacter silvestris_A. The sequence continues at coordinate 10,557 of NZ_JBCMOO010000005.1, read as the reverse complement.
GCTTAGCGCGATTACCTCAACATTGTCGCCCACGACCATCCAAGACGGCAGCGTGTAGGCTATCGGATGTCCCGCCGCAAAATTGATCGTCAATTCCTGCGCGAGATGCGGTGGAATTCCGGTATCCAGACGGGCCAGCCCGGGCCCTTGGATATCGTTCGGGTCTCGATAGCCATCCCCATACGCCGTGGTCGCCAACAATGCAGTGACATCGATGCCGTCGCCGACCATCTGGTGCATTTGCGCGCCGGTAGGCAGCACGGAAATCTGGATCAACTTGGTGGCCGACTGACCATTGGCATCCGTCGCCTTCACCTCGACAATGAAGTGCCCGGTGACATTGGGCGCGGTGCCGGAGAACTTCAGGGTCTGACTGTCAAAATTCAGCCATGCCGGAAGTCCGAGAGTCCCGATGCGAGTCAGTTGTGGGTCGGTACTGTAATAGTAATCGTATTGTCGTGGGGTATATGACACCAACGCGCGTGATGCGGTGTACGTCATCGCAACCCCGTCGCGACCGGCGAACAAATCCGTCGGGAGCGTGAGTTCAAACGCCTGACCCGCCTCCACCTGCTGCAGCGGCACGGTTTTCACCGCCGAAACCTTATCCTGGGCCTTGTAGTCCAGCAGGAGTCCGATTTCGCGCGACTGCCCTCCCTGTCCGTTATAGATCCAGAAAACCAGGGGGACCTGGTTATCCGCAAAACCGTACATTCCAGACGACGTGGTCGGCGGCGTTCCCGACAAGGTCTTGGTCGCCGCGTCGTAGGTCAGCCAGTACGGCAGGGAACGATCGAAATAGATCTGCCAATTTCCCGTCGAGACGTCATCGTCGACATCGCTGATCATGTCCGGCGTGAACTGCATGCTCCACGGCTGGCCGGACACGAGTTGCACCGCGGCTGGTCCATTCCAGCGCGGCGGTCGATTGACATGGAAGTCGGCTTCCACCGTTGCGCTATGCCCGTTCGTTCCAGCCAGGGTCAGCTTGAGGCGGACTGTGCCCACCACATCGGGCAGCTTCGTACTATCGACAAGGATTTGATGCCGGACGCCCCCATACTCGACGACATCGTGCACCTGCAACCACGCCGGAAGCTGTGACCCGTCCGCCATCTCGATTGACAGGGTCGTCGGCAGGCGTTCGTCGTACCAGAAGAAACTGTTGGCATAGACCGAATTTCCATAATCTCCAGGATTCGTGGATGCCTTGAGCCAGACATCGCCTGGCGGCCAATCTGCAACATCGATCGCGTCATCGCAGAGGGCGATCGTTGCCGTTTTGCTTGTGACCGCGCCATTCCAGTCGATGGCCTTGACTTTGACGGAGATACTCTCCCGTTGCCCCATAGAGTCAGATGGCGGCATGCCTTCCAGCGTATGCGTGAGCTTGTTGTAGGTGAGCCAACTGGCGCTGGTCGTGACGTCGAATGCCAGCGGATCGCCATCGGGGTCCGTCACGAAATTGGCGGGCAATGTATATGCATAAGCTTGTCCGTAGATGGCCGGAGGAAGAACCGAATCGCTCCAGTCATTCGCAGCGGGCACACCAAAATTAACGATCGGAGCATTGTTCGATGTGTCAGTTGCCGCGGCACCAAACCTGCCGTAACCATCCGAATACTGGACACGGACGCGGTTCCCTGCGGCGTCATAGCTGTAGCGAACGTCGAGCAATCGTTTTTGCTTGTCCATGTCTTCCTGGACGACATGGGTGAGCCGGTTGAGGAAGTCGTACTCCATCCGGGTTTCCAGATGGATTCGCTGCCCGCTGCCATCCATGGTGTTGCTGGTTTCGCGGATGCGGTTGCCGACCTCGTCATACACGTACTGGTAATAACTCCCGTTCCCGTCGCTGAGGAAAGTCAGGCGTCCTTGAGTGTCATAGTCTCTGTATCGATTGGCGGCATACGAGGTATACGTCGTGACCGGCACATAAACCTTCTTCTTCGACCCGCCGAAGAGTTTTTTCAAGAACCCACCACTGCGCCGGGTCTGGACCTGCATGCTGGTCGACGCGATGGTCTGCGTCCAATCGTTGGACTCGCGCTGCAAACGCCCTTTCCAATCGTATTGGTAGTCGTAGCGAACACCACTCAAGTCGTGATGTTCGACCAGTTGTCCGAATTCGTTGTAGTTCCAGGTCTGCTCATCGAGATAAACAGTCTGTCCGTTCGAATCGACGGTGGTGCGCCGGCCATTCTGGATGTCCGGATTCGGCGGATCGATGACCAGCGATTGTTCGCGCGTATTGCCATCGGGATCAATCGCGACAATGACGACTTCGGCCGCGCCGTCGATCGCGGGAACAGTACCGCTCAAGATGCGTGTCGTTGGATCGAAGCTGAGCCAGCCGCCCGCGGCCGGAGTCAGCCCGATTTCTGCATTGATTTCCTCAAGCGACTCTTCCCGGGTGTCGGGGTCCATCGTTGCCTGGGTATAGCGGATGTAAGCCTTGTAGGTCAGGGTCTTTCCGAGCGGATGCGTAAACGCATCCGCGGGAATGGTGTAGCTAAATGCAGTGCCGGGTTCCGGTCTTTGCACGTTGAAGGCGTGTGCGATTGCGGGCGAGGCCGCGTTCCGGGTGTCGTAATCCTGCTGGGTGACCCCCGAGACCACGAGGTATCCCGTCGCCGCGACCTGGGAGGCATCCGTTGTCGCCGTGAAGGTCACGCGATATTGGACGTTGGCCGCCGGGGTTCCCGACAGGGTGCGGGTGACCGCATCCCACTGCAGATCCGTACTGGGCTTGGACCCGCCCCTGCCGTCGTCAACCTCGATCGTCGCTGCAATCGAAATCGTGCGCCCCTGCGGCGCCGAGAAGGCGTCCGCCGGAAGAATGTACGTGTACGTCTGCCCCGCAATGGCGTCCTGCTGCTCAATGATGCCGCCGTCATAGCGTGGGGCACCCGCGGTCAACAGCCCCGGGTCGGACAGCGCGTTCGTCTCGCGAATCTTGTTGCCCAGCGTGTCATAGGCGTAGCTCATCACCACGCCTGCTGCCGTCTGGCTACGAATGACCAGGCCACGACTGTCGTAGTCGTATTGCTGGATACCACCCAACGCATCCTGGACCCGGATCCGGTTGCCCAGCTCGTTCAAGGTGTACCCGGCCTGCATGTTCTCCACGCGCAGCTGCCCGACACCTGCCGCAAAATCCCCCTGCTCGACCAATTGATCGTTCAGATTGTATTTGCTGATGCTGATGTGCCCGTTCGCGTCCTGCTTGTAGAGCGTGCGACCGAAAAGGTCATAGGCGAAGCGCGTCGAATAGCCCCGTCCGTCCTTGGTTTCGACAACATTTCCAGCAGAATCCACGATGTTGCGACGCAGATTTCCGTTCGGGTCCTTCTGCGCGATCTCACGACCCTGCAGGTCGTGGTAAACCGTTCGCTCCGGACGATCGAAGACCTCGGTGCCATCCTGATGCAGGATGCGGACGTAAGGCTGGATCTCTTTCTCCAGCTGATTGAGTTCGTTATAGCGATAGTCGGTGCGCGCCCCGCGCGAATCCTCCACGAACAGGGTATTGCCCCAACGATCCGTATGGGACAACGTGATCTTCGGCGCCACCCAAACTTCGGAAGAGCTTTCCTCCTGCCCTACGACTGCGATCAAACCGCCCTTGCGGTCGTAGACGTAGGAATTCTTGTCGTCCCCAACGAGGTTTCCCATTGAGTCGTACGTGAAGTTCTGCGTAAATCCCTTTTCGTTGGTTTCGACGAGATTTCCGTCGCGATCATAGTTGTAATAGATCGCAAAATCCCAATCGGCCAACCCCGGATCGGTCCGCGTGTCGCGGAGGGCGATTTCGCCAAAGGCGTTGTAGCGCACCTGGCTTCCGCTATCGACTTCGTGCTGAAACACTCCATCGGCGAGCCATTCACGAGCAGTTTCCGTCCTCACCTGACGACCGCAAGCGTCATATGCGCTCGTCATGACGACCATGACTGGCGCGGCTGTGGCGTTATGCAACGCGAACCGGGTCGTGAGAACATTTCCTGCGGCGTCGAAGCTCTTGTTGATGATGTTTCCAGCTGCATCACGTGACCACAACTGGCGACCGAGCGCGTCATAGCCGAACGACTGTGTCTGGTCGGAAGACGATGCGACCGGCGTACTCTCGCCTTGCTGGAGGCCGTTCGCATAGCGGTGCACCTGGATGGTGTCGCCGAAGCTGTCGTACAGCATCTCGGTAACCGGAGATGCGGCCTCATACAGCTGAGCGCTCGCCAGATCAATCGATTGGTCCGAGGCCAGAAGCTGCTCGGCATTGCTGCGTAGAACCTGACGCTCGGGTTCAATCACATCCACGACTCGTCCTAGCGCATCGTAGTGCGTTTGCGTGTGGCCATTGACCGTATCGAGCGCAATAACCCGACCTTCGGCATCATAACCGGTTGTGGTCACGATCTGGCCTGCGGCAAACGTGCCATCCGCAGGATTGCGAATGTGTCTGGATTGCGTCTCGGAAATCCTGCGGTTCAACGCATCGTAGGTGTACGTCGACACACGGTCGAAACCGTTGGCTTCGTCGCCTGCCGGCGGAAGATCCGGGCGCTGATCGGGATTGAAACGATATGCGTCGGCCATTGTCGCATTACCGGGCGAATTCGCCCTGCTCGCGAACTCCGGCCTGACTTGGTAACCCAACGAGTTGGGATCGAAATCATTGAAGACATGCAGCGTCTTCGCGTATTCCACCCTCCGCGTCAGGTTGCCGTAGGCATCGTACTCGGACGTCGTGGCATAGCCTTCCGGATCGATTGATAGCGTCTCCCGGCCATTCGCATCCCGGTAATAGACGGTCCTGGCATATCGATCCGGAATATCGATCCCGCTGCTATATCCCCCCTCTCCGCCACCACCGCCATTATTGCTGGCAACGCCCGCCTGGAACACGGCGGTCTCAACAAGATCGCCGTACGTGTTGTACGTGCTTTCTGTCGATTTGTCGGTGTTGCCGTTGCCCGTATAGACGACCCGTCCTTCGCAATCGTATTCCGTGAGAATCGATCGCGCATTCCACCATTGCGCACTGTCTACAGCACCCTGCAGCTGCTGAAGCGAAGCCTCGGAGGCATCCATCGGAAGCGCGATCAGCTGCGTGAAACGCCTGAGCACAACGCGCTCTCCAAACGCATTGTATTCGTATCTCGAGACGCCACCTTCCGCGTCGATATCTGCCGCCAGGCGGCCAAGATTGTCGTACGTCTTGAATGAATAGTGTCCACGCATATCGCACTGCGCCACAGCGCGACCGAGCGTGTCGTAGGTGACGCGAATGGTCGGACGACTTCCCGTCGGGACGATCTGTCCGGTGACCGGATCCTGCTCTCCGGGATCTGCATAGATTGTCGCAGTCTGATGCCCGCGATTGTCGTACTCGTAGTCGGTTTGGCGTGCCGAATATCCGAAATCTTCGATTCGGGAGACGAGGTTCCCCAATGCGTCGTATGCATACCGCGATTCGATCGCACGCGTGACCGAGATGGTCGTCCCGTCGGACTGTGCGGTGGAAATCCGAATCTCTGGCGTGATCTCGGAAGTCTTCCGTCCCGCGGCATCGTAGCCATAGGTCCAGACATCGCCATTTTTGTTAGTCCTGGCGATGACCTGGCCAACCCCGTCGTATTGAGTCGACTCCTGATGCCCAAGCGCATCCGTCGTGGAAATCAATCGACCAGCATCGTCATAAGCATATTGCGTCGCCCGTGACCCGGCGCCGGATAGTGCCTGCTGGATTTGGGCAGCATCGTTCGCAGTGCTACCTACCGTAAGATCGTACGCGCGCGTCGCTGTGACGCGTCCGCTGCTGTCATAGACGGTCTCAGCCACATCGCCCATGGCATCGATCGCATAGATTTCACGGCCAGCCGCGTCATAAACGCTGCGTGTTTGCCTGGATTCTCCGTTGTTTATCTCGACGAAGGCAGTATCGAAGTCGGTTCTGGAATAATCCTGTTCGAACGTCGATTCTTCCGTCTCGATATAGATTTTGTAATCGATGGTCTTGGCGTACTTGATGTCGCGAATTACGTTACCGCTGGCGTCACGCACGAATTGCTCGATCCGGGCTTGTGCATTGCCATATTCGTTTTCAGGAGAGCCTTCGCCACCAAAATTCTGATTCGGGTCCTGCACGACCGGCTTTGGCGACTGCCGTGTCAGCACGAACTCCAATCGACCGGCAGTATCGTAGATATTTGTTGTTGCCCGGTCTTGCGGATCAAGCAGATACGGCGGGAAGGTCGGTGCGTCCGTGTCAAACGAAACCCAACCCGTGTCTGGATAGGCATATTCGATGGTTTCGACCACCCGGCTGGCCGCGTCATAACGGATTCGCGTGCCCGTGCCGTCGTTTCGGAGCATCAGCTCCTTGCGTCCGGCGCCATCGTAATAGTTGGACGATTGGATCCCGGACTCATCGGAAAGCAGTCCCTGCGTGAGCAGTTCGCCACTCTGGTCGTCGTAAACGCTATGGAATTCCGAAGCTGCAACCATACCGGCCTTGAATCGATCACGCAGTACGACATCAGACAAATCGATGGCAACCGTATATGCCACCGTTCCGATGGCGCGCCCGGCCGCATCGTAATTGGATTCGGTAACGCCACCTGCGGCATCCACGGTAAACCGCACGCGGCCCACAGCGTCATAGACCAGGCTCGTGACTTCGTCGTGCGCATCATCGGCCACTGCCGTCGGCGCCAGATTGCCGACCTGGAGGTCTGCACGCACGGCATTGATATCAATCACAGTCGCGTAGTGACGCGTCTGGGCCAGGCGATTCGCGGCATCGTAGGTGTATTCGCAAACTGCGCCGTCGCCATCCACCGTGTAGCGGACACGGCCGTCCTCGTCATAAACACGGTAGGACTGCACATCGCGCGCATCGTCGGCCACGAGCGTCCCATCGACCTGCATGCGATTTGTATATTGGCGCGTCGCGATGAGTTGGCCCTTGACGTCATACGTCATCCGGGTCACGCCATTGTCGCCATCAATCGTCTGGATCAGGCGGTTGGCTTCGTCATAGGCGTAGGCCGTGACGCGACCTGCCGCGTCCGTGCGACTGGTGACATTGTCGTTTTCGTCGTAGACATAGGTGGTCGTCAATGCCAACCCGTTCGGATCCACCGTTTCCGAGATCCGGCGTCCGAGACCATCGTAGGCATAGGCCACGGCATGCACCGCAGTCGTCCCTGCACCTTCGGTGACCGTTAATTGACGGCCCAGGCCATCCCAGGTGTAATCGGTCTTGAGCGCCAGGCCGAGCGGATCAACCGTGGTCTCGATGAGTTGACCTGCAAGGTCATACGTCATCGCAGTGACAACACCGCTCGGATCCGTGACCTGGATTTGACGCCCCTGACCATCGTATGCATAGGCCGTGGTTAGCGCGAGTCCATTCGGATCGACGACGCGCGTCAATACACGACCCGCAGCATCGTAATTCAACTCAACGACGCGACCGGTTGCGTCGATGGTTCGATGCAACAGCCCCCGCGCATCGTATTCGTTTGAAGTTGTTGCGCCTGCCGCATCCATGGTACCGGCCAGATGGCCATCATGGTCGTAGGTGTACGTCGTTGTTTCGTTCAAGCCATTGGTAACGGAGATTGTCTGCCCCAAAGCATCGTGAATCGTTTTGACCGTGACCCCTTCCGGGCTGGTCACCGCGATGCTTTTTTCAATGTCGTTGTAAATGAATGTCGTTTCGTTATTCGCCGCGTCGAGCTGGTTGGTCACGCGTCCATAGGCGTCATAAACCAGACGCGCCTGCTCCAAGCGGCCAGAGACCGTACTCGAGCTTGTGACTTGGCGACCAAGTCGGTCGTAGGTGAAATCGGCAACCGTACCCCGAGCATCCGTCATTGATATGCGATTGAATGCATCCCAAGTCTGGGTCGACGTGCGGATCTGCGCATCAATACCTGTCGACGACTCCGTCGTGCTGATCAGTCGACCCAAGCTGTCGTAAGCCAGGACGGTGGTTTCCGACTGCGTTTGCGCGAGGTCGCGGAATTCCGTCTTGCTTCGCAAGGCGCCGAAGCTGTTGTAGTAGTAGTTCGTCAGGTAGCCATTTGCATCCAGGCGGCTGGCAAGAAGACCGCGGGTGTCATAGGTGAATTGCTGATGGTTATCGCTCGTCGGTGCGTATTGCAGCGTATTGATTGCCAGCAGCACACTTGCACGGTCTCCAGGCATCGTGATCGTGATGCGCCCACTGTAGGCAATGCTGTCCTGGACTTGCCCGAATGCGTTATAACGCGTCTCGGTCACTTCACCCGCGCCGTTGGGGACGCCATTGGTATCGGCCACACCGCGAACCCGGAACGTCTGGCGACCGGCGGCGTCATAGACATACCATGTCTTGTTGCCGTTGGCGTCACTGCTTTCGATTCTGCGCCCCAACACGTCGTAACGATGCGTCACGCCATATTGGTTGTAGATGGCATTGAGCTGCGCCTCGGTCATGCCCGGCAACAAATGGATCGAGCCTTCGCCTCCCAACTCACCAATCAGGTTTCCAAACACGTCGTAGCGCTGGTTGTTCTCGCGAACCTCACTCGCCCCGGCTGCGGTATCGGTTCGAACCAAACGCCCCATAACGTCATAGCTATAGGTCGTGACCGTGCCTTCGGCATTCGTCTGGGTCACGAGTTGGCCCATGGCGTCGTAGGCCATGCGATTCGTCCGCACTGCCCCCGAAGCAACCATGCCATGCAACGTCGCCAGCGACTCGTCGCCGGTCAGACCCGTTAACCGCAGAGCATATGCACGCGTCTCGCGCGCATGCCCGGTCTCATCGATCGACGATTCGGTCAGGTAGCCTTCTGCATCCAGCGTCGCGATGACATTGCCGCGACCGTCGTAAAACATCCGGGTCCGCACGTCAGCAGCGACATTCCCCGCTGGCCGCAATTGATCCAATGTTCCGTCGCCGCGAAGCGCCTGATCCGTCGCAGTGGCATAACGCACCGATCCGATCTGGCGCCCGCCACGATCATAGGAAAATTCGGTCAGATAGCCCGCAGGATCAAGCGATGCAATCTGCCGCCCGGCGGCATCGTAAAACATCCTTGAAATCCGGAATGCGCCCGATTCGGACGCAGTTCCACGCGAATCGATTGCGCCCGACGACGCCAAACGTCCGGCGCCGTCGTACCAGCTGAAAGACCAGAGCGCGGTAAATGCTTGGAGCGTTTGGGTTAGGCGTCCCGATGCATCGTATCCATATTCCGTGTATCGATCATCATCCGTTCCCACTGGCTGGATTTGGGTGAAATCGCTCACGCTTACCTGTCCGTCGATCAACCATCCTGTCGTATCCACCCGGGTGGCATAGGCTACCGACGTAAAAACTTGCCCCTTGTAGTTATAGCGATACTCCACTACCGAACCGGTGGCATCGACGTCCGCCTGCAAGTTTCCGCCACCATCGTAAAAGTGATACGTCCGTGCACCGGACGCGTCCTCGGTTGCTCGCAGTTGCCCTTCGGCGTCGTAGAACCAATGCGAGGTATGTACCTCGCTGGTCGAGGCCGCCGATTCGGTCGCAGTGATGACTTGCCCCGCTTGGTCGTAGACCTGGGTCTGGATCAGCCCATTCGCTTGCGTCACCACCAATCGGTGGTTGGCATCGTCGTACAAACGCGTCGTCGTGTGATTGAGCGCATCAGTCGTTGAGGTCAGACGCCCCATCCCGTCATAGACGAAGGACGTACCTTCCAGCTGGTCGCGATTGGCGCCACGCACTTCAATTTGCTGGCACAGCAATCCCTGGGCATCGTAGCTGTAGCGCACGATCTCGAGTCCGGCATCGACCACGCCGACGCCGTTGGCATCGACCGTGGCATAGGCCCGACGCTCTGCCAATGCACCGCGCACGTCGTAGCTGAAGTCGACACGGGTGATCTGCCCCATGTCCTGCCCGGATACCCAGCTGGCGAGCTGAGATTCGGTCAGCGCCTGCGTCGGCATGAGCCCCGTGAGATCGTACCCGCCTCCCAGGTACGTCAGGGTCAATGACAGTTGTTGCACACCCGATGCGCCGACAGTGGCGTAACGGTATTCAGTGACGTCGCCAGCGGCATCCACAGCGAAACGCAGACGATTGCTGGCATCGTAAACGTAGCGCTTGGTCTCGGCGACCGTCGTTACCGTATTGCCATTGTCGTCGAGCTGCGGATAGCGCGTTTCAGATACGACTTGGCCAGCAGCGTTGTATTCGCGATCAACGCGCTCCTTGCCTTGAATCACCTGCAGCAGATCGCCATTGGCGTCGTAGCTGTAGGTGGTTATCCCCCCCATCGCATCCGTCACCTGGCTCAGGTGCCCCACGGCATCGTAGGCGTAATGAGTGACCGCGATTTGCCCTCCATCGGCCGGCGCCTGCACCACCCGCAACTGGCCGGCCGCATCGTAGGCATAGGTCCAGCCTCGTCCCGCCGAGTCAACCACCTGCGTGGAGGTGTAGCTCACGCCGCCATCGGTCAGCGTGCCGTCGTAGTTGAACGTCAGCGTCTGCCCGGCGCCATCGGCATCGTTGGT
>NZ_JBCMOO010000004.1:0-191230 GCF_050574925.1 Solilutibacter silvestris | reverse complement strand
GTCCGCAGCATGCCGACGTTGAGGCCCTGCCAGGTCAGCTGTTCGTCCGCACCTTGCAGCACCAGGTTGCCGTTGGCCACGTTGACGTACTGGCTTTCCCGGCTCTGGCCCAGGCCTGCCTTGCCGCCCAGGGTCATCCCCAGCTGGCTCAGCGACGAACGGAAGAGACCCAGACCATTCCCGGTAAAGACGGCGACCATACAAATTCCCCTTTGATAAACAGACCGGTGCCGAATCGGGCACCGCATATCCGATCTATCCGGGGGAACCGGGGAAATGTTTAATCGGCCTGTCTGGCGGCCCCACCTGGGGCCTCATCGACCCGCCGGAATTCAAGCGAAAGCCATGACGGGCTATCCTCCGCCATCCCCTCACGAGACCCGACGATGCTTGCAACGCTGTCCGCCCTGCCCGATTCGCTGCAAGCGATCCTTCTCGGAATCATCGAAGGCATCACCGAATTCCTGCCGATCTCCAGCACGGGACACCTGCTGGTCGCCGAGCACTGGCTGGGCGCGCGCAGCGAACTGTTCAACATCGCGATCCAGGCCGGCGCCATCCTTGCCGTCGTCTTCATCTACTGGCGCAAGCTGTGGGCACTGGCGTTGGCCTTCCTCGGCCGCCGCGACATGATCGATCCCGACACCGGCACTCTCCTGCAAGTCGGCGAAGCCCGCGCCTATGTATTGAAGTTGCTCGGCGCATTCGCGGTAACCGCCGTCGGCGGCCTGCTGGTGAAGAAGCTCGGCTGGGAATTGCCCAAGGAAATCCACCCGATCGCCTGGGCCTTCATCATCGGCGCGGTGTGGATGATCGTTGCCGAACAACTGGCTGCCCGTCGCGCCCTCGCCACCGGTGAGCGCACCGAAGTGTCATGGACGACCGCCGTCCTGGTCGGCATCGCGCAAGTCGTCGCTGGCGTGTTCCCGGGCACTTCGCGCTCGGCCACCACCATCTTCATCGCCCTGCTGACCGGCACCACTTCGCGCGCCGCCGCCACCGAATTCGCCTTCTTGGTCGGCATCCCGACCATGTTCGCCGCCACCGGCTACGATCTGCTAAAGGTGTTCAAGAACGGCGAAGCGATGCACGAGGACTGGTCGTCGCTGGGCATCGCCTTCGTGGTCTCGATGATCACCGCCTTCATCGCCGTGAAATGGTTGTTGCGTTATATCCGCAGCCACCGCTTCACCGCCTTCGCGGTGTACCGCATCGTGCTGGGTGTCGCGCTGTTGTTGCTGTTGCCCGCCACTGCCTGAGGAGTTTGATCATGACGAAACTGTCCCCCATCGTCCCCGCCCTGCTCACCTGCGCGCTGGCCGCCTGCGCCGGCACCGGCTCTTCCGACAAGGCGACGTCGCAGCAGCAGACGCAAGCGACATCGCAGGCCGTCGACGCCACGCAATTGCCGCGCTACCACTGGAAGCTGCAGGATGCGCGCGCCAGCGACGGCAAGCGCATCGATGCATTGTTCGCACGCGAGGACAAGCCGCTGACGCTGGATTTCCACGACGGCAATGTGTCCGTCCGCAATGCCTGCAACGGCATCGGCGGCAGCTACAAGCTGGAAGGCGACACGCTGACCTTCGGCCCGATGATGGGCACGATGATGGCCTGCGCCGACCCCAAGCTGACCGCGCTCGACGGCGCCGTCACCACGCGCTTGAACGGCAAGTCGCAGGTCGCGCTCGCCGCCGGGGCATCTCCGTCGTTGAAGATCACGCTCGCCAGTGGCGACGTGCTCAGCTTCACCGGCGAGGAGACCGCGGAAACGAAATATGGCGGCCCCGGCAAGCAGACCTTCCTGGAAGTCGCCCCGCAGCGCGTCGCCTGCAGCCATCCGCTGATCCCCAACCATCAGTGCCTCAACGTGCGTGAGGTTGTCTACGGCGACAACGGCGTCAAGACATCGACCGGCCAGTGGCGTCCGCTGTACGAGGAGATCGAGGGCTACAGCTTCCAGCCCGGCACGCGCAACGTGCTGCGGCTGAAGCAGTTCGAGCGCAAGAACGTGCCGGCCGATGCCTCGCGCACGGTGTACGTGCTGGACATGGTGGTGGAATCGGAATTGGTGTCGCCCGCGAAGGGCTGATCGCCAATTACGCGTGCAGCGAGTAGGTCGCGTAGATCGCGACTTCGTCCAGCACGTGCCCGTGCATCGCGCGCTGCGCGTCGGCCGCGGTGAACGATGCAGGTGCATTGAGCTTGTCCACGTCCAGCGCATATAACCGGAAGAAATAGCGATGCGTGCGCAGGTCGTTCGGCGGCGGATAGGGGCCGTCGTAGCCGTGGTACTGCCCGCGCATGCCGCCGGCATCGCCGGCGAACCAGCCGGTGTAATCGTTCAAACCTTCGCGCATGCCCGCGCCATCGCGCGATGATTTTCCGCCTTTGGTCACGCCGTCGCTGGCGCTGCCCGCGGCGATTTCATCCACATCTGCCGGAATATCGATCACCGCCCAGTGGACGAAGTCGCCACGCGGATGCTCGACCGGGATTTCCACGCCTTCCTTGCCGGCCAGCGAGGCATCGGTCGGTGCATCGGTATCGATGCACAACAGGGCGAACGATTTCGTGCCCGCGGGCGCATCGCTCCACGCCAGGTGCGGATTGCGATTGCCGCCGAACCCGTCGGGGACTCCCATCGCAAACTCGGGCCGGATCGCGCCGCGATGTTCGAAACTGTCGCTGGTGATTTTCATGCCGGATCTCCGTCGTCGTCACGGGCAGTCTGCCCCAAGCCGCGTTCGTTGGCGATGACCCGTTCGGCGATCCAGCGCTCGCCATAGCCATGCATCGCCCAATCCTCGATGAAGCCGCAGTGGCCGCCGTGCTCCGCCAGTTCCAGGCGCACGTTCGCCTGCTGCGCCAGCGCATCGAAATCGGCCAACGGCACCACCGGATCATCCGCCGCCATCAGCGCGTCGACCGGTACGCCGCTCGCGCCCAGGGCCGCGACATCGACGTGATACGCGCTGAAATAGGCATCCAGCGATCCATAGTCGGTATGCGCTTCGACCATCCACGCCGTCAGCGCGCGCAGCGGCAATTTCAGGATCGCGTCGGCAAAGCCGTGGCGCTGCGGAAACAGTTCGCGTTTGCGCCGCAATGATCGCCGCCATTCCTGTTCGAAATGGCGGATATAGGGCCACCATCCGGCCTCCATCGCGTCCATGGTGCGCGCTGGATCGAGTGGCGGACAGACCGCCAGCGCCTGCACCACCGGCAACCCGGTCGAACGCGCGTGTATGGCCGTGCGCAGGGCGAAATTGCCGCCCAGCGAAAATCCCGCGATCACCAATCGCGCCGGCTGCCAGTGCGCCATCGCATCCGACGCTGCATTGAGCACGTCCTCGATGCGGCCGGAATGGAACATCTCCTCGTTGAGATGGTAGGTGTCGCCGTGATCGCGGAAATTCAGGCGCAGCACCGTGAATCCGGCGTCCAGCAACAATGCCGCGCTCAAGCGCATGTAATTGGAATCGATGCTGCCTTCCCAGCCATGCAGCAACAGCACCAGGGTATCGGAACGCGATGCGCGTGGCCGGCTGTAGATGCCCTGCAAGCGCGCATCGCCGCCAGCCGCCAAGGTCACTTCCTCGTGCGTGGCGTCGCAACGCGCGAGTTCGCGGCGGGCGAGTCGACCACGTCGGAAGCCGCTGCCGAGGAATGTCTGGAGATGACGGTTGCCCAGGCCGCGCGCAGGCCGAAATGCGCTGGTAACGGGGTTGGCGACCCGGCTCACGATCCGTGCAGCGCGCCGCCAATGCGTTCGCGCGCCAGTTCGGCGATGCGGCGACGGCCTTCGGCCTCGCCCGGCAGGATCGGCGTGAGATAGATCACGTCGACCGTGCGCGCGGGCTCACCCAGCAATCGCCAGAAGTTCTGCGCGAAGCTCTCGCGCTTGGCGAACGCCACGATGGTCTGGGCATCGCCGCCCGTGCCGTAGCACAGGGCCACCGGCTGCACCGCCACGTCCGCTTCGACCGATGCGTAGAACAAGCGTGCGTGGAACGGCCCGAGCTCGCGACCGTCGCGGGTGCCGCCTTCCGGGAAGGCGCCGACCGAATGGCCTTCGCGCAAGCGTTCCACCATCTGCTGCAACACGTCGCCCAGCGATTCCTGGCTGCCGCGCTGGTGGAAGATGGTCTGCCCCTTCTTGGCCATCCAGCCCACCACTGGCCAGCCGGCGATCTCGCGCTTGGCGACGAAGCCCATCATCCGCGTGCTGTGGAGGACCACGATGTCGGTCCAGCTGACGTGATTGGCGACGAACAGCACCGGATCCGGCAATTGGGCGCCACTGGCGCGCACGTCCAGCCCGTAGATGCGCAACAGCCAGCGCGACCACCAGCGCACCGCGCGATGATCGATGCGGACGCCGCCGATGGTTTTTTCGCCCCACGGTTCCGCCATCAGCAGGATCGCGATCGGCAGATCGACGACGGCGTGCCAGATCAGCAAGGGGATGCGCCAGATGTAGCGCAGGGCGCGGCGGAACGGAGAATTCATCCGCATTAGGTTAACGGGTTACAGAAGGAAGCGGGCGCGATTGCTCGCGCCCGCCTCTCGACACTCCTTGTCTTCTTACTCCCTCAGCGGAGCTTCGGCCGGACAAAGCTGCATCCTGCAGCCCCTCCCGAGTCCGGCCGTCGCCCTCATGGACAACTCCCCGCTCATAGACAAATAACGGATTCCGATCGCAAAACCCGACATCGGCTTGCCCGGACGGCCCCGATGGACGCAGAATCAATGGGATGAAGCGGTCCGACCCCCCAGCCGATGGCCTCCGGGACGGTCCGCTCGCAGGGGGAGGCTCGGGATGGCCGGACGTCTATGCGGCAGCCTATGAGGACCTGAAGCGGGCGGCCCATCTGCAACTGCGCCGCTCTTCCCGCGCCTTCGATACCACGGCCCTGGTCAACGAGACCTTCCTCAAGCTCTCGAGCGAGGGCGCACTCAAGCCCGAAGATCGCCGCCAGCTGCTGGCCCTGTCCGCGCGCGCGATGCGCCATGTCCTGGTGGACGAGGTGCGCCGGCTGCACGCCGGCAAGCGCAATGGCGAACAGGTCACGCTGGTCACCCAGATCGGCGGCCCGGACCCGGCCTTCGGCGTGCTGGAAGTGGACGAGATGCTGGCGACCCTGGCCCAGGCCGATCCACGCGCCGCCTCGGTGGTGGAGTTGCGTTGCTTCGGCGGCTACACCGAGGAGGAGATCGCCGAGTTGCTGGTGATCACCACCCGCACCGTGCAGCGTGACTGGCGCAAGGCCCGCGCCTTCCTGATCGCGCAACTGGCCAACGAATGACCACGAACGCCAGCCGCCTGCAACGCGCGCTGGCGCTGTTCGAGGCGGTGGCCGACCTGCCCGCCGACGAACGCAAGCGCCAGCTGGACGAGGCCTGCACCGACGATCCCGAACTGCGCAGGACGGTCGAAGCCATGCTGCTGGCGGACCGTACCGCCGACAGCCTGCCGACCGAACCCTCGGCATGGCTCGATGGAAGCTCGTCGCCACCGGTGGACGACAACGAAGACATTTCCGCGCTGCGTTTCGGGCCCTGGCAGGTCACCGGTGTACTCGGCCGCGGCGGCATGGGCGCGGTGTATCGCGTCGAACGCGCCGATGGCGCCTACCAGCAAAGCGCGGCGCTCAAGCGCATCCGCATGGGGCTGGATACCGGCGACGCGCAGCAACGCTTCCTGCGCGAACGCCAGATCCTTGCAACGCTGCGCCATCCCAACATCGCGCGCCTGATCGACGGCGGCGTCGCCGGTGAAACCCCCTACTTCGCCATGGAGCTGGTCGAGGGCGAACGCATCGACCGCTGGTGCGACGCCCGCAAGCTCAACCTGCGCGATCGCGCGCAACTGTTCCTGCAGGTGCTGGATGCTGTGAGCGAGGCGCATCGCAACCTGATCGTCCATCGCGACCTCAAGCCATCCAACGTGCTGGTCGATGATGGTGGCCAGGCCCATTTGCTCGACTTCGGCATCGCCCAACTACTCGAGGAAGACGCAGACGCGACCCAGACGCAACATCGCGCCTTCACTCCCGATTTCGCTTCGCCCGAACAACTGCGCGCCGAACCGGTCACCACCGCGTCCGACGTCTACCAGCTTGGCGTGATGCTCTACCTGCTGATCTGCGGCCGCCATCCGTTCGGAATGGAAGCCGACACGCCCTGGCATCGCAAGATCGCCTTGCTCGATCGTCCCGCGATCCCGCCGTCGCGCGCGCTCGATGGCAATGCCGCGGCCGAACGCGGCGGAACACAAAAGACCCTGTCGAAACAGATTTCCGGCGATCTCGAAGCCATCCTGCTGCGGGCGATCGCACGGGTGCCGAGCGCGCGCTATCCCTCCGTCGATGCCTTCCGCAGCGACCTGCGCGCATGGCTGGATGGGTATCGCGTGCAGGCGCGCCTGCCCAGCCGCAGCGAACGCCTGATGCGGATGATCCGCCGCAACCGCCTGCTGTTCGCCGCGGGCACGGCGGTGATCGCGGCACTCACCGTCGGCCTTGGCGTCGCCCTGCTGGAGGCACGGCGCGCGCATCGCAGCGAAACCGTCGCCCTGCAGCAGCAATCGTTGGCGGAACACAATGCGCGGCAGTCCGCGGCGATCCAGGAAACCTTCGAACGCATGCTGATGCACGCGATGGCGGTGGACGGCGGCCGCAAGACCACCGTGCGCGAAATGGCCGATGGCGCCATGCGCAGCGTCGATACCAAATCCGGGCGCGGGGACGAAGCCCGCATCTCGCTGCTACTCGATCTCATCCACGTCTATACCGTTGCCGGCCAGAAGGACGGCGCGCGCGAAATGCTGCAGAAGGTGCGCCCGCAGGCGATGGCGATGGCCGCGGAACAGCCGGTGTTCGCCTACCGCATCAAGGCGCTGGAAGCCGACCTGCTGGAGGAAACCGACCCGGACAAGATCCCGCGTTATCGCGATGCGTATGCATTCGCCGGGAAGTGGATCGGCAAGGCCGACGAATCATCGTTCGAGAGCGTCCGGACCTCGATCATCAATTACCTGTATTCGCTCGACTGGCGCGGCATGTCGATCGAGCAGAATGCCATTGCCAGCCAAATCCATGCGATGACCCTCGCACGTTATGGCGAACAGAACCCGCGCACGGTCCAGATGGCCATGTCGCATGCGCGCGCACTGGCCGCCATTGGCCGCCATCGCGATGCGGACCGCATGCTGCAGCAGCAATTGGTCTTGACCTCCAGCCATTTCGGCGCCAGCGGGCAACTCGCCATCAGCTCGCAATCCATGTTGATCGGCAACGAGATTTCAATCGACGGTCGCTGGCCGCGCGCCGAATCCGAGATCCACGACCTGTTGCAGAAGTACCGCGATCGTCGCGCCGATGTTCTCGGCGTACACAAAGTGAAATCGCGGATCATGCTGGTTCGCCTGCTGCAGCGGGAACGCAGGGACACCGAAGCCCGTACGGAACTGGCACGCATCGAATCGGATCTCGCGATGGCGATGGGCGACGATATCGACGAGATGCATCTCGACCTGCTGGTGCTTCAGTCCGAACAGGCCTGGAACGAAGGGAATGCATCGAAGTCGCTCGAGCACGCCGAGGCCGGACTGCTGATCCCGTGGAAGCCGCTCGCATTCGACGACGCCTCTTCCCACACCGCCGCACTGTTCTCGGCTGCACGCGCCCAGGCGGCGCTGGGTCGGTGCAAGGCCGCGACGCGCCGGGTCGCCGAGGCCTTGCAGATTCGTGCAGGCTTCACCCAGCGACTGGATTTCACCTCGGACTGGACGCGGGCTGCGGACATCGAGCGCGTTTGCAGCCAACCTGATGCCGCGTTGAAACTCGCGCGCCTTGCTTCCGGCAACGTGTCACGCCTGTCGGAGCCCGACAGCTGGCGCATCGGCACCGTCCAGCTTGCGCTCGCGCGCGCGCTGGTCGCAGCCAACCAGCCTGGAAGCGCATCCGCCTATCAACGCGCGGATACCGCATTCGCGCGCCTGGTTCCCGCGACGCACCCATATCGCGTGGCGATTGCCACGGAATACAAGACGGTCGACCTGCCGCACACCAGTGAAGCCCCGTGGTGATGCTTGCGGAGCTGCGGATTGCCCTAGCCGTGGCAAATATTGCACTGCGGATTGCTATCACCCGTCAGCGATTGCATTTTCGGGGCAGTCTTGCCGCCATGCAGGATCAGGATCGCCTGGGTCAGCAGTGAACGGTCCTGGTTGTCGGTCGCAGCCGCGCTTGCCTTCGGTGGTGCCGACGCTTCGGGTTTCCTCGCGGCTTCCCTGGTGTCCGTGGCCGCGTCGGCCAGCGCACCGACGCTCATCATCCCCAACACCATCGCGCAGAGCAGTGAACGCTTGAACATTGCGTGATCCTCCTCGAGATTGATCGGACGCTATACCAGCCCGGCCGTCTCCGCAACTTGAGCGCGCCAAAGCGCCCTTGGCGTCAGCGCGGCCGCTCGAAGACCTGGAAGGCCAGGTCGCGGGGCCACGGATACCACGACAGCAACGACACGCCATTGATGAGGAAGGCCTGCCCGCCTGCATAGCTGTCACCGGCTGGACCGGGCCAGAGCACACACTCGCCACCGATCGCTTCAATGGTGAAAGCGTAGTTGCCCGCCTGCATCACACGCGGCCGCTCGAACTCGATCATGCGCATGCTCTGCATGCCGTTGGTCGATGTCCAGGAATCGAGCACGTAACCGGGAACATCCTGCGTCATCGCCACTGCGCCGGATGGCACGCCGGAGCGCAGGAGGGTCTGCAGGGTCACCCGCACGCTGGTGGCCGTGGAGCAATTGATCGGCAGCATGATGTGGCTGACCATGCCGGTGCGCGGCAGGTTGAAGGTCTGTGCGTATTTGAAGTTGGCGTTGCCGTTCTGGCCCAGCGCAAAGCCGCCGCTATTGAGGTCGTGCATCACCTGTTCGGCCGCCACCTCGGGCGGGATGGTCTGCGCCATGACGGGCGGGGCCGCGGATGTCAGCAACAGCAAGAGGGAATACTTGTACATGGGGATCTCCTTCGTATCGGTTCGGTTGGGATTGATTCGCTTCGTGCGGCACAGGATCAATGCAACATTCCTTCCAGCGCCTCGGGCTCCATGTTCAGCAGCTTCCTGCTGAATCCGGTTGCCATCGTTTTCGCCTGTTCGATCTGCGCGGCGTTGTTGTTCTGCCTGCCGTCGACGTAGAACACCAGCGGCAGTCCGGCGCAGGCGAGCAAGGTGTTGTACAGCGCGGTCTTGTCCTTGCTTGATGCCTTGGAAATATCCGACTGCGCGAGCGTGGCGTTGAGCGATGCGTACAGGCTGTTCTCGGCATCGGCAGCGGGCTGCTTTCCCGTTCTCACGATGTGCACGGAAACGATGAAGAACGTCATCGCGCCGGCGATGGTGTGATCCCAGCCCTTGCCCTTGTATTTCTTCTCGAACAGCTGCTCGCCGGCCGTGGCCAGTTGCAGGATCTGCTGGCGCTCCTGTGGTGTATTGCCGAGGCTGTCGGCCAGCTGCTTCACGGAATCGTCGCCGGCCACCGGGATGAAGCGCGTTGCGGTCGGCGAAACCTTCACCGAGGCTACGGGCGTTGGCGACGCGCTGCCCTGCCGTGACTTCGCGCCGGAATATTTCGGATATTTCGCGCAAATCGACGGCAAGGGCTGGTGCTTCTTCAGCGCCGAATCGCAGATCGCCCATTCCACGATCTGGTTGTTGTTGACGCTGTTGGCCAACCAGAACTGCGCATGTGCTGCCGGGGCAGCCGACAGTGCTAGTGCAACTGCCAAACAGGCGAAAGCAAGAGGGCGCGGCTTCATGGGTTTCTCCAATCAATGGGTTCGTTTCATGCCGGCGAATCGGCATTTTGATTTCAATAGGCCCAGGTACGAACCGTTCCCGCCGCTGGGTCATAGCGGCGCAGCAGGTGATAGTCGATGACGTACAAATCGCCATCCGCGGCGAAACACATGTCCTCGCTCGTGCGGAAATTGCTGCCGCTTGCCGCGCCATCCACCGGATAACCTTCATTCCCCGGGGCGAAGCCGGTGTAGGCGGTGCCTGTCAGGAACGTGACCTTGCCGCCTGGTTCGTCCACCCGCGCGATCGCGTTGTTGCGACCGGGCCGACCGACGCCCAGGTAAAGACGCCCTTGCGCATCGAGCGCCGTCGAATAGATGCCGTCCAGTTTCAGCCCGGCGCCACCGTTCTTCTGGGCGAACAACACGCGACGCGCCTGTCCATCGGGACGAATGCGCCAGACCGCGTGGTACAGGTCATGCGGCTTGGAGCGGATGAAATGACCACCCACGACCAGTTCGCCACGATGCATATCCCAGATCATGTTGTCGGGAACGATCTGTTCCTGCGCCGATATCTGTGCGGCATTGCACAGGCGATCGGCACCCATCAGCGTGCTGACCATGCCATCGGTGGCGATCTTGCGGATTGCGCAGCCATCCTGATCCGCCAGCCAGAGATTGCCCTGATCGTCCTCGACCGGGCGCCCCGGATGCTTGAAAAGCGCCGCGCTGCCGTTTCCGTCGGCAAGCCCCTGTTGCCCGGCCTTGCCGGCCACGCGTCGCACGCGACCGTCGCGCGCAATCCGCACCACGACATCATTCGCGCCCAGCAGGATGTCGCCATTGCGTGCGAGGCCGAAACCGTCAACGTGGTAGTACGTATACCCAGGCGAGGGAAGGTTGCCGTCCGCCCAGGACTTGTCGGGCGGGTTCGCCGGCAGCATGGGCGAATTCGAACGCACGCCGCTGTCCTTGTAGCGGCGCGTCAGCAAGGGGGAAATGGCGCCATCGCCGGCGATGCGCCAATAGCCTTCGCCGATGGTGTCGCCCTTCTCGCTGAAGCCGGCATCGCCCGCGATGATCAGGCCACCCTCGACCGGGCACTGCAGGCCGCCCATGCCGGAGAAAAAAATCCTGTCCGGTTGCAGATAGGGATTGATCGCGATGATCTGCGGCCTGCCCTGTGCCGGATCGAACTTCTTGCCGACCGCAGGCTTCAGCAACAGATTCTGCGGCACGTTGCCGAGGCGCACATCGCGGCTTGGCGCGGAATAGCCACGATCGGACGACGAGGACGAACCCGTGGCCGGCGCTTTGCCGTCCAGTGCCTTTTCGGCGGGTCGAGCCACCGTCTCCTTCGCCTTGTTTTCGACCTTGTTCGTGATGTCGTCCTGCACCTGTTTCGCGGCGCGCTTCAACCAGCCGCCGATGTCCTGCGCATGCGACTGCGCCGGCGAGACCACAAGCACGCACAGCATCACGGTGATTGGCAGGGAATGTCGTTTCATTTCCCCGCTCCGCAGTCGTCGACCTTGGTCCAGATCGCGGTGCCGGTGCGTGCCGGCGTGCACACCGTCCTGCCACCGGCATGGCCGCAGGCGCTGGGCGTGGTGTACGTCGCGGTCATTTTTTCCTCGGGACCGCTCAGGGTGTACGTGCCGCTGGCGTCCACCGTGCCGCCGCCGCCCGCGAAGTGCATGGAATAGGTGCCGCCCTTGTCGCTGGTGGGCGTCTGCGTGAGCGTGATGTATTTGCAGACATGCACCGTGACCGGCTTGTCGAGGTCGCAGACGTCGTAGGACTCGTTGCAGCCACCATTGCCGATCGGCGTGACGCGATAACCGCCTTTCTTGGTATCGAACTGCAAACTCGCCTTGCCGACACCACGCTTGCTGCGCGCCTCGAAGTCGATGGTCGCGGACTGATCCTTCTTTTCCGGGTTCTGGTAATCGAATTGAGCATCCGCAGGCACTTTCTTGTCGCGCGGATTGAGCATGTGCTCTCCGCTCAACGTCGCCTTGACCGTGCCGCGGGTCGGTGCGCCATCGGATTTCGCGCGCGGCTCCGCAAACAGCGTGTATGCCGTGTTCGGCTTCGCTCCCGTGCGCTTGGCGGGATCGCTGCGCACGTCCAGCTTGACGCACCTGCCGGATTCCCAGGCTTTCTTCGCCGCATCGAGTGCGCTCATCGCGGCCATGCGGCCGACCGTCGCCAATCCTTTCGCCAACTGCACGTCTTCGTCGCTCGTGCCGTGACTGCGGCCGTTCACCTTGGCACCCATCTCGCCACGGGTGGTGGACAGCGCATCACTCACATCCACATGGCTTCCGCTGCCGGTGGTCTGTTCGACATGCACGTCGGAATCCATGTCGTCGTCGATCAGGTTGGCATCGTCGTCGAGATGCTTGACCAGCTTCGAAGTGACCTTGGTTTGCGCGCTGCCGTCGCCGCCGCTGAGGTCGGAGGTTGATTCGAACTCGACCTCGATCTTGCCCTGCGCATCGGGACAAGCGATCGACTTGACCTTGGTGACGACCTTGCCTTTCAGTCCCTCCGGCATGTTGCCTTCGAATGTCGTGGTCGTGGTGTAACTGTTCTCTGTCCAGTCCACCTTGGCGGTTCCATCGGAATTGGTATAGGAACCCGATGTTTTGCCATCCTCTTGCGCCTGCTCCCAGGCCTGTTCTCCCGCAGCGTTCTGAATGCCGGCAGTCACCGAAGACGCCGCCATGCCGCCGACCCCGGCATAACCGCCACTGCCCAAGCCTCCGCCACCACCGGATCGCTTGTCGAACAGCGTCGGCAGTTCCGCCGCGAACGCGCGGCTCTTCTGCTCATACAACACGAACAACCCCTGCAATGCAGCGTCCGCCTTGGCTTCGCCACCGAGAGCGGCATCCAACCCACCTGCTTTCATCAGGCTGCGCGCTGCCGGATATTCGATCTTCGTGATTTCGCGCGCGGTCGCATCCGCCCCCTGCTTCTGCCAGCGCGCGAATTCCGCGTTGGCCTGGGCGACGCCGGCACTCACCGGCGACTTCGACGACGTGCACGCCGCCATCGTCACGATGGCGGCCAGTACTGTGATGCCCTTGAACTTGTGCATGGATTCCCCTCCGGAATGGAATCAGTTCCTGCGGAACAGTCCCTTCAGCAACTTCTTCGCACCGCTTTCCTGCGGCTGCTCGCCCTGCGGTTGGTCGCCGCGTTGTTGCCGCATGCCCGACATGTCGACGCCGAGCAGCGCGGTGGCGGTGGATTTGGTGCGCACGCGCACGTTCCATTCCGGATTCCACGCCTGCTTGGGGTTGGCTGGTCGCGGCGGGTACGCGATGTTGGTTTCCGGCCCGTAGGCGATCATGTTGAGCGCGCCCATGCCCTGCTTGCCGCCTTCGCCGGCGAAGATGCCCTTCGGGATCGCGCAATGGCTGGCGGTGGTCGGCAGCAGCACTTTCTGCTTCACCCACTTGTCCACGCTGGAGCCGGGCAGGTAGTTGAGCAATTCGGCGCCGGCGCCCGCCACCTCCGAACTGCTCCAGACCACGAAGTGGTGTTCGTCCTGCATCGCCATCGCCGCGAGGAAATAGCCGCGCGCACGCGCCACCGGTTGCCATGACGCATCGATGCTGTCGCTCATCGCGCCGCGAGTGGACAGCGCGATCTTCGGCATGAAGTCTGCCTCCGCACCGAGATCGAACTTCAGCGATTCCGGCACGCCATCGCCGCTGATGCGATGCGTTCCCACCATGGAAGCGTCATCGGAGACGCGCTTGTCGTTCTTCTGGTTCGGCCACAGCGCGTACTTCGGCTCGGCATCGATATCGCGGTCGGGCACGAACACGCCAGGCGCAAGACCGCCTTCCGCGCTGGCCTTGCCACCCTTCATCCGCGCCGTCAGCACCTTGGGCTGGCCAGGCCGCACGCTCGCCCCGCAGCCCCAGTACTGGCGGATGGTGACTTCGACGTCCTGCACCTTGTCCGGTGCGTATTGCCTCCTGCTTTCCTCGGTCGGCGGCGGCAGCAACGGCAACGACTTGCCGACATCGAGTCCCGCCGGCACCCAGTCTTCCGCGGCGACACCTGGCTTCAGGCTGTTGTACATGGCGATGTCGAGCAACTTGCCTTGGGTGGCGGGCACCTTGCGCGACTGCGGATAGCCTTGCGGTCCATTGCCACCCGCCATTTTCCGCATCATGAAACCGCCGAGCCCGCCCATGTCGGGCATGCCGGCCATGCTGTGGGTGGCGACATCGATCCATACCTGCGTTTTCGGTGCGGATGGTGCGCTGCCGGCGGGCAGAACGACGAAGGCGGTTGCGGCTGCGAGCGCGGTGACGCGCAACAAACATTGACGTGCGTGCATGTCCATTCCCTCCTGTTGGGTGCGCTTACCAGCCGAAGCCGCCGCCGACGCCGACGGATTTGTCGCCGCCGCTGAAAGCACCGCCGATGGTCAACGTGGCGCGATCACTGATGGCGCGCTGGTAACCGATCGACAACGCCTTGCGCCCGTTCTGGAATCCCGCGCCGACACCCACGCGGTTCTGCGTGCGGATGCCCGACAGGCTCGAACTCATCGTCGCCATCGCGGTGCCCATCGCGCCCATGGTGTCGATGCGGCGATCGGTCTGGTGGAAGCGTCGATCCATGTCGGTGCGCAACTGGTCAAAGCCCGCGGTGGAGAAGGTGGAGAATTTGGCATCGGTATAGGCCTTGGCCGACGACAGCGTGGCGGCATCACCGGATTTCATCTGGCTGACGTTCACGGCATCGGTATCGGCCGTGCCGGCTGCGACATGGATCACCTGGTGCTCCGCACCGGTGGCGCCGACCGACACCGCGTAATCGCGATCTGCCACGGACTGGTAACCGATGGCGGTGCTGCCGACGTTCAACGCCTGCGACTGGAAACCGACCGCGGTGCTCTGGTTGCCGCTGGCGGTATTGCCGGCACCGATCGCGCTGCTGTTCACGCCGCTGGATTTGTTGAGCAACCCCATTGCAACGGTGCTGCTGCCGCTGGCGGTATTGAAGCGCCCGAATGCCGTGGTGCCGTCGCCGTCGGCGACATTCGTGTCGCCGTAGGCCGCGGCATGCTCCCCGGTGGCCTGGTTGTTGATGCCGACTGCATGGGCAAACGTCGCGCTTGCGGTATTGGAGACGCCGAAGGCGCCGCTCCAGTCGCCGCTGGCGGTGTTGTTGCTGCCGACGGCGGTGCTGCCATTGCCGCTGGCGGTACTCGGGCCAACTGCGGTGGCATCCGTCCCACTGGCGCCATCGTTGTTGTAGTTGGGCGCGGAACTGTTGCTGGAATTGACGCTGAAGAAATGCGATGTGGCGCTGCCGCCCGTGCCCGTTCCGCTGCCCAAGGCGGTCAGCTTGCTATCGACTGCCGCAAATGCCGAAGCGACATCGCCGTAGCTCGCACCCTGGATGGTGAACGTCGGCGCGGTGAACACGCCACCGGAGTAACCGGCACCGCCGCCGAACCAGTTCACCAACGTGTTCAACTGGCTCACGTTCACCGCGTCGGTATCGTTGATGCCGGCAGCAACGTGAATCAGACGAGCGTTGAGATCGCTGCCGAAGGGAACGCCATAGGCGGTATCCATGTCGCCCGCCGAGTGGCCGAAGGACACCACGCCGGATTCCGTTGCGGCCGCCTGGTAACCGATCGCCGTGCTCTTGTCGGCCGTGGCGATGCTGTCGTAACCGAGCGCGCTGCTGAATTCGCCGCTCGCCGTGCTCACGTAACCGAACGCACTGCTGCCGCCGCCACTGGCCGTGCTGGCATTGCCGAACACGCTGCTGGCATCTCCGCTGGCGGTATTCCAGCCGCCCATTGCACTGGCGCCGACGCCACTGGCGACATTGCCGATTCCAAACGCGCTGCCCTCCTCGCCGCTGGCGGTGCTGCCTACGCCAACTGCCGTGGCCGAGTTGCCCTTGGCCCACACGCCCGTTCCCACCGCCACTGCACTGTTGCCGCTGGCGATGGCGGTATGGCTGTTGGCATCGTTGATGCCATCGCCGTCGAGATCGAGATCGTAGTCCGTCGGCGAACCTTCGACCTGGAAGAACGTCGAGACCGCCAGGCTGCCCTTGCCGGTCGCCAGGCCGTATGCGCCTAGCGCGGAACCGTACTCGCCGCTGGCGCGACTTCCGATGCCGACCGCGGACGCATTGGCGCCCGTCGCGCCGTCATTGTTGTAATTGCCGGCAGTGGTATCGCTGGAGTTGACGCTGAAGAAATGCATCGACGTGCCACCGCCGCCGCCCACACCTGCGATGGCCGCGTTCAACTGGCCCAGGTTCACGGCATCGGTTGCTTGCGTGCCGGCGGCGACATGGATGATCTGGCGTTCCGTGCCGGTCTGTCCGACGGAAACCGCGTAGTCACGATCCGCGATCGCCTGGTAACCGATCGCGGTGCTTCCGGTATTGAGCGCCTGTGACTGGTAGCCGAAGGCGCTGCTCCACTGGCCATTGGCGATGTTGCCATTGCCGAACGCGTTGCTGCCGGAGCCGCCAGCGGTATTGCTGGTGCCGAATGCATTGCTGATGTCGCCATTCGCGGTGTTGCCGATGCCGAAGGCATTGCTGCTCCTGGCGTTGGCGTTGATCGTGTTGCCGCTGCCGAAGGCATTGCTCTCGCCGAAGTAATCGGCGAGCGCGACGTTATTGCCGCTACCGAAGGCGTTGCCGATGGTGGCGTTGTTGCCGCTGCCGAAGGCGTTGCCGTCGCTGGCGGTGTTGCCGCTGCCGAAGGCCTGGCTGCCGCCTTCACCGCCATTGGCATGGTTGTTGTAGCCCACGGCGTTGCTTTCGCGCATGACCGTTTCATTGCCGAAACCGAAGGTGCTGCTGCGATCGCCCCGCGTGGTGTTGTTCACGCCCACGGCGGTGTCGTAGTTGTAGCCGTTCGCGCCCGCCACGACGCCCGCGCCCAGCGCAACGGAAGAGGTGCCAGCGGCCACGGCGGTTTCGCTGGAGGCATCCATCGTGCCGTCGTTGTTCAGATCGAGATCGAAATCCACCCCGCCGTTGTTGTTGCGGTCGTAGAACGACGATATCGCCAGGCTGTATGCACCCCGGGCCTGTCCCCGGTAACCGAAGGCGCTGCTCCACAGGCCGGTGGCGAGGTTGAGCACGCCGAAGGCATTGCTGGCCACGCCGATCGTGGTGTTGCCCCAGCCGAATGCATTGCTGGAAATGCCGCTGGCATTGTTGCCGTTGCCGTAAGCACTGGTATCCGCAAAGCAGGTGGCATTGTCGGTGCCGTGCTCGTTGCCCTGGTTGGTCGATGGCGCCGGCGTGACCGGATTGCCGTTGGCATCCAGGCAAGGACCATCTGCGGCAAACACCGGCATCGACATCGCGCCCAGCAGGGCCAGGCTCAACACGGACAGGACCGGCAGCGGCCGGCGACGGTGATTCGATTTCATGGTTTTCCCCTCGGAATGACGTCGGCGGAATGCCGGCCTCGTACTTGGGTATGCGCAATCCGGTGGCGAAACCGGTCATCCCCCGAAAAGAACCAGGGCGCCGAAGCGCCCTGGCGATCTGCTCATGACCGGCCCCGTCAAGGGAGGGGAGCCTTCAGGGCAGCCGGCAGTCACAGATCCAGACCGAAACCGGCACCTGCGGTGCCCTTGCCGCCACTAAAGGCGGCGCCGAAGCTGATGGAACCGCGACCGACGCGCACGCCATAGCCGACCGAAATCGCCTTCTGGCCACTGGTCACGCCGAAGCCCACCGCAACGCGCCCGTTCCTCGATCCGCCATTGGTGGCATTGGCGCTCATCTGCGTCATGGCGGTGGCCATCGACGACACCTGGTTGATGTGGCGATCGGTCTGGTAGAAACGCTGGCTCACTTCGCCACGGAACTGGTCGAATCCCTGCGACAGCCCGTTGAGCTTCGAGTCGGTATAGGCATTCGCGGCGGTCAGGGCCGATGCCGACTTTGCATCGGTGTACAACTTCGACGCAGTGAGGGTGGCGGCATCGCCCGTGCTCATGTCGGTGCGAATCGCGGCTTCGCGTCCGTCGGTATAGGCATTCGCGGCGCCGACTGCATTGTTCGCGGTCGCCAACGCGGTATCCGCCGTGGCCTGCGCTGCATCCGCCTTGGTCACCGCGATATTGGCCGTCGCCTGCGCCGCATTGGCCGCCGTCAATGCCGTATTGGCGGTGGATTGCGCGGTGGCTGCGTTCGTCAGCGCGGTATTGGCGGTCGATTGCGCCGCGGCGGCGTTGCCATTGGCCGTGGCAAGACCGGCATCGAGTTGTCCCTTGTTCACGGCATCGGTGGCGACAACGCCATTGGCAACGCCACCCACCACGTTGCCGCCCATGTTGACGATCGTATTGTTGACGATGGTGAAGCTGCCACCTGCCCCACCCACGGTCAGGCCGCTGAATGTCGGGGCGCTTGCGAATCCATAGGTGATCGTGTTGCCGCTGCGGCTGACGGTCAGGTTGCCGTTGGCATCGCTCGCCCTGAAGTCCACCGTCTGGCCGCTGCCGACAACGTTCGCGGCGCCGCCGTTCGCACTCAAGCTCCAGCCGGCATAGCCGCCAATGCCGAAAATGGCCGCGTTCAATTGGCCGAGATTCACCGCATCGGTATCCGCGGTGCCAGCCGCGAGATGGATGATCTGGTGCTCGCCGCCGGTCTGGCCCACGGAGATTGCATAGTCGCGATCGGCGATTGCCTGATAGCCAATTGCCATGCCACCCGTGTTCAAGGCTTGCGAGCTGTAACCGAATGCACCGCCCCACTGGCTACTGGCCGTATTGAAGCTGCCGATGGCCGTGCTGTTGAGGCCCGAGGCCGTGTTGCCGATGCCGAAACTGCTGGCGCCGCTGGCGCTGGACAGATTGTTCACGCCCACCGCGCTGGCAACCGAAGCCGTCGCTTGCACGCCCGCGCCCACGGCGATCGAGCTGGTTCCGGTGGCGCTCGCGGTTTCGCTGGAGGCGACGCCCGAGATGTCGAGATCTTCGTGGCCGTTGCCGTTGCGGTCGAAGAAGCCTGCCAGCGCCACGCTGCCGATGCCGGTCGCATAACCGCGCAAACCGATCGCGGTGGCATATTTCGCACTGCGGCTCCACAGGCCGAACGCGTTGCTGTAATCGCCGGTGGCATAGTTGCCATCGCCGAAGGCGCTGGAATCCTGGCCCAGGGCCGTGTTGTTGTGGCCGAAAGCACTGCTGCTGACGCCCGTCGCGCTGTTCGATACCCCGAACGCACTGCTTTCCCATTGACCGGCGGTGTTCTGGTAGCCGAAGGCGTTGCCGTATGCGCCGCTGGCGATATTTTTCGCGCCAAAGGCGCTGGTGGCCTCGTTCAATGCGCTGTTTTCCCAGCCGAACGCATTGCTGATGTCGCCACTGGCGTTGTTGTATTGGCCGAATGCACTGGCGAACATGCGGCAGGTCGTGTTGTCGCCGCCGCCTTCGCTGCCCTGGTTGGTGCTGGGCGGCGGTGACATGTTGCTGCCATCCGGGTTCTTGCAGGGATCATCGGTGGCGAATGCCGGCAACGACATCGCGCTCAACATGGCCAGCGCAAGAATGGACAGCACCGGCGATCGCCGGTGACGACGCTTTGGATTCATGGTTTCCCCTCGGAATGGCGCCGGCGGAATGCCGGTCTCTCTGGGGTATGCGAAACTCGACCGCGAAACCGGTCACGCCGAGGGGGTCGTCGTGGAATCCGTTCCGTCCGCAGAAGTCACCGTCCTGCTTGCCCGCGCCCGCGCGGGCGATGCCGTTGCGCTCGGCAATGCCTACGCTGCCGTGTATGGCGAACTCAAGCGCGCCGCGCGCCTGCAGCTGCGGCGCATGCGCGATCCCATCGAGACGACGGCCCTCGTCCACGAGGCCTATCTCAAGCTGGGCGGATCGAGCCTGTCGGCCGCCGACCGCAACCACCTGCTGGCGTTGTCCGCGCGCGCGATGCGCCAGGTGCTGGTGGACGACGCCCGCGCGCGCAAGGCCGACAAGCGCGGTGGCGGTCAGGAATTGCTGTCGCTCACGGCGGCGGCGAATTCCGGCGAACTCGCCGCGATCGAGGTGTTGAAACTCGATGACCTGCTGGAAGCGCTGCACGCGCTGGACGAGCGTGCCGCGCAAATCGTCGAACTGCGCTATTTCGGCGGCTATACCGAGCCCGAGATCGCCGACATGCTCGACATCAGCGAAAGCACCCTTCGTCGCGACTGGCGCCGCGCCCGCGCCTTCCTGTTGAAAGAGATGACGTCATGACCGACCCTTCTGCACAACACTCCCGCCGGGTGCTGGAAGTCTTCGACGGCGTGGTCGATCTTGCCGGCGACGCGCGCGAGCAACGACTTCGCGAATTGTGCGGGGACGATGCCTCCCTCCTCGCGGAGGTGCGCGCCATGCTCGCCGCGGATGACAGCGCCGGCGAGCCGTTCGCCGGCGACGCGTCCGCCTGGGGCCATGCACTGAACGCGGAGCGCGAAAACGCACACGACGACACCATGCCGGGCCGCCAGCTCGGCGCCTGGCGCATCGTCGGCGTGATCGGCCATGGCGGCATGGGCGCGGTCTATGCCGTGGAACGCGACGACGGCGCCTATGCGCAACGCGCGGCGCTCAAGCTAATCCGCGCCAGTGCCGACACCCCCGTCGCCCGCGATCGCTTCCTGCGCGAACGCCAGATCCTCGCGCAGTTGCAGCACCCCAACATCGCCACCTTGCTGGACGGCGGCATCAACGCGGAAGGGGAACCGTGGTTCGTGATGGAGCGCGTCGATGGCCAGCCCATCGACCAATGGTGCGATGAACGCGGCCTCGGCCTGCGCGATCGCATCACGCTGTTCCTGCAGGTGCTGGATGCCGTGCGCTATGCCCATCGCAACCTGGTGGTGCATCGCGACCTCAAGCCCTCCAACCTGCTGGTGGATGGCGAAGGCCGGGTGAAGCTGCTCGATTTCGGCATCGCCAAGCAACTGGAAGGGAGCGACGTCACCATCGCGCAGGACCGCGCGCTGACCTTCGAATACGCATCGCCCGAGCAGTTGCACGACGCGCCGATCACCACCGCGACCGATATCTGGCAACTCGGCATCGTGCTGCATCGCCTGCTGTCGGCATCGCATCCCTTCGGCCTCAGTCGCGACACGCCCGTGGCACGCCAGTTGCAGCAACTGGAGAACGAACCCGAACCGCTGACACGTTCCGCCGCCCACGCCAGCGCGGAACAGGCGGCGCAACGCGGCGGCATGACGCCGGCGTCGCTGTCGCGGGCGCTGCGCGGCGGACTCGCCGACATCGTGCATGGCTGCCTGCGCCGCGATCCCGAAGCGCGCTACGCCTCCGCCGATGCCCTGGCCAACGACTTGCGTGCATGGCTGGACATGCGCCCCATCGCGGCGGTGCGACCGTCGCGGGGTGAACGCCTGCGCCTTTGGTTGCGGCGCAATCGTGCGCTGGCGGCGTCGGTGGCGGCGGTCGCGATCGCATTGATCGTCGGCACCGGCGTGGCCTTGTGGCAGGCGCGCGAAGCGCGCGAGCAGGCGCGGTTGGCCGAGCAACAAGCTGCACGCGCGACCGATGCCTCGGCGTTCCTGGAAGATGTCCTGAACGGGGCGACGCCGCAGCACACGCTCGACAGCAAGTTCTCGCTCAAGGACCTGCTCGCCTATGCGCGCAAATTGCTGGGCGAGCGAAAGGATCTCGATCCGCAGGTGCGCAAGGCCGTGCAGCGCAGCCTGGCCATCCTCTACGCCTCGAATGGGGATTACGCGAACTCCGAGACGATGTACACGCCGGGCATGCAGGATGTGCAGCCGTTCAATCGCAAGGACGCAATGGAGCTGGCCATCCATTTCGGCAACTACGCAGGCGTGCTGGCAATGATGGGCAAGGGGAAGGACGCCGAAGCCGCAGCGAATAACGCGCTGCAACTGCGCAAGCGCTATGCGCCGGACGACGCCTTCCAACTGGCGGCATCGCAGAAGAACCTGGCCGACGTGCAAGGACTCGTCGGCAATCTCGCAGCATCTGCGAGCAATTACGAGCAAAGCCTGGCCGTGCTGGCCAAGCTGCCCGCCCCGGATGAAATCGCCCGCAGCACCACGATCGGTGCCTATACCGGTCTGTGCAAGGTGCTGATCATGCAGGATCACTATTCACGCGCGCGGCAATTTACACAGGAAGGCCTGGCCTATGCCGACAAGCAGCGCGACCCTTCGCTGGACCAGGATCGGGTCAACCTGCTGCTGGACAAATCCATCGCGGAGCGCAGGCTTGGCCAATTCGACAGCGTCGAAGCCGACATGCACAAGGCCATTTCGCTCAACGAGAAATTGCTTGGCGCGGAAAGCCTCGAAATCGGCACGAATTATTGGCAACTGGGTGAAGCGTTGAACGACATGGCGCGTTATCCGGATGCATTGGATGCTTTTTCCCGTTCGGAGAAAATCCTGACCAAGGGCAAGCCTGCGCCCGGCCAATTGGCGACCATGTACAAGGGCATGGGCCTGGCTTGGCAGAAACAGGGCGACAAGGCGAAAGCCATCGAGTATTACCAGCGCGCATTGGCCTCCCTGGACAGGGTCGATACACCGCGCCTGCAGAAGATGAAGCAGGACATCGAGGCCCTGCTGCAGTCCGCCAGCGGCAATTCATCACCGCCGCCTTAAACTCTGCTCCCCTTTCGATCCCCGATGCCGATGCGCGCCGCTTTCGCAACCGCCCTGTTCGCCACCCTGCTCACTGCCTGCGCCAGCGCGCCGAAGACCGACACCCGCGCGCATGCAGCGCCCGTCACGGTCGCCCCGGTGAAAGTGGGCATCGCGCTGGGCGGCGGCGCAGCCAAGGGCTTTGCCCACATCGGCGTGATCAAGATGCTGGAAGCCAACGGCATCACCCCGGTGGTGGTCTCCGGAACCAGCGCCGGCAGCGTGGTCGGCGCACTCTATGCCAGCGGCATGGATGCCTATGCCATGCAGGAAAAAGCATTCGCGCTGGACGAATCGCGCATCCGCGACGTCAGCCTGTTTTCCGGCGGCGTGGTGAAGGGCCAGAAACTGCAGGATTACGTGAACGGGCTGGTCGGCGGCCGCAGCATTGAGAAGTTGCGCAAGCCGTTCGCCGCCGTGGCGACGAACCTCGCGAATGGCGAACGCACCGTGTTCGTGCGCGGCAACACCGGGCAGGCGGTGCGTGCATCCAGCTCGATCCCGGGCGTGTTCGAACCTGCCGTCATCGGCAATGCACGTTACGTCGATGGCGGCGTGGTCAGCCCGGTCCCGGTGGACGCCGCGCGCGAACTCGGCGCCGACTTCGTGATCGCGGTCGACATCAGCAGCAAGGCCGATGGCAGCGCGTCAAACGGCAGCATGCTCGGCAACATCAACCAGAGCATCAAGATCATGGGTCAGAAACTGGGCGCGCAGGAACTCGCGCGCGCCGACATCGTGATCCGCCCGAAGGTGAACGACATCGGCGCTGCCGATTTCGAGCAGAAGAACCATGCCATCCTGGAAGGCGAACGCGCCGCGCAAGCCGCGCTGCCGCAGATCAAGGCGAAACTGGCCGCGTTGCAAAACGCGCGCCAGGCCAGGGCACAACAGGCCGCCGATGCGCGCGCCGAGCAGGAGCGCAAGGCACGCTGCGCGCAGCAGGGCTGGATGGACAAGCTGCGCCGCGATCCGGAGTGCCGCGCGGACTGACTGACCGCGACGCGGCTTACGCCGCGCGTTCCCGCCTTGCGCGCGTCAAGTGGACGAGCAGCAATGAAATCGCCGCCGGGGTGACGCCGGGAATGCGCGCCGCCTGGCCGATGCTCTGCGGCTGCACGCGTGAGAGTTTTTGCAATACTTCCGCCGAAAGTCCGCGCACCGCGTCGTAGTCGAAGCCATGCGGGATCGCGGTGTCCTCGTTGCGGCGCGCGCGCGCGATCTCCTCGCGCTGGCGATCGAGGTAGCCGGAATACTTGACCTCGATCTCCACCTGTTCGGCCACCTTGGCATCGGCGACGGCAGGGCCGAGTTCTGGCACCTGCATCAATTTGGCGTAATCGAGTTCGGGACGCCGCAGCAGGTCGATGGC
Organism: Solilutibacter silvestris; assembly: GCF_050574925.1. GTDB lineage: Bacteria > Pseudomonadota > Gammaproteobacteria > Xanthomonadales > Xanthomonadaceae > Solilutibacter > Solilutibacter silvestris_A. The sequence goes on along the minus strand of NZ_JBCMOO010000004.1, from coordinate 167,329 downwards.
GCTGGTTTCGCGCGAGACCTCGACGCCGATGTGGCGCTTGAGCGCATCGCCCAACGCATTGTTCGGCGCCGCCCAGATCGTCTTCAGGCGCGCGGTTTCCCGGTCGACCATGTCGCGCTTGGCATTGAAGGCGCTCCAGCGCGCGTCATCGACCAACCCCATCTCCCAACCGACCGGCGTCAGTCGCGCGTCGGCATTGTCCTCGCGCAATTGCAGGCGATATTCCGCGCGCGAAGTGAACATGCGATACGGCTCGCTGGTGCCCTGGGTGATCAGGTCGTCGACCAGCACGCCGATGTAGGCTTCGTCGCGACGCGGCGACCATGCGTCCTGCTGTTGCACGAAACGTGCGGCGTTGACGCCCGCGAGCAATCCCTGCGCCGCGGCTTCCTCGTAGCCGGTGGTGCCATTGATCTGCCCGGCGAAGAACAGACCGGCGACCGCCTTGGTTTCCAGCGAAGCCTTCAGCCCGCGCGGATCGAAGAAGTCGTATTCGATGGCGTAGCCGGGACGGGTGATGTGCGCGTGCTCGAAGCCGGTGATGCTGCGCACCAGCTCCAACTGCACGTCGAACGGCAATGAGGTGCTGATGCCGTTGGGATAGATCTCGATGACGCCCAGGCCTTCCGGTTCGACGAAGATCTGGTGCGAGGCCTTCTCGGCGAAGCGCACCACCTTGTCCTCGATCGACGGGCAATAACGCGGACCGATGCCTTCGATCTGCCCGGAATACAGCGGCGAACGATGCAACGCATTGCGGATGATCTCGTGCGTGCGCTCGGTAGTGTGGGTGATCCAGCAACTGACCTGCGCCGGATGATCGGCCGTGCTGCCCATGAACGAGAACACCGGGCGCGGCGTGTCGCCGGGCTGCTCGTCCATCTTCGAATAATCGAGGGTGCGACCATCGATGCGCGGCGGCGTGCCGGTCTTGAGGCGATCAACGACGAAGGCACCTTCGCGCAGGCGTTGCGCCAATGCGCTGGCCGGCGGATCGCCCATGCGCCCGGCGGCATATTGGGTTTCGCCGATGTGGATCTTGCCGGCGAGGAAGGTTCCAGCGGTCAGCACCACCGCGGGTGCCGTGAAGCGGATGCCGGTATTGGTGATCGCGCCGCGTACGCTTCCCTGTTCGATGACAACGTCGTCGACCGCGGCCTGGAACACGGTGAGATTCACCTGCGTCTCCACTGCGTGGCGGATGAACTGGCGATACAGCGAACGATCGGCCTGGCAACGCGTCGCGCGTACCGCCGGGCCTTTCGATGCATTGAGCGTGCGCCACTGGATGCCGGCGGCATCGGCCGCGCGTGCCATCACGCCACCGAGCGCATCGATCTCCTTCACCAGATGGCCCTTGCCGATCCCGCCAATCGCCGGATTGCAGCTCATTGCACCGACGGTTTCGATGTTGTGGGTGAGCAGCAACGTGCGCGCACCCGCGCGCGCGGACGCAAGCGCGGCTTCGGTGCCGGAATGCCCGCCGCCAATCACGATCACGTCGAAGTTGTGGAAGTCGCTGTTCATTTCGTTTCAATCAAACGTTTTTCTTTTGCATGTGAATTGTGCGCCGATTCGCAAAACATCGCAGCGTCGCCATCGTTCATGCAACCTCATGCGGCCAATGCTGCCGAATGATGTTGCGCGTCGACGCTGTGCGTCACTTCCGTTGCGTCGTCATCTTCCGTTTCCACGGCCGCCGCGAAAACTGCGAACCCGTTGTGTGTGCGGTGTGAAACCGCTGTTGTCACATTCTCGCGCCGTTGTCGCCGAACTTGCTCGCCATCACGGTGTGCTCACCACGGCCGGCGTCAAAGTATGAACTGCCCCGCAAAAACGAAAGGCTGGTCATCGACACGCTTGCGGCTGGCACGCCGCCTGCTTGGAATACGTTTGCACCCAGGTCGGCAACGTGCTTCGCGCGGATCGGATTGGAACAGGGCCGATCGGTACGACCGGGGAAGCAAGAGGGGCTGGATGTCGGGGGACATCCAGCCCCTCACCTTTTTCCGATATCGGATAAAGGTGCCGGCACCCGGCCGAACCCGGAACAGGGGGGATCCGGAGCGGTTAGGCCGAATGCCGGCATGGCCGATGACAACGTTGGCGCAGAGAGTGCATGGAAGCCCCCACCAACGCAAGCCCTATCTGTGGTGTCAGCGTTTAGCGCCCGGGAACAGGTCGCGGAAGGTGCGCGGCGGGTTGTTGGGCGTCTTCGCCTGGCCGCTCGGCTGCGACGGCCGATGGTGATGGCGCGGCGGCAGGAACACCGGACCAGGTCCGTAGTAGCCGCCGTACCACGGCGACCCATATCCATATGCGCCATAGCCGAAGCCGCCACCGTAGTAATACGGGCCGGGATATCCGTACATGCCATAGGGAACGATGATCACCGGGCGATCCGATTCCATCTCGGCGGCACGGACGCGGGCATCGGGATCATAGGTGCCGCCGGGACGCAGGCTGGTACGCGGCGCGTCGGTGACGCAGCCGGACAACAGCACTGCTGCAAAGGCGCCGGCGGCGAGCAAGGATGTTTTCATCGTCGTATCCCCTGTGGTACCTGCGACAGCATGCGCGCAGTCGGCTGACTGCAATGTGCAAGCCGCCATCGTCGGATGGCGAAGATTCAGCTAGCGCGATCCGACGGCGTGCAGTCCGCCCGCCCAAGCCTTAGGCTGGCGCGATGCCCGAAGCCACCCCTCGCCTCCCTGCCATCGCCGATGTCCGCCAGGCCGCCGCCCGCATTGCCGGCCATGCCCATGTCACCCCGGTCCTGCGATCGCATGGCCTCGATGCCCTCGCCGGCTGCGAGCTCCTGTTCAAATGCGAGAACCTGCAGCGCGCCGGCGCGTTCAAGTTCCGCGGCGCCTGCAACGCGGTATTGGCCCTGGACGATGAAGCCGCCCGCACCGGCGTGGTCACCCAGAGTTCCGGCAACCATGGCGCGGCGATCGCCCTGGCCTGCAAGCTGCGCGGGATCCCGGCAACGGTGGTCGTGCCCGAAGGCGCGCCGCAGTCCAAGCTCGATGCCATCGTCGCCTATGGTGCACGCCTCGTGCGCTGCGCCCCCGGCATGGCCGCGCGCGACGCCGCGGTCGCCGACATCCTCGCGCGCGAGGGCGGCACCCTGATCCATCCCTTCGACAATGCCGAGGTGATTGCCGGCCAGGGCACCGCGGCGCTGGAACTGTTCGGACACGTCGGCACCTTGGACGTATTGATGACGCCGGTCGGCGGCGGCGGCCTGCTGTCGGGTTCGGCACTGGTGGCGCGGGCGCAGGCCGATCGCGTCGAAGTGCTGGGCGCGGAGCCGGAAGGCGCACGCGACGCCCACGACGCGCTTGAAATCGGCCGCCCGATCACCGATCGCAGCGCCGACACCGTCTGCGACGGACTGCGCGGCCATCTCGCGCAACGCACCTACGATCTGCTCGAACGCAACATCGACGGCATTCTCCTTGCCGACGATTCCGCCGTGCTCGCGGCGATGCGCCTGGTGTGGACGCGCATGAAGCTGCTGGTCGAGCCCTCTTCAGCGGTGCCGCTGGCCTGCGTGCTGGCGAACCCGCAGCGCTTCCGCGGGCGGCGCGTCGGTATCATTTTGAGCGGCGGCAACGTCGATCCGGCGATGGCCGGCCAGTGGTTCTCCTCCCCCGATAGCGGCGCATGAGCTCGATCCAGAAACCCTTCCAGTGGCGCGCTTGGCACGTCCTGCTCGCGGCATCGCTGCTGGCGCTGCTGTTCCTCGGCATGCGCGGACTGTGGGACCCCGATGAAGGCCGCTACACCAATGTCGCGCTCAACATGCTCGACACCGGCAACTGGCTGTTTCCGCAGCGCACCGACGACGTCGGCCACTGGACCAAGCCGCCGCTGACCTATTGGGCGATCGCCGCCAGCATCGCCACCTTCGGCGCCAACGCTTGGGCCGCGCGCCTGCCCTCGGCGCTGGCCTATCTGCTGTGCGTGCTGCTGGTGCGGCAGATTTCCTCGCGCCTGATTCCCGATCGCCGCAACGAAACGGCATTGCTGTTCGCGACGATGTTCATGCCCGCCGGCGCCTCGCAACTCATCACCACCGATTTCGTGCTCGCCGCCTGCGAAACACTGGCGATCTGCGGCTTCGTCTGCGCGCGCTTCGGCGATCCGCCGGCATTGCAGCGGCGCGCGTGGTGGTTGGCGATGTGGCTGGGCTTCGGCCTCGCCTTCCTCACCAAGGGGCCGCCCGGATTGCTGCCGGCGCTGTCGCTGGTCGCGTTCTCGCTGTGGGTGCGCGAACCCGGCCGCCCGCGCGATCCGCTGGTGCATGTCGGCGGGTTCGTGCTGTTCGCGCTGGTGGCGTTGCCCTGGTACCTGGTGGTGACGCAACGCACGCCGGGATTGCTGCAGTACTTCACCGGCAGCGAAGTGGTCGATCGCGTCGCCAGCGACGTCCATCGCCGCAACGGCGAGTGGTACGGCTGGCTGGTGGTGTACGGCCCGACGATCCTGATCGGTGCGTTGCCGTGGACGTGGCATGTCATCCGCTGGTTCGGCACGTTGCCGGCATCGTTCCGCCGTTGGTGGCGCAATTCCGCGATCCGTCGCGCCGAGGCCGGCGACGTCCTGGTCGCGTTGTGGATCCTGCTGCCGCTGCTGGTGTTCTGCCTGTCGCGCTCGCGCCTGCCGCTGTACGTGTTGCCGCTGTTCCCGGCCCTGGCGATCGCGGCGATGCGCATGCGTCGTGGCGCCGCCCTGCCCAACTGGCTGTGGATGATCGTGCTGGTCGCGGTGATGAAGATCGGTTCGCTGCTGATCCCGGCAACGCTCGATGTCCGTACCTTCGTCGCCGAAATCCACAAGCGCAGCGGCGACGTGCCGGTGAAGCGCGTGGTCTTCATCGACGACACCCAGCGTTATGCCCTGCATCTTTATCTCGGCCTGCCGGCGCGGGTCGATCGCGTCGGCATGGATGCCGTTGCGCAAGCACGTTTCAATCCGGATTTCGACCGCTCCGCCTCGGAGGAACTCGCACGCTTCCGCGGCGATCCCGGCGTGCTGTGGGTGACGAAGCTGCGCCACTGGCCGCAGGTGCAGCAGTGGATGACCGATCGTGGCGCGCGCGCGGTCATGCTCGGCGATGCCTTCGCGGAGTATCCGCAGGATATCGGCAAGGACGGCAAGCCGAAGCCGGACGATGCCCGGGTGATGTTCCGGGTGGAGTAAGTCAGCGCCGCCGGATCGGAATGCGATCGAGCGGCACCGATGCGAGCTCGCCACCGGGAACGCGGATCGGCGTGCCGGGTTCCGGCCCCCACGCCTGCGCGTAGATCGCCTCCCACGTCAGCGGAAAGCGGCCCGCGCCATCGCGCGGATAGGCGGCATCGGCGGCGGCGAAACGCGCGCGTCCGCTCAGGCTGTGGCGACGCGCATGTAGGGCATTGGTCGCGCCCATCGCCTTGAGGCCGCGCAACACGCTGGAAAAATCCGGCAGCGTTTCCACCAGCAGGTCGCGGTCGAGCACCGGCTCGCGGAATCCCGCGGCCACCAGTGCATCGCCGAATCCCGCGATGTCGACGAAGGGGCTGACGTGCGGCACCGCATCGGCAGCCGCGAAGGCTTCGCGCAATTCGTACAGGGTGTCGGTGCCGAAGGTCGTGCACAGCAGCAAGCCGCCGGGCTTCAGCACGCGCCGGAATCCGGCGAAGGCTGCGGGCAGGTCATCGATCCATTGCAAGGCGAGGTTGCAGAACAACACGTCGACACTGGCGTCGGCCAACGGCAATGCGCGCAGGTCGGCGCAAATCCGCTCGACCGTCTTGCGGCGAAGCCACTGGCCACGCGTGTTGGCATTCGCGATCTGCAGCATCGGCAAGGCGGCATCGATCGCGAGCACCCGTGCGTCCGGCAACTGCTTGCGGAACCATGCCGCCGCATGCGCCGGGCCGCAGCCGAGATCGACCACGACCTGCGGCTTGGCATCGCCATGGCGGATGGCGTAGTGATCGAACGATTCCAGCAGGCGCGATTCGATCTCGCGCTGCAAGGCCGAAGCATCCTCGTACCCGTGGGCGGCGCGGCCGAAGGCATGGCGCACCTGGCGCGTGTCGAACACCTCGTTCACGGCAGGATTCGCCCGAGCGCGGTCGCGACGACTTCGGCGTGGGTGAGGAATGGCGCGTGGCCGGCATGATCGACCACTTCGATGGCGGCATCGGGCGTCAGCTCGACCGCCGCCTGCATCGCGCGCGGATCGACCAGGCGATCGCGACGCCCGCCGATCCACAGGCTCGGCAGCGCCAACGACGGAAGGCCCGGCCGCAGGTCGCTGGTTTCCAGCAATTCCAGGCCATCGGCGAGCACCGATGTCGCCGGTTCGCCGCGCGCGAACAATTCGTCGCGCAGATGGCGCAATTCTTCCTTGGCGCGATCGGAACCGAAGGCTTCCAGCGCAAGGAAACGATCGAGCGTGCCGCGCCAATCGCTGCGCAATCCTTCGGCGAAGTCGCGGAAGATTTCCGGGGACATGCCCCAGCGCCAGTCGTCCTTGCGCACGAAGCACGGCGTCGCGCACAGCATCGCCAGCGCGCGCATCGACACCCCATGTTGCGCGGCGTGCAAGGCGATCAATCCGCCCAGCGACCAACCACACCATGTCGCGCCTTGCGGCACTTGCCCGGCGATCGCGGCAGCGCAGGCATCGAGCCGCAACGGAACATCGCTGTCGCGCGATCCGCCGTGCCCGGGCAAATCGACCACGTGCAGCGTGCAGCGGTCGCGCAGGCGCTCGACCAGCGGCGCGAACACGCCGCCATGCATTGCCCAACCGTGCAGCAGGACCAGGTCGGGGCCGCTGCCGACGCGTTCGATATGCAGGCTCATCGCGACGGCAGGCTGTCGCGCGCACGCGCCAATGCCTGCACCAGCGCATTGACTTCGCTCGGCGTGTGCAGGGCCGACAAGGTGACGCGCAGGCGCGAAGCATTGTCGGGAACCGTTGGCGGACGGATCGCCGTCACCCACAAGCCTTCGTCTTCCAGCGCCGCCGACATCGCCAACGCGCTTTGTTCGTCGCCGCAGGGCACCGGCTGGATCGGCGTATCGCTGGCGGGCAACTCGAAGCCCAGTTGCTGCATCTTTTCGCGGAAGCGCGCGATCAATGATTCTAGGCGTTCGCGGCGCCAGTGGTCGCTGCGCGCCATCTTCACCGCCTGCAGCGATGCCACCGCCAATGCCGGTGGCGGCGCGGTGGAATAGACGAACCCGCGCGCGGCTTGCACGAGATGCTCGATGTAATCCGCTTCGCCCACCACCACGGCGCCGTATCCGCCCAAAGCCTTGCCGAGCGTGACCAGTTGCAGCGGCACTTCGGTGGGCCCGAGCTTGGCGGCGGCGACGCAGCCACGCCCCTCGTCCCCGACGACGCCGATGCCATGGGCATCGTCGACATACAGGGTGGCGTGCTGCACGCGCGCGATCAGCGCCAGTTGCTTCAGTGGAGCGATGTCGCCATCCATGCTGAAAACGCCATCGGTGGCCACCATCGCGGCGCCATCGACATTGGAACGCAGTTGTCGCAACGCGCCTTCGGCATCGCCGTGCGGATACCGCCGCAACATCGCCCCGGAGAGGCGGGCGCCATCGATCAGGCTGGCGTGGTCGAGGCGATCCTGCACGCAGATGTCGCCTTCGCCGAGGAAAGCCTGCAACACCGCGAGGTTCGCCACGTACCCGCTGTCGAACAAGAGGGCGCGCGGATAGCCCAGCCATTCGGCGACCGCGCGCTCCAGCGCCGCATGCGCGGCATGGCGACCGCAGACCAGCGGCGAACCGGTGCTGCCGTAGCCATTGCGCGCGGCACCATCCTGCAACGCCGAGTTGATCGAGAAGTGTTGCGACAGCCCGAGATAATCATTGCCGCAGAAGTTCAGAAGCCAGCGGCCATCGACCTCGCAACCGATTCCATCGCGACGCACCACCGTGCGCAGCCGGCGCACGCGATGTTGCGCTTCGCGCTGCACGCGTTGTTCGGCAACGCGCGCACGGATCGAAGGCCGCGCCATCTCAGGCCGCGTTCTGGACGGTGATGTCGGCGTGCACGGTATCGCTGCATGACGACGCTTCGGTCAGCTGCATCGGACGCAGGCCGAGGCGCTCGAACAGCTTGGCGTCGTGATCGACATCGGGGTTGCCGGTGGTCAGCAGTTTTTCGCCGTGGAAGATCGAGTTGGCGCCGGCGAGGAAGCACAGCGCCTGCAATTCATCGCTCATGGTTTCGCGTCCGGCCGACAGGCGCACCATCGACTTCGGCATGATGATGCGGGCGACCGCGATCGTCCGCACGAATTCGAAGGAATCGAGTTCTGCGACGGTGTTCCTGGCGGCGAGCGGCGTGCCGGCGACCTGCACCAGGCGATTGATCGGCACCGAATCCGGATGCGCCGGCAGGTTGGCCAGCGTGCGCAGCAGGCCGGCGCGTTGCGCGCGCGATTCGCCCATGCCGACGATGCCGCCGCAGCAGGTCTTCATGCCGGCGTCGCGGACGTGCGTCAGCGTGTCGAGGCGATCCTGGTAGTCACGCGTGGTGATGACATCGCCATAGAAATCCGGGGCGGTGTCGAGATTGTGGTTGTAGTAGTCGAGGCCGGCATCCTTCAAGGCATCGGCCTGCGGCGCGCTGAGCATGCCGAGGGTGGCGCAGGTCTCGAGGCCGAGGGCCTTCACGCCGCGGATCATCTCGGCGACCTTGGGGATGTCGCGGTCCTTGGGCGAACGCCAGGCCGCGCCCATGCAGAAGCGCGAGGCGCCGGCCGCCTTGGCCGCGCGCGCGCGTTCCAGCACGTCGTCGGCATCCATCAGCTTGGTCGCCTCGACACCGGTGTGATAGCGCTGCGCCTGCGGGCAATAGCCGCAATCCTCGGGGCAGCCGCCGGTCTTCACCGACAGCAGCGTGCTGATCTGCACCTCGGCCGGATCGAAATGTTCGCGATGGGCCGTGGCGGCGCGCTGGACCAGCTCGGTGAACGGCAGCGCGAACAGGGCCTCGACCTCGGACTGGTTCCAGTCGTGGCGCAGGGCGGGGACAGGTCCGACATCAGGCATGGGGATTTTCCGAGGGTGCGGGATTGCTGGGCCTGCCAGTCTGGAAACCATGTCCAGTACTGTCAACCTGAACCCCATCACGAAAGTTGACTGGCTCGCCCGCCGGGGTGGCTGGCGGCGCGCCGTCGATGCCGCCATCGACGCTTTCTACCCCCGCCGCTGCCTGGCCTGCGACGGCGACGGCCAGTCCGGCCTCGACCTGTGCCGGCTGTGCGAGGCCGAACTGCCGTGGCTGCCACCGGCCTGCCCGCGCTGCGCCCTGCCCTCGATGTTCGGCCTGCCCTGCGAGCGCTGCAGCGGTCGCGCCTCGCCGATCCAGCGCACCCGCGCCGCCTTTCTCTACAACGCGCCGATCGACCGCCTGCTGCCGCGCCTGAAATTCCACGAGGACCTGTGCGCCGGACGGCTGGCATCGTCTTTGATGCTGCGCGTCCTGCAACACGCCGACCGTCCCGACGCCGTCATCGCGATCCCGCTGCACCGCAAGCGCCTGCGCAAGCGCGGCTACAACCAGGCATTGGAACTGGCCAAGCCGATCGCGCAGGCGTTCGACCTGCCGCTGCGTGGCGACCTGCTGCATCGGCGCCAGCACACCACCGCGCAATCGAGCCTCGACAAGGATGCCCGCGCGGTGAACATGCAGGACGTGTTCGTTGGGTTGCGGGGAAAGCGCGAGGTGCCGCGCCATGTCGCACTGGTGGATGACGTGATGACCACCGGCGCCACGCTGGAGGCCGCGGCGATCGCGCTCAAGGCGATCGGCGTGCAGCGCGTCGATGCCTGGGTCTGTGCGCGGGTTCCCTAGCTACGCCAGAAATCCAGCGCGATGCCGGCGAAGATCGCCAGCCCCACCCAGTTGTTGTGGCGGAACGCGCGGAAACAGCCGTCGCGATCGCGCTCCTTCGCCATCCGGAATTCCCACGCCACGAGCAGCGCGGCGACCAGCAGTCCGCCCCAGTACCAGATGCCGCGATGGGCATCGTGGCCGACCAGCGCCAGCGTCGCGAACATGCAGGCATACAGCACGCCCTGCGCGATCAGGTCGGCATCGCCGAACAGGATCGCCGTCGACTTCGCGCCCATGCGGATGTCGTCGTCGCGATCGACCATCGCATACCAGGTGTCGTAGGCGGTCGACCACAGGATGTTGGCGATGTAGATCAGCCATGCCAGCTTCGGCACGCCGCCGGTGACCGCCGCGAACGCCATCGGGATGCCCCAGCCAAAGGCCATGCCGAGGTAGACCTGCGGAAAATAGGTGTAGCGCTTGAGGTAGGGATAGCTCGCGGCCAGCACCACGCCGACCACGCTCATCGCGATGGTCAGGCGATTCTGCGTCAGCACCAGCGCGAATGCCGCCAGCATCAGCACCGCGAACAGCGCCAACGCCTCGCGCCCGCTCACTTCGCCGGTCGCAAGCGGTCGGCCGCGCGTGCGCTCGACCGATCCATCCAGCCAACGATCGGCGTAATCATTGATCACGCAGCCGGCCGCGCGCGTCAACCACACGCCCAGCGTGAACACGACCAGAGGCTTCCACGCCGGCATGCCGTTCGCCGCGAACCACAGCCCCCACCACGTCGGCCACAGCAACAACAGCCAGCCGATCGGCTTGTCGGCGCGCATCAACCGCAGGTAGAGACGCAACTTGCGTCGCCATTCCGGTTCCGATGGTTGCACCCAGGCGTCGGGGATTTGCGGGGATGACATGCGCATAGCCTAGCAGCGCGGATCACCCTTACAGTAGCGGTGCACGCTCGCACGCCACGGAACCCCGCGAATGAGGTTGTACCGCCCCATCTTGCCCGCCCTCCTGCTTGCCACCTGCCTGCTGCCGTCCGTGGCGATGCCGGCGCAGGCGCGCGACGCGGATGCCGAACGCATCGCGCGCTGGCAGCGCCTGGGCTACGGCATGTTCGTGCACTGGGGCCTGTATTCGGAACTCGGCGGCGTGTGGCAAGGCAAGCCGGTGACGAAGGGCTATTCCGAACAGATCCAGGGCTGGGCGAATATCCCGACGGACGATTACCTCAAGGTCGCGTCGCGCTTTTCCGCAGTGAAATTCGACGCCGACGCTATCTGCAAACTGGCGAAGGATGGCGGCGCGCGCTACATCGTCGTCACCAGCAAGCACCACGACGGCTTCGCGATGTTCGACACGAAGTCCACCGACTACAACGTGGTCAAGCGCACGCCGTTTGCACGGGACCCTCTGAAGTCGCTGTCGACCGCATGCCGGAAGATTGGCGTCGGGTTCGGCGTGTACTTCTCGCTGGTCGATTGGAATGCCGGCCATTCGCCCGAGGTGCAGCACAACAGCAATCCGATTCCATCGGCGATGGAACTCCTGATCGAACGGCAACTGACCGAACTGATGTCGAACTACGGCCCGATCACCGAAGTGTGGTTCGACATGTCGGCGCCGACGCCGGAACAGAGCCGCAAATTCGCCGCGATCGTGCGCAGGCTGCAACCGCAGGCCGCGATCAACGGGCGCATCTGGAACAACCGCGGCGATTTCGTCACCCTCGGCGACAACGAATTGCCGCCGGAAACGATGCAACCCCCGTTCGAGGTGCCGGCGTCGATCTATCACGCCACCTGGGGCTATCGCAGCTGGCAACAGCGCGACGACCTCGCCGGCAAGATCCGCGAGCTTGCCAATGGCTTGATACAGACGCGCGCCGCGGGCGGCAACTACCTGCTCAACATCGGACCCAAGGGCGATGGCAGTGTGGTGCCGTTCGAAGCCGACGTCATGCACGGCATCGGTGCGTGGTTGCGTCGTCATCCCGGGTTGCTCGATGCAATGCCCAGCGGACTGCGGCGGCAGCCATGGGGTGCGACCCTGCTGCACGGACGGACGCTCTATCTCGTCGTCCACGACTGGCATGCTGGCCCGCTTCGTGTTTCGGGGCTTGCGAATGATCCATCGGAAGCCCGCATCGATGGCGGCGCGTCGTTGCCGTGGCATCGCGATGGCGGCGACGTGGTGATCGAGTTGCCTGCGGCTGCGCCCGATGGCATGTTGCCGGTGCTGCAGCTCTCCCTGTCCACGCCGCTGCAAGCGATTCCTGCGCACATCGCGACCGCGAACGCCAATGGCGGCTATCGCATCGCTGCCAATGCCTGGCAACCGCGCACCAGCTTCAGTTTCGGCAGCGGCTACCTGACCCAGGCCACGACTAGGGTCGCCCTGGATACCGCCATTGCCTCGCCCCATGCGCAGAAAGTGATGCTGCGTTTCATCCATGCCCGTGCGCGCACGGATCGCAGCTATCGCATCTCCGTCGCCGGACGCTCGCTGGAGATTCCGGGCAGCGCGCTCGCCAATCGCGACATCGGGCCGCTCATGCTCCCGGCGTCACCGGCAGCGCGCATCGAGATTCGCCTTGCGAAACCTGCGTATCCCGCCGAGGACCTGGGCCTGTCGTTCGATTCCGTCGAAATTTCGCGTCGATTGCGGTGAGCGGCTACAATGCCCGTTCCGCTGCGGCGGACACGGCACGCGCCCGTAGCTCAGCCGGATAGAGTAGTGGCTTCCGAAGCCATTGGTCGGGGGTTCGAATCCCTCCGGGCGCGCCAATTCAACTCGAACGACGCGGCAGCTTCCAGCCCGGGCGCGGGAAGTGGCAGGTATACCCCGCGGGATAGCGCTGCAAATAGTCCTGGTGCTCGGGTTCTGCCTCCCAGAAATCGCCGGCGGGAACAACTTCCGTGACGACCTTGCCGGGCCACAGCCCGGACGCATCCACGTCCGCGATGGTGTCCAACGCAATGCGTTGCTGTTCCGGCGTGGTGTAAAAAATCGCCGATCGATAGGACGCGCCGACATCGTTGCCTTGCCTGTCGCGCGTGCTCGGATCGTGGATCTGGAAAAAGAATTCGAGCAAATCGCGGTAGTCGATGCGTTCCGGATCGAACACGATCTCGACGGCTTCCGCATGCGTTCCATGGTTCCGGTAGGTGGCATTGGGCACGTCGCCGCCGCTGTAACCCACGCGCGTATTGATCACGCCATCCATCTTGCGCAACAGTTCTTGCACGCCCCAGAAACAACCGCCGGCAAGGATCGCCCGTTCGGTACTCATCGAATTTCCTCCACCTGATCGAGGTATGCGCCGTAACCGGCGCGCTCCATTTCCTCCAGAGGGATGAAGCGCAACGATGCCGAATTGATGCAGTAGCGCAGCCCGCCCTGATCGACGGGCCCATCATTGAAGACATGGCCAAGATGGCTGTCGCCATGTGCCGAGCGCACCTCCACGCGGGTCATTCCGTGCGAGGTGTCCGTCAGCTCCTTGATGTTGGCCGGAGCAATCGGCCGGGTGAAGCTGGGCCAGCCGCATCCGGATTCATACTTGCTCGAAGATGCGAACAGCGGCTCGCCTGAAACGATGTCCACGTAAATGCCAACCTGCTTGTTGTGCAGGTATTCACCCGTTCCCGGTCGTTCGGTCGCGCCTTCCTGGGTGACCCGATATTGCTCCTGGGTCAACCGGGCAATGGCCTCGGGGTTCTTGCGATATGCGTTCATGACATCTCCTTGGATGCTTCAACACATATGGGGGACTTCGCCGGCAAACGCAAGCCGATGTCACGCACGCCTGAATCGAAGTCCCACACCCGGCTCGGTAATGATCCAGCGCGGCGATGCGGGATCGTCCCCGAGCTTGTGGCGGAGCTTGGCCAGCAGGATGCGCAGATAATGCGTGTCCTCGGCATGGGTCGGCCCCCAGACCTCGCGCAGCAGCTGCGGCTGGGTGACGACGCGATCGGCATGTTGCACGAGCAGCGCCAGCAAGGCGTATTCCTTGCGGGTGAGCGCCAGCGGCTGGCCATCGAGCGCGACTTCGCGACGCGCCAGGTCGATCCTCAATCGCCCGTCGTCGTAGACGGGAGATTCCGCAGTCGCTACGGGCGCGACGGCATCGCGCAGCAACGCGCGCACGCGCGCCATCAATTCGGGAACGCCGAACGGCTTGGTGACGTAATCGTTCGCGCCAGCATCCAGTGCGCGCACCTTGCCGCCTTCGTCGGCGCGCACGGATAGCACCAGGACCGGCACCTTCGACCATTCGCGGATCGACCGCAGCACGTCATGCCCATCCATGTCGGGAAGACCCAGATCAAGGATGACGAGGTCGGCGCCGCCGGTCGCGAGTGCATCGAGTCCGCTGCGTCCGTCTTCGGCGAGCTGCACGACGTACCCCTGCGCACGCAGGCTGATGTCGAGGAACTTCCGGATCTGCGGCTCGTCGTCGATGACGAGCACGCGGATCGCCTGTCCGGTCACGGTGTTCACTGCGGTGCTGCGTCCGGCATGGTTCGCGGCAGTGTGATGCGGATGCAGGTGCCGCGTCCATCCCGGCCCGGCAACGCCGCGACCGCGCCGCCATGCGCGCCGATCATGCCCTGCGCGATGGTGAGTCCGAGCCCGGTGCCATGGCGTCCGCGATCGCCGCGCTCGACGCTGTAGAACATGTCGAAGATGCGGGCACGATCGGCTTCGGGGATGCCCGGCCCTTCGTCGATGATGTCGACCTGCAACGCGCCATCGGGAACATCGCCGGCGCGCACGCGCACCGGCTTTCCGGGCGGCGAGAACTTGGCGGCATTCTCGATGATGTTGAACAACGCCTGCTCGACCAACGCCGGATGCACCCACAGCGGCGCCAGTCCGGGCTCGATATCGGCTTCGACCAATGCGCCGGGAACGAACTTGCGGATGCGCTCGACCGCGGCGCCCACCACTTCGTCGACGCCGATCCAGTCGCGGTTGAGCTTCAACCCGCCGTGGCCCAGCCGCGTCATGTCGAGCAGGTTCTGGATGTAACGATCGAGCCGCTGCCCTTCCAGGCGGATGGTATCCAGCAGTTCGTCGCGATCATGGGCATCCATCTGCGCGCCGTAATGCTGCAGGCTCGACGCCGAACCGATGATCGCCGCCAGCGGCGAGCGCAGGTCGTGCGAGACCGACGACAGCAGCGCCGAGCGCAGGCGTTCGGTCTCGCCGGTCATGCGCGCATCCTGCAGGTCGCCGACCAGTCGCGTGCGCAAGGCCGCCTGCGCGATGTCGTCCGCCATCGCCTCGGCCAGCCGCTGCTGCTCTGCTGCCAGGCGCGTGACCGATTCGTCGGGACGCAATCCGATCCAGCCGATGGTGTTGCCATTGCCGCGCAGCGGCAGCAGCCACCACGGACAGGTCGACAATGTCGCCGTGAAGCGTCCGGCCGGCTGGCCGTGCGCGATCACCCATTGCGCTGCCGCCCGTGCCTTGTCGTCGAACTCCTCGATGGCGGACGCGTCCGCGCCGAAATGGACGACGGCCTTGACGTCGAGCGCACGCTTCAGGGCGTTGCGACCGGCGCGCTCGACTTCCCCGGGATCCGCGGCCGCGGCGAGATCGCGCGACAGCGATTCCAATGCGGTGGCGTGCGCATTCGATGCGCGCAATGCCACCACCTGCATGCGCAGGCGCGCCGCCAACCGTCCCGCCAGCAGGGCCGTCGCCAGGAACAGCAACGCCGTGGTGACGCCGCGCTGCGCCGAAATGTAGAGCGTGAAATACGGCGGGATGAAAAAGAAGTCGTAGGCGAAGAAACACAGGACAGCCGCATACACCGCGGCGGCGACGCGCGTGCGCGTCGCGACCACCAGCACCGCGACGATGAAGATCATCGACAGGTCGCTGATGTCGAGCCAGCGCTTGGCGATCGCGGCGATACCAACGAACAACGCCGAGATCAGCGTCGCCTGCCCGAAATCGCCCAATCGCAAGGAATTTCCGACGCCATCGGCCACACGCTTGCGCGATTCCGCGCGGGCTTCCGGCGTGCTGACGATGACGATCTCGAAATGGGCGCCGCGCTCGATCAGCTGCTGGGTGATGGTGCGATTGAACAGGCGCGCCAGCGGGCGATCGCGGGTGCGTCCAATCACGATGGAGGACGCACCGAGGCGGTTGGCGTAATCGAGCAAGGCATCGACCACGCTGTCGCCATGCAGCACTTCGGTCGCGCCGCCAAGGCGTCGCGCCATCGCCAGCGCGCGATCGATTTCCAGTTGCACGTCGTGCGGCCATTCCCTGCCTTCGACACTGACCACCGTCCACGGCGCATCGCGGCGTTCGGCCAGGCGGCGGGCGACGCGCACCAGGTATTCCGATTGGCCGCGACCGTCGATGGCGACGATCACCTGTCGACGCAGGGGTACGGCGGCGATGCCGCGCGCGGTCTGGGCCTCGCGCAGGTCGGAATCGACGCGATCGGCGGCGGTCTGCATCGCCAGTTCGCGCAGGGCCGCGAGATTCGACGGCACGAAGAACGATTGCAGCGCCTGCGCCGCCTGTTCCGGCAAATAGACCTTGCCCTGGTGCAGGCGCTCGATCAATTCGCCCGGCGGCAGGTCGACCAGCACGATGTCGCGCAAGCGATCGAACACGGCATCGGGCACGGTTTCGCCGACACGCACGCCGGTGATGCGATGGACGACGTCGTTGAGACTTTCAAGATGCTGGATGTTGATGGTGCTGTAGACGTCGATGCCGGCATCCAGCAGCTCCACCACGTCCTGCCAGCGCCGTTCGTGACGACTGCCGGGCGCGTTGCGATGCGCAAGCTCGTCGACCAGCGCGACTTCCGGTTTGCGCGCCAACAGGCGATCGAGATCCATCTCCTCGACGGCATGCCCGCGATACGGGATCGCGAGACGCGGCAATACTTCGAGGCCATCGACCAGGGCTGCGGTTTCGCCACGCCCATGGGTTTCGACGATGGCGACCACCACGTCGACACCGCGCCGATGCAATTCCTGGGCGCGGCCGAGCATGGCATAGGTCTTGCCGACGCCGGGCGCGGCGCCAAGGAACAGCGTCAGCCGCCCCTGGCGCTGGCGCTGGAGCTCACCGATCAGTGCATCCGCCTGTTTGGTGCGCGCGTGTTCGGGCATGGCCACAGTATCCGCGCTCCGTCATCGCCGCGCATCCAGCGCGAGGTTGAGCCGCACCACGTTGACGCGCGCCGGCCCGAAGATCCCGAACTGCGGCGCACTCGTATTGGCGTCGAGCAGACGCCGCACCTCGGCTTCCGGTACACCACGCGCGCGGGCGACACGCGCGATCTGCTGCATCGCCGCCTGCACGCTGATGTCGGGATCGACACCACTGCCGGACTGCGTCAGCAGGTCGTCGGCGACCTGTGTCGGCGCGATTCCGTCGCGTCGCGCGATTTCGCCACGCAATCCTTCGACCTGCTTGCGCAAGTCCGGGTTGGTGCGGGCAAGATTGCTGCCGGCGGCATTCATCGGGTCGTATTTCGCCGCCGATGGACGCGGATGGAAGTAGCCGGGTGCAGCAAACGGTTGCCCCACCAGTTCCGAAGCAACGGGCTTGCCATCGTGAATGACGATGCTGCCATTCGCGTGATACGGGAACAGCGCGCCATCGATCCCGGCGGACAGCAGCGAATACGCGAAACCGAACAGGCCGAGGGTGATCGCCATCAGCGCGATCGCGGCGCGCCACAGGGTGCCTGTTGCGACGGGAAGATCCTGTTGTTGTGCGATATCCATGGTTCAGACTCCGAAGACCGCAAGGGCGAGATCGATCAACTTGATGGCGACGAACGGCAGCAGCACCCCGCCCAGGCCATAAATCAGCATGTTCCGTCGCAGCAGCGACACCGCGCTGGCCGGCTTGAAGCGCACGCCGCGCAGGGCCAGCGGAATCAGCGCCGGAATGATCAGCGCATTGAAGATCAGTGCCGACAGCACCGCCGAACGCGGGCTGGACAGATGCATCACGTTGAGAGCGGCCATCGACGGGATCGTGGCTGCGAACAGTGCCGGCAGGATGGCGAAATACTTCGAAACGTCGTTCGCCAGCGAGAACGTGGTCAACGCGCCGCGGGTGATCAACTGCTGCTTGCCGATTTCCACCACCGCCAGCAGCTTGGCCGGGTCGGAATCGAGATCGACCATGTTGCCGGCTTCCTTGGCCGCCTGCGTGCCGGAATTCATCGCCAGTCCGATGTCGGCCTGCGCCAGTGCCGGCGCGTCGTTGGTGCCGTCGCCGACCATCGCGACCAGACGCCCTTCGGCCTGCTCCTGGCGGATGCGGGCCAGCTTGTCTTCGGGTCGCGCCTCGGCGATGTAATCGTCCACGCCTGCCTCGGCGGCGATCGCCGCGGCGGTCAACGGGTTGTCGCCAGTGATCATCACCGTACGCACGCCCATCTCGCGCAGGCGGGCGAAACGCTCCTTGACGCCGTGCTTGACCACGTCGCCGAGCTCGACCACGCCGAGCACATGGCGACCTTCGGCAACGACCAGCGGCGTCGAGCCGCCGCGCGCGACTTCGCTGACGCGCGCCTGCAATTCCGGCGAGGTCACGCCACCCAGCGCTTCGACGTGTTTTGCAATCGCATCGCCGGCGCCCTTGCGGATCGAACGTTCGACATCGCCATCCGCATTCTTCAGATCGACGCCGGACATCCGCGTCTGCGCGGTGAACTGCACGAAGTGCGCGTGTTCGGGATCGACGCGTTGCGCGCCCTGCTCGACCGCCAATTGCACGATCGACTTGCCTTCCGGCGTGGGATCCGCGAGCGACGACAGCATCGCGGCATCGCGCAGCTGCGCCGGGCTCACGCCGGCCAGCGGCCAGAAGTGCGTCGCCTGGCGATCGCCGAAGGTGATCGTTCCGGTCTTGTCGAGCAGCAGCACGTCGACGTCACCGGCAATCTCCACTGCCTTGCCGGACTTGGCCAGCACGTTGGCGGACAGCGCGCGGTTCATGCCGGAGATGCCGATCGCCGGCAGCAGGCCGCCGATCGTGGTCGGGATCAGGCAGACCAGCAACGCGATCAGCAGCAGCGGGTCGAGTTTCGCGCCGACGAAGCCGGCGATGTACGGCAGCGACACCACCACCATCAGGAAGGTCAGTGTCATCGCGGCCAGCAGCATGTTCAACGCGATCTCGTTCGGCGTCTTCTGGCGGTTGGCGCCTTCGACCAGCGCGATCATGCGATCGAGGAAGCTGCCGCCGGGTTCGGCGCTGACCTCGACGATGATCTCGTCGCTCAACACCTTGGTGCCGCCGATCACGCCGGAATGGTCGGTGCCGGCCTCGCGCAGCACCGGCGCCGATTCGCCGGTCACCGCCGCTTCGTTGATGCTGGCAAGGCCGTGGATGATTTCGCCGTCGGCGGGAATCAATTCGCCTTCGGACACGATCACGCGATCGCCCTTGCGCAGTTCCGTCGCAGCAATCCGGGCTTCGCTTCCGGAATCATCGAGCCGGCGCGCGACCAGGTCCTTGCGCGCCGCGCGCAGGCTGGAGGCCTGGCCACGACCGCGCGCTTCCGCCACGGCATCGGCGAAATTGCCGAACAACACGGTGATGAAGAGGATCGCCGACACCGCGAGGCCGTAACCGAGGGCCCCTGGAATCGCGAAGCTGGTGACGACCGACAGCAGCGTGCCGAGCAGCACGATCGCCATCACCGGGTTGTGGATGATCTTGCCCGGCGCGAGCTTGAGGAAGGCATCGCGAATGGCTGGGGTGTTCATCGAATCGCTCCTTGCACGACCAGTTGCAGGTGGTCGGCGACCGGGCCGAGCACCAGTGCAGGCATGAATTGCAGGACAGTGAGGATCACCACGACCGACACCAGGGTCAGCGCGAACGTCGGTGTCTCCACATGCAGGGTGCCGGCGCCTTCCGGAGCGACGCGCTTCTTCGCCATGCTCGCGGCGATCGCCAGCGGAAAGATCAGGGCCGGCAGGCGTCCGCACAGCAGCACGATGCTGCAGGTGACGTTCCACCACACGGTGTTGTCGCCCAGCCCCTCGAAGCCCGAACCGTTGTTGGCGAAAGCCGACATGTATTCGTAAAGCACCTGGGAGATGCCGTGGTGCGCGGGATTGGAATTCGCGGCCAGCGACGGCACCGCCAGCGCGATCGCGGCAAAGCCGAGGATCACCAAGGGCTGGATCAGGATCAGCCCGGCAAGCAGGCGCACCTCATGCGCTTCGATCTTGCGCCCGAACAGTTCCGGCGTGCGTCCCGTCATCAATCCGGCGAGGAAGACCGCCAGCAGCACATAGACGAAGAACTGCAGCGCGCCGCAGCCGATGCCGCCCCAGATCCCGTTGATCAGCATGTTCACCATTTCCACGCCACCGGACAGCGGCGCGTAGGAATCGTGCATGCCGATCACCGAACCATTGGAGGTCTGGGTGGTGAGCGCCCCGTAGACCGCCGAGGCATCGACGCCGAGACGCACTTCCTTGCCTTCCATCGCCAGTGGCCCCGCGCTGGCCGCGGTATGGCTTTCCAGCGCCAGCATCGCCGCGCTGGATGCCAGCGACATCCCCAGCATCGTCGCGAACACGAAGGTCGACAGGCGCTTGCGTCCGGTGAAGGGGCCGATCATCGCCACGCAACCGATCGGAATCAGGATCAGGAAGACGGTATTGAAGAAACTGGAGAACGGTGTCGGGTTTTCCAGTGCCATCGCACCGTTCGGGCCGTACCAGCCGCCACCGTTGGTGCCGAGCTGCTTGGCCGCGACCATCGGCGCCACCGGACCGACCGGAATGTGCTGCGACGCCATGCCGGCGCTGGCGTCGATCGGCACCACGTCGGCGCCGCGCGTCAGCGTCGCCGGCACGCCCTGCCAGGTCATCAGCAACGACGCGACCAGGCACAACGGCAACATCACCCGCGTCGTGGCGCGCACGACATCCTGCCAGAAGTTGCCGACGTCGCGATCACGGCCTTCGATGCCGGGTTCGCCACGCTCGAGGACTTCACGCCCGCCGAAGAACGCGCGCAGCGTCGCCACCAGCATCGCCAGCCCGAACATCGGCGTCACCACCTGCAGGCCGACGATGGCGACCATCTGCGACAGCCACGACAGCTGCGACTGCCCGGAATAGTGCTGCTGGTTGGTATTGGTGAGAAACGACACCATGGTGTGCAACGCGAGATGCCAACTCATGCCCGGTGCGTTGTCGGGGTTGAGCGGCAAGCGGTCCTGGACCATGAATTGCAGCCAGCACACCAGTCCCACCACCAAATTGGCGGCGAGGAACGACAGCGCGTAGGTTTTCCAGCGCATGCGCAGCGACGACGCCGGGCCGATCAGCGCGTACAGCAGTTTTTCGATCGGCAGGAACACCTTGTCGAGCGGCGCCTTGCCGCCGCGCATCACCTTCGCCATGTACAGGCCGAGCGGCCAGCC
Source organism: Solilutibacter silvestris (assembly GCF_050574925.1). GTDB lineage: Bacteria > Pseudomonadota > Gammaproteobacteria > Xanthomonadales > Xanthomonadaceae > Solilutibacter > Solilutibacter silvestris_A. Next base: position 146,000 of record NZ_JBCMOO010000004.1, on the reverse strand, counting down.
GAGGACGATGGCGACGCCCATGACGAGAACGAGATTGATCATGTCGATGCCTCAGAAGCGCTCGGGACGCAGGATCACGAGCACGAGATAGATCGCGGCGGCGAAGGCCGCGAGCAGGGAAACGATGGCGAGCCAGGTGGGCATGGCGATCTCCTCAGAACGTGGTTTGCAGCGCGGCTTCGAGCCGCGAGCCGGCGTTGTCGTCGCCGAAGCGGCGACGCGCGGCGGCATCGGTGGCGTGCGCGGTGATGCGCAATTCCAGCGGCTTCTTCACCGTCCAGATCGCGCTGGCCGAAGCGCGGTTGTAATCGCCCAGGCCGTCGCGCAAGGCGTAATGCGCCGCGTCGAACTCGAAGCGCAAGCGCTCCCCGGCCGGAATGCGCACGCCGGCGTAGCCATAGGCGCCGAAGTGGCGCGTCGCCATCGCATTGCTGCTGGCGGCGATGCCGAACCAGGCGCGATCGCGCCACCCCATCGACACATTGACTTCGTTCCAGTCGATACCGACTTGCGTGTGCGGATAGTTGTAACGCACCGCACTGGCGTCGATCGACCAGTCCTTGCCGATGGCGTGGTTCCAGCCGAGCGTGGTGTCGACCTCGAGATTCGCACCGATGGCGGGGCCGAAATCGACGTTCGAGCCCCAGGCCGATGCGTAGAAGCCATTGGCCGTCGTGATCTTGAGGCCACCCTGCACCGCCGGTTTGCCCAGAGTCTGGGTGCTGCCGCGCCAGACGTCATCGCTGGTGAAGGAGACATTGCCGCTCAGGTCGGCGGCATGCGCCCGTCCAGCCAACAGCATGGATGCGGCAATGGAAAGGACGGCGACCGTGAAAGGAAGGCGTCCTTCACGAACGTGGAAGCGTATCGAGTGGTGCATGGGTGGCATCGAGCCAGTCGTGGGAAACGGTCGTCATCGTCGCGCCACGACGCGTAAAGGCTCTACATTTCCCGACCGGGATCGGCGCAAAATTTGCGTAAATTTCCGAAGCACGTATTGCCCGGCACCTGCAACAAACGAAAACGCCCGCTGCATGCAGCAGCGGGCGCTTCGATTTTCGACTTGGCAAATCGATCAGAAGTGGTAGACCACCTCCGCGGCCAACTCGCGGCCGACCGGATCGTCGATGCAGTAGGCGAAGTCGCCGCACCACTGGTCGCCATAGATCTTGTTGAGCAGGTTGGAACCGTACACGTTGATCTTGAGGTTGTCGTTGAACTGGTACCCCACGCTGCCGTTGAAGTAGCGACGCGCCGGACGATGCGACCAGACGTAGCTGGTGGATTGCTTGAAGGTCGGACTGGCCGAATCGTAATCGGTGCAGTTTTCCTGCGGGCTCGGCACGTAGCCATCGGAGAACGGCTGGCAGCCTCCCCAACGATTGTTCCGGCCGCCGGATTTCTGATACATCATCAATGTCGCGTTCCAGCGGTTGTAGGTCCAGTTGACCGTGGTCGTGAACTTGTAGGTCGGGTTCTGGGTCGTCCGGGTGTTCTGCAACGCATCCGTCGGGAACTGGCGCGACTCGTAGGTCGTCATGTTGGTCCAGCCGGCGCTGAAGCCGAACTTGCCGATGCGCGTCTTGGGCAAGTCGTAGCGAACGTTCATGTCGATGCCGCGGACATGGGTTTCGGCGCGGTTGATCGGATTGACCACGATGCGGGTGACGTTGCCGGACGCATCGCGGAAGATGCGCGAGGCGACTTCGCCACACCAGGTTCCGGTGGGCTGTGCCGCGCGCGTGGTGCCGTCCGGCGTCCAGTGGTACTTGCAATAAGCGTCATCCAGCAGCAACTGGTCGGGGCTGATGTCGTCGATGATGTTCTTGATGCGCGCGTCCCAGATGTCGGCGCTGACCGAGAAATTCTTGAACGCATCCCAGACGAAACCGTAGGACATCGACTTGCCGGTTTCGTAATTCAGATCCGGCGCACCGGTGCGATCGACCGTGACGTTATCGGCCAGGAAGGTGTCGCGCGGGCATTGGCGATTCGGCCAACCGGCCTGGTAGCAATGGTTGTAGTCGGTGAAGTCGGAAATCGACGAACTCGGCTTGGCATAGATGAAGTGCATGTCGGGGGCGCGGAAGCTGGTGCCGTAGGTCCCGCGGAACAGCAGCGACTGGATGGGACGCCATTCGATGCCGATCTGGTAGGTCGGCTTGGCGCCGTTGCGCACCGCCTGGTACTTGTCGTAGCGACCGGCAAGATCGACGGTCAGCGTCTTCACCACCGGCACCTTCAATTCCACGCCGGCGCCATAGTGGCTGCGGCTGCCGCCGCCCTGCATCACGTTGCCGAACGGCGTGTACCAGCCATCCACGTCCGCATTCAACACCTTCGGATCCGGCGTCAGGGTATAGCCCTGCTTGCCGTAGTCGAGCACGCCGGCGAAACCGATCGGGCCCGCCCAACCCTTGAACAGATCACCGCTGACGACGAACTGCGCCTGGTTCAACCACGAGCGCGCCTTGTTCTCGCCGCGCTTGCTGAAGGGCGCCGTCGCGGATGCGGGCACGGGATTCCACAGCTTGTTGTAGTCCGGCTGGTAAATGGGATTGCCGTTGGCCGCGGTGCCGAGCTGCGGACCCATGTAGTAATCGAACATCTGCCCCTGGTTGAGGGTCGGATAGCTTTCGTTGTCGGTATACGTGGCGCGTCCGACCGATGCTTCCCAGTCGAAGTGATCGGCCATGCGGCCCTTGAGGCCGGCGCTGAAATCGATCGAGACTTCCCGCGACAGGGTCAGCACGTTCTTCTCGCCACCCAGTTCACCGGGCGACTGGAACTTGAGGAAACTGCGATTGCCGCCGGTGCCGTTGTTGGCGCGCGGATCCCAGTAAACGGGGCTGGAGAAACCGTCGAGGAAGGTATTGAAGGCGCCCGTGGTCTTCCAGTACCCCAAGGCTGCCCAGCCTTCGAGATTGTCGTTGAAGTCGTAGGTACCGCGCAGATAGACCGAGTCGTTCTTGCTGCCGGTGCGCAACGCCCAGTTGGCGAATACGCGTTGTGCGCAGTATTGGCCGCCGTTGCCCGCGGTGCCGGTGTTGCGGTCATAGCTGAGACGGTTGGCGAGGTAGTAAAGACTGCCGTACTGGTCGCACGCGCCCGGCGGCGGCGCGATGTAAGTGCGCCCTGTCGGATTCGCCGGCGCATCGCGGTCACGCAGGTACAAGCCGGGATAGGGTGTCAGCGTCGCGACGCCGAAGTGGCGTTCGCCCGGCCCCCACGTCGCGTAGTTCTTGTCGTCCTCGGCATCCATGAACGGACGATCCTTCGCCAGCAACTGGCCGCGATCGTAGTGCTGCAGGTCGTAGATCAGGTTCCACTTGTTGCCGCTGAAGCCGCCCGACGCCTCGAGGTCGAGGTCGCGGCGTCCGCCGCGGGTCGCTTCGCCCCATTTGGCGCGCAGAGTATGTCCGCTGACGTTCTTCTTGAGGATGACATTGACCACGCCCGCCATCGCATCCGACCCGTAGATCGCCGAGGCACTGCCCGTCAGCACTTCGATGCGCTCGACCACGCCGGTCGGGATGTTGTTGTAGTTGGAGAAATTGCTCTTGCCCTGGTACGGCATCGGGTAATCGGCAACGCGATGGCCGTTGATCAGCAGCAGGCTGCGACCGGGACCGAGGTTGCGCAGATTGAGCGGCTTGCCGTTGACCGCGGACTGGCCCCAGTCATAGTCGTTCTGGACGCTGCCGATCGCCTCGGTCAGGCTGCGCACCGCTTCGTACACCGTCGCGAAGCCCTGCTTCTTCATCTGCTCGCCGGTCAGGACCGTGACCGGCGCCGGACCTTCCGCCTGCGACCGCTTGATGCGCGAACCGGTGACCACGACCTTGTCGAGTTCGTTCTTGTCCTTGGCCGCATCGTCTTTTTTCGGCTGCGCCGTTTGCGCCTGCCCCTGATCCTGGGCAGCGGCGGGAGCAGCCGGGGCGGCAGGCGTCTCTTCCGCCTGCACGGCCAAGGGTGCGTATAGCACCAGCGACAACGCGCCGCATAACGCGGTGCACCGGAACGACTTGGAACGGGTCATGCGAGGTTCTCCTGGAAGGGTGAGGCGCGAATGGCGGCGGACGACGAGTTGGCCCAATGGTCCAACCAGATTCTTATCCCGAATCCGGGCCCGAAACGCATTCCGGGTCGAAATATCGGGTTACGAAAATATGTATTTGTGACTGGAATCACTTTTTATTTCGATCCAAACAGCGCATTTCGAAGATGAATACGTATTCGCAGGTCAACCCTCGATGAGTCGGCTGCAGCAAATCGTCGCCAGAAGCGGTCGATTTTTGTTCCCACGAAGGCAATGACCACGCTAGGATTGGTCCAACCAATTTGATGACCCGGCCATGGCTCGACCTTCCCGCCACCGCTGTCGGCCACTGATCGCATCGCTGCTCGCGCTCGCCCTGGTCGCCCCCCTCGTGCAGGCGCAAGGCAATACCGCAACCGCGCTGCCGCAGGAAACCGCCACGCAGAAAGCCCAGCGCATGCAGTGGTTCGCCGACGCCAAGCTCGGGATCTTCATCCACTGGGGCATTTATGCCGTCGATGGCATCGACGAATCGTGGTCGTTCTTCAACGGCAAGATTTCCCACGCCGACTACATGAAGCAGCTCGCGGGCTTCAACGCGCGCGCCTACGATCCGCAGGCCTGGGCCGACGCGATCAAGCGCAGCGGCGCGCGCTATTCGGTGCTGACCACGCGCCACCATGACGGCGTCGCGTTGTGGGATTCGAAGCAGGGCATCAACGTGGTGCGCGACTCGCCCGCGAAACGCGACCTGGTCGGTCCCTTCGTCAAGGCATTGCGCAAGGACGGCCTGAAAATCGGCCTGTACTACTCGCTGCCGGACTGGTCGTACAACGACTACGACGTCTTCACCCGCAAGGAGAAGCGTTACGACAGCAAGCAGGATCCGGCACGCTGGCAGCGTTATCTCGCCTATTACCAGGGCCAGATCGCGGACCTGCAGCATCGCTACAACCCGGACCTGATCTGGTTCGACGGCGACTGGGAACATTCCGCCAGCGAATGGCAGTCGCCGAAGCTGCGCGCCGACATGTTGGCGCGCAACCCGAAGATGATCATCAATTCGCGCCTCAACGAATACGGCGACTACGCCACGCCCGAACTCGGGCTTCCGGTCATCAAGCCGACGCAACCCTATTGGGAGCTGTGCCTGACGATGAACCGGTCCTGGGGCTACCAGCCGCGCGACAACGACTACAAGACGCCGAACCAGGTGTTGCAGATCTTCGCGCAGACGATTTCCATGGGCGGCAACCTGTTGCTCGACATCGGTCCCAAGCCCGACGGCAGCATCGACGCGCGCCAGATGGAGATCCTCGACGCACTCGGACGCTGGACCGGCAAGCACGGCGAAGCGATCTACGGCACCACCGCCGGCATCGGCCTCGATCATTACGCCGGCGCCAGCACGCTGTCGAAGGATCGCAAGACGATCTATCTGTTCGTCGATGGCCAGCCCAATGGCGACCTGCTGGTGAAGGGGCTGGTCAACAAAGTGGTCCGTGCGCGCGTGGTCGGTGGCGGGCAATCCGTCGCAGCGAAGGTGGTCGGCAAATACGACTGGGCGAAGCAGCCGGGCTTGCTGTTCCTGATGGTGCCGCGCGATGCCGTCGATCGCGACATCACCGTGGTCGCGCTGGAACTGGACGCGCCGGTCCAGTTGTACCAGGAAGAATCGAAACCGATCGAGAGCAACGGATGATGAAGCCGACCACCTCCCTGGCCCGCATGAAGGCCACTACCCTCGCCGCCATGCTGCTTGCCGCGTTGCCATTGTCGGTGCATGCCGATGACGACTACGCAGTCGGCAGCTACGTTCCCGAAACCGATCCGCTGGTCGTGCGCAAGCTCGAGCAATGGCAGGACTGGAAATTCGGTTTCATGATGCACTGGGGTGCGTACAGCCAATGGGGTGTGGTCGAATCGTGGTCGATCTGCTCCGAAGACGTCGACTGGTGCGGTCCGCCCAAGCACAACGCGTTCACCGCGAAATACGCCAACGATTACGTCGGTTACAAGCAGGCCTACGAGAAGTTGCCCACGACCTTCAATCCGGTGAAATTCGACCCGGGCAAGTGGGCGAGCATCGCCAAGGATGCCGGCACCAAATACGTCGTGTTCACCACCAAGCACCATGACGGTTTCTCGATGTTCGATACCCGGCAGAGCGACTACAAGATCACCGCCGCCAACGTGCCCTTCCACGCCAATCCCCATGCCAACGTAGTGAAGGAAGTCTTCGGCGCATTCCGCAAGCAGGGTTTCGGCATCGGCGCCTATTTCTCCAAGGCCGACTGGCACAGTCCGTATTACTGGTGGCCGCGTTTCGCCACGCCCAATCGCTACGCCAATTACGACACCCGCAAATATCCGCAACGCTGGCAGGACTTCGTCAAATTCACCCACGCCCAGATCGACGAACTGACCAGTGGCGCCTATGGTCCGATCGATATCCTGTGGCTGGATGCCGGCTGGGTGCGCGCGCCGCGTCCCGACGACAACAAGAACCTCACCGGGATCGACGGATTCCGCCAGGGCCCGGAAGACATCGACATGCCGGGGCTGGCGAAGATCGCGCGCGGCAACCAGCCGGGGCTAATCGTCGTCGATCGCGCGGTCGGCGGCCGCTACGAGAACTACCGCACGCCCGAACAGAAAGTCCCGGACAAGCCGCTGCCGTATCCGTGGGAAACCTGCATGACGCTGGGCGATTCCTGGTCGTTCGCAGCGCACGACAACTACAAGAGCGCACGCAAGGTCGTGCACTTGCTGGTGGATGTCGTCGCCAAGGGCGGCAACTTCCTGCTCAACGTCGGCCCCGACGGCAATGGCGAACTTCCGCCGGAAGCGGTGAAGCGCCTGCATCAGATTGGCCAGTGGATGCACGTCAACGGCGAGGCGATCTACGCCAGTCGTGCGGTCGCGCCCTACAGCAGCGGCAAGCTCCGCTACACGCGCCTGCGCGACGGCAGCGTCTATGCGATCTACCTTCCCGACGACAACGAACAGCAACTCCCCGCGACGTTGAAGATTCCCGGGCCGCCGCCGGCAGCTGGCGCACAAGTGCGCCTGCTCGGCAGCACTGCTTCCCTGGCGTGGGCGCGCGATGGCGATGCCACCGTCGTCGCCGTTCCCGATGCGGTGCGGACCAAAACTTCCGGCGCATATGCCTGGGCATTCCGCCTGCCCGGCGCGGCAACACAACCCCGTTGATGATGACGACGATGCGAACCCCTCTCCTCCCAGGCGTCGTGTTGTGCGTCGTCTCCGTGGCATCCGTGCTCGCCGCCGATGCCCCGGCCCGTTTCAACGATGGCCACGACGATCCGCGCACCGCCTATCCGGTGCTCAGCCGCGACGGCGACGGCGCCTGCACGGTCGAAGTCCTGCAACATGGCTTCGACAGTTTCGATCCCGCGCGCGCCACGCTGGATGCGTCGCGTCAGTGCCCGGGTCCGTGGTCGAAAGTGGTGCTGGTGTTGGACGGCAAGGTCAAGGGACGCCAGTACGACCGCATCGGCGACATCGAGATCGGCGGCGTCACCGTGCTGCGCACCAGCACGCCGGAACCGTCGCGACAGGGCATCGCCTGGCAGGTGCAGAAGGACGTCAGCGGTTACGCGCCGTTGTTCACGCGCACGCAACCGGTGGAGATGCATCTCGGCAATGTCGTCAACGCCACCTATACCGGCGTGTTCGACGTGCGCGTCGCGCTGAAGTTCTATCCCGTCGCTGCCAACCGCACGGCAATCGCCAGCGCCGACATGGTGATGCCGCTCGACGGCCTGCACGAGGATGGTCGCGACACCGTCGGCAGCTTCGTGCTGCCGGGCAATACCGAACGACTGGTGGCCGAGGTCTACGCGACCGGCTCGGGTGGCGGTTGCGAGGAATTCTGGTACTACGCGACACCGGTGAAGAAGGATTATTTCTGCCGCGCCGAACAGGGGCCGTATCGCGAGGTGCAGGTCTTGCTCGATGGTCGCCTGGTCGGCGTCGCCGCGCCCTATCCGCACATCTATACCGGCGGCTGGAGCAATCCCTACCTGTGGTACGCGATTCCGTCGCCGCGCGCCTTCGACATCCATCCGCTGCGCTATGAACTGACCCCGTTCATCGCGCTGGCCAATGACGGCAAGCCGCATGCGTTGCGCCTGCAGGTCGCCGGCCTCACCGAAGGTCGCGAGGGCTGGAAGCTGCTGCCCAGCCTGCATGTCTGGCGCGATGCCGGCAGTACGCGCACGCGCGGCGAGCTGGTCACGCTTGAAGCCGGCCAGGCGACGCTGAAGAACGATGTCGACGAACGCGACGAGAATGCGCAAACCCTGCAGTCGCGTTGGCAGCATCGGTTCCTCGCGCGCGGTCGCGTCGTCACTTCGCATGGCGTGGTGGAAACAACGGTCGAGCGCACGCTCGAGGGACGCGTCGGCCATCGCTGGACCAAGGTCGAGGATGGCGACGACCATCTCGACGTCGATTGGCGCGATCGAGAAACGATCACCCGCTTGCAACGCGGGAGAAAGGACAGCGATACGCACGACCAACGCTTCGGGCTGGTCGGTGGCATCGGCACCCGCGATGTCGGCGGCCAGCCGCGCCTGACCACGACCATTTCCATCCACGACGATGCCGATCGCGAAACGCGACGCGGCGCGAAGACCAGCTCGAGCCAGACCCGCGATCGCTTCGAGGGCAACGCCGGCTACTTCACCAAGCTCGCACGCGATCAGCGCGATGCGACGGCCAGCACCCGCCAGGACTACCGCCGTGCGAGCAGCGACGGCAGCTGTTTCCAGCGCACCCTGGTGAGTCGCAATGGTCGCTTCACCAACGATGAAAGCGCGGACTGTACAAAGACGCATTGACGGAGCCGCCATGAACGGTCGCGTATTCACTCGCCGGAATTTCCTTGCTTCCCTCGGGGCAGGCGGACTGGTTGCCGCACTGCCTCCGCGCGCCAAGGGTGCGGCCGCTTCGGCAATGCGTCCGCGCCCGACCGCATCGCAACTGGCATGGCAGCGCGAAGAACTGGCGATGTTCGTGCACTTCGGCATGAACACCTTCAACGATCGCGAATGGGGGGATGGTCGCGAAGACCCGCGCACGTTCGCGCCGGCACGGCTGGATGCGCGGCAATGGGCACGGGCGGCGAAACAGGCTGGCTTCCGCAGCATGATCCTCACTGCAAAACACCACGACGGCTTCTGCCTGTGGCCAAGCGCGACCACGTCGCACACGGTCGCGGCGAGCCCGTGGCGCGATGGCCGCGGCGACCTGGTGCGTGAGTTCACCGATGCCTGTCGCGCGGAAGGCTTGCGTGCCGGCCTCTACCTGTCGCCGTGGGATCGCAACCATCCGACGTATGGCCAGGGGCAGGCCTACAACGACGTCTACATCGCCCAGCTGACGGAACTGCTGACGCACTACGGCCCGCTGTTCGAGCTGTGGTTCGACGGTGCCAATGGCGAAGGCCCGAACGGCCGTCACCAGCAGTACGACTGGACGCGCATCCACGCCACCGTGCGCAGGCTGCAACCCGATGCGGTGATGTTCTCCGATGCCGGTCCCGACCTGCGCTGGGTCGGAAACGAGAGCGGCAGCGCCGGCGTCACCAACTGGAGCACGGTCGATCCCGCGCGCGTGCCTGCGCCCGGTGCCAACGATCCGTGGACCACCGAAGCACTGCAGCAGGGCGATCCCGATGGCGCGGTCTGGCGTCCGGCGGAAACCGATGTGTCGATCCGGCCCGGCTGGTTCTGGCATGCGAACGAAGCGGCCAAGGTGCGCTCGCCCGACAACCTTCTCGGGCTGTATTTCAGTTCGGTCGGCCGCAACAGCAAATTGCTGCTCAATGTCCCGCCGAATCGCGAGGGACTGATTGACGCGCCCGATCTCGCCGCGCTCGAGGGTTTTCGCGCCCGCCGCGACGGAATATTCGCGCACGACCTGATGCGCAGCGCCAAGATCGCCACGCACATGCAAGCGCACGGCGGCCGCATGGAATTCGAGCTGCCTTCCTCCGTGGAATTCGACGTGATCCGCCTGGAAGAAGACATCGCGTACGGGCAATCAGTCGCCGGCTATCGCCTGCAGGCCCATGACGGCTCCGGTTGGCGCACCCTCCACTGGGGCGGCACCATCGGCAATGCGCGGTTGGCACGCATCGCACCGACCCGTGCGCGGAAACTGCGCCTGCTGATCGATTTCGCCTACGCCAGTCCGCGCATCGCGCGGGTCGCGTTGTTCCGCGATCCGCGCACCACCGGCATGGGACGCCGCGACGACGATCACGGCGCGGACTGAGCGCCGCTCATTCGACGATTTCGAATTCTCCCTGCTGGCGGATATCGTCCGAGGCCGAACCGACCATCACCCGGAACATGCCAAGCTCGACCACCCGCTGCATCTTTCGGTTCAACAGCGCAAGATCGGCCGGCTTCAGGGTGAAACGGATCGTGCGCGTTTCGCCCGGCGCCAGGTGCACGCGCTCGAAGCCGCGCAGGTTCTTTTCGTAGGTGGTGACCGAACTCACCACGTCGCGCGTGTACAGCTGCACCACTTCGTCGCCGGCGCGCGCGCCGCTGTTGCGCACGTCGACCGCCACGTCGACATTGCCGCCATTGCGCTGCTTCGCCGGCGTGATCCGCAAATTGTCGTAGGCGAACGTGGTGTAGCTCAGGCCGTGGCCGAAGTTGTAGAGCGCGCCGTTGACGCGCGAACGCTCGCCTTCCCATTGGGCATTCGGCTTGGTCGGGAAGTTGAAGGGAATCTGGCCGGCGGTTTTGGGGAACGTCACCGTCAGCTTGCCGCCCGGGTTGTAATCGCCAAACAAGGCATCGGCCACCGCGGTGCCGCCCTGGTTGCCCGGGAACCACGCCTCGAGGATCGCCGGCACATGCGCGTCGGCCCAGTTCACCGACATCGGCCGGCCATTGATCAACACCAGTACCACCGGCGTTCCCGTCGCGGCCACCGCTTCCAACAAGGCTTCCTGGCGCCCGGGCAGGTCGAGACTGGTGCGGCTGCGGCTTTCGCCAACCGTGCGGCGACCATCGCCCAGCACCACGACCGCGACATCCGCGCCTTTCGCCGCACGCACCGCCTCGTCGATGCCGGCCTGCTCTTCCGCCGTCAACGGTTCCGGCAGGATTTCGATCGAAGGCCAGTTCTTGCCGGCGATCTCCACGCCTTTCGCATACCGCACATCGACGCCTGGACCGAGTTTCGTGGCGATGCCTTCTCGCACGCTGATCGCATGCCCGCCCGAGGGACCGTACTGGCGATGCGCATAACTCGCGTCGTCGGCATTGGGCCCGATCACCGCGATCGTCTTCAAGTCCTTGCGCAGCGGCAGTGCGCCCTCCTTGTTCTTGAGCAGCACCAGGCTCTCGCGCGCGGCACGCAATGCCAGCGCGCGATCCTCCTCGGTGTCGACCTTTGCCCGCGCAGTCTTTGCATCGCCGATGTAGGGGTGATCGAACAGACCGAGCATGAACTTCACCCGCAGCACGTCGCGCACGCGTGCGTCGATCGTCGCCATCGGCAACTTGCCTTCGCGCACCAGCGCGCGCAACGGCGTCAGGTAGACCTCGGGCGGGGTGAAGGTCGTGCGCACGTTCAATCCCGCGTCCACCGCCTGGCGCACCGCTTCCTTGTAGTCGCCGGCAACCGCGTGCTTGCTGTGCAGGAACTCGACCGCATCGCTGTCCGAGACCACGTAGCCGCGGAAACCGAACTCCTTGCGCAGGCGGTCGGTGAGCCAGTATTTGCTGCCGGTGATCGGCACGCCGTCGTAATCGTTGTACGAACTCATCACCCCGAGCAGGCCGGCCTCGCGGATCGCGGCCTTGAACGGCGGCAGCAGCACGTCCTCGACCTCGCGCGGCGCGACCTGCGGATCGGTGCGGGCATCGCCTTCGCGCGCGCCCTTGTTGGCGCTGTACACGGCGAAGTGCTTGGCCGTCGACGCGATCCGGTGGTCGCGTTGCATGCCCTTCACCATCGCCACGCCCATGCGCGATGCAAGGAAAGGATCCTCGCCATACGATTCTTCGGTGCGTCCCCAACGCTGGTCGCGCACTACGTCGAGTACCGGCGCGTAGATGTTGGTGTAGCCAAGCGCGCGCGCTTCGATCGCCATCACGCCGCCGATGCGTCCGGCCAGCTCCGGATCCCAGGTATGGCCGACACCGAGTTCCGACGGGAAGTTGGTGCTGAATGCCGAGGGCACGCCACGCAAGCCTTCGTTGGTGAAATCGGCGGGAATGCCCAGCCGCGTCTGTTCGATGAAGAAACGCTGGACCTGGTCCATCGCCCACACGTGCTTGTCGAAATCGAGGGCGTACTGCGACTTCGAACCATCGCCGTGTTCGTTGCCATCGCCGAAGGCATTGAGGTGCTCGTCGATGTTGGCGATGCCGTCCTTCCACGGCTGTTGTTTCCAGCGCAGGGTCGGCAGCTCGTCGTCGAGTACGCGCCCGTAGCCGTACAGCGTGACCATCTGCGCGGTCTTCTCATCCACCGTCATCCGCGCGAGCAGGTCGTCGATGCGCGCGTCGATCGGCGCCGCCGGATCCTCGTACACGTCCTTGCGACCGTTCTTGTCGAGATCGATCCAGCCCGGGTGGTACAACTCCGGGCGTGGCGCGAACGGGACCGCCGTGCCCGGCTTGGAGGTCTGGGCCGAAGTCGCGGCGGCAGCCAAGGCCGCGACCAGGGCCACGATCCGCAGGCTGGAACGCGGGCAATTCGGGGGGAGCGAGGGCTTCATCGGCATTGGGGGCGCTGGGACTCACCCGACCTTAACATTTGGTCCAACCAATTTGGGGCCTGTACGCCCCGGAATTTCTGATTTCCGGGCCGGAGCATTGTGGATTCATTCGAATTACTATAGGTTCATTGGTTGGACCTTTTGGAATGCATATGCGACTTCAAGGCAAACGGGCGCTGGTGACTGCGGCGGGCCAGGGCATCGGCTGGGCGACCGCCCTCGCCTTCATCCGCGAAGGCGCCCAGGTCATCGCCGCCGACATCAACCAGGACGCGCTGAACGCACTGGCGGCAGAGGCCGGTCCGGCGCTCACCCCGCTGTGGCTGGACGTGACCGATGTCGAAGCGATCGCCACGTTCGCCGCCAACCACGCTGACGCGACTACCGCGCTGGACGTGCTGTGCAATGGCGCCGGCTACGTCCACAGCGGCAGCATCCTCGACGCCAGCGACGACGAATGGAACTTCGCGTGGCGGCTCAACGTCGACGCGATGTTCCACCTCATTCGCGCCTTGCTGCCCGGCATGTTGGCGCGCGGCGGCGGCTCGATCATCAACGTCGCCTCGGTCGCATCCAGCATCAAGGGCGTGCCCAATCGCTTCATCTACGGCACCACCAAGGCGGCGGTGATCGGTTTGACCAAAGCGGTCGCGGCGGATTTCGTGGGTCGCGGCATCCGCTGCAACGCGATCTGCCCGGGCACGGTGGAATCACCGTCGTTGCAGCAACGCATCGCCGAACAGGCGCAGGCCCAGGGCGCGACCACCGACGCGGTGCACGCCGCGTTCGTCTCGCGCCAACCGATGGGACGCCTCGGCACGCCGGAGGAAATCGCCGCGCTCGCGGTCTATCTCGCCAGCGACGAATCGGCCTTCACCACCGGCACCACGCACGTGATCGACGGCGGCTGGATCAATTGATTGCTGGCATTACGGGGATTCGCATGCGCATGAAGATCCATCATGTTCTCCTGCTCGCAGCGCTGTGCGCGCAGACGCCCGCATTTGCAGCGGCACCGCCCGCGGAAACGGCGCAACAGAAAGCCGCGCGCATGCAGTGGTGGAGCGATGCGCGTTTCGGCATGTTCATCCATTGGGGGCTGTACGCCGTTCCTGCCGGCGAATGGAAGGATCGCAAGGATCTCGCGGAGTGGTACATGGAAGAAACCGGCATGCCCCGCGCCGAGTACGAGCAGTTTGCCAAGCGCTTCAATCCCACCCAATACGATCCGGATCAATGGGTGCGCGTCGCCAAGGACGCAGGCATGAAATACATCGTGATCACCTCCAAGCATCACGAGGGATTCGCGATGTGGGACACGAAAGGCACCGACTACAACATCGTCAAGCGCACCCCGTACGCCAAAGGCGTGCTCAAGCCGCTTGCCGACGCGGCGCATCGGGCCGGCCTGCATTTCGGCACGTACTACTCGATCATGGACTGGCACGATCCGTCGCAACACGGTGCAAAGCAAGGGCATTACAACCCGACAGCCATCGATCCCGCCCGCAAGCGCGCATACATCAATGCGATGAAAGTCGAGCTCAGGGAGCTCGTGCAGGACGTCGGCACGGAAGTGCTGTGGTTCGACGGCGAATGGCTCGACTGGTGGGACACCCGGGATGGGCAGGAGATCTACGACTATCTCAAGTCGCTCAATCCGAAGCTGATCATCAACAATCGCGTGGCCAATTCGCGCAAAGGCGCGATGTCCGGGATGGACGCGGGCGCCGGCGTCGGTGATTTCGGCACGCCCGAACAGCAGATTCCGGCCAGGGGCTTCGCCCCCGGCGTGTACTGGGAATCGTGCATGACGCTCAACGACCACTGGGGCTACAACAAGCACGACAACCACTGGAAAACGCCGCAGACCGTGATCCGCAACCTGATCGACATCGCGAGCAAAGGCGGCAACTATCTGCTCAATGTCGGGCCGACCGCAGAGGGGACCTTCTCGTCAGGCGCCGTCGCCAACCTCGAACAGGTCGGTGCATGGATGAAGGTCAACGGCGAGGCGATCTACGCGACATCGGCGAGTCCGTTCGCGGAAGCGCCGCCGTGGGGGCGCGCCACGCAGAAGGGCAATCGCCTGTACCTCGAAGTGTTCGACTGGCCAAGCGACGGCGCTTTGCAGGTGCCGCTGCACAAGGCCGTCAGCAAGGCTTACCTCCTCGCATCGCCAGGCAAGACCCTGGAAATGCAACCCGATCAAAACGGCATCAAGATCCGTTTGCCCGCGACGGCGCCGGATCCGAACGCAAGTGTCGTCGTACTGATCCTGGAATGACCTGAAGGCATGAAATGAAATTGCTGCGCTACGGCGACAAGGGCCGGGAAAAACCCGGAATGCTCGATCGCGAGGGACGCCTCCGTGATCTCTCGGGAATCGTCGACGACATTGCCGGCGACACGCTGACGCCGGAAGGCTTGCAGCGCCTGCGCACGCTTGATCCGGAAACGCTGCCGCCAGTGACCGGCGGACCGCGCATCGGTGCCTGCGTCGGCAAGATCGGCAAGTTCGTCTGCATCGGCCTCAACTACGCCGACCATGCCGCCGAAACCGGGGTGGAACCGCCGAAGGAACCGGTGATCTTCAACAAATGGACCAGCGCGGTCTGCGGTCCGGACGACGAGATCGAGATCCCGCGCGGCTCGCGCAAGACCGATTGGGAAGTGGAGCTCGGCGTGGTGATCGGGCGCGGCGGCCGTTACATCGCCGAAGCCGATGCGATGACGCATGTCGCCGGCTACTGCGTGATCAACGACGTGTCCGAACGCGAATTCCAGCTCGAAGGCACCGGCACCTGGGACAAGGGCAAGGGCTGCGACACCTTCGGGCCGATCGGTCCGTGGCTGGTGACCGCCGACGAAATCCTCGATCCGCACGCGCTGGGCCTGTGGCTGGAAGTCGACGGCCATCGCTACCAGGATGGCAATACCCGCACGATGATCTTCCGCATCCCGTTCCTGATCAGCTATCTCAGCCGTTTCATGAGCCTGCAACCGGGCGACGTGATTTCCACCGGCACGCCGCCGGGCGTCGGCCTCGGGCAGAAACCGCAGCCGGTGTACCTGCGTGCGGGACAGACGATGCGACTGGGCATCGACGGACTTGGCCAACAGCGGCAACAGGTGGTGCAGGCATGAGTGCAAGCGTGCGGATCACGGGAATGCGCGTCGAGGACTTGCGCTTCCCGACCTCGCAACACCTCGACGGATCGGACGCGATGAATCCCGATCCCGACTATTCCGCTGCCTACGTGATCCTGGAAACGTCGCGCGACGGACTGGAAGGCCACGGCCTCACCTTCACCATCGGGCGCGGCAATGAAGTGTGCTGCGCGGCGATCGAAGCCCTGCGCCACCTGGTGGTCGGACTCGACCTCGACTGGATCGCCGCGGACATGGGCCGTTTCTGGCGCCACGTCACCGGCGACAGTCAGCTGCGCTGGATCGGGCCCGACAAGGGTGCGATGCATCTGGCGATCGGCGCGGTGGTCAACGCGGTATGGGACCTGTGGGCGAAGTCGGAAAACAAGCCGGTGTGGCGACTGGTCGCCGAGATGACGCCGGAAGAACTGGTGCGCTGCGTCGATTTCCGCTACCTCACCGACGCGATCACGCCCGACGAGGCGTTGGTGCTGCTGCGCGAACGCGCCGGCGGCAAGGCCGAACGCATCGCCATCCTCGAACGCGAAGGCTATCCCTGCTACACCACGTCGGCCGGCTGGCTTGGTTATTCCGACGACAAGCTGCGTCGCCTGTGCCAGCAGGCGATCGATGCTGGCTTCGACCACGTCAAGCTCAAGGTCGGGCGCGACCTCGACGACGACATCCGCCGCGTGCGCATCGCCCGCGAGGTGATCGGCCCGCAGCGCAAATTGATGATCGACGCCAACCAGATCTGGGAAGTCGACCAGGCGATCGACTGGGTGCGGCAGCTCGCATTCGCATCGCCGTGGTTCATCGAGGAGCCGACCAGCCCCGACGACATCGCCGGCCATCGCGCGATCCGCGCCGGCGTCGCCCCGATCAAGGTCGCGACCGGCGAGATGTGCCAGAACCGCATCATGTGGAAGCAGTTCATCGCCGGTGGCGCGGTTGATGTGGTGCAGATCGATGCCTGCCGCGTCGGTGGCGTCAACGAAGTGCTGGCGATCCTGCTGCTGGCGGCGAAGTACGGCCTGCCGGTATGCCCGCACGCCGGTGGCGTCGGCCTCTGCGAATACGTGCAGCATCTGGCGATGATCGATTTCGTCTGCATCGCCGGCACCCGCGAAGATCGCGTGGTCGAATACGTTGACCATCTGCACGAGCATTTCGTCGATCCCTGCGTGATTCGCGATGCCTCCTACATGCCGCCGAGCGCACCGGGCTTCTCGATCACGATGCTGCCGCAGACGCTGCGCGGGTATCGTCATCCTCCCGTCGCCCAGGTCGCCTGAGCCCCGACACGATGATGCGGATCGACGCCCATCAGCATTTCTGGCGCTATGCCGCGGAGGCCTATCCGTGGATCGGCGACGACATGCCGGCGTTGAAGCGCGATCGCCTGCCGCAGGACCTCAAGCCCGAACTGGATGCAGCGCACATCGATGGCTGCATCGCCGTGCAAGCCCGCGCCGATGAAGCGGAAAACGCCTTCCTGCTCGAACTCGCGGCTGCGCATCCATGGATCGTCGCGGTGGTCGGCTGGATCGACCTGTTTGCCGCTGATGCCAGCGCGCGCCTCGATCATTGGTGCGCGCATCCGGAATTCCGCGGCGTGCGCCATCTGTTGCAGGACGATCCCGATGTCGTCGCGACGCTTGCCGACCCGCGCTTCAATGCCGGCATCGATGACATCCAGCGGCGCCGTCTGGTTTACGACGTGCTGGTCCGCGGATCGGCACAACTGGCGGCGGCTGTCCCGTTCTGCGCCCGTCATGATCGCCACTGGCTGGTCCTGGATCATCTCGGCAAGCCGGTGATCGACGCGACGATAGATCCCGACTGGCGCAAGGCCATTGCTGCGCTCGGCGCATTGCCGCATGTGCTGTGCAAATTGTCCGGACTGGTGACCGAGCTGGCGACGCCCGCGATCGATGCCGACGCGATCCACCGCCACCTCGACGTGGTGCTGGAAGCGTTCGGTGCGGAACGACTGATGTTCGGTTCCGACTGGCCGGTGTGCGAGTTGCGCGCCGACTACGCGGAGGTCGCCGCGATCGTGCGCGATTGGGCCGGACGCCTGTCCGCGAACGAGCAAGCGCAATTGTGGGGCGGCAGCGCGGCGCGCTGCTATGGTTTCACGGCCTGAGTACGGAGCAAAACGGCAATGGATCTCGAATTGCAGCGCAAGGTGGTGATCGTGACCGGTGGCGGTTCCGGTATTGGTGCTGCCATCACCCTGGCGCTGGCGCACGAGGGCGCGATCCCGGTCATCTTCGGCCACAGTCCGCTGGCGGACGATTTCTCGATCGCGCTGCGGCAATTGCAGCCGTCGTTCCGCTTCCACCAGCTCGATCTCGCCAACGCCGATGCCTGCGCGCACGCGGTGTCCTCGACGCTGGCCGAATTCGGCGAACTGCACGGCCTCGTCAACAATGCCGGCGTCAACGACAACGTCGGACTCGATGCCGGCCGCGCCGCCTTCGTGCGGTCGCTCGAGAACAACCTCATCCATTACTACGTGATGGCGCACCTGTGCGTGGATGCCTTGAAGGCCTCGCACGGCAGCATCGTCAACATCTCGTCCAAGACCGCGGTGACCGGCCAGGGCGGCACCAGCGGGTACTGCGCCGCCAAGGGCGCGCAACTGTCACTGACGCGCGAATGGGCGGCGTCGCTGCTCGACGACGGCGTGCGCGTCAACGCGGTGATCCCGGCCGAAGTGATGACGCCGCTCTACCGCAGCTGGCTGGCCGAATTCGACGATCCCGAGGCCAAACTCGCCAACATCACCCGCCATGTTCCGCTGGGCAAGCGCATGACCCGCGCCGATGAGGTCGCCGACCTGGTGCTGTTCCTGCTGTCCACGCGCGCCTCGCACATCACCGGGCAATGGATGTTCGTCGACGGCGGCTATACCCATCTCGACCGGGCGCTGACCTGATGCGCCATTGCCTCGCCCTCGATCTCCAGGACGATCCTGCGCTGATCGCGGAATACGAACGCCATCACCGCGACGTGTGGCCGGAAGTGCTCGCGCATCTGCGCGACCACGGCGTCACCGAACTGGAAATCTTCCGGCTCGGCACGCGCCTGGTGATGGTGATGGACACCGACGATGCCCGCTTCGACGCCGCGGCGATGTCCGCCGCCGAGCGCGACGATCCGCGCCTGATCGCCTGGGAAACCCTCATGTGGACTTTCCAGAAGGCGACGCCATGGACGCCGGCCGGCAGCAAATGGACGCCGATGCCGTCGATCTTCCGTCTTTCCGACACCACTTCCGACTGAGCGTACGCCGGGGATTCCGCCATGCAGACTGCACCGACCCGTGACAATGCCGCACTCCCCGCCGCTTCCGGCAGCAATGTCCGCCTCGCCTTCGTGCTGGTGACCAGCCTGTTCTTCCTGTGGGGCCTGTCCTACGGATTGCTCGACGTCCTCAACAAGCATTTCCAGGAATCGTTGCACATCAGCCGCGCACGCTCCGGCCTGCTGCAGATGGCCTACTTCGGCGCCTATTTCCTGATGGCCTTGCCGGCGGCATGGTTGATGCAGCGGCGTGGCTACAAGTTCGGCATCCTGTTCGGGCTGCTGCTGTTCGCGACCGGCGCATTGCTGTTCATCCCCGCGACCGCGCTGCTCGATTTCAACGTCTTCCTGTTCGCGCTGTTCGTGATCGCCTGCGGCGCGGCCTGCCTGGAAACCGCCGCCAATCCCTATGTCACCGTGCTCGGCGATCCCGCCAACGGCGCGCGCCGGCTCAACTTCGCGCAATCGTTCAATGGCCTCGCTTCGTTCATCGGCCCGCTGATTGGCGGAGCACTGTTCTTCAAGGGCAGCAGCGGACAGGCCGCGCAAGCCGGCTTCTCCGGCGTGCAGGGAACATATGTGGTGATCGCCGCGGTGGTCGTCGCGCTCGGCGTGCTGATCGCACGCACGCCCATGCCCGACGTCCGCGAAGCCGACGCTTCCGGCAGCACCGGCCACGACGGCTCGCTGTGGTCGAACCGCCATTTCAGCGGCGCGGTGATCGCGCAGTTCTTCTACGTCGCGGCGCAGGTCGGGGTCAACGCCTACTTCATCAACTACGTCACCGAACAGGTCGGCGTGAGTTCGCAGGCCGGTGCCTTCCTGTTGTCGATGCCGATGCTGTGCTTCGTGGCCGGTCGTTTCGCCGGCACCGCGGTGATGGGCAAATTCGGACCGGTGCGACTGCTGACCTGGTATGCATTGATCAGCATCGCGCTCGCACTGGCGGTAGTCGCCGGTTTCGGCTGGCTGTCGGTCGCGGCGCTGGTGGCGATCTCGTTCTTCATGTCGATCATGTTCCCGACCATCTTCGCGCTCGGCGTCGAAGGCCTGGGCGCGCAAACCAAGCGCGGCGCTTCCTTCATCGTGATGGCGGTGGTCGGCGGCGCGATCGCGCCGCCCATCATGGGCTGGATCGCCGATCGCTCCGGCACCCACATCGCCTACCTCGTTCCCGTCGCCTGTTTCGTGGTCGTGGCGTGGTACGGCCGCGTCGCGGCATCGCGTGCCTGAGGGACACGGACGATGGCTGCCCCGATCACCTGCAACGAGGACCTGCGCCTGCTGGCGAAGCGCCGCGCCCCGCGCGCGATCTTCGACTACGTCGATTGCGGCAGCTATGACGAAGCGACCCTGCGTTCCAACCGCGCCGCCTTCGATGCATTGAAACTGCGCCAGCGGGTGATGATCGACGTCGACCAGCGATCGACCGCAACCACCATGATCGGCCAGGCCGTGACGATGCCGGTCGCGATCGCGCCGACCGGGCTGACCGGCATCCTCCACCCCGACGGCGAGATCCACGCCGCGCGCGCCGCGCAGAAGTTCGGCGTGCCATTCACCCTCAGCACGGTGTCGATCTGCTCGATCGAGGACATCCGCGCGGCGACAAACCACCCCTTCTGGTTCCAGCTGTACGTGATGCGCGATCGCGGTTTCGCCGCGTCGTTGATCGAGCGCGCCAAGGCTGCGCAATGCTCGGCGCTGATGCTCACCGCCGATCTGCAGATCCAGGGCCAGCGTCATCGCGACATCAAGAACGGACTCACCGTTCCGCCCAAGCTCACGCTTGCCAACGCGATCGACGTGATGACGAAACCGCGCTGGGCCTTCGGCATGCTGGCGACGCCACGGCGCAATTTCGGCAATCTCGCCGGCTTCATTCCCGGCGGCGGCAAGGGCCTGACCACGCTGTCGCAATGGATCGGCAGCCAGTTCGATCCGACGCTGAGCTGGAAGGACGTCGAATGGGTGCGTTCGTTGTGGCCGGGCAAGTTGATCGTCAAGGGCATCCTCGATCCCGAGGACGCGCGCCATGCCGTCGACGCCGGCGCCGATGCCGTGGTGGTGTCGAACCACGGCGGTCGCCAGCTGGATGGCGCGCCTTCATCGCTCGAGGTGCTGCCGCGAATCGTCGACGCCATTGGCGGGCGCAGCGAACTGTGGCTGGACAGTGGCGTGCGCAGCGGCCAAGACGTGCTGAAAGCACTGGCGATGGGCGCACACGCGACGCTGATCGGGAAGGCGTTTCTCTACGGGCTGGGCGCGATGGGCGAACGCGGCGTCACCACCGCGCTGGAACTCATCCGCAAGGAACTCGACGTGAGCATGGCGCTGACCGGCACCCGCGACGTGCGCGACATCGACCGCCAGTCGTTGTGGAATCCGCCGGCATGAAGGCGGCGATGCGTCCGGGAATCAGGTCTTGAGCCGCGAGAAGATCCGGATCACCGAATCGAGATGCGCCCGCATCGCCTTGCGCGCGGCGGCCGCATCGCGGGCGCTGATCGCCTCGACGATCAGGCGGTGCTCGTGCTCAGAGCGGTGCGGCATGTCCTTGGTGGAATACAGCCGCTGCAGATGCTGGAACATGGAGCCGTACTTGTGACCGAGCAGGTGGCGGATCAGCAAGGCATAGGCGGGATTTCCGCTGGCGTCGGCGATGCGCACGTGCAACAGGCGGTCGCCGGGGTGCGTGGTCGAACCCGCCATGTTGTCGCTGATGTTCTGCTGATAGGCCTCGCGAATGCCGACCAATTCCTCTTCACTGGCGTTTTCCGCGGCCAGCGCGGCGGCTTCCGGCTCGACCAGGCGTCGCGCCTGCAGCAACGAGAACGGCGGCACTTCGGCGCCGAAATCCGGCTCCACCGACAGTTCGGGATCCAGTTCCCACGGCCGCGCATGCGCCGCCTGTTCGATCACGCCGGCGCCGCCGTTGGCGGCCGCAGGCTTGACGTCCAGCACCTGCACGCCATCGCCCACGCGTACCCGCACGCGCCCGATCACCTCGAGTGCGATCAAGGCCTCGCGCAAGGACGTGCGGCTCACGCCGAACTGCTGCGACAACTCGCGTTCCGGCGGCAGGTAACTGCCCGGCGGGTATTCGCCGCGATCGATCATGCCGCGCAACTGATCGGCGATCTGCTGATAGAGGCGGCGATTCTGGATGCTCTTGACCGGCATCTGGCCAGTATAGGCCAGCCTCCTTCCCCCACGCATTGCCACCATCACGGGATGTCCACCCCATGAAATCCACCTATCGCGCATCGTCGTTGTCGCGTCTTGTCGCCTGCACGTTCGCACTGCTGCTTCCCGCCGCCACGCTGCACGCCAGCGACACCACGGGCGTGCCCGCGCTGGTGCCGCTGCCCGCCGCGGTCGCAGTGCAGGAAGGCCGCTTCGTGCCCAAGGGCACGCTGCGCATCGCTTTCTCCGGCACCACACCGGACCGCGCCGCCCTGCTGAAACTGGCCGGCGACACGTTGCGCCAAGCCTGGCACCGTCCTGTCGTCGTTGTCGGCACACGTGCGCATGCCGATGTTCGCATCACGCGCGCGCAGGACGACAGCAACCCCGAGGGCTATGCGCTCGACGTCGCACGCGACGGCATCGCGCTGCGTGCATCCGGCGATGCCGGCCTGTTCTACGGACTGCAGACACTGCGACAACTGGCCCCGCCTGACAGCGACGCGAAGCAGGGCATCGCCGCCATCCGCATCAACGACCAGCCGCGCTTCGGCTACCGCGGCGTGATGCTCGACTCGGCGCGCCACATGCAATCGGTCGCCAGCATCCACCAGCTGATCGACCTGATGGCGCGCTACAAGTTCAACACCTTGCACTGGCACATCACCGACGACCAGGGCTGGCGTCTCGAGATCAAACGTTATCCCGAACTGACCAGCATCGGCGGCTGGCGCAAGGAGACTGTCGGCTACAACCGCGAGCAGAAGACATTCGTCGGCGACGGCATCCGCTACGGCGGCTTCTACACCCAGGCGCAGGCGCGCGAAATCGTCGCCTATGCCAGGGCGCGCCACATCCAGGTGATTCCGGAAATCGACATGCCCGGCCACATGGTCGCGGCGATCACCGCATACCCCCAACTTGCCTGCACGCCGGGCCCGTTCGAAGTGCGCACGACCTGGGGCGTGGCCGACGACATCCTGTGCCCGAGCGAACAGACCTTCGACTTCCTCAAGAACGTGTTGAGCGAAGTGATGGCGATCTTCCCCGCGCGCGAAATCCACCTCGGTGGCGACGAAGCGCCGACCACGCGCTGGAAGCAGAGCGCGCTGGTGCAGGACATCATCCGCCGCGAAGGCCTGAAGGACGAACATGCGGTGCAGGGCTGGTTCCTGCGCCGTGTCGAGAATTTCGTGGAATCGCACGGTCGCCGCATCATCGGCTGGGACGAAATCCTCGATGGCGATCCCTCGCGCAGCGCGATCGTGATGTCCTGGCGTGGCGAAAGCGGCGGCATCCGCGCGGCGCAACGCGGCCAGGACGTGATCATGTCGCCGACCGGATATTCGTATTTCGATTACTGCCAGGCGCACGGCGGCGATGAACCCTACTGCCCGGGCAGCCTGCCGCTGAAGCAGGTCTATCGCTTCGAGCCGGTGCCCAGGGAGCTGACGCCCACGGAAGCCACGCACATCCTCGGCGGCCAGGCCAACCTGTGGACCGAGCACATTTCCAGCGACGCGAACTTGCAATACATGTTGTGGCCGCGCCTGCTGGCCATGAGCGAAGCGGTGTGGTCGCCGCGCGACGCCCGCGACTGGACCGATTTCAATCGCCGCCTCGGTCCGCAACTGGCGCAGCTCGATCGACTGAACGTGAATTACCGCATTCCCGACGTCGAGGGCCTCGATGGCCCGGTCGCCACGCTGGATGCGCAGACGACGCTCGCGCTGAAGGCGCCGGCGATTCCCGGCGCGCGCATCGTCTATACCACCGACGGCAGCATCCCGGATGCGCGCTCGCCGGTGTATTCCCAGCCATTGACGCTGTCCCCCACCACCACGCCAACGCAAGTCGGCGCGCGCCTGCTGCTCGCCGATGGTCGCCTCGGGCCCGTGCGTCGCAGCAGCATCGTCCGCACCGAACTGATGCCGGCGCAGGCCATCGATGCGGCGTCCCTGTCTCCCGGACTGCAGCGCGCGTATTTCGAGCTGGCGATGGAACGCACCACGCCGTTGCTGTCCGCCACGCCGCTGCGCAGCGACATCGCCAATGTCATCGAGATTCCGACAGACGCGCGCGCGGAGCAATTCGGATTGCGCTACCAGGGCGACCTGGTCGTTCCCGCCGACGATGTCTATCGCTTCGTGCTCGGATCCGACGACGGCGCGCAACTCTACATCGACGGCAAGCTGGTAGTCGACCGCGACGGCCTGCAATCACCGGGCGACACCAGCGCCGATGTCGCCCTGGCGCGCGGCGTGCATCGCTTCGACCTGCGCTATTTCCAGGGCGGCGGCGATCGCCTGCTGCAACTGAAACTGGGTCGCGCCGGGCAAACGCCGGCGGTCATCCCGCCGGCTTGGCTGCGTCATTGAGCCTCAGTGCATCAATGCGTCGTGGCCGGACACGCCGGTGCCGGCGCATCCTGCACCCGGGTGCCCCAGCCATTCGGATCTGGCGTGTCGCTCAGCGTGTATTGCAGCGTGCCGCCGCGACGCAGCGCGTCGACGTCCAGCCAGACGTTGCTCACCGGCTTGCCATCGAACTTCACGGACGACACGGCACTCGCCGCGCCCGGTTTGGCCGTCGGCGCTTCGACGCGCAACATGCGGCCTTCACCGAGATCGAGGGTGATGCGCGGATAGCGCGGCGGCAGCAGCAGCATTTCGCCGGTGCCCGACATCAATGGCGAGAAGCCGAGCGTGCTGAACAGATACCAGGCCGACATGGTGCCGAGGTCGTCGTTGCCGGTCACGCCATTCGGCGCGTTGGTGAACAACGTCTGCGCCGCGCGCAACACGCCGGCGGTCTTCCATGGCTGGCCGATCAGGCTGTACAGGCTCGGCACCAGCATGGTCGGTTCGTTGTTGGGATTGAAGCGGTACTGGCCGTAGTAGTCGTAGGCGCCACCGACCCAGGTCTTGCGCGCGGCCTGCGGATCGGCGCCGATGGCGTCCCAGGCGAAGAAGGCATCGAGGCGCTTGCCCATCTGTTCGCGACCACCCATCGCCGCCGCCAGCGCGGGCACGTCCTGCGGCACCATCCACTGGTACTGCCATGCCGTGCCTTCATGGAATCCGTAATGCGAGCGCGGGCTGTACTGGCCACTCGGCGGCGTGAACCAGTCGCCACCTTCCAGCTTCGGGCGCGGGAAGCCGACGAACGCAGACTCCGGTTCGCTCAATTTCGCATCCCACAGGTTGCGCCAGTTGCCGGCGCGCGACTGCAGCGCCTTGGCGTCATCGCCATGCCCCAGCGCCTGCGCCATCTGCGCAAGAGAACAATCGGCGGCGGCGTATTCGAACGTGGCCGAACCCCCGTTGCCGGGATCGACATCCATGCCCTTGGCCGGGAAGGTGCGATCGAACATCACGAAGCCATGCGCGAGATAGTTGACGTTGCCGGCGCGGCCTTCGCTGCGCGAGCTCAGCGGCGGCACTCCCCAAGCGTTCTTGCGCAGCGCCGTCCACGCTTCGTTTTCCATGCCCTTCAGCGCGCCGTAGCGCCACAGGTCGACGAGGAAGGGCGTCACCGGATCACCGGTCATGGTGTTGGTGTCGAAATCCGCATAGCCCCACTTTGGCAGCCAACCGTTTTGCGCATCGATCGCGATCAGCGTGCGTCCGATGTCACGCGCACGCTGCGGTTGCAGCAGGGCCAGCAACTGGTTCTGCGCGCGATAGGTGTCCCACAGCGAGAAGTACTCGTAGTAGGTCCAGCCATCGGCGCGATGGATCTTGTCGTCATAGCCGCGATAGCGACCATCGGCATCGTTGCCGGTCATCGGCTGCAGGAAGGTGTGGTAGAGCGCGGTGTAGAACACGCTGCGATCGTCGGCGGAGCCGCCATCGATCTTCACCTTCGCCAGTTCCTTCTCCCAGTCGCGCTGCACCGAAGCGCGCATCGCGTCGAAGCCGATCAGCTTGCCGCCCTGCATGCCTTCGGCGCGCAGGTTGTTGCGCGCGCCCTCGATGTCGACGTGCGAGATCGCGGTGGTCGCGGTGACGCTGCGCCCGCCCTTCAATCCGAAGCTCAGCCAGGCGCCGTTCAACGGTTCGTATTCGCTCTCCATGCTGTAGCGCGCGCCCGGCGTGCCGCCGGCCTGGCCCCAGACGCCGAAGGCGGTGAACGGACGATCGAATTCGATGCGGAACCAGGTCGAATACTGGTGTCCGCCGCAGAAACTCACGGTGGTGATCTTGCCTTCCACCGCATGATCGCCGACCACGCGCACTTCGCTGCCAATCACACGATGCTTGGCATTCGCCTGCGAAACGTTGACCAGCACGTGGCCGGTATCGACGTTCGCGGCCCAGGTATAGCGCTCGGCGGAGGCACGCGGCATCGCTGTGGTCTCGACATCGATGCCGCCGTAATCGGTCAAACGCGCCTTGAAGTAACCGGCCTCGTGGGCGCCGCCTTCCAGCGTGTAGCGCGCGCCGTAGGTTTTCTGGTCGAAGGCCTTGCTGGTCTTGGTGTCGAAGCTGCCGCCCGGCGCGATGCTGCCGGTCACCGGCAGCACCGACACCTGGCCGCCCTGCTCCCAGCAGCCTGCACCGGACAGGAAGGAGTGCCCGATGCCGAGGATTTTTTCGTCGCCGTAGCGCCAGCCGGCGTAATGCGAGCCGATCGGGCTGGCCTGGATCATCCCGAACGGCGCCGATGCGCCGGGGAAGGTATTGCCCTCGTCCTGGGTTCCGATCAAGGTGTTCACGGTCGCGGCGAGCGACGTGCGCGACTGTGTCGCAGCGGTCATGCTTGCCGGAAGCGTCAACACCAGGGCGGCAACGAACGTTGCCAGCGGACGGGAGGGGAAATGCAGTCGGGACAGGTTGGGCATGCGGGCCTCGGGACTGTACGAACACGGGTCGTCCGGGATGATATGCTCGATTTGAATCGATTTAAAAGCCCGATCCCGTCATGAGTGCCCGGCAACGCGTCACCGTCGAAGACATCGCCCGTGCTTGTGGCGTTTCCCGTGCCACCGTGTCGCTGGTGCTGCGCGGCAGCCCGCTGGTGCATCGCGACACCCGCCAGCGCGTCGAAGAGGAAATGAAGCGCCAGGGCTACGTCTACAACCGCGCGGCCGCCAACCTGCGCCGTCGCGTGTCCAACAGCATCGCCCTGGTTATCAACGATCTCTCCAACCCGTTCTTCGCCGAATTCGCGACCGGCGTCGATGAGGCATTGGGCGGCAAGGGTTACGTCACCCTGCTTGGCTGCAGCAACGAATCCCCGCAGCGCCAGCTGCAAGTGCTCAATTCGCTGATGGAGCACCACCCCGCCGCGATCATCCTGTCGCCGGCGGAAAACACCGATGCCCGCGACGTCGCCCGCGTGGTCGGCAATACCCCGGTGGTGGTGTTCAACCGCATGCTCGACCACGACGACAACGGTTTCGACCACGATTTCCTCGGCCTCGACAACCGCGGCGGCGCCATGCAGGCAACCGCGCACCTGATCGAACGCGGCCATCGCGACATCGCCTTCTTCGGTGGCCATGCCAACTCCAGTTCGTGCCAGGAACGTCGCGAAGGCTATCGCGATGCCCTGAAAAAAGCCGGCTTGCGCGTGCGCAACGAATGGATGATCGAATCGGCGCCGACCCGCGTCGATGCCTGCGCGCGCAGCGAAGCGCTGTTTTCCGGCAATGCCAAGCCGACCGCCGCGGTCTGCTACAACGATGCCGTCGCGCTCGGCCTGATGCTCGGCCTCGCCCATCACGGCCTGCGACCCGGCTTCGATTTCGCCGTCACCGGGTTCGACGACATCCCCGAAGCGGCGATGAGCATGCCGGCGCTTACCACGCTCGTTGCCGATCCCCGCGCGCGCGGCCGCCAAGCCGCCGACATGGTCTTGCGCCGCGTCGAACACGCGACGCCCGTATCGCCCCCCAACATCGTGCCGGTGCGGCTGATCGAACGCACCAGCAGTCCACAACCAGGATCCATCCCTTGAGCACCATCGTCTGTTTCGGCGAAGCCCTGATCGATTTCCTCGCCGCACCCGAAGGCGGACAAGGCCGCGTGTTCCGTCAATTCGCCGGCGGTGCGCCAGCCAATGCCGCGGTCGCGATCGCGCGCCTCGGCGGCAGCTGCGAATTCGTCGGCATGCTCGGCCGCGACATGTTCGGCGACTTCCTGCTCGACAGCCTGCACGAATCCGGCGTCGGCACGCGTTATGTACGTCGCACCGACCACGCCAATACCGCACTTGCATTCGTCTCGCTCGATGCCCGCGGCGAACGTAGTTTCAGCTTCTATCGCCCGCCCGCGGCCGACCTGTTGTTCGCGCAAAACGACTTCGACGACGCCTGCTTCCGCGATCTCGGCATCTTCCATGTCTGCAGCAACAGCATGACCGATGCGCAAATCGCCGAGACCACCTTGTCCGGCCTGCAGCGCGCGCGCGCCGCAGGCGCGCTCACCAGCATCGACGTCAACCTGCGGCCGGCGCTGTGGCCGGAAGGCAAGCCGGTGATCGAACGCCTGTGGCAGGCATTGGCACTGGCCGACATGGTCAAGCTCGCGCGCGAGGAACTGGAATTCCTGCAGCAAGGCACGGCATCCGCGGATGCCGTGATCGAACGCCTGCTGCGCGATGCACGCCTTGTCCTCGTCACCGACGGCGGCGAACCGATCCGCTGGCATACCCGCAACGCGAATGGCGTGTTGCCGACGCAGACGGTGACCGCGATCGACACCACGGCCGCCGGCGACGCCTTCATCGGCGGATTGCTGTGCGGGTTGCAGCGCGACGACATCGACACCACGCGCTTCGATGCGTTCCTCGCCGATACCGAAACGCTGCAGCGCGCGCTGCGTTATGCCGCCGCCTGTGGTGCATTCGCGGTGACCCGCCATGGTTCGTTCGCGTCGCTGCCGACGCATGAGGAAGCCCTGGCCCTGCTCGCCGCCGGCTGATTTTTCTGAATGCGGGAAGTGTTGCGGGGCAGCATGCATCCGCCTCGTACCCGTGTTATTAATCCGTTGCCGTGACATTAGATCGATCTAAATCGATCGCTCACGGCTGCAGGGAAGGGTCTGAAGTCTGACGGCGGGGCGGCTGTGGCAATCCAGAACAGTCGAAGCGGTTCCCCCACGATTTGGATCGATCCATATCCTCCCCGCGCTCGTCGCCGATCCAATCCCAGCAGAGAGAACGGAATGAAACTGTCCACCCGCCCGCAGCACCGGAACCCGCTGTCCGCCGCAATCGCCGTCGTCCTCGCCGCCGCCACGATGTCGCCGGCCATCGCCTTCGCCCAACAGGCGACCGCCCCCGCCGACAGCGCCGCAACCAGCGCGCAGGCGGAACAGAAGAAAGCCGGGGAACTCGACAAGGTCACGGTCACCGGCTTCCGCTATTCGATCGAGAAGAGCCTCGACCAGAAGCGCGATGCCAACGCGATCGTCGAGGTGATCACGGCGGAAGACGTCAGCAAGTTCCCGGACAAGAACGTCGCCGATGCACTGCAGCGCGTGCCCGGCGTGGTGATCAATCGCAGTGGTGGCGAAGGCAAGTCGGTGAGCGTGCGCGGCCTGCAGCCGGGTCTCACCCTGACCGAATTGAACGGCAACTTCATCGCCTCCTCCGAAACCAACAGCGAAGCGACGCGCTCGTTCAACTACACGCTGATGCCGGCGAACATGCTGTCCAGCGCGGAACTGTTCAAGACGCCGGAAGCCCGCCTTGATGAAGGCGGAATCGGCGGCACGGTGATCCTGCACACGCGCAAGCCGCTCGACCTGAAGCCGAACTCGGGCTATGTCTCGCTGGAAGGCACCATGTCCGATACCCGGGCCAACGAACGCGTCGATACCCAGGCGTCGGCGATGTACTCCTGGCACAGCAAGGACAACCGCTTCGGCGTGCTGATCGGTGCGACCAAGCAGAAGCGCACCAATCGCAGCATGGAAGTCAGCACCGAGGATTGGCAGTGGTACGGCGACGATTACACCAACCATCCGGCCACTGACGTCAATGGCCATCCCTTCACCAAATCGGTGGACGACCAGATCCACTACTGGTGGGGCGAATCCGGCTTCTACGACCAGAACGGCGGTTACCACTCCAATTTCTTCATGCCGACCTCGGTCGATTTCGCCGTCCGCAACGAGCATCGCGAACGCACCGGCGGCCAGTTCACCTTCCAGTTCCGCCCGATCGACAACCTGACGCTGACGGCCAACTATTTCCGCTTCCAGTTAAAGGGCGACTACAGCCTCAACATGCTGAAGATCCCGGAATGGAACCTCGCTCGCTATTCGGGTGACGGCAACTGGCCGGGCGGTCGCATGCTCGATCACCTGAACTTCGATCCCAGCGGCAGCATCGTCACCGGCGCCCAATACTCGATGCACCCTGGCAAGGCTTACTACTGCAACGAGGCCCAGGCTGCCGCGGCAGGCAAGAGCCCGGGCGGCTGGGGTCCGGACGACTGCACCATCCCGACACCGCAACTCACCGGCGGCTACAGCGTCGAAAAGACGACATCGCAAACGGCGGACCTCGGCGCCGAATGGAAGATCAGCCCGCTGTTCAGCGCGAGCTTCAAGGGTGGCCGCACCTGGTCGTCGGGTGGCCCGTCGATGAACTTCCGCATGTCGGCCAAGCCGCGTCGCCTGGTCAATGGCGTGTGGCAGGCTGGCAATACCAGCAGCGCTTGGGACCTGACCGGCACGCCGTCGATGACGTTCTCGCCCAACCTGCAGCAGAACCTGATGAACGGCATCGCCGAAGTCGACACCGGCTCGACCGATTCCTCGTGGGTCCAGACCAGCGTCAAGCAGAACTACTTCCAGGCCGATTTCAGCAAGCTGTTCGACAAGGGCTGGGTGGACTCGATCCAGTTCGGCGCGAAATTCACCGACAGCAAGGTCCATCGCAATACCGGCAACAACTACTGGGCATGCCAGGGCACGGATCCGTCCAATTACAACAACCGCTACCAGGCCGGTTGCGATCCGAATGCCGGCGTGGCCCAACCCTATTTCTTCCTCGACCAGCCACTCGGCAACATCGCCGGCGGCTTCAATGCCAACGTCTTCCCGGGGATCAATTTCCCGGGCTACATCAACTATCTGAACAACCACTACGGTCCGATGCAGACGCGCATCGAGCCCGACTTCATCTACAACGTCGGCGAGAAGGCGATGGCTGGTTACTTCCAGCTCAACTTCAAGACCGAACGCCTGCGCGGCAACATCGGCCTTCGCGTCGTGCGTACCAAGCAGCATGCGGAGTCGACCGACTCGATCGAGAAGTTCAACGACTACTTCGCGAACAACACCGCCGGCACCCCGATGTCCTGCACCGACGCCGGAGCGGCCGCGCTGCTGGGCAGCGGCAATGGCTACACCTGCGAAAGCGGCTTCGTGCGGTTGCCCGACAACCTCGCGCGATCGAAGACGTTCGCCTACGCATCGCTGGACAAGACCTATAACGACATCCTGCCGAGCTTCAACATCGCCTACGACCTCGCCAAGAACGTGGTGCTGCGTGGCGCAGCGTCCAAGGTGATTTCGCGTCCGGCGTATACCGACATTGCCTATCCGGGCAATCTCAGCTACTACAGCCCCGAATACGCCGCCGACCGCCGCGTTGCCGGCGGCACCGTCAACCCCGGCTGGTACGGATCGGGCAGCAACAAGGACCTGGAACCGTTCCAGGCAACCCAGTACGACCTCGGCCTCGAGTGGTACTTCCATCCGGGCTCGGTGGTGGGCTTGGGCCTGTTCCGCAAGGACGCCAAGAACTTCGTGGTTCCGGTGACGCTCAACCAGCAGATGAATGTTGGTGGTCAGTCGGTCCTGGTGCAGCAGTACAGCACCCAGGCCAACGGTCGCAACGGCACTTCGCAGGGCGCCGAACTGTACGCCCAGTACACCTTCGATTTCGGCCTCGGCTTCCAGGCCAATTACACCTACAACAAGACCAACTACGCCGCGATCACGCTCAATGGCGTGCAGGTCGGCAGTTCGCCGCTGCCTGGCAGCGCCAAGAACCAGGCCAACTTCACCGTGTTCTATGAAACCAAGAAGTTCTTGGCGCGCGCGTCCTACAACCGCCGCGGCGAACTGGTGGGAGACATCGTCAACGGCCTCAGCGTCTATTCCGAACCGTATGACCAGCTCGACCTCAACCTCGGCTACAACTTCACCGACCAGCTGACCTTGACCGGCTCGGTGTTGAACGCGACCAAGTCGGAGCAGCGCGCCCACCTCGGCAACGACACCAAGGATCGCTTCTACTCCAACAACTATTCCGGCCGCCAGATGTATCTTGGCGTGACGTACAAGTTCTGAAGTCCTCCCCGCCCCGCGTCGCCCACGGCGATGCGGGGCACTCCGGTGCCGGCAGCCTGCCTCCCCGGGCTGCCGGCTTTTCTTTATCAAGGAATGCACGATGACGACCAGCGACAACCGGATCAGGAAGGTCGTCGTCGTCGGTGGTGGCAGCGCGGGCTGGATGGCGGCCGCGGCGCTGGTCACCTATCTCGACAAGTCGGTGTCGGTGCGCCTGGTCGAATCCGAGGAGATCGGCATCGTCGGCGTCGGCGAATCCACCGTTCCCTTCATGAAGACCTTCAACACCCAGATGCTGGGCATCGATGAAGCCGACTTCATCCGCGAGACCGAAGGGACGTTCAAACTCGGCATCCAGTTCAACGACTGGGCGCGCATCGGCGACAGCTACGTCCACGGCTTCGGCACCATCGGCCGTTCGCTGGGGCCGCTGCCCTTCCATCAATACTGGTTGAAACTGTTCCTTGCCGGGCGCGCACCGGAGATCGGCGCATATTCGCTGCCGACGGTCGCCGCGCCGCTCGACAAGTTCGCAATCAGCCCGCCCGATGCATCATCGGGTTCGTCGTTGGCGGACATCGCCTACGGCTATCAGTTCGACGCCGGTCTCTATGCGCGCTACCTGCGTGGCCTGGCGGAGCGCCGTGGCGTGCAACGCACCGAAGGCAAGGTCGTTGATGTCGTCCAGCGCGGCGAAGACGGGTTCATCGAAGCGATCGTCATGGAAAATGGCGAGCGCATCGAAGGCGAGTTGTTCATCGATTGCTCGGGCTTCCGCGGCCTGCTGATCGAGCAGACACTCAAGACCGGTTACGAAGCCTGGACCCGGTGGCTGCCCTGCGATCGCGCGATGGTCGCGCCCAGCGCAAGCGCCGGACCATTGACGCCGTACACGCGCGTGAGCGCGCGCCCGGCGGGCTGGCAATGGCGAATCCCGACACAGTCGCGCGTCGGCAACGGCTACGTCTATTCCAGCAACCACATCAGCGACGACGAAGCCGCCGCGACCCTGCTCGCGCACCTCGATGGCCCCGCGCTGGCCGACCCGCGCCCGTTGCGCTTCACACCCGGTCGCCGCAAGCAGTTCTGGAACAGGAACGTGGTCGCCGTCGGCCTGGCCGGCGGTTTCATGGAGCCGCTGGAATCCACCGCGATCTACCTGGCGCAGTCGGGCGTCCAGCGCCTGCTCGGCCTGTTCCCCGATCGCGACTGCGATCCGCTGCTGCGCGACCGCTTCAATCGCGAATCGGCGTTCGAACACGAGCGCGTCCGCGATTTCCTCGTCCTCCACTACAACGCCACCGAACGCGACGACACGCCGTTCTGGAACCACTGCCGGACGATGGCGATTCCGGATCCGCTGCGGGAAACGATCGACCTGTTCCGCCTCGATGGCCGCTATTTCCGCAACGCCGAGGATTTCTTCGCGTTGCCGAGCTGGGTGCAGGTGATGCTGGGCCAGCGCATCGTCCCGCGTGGCTATCATCCGATCGTGGATACGTTGCCCGCCGACCGGCTGGAACAATTCGTCGATCGCACGCGCCAGGACGTCGCGCGCGCCGTCAACGCGATGCCCGACCACCAGGTCTTCATCGATCACTACTGCAAGGCGATGCCGTGATGACACTGCGCAATTGGCTCGGGTTGGCGCTCACGACGACGTTGTCCCTTTCCGCGCACGCGAAGGATGCGGCGAACGGCGTATCGATCCAGCCGCTCGACGGTGCCTGGTCGTTCCGCCTGCAACCCGACGACAAGCAGGCCGCCGACCATCGCGCGATGACGACATGGCGGCGCGCGACGGTGCCGGGGACGGTGCATACCGATCTCCTCGCCAACCACCAGATTCCCGATCCCTATGCCGGTGCACCCGAAGCGGGATTGCAGTGGATCGGACTGGCCGGCTGGGAATATCGCCGCAGCTTCGATGTCGATGCCGCGGCCTTGCGCGCGCGCCGCAACGACCTGGTCTTCGCGGGTCTCGATACCCTTGCCGATGTCTGGCTCAACGGCGAACGCATCCTTTCCGCCGACAACAGTTTCCGCACCTGGCGCGTGCCGGTGCATGGCCGCCTGAAGGCGCGCGGCAACGAATTGCGCGTCGTCTTCCATTCGCCGATCGCCACCCTGCTGCCGCAGGTGCAGGCGATGCCGCACAAGATCGCCGGCAATTACACCTCGCCCTATGGCGATGAACCGAAGGACGCGATGACCGCGAACTTCGTGCGCAAGCCCGGCTACCACTACGGTTGGGACTGGGGTCCGCGCTACGTCACCTCCGGCATCTGGCAGCCGGTGACGCTTCAGAGCTGGAACGGGGCGCGCATCGACGACCTGCAGATCCGCCAGGACCACGTCGACGGCGAACGTGCCGACCTCACCGCGCGCGTGCGCATCGATCCCGCAGCATCCGCGCACTATCGCGTGCGCCTGTGGCAGATCGCGCCGGATGGCAAGCGTTCCGCGGCTGGCGATCGCGAGGTCGATGCCACGGCAATGACGACCGTCGACATTCCGGTGCGCATCGACCGCCCGCAGCGCTGGTATCCGAACGGCTATGGCGCCCAGCCGCTGTATCGTTTCGAAGCGGAAGTGCTGGCGGACGGTCATGTGAGCGATCGTTTCGCTCGCCGCACGGGATTGCGCAACGTCGAATTGCGTCGCGAGAAGGACGCCTCCGGCCGCAGTTTCGAATTCGTGGTCAACGGCATCCCGGTGTTCGCCAAGGGCGCGAACTCGATTCCCTTCGACATGTTCGCGCCGCGGCCCAGCGATGCGCAGATCCGTCGCATCCTGCAATCGGCACGCGACGCCAACATGAACATGTTGCGCAGCTGGGGTGGCGGCTACTACGAACGCGACGCCTTCTTCGATGCCGCCGACGAACTCGGGTTGATGGTGTGGCAGGACTTCATGTTCGGTGGTGGCATGCAGCCGGCCTACGATCCCGCCTTCCGGGCGAATGTGGTCGCCGAAGCGCACGACCAGCTGCAACGCCTGCGCAACCACCCCAGCATCGTCCTGTGGTGCGGCAACAACGAGGAAGAGATCGCCTGGAAATACTGGGGCCACGGCAAGGAGCTGACTGCCGCCGATCCGGCATTCGCGAAGAAGGTCTGGGACGGCTGGCAGCAACTGTTCGATCGCGATCTGCGCGACGTGGTGCAACAGGAAAGCGGCGGCATCGCCTACTGGCCAAGCAGCCCGAGCGCCGACGATCTCGCCGGCAAGGCCGACATCAACGACTCCGGCGATCGCCATTACTGGGAAGTCTGGGGCGGCCCGGCCCACCCCTATGAAAAGTATCTGGAGATCACGCCGCGCTTCATGTCCGAGTACGGCCTGCAGGCGTGGCCGCAGATGCGCACGATCCGCGCCTTCGCCGGCAAGCAGGCGTTGGCCATCGACAGTCCGGTGGTGACCGCGCACCAGAAGTTCATGGCCGGCAAGGGCAACGAACGCCTGATGCACTACATCACCATGGAATACGGTATACCGCGCGATTTCTCCGATTTCGTCTACCTGAGCCAGGTGATGCAGATGGACGGCATTTCGCTGGCGGCGCTGCACCACCGCGCCAGCCGTCCGGTGACGATGGGGTCGCTGTACTGGCAGCTCAACGATGTCTGGCCGGGGGCGTCGTGGTCGAGCATCGACTGGTTCGGCCGCTGGAAGCCGCTGAACTACGCCGCTCGCCGTTTCTATGCGCCAGTGGCGGTGGCCGCGTTGCGCCAGAACGGACGCACCACGGTGACCCTGCTGTCGGATCGCACCACGCAGCGCCAGGGCCAGTTGCGGACGCGCCTGTTCGATCTCGACGGCAAACTGCTGCGTGACGAGACCACGAACGTGACGTTGCCGCCGCTAAGTGCTTCGGCAGGACTGACGCTGGACGATGCGCAGCTGCTGCGCGGTATCGATGCGAAACGGACAGTCGCCACCTTCGATCTTGCCGTCGCTGGTGAACCGGCCTCCCGCGGCCTGGTGTATTTCGCGCATGCGAAAGACATCGCCTGGCCCGATCCCGGCCTGCACCGCGAGTGGTCGCGCGATGGCAAGACGCTGCGCCTGACCGCCACCCGTCTCGCCCGCAGCATCTGGCTCGATTTCGGCGATCTCGACGCCACGCCTTCCGACAACGCATTCACCCTGTTGCCGGGCGAAACGGTCACGCTGCGGGTCCGCGGCAATGCCTCGCCCAAACAGTTGCAGGCCGCCCTCCACATCCGCAGCCTCGCCGACGCGCTTTCCTCAACGCCTTCCTCGAATTGATGCCATGAACATGTCCGAACACGCCATTCCGCCCCTGCCCGACTTCCGCGATCCGGAGGCTCTGCGCGCGCACATCCGCCAGACGATGGCCTTCTACCATCCGCATTGCATCGATCCCGATGGCGGCTTCTTCCATTACTACATGGACGACGGCACGATCTACGACCGCAGCCATCGCCACCTGGTCAGCAGCACGCGCTTCGTCTTCAATTACGCGATGGCGGCCAACGAGTTCCGCGAGGATGCGGCGTTGCGCCAGCAATATCTCGACGCTGTCCGCCACGGCCTGCGCTACCTGCGCGATGTGCATTTCGATCCACAGAGCGGCGGTTACGCCTGGACGATTCGCGACGGCAAACCGGAAGATCTGAGCCAGCAATGCTACGGCGCGGCGTTCGTGCTGCTGGCCTACAGCTGCGGCCTGAAGGCCGGCGTGGAGGAAGCACGGGCGTGGATGGGTGATGTCTGGGATCTGCTGGAACAACGGTATTGGGAAGCAGGCCCCGGCCTCTATCGCGACGAGGCGACCCGCGACTGGACGTTCTCCGACTATCGCGGCCAGAACGCCAACATGCACATGTGCGAGGCGATGCTGGCGGCATACGAGGCCAGCGGCGAACAACGCTATCTCGATCGCGCGTTGCTGCTCGCCGACCACATGACGCGCCGCCAGGCCGACAAGGCCGATGGCCTGGTGTGGGAGCACTACGACAAGGATTGGAACGTCGACTGGGATTTCCATCGCGACGATCCCAAGCACCTGTTCAAGCCGTGGGGATTCCAGCCCGGCCACCAAACCGAATGGGCCAAGCTGCTGATGATCCTGCACGCGCACCTGTCGAAACATGGCGCTGCGCCGGAATGGCTGGTTCCCAAGGCGCGCTTCCTGTTCGACGAAGCGATTCGCAAATCCTGGGACGATGAATTCGGCGGCATGGTCTACGGCTTCGCGCCGGACAAACTGCGCGCGCCCGGCGTCGAAGGTCGCTTGCTCGCCGATGGCGAAACCTTCGTCTGCGACGAGGACAAATACTTCTGGGTGCAGGCGGAATCGATCGCCACCGCGGCGCGCCTCGCTGCCGTAACCGGCGACGCGCGTTACTGGGATTGGTACGCCAAGCTCTGGCAGTACGCCTGGCAGCACATGATCGACCATCGCTACGGCGCCTGGTATCGCATCCTCGATCGCGAGAACCGCAAGTACAGCGACGAGAAGAGTCCGGCCGGCAAGACCGATTACCACACCATGGGCGCCTGCCACGACGTGTTGTCGGTGCTGCGCGCGCACGGATAAGGAAGAACGACATGGCGATGCGCGCACGAACACTTTCCGTCTTCATCCTCGCCGCGCTCGCCGCCCATGCCGGCGCGCAATCGCGCCCGGCGCCGGCATTCGCGAGTTCGTTCGAATCGAATGATCCGCAGCCGCTGCTCAAGACCGATGGCGGCATCGCGCTCGCCATCGGCAACGGACCGGAGGCGCCTTACAACGCCAAGGCCAAGGCCGGCTACAGCGGGCTGCATGCATTGCGCTACCAAGGCCGGGGTGCCGGTGGCCGCACACGCTTGTTCGCGGTCGACATCCCGGTTGACGCCGACACCGCGTTGTCGTGGCTGGTGCTTCCTGAAATCACTGGTGGCATCGTCGATGGCGATACCGTCGCCTCCACCGGCATCGGCATCGACCTGGTGTTCGACGATGGTCGTCGCCTGTCGCAACTCGATGCCCGCGACCAGCACGGCGCCGGCATCACTGCGGCAGGACAAGCCGCATCGAAAACGCTGTACCCGCAACAGTGGGCGCGCAAACAGGTGCGCGTGGGAGATATCGCTTCGTTGCGCGGCCACCGCATCCACGCGATCGAACTGGAACTGCAGCCGGTGGGCGGCGCAACGGCGCAAGGCTGGATCGACGACATCGCGATCACCTCGTCGCCACGCGTCGTCAGTACCCGCCCTTCCGACGACGTGCTCACCACGCGTGGCACCCAGTCGAACGG
Organism: Solilutibacter silvestris; assembly: GCF_050574925.1. Classification (GTDB taxonomy): domain Bacteria; phylum Pseudomonadota; class Gammaproteobacteria; order Xanthomonadales; family Xanthomonadaceae; genus Solilutibacter; species Solilutibacter silvestris_A. The sequence continues at coordinate 106,961 of NZ_JBCMOO010000004.1, read as the reverse complement.
CACCTTCTCGCGCGGCAACAATTTCCCCGCGACCGCGCTGCCGCACGGCTTCAACTTCTGGACGCCGGTGACCGATGCCGGAACGCTCGGCTGGCTGTATCGCTGGAACGAAGGCAACGACGGCGACAACCATCCGCGCCTGCAGGCGTTGGCACTGAGCCATGAGCCGAGTCCGTGGATGGGCGATCGCCAGACCTTCCAGGTGATGCCGTCGCTGGCGACGGGCGAACCGGAAGCCGATCGCAAGAAGCGTGCATTGTCGTTCCGTCACGACGACGAAATCGCGCGCCCCTATCTCTACGGCGTGCACTTCGACAACGGCATCGCCGCCGAGATCGCCCCCACCGATCATGCCGCACTGTTCCGTTTCCGTTTCCCGGCCAACGACGGCAAAAGCGGCAGCACGCTGCTGTTCGACAACGTCGACGCTCGCGGCGGATTGACGCTGGATTCCGCGACGCAAACATTGAGCGGTTACACCGATACCCGCAGCGGCCTGTCCAACGGTGCCGGGCGGATGTATGTCTATGCGCGCTTCGACCAGCCATGGCAGGGCAGCGGCACGATCAAGACCGGTCGCCCGACCGGCTACGTCAACTTCACGGTCGGCGCCGATCGCGAGGTGCGCATGCGCATCGCGACTTCGCTGATTTCGGTCGAGCAGGCGAAACACAACCTCGAACTGGAAATCGGCAACGCTACGTTCGACGCCATTCGCGATCGCGGGCAGGCAGCATGGGATGCAGTGCTCGGTCGCGTCCACATCGCCGGCGCCAGCGACGACCAGCGCACGACGACATATTCCAACCTCTACCGACTGTTCCTCTATCCCAACAGTGCGCACGAGAACACCGGCAGCAGTGCGCAGCCGCGCTGGATGCATGCCGACCAGAGCAGCTGGGCCAAGGACAATGCCGGTGGCGACGCGCAACGCACGTCCGCGCGCATCCTGCCCGGCAAGCTCTACGTCAACAACGGCTTCTGGGATACCTACCGCACCGCCTGGCCGGCCTATGCGTTGATCGCGCCGAAGCAGGCCGGCGAGATGGTCGATGGCTTCCTCCAGCAATACCGCGACGGTGGCTGGGTCGCACGCTGGTCCTCGCCCGGTTACGCCGACCTGATGGTGGGCACCAGTTCCGACGTCGCCTTCGCCGACGCCTGGTTGAAAGGCGTGCGCGGCTTCGATCCGCGCGAGGCCTATGCCGCGGCGCTGCGCAATGCGACCACGATCGCGCCGGCGCCGAACGTCGGTCGCAAGGGCATGGCGGCATCGCCCTATCGCGGATACATCGATACTGGTGTTGGCGAGGGATTGTCGTGGAGCCTGGAGGGCGGACCCAACGATTTCGGCATCGCCCAGCTGGCCGAAGCGCTGGCCAAGACGTCGCGCAACCCCAGGGAAGCGCGCCGTTACAACGACGAAGCCGCCTACTTCCGTGGTCGCGCGCTCGACTACGCGCATTTGTTCGATCCGGCGACGGGTTTCTTCCGCGGTCGCGAGGCCAATGGCGGCTGGCAGAAGCCGGCGAATGCATTCGATCCGCGCGTCTGGGGCGGCGACTACACCGAAGGCAACGCCTGGACCTACGCTTTTCCCGCTGTCTATGACAGCCATGGCCTCGCCGCGTTGTATGGCGGCCGCGACGGCTTGGCGAAAAAGCTCGATGCCCTGTTCTCGACGCCGGAAACCGCGGGCAAGGAATTCTCCGGCAGTTACGGCGAAGTGATCCACGAGATGACCGAAGCGCGCGACGTGCGCTTGGGGATGTATGCACACAGCAACCAGCCCTCGCATCACCTCGCCTGGTTGTACGACAGCGTTGGCCAGCCATGGAAGACCCAGGCATTGACGCGCGAGATCCAGCGCCGGCTCTATCTCGGCAGCGAGATCGGCCAGGGCTATCCCGGCGACGAAGACAACGGCGAGATGTCGGCGTGGTACGTGTTCGCAATGCTCGGCCTGTATCCGTTGCGGATGGGGGCACCGGAATACGCGATCGGCTCGCCGGCGTTCGATCGCGTCGACGTCACCATGGACAACGGCCGCACCCTGCACGTGATCGCGCGCGGCAACAGCCTGCAAAACGTCTACGTGCAGTCGTTGAAGGTCAACGGCAAGCCATGGACGAAAGCATGGTTGCCGCACGCGGCGATCGCCAACGGCGGCACGCTGGAGTTCACCATGGGCCCGAAACCCTCGCGCTGGGGCAGCGGCGAACGCGATCTCGCGCCATCGCTGACGAATGCCGGCCAGGCGCCCAAGCCGCTGTGCGACCTCGCGTCGCAGCTGGCATCTTCAACGTTCGCGAACGGCGCTTCCGCGAAAGCGCTGGTCGATGGTGATGCGATGATCGGCGCGGCGATTGCCGGCGAAAATCGCGACGTGCGCCTGCGTTTCGATCAGCCACAGAAAATCGATTTCTACACCCTGACGACCGGTGAGCATGCGGATACGCTCACGCTCGGTTGGACACTGCAGGGTCGCAACGATGCAGGCACCTGGCACGATATCGACCACCGCACGGGAGAGACCTTCCCGTGGTCGCGACAGTTGCGCCCGTTCCGCATCACGCATCCGCAGGCGTGGCGGGAACTGCGGTTGCGTTTCGACGGCAGTGCGCAGTTCGATCTCGGCGAAGTCGGGTTGATGCAGGCGCGGCGCTTTGATGTTGCTTGTTCGAAATAAAGCGCGCCGGGAAAAGCATCGCCCGGCTTTGCGTCTGCTGCGGTTATCCATATCGCCGACACGCCGTGAATACGTCCATGTAGGCTCATCCGCCGCATCCATGCGGCGGAATGGTCGGCGATACGGACGAACCGCACAGACGCTGCCGGTGACGGGCTTTTCGCTTCTCTCTCAGAAAGCAACAACACGCGCGCGGCGGGCGGGTGCGCCAGTCCGGGGCGTGGGCATTGCGCCGCATGGATGCGGCGCATGAGCCTACATGGATGTACTTGCGGCGTCCCACGCACCGGAGCTGGCCTCCCGCCAAGCCAGCGCGTGCGATGTTGTTACTTCTCCTTCCGCCAATTCACCGATGCACGGTTCTCGACCGTGCTCGACTCGATCTGGATGTCGAAGCCCTTGCGTAGCAGGTATTTCAGCATCAGCACCTGGCCGGTGCCGAGCAGCGACACGCCGTAGCCGACGTACATCTTCGGCGACAGATACTTGCCGACGCCGAGCACGCTGCCACCCAGCGCGCGCGACTGCATCACGCCGGCATCGTCGAGGCCGATCTTCGATCCCAGCTGCGAGGCCAACAGGCCCTCACCCGCGTTCAGCGCGGCCGACATCGCGCTCACTTCGCTCTGTGCGTTGCTGTCGAGCCCGGACAAGGAATGACCGGTCACCAGCAGCGCCAGCGCATCGTCCTGGCTGCTGGCGGGATCGCTCCACACGTCCGCCTGCGGTCGTGACGCGCGGCCGCTCACCGAAATGCCGGCGGTGACATCGCCGAGTGCGCGTTCGGCACGCACGTCCAGCACCGGATTGCCGACCGGATCGTTCGACCACACCAGGCGTCCGCGGGTGATGGTGAGGTTCTGCCCATAGGCGCGATAGCGTCCGCTGACATCGAGGGTACCGGTCGCCAGCGTGTCGCGACCGGGCCGCGCACGCACGCGCAGGCTGCCGCCGAGCTGACCCTTCAGTCCGAAGCCGTTGATGTTGACGTTGTCGCCGAGCGCGAGCTTGAGATCGAGATCGAGCGGCAGTCCGGAACTGGTGCGCTCGGGATCAACCGGATCGAGGATCACCACGTCGCTGGATCGCGTCGCGCCACCGCTCAGGCGTTCGAGATCGATGGTCGCCGATGGCAGGCCGACGGTGCCGGTGACCGTCAACGGTTGGCCGGCGCGGAACTTCACCAGCACGTCGGGATCGGCAACCGCCTTGAGTTCGCGCGTGTCCGACACCAGGACGTTGCGACCCTTCACCGACAACTGCAGCGGCGTGTCCTGGCCCAGCCAGCCCAGCGTGCCGTCGACGTTCAAGGTGCCTTCGCCGGAACGCAGGTTGCCGCTGATGCGCGCATTGCCATCGGCCTGCGCTTCCATCTTGATCGTGCCGTTGTCGATCACCAGGCCGAGTGCCGGCAGGTCGGTGCGGAACTCGCTGAGCACGGCATTACCGCCGATGCGCGGCGCGGCGCGCGAACCCGCCAGCAGGATGTGACCGGCGAGATGCCCCTGCGGATCGACGATGTCGGGCGAGAACAGCTCGATCAGGGTGAGGTCGCGAGTATCGACATCGATGCTGCCGGCGAGTGGCGCGTGTTCGTCCCAACCGGTCGAGACATCCGCGATGATGTGGCCGTTGCCGTTGTAGCCGGCGTTCAATTTCCCTTGCAGGCGGTTGGGATCGAAGGTCGCATCGAGCGTCAGGTTCTGCCACTCGAACGCGGTCACATGGCGTTGCACCGGAACGCGCACGCCACCGCGCGGCGATGTCAGGTGCACGTTGCCGCGCCAGCTGCCGCCCACCGGCTGCACCGCGCCGGTCAATGCGATCTCGCCCTCGAGATCCCACGGCTTGCCGTCCTTGCGCGGCGGCAGATACGGCAACGCCAGCGCCAGCGGCAAGCCATGCCCGTCGACCTGCACGCCACGGCGCGGCCATTCGGCATTCGCGCACAGGCTGCCGCCGGCAGTGGAACTGAAACAGCTCTGCGACAGCGTCCAGTTGCTGCCGTGCTGCGCGAACTGCGCGGGCGCTTGCAACTGCCACGCCGCGCCCTTGACCGGCGCAAGATGCAGCGACGACAAGGTGCCGCGCCAGTCGTTGCCCTGCTTCAAGGCATTGCCGGTGACGGAGAGTTGGCCCATGCCGCCGCTGGCGTTCGCGGTGAGCGCGAGATGCTCCATCGCGCCGGTCGCGTGCGCTTCGAGGCGATCGAAGGTCATGCCCGCTTCGATGCCGCTGCCGGTGATCGCGAGATTGCCGTTGCCGTTCTGCCACGGCAGGCGTCCGCGCGCGCTCAAGGTCGCCGCGCGATAACTGCCGTAGCGCAGGCCGGTTCCGTTGAGATCGGCATCGATGTCGGGACCATTGCGCGGCCCGGTGATCTTCAGCGTGCCCGCCAGCGTGCCGGCGGCGTTCGGCAACAGATCGTCGAGACGCAGTGGATTCAACTTGGCATCGACATTGAAGGCGCGATCAACGCGACCCTTGGCATCGATGCGGCTGCCACCGAGCGTGAGCGCGACATCGCCACCGAATTCCATCACGTCCTTGGCGGTCGCTGCCGTGCGCAATTCCATCTTCGCGCGCCCGGAGATGGCGCGATCGCGCAGCTTGCCGCCGAGCTGCTGCGCGTCCACCACGATGTCTATGCGACGATCGCTGCGCGTCGTCCCGGTGGTTGCGATGCGACCGTTCAACGCGCCCTTCCACTCCGGCAGGAAATAGCCGGGATCGAATCCCGCCAGCGTGGCATCGGCCTTCCAGTTCAGGCTCGGCGCCCAGGCGACGCGACCGCGCGCATCCAGCCGTCCCTGCGGCATCGTCGCGCGCAGCGAATTGAAGTTCACGCCTTCGCCATCGCCGATGCCGTCGAACGTGACCTGGGCGCTGTCCTTGCCGCGCACCGCGACACCGGTTCCGGTCGCATTCCACTTGCTGGTGACGCCCGAGAAACGGAAGTCGGCGCTGGCGCCGATCGCGTCCGCATCCTTGCCCCAACGCAGTCCGCGGGCGACGACCGCGAAATCGAATTGCCCGTTCTTGGCGGGGCTGAAATCGCCATGCCCGGTCGCGGCGATGCGCCCGCCGAAGATATCGACGACCACGGGCTTGAGTTCCAGCACCTGGTTGGCGAGCCGCACCTTCGATGGCTGGATCACCGCATGCAGGTCGCCGCGATCGAATTTGCCATGCAACGTCGCCTCGTAATCCTTGCCATCGCCCTGCAGGTCGAAACTCAGCGGCGTCGTGGGTTCCGATGTCCCGGCAAGCAGGCCGGGATCGAGCGACTCGGCATTCGCGCGCAGGCTCCACACCGGATTGCGTTCGCCGTCCTTCAAGGTGAGGTGCGCGTAAAGCGGCGCCGGCGCGTTGCCGGACAGCGCGATATCCATGCGATCGAGATCGCCACGCGCGGCCAGGCCGATCACCGGGCGCGTGCGCCCCAGCGGCGCCGGCATCAGCGCGGATGCCGTCAGCGCCATGCGGTAGCGATCGGCCGGTGCGTAATCGCCGTGCACCTTGAAGTCGCCGCGATCGGTTTCCGCGACCAGGTGGTCGGCGTGCAGCCGCCCCTCTTCCACTTCCAGCGCGCCACGCACGCTGCGGATGTCGACCAGCGGCACGCCGACGCGCGTCACCGCGAGATTGTCGATGGCGATGGCATCGAAACGGATCGGCAACGGCGTGCCGATCTGCGGCAGCGATTGCGGCCAGCGCGGCAATTCGAACGGCTTATCGCTGTGCGGAAGATCGAGCGTGGCGTCGGTGATCGCGATCGAATCCAGGCGCAGCTTGCGACCGAGCAAGGGCTGCAACATCGGCCTGATCGTCACCGTATTCGCGTTGAAGGTGGTGACCAGGGGCGTCTTGCACGCCGGATACGTCACCGGCTTGCCATCCTCGTCGGGACAACCGCGATAGACGACGTGGACGCCATGCAGCGTCATCGGGCCCGACACCGGGCCTTCAGCGCTCTTCCAGCTCAGCTCGGTGCCGATCGGCAACAGGCCGCGGATGCGCGCGAGCAGGAAGTCGCGACCGGCGATCGTGGTCAGCAGCCAGTACAGGCCCGCGACCGCGAGCACGGCCAGCAGCAACATGCCCAGTCCGCTGCGCCAGGCGATCTTGCGCGCGCGCTTGCGGCGCAGGCCGCGCAAGTCGGCGATGCGCGCCTCGCGCTGTTCCGGCGTCGCATCGTCCGGCAGCGGTTCCAGCCCATAGCGTTTTTCGAGATCGCGACTCACAGGTCGGCGCCGATGTTGAGGTGAAGCGTGAACGGCGAATCGGGATGCTTCAATCCACGTGCGATGTCGATGCGCACCGGGCCGACCGGCGAACGCCAACGCACGCCGAAGCCGACGCCGGTATGCCAGTCGAGCTTGCGATCATCGAAGGCGCTGCCGCCATCGACGAATGCCGCCGCGCCCCAGCTCGCGTTGAAGTAGCGTTCGTATTCGACGCTGCTGGTCACGACATTCTTGGCGCCATAGGCGAACAGATAGCGTCCCTTCGGATCCACGAGGCGCGGACCGACTTCGCGCCAGTTGTAACCGCGGATGCTGCGATCGCCACCGGCGAAGAAACGCAGCGACGGCGGCAACGCCAGCGCGTCCTTGGCGACGGTGTAACCGAGTTCGCCGCGCAGGATCAGGCGATCCTGCGGACCCAGGCCGTGAAACCACTGCGCGCGCGCATGGCCCTGGAGGAATCCCCCGCCTGCACCGGCCGAACCACCACGCAAGGTGAAATTCGCGCCGATGCCGCGCCGCGGATACAGGCGATCGTCGACGCTGACGTAGTGCATGTCGAGTTGCGGGAAGCTCAGGCTGGCGGTCTGGTACGGCGTCTTCAAGGTGCCGTCGGTATAGGCCCAGCGTTCGCGCAGCACGTGCAGCGAGATCGCGGCGTCGAGCTTGGTGTTGATCTGCCCGGTCCGGCTGAACACCAGCTCGGTGCGACGGTTGTCGATGTAGCGGCTCTGCTCGTCGCCGAACTGCAGACCGGCGGTGTACCAGCCATCCAGCCATTTGAAGGCCGGCACGCGATATTGCAGCGTCGCCACCTTGCGCTTCTGGGCGTAGTCGACCTGCGCCAGCGCCTTGTGGCCGCGCTTGTTGAGATAGCGACGCTCCAGTCCGAAACGCGCGCCGGGACCACTGTCGGTGCCGTAGCTCACGCCAGCGGTATAGATGCTGCGTTTGGCCGGTTCCAGCGTGACCTGCACCGGCACGCGCAGGTCCTTGGCGTCGCCGGGCAGCGGTTCGATGTCGACGCGGCTGAAGTAATCGAGCGAGGTCAGCGATTTGCGCAGGCGATCGAGACGGCCCTGATGGTAGTAATCGCCTTCGTTCCAGTACACCAGGCGTTCCAGCAACTTCTGGTTGATGATCTCGTTCGGCGTCTGCTCGAACGTCACCGGTCCCATTTCATAGCGTTCGCCGCTGGCCCAGCGCAGGTCGACATCGGCGGCGTGCGCGGCGCGTGTCACCTCGACCTTGTGGCTGATGAAATCGGAATCGAAATAGCCGCGCTGGGCCAGGCGCTGGGTGATCGCGGTCTTGCCGGCTTCATAGGCGCTCTGGTCGAACACGCGGCCCGGCACCGGCTGCACCTTCTGGATGTCCTGCGTCAGGTACTGGTCCTGGGCACCCGGGCCTTCGATGCCGTAGGCGACCTTGCGCACGATCACCGGATCGCCGCGCTGGACGTCGATGGTGACGACCAGCGCGTTGCGATCGCTCGATGGCGTCACCTTGATCTGCGGCGAGTAATAGCCATACGGTTCCAGCGCGTTGCGCGTTTCCGTCTCGGCCTCCTCGAGCAGGTAATCGAGGCGGCGATCCGACACCTGCTTGCCGATCGCATCCTCCAGCGACAGCGCCGCGCGAACGTCGTTCGCCATCGCCCCGTCGATGCCGCGGACCTCCACGCGCTTCACCTGCGCCGCCTGGGCGCTGGCGCAGGACAGGCAGAACAACACCGGCAGGAGTCGAGGGAAGCGCATCGCCCACAGGATACCGTCCGGGATGCGTCGGGCGTTAACGCATCCCCCACATTCGCCTGGCTTCCGTCAGCTGCGCATGCCGACGCCGCGCTTGAGCAACCACAGCGCGAGCGTGGTCAGGCCGATGACGAACAGCAGCATCAGGCCGAAGGCCGCGCCCATCGCCACGTCGCTCTGTCCGAGCAGGCCATAGCGGAACGCATTCACCATGTAGAAGATCGGATTGAGATGGGTCAGCGTCTGGGCCCATTCCGGCAGGAGCTTGACCGAATAGAACACGCCGCCGAGATAGGTCAGCGGGGTGAGGATGAAGGTCGGCACGATGGCGACATCATCGAACTTCTTGGCGTAGACCGCGTTGATGAAGCCGGCCAGCGAGAAGATGGTCGCACCCAGCAGCACCGATGCGATCGTCACCAGCGGATGCGGTACCCGCACATGGGTGAAGAACATCGCGATCACCAGCACGATCGCGCCGACCATCAGGCCGCGCAGCACCGCGCCGGCGACGTAGCCCGCCAGCATGACCCAGTTCGGCATCGGCGAGACCAGCAGTTCCTCGATGTGGCGGCCGAACTTGGCGCCGAAGAAACTCGAACTGATGTTGCCGTAGCTGTTCTGGATGATCGACATCATCACCAGGCCCGGCACGATGAAGTCCATGTAGCGGATGCCGTCCATGGTCCCCACCCGCGAACCGATCAGCCCGCCGAAGATCAGGAAGTACAGCGTCATGGTGATCGCCGGCGGCATCAGGGTCTGGCCCCAGATGCGCAGGATCCGCATCACTTCGCGTCGCGCGACGGTAAAGAAGGCGACCAGATTCGGGTTCGCGCCACTCATGCCTGCGCCTCCTTGGGATCGGCAACCATGCGCACGAACAATTCCTCCAGTCGATTCGATTTGGTGCGCATCGAGCGCACGCGGATGCCGGCGTCGGCGAAGGCGGCGAACACGCGGTTGAGATCCATCGCCCGCGGCATCTCGAGATCGATGGTGTGGCCGTCGATCGCCACCAGCGTGGTGCCTTCGATCTGCGGCAACTGTGCCGGCAGTTCGCCATCGATGTCGAACAGGAAGCCCTCGACGTCGAGCTTGGCCAGCAACGCCTTCATCGGTCCCTCGGCGACGATCTGGCCGCGGTTGATGATGGCGAGGTTGCGGCACAGGCTTTCCGCTTCCTCCAGGTAGTGCGTGGTGAGGATGATGGTGGTGCCGGCGGCGTTGATCCGCTTCAGGGTTTCCCACATGCCGCGACGGATCTCGATGTCGACGCCGGCGGTCGGTTCGTCGAGGATCAAGAGACGCGGCTCGGTCATCAGCGCGCGCGCGATCATCAGGCGGCGCTTCATGCCGCCGGACAGCGTGCGGCTCATCTTGTCGTGCTTGTCCCACAGCAGCGCGTCCTTCAGCACCGCCTCGGCGCGCGGCAGGGCGACTTCGCGCGGAATGCCGTAGAAGCCCGCATAGTTCACGCAGATGTCGAGCGGCTTCTCGAACATGTTGAAGTTGAGTTCCTGCGGCACCAGCCCGATCAGGCGCATCGCGGCGTCGCGATGGCGATCGATATCGACGCCGAACACCTCGACGCTGCCCGAGGTCTTGTTGACCAGCGAGCTGATGATGCCGATCAGGGTCGACTTGCCGGCGCCATTGGGGCCGAGCAGCGCGTAGAAATCGCCGGGTTGAACGTCCAGCGAGATGCCCTTGAGGGCTTCGACGCCGTTGTCGTAGGTCTTGCGGAGGTCATGCACGCTCAGGGCGGGCACGCGGGCGGAATCCGTCATTGCAGCGAAGGATCGCAAAGGAGAGACCCGTTATTATAGGAGTCTTATGTCGAAGTTCTTCCCAATCCGGCTGCTCGAACGCCGGCAGATCGCTGCCTCCGTCCTCCACCTCGCCTTCGTCCGCGACGACGGCGAAGCCCTGGACTACACCCCCGGGCAGTTCATCCAGATCCATTTCCCGCTGGCCGATGGCAGCACCGCGCGCCGCAGCTATTCCTGCGCCACCCGCCACGACCACCGCATCGCCTGCGGCGAGGCGGTCGAGTTCGTCGCCAGCATCGTGCCCGGCGGCGCCGCCACCGCGCTGTTCCAGGGCATGGAGATCGGCGACCACCTGCAGGCCAGCGGCCCGCTCGGCCTGTTCACCCTCAAGCCGGACGACGCCAACCGCCGCTACCTGCTGATCGCCACCGGCACCGGCGTCGCCAGCTATCGCTCGATGCTGCCGCAGCTCGACGCGTTGATCCGCGAACGCGGCATCGAAGTCGTCTTGGTCCACGGCGCCCGCGTGCCCTCGGAACTGCTGTTCGCCGACGAATTCCTGGCGATGGTCGACAAGCATCCGGGCAAGTTCCGCTACCTGCCCTGCCTGTCGCGGGAAGCGTTGAGTGGCGACGATGTCGCGGCCTTCGCCCATGCCGAACCCGCGCACGGTTACGTGCAGAACCGCCTGGCCGAACTCGCGCCGACCGCCGGCGACGACATCGCCTACATGTGCGGCAATCCCAACATGGTCGATGCCGTGGTCGCCGCGCTGAAGGAACACGGCCTGCCGATGAAGGACATCCGCCGCGAGAAGTACATCAGCCTGAAGTGACCGGCTCTATTTGACGAGCCGCTTCAACGGAACCACGTTCGCGGAATTCGTCCCGTTGTGCTCCGCCTGCTGCAGCAATGGCGACAGGACGCGCTCGAGGATGGCCATGCCTTCACGGATATCGGGCACGCTCATCGACGAGAAGCCGAGGATCAGGCCCAATGCTTCCGGCGGTTGCACGTAGCAGGGATCGACCGTGTAGAGCGCGAGTCCTTCCTGATGGCCGCGCCTGACCAGCATCGCGCCCGCATCCGCGCCAAGACTCTTGAACGTCGCCAGCAGGTGCATCCCCGATCTGGGCAGGGCGAAACTCGCGGTCGTGCCGAAGCGCGCCATCAGTTCGGAGGCGAGCGCGGTGCGTCGGCTCAGCAACTCCTCCGACACCCAGCGCAGGTGCCGGGCGTAGGCGCCGCTCTGGATCAGTCCGGCTAGGGCCATTTGCTCCAGCGTGGGCGAGCCGAAATCGAGCGTCCATTTCGCCGCCAGCAGGTCCTGCTGCAAGGCCGGTGGCGCCACGATGTATCCCAGGCGAATTCCGGCGGAGAACGATTTCGACAACGTGCCGACATAGATCGTGCGTCCGTTGCGATCGGACGCATGCAGCGACAGCAATGCCGGGCCGTTGATCCTGAATTCGCCGTCGTAATCGTCTTCGATCACCCAGGCCCCGCTGCGCTGCGCATAGTCCAGCAGCGCCGTTCGCCGCGCTTCCGACAACACCGTGCCGGTCGGGAACTGGTGCGACGGCGTGGTGTAGATCAGTTGCACGCCGGGCGGAATCTCGTCCACCACCATGCCATCGCGATCGACCGGCACCGGAACGATCCTGGCGCCGGCGATCTGGAACAGCTTGCGCGCACTGAAGTATCCCGGCTCCTCGAACGCCACGCTATCGCCGGCATTCAACAACGCCTGGATGCAGACCTGGATCGCCTGCTGCACGCCCGCCACGATGAGGATGTCGTCGGCATCGCAGACGATGCCGCGACTGCGCTCGATGTGGTGCGCCAGCGCGCTCCGGAGTTCCGGGTTTCCCTGTACCCGCGGATAGCGGTTGGCCGCGCGCGGGATCGCCTTGCGGATCTCCTTCGCCCACAACGCGTCCATGTTCTTGTTGCGGATGGGTTGCCCGTACTCGAAGGCATGCCGGATTCCATCCGGCCGGCGCCCCGGCATGTTCTTGAGATCGAAGACGCTGCGCGCGATCCGGCTGCGCTCGTTCTGCGGCGGAATCGCCGATTGCAGGTGGCTGCCGCGATCCTTGGCGAACCGGCTCTTCGCGACAAAACTGCCGGAACCGGTGACGGTATTGGTGTAACCCTCCGCTCTCAGGAGTTCATAGGCCGCGACCACCGTGGTCCTGGAGATGCCCAACTGGCGGCACAGGTCGCGCGACGGCGGCAATCGTTCGCCTTCCGCCAACCGCCCGCTGGCGATGGCGTTCTTCAGTCCGCGCACCAGTTGCTGGTAGATCGCGCCTTCACCATCCAGAAAGATGTCCATGCCTTGCATCCACTCGGACGGGTTCGCACCGTTGGTCCGGAGTATGCGACCAAAGCAGGCATGGCGAGCTGGTCCAATTGCCGCTGGCAACCGCGAAAATTGGACTTATGCCGCTGGCGCCTTCAGGTCCTGCCACTGGCGGAAATTCAGGATCATCGCCGGATCCCGGCGACGCCCCTTGGGGAAAACACTGCCCTGCGCCCGCGCGATCGTACGCAAGCTCGTCAGCAACAGATGGACCTCGAGATTGCTGCAGACATAGCCGCGCGCATGCCCGCGCCTGACCGGCTTGATCCAGCCGCCCGCGATCAGTCGCTTCAGGTGCTGGTATGCATGCGGCTTGCTGACCTGGATGGCCTCGGCGATATCCGTCGCCGTGATGCCGTTCCCGGTCGCGATCATGAACAGGATCATCGTGCGTTCGATGTTGCCGAAAATCTGGAATACGCGAACGAGCGAGCGCGCCTCGAGCAGCAACCCCGTCTCTTCCGTCGTGGCTGTTCTCATGTCCACCGGGCTAGCGCAATGCCTGCAGCCATTGGAGCAACGTCGTCGCGAGCGCGATCCGCGAATCCGACCACGAATGATCCGTCGCCCGATGCAGGGTGGTGATCTGCGCATTGCCTTCGGCCTTGAGCTTTGCCGCCAGGCCATCGCCGAACATCGCGAATCCGTCGTCGGAGGTCAGGACCAGCATCGGCATCTTTGCCAGCCGCGGCGCCGCGGCATCGAAGGTCCAGCGCGCGGACCCGGTGGCGAGCTCATCCGCCATCCGTTCCGGCGTGGTGCCCGTCAGTGATTCCATCCCATCGCGCATGCCCGCGACGACCTGCGCGCGCGGCATCGTGCCGATGCGCCCCATGTCGGCGGCGGAGATCAGTGCGGCCCCGATCAACTCCGGATGGTGCGAGGCCACCTGCGCGGCGACCCATCCGCCCATGCTGTGCCCGACCACAACCACGCGCTTGGCATCGATGCCGTATTTGCGCGCATTGGCGGAATCCTCGACATACGCGAGCACGGCATCGGCGTCTTCCAGATTGCCTGCAAAGCTGAACTTCCCGGGGCTGCCCCAGGAACCGCGATAGCTGAAGACCACCGCATTCCAGCCCGCCCGCCGCACGGCCTGCGCAAGGTCCTGGTTCTTCTCGTTGCCGGGCAGGCCATGGAAGAACACCACGGTCGGATGCGTCCCGCTTCCGGCCGCGAGATAGGCGATGCCGTTGATGATGTTCCCGTGCGTCGGAATGTGCAGCACTTCCATGCGCGCGGGATGGGTACTGTCCCGCGGCGGATCCGTCGCGATCGCCTGCGCAACGGAAGATTGCGCAGGCAATGACGAGGTTGCGGACAGCAGGATCGCGGTAACGACGACATGCAGGCGCATTCGGGAATCCCGTCAGTAGTCGTAGCTCACGCTCAATTGTACGTAACGCGGCTGCTGGAAGAACAACGGCCCACCGTAGGTGCTCAGCACCGTGCCGTCGCCTGGACTCCCGGTCGCGCTGGTTTCCAGCCGTGCGCTGTACTGGAGCGGCTTGCGTTCGTTGGTGACGTTGAACACGTTCGCCGCGACCGTCAGCTTCTTGTTGAAGTACCTCGGGCGATAGACGATGCCCAGGTCCAGCTGCTTCGTCCACGGGCCGTGTTCCTTGCCCGGCGCCGAGTCCTTGTTGAAGCAGGTGTGGTAGGACGAGCCGTAGCCGATCGGATCGGCATCGTTGAAGAAGAAGCCCAGGCAGTTCTTTGGCACACCCGACTGCACGAGCAGTTTGCCGGTCAACAGCCATTCCGGCGTGAGCTGATACATGCCGCGCATGCGCAGGGCATGACGACGGTCGTTCGCCATCATGCCGTAGGCGTTGTACATCAGTCCGGCGGAATCCCAGTCCTGGGTCTTGGAAATGTCGCCTTGGCCGATATCGGACTTGACCTGTCCCTCGGTATTGCCCGGGTTGCGACTCCAGGTGTAGTCGATGCGTGCCTGCCACTTGCCGTCGAACGGATGTTCCAGGTACAGGTCCAGCGCCATGTACTTGCGGATCGGTTTCAGGTTGCCGAAGCCGAGCTCCTCGTTGGTCATCGTCACGTCGGTATAGCCGGAACCGTTGGCCTTGGCGACGTGGAACACGTTGGTGCGGCCGGGATTGATGATGTAGCAGCCGGGGATGGTGTAGTTCGTGGAGCCGAGGCCGGACGCATCCAGTTTGTCGGCGATGAAACTGGTGTCGCACCAGTCGTCGATCACGGTGCCCAGCTTGCGGTAGGTGCCCTTCACACCGGCGATCCAGTTCTTGCGGAACTGCCAGTCGAAGCCGAGGATCGCTTCATCCTGATACTGCGGCTTCAGGTTCTTGGACGCGATCGAAGCCGGATCGACCGGCTGGCCGAACTCGCCGTTCGCCGAGAAAGGCGCACCGCAATTGGACAGGCCAAGCGGCTGGCCATTGATGTCGACACTCGCGTAGTTGCATGAAATCCGGTAGTTGGTGGACGGCGATGCACCGCGGATGGCGACTTCGTTCGGCAACGCCAGGTAGTAACGACCCAGATTGCCGTACAGCTTCATCGACGAGTCGCCATGGAGATCCCAGGCGAAGCCGAGGCGCGGCGCGATCTGGTGCTTCTCGTGGACATAGCTCTGGCCGGCGTTGTTCTTGTTGTTGAAGTCGTCGCTGCGCAGGCCGGCCTTCAGCATGAAGCGGTCGTTGACCTGCCAGACGTCCTCGAGATACATCGCCTTCTGCACCACCGACATCGATGCCAGCGAGTTGAAGTAGAGCTTGCGCACCACATTGCCGCCGGCGCGGTACTGCCAGAAATAACCGGGGCCGCTGGTCGTGCCGCCCTGATCGAACGCCTTGTACGTCATGTTGTCGATGCCACCGGTCAGTTGGTGGGACCCGATCTTGTATTCGACGTCGAAGCGCACGCCGGTGGCCGTCATCCTGGCGCCCGGCGTCGCGCCGACGTTCGACAGCTGCGGCAGCACCAGCTGGCTGGGATTGGTTACGCCCGCAGGCAGCTTCGCTACCGGAATCAGGTCGGGACGATTGATGTTCGGCAGCGCGCTGACGGTGGCCACCATCGTCGGATTGCGCACCGTGTCCTTGCCGTAGGTCACCGAGAAGTTCAGGTTGTCGGTCAGGTAGTTGGTGTACTTGGCGATATAGACCGTCGTGTTGAGCTTGCTCGGCGTCGAGGGCGACAGGAATTTCCCCTGGCTGAACGTGGAATAGTCGTACGCGTACGTCGAGCCGTGGGTATTGTCGTTTTCCTTGATCCCGGTCAGTTCGAGGATGTTGGAATCATTGATGTTCCAGTCGATCTTGCTGTAGATCTTCCTTGATGCATTGTCGTTGTGCGCACGCGTCGGTGCCCCTGCCTTGCTGGTTGTCGCGATCAGGGAATCCTTCGACTTCTCCGCCGACAGGAAGAAATACAGCCGGTCGGGAACCAGCGGACCGCCGACGTAGGCCGAGTAGATCGTGTTCCACAACTTGTCGTCGTTGCGCTTCTGGAACAACGTGCCCGGATTGTTCGGGTTGTCGTAGTGCCACGCGCTGACAAGAACGCCATCCGCGTTGACCGTGCCGATCGCGCTCGCCGGATCACCGGTATTGGTGCCACCCGGAAGACTCATCGCCTTCGGGTAATAGACATCCTTCGGCGCCGAAGCCAGCGCCTTCGGACGCATGGAAATCTGTCCGCCGAAGTGCCATTCCTTGGTGCCGCGCTTGCCGACCTGGTTGATCACCCCGCCATCGGAACGACCATACATGGCGCTGTAACCGCCGGTATAGGTTTCCTGTTGGGAGATCGATCCGTAAGGCAGGCTGAGGCCGCCGATGTTGGCCAGCGGATCGGACACGTTGAAGCCGTTGATGTAGTACGCGTTCTCGGTCACGCTGGAGCCGCCGAACGACACCGCGCTACCGAAGAAACCGCTGCCTTGGACCGTGCCCGGCGCCAGCAGCGCAATGGCTTCGGCACTGCGCGCGATTGGCAGCACGGCGAGATCCTTCGCGGTAATCACCGTGCGCGAATCGACCTGCGTCACGTCGATGCCGGCACCGGTCGACGTCACGGTGATCGTACCGAGTTCGTTGCCCGCCGTCGCCTGCGCACCGGCGAACGATGCTTCCGTGCCCGAACTCACTTTCACCAACACCTGCTTGGTGCCGACGACCTGGTCGCCTTTCTTCGCGGTGACGGTGTAGTTGCCGATCGGCAGATTGCCCGCGTTGTAGCGTCCCGTGCTGTCGGCGGTGACCGTGCGTGCGAAGCCGGTTTCACTGACCAGGGTGATGGTTTCTCCGGGCGCTGCGTTGCCGAAGACCGTGCCGGTGGTCGATTGCGCGTGGACGTTTCCTGCAAAGCAGATGCCGAGGGCAATCACCAGCGCACTGCGCTTGAAACCGGTCTTGTCTGAAATCGAATCGAATGCCATTGCAGTGGACTCTCGTGGATGACGTTTCGACTATGTGTCGGAAAAATTCATCGAACAAGACGTTTACAACCCATTTTTGGATTGGCATCGACGCATGGTTTCGAATTGGATTTGCGCATCTTGTCGTCGATGCGAAATGATGGGTGCGTGCGAAGTCGTGCGTGTCATCGCCGCGAGAGATAGCGCGATCCGCACCAGGCGCACCACATCCCGAACAGCAGGTGCATGAACACGCTCGCTTCGATCCATTCCGGATTGGCGAACTTGGGCCAGCCAACTGGCGTCATCGGCAGCAACACGAAATTCATGAAGAGATAGAGCAGCAACCCGTACAACGCGCCCCACAAAATCCAGCGCCTGTTGAACGTCGGTTTGCATGAAACGAACACGATCCAGGCGCCGACCATGCAGCTGGCGATGAAGAAATGACAGAGCACACCGACGGCGATGCTGGTGCTTCCGAGCGATGCCGCCTGTTTGCCGTAGATGCCGCGCGCAATCGACTGGAACACGCCCGCAATCGTCAGGCCCTGGTCGCGCCAGAACAGCCAGGCAAAAAGAATGTCAACGCATCCCAGAACGATGCCGCCGATGATGGCGTAGCGAACGATGCGTCCGATGCGTGGGTACTGCGGTTGTTTTTGCGCTGTCGCAAGCACTGACATGTGATGTTCCGGGAAAAGTCCCGTGAACTATCGTGCCTGCGCCCTGGCGAGGCCAAGCCAATTCCGCACCCCGGATCTGGACCAATCCGTCAAACCGGCACGTGCACCTGGCCGCTCATCAGCACGCGCGCACTGCGCGACATCACCGCCTTGGTCGCGACCCACCGGCCATTCATCTGTTTTACCTCGGCGCCCACGCGCAGGGTTCCGGACGGATGACCGAAACGCACGACATCGCGCGTTCCTCCGCCTGCCGCGGCATTGACCACCGTGCCCGGCACCGCCGCGGCCGTCGCGATCGCGACCGAGGCTGTGCCCATCATCGCGTGATGCAGCTTGCCCATCGAGATCGCCCGTGCCAGCAGTGCGATGTCGGCGGCATGCACGTGCTTGCCGCTGGACGAGACGTAATCCTTCGGCGGCGCGACGAATGCGACCTTCGGTGTGAGTGGTCGCCGCGCGGCTTCGCTCACGTCGTGGATCAGGCCCATGCGCACCGCGCCGGCGGCACGGATCGCTTCCAGCTTCGCCAGCAGCGCTGCGTTCTCGTTGATCGCCGATTGCAGTTCGGTGCCGTCGAGACCCAGCGCAGACGCCTCGACAAAAACCACCGGCACGCCGGCATTGATCATCGTCGCCTTGAATATGCCGACGCCGGGCACATCGAGTTCGTCGACCAGGTTGCCGGTCGGGAACATGCTGCCTCCGTCCTCACCTTCATCGGCGGGGTCGAGGAATTCCAGCGCGACCTCGGCAGCGGGAAACGTCACGCCATCCAGTTCGAAGTCACCGGTTTCCTGCACTTCGCCGTTCGCGACGGGCACGTGGGCGACAATGGTCTTGCCGATATTGGCCTGCCAGATGCGCACTGTGCAGACGCCATCGCTCGGCACCCGCGCGGGATCGAGGAATCCGTTGGCGATCGCGAACGGACCGACTGCCGAGGATAGATTGCCGCAATTGCCGCTCCAGTCGATGAAGTCGGCATCAAGGGGGACCTGGCCATACAGGTAGTCGACGTCGTGGTTGTGCACCGACGATGGGGAGATGATCACCACCTTGCTGGTGCTTGACGTCGCGCCACCCATGCCGTCTGTCTGCTTGCCGTATGGGTCGGGCGAACCCATGACCCGTTGCAGCAATGCATCGCGCGCGTTGCCCGGCGTCCGCGCGAATTCCGGCAAATCCTGGAGGCGGAAAAACACGCCCTTCGACGTGCCGCCGCGCATGTAGGTAGCGGGAATCTTGGTCTGTTTCATCGTCGTCATCATGCGGCGCGGTGTTCGAGGAAATCCTGGGCGAAGCGCTGCAGTACCCCACCCGCTTCGTAGATCGACACTTCCTCGTCGGAATCGAGGCGGCACAGCATCGGCACGTCCACGCGCTCGCCGTTCCTGCGATGGATCACCAGCGTCAACGTCGCGCGCGGCGTGCGTTCGCCGACCACGTCGTAGGTTTCGGTGCCATCGATCGCCAGCGTCTTGCGGTTGGTGCCGGGCAGGAATTCCAGCGGCAGCACGCCCATGCCGATCAGGTTGGTGCGATGGATGCGTTCGAAGCCTTCGGCGGCGATCACTTCCACGCCGGCAAGGCGCACGCCCTTGGCCGCCCAGTCGCGCGAACTGCCCTGGCCGTAATCGGCACCGGCGATGATGATCAGCGGTTGGCCGCGATCCATGTAGGTTTCGATCGCTTCCCACATCCGCATCACCTTGCCGTCGGGTTCGACACGCGCCAGCGATCCCTGTTTCACCGCGCCGTCGACCACCGCCATCTCGTTGATCGTTTTCGGATTGGCGAAGGTCGCGCGTTGCGCGGTGAGGTGATCGCCGCGATGCGTCGCATAGGAATTGAAGTCTTCTTCCGGCAAACCCATCTTGGCGAGATATTCGCCGGCGGCGCTGTTGAGAAGAATCGCATTCGAAGGCGACAGGTGGTCGGTGGTGATGTTGTCGCCGAGCACCGCCAGCGGACGCATTCCGCTCAGCGTGCGGGTCCCGGCCAAGGCGCCTTCCCAGTACGGCGGACGGCGGATGTAGGTGGACTGCGGGCGCCACTCGTACAGCGGCGCAACCTGCACGCCGTCATCGCCATGGCGACGGAACATCGGTTCGTAGACGGCATTGAACTGTTCCGGCTTCACCGCCGACTTCACGATCGCGTCGATCTCGGCGTCGTCCGGCCAGATGTCCTTGAGATAGACCGGCGTCCCGTCGGCGCGGTGGCCGAGCGCATCCTTCTCGATGTCGAAACGTACGGTGCCGGCGATCGCGTAGGCAACGACCAGTGGCGGCGACGCGAGAAAGGCCTGCTTGGCATAGGGATGGATGCGGCCATCGAAGTTGCGGTTGCCCGACAACACTGCCACCGCATACAAATCGCGATCGATCACTTCCTGCTGGATCTTCGGGTCGAGCGCGCCGCTCATGCCGTTGCAGGTGGTGCAGGCGAAGGCGACGATGCCGAAACCGAGTTTTTCCAGTTCCGACTTCAATCCGGCCTCTTCCAGGTACAGCGCCACCGCCTTCGATCCCGGTGCCAGCGACGATTTCACCCACGGCTTGCGGATGAGTCCAGCGCGATTGGCATTGCGCGCGATCAGGCCCGCGGCGATCACGTTGCGTGGATTCGAGGTGTTGGTGCAGCTGGTGATGGCGGCGATGATGACCGCGCCATCCGGCATCAAGCCTTGTGCTTCCTCGCCACGACCGGCTTGCAGTTTTGCTTCGTCGGCGATGCCGCGCGACTGCAGTTCGTTCACCGGCAGGTGCGCATGCGGATTCGACGGTCCGGCCAGCGAGCGTACCACGCTCGAGAGATCGAACGTCAGCGTGCGTTCGTATTGCACGTTCGCCAACGTGTCGGCCCACAGGCCGGCGGTCCTGGCATAGGTCTCGACCAGGGCGACCTGCTTGTCGCCACGCCCGGTCAGGCGCAGGTAGTCCAGCGTGTTCTGGTCGATGAAGAACATCGCCGCGGTCGCGCCGTATTCCGGCGCCATGTTGGAGATCGTCGCGCGATCGCCGAGCGTGAGCGCGGCGGCGCCTTCGCCACGGAATTCGAGGAAGGCGCCGACCACCTTCTGCTTGCGCAGGAATTCGGTGAGCGCGAGCACGACGTCCGTCGCGGTAATGCCCGGCTGTGGCTTGCCGGTCAGTTCGACGCCGATGATGTCGGGCAGGCGCATCCACGACGCGCGGCCGAGCATCACGTTCTCGGCTTCCAGCCCACCGACGCCGACCGCGATCACGCCCAGCGCATCGACATGCGGCGTATGCGAATCGGTGCCGACGCAGGTATCGGGATAGGCGACGCCATCGCTGACGCCCACCACCGGCGACATCCGCTCCAGATTGATCTGATGCATGATCCCGTTGCCCGGCGGGATCACGTCGACGTTGCGGAACGCGTGCTTGGTCCAGTCGATGAAGTGGAAGCGATCGTCGTTGCGACGATTCTCCACCGCGCGATTCTTGGCGAACGCGTTGGGGTCGTTGCCGTCGAATTCGACCGCCAGCGAGTGGTCGACGATCAGCTGCACCGGCACCACCGGGTTCACCTGCGCCGGATCGCCGCCCTGGTCGGCGATGGCGTCGCGCAGTCCGGCGAGGTCGACCAGGGCGGTCTGGCCGAGGATGTCGTGGCAGACCACGCGCGCCGGGAACCACGGGAAATCGAGGTCGCGGCGGCGACCGACCAGCTGGCCGAGATAGTCGGCGATCCTCGCCGGTTCGGCGCGGCGGACGATGTTTTCGGCGAACACCCG
This sequence comes from Solilutibacter silvestris, assembly GCF_050574925.1. Classification (GTDB taxonomy): domain Bacteria; phylum Pseudomonadota; class Gammaproteobacteria; order Xanthomonadales; family Xanthomonadaceae; genus Solilutibacter; species Solilutibacter silvestris_A. The sequence continues at coordinate 85,280 of NZ_JBCMOO010000004.1, read as the reverse complement.
CGAGGTATAGGGCAATCCGGCCCAGGCGCCGGGCTGGATCGCCTCGACCGCCGCGGAGGCGTCGAAATAGGCCAGATCGGTGCCCGGCAACGGTTTCTTGTGGCTGCTGTTCATGGCGCAAATGGTACTCCAGCGCCCCTCCCGGCTTCGAGCCGAAACGCCAGATTGTCAAGGACGCTTGACAACCCGGATTTGCCGGGCTTAGTGTGTTGTCAAGGTCACTTGACACACCGCCATGAACGACAAGCCCCGCTCCACCCGCAGCCCCGGCCTCGTGTTCCTGATCGTCGGGATCGTTTTCCTTGCCGCCGGCCTTGCGACCCGCAACACCGGCCTGTGGGCGCCCGGACCGGCCTTCATCGCCCTCGGCGTCGCCCTGATGGCCAGCGCGCGGAGGAAGCCGCAGTGACCAGCATGAGCTTCCAGAATCGTCTGCGCCTGGCCTGCGCCGGCATCGTGGTGTCGTTCGGCTTGGCGCTGTATGGCAACCATGCCGGCTGGCCGGATAGCCGCGTCGGCTTCCTCACCGGAATGGGCGCGGGCCTGGTCGCGCTCGTCGCCTTCCTCTACCTCGCACCGCGCTGGTGGCGCGACCACTGCGAGGAGGAATATTCCAGTCGCGCCAGCCGCGATTACCGCCGCCGCCTGTGGCCGGCGATGCTGCTGTACGTCGCGATCGTGTTCGCATCGACCTGGCTGCTGAAGCATTACCAGATGGCGATGCCGCTGCGCGCGGTGATCGCCATCGCCCCGGCGCTGCCGATTTCCTTCGTCATGTTCGCCTTCCTGCGCTACCTGCGCACGGTCGACGAGATGCAGCGCCGCATCGAGATGGAAGCCGTCGGCGTCGCCGCGCTGGTCGTCTCGCAGGTCTATCTCGCCGGCGGTTTCCTCCAGCTCGGCAAGATCATCGACGTTCCATCCGGCGTCGCCATGATCTGGGTCTTCCCGTTGATGTGCTTCACCTACGCCATCGGCAAGTTCCTCGCGACCCGGCGCTACCGCTGATGGACAACCGCCTGCGCGAATTGCGCGAACAGATGGGCTGGTCGCAGGCCGCGCTGGCCGAGCGCCTCGAGGTTTCGCGCCAGACCATCAACGCGCTGGAAACCGGCAAATACGATCCGTCGTTGCCGCTGGCGTTCCGCATCGCGAAGTTGTTCGACGAACCCATCGAATCCGTTTTCATCTACCAGGAACCTTGAGGAGGGGGCACATGTCCAGAAAGATCCGCATCATTCTTGCGGTGCTGGCAGCCGTTGCACTGTTCGGCTACCAGTCATGGCGCAAGCACCAACCGGCTGCGCAAGCGGCCAATTCCAACGCATCCGCGCAACCCGCGCATGTCGAACCCGCGCAGTTGCGCAAGCTTGGGCAGTTGAGTTTCAAGCCCTGCACCTTGCCGGGCGCGGCGGGACGCGAAGGCCTGCCCGCGCAGTGCACGACGCTGTCGGTGCCGGAAAACCGTTCCGAACCGAACGGCCGCAAGATCGACCTGCGCATCGCCTGGGTCCCGGCTGACGAAGATGCCGAGCAGCATGACGATCCGGTGTTCCTGATCGCCGGCGGTCCCGGGCAATCCGCGGTCGACAGTTACGCCATGCTCGCGCCGGTGTTCCAGGGCGTGCTCAACCAGCGCGACGTGATCCTGGTCGACCAGCGCGGCACCGGCGGTTCCAACAAACTCGCCTGCGATGTCGGCGACGAAAGCGCATCGGCGCCGGACGCCGCCGCCATGCTGCACCTCACCACCAGCTGCATCGACACGCTGTCGAAGCGCGCCGACCTGCGCCAGTACGGCACCACCGAGGCGGTCGCCGATCTCGACGCCGTGCGCACCGCCATCGGCGCGAAGCAGATCAACCTCTACGGCGTGAGCTACGGCACCCGCGTGGCGCAGCAATACGCGATGCGCCATCCGCAACAAACCCGCAGCATCGTGCTCGATTCCGTCGTGCCCAACACCTTGCACCTGTCCAACATCTGGGCGCGCAACCTCGACGACGCGCTGGCGCTGCAATTCGGCGTCTGCACCAAGGACGCGCAGTGCAAGGCGAAGTTCGGCGATCCGCGCGCCGAGCTCGGCAACCTGCTGGCGACGCTGCGCAACGCACCGCCGCAGGTCAGCTATCGCGATCCCCTGTCCGGCGAGCAGAAGACCGAAGCGCTGACCGCCGATGAAGTGGCCGGCCTCGTGCGCATGTTCGCCTACATGCCGGCGATCGCCTCGATCCTGCCGCTGCAGATCCATGAAGCCGCGCAAGGCCGCTACGCCGGGCTCAAGGCGCTGACGTCGATGCTGCGCACGCAGATGAAGGACCAGATGGCGATGGGCATGCAGCTGTCGGTGGTGTGCAGCGAGGATGCCGACCAGGCGCCCGCGACCGTGCAGGACGACAGCGGCACGGTGCTCGGCAACGACATGGCCCGCTTCATGACGCAGGCCTGCACGCAGTGGCCGAAAGGCAAGGTGCCAGCCGATTTCCACAACGCATTGACGACGCCGGTGCCGGCGCTGGTGCTGGAAGGCCAGTTCGATCCGGTGACGCCGCCGCGCTATGGCGAGGAAGTGGCGAAGTCGCTGCCCAACGGCCGCCTGCTGGTGCTCAATGGCCAGGGCCACAACGTGATCGCCTCCGGCTGCATGCCGCGCCTGTTTGCGAAGTTCATCGAAACCGCCGACGCCAAGTCGCTCGATGCCAAGTGCCTCGATGCGCTCAGCCCGACGCCTTCCTTCATCGACTACAACGGATGGACGCCATGATCGTCGCCGAACATCTCCGCAAGACTTTTCCCGGCAAGGGCAAGAACGACGCCCCGGTGGTCGCCGTCGACGACGTCAGCTTCACCGCGCGCGATGGCCAGATCACCGGCCTGCTCGGCCCCAACGGCGCCGGCAAGACCACCACCATGCGCATGCTCTACACGCTGATGACGCCGGAAAGCGGCAGCGTCACCGTCGACGGCATCGATAGCCGCATCGATGCGAACGCCGTTCGTCGCGCGCTCGGCGTGCTGCCGGATGCGCGCGGCGTCTACAAGCGCCTGACCGCGCGCGAGAACATCCGTTACTTCGGCGAACTGCACGGACTCTCGCCGCAGCAATCGGACCAGCGCATCGCATCGCTGGCGTCGGCGCTGCAGATGGAGGATTTCCTCGATCGCCGCACCGAAGGTTTCTCGCAGGGCCAACGCACCAAGACCGCGATCGCGCGTGCACTGATCCATTCTCCACGCAACGTCATCCTCGATGAACCGACCAACGGCCTCGACGTGATGACCACCCGCGGCCTGCGCAGCTTCCTCAAGCACCTGCGCGACGAAGGCCATTGCGTGGTGTTCTCCAGCCACATCATGCAGGAGGTCGCCGCGCTCTGCGATCGCATCGTCATCATCGCCCACGGCCGCGTCATGGCCGAAGGCAGTCCCGACGAGCTGCGCGAACAAGCCCATGAATCCAACCTCGAAGACGCTTTCGTCCGCCTGATCGGCAGCGAAGAAGGACTGCACGCATGAATGCCCTGAAAGCTATCGTCGGCAAGGAACTGCTCGACTTCTCCCGTGATCGCAAGACCATGCTGCTGACGTTGCTGATGACGCCGGTGCTGATGTTGCTGCTGATCTTCGGACTTGGCACCTTCATGCAGCACAAGATGAAGGAGCTCAACGACAAGCCGCTGGAAATCGCCATCGTCGGCGGGCAGCACGCGCCCAACCTGGTCAAGTGGCTGGCCGGGCACGGCGTCACCGCGAAGAACGTCGCCGATCCCGATGCCGCCATCCGCAGCCAGAGCGAGGACGTCTACATCCGCATCGGCGACAAGTTCGAGGAACAGTGGCGCAAGGGCGAACCCGCGCTGGTCGAAGTGGTCAACGATTCCACCCGCCAGGACGCGCGCATTCCCACCGAACGCGTGACGACGCTGCTCAACATCTACACCCAGCAGATGGGTGCGCTGCGCCTGCTCGCCCGCGGCATGAATCCGCAGGTCGCGGCGCCGGTCATGGTGGCGAACAAGGACCTGTCGACGCCGGAAGCGCGCCGTGGCCGGGTGATGTCGTTCCTGCCCTACCTGCTGATCCTCGGCGGATTCCTCGGCGGCGCGGCATTGGTGATCGACATGACCGCCGGCGAACGCGAACGCCAGTCGCTGGAACCGCTGCTCACCAATCCGGTCGCGCGCAGCACCATGGTCAGCGGCAAGGTGATCGCCGCCGTGATGATCGGCATCGTCTCCGTCACCCTCACCTGCCTGTCGTTCAAGCTTGGCGCGCAACTCACGCCCGGCATCGGCAAGGCGATGGACATCAGCACGCCCGCGGTATTGAAGATGCTGCTGATCCTGTTGCCGCTGGTGGCGCTCGGCTGCAGCCTGCTGACGCTGATCGCCTCGGGCGCGAAGTCGGTGAAGGAAGCGCAGAGCTTCATGTCGATCCTGATGCTGCTGCCGATGATCCCGACCATCTTCCTGATGGTGAATCCGGTGAAGAACGCGCTGTGGCAATTCGCGGTCCCGTTCCTCGCGCAGAACCAGATCATCCTCAAGGTGCTGCGCAGCGAAGCCATCCAGCCGCTGGAATGGCTGGTGTATTTCGCTTCCGCGATCGGCGTAACCGCCTTGCTGTGGTGGATGGCGGTGCGCCGCTACGGCCAGGAGAAACTCGCGGTCGCCTCCTGACCGGCGCGGATGACAGGCAACAAAAAAGCCCGGCGCAAGCCGGGCTTTTTCTTGTGCGTCGAAACGATCATTCGCTCGGCTTGAACTGCATCGTGCGGCGCGTGGTCACCGGCGAACCGACCGGTTCGAAGCGCCACTTGCGGACCGCGTTCAGCGCTTCGCGATCGAACACACGCGGCGGATTGGCGTCGACCACGCGCGCCGCGCCGACCGAGCCATCCTGCGACACGGTGAACTCCACGGTCACGCTGCCGCTCTGGCCGCTGCGCAATGCTTCGACCGGGAAACGCGGGCTCGGCGTGCTGATCGCGCGCAATTCGCTGCTTGCGCTGCGCGCCGGCGCGGCGGCCGCACGCTGCTGTTGCTGTTCGGCGGCGCGATCGGCGGCGGCCTTGCGGTCTGCTTCCGCCTTGCGATCGGCTTCGGCCTTGCGGTCCGCTTCCGCCTTGCGATCGGCATCCGCCTTCGCGGCGGCGTCCTGCTGCTGCTTCTGGGCCGTCTGCGTGGCCTTGTCCTGCGCCTGCTTGGCCGCCAGTTCCTTCGCCGCCTGTTCCTGCAACTTCTTCTGGTCTTCCAGGCGCTTCTTCTCGAGCTCGGCCTGCTTGGCCTGTTCCTGCGGCGTCAGCACCGGCGTGGTGCCGGAAGCCGCAGCCGCGGCGGCGGCCTTCTCGCCATCGGCGATCGCGTTCTTCAGGCGCGGCAGTGCCGGCGCCGCGGAATCGGCCTTCTCCAGCAGTGCATAGAGACGGTCGGCTTCGCTGAAGTCCTTGCGGGCGATGGCCTGCTCGGTGGCGATGGTCGCGTAGGGCTGGAGATCGGTCAGCGCGCTGGCGACCGAAGGATCGCTCGCCGACTTGTCGCGCAGCGCGAGGTAATACTCCATGGCGTTGTTGCCGGCCGGCGCGTACAGGCGCTGTTCGCTCAGGGCCTTTGCAGCGGCATCACGCAGCTGGTCGGCGCCCATCGCGGCAACCGCCGACGACACCGCCTGCGCGGGTGCTGCGGCCGGCGTCGCAGCCGGGGTACCGGCAGCGGGCGCTGCGTTTTCGTCCTTCTTGCAGGCGGTCATGCCCAGCGCAAGCACGATGGCGACGCCACCGGCAAGCAGCGAGCGGGACAGGAGAGTGGGCGCGGGCCTTGCGGCGGCGGTCGATTGCATGTGGATTTCCCCGGGGAGGCGTAACCGGACGAATACAAGCCACGGGCAGGCACCTTGTCAACACCCCGATGTCCGGATATGTCGGGCGCGTCACAGCGCAGGCGCTATTTGCCGATGCAGAAGCTCGTGAAGATGTGCCCGAGCAGGTCATCGGCCAGCACACGACCGGTGATTTCACCAAGGGCATCGTGGCCCAGGCGGAGATCCTCGGCAGCCAGTTCCAGCTGGCCATGCTCGAAAGCTGAACCAGCCGCGGACAGATGTTCGCGCGCACGCTGCAAGGCTTCGACGTGGCGCGCGCGCGCGCTGAATGCGCCCTCGCCCGCCTGATGCCCGGCCATGCCCGCGAGCCGTTCGCGCAGGCTGGCGAGTCCTTCCCCGGTTCTCGCGGAAACGACGATGGCGTCGTCGCCGACCATCATCGGCGCGTACAGGTCGCCCTTGTTGTGGATCCACAGCACCTGCGGAACACCAGCCAGCAACGGCCGCAACTGTTCGCGCTGGTCGTCGGCATCGCGCCCATCCAGCACCGCGATCGCAAGATCGGCGCGCTCGAGCTCGGCGCGTGCGCGGCGCATGCCTTCGCGTTCGATCGCATCGCCGTCGTCGCGTTGCCCCGCGGTATCCACCAATGTCAGTTCGACGCCATCGACGCGAATGGTTTCGTGCAAGAGGTCGCGCGTCGTGCCGGGCACATCGGTGACGATGGCGCGATCGCTGCCGGCCAATGCATTGAGCAAGGAACTCTTGCCGGCGTTGGGCAGGCCGACCAGCACCGCATGCAGGCCATCGCGCAGGCGACGCCCCTGCTCCGCCGCGGTCAACAACGCGTCGAGTTCACGCGATGCCGCGGCGATGCCGCCCTGCAAGGCGTCACCGCCGAGCGTCTCGATCGGCTCGTCGGCGAAATCGATCGCCGCTTCCATGTGCACGCGCAGATGCAGCAGCCGCGCCGCCAAGGCATCGACGCGTATGGAGAACGCGCCATCCAGCGAACGTCGCGCCGCCCGGGCAGCCTGCACGTCGCGCGCGGCGATCAGGTCGGCGATCGCTTCGGCCTGCGCGAGGTCGAGCTTGCCGTTGTGGAACGCCCGCTCGCTGAATTCGCCGGGACGCGCACGTCGTGCCCCCAGCTGCACCGCCGCCTGCAGCACCTGTTCCAGCAGCACCGGGCTGCCGTGCAGCTGCAGTTCCACCACGTCTTCGCCGGTGAAACTCGCCGGCGTGACGAAGCGCAGCGCGATGCCATCGTCGATGAGATCGTCGTCATCGACGGCGCGCACCTGCACGCGGATCGCCTGTCGCGGAACCAGTGGTTTCCCGCACAGGCGCGCGGCGATGTCGTGCGCGCGCGAACCCGACAGACGCACGATGCCAACGCCACCCTGTCCGGGGGCGCTGGCGATCGCGACGATCGTTGTCGTGCTGGCGGACGTGCTCATGCGCACATCATGCCGCCATGCCGATTACTTTTTCTTGGCTTCGTGCGTGCCGGGCGACGGCTTGTCGGCGTACTTGCGCAGCATGTAGGTCTGCTGGATCAGGCCCAGCGCACCGTTCGCCACCTGGTACAGCACGAGGCCAGCCGGCAGGAAGGCGAGGATGACGCCGAAGATCACCGGCATCGCCTTCATCATCTTCTGCTGCGTCGGGTCCATGCCCGGCGCCGGCGGCGTCAGGTGCTGGGTGAAGAACATGATCGCGGCGTTGAGGATCGGCAGCACGAAATAGGGATCGCGCGCGGTGAGGTCGTGGATCCAGCCCATCCACGGCGCATGGCGCAGTTCCACCGATTCCGACAGCACCCAGTACAGCGTCATGAAGATGATGGTCTGCGGGATGATGGGCAGGCAGCCGCCGATCGGATTGATCTTCTCGGTCTTGTACAGCTCCATCATCGCCATCTGGAGCTTCTGCTTGTCGTCGCCGTAGCGTTCCTGCAGCGCCTTCATCCGCGGCTGCACGCGACGCATCTGCGCGGTCGACTTGTACTGCGCGTTCGACAGCGGGAACAGCGCGAGTTTCAGCAGGAACACCAGCCCGATGATCGACCAGCCCCAGTTGCCGAACAGCGCGTGGATCTTCGAGAGCAGCCAGAACAGCCCCGTCCCGAGATAGGCAAGCCAGTCCCAGCGGCTGTAGTCGATGACGCGATCGAGGCCGGGCACGCCGAGCGCTTCCAGCGCCTTGACGTCCTTCGGTCCCACCCACAGGCGGGCATTGGTCGTCACCGTTTGGCCGGCCTGCACGGTGAACCCCGGACCCATCGCCGCGATGCTGTCGGCCGGGCCGTTCTGGCTCAGCGAGAACTTCGCCTGCTGGTCGGCTTCGGGAATCCACACGCTCAGGAAGTGGTGCTGCGGCATCGCCAGCCAGCCGCCCTGGATGGTCTGGTCGACGCTGCCGCCATCCATGTAGTCCTTGAACGGGCGGCGTTCGTAATGCTTGCCATCCGACCAGGTCGCACCGACGAAGCTGTAGGACTCCGGATGCATCATCCCGGTCTGCAAGGTCGGCGGCACGCGCACCAGCTGGCGGTAGATGTAGCCCTGCCACGGCGTGCCGCCACCGTTGGTCACACTGTCGCGCACGTCCACCGCGTAGCTGCCGCGGGTGAAGCGCACGTTCCGATGGATCGCAACGCCATTGGCGCCGGTCCAGGTGAACGGCACGTCCAGCGTCTTGGCGCCGGCGGCCAGCTTGAATTGCGTGGCGCCACCATCGACAACGAAACCGGTGTGGTTCGGCGCCTGCGAACCGCCCTGCCCGTTCCAGCCGCTCTGCGCCATGTAGTAGTCGGCGTTGTCGGCCGAGAACAGGCGCACCGGATCATTGCCGCCCAGGGTCTTGGGGTACTGCAACAGATCGACCTGGCGGAAGCTGCCGCCATCGAGCTGCACGCGCAGCACGTCGGTCTCGACCTGCACGGACGCAGGCGCGGCGCTGGCCTGCGCATTCGCCGGAGTGGCCGCGTTTGCCGCGGTCGGTGCAGCCGTCGTCGCGGCATTTGCGGGCGCTGCTGCCGGCAGTGCACCCGGCACCACTTGCGGAACGACCTGCGCGGCCGGCGTCACCGGTGGCGGCGCCAGCTTGGCGGCTTGCTCCTTGCCCCACTCCATCCACAACAGGACGGCCACCATCAGCCAGGCGAACAAAAGGAAGAGGCGGGTCTGCTGGTTCATGCGATCAGTCGGAATGGGACGCCGGCGATGCGGCGTCGGGAACAGAAGGGGTGGATGAAGCGTCGCGCGGCATTGTGCCGATGGCAGGGTGTCCCGGCAATCTGGCGGCGCGCGCCAGCAATTCAAGCAAGGCCGCGCGCAGCGCCGGATTGTCCGCCTGCGCCGCGGGCGGCTTGGCGACCGCGACATAGGTGCCGGCGGGGAGATGCATGCGCTGGTGGCGGAAGGTTTCGCGCCAGACGCGCTTGATGCGGTTGCGGCCAACCGCATTGCCGTCGACCTTGCGCGAAACCGCGATGCCCAGTCGTGCGCCGGTTTCCGCCGCGACTTCGCGCTTCACCGCGAGCTGCAGCAACGGTCCGTGCAGGCGTTTCGCGCCATCGAACGCGCACGAATAATCGGCCCGCGTTCGCACGCGAGCCGATTTGGAAAATTTCCGGGTATCCGCAAGGGACGGCATCAGTCCGTCCCGGTCAAAGCGCCGATCAGGCGCAGAGACGCTTGCGACCCTTGGCGCGGCGGCGAGCCAGCACCTTGCGGCCATCGGCCGTCTTCATGCGGGCACGGAAACCGTGATCGCGCTTGCGCTTGAGGTTGCTGGGTTGGTAGGTGCGCTTGGTGGCCATGGTGTCGGCGCCATCGATATAAACGTGGAACCGGAAATTCTAGCGGGGGTCCCGGGCGCCTGTCAAATGCGGGCGGACGTGCCGATGGCGGCCCCCGCCCCCCGATGATAGTCTGGACGTTCCCTCCTCCAGTCCGGATTCCCGCACGTCGGGCCGAACGCACGTCCACGAGCCCGATGAGCCTGTTGCCTCCGACCGCCACCCTGGAAGCCTGGCCCCGCTGCCTGGCCCAGCTCGAGCACGAATTCCCGAGCGAGGACATCCATACCTGGTTGCGTCCGCTGCAGGCCGATGCCCGCGAACGCGCGCTGGTGCTGTACGCGCCCAACCAGTTCGTGGTCGATACGGTGCGCGATCGCTTCCTGCCACGCATCCGCGAACTGCTCGACCACTACGCCGGCAGCCGCGACGTCGCGGTCGAAGTCGGCGCGCTCAAGCGCGCCGCGGCGCCTTCGGCGACACCGTCTTCGGCCACGCCCGCGCGTGTCGCCGAGCCAGCATTCCACGGCAATCTCGACAACCAGTACATTTTCGAGAATTTCGTCGAAGGACGCAGCAACCAGCTGGCGCGCGCCGCGGCCTGGCAGGCCTCGCAATCGCCGGGCGATCGTGCCCACAACCCGTTGCTGCTGTACGGCGGCACGGGGCTCGGCAAGACCCACCTGATGTTCGCCGCCGGCAACGAATTGCTGGCGAAAAATCCGGCCGCCAAGGTCCTGTACCTGCGTTCCAAGGACTTCATGGATGGCTTCACCAAGGCGTTGTACGACCCCGCCGCCACCGGCGGCATGGACGCGTTCCGCAAGCAGTTCCAGGGCCTCGACGCGCTGCTGATCGACGACATCCAGTTCTTCGCCGGCAAGGACCGCACCCAGGAAGAGTTCTTCCACACCTTCAACGCGCTGTTCGACGGCCGCCAGCAGATCATCATGACCTGCGACCGCTACCCGCGCGAAGTCGACGGGCTCGAACCGCGCTTGAAATCGCGACTGGGCTGGGGCCTGCCGGTGGCGATCGATCCACCCGATTACGAAACGCGCGCGCAGATCGTGCTGTCGAAGGCGCGCGAACGCGGCGTGCCGATTCCGGACGACGTCGCCAGCCTGCTCGCCAAGAAGATGCGCTCCTCGGTGCGCGACCTCGAAGGTGCGCTCAACACGCTGATCGCACGCGCCAATTTCACCGGCCGCCCGATCACCCTCGAATTCGCCCAGGAAACCCTGCGCGATGTCCTGCGCGACCATTCGGTCGGCATCAGCCAGATCCAGAAGGTCGTCACCGACTACTTCGGCCTGCAGGTCAAGGACCTGATCGGGCCGAAGCGGACGCGTTCGTTGGCGCGCCCGCGCCAGATCGCGATGGCCCTGGCCAAGGAGCTGACCGACCACAGCCTGCCGGAAATCGGCGACGCCTTTGGCGGGCGCGACCACACCACCGTGTTGCATGCCTGCCGCCAGATCCGGACATTGCTCGAGACCGATGGCAAACTCCACGAGGATTGGGAGAAACTGTTGCGCAAACTCAGTGAATGAGCCCCGGGGAATCCTGTGGACAACTTTTGGACAATTTGGCGCCCCCGAGTTGTCCACAACTTGCCCCAGAGGTTCCCGGTGACTTGTCCACGGCCTGTTTCGAACAAAATATTGTTTTAAATCAATACGTTGAACTGCTTTTCCACAGCCTGACGCGACACAACAACCACCATCGTTTTTGATTTATCCACTACTTAAAAGCAGTGGATGGATCCCGAACCCGGAACTGCATCCATGCGCTTGACCCTGCAACGCGAAGCCCTGCTGAAACCCCTGGCGCAAGTGGTGAACGTGGTTGAACGTCGCCAGACCCTGCCCGTGCTCGCCAACCTGCTGGTCCAGGTCAAGCAAGGCGGTCTGTCCCTGACCGGTACCGATCTCGAAGTCGAGATGGTGTCGCGCTCGGCACTGGACGAAGGCGCCGAGGATGGCGAGATCACCATTCCCGCCCGCAAGTGGTTCGACATCGTCCGCGCCCTGCCCGATGGCAGCAAGGTGACGATGACCCAGTCCGGCGACAAGATGACTGTGCAGGCTGGCCGCAGCCGCTTCAGTCTCGCCACCCTGCCGGCAAACGACTTCCCCTCGATCGACGAGGTCGATGCCACCGAACGCGTCGAGATCAGCGAATCCGCGCTCAAGGAACTGATCGACCGTACCGCCTTCGCGATGGCCCAGCAGGACGTCCGTTACTACCTCAACGGCCTGCTGTTCGATCTCCGCGACGGACTGCTGCGCTGCGTCGCCACCGACGGCCACCGCCTCGCCCTGTGCGAAGCCCAGCTCAATGGCGAGAGCCGTTCCAAGCGCCAGATCATCGTGCCCCGCAAGGGCGTGCACGAGCTGCAGCGTTTGCTGGAAGGCGGCGATCGCGTGCTGGAACTGGAACTTGGCCGCAACCACCTGCGGGTCAAGCGCGACGATGTCACCTTCACCAGCAAGCTGATCGACGGGAAGTTCCCGGATTACGAGGCGGTGATCCCGATCGGCGCCGACAAGCTGGTGACGATGGATCGCGAGGAATTGCGCGCCGCCCTGCAGCGCGTCGCCATCCTTTCGAACGAGAAGTACCGCGGCGTGCGCCTGGAAGTCACCCCGGGCCAGCTCCACATCAGCTCGCACAATCCGGAGCAGGAAGAAGCCCAGGAAGAAGTCGAGGCCGATACCCGCGTCGAAGGCGTGACCATCGGGTTCAACGTCACCTACCTGCTGGAAGCCCTGTCCTCCCTGCGCGACGAGAAGGTCGTGCTGGCCCTGCGCGATGCCAACTCCTCGGCGCTGGTGCGCGAAGCCAGCAACGAGCGTTGCCGTCACGTGGTGATGCCGCTGCGCCTGTGACAGGATCGGGTTCCACGTGGAACACCTGCAACGCCCGGCTTGTCCGGGCGTTGTTGATTGCGGGGTGTGCAGTATGAGGCTGGAACACCTCGACATCGCAGACGTTCGCAGCATCCGGGAGGTCCGCCTGGAACCGGGTCCGGGGCTGAATCTGCTGATCGGCAGCAATGGCGCCGGAAAGACCAGCGTGCTGGAAGCCCTGCATCTGTTGGCCTATGGCCGCAGTTTCCGTGGCCGGGTGCGCGATGGCCTGATCCGCACGGGAGCCCCCGCCTTGCAGCTCTTCGCCCGCTGGTCGGAACAGGAAGGAACCCGACGACACCAAGTGGGCCTTCGCCATGCCGGCAGCGAATGGCAGGGCCGGCTGGATGGTGCGGAAGTCGCCCAGCTCAGCGAGCTTTGCACGGCGCTTGCCGCCGTGACCTTCGAACCCGGGAGCCATGCCCTGCTCTCCGGAGGTGGCGAGCCGCGACGGCGCCTGCTGGATTGGGGCTTGTTCCACGTGGAACCTGAGTTCCTGCCGGTCTGGCGTCGCCATGCCCGCGCCCTCAAGCAGCGCAATGCCCTGCTCAAGGCTGGGGGCACCAACGCCGCGCTGGATGTGTGGGATTTCGAGTTGGCGCAGGCTGGGGAATCGCTGGATCGCCATCGTCGCAGTTACGTCGAGGCGCTGGAACCCAAGGTCGAGCAATGGGCGCATGAACTGATCCCCGAGCTGGGATCGGCGCAACACGGCTATCTCCCGGGCTGGCGGCGCGAAGAGCTGACCCTGGCGGATGCCCTGCTCGTCAATCGCGAGCGCGACCGCCAACTGGGCCACACCACGGCCGGGCCGCATCGTGCCGATCTGTTGCTGGGTTTTGCCGCCCGCCCCGCCCGTGAACCGCTGTCGCGTGGCCAGAGCAAGCTGGCGGCCCTCGCCCTGCTCCTGGCCCAGGCCGAGGACTTCCGTGCCCGCCGCGGCGAATGGCCACTGATCCTGCTGGATGACCTCGCCTCCGAGCTCGATCGTGGACACCGCCATGCCCTGCTGACGGCCCTGGTCGCCAGTGGCGCCCAGGTCTTCATCACTGGCACCGAGCTGGAGGCATTGGAGCTGGATCCGGCTTGGCCGGCAGCCATGTTCCACGTGGAACATGGAGCGATTCGACCGGCCTGAAAAACGTGTTTCCCGACACCTGAATCGGACCCGCGAAACGGGCGCAAACCAAGGCAAAACAAGCCCTTCCGCTCGATCCCGGACCCCTTGGATGGTATGATCAGGGCATCGAATGATCGGCGCTGGCGGCTCACCCACGAGCGGCCTCGCCCAGACATGGGACCTGCATGACGGATACCTCCGAGGGCGCCTCGAACGCCCCCCAGAACACCAATTACGACTCCTCCAAGATCACCGTCCTGCGCGGCCTGGAAGCGGTCCGCAAGCGTCCGGGCATGTACATCGGCGACGTCCACGACGGTACCGGCCTGCACCACATGGTGTTCGAAGTGGTCGACAACGGCGTCGACGAGGCGCTGGCCGGCCACGCCGACGACATCGTCGTCACCATCCATCACGATGGCTCGGTCTCGGTCTACGACAACGGTCGCGGCATCCCGGTCGATATTCACAAGGAAGAAGGCGTCTCGGCGGCGGAAGTCATCATGACCGTGCTGCACGCCGGCGGTAAGTTCGACGACAACAGCTACAAGGTTTCGGGCGGCCTGCACGGCGTCGGTGTCAGCGTGGTCAACGCGCTGTCCGACAAGCTGACGCTGGATATCTGGCGCGATGGCGGCCACTACCAGCAGGAATACCGCCTGGGTGAGCCAGTGGCTCCGCTGAAGCGGCTGGGCGACCAGGGCGACAAACGCGGCACCTTGCTGCGGTTCTGGCCTTCGGCCGACATCTTCACCGACGTCGAATTCCACTACGACATCCTGGCGCGCCGCCTGCGCGAACTCAGCTTCCTCAACTCGGGCGTCAAGATCATCCTGACCGACGAGCGCGGGGAAGGGGAGAGCACCACCTTCCAGTACGAGGGCGGCATCCGCTCCTTCGTCGAGCATCTGGCCCAACTCAAGACGCCGCTGCATCCGAACGTGATCTCGGTGACCGGCGAGCAGAGCGGCATCACCGTGGACGTCGCCCTGCAATGGACCGACGCCTACCAGGAAACGATGTTCTGCTTCACCAACAACATCCCGCAGAAGGACGGCGGCACCCACCTGCAGGGTTTCCGCGCGGCGCTGACGCGCACCCTGACCAATTACATCGAACAGAACGGCATCGCCAAGCAGGCCAAGGTATCGCTGTCCGGCGACGACATGCGCGAAGGCCTGATCGCCGTGCTGTCGGTCAAGGTGCCGGACCCCAGCTTCTCCAGCCAGACCAAGGAGAAGCTCGTCTCATCCGAGGTGAGACCGGTTGTTGAGAGCACGTTCGGTGCACGTTTGGAGGAGTTCCTGCAGGAACACCCCAACGAAGCCCGTTCGATCGCTGGCAAGATCGTCGATGCCGCCCGCGCCCGCGAGGCTGCGCGCAAGGCCCGCGACCTGACCCGCCGCAAGGGCGCGCTCGATATCGCCGGCTTGCCCGGCAAGCTCGCCGACTGCCAGGAAAAGGATCCGGCGCTGTCGGAACTCTTCATCGTCGAGGGTGACTCGGCCGGCGGCTCGGCCAAGCAGGGCCGCAACCGCAAGACGCAGGCGATCCTGCCGCTCAAGGGCAAGATCCTCAACGTCGAGCGCGCGCGTTTCGATCGCATGCTCGCCAGCGCCGAAGTCGGCACGCTGATCACTGCGCTTGGCACCGGCATCGGCAAGGACGAATACAACCCGGACAAGCTGCGCTACCACCGCATCATCCTGATGACCGACGCCGACGTCGACGGCTCGCACATCCGCACGTTGTTGCTGACGTTCTTCTATCGGCAGATGCCGGAGCTGATCGAACGCGGCCACGTCTACATCGGCCTGCCGCCGTTGTACAAGATCAAGCAGGGCAAGAACGAGTTGTACCTGAAGGACGATGCCGCGCTCGATGCCTATCTCGCCAACAACGCGGTTGAAGGCGCGCAGCTGGTTCCGGCAACGGGCGAGCCGGCGATCGAAGGCGCTGCGCTGGAAAAACTGCTGATGGCATTCGCCGATGCGCGCGCATCGATCACGCGCAACGCGCATCGCTACGATCCGGCGGTGCTGGAAGCGTTGGTCGATTTCGTGCCGCTGTCTTCCGAGGCCACTATTGCACCGGGCGATCTCGATGCGCTGGCCACCAAGCTCAACCAGAGCGGATTGGGCAAGCCGCGTTACACATTGAAGCTGCAGCCGGCGACGGAATCGCGTCCCGCAGCGCTGGTGATCACGCGCCTGCACATGGGCGAAGAATTGATCCAGATCCTGCCAGTCACGGTGTTCGAGCAAGGCGAATTGAGGCCGCTGCGCGATGCCGCCATGCAGCTGCACGGACTGGTACGCGATGGCGCGCAGATCGTCCGCGGCAATCGCGCGCAGGCGATCGCATCCTTCGCCGACGCCCAGGCGTGGTTGCTCGAGGAAGCGAAGAAGGGTCGCCAGATCCAGCGCTTCAAGGGCCTTGGCGAAATGAACCCGGAACAGTTGTGGGAGACCACGGTGAACCCGGATACCCGCCGCCTGTTGCAGGTGAAGGTCGAGGATGCGGTTGCCGCCGACCAGATTTTCACCACGCTGATGGGCGACGTGGTCGAGCCGCGCCGCGAATTCATCGAGGACAATGCGCTGAAGGTCGCGAATCTCGACGTCTGACGTCGTTGACATGGCCTTCAACCGCCGTCGCCTAAAAGCTGAACCACCCACTGCAGGGAAGCCCGCCATGCCCAAGCCGAACTTCCGTGTTGCCGCGCTCGCTGCTGCCTTCGGGCTGTTGAGCAGTTGCGCCACCACCACGACGTCGCCCACCGGGCGCCAGCAGATGGTGGGTGGTGTGTCCCAGCAGGAACTGGACCAGATGGGCGCGCAGGAGTTCGCCAAGCTCAAGGCGCAGAAACCGCAGACGCAGAACCCGCGCGAGCGCGCCTACGTCAATTGCGTGGTCGGTGATTTGGTGCAGCAGTTGCCGCCGCAGTGGCAGCGCTACAACTGGGAAACCGCGGTCTTCGTCGATCCCGAACCCAATGCGTTCGCGTTGCCCGGGGCGAAAGTCGGCGTGAATACCGGGATCTTCAAGGTCGCGCGCGACCAGGACGAACTCGCGACCGTGATCGCCCATGAAATCGGCCACGTCATCTCCAACCACCACAACGAGCGCATCACCCGCACGCAGACCGCGCAGGGCGGATTGATGGTGGCGCAGGTGCTGGCGGCGATGGCCGGAATCAATCCCGACACCGTCGGTCAGCTGGGCGGCACCGCGGCACAACTGGTGCTGTTGCGTTTCAGCCGCGAACAGGAAAGCGAGGCGGATGTCGTCGGTCAGCAACTGATGGCGCGCGCCGGTTTCGATCCGCGCAAGGCGGTCAATCTCTGGCAGAACATGATCTCCGCGGGATCCGCGCGTCCGCCGCAATGGCTATCCACCCACCCGGATCCGCAGGCGCGCCTCGGGGAATTGGGCAAGCGGGCAGGGGGGTTGATGCCGACCTATGAACAGGCCCGCGCTGCTGGCCGCAGGCCAAAATGCGGT
The DNA here is from genome assembly GCF_050574925.1 of Solilutibacter silvestris. Lineage (GTDB taxonomy): Bacteria > Pseudomonadota > Gammaproteobacteria > Xanthomonadales > Xanthomonadaceae > Solilutibacter > Solilutibacter silvestris_A. The sequence continues at coordinate 68,119 of NZ_JBCMOO010000004.1, read as the reverse complement.
TAAGCTAGGCACCCTCAAGATTGAACCGCCGCCGCACCGGGGAAACGAAAGTGGTTCGCTGCAACTCGCCGGGGCATCGCGCCTTGGCGGCAACCTTTCGTCATTCAGTCAGGAGTCGTTTCATGCGTTACGCAGCCAGTCTGTTGTCGTTGTCCATTGCCGCGGTTCTGGCCTGTTCCGCAGTCGCATTGCCTGCATCAGCCCAGGACAGTTCCTCGCGCGCCAGCCATGGCAAGGATGCGCAGGAAGCACCGCGCTATCCGAATGCGACGCGCAAGGAGCCCAAGCCGAAGATTTCGGACGAAGGCAAGAAGAAGCTCGATGAAATCAGCAAGGCGTACGCCGCGCAGGATTACGCCAAGACGCTGACCCTCGCCAACGCATATGCGCCGACTGCCAGCTCGCCGTACGAAAAGGCATTGGCTTACGAAATTGCCGGCAGCGCCGCGTTCTCGCAGAAGGACTACGTGACCGCGTCCAGCGATTTCCAGCAGGTGATCGCCGCGAACGGCCTCGACAACAACGGCCATTACGATTCGATGAGCAATCTGGTCGCCAGCCTCAGCAACGCCGGCAAGTATCCGGACGCGTTGAAGGCACTGGACCAGTTCATCGCCGAGACCAAGACCACCGATCCGCAGTACGCGAACATGCGCCTGTCGCTGCTGTCGCACACCGGCAATGCGGGTGATGCCGAGTCCGCGTTCAAGCAGCGCCTGGCCAAGGATCCCAACGACCACAACGCGTTCCAGAACCTGCTGGCGACCTACCAACAGCAGAACAAGAACGCCGAGATGCTGGCGTTGCTGCGCGATCGCTACAAGCAGGGGCTGTTGGCTTCCGCCGACGATCTCCACGCCTATTACGTGACCTTGCTGCAGAATCCCGGTCCCAACTGGAAGGAAGCGCAGGAAGTGCTCGACAGCAGCGTGGCCAAGGGCACGCTCCCGAAGAACGACCAGACGGCGACCGCCTACAGCGTGGTCGCGCAGACCGCGTTCGGCCAGGACCAGTGGAATATCGCACTGGCCAACTACGCCAAGGCCGCGAGCATGTCCACCACCGGCGATGCCGACTTGAACCGTGCACGCATCTTCTTTGGCCAGGGCAAGAAGGCCGAAGCCAAGGCTGCCGCGCTCGAAGCCCAGAAAAAGGGCGTGAAGGATCCCGCGGCATTGCAACGGTATCTGAAGTAACAAATTCTTAAGCACCTACAATCGATTTCCGCTTGCAGGACATATGGAATGCAGACCCGGAGTTGGTATAAGCTTCGGGGTCCCCGTCGCCCGATGGATGGCGGGGAAATGCAATATCCAGTCAGTGTCGTGCCCCCTCCCAGAGTTCTCGAATGACGGAAACCATCGCCCCCCACAACTATCGACACGACGACGATGCCGCCGTCGGCCTGAACTGGCCACGCATCGCCGGCATGTCGGCTGCGCTGGCGGTGCACGTTGCTGCCCTGTTGCTGCTGATGGCGCCGGTGTCGCCACCGCAGGGTGATGCCGACAAGACCGAGCGCGTGGCCGTGCAGCTGATCAAGCCGCCGCCGCCGCCGCCGCCGCCGCCGCCGAAGGAAATCGTCCCGCCGCCGCCGGCGCCGAACCTGCCGCCGCAGCCGCCGCGTCCGTCGCCGCCGGTTCCGCCGACGCCGCAGCCGCCCATCGTCAGCGATACCGCCAACGCGGTGTCCTACCAGGCGCCGCCGCCGGCACCTCCGGCACCTCCGGCTCCGCCGCCGCCGCCGGCACCCCCGGCACCGTCCGGCCCGAAGGTCAACAACAACGACTTGCGCGGCAACCTCTGCGGCCAGCCGTCGCAGACGCCGTTGCAGATCGCGATCAACAAGGCCTCGGCCAAGGGCTTCAGTGGCGGCACCGCCCGCATCTCGGTGACCTATACGGCCGAGGGTGGCGTGACCGCGACCAGCGTTTCGGGTTCCTCGGGCGACCGTGACCTCGACCGCGCCGCCGCCAGCTGGGCGCGTGGCGTCAAGATCTGCGCCGGCGCCGCCGGTACGGGTACCCTTCCCATCGTGCTCAACGTCGGCGAATAAGCCGCGAGCGCTCCATTCACCATTCCCCACTTTTCGTCGACAAAGGTAAGCGCAATGCTCCTTCAACAAGCCGCTCCCGCCGCCGCTGGCGGTAACAACGCCGCTGCTCTGCAGCAGATGGGCTTCGCCCAGCTGATCCACGGTTTCGATGCCGTGGGTTGGATCGTGTTCCTCACCCTGATGATTTTCTCGTTGCTGTCGATCTATTGGATCGTCATGAACTTCATCAAGAACGCCCGCATCCGTGGCAGCGCCGATCGCGTCGTCAACACGTTCTGGGAAACCCCGAACGCGCAGGACGCCGTCCGCTACATGGAAGAGCAGCCGCGCAACGAGCCGTTCTCCAAGATCGCGCTCGACGCCGCCCAGGCTGCCGCCCACCACCAGCGCAGCGAAGGCTCGCGTCTGGCCGAGTCGCTGAACCGTTCCGAGTTCGTCGACCGCGCCCTGCGCCAGGCCGTGACCCGCGAATCGATGGTTCTCGAGTCCGGCCTGACCGTGCTCGCCACCGTCGGTGCGACCGCTCCGTTCGTCGGTCTGCTCGGTACGGTGTGGGGCATCTACCACGCCCTGATCCGCATCGGCGCCAGTGGCGACGCCTCGATCTCGGCCGTGGCCGGTCCGGTGGGTGAAGCCCTGATCATGACCGCCATCGGTCTGTTCGTGGCGATCCCGGCGGTGTTGGCGTACAACTTCTTCAGCCGCCTGAACCGCACCACGAACGCGAAGTTCGATTCGTTCGCGCACGACCTGCACGACTTCTTCGCGACCGGTTCGCGCGTCGGCGGCTAATCCCCGCCCACGCACGACAGAAGCATCGATCCACGAGGACGCCCGAAAATGGCATTCAGTACCGGCAACAGCAGCAGTGGACCCATGGCGGAAATCAACGTCACGCCCCTCGTGGACGTGATGTTGGTGCTGTTGATCATCTTCATGATCACCACGCCGCTGATGAACCACAAAACCAAGGTCGAATTGCCGCGGGTGCTCCTCGCGCCGACGCACAAGCCTGCGGAAGAGAAGACCGCGCCGGTGACGCTGTTCGTGCGTGAAAACGGCGCCCTGCTCCTCGATGATCAGCCGATCACCGAGGGCGGGCTCCAGGATCGCCTGGCCGTGATCGCCCAGAAGAAGCCGCAGCCGGTGCTGAACATCCGTGCCGACCGCGATACCAAGATGCAGATTCTCAAGAAGATGACTGCCATCGCGACCCAGTCCGGCATGCTCAACGTCGGTTACGTCACTGTCCGGCCGAAGCCGGGCGAGCAGCAGTAAGGAGGCCGACACATGGCATTTGCATCCAATTCCGGTGGCGGCGCGATGTCCGACATCAATGTCACGCCCCTGGTGGACGTGCTATTGGTGTTGCTGATCATCTTCATGGTGACCATGCCGACCCAGACGTACCCGATCAAGCTCGACCTGCCGCAGGCAACTACCACGCCACCGCCGCCGCCGAAGAAGGCGCCGATCAAGCTCAGCATCGACGCAGCCGGCACGGTGACGTGGAACGGGACCATCGTCGACATGAAGGGCCTCGAGGCCCAGATGAAGGACACCGTGGCGGAAGACCCGACCGATACGCCGCTGCTGCAGATCGAATCCGCCAATGACACGCCTTACGACGTGTTCGCCAAGGTGCTGGCGGCTGCAAAGAACGCCGACATGGAAAAGATCGGCTTCGTGCAGAACTAAAATTCAAGCGGGGACTTTGTCCCCGGTCTTGTCGACGATGCCGCCTTCTTGTTGATCAAGGGGCGGCATTTTTTATGCAGTCGAGATAGGCGCGGACGGTGCGATCCAGTCCCGCGTACAGCGCTTCCGAGATCAGCGCATGGCCGATCGAGACCTCTTGCACGCCGGGAACGCCGCGCAGGAAATCCGTCAGGTTGGCTTGCGAGAGATCGTGACCGGCGTTGACCCCCATGCCGACCGACCGCGCGATCCGCGCCGACTGTGCGCAGGCATCGAGCGCGGCTGAGGCATTGCCGGCAGCATGTGCTTCGGCGAATGGGCCGGTATAGAGCTCGATGCGATCGGCACCGCAATCGCGCGCGCGCGCGGTGCCCGGATGTCCGGCATCGGCGAACAGGCTGACGCGACATCCGATCGCCTTGAGTTGCGCGACCAGTGGCGCGAGCGCGTCGATATCGCGATCGAAATCGAAGCCGTGGTCGGAGGTGAGCTGGCCGTCGCTGTCCGGGACCAGTGTCGCCTGCGCGGGACGCACCGCTTCGCACAGGGCAATGAAGCCCGGATAGCCGGGACGCGGTGGCGCGAACGGATTGCCCTCTAGGTTGTACTCGACGCGATAGTCGGCGCAGACGCGGGCGAGGGCATGGACATCGGCTTCGCGGATGTGGCGGGCGTCGGGACGCGGATGCACGGTGATGCCTTGCGCGCCGGCATCGAGGCAGGTGCGCGCGGCGCGGACGACGTCGGGCTCGCCACTACCGCGTGAATTGCGCAGGACCGCGATCTTGTTGACGTTGACGCTGAGTGCGGTCATGTCGTGCGTACTCAAGATGGATCCGGTTCGTCGCGCAGGGGCGTCAGCATCGGAATGTCGAGGCCGGCCGCCTTGGGATCGATCGATCGTTTCGCCGGCACATGCACTTCGCCGGCGTAGGGATTCCAGCCTTCGTCACGCAGATTGGGTTGCGGCCTCGGCGGCAACGCTGGTGGCATCACCGCGGCGGGCGCGGCTTCGACGGCTGCCGGCGCATTGTTCGCGACGGTCTGTTGAACGGGTGCGGGCTGTCCTTCGCGCTGCTGAAGATCGGCGAGGCGCTGCGCCATGTCGGCCGCGCGCTGTTCGGCTTCGGCGGCGCGACGTTCCATCTCGGCGATCCGGCGTTGCGCTTCTTCCTGTTGTTGCAGCAAGGCGTCGCGTTCGGCCACGCGCTCGCCGGCTGCGCGCAGCTGGCCGATATCCGGGTTCGAGGTCGCAGGCAACGGTGTCGGCGCGAGAGGCGCGGCAGCGGCGAGTTGTGCTTCGCGCATGCGACGCACGTCTTCCGCCGTCAGCGGCGTGTCGACGATGGCGACGCTGCGCGCGGGGAACAGGAGCTTGTAGCGCAGCCAGGCGAATCCGACCAATGCCGCCAGCGCCGCCAGCGTGCAGAGCACCATCAGCACCGGGGAGTGGACGCTCCAGGCGACGCAGAAGATGGCCAGCGACAGTGCGAGCAACAACCAGGACATGGGAACCTCCGGGGGCCGTATTCGTCGATCTTGGGGCGGAGTGTATCGGGCCGCGATCAGAGGAGCGGGGAGAACAGACGAGCAAGCGCTTCCGGCAGACGTTCGGTCAGGAAGGCCTGCGGGCGTGGCGCGCGGACGCGCGGGGCATGGGCGAATTCGCCCTCGATCTGGCGCGCCAGTTCGGCGGCGACGCCGGCGTCCTCGAACAGGACCGACACTTCGAAGTTGAGGCGGAAGCTGCGATTGTCGAAATTGGCGCTGCCGATGATGGCGACGTCGTCGTCCTTCAGCAGCGCCTTGGTGTGGAGCATGCGCGGACCGTATTCGTAGATCTTGACGCCGGCATCCAGCAAGCGGTCATAGTAGGAACGCGCGGCGAGGGTGACCCAGCGGCTGTCGCTCATCTTCGGCACCATCAGGCGCACGTCGAGGCCCGAGAGCGCGGCGGACGAAAGCGCCATCAACGCCGCTTCGCCCGGCACGAAGTAGGGCGTGACCAGCCACGCGCGCTGGCGCGCGGCATGGATGGCGCTGACGTGCAGGCGATGGATCGCTTCCCAGTTGGAGTCGGGGCCGGAACTCAGCACCTGTGCGCAGATCGGTCCGGGTTCGAGGGGCGGCAGGTCGCGCGCGATCTCGGAAATGAAATCGTGCTGGCCGGTGGCGTAGATCCAGTCCTCGACGAAGACCTGCTGCAATTCCAGCACCACGTCGCCGGTCAGGCGCAGGTGCAGGTCGCGATAGGCATCGGTGCGCAGGGCATCGTTTTCCTCGTCGGTGATGTTGATGCCGCCGGTGTAGCCGATGCGGCTGTCGATCACCACGATCTTGCGGTGGGTGCGCAGGTTGAGTGGCGGTCGCTTCCAGAATTTCCACACGCGGCGGAAGCGGATCGGATGGAACCAGGAAATCTCGCCGCCGGCTTCGACGAGGTCATGGAAGAAATGCGTTGGCGTGCGCGAGGAACCGACGGCGTCCATCAGCAAGCGGACCTTGACGCCGGCACGCGCGCGCTCGAGCAGGGCATCGCGCAGGGCCGTGCCGCTGCGATCCGACTGGTAGATGTAGTACTCGAGATGGATATGCGACCGCGCCTTGCGGATGTCGTCGATCAGGGCGGCGTAGGTCGCGCTGCCATCGACCAGCATGCGGACGTCGCGCGCGGTGACGGCGCGGAACCCGGTCACCGCCTTGGCCAGGACATGCAACAAGGCATCCTGGGCATTGCCGTTGGTGTCGGCGGCGTCCGGATAGACCTGGTGCGAGCGCGGACGTCGCAGCCGTTGGCGGCTGATCTTCTGCGGCCCGAACAGGTAATAGATGGCGAAGCCGAGATAGGGCAGCAGGGCGAGGCTGAACAGCCAGCTCAGAGTGGCGGCGGGTTCGCGTTTCTGCAGGATGATGTAGATGCCCAGCGCGATGACGTAGCCAACCCAGAAGATGGCGAGCCAGATCCCGATATTGGGAATGGCCGACAGCGCGTTCCATGCCTGGTGAATGGGATGCCACATCGTGTCTGTCCCGCCGTTCCCGTTCGCGTCCGGTGCGACGCCCGGGGACTAGGCTAGCGTGATGGACAGTCATCGCAAAGTGAGGTTCGAGCAGAACGCCGCGATCAAGGGGCGTGGCGCGGCGTCGCGGGTGCCGGGACGCTTCGAGAAGCGCGCGGCGGTCGCCGAGGACGATGGCTGGGACTCGCTGGCCAACGAGCAGGCCGCCGATCTCGAATCGCGTCCACAGACGACGGTCACCGTGGAACGTGCGCGCACCATCATCAGTCGCAACGATTCGCCCGACATCGCCTTCGGGCAATCGCTGAATCCGTATCGCGGTTGCGAACATGGCTGCGTCTACTGTTTCGCGCGGCCGAGCCACGCCTATCTCGACCTCTCGCCCGGGCTGGACTTCGAGACGCGGCTGTACGCCAAGCGCAATGCCGCCGAATTGCTGCGCAAGGAACTGGCGAAACCCGGCCACGTGCCATCCCCGATCGCACTCGGCATCAATACCGACGGCTGGCAACCGATCGAGCGCGACGAGGGCATCAGCCGCGCCTGCCTGGAAGTGCTGCTGGAAACGCGTCACCCGGTGGGCATCGTCACCAAGGGCTCGGCGATCCTGCGCGATCTCGACCTGCTGGCCGAGTTGGCGAAACTGCGCCTCGTTCACATCATGGTCTCGGTGACGTCGCTCGACAACCAGCTATCGTCGAAACTGGAACCGCGCGCGGCAGCGCCCCACACGCGCATCAAGATGATCGCCAAACTGCGCGAGGCCGGTGTTCCCGCCGGCGTGCTGGTGGCGCCGGTGATCCCGATGATCACCGACATGGAGCTGGAACACATTCTCGAAGCCGCGCGCGAGGCCGATGCCTTGTCGGCGGGCTACGTGCTGTTGCGCCTGCCGCACGAATTGAAGGAAGTCTGGCGCGAATGGTTGCAGCTGCACTATCCGCAGCGTGCCGCGCACGTGATGAGCCTGATCCGGCAGATGTATGGCGACAAGGATTACGACAGTCGCTACGGCGTGCGCGGACGCGGCGAAGGGCCATTCGCCGATTTGCTGGCGACGCGTTTCCGCAAGGCGAAGCAACGCATCGGGTTCCCCGGAATGCCGCCGGTCGATACGCGCCTGTTTACGCCGCCGCGCGAGGACTCGTCCCAGGGCGCGCTGTTCTGATCGTTCAGTTCGCGGAGCCAGGCGCGGCCAGCTGTTCCAGGGCGATGGTGGCGGAAGCATCCACCGGCAGATAGACCACCAGGCGCGTGCCGTTGCGTGGCGCCGACCACCAATTGGTCTGGCGCACACGGATCTTCCCGAAGGAGGGGTGATCGAAGGTCTTCTCGTGGTTTTCCGGGCTGCGCACTTGATAACGTTCCCAGGCATCGCGGAAAGCCGACGAATGCTGCAGGAAATATTCCAGCCGCGACGACCATGCATGGTCGCCACCATGTTGGGTGGATGCGGCGCGGAACATCGCCACCATGCGCGGAATGGCCTGCGGTTCGAGTCGCAGGCGTCGTTGCCAGCGGGGATCGAACAGGCTGAGATACAGGCAATTGCGTTGCAGGTCGCTCAGTTCGTCGAACGAAAACCCCATCAGGCGCTCGTACGCGACATTGCAGGCCATCAGGTCGAGTGCGTTGTTTTGCAGCAGGGCTGGATAGGGCAGCAATTTCTCCAGCAGGATCGAGTGACCCTGCGGGAACGGGCAGAGCGCATCGGGTGGCGCAGGCAGTCGTGTCTCGTTTTCGAGCCCTGCCAACGTCAGCAGATATTGCAGCTCGTCGTCATTGCATTGCAGGGCGTTGGCGATGGCTTCCATCGTTTGGCGTGATGGCCGCACATCCCGTCCCTGCTCCAGTTTCGTGTACCAGGTGACGCCAATTCCGGCCAACTGCGCCACCTCTTCCCGACGCAATCCGGGGGTCCGTACCCGGCCGCTGCGCGCCAGGCCCATCGCCGCCGCAGCCAGGGTTTCCCGACGGGTGCGCAGGAACTGCCCCAGTTCCGAGGATCGTTCCGGGGAGGTTGTTGCCGGAAGGGATGTGGCGGCTGGCATGGCAAGGTCCGGGCGGGAGGCCGCGCCATTGTAACCCTTTCAAGCCTAGGCTAACTGGAATCTTGTACCAGTCTAAATGCGGACGCATAGTGCCGACCCGCGACCTGTCATCGGAACGTGCGATGCGAAGAATCACAGCCGACAACGCCCGCTTTGGCGTGTTCCTGGCCTTTCTGCTGATCCCGCTTTCGGGGATCGGGACCGACATCTACCTGCCGTCGATGCCGTCGATGGCGGGCAGCCTGGCGACCACGCCGGCGCGCATCCAGCTTACGCTGACGATGTTCGTCGCCGGCTACGGCCTCGGCCAACTGGTGATCGGCGTCTTCCTGGACCGTTTCGGGCGCTGGCGGCCCACCCTGATCGCCCTGGCATTGTTCGCGCTGTCCAGTGTCGCGATCGCGATGAGCGACAACATCGTCTGGATCTGTCTGCTGCGCCTGTTGCAGGGGGTACTGGGCGCCGTGGCGGTGGTCGCCAAGCGGACCTTCTTCGTCGATGTTTTCAGCGGCCCCGCACTTCGGCGTTATCTCACCTGGCTCACCGTGGTGTGGTCGCTGGGCCCGATCTGCGCACCGTTCCTTGGCGGTTTCATCCAGGTCCATTGGGGTTGGCGCGCCAGCTTCCTGGTGTTGGCCCTGTTCTCGGTCCTCGCATTGGTGCTGGAGCTGATTGGCGGGGGAGAAACGCTGGCGCAGCCACAAGCGCTCGATGTGCGCGAGGTGATCGCGCGAGCGCGGCAGATTCTCGGTCACCGCGCCTACCAGCGCGGGGTGCTGTGCATCAGCGCCGCCTATGCAATGGTGATGGCCTGGAACATGGCGGCGCCTTTCATCGTGGAAGACGTGTTCCATCATTCGCCGACCACCACCGGTTCGCTGGCGTTGCTGATGGGGTTGGCATGGATGTGCGGCGGTCTCATCGCGCGCGCCTTGATCGCGCAACCCGCATGGCGCAAGCACCAGGGCGGGGTGATGATGATGGCGGTCTTCATCGTGTTGCTGGCGTTGCTGCCCGCGCATTGGCAGTCGCTTGCGGCGTTGGCCGTCGCGGCCTTTGCCATCCACATGGCGGCCGGGTTGGTGTTCAACATCCACTTCGCCGACGTGCTGTCGATGTTCCCGCAAAGCGCCGCACTCGCAGGCGGGATCGCGGGGGGAATTGCTTTCCTCGCCACCTCGGTCCTGTCTTCGCTATCGGTGAACGTGGTGCATCCGCATTCCACGGCGAGCATGTCGCTGGTCTACGGATTGCTGGCGTTGATCCTGTTGCCGGCGGCGGTCACGCTGGGCAGGGCGCGTGCCGGGCAACAGGCCCGACAGCCGTCGTGATGGATATGCGGTTAGTGCGATAGCGGCAGCAAGGGGCCGCCCAGCCACAACCAGCGCGCCATCCATGCGCAGACGAAGGCGACCATGATGGTCAGTGGCAATCCGATGCGCAGGAAGTCCGAGAATTTGTACTGCCCGGGCCCGAGGATGAGCAGGCTGCCGTGGTGTCCGATCGGGGTGATGAAGGCGACGACCGCACCCAGCGCGGTGCACACCACGAAGGGTGTCGGCGGCAGATGCAGGGCGTGTGCGAGCGACAACGCGATCGGGCCGAGCAGTGCGGTGGACGCGGCATCCGACATCGGCTGCGTCAGCAATGCGCCGGCGGCGAACAGCATCACCAGGATGGCGAGCGGCGACCAGTCGTGGACCAAGTGCATCAGGCCGCCGGCGAGCAGGGCCGCGGTGCCGGTCTTTTCCATGGCGATGCCGAGCGGAATCACGCCGGCGATCATCACGAAGATGCGCACGTCGATCTCGCGATAGGCGCGCTTGAGGTCGACGCAGCGCGTCACCACCATCAGCACCGCGCCCATCAGGAAGGCCAGCGGCGGATCCACCCATTCGGTTGCCGCGCAGACGATCGTCACCAGCATGATCAGCAATGCCAATGGCGCGCGCAGCCGGCGCATGCCTTCGCCGCGGAACGGCACCAGCATCAGGAAACCGTGGTGCGCGGCGAGTTCGCTGAAGCGTGCGGGCCGGCCCCACAGCACCAGCACGTCGCCTTCCTGCAGGCGGGTATCGATCAGTCGCGCCGCCGCCGCGCCGCTACGTCGCCACAGGCCGGCGATCACCGCGCGGAACTGCCGCGAGAAATCGAGATCGCGCACCGATCGGCCGATGAATTCGGAACCGGGCGCAACGACCGCTTGCACCAGTTGCGGCTCGCCTTCGCCCTCGCCGTTGGCCTTGGCGCCGAAGCGGGCGATCGGATAGAGATCGAGACCGGGATCGTCGTGTAGCGACTTCAGTTCGTCGGCGCCGGCTTCGATCAGCAGGATGTCGCCGCCGAGCAACGGACTTGCATCGCCGAGATCGTTGCGTTCCTCATGATCGCGCAGCCAGCCGATCACGTGCACTTCCGGGCCGATCGCGCGCTTGAGTTCCGCCAGCGTACGCGTGGCCCAGCGGCCGCCGGACATCACCAGCAATTCGGTGCGATAGCGGTCGATGCGCAAGTAATCGCCTTCGCCATGTTCGCCACTGCGTCGCGGCAGCAGCCAACGCATCAACTGGATGTAGACCATCGAGAACAGCACCAGTGCGATGCCGATCGGCGTGATCGAAAAGATGCCGAGCCCCTCGCCGCCGCCACGTTGCAGCATGTTGTCGGCAAGCAGGAAGGCAGGCGCACTGACCAGCGTGAGGGTCGTCCCCATCGATGCCGCCAATGCCATCGGCATCAGCAGGCGCGACGCCGGCATGCCGTTCTGGCGCGCGTGGCGCAGCAGGATCGGCATCAGCATCGCCGTCACCATCACGTGATGGGTGAAGGCGGCGAGCACTGCGACCGTCGGCATCACCACCGCGATCGTCCGCCATTCGTTACCGCCGGACATGCGGCCGATCCATTGGCCAATGCGCTCGGTGATGCCGGTTGCCGCAAGGCCGGCGGAAATCACGAATACCGCGGCGATGATGATCGCCGGTTCGCTGGAGAAGCCGGAAAGCGCCTGCTTCGGCTCGATCACCCGCGTCAGGACCAACGCCAGCAGGATCAGCATCGCGGTGACGTCGACCCGCAGCCGCTCGCTCACGAACAGATACAGGCCGCCGGCAAGGATCAGCAGGAACAGGATCTGCGACATGGCCATGGTCACATTGTGCCGTGGTCGCAGTGGTGGCGCCTCCACGCAGGCATCGCGCGTGCGATTTACACTCCAGAATTGGTTATCGTGGTTCCGGCATGGACGACAGCAATCATCGCGAAGACAAGGACACGCAGGCGCTGCGCGTGAATCTCGCGCGCGTCGTCTCGCACGACCTGCGTGCACAGGTGCGCGCGATCAAGGGCTTCGGGAAGTTGCTCGACAAGAGCGCTGGCCTCGGCATCGGCGATTGCGAACACCTGGCCCGCATTCGCGATGCGGCGGAACGCCTCGACACGATGATGGTCGACCTGGTCGACTGGCTGCGGGTGGACGCGGCCGAGGCGAAACGCGTGCCGGTCGACCTCAGCCTGCTGGCGGACTGGGCCATCATGGATCTGCGCGATGCCCATCCCGGTCGCGATGCGCAGGTCGACGTGCAACCGGAAATGCAGGCGATCGGGGACGAGCATCTGCTGCGGCAGATGATGCAGCGGTTGATCGGCGCGGCATGGCAGCGCGCGGGAGCCGACGCGCTGGTTCGGATCACGGTCAGCGCCAGCGATGATGTCGGGGCCACGCTATTGCGGATTCACGATGCGGGGCATGGTGCGGCCGAAGCCGCGAGCGAATTTGCCGCGTTGCGCGACCCGCACGATGCCGACATCGGCATGACGATCGCGCGACTGGCCGTCGAGCGTCACGGCGGCGAACTGCAATCGCAGTCCGATGCCGATGGAACGACGGTGCGGGTGCGACTGCCCGATTGAGCGAAGCGCGTGATCAGCCGCGATCGTGGTCGAGGTGGTAGCGCGTTGCCTCTTCGACTTCCTTCTTCGATCCCAGGAACACCGGCACGCGCTGGTGCAGGCCATCCGGCACGATATCCATGATCCGTTTGCGGCCATCGGTCGCGGCGCCGCCGGCCTGCTCCACCAGGAAGCTCATTGGATTCGCTTCGTACATCAGCCGCAGCTTGCCGGCCTTGCCCGGATCCTTGCGATCCCACGGATAGATGAAGATGCCGCCACGGGTCAGGATGCGATGCACGTCGGCGACCATGCTGGCGATCCAGCGCATGTTGAAATCCTTGCCGCGCGGGCCTTCCTTGCCGACCAGCAGGTCGTTGACGTACTGCTGCATCGGCGCGTCCCAGTGACGCTGGTTCGACATGTTGATGGCGAACTCCTTCGTCTCTTCCGGCACACTCATTCCGCGCTGGGTCATCACGAAACTGCCGTGTTCGCGATCGAGCGTGAACGCGTGAGTGCCGTGGCCGACGGTCAGCACCATCATCGTCGACGGTCCGTAGATGCAGTAACCGGCGGCAACCTGTTCGGTGCCCGCCTGCAGGTAGTGCTGGTCCTGCGCGGTGGTGACGCCGTCCGGGCAACGCAGCACCGAGAAGATGGTGCCCACCGACACGTTGACGTCGATGTTGGAGGAACCGTCGAGGGGATCGAACAACAGCAGGTAGTTGCCGCGCGGATACATGTCCGGGATCGGCTGGCTGTGCTCCATTTCCTCCGACGCGAGGCCCGCAAGATGGCCGCCCCAGGCGTTGGCTTCCAGCAGCACGTCGTTGGCGATGACGTCGAGTTTCTTCTGCGCCTCGCCCTGGATGTTGCCGGTGCCGGCATCGCCGAGCACGCCACCCAGCGCGCCCTTGCCCACCGCGACCGAAATGGTCTTGCAGGCGCGAGCGACGACCTCGATCAACAGGCGCAGGTCGGCATTGACGTGGCCGGCGCGCTGCTCGTCGATCAGGTAATGGGTGAGGGAGATGGGCTTTGGATCAGGCGACATGGCGCGGCTCCGCGGGCGAAGCCGTCATTGTCCCATGCGCGGGCCGCAGGCCGCGCGTAGTGGCACGCGTCAGACGTCGCCGTCGGTGGACCAGCCCTCGCCGGTGCCGCGATGGATCACCGCATCGCTGTCCAGCACGGTGCCGGCCGGGATCGAATCGAGCGCCGACAGGCGCGTGTAGATCGGGGTGAAGTCCGGGCGCGTCGCCTCGATCAGCTGTTCGTAGCTGTCGATCACGAAGTAGGTCTTCTGGTAGGTGTCGATGCGGTAGCGCGTGCGCATGATCCGCTCGAGGTCGAAAGCAATCCGGTTGGGCGCATCGCTTTCCAGGCAATGGATCGATTCGCCCTTCGACGAGACGATGCCGCTGCCGTAGATGCGCAGGCCGTCCTTCTGCCGGATCAACCCGAATTCCACCGTGTACCAGTACAGGCGCGTCAGCATCTGCAAGGCTTCCGGACCGATGCCGTGGGCCTTCACCCCGCCACGGCCATAGGCCTGCATGTAATCGGCGAACACCGGCAACATCAGCAGCGGCACGTGGCCGAACAGGTCGTGGAAGAGATCCGGCTCCTCGATGTAGTCGATCTGGTCGGGACGACGGATCCACCAGCTCACCGGAAAACGGCGGTTGGCGAGGTGATCGAAGAAATCGAGTTCCGGCAACAGCCCTTCGACGCCGATCAGGGTCCAGCCGCTGGTCGCTTCGAGGATCTTGTTGAGATCGGAGAATTTCGGGATGGCGTCCGGCGTCATCCCCATTGCGTCCTGCGCCTGCAGGAATTCGTCGCTGGCGCGGCCGGCCAGCACTTCGCGTTGGCGCTGGTAGAGCTGGCGCCAGACATCGTGATCGGCGGCGGTGTAATCGTCCCACGGCTGTTCGACGATGCCGGTCGCATAGACCGGGACCTTGCCCTTGTCGGTGACGATGTTTTCCAGGCGCTGCGGTTTCGCGTTCATGTTGCGGATTTTACGCCCGTGTGCTGTCGCGGCGGTTGATCGGAAACAAAAAACGGCCACCCGAAGGTGGCCGTTGGTCTCCACAACCAAAGTTGTGCCGGATCAGACCGTATACCGATCAGAAGCGGTATTCGAAATCCGCACCCAGGGTCTGGGCGTTGTAGCTGACCTTGTTGCCGGTGGTCGGCACGCGCACGCGGCCATGGAAGTAGTCGTAGTTCAGACCGACGCCCATGTTGCGGTTGAAGTCGTAGCCGATGCCCACGCCGTAGTACGGCTGGTTGCTGTTGCTCGACACCGAGTAGTTGGTGGTGATGCCGCCGGTGGTGTTGGTGGCGCTCGCCTTGTAGTTGGCGTGCATCAGGCCGACGCGGCCGCTGCCGTAGAAGCCGGTATCGAGGGCCTGCTCGCCGAAGCGCACCTTGCCGACCACGCCAGCGCCGTAACCGTCGAGCTTGGTGTTCTGGTCGAAGCCGAGGTTGTGGCTGTTCTTGTCGTAGTAACGGCCGTAGAAGCCTTCAACACCGAAGTTGCGGTTGAACATATAACCGCCGCGGATGTTGTAGGAGGTGTCCTTGACGTTGTCGGAGCTGCTGGTGTCCTTCAGCTTGGTCTTGCCCAACTCGCCACGCACGAAGCCCTGGCCGACGGTGTCAGTCGAGGACTGGGCGAACGCGGCCGGGGCGGCCAGAGCGGCAGCCAGCGCGGTCAGGGCGAGGGTGGTCTGGAACTTCTTCATGGTCTTTCCTTTTTCACATTGAAACGCTCGTTGGAGCGCGGTGAGGCCATGCTGCGTTGCAAGGCCCGGAAAGGGAAGAGTTGTGAAGTTTTTATAAATCAGAGAGTTAAATAGTTTTCTGGAACCTGTACAGGAAATTCGAGTTCCATGGGGGCGACAGATTTCATTCAGATTTAACGTGAGCGGAGATGGCGAAGTTTTCGCCAAACCCCATTCAGATTGAATGATTCGAATTGTGCCCGGTGCTTATTCTCTCTGCCCGGAGGGAGGCGGATCGGAGTCCGCGCTTTCCTCTTCTTCCAGCTCGTAGCTGTAGACGCGACGCAGCTGCGCAGGATCCGCGTGCCGGAACAGGAAGGCCGAGATCACGCCGGCGATCGCGCCACCGAGATGGGACTGCCAGGACACGCCTTCCTGCAACGGCAGCACCGCCATCACCATGCCGCCGTACAGGAGGAACACGATCATCGCGGCGGCGACCGCGGAACGCTCCTTGCGCAGGATGCCGAGCGTCAGCGTGAGATACATCAATCCGTGGGTGACGCCACTGGCGCCAAGATGGTGTTCGCCGGCATGGCCGAGCAGCCACGCGCCGATCCCCGAGCCCAGCCACAGCAGCGGCAGCGCGCGCAGGCTGGCGCGCGGATAGACGCTGCCGGCGAGGGTGCCAAGAATGAGGATGGCGATCGCGTTGGACAGCACGTGGTCCCACGAACCGTGCAGCAGTGGCGCGGTCAGGATGCCGACCAGCCCGATGGCCGCATGCGGCTGGACCGCGAACGGCGCCACGGCATCGCTGCTGCCGACCATGGCGTGGATGCCCAGCAACAGGAGGATGGCGGCGAGGCTGCAAGTCAGCGCCCGGCGCAGGCGGCCGGCATCGAGGCGGCGCTGACGACGCGGATCGGTGGGGGCGGCGATGTCCTGGAGTTCCATCCCCCCGACATGGCGACGGGGGCGGCATTGCGCAAGCCGGCGCGGGCGCTTCGCCCGCTAAAATAGTGGGATGAACGAAGCCTTGCCCGTGGTACGCCTGAAGAATGCGTGGAATTCCTCGCACCCGTGGATTTTCCAGCGTCTGGTCGAAAAGCCCGCCCAGCGCCCGAAGCCGGGTTCGATCGTCGACGTGCTGAGCGTGGATGGCGAATGGATCGGCCGCGGTTTCTACAACGGGCATTCGCGGATCGCGGTGCGCATCCTCGAGCGCGATCCCGCCGTCACGGTCGACCAGGCCTGGTTCGAGGCCAAGATCGGCGAGGCGATCCGGCTGCGTCGCGAGATCCTCAAGCTCGATGACATCAGCAATGCCTGGCGCGTGGTCCACAGCGAAGGCGACGGAATTTCCGGACTGGTGGTCGATCGCTACGACGACCTGATCGTCGTCGAATTCTTCAGCGCCGGCGCCTGGCGCCACCGCGAAATCATCTTCAACGCGTTGCGCAGCCATTTCCCCGGGTGCCGCTTCCACAGCTTCGCCGACGAGCATGTGCAGAAGCAGGAGAGCTTCGATTACCGCGACACCCTAGGCACCGAAGCTGCGGTCGTTACCGAATATGGCGTGAAGTTCCGCGCCGATCCCGCGGGCGCGCACAAGACCGGCTTCTTCGCCGACCAGCGCGAGAATCGCCAGTGGCTGTCGCAGCTGTGCGCAGGCCAGCGCGTGCTCGATCTCTGCTGCAATACCGGCGGTTTCGGTGTGTACGCTGCGGTGCGTGGTGCGAGCGAAGTGGTCGGCATTGACATCGATCCGGCGGTGCTCGACATCGCGCGCGCCAACGGCAAGCTCAATGGCGTCAAGCCGCGTTTCGTGCAGGCCGACATTTTCCCGTGGCTCCGCGATGCCGCCGCCAATGGCGAACAGTTCGACGTGGTGATCCTCGATCCCGCCAAGATGACCCGCGATCGCGAGCAGGTGATCCCGGCGCTGAAGAAGTACCTCGACATGAACAAGCTGGCGTTGGGCGTGGTCAAGCCGGGCGGCCTGTTCGCGACCTTCAGCTGCACCGGGTTGGTGAGCGAGGAGCAATTCACCGACATGCTGCGGCGCGCGGCCTTCTATGCCGGCCGCACGGTGCAGGTGTTGAAGGTCGCCGGTGCGGGCCCCGATCATCCGTGGCTGGCGCAGGTGCAGGAATCGCGTTACCTCAAGGCGGTGTTCTGCCGCGTCCTGGACTGACGCGTTCGCGTATCGGTTTTACTCGGCGATGACGTAGCCGTCGGCATTGGCGCGCTTCGGCTTGTCGCCGACGCGCACGCAGACCTGGTCGCCGCACATGGTGATCGCACCGCTGCGGGTTGCTTCGAGGATGCCTTGGGCGAATTCCGCGCGTTTCAATTCCTGCTGGCTGCGCCAGACCATCCACGCACTGCCGGCGGCTGCGATCGCCGCAGCGACGACCAGCGCCAGCGATGCGGTGGTCGCGAAGCGGCGTTGCGCGGAGCGTGAAGCTGCGATATCGGCGTGCAGCGCCTGCATCGCGTTGCGGGTTTCATCGCGGATGGCGCTGATCGCGGAAGCCGAGAGATCGCGTCCCTGCTCGGTGAGCGTGACCGCGGCCGATTCCACGGCATGCGCATTCGCTTCGGTGATGTCGGCGACGCGATCGGCGCGTTGTTCCAGGAGATCGGTGAACGCCGCCAGTCGCAGTGCGAGTTCCTGCAGGTCGTTGTTGTCCATGCGCGCGTTCATCGATGCAGCACCGGCGCGGCTTGCTGTTGCGCCTGTTGCGATTGTTGTTGCGCCAATTGCGCGGCCAGCTCCGATTCGCGTTGTTGCGTGTTGTAGTCGCGACCCTGCTGCAGCCAATCCTGCGCGGCGCCGCTGTTGAGCCACGTCGAACCGGCGGCCCGCATGTCCAATGCATCGCCACGCAATGCGGCATCGCTCATCGACCGGAAGATGTCGTTACTGGATGTCGCCTGCGACTTCGCCTGTTCGTTACCCGGAGATGGCATCGGCGGAGGCGCCTGCTGCTCCGACATCCGGATCGGCCGGTAGTCGACTTGTTTGGCCAATTCGGGATCGACGGGCGCCTTGTGCGTGCAGTCGGATAGCGGCTGCGCGACCCGGCATTGCGAATCGCCACCGAGCTGGTCGGTTTCACCACGCTGGTGGTGCTGGTCGTAGTAGCGCGTGGTGTAGAGCACCATGTGCTCTTCGGAATGGTAGATCTGGTATTTCGCGGGATCCTGCGGCACGGCTTGCGGTTTCAGGAAGTCGCGATCCGACAGGCTGTTGAGGAAGTCCACGCCCATGTTGGCGTTGAGTACGCCGAGGCCGTTCTGGGTATAGGTATCGCCGATATTGCTGTGTGCGCCAGGCACGGTGATGCTGAGGAAACGACTGTCCTCGGACAATCCGTGCGGCAGCAGCTGATCGCCCTTGAACTGGTCGCGATGGTCGGTGGAGAGGATCTGGAACGCACCCACCGTGGATGGCGCAAGGCGGCGATCGAACTCGGTGTTGTTGGTCGAGACCGGATCGAACAGCATCGCGGCTTGCAGGGTCTTGCCGGGGGGGATCAGTTGTTCTCCGGAGTATTTGATCGAGGTGATGAGGCCGTATTTGTCCTGATGGACAATGGCACCGACTGGATCGCGGATACCGCGTTCTTCGACCATCCGATTCAACGCGGCTACTTCTTCCGCACCACGACTGAAACCGACACCGGCGACGCGGATTCGGGCTTCGGGGTCCTGATCAATCCAGATTTTGGCTTGTTTGCACAGTTTGAAATAGGCAGTCTCGACACGCTCGTCGAAGCTGTAGGCGCGCCAACCATCGACAGCGCGCGGAAGAAAGCCGTCCTGAGTTCCGATGCCCTCTTCGTATCCGCTGACGATGTGCTGATTTTTTGCCTTGACGACCTGATCATGGATCTTGGCGACGGCGCTCCAATGTTCGGGGGCATCCTTGCGCATGCTGTTGCCGGTGCCATCGAGCGAGGCGATGTACAGGCGCTCATGCGGATTGTCGGCGTGCAGCAGGACCGGCACCTGCAATTCAGTCAGTTGATTGCGCGCTGCTTCGTACTGTTGCAGATCAGCCGTGGTGGCCTGGTCCTTGTGGACCTGGGCGTCATTTTTGCCAAACACACTCCCCATCTCGTCCCCCCTCAGGAACTCAATACGTCTTGCTGTAGACCTTGATCAGATCGTTGCGGAAATTGCTGTTCTTGTTGTTCGGATTTCGCAAGTGTTTGGTTGGGACGAAGGCCAGCATGTAGACATTGACAGTGCGGTCATCGACCTCAAGCGCGATCGTGGGATTGCCGATGCTCACGCCCTCCGCCACTTCTTCCCGCGGCACGTTGTGGCGGATCATCCGATCCTTGAATATCTCGGCCATGTCAACTATGGCGTGATGCGAGCTTCCATCCTTCGACACCCAATCCAGCACTGCCGGCGGCGGGAAATTGGCGATCGACAATTCTGCGGACTGAAAAAAATTGGCATGGTCGTAGCCATAGGACTGCCATGATCGCTGCGGTTCGTCCCAGTGGTGCGGAAAACCCGAATAGACGATCTTGCAATCGCGGGTGTTGAAGCACTGGGCAGAAAAGTCATGGCGCAAAAACCGCAACGGCCAGTCCTTGACGGTATTGGTGAAGTCATCCGACGACGAAGCGCTGCCGGGAGACATGTGGTCGGTTGGTGCGGTCATGGCGGAAGAACACCCCTGTGTGGCCAGCAGGAACGCGGCGATGGCGGACAGACTGCCCCGGCGGCCTGAATGCGATATGTGACGGCTGTCGCGATTCCCCATGCCGGAAAACTCGCATGGCCGGAGAGGCCTGTCAATCGGGATCCTCCGGCGGCAGGGCACAATGGCGCGTCCCGATCCCGCGACTCCAAGCATGGCAAAACTCTCCCGCCCCCACCATGAAGGCCACCGCAGCGACAGCATCGGCTGGTTGCGGGCGACGGTACTCGGCGCCAATGACGGCCTGATTTCCACCAGTTCGCTGCTGATCGGCGTGGCCGCTGCCGGGGCGTCGCCGCGTGCGCTGGTGATGACCGGGGTGGCCGGGCTGGTGGCGGGGGCGTTGTCGATGGCGGCGGGCGAGTACGTTTCGGTGAGCTCGCAGGCCGATACCGAGCGCGCCGATACCGAGAAGGAGCGGCGCGAGCTGGAGGAGATGCCGGCCGCCGAGCTCAAGGAGCTCACCCATATCTACATGCAGCGTGGTCTGTCGCGCGAGTTGGCGATGCAGGTTGCCGAAGAGATGACCGCGCACGATGCGTTGGGCACCCATCTGCGCGACGAGCTTGGCATCGTCGGCCATCTGTCGGCGAACCCGGTACAGGCGGCATTGGCTTCGGCCGCGGCATTCTCGGTCGGTGCGTTGTTGCCGATCGTGGTGGCGTGGCTGTTCGCCGGACAAGCCAGCTTTGGCTGGATCCTCACCCCCGCGACATTGGTTTTGCTTGCCGTGCTCGGCGCGCTGGCTGGCTGGCTCGGCGGTGCATCGAAATGGAAGGGCGCCATGCGCGTGCTGTTCTGGGGGGCGGCGGCGATGGCGGCGACGGCTGGCATTGGCCATTTGTTTGGTGTGGCAGCCGGCTGATCTCTGCGCCTGAGACGGCGCCGACTACACTGCCTCCATGCCCGAAGTCTCCACACTCATTCTCATTCTCCTGGTCGCGGTGGTGGTCGCGATCGTTTTGTTGGTCATGTTGCTGTTGCGCAAGCCCAATGCCGGTCTCGCCAATCTCCGCGACGATCTCGAGCGCGCGCTGCGTGACGAACAGCGCGAGGGCCGTGGCGAGTTGCGCGATTCGCTGGAGAAACAGACGACGGCGCAGTCGCATCACCAGCAGGCGTTGTCGCAAAACATCGGCGACCTGACCGAACGCACCGATCGCCGCCTCGACGAATTCCGCATCGCAATTGCCGAGGATGGACGCAAGAGCCGCGAGGAACAGCGCGGCCAGCAGCAGCAATTCTCGCAGGCGTTGTCGGACCGGCTGCGCGATCTTTCCGAACGCAACACCCAGGTATTGGGCGAATTGCGCGCGACGCTGGAAACCCAGCTCAAGGCCCTGCAGGACGACAGCGCCAAGAAGCTGGAGCAGATGCGTGCGACGGTCGACGAGAAACTGCAGAGCACGTTGGAGACGCGCCTCGGCGAATCGTTCCGACTGGTGTCCGAGCGGCTGGAAGCAGTGCAGCGCGGGCTTGGCGAGATGCAGCAACTGGCGACCGGCGTCGGCGATCTCAAGCGCGTGCTCACCAACGTCAAGACGCGCGGTACCTTCGGCGAAGTGCAACTGGGCGCCTTGCTGGAACAGGTGCTGACGCTGGAGCAATACGCCGGCAACGTGGTGACGCGGCCGGGTAGCAGCGAGCGCGTCGAATACGCGGTGCGCCTGCCGGGCGGACAGGAAGGTGGAACGGTGTGGCTGCCGATCGACGCCAAGTTTCCGCACGAGGACTACGAGCGCCTGCTCGATGCGCAGGAACGTGCCGATCTTGGCGCAGCGAACGATGCCGGTGCCGCGCTGGAACGGCGCATCCGCGACGAGGCGAAGAAGATCCGCGACAAATACGTCGAGCCGCCGCACACTACCGATTTCGCTTTACTGTTTCTGCCGACCGAAGGCCTGTACGCGGAAGTGCTGCGCCGCCCCGGCCTGTTCGACCTGCTGCAACGCGAACTGCGCGTCACTCCGGTCGGGCCGACCACGCTGCTGGCGGTGCTCAACAGCCTGCAGATGGGCTTCCGCACCCTGGCGATCGAGAAGCGTTCGAGCGAAGTGTGGCAAACGCTGGGCGCGGTCAAGAACGAGTTCGGCAAGTTCGGCGCTTCACTCGATGCGGTGAAGAAGAAGCTCGCCGAAGCCAGCAACAAGATCGAGGAAACCGGTGTGCGCAGCCGCGCGATCGAGCGCAAGTTGCGTGGCGTGGAAACCCTGCCGCAGGACGGCGAGGATCAATCGCTCCTTGGATTCGACGGCGTCGATCCTGACCGCGAGTGATCAGTCCGGCTTGGCCGGCGCCGGTGTCGTCTGCAGGTAGTCCGGCAACTGCGACGAAGCATCCGGGTTGTTTTCGCCCCAGATCTGGTAGTTGCGGCGCTGCCACCAGGCATCGCGCAGCAGGCGGTAATCGTCGACCGCGCCTTCGCGAAGCGCGTCGGTGGACAGCAGTTGCGCGCGGATGTTGACCACGTTGATGGTGCGCAATGCCACTTGTCCGACCACGCTGCGGCTGGCGGGCAGCGGCGTCAGCGGGATGTCGCCGACCATGCCGGCGGCATCGCGCACGGTGCGCGGTCCGAACACCGGCAATTCGAGATAGCGAGAATTCTTCCAGCCCCAGGTCGCGAACGTCTTTCCGAAGTCGTTGCTCTTGTCGGGGATGTGCATCTTGGTGGCGACATCGAACAGGCCGCCGATGCCGAAGGTGCTGTTGACCAGGAAACGGAACAGCGAGTTGCCGGCCTGCGAGGGCCTGCCCTGCAGCAGCGAGTTGACGATGTTGCTGGGACCGGTGATGTTGTGGAAGAAGTTGCTGACACCGGTGCGCAGCGGACGCGGCACGACGTGCACATAGGTCACCGCGACCGGATGGATCATCGCGTGGTCGACCGTGCTGTTGATCGCGTGCATCTTGCGGTTGAACTTCTCCCACGGATCCCAGGGCTGCAATGCGCCCTGCGCGACCGCGCCGGCATTGACGCCCGCAGCATCGCCATAGAGCGCCTGGAAATCGGCATCGGCACTGGTGGCGGGCGCGGCATTTCCGGTCGTTGCATTTTGCGCTGGCGCTGCCGGGGGGTCCGCAACGGCAGTGGCTGTCGAGGCAGGCAACGTTGCATCCGCGGCGGCAGGCGTCGCCGTTGGTGCAGCGGGGTTGTCCGCCTGCGCAGGAACCACGGTGCCGGTGGATGCGGCATCGGGACGGGTGCCGCCCTGCTGCGCGCAGGCCGACAACGCCAGTGCGAACGCGGCGACAAGGATTCGGGGCAGGGCGCGGGCGTGGATCATGACGATACGAAGCAGTTGGGGGTCAGCGCTCGAAACGCAAGTGGTCGTCGAGGCGATAGGCGATCCGCAACTCCTCGTAGCCTGCGGGCGTCCCGGTGAGCGCGGCCTGCGGATGATTATCCGCCAGCCAGCCGATCAGGGCGATGCCGGCGCTGTCGATGCGCGGGACGCGGGTCAGGTCGATCGTCGAGATCGCGCCGGCCTTGGCCAGTCGCGGCCACAGCGCGGCCAGTGCCGGACGCAGCAACGCCCCGTCGAAGACGAGGCGTCCATCCTGCAACTCGACACTGGCGGCCGAATCGGTCATTTCGACTTGGTACTGGCCTGCATCTGGCCGCTGGCGAGATCCGCCGCCACCGCCTTGATGCCCTTCTGCGCCAGCGGGGCATCGAACTGGTTGCGGAAGGTCTGCACGAAGGACACGCCTTCGACCATCACGTCGAAGACCTTCCATTGGCCGCCGACCTGGTGCATCAGGTAGGTCACCGGTACCGGATCGCCGCCGCCGCGCACCAGCTCGCTGTTGACGCGCACGCCGAGGCCGTTCGGCAGCGCCGCTTCCGACTTCACGCGCGGCGTCAGCTTGGTGTTGAAGTCGAGCAGCGAGGAGCCGTAGCGCTGCATCAGGTTGTCGCCGAGCGCGGTCGAGAATGCGCTGACATCGGCCGGCGAAGCGCCGCGGGCGTGACGGCCCAGCACCAGTTTCGCGGCGTAGTCGCGATCGAACATCTGGTTGAATTCGCTGTTGACGTAGGCGCGCAGCGCGGCGCGGTTCTTGGTGAATTCCGGACGGCGCTTTTCCAGCGTCGAGATGACGCGCTGGCTGTTGGACAGCACCATTTGGCTCGGCACGCCGAGTTGCGCGCTGGCAGCGGCAGCGGGCTGGGCGGCCGTGGCGATCATGGGCGTGGCGATGGCCAGCGTCGCGGTAGCGATGGTGAGCGTCGCGGCGGCAAGGACATTGCGGATCATGGCTTGGATTCCTGTGTGGATTTGGCGTCGGTGGACGCAGCCGGCGCATCATTGCCCGGCTTGGCACCACCGCCGCTGAACATGTATTTGCCGACCAGCTGGAGCAGGTCGACCGCCGGCTGGGTGAAGGCGATCTCGCCGCCCGGCTTCAGCACGTTGGGGTCGCCGCCCGGAGTCAGGCCGATGTAGGACTCGCCCAGCAGGCCACTGGTGAAGACGCCGGCAGTGGTGTCGGCCGGCAGGTCCTTGTACTTCGACTGCATGGCGAGGGTGACCACGGCGTCGTACTTCTGCGGATCGAGCTGGATGTCCGAAACCGCGCCGACGGTGACGCCACCGATCTTCACCGGCGCCTGCGGACGCAGCTGGCCGATGGCCGAGAAGTGCGCCTTCAGCGGATAGGTGCCGTTGCCGCCGATGCCGAACTTGCCGTTGGTGGAGGCGAATGCCAACACCAGCAAGGTGCCGAGCGCGAGCAGCAGGAAGGCGCCGACGGCGAATTCGAGGCGTGGGCCGCGAATGCTCATGGCCGAATCTCCAAGTGATACTTCTTTGTTGATTGAATGCTCATCGGAACATCAGCGCCGAGAGCACGAAGTTGAACATCAGCACCAGCAGCGAGGCGTTGACCACCGCGCGGGTGGTGGCCACCGAGGTGCCCTCGATGGTGGGTTCGGCGTGGAAGCCGACATGGGCCGAGACCAGCGCGGCGGTCGCGCCGAATACCGCGGCCTTGAGGAAGGCCGGCAGGAAATCGTGGCGGACGTCGACCGCATCCTTCATCACCTGCCAGAAGGTGCCGCCATCGAGGCCGATCACGTGCACCGATTCGAACCAGCCGGCGGCGATCGCGGCCGAGCAGAAGAACGCGACCAGCAACGGCACCGCAAGCACCGCCGCCCAGAAGCGCGGCACCACGACCTTCGCCACCGGATCGATCGCCATCAGGCCGAGCGCGGTGATCTGGTCGGTGGCGCGCATCAGCCCGAGTTCGGCGGCGATCGACGAACCGGCGCGACCGATGAAGAGCAGTGCGGTCAGCACCGGCGCCAGTTCGCGATAGAGGCCGAGGCCGAGCATCGCGCTGACCTGGTTGCTGGCGCCGTAGGTATCGAGGGCGCGATAGCCGAGCAGCGTCACCGACAGGCCGACGAAGGCGCCGCCGACCAGGATGATCGGCAACGAGCGCGCGCCGATCTTGTAGATCTCGCGGACGAACTCCGCGAACATGTCGCGGGTCGGCGGGAACGTCGCGCGCAGCACGCTGGCGGCGAAAAGGCCCGCCTGCCCCAGCGAACGCAGGATGTCGGTCACCGGCGTCATGCCGCCACCGGCCGCGCCGCGGCATCGAAGGGAATCGGGCCGTCCGGTGCGCCATCGAGGAACTGGCGGACGAAGGGATCGTCGCTGGCCTGCAGTTCCGCTGGCGTGCCGGTGAAGACGATGCGGCCGTCGGCGATCACCACCGCCTGGTCGGTGATCGGCAGGGTTTCGTGCACGTGGTGGCTGACGATGATGCTGGTGAGTCCGAGCGTGGCGTTGAGGCGCGCGATCAGGCTCATGATCACGCCCGACGCGATCGGGTCGAGGCCGGTCAGCGGTTCGTCGTAGATCATCAGCGGCGGATCGAGCGCGATCGCACGCGCGAGTGCGACGCGACGGGCCATGCCGCCGGAGAGTTCGCGCGGAAACAGCGGGGCAGCATGACGCAGGCCGACCGCGTGAAGCTTCATCGCCACCAGCCGATCGATCACCGGCGCCGGCAGATCGGTATGCGCCTGCAGTGGCAGCGCGACGTTGTCGGCTGCGGTGAGGTCGGTGAGCAGGCCGTTGCCCTGCAACAGCACGCCGACCTGCTTGCGCAACTCCAGCAGTGCGCGGCGGTCCTGCGGAACGGGGTAGCCGAACAGTTCGACCGTGCCCGCGCTGGGCGCGAGTTCGCCAGTGAGCGCGGCCAGCATCGTCGACTTGCCGCTGCCCGACGGACCCAGCACGGCAGTGACGCTGCCGCGCGGCACGGTCAGGTTGATGTCGTCCAGCACCACGCGGCCGCCGCGCATCAGGCGCAGGTCGGTCAGCTGGACGGCAGGGGCGGCAAAGTCGCGCACGCGTATATAGATGGAATTCCCCGAAGCGTACAGAGTGCGTCGGGCAAGCTGAATGGAACCCCGCCGGTCCATGTGCCACGGATCGATGCGAACGCCCGGCAGGTCTCAATTGCCGCGGGCGATCTCAATAAATGCGATATCGCTCCGGCACAATGCCGTCATCGATGAGCCACGCCGCCGCACCCGACTTCCGCCTCTACCACTCGAACGCGCTCGACGTGCTGGCGGGATTGCTCGCGGACGCACTGCGGTCACCGGCGGAAGGGCAGTCGCTGCTGGCGCCGGACACCATCCTGATTCCGCAAGCCGCGATGCGCCGCTGGTTGCAGGCGACGCTGGCGCAACGCCACGGCGTCGCCGCCAATCTGGAATTCCTCACTCCCGGCGAATTCGTCGCGCGCGCACTCGAAGCCAACCTCGGTCCGATCGACGACGATCTCGATGCGGCGACCCTGCGCTGGCGCCTGTACGCGGCGCTGCGCGATCCGGCATTGATGGCGCGGCCGGCGCTTGCGCAACTTTCCGGTTATCTCGCCGATGGCGACGTGGTGAAGCCATGGGCGCTGGCTGGTGAACTCGCCAACGTGTTCGAGAAATATCAGGCGTGGCGCCGCGACTGGCTATTGCGCTGGGAAGGCGGCGCCGATCCCGAGGATCCGCAGGCGATCCTGTGGCGGGCGGTGGCCGAGGGGCATTCGCACCGCGCGCGGCGCATCCAGGACTATCTCGCCCGTTACGCGAATGGCGATGCCTTGCCGTCCGGGTTGCCCTCGCGATTGTTCGTCTTCGCCACGCTCAACGTCTCGCCCGACGTGTTGCGGGTGATCGCGACACAGGCCCGCATCGGCACATTGCATTTCTACCTGCCGACGCCCAGCGCGGAATACTGGGGAGACCTGCAATCGCTCGGCGCGCGCCTGCGTGCGGGCGAGGACCCCTTCGCCGACGCCAACGAGAATCCCCTGCTGCGCGATTGGGGCGCGGCCGGCCGCGATTTCATGGCCCTGCTGGGCAGCGGCGAGGTGGTGCATCCCTCTGGCGAGATCACCGCGTATGCCGATCCCGCGGAAGGTGGTGGCGACCTGCACGACAGCCTCCTGCGACGCATGCAGGGCGATCTCTTCCATCGGCGCGCCGCACAGGCCGGTGGCGAACGCATCGCCGACGATCCCAGCCTGCAGTTCCACGCCTGCCACACCCGCCTGCGCGAATTGCAGGTCTTGCACGATCGCCTGCGCGCGCTGCTGGACGACACACGGTTTGATCCGCCGCTGCAGCCGCGCGAGATCGCGGTGATGGCGCCCGATATCGATCCCTACCTGCCCTATCTCGATGCGGTGTTCGGTGGCCAACGCCAGGGCGATGCGATTCCCTATGCCGTCGCCGACGCCAGTCCATTGGCGGAGGAAGCGCTGGCCGAAGTGTTCCTGCACCTGCTGGCATTGCCGACCTCGCGTTTCGGGCTGGAGGAAATCCTCGACCTGTTGGCGAGCGCGCCCCTGGCCGAAGCGGCGCAACTCGATGCCGGCGACTTCGAGCGCCTGCATGCGTGGTTGCAGGATGCCGGCGCGCGCTGGGGCATCGATGCCGCGCATCGCGCGCGCAATGGCGCGCCGGCCGATGACGCCTACACCTGGCAATTCGCGCTGGACCGCATGTTGCTCGGCCACGCCAGCGGCAGCGACGCCGAGATCTCCGGCGTCGCGCCGTGGGCGGAGCTGGAAGGCAGCGCGCTGGATGCGCTCGATGTCGTGTTGCGGTTGCTGCGCGTGCTTGCGCGTCATGAACGCCTGTTTGGCGAGGCGATGGCGCCGGCGCAGTGGCGCGAACACCTGTTGGCGTTGCTCGATGCCTTGTTGCCGCGACCGCCCGCAACCGCGCAGGGACAGCGCGCGCTGGACCGCTTGCGCACGACGATCAATGCATTTGCCGAACAGGCCGGGCGCGCCGGTTACCTCGAAGCGATCCCTGGCGAAGTCGTGCGCGCGCATTTCACCGCCGAGCTGGGCGAATCCGACACGCGTGCACCGCTGCTGACCGGCGGCGTCAGCTTCGCGCGGATGGTGCCGATGCGCCTGCTGCCGTTCCGGGTGATCTGCCTGCTCGGCATGAACGATGGCGATTTTCCGCGTCGAGATCCCGCGGCCGGACTCAACCGCCTCACCGCCGAGCTTGGAAGCAACAGGCGCCGGCGCGGCGATCGTTCCACCCGCGATGACGACCGCTTCCTCTTCCTGCAATTGTTCGCGTCCGCGCAGGACGTGTTCTATCTGAGCTGGCTGGGCGCCGATCCGCGCGATGGCAGCGCGCGCGAACCGTCGGTGCTGGTGACGGAACTGCTGGCGATGGCGAAGGCATACGGTGAGCAGTCCGCGGAGCGATGGGTCCTGCATCATCCGTTGCAGCCGTTCTCGCCGACGGCATTCGGTGCCGGCGACGACCGCTTCTTCAGTTATCGCGACGATTGGCGGGCGGCAGCCACGACTCTCTCCACGGCACGGACGCGGTTGGCGCCGTGGATGGACGCGGCGATCGCGTTCGCGCCTGTCGCGGAGAAAGAAAGCGAGCTGTCGCTGGATGCGTTGCGGCGCTTCCTGCTGGATCCGGCCAGGACCTTCCTGGAGCAGCGGTTGCAGGTGCGCCTGCCCGAGATCGAGGAGACGGGCGAGGACATCGAACCGTTGCAGGCGCCAGCGGATGGATTGCAGCGCCATCGCCTGCAGCGCGAGGTGTTCGATGGCGTGCTCGCGGGAACGAGCGCCCCGGTATTGCAGGCGTCACTGCGCGCACAGGGCCTGTTGCCATCGGGTGCGCCTGGACGCCGCGTGCTGGACGAACTGGTGGCGGAAATCGAGCCGTATGCGCGCGCGTTCAAGGACTGGCGGGGCGATGCCGCGGCGAAGCCTTTGATGGCTGAAGTCGATATCGATGGCATCCGCTTGCATGGACGCATCGCCGATGCATACCCGCAAGGCATCGCGCGGATTCGCCTTGGCGCACCGAACGGGCCGTCTTCGATCCGCAACGGCCTCGACTGGTTGTTGGCCGCTGCTGCGGGCATCGACCTTCCCTTCATGGAATTGCACGACGACAAGGACGCGGGTATCGGCCTGCATCCGCGCGCGCCGATCGATCGTGCCGTCGCCGTCGACGCCTTGCGTGCGCTGTTGGCGATTCGCGAAGAAGGTCTGCGCCGACCGCTGCCGTTCGCGCCCTATAGCGGGTGGGAACTGTTCCGGGACGAAGACCGGCAACGTGGCGTGCGTGCCGCCGCATCCAGATGGAACGGCAACAGCAGCGGTCGTGGTTGGGCCGAAGGCGGCAGCGAAGTCTTGCGACTGGCATTGCGCGGACGCGACCCCTTTGCCGATGCCGTGGCCCTGGGCGATTTCGTGCGCCTGGCCGGCACGATCTACGGCGCGGTGACCAAGGCAGTGCCGGTATCGATCGAGATCGACGGCATCGCGTTGCCGGAACGCGACGATGCGGAGGATCCGGCATGAGTATCGAAGCGACGCGCGATCCCTGGCTGGCGTTGCCGCTCGATGGCGTGCGCCTGATCGAGGCTAGCGCCGGCACCGGCAAGACCTACACCCTGGCGACGCTGGTGACGCGGTTGGTGGTCGAGCGCAGCCTGCGCATCGGCGAGATCCTGGCGGTGACCTACACCGAAGCGGCGACGCAGGAATTGCGCAAGCGCATCCGCGAACGATTGCAACTTGCACTCGATGTGCTGGACGCATCGCCGGCCGGTGCTGAAACGCCGGACGCTGCGTTGACGCGCGCGATTCTCGACGGGCATCTCGCTCAGGGCACGGAAAGCCGCGATGCGCTGCGCCTGCGTTTGCGCCAAGCCGTGCTCGAGACCGATCTTGCCGCCATCTTCACCATCCACGGTTTCTGCCTGCGCGTGTTGCGCGAACACGCGCTGGAGGCAGGGCGCGTGTTCGACGCTCCGGAACTTCTGGCCAGCGATCGCGACCTGCGCGAGGAAGTCGCCGCCGATCTCTGGCGCGCACATGCCGTCGATGACGACGCGATGAATGATCTTGCCGCGCTATGGGGCCAGGGCCATGCCGCGCTGGCAGACGATCTGCCGGCGTTGTTGCGCGAGCCGATCCTGTTGCCGCCGGAACACGCCTTGTCGGAGGATCCTGCGCCTGCATTGCGCGATGCCGCAACCGTGTTGTCGGAAGCGTTCCGCCTGCACGGCGAAGATTTCCGTGCCGCATTGCTGGCGGCGCTTGCCGACAAGATCCTCAACGGCCAAAGTTACAAGGCGGACTGGATCAATGCGCTGTTCGATGCGGCGATGCGGTGGGCCGGCTCCGGGGATGTCGGTATCGCGTTTGAACACGACAAGCTCGCCAACCTAACGCGCGAAGCGTTGCTGGCGAAGACCAACAAGGCGCAACTCGGCAAGACGCCGGATTCGCCGTTGTGCGCGGTGATTCCGCCTTATCTGGATGCCTTGCAGGCGCAGGACGAATACGTCGTCCGGCGCCGTGTCATGTTGCTGCATCGCATCCGCGGCGACGCCCGCCTGCGCATGGCCGCACTCAAGCGCCTACGCCGCGTGCAAACCTACGACGACCTGATCGACGGCGTCGCCGACGTGCTCTCTGGCCCGAATGGCGAGTTGCTGGCGACGCGACTGCGCGCGCAATACAAGGTCGCGCTGGTCGACGAGTTCCAGGACACCGATGCACGGCAGTGGGCGATATTCGATCGCGTCTTCGGTGGGGCCGCGTTGAAAAACGATCGCGATCGTGGAGATCCGGCCAACGGGCATAGCCCGTCGGCGCTCGAAAGCGCGCGAACCAGTGGTTCGCAAGCGCGCTTTCTCGCCCTGATCGGCGATCCCAAGCAGGCGATCTACGGCTTCCGTGGCGGCGATGTCCACGCCTACCTTGCTGCACGCGCAAGCACGGAGGAAGCGCCGGCGTTGTCGCACAACTTCCGCTCGCGGCCGTCCGTGCTGGCTGCGATCGATGCGATGTACGCGCAGGCGGGCGACGAGGCTTTCATCGATAAACGTATCGGCTTCCATCCGGTCGAGCCGGGCGGTTCGATCCATGATGACGATTTCCTTCGCAACGACAAAATCGCGCCGGCGTTGACCTTGTGGCAGGCGCCATCGCCGCCCATGGACGCCAAGGACAGGCAGAAACCGTGGAGTGCCGGCGAATCGCGCGATCTCGCCACCCGCGCCTGTGTCGCCGCGATCCACGGCGTGCTGTCCGATGCACGCAGCGGCAAGGCCTTGCTGAAGGATGGCGATGGCATGCGCGCAGTCCAGCCCGGCGATATCGCCGTGTTGGTGCGTTCGCATTTCGAGGCGACGATGATCCGGCAGGCGCTGGCCGAAGTCGGCATCCCCGCCGTCGCTGCCGGCAAGCTGAGCCTGTTCGCCACGACCGAAGCGCGCGAATTGCATGCGTTGCTGCTGGCGCTGCTGCACATCGGCGACGATCGTCGCCGGCGCGCCGCGCTGTCGACGGTACTGGTGGGTGCCGATGCCGTGACGATCGAACGACTGGACCACGATGCTGCCACCAGTCATGCGCGACAACAGGATGCGCAGGCGTGGCGCGAACGCTGGGATCGTGCCGGCACGCTTGCACTGGTCGGCGACCTCGCCGCGGGCGCGGCCGAGCGCCTGCTCGGCCTGTTCGATGGCGAACGCCGGCTCAGCAACTACCTGCAATTGGCCGAACTGTTGCAGGAGGCGGAGCCGAATGCGCTCGGCCTGCATGGACTGGTCGATTGGCTCGAGCATCGCATCGCCGATGCCGACCACAACGACGAAACGCAATTGTTGCGCCTGGAATCCGATGCGCGACGGGTGCAGATCGTCACCCTGCACAAGAGCAAGGGCCTGGAATATCCGCTGGTCTTCCTGCCGTTCGCCGGAATCGGTCGCAAGGAATCGTCACCGGGGCGGCATTGCGTGGTGCACGATGAGAACGATGGCCGGCGCCTGCATTGGAAACTCGATTTGCCCGAGGCGCAGTGGGATCAGGCCAAACAGCAGTGGCAGGAAGATCAGCGCGCCGAAGACGCACGCCTGTTGTATGTCGGCCTGACCCGCGCCGAACACGCACTGTGGATCGCCACCGGTGCGTTCTACAACCACGACAAGACCGCATTGGCGAAGATGCTGCGCCATGTCGAGATGCTTGCCGACGTCGACGGCATCGTGATCGATGACGAGTTGTCGCAAGACGATCTGCCACGCCTGCCGCCGGAGAACGATGCCGAAGTGCCGGCCGCGCGCAAGGTCGCGCGACATCTCGTCAACGACTGGTGGGTCTACAGTTTCAGCCAGTTGGCGAAAGCCGACGCCGGCGATGCCAGCACCTCATCGACATTGCCCGCCAATGGCGGCAACGACGAGCCGGACACGGCGGAAGACGTGGTCGATGACGGATACGATCCGCGCTTCGCGGGCAACCGCTACGGTGTCGCCCTGCACGCTGCATTCGAGCATGCCGATTTCGCCGCATGGCGCGATTGGCGTGCAGGAGATATCGCGCCGATGCGCGAAGCCGACATCATCGCCAGGGCTCTGCGCGATGAGGGTTACGGCGCCGACGTGCTGGATGAAGGCGTCGCGCTGACGACACGGCTGGTCGGCCAGACGTTGACGGTCGGAATGCCGGAAGGCGTGCGCCTGTGCGATATCCCGGCAGGCCAGCGTCGCCCGGAAATCGAGTTCCAGTTCGCGTTGCAGCCTGTGCGCGTCGACGCGATGCTGGAATTGCTGCATGCCCATGGCGTGGTCCGCGATCGCCACGGTTTTGGCCTGCGCCAGCGGCTGGAAGGCCTGATGACTGGCCTCATCGACTTGACCTATTGCGTCGACGGCAAGTGGTACGTGCTGGATTACAAATCCAACCGCCTGCCGGCGTACGACGGTGCGTCGCTGCAGCGCGCGATGGCGCACAGCGAATACGACCTGCAGGCATTGATCTATACCCTGGCCCTGCATCGCTGGCTGCGCTTCCGCCTCGGCGCGGCTTACGACTACGACCGCGATTTTGGCGGCATCCGCTATCTGTTCTGTCGCGGGCTCGATGCCACGCGCAGCGACTCCCCGGGCATCTTCGCCCAGCGTTTCGCACCGGAACTGGTGCATGCGCTCGACGCCCTGTTCGGTTACGTCGCCGCGGGAGCCGCGGCATGAGCCTGTTGCGCGCGTTGCGACAGAGTGGAGCGTTGCGGACACTGGACGATGCGCTGGCGCAAAGCCTGCGTCGCCTCGACCCATCAACGCCGGACGACGTGCTGGCCGCGGCAGCGCTGGCGTCGCTGGCGGTGGCGCAAGGCCACGCCGCGTTCGATCCGGTGCAACCGCGCCAATTCGTCGATGCCGACCTGCCATGGCCGGACGCTGGGGCATGGCTGCAGGCATTGCAGGCATCGGGCCTTGTCTCCATGCCGGAATTTCCGGAAACGGAATCAGTCGCCGCGCCGCTCGTCCTCGAAGGGGGTTTGCTCTACCTGCGTCGTTATCGCGAATACGAACGGCGACTGGCCTTGGGGTTGCAACGCATCGCCGCGCAGTCGCTTGAAGGCGATAAGGCGGCCATCCAATCATTGTTCGCGACGCTCTTCCCTGATGCGGCGAATGGCGATCTCCAGGCCCGCGTTGCCGAATTGGCCTTGCAACGCGCGCTGGTGTTGATCACCGGTGGCCCCGGAACCGGCAAGACCACCACGATTGCCCGCTTGCTTGTCCTGCGCATCGCCCAGGCGATCGCTGCCGGCAAACCGGCGCCGCGCATCGCGCTTGCTGCGCCGACGGGCCGTGCCGCCGAACGCATGTCGGAAAGCCTGCTTCGCGCCGCGCGCCAGCTGGAAACATCGGGTGTCGATCGCGATCTGCTCGCGGCCTTGCCGTCCACCGCCAGCACGCTGCATCGGTTGCTCGGCACCATCGCGGACACGGCACGCTTCCGCCACGATGCCGACAATCCGCTGCCTTGCGACATCGTGGTGGTGGACGAGGCTTCGATGGTCGATCTGCCGCTGATGTGCAAGCTGGTCGAAGCCGTCGCCGATGGCGCGCAATTGATCCTGCTCGGCGATGCCGACCAATTGCCCTCGGTGGAAGCCGGCGACGTGCTGTCGGCAATCCTCAGTGCCGACACCCTGCGCGATCATCGCGTCCATCTGCGGCGCGGCTGGCGCCAGAGCGCGGCATTGCAGCTGGCGCCGCTGGCGGAAGCCGTGCGCGAGGGTGCGTCCGCGGAAGCGCTCGCGTTGCTGCGCGGCGGCGGCCTGTCCAACGTGCATTTCCACGAAGGCGTCGACGATCCGCTGCAGGCACGACCACGGCTCCTCGAACACTGGCGTGCACTCGCCTCGCTGGATGATCCTGCCGAAGCGCTGAAGCATGCCAATCACCTGCGCCTGCTCACGGCATTGCGCGAAGGCCCGCAGGGCGCACGCGGACTCAATGCGCGGATCGAGGCGTCGCTGTCCGGTCGTCGCATCGGCACGCCACCGGCCTGGTTCCCCGGGCGGTTGCTGCTGATCACCCGCAACCATTACCAGCAACGCCTGTTCAATGGCGATGTCGGCATCTGCCTGCCGGACGAACACGGCGTGCCGCTGGCATGGTTCGCCGGCGAAGGCGGCGTGCGCGCCTTCCATCCGGCGGCATTGCCCGCGCATGAATCGGCATTCGCGATGACCGTGCACAAGGCCCAGGGCAGCGAGTTCGACGAGGTCTGGCTGCAGCTGCCGCGCGCGGACAGTCGCGTCCTCAGTCGCGAACTGTTCTATACCGCGATCACCCGCGCCCGCGAGGTGCTGCACATCGCCGGCAGCGCCGAGGTGATCTCCGCCGCATTGTCGCGCCATGCCAGCCGCGTCTCGGGATTGGGCCGTAGACTCTCCGCATTTTCCACACACCAGGAACCACAATGAGCCAGCGCAACGCAGACGACATCGACTTCCGCATCGTCGGCCACGACATGCAGTTCGTCGAAGTGGAGCTTGATCCGGGCGAAAGCGCGGTGGCCGAAGCCGGCGCGCTGATGTTCAAGGATTCCAGCGTGCAGATGGAAACCATCTTCGGCGACGGCTCGCAAGGCAGCGGCGGCGGCCTGATGGACAAACTGCTGTCGGCGGGCAAGCGCGTCGTGACCGGCGAAAGCCTGTTCACCACCGTCTATACCCATACCGGAAGCGGCAAGGCCAAGGTGGCGTTCGCGGCGCCGTATCCGGGCACGGTGCTGGCGCTGAAACTTTCGGATCTCGGCGGTCGCCTGATCTGCCAGAAGGACAGCTTCCTCGCCGGCGCCCGCGGCGTTTCGCTCGGCATCGCCTTCCAGCGCAAGATCCTCACCGGCCTGTTCGGCGGCGAAGGCTTCCTGATGCAGAAGCTCGAAGGCGACGGCTGGGTGTTCGTCCATGCCGGCGGCACGCTGGTGGAGCGCGAGCTGGCCGCGGGCGAACGCATCGATGTCGATACCGGTTGCGTGGTCGCCTATACCGGCGGCGTGGACATGGATATCCGCCGCGTTCCCGGCCTCAAGAGCATGTTCTTCGGTGGCGAAGGCGTGTTCCTGGCCACGCTTACCGGTCCCGGCAAGATCTGGCTGCAATCGCTGCCGTTCTCGCGCCTGGCCGGACGCATGTTCGCTGCGGCGCCCCAGGGTGGCGGGCAATCGCGCGGCGAGGGCTCGGTGCTCGGCAGCCTCGGGCGCATCCTCGACGGCGACAATTCGTTCTGATCGCCACGCGGTCGCCGCGTTACCATTCCCGCATGGACGAATCCAATTCCCCCGACCAGCGCCACGGCGTCGCCCGTGCCGATGCCGAAGCCGCCGTGCGCACCCTGCTGCGCTGGGCTGGCGATGACCCGACCCGCGAAGGCCTGCTCGACACGCCCAAGCGCGTGGTCAAGGCCTATGGCGACTGGTTCAGCGGCTATGCCATCGATCCCGACGACTACCTGCAGCGCACCTTCGAGGAAGTCGAGGGCTACGACGAGATGATCGTGCTGCGCGACATCGAATACGAAAGCCATTGCGAGCACCACATGGCGCCGATCATCGGTCGCGTCCACGTCGGTTACCTGCCCAAGGGCCGCGTGGTCGGCATCAGCAAGCTCGCGCGCGTGGTCGAGGCCTATGCCCGGCGCTTCCAGGTGCAGGAGAAGATGACCGCGCAGATCGCCCAGTGCATTCAGCGCGCGCTGCAACCGCAAGGTGTCGCAGTGGTGGTGGAAGGCGCGCACGAATGCATGACCACCCGCGGCATCCACAAGCGTGGCGTCAGCATGCTGACGTCGAGCATGCTTGGCACCTTCCGCGAGGACGCCCGCACCCGCAACGAATTCCTCGGCTTCATCCAGTCGGGCCGACGCTGAATGGGGTGAAGCTTCGTTCAGTCAGGGCACTTGCGTCCTTGTATGCTCTGCGCGAGATTTGCTCAGGAAAGACTTGATTCGCAGGGGAAAGCGTGATGACCGGCAAGAATGGAAAGCAAAATCCGGGCACCGTGGCCGAAGCGGCCACCGGTTCCGCCAGCCCGCCTGGCGAGCACAAGATGGAGCAGATCCGCGAGCTGATGTTCGGCAGCGTGGTCCGCGACTTCGAACGTCGTCTGGGCGAGCTCCATGACCGCTTCGAAGCCGAATCCGCCCGCATTCTTGCCGATGGCCAGAAACGCGTCGCCGAGCTCGAAGCGCGGCAGGCCGCGAACATGGAACGCCTGCAGAACCAGCTGCGACAGGAATCGGCGGCCCGCACCGGCGCGCTTGAGGACGTCGACAGCCGCTTCAGCCAGTCCCTGCGCACGCAGTCGAACGAATTCACCGCCGCCCTGCAGCGCCACGAAGACGACGCCGTCGCCAGCGAAGCCCGGCTCCGCGAAACGATGGCAAGGCTGGAAGAACAGCTGACACAGGCCTTGCAAGGCGCCAAGGAACAGTTCGCAGCCGGCCATCGCCGCCTTGGCGACGAAAAGGTGGCGCGCGAGGACATGGCCGACATGCTGGCGGAACTGGCGCTGCGCCTGCGCGGCGCGGATGGTAGCGGAAACAGCTGAGGCGCCCGCCATGAGCGGCGACTACGACCGACTGCGCCATCTGCTGGTCGATACCGAGAGCAATCGCCTCGACGCGCTCGAAGAAAAGCTGGACGGCGCCACGGCGGAATTGGGCCGGGTCCCGGACATCCTCGCCGAGGACATCGAACAGAACCTGCAGGACGGGCGGCGCACGCGACTCGGCGATGCCCTTGCGGAAGCGACCACCGGCTCGCTGGAGCTGGCGGTACGCCGCAAGCCGGAAACGGTGGTGAATGCCGTCTATCCGGTGATCGGTCCGGCGATCCGCCGCTCCATCGCCGAAGCCTTGCGCGAAATGGCGGACGGTTTCGACAGCTCCATGCGCGAGACCTTCAGCCTGCGCGCGCTGCGTTGGCGTTTCGAAGCGTGGCGCACCGGCATTCCCTATGCGTGGGTGGTGTTGCGGCATACCACGCGATACCAGGTCGAACACCTGTTCCTGATCGAACCGGAGAGCGGCCTGCTGCTCGGCCATGTCACCGCCGAAGGCCTGCCCGAGCTTGATGCCGATGCCGTGGCCGGAATGTTCACAGCGATCAACCAGTTCGTCCGCGATTCGGTATCGGTGGACGGTCGCGATGGCGGCATCGGTTCGGCGATGGTCGGTGGTTACCACCTCGCGGTCAGCGAAGGCCCGCATGCCCGTCTTGTTGCCTTCGTGCGCGGCGTTCCCGACCAGCATTTCGGCGTTCGCCTCGACGAAACCAACGAAGCGCTGCACGCGTACCACGGCGGCCAGCTGGGCCTGGATGCCGGCATAAACGATCCGGAACGCACCTTCATCGACCAATCCCAGCTGGAGGCGTTGAATCCGCTCGACCAGCCGCAGGCCGGTCAACAGCAGGGACAACGCAGGATTGCCTCTCGCGTGCTCGGGGTCATTGCCGTCGTGGCGCTGATCTACGGGGTGCTGCAGCTGCGCTGGTACCTGCGGTCGTCGGCACTGCATGAACATCTGGCGGCTGAGCCGGGGCTGCTGATCACCGGTTGGGACGACAGCCATCGCAACAAGCTGGTGATCGACGGCTTGATGGATCCCCAGGCCGAAAGCGCCAAGGCATGGGTTGCCGCACATGCCGCTGACGTTGGCGTCACCTGGAACGTGCGACCGTATGCTTCGCTCGAGCCGGCCATCATCCGTCGTCGTGTCGCTGGGCGTCTGGGTTTGAATGAGGCAAACGTGGAATACCGACAGACTGAAGGATCGGTCCGATTGCGCGGCGAAGTGCCGTTCACGCAGTGGTATGCCGCGACACAGCCGGGCGCCGTGCAACTGGATTCCGCGCGACTCGATGCCAGTGGCCTCGCCTATCCGGGAAAGCCGCAAATCGATGCATTGATCCAGCGCATCGAATCGGCACAGGTCACCTTCGACAGCGGGACCGCGCAGCCCAGCACCGGCATGGACCAGAAGGTCGGCGATCTGATGCATGACATCGACGCGCTGGTGGCGGAAGGCCAGTCGCGCGGGATTGCATTCCGCCTCAAGGCCTCCGGTTTCACCGACGAAGCGGGCAGCTACGAACAGAACCGCAGCCTGCGCCAGCAGCGTTCGGAATGGCTGGCCACGCGCGCGATGAAGGCGCTCAAGTCGCCATCGACGGTCACCATCGACCAGTCCGCCATCTATATCCTGCCCGGCTCCAGCGTGCGAGCCACGTCGCTCACCGTTGAACCTTTCCCGGCAAAGCCATGAAATCGATTTCCCGCAAAATCATCCTTCTTGGCGATTTTGCCGTCGGCAAGACCAGCACGGTCGCGCGCAGCGTGCGCAACACCTTCTCCGATTCCTACCTGACCACGGTGGGCGTGCGCGTGGACAGCAAGGCGATGACGCTCGACGGCGATCTGCAGTTGCGACTGGTGCTGTGGGACATCGCCGGCGCCAATGCGCTGGACCAGCTGCGCAGCAACTACGTGGTGGGTGCCCAGGGCATCTTGCTGGTGGCCGATGGCACGCGCGAAGACACCGTGGACACCGCGCTGGGATTGCGCGACCAGGCGTGGCGCCTGCTTGGCCGCCAGGTCCCGAGCGTATTGATGCTCAACAAGTCCGATCTCGCCGATGCATGGACGATCTCGCAGGACAGGATCCGTGAATTGCAGGTGCAGCTGCCCACCTTCACCAGCAGCGCCAAGTTGGCGACCGGGGTCGAGGAAGCATTCGCCGCGCTCGTGCAGGAGCTGATGTCGTGATGGCGAAACGCCAGCGCGCACCTGCTGGCATGGCAGCGCGCGACGAGAGCATGCTGCCCGTCGTGGTCACGCTCAATGCGAACGACGAGCTTGTCGATGTCGTCGGCGACTTCGAATCCTTCGTGGCCGAAGGCGACACCACCGACGCCGTGGTGGCGCGCCTGTCGATGCTTGCGTACGGTGAAGGCGGCTTGCCCGAACGCCTGGGCGCGGTCGAGGTCTCGGACAACCATTTCGCCGACATCAACATGTTCCTGGAGGACGAGTTCCGCCATTTCGTGTTGCGCGACGTGTCCGCGGCCATGCGATCGTTGCGCGCGCGCCAGCAACTCGGCCACGAAGCCGAACTCGAGCAGTGGCGCATCTCGAAACCGACGGACAGGAAGACTCCCGGTAGTGCTGGCATTTTTCCGCGGTCGGACCGGGTCTTCCGGCAGGGCGCGGGACTGTTCGAGATGGTGTCGGCGGAAATGCGCGAATCGTTGCTGCTGCTCACGGGACATGTCCAGCTCCTGGCGCGCCGGTTGCAGGACAATCCCGCCTTGCTGGCTTCGGTGGCGGCGATGCAGCATGCGGTGATGCGCCTCGATGCGTTGTCCTCGAACGCGATGATCGGCCTGGGCGAAATGACGACGGGCAAGGACCAGCGCGGCAGGATCAACCTCGACGGCCTTGCGGGATTCCTGCAGGACTCGTTTGCGCTCCAGGCCAGCATGCGCGGGATCATCCTCGAACTGCGGGTTCCGGAAAAGCCGGTCCTGATCGAAGTGGACGACCTGGCCTTGCGCAGGCTGCTGGTCAACCTGATCGTGCATGCCCTGGATGGCATGGATCGCGGCGAATTGCGGGTCCAGCTGAGGGCGAAGGATGACGAGCTCGAAATCGAACTCGAAGCCGAGCCGGGCGGATTGTCGGTGGCGCGCTTCGGCGAACTGGTGACAACCGTCGACCTGCTGCATTCCAATGCGCACGGGAACCTCCTGCTCGCCGCCAGCCAGACGCTGCTGCAGCGGTTGAATGCCGACATCGAATTGGTCGAACGCGTCGAAGGTGGCCATCTGCTCTGGGTGCGCATTCCGATCGCGATCGGGACCGCCGAAGCGACGGATTCCGTGGTGGCAAGGCCGGAGGACGATGCCCTGGACGCACGGCTGGTCACCGTCTCGCTGGCCGATCGCGGATTGGCGCAGCGCGTGATCGCCATGCTGCGGACCCAGGGTGTCCCGGCCATCGAAATCGGGACGCTTGGGCGCATCAAGGCGCTGGCGCGCAACGGCGATCTGCGCGCCGCGGTGGTCGCGGACAATGGACAGGATGCAGCGGCATTGGTCGGGCATCCGATGCTGGTCGTGGCGGCAAGCGACGACGGGCGGGATGACGATGGCTGGACGCACGATGGCAGCGTGATTCGAGTGTCCGCGACGATTGGTGACGAAGCTTTGCGGGAAGCGCTCGATACGATGCTGATTGGCTGATGGGGCAGGGATGATCCAGATTGATGACATGGCTACGTTCGTCGCCGTGGTCGAAACCGGCAGCGTGACTGCGGCGGCCAACCGGCTCAATACCACCAAGTCGGTGGTCAGCCGGCGTCTCAGCGATCTGGAAAGAGAGCTCGGCACGACGCTGACCGAACGCAGTGCGCGTGGCGCCAGAACCACCGAGGTGGGCGCGGTCTACTACGCGAAGTGCCTGCGCATCCTCGAATCCATCTACGCCGCGAACGATTTCGTTGCCGGGTTCAACAATGTCGTGTCCGGACCGTTGAAGCTCGTCCTCTCGCGCACCATGCACGACGGATTGATCGAATCCGCGCTCAACCGGTTCGTGCTCGAGCATCCCGAACTGGTCCTCCAGATCGATGTTCCGGGGCCGGCAGGCTTGGCCGAACTGGATTTCGACGCCGTCCTTCAATCGGGCGAACCTGAAGGCGCCGACCTGATCGCGCGCCCGCTGTTCGAATTCACCAACGTGATTTGCGCGAGCCCCGACTACCTGCAACTTCGTGGCATTCCGCAGACGGCGGACGACATGGTCGACCACGACGTATTGCTGGACGCCACGAGCGGCATGGAAGACTGGTGCTACCTCACCCACGGGAAATGGACGGCGCTCAGGTTCCGGACCCGTATGTCATGCAGGGAGCCCAGGCAGTTGCTCTCGGCGGCACTGGCGGGCGTCGGGCTGTACATGGCGCCGGAGTCCATCGTCGCCGGACTTGTTTCCGCAGGACGGCTGCAGCGCGTCCTTCCCGAACTCACGCTGCCGCGCAACCAGTTCTCGGTCTTCTATCCCCGCAGCAGGCGGACATCGAGGAAGGTCCAGTTGCTGCTCTCGTTCCTGCGGGATGCATTTGAGACCGAAAGTGCGATTCCGGTTTCGGACTGAACCTTGCCCGTCATTGCCCTCGCGTTGAACTGCACGGTGCAGTAAGCGGCAAGTCGGCGGAATCGCTTTTGCGATCGCCGTTCGCGATACAGGAACGGCAGGTTCCTGATTTTGATCTTGTTCGAGGATCAAATGAAAGCGATAGTTTGAACTGGTTGGAAGTCGCATTTGGAGCCTCGGGGGAGATCTTCCCGATACGACTTCCACAACCACTCTTCGCCTGAACCCCCAGGCAAGAGCGCCGGCCTGAAGTTACCCCTTTTTCTTCAGCTCCGGTAGGTCCGTCGCCTTCCAACAGCGGCGGGCCTTTTTTATGCGCGTACGAAACAGATAGTTTCCCGCGAAACAAAGCCTTTCAGCGCGATTCAAGGAAACCTGACTGACACGTTCACCGAGGAAATCTCTGAAACGTGATGTCGTTCAGAAATTAAGAATTGCCCTGATTTGCCATCGAACACACGGAACAAACGAGATAAAACCTGCATTACACGCGCGAAATTGCGGATGCAGTTCATGCTTCAACGTTCCCTGTTTCTGCAGTTCGTGAAACACGAACAGACAGTTCGTGTTTGAAAGCCGAATTTGCGAGTGGCCTTCTGAAAAATTGATGGCTCAGGAGCTGGACGATCACGGACAGAGTGGTGGTGCCTTCCTGGAATCTGTTTTGAACAATCGGGAAGGGACATGAACAAGATCTATCGTCTGGTCTGGAACAAGGCCACGGGCTGTGTTGTCGTCGCGAGTGAACTGGCTTCCGGCGGTTCTGCCGGCGCGACTGTCGACAAACGTCATGGCGGATTCCGCCTCACTGCTCTGGCGCTTGCGCTGATCAGTGGCTTGGGCATCACAGTTCCTGCATCCGCGGATGTGCAGAACACCACGAGCGGCGTATGCACGCGTCAGGGAACGGGCGGTGGCGGGACATGGACCTGCTTGGTGCCGGCGAACAATGGTGGTTTCGCGACCGTCAGCAACATCCCTTCCGACGTATCCGGCAACGTCGACCAGACAGCGTTGAACAACTGGGTATCCAGCAATCTGGGAGCCAATGTCATTGCCTTGGGCGATATCAACACCAAGGCCGCAGGGGTCAATTCGCTGGCCATCGGAACCAGCGCCGTGGCGGGCGACAACAGCATTGCCGTGGGTAATGCGGCAAAGGCGCAAGCCACCCGCGCCATCGCCATCGGCATGCAGGCCGGCAATGGTTCGACGGGCATCGACAGCCTCGCGATCGGCACCCAGTCGGGGCAAAACAACAGCAATATTTCGAACATCGCCATCGGCACCAGTGTCGGCAACAACGTCTCCAGCCAGCACAATGTGGCGCTTGGTGCCACGAATGCAGGCAGCAGCGTCGCCGATACCAGCACGCAGCCGACCGTGATCGTCGGCGTTTCGGGCTCCAATGTGGCTGTCGGT
This sequence comes from Solilutibacter silvestris, assembly GCF_050574925.1. Lineage (GTDB taxonomy): Bacteria > Pseudomonadota > Gammaproteobacteria > Xanthomonadales > Xanthomonadaceae > Solilutibacter > Solilutibacter silvestris_A. The sequence goes on along the minus strand of NZ_JBCMOO010000004.1, from coordinate 24,490 downwards.
GAATCCGCTGGGCAGAACGTGAAGGGGCAGCTGAATATCGGCATGGGCTGGAACGCCGGTAGCAGCCTTGATGGCAACAGCAATATCGGCCTGGGCGCGGAAGCGACCCGGTTCGCCGTCGGCAATCTCAATGTCGGTATCGGTCGAAGCGCCGGCTATGGCGTGAATGGCATGTACAACGTGGGCGTGGGCTTTTCCACGGGCGCGTTGGTGAAGGGTTCTTCCAATACTTCGATTGGCGATCGCTCGGGAATCAGCGTCACAGGGGACACCAATTTCGCCGGAGGCTACAGTTCCGGCGCCACGGTGACCGGTTCCAAGAACATCGCCGTGGGCGACAGCGCGGGCAACTACGTGACGGGGAGCGGCAACATCGCTGTCGGTAGCTCCGCCGGCAACGGCAGCTCCGCCGCCAATGCAGTGAACGCGAGCGACACGACCGCCATCGGCACCAACGCGAAGGCGACCAAGAACAATGCCATCGCCATGGGAACCGGTGCGCAGGCCACCGGTAGTAGCAGCATCAGCATCGGTACGGGCAATGTGGTGTCCGGCAACAATTCCGGTGCCATTGGTGATCCGAGCATCATCAATGGTGCCAACAGCTACAGCGTCGGCAATAACAACCATGTTGGCTCGACCACCAACGATGCCTTTGCATTGGGCAACCGCGTCAACCTCGGTGCGACATCCCTCGGTGCGGATACCACCAGTGTCAACGGTGCGGTGGCGCTGGGCAGTGACAGCAACGTGACGGTGGCAGGTGGCGTGGCCCTCGGTCAGGGCAGCGTGGCGAATACCGCGTCCGGCGTGGCCGGCTACGACCTGACGACCAACGCAGCCTCGACCAATACTTCGGCGACGTGGAAGAGCACTCTGGCGGCCGTAAGCGTGGGTGCTTCCGGCGGCACGCGCCAGATCACCAATGTGGCTGCAGGTGCAGCGGATACCGATGCCGTCAATGTGGCGCAGTTGAAGCAAGCCGCGGCAGGCGCACAAACGCATTACTACAGCGTCAACGATGGCGGTGTGGTTGGTCTGGGCAACTACAACAATGACGGCGCGACGGCGCAGAATTCGCTGGCTGCGGGTGTTGGTGCATCGGCTACCGCAATCGAGACGGTGGCAATGGGTCTCAATGCGAAGGCAACGGGCGTCAGATCCAACGCCATTGGCGCCAATGCCAAGGCGACCGCGCTCGATTCAAACGCGATAGGTCATACGGCGGCTGCCTATGGTGTCAATAGTACGGCGGTCGGTGATGAGGCGATCGCTTTCAACGACAACAGCACGGCACTTGGCGCCAATGGCCGCACGTTTGGCGTTGGCGCGATTGGCATCAATCAGGCAGCCGCGCTGGGCGACAACAGCATCGCGATCGGCTTCAATGCAGGACTCAATAGCGGCGTGACCAACGGCTATCTGGCGCCGCTGAATTGGGCCTACCACGACAACCTCGCGCTTGGTGGCGCGGCTGGCCAGAACGTCAATGGCAATTACAACATTGCCATCGGCGCCAGCGCTGGCGATCTGGCCGGGGGCGCGACCCTGGCGGCCAACAACACCATCGCGGTTGGCAATGCGGCAGTGGCCAGCAAGGACGGTGCGGTTGCGATCGGCCAGACCGCCGCAGCCAGCGGTATCGACTCCATCGCCATCGGCCATGGCTCGGTCGCAACCGGATCGGTGGCCACGGGTGCGTTTGCCCAGGCGGGCAATGGCGGTTCGGCGTATGGCGATGGCGCTACTGCAACCTATCTGGGCGGCGCAACCGTCGCCGGAACGGTTGCGGGTTCGGCGCTCGGCAAAAATGCAAGCGCGGATATCAGCGGCGCAACTGCACTGGGGACAAACAGCAAGGTAACGGTGGCCGATGCGGTGGCCATCGGCTCCGGTTCGATGGCTTCTGTCGCTGGCGGTGCGTCGGGCTATAACCCGGTCAACGCCACGGCAGCGCAAATCACCGCAATTCAGAATACAAATAGCACCAACCTTGGCGCTGTCAGTGTCGGTACGGGCGCGGCTGGCGGCAATCGTCAGATCGTCAACCTAGCGGCGGGGACTAACGACAGCGATGCTGTGAACGTGGCGCAGTTGAAGGCGGCGTCCGCCGCGTCCGCGTCGCATGACTACAGCGTCAACTCGGTAACGCCGGGAACCGATACCAATTACAACAACGCCGGCGCCACGGGCGCCAATGCGCTGGCGGCGGGCGTGAATGCATCGGCCACCGGTGATGGCAATGTGGCCATTGGCAACAATGCGGTCGCTGACTCGGCAAGCACAACGTTCTTCCAGAACGCATCGGTCGCCGTCGGCAACAATTCGCATTCCACCGGCGTGCGCAGCGTGGCCGTGGGCAATGGCGCAACCGCTGCGGGGACGGGCGATGTCTATGTCGGCGACAGTGCTGGCGTGGGTGGTGCGACGACCAACTTCAACAATACTGCCGTCGGCCTCAATGCCGGCCAGAACGTCGCCGGCAGCGACAACCAGGCCTTTGGCGCCAATTCGGGCCAGAACGTCACGGGCGTCAACAACTTCGGCGGCGGCGTGAACGCCGGAAACAACGTAACCGGTGGCAACAACACTGCGCTGGGTTCAAACGCGGCGATGAACGTCACCGGCAACAACAACACGGGGATTGGTGGGTTGGCTGGCACCGGCGTTGTCGGCAATGCCAACCTTGCCTTGGGGACCGGGGCCGGCCTTTCGGTGAAGGGCAACACCAATATTTCCATGGGGACCTTGGCAAATTTGGGAGCCGCCGCCGACAATTCAGTCGCGATTGGTACGGCATCCCGTGCGGCGGCCAACAACGCTGTCGCCATTGGTAGCGGCACCGTCGATCTGACTACCGGTGCCGTGACCACGCCCGGGGCGAATGCCACCTTGGCAGATAGCGTGGCCCTGGGCAGTCGTTCGGTGGCCAATACTGCGGCCGGGATTGCCGGCTACGTCCCGCCGGGGGCGGCTGCGGCGCAAACCAGCGCGATCAATGCCACCACGAGCACCTTGGCTGCAGTCAGCGTGGGCGACGCCGCCAATGGGCAGTTCCGCCAGATCACTGGCGTGGCAGCCGGCACGGCGGACAGCGATGCGGTGAACGTGTCGCAGCTGAAGGCGGTATCCAACGCCGCTGCTGCGAGTGCGGTGCACTACTACAGCGTCAACGACAACGGTGTTGTAAGTGGCAATTACAACAACAATGGCGCGACCGGCGTGAATGCGCTTGCGGCAGGCGTCAATGCCCAAGCCAATGGCGAAAGCAGCGTTTCCATCGGTGACGGGGCTGGTGTCGGCGCTAGCGCGGGTCAGGCAGGTCAGGTCAATGTCAGCATCGGCAAGGGCGCAGGCAGCAATGTCGTCGGCGATGCCAATACCGCTATCGGCTCTGCTGCGGGCACGGGTGTCAAGGGCAGCAGCAATGCCGCATTCGGCATCGCGGCGGGCCAGGACGTCCAGGGTGATTTCAATACCTCGATGGGCATCTACAGCGGTATCGGCACCAAGGGGACTTACAACACCGCAGTGGGCGGCAGCGCGGGCCAAGGCGTCGTCGGAAACGACAATATCGCCATGGGCGATATCGCCGGCAACGGCGTTGTCGGCAATGCGAACATCGGCATTGGCGGGCTGGCTGGCAGCGCAGCGACGGGCGACAACAACGTCGCCATAGGCACCCTGGCGGGATTCAATTTGGGGACCTTCACGGGCGTTACCGCCAACAACACGGTCAGCATCGGAAGCAACGCATTCGCCAACGCCCAGGATGGCGACGTGGCATTGGGCTCCAATTCGACGACGTCGACCGTGGTCGCCACGCCGACCGGCACCATCAACGGCGTGACCTACAACTACGCTGGCACCGCACCGACCAGCACGGTCAGCGTGGGTGCCGCCGGCGCCGAACGCACCATCACCAATGTGGCGGCAGGTCGCGTCAGCAGCACCAGTACTGACGCCATCAACGGTTCGCAGCTGTACGCGACCAACCAGGCGATTACCACTCTGGCGGCCGGGCAGACGCACTACTACAGCGTCAACGACAATGGGACGCAGCAAGGCAACTACAACAATGATGGTGCAACTGGGGCGAATGCTTTGGCTGCCGGCGCGGGAGCTGCTGCTGCGGGAGACAATGCGGTAGCCGTTGGCTTGAACGCGAATGCCTCGGCGCAAAATGCCAATGCGCTTGGCAATGGTGCGCTCGCTTCCGCGGTTGATGCCACTGCAATTGGAACCAGAAGCCAGGCCACGGGCGAGAAGTCGGTTGCGATCGGTGAGAACAGCCAAGCGACCAATCTGAGCAGTACCGCAATCGGTCAGGACAGCCAGGCGACTGCGGATTATTCGCTTGCGATCGGCACCAACAGTCTTGCCACGCAGACGTCGGCAACGGCAGTGGGTCAGAACAGCCAGGCCACTGGTCAATTTTCCGCTGCGTTCGGCAATTCCAGTGTTGCCAGCAATTTTGCGACGACAGCGATTGGCCAAAATGCACAAGCGACCGATCAATTCGCGACCGCTATCGGCAACAGTGCGAATGCCGCTGCATTGGGCGGTACTGCGCTCGGCGCAAATGCTTCGGCAAGCGGTGTGCGTGGCACGGCCACCGGCGCCGATGCGCTTGCGGTCGGCGCCAACAGCACGGCGCTGGGACAAGGGGCAACGGCAAACAATGCGTTTGACGTCGCGCTGGGCTCTGGTTCGACAACGAGCGCGCCTGTTCCCACGGCGTCTGGTGTCATCAACGGCGTGACCTACAACTACGCCGGTGCCAATCCGACCAGCGTGGTCTCGGTTGGGGCCGTCGGCAGCGAGCGCCAGATCCAGAACGTCGCTGCGGGCCAGGTGACGGCGACTTCGACCGACGCCATCAACGGCTCTCAGCTGTACGCGACCAATTCGGCCATCACCAATATTGGGATCATCGCCAACGCGGGCTGGAACATCAGTGCGCAGGGCGCCAACGTCACCAATGTGGGTCCGACCAGCACGACCGGCACCAATGTCGACCTGAACAATGCCGACGGCAACATCAAGGTCACCAAGAGCACGGCCAGCAACAACGTCACTTTCGATCTCAATCCGGATCTGAACATCAACAGTGTCACCACCGGCAACACGGTGATGAACACCAACGGCCTGACCATCCTGGGCGGTCCCAGCATCACCAACCTCGGCATCAACGCCGGCAACATGGTGATCACCAATGTCGCGGCGGGCGTGAACCCGACCGATGCGGTGAACGTGAGCCAGTTGACGACGGCGATCGGTGGAGTGGGATTGAACTTCTCCGGCAACACCGGCACACCAGTGACGCGCACCAATGGCCAGACCCTGGCGATTCAGGGCGATGCCACCACCGCAGGCACCTATAGCGGCGGCAACATCAAGACGGTCACTGATCCGGCGACCGGTGCGGTGAACATCCAGATGGCGGATTCGCCGAAGTTCGGCAACGTGACCATCAACGACGGCGGCAGCGGCAAGATCACCGGCGTCACCGCGGGCGATGTGTCGGCGACGAGTACGGATGCGGTCAACGGTTCGCAGCTGTACCAGATCAGTCAGCTCGCGAGCGCGGGTTGGAACGTGACCACTGCCGCGACCGGTACCGGCACCGTCAGCGGAACGACGGTGGCGAATGTCGCACCCGGTGCAACGCAGACGGTGACCGCGGGCAACAACATCGCGATTACCCAGAACGGCGCCAACCTGACCATCGCCACCAACCCCGATCTGGTCTCGAACAGCCTGACGACCGGCAACACCGTGACCAACAACAACGGCGTCACCGTGAGCGGTGGTCCGAACGGAACGGTGACGCTGACCAACACCGGTTTGAACAACGGCGGCAACACCATCACCAATGTTGCTGCGGGCGTGAATGGCACCGACGCCGTGAACGTCAATCAATTGAAGGGAGTGACATCCGGCGGCGTGCAGTACGACAAGAACGCCAATGGCACGGTCAACTACAACAGCGTAACGTTGAACCCGGGTGGCACGGGCACGACCGTCATCCACAACGTCGGAGCGGGCACTGCTCCGACCGATGGAGTGAATGTCGGTCAACTGCAGAGTGGTTTGAGCCAGACGCTGACGCAGGCCAACAGCTACACCGATGCGCGCGTCAATGCACTGCAAGGCGACATCTGGGCGATGAAGCGTGGGTACCGTGGGGCAGCGGCTTCCGCGATGGCGGCAGCGGGATTGCCGCAGGCCTACTTGCCCGGCAAGAGCATGTTGTCCGGCGCGGTGGGTGGCTACCAGGGGCAGTACGGCATTGCCGTTGGCTTGTCCGCCATCTCCGACAACGGCCGCTGGGTCTACAAGGCGCAGTTGAGCGGCAACACTCAACACGACTGGGGCTTCTCGGTCGGTGCCGGCATCCAGTGGTAATGGGGAAGACAAAGATGAAAAAGACATACGTACTCAAAATCGTTGCGGCGGTGGCGACGCTGTTCGCGCTCACCGGTTGCGGTACCTACACCGTCAGCAAGGATGTTTCGTCGGAAGGCAAGGCGGGAGAAGTGATCTTCCCGACCCTGGACAGCATCGTGATGAAGGAAGGCACCTTCCCCAATCGCGCCAACCTGCGTTCGATCGGTTCCGGCATGACCAAGGATCAGCTGTACGACCTGCTCGGTCGTCCGCATTTCCGCGAAGCCTTCCATGCCCACGAATGGGATTACCTGTTCAACTTCCGCCAGCCCGATGGCAGCGTGGTGCGTTGCCAGTACAAGGTGTTGTTCGACAAGGATTACCTGGGCCAGAGTTTCTTCTGGTCGCCGGCGAGCTGCGTCGACCAGCTGATCATGGAAAAACCGGCTGTTGCAACGGCCACGCCGGCGAAGGAACCGACCATTCGCCGCATTAATCTTGATGCCGATGCGTTGTTTGCGTTCGACAAATACAACCGCGGCGACATTCTGCCGGGCGGGCGCGAGAAGGTGGACGCGCTGGCCAGGCAATTGACCTCCAAGGTGCTCCTGATCCAGGTGGTCGGTCATACCGATCGCCTGGGCAGCGAAATCTACAACGCGATCCTGTCGCAACACCGTGCCGAAACGATTCGCAGCATCCTGATCGAAGACGGGGTGAGCGCCGACATCATCAGCGCCATCGGCCTGGGTGAAGCGCGCCCGGTCAAGGAGTGTTCCGACAGCCTTGCCCGTCCGGAGCTGATCCGTTGCCTGCAGCCCAACCGTCGCGTTGAGGTTGTGGTCTCCGCGGTGGAGTGAGTGCAGATGAAGAGGTTCTCGATCGCAATTCTCATCGCAGCGGGGTTTGTCGGAATGGCAGATGCACAACAATCAAAGCCGATGCCGCAGTCGCAACAATCGGCTCCCGCACATGCGCCGGCCGCCGCCGCGGCCATTCATCCTGGTGTGTTGTACGACGCCGGATTGAAGTTCGCGCAGATGATCGACGCCGGGCAGGCGGCAACGCTCTGGGACAACGGTTCGACCCTGATCAAGCGCACCGTCAAGCGGGACAACTTCGTGGCGACGGTCGCCAAGGCACGAGCCGCGATTGGTCCGTTGTCCGTGCGCAACTGGCGGGCAATCCAGCATCAGTACAGCAATGGCGGGCAGGCACAGATTCCGGCAGGCGAATATGCCTCTGTCAATTTCGCGATCGTCGCCGGCGGCAAGCCGGCAAACGAGGCAGTGACGTTCCGCCACGACGAGGATGGCGCCTGGCGTTTCGTGGGCTATGTCGTCCAGCGTTGATGCACTGGAGGTCGCTTCATTCGAACAGCCATTCCAGCATGCGTTTCGTCACCTTGGGCGTCCATGGCGTGCCATCGGTACGACCATAGAGCAGGGAGCCTTTCATCGCGCATAGCAGGAGGCGTGCACCTTCTTCCGCGGGAACGCTCAGGCGTTTCCCGTGATGCTTGGCATGGCCGCGCAGGAGATCGGCCACGGTGGCGACTTCGCGTTGTGACAGGGCCTTGAGCCGCGCTTGCATCACGGCAGGCAACACGTTGAATTCCGCCTGCATGGAGGAGAGCGGGCAGATCTTGTCCTCCCAGGGCCGGCTCGCCATGTGCTGCATCAACGGGATGAGGGCGGCATCGCCGAATTGTTCGACGCATGCCTGCGCCAGGGTTTGCTGGCTGGTCCCGATCACATCGAGTACCGCCAAGCCCAGGTCTTCCTTCGCCGGAAAGTGGTAGTGGATCGCAGCCTTGGTCAAGCCGGGCGCGACCAAATCGGCATAGCTGAAGCTGTCGTAGCCCTGGCGCGCAACCAACTCGGTTGCACGCTGAACCAGTTCAGTTTTTCGATCGGAATGTTCTTTCGGTTTCATGCGTTAAATATTGACTTACCAGTTGGTAAGTTGTTAGGTTCGTTCGAAGGGACACGAACCTGCTTGTCATGGAAATTCTGCGATGAATCTGACTCTGCACTATGCCATTCCCTCCACCTATTCACAAAAAGTGCTGCTGGCTTTTTACGAGAAGGGGATTGCGTTCACGCCGGCATTGGTCAACCCATTCGATCCCGAGCAGATCGCGGCATATCGCAAGCTGTACCCCCTCGGGAAAATCCCGTTGCTGACAGGCGATGACCTGTTCATCCCCGAGTCGACGATCATCATCGAGTTCCTCGAAAACGAATTTCCGGACTGGGGGACGAAACTGATCCCCGATGACAAGACGGCTGCGCGGCGTGTCCGCTTCAAGGATCGCATCCACGATCTCTATCTCAACAATCCGATTTCAACGATCTTCTTCGACTCGCTGAGGCCCCCGGAGAAACGCAACCCCGATGCGGTCGCCAAGGCGCACGAGACGCTCGATATCGTCTACGGCTTCATGGATGCGTTCTATGGCAACAACCCGAATGCGGGCGGCCGCGAATTCAACATGTCCGATTGCGCGGCGTTCCCTCCACTGTTCTATGCGCAAAAGCTGCATCCGTTCAGTGAGCGCAAGAACATCCAGGCCTACTTCGGCCGGGTGATGGAACGCCCGAGCGTTCAGAAATTGCTGAAGGACGTCTTGCCGGCGATCGAACGCTTCAACAACAAGTGATCGTGAAGTAAACCGAGGAGTAGGCAATTCTCCAAGGCGCAAAAAGGGGTTGGATATGGATTCGACAGATTCACCTGGTCCTCCTCAGGACGACGGGGAATGCATCGAGCGGTCGTTCAAAACGGAAATAGGCGAGGTGCAGATTTTCGTGTCGGCGACGAATGCGATGGACAGGAAGACGCTGGACATGCTTTGCAAGATCGGCATCCGGGCGGCATTGAGCGGGCTGTTGAAGGACACCTAGGAAGCGCGGGACGAGCGGCAGCGGAGCGTGTTTTTGAGATGTTCGCAAATTGCGAACATCGAGTTTCCGAAAATGGGCTTTCAGGAAGCTGACGCTGCTTCAGAATCACGCTCCGGCAGCGGGTTCCAATGGATGGAGCTTGTCTGCCACAAATTCCAGATGCAGCCCTCATGGGCGCAAGTCCGGTGAATGCGGGGAGTCCCTGCACGATCTGGCAGGTTCGTCTCCCTCCCATACAGACGAATCCTTGATCGCTGTCCTCGGCGATCCTGATCAGGGGAGAGGTGTGAGCCTCTCCCCTGTTCTTTTTTAGAGCCCCTCTTGGATGTTCGCGAAATGCGAACGAAGTGTTCGCGAATCCGGCAAGTCAATCTCGCGAAATGTCCAGACAATGCCGACATTGAAAAAAGGGGGCGGCCATGAGCGTCGTCGATCCACTCGAGTCCATGCCAATGACGATGACCATCGATCGGCTGTTCAAGTCGGAGTTCGGGGAAGTGCGCCTGATCGTCAAGGGGCTGAATGCCGTGGAGGCGAAGACGCTCTACACCCTTTGCAAGATCGGCATGCAGGCCGCGATGGACGATGCACTTCTTGAAGTGGAAGACACAGCAGCGCTGGAGGCCTGAGGCCGGGCTGCGTCGGGATATCCGGGGAGAGCGGTAGAGAGCAGGGGGTATGTCGGGGGAGGCGCTGGGGGGAGCGCCTCTCCTTGACATTTTAATCCGGGTATAAAAGAATGCATGGACCCCGGATTCCGTGCCTGCGCATGTCTTATAGCCCCAACACTCGTTGCACAGCCTTCGTAGACGGTCGTCGCGTCGCTGCCGGCGAACTGCGCCATGTCGCCATCAAGGCCAAGCAGGCGGTGGATGCCCGCGCGAATGCGCAGTTGCTGGTCTTCGATGATCGCGACGGCAGCCAGATCGAGCTGGACCTGCGCGGCAACATGTCCGACCTGATGCAGCGCCTGAGCGGCGAGGCACCGATCGCGGCCCCGCAGGACGAAACACCTGCGCGTCGTGGCCGCGGCCGTCCGCGCCTGGGCGTGGTCGCGCGCGAAGTCACGCTGCTGCCGCGGCATTGGCAGTGGTTGAACGCGCAGCCCGGCGGCGCATCGGTGGCCTTGCGCAAGCTGGTGGAGGATGCACGCCGCAACCGCGCGCAATCCGATCGCGCCCGCGGTTGCCAGGAAGCCGCATACCGCTTCATGCACGCGATGGCCGGCAACCTGCCGGGCTTCGAGGAAGCGACGCGCGCATTGTTCGCACAGGATGTCGCCGGACTCGAACAACACATGGCCGGCTGGCCCGACGACATCCGCGAGCATGCCTTGATGCTCGCGGCCGACGCCCTGCATCACTGAGCGCATCGATGGACGCAACCACGCAACCGCAGGTGCGGCGCGCCGCCGTCATCTTCATCTTCATCACCGTGATGCTCGACGTGCTGGCGATCGGCGTGATCATCCCGGTGCTGCCGCACATCATCAAGGACATGGCGGGAGGCAGCTTCATCGAGGCCACGCGCTGGAGCGGCTGGTTCGGCACCGCCTTCATGGTGATGCAGTTCGTGTTCACGCCGGTGCAGGGCGCGTTGTCCGATCACTTCGGCCGCCGCCCGATCATCCTGTTGTCGAACCTCGGTCTCGGCCTCGATTTCATGCTGATGGCGCTGGTCAACACGCTGCCGCTGCTGTTCATCGGACGCATCATTTCCGGCATCACTTCGGCCAGCTTCAGCACTGCCAACGCCTATATCGCCGACGTCACGCCGTTCGACAAGCGCGCCGCCGCGTTTGGCATGATCGGTGCGGCGTTCGGACTCGGCTTCATCATCGGGCCCGCGCTCGGCAGCACCTTGTCGCACTGGGGCGCGCGCGCGCCGTTCTGGGCCGCGGCCGTCCTTTCGCTCGCCAACTTCTGCTACGGCCTGTTCGTGCTGCCGGAATCGCTGCCGAAGGACCGCCGCGTCGCCACCAACTGGAAACAGGCCAACCCGGTCGGCGCCCTGATCGGTTCGGCAAAGTTGCTCAAGCGCTATCCGCAGGTCTCCGCGATGGCCTTCGTGGTGTTCCTGTTCGCGCTGGCGCAGTACGCCTACAACGCCACCTTCGTGCTCAACGTCGACTACCGCTTCCATTGGGGCGAGCAGCAGGTCGGCTATGTGCTCGGACTGGTCGGCGTGCTCACCGCGATCGTCCAGGGCTGGCTCGTCGGCAAACTCATTCCGAAGCTCGGCGAACGTCGCGCGCTGTTGCTCGGCACGTTGTGCGGACTGATCGCGCTCACCGGTTACGGCCTGACGCCGCACGGCTGGGTGTTCATCGCGTTGATGCCGCTGGGTGCGTTGATGGGCATGGCCGGGCCGGTGGTGCAGTCGGTAATGACGCGCCAGGTCGATCCCCACGAACAGGGCCGGTTGCAGGGCGCGCTGGCGTCGCTGCAGAGCGTTGCCGGGATGATCGGGCCGCTGCTGTTCACCCGGGTGTTCGCCCATTTCATCGATCCCAAGACGCCGCTGCAGATTCCGGGCTCGCCCTTCCTGCTGTCGGCCCTGCTGGTCGCGATGGCGTTGGTGGTGGCGTGGCGGAGCACGCAGGCGATGACTTCCGGCACGGGTGCGGAGGCTGCCGCTGCGTAGGATGGGACGGTTATCCGCCGGAGCCTCTCATCCATGTTGCGTCGCAGCCTGCCCGCCCTCGCCATCCTCCCCCTCGCGCTCGCGTCCGCCCTCGCCTCGGCGCAGACGGTGCCGGAGCCCAAGGACGTCGATTTCCCCGGTGGCCCCGTCACCATCGAAGTCGATGCCACCGATCTTTCCCAGCGCATCTTCAAGGTCAAGGAAGTCATTCCCGCCAGCCAGGGCACCCTGACCCTGCTGTATTCGCAGTGGATTCCCGGCCAGCACAGCCCGAGCGGCCCGATCGACAAGATGGCCGGCTTCGTGTTCACCGCCAACGGCAAGCGCCTGACCTGGAAGCGCGATCCCGCCAACGTCTACGCCTTCCATGTCGAAGTGCCGGCGGGCGTGTCCAGCGTGACTGCCGAATACCAGTACCTGTCGCCGACGACCAGCGCCGAAGGCGGCGCGCAGATGACGCCTAAGCTGCTCAACCTGAAGTGGAACACCGTGCTGCTGTATCCGGCCGGTTACTACGGTGCGCGCATTCCGTTCGTCGCCAAGGTGCGTTACCCGACGGGCTGGACCGCGTTCACCGCGCTTGATGTCGCATCGAAGGCTGGCGACGTCGTCACTTACAAGCAGGAGCCGTTCGACATCCTGGTCGATTCGCCGGTGTTCGCCGGTCGCTACGCCAAGGACTACGACCTGACGCCGGAAGGCAGCAAGGTGCCGGTGCATCTCAGCGTCGTTGCCGATGCGCCCGACATGCTGGTCGCCAAGCCCAAGCACCTCGACCAGCACAAGGAGCTGGTGCGCCAGGCACTCAAGCTTTACGGCGCCCAGCACTACGACCACTACAACCTGCTGTTCTCGCTGTCCGACCAGTTGACCGGCAACGGCCTGGAACACCAGCGTTCCAGCGAGAACGGCGTCGACACCGGTTACTTCAAGGACTGGAACGAGAAGGACGGCAGCTACGACCTGTTGCCGCACGAATACACCCACTCCTGGAACGGCAAGTACCGCCGCGGCGCCGACCTGTGGGTGCCGAACCTCAACACGCCGATGCAGGATTCGTTGCTGTGGGTGTACGAAGGCCAGACCCAGTACTGGGGCAACGTGCTGGCCGCGCGTTCCGGCCTGCGTCCGCTGGATCGTTCGCGCGACACCCTCGCGATGGTCGTCGCGACCTACCAGGACAACCGTCCCGGCCTGCAGTGGCGCAGCGTGCAGGACACCACCAACGATCCGACCATCGCCCAGCGCCGTCCCAAGCCGTATCGCGGCTACCAGATGAGCGAGGACTACTATTCCGCCGGCCAGCTGATCTGGTTGGGCGCGGACGCCATCATCCGCCAGAAGACCAACAACCAGAAGTCGCTGGACGATTTCGCCAAGGCCTTCTTCGGCGTCAACGATGGCGAATGGCGCAAGCAGAACACCTACAAGTTCGAAGACGTGGTCGCCACGCTCAACGGCGTGGTGCCGTACGACTGGGCGAGTTACCTGCGTGATCGCCTCGACGGCCGCGTGCCGTTCGCCAACACCATCGAATCCACCGGCTGGAAGCTGGTCTACAAGGACGAGCCGAATGCCGCCGCCAAGGCGGGCGGTCGTCGCGGTGGCGGCGGCGGTGGCGACTTCGTCTATTCGATCGGCCTGGCGCTGGACAAGGACGGCAAGGTCGGCGAAGCCCGTTGGGACAGCCCGGCCTTCAATGCCGGCATCGGCACCGGCAACACGATCGTCGCGGTCAACGATGTCGAGTACAGCAAGGACGCGCTCAGCGATGCGATCAAGGCCGCCAAGGCCGACAAGGCGCCGATCCGCCTGCTGGTCAAGGATTTCAACCAGTACCGCAACGTCAGCCTCGACTACCACGATGGCCTGCGTTACCCGGCCCTCGAGCGCATCCCCAATACTCAGGATTATCTGACGGACATCTTCTCGCCGAAGAAGTAATCTATTGCCGGAGGGGACCACCGGAGCGGTCCGTATGTGGGGCTGATCTAATCAGGCATTCACGTACGGACTGCTACCGTGGAAACGGCAATATCCGGGGATATGAAAATGCGTACGTGGTGGTTGGCGATCGCGATGGCACTGGCTGCTGCCGGTGCCCATGCGGACGTCCAGAAGACAGCGCCCAAGGCGAAGACCAAACCGGCGGCGACGGCGGCCAAGGCCAGTGCCGTGCCGATTCCGGCGACCCAGCAGGACATCGATGCCGATGCGGCGATCCTGCAGCCCGGCAGTTTTTCGTGGGCGCCCGACCGCTCGCCGAGCGGTCCCGTGGTGTTGGTGGTGAGCCTGCCCGAACAGCGCATGCATGTGTACCGCAATGGCGTGCGCATCGCCGTCTCCACCGTCAGCACCGGCATCAAGGGTCGCGATACCCCGCCCGGCAGCTACGAAATCCTGCAAAAGCAGCTGATGCACCATTCCAACCTGTATGACGACGCGCCGATGCCGTTCATGCAGCGCATCACCTGGGATGGACTCGCGCTGCACGCCGGTCGCCTGCCCGGCCATCCGGCCAGCCACGGCTGCGTGCGCCTGCCGCGCGCTTTCGCCGAGAAGCTTTATGGCATCACCAAGCTGGGCGCCCGCGTGGTGATCAGCGAGGACAGCGGTCTCGGCGATCTCGACAACCTGGTGCATCCGGGTCCGGACGCGCCGATCGATGCGGTCAGCGGCCTGCCGATCCTCGATGCCTCCCCGGGCGTGTTGCCGCCACCCAAGCAGCTGGCGAAAAAGGACGATGCAAAGTCCGGCAAGAAGGCCAAGGCGGACGCCGACAGCACCGATCAGGTGTCTGCTCCGGCGGCCGCGGATGCCGCAGCCACACCGGCTGCGGACCCGAAGCCTGAACCATTGCCAACTCCGATCGATGACCCGGCGATGAAGGTCCAGAAGCCGGCCGAGGACACCAAAAATCAGGAAGTTCCAGTCGCTCCAGCGCCCGCCAAGCCCACGCGCTGAGCCGCTTCCAGCCGTCTGAATGCGGGGTCGGGCCCCGTTTCCGATTACGCATTCAGACAAATCAAGAGCTTGTGCGTGTATTGTCACGCACATGAGGAAACTTCACGCGGTCTTCATCTCGCTCGCGGCGTCCACGTTGATGAGCTGTTCCACGGTCCCCGAGCATGGTGCATCCGCGTCAGCCGTCGTCGTGCCCCCGGCGCGTGCGGCCCAAGGCGTGATCGAACGCCTCCCCGATGCCTCGTCCACCCAGCTCGATCCCAACGCCGCCACCCTGGCGCGCCTGGAAACGCTGGCGCCGGAAGCCGATCCCGGCGTGCTGGCGCTGGCACTGGAAGCGCGCAACTGCGCCATCCGCAGTGGCGAGGTCGACCAGGACGCCAAGCTGGCGGTGATCGACTATTCGCGGCCGTCCACCGACAAGCGCCTGTGGGTGTTCGACGTCGCCCATGACCAGTTGCTGTTCCGCGAGCTGGTGGCCCATGGCCAGGGCAGCGGCGACAACTACGCGACGCATTTCTCCAACCAGGACAACAGCCACCAGACCAGTCTCGGGCTGTTCCTGACCGCCGAAACCTATATCGGCAACAACGGCTATTCGCTCAAGCTCGATGGCGTCGAACGCGGCTTCAACGACAACGCCCGTTCGCGCGCGATCGTGATGCATGGCGCGTGGTATGTGAATCCCGAGATGGTGGCGAGCAAGGGCCGCATCGGTCGCAGCCATGGCTGCCCGGCGCTGAACCAGGGCATCGCGCGCCGGGTGATCGACACCATGAAGGGCCGCCAGTTGCTGTTCTCCTACGCCAACGATGCGGCGTGGTTGCATCGTGGACAGTCGTTCGCCTGCGATGGCCGCAGTGCCGACCAGATCGTGGCCGCGGCGCGCGCGCTGCGTGGCGGCATGCAGCGGATGGCTGCCGCTTCGGCGCCGTAAGCGCGCTCTGCCCTAGCTACTTCGCGAAAGCATCGCCCGGCTGTGCGCCTTTAGCGGTTATCCGCAGCGTCCGACACGCCGTGAATCCATCCATGGAGGCTCGACTCGGCATCCATGCCTCGTATGGTCGGCCACTGCGGACGAACCGCACGGCGCCGCCGGTGGGAGCTTTTCGCTCTTTCTCCTGAAAGCAACAACACGCGCCCGCCAAGCCAGCGCGTGCGATGCTTTACGCCACCTGCACGACGCGCAGCGGGTTGTTCCATTCCTTGAGCAGCTCCGCTTCGCGCGCCTTGGCCTTGGCGAAGTTCGCTTCCTTGACGTGGCCGTAGCCGCGGATGTGTTCCGGCACGCTGGCGATTTCGGCGGCGAGGCCGACGTTGCCGGCATCGAGCGTCTTCAGCAGCGTTTCGATGGTCGCGCGGTAGTCCTCGATCAGCTTGCGTTCCATCTTGCGTTCTTCGGTGTAGCCGAACACGTCGAAGGTGCCGCCACGCAGCGACTTCAGCTTCGCCAGCTGCTTGAACGCCTTCATCATCCACGGGCCGTACTGCTTCTTGACCAGGCGACCCTTGGCGTCCTTCTTCGCGAACAGCGGCGGCGCGAGATGGAACTTCAGGGTGACGTCGCCTTCGAACTGCTGGGCGATGCGACGCTGGAAGTCGCCACTGGTGTACAGGCGCGCGACTTCGTATTCGTCCTTGTACGCCATCAGCTTGAACAGGTAGCGTGCGACGGCTTCGGTCAGCGCGGTGGAACCCGGTGCGTGGCGATGCTCGAAATCGCGGACGTTGTTGACGAAGCCGCGGTAACGCTCGGCGTAGGCGCCGTCCTGGTAGTCGGTGAGGAAGCCGACGCGACGCGCGATCACTTCGTCGAGCGAACGCGACAGGCGGGCATCGTCCAGCGGCAGGAAAGCCACGCCTTCGTCGAAGTGGGCGGGCACGCGACGGATTTCGCTTTCCGAGTACGTCGCGGTCGGCGACAGGCCCGATTCGTGGCCTTCGTTGGCGGTCGGCGCGAGCATCGGCAACTTGTGCGGCGTCGCTTCGGCCTTGGTCGGCGCGTTGCGGACGATGCCGGCGGCTTCGACCACGGCCGGCATGTCGACGGCAGCAAGGCGGCCCCAGGCGAACGCGGTCTTGTTCATCGCGACCGCGGCGCCATTCAATTCGACCGCGCGCATCAGCGCCTCGAACGAGATCGGTACCAGTCCCTTCTGCCATGCGTAGCCGAGGATGAAGAGGTTGGCGGCGATGGCATCGCCCATCAGTGCGGTCGCGAGTTCGGTGGCGTCGACCGTCAGCGGGGCTTCGCCGTCGAGCGCGGTGCGCACGGCAGCGACGATGTCGGCGGCCGGGAACTGCATGTCGGGACGGGTGGTGAAGGTGCCCGGCATCGCCTCGTAGGTGTTCAACACCACCGAGGTGCGGCCGGCGCGGATCTTCGACAACGCCCAGTAGTCGTTGACCACCACCATGTCGCAGCCGAGCACGAGGTCGGCTTCGCCGGCGGCGATGCGCACGGCGTGCAAATCATTCGGCGTGCGCGCGATGCGGATGTGGGTGGTGACCGCACCGCCCTTCTGGGCGAGACCGGTCTGGTCCAGCACCGTCGCGCCCTTGGCTTCGAGGTGTCCGGCCATGCCGAGCAACGCGCCGATGGTCACGACGCCGGTGCCGCCGACGCCGGTGATCAGGATGTTCCAGGGCTTGTCGAGATCGGTCGCGAACCGCGGTTCCGGCAGGTCTTCGAGGCGATGCGCGACGTTGGCGCGCTTGCCCTTCTTCAGCTGGCCGCCTTCGACGGTGACGAAGCTCGGGCAGAAGCCCTCGACGCAGCTGAAATCCTTGTTGCAGTTCGACTGGTCGATGTCGCGCTTGCGACCGAACTCGGTTTCCTTGGGCAGCACCGAGACGCAGAACGACTTCTCGCCGCAGTCGCCGCAGCCTTCGCAGACCAGCGAGTTGATGACGACGCGCTTGTTGGGGTCGACCATCTTGCCGCGCTTGCGACGACGACGCTTCTCGGTGGCGCAGGTCTGGTCGTAGATCAGCACGGACACGCCCTTGACCGTGCGCAGCTGTTCCTGCACGGCTTCCAGTTCGCGGCGGTCGTGGAATTCCACTTCCTTCGGGAACAGGTAGCGCTGGCGCGTCCACTTGGTGATGTCGTCGGACACCAGCGCGATGGTGTGCACGCCTTCGGCCAGCATCTGGTGGGCGATCTGCGGAACGGTGAGCGTGCCGTCCACCGGCTGGCCGCCGGTCATCGCCACCGCGTCGTTGTAGAGGATCTTGTAGGTGATGTTGACGCCGGCCGCGATCGACTGGCGGATCGCCAGCGAGCCGCTGTGGAAATAGGTGCCGTCGCCGAGGTTCTGGAAGATGTGCGGCGTCTCGGTGAAGTTGGCCTGGCCCGCCCACGTCACGCCTTCGCCACCCATGTGGGTGAAGGTGTCGGTGTTGCGATCCATCCACGTCACCATGTAGTGGCAGCCGATGCCCGCCGATGCGCGCGAGCCTTCCGGTACCTTGGTCGACGAGTTGTGCGGGCAACCCGAGCAGTAGTGCGGCACGCGCGGGAAGTTGGCGCGCGGCAGGGCGAGTTCGCCTTCCTTGCCTTCCATCCACGCCAGCACGTTGCGGATCTGTTCGGAATCATGGAAACGCTGGATGCGCTTGGCGATGACGCCGGCGATGCGCGCGGGCGTCAGTTCGCCGGTCGAGGGCAGGATCCATTCGCCGGATTCGTCGAACTTGCCGACGATGCTCGGGCGCTGCCCGTCGAAGTTGTAGAACAGTTCCTTCATCTGCGACTCGATGAAGCTGTGCTTTTCCTCGACGACGAGGATGTCCTGCAGGCCGCGGGCAAAGGCGCGGATGCCCTGCGGTTCCAGCGGCCAGGTCATCGCCACCTTGTAGACGCGGATGCCGAGATCGGCGCAGGCCTTGGCATCGAGTCCGAGGTATTCGAGCGCCTGGAGCACGTCAAGGTAGCTCTTGCCGGTGGTGACGATGCCGAGACGCGCGTTGGGCGAATCGATGACGACGCGATCGAGCTTGTTCGCCCGCGCGAACGCCTGCGCGGCCTTGACCGCGTAGCGATGCAGGCGCATTTCCTGATCGAGCGGCGGGTCCGGCCAGCGGATGTTCAAGCCGCCCGGCGGCATCTCGAATTCGTCGTCACCCGGCAGGATGATCTGCTGCGCGAACGGATTGACGTCGACCGAGGCCGACGACTCCACCGTCTCGGCGATGGTCTTGAAGCCGACCCAGCGGCCGGTGAAACGCGACATCGCGAAGCCGAGCAGGCCCATCTCGAGAATGTCCTGCACGCCGGCCGGATTGAGCACCGGCATCATCGCACTGACGAATTCGTGTTCGCTGCCGTGCGGTAGGGTCGAGCTGCGGCAGGCGTGGTCGTCGGCGGCCAGGGCCAGCACGCCGCCATGCTTCGAGGTGCCGGCGGCGTTGGCGTGCTTGAACACGTCGCCGCAGCGATCCACGCCCGGCCCCTTGCCGTACCACATGCCGAACACGCCATCGACCTTGGCGCCCGGGAACAGGTTGGTCTGCTGGGTGCCCCAGACCATGGTCGCGCCGAGGTCTTCATTGAGGCCCGGCTGGAAGCGCACGCCGTTCTTGTCGAGGTATTTGCGGGCGCGCCACAGCTCGAGGTCGAAGCCGCCCAGCGGCGAGCCGCGGTAGCCGCTGACGAAGCCGGCGGTGTTCAACCCGGCGGCGGTGTCGCGCAGGCGCTGCATCATCGGCAGGCGTACCAGCGCCTGGACCCCGGACAGGTAGATGCGGCCCTCGGTACGCGTGTACTTGTCGTCGAGGGTGTAGTCGCGGTCGTTGACGCCGTGGGTCAGGGTGCCCTTGGCGGATTCGGGGGAGGAAAGTTCCGCGGTACTGGTCATGCTTGTGCCTCGCGCAGGCCCGGTCGCGCCGTGATGGCGGAGCCGGGCAGTCAGGAAAACCGCAATTTTACCAGCCCGCGATCTTTCGACCGTTCGGCGGCGAACGGCAAAGCCCGTTTTGCGGGGCCGATGCTAAGCTCCGGGCAGAGCCCAAAACAGGTGTTGGTGGATGAAGACCGTACTAGTGGCAAGCTCCAAGGGTGGCGTCGGCAAGACGACACTTGCAACGAACCTGGCCGCCCACGCGGCCGTGCACGGCAAGAATGCCGTGCTGATCGACGCCGACCCGCAGCATTCCGGGATGCGCTGGGCCGAGCGCCGTGCCCATTTCGACCATGCGGTGCTGCCGGTCGACGGCACCCGCAAGCAGTGGACCAAGCGCATTCCCGAAGACACCCAGCGGGTGGTGGTGGATACCCCGGCCGGTTCCCACCGCGACCTGCTCGACGAATTCCTCGAAACCGCCGACGCCGTGGTGGTGCCGATCGGCCCGTCGGCGCTCGATATCGAAGCGACCGTGCATTTCCTCAACGACCTCGCCGGCCATCCGCAGATCAAGAAGGGCAAGGTGCCGGTTGGCGTCGTCGCCAACCGCTTGCGGCCGTGGACCAATGCCTCGCAGCAGGCGGTCGAGGTGATGCAGGGCTGGTCGATCCCGGTGGTCGGGCAACTGCGCGACAGCCAGGGCTACGTGATGATGGCCGGGCTGGGTCGCAGCCTCTTCGACTACAACTCCGCGCAGATCCGCGAGCACCAGGCCGACTGGGCCCCCTTACTCCAATGGTTGAATCGCGCGCGCTGAGGAATCAGCGCCCGCCGATCCACGTTCCTTTGACCTGAAGGTCGCGATCGAGCCAGACCAGGTCGGCGCGGTAGCCGGGCGCGATCTTGCCGAGTTCGTCGCCCAGCCGGAGGAATTCCGCCGGATATTGCGCGGCCATGCGGCAGGCTTCGTCCAGCGGCAGGCCGAGGCGTTGCACGGTGTTGCGCACGGCGCCGGCCATGTCGAGCGCCGAGCCGGCCAGTCCGCCTTCGGCGGTGGTGCACTTGCCGTCGCGGCAGGTCATCGGAATGCCGTAGAGCGTGAAGTCCTCGCGTTCGCCGCCGACCGGCGGCATCGCGTCGGTGACCAGCATCATCTTGCCGCGCGGCTTGGCCGCGATGGCGATGCGCAGCGGCGCGTCGTCGACGTGGTAACCGTCGACGATGATCCCGCACCAGCTGTCGGGATCGTCGATCGAGGCGCCGACGCCGCCCGGCGCGCGGCTGCCCATCGGGGTCATCGCGTTGAACAGGTGGGTGACGCCACGGACGCCGGCGGCGAAGGCGTCGCTCAATTGTTCGTAAGTCGCCGCGGTATGCCCGGCGCAGACCAGCACGCCGCGTTCGGCCAGGGCGTGCAGCGTGTCCGGCGCGAAGCGTTCCGGCGCCAGCGTGACCATGGTGGCGCCGTTGCCGAGCGAGGCGACGAGGTCGAGCTCCGAGGCGTCAGGGGTGTGGAACTTGTGCGGATCGTGCACGCCTTTGCGCGCTTCGGCCAGCCATGGGCCTTCGAGATGGATGCCGAGCACGCCAGGCACGCCTTGTTCGATCGCGTCATGCACGGCGGCGATCGCGTCGCGCATCACCGACACATCGTCGCTGATCAGCGTCGGCATCAGGCCGGTGGTGCCGTACTTGCGATGCGCTTCGGCGATGCGGCGCACGCCGTCGACCGTCGGCGTGTCGTTGAGCAGGACGTCGCCGCCACCGTTGACTTGCGTATCGATGAAGCCGGGGACGAGGAAGCCGTCCTCGAGATCGACCACCGTCGCGCCGGCGACATGCAGGCCGCGCGCGAGGGTGACGATGCGGCCATCTTCGACCAGTACGTCGAGGCCGCGCTCGAAACCGCGCGGCGTGAGGACTTGTCCATTGCGGAAGACGAGAGCGTTCATGGCATCAGACCGTTTCGGTGACCTTGTTGAGATGCGGCGGCACGTCGGGATTGTGTCCGCGCGCGATCGCCAATGCGTTGGCGGCGCGATAGAACGCCTGCACCGTCAGCAGTGGCGTCACCGCGGGATGCGGCGAGCGCGGCAGCGGCAGCACGCCATCGCCGATCGTGCCCGGTCGAGCGAGCCAGACCGGCGCGCCGCGCGCGCGGAATTCCTCGGCGACCGCCGCCGTGCTGGCGCCGGTGTCGTCGTCCTGCGCGAACACCAGCACCGGGAAATCGGGGCCGACGATCGCCATCGGGCCGTGTTTCACTTCCGCCGACGAGAATGCTTCGGCGTGCAATCCGCAGGTTTCCTTGAATTTGAGCGCGGCTTCCTGCGCGGCGGCGAGTCCGAGGCCGCGTCCGATCACGAACAGGCTGCGCGCCAGGCGCAGTCCGCCGACCAGCGACGACCAATCCTCCCGCCATGCATCGCGCAGTGCGTCGGGCAGCGATTGCGTTGCCGCCAGCAGGTCGACGTCGCCGCTCCAGTGCGCGGTGAGTTGCAGCAGCGCCGCCAGCGAACACAGATAGCTCTTGGTCGCGGCCACGCTGTTCTCGGGTCCCGCGTGCAGCGGGATCACGGTGTCGGCGAGCTTGGCCAGTGGCGAATCGGCGACATTGACCAGCGCGACCACCATGGCGCCGGCGGCTTTGGCGATTTCGGCGTTGCGCAGCAGGTCGGGACTCTTGCCCGACTGCGAGATGGCGATGAACAGTGCGCCATCCAGTTTCGGCGCGACCGCGTAGACCGATCCCACCGACGGCGAAGCCGATGCGGTCACGAGGCCGAGCGTGGTCTCGAACAGGTATTTGCCATAGGTGGCGGCGTGGTCGGAACTGCCGCGCGCGCAGGTGACGATGAAGCGCGGCGGTTGCGCGCGCAGCCGCGTGACCAGCGCCTCGATCGCCGGGGCGTTGGCGGCGAACTGGCGGGCCACGGCGTCGGCGGTTTCCGCGGCCTCTGCGTGCATCTGGGTGGTGTCGGGATCGGGCAGTCGAGTCATCGGGTTCGATTCGGAAATGAAGAAAGTGGAATCATTCGGCGTGCAGTTCGGCCACGAAGTCGTAGGCATCGCCGCGATAGAAGGAACGGGTGAACTCGACCACGCGGCCATCGGCGAGGAAGGCGCGGCGTTCGATGAACAATCCCGGACTGCCTTCCGGCAACTGCATCAGGCGCGCCTGTTCGGCATCGAAGGCGATCGCGCGCAGTCGCTGCAATGCGCGTACCGGACGGATGCCGCGTGCGGCGAAGGCTTCGTACAACGACAGGCCGATTTCGGCGGAATCGGGCAGCACCGATTGCGGCACCGTGGTGCGTTCGAGTGCAAGCGGTTGCCCGGATGCGGTGCGCAGGCGGTAACTGCGCACCACCAGCGCGCCGGGCGACAGGTTGAGCGCCATCGCTTCTTCCGGCGTGACTTCGCCGATGCCGTGTTCGATCACCTGCGAGCGCGGATCGAGGCCGCGTGCGCGCAGGTCGTTGGTGAAGCTGGTGAGCAGCGAGAACGATTTGACGATGCGCTCGGCAACGAAGGTTCCGGCGCCCTGGCGCTGCACCAGCAAGCCTTCGGCGACCAGTCCCGAGATCGCCTTGCGCACGGTGACGCGCGAGACATCGAGCAGTTTCGCCAGATCGCGTTCGCCGGGCAGGGCCTGCTGCGGCTCCAGCTCGCCGTTCTCGATCGCGTGCTGCAGGGTCCGCCGCAGGTGCTGGTAGGCCGGCGCCCGGCGGGCGTCGCGCTGGCGCTGGAATTCGGCGGCGAGATAGGGCTCCATCCAGAAACAATACCAATGAGATACCAAAATGGCAAATCATGGCCGTATTGTGACAATTGGTATTTGATTGGTCTGATTCGTGCTAGGATGATCTATCGCGACAAATCAGGAGTCCAGATGCGCGCCGCCCGGACCAGTTTCCTGTTCGACCTCGACGGCACCCTCGTCGACAGCGTCTACCAGCACGTGATGGCATGGAAGGAGGCCCTCGACGCCGAAGGCATCCCGCTGTCGGTCTGGCGCATCCATCGCAAGATCGGCATGAGCGGCGGACTGTTCGCGCGGATGCTGTTGCGTGAAACCGACCTCGAACTCGACGAGGACCGCCTCGATCGCCTGCGTCGCTTGCATGCCGCGGCCTACGTGCGCCAACCGGTCGCGGTGCGACCGCTGCCGGGTGCAGTCGAATTGCTGCGCTATCTCGACGAGGCCGGCATCGCCTGGGCGATCGCCACCAGCGGACGCATGGAAACCGCGAAGGTCAATCTCGATGCGCTCGGGGTCGATCCCGACAAGGTGCCGGTGATCACCCGCGACATGGTCGCGCATGCCAAGCCCGATCCCGATCTGTTCCTCGCCGCGGCGGCGCGTCTCGACGTGGATATCCGCAACGCGCTGGTCGTCGGCGACAGCATCTGGGACCTGCTGGCGGCGCAGCGCGCGAATGCACTCGGCATCGGCCTGCTCAGTGGTGGCTATGGCCGCGAGGAGTTGGAGCGCGCAGGCGGCTTCCGCGTCTACGACGATCCCGCCGACCTGCTGCACCACATCGACGAGGTCTGCTCGCGGCCGTAATCGCACGCGCTGTCTCAGCGGGTAGCCAGATCCGGTGCGCGGGACGCCGCCAGTACGTCCATGTAGGCTCGTGCGCCGCATCCATGCGGCGCAACGCCCGCTTACCGGACTGGCCACCCACTGAGCGCGCGTGTTGTTGCTTCTTAGTAAAGAGCGAAAAAACCGCCACCGGC
>NZ_JBCMOO010000003.1:273867-590734 GCF_050574925.1 Solilutibacter silvestris | reverse complement strand
GCTGGGTCTGTCGCGCTGTGGAGATCGTTTGTGCTTGAACCCCGCGATCCATCCTTCGCCGCTTCTTCCAGCGGTTTGCGCGCGTCCCCCCCCGCTTCCTTGCTGACCGTCGCGCCGCCGAGCAGGCGCGCGAGTTCCTCGGTACGGCCTTGTGCGTCCAGCGTGTCCAGCGCGCTCTGGGTGATGCCGGAATCCGCGGACTTGCTGACGCGGTAGTGCTGGTGGCCGTGCGCCGCGACTTGCGGCAGATGCGTCACGCACATCACCTGGCAGCGCTTGCCGAGCTGGCGCAGGAGGCGCCCGACCACCGCCGCGACCGGGCCGCTGATGCCGCTGTCCACTTCGTCGAACACCATCGTCGGCACGCCGTCGCCGTCGAGTGCGGCAACCTCGATCGCCAGGGCAATGCGCGAGAGCTCGCCGCCCGACGCGACCTTGCGCAGCGCACGCGGCGGCTGGTCTGGATTGGCGGTGACGAGGAATTCCACGCGCTCGGCGCCATGCGGGTCTGGCGCGTTCCCGGGCTGCGCTTCGAGGTCGATCTTCAGCAGGCCGCCGGCCATGCCGAGTTCGCCCATCAGGCGACTGACTTCATCGCCGAGCGATTTTGCAGTCGCCTGTCGTGCCTTGGTCAAGGTGGTGGCGGCCTGTCGCCAGCCGGTTTCGGCCTCCGCCATCTCGCGGTCGAGCGTTTCCAGGCGCTGGTCGGCGTGTTCCAGACCGGCCAGTTCGTCGCGGATGCGTTCGCGCACGCCCGCAAGCGCCTCGGGAGCGACGCGGTGCTTGCGACCGAGATCGTGCAGGCGCGCGAGCTGGCGATCGAGTTGCTCGAAGGCGGCGGGATCGAGTTGGCTGTCCTCGCGGATGCGGTCGAGCAGGGCGGCGGCTTCGTCGAGCTGGATTCCGGCGGCATCGAGCATCGCGTCGACGTCGGCGAGGCGCGGTTCGTCGCCGATCACCCGTGCCAGGGCGCTGCGCGCGCCGTGGACTTGCGCCAGCGCGCCTTCTGCTTCGTCATCCCCCAATACACGGCTGCTGGCCGCGCTGGTGGCTTCCAGCAAGGCGGCGCTGTTGGCGTAGCGGCGATGGCGGGTCGCGAGATCGGCGACGGCTTCCGGTTCGAGCGGATCGCGCTCGAGTTCCTGCAACTGGTGCTGGAGCAGGGCGACGCGATCGGCGACATCGCCGCGTGCGGTCAGTTGTTCGCGTTCGCGCTGGAGTTTGCGCCAGGCGCCGGCGGTATTCGCGACATTCGCCAGCGCGGCGTCGTGCTTGCCGACGTTGTCGAGCAGGGCGAGTTGCGCCGGCTTCGACAACAGTGACTGATGGGCGTGCTGGCCGTGAATCTCGACCAGCAATCCGGCGAGTTCGGTCAATTGCGCCAACGTCACCGCGCGGCCGTTGATCCACGCCCGCGATCCGCCGTCGGCGCGCAGCACGCGACGCAGCAGGCAGGCGTCGCCATCGTCCAGTTCCTGTTCGTGCAGCCACGCCCGCGCGGCGGCGGCATCGCCGACGACGAATTCGGCTTGGAGTTCTGCGCGCTCGCTGCCGTGGCGCACCATCGTGGCATCGGCGCGTTCGCCGGACAGGAAGCCCAGCGCATCCACCAGCAGGGATTTGCCGGCGCCGGTTTCGCCGGAAATGACGGTCATTCCAGCCCCGAATTCGAGCTCGGTGGCGGTGATGACGGCGAAGTCGCGGATGGTCAGGCGCTGCAGCATGGCGTCGATTCTAGGGGCAGTCGTCGCATTCGCCGAGACTGGACGGTTGCAAGCGCGGCCTGCTGCCCCTAAATAGTCGGCATGGCACTCCCCGGATCCGACGATCTCAACCCGCGTGCGCGGCATCTGCTGCGGACGCTGATCGGTCGCTATATCCGCGATGGCGAGCCGATCGGTTCGCAGACGCTCGCGCGCTGCGCCGGACTCGATGTCAGTTCCGCCACCATCCGCAACATCCTCGGCGACCTCGAGGACCTTGGCCTGCTGGCATCGCCGCACACCTCCGCCGGCCGGGTGCCGACTGCGCAGGGCTACCGGGTTTTCGTCGATTCATTGCTGCAGGTCGAGCCGCTGGGCGATGGCGAATTGCGCCGCCTGCGCGAAGAGTTGCTGCCCGGCAACGCCGGTACCCGCCAGTTGCTCGGTAATGCCGGCGAGCTGCTCTCGGCCATGAGCCATTTCGTCGGCGTGGTCAGTGCGCCGCAGCGGGCCAGCGTGCCGTTCCGGCGGATCGAATTCGTCGGCCTAGGTGGCGACGAGGTGCTCGCGATCCTGGTCTTCAGCGACAACGAGGTGCAGAACCGGGTGGTGCGCACCGGCAAGGTGTTCGATCCGGGCGAACTCGAGCGCGTCGCCAATTATCTGAACGCGCATTTCGCCGGATTGCCGATCTCCCAGGTCAAGCGCCAGTTGCTGGGCGAATTGCGCGCTGCCCGCGACGAGCTGCACCTGCTGATGTCGCAGGCGCTGGAACTGGCCGAGCTCAGTTTCGACGAGCGCGGCGGGGAGTCCGAGCTGGTGATGGCCGGCCAGACCCGGCTGATGGGCGTGCAGGAACTGGCCGATGTCGGCCGTCTGCGCGACCTGTTCGAAACCTTCGGGCGCAAGCGCGACATGCTGCAACTGCTAGACCGCACCCTCCACGCCGAGGGCGTGCGCATCTTCATCGGCGAGGAAACCGGGCTGGCGCCGATGGGCGACGACATGGCCCTGGTCGCCGCGCCCTATGGCAGTGCGGGTCGGGTGCTGGGCGTGCTCGGAGTGATCGGGCCGCGACGCATGGCCTACGACCAGGTGATCCCGCTGGTGCAGGCGACCGCCGGTTTGCTTGGCGAGGCGATGGGGCCGGATCGCGGTTGATTTGCGCGGATCCGGGCCGATGTCGAGCCAATTTTGCCGATCGGGAACCGATCAGCGGCGATCGCCCTTGAATTCGTTGCGCTCTGCCGCATGTCGTTCACAATGATCGACCCCAAGGACGCGCTGCGCTGACATGAGCACGGAAACCCCGAATCCCGAAGACCTCCAGGACGGCCTCTCGCCGGAACAGGTGGCAGAGAACAATGCCTCGACCGAGGACCGCATCGAGGCCCTGAAGGGCGAACTGGAACAGCTGCGTGCGCAATCGCTGGTCGAACGCGCCGACCTCGAGAACCAGCGCAAGCGCATGGCCCGCGATGTCGACAACGCCCGCCGCTTCGCCAACGAGAAATTGCTGGCCGACCTGCTGCCGGTGTTCGACAGCATGGAAGCGGGGCTGGCGGCTGCCGCTGCCGACGATCCGCTGCGCGCCGGACTCGAACTCACCCTCAAGCAGCTGCATTCGGTGGCCGAGCGCAACGGCCTGGTCGAGGTCGCGCCCAAGCCGGGCGACGCCTTCAATCCCGAACACCACAACGCGGTGAGCCAGCAGCCGGCGCCGGGCATCGCCCCGGGCGGCATCGTCCTGACCTTCCAGAAGGGCTATCTGCTCAACGACCGCCTGCTGCGCCCGGCAATGGTCGTGGTTGCCCCGCACGACTGACGTTTCGGCAACGATTGTCCCGATTTCGACTTGAAAGGATCGGGGCAGGCCTTATCTAACACGTATCGACGGCGCGTCCGTCCCAAATATTCGAATCGAAAGAGACAACGACCATGGCAAAGATCATCGGCATCGACCTCGGCACCACCAATTCCTGCGTCGCCATCATGGAAGGCGGCAAGGCCCGCGTCATCGAGAACAGCGAAGGCGACCGCACCACGCCCTCCATCGTCGCGTGGACCAAGGACGGCGAAGTCCTGGTCGGCGCCGCCGCCAAGCGCCAGGCGGTGACCAATCCCAAGAACACCTTCTTCGCGGTGAAGCGCCTGATCGGCCGCAAGTTCACCGACGCCGAGGTCAAGAAGGACCTTGACCTGGTGCCGTACGCCATCGTCGAGCACAGCAACGGCGACGCCTGGGTGGCGCTGGCCGATGGCAAGACCATGGCCCCGCAGGAAGTCTCGGCCAAGGTGCTGGAGAAGATGAAGAAGACCGCCGAAGCCTTCCTCGGTGAGACGGTCACCGAAGCCGTGATCACGGTTCCGGCCTACTTCAACGACAGCCAGCGCCAGGCGACCAAGGACGCCGGCCGCATCGCCGGTCTCGACGTCAAGCGCATCATCAACGAACCGACCGCGGCCGCGCTGGCCTACGGCCTCGACAAGAACGACACCAAGGACCGCAAGATCGCCGTGTACGACCTCGGCGGCGGCACCTTCGACGTCTCGATCATCGAAATCGCCAACATCGACGGCGAGAAGCAGTTCGAAGTGCTGGCCACCAACGGCGACACCTTCCTTGGTGGCGAAGACTTCGACAAGCGCGTCATCGATTACCTCGTCGAGGAATTCCAGAAGTCCGACGGCATCGACCTGCGCAAGGATCCGCTGGCCCTGCAGCGCCTGAAGGACGCGGCCGAGCGCGCCAAGATCGAGTTGTCGTCCGCGCAGCAGACCGACGTCAACCTGCCGTACGTCACCGCCGACGCCTCGGGCCCGAAGCACCTCAACATCAAGCTCACCCGCGCGAAGCTGGAAGCTTTGGTCGATGACCTGATCAAGAAGACCATCGAGCCGTGCCGCACCGCGCTGAACGACGCCGGCCTCAAGGCCAGCGACATCGGCGAGGTGATCCTGGTCGGCGGCCAGACCCGCATGCCGAAAGTGCAGCAGGCGGTGGCCGAGTTCTTCGGCAAGGAACCGCGCAAGGACGTCAACCCGGACGAAGCGGTCGCCATCGGTGCCGCGATCCAGGGCGGCGTGCTGGCCGGCGACGTCAAGGACGTGCTGCTGCTCGACGTCACTCCGCTGAGCCTCGGCATCGAGACGCTGGGTGGCGTGATGACCAAGATCATCGAGAAGAACACCACGATCCCGACCAAGGCCTCGCAGACGTTCTCGACCGCTGATGACAACCAGGCCGCCGTGACCGTGCACGTGCTGCAGGGCGAGCGCGAACAGGCCCGCTACAACAAGTCGCTGGCGCGCTTCGACCTCAGCGGCATTGATCCCGCGCCGCGCGGCATGCCGCAGATCGAGGTCAGCTTCGACATCGACGCCAACGGCATCCTCCACGTCAACGCCAAGGACAAGAAGACCGGCAAGGAACAGCGCGTGGAGATCAAGGCGGGTTCCGGCCTGTCGGAAGAAGAAATCCAGCGCATGGTCCAGGACGCCGAAGCCAATCGCGAAGAGGACAAGAAGTTCCACGAGCTGATCGAGGCGCGCAACAAGGCCGATTCGCTGGTGCACGCCACGCGTTCGGCGATCAAGGAGCACGGCGACAAGTTGCCGGGTGACGCCATCGGTCGCGCCGAAGCCGCGATCGCCGATGTCGAGTCGGCGATGAAGGGCGACGACAAGGGCCAGATCGAGGCCAAGTCGAAGGCGCTGGAAGAGGTCGCGCAGTCGCTGTTCGCGGCCGCCAACGCCGGGCACGCGCCGGGTCAGGACGCGGGCGGTGCACAGGCCGGCGGGCATGCCGCCGGTGGCGACGACGTGGTCGACGCCGAGTTCACCGAGGTCAAGGACGACGGCCACAAGGGCTGATCATCGACCGACCATCACTCACCGGACGGACGCTTCCACTTGGGGCGTCCGTTGCGGTATCCGGGGATCGAGAAATGGGAAAGGGCAGGCTCGAGGCGTTCAGTGACGGCGTGATGGCCGTGATCATCACGATCATGGTGCTGGAACTGAAGACGCCGCACGAACCGACGCTGCAAGCCTTGCTGGCGAACCTGCCGGTGTTCCTGAGTTATGCGCTCAGCTTCGTCTACGTCGGCATCTACTGGAACAACCACCACCACATGCTGCATGCCGTGCAGAAGGTCAACGGCCGGGTGATGTGGACCAACCTGTTCTTCCTGTTCTGGCTGTCGCTGTTCCCGTTCGTCACCAGCTGGGTCAACGAAACCCATCCATTCCCGGCACCAGTACCGACCGCACTGTATGGCGTGGTGCTGCTGATGGCGGCGCTGTCGTGGATTCCGCTGGGACGCGCGCTGATCGCCTGCAACGGCGGCCATGAAGGCACGCTCGGGCGCGCGCTGGGTGGCGAACATGGCGCGTGGAAGGAGAAAATCTCCCCGGTCCTGTACGTAGCCGGCATCGGCCTGTCCTTCGTGGCGCCGATCGCCTCCTGCATCCTCTACACGGTGGTGGCGATCCTGTGGTTCGTCCCCGACCGTCGCATCGAACATCAACTGAAGCAGCACGAATGAGCAAGCGGGACTACTACGAAATTCTTGGCGTCGAACGCGGTGCGGACGACGAGACCCTGAAGAAGGCCTATCGCCGTTGCGCGATGAAGCATCACCCGGACCGCAATCCGGGGGACAAGCAGGCCGAAGCCGTCTTCAAGGAATGCAAGGAAGCCTATGAGGTCCTGTCCGATCCGCAGCGCCGGCGCGCCTACGACCAGCACGGCCACGCCGCGTTCGAACACGGCATGGGCGGTGGCGGCGGTGGTGGTCCGCAGTTCCATGACGTCGGCGACATCTTCGGCGACATCTTCGGCAACATCTTCGGTGGTGGCGGGCAGCGCGGTCCGCGTCGTGGCGCCGACATCGGCTACGCGATGGAGCTCGATCTCGAGGACGCGGTGAGTGGCGTGGACCAGCGCATCACCCTGCCGATGCTCGAGGAATGCGAGAAATGCCACGGCAGCGGTTCGACCGACGGCAAGCTCGAAACCTGCGGCACCTGCCAGGGCCACGGACAGATCCGCATGCAGCGCGGCATCTTCTCGATGCAGCAGGCGTGTCCGGAATGCCATGGGCGCGGCCAGGTGATCGTCAGTCCGTGTCCGGCCTGCCACGGCAATGGCCGCGTGCATGGCGAACGCACGCTCGACGTCAAGGTGCCTGCGGGCGTCGACAATGGCGATCGCATCCGCCTGTCGGGCGAGGGCGAAGCCGGTCCCGCCGGCGCGCCGCCGGGCGATCTCTATGTCGAGATCCATGTCCGCGAACATGCGATCTTCCAGCGTGACGGCGACGACCTGCATTGCGAAGTGCCGATCCGCATCACGCAGGCCGCGCTCGGCGATACCGTGCGCGTGCCGACGCTGAAGGGCGAAGCGGAAATCCGCGTTCCCGCCGAGACGCAAAGCGGCAAGGTGTTCCGCCTGCGCGGCAAGGGCGTGAAGTCGGTGCGCAGCCGCAGCGAAGGCGATCTCTATTGCCGCGCGGTGGTCGAGACGCCGGTGAACCTGACCGCCGAGCAGCGCGAATTGCTGGAGAAATTCGAAGCGACCTTCGTCGGCGAGGGCGCGCGCAAGCACTCGCCCAAGCACAGCACCTTCATGGACGGCGTCAAGGGTTTCTGGGATCGTATGGTGTCATGAGCAATCCGACACGACGCCTGCTGATCCACGGAGCCAACGGCCGCATGGGCCGGGCGGTGCGGCGCATCGCCGCGACCGATGCGCGTTTCGAGATCGTCGGCATCGTGTCGCGGGCGACGCCCGAAACGCGCGTGGTCGATGGAATCCCGTTCTTCGCGGCCAGTGAACTTCCCGCAGTTCCCGAATTCGATGTCGCGATCGATTTCAGCCTGCCGGAAGCCTTCGACGGCATCCTCGGCGAATGCGTGAAGCGCGGCGCCGCGCTGGTGTCGGGTACGACCGGGATCGATGACGCGCAACGTGCGGCGCTGGAATCGGCATCAAGCAAGATCCCGCTGGTGTGGGCGTCGAACTTCAGCCTCGGCGTGGCCTTGCTGCATCAACTGGTGGAAACCGCCGCGGCACGCCTGCCGGGCTGGGACTGCGACATCGTCGAATCGCACCACGTCCACAAGAAGGATGCGCCTTCGGGCACGGCGCTCACGCTGGGCGCGGCGGCGGAAGCCTCGGGCGCCAAGCCGCATTACGCCAGCCTGCGCGCCGGCGACATCGTCGGCGAACACCTGGTGCAGTTCACCGGGCAAGGCGAGCGCATCGAACTGATCCATCGCGCCACGGATCGCGACATCTTCGCGCGCGGCGCCGTACACGCTGCGGCATGGCTGCAGGGCAAGCCGGCAGGGCGCTACAAGGTCGGCGATACCCTCGGCTGAGAAGATCCGTGGCAACCGCTCAATGGATGTTGAGGCCGTTGCCCGCGAGGATTCCGAAGCAGGCCGCGACCAGCAGCAACACCAGGCCGATGGCGATCGCGAAGCCGAGCCACACGCCCTTGGCGGTCTTGCGCAGCCCCTTGCGCGTGAACCAGATGCCGGCGATCACCGGCAGCAGGATCGGGCCCAGTCCGATCGGCAGCCACATCAGCGAATAGAGGTTGATTCCTGCGGCGGAGAGCAGGGACATCAGCAGCCGCAGGACGACGCCGAGCGCAGGGCCACCAAGCAGCATCAGCGCCAGGCAGATCGCGATGCCGGCGCCGACCGAACCCTCATTGCCGTCATCGGCGGGCGGCGGGGCGTTCCCGGCGGGTGGCTGGTAGGGGTCGCCCGGCGGCAACGGCGGCGGAGTGTGTTCGCTCATTCTGCATTCCCCCGGTCGACCATCGCCCGCAAGGCTTCGAGGCGTTCGCGGCGACCATCGCGATAGAACAGGTTGTAGGTATCGAACGGAACGATGGTGCCATCCGGCTGGGCGATGTGCACGCAGCTCTTCTTCACGCTGCGCAGGTCGAAGCTCTCGGCATCGATGAAGTCCATGATCAGCACGCGGAACACGTTGCGGTAATCCAGTCCTTCCGGCGCCATCACCTGTGGCAGGCAGCACAGCAGGTCGGACAGCGAACACGCCTGCGATTCCGGCGAATGGTTGGTCGCGAACAGCTTGAAGATCGCCTCGTGAAGGCCACTGTCCTTCTCCAGCACGATGCTGTTGCGGCCGCCTTCGATCAGCACCTGCGGCGGCACCATGCCGGTCAGCGACATCAGTCGTCCATCCACTTTCAAGGCGTAGGCCATCGCCAGGCTGTCGGGATGGCAGGGCACCGGGATCAGGTCTTCCGGCTTGAACAGCGGGCATTGGTCGAGGATGCGCCGGCGCACTTCGCTCAGGGTCAGGCGGTCGCGCGCGGGATCGTAGTTTTCGGTGCGCCCGGCGTTCTGGATCGGCTGGAAGGTCACGCCGCGCACGCAGGGCTGGGTCAGCGCGAAGTCGATGATCTCGCCAAGCTCGTGGTCGTTCAGCCCTTTCTTGACCGTCACCACCAGCGTGGTCGAGATGCCGTGGCGATTCAGTGCTTCCAGCGCCTGCAGGCGGATGTCGCGCAGGCGCGCGCCGCGCAACACCTGGTGCACTTCGTCGCGCAGCGAATCGAATTGCAGGTACAGCTCGAAGCCGGGCATGTAACCGGCCAGCCGTTCCACGAACACCGGTTCCTTGGCGATGCGCAAGCCATTGGTGTTGACCATCAGGTGCTTGATCGGTCGCGCCTTGGCGGCATCGAGGATGTCGAAGAATTGCGGATGGAGGGTCGGCTCGCCGCCGGAAATCTGCACGACGTCGGGTTCGCCTTCATTGGCGACGATGGCATCGAGCATCGTCTCGATCGTCGCCATGTCGCGATAGCCGGGACGGTGCGGCCCCGAATCGGCGTAGCAGATCGGACAACGCAGGTTGCAGTGGTCGGTGACTTCCACCAGCGTCAGGCAGCTGTGCTGCATGTGTTCCGGGCACAGGCCGCAGTCGTAGGGGCAGCCCCAGTGGCGCGGCGTGTTGAAGCGGCGCGGCAGCTCCGGAGGCTTGATGAAGACTTCGCGGCAACGGCGGTAATAGTCGGCGTCGTCGGCGATCAGCACGCGTTGCTCGCCGTGCTGCGGACACCACTTGTCCATGTAGACGCGACCTTCCTTGATCAGGATGCTCGCTTCGACGCGGCGCAGGCAGGTGCCGCAGACCGAGATGGCGCTGTCGTAGAACAAATAGGGTCGAACCTTCGCCATCAACGTTTTCCAGGAATCGAGCGCGATATGCGGATCATGTCGCGAGCATAGTAGGCGAGGCCGAACACGCACCACCATTGCAAGCCGCTCAATCCAAGCAGGTGGAAGGGCGCGGGACGGATGAATTCGACCAGCAATCGGTACATGAGATAGCCGGCGAGGAAGACGCGGAACTGGTCGCCCGCACGTTGCAGTCGCGATGGCAGCAGGCGATCGATCACCACGAACACCCAGACCAGCAGGAACACGACTTCGTAGAGCTGGGTGGGATGGCGCGGAATGCCGTCGCCGAAATCGACGCCCCAGGGCAGGGACGTCGGATCGCCGTAGGTGTGATCGTCGAGGCCGGACAGGAAGCAGCCGGCGCGGCCGATCATCATGCCGATCGCCAAGGGATGGACGAAGGCGTCGCCGGTCGATGTACGGATGCCGGCCACGCGCTTGGCGGTCTCGACGCCGATCAATCCGCCGAGCAGGGCGCCGATGATCGATTTGCCCTCAAGCAGGTGCCGCCAGTCGGGGAAATCCGCGAACGCGTAGGCCGGGTCGTAGCTCCAGTAGGCCAGCTTGGCGCCGATCGCCGCGCCGAGCACCGCACCGGCGATCACGGTGTAGCGGGCCTCGCCATCGGCCAATGAATCGACGTTCAGGCGTCGACGTTCGCGCAGGAACCAGCGAAATCCGACGAAATAGGCAGCCGCCTCGAAAATGGTGTGGATCTGGACCGGGCTGAGCGACATCCACGGAGTGTAAATGGGCGCCCGAACATGGACAGCCGGGCCCTGTTCACCTATCATTTCCACTCGCCCGACCCACCAGCCTCCGAACCGGATTTCCGCGCTTCGGCGGCTTTCTGCAACCCGAAACAAGGCGAAGCTCGTGACCGAACCTGCAATCCTGGCCCTAGAAGACGGCAGCGTCTTCCACGGGGTTTCCGTTGGCGCGCCCGGCATTTCCGTCGGCGAAGTGGTGTTCAACACCGCGATGACCGGATATCAGGAGGTGCTGACGGATCCGTCCTACGCACGCCAGCTGGTCACGCTGACCTATCCGCACATCGGCAATACCGGCATGACCGCGGACGACGACGAGTCCGCCAAGGTCTGGGCGTCCGGCCTGATCGTGCGCGACGTGCCGCGCCGCCCCAGCAACTGGCGCAGCCAGGTCTCGCTGCCGGAATGGCTGCAGGCACGCGGAATCGTCGCGATCAGCGATATCGATACCCGTCGTCTCACGCGCCTCCTGCGCGACAAGGGCGCGCAGAACGGCGCGCTGATGGCCGGTCGCATCGATGAAGCCGAAGCAATCGAAGCCGCGCGCAAGTTCCCCGGCCTCAAGGGCATGGACCTGGCCAAGGTCGTCACCACCGACAAGGCGCACGCCTGGACCGAAGGCAGCCTCGACCTCGATACCGGCAAGTTCGTGCAGCCGGCGAAGCGCTTCAAGGTCGTCGCCTACGATTTCGGCGCCAAGCTCAACATCCTGCGCATGCTCGCCGACCGCGGCTGCGACATCACCGTGGTGCCGGCGCAGACGCCCGCCGCCGAGGTGCTGGCGATGCAGCCGGATGGCGTGTTCCTGTCCAACGGCCCCGGCGATCCCGAGCCCTGCGATTACGCGATCGCGGCGATCCGCGAATTCGTGGCGAAGAAGATCCCGACCTACGGCATCTGCCTCGGCCACCAGCTGCTTGGCCTCGCGGTCGGCGCGAAGACGATGAAGATGCCGCACGGCCATCACGGCGCCAACCATCCGGTGATCGACCTCGACAATGGTCGCGTCTACATCACCTCGCAGAACCACGGGTTCTGCATCGACGAAGCGACGGTACCGGCCAACGTGCGCGTGACCCACCGCTCGCTGTTCGATGGCACCAACCAGGGCATCGCGCTCACCGATGCGCCGGCCTTCAGTTTCCAGGGGCATCCGGAAGCGTCGCCGGGCCCGCATGAAATGTCCTATCTGTTCGACAGATTCATCCATCTGATGGAAGCACGTCCGTGATGAAAACATCGATTCGTCTTGCGTTCTTCTCGCTGGTGTTTGCTGCCACGGGCGTCCACGCCCAGGATTCCATCGTGACGGAGCAGCAGCGCCAGCACATGGAGGACGCCGTGGTGCAGGCGATCCCGCTCGGCAAGATCATGGGAATGGCGGCCGCACAGAATCCTTCCTGGCCGGTCAGCAAGGACAGCAAACTGGATGCGGGGCGCCTGGCCTGCCTGCGGCAGAATCTCGACGAGGCAAGCTACCGCCGTGTCGTGCGCAAGCGCGTGACCGATTATTCGGTGAACGAACCCAAGCGCTTCGCCGGCGACCTGGCCTTGCTGGAAGGCGACGGCGGCAAGTTGTTCGCCAAGGCGATCATGGGCGGTGCGCAAAGCCAGATGGGCGGCAAGGCCTTCGATTCCAAAGCCATGCTGGCCAACGAATCGCCGCGCGCGCTGATGGGCATGCTGTCGATCGCCAACGATCCGCAATACGCGCCGCTGCGCGCACTCCTGGGCCTCGACAGTGCAGTGGGTGATGGCCAGGCAGACAACCGTGGCGTCGGCCGTCGTGCCGGCATGACGCTGATGATGCCGGCGCTCATCGATGCGATGGATACCTGCAAGGTCGGTTTCCAGGACATCTGAGTCGCCAGTTCCCCTTTTCCTTGTTGATACGTTCCAACGGAATCCTCCATGCCCAAGCGCACTGACATCAAGACCATCATGATCATCGGCGCTGGTCCGATCGTGATCGGCCAGGCCTGCGAATTCGACTACTCCGGCGCGCAGGCGTGCAAGGCGCTGCGCGAGGAAGGCTATCGCGTGGTGCTGGTCAACTCGAATCCGGCGACGATCATGACCGATCCGGAGATGGCCGACGCCGTCTACATCGAGCCGATCAACTGGAAGTCGCTCGAGAAGATCATCGCCAAGGAAAAGCCCGACGCGCTGCTGCCGACGATGGGCGGCCAGACCGCGTTGAATTGCGCGCTCGACCTCGCCGACAACGGCGTGCTGGAGCGTCACAACGTCGAATTGATCGGCGCTTCGCGCGACGCCATCCGCATGGCCGAGGACCGCGAGCTGTTCCGCGTGGCGATGGAAGAGATCGGGCTGGAATGCCCGAAGGCCGAAGTCGCGCGCACGTTCGAACAGGCGCTGGAAATCCAGACCAAGGTCGGCTACCCGACCATCATCCGCCCGAGCTTCACGTTGGGCGGCACCGGCGGCGGCATCGCCTACAACAAGGAGGAGTTCGAGGAGATCGCCAAGCGCGGCCTCGAGCTGTCGCCCGTGCACGA
The DNA here is from genome assembly GCF_050574925.1 of Solilutibacter silvestris. Classification (GTDB taxonomy): domain Bacteria; phylum Pseudomonadota; class Gammaproteobacteria; order Xanthomonadales; family Xanthomonadaceae; genus Solilutibacter; species Solilutibacter silvestris_A. Next base: position 577,513 of record NZ_JBCMOO010000003.1, on the reverse strand, counting down.
AATCCTGGTCGAGGAATCGGTGCTGGGCTGGAAGGAATTCGAGATGGAAGTGGTTCGCGACACCGCGGACAACTGCATCATCGTCTGCTCGATCGAGAACCTCGATCCGATGGGCGTGCACACCGGTGACAGCATTACCGTCGCGCCCGCGCAAACGCTCACCGACAAGGAATGCCAGCGCCTGCGCGATGCCTCGATCGCGGTGCTGCGCAAAATCGGCGTCGATACCGGCGGCTCCAACGTGCAGTTCGGCATCAATGCCGAGAACGGCCGCGTCGTCGTCATCGAAATGAATCCGCGCGTGTCGCGTTCGTCGGCGCTGGCGTCGAAGGCGACCGGTTTCCCGATCGCCAAGATCGCCGCCAAGCTGGCGGTCGGCTACACGCTCGACGAACTGCGCAACGACATCACCGGCGGCCTGACCCCGGCGTCGTTCGAGCCGGCCATCGACTATGTCGTCACCAAGATCCCGCGCTTCGCCTTCGAGAAGTTCCCGACCGCCGATTCGCGCCTGACCACCCAGATGAAATCGGTGGGCGAGGTGATGGCGATCGGTCGCACCTTCCAGGAATCGGTGCAGAAGGCCCTGCGTGGCCTCGAAACCGGCAAGAACGGTTTCGATCCGACCGGCCTCGACCTCGCCAGCGAAGACGACATCGTCACCCTCAAGCGCGAAGTGAAGGAAGCGGGCCCGGAACGCCTGTTCTATCTCGCCGATGCCTTCCGCGCCGGCATGAGCGTGGAAGACGTGCACGAGCTGTCGCGCGTCGATCCTTGGTTCCTCGACCAGATCGAGGAGATCATCGCCAGCGAAAACGATATCGCCCGCACCGGCCTCGGCGGCATGAATCCGATCCTGATGCGCGCGTGGAAGCGCATGGGCTTCTCGGATGCCCGCATCGCCGCGCTGTGCAAGACCGACGAGGCCGCGATCCGCGCGCTGCGTCGCGGCTTCGGCATCCGCCCGGTCTACAAGCGCGTCGACTCCTGCGCCGCCGAATTCGCGACCACCACCGCCTACATGTACTCGACCTACGAGGAAGAGTGCGAGGCGAACCCCAGCGATCGCGAGAAGATCATCGTGCTCGGCGGCGGTCCCAACCGCATCGGTCAGGGCATCGAGTTCGACTACTGCTGCGTGCACGCGGCGCTGGCGCTGCGCGCGGACGGCTACGAGACCATCATGGTCAACTGCAATCCGGAGACGGTGTCGACCGATTACGACACGTCGGATCGCCTGTATTTCGAATCGCTGACGCTGGAAGACGTGCTCGAGATCATCGACCTCGAGAAGCCCAAGGGCGTGATCGTGCAGTACGGCGGGCAGACGCCGCTGAAGCTGGCGCGCGCGCTGGAAGCCAACGGCGCGCCGATCATCGGCACCTCGCCGGAGTCGATCGACCTTGCCGAAGATCGCGAGCGCTTCCAGAAGCTGGTCAACGAACTCGGCCTGCTGCAGCCGCCGAACCGCACCGCCCGCAGCGCCGAGGAAGCGCTGGTGCTGGCGCGCGAGATCGGCTATCCGCTGGTGGTGCGCCCGAGCTACGTGCTCGGCGGCCGCGCGATGGAAGTGGTGCATGCCGATGCCGACCTCGAACGCTACATGCGCGAAGCGGTGAAGGTCTCGAACGATTCGCCGGTGCTGCTCGACCGTTTCCTCGACAACGCGGTGGAAGTCGACATCGACGTCATCGCCGACAAGGGCGGCAACGTGCTGATCGGCGGCGTGATGGAGCATATCGAGGAGGCCGGCGTGCATTCCGGCGATTCCTCGTGCTCGTTGCCGCCGTATTCGCTGCCGCGCGACGTGCAGGACCGCCTGCGCGAGCAGGTGGTCGCACTGGCCAAGAAGCTCGACGTGATCGGCCTGATGAACACCCAGTTCGCGATCCAGCAGAATGGCGACGAACACCTCATCTACCTGCTCGAAGTGAATCCGCGCGCCTCGCGCACGGTGCCGTTCGTCTCGAAGGCGATCGGTCGCCCGCTGGCCAAGATCGCCGCGCGCTGCATGGCCGGCAAGAGCCTCGCCGAGCAGAACGCGACCGAGGAAATCATCCCCGAGTATTTCTCGGTGAAGGAAGCGGTGTTCCCGTTCGCCAAGTTCCAGGGCGTCGATCCCATCCTCGGCCCGGAAATGCGTTCCACCGGCGAAGTGATGGGCGTTGGCCGCAGCTTCGGTGGCGCCTTCGCGCGCGCCGAGGAAGCCGCCAGCATCCGCGCCCCGAAGCCGGGCAAGGCCTTCGTCTCCGTGCGCGATCCCGACAAGCAGCGCGTGGTCGCGGTGGCTAAGGAGCTGGTGAAGCGCGGCTTCGAGCTGGTCGCGACGCGCGGCACCCAGAAGGTGCTGGCGGAGCAGGGCATCGAATGCGCGCTGGTGAACAAGGTGACCGAAGGCCGTCCGCACGTGGTCGACCTGATCAAGAACGGCGAGATCACCTATATCGTCAACACCACCGAAGGCAAGCAGGCGATCAACGACTCGTTCTCGATCCGCCGCGAAGCGCTGCAGCATCGGGTGACCTACTCGACGACCGTGTCGGGCGCCAAGGCATTGCTGCATTCACTGGACTTCCGCGACAGTGGACCGGTATGGTCTCTGCAGGAACTGCACAAAGAATTGCAACAAGGTTGAGATAACGAAATGTCAGCACCCATGACCTCCAAGGGCGCCGCACGCCTGCGCGCCGAGCTGGAAGAACTGAAGTCCGTCAAGCGCCCCGCCGTGATCCAGGCGATCGCGGAAGCGCGCGCCCACGGCGACCTCAAGGAAAACGCCGAATACCACGCCGCGCGCGAGCAGCAGGGTTTCATCGAGGGCCGCATCATGCACCTCGAAGGCGAGCTGTCGCATGCGCAGATCATCGACGTCGCCACGTTGAACGTCGGCGACAAGGTCGTGTTCGGCGCCACCGTCGACCTCGCGTCCACCGACAACGACGACGAACGCACCTACCAGATCGTTGGCGACCTCGAGGCCGACATCAAGCAGGGCCTGATCGCGATTTCCTCGCCGATCGCGCGTGCCCTGATCGGCAAGCATTCGGGTGACGTCATCACCATCGAAGCGCCGGGCGGCATCCACGAGTTCGAAATCGTCGACGTCCGCTACGTCGGCTGAGGCTGATCGCATGGCCGCCGCGGCCTGCCTGTTGCTGCCACCGCGCGATCGCTTCGAGGCCATCGAACTCGATGCGACGCTGGCGCGCATGCTGGGTCGTGGCGATCGCATCGACACCGGCGACGATGGTCGCCGTGCGCAACTGCGTCGCTTCGTGCGGATGACGCCGGCGCATTGGTCGCTGGCGGCCTTGTCGCGCCAGCAGGAACATGGTGATGCAGGGGACTCCGCATGGTTGCGGGTCGACCCCGTGCACGTGCGGCCGGACATCAACGGCGCGCGCCTGCTCGGTTGGGGCGACGGTCTGCAGCTGTCCCGGGAGGAAGCAGATGCGTTCGTCGCTGCGCTGCGCCCGTTGTTCGGGGATGCCCAGCTTTCATTGGATACGACCGCGCTCGATGCCACCACGCCGGACCGCTGGTACCTGCGCATGGCGCCGGGCACGCCGTTGCCGGAATTCCGCGATCCTGCCGAAGCGTTGGGCACCGATCTTGGCGACGACATCGACACCACGCCACAACACCGGCGCTGGCGCACGCTGGAATCGGAAGTGCAGGTCGTGCTCCACAACCATCCCGCCAACCGGCAACGCGCCAGCCGTGGGCTGCCGCCGGTGAATTCGGTGTGGTGCTGGGGTGGTGGCGTGCTGCCGCAGTCGGTGGAGCGCATGGATGGTTGGACGCTGGCGAGCCGCGATCCCTCGGTACGCATCCTCGCCCAGGCGAGTGGCGGTGGCGATGAACTGCCATCGGCATGGACATTGCCCGACCGCGATACCGCCTTCGATCTTCATCGCGTGGTCAAGCCGGAAGCGATCGTCAGTGATTGGCTCGCGCCCGCAGCGGAAGCGTTGCGACATGGGAAACTCCGACTGCTGGCGCTGGATTTCGCCGATGGCCTGCGCTGGCGCCTGGAGCGACAACACAAGTGGCGAATCCTGCGCCGTCCCGTGCAGACACTGAGTTGAGCGAACAGCCCGTCATTCGTCGTCGCGCCGAGGTCCTGCCGGAAGGCGAGTGGTCGGCCGAGGTGCCCGACGCCCTGCGTCGCGTACATGCCGCCCGCGGCAGCCGCATGCCCGAACAGGCATGGCCGCGCCTCGCCGATCTGCCATCCCCCGAGTCGTTGCTCGACATCGATCGCGCGGTCGCGTTGCTGCACGACGCGCTGGACGGCGATCGCCACATCGTCATCAGCAGCGATTTCGACTGCGATGGCGCCACTGCCTGCGCGGTGATGCTGCGCGGACTGAAGATGCTCGGCGCGAAGCGGGTGTCGTTCGCCGTGCCCGACCGCATGCGCCACGGTTATGGCCTGACGCCGGGTTTCGTCGATGAGCTGGCCGCACTGCAACCCGATCTGGTGATCACGGTCGACCACGGCATCGCCTGCCACGCCGGCATCGCCGAGGCGAGGGCGCATGGCTGGGACGTGCTGGTCACCGATCACCATCTGCCAGGCGAAACCTTGCCGGCCGCCAACGCGATCGTCGATCCCAACCGCCACGGAGATCCGTTCCCGGGCAAATCACTGGCCGGTGTCGGCGTCGCGTTCTACGTGCTGTCGGCGCTGCGCGCCGCGATGCGTGTGCGGAACGACGTGCGTGCGAATGGCGTCGATCTGTCGTCGCTGCTCGATCTGGTCGCGGTCGGCACCGTCGCCGATCTCGTGCCGCTCGATGCCTGCAATCGTGCGCTGGTCGCGGCCGGATTGCGGCGGTTGCGCAACGGGCAGGGTTGCCCGGGCTTGCGCGCATTGATCGAGGTCGCGGGGCGCGATGCCGCGCGCCTCGGCACCGGGGACATCGCGTTCTCGATCGGGCCGCGCATCAATGCCGCCGGGCGTCTTGACGACATGGCGCTGGGCATTCGTTGCCTCGCGACCGACGATCCGGCCGAAGCGCGTGAACTTGCCGGCGTCCTCCACGAGATCAACGCGGCACGTCGCGAGGTGCAGGACGGCATGGTGGCCGAGGCGCTGGCGCATGTTCCGCAAGTGGATGGCGATGTCGCGGCGTTGTGCCTGTTCGACCCCGACTGGCATCCGGGCGTGATCGGGTTGGTCGCATCGAAACTGGTCGAGCGACACCATCGCCCGACGCTGACCTTCGCGCGTTCGGAACCGGGTTCATCGGCATTGCGCGGATCGGCGCGCTCCATTCCCGGCGTCCACATGCGCGACGTGATCGCGCGCATCGACACCCTGCATCCGGGATTGATCGATCGTTTCGGCGGCCATGCGATGGCGGCGGGCCTGAGCCTCGACGAATCGAAGTGGCAGCAATTCCGCGAGGCCTTCGTCGCCATCGTGGCCGGGCAGCTCAATGCCGACGTGCTGGAGCGCGTGCTGTGGAGCGACGGCTCCCTGCCTGCCGACGGCATCGATCATCGCCTCGCCATCGCCTTGCGCGACGGTGGAAGTTGGGGGCAGGCGTACCCGGAGCCGGCGTTCGACGATGTTTTCGATGTCCTGAACTCGCGTTGCGTCGGCGGCAAGCATCTGTCGCTGGAGCTCGGTCGCGATGGCCGGCGCTGGCGCGCGATCCAGTTCGGCGGCTGGACGGAGGATCCGCTGCCGTCGCGCATGCGCGTGTTGTATCGACCGGCGCCGGACGACTGGAAGGGCGGCGGTGCAGTGCAGTTGATGGTCATCCATCGCGAGCCGGCCTGATTCCTCTCAGCGCATCGGGTCGAATCCGTCGCTGTTCCAGCGTTCGCTGCCGACGCCATGGTGGACGGTGAACAATCCATCCGGATCGTACTTCGCCTTGACGCGCGCCAATCGCGGGTAATTCGCGCCCCAGTGCGAACGTTGCCAGTCGCGTTCGAAATAGTTGCTTTCCGAGACATAGGAACCGGCATCGGGCGCGACGCGACGCAAGGTGTTCATGGCGCGTTCGACGCCCTTGGCGCGGTGTCGCGCTTCAGCAAGATCAGGATCGGCCATGCCGGGAAATGCCGGGTCACCGGACGCGGCGATGATCGCCAGCGCGAAGGCGTCCAGCATCTGCGGATGGGTCGCGGTGTCGCGCGCGCGCTCGATGGCTGCCGGGTCGGCGCCGCCAAGGCCCTTGTTGAAATGCAGTGCCATGTCCCATTGCCGGGAGGTTTCGCAGATGGCATCGACCAGTTCGGAGCGTCGTGCGTCCGACAGCAGTTGCGAAGGCAACCACGCCGACTGGTAGGCGTGGATGAACCATCCCACCTGGTCCTGGTCGCCTGCCCACAGCACGTGGTGACGGGCTGCGCCTTCGCGATCGTCGTCGACCATCAGCCCCGGGGCGTGCTGGCGGAAGAATTCGGCGTCCCAGAAATGGCGTGCGGGCAATGCCATCGCCTCGATGCGGCGATCGACCACCAGGTCGTCGCGCGACTTCACCCATTCCGAGAACGGCGCCCAGATGCGTTCGGCATCGGCCCGGGAAATGCCCTGGAACACCATCGAGATCCCCAGGGTTTCGCCATGCGCGAAACGCATCTGCTCGCCCCAGTTCGGATTGAACAGCGCGGTGCGATAGAAATCGAGGGCTTTGGCGACCAGCGCGCGATACGCCTCGGGCGTGCGTGCGCGAATCGATCCGAATACCGCGCCAAAGGTTTCCGGCAGCTCGAAGGTGCGCAAGGTAAGTCGGGTGATGACGCCGATGCTGCCGCCACCACCGCCCTTGATCGCCCAGAACAGGTCGGGGTGGGTCGCCGCGTTGGCGATGCGCACCTGACCATCGGCGGTGACGACTTCCGCCTCCAGTACGTTGCCGGCAGCCGTGCCCCAGCGCTTGGAGAAACTGCCGAAGCCACCGCTTTGCACCAGTCCGGCCACGCCGACGGTCATGCAGCCGCCGCCTTGCACGTAACGGCCGCCACGCGTCGTCACTGCATCGTAGGCGTCGGCCCAGAGCGCGCCGGAGCCCACGGAGACGGCATGCTGCGGCGCCACCGTGGTTCCGGCCGGCACGAAGTCGTCGTGCAGGGTGACGGCGTTCATCCGTCGCGTCCAAATCAGCAGGGAATCCGGCGCGTTGGACGTGCCCTGGTAGCTGTGGCCGCCGCCTTTGATGGCAAGGCGCAGCCGGTGCTGGCGGGCGAAATTGACGGCGGCGGCAACATCGCGACTGCTGGTCGCGGCAACGGCGTAGGGACTGACGCTGGAACGCCAGGCATCGGCCCAGCCACTGGTCTGGGTGAGCGCGGGTTCGTCGCCGAGGTAATAGGGATTCTTGAGATGGGCGAGGGCTTCCGCGCGTTTGGTCGGCGCCGCTTTGGCCGAGAACGGCGAGACCGGGCGCAGCAGGCGACCGCCGACCGCGGCATCGAGGCGCGACCACTCCGTGGCACCGGGCCAGTCCGGCGAACCCGGACGCAATCGCGATCGCAACGCCGTCAGTCCGTCGATCGCGCGGGCCAATCCGGATGGCGCAAGTCCGGCGAGCGGAAGGAACAATGCGGACTTCAACAGTTTGCGGCGATCCATGGCGGTCTCCCGGAATGAAGGCGGCAGTGTTCGGCCAATCGCGACTTGCGGCAACGGTTGGGTGACGAATGACGCCATCCCGGTGACGAATCGCGGGGCTGCAGGGACGAGGATCCGCAACACGGCGATAATCCGCGACATGACGATGCCACCCACGCTCCACCGCGACCGCCTGCGCTGGTCCGATCCCCTCACGCTGGCAGTCTGGGTGGCGATCCTGGTGGTCAATACCGTGCTCAACGGACTGGTGGCGCGTTCCGATCACTCCGGTCTGTCGGCATGGGAACCCTGGACCTGGGAAATCACCAGCTCGCTGATGATCGCCCTGCTGATCCCGCTGGTGCTGTGGTTCAACCGCCGCCTGCCGCTGACGCTGGAAACATGGCGCCGGGCATTGCCCCTGCATCTGCTGGCGAGCGTTGCCTTCTGCATCCTGCACGTGGTCGGGATGGTGGTCTTGCGAATGCTCGTCTATCGACGGATGCACGGCCAATACGACTTCGGTGACTGGAGGCTCGGTTTCGCCTACGAGTACATGAAGGACATCCGCAGCTACTTCTTCATCCTGATGGTGGCGTGGGCTTCGCGTTTCCTGTTGCTGCGCTCCGGGGGCGAAGCACGCGTCCTTGCGCCGCCGGATGCAGGCGTGCCGCAAGTGGACGAAGCGCAGCCGGCGCGGCCCGAGCGTTTCCTGGTGCGCAAGCTCGACCGCGAATTCCTGATCGCCACCCGCGACATCGAGCGCATCGAGGCGAACGGCAATTACGTCAACCTGGTCGTTGGCGATCGCGTGTACCCCATGCGCGGCACGATGGCCGGCATCGAGGCGCAGCTGGACCCTGCCGAATTCGTGCGCGTCCATCGCAGCCACATCGTCGGGGCGAACCGCATCGCCTCGATCGAGCCCCTGGAGACCGGCGATGCCCGCGTGCATCTCAAGGACGGCGGGCAATTGCCGTGCAGCAGGAGCTACCGCGCCAACCTGCGCCAGCGCCTCGGGCAGGAGGCCTGACGCCGGCAACCCCGTTTCCCGTTCACGGCCGTTGCCATCTGTGACACCTTCTGGGGACCCGCGATGAAACACCTGCTGATCGGTTGTGCCGTCTTGATGCTGTGCCTTGCACCGGATGGTTCGGCGCAACGCGCCCGGCCGGAAGTCGCGCTGGTGCCACGGCCATTGGTGACGGCGGCCGGTGCTGCCGTCCCGGTAAAACTGGAACACGCCGGCGTCACGGTGGAGACCGCCGGCAGCCTGGCGCGCACCACGGTCGTGCTGACCCTGCGCAATCCGAACAATCGCCGACTCGAAGGCAGCCTCGATTTCCCCTTGCGCGCGGGCCAGCAGGTGACGGCGTTCGCGCTCGACATCGACGGCGTCCTCCGCGACGCAGTGCCGGTCCCGAAGGAGCGTGGACGTCAGGTCTTCGAGAGCATCGAACGTCGCAACGTCGATCCGGCATTGCTGGAACAAACCGCGGGCAACCATTTCCGCCTGCGCGTCTATCCGATTCCGCCGCAGGGAACGCGACAGGTCCGGCTGGTGATCGACGAAACCATGCCGCGCGAGGGCAGGGACTGGCGGCTGGCATTGCCCGTCCAGCTGCTGTCCGAATCGCCCGTGTTCTCCCTGCGCATTGCCGGGCACAAGCTGCCCGACGTCATCGGCGCGTTTTCACCGATCCGGTTGCAACGCGATGGCCCCGGCTACGCGGCAGAGGTGAAGCACGCGGCGATCGATCCCGCGCATGGATTGACGCTGCGCTTCCCGGCCGCGATCGCACCGCAGGCTTATGCAGGAATACAGGGCGATGCCCATTACGCGATGGCGGAAGTGCCAGTCGCGATGGCATCGAAGCCGCGCGTGATTCCGCGCGATGTCGCCTTGCTGTGGGATGCCTCGGCGTCCGGGCGCAGGCGCGACCACGACAGCGAATTGCGTTTGCTCGATCGCTACTTCAGGGCGATGGGCAATGGTCGCGTGCACTTGCGCCTGTTGCGCAATGTCGGTGAGGACGGCGGCAGTTTTGCGATCCGCGGTGGCGACTGGTCCGCGTTGCGCGACGCCTTGTCGAAGGTGGTGTACGACGGTTCCACCAATCTCGCCGACTGGAAGCCGATGGCCGGCGCGGGGGAATACCTGCTGGTCAGCGATGGCCTGCAGAACGATGGCGACCAGGCCATGCCGGCGCTTGCGGACGGACAGCGCCTGTATGCGTTGGCCTCGTCGGGAGCGTCTGCGGATGCGACGCGACTTGCGGCGCTGGCCGAAGCGCGTGGCGGTCGATTGGTGTCATGGCAGGATGCGAGCGGCGTGGATGCGGCGGCTCGCGCACTCTTGCAGGACGGCACGCATGTCGTGGCGATGCGGGGCGATGGCGTCGATGCGCCGGTGGTGCAATCGCACTGGATCGACGATGGCATGTTGCGCGTCGCGGGACGCCTGCGTGCGCCGAAGGGCACGATTCGCGTCACGCTGGAGGGCGCTCGCGGCAGGCGCGACATCGTCATCCCGGTGTCTTCCAGTGATGAGCTGCGCACGCAGGTGCCGCAAGCCTGGGCGGCGTGGACGGTCGCGACGCTCGCTGCGGAACCGGAACGCAATCGTGCCGCCATCACGCGTCTCGGCAATGACTTCTCGCTGGTCACGGCCGGAACCTCGTTGTTGGTGCTGGACGATCCGGCCGACTACGTCCGCTACGACGTTCCCGCGCCGCCGGCCTTGCAGGCAGAAGTTGCGCGCATCCGCGACGGACAGGCGGGCAAGCGCGCCAACGCACGCAATGCGCGACTCAACCGCGTCGTCGAAGAGTTCGCCAGGCGTGTGGTCTGGTGGCAGCGTGATTTCCCCAAGGGAAACCCGCCGGCACCGAAGCCCGAAGCCAAGGTTTCCGCGCTTCATGCGCGGGGAGCTGTCGGCGCTGCAGCCGATCGTCGTGAATCATCGCGCCTGGAACTCGCGAGTGTCGCCGCGGATGCGGCGATGGCGGCTCCCGCCGCTCCGGCCATGGCGCCACCACCGCCTCCGCCACCCGCAGGCAGCGCGGACAAGTCGGCTTCAACCGCAAATGGCGACGCGGTGATCCGCCTGCAAGCCTGGGAATCCGACGCGCCATATGCACGTCGCCTGCGCGATGCACCGGCAGGCCAGTTGTACGCGCTCTATCTCGACGAACGCGACAGCCACGCCACCAGTACCGCGTTCTATCTCGACGTCGCCGATTTGCTGCTGAAGCGGGGGCAGCGAGAACTGGCGATGCGCGTCTTGTCCAATCTCGCCGAACTGGAGCTGGACAATCGCCATGTGCTGCGCGTCTATGCCTATCGCCTGATGCAGGCTGGCGACTATCCGCATGCCGTGCGCGTGTTGCGCCAGGTGCTGGAAATGGCCGAAGAGGAACCGCAGAGTCATCGCGACCTTGCATTGGCGCTCGCTGCCGATGGCCAGCGCCAGGAAGCGATCCGTCGCCTCAACGACGTCGCCATCGGCGAGTGGGATCCGCGCTTCGCCGGCGTCGAGCTGGTCGCGTTGAACGAACTCAACCAGATCGTCGCCACCAGCCCGCAACCGCTGGATACGTCCTTTATCGACCCGCGGCTGTTGAAGAGCATGCCGCTCGACCTGCGCGCGGTACTGTCGTGGGACAGCGACAACAGCGACATGGACCTGTGGGTGACCGATCCCAACGGCGAGAAGTGCTTCTACGCCCACAAGGAGACCTGGCAGGGCGGTCTGCTCTCGAACGACTTCACCGGCGGCTACGGCCCGGAGGAGTTCGTCCTTCGCCACGCCAAGCCCGGCAAGTACAAGGTCGAGGCGCATTACTTCGGCGATCGCCAGCAGATCGTGACCGGCGCGACCACGCTGTCGCTGAAGCTGAGCACCGGCTGGGGCATGCCGCGCCAGCAGGACAAGACCGTCACCCTGCGCCTGGCCGGCAAGGACGACACCGTGCTGGTGGGCGAATTCGAGGTGGAATGAGCGACTGATGGCCGGGGAGGGAGCCCCGGCTGTTATCATGGACGGCTGTTTCCGCATTGATTTGCCGCACCATGATCGAGCTCAATCCAGTCCGAGCCCGCATCGCCGACCTCAGCGGTCGGCTCGATGCGCTCCGGGGGTATCTTTGACTACGACGCCAAGCGCGAGCGTCTAGAGGAAGTCGAGCGCGAGCTCGAAAACCCCGATATCTGGAACGATTCCGAACGCGCGCAGGCCCTCGGCCGCGAACGCTCGACGCTCGACAAGACCGTCAACGGCATCCGCGACCTGAAGGACGGCCTCGGCGGCGCGGGCGAACTGCTCGATCTCGCCGAAATGGAGGACGACGAGGAAACCGCGCTGGCCGTGGTCGCCGACCTCGACCGCTACGAGAAGGGCGTCGACCAGCTGGAATTCCAGCGCATGTTCTCCGGCAAGATGGATTCGGCCAATGCCTTCGTCGACATCCAGGCTGGCGCCGGCGGCACCGAGGCCCAGGACTGGGCGGAAATGCTGTTGCGCATGTACCTGCGCTGGGCCGAATCGCGCGGCTGGAAGACCGAGTTGATGGAAGTGAGCGGCGGCGACGTCGCCGGCATCAAGTCCGCTACCGTCCGCATCGAGGGCGAGTACGCCTACGGCTGGCTCAAGACCGAGATCGGCGTGCACCGCCTGGTGCGCAAGTCGCCGTTCGATTCCGACAACCGCCGCCACACCAGTTTCACCAGCGTGTTCGTGTCGCCGGAAGTGGACGACAGCTTCGAGATCGACATCAATCCCGCCGACCTTCGCACCGACGTGTACCGCTCGTCCGGCGCCGGTGGCCAGCACGTCAACAAGACCGAGTCGGCGGTGCGCATCACCCATATTCCGACCAACACCGTGGTCGCCTGCCAGACCGGGCGCAGCCAGCACCAGAACCGCGACACCGCGATGAAGATGCTCGCCGCCAAGCTGTACGAGTTGGAGATGCAGAAGCGCAACGCCGAGAAGGACGCGCTGGAAGCGACCAAGTCCGACATCGGCTGGGGCAGCCAGATCCGCAACTACGTGCTCGACCAGTCGCGCATCAAGGATCTGCGCACCGGCGTCGAACGCAGCGATACCCAGAAGGTGCTCGACGGCGACCTCGACGAATTCGTCGAGGCCAGCCTGAAATCGGGCCTGGATGCGGGTTCCAAGCGCGCCGACATGGTCTGAGCCAGCCAGTAATCATTTTTCGAGTTCACCGATGAACGACATCACCGAGTCCCAACCCGTCGACGAGAACAAGCTGATCGCCGAGCGCCGCGAAAAACTGACGGCGCTGCGCGGGCAGGGCATCGCGTTCCCGAACGACTTCAAGATCGACAGCTTCGTCGGCGACCTGCAGGACGAATACGCCGACAAGGACGCGCATACGGCCGAATCCATCGAAGCCGCGGCGCGCCGGGTGAAGGTCGCCGGTCGCATCGTGCTCAAGCGCGTGCAGGGCAAGGTCAGCTTCGCCCAGATCCAGGACATGACCGGCCGCATCCAGCTGTTCATCCATGCCGGCACCGTGGGCGACGCCTACGAGGCGTTCAAGGGCTGGGACATGGGCGACATCGTCGGCGCCGAAGGCGTGCTGATGCGCACCAAGACCGGCGAACTGTCGGTGAAGGTGGATGCGCTGCGCCTGCTCACCAAGAGCCTGCGCCCGTTGCCCGACAAGCACCATGGCATGGCCGACGTCGAGCAGCGCTATCGCCAGCGCTATGTCGACCTGATCGTGACCCAGGAAGCGCGCGACACCTTCCAGAAGCGCTCGCGCATCATTGGTTTCATCCGCCAGTGGCTGGAAGCCGAACCGCGTCGCTTCATGGAAGTGGAAACGCCGATGATGCACATCATCCCCGGCGGCGCCACGGCCAAGCCCTTCATCACCCACCACAACGCGCTCGACCTCGACCTGTTCCTGCGCGTCGCGCCCGAGCTGTATTTGAAGCGCCTGGTGGTTGGCGGCTTCGATCGCGTCTACGAGATCAACCGCAATTTCCGCAACGAGGGCGTGTCGACCCGGCACAACCCCGAGTTCACCATGCTCGAGTTGTACCAGGCCTACGCCACCTACAACGAGATCATGGACCTCACCGAATCGGTGATCCGCGACACCGCGCAGCATGTGCTTGGCACGACGCAGCTGGAATGGGACGGCGCGCAGATCGATGTCGGCCCGACCTTCCGTCGCTGGACGATGGAAGACGCGGTGCTGGAACACAACCCCGAGATCAAGCGCGAGGAATTGCGCGATCGCGCCGCGATGGCCGCGCATGCCAAGCGCCTCGGTGTGCAGGTCAAGGACGGTTACGGCTGGGGCAAGCTGCTGCTCGGAATCTTCGAGAAGACGGTGGAACACACCCTGATCCAGCCGACCTTCATCACCCAGCATCCGGTGGAAGTGTCGCCGTTGGCGCGCGAGAACGACAGCGACAAGGGCATCACCGATCGCTTCGAGCTGTTCGTCAACGGCAAGGAAATCGCCAACGGTTTCTCCGAGTTGAACGATCCGGAAGACCAGGCCGCGCGTTTCCAGGCACAGGTGGACGCCAAGGACGCCGGCGACGACGAAGCCATGCACTTCGACGCCGACTACATCCGTGCGCTGGAAGTCGGCCTGCCGCCGACCGGTGGCCTCGGCATCGGCATCGATCGCCTGGTGATGCTGCTCACCGGTTCGGCCTCGATCCGCGACGTGCTGCTGTTCCCCTACATGCGGCCGGAAGCGTAAGCACCGAAGATATCGCCGGGATTGCGTCAGCAGGCAGGTGATCCCTTCTGCGACACGCCGTGAATACATCCATGTAGGCTCGTCCGCCGCATCCATGCGGCGGAACGGTCGCGCCAGGGATTCACCCGCCGACTGACGCAACCCGTGTCGTTTTTATGCTCGTCGGAGCGTTTACGCTTTCGCCGCGCTGTCCCGCAACTCGCGCCGCAGGATCTTGCCGACATTCGTCTTCGGCAGTTCCGTGCGGAACTCGACGATGTGCGGACGCTTGTAGCCGGTGAGGTTTTCCTTGGCGTAGGCGATCACCTGTTCGGCGGTCAGCGACGGATCCTTCTTCACGATCACCACTTTCACCGCTTCGCCGGAATGCTCGTCGGGCACGCCGACCGCGGCGACTTCGGCCACGCCCGGCATCGACGCGATCACGTCTTCGACCTCGTTCGGATACACGTTGAAGCCGGACACCAGGATCATGTCCTTCTTGCGGTCGACGATGAAGACGAAGCCGCTGGGTTCGATTCGCGCCATGTCGCCGGTATGCAGCCAGCCGTTCGCATCGATCTGTTGCGCGGTTTCGGCGGGACGCTGCCAGTAGCCGGCCATCACCTGCGGGCCCTTGATGCACAGCTCGCCGACCGCGCTGCCATCCATCGGCAGAATGTTGCCGTCGTCATCCTTGATGCAGACGTCGGTGGACGGAATCGGCAGTCCGATCGAACCGTTGTAGGCGGGCAGGTCGAGCGGATTGATGCAGGCCGCGGGCGATGTTTCGGTCAGGCCGTAGGCTTCCGCCAAAGTGCAGCCGGTGACGGCCTTCCAGCGTTCGGCGACGCTGCGTTGCACGGCCATGCCGCCGCCCAATGACAGGCGCAGGTGGGAGAAATCGACCTGGTCGAATCCCGGCGTGTTGAGCAGGCCGTTGAACAGCGTGTTGACGCCGGTGAACGCAGTGAACTTGTGCTTCTTCAGTTCCTTCACGAAGCCCGGCATGTCGCGCGGATTGGTGATGAGAATGTTGCGCGCACCGAGTTCCATGAACACCAGGCCGTTCGCCGTCAGCGCAAAGATGTGGTACAGCGGCAGCGCGGTGATGATGGTTTCCTGGCGATCCTCGCTCACATTCGGCGAAATCCATGCGCCGGCCTGCAGCATGTTCGATACCAGGTTGCGGTGCGTCAGCATCGCGCCCTTGGCGACGCCAGTGGTGCCGCCGGTGTACTGCAGGAAGGCAATGTCGGTATTCCTGACTTCGACCTTGGGCAGTTGCGCATTCGCGCCCGCGGCCAAGGCATCGCGATAGCGGATGGCGCCCGGGATCGAATACGCCGGCACCATCTTCTTGACGTTCTTGACGACGAAGTTGACCAGCGCGCCCTTGAGGCCGCCGAGCAGGTCGCCAAGACCGGTGATGACGACGTGCTTGACGTCGGTTTCGGGCAGGGCTTCCTGCAATGTCTTGCCGAAGTTGTCGACCACGACGATCGCGACAGCACCGGAATCCTTGAGCTGGTGCTCGAGTTCTCGCACGGTATACAGCGGATTGACGTTCACCACGGTCAGGCCGGCGCGCAGGATGCCGAAGGTGGCGATCGGTTGCTGCAGGCAGTTGGGCATCATCACCGCGACGCGGTCGCCCTTGGAGAGCTTCAGCGTGTTGAGCAGGAACGAGGCGAAATTCGCGCTGAGGCGATCGAACTCGCCATAGGTGATCGTCTTGCCCATGCAATGGAACGAATCGCGATCGCTGTGCTTGCTGATCGCGCGTTCCAGCACTTCATTGATGGAACCATAGGAATCGGGATCGATGGTGGCGGGAACACCCTTCGGATAACTGGCCAGCCACGGGCGCTCGATTTCGCTCATTCCTGTTGTTCCTTGCACACTGCGGTGGAGTATGGATCGTTCAGCGATTGGAGCATGCGCGCTGCACGTGCGGCAAGCGGCAAGGGTGCTGCATTGCAGCAGTTGCGATGTGCGACGCAATTCGAGCGGGGGCGTGCGGACGCTATGGAGCGAGCCGAGGGATGGCGGATTCCCTGAAGCGACCGTTCCGCCGCATGGATGCGGCGGACGAGCCTACATGGATGTATTCACGGCGTGTCGCGGAAGGGAACCGCCGTCTCTCGGCTGACCCGGTCCCCTGTCGCGATGACGCTCAAGCCGCCTTGCGCGACGCCAGCTGGCGCAGCACGTACTGCAGCAGGCCGCCGTTGCGGAAGTATTCGACTTCCTTCGGTGTCAGCAGCATCACCTTGACCTCGAACGACTTGGTGCTGCCATCGGTCCGGATTGCGGTGACTTGCGCGGTCTTCGATGCGCCGTCCTGCAGGCCGGTGATGTCGAAGGTTTCCGAACCGTCGAGGCTGAGCGACGCGGCGTTCTCGCCATCCTTGAACAGGCAGGGCAGCACGCCCATGCCGACCAGGTTGGAGCGATGGATGCGTTCGAAGCTCTCCGCGATCACCGCCTTGACGCCAAGCAGGTTGGTGCCCTTGGCGGCCCAGTCGCGCGACGAACCGGTGCCGTATTCCTTGCCGGCCAGCACCACCAGCGGCGTGCCGTCGGCCTTGTACTTCATCGCCGCGTCGTAGATGGCGAGCTTTTCGCCGGCACCGCCATTCTTGCCGTAATACAGCGTGTTGCCACCTTCCTCGCCACCCAGCATCAGGTTCTTGATGCGGATGTTGGCGAAGGTGCCGCGCACCATCACGTCGTCGTTGCCGCGACGCGAACCGTAGCTGTTGAAGTCCACGGGTTGCACGCCACGTTCCTGCAGGAAGCGGCCCGCCGGCGAATCCTTCTTGATGTTGCCGGCCGGCGAGATGTGGTCGGTGGTGATCGAATCGCCGAACAGACCGAGTACGCGCGCGCCGTGGATATCGCCGATCGAACCGACCTGCATCGTCATGCCGTTGAAGTAGGGCGGATTCTTGATGTAGGTCGAAGACGCATCCCACTTGTAGGACTGGCCTTCCGGCGACGCGATCTGGTTCCAGCGAGTGTCGCCCTTGAAGACGTCGGCGTAGTTCTGCGCGAACAGTTCCGGACCGACGGTCGCGGCGATGACGTCACCGATTTCCTTGTTCGTCGGCCAGATGTCGCGCAGGTAGACCTGATTGCCATTCGTATCCTTGCCGAGCGGCTCCTTCGTCAGGTCGATGTTGACGGTGCCGGCGATCGCATAGGCGACCACCAGCGGCGGCGAGGCGAGGTAGTTCGCCTTCACTTCCGGATGGACGCGGCCTTCGAAGTTGCGGTTGCCCGACAGCACCGAAGCCACCACCAGTTCGTTCTCGGCGATGCCCTTGGACACCACGTCCGGCAACGGGCCGGAGTTGCCGATGCAGGTGGTGCAACCGTAGCCGACGACATAGAAGCCGAGCTTCTCGAGATCGTCGAGCACGCCGGCTTTCTCGAGATAGTCGGTGACGACACGCGAACCCGGGCCGAGCGAGGTCTTGACCCATGGTGCCGCGGTCAGGCCCTTGGCGGCGGCATTGCGCGCGAGCAGGCCGGCACCGAGCATCACCGCCGGATTCGAGGTGTTGGTGCACGAGGTGATCGCCGCGATCACCACCGAGCCGTCGTTCAATTCGGCGTCCTGGTCCTTGATGCGGATCTTCGACACCGGCTTGGCCGCGAGATGTTCGGCCTGCGGTTGGTCGCCGCCTTCGCCCTTGAGTTCCTCGATCGCGCAACCCACGCCCTTGGCCTTGCGATTGGCGACCAGTGGGCCGAGGTTCTCCTCGAAATTGGCGTGCACGTTTTCCAGCAGCACGCGATCCTGCGGACGCTTGGGGCCGGCCAGCGACGGCTTGACGTCGCCCATGTCGAGTTCCAGCGTCGCCGAGTATTCGGCGTGCGGCGAGTTGGCGTCGTGCCACAGGCCCTGCGTCTTGGCATACGCCTCGACCAGCGCGATCTGCGCGTCGCTGCGTCCGGACAGGCGCAGGTAGTTCAGCGATTCCGCATCGATCGGGAAGATGCCGCAGGTCGCGCCGTATTCCGGCGCCATGTTGGCGATCGTCGCGCGATCGGCCAGCGGCAGGTGCTGCAGTCCTTCGCCGTAGAACTCGACGAATTTGCCGACCACGCCGAGCTTGCGCAGCATCTGCGTCACCGTCAGCACCAGGTCGGTGGCGGTGGTGCCTTCGGGCAATTTGCCGGTGAGCTTGAAGCCGACCACTTGCGGAATCAGCATCGACGACGGCTGGCCCAGCATCGCGGCTTCCGCTTCGATGCCACCGACGCCCCAGCCGAGCACGCCGATGCCGTTGATCATCGTGGTGTGGCTATCGGTGCCGAACACGGTGTCCGGGAAGGCCCAGGCCTGGCCGGCGATGTCGCGTTCCATCACCACGCGGGCGAGATTCTCGAGATTCACCTGGTGGACGATGCCGGTATTCGGCGGCACAACCTTGAAGTCCTGGAACGCTTTCTGGCCCCAGCGCAGGAAGCTGTAGCGCTCCTGGTTGCGTTCGAATTCGATCTTGCCGTTGAGGTCGAGCGCGTCGGGGCGACCGAAAACGTCGACCTGCACCGAATGGTCGATCACCAGTTCCGACGGAATCAGCGGATTGATCTGTTCGGCCTTGCCGCCGAGCTTGGTCACCGCGTCGCGCATCGCCGCGAGGTCGACCACGCAGGGCACGCCGGTGAAGTCCTGCAGCACCACGCGCGCCGGCATGAAGGCGATCTCGGTGTCCGGTTCGACCTTGGGATTCCAGTTCGCCACCGCCTCGATGTGTTCCGGTCCGACGGTTTGGCCGCCGTCCTCGTTGCGCAGTAGGTTCTCCAGCAGGATCTTCATGGAGTAGGGCAGCGTGGCGAGATCGAACTTCTCGCCCAGCTTGGGCAGGCTGGAATAGGTGTAGGACTTCCCGTTGACCTCGAGTTGGGCGCGGGTATTGAAGGAATCGGCCATTGCGGTGCTCCGAAGGGGGAAAGCAGGCTGGATCCATTATCCGCCAGCGTCCGTGACATGCGCCTGCGACCTTGGTGGGGGGGCAGGTCCGGATTGAGTATGTCACGTCAAGTATGTATAATTCGTGCATACCAAACGAGGCATGCCGGGATGGAAGCGATCGTCGCCGAACGTGGCCAGATCACACTGCCCAAGGCCGTGCGTGACGCGCTGGGCCTGACCAAGGGCAGCGTCCTCAAGGTCGAGCTGGATGGCAGCCGGATTGTCCTGCGCAAGAACGTGGATGACGCGATTTCCCGCGTCCGCGGCAAGTTCGCCCTCGACGACGCCGGCGAGCCGGGCAAGAAGAAATGATCGCCGTCGACACGCCCGTCCTGGTCGAACTGCTGACCGATGGCCCGCGCGCCGATGCGGTCGAGGCCTGCCTGCGGCAATGCCTCGGTAGTGGCCGCGTGGTGCTGTGCGATGCCTCGCTGGCTGAACTGTGTTCCGCCTTGCGCAACGGTGCCGATGCGCTGGCCGCGCTCGAGGAAATGGGCGTGCATTTCAGCGCCATCGAATCCAAGTCCGCGGTGCGTGCCGGCGAGATGCAGCGTCGCCACCGCACGCGGGCGGGCGAAGAACGTCCGATCGCCGATTTCCTCGTCGGTGCGCACGCACTGCTGCAGTGCGATGGACTGGTCACGTTCGATACCGCCTTCCATCGCGACTACTTCAAGGGATTGAAGCTGATCGTCCCCGCGAACGAATAACCCGTCTCCCCCATATTTCCTTTTCACCAGAACCACCGGAGCACACCATGTTGCAAGCCTATCGCCAGCACGTCGCCGAACGTGCCGCCCTCGGCATCCCGCCGCTGCCGCTGACCGCGCAGCAGACGGCCGATGTCATCGAATTGCTGAAGAATCCTCCGGCCGGTGAAGAACAGTTCCTTCTCGATCTGATCACCAATCGCGTGCCCGCCGGCGTCGATGACGCCGCCAAGGTCAAGGCCTCGTATCTCGCCGCAGTCGCGTTCGGCACCGAGAAGAACGCGCTGATCTCGCGCCAGCGCGCCACCGAACTGCTGGGCACCATGCTCGGTGGTTACAACATCCATCCGCTGATCGAACTGCTCGACGACGCCGAAGTCGGCACCGTCGCCGCCAATGCGCTCAAGCACACGCTGCTGATGTTCGACGCCTTCCACGACGTGCAGGAAAAGGCCGAGAAGGGCAATGCCAACGCCAAGGCCGTGCTGCAGAGCTGGGCCGACGCCGAATGGTTCACCAGCAAGCCGGAAGTGCCGGAATCGATGACCATCACCGTGTTCAAGGTGACCGGCGAAACCAATACCGACGACCTGTCGCCGGCGCCCGACGCCACCACGCGTCCGGACATCCCGTTGCACGCGCTGGCCATGCTCAAGAACGCCCGCGACGGCATCACTCCGGAAGAAGACGGCAAGCGCGGCCCGGTGAAGTTCATCGAATCGCTGAAGGACAAGGGTCATCTCGTCGCCTACGTCGGTGACGTCGTCGGTACCGGTTCCTCGCGCAAGTCCGCCACCAACTCGGTGCTGTGGTTCACCGGCGAAAACATTCCGTTCATCCCGAACAAGCGCTTCGGTGGCGTTTGCCTGGGCTCGAAGATCGCGCCGATCTTCTACAACACGATGGAAGATGCCGGCGCGCTGCCGATCGAGCTCGACGTGTCGCAGATGAACATGGGCGACGTGGTCGAACTGCGTCCGTACGAGGGCAAGGCGCTGAAGGACGGCAAGGTGATCGCCGAATTCGCGCTGAAGTCCGACGTGCTGCTGGATGAAGTGCGCGCCGGTGGCCGCATCCCGCTGATCGTCGGTCGCGGCCTCACCGCGAAGGCGCGCGAAGCGCTGGGCCTGCCGGCTTCGACGTTGTTCCGCCTGCCGCACAACCCCGTCGATACCGGCAAGGGCTATTCGCTGGCGCAGAAGATGGTCGGTCGCGCCTGCGGCCTGCCGGAAGGGAAGGGCATCCGTCCGGGCACCTACTGCGAGCCGAAGATGACTTCGGTGGGTTCGCAGGACACCACCGGCCCGATGACGCGCGACGAACTGAAGGATCTGGCCTGCCTTGGCTTCTCCGCCGACCTGGTGATGCAGTCGTTCTGCCACACCGCGGCCTATCCGAAGCCGGTCGACGTCAAGACCCACCACGAACTGCCGACCTTCATCAGCAACCGCGGCGGCATCGCGTTGCGCCCGGGCGACGGCGTGATCCACTCGTGGCTCAACCGCATGCTGATGCCCGATACCGTCGGCACCGGCGGCGATTCGCACACGCGCTTCCCGGTCGGCATTTCCTTCCCGGCGGGTTCGGGCCTGGTGGCATTTGCCGCCGCGACCGGCGTGATGCCGCTGGACATGCCGGAATCGGTGCTGGTGCGCTTCAAGGGCGAGATGCAGCCGGGCGTGACCCTGCGCGATCTCGTCAACGCGATTCCGCTGGCCGCGATCAAGCAGGGCCTGCTGACGGTGGCGAAGCAGGGCAAGAAGAACATCTTCTCCGGTCGCATCCTCGAGATCGAAGGCCTGCCGCAGCTGAAGGTCGAGCAGGCGTTCGAACTGTCCGATGCCTCGGCCGAACGTTCGGCTGCCGGTTGCACGGTCAAGCTCGACAAGGCGCCGATCATCGAATACCTCAACAGCAACATCACGCTGCTGAAGTGGATGATTGCCGAAGGTTATGCCGATGCGCGTTCGCTGTTGCGCCGCATCAAGGCGATGGAAGCTTGGCTGGCGAATCCGCAGCTTTTGGAAGGCGATGCCGATGCCGAATACGCCGCGGTGATCGACATCGACCTCAACGAGATCGTCGAGCCGATCGTTGCCTGCCCGAACGATCCGGATGACGTGAAGACGCTGTCCGATGTCGCTGGCGCCAAGATCGACGAAGTCTTCATCGGTTCGTGCATGACCAACATCGGCCACTTCCGCGCGGCCGCCAAGCTGCTGGAAGGCAAGCGCGACATCCCGACGCGCCTGTGGGTCGCGCCGCCGACCAAGATGGATGCCTCGGAGCTGACCAAGGAAGGCCACTACGGCACCTTCGGCACCGCCGGTGCGCGCATGGAAATGCCGGGCTGCTCGCTGTGCATGGGCAACCAGGCGCAGGCGCGCGAGGGCGCAACGGTGTTCTCGACCTCGACCCGCAACTTCCCGAACCGTCTGGGCCGCAACACCAACGTGTACCTCGGCTCGGCGGAACTGGCGGCGATCTGCTCGCGCCTCGGCCGCATCCCGACCCGCGTGGAGTACATGGCGGACATCGGCGTGATCAACAGCAAGGGCGCCGAGATCTACCGCTACATGAACTTCGACCAGATCGAGGAATACAAGGAAGTGGCGGACAAGGTCGCGGCCTGATTCTCGCGCGACAAGGTGTAAAGAAAACGCCCGGGGTTTCCGGGCGTTTTTCATGATGCGGGACCTGCAGAGTTGCTCCTTATGCCTTGGATAACAGAGTCAAAAGCCACGATCTGAAAGCATTCATTGCGGACGTGATCTGGCGACTCTTTTGCATTACCAACCAGTATGCTCCGGTGTCGACAAGGATAGGGAATGGTTGAGCCAATCTTCCGTTTTCGATGTCTCGTTCAAACATGCATACCGGTACCAGCGCAACCCCATATCCATCTATGGCTGCTTGCGCCATCAATGAAGATGCATCAAAGATTGGTCCACGCGCTGGCACAGGAGTCAAGCCAGCGGCGTCGAACCACGCCGGCCAGTCTTGTGGTCGATAAGAGCGCAACAGCGGCACATCACGTAGGTCTTCCGGCCTTTGCAGGCGGGCAGCAGTTAGGGGTGAACACAGTGGCGACATGGGGGCGTCCAATAGACGCTCGGCGTGTAATCCGTGCCAAGCACCGTCTCCGAAGCGGATTGCGAAATCCAAGCTTTCACCTGCTACATCTACCCGGTTGTTATTGGTAAGCAAGCGCAGATCGATGAAGGGGTGGCGCTCTTCAAAATCTCTTAGTCGCGAGAATAGCCAGCCACTTGCAAAGGTGCCCACGACGCTGACCGTCAGCACCTCGCGTCGGTGGCCATTTTCAAATTGATCCAGCAGATGTCCGAGACGCGTAAATGTATCGCTCAACGTTGGCACTAGAGCGAGGCCTTCATCAGTGATGACCAACCCCTTTGACGTGCGCCGAAATAGGCGAGCGCCAAGACGGTCTTCGAGGGACTTTACTTGGTGGCTGATAGCAGCAGGAGTAACCGATAGTTCGTCGGCCGCAAGCGTGAACGACAGATGTCGAGCTGCACTCTCGAATGCTCTCAACGCATTCAACGAGACTGCAAAGCTTGAGACATTGTTAGATATTCTTGAAGCTGCCAAAAGATAATATCCTTTGCGGACACGCGGGCCAGATCGCAATATTACGCGGACCGAACTATTTGGAGGTGCCGCAACATGAGTAATTCAGCTTTGCTCATAACCTAGTCGCGCTGCTCTCGGCTGCAACATGCGGAGGCATCTGAGTGCGATCAGTCGGATGCAAACAATATGCTTTTATTGCAACAGCTTTTCGGGACATCCCGAAGGCATGCTCTGAGGTCTTGAATGCTTTTGATAACTGCAGCTTCGTCCATTCTTGCTTTGAATCTGTCATCAGCAAGAATTACTCAAGAGACTGTTTACGATAGTGTCCGGTCGCGTGACATTCCCGTCCGGATTTCTTTCCCGGCCTCGGAAAGGAAATGCACACTCAGGCATAAATGCGCTGTGGCACTCATTGCGCCTGGAGGTGGGTTGGGGCCGGATGATTATCGGTTCGTTGCCGAAATTTTTAATAATTTCGGCTATTTGGCAATCGGAATCCAATCGGTTCTTCCCGGAGATCCATCCGATGGAGTCAGTGGAAATATCATTGCGGACCGTAGTCCAGGCTGGCAGAGAGGCGTAGATGATTTGCATGCCGTTCGACGCGAATTGAGTCGCAAGTATCCTCAATACGAATGGAAGAAATCCCTGACTTTGGTTGGTCATTCTAACGGCGGCGACTATTCATCCATGGCATTGCAACAACAACCAGGGTTCGCACAAACACTGATTACCCTAGACAATCGCCGCTTCCCATTGCCCCGGAGCAAGTCGATTCGTGTCCTTTCGATTAGGGGGGGTGATTTTCCGGCCGATGCGGGCGTATTGCCGACTCGGTTGATCACTAATCGTCGTTGCATTGTCTCGATCGACGGTTCTAGGCATGACGACATGAATGACCGCGGACCGGACTGGTTAAAGTTTAGGATTCGGCAGGTCATTACCTCGTTTGTTTCCGAAAACCACTGCGAACAACAGTCATGATGCGACTGTCTCTAGCGGCTGTGCTCGCTTTTGCAACTTTGGGTGGGTGCGCGTCTATCGGTGCCAGACACGAACTCGTCAGGAATGTACCTGCCTTGAACTTTGACAGGCTCGCGACCTTGAGTGGGCAGCAGTTCGAACAGCATGAGTTCAAAGCCTCAAACGGAGTGACAATCCCGTACCGGGTTCTCATTCCCTCGCATTTACAACCAGGTATCCGCTATCCATTGGTTGTGCAACTGCATGGCTCCGCTGCAATCGGCGTCGATAATCGGAGCCAGTTGACCCCCTTTGCCAAAGCTTGGGCCGCGCCCGAATTGCGCGAGCGCTATCAGTCCTACGTCATTCTGCCGCAGTTTCCGATCCGCAGCGTCAACTATTCGCCAATGCCCCCCGATCTGAGTGTCGAGCCTTCTCTGGTCGTCGACAGTGCGATCGAACTCATCAACGACTTCATTGCCCGCAATCAGGTAGATCGAAAGCGTGTCTATGCATTCGGGTTCTCCATGGGTGGATCAACGACTTGGCAGCTTGAAGCTAAACAGCCGACTCTGTTCGCTGCAATGATTCCGATTGCTGGTATCGCGCCGAATGACGCACTCGTTGATTTATACAAGGACAAGCCGATCTTGATGATTCACAGTGATGCCGATACCGACAACCGCATTGACGCAGATCGCAGGTTCTTCGAGACAATAAAGGATGCTGGTGGCAAACGTATTTGGTTCAAAGAGTATGCCGAGCTGAACCACTTGCTTCCCGACGATATGTATCCCGGATTATGGTGGCGAGATTGGTTGTTCTCGCAGAAGCAACGATAAGTATCGAATGGTGGTTATTGACACCGATTCCAGCTATTGTCCAAATGCTAGCCAAGACGCCGGTGCATTGATCGCAATCAATTGGTTGGGTTAATTAGCTCAGCTTCGCTGCAACAACTGCTCAACGCTGTCCGTCATCCGCTTCCGCTGCAACAAAAAATCCAGCGACGATCCGCCGAGCTGCCGCCACAACACCGCGGAACGCAGCGCCGCCAACAGCAGCGCGCGGATTTCGCCGACCACGCCAGTCTGGTTGAGGTAATGCGGATTGCCTTGCACCATCACCTTCGGCGACAGCGGGCTGATGTGTTTCACGTAGAGGTCGGCGAGGGCGTTGAGGACTGCCGGTTGTGTCGGCTCTTGTCCGGCGCTGTGCGCGGCGAGTTGCCCGATGTCGTCGCGCAACCTGCGCTGCACGTCGCTATCGCGACTGTAGCTGCGTTCCAGCGCGAGGACGCCCATCACCAGTTTCGGGAATTGCGGATCGCGTGATTCCTTGCGCAGCTGTTCGCGCAGGCGCAACAGGCCGGGTCGAATCGTGCTGACGGTGCCGTAGACGTCGTCGGTGCTTTCGGGATCGAGCTGGAACACGCTCGCGAGCACGCCATCCATCGCGCGCACGTCGGCCTGGCCGTTTTCGGCGAGGCGGCGTACTTGCACCAATGCCTGGGCGAGGCCGGCGAGGGCGAGGACGCGATCCTGGACTGGGGCTTGGCTCATGCAGAAAATATCGGATTGAATGTCGGTTCGAGGGGGGCATCGGTGGCGGCGATCACTGCACCGCCGAGGCATTCATCGCCATCGTAAAGGACCAGCGATTGTCCTGGCGTCACCGCGCGTTGCGGCCGCGCGAATTGCACGTCGACGCTGCCGTCGTCGCGCGGGATCACGGTGCAGGCTTCCGCCGGTTGGCGGTAGCGCGTCTGCGCCAGGCACTGGAACGATGTGGGGCGCGTTTCGCCGGAAATCCAGTGCATGGTTTCCGAACGCAGGCGGTTCGATTGCAGCCACGGCGAATCGTGGCCTTGTTCGACATAGAGGATGTTGCGGGCGACATCCTTGCCGACCACGTACCACGGCGCGGCATCGCGTCCGCGCACACCGCCCAGTTGCAGGCCGCCGCGCTGGCCGAGGGTATGGAAGAACACGCCCTGGTGTTCGCCGAGGACGCTGCCGTCGGGCGTGCGGATCTCGCCAGCCTGCATCGGCAGGTATTGCGAGAGGAAGGTGCGGAAGTCGCGTTCGCCGATGAAGCAGATGCCGGTGGAATCCTTCTTCGCCGCGGTCGGCAGTTTTGCTTCGGCGGCCATTTTGCGCACGTCGGGCTTGTGCAGCTCGCCTAGCGGGAAGCGCGTCGCCGCGAGTTGCGCCTGCCCGAGCTGGTGCAGGAAATAACTCTGGTCCTTGTCGCCGTCGATCGCGCGCAGCAGCCGCCAGCGGCCGTCGCGCTCGTCGATGCGCGCGTAATGACCGGTGGCGATCTGTTCGGCGCCGAGATCGCGGGCGGCATCAAGGAAATGCTTGAACTTCACTTCGCGATTGCACAGCACGTCCGGGTTGGGCGTGCGCCCGGCGGCGTATTCGTCGAGGAAGTGGCGGAACACGCCATCCCAGTATTCGCTGGAGAAGTCGCGGAAGTGGATCGGAATCCCGAGTCGTCCCGCCACTGCCACCGCGTCGCGACGATCGTCTTCCACGCGACATTCGCCGCTGCCGTCGTCGGCCCAGTTCTGCATGAACAATCCGGCGATCGATTCGCCGGCGTCGCGCAGGCGCAACGCCGCCACCGAGGAGTCGACGCCCCCGGACAGGCCAACGATGATGTTCGCCGCGCTCACTGCACCACGCTCACTTCAGCTGCGCGGCCATGTCGAGCGGGTAGCGGCGACCGGAAAGGAAGTCCTGGGCCACGCGCCATACCATCGGGCTGCGATGGTCGGCCATGCGTGCCTCCAGCTCCGCCGGCGTCCACCAGTGCGCGGCGATGATGCCGTCGTCGAGCGAACGCGCGGCGTCGTGTTCGACCGGCTCCGCGGCGAAGGCGAAGCGCAGGTAGTGGCGGCCCGAGCCTTCCGGCGCCGGGGGCGCGGTCCATTGGTAGGCGCCGATGAAGGCGGTCAGCCGCACGTGCCAGCCGGTTTCCTCCAGCGTCTCGCGCAGGGCGGCGGCCTGGAGCGTCTCGTCGGGTTCGAGGTGGCCGGCTGGCTGGTTGATCACCACGCGGCCACCGGCGCTTTCCTCGACCATCAGCAGGCGGCCATCGCGCACCACCACGGTGGCGACGGTGACGTCGGGTTGCCAGAAACGGCCTTCGCGGTAGCTCACATCAAGAATCCCCAGCGGAATCAAGCCATTGTGGGGTCACGGCCCGGCGGCGTCCATTCGGCGGGAGGCGTTTTGTAATGTCAGGATTTATAATTGGCGCATGAGCCAGGAACGCGACACCGCCCAAGAGCGCGGTAC
The DNA here is from genome assembly GCF_050574925.1 of Solilutibacter silvestris. GTDB lineage: Bacteria > Pseudomonadota > Gammaproteobacteria > Xanthomonadales > Xanthomonadaceae > Solilutibacter > Solilutibacter silvestris_A. The sequence goes on along the minus strand of NZ_JBCMOO010000003.1, from coordinate 549,653 downwards.
CGTGGCCGAGGTTGCGCGGCCAGAAACGCAGCCACCTTCGCGCTATGCGGTGCTGATGCTGAACGACGATTTCACCCCGATGGACTTCGTGGTGGAGGTTTTGACGCGCTTTTTCGCCATGGACCTGGAGAAGGCGACCCAGATCATGCTCCACGTCCATACCCGTGGCCAGGCCGTGTGCGGGGTTTATACCCGCGACGTCGCCGAGTCCAAGGCCGGGCAGGTGAACGAATACGCCAGGCTGGAACAGCATCCCTTGTTGTGCCGGGTGGAAAAGGCGTAGCGTCGTCCCCATAACGGTCCCAGACCATCATTGGGGAAAGCTCCATGTTTTCCAAAGACCTCGAGACCACCATCGGCCAGTGCTACAAGCACGCCCGCGAGCAGCGCCACGAATTCATGACCGTGGAACACCTGCTGCTGGAGCTGGTCGACAATCCCGCCGCGCGTGAAGTCCTGACCGCCTGCCGCGCCGATATCCCGCGCCTGAAGGCCGACCTGCAACGCGCGATCGAAGCCTCGGTCGCGGTGCTGCCGGAAGACGACGGCCGCGACACCCAGCCGACGCTGGGCTTCCAGCGCGTGCTGCAACGCGCCGTCTACCACGTCCAGAGCTCCGGCAAGGCCGAAGTCACCGGCGCCAACGTGCTGGTGGCGATCTTCGGCGAGAAGGATTCGCACGCGGTCTACCTGCTCAACCAGCAGGACGTGACCCGCCTCGACGTGGTCAATTTCATTTCGCACGGCCTGTCCAAGCATGGCGAGGAACAGGCGTCGTCCGATGCCTCGCGTTCCGGCGAGGAAGGCGAGGGCGAGGAGGGCGGCAGCGCCGGTGGCGGCGATCCGCTGGCCGAGTTCGCGACCAACCTCAACGCATCTGCGAAGGAAGGCAAGATCGATCCGCTGGTCGGCCGCGCCGATGAAATCGAGCGCACGATCCAGGTGCTGTGCCGCCGCCGCAAGAACAATCCCCTCTACGTCGGCGAGGCCGGCGTCGGCAAGACCGCGATCGCCGAGGGCCTGGCCAAGCGCATCGTCGAGGGCGACGTGCCGGAAGTGCTGAAGGACGCGACGATCTTCTCGCTCGACCTCGGCAGCCTGGTCGCCGGAACGAAGTACCGCGGCGATTTCGAGAAGCGCCTCAAGGCCGTGCTGGCCGCGCTCAAGAAGATTCCGAACGCGGTGCTGTTCATCGACGAGATCCACACCATCATCGGCGCCGGTTCGGCGTCGGGCGGAACGATGGACGCCAGCAACCTGATCAAGCCGGCGCTGTCGTCGGGCGAACTGCGCTGCATCGGTTCGACCACCTTCCAGGAATATCGAGGCGTGTTCGAGAAGGATCGCGCGCTCGCCCGTCGTTTCCAGAAGATCGACATCGTCGAGCCGACCGTGCACGAGGCCGTCGAGATCCTCAAGGGCCTGAAGCCGAAGTACGAGGCGCACCACGGTGTGAGCTATGCCGATGACGCGATCCAGGCTGCGGTCGATCTCTCGGTGAAACACATCAACGACCGCCTGCTGCCCGACAAGGCGATCGACGTGATCGACGAGGCCGGCGCCCGCCAGCGCATCATCGCGGAAACGCTGCGCAAGTCGGTGATCGATGTCGAGGAGATCGAGACCATCGTCGCCAAGATGGCGCGCATCCCGCCCAAGCAGGTCAACACCAGCGACAAGGACACCCTGCAGCAGCTCGAGCGCAACCTGAAGATGGTGATCTTCGGCCAGGATCCGGCGATCGAGACGCTGGCGTCGGCGATCAAGCTCGCGCGTTCCGGCCTCGGCAATCCCGACAAGCCGATCGGCAGCTTCCTGTTCGCCGGGCCCACGGGCGTCGGCAAGACCGAGGTGACCAAGCAGCTGGCGATGCAGCTCGGCATCGAACTGGTGCGCTTCGACATGAGCGAGTACATGGAGCCGCATTCGATCAGTCGCCTGATCGGCGCGCCTCCGGGCTATGTCGGGTTCGACCAGGGCGGCTTGCTGACCGAGAAAATCGTCAAGACGCCGCATTGCGTGCTGTTGCTCGATGAAGTCGAGAAGGCGCATCCCGACATCTTCAACATCCTGTTGCAGGTGATGGACCGCGGCGTGCTGACCGACACCAACGGTCGCGAAGCCAACTTCCACAACGTGATCCTGGTGATGACGACCAATGCCGGCGCCGCCCAGGCCGCGCGTCGCAGCATCGGGTTCACCCGCCAGGACCACAGCACGGATGCGATGGAAGTGATCCGCAAGGGCTTCAGTCCGGAATTCCGCAATCGCCTCGATGCGATCGTGCAGTTCCAGGCGCTGGGCACCGATCACATCCTGCGCGTGGTCGACAAGTTCCTGATCGAACTCGAAGCGCAGTTGCAGGAGAAGCACGTCACCCTGTCCGCCACGCAGAAGGCGCGCGAGTGGCTGGCGCAGAACGGCTTCGATCCGCTGATGGGCGCGCGCCCGATGGCGCGCCTGATCCAGGACAAGGTCAAGCGCCCGCTCGCCGACGAGCTGCTGTTCGGCAAGCTGGTGGAGGGCGGCCATGTCGGCCTCGACGCCAACGATGACGGCCTGGTGCTGAACATCGAAGCCGCCAGCCCGGCGGCGCCGAAGGAAGAAACCGCGCCGGTGGTTTGATCGTAGCAGGCACGAAAAAGGCGACCCTCGGGTCGCCTTTTTCTTTGGTGCGTATCGCCGCGATCAGCGATGGCGATAGGTGATGCGGCCCTTGGTCAGGTCGTAGGGCGTCATCTCGACCTTGACGCGGTCGCCGGTCAGGATGCGGATGTAGTTCTTGCGCATGCGCCCGGAAATGTGGGCAATGATCTCGTGCCCGTTCTCCAGCTTGACCCGGAACATGGTGTTCGGCAGGGTCTCGGAGATCGTGCCTTCGAACTCGATGACGTCGTCTTTCGCCATAAATACTCAAGTAGGTGGGCAGCCGGTGCGGCGCCCGAAAGAGGGGAATTGTCGCATGCCAACGGGATCGGCGCAAAAAGCGGCCAGACCCGGTCCGAAATAGGTCTAGTCGGCCAGCCCGGAGACAGGCAAGCCAGGAAGATCGGCAGTCCACGGCCCGACGACTCCGGGCAGGTCCACCAGCGCCGCGATCCGTCGCGCGAACAGGTCTCGCGGCAGCGTTTCCGCGCCGAGGGTGCGCAGGTGCGGGCTCTCGACCTGGGCATCGATCAATGGCCAGCCGCGGTCTCGCAGGAGTCGGGCGAGCGCGGCCAGCGCGATCTTGGAGCCGCCGGATTCGCCGGAGAACATCGATTCGCCGTAGAACATCCGGCCGATGGCGACGCCGTAGATGCCGCCGACGAGACGTTCACCGTCGAAGACCTCGACCGAATGGGCATGGCCAAGTCGATGCAGTTCCACGTAGGCATCGATCATGCCCGCGCCGATCCAGGTCCCGCGTTGGCCCGGGCGCGGCGAGGTCGCGCAGGCGCGCATGACCTCGGCGAAAGCGGTGTCGGCGCGCAGGGTCCAGGTGCCATGGCGCAATCCACGGCGGAACTTCGTCGACAGGCGCACGCCATCCGTGCGAAACACCATGCGCGGATCCGGCGACCACCACAGGATCGGTTCCCCCGGGTTGAACCACGGAAAGATGCCGTAGCGGTAGGCATTGAGCAGGCGCGTCGGCGACAGGTCGCCACCGGCGCAGAGCAGGCCGTCCGGCTGGCGCAGGGCGCGTTCCACGGGCGGGAATGGCGTGTCCGGATCGGCGGGCAGGACCGGAATCATGACCGGATGTCGCCATCACGGAATGGCGAGTGCCGATGCAATCGCGCGGCATGGCGGCGGACATCGCGACGTTCGGCGGCGCACCAGTCATCCAACGCACCGCGGAAGCGCGGGTCGGCGATCCAGTGGCGACTACGCACGAGCGTGGGCAGGAAGCCGCGCGCGATCTTGTGTTCGCCTTGTGCGCCGGGCTCGAAACGTGTCAGTCCATGCCGCAGGCAGTAATCGATGCCCTGGTAGTAGCAGGTCTCGAAATGCAGGCCCGGCAGCTGTGCATGACTGCCCCAGTAACGGCCATACAAGGTGTCGCCGCCACGCAGGCAGAGCGCGCCGGCGATGGCCTCGCCATCGACTTCGGCGATGAACAGCACCAATTGCCGCGGCATCGTCCGAGCGATTTCGCGGAGGAATTCCAGCGTCAATGCCGGCGAGTTGCCGTATTCGGCGAAGGTCTGCAGGTAGAAACCGTGGATCGCCGCGAGATCGGCGTCGCTGGCTTCATCGCCGTGCACGACGCGGAAGGTCACGCCGGCGCGTTCGACCTTGGCGCGTTCCTGGCGGATGTTCTTGCGATGCTTGGCATCCATCGCGGCGAGGTAGTCGTCGAATGTCTTCCAGCCATCGCGGTTGTTCCAGTGGTACTGGATGTCCTCGCGCAGCAGCCAGTCTTCACCAAAGCCGGAATCTTCATCTTTGGGATGAAAATTGACGTGCACCGACGACAACTCCTGCGCGCTGCACAGCTTCGTCATTGCGTTCGCAAGCGCCTGGCGAAGCTCCGGCGTTTGCGCCAGCAGGCGTGGCCCGGTGACCGGCGAATAAGGCGCGCCGCACAACCATTTCGGGTAGTACTCGAGGCCGTGCTGGGCATAGGCGTGCGCCCAGGCGAAATCGAACACGAACTCGCCATGCGAATTGGACTTCAGGTACATCGGCGCCGCGGCGACCAGCGTTTCCTCGTCCCACAGCGTCAGGTGATGCGGCGCCCAGCCCCAATCGGCGCGCAGGCAGCCTGTGCGTTCCAGCGCCGACAGGAAGGCATGGCGAACGAAGGGGTGATCGCTGGAATGCAGTGCGTCCCAGCGCCCGGCGGGAATGGCGTCGAGCGATTCGAGGATGCGGGCCTGCAGTGCGGGCATCGCTCCGGTCAGGCCGCGGGAACGCGCAGGTCGTCGGTCACGCGGCCGTGCGCAGAGATGCTGTCTTCGTGTGCCTGTTCGCGCCAGGTTTCAGCGAGTGCGGCGGCGTACCAGTCGCGCATGGCCGGCAGGTCGCGCAGGCGTTGTGCATAGGCGGACGCAGCGTCGCCCAGCTTCAGCCCGTAGGTCTGGATGCGGAACGCGACCGGTGCGAAGAAGGCATCGACCGCGGTGAATTCGCTGCCGGCGAGGAACGGGCCGCCGAAGCGCCACAGGCCTTCGTTCCACAGCGCATCGAGGCGGGCGATGTCATCGGCGAGCGCCGGCGATATCGAGGCCAATTCGACCCGCTGGCCGCAGCTCATGGAGCAGACGTTGCGCAATTCCGCGAATCCGGAATGCATTTCCGCCGCGGCGGAACGCGCCCAGGCACGGGCGATGACATCGCGCGGCCACACTTCCGAATGGTGTTCGGCCAGGTATTCGGTGATCGCCAGCGAATCCCAGACGGTGATGTCGCCGTCGTTGAGGCAGGGCACGCGGCGCGTCGGCGAGAACGAGAAGAGTTCACCGAAGGGATGCATGCGTTCCTCGAACGGAATGCCGAGCGTCTTCAGCAATACCCAGGGCCGCAGCGACCACGACGAATAGTTCTTGTTGGCGATATGCAGGGTCAGCATGGCGTCCTCGATTCAATGCAGCAGGGGGAGTTGGAAGATCGCGTGGAGCAGGAGACCGGCGAGTCCGCCGATCACCGTGCCGTTGAGGCGGATATATTGCAGGTCGCGGCCGACGCTGCGCTCGATTTCGTCGACCAGGAAGCGAGTGTCCCATGCATCCACGGTCTGGCGAATATAGGCCGGTGCGATGACACGCAGTTGCGCGGCGATGTGCTCGCCGGCGATCCGCAACTGTTCGTTGGCGGTGGCCTGCCACACCGGGTCGTTGCGCAGGCGCTGGCCCAGGCGTTCGGCGTACTGGCGGAACTGCCGCATGCTGGTGGAATCGTCACTGGCGAGATCGGCGCGCAGCCAGTCGCGCAGCTGCCGCCACAGGCCACGGACGTAGTCCTGCAGTTCGGGACTGTCGATCAGCTTCTGCTTGAACACGGCGATGCGCTGCTGGAGCTCGGGATCGTCCTCGAGGGCATCGATCAGGCGCATGGCTTCGGCGCCATAGCGTTGGCGCAGGGGGTGGTCGGGCGTGTTCAACACGTCCTGCACTTCCTCGATGATCGCGTTGGCGAGACGGGTCGACAGCGAGACGGCGAGGTCCTCGGTGTAGTCGAGCTTGTCGGCCAGCCAGGTGAGTTTGGGGAATTCCCGGCGGGCCATCACGATCAGTTTTTCGGTGATGAAATCGCGCACGCCGGGTTGGCCCATCCATGCCGCGACCTGCGACAGGCCGGCGTTCAGCACTTTCTGGTGATGGCCGCCGCGGGTGAGGACGTGCATCAGCTGCGACGCGGTGCGCGCCGCGTCCCATTGCTGCAACTGGCGGCTGGCCATGGCCATCAGTTCGCGTTCGAAGACCGGGGAATCCAGCGCATCCAGCGATTGCCGCGCCCACGACTGCAATTGCCGCGACAATTGTTCGAGGCGTTCCGGGGTCGAGAGGAATTCGCCGAGCCGCAGCGCCGGATTCCATTCGTCCACCCGTTTCAGGATCTGCTCGGGGGCGAGGAAATTGTCGGCGACGAAACGCGCCAGCGCATCGGCGATGCGTTTCTTGTTGCGCGGAATGATCGCCGTGTGCGGAATCGGCAATCCCAAGGGATGGCGGAACAGCGCGACCACCGCGAACCAGTCGGCAAGGGCGCCGACAGTGGCCGCTTCGGCGAAGGCGCCGATCCAGCCCCAGATGCCTTGCCGACCGAAATGTTGCGCCACCACCAGCAATGCGATCGCACCGAGCAGGAAGGCCAGGGCAATGGCCTTCATGCGGGCGAGGCGGCGGGCGCGGTCTTGAGTCAGCCGTTCGACTCCAGCCAGCGCTCGGCGTCGAGCGCGGCCATGCAGCCGAAGCCGGCCGAGGTGATCGCCTGGCGGTAGTGCTGGTCGGCAACGTCGCCGGCAGCGAACACGCCCGGCGTCGAAGTCATGGTGGCACCGCCTTCGAGGCCGGACTTGATCTCCAGATAGCCGTTCGACATCGCCAGCTGGCCGTCGAAGATCTGGGTATTGGGATGATGACCGATCGCCACGAACATGCCGTGCACGGCGATGTCCTGCGTCTGCCCGGTCTGGGTCGACTTCAGGCGCAGGCCGGTTACGCCCATGTCGTCGCCCAGCACTTCGTCCACCGCGTGATGCCAGATCGGCACGATCTTGCCGGCCTCGATCTTGGCGAACAGCTTGTCCTGCATGATCTTCTCGGCGCGCAGGGTGTCGCGACGGTGCACCAGGTAGACCTTGTTGCACAGGTTGGCGAGGTAGAGCGCTTCCTCGACCGCGGTATTGCCGCCGCCGATCACGGCGACATCCTTTTCCTTGTAGAAGAAGCCGTCGCAAGTCGCGCAGGCGGAGACGCCGCGACCCTTGAAGTGGTCTTCGCTGGGCAGGCCGAGGTATTTGGCGGTCGCGCCGGTGGCGATGACCAGCGCGTCGGCGGTGTATTCGCCGGCGTCGCCGACCAGGCGGAACGGGCGCTTGGACAGGTCGGCGCTGTGGATCTGGTCGATCACCACCTCGGTGTCGAAGCGTTCGGCGTGCGCCTGCATGCGCTCCATCAACGCCGGGCCCATCAGGCCGTGGGCATCGCCGGGCCAGTTGTCGACTTCGGTGGTGGTCATCAGCTGTCCGCCGATCGCCATGCCGGTCACCACGACGGGCTTGAGGTTGGCGCGGGCCGCGTACACGGCGGCGGTCCAGCCGGCGGGGCCGGAACCGAGGATGAGCAGGCGGCAATGCTTCGGGGAGGACATCGACATGATCGTTATACTTGGGATCGTATGAAGTAGGGCAGGCGGCTAGTGTAAGCGTCCGTTCCATTCAGATGCGGGCTGCTGCCCGTTCCATCAACCCCCAGCCCAACATCTCCCGAGTCAGAACACACCTTGGCAGCCACTCGACCCAACCGCCGCACCCGCGCCAAATCCGACACCGGGACCGAGCGCGCTCGCGCGACGGCCGAGCCACGGCCGCCGATGAGTCCGCAGCGCAAGCGGATGATCCGCGACATCACCCTGATTGCCGTCGCGCCGATCCTGCTTTATCTGTTCGCCTGCCTGTTCACGTATTCACCGCAGGATCCGGGCTGGTCGAGCAGTGTCGGCGTCACCACGCCGCTGCATAACGTCGGCGGCAAGGTCGGCGCGTGGCTGGCCGATGTGCTGATCTACCTGTTCGGCTATGTCGCCTGGCTGGTGCCGGTGCTGCTCGGGGCGGTGGTGTGGATCACGCTGTTCCGGCCGGTCGATGCCGAGGCCAGCGAACAAGAAGCGGAAATCACCCCGGCGCTGCGCCTGATCGCGCTGTTCGCCTTCCTGATCGCCGCGGTCGGGCTGCTGCAATTGCGGATCGGCAACGTCGAGAATTTCTCGGCGGGCGCGGGCGGCATCCTGGGTCGCCTGGTCGGTGATTCGCTGCGGCATACCGTCGGCCAGGCCGGCGGCGTGTTGTTCATGATCGCGTTGCTGCTGATTTCGGTAACCCTGGCGACGCGCTTCTCCTGGTTCTGGCTGATGGAACGCATCGGCGGCTGGGTGATGGCGGTCCCGGGGATGTTCCGCAAGGGCCAGCAACAGGCCAGCGAATGGCAGGAAGCGCGCCAGATGCGCGAGGAGCGCGTCGAGGCGCGCAAGGTCGATACCGAACTGCGTGCCAAGCGCGAGAAGGTGAAGATCGAACCGCCGGCCGCGCCCGTCATCGAGAAATCGGAACGCGCCAAGCGCGACCAGCAGATTCCGCTGTTCGTCGGCGGCGATCCCGGTGCGTTGCCGCCGCTGGCGCTGCTCGACGATCCCAAGCCGCAGGCCAAGGGCTACGACGAGGAAACCCTCGAAACCCTGTCGCGCCAGATCGAATACAAGCTCAAGGATTTCCGCATCGATGCGCAAGTGGTCGGGGCCTATCCGGGCCCGGTGATCACCCGTTTCGAAATCGAGCCGGCGCCGGGCGTCAAGGTCAGCTCGATCAGTTCGCTCGACAAGGACATCGCACGCGGCCTGTCGGTGAAGTCGGTGCGCGTGGTCGACGTCATTCCCGGCAAGTCGGTGATCGGCCTCGAAATCCCCAACACCAGCCGCGAGATGATCTATCTCTCGGAACTGCTGCGGTCACGCGAATACGACAAGTCGGCCAGCCCGCTGACGCTCGCCCTCGGCAAGGACATCGCCGGCCGGCCAACCGTCGCCGATCTCGCGCGCATGCCGCACTTGCTGGTCGCCGGTACCACCGGTTCCGGCAAATCGGTCGCGGTCAACGCGATGGTGCTGTCGCTGCTGTTCAAGGCCAGCGCCAAGGACGTGCGCATGTTGATGATCGATCCCAAGATGCTGGAACTCAGCGTCTACCAGGGCATCCCGCACCTGCTGGCGCCGGTCGTCACCGACATGAAGGAGGCCGCCAACGGCCTGCGCTGGTGCGTTGGCGAAATGGAGCGCCGCTACAAGCTGATGAGCGCGGTCGGCGTGCGCAACCTCGCCGGCTTCAACAAGAAGGTGAAGGACGCCGCCGACGCCGGCCAGCCGATCATGGATCCGCTGTTCAAGCCATCGGGCATTCCGGACGAGGCGCCACAGCCGCTCGATACCTTGCCGTTCATCGTCGTCTTCATCGACGAATTCGCCGACATGATGATGATCGTCGGCAAGAAGGTCGAGGAATTGATCGCACGACTGGCGCAGAAGGCGCGCGCCGCCGGCATCCACCTGATCCTGGCGACGCAGCGTCCGTCGGTCGATGTCATCACCGGCCTGATCAAGGCCAATATCCCGACCCGCATCGCCTTCCAGGTGTCGAGCAAGATCGACTCGCGTACCATCCTCGACCAGTCCGGCGCGGAAACGCTGCTCGGCCACGGCGACATGCTCTACATGCCGCCCGGCACCTCGATGCCGGAACGCGTGCATGGCGCCTTCGTCAGCGACGAGGAAGTGCATCGCGTGGTCGAACAGCTCAAGCAGAGCGGCCAGCCCGATTACATCGACGGCGTGCTGGAAGAAGTGCAGACGATGTACGACGGCAGCAGCGTCGGCGCGACCGGATTGCCGGAAGCGTCCAGCAGCGGCGACGACGAAAGCGATCCGCTGTACGACGAGGCGATCCGCATCGTCACCGAAACGCGCCGCGCGTCGATCTCCGGCGTGCAGCGTCGCCTCAAGATCGGCTACAACCGCGCCGCGCGACTGGTCGAGGCGATGGAAGCCGCCGGCGTGGTCAGCCCGCCTGAACACAATGGCGATCGCACCGTGCTGGCGCCGCCGCCGGTCCGCGACTGAGCGCTGCTGCAACCCGGGCAAATCCCCGCATCCACCATTCCCGACGAGGTCCAAGGATGACGATTCGTTTCGCATGGCTGGTGCTGCTGTCGGGATTGTGCGTGCCCATGTCGCTACAGGCCCAGGAAGCGACCAACAACGCCAGCCATGTGCGCTATCGCGCCGACTACGTGGTGGCTGCCGACGCCACCTATACCGAGACGGATTTCAACGACATCCTGGTGAAGACCAAGGCGGGTGTCGACGGCTACAGCCAGGTCCGCCTGGACTACAGCAGCAAGCACGAAACGCTCGACGTGCTCGAGGCATACACGATGGGGCCGGACGGACAGCGCCGCGACGTGCCCAAGGACAAGATCTACAGCCAGGAAAGCTATTCCAGCGCCAGCGGACCGATGTACGCCGACTACAAGGTCAAGATCATCGTGTTCCCGGATCTCGCGCCAGGCAGTCATCTGGTCTATTCCTTCCGCAAGCACGTGCTGCATCCGACGTTCGGCGGCTATTTCCGCATCCTGGAAGCGTTCAATCCGTTCGAACAGTTCGACGATGCCGAAGTGACGTTGCAGGCGCCGAGCGACATGCCGATGCATCTGTTCGTCCGCGACGTGCAGGGCGACAAGCCGGTGACCGCTGGCGATCGCACCAGCTGGCGCTGGCGGTACCGTCGCAGCGAGCCTCTGAAGTCGCAGACGTTCTCCGCCGAAGCCTGGGAATACGGGCCGGTGGTGATGGCCAGTACCTATTCCGATTTCTCGCAGCTTGGCCGTGCGTACGACGTCAAGGCGAAAGCCGCCGCCGCGGTGACGCCGGCGATCCGCGCGCAGGCGGATGCCATCACCAAGGGCATCGACGGTCGTCGCGCGCAGGCGCAGGCGATCTACGAATGGGTGGCGAAGAACATTCGCTATGTCGCCATCTATCTCGGCAACGGCGGCTACGAGCCCAACAGCGCCGACAGCATCCTTGCCAACCGCTATGGCGACTGCAAGGACCACACGGTCATCCTCGAGGCCTTGCTGGCCGCCAGGGGCATCGCCAGTTCGCCGGTGTTGATCGGTGCCGGCGGCGGCCCGGAATGGTCGCAGGTGGCGTTGGTCGAACGTTTCAACCACGCGATCAACTATGTCCCGGAATTCGATCTCTACCTCGATTCCACCAGTCCGTTCGCGCGCTTCGGCCAGCTGCCGGGTGGCGATCTCGGCAAGCCGGTCGTGCACACGCGCGACGGCCGCCTGGCCTGGACGCCGGCCAACGATGCCAAACGCAACTACAGCCATGTCACGACCGCGTTCCGTTACGACGCCGACGGAAACGCCAAGGGCCAGACAGGCATCGACATCGGGCCGGTGGGTGAAATCGGATTGCGCGGCGCCTTTGCCCAGGTCAATGGACAGATCCGTTCGATGGTGGAGCAATCCTTCCTCGGCCAGGCGGGATTGATCGGAAGAGGAAAGCTCGAATTGCATGGCGATGCCACCGACCTGCGCCAGCCTTACGGATACGGCTTCGGCTTCGAGGCGAACGATGTCGTCGATTTCAGCGTGCCGGGCGGGATGACGTTGCCGCTGCCGCCGGGCAGCGGCTCGCTGCGCAACAAATACCAGCGTTATGCCAATCCGACCAACGAAGTGCCATTCCATTGCTCGGACGAATCGCGCGAGCAGGAAACCTATGTCCTGGAATTCCCCGCGTCGGTGAAACTGGATGCGATCCCGAAGGACACGGAATTCAGCAATGCCGCGGGGCAGTACAGCGCACGCTGGCAGCGCGACGGGCAGAAGGTCACGGCAGTGCATGTCCTGCAGTTGAAGTCGGTGCGTGGCCCGCACGCCTTGTGCCAGCCGCAGGATTACGGCCTGTACCGCGCCTTGATGCAGGCGGTCCGACGCGGGTTCCGGGCCCAGGTCGTCTACGGCGATCTCGTCGCGCAGCACTGAGGATTCCTCCGAGCGCTGTCAACCACGACCAGCGCCTGCGCGTTGTTGTTGCCGACGCACGGCGATTCGAAGCATTTCGCCGTCCCCTGGCGCCTGGAGAAATGCATTCGATGAGTCGTCATCACGTAGTCATCACGGGGACCGGGCGTGCGGGCACCACGTTCCTGATCCAGCTGATGACCGCGCTAGGGATGCCGACCGGGTTCCGCGAGCGCGCTGCCGATATCTATCCGTTGGCCAATGCCGGGATGGAGCGGGATATCCGCGATCGCCATGCGCCTTACGTCGTCAAGAGCCCGTGGCTGTGCGACCAGCTCGACGAGGTTCTCGCCGACCACGACATCGCGATCGATCATGTCCTGGTGCCGGTGCGTGACTTGTTCAGCGCCGCGGAAAGCCGGCGCGCGGTTTCGCGTGCGAGCGGCCACGAGGATGCGCCAGGCGGGTTGTGGGATACGCCGGATCCCGAGCAGCAGGAAGACATCCTCACGACCAAGCTGTACAAGCTCATCTACACGCTGGCCAAGCACGATATCCCGGTGACACTGCTGCATTTCCCGAGGATTACCCGTGACGCCGATTATCTCTACGAAAAGCTGAAACCATTGCTCGGCCTGTCGCAGCGCTGGAATTTCCACGATGCTTTCCAGCAAGTCGTCAAACCCGCACTGGTGCATGATTTCAAACCACGCAGCCAACACATGACCAAGTCCGCCTCCCGGAGCCCCGCATGAAGATTCTTCGCAGCACCATCGTCGCAACCCTGGCACTGACCGCCGCGTTGGCGATCGGCGCCTGCCATCGCGGGCAGGACGGGCAGGCCGCGGGAGACGGCGGCGGCCATCGTGGCCACGGCATGGACTTCAGCGACGTGAAGTTCCCGATCGCCAAGGCCGATTTCATCACCCGGATGAACACGCGGATGCGCCAGCGTTGCGCCAGCCGTGATGCACAGGCACAGCAGCCGGGGCGTGGCATCGATTGCGGCACGCTGGAAGCCGGCATCGCCAAGTGCGCGACGGCTGCCGCGATCCCCGACAGCATCGCCGACCAGGACGCCGCCCGCGACGCCGGGCGCAGCTATTTCCAGTGCGTGCGCCAGCAATGACGGCTTGACGGATCGTCCGCTCCCGGCCGCATTCAGGTCGGGGTTCAGCCGGATCGGGGCACACTGCCCGTGGACACTGGCAAGGAGCGAGCAGATGCGTATTTCCCGATGGCTGACCGGCCTTTGCGTGCTGGCGCTGGCCCAGGTCGCGCATGCCGACGCCCGCGCCGATCTCACGGCCTTCACCCAGGGATTGAAGTCGCTGCAGGGCGGTTTCTCGCAGGAGGTCTACGACACCAAGGGCCGGCTCAAGCAGTCGTCGTCCGGACGCGTGTCGCTGGCGACGCCACGCCAATTCCGTTGGGAATACGTCAAGCCGTATCGCCAGCTCGTCGTTGCCGACGGCAGGACCGTGTGGATCTACGAACCCGACCTGCAGCAGGTGAGCAAGCGGCCGCAGGGGCCCGAAGAGCAGAACAGCCCGCTGGCGATCCTGGTCGATCCGGCGCGGCTCGACCGCAACTATGTCGTGACCGATGGCGGCGCCAGCGCGGGCGTGAACTGGCTGACGATCGCGCCGCGTTCCAAGGCCGACAGCAATTTCCAGTCGGCGAAGATCGGCTTCAAGGACGGCCAGTTGTCGCAGATCGTCGTGATCGATCCTCTCGGCCAGCGGACCCAGATGTATTTCGCGCAGTGGCAACGCAACATCGCCTTGCCGGCGGCCAGCTTCAGCTTCACGCCGCCCAAGGATGTCGACGTCATCGGCGATTGAGGCGTCGCGACGGATGGCGTCGTAACATCGGGACGAATGAATACCAGCATGTCATTGCCGGGGCTTGACCCCGACGTCAGCGCGTTGCAGCCGCTGGCCGAGCGCATGCGTCCGCGCACCCTGGACGAGATGGCGGGGCAGCAGCGTTTGCTGGCGCCGGGCTCGGCGTTGCGCCGGGCGATCGAAGCAGGGCACGTCCATTCGATGGTGTTGTGGGGACCACCGGGTTGCGGCAAGACCACGCTGGCATTGCTGCTCGCCCAATATGCCGATGCCCATTTCGAAGCGGTTTCGGCGGTGCTGTGCGGCCTGCCGGAAGTGCGCAAGGTGCTGGCTGCGGCGGAACAGCGCTTTCTCGGCGGCCGGCGCACCCTGCTGTTCGTCGACGAGGTGCATCGCTTCAACAAGGTGCAGCAAGACGCCTTCCTGCCGCATATCGAACGCGGCACGATCATCTTCGTGGGCGCGACCACCGAGAACCCGTCGTTCGAATTGAATTCGGCGTTGCTGTCGCGCTGCCGCGTGCACGTGATGGAAGCGGTCTCGGTCGCCGATGTCGCGCAGGTGCTGCAGCGCGCGGTCGATGACGATGCCCGTGGCCTCGGCGGTCGCGGCTTGCAGGCATCGCCGCAGGCGCTGGAACAGATCGCGATTGCCGGCGATGGCGACGTGCGTCGATCGCTGACCCTGCTCGAGATCGCCGCCGAACTGGCGGGCGGGGAGGGCGGCCACATCACCGACGATACGCTGCAGCAGGTGCTGGCCGATCGTACCCGGCGCTTCGACAAGGGCGGCGAGCAGTTCTACGACCAGATCAGCGCGTTGCACAAATCGGTGCGCAGTTCCAATCCCGATGCCGCGATCTACTGGGCGGCACGCATGATCGACGGCGGCTGCGATCCCTCGTACCTGCTGCGTCGCCTCACCATCATGGCGGTGGAAGATGTCGGCCTCGCCGATCCGCGTGCGCTGGAGATGGCGATCAACGTGTGGAACGCCTACGACCGCATCGGTGCGCCGGAAGGCAATATCGCGCTGTCCAATCTCGTGATCTATCTGGCTAGCACGGCCAAGTCGAACGCGAGCTACATGGCATTGAACGCCGCGCGTGCCGACGTGGCCGAATTCGGTTCGCAACCGGTGCCGCTGCATCTTCGCAACGCCCCGACGAAGCTGATGAAGGGGCTCGGCTACGGCAAGGACTACCAGTACGACCACGATGTCGAGGGCGGCGTCGCGCTCGACCAGACCGGATTCCCCGATGCCATGGGCGAGCGTGTCTACTACGAACCGGTGGCGCGCGGCATGGAGCTCAAGCTGAAGGAGAAGCTCGACGCCCTGCGCGCGGCGCGCATCCGTGCGCGCCAGGACAAGGGCTGATCAGTCTCCACCATTGTTGTCGCGACGGCGCTCGTCGCGATGGGGATTGCCGCCGCCGTGCACGGGCTGTTGTTGCTGCTGCTGCGGAGTCGGATGCACGATCGGCTGAGGCGCGTGCATGACCATGGGGCGAGGTTGCTGCATGCGGGGCTGCATCGCTGGCGCCGGCATCGGCGGTCGAGCGATCGGGCGGCGCTCTTCGCGCATCGCGGCGCGATCTTCCGGGGTCAACGTGCGTTCGCGTGCGCCCGGCCATTGCTGCGGCCTGCGATCCGGAATGCCATCGGTCGGCATCATGTTGCCGCGCGCCGGACGCGACGGCATGTTCCTGGGATGCGGCGGTTGCACCGTTGCGGCAGGTTGCTGTGGCGCGGGCGTTGCAGGCGGCGTCGGGGACTGCGTGCCGCGCCATTGCATCCTGTCGGCCTGGCCATGGTTGTAGTTGAAGCGCGCCGTGCGATCCTCGCGTGACTGTTGCATCGCTGCCCGCTGGTCCGGCACCGCGTCCCAATGCCGTTGGCGTTCGGCCTGGCGCTGCTGCATGGTCGGTTGTGCATTCACGCCGCCCGGACCGCCGTTGTAGCTGATGCGATTGTTGTTGATGACCGTCTTGTTGATGATCGTCGTGTTGTTGTAGACGTTGACCACGCGATTGTCGATGCGGTTGTAGCCACGGTTGTAGTTGAAGACGCCGCGATGCCAATAGCCGCCGACGTAATCGCTGCCGAAGTAACCGAAACCGTAGTTGATGCCGCCGTAGTAGCCGACGACCGGGCCCCAGTAACCGCGATGGAAGAAATACACGCCATCGTTCCAGGCCCAGTATCCCGGCGTCCACAGCGCACCGGCGAAGGGCGGCAACACCCATTGGCCCGGTACCCAGTAGTAGTCGCCGATATCGTCGGCCCAGGCCCAGTAGCCGGGTACCCAGATGTAGCCGGGCGCGGGAATCATCGGCTGTTCGTAGATCATCAATGGCGGCGGCGCGAAACGCACGCTGATCGACACCATCGCCTTGGCGGGATGGCTCATCGCCAATCCGGCGGCAAGAGCAAGGCCGGCGAGCAGGGATTTCGGCAGGAGCGTGCGCGGGAACGTGAGGGCGATGGACTTGCTCATGGCGGGCAACCGGTGGGGGCTCATGCCAGTAGACGCCTGTAACGGTGCCCGGTCATCACCTGCGCCAAAAACGTTTAATGGCGATTCGACAACATTGCCGCGGCGTCATTTTTCGTCCACGTTAAGGCGCGGTTGTGGCGCCGTCGCCTCCCGTTTCAGTGTTTGCCGATCAGCAATCCGGCGATGCCGACGCCCGCCAGCGTGCACAGGATCGATCCTGCGACATGGACGAGGACCAGCACGCCACCCCAGCCGAACTGCTGGCGCAGCAGCAAGGTGGAGGCCTCTGCCGAAAAGGTCGAGAACGTGGTCAGGCCGCCGAGGAATCCGGTCGTGAGTGCCAGCCGCACTGCGGGCGGAATTGCCTGGAACTGGTCGAACGTGGCCATCAGCAGGCCCATCACGAAGCCGCCGATCAGGTTGGCGGCGAGGGTGCCGAGGGGAATGGTCGGGAAGATCGAATTCAGGGCGAGCCCGAGCCACCAGCGCGACAGCGCGCCAAAACCGGCTCCGATGAAAATGGCGATGGTGGATTGCAACGGCATGCAGTCGGCTCCGGAAACGCACTCGCTCGAATCATATCGTGCCGCGGATTTTTTCCAGCACGAAATAGGCGATGCCGATGGCTGCGCCGAGCAGCCATGCCGTGAGCGTTTGCAGGTTGGACAACCAGTCGATCAGTGCGCCGGCGATGATCGCCACCAGCACGAATTGCAGGTAACGCCACACACCGAGGTTGCGAATAATGCGCTGGCCGGCGGGCAGCGATGGGTCGTCGGTCATCTCAGTGGCGTCCGCGGAAGTTATCCATGCTGTTGTACACATGGAAGATCCGACCCGCAACGAAATCCCAGGCCGGCAACGGCAGAATGCCCTTGAGGACCTTCGCCAATCGCGTGGTCCAGGGTTTCATCACGATCGGCGTCCCACGGCGCATGCCATTCCACGCAGCTGCGACCGCGCTTTCCGGCGACATCAACGGCGTGAGCAACGGGCCGCGCGCGCCTTCAAACATGCCGGTGGCGATGTAGCTCGGGCAGAAGGTGGTGACGCGGACATGGCGATGGCCGGACTGCTGCAGTTCCAGGCGCAATGAATCGCTCCAGCCGAGCATCGCCCATTTCGATGCGGCATACACGCTCATGCGCGGATTGGACACGGTGGCCGCGGCCGATGCGATATTGAGGATGCGGCGTTCGCGGCTGGCATCGGCGAGCATGGCCGGCAGCAGTGTGCGTGCGATGTGCATCGGCGCCAGCGTGTTGATGCGGATCACTGGCTCGATGTCGCGTCGTGGCTCGGTCTCCCAGAACCAGGCGTTGCCGCGCACGATGCCGGCATTGTTGACGACGAGATCCGGCGCGCCCAGCGTCGCAAGCAGCGTGCCCGCGGCTTGATCAATGGCGGCCGGATCCGCGACATCGACGGCATCGGGATGTGGCGTTGCGCCGAGGGCGCGAATTTCATCGGCAACGCGTTCCAGCGCCGCCTCGTCGATGTCCCACAGCACGACATGTTTCGCGCCTTCGCGCGCGGCCTGCAGCGCGAACAGGCGCCCCATGCCCATGCCGGCGCCGGTCACCAGGACGGTGGTTTCTTTCAGATCGAACATGCGGATTCCTCAGCCACGCACCAGCAACCAGTCGATGACCCGTTCCACCGTTTTTCCATAGGGCGGAAAGATCAGGCGCAGGGTATCGGGCTTCAGCGGCTTGCTCATCACCGGCTTGAAGTGGCTGAAGATGCGGAACGAGGCTTCGCCGTGATACGCGCCCATGCCGCTGTTGCCGACGCCGCCGAAGGGCATCTCCGGCGCAGTGAGGTGTGCCACCGCGAAATCGAATGCCAATGCGCCCGACGAGGTTTCATCGACGAAGCGTTGGCGCAGCGAACGGTCGGAAGTGAAGGCATACAGCGCCAGCGGTTTCGGGTGTGCGCGGATGAAGGCGATTGCTGCATCGGCATCTTCGACAGGGACGATCGGCAGGATCGGGCCGAAGATCTCGTCCTGCATCGCCGCGTCGCCGGCAGTCACGGGATGGAGCACCGTTGGTGCGATGTAGCGCTCACCGGCATCGTGTTCGCCGCCGATCACGATGCGTGCCGGATCGATCTGCGCCAGCAGGCGTTCGACATGGCGGCCGTTGATGATCCGCCCGTAGGTCGGGTTGGCTTGCGGGTCGTTTCCGTACAACTCGCGGATGGCCGCGCGCAGATGGGGAATCAAATTTTCCGCGACCGCCGGCGTGGCCAGCACGTAATCGGGCGCGACGCAGGTTTGTCCGGCGTTGAGGAATTTCGCCCAGGCGATGCGCCGCGCCGCGGCCTCCATGTCGACGCTGTCGTCGATCCACAGCGGCGATTTGCCGCCGAGCTCAAGCGTGACCGGCGTCAGGTGTTGCGCGGCCGCGGTCATCACCACGCGCGCCACGGCCGAGTTGCCGGTATAGAAGATGTGGTCGAACTGTTCGCGCAGCAGGGCGGTGGTTTCGGCGACGCCGCCTTCCACGACGACGACGGCTTCCTTGTCGAGATAGCGCGGAACCAGCTTGGCAAGGGTGGCCGCGACATTCGGCGAGACTTCGCTGGGTTTGAGCACGACGGCATTGCCGGCAGCGAGGGCGCCGATCAACGGCGCCAGCAGCAATTGCACCGGGTAGTTCCACGGCGCGATCACCAGCACCACACCCAGGGGTTCCGGCACCAGGCGTCCTCGCGCCGGTTGCAGCGACAACGGAATGGCGATGCGCTGCGGGCGCAGCCAGCGCCGCAGGTGCTTCAGGGTGTGGGCGATTTCGGCACGCAGGAAGGCGGTTTCGGTCAATCGCGATTCGACAGCGCATTTGCCGAGGTCCGCCAGCAACGCAGCGTGGATGGCATCGGCGTCATCCACCAGCATGCGGTCCAATGCCCGCAATTGTGCGATGCGCCATGCCAGGGGACGGGTGCGACCACTGTCGAAAACCGCCCGGACGGCTGGAACCAGGGCATCCGCTTGAAGGTGAATGGGTGGGGTATCACTTGCCATTTCGATGTCCTATGATTGCGGGTGACCGGGCAATTCGCCCTAGCCAATGGAAGGCGGTCGATATGAAAGGATGCTTCCCGCAGATGCGGGCTACAGTCTGCCTCATCACGCTTGCGTGCGGGTTTTCGCCGGTGATGGCGACACCCAGGCCAGCGTCGGCAACCCCCACCCATGTACAGGTCGACGAAGACGTTCGCGGCATCGTCGCGGGCGCGGTGATGGTCGCGCTGACCGAACGCCTGCACGACACCGCCTTGCGCATCCGCCTGAAATCGGTGGAAGTGAAATCGCGCGAGGGCGCGGCGCAGAACCTCGAAGGCATCGGCGAGTATCGTCCGGCCGCGCAGAACGAATGGACGAGCTTTCGTTTCAGCACGCGTTACGTGCCGGGCGAAGGCAGCGCGACCTATCCGGTGCTCGACTTCGGCCAGTCGGCGAGCACACCCTTGCGTGTGCTCAACGATCCGGTGCTGATCGGCGAACTGGAAACGCGCGTCTGCGACCAGATCGCCAAGGACAGCGGCGTGCGCGAGGTGCGCCTGCAGTTCGACGACATCCAGACCGAACGCAATCCCGGTGGCGGCCTCGACATCAGTGCCGATGCCCGCGCCGATGTCGGCGTCGATACCGGCCGCAGGACGCATATCGAAGGCAGTTACGACGAACGTGCGCGGCGCTGGATCAACGTCAATTACCTGTTCAACATTCCGGATCGATTGACCGGTGGACGCTGAACGCCACGCCGTCGCCGCCGAGCCTGCGGGCAGCCGCTGGTTCGTCGCGGAGCAGGGCGACGATTTCGCCGAATTGCTGCCGCTGGACGCACGGCTTGCAAGCGCGCCGCGCGTGGTCGCCATCAGCGATCTCCAGGTCTGGCGCAGCCAGTTCTGGCGCCTCCAGGAGTTGGTGCCGCCGGCGCTGCACGCACGCGCCCAACGCCTGCGCGATCCCCGCGAGCGCGAGCGCCGTTTGCTGGCCTATGCCTTGCATCGCCTGATGGTCGCCCGGGTCCTCGGACGCGATCCCGCTCGCGTCGAGATCGGGCGGATGGCGTCGGGCATGCCGATGGTCGCGGGCTTGCCGAACGTGGCGACCAGCCTCAGCCACGCCGATGATTTCGTGGCGATCGCGGTGGCGCGCGATGCCGGGATGATCGGCGTCGACATCGAGGCGATCGAGCACGAAACATTGCTCGATGGCCTGGCCGGCAACGTGCTGCACCCGCAGGAAAGCGATCGTGGCGAGGCGCTGATCGATGCCTGGGTGCGCAAGGAGGCCGTGCTGAAGGCGATCGGAAGCGGGTTGTCGATCGACATGAATGCGTTCCGCAGCGGGCAGGGCGCGGCGGTGACGGAACTGGCGATGGCGACAGGGCTGCGCGCGTGGTCGTTGCGCGCCTGCGCCGATCGCGCCCGTCTCGGCTTGGCGGTGCCGACGCTGGACGGAGTGCTGGTGCGGTTCGAACCGGGAAATGTCGATGTCGTTTCACTTCGCGAACAGGTGATGCGGATGTGACTTGACAGCGACTCGACGGCAAGGGGACGATCGCAGAGTCGTTGAAGCCCCGTGATCAGGCGATTGGAACGCCGGCATGCACGGGCATGGAGTTGGACTGAAACGGATTTCAGGAGTGGTGCATGTCAAGGCTAGGGAAAAGCGGCCCCTCAAAGGTTTTCTTCCTTTGGTTTTTCGAATTCGCGTTGCTGATCGGCTGCGTCCGGCTGGCCGGATGGTTGCGTTTCATGCACGACGCGCCGGGCTATCTCGAATTCTCCGATCACCTCTTGTGGCGCGCGGTGCTGTTCGCGCTGGTGTTGTGCGTATCGATGACGGCCTTCGGGCTGCACCACGTCTACCTGCGCAAGAACCGCTTCGGGTTCCTGCTGCGCGAGATCTACGCTTTCGCGTTCGGCGGCGTCGCCCTGCTGGTGATGTATTACCTGTTCCCGCTGTCCTACATCGGTCGCGGCGTGCTGGTCAGCGCCTTGCTCCTCGGATTCTTCGGCGTGATGATCCTGCGCCTGGTGTGGGGCGCGGTGTTCGCGTCGCATACGTTGAAGTCGCGCGTGCTGGTGCTCGGCGCCGGCGAGACCGCAAGTTTTCTCGAACGGCGGATGCGTCGTTCCACCGATCGCCGAAATTTCCGCGTGATCGGCTACGTGCCGAGCGCGGGCGAGGAAATCAAGGTCGAATCGAACCTGCTGGTGCGCGGCGAAGGCAATGTCGACCAGGTTGCGCAGTTGCTCGATGCCGACGAGATCCTGGTCGCGATGGACGACAAGGAGCGCGAGGCGCACATGCAGCCGCTGCTCGAGGCGATCGGCCGCGGCGTGCGGGTATGCGACCTGCCGACCTTCGTCGAGCGCGAGGCCGGCATGATCACCCTGACGCGGCTCGATCCGTCATGGCTGGTGTTCTCGCATGGATTCGATCATTCGTTGCCGCGCCGCCTGAACAAGCGCGCCTTCGACTTCGCTTTCGCCTCGCTGATCCTGGTGCTGGCCCTGCCGCTGATGATGCTGGTGGCGCTGGCGATTC
Source organism: Solilutibacter silvestris (assembly GCF_050574925.1). Taxonomy (GTDB): domain Bacteria; phylum Pseudomonadota; class Gammaproteobacteria; order Xanthomonadales; family Xanthomonadaceae; genus Solilutibacter; species Solilutibacter silvestris_A. The sequence continues at coordinate 527,508 of NZ_JBCMOO010000003.1, read as the reverse complement.
GCCTGGAATCGAAGGGCCCGATCTTCTACAAGCAAATCCGCGTCGGCATCCACGGCGCCAAGTTCTGGGTGATCAAGTTCCGCAGCATGCGCGTCGATGCCGAAAAGGATGGCGTGGCGCAATGGGCCAAGCGCGACGATGACCGCGTGACCCGCGTCGGGCGTTTCATCCGCATGGCGCGCCTGGACGAACTCCCGCAGCTGATCAACGTGCTGCGCGGCGAAATGAGCCTGGTGGGACCGCGCCCGGAACGCCCGCAGTTCGTTGATTCGCTGAACCAGCAGATCCGCTTCTACGACATGCGCCACAGCGTGCTGCCGGGCCTGACCGGCTGGGCGCAACTGCGCTATCCGTACGGTGCGTCGGTGCGCGATGCCGAAGAGAAGCTGCGTTACGACCTGTTCTACGTGAAGAACCACACCTTCTTCTCCGACCTCAGCATCCTGCTGCAGACGGTGGAAGTGGTGCTGCTGGGCAAGGGAGCGCGCTGACAACAGCATCGGCTGGGGGGCCGGGGGAGAAGACGATGGCTGCAGTACCGAAAATCGATTTGGCGCAGTGGATCGACGTCGATTGGACGGCGTTCGACCCATGGCGCATCCAGGCGGTGCGTCACCACCTGCAGGACCATCCGTTGCTGCGCCTCGACGAACTGGTCGCGCTGGCGCAACGACTGGAAGCGCAGGGCAGCGTGCGTACGCATTCCGATTCGGCCAAGGCGGGCACGCCGTTCAATTCCGCGCCGGAGCTGTTCCCGAACGCGGCATCGTCCGCGGATACATTGCGCAATCTCGCCAATGCCCAGGCATGGATGTCGCTGCTGAACATCCAGAAGGATCCGCTGTACCGCACCCTGGTGCGCGAGGTGCTGGACGAATTGCAGCCGGAGATCGACACCCGCGATCACGGCATGAGCTATCGCGGCGGCTGGATCTTCGTGACGTCGCCGCGTGCGGTGACGCCGTACCACTTCGACGCGGAACACAATTTCATCCTGCAGGTGCAGGGCCGCAAGCGCGTCTACGTGTGGCCGCACGACGACCAGGAAGTCGCCAGCGAGCACGCCCGCGACCTGTTCCATCTCAGCCATGAGCGCTATCTGCTGCGTTGGCGCGATGCCTTCCGCGAACGCGCGCATGTCTTCGACCTGCAGCCGGGGCAAGGCGCTTACATGCCGTCGACCAGCCCGCACATGGTCGAGAACGGCGATGGCCCTTCGGTCACGGTCAGCTTCACGTATTACACCGACTCCACCCGCGAGAAGGCGCGCCTGCATGCCGGCCATGGCGCCTTGCGCAAGTTGGGCTTGCAACCACCGCACATCGGGCAGTCGGGCCTGTCGGATTCGCTCGGCGCGCTGCTGCTCAAGTTGCGCAGAGACTACCGCGGCAAGGCTGCGCATGCCTGCGACGAGTACGCGGAGGAAGCTGCGTGAACGCGCGGCTGGCATCCATGGACGCGGTCGCGTCGTCGCTGGTGGATGCGTTCATCGCGCAGGCTCGCTTGCGTCCCGATGCCATCGCCATCCGCGATGGCGATCGCGTCATCAGCTATGCGCAGTTGGACACGATGTCGGCTGCGGTCGCCGCCGGATTGCGCGAGCGTGGCGTAGTCGCCGGCGACATCGTTGCGCTGGATGCCCAGCGCGGCGCCGACGCGGTGATCGCGATGCTGGCGATCCTGCGCTGCGGCGCGGCCTACCTGCCACTGGATCCGACGCAGCCACCGGCGCGACTGGCGACGATGCTCGCCGACGCCAACGCACGCTTGTGCCTCGTATCGCTGGCGAGCGAAGCGGCGATCCGTTTGCCGGAAGGTGTCGTCGCAGCGGCGATCGAGGATTGCGCTGCGGCGGACGCAGCGCTCGCGGATATCGCACGGGCTGGCGAGGACCTCGCCTACGTGATGTACACCTCCGGCTCGACCGGAACGCCGAAGGGCGTGTGCATTCCCGATCGCGCGATCCTTGGGCTGGTCTGCGATGTCGGCTTCATCGACCTGGGCGTGGACACGGTCTTCCTGCAGGCGGCGCCGCTTGGTTTCGATGCATCCACCCTCGAAATCTGGGGCCCGCTGCTCAATGGCGGACAGTTGGTGATCCACCACGAAGCCGTGCCGACCGCGACTGCCCTCGGTGAGGCGATTCGCCGACATGGCATCACCCATCTGTGGCTGACCGCCGCGCTGTTCAACAGCGTGGTCGACGAGGATCCGCACCAGCTGCATGGCCTGCGCCAGCTGTTCACCGGCGGCGAAGCGCTGTCGGTGCGGCATGTGCGGCGGATGCGCGAGGCGGAGCCGGACGTCGCGCTGTTCAATGGCTATGGCCCGACCGAATGCACCACGTTCGCGGTGACCCACGCAATCACCGATCTCGCCGAAGACGCGCGCAACGTGCCGATCGGCCGCGCGATCGACCGCGCCCGCCTGCACGTCGTCGATGGCGACGGGCGGCCGGTGCCCGATGGCGAAGCGGGGGAGCTATGGATCGCCGGCAGCGGCGTCGCGCTGGGCTATTTCGGGCGTGACGACCTCACCGCCGAACGCTTCGTGCCGTCGCCGGATGGGCTTGGTCTGGCCTATCGCAGCGGCGACCAGGTGCGCGTCAACACAGACGGTTGCATCGAGTTCTGCGGGCGCATCGACCAACAGGTCAAGGTTCGCGGGTTCCGCATCGAGCTGGGCGAGATCGAAGCCGTGCTCGGTGCGGTTCCCGGGATACGCAATGCCGCCGTCACTGCGCCGGACAGCGGGCATGGCGAGCGTCGTCTCGTTGCCTATGTGCAGGCCGAGGACGGACACACACTCGATGTGCAGGCGATCCGTGCGGAACTGGCACGCAGGCTGCCGGACTACATGGTGCCGCTGCGCTACGTCGTGCTCGACCGTTTCCCGACGACGGCCAACGGCAAGCTCGATCGTGCCGCCTTGCCGGCGCCTGACCGCACTCGTCCCGAACTCGCGAATCCGCATGTCGCGCCGCGCGGCGAATGCGAAGTCGCGATCGCACGCGCCATGGGCGAGTTGCTCGATCTCGACGGCGTCGGTCGCGAGGACAGCTTCTTCGATCTCGGCGGCAGTTCGCTGTCGGCCTCGCGCCTCGTCGCGACCTTGAAGCAGGATGGCGTGCTGCCGGCATCGGCATCGCCGGGCCATCTCTTCAGCCATCCCACGCCGGCATTGCTGGCGGCGCGCTTCGAGTCGCAATCCGAATCGCAGGCAATCGAGAAGATGGTGCGCAACGGTTCCGAACCGATCGCCATCATCGCCATGGCCGGGCGTTTTCCCGGCGCGGCGGATGTCGAGGCGTTGTGGACGATGCTGCGCGAGGGTCGCGAAGGCATCACCCGGTTCGATCCTGCGGCGCTTGATCCATCCATCCCCGAATCGCTGCGCAACGATCCCGATTACGTGTCGGCGCGTGGCGTGATCGACGGTGTCGAACAGTTCGATGCGGCGTTCTTCGGCATCGGGGCGCCGGAAGCGGAAGTGATGGATCCGCAGCAGCGCATCGCGCTGGAACTGGCCTGGGAATGCATGGAGCGTTCGGGCCATGCGCCGGGCGATGAAGCCGATGGCGACGTCGGCGTGTTCGCCGGCATGTACAACGCCAGCTACTTCCAGAAGCACGTCTTGCGCCATCCCGACCGCATCGCGCGGGTCGGCGAATTCCAGGCCATGCTTGGCAACGAGAAGGACTACATCGCCACCCGCGTCGCCCACAAGCTCGGGCTGACCGGGCCGGCGATCAGCATCCATACCGGTTGCTCGACTTCGCTGGTCGCGATCTGCCAAGCGGTGGAAAGCCTGCGCGCCGGGCAATGCCGGATGGCGCTGGCCGGTGGCGTGTCGGTGACGTGCCCGAGCAACAGCGGCTATCTCTACCAGGAAGGCAGCATGCTGTCGCCGGATGGGCACACCCGCAGCTTCGATGCCAAATCGGCGGGCACGGTGTTCAGCGACGGCGCGGCGATGGTGCTGCTCAAGCGCCTGTCCGATGCGCAAGCCGATGGCGACCCGATCCATGCGGTCATTCGCGGAATCGGCCTCAGCAATGACGGCGCGCAGCGCGCCAGCTTCACCGCGCCGAGCGCGGCGGGGCAGGCGAAGGCCATTCGAATGGCGCACCGCGACGCCGATATCGATCCGCGCAGCATCGGTTATGTCGAGGCGCACGGCACGGCGACGCCGATCGGCGATCCCATCGAGATCGAAGGACTGGCCCTGGCCTTCGGCGAAGCGACTCGGGACACCGGTTTCTGCACCATCGGGTCGCTCAAGAGCAACGTCGGCCACCTGGTGATCGCCGCCGGCGCCGCCGGCGTGATCAAGACCGCGTTCGCGCTGCGCGAAAACTGCATTCCCCGCACGGTGCACTTCACCGCGCCGAATCCTTCCATCGATTTCGCTTCAACCCCCTTCGTCGCCAACGCCGAAGCGGATGCCTGGCGCTGCTCCCCATCCCCTCGGCGCGCTGGTGTCAGTAGCTTCGGTGTTGGCGGCACCAATGCCCATGTCGTCATGGAACAGGCACCGGAAGCTCTGTCTTCCGATGCCGCCGGCGGCGTGCAATTGCTGCAGCTGTCGGCGCGTTCGCCGCAGGCCTTGCAGCAGGCCTGCGAGCAGTTGGCGAACTGGCTTGAGGGTCATCCGCAGGCCAATCTCGCCGATGTCGCCTGGACGCTGCGCAGTGGTCGTCGCGCGTTTGCGTTCCGCCGTGCGGTCGCCGCGGATGGCCACGACGATGCGATCCGGTTGTTGCGGCAATCCAATGCGGCAGCGACTGCGGCGGGTGGCGATCATGGCGTGGTGCTGTTGTTCCCGGGGCAGGGCGCGACCTATCCCGGCATGGGCCGCAGCCTGTACGAAACGCATGCAGTGTTCCGCGATGCCATCGACGCCTGCGCACAACGACTGGGGCGCACGCTGGGTGAGGATCTGCGCACCTTGTTGTTCAGCGATGACCCCGATGCCCTGAGCCCGACCTGGCGCATGCAGCCGGCGACGTTTGCGATCGAATACGCGTTGGGACGCCTGTGGCAGTCGTTCGGCGTCACGCCGATGGCCATGCTCGGGCACAGCATCGGCGAGTTCGCGGCAGCGACGCTGGCCGGGGTGTTTTCGCTGGACGACGCCATCGACCTGGTCGCCAAGCGCGGCGCCTTGATGCAATCGCAGCCGGCCGGCGCGATGCTTGGCGTGCGCCTGTCGGAAGCGGACGTGCTGGCGCGCCTGCCGGGCGATCTCGATCTCGCGGCAGTCAACGGTCCGCGTTCCTGCGTCGTCGCCGGCAGTGCCGAAGCCGTCGATGCCTTCGCCGCGACACTGGCGGCGGAGCAGGTCGCCTGCACGCCGCTGCGTACCTCGCATGCCTTCCATTCGCGCATGATGGAGGCGGCACTGGCGCCGTTCGCCGAAGCCGTCGCCGCATGCACGCGCAACGCGCCGTCGTTGCCGATCATTTCCTCCGTCACCGGCGAACGCCTGGGCGATGCCGAGGCGATGTCGGTGGAATATTGGGTGAACCAGCTGCGCTCGCCCGTGCAGTACGGCCGGGCCGCCGCCACTGCGCTCGCGTTGCCCGGTGTCCGCGTCCTGCTCGAGGCCGGTCCGCGCAATACCTTGAGCCAGCTGGCGAAACAGCAACGTTTCGGCGAGGGCCAGTTCGCATTGCCGTCGCTGGCGGACAACGTCGAGACGGAAGCGCAGTCCTTGCTGCAGGTGGTCGGTGCGCTATGGAGCGCCGGCATCGATGTCGCCACCGATGGCCTCGATACGCGGCAACATCGCCATCGCCTCGAACTTCCGACCTATCCGTTCGAACGCAAGACCTATTGGTTACCCGCGGTCGCAGATGCGCCCGCCGCGACTGCCGTGATTCCCGGGGAGAATTCCATGTCAGCAAGCAATTCCGCGCCCGCCGCACAGACAGCGGCGGCGACCATGAACCCGGACGTGATCGCGCGCATTCGTGCGGTGTTCGAGGATGTTTCCGGCATCGACATGGCGGGCATGCACGACGATGCCAATTTCGTCGAGGCCGGACTGGACAGCCTGACGCTGACGCAGATCGCCCTGCAGTTGCAGAAGAGCTTCGGCAGCAAGGTCAGCTTCCGCCAGTTGATGGGCGAATATTCGACGCTCACGCGACTCGGCACGATGCTCGGGGCAACGATGGCGCCGGCCCGTGTCGAGCAGCAGGCAGCGGTGACTGCCACGGCTCCGGTCGCGATGCCTGCCAATGCCGCGGCCATCACGGTGCCGACGGCTGTTCCCGGCGACCTGCAACAGTTGATCGCGCAGCAGATGCAGTTGATGCAACGCCAGCTCGAACTGCTCGGCGCCGCGCCTGCGGTTCCCGCGCAGGCGCCGGCCGCCGTGGCTGTCCCGACCGCGCCAGTCGCGGCGGCGTCCGTGGAGCCGTCGCAGCCTTCCGACCAGGCCGAAGCGGATGCGCTCGCGCATACCCGCTACGACGTCAAGAAAGCCTTCGGCGCCATCGCCCGCATCGACAACACCGCATCGTCCGAGCTGGGACCGCGCCAGCGCGATCGCCTCGATGCCTTCATCCAGCGCTATGTCGCGCGCACACGCGCGTCGAAGGACTACACGCAACGCCACCGTGCGCGACTCGCCGATCCACGCGTGGTCAACGGCTTCAAGCCCATGCTCAAGGAAATCACCTACCAGATCGTGATGGAGCGCTCCCAGGGCGCGCACCTGACCGATCTCGACGGCAACGACTACGTCGATGCCCTCAACGGCTTCGGCATGAGCCTGTTCGGCTGGCAACCGGATTTCGTGCTGGACGCGGTGCGTGCGCAACTCGACGCCGGCTACGAGATCGGCCCGCAACACGTGCTGGCCGGCGAAGTCGCCGAACTGTTCTGCGACGTCACCGGCAACGATCGCGCCGCGCTGTGCAATACCGGATCGGAAGCGGTGCTGGGCGCATTGCGCATCGCCCGCACGGTGACCGGCCGCGATACCGTCGCGGTGTTCAGCGGCGCCTATCACGGCATCATCGACGAGATGATCGTGCGCGGGACCCGCACCCATCGCGCGGTGCCGGCCGCGCCGGGCATCCTGCGCAATACCGCCGAACACGTGGTCGTGCTCGACTACGGCACCGAGGAATCGGCGCAGTGGCTGCGCGAACATGCCGACGAACTCGCCGCGGTGCTGGTGGAGCCGGTGCAGAGCCGGCGTCCGGATTTCCAGCCGGTCGAATTCCTCAAGGAGTTGCGGGCGATCACCGAAGCATCGGGCGCGCTGCTGGTTTTCGACGAAGTCGTCACCGGCTTCCGCGCGCATCCCGCCGGCGCCCAGGGCATGTTCGGCATCCAGGCCGATCTCGCGACCTACGGCAAGGTAGTCGGCGGCGGTTTCCCGATCGGCGTGATCGCCGGCAAGCGCGATTACATGGATGCGCTCGATGGCGGCGACTGGCAGTTCGGGGACGACTCCGTGCCGACGGTGGGCGTGACCTATTTCGCCGGCACCTTCGTCCGTCATCCATTGGCGCTGGCCGCCGCGGCTGCGGTGCTGAAGCATCTCAAGGCGCAGGGACCGGAACTGCAGTCGCGCCTGAACCAGCGCATCACCACATTCGCCGAAGACCTCAACCGTCATTGCGCCGCGGTGGGCGCGCCGGTGGAAGTGCGTCATTTCGCATCGGTGTGGAAAACCTTCTTCCTCGAGGACCACCCGCTGCAGGATCTGCTGTTCGCGATGATGCGCAGCCGCGGCGTGCACATCCTCGACAACTTCCCGTGTTTCTTCACCACCGCGCATACTGAAGCCGATTACGCCCGGATCGCCGATGCCTTCAAGGCGTCGATCGACGAATTGCAGGACTCCAGCTTCCTGCCCAAGCCCAAGGCGACCACGCAGACGGTGATGGACGCGGCTGCGCCCAAGATTGCCGGCGCGCGATTGGGGCGTGATCCGCAGGGCCAACCGGCCTGGTATGCGCCCGATCCCGAAGCGCCGGGCCAATACGTGAAGGTGGAGGTCTGACATGAGCGTCGATGCCATTGCCGCGCCACCCGCCGCCCACGATCCTTTCGCGCAGGCCTTGCTGCGGGTGGTGCCGACCACCGAAGGACAGCGCGAAATCTGGCTGGCGGACCACCTCGATCGCGAAGCTTCGCTGGCCTACAACGAAGCGCTGACCATTCGCCTCGAAGGCGCGCTCGACCATGTCGCGTTGAAGCAGGCACTGCAGGCGCTGGTGCAGCGCCATGACGCCTTGCATTCGGTGCTGTCCGGCGACGGCCAGACCCTGTGCGTGCTCGAGCAGGCGACGCTGCCCCTGGCGGTCGAGGATCTGTCCGGGCTCGACCTGCTGGCGCAAAGCGAACGGCTGGCGAAGGCCGAGACCGAAGCGGTCTCGCATCCGTTCGATCTCCAGGATGGTCCGTTGTTCCGGGCGATGCTGTATCGCATTGGCCCGCAGTCGCATCGCCTGTTGCTCTGCGCGCACCACGTCGTCTGCGATGGCTGGTCGTGGTGGGTGATCGTGCGCGATCTCGGCGCCCTCTACGGTGCCGCGCTGCAAGGGCGTGAAGCGTCGCTGCCAGCGGTGGAGTCGTTTGCCGACCATGCCCTGGCCGAAGCCTCGCAGTCGACGCAATCCACGGCGGCCACCGAACGTTACTGGCGCGATCGCTTCGCCGATGGCGCACCGGTGCTGGAATTGCCCATTGACCTGCCGCGGCCCGCGCATCGCCACTTTTCCTCGCGTCGCGAGGATCTCGAACTCTCGCCCGAGCTGTTGCATGCCTTGCGCGAAACCGCGGCGAAGCAGGGCTGCAGCCTGTTCTCGCTGATGCTCTCGGCGTTCGCCCTGCTGGTCGCGCGCATCGCCGGGCAGGACGACGTGGTGATCGGCATTCCCAGCGCAGGCCAGCCCGCCAGCGGCAAGCTGGCGATGGTCGGCCATTGCGCCAATACCTTGCCGATGCGTTTCGCGCCGAGCCGAGAGGAAACCTTCTCGGCCTTCCTCAAACGCGCCAATGACGATCTTCTCGACGCGGTCGAGCATCGCGATTACACGCTCTCGACCTTGCTGCAGCAGCTGGCGATCGCGCGCGATCCGTCGCGGGTGCCGCTGGCGCCGGTGCTGTTCAACATCGACCAGAGCCTGGATGGCGAGAGCGATGCTTTTGCGGGTGCGCGGGCCGAATGCCATGGCGTGGCGCGTATTGCCGACAATTTCGAGCTGTCGCTCAATGCGGTGCAGACGCTAACCGGACTGCGCCTGGAATGCCAGTACGCGACCTCATTGCTGCAATCGGCGACGGTGCGTCGCTGGCTGCGCGCCTACCGCAGCTTGCTGGCGGGCCTGAGCGACGGCATCGATCGTCCCTGCAGTAACTACGGTTTGCTGGATGCCGACGATCTCGACGAACTCGCGGCATTGTCGCCAGCCGCGACGCCGTTCCAGCGCGATCTGCTGATGCACCAGCATTTCGAAACGAGCTGCGATCGCTGGCCCGAAGCCGTCGCCGCGCAGGATGGCCAGCGCAGCGTCCACTATCGCGAACTCGAAAACGAAGCCAATCGCATCGCCCACTTGCTGGCGGGCCAGGGCGTCAAGCCTGGCGACCTCGTCGGCCTCGCCGTTGAACGCGGTATTTCGATGCTGGCGTCGATGCTCGGCATCCTCAAGGCCGGCGCCGGTTACATCCCGCTCGATCCCGCATTCCCGCAGGCACGCCTGCAGCACATGCTGGACGATGGCCGTCCATCCGCGGTTCTCACCACGCAGGCGTTGGTCGATGCATTGCCGCTGCAAGGCCAGCGCGCCGTGTTGCTGGATGCCGCAGTGCTCGCCGCGCAGCCGGACACGCGTCCGAACCTGGCTGACGATCCCGAGGCGATCGCTTACGTGATCTATACCTCGGGTTCGACCGGAACGCCGAAGGGCGTGGAGATTCCGCATCGCGCGGTCGCCAACTTCCTCGACAGCATGGCGGTGCAGCCGGGCCTGCGCAGCGGCGACGTGATGATCGCCGTCACCACACTGTCCTTCGACATCGCCGTGCTCGAGCTGATGCTGCCGCTGCATGTCGGCGCGCAGGTCGTGATCGTCGATCGCGACACCACGCTGGATGGCGGTGCGCTTGCTGCCTGCATGGCCGAGCATCGCGCGACGACGATGCAGGCGACACCGGCGACCTGGCGCATGCTGATCGAAGCCGATTGGGCGGGTGGGGCAGGTTTCCGCATCCTCTGCGGCGGCGAACCCTTGCCGCCGACGCTGGCTGCGCAGTTGCTGGCGCGTTCCGGCGAGTTGTGGAACGTCTACGGGCCGACCGAAACCACGGTGTGGTCGACCTGTGCGCGGATCGCGACGCCTGCGTGCGGCGCCTTGCCCGACATCCACATCGGCAAGCCGATCGCCAATACCGGCGTGTGGATCCTCGACGATGCGCGCCTGCCATGCGTGCGCGGCGTTCCCGGGGAATTGTGCATTTCCGGCGCGGGGCTGGCGCGTGGCTACCGCAACCAGCCGGGGCTGACCGCCGATCGCTTCATCGACTGGAATGGTCCGGACGGCCGCATCCGCCTGTATCGCACCGGCGATCGTGCGCGTTGGCGCGACGACGGCATGCTCGAACACCAGGGCCGCCTCGATCATCAGGTGAAGCTTCGAGGCTATCGCATCGAACTCGGCGAGATCGAGACGCAGCTGACCGCGCACCCCGACGTGCAATCCGCGATCGCGATGGTGCGGGAGGAACGCGAAGGCGATGCCCGCCTGGTCGCCTATGTCGTGCAGGAAACGGACCACAGCATCGATCCCGTGCAGATGAAGAAGCATCTGCGCGGCACCTTGCCCGATTACATGATCCCGCAGCACATCGTGGCGCTGGCGCATTGGCCATTGACTGCGAACGGCAAGATCGACCGCAAGGCGCTGCCGTTGCCGTATGCGACGAATCCGCAAGAGGCTGTCGCTTCGGCTGATCCGGAATCGCCGTTGCAGGAACAATTGCTGAAAATCTTCCGCGAGACCCTGCGCCTCGGGAGCCTCGGCATCGACGACGATTTCTTCCTCCACGGCGGACATTCGTTGCTGGCCGCGCAGATGACCGCCCACATCAACCGTGAATCGTCGACATGGTTGTCGTTGCGAACGCTGTTCGATGCGCCGACGGTGCGCCGCCTCGCCGCAGCCATCGAAGCGGATGCCGCTTCCGCCATGCCTGCCGACCGCATCCCGAGGTTGCCGCAGCGCGACTGGGCGCCGCTGAGCGTGGTCCAGCAGCGGCAGGCGATGATCCACGAATTCCATCCGGAAATGCTCGCCTACAGCCTGCCGTCCGGGCATGCGCTGCATGGACCGATGGATATCGAATGCTTCCGCCGGGCGCTGATGCTGGTGATGGAGCGCCAGACCGTCCTGCGCACCGGATTCGAACGCCGTGGCGACGATTTCGTGCAGGTAGTGCGCAACGACCTCGACTCGCGCGTGCTCGAACCGCTGGTCGATCTTCGCCACCTGCCGCCCGAGCGCCGTCGCGAGGCGCTGGAAGCCGACTTCAAGGCGCTGGCCGCGCGGCCATTCGAATCCCTGGTCGATGCCCCGTTGTTCCGTTCGCGGATGTATCGCATGGACGAGGACGAACATGCTTGGTTCTTCATGCCGCACCACATCGTCTGGGATGGCTGGTCCTTCGACCTGCTGTATGCCGAACTGGCGGAAGCCTATGCGGCGCTGGTCGAAGGGCGCGAACCGCAGCTGCCGGAACTTCCGGTGAGCTATGGCGATTACGCGGCCTGGCACAACGCCAGCATGGAGAGCGAAGGCTACGCGCGCCAGCGCGAACAGTGGCGCGCCTGGCTGTGCACGCCGAATGCGCGCGGCGGTTGGCCGCAGGCGCTGCCGACCGACCATCCGCGCCGTCGCCTGATGATGGGGCATTCCGGCATCGTCCCGGTGCGCATCGGGACCGCCGAATCGCAGGCGTTGCGCGAGTCCGCGAAATCGATGGATGCGACCGTCTTCAACACCATGCTCGCGGCGTGGTTCATCACGCTGGCGACCTACAACGGTGATCGCGACATCGTGGTCGGCATTCCGGTGCGTGGACGCAACCACGCCGATACCGAATCGCTGATGGGCCATTTCGTCAACATGCTGCCCGTTCGCCTCGACGTGCAACGCGATGGCGAATTGCGCGATGTCGTCCATGCCTCGAAATCGGTCCTGCTCGATGCCTTGTCGGCGCCGGACATCCGCCTCGAGGACATCGCCGAGATGCGTTCGGGCCTGCCGGGGGCCGCGAGCAGCATCCTCTACCACGCCCAGTTCTCGTTCCAGGACATCCGCGACCGCATCACCCGTTGGGGGCCGCTGTCGCACCAGCGCATCGACATCGACCAGCCGGGCATCGCCGAAGACCTCAACCTGTGGGCGGTGGACCGCGGCGAGAAGGGAATCGATGCGGCCTTGCTCTACAACGGCGACCTGCTGAAGGAAGAAACGGTCCGCGGGATCGTTGCCCACTATGAACGCACGCTCGCGGCCCTGGCCCAGGATCCGCGGCAATCACCGGAAGTCGCGATGACGAATGAAATCACCGGCATGGCGCCGGCAATCGCCAGCAATGCCGGCACGGCTGCAACACCGCCTGCGCAAGGAGAGGCGCGACTGGCCTACGTGCGCGGATTGTGGGAGCGCCATCTTGGCGTCACCGTCGATTCCGGCGACAACTTCTTCGATCTCGGCGGCAGTTCGATGCTGGCCATCCGCGTGCTTGCGGACATCGCCCGCGACACCGGCGTCAAGTTGCGCCTGCCGCAACTCGCGGTACAAACTGCGGCGGAAATCGCCGGGCAATTGCCGGAACGCAACACGGCCGCCGGCGCATCGACGAACACCGGCTGGTTCAAGCGCATGTTCGGAAAGAAATAACCAGCGGGAGGATGTCTTGTCGGGGGGCACGACGCCAGGAATCGAACCGATGCTGTTGCCACAAGGCGACACGCATCTCTTTGTCGTGCGCCATCGCAGTGCGACGCCGCCACGTGCGCGGGTCCTGCTGTGCCCGCCATTGCTGCAGGAACAAATCCGCAGCTATCGATTCTTCGCGCAACTCGCCGAGCAGTGGGCACGTCGCGGCATCGAGGTGATCCGCTTCGACTATTCGGGGACCGGTGATTCCTGCGGATTGGGCGTCGAATTTTCCGTCGAACGCGCAGTCCGGGACATTCGCCGCGTCTGGGATGCGTTGCTGCGTTCCGACGACCACGTCCCGCGCGTGCTTTGCGGCGTGCGCATGGGGGCGCTGCTGGGCGCGCTTGCCATCCGCGACGGGCTCGATGCCGACATGGCCTGGTGGTGGCAGCCGGTATTGCTGGGCGCGACGTGGGTGGGGGAAGCGGTGGCGATCGATGCGCGCGAACGCCAATCGCGCAGCCGCTTCCCGCTGAAGCCCGGGCCGAACGCCATCACCGGTGAATTGATGGGGCATGTCATCGATCCGCGCCTGCCCGACGCGTTGAAACGACTGCAATGGCCCGACCCGCGACTGCCGTCGATGTGGCTGCTCGACAGCGAGCACGCGCTGGAACCGAACATGGACGCAGGCGACGTGGTGCGTTTGCCGCTGGCCTTCGATGCGTGGGCGGGGCAGGTCGATTTCGAAACCATCATCCCGGTGCGATTGGCCGATGCCGCGACCGAACGCCTGCTCGCGCGCCTGCCGGGAGTCGCGGCATGATGCAGTTGCTGCCCATGCGCGATGGCAACGGCTACGGCTTCCTGCATCGCGCCGATCCGCAGCGACCACCGCGCGCTACCGTGGTGATGCTCAACGCCGGACTGATCCATCGCGTCGGACCGTTCCGCATGAACATCGAACTGGCGGAACGCCTGGCGCGCCGCGATATCGATGTGTTCCGTTTCGATCTGCCGGCCGTGGGCGACATGCCGGCAGGCGGCGGCAGTCGCCCGGAGGAGCGCGTGCGGATCGCGATGGATACCGTTGCGGCGATCACCGGCAGCGACCGTTTCATCATAGGTGGCGTCTGCAGTGCCGCGGACCTTGCCTGGAAGCTGCCGGCGCTCGATGCGCGCGTGCGCGGCTTGCTGCTGCTCGATCCCTGTGCCGTGCGCGGACCGTGGTTCCACTGGGCGCAGCTACGGCATTTCGTGTCGCGTCCGATCGCAGGTTGGGGACGCATGTTGCGGCATCGGCTGCAGCGTGGCTGGGGCAATGGCAGCGGGCCGCCCGCGGGGCGCGATTGGCCATCGGAACGCGAATTCATCGCCGGCAACCGGCGCATGGCGGAGGCCGGCATCGGCATGTATGCGCTGTATACCGCTGGCGTTACCGATTATTTCCTGCATCCGCGGCAGATGCGCGCCGGTTTCCCCGACGACAGCAACGAACCCCGGTTGCGACTGCGGTTTCGCCCCGATGTCGACCACATCCTGTTCGTTCCGCGCCAGCGCGCGGAGATCCTTGACGATATCGCGTCATGGCTGGACGGCTGGCTGCCCGCATCGGCTTGATGCGGGAGCCACGATCGAAATTGCTCACTGTGGCTTGGGCGGCGGCGGGATCTTGGTCGTCGGCTTCCCATTCTCGGGCAGTTTGATCGGTGGATGCGGTTTGGACGAGGGTGGCGGGGCAGGTGCCGGAGCCGGTGCGGGCGTTGGGGTGGGAGTAGGCGTTGGTGTTGGAGTGGGCGACGGGCTGGGAGTCGGAGTCGGAGTCGGAGTGGGCGTGGGCGTGGGTGTCGGTGTTGGGCTTGGAGAAGGCGTTGGAGTTGGCGATGCCGGTTGCAGCTCGACCGCACCGATATCGGGACCTGCGCCATATACGCGCGGATTGCCGGTGTAATCCTGGGTGACCGACGGAATCGACAGCCCGGCGTCGATCAACGGACTGTTCTGTTGCGGCGTCGGATTGAAAGTGACGTAGTTGCTGTCGGTGAACAACGGCGGCTTGCCGCAGATGTTGCCGGTGCCCTGGTCGCAGGGCGGACTCTTCAGATTCCAGAACAGGTTGTTCTGGAACAGGACCTGCGCGGAACCGCCATCCTGGTAATAGGCGCAGGTCAGTTCGCCGGTATTGCCCTGCAGGTTGGCGCGCCAGTCGAGGTCGCCGGAGATCGCATTGTTCTGCATGACCAATGCACTACCAGCGCCACCGCCACCGCTGATGACTTCGCAGTCGCCAAGCCCGGTGATGGTGTTGAAACGCATCGTCACCATGTTCGCGCCGGTGAGCAGGTCGATCGACACGGTATTGCCGAGTGCGCGGCAGAAGTCGGCGGATTGCAGCGCCGACGTCGGGTAGCCGAGAAGCGCATTGCAGTTGCCGATGATGACACTGTTCTCGATCAGGCCGGGGCCGGCGAGTTTCACCTGGTTGCCGGCATTGGCGTAGGACAGCACCTGGCGCACGGTCACGCTGCCGGTGCCGTTGGCATACAGCAGGTCGATGCCGTCGGACGTGTTGTGGTGCACCTTGGTGCCCTGGAAGATCCAGTTGCCGCCGGTGCGGCCGGTGCCGAGGCCATCGCCGTATCCGCCTTCCTGTTGTCCCCAGCAACCGAAGTAGGTGTGGTCGACGTAATTCTCGATGCAGCCATTCCAGGCGATTTCGCCGCCGATGAAGGCGATGGTGCCGCTGTTGCTCGAGCCGGTCTGGCTGCCGTTGGCGACGTCGCCGTCCCAGCCGGCCCAGCCGTTGCCGAGGATGCGCACGTTGTAGAGCGTCCAGTCGGTGAGCTTGCCCGCCGATATGCCGTTGTGCGGGAAGCCGTGGACATCGACGTTGCCGATGAACGTCTTGCCGGCGCCGACCGCGATGATGCCGTCCGAGCCGATGTCGCCAAAGGGCGCGGTCGATGGACATGCTGCCTTCACCGCGCCTGCCGTGGTGGTGCCCGAGGTGAGGTGGGCGAGCGCGCAGCTGGCATGGTCGGTGAGATCGAGGCACTGCACCTCGACGTTCTGGCTGCCATTGAGATTCAGCACGGTTTGCGCCCGCCCGCTTGCCCACAATTCGGGCTTGACCGCGCAGGTCGTCGCGTCCTTGCCGAGGATGCGCGTGCGCGTGTCCCAGGTTGCGCCAGAGGGGATCGGTGGCGGGTAGCAATCCCAGCTGTAGCTGGGCGAGCAGTTCGCGGTGCCGGGCGCGCCGACGCCGATCTTGTAGCTGCCCGGCGAGATGATGAGGGTGTCGCCACCGGCGATCAGCGGTTTGGTCGCCGTCGTCTGGCCCAGTGGAAACGCGATGTTGGGACTGGACCACGCGCAATTGCGGCTCTTGCCGTCGTAGGCGGCGTCCACCAGTCCGGTGCACTGGGTGGCGTCACCGCCATCGGTGCGGACGTAATAGGTGTTCGCGGCGAATGCGGTCGGTGCCAGCAGGGTGAACGGGAAGGCGGCTGCGATGGCGAGCGGCAACGGCAGCATGCGATTGCGTGGGCGAGGCATGGCGACAGGAGATGGCTTGCGTGTCATGGCGGGGGATCCATGGAAGTGAGCGAAGAGGACGATGCAGCGAGCGGTCGTGCGGTCGGTGCAAGGTGGATGCTGCGAGCCAGCGAACGTCGCAACTGGCCGGAAATGCGATGGATGGCGGGTCGCGGATCGTCCCAGCGATAGACGTGCTCGTAGGCGCCAGGCCAGTCCAGCAGGGCGGTGCCGATCTTCGAATGCGCGTGCTTCAGCGCGTTTGCGTCCTCGATCCAGTTCACGCAACCCTTGCCGACGCGGTATCGGCGCACGGCTTCGACCGGCAACGATTGCGCATCGCGCCAGGCCATGCTGCACACGTTCACCCCGCAGCGCGCGGCGAATTCGACATACCACCATGCGCGCGTGTTCACTTCGAGGATGCGGTATTCGCCGTCGCGTTCATCCTGCTTGAATTCGGCGCTGAAGATGCCGCGATAGTTCAGCTGGTCGAGCAGGCGCATGCAGGCGGCGACGGCCGGTTCGATGTCTTCCAGGGCGATGCTGCGGCAATACGTGCTGTTGCCGAAATCGGGTGGGTGGATGCGGCTGCGCCGGCGTGCGAACAGTCCCGGATAGCGTCCGTTGCGGTCGCGGAAACCATCGACGAAGACATGGTGGGTGACCGGGCCTGGCACGTACTCCTGCACGATCATCCCGTGTCCCTGCGCCTGCATCTGCGACCAGGTTTCGCGGCAGGCGCGCGGGTTCTCCACCCACACGCCCTTGCGGCCGGTGATGCGGCTGAACGTCTGGGAATCGATCGGCTTGATGAAGACGCGATCGAGCTGTTCGAACGGCAGGTGGTCGAAGTCGGAATCGTCGTGCACCAGGAAACTGCGCGGACTGGCGATATCCCTGTCTTCGAGCCATTCGGCGAAGCGCGCCTTGTCCTGCAGGATGCGCATGGTCGCCGCGGAGCTGGTGCTGGCGAGGTAGCGGTCCATCACCTTGCCGTTGACGGTATTGCGCGCGACCCAGTCGGCGATGTCGTCGGCGCACGGGATCAGCACGGCGCCTTCGATTCCGGAATTGGCCAGTGCCTGCTCGACGCCCTTGGTCGAGCCATCCCAATCGGGCGCGCCGGGCGGACGCTGGAACCAGCGCGAATAGGTGGCGAGATCGCCGGGCGGGCAGGCCGACCACACCGGAATGCCGGCGTCGCGCGAAGCGCGCAATGCCCCGAGACCGGTAAACCCGGCTCCCATCACCAGCGCTGGAAATTTCTCGGCCATCGTTTGCTCGTGATCCTTCACGTTCGAACTCATCACATCCGATGCCAGGACGGCAAGGCATGTCTGCGAGGTGGTTGCGTCTTTGGCCGGTGCGCATTCAGCCTGCAGACGCGGCCCGCGGTGGGCCGGTGCCGGCGGAAACCGGATCGTCGCCATCGATGGCCCAGATGCCGAATCCCAGCAGTAGCAGTCCGAGCAGGGTGAGCAGCGTCACCGTCATGACCTGTTGCCGCGAGGCGCCGTCGCCATCCGCAAGGGTCGGTACCGCGACAAGTTCGTGGCGCAGCGGCCGCGGTTCGATCGCCGCCAGCCGGATGGTATTGCCGCCGCGAACGCGGGCGCCCGGAAAGCGGCCATGCCGGCGATGGAAGCGCAACGCCTCCAGGTACAGCAGCATCAATTCCTCTTCGCTCAACGTCGCGCCGCGATCCGGGTGAAGCTCGGCGATGCGGCGGCGGAACAGGCGCTTGAGGGTCTCGACATCGCAGTCGGGATCGACACCGAGCGATGCATAGAGTGACGTGAAGTCGCTCGTCATGCGGATTCCCTCCCTGATCGTCTGACGCGTCCTGCGGTGATCGACGATGATCGTTCGATCCTAGTCCCATCATGGCTACAATGCAATGCAGGAGCGGGCAGGGGAAGCGGGCGCCAAAGGCATGAGGGGAACCACCGCACCAGTCGGAATCGGGCGCCATTACCTGCGTTATTCGCTCGGCAATGTCTCCACCATCCTTGCCGGATTGGTGTCGTTCCCGTTGATGACGCGGCTGCTCGACAACACCCAGTACGGCATCCTCGGTTATTACGACAACTGGATGCTGCTGGCGGTCGCCATCGCCAAGTTCGGCGCCCAGCATTCGCTGCTGCGTTTCTATCCGCATGGCGACGATGCCGGCGATCGCGCGGCGTTCTTCACCAATTTCTTCTACCTGCCGCTGGCGTGTTCGCTGGTGCTGTGGGTGTTGCTGTTGGTCGTGATGGCGACGATCGACCGTCTCACCGGCGCGCACCAGCACCTGGTGTTCTGGATGGCGATGTTCGCGGTACCGTTGTCGAGTTTCTCCAGCCTCACCGAAACCATCCTGCGCGCGAGCGAGCGATCGCGCACCGTGTTGGTGACGCGGGTGGTCGGGCGCTGGCTGGAAGTCGGATTGATGGTCGGCGCGGTGGTGTTGCTCAGTCGCAGCGCGATCGCGGCCTATGGCGGCAAGCTGGTCGCGGCGATCCTGGTCACCGGCTGGTATGCACTGTGGGTGCGTCGCCATGTCCGTTTCATGCGCGCGCATGTCTCGTTCGCGCAGATGCGCGAGGGCATGCGCTACGGCGTGCCGCTGGTCGCCAACGAAGTCGTTGCCGTCGCGATTGTCGTGGTGGATCGCCTGATGCTGAAGGGCATGCTGGGAGAATTCGCCGCAGTCGGCATCTACAGCGTCGGCGCATCGCTGGCGATGCAGTTGAACACCTTCATGAACACCAGTGTGTTCGAAGCGCTGGTTCCGACCGCCAACCGCCTGTTCCAGACCGAAGGCGTCGATGCCGTGCGCGCGCTCAAGCGCCGGGTGTTGCTGCCGATGGCGTATTGCGGCATCGGCATGGCGATGTTGCTCGGCCTGTTCGGCGCCGACGCCATCATCGCCCTCAGTGGCCCGTCCAAGACCGCCTCGGGTCCGGTGTTTTCGATCCTCGGCATGGTCTTCGCACTGTACCCGCTGCTGACGCTGTCGGGTTTCGGACTGCTGCTGGAGAAACGCACGCAGAAGATCCTGATGCTGATGATCGGCAGCCTGGCGATCAACGTGGCCCTCAACATGCTGTGGATCCCGCGCTTCCATGTCATGGGCTCGGTCTATGCCAGCGCGGTCAGCACGCTGGCGCTCGGGATCGCGCATTGCATCTTCGTGCGCCGCGACCTGCTGCAGTTCCCTTCGCCCGGCACGCTCGCGCGCGCCCTGCTTGGGGTGGCGGTCTGCCTCGCGATCGCATGGTGGCTGACGGGCGTGCTGAAACCGGGCTGGATGCGTTTCCTGTTCGGTAGCGGGATCTGTGCGCTGGCTTATGCCGGCATCGTGCTGGCGCTGGACGCGCGGATCCGCGGGTTGGTGCTGCAGTTGCTGCAGCGCTTCGGCATCGGCAAGCGGACATGAGCCGGCTCGTGTATTCATGGCGGCGCATCGAGTGGCATGATCCGCACCGCGGCGCCGACCACGCGCATGCGGTCGGGGACATCGCGGACAACCACGGCATTGGCGCCGATCAGCACGCCGTTGCCGATGGTGACGTCGCCGATGATCTTCGCGCCGGAGCCGATGTAGACGTCATCGCCGAGGCGCGGCCAGCGCGTGGATTTTCCGGCACCCTTGTAGCCGATGGTGACGTCGTGGCTCACGCACAGGTGGCGGCCGGCATCGCAATGGACGAAGATTCCGCCATGATGGCCGATGTGCAATCCCGGGCCGATGTCGGCATTGGCGGAAATCTGGATGCCGAGGACCAGATCGCTAAAGACTTTCAGCGGCAGGTAGAGGATGGTGAACGGCAATCGCAGCAGGCGCCAGGGAATGCGGCGTGTCCAGCGCACGTAGCGATAGATCATCGTCGCCAGGAAGCCGTAGGTGAAGAGGGCATGGATCGGTGCGCGCCACGCCGGGGCAGCCGTGTGCTCGGCGAGGTAGGTGCGGAAATCCTCCTTCAGTGTGGCGAACATGATCGTCCTGCCTCGATGCCGGAGTACGCGCGATGAGCGACTTCCTGCTGTCGCCGCTGACATGGCTGGCGATCGCGGCAGTGCTGCTGGTGCTGTTCGGCAAGCGCCTGCATCGGCGCGCGAAATGGCTGTGCCGGATCGTGGTGGTTCTCGCAGTCCTTACCTGCACGCCACTGTGCGCGAATGCCCTGTTGTGGTTGGCCGAACGTCATCCCGGAATCGCGGACTGTTCCGGTACGCAAGACGGTTGGCCGATCGTCCTGCTGACCGCCGGCTACGATCGTCCGCCGCGCTCCGTCGATGATGACGCCGCGCTCAACGAAGAGAACTTCGAGCGGATGGATGCCGCCCGCAGCCTGGCAAGGAAGGATCCGGCCTCGATCATCTATGTGTCGGGTGGTGGACGTTACGACATTCCCGAATCCATGATTCTCGGTGGACTGCTGGAACAGGCGGGCATTGCGCATGGGCGCGTACGCCTGGAAACACGTTCGCGCACGACCTGGGAAAATGCCTTCGAATTGCGCGGCGACATCAGGCAGGCGCGGCTGGTGACGTCGCCGGCGCATCTGCAACGCGCGGCGATGGCGTTCCGTGCTGCGGGTATCGCGACGTGTGCCATTCCCAGCGAGAGCGGCGTGACGGCCATGTCCGGTGTCGGCTATGTGCTGCCGCGACGCACCGCCATGGTCAAGACCGAGCAGGCGCTGCACGAATTCGCCGGTCGCGTCGCTTATGCGTGGCGTGCCTGGCGTCTTCATGCCGCCAGCAACCGGTCGTAGTACGGCAGCATGGCATCGCCGATCGCGTCCCAGCCGTAGCGCGCTTCCGCCAGCCGACGCGCTTCGCGCCCCAATGCGGCGCGATGGGTGGGATCGTTGAGCAGCGCGAGGATGCGGTCGGCGAAGCCCTGCGCATCGTCGGCGAATTCGGCATGCACGCCGTCCTCGAGGTCGATGCCTTCGCTGCCGATCGATGTGGTGACGATCGCCTTGCCAAAGGCCATCGCTTCCAGCACCTTCAATCGCGTGCCGCTGCCCATGCGCAGGGGCACGACATAGACTGATGCGCGTTGCACCAACGGCCGCAGGTCGTCGACGAACCCAGTGACGTCGACATTGGCGGCGACGTTCGCCGGAACCTGCAAGCCCTGCGCCTTGCCGACCAGGGTGAACCGCAGGCCCGGTTTGCGCGCGAGGACGCGTGGCAGCACGTCGGACAGGAACCATTCGGCGCCATCGCGATTGGGGAACCAGCCCATCTGGCCGACGAAGACCAGGCTGCCGTCCTCGTTTTCCTTGCCGGGCTGGTTGCCGTCGAGATCGACGCCATTGGGCACGGTGATCGCGGCGCGCGCACCGAGATCGACGAGCTGCACGCGATCCTGTTCCGAGCAGGCCAGCACCAGGTCGGCGCGACGACTGGCATCGGCTTCGAAACGGTTGAGCCGATCGATCTGGCTTCGCAGGAAGGCGCGATGCAACGGTCGCGATTCGTTGTCGCCGCGGGCGCGCAACAACACGTGTTCAACGTTGTGTGCGTTGTAGACGACGGGGATCCCGGTCGGCACCTGGTCGGCGCAGGCCATCAGCGGCAGCATGTCGAAGTGGACGAGATCGGCCTCGCGCGCCAGTTCGGCGACCTTTGCGCGCAATTCGGCCCCCCCATAGCGATGAACGACAAAAGGAAGGCGTCCGCCCACACTGGATGCCAGTTGCATCGCCGTGGAGATCCGGTCCTGGCGCAGATGATGGAAGGCGAGCCGCGTCACCGCGGCCGGCAGTTCGCCGCTCGCGGTCTCGACATCTTCGGGCCGCAGGCAGCTGAGCAGGGTGACGCGGTGCTTGCGCGACAAGGCGCGCAGCAGGTGCCACGAACGCAGCTGGTGGCCTTCGGTCGGAGGCCAAGGCAGGCGACTGGTGACCATCAGCACGCGTGCCATCAGTGGGGCTTCCATAAGCGGCTGCCGTCGCGCGACATGGCTGCCGGCAACGACAGCAGCGCCGCAGTGTTGAGCATCAGGAAAGTGCCGGCGGTCGACGCCAGCGGCAGTCGCCGCGCGATGCCGGGCAGGGCGATGGCGAGCAGCGCGAAGCCGTAGCCGATGCACTGCACCAGGAACAGGGCGCGATAGATCGGACTCGGCGACATTGCGCAGGCAAGCAAGGTGCCCAGCATCGCCCACGGCGCCAGCAGGCGGCTGAGTTTGTGCGAGCACCAGGCGAACCACACCGGGTTGCGCCACGGCAGCAGCAGGCGCGGCAGGCGCGCGATCAACTGCCAGTTGCCGGCGAGCGTGCGCACCTTGCGGTCGAATTCCTCGCCGTGATGCGCCGAAGCGCTGTCCAAAGCGATGGCGCGATCGGTCATCGCGACCCGTTTCCCGGCAAACACGACGTGCAGCGGCAGCCACATGTCATCGAGGATGGTGCCGACCGGTATCGCCACGAACAACGAGGTGCGCAACGCGTGGATCGCACCGCTGACGCCGTGGAGCCATCCCAGCGCCGATTCGTCATGACGCAGCCGGCGTTCGATCCGCATGTACAGCCCGAGGTCGCACGCTCCGCCCTGCGCGTCGCGAATCTGCAGTTCGCCGGCGACGGCGCCGACCTGCGGGTCCGAGAACGGCCGCACCAGTGCGCGCAACGTGCCCGGCGCGAAACGCTGGCGGGCATCGGCGAACACGGTGATCGGGGTGGTGACCGCGCGCAACGCGGCATCGAGCGCGGTCGCCTTGCCACCATTGCGGGCGAGCGCGATGACACGGCAGCGCGGGTCGCCGACATCGGCGACCCGTGCAGTCGCGTCGCTGCTGCCGTCATCGACGACGATCACCCGGAGGCGGTCGGCGGGATAGTCCTGGGCAAGAATGTCGCGAACGCGCCCGGCGATCCGCGCTTCCTCGTCGTGGGCGGCAATGACGACGGTGATCCAGGGCCAGGTTTCCGGGTCGTTGTCAGTTGTATGTTGGAATCCGCGGGCGAGAATCCGCATCAACAACGGATAACCGAGATAGGCGTACACCGGCACGGCCACGCAGATCCAGAACGCGAGCGTCGTGGCGTTCATGTCAGGGCGGCGCGCAACCGCTGGTAGCGTGCATTTCCGAGCACGCGCTTGGGGACGGCCAGCGCGCCATGGCGCAGGCGCGCCCAACGGGCGGCAGGTCCGCTCCAGTTCGCCAGCGCCGCGAATTTGGCGTCGCCGAGTTCGCGGGTGATGGCGATGCGATTGCGCCAGGCGGGTTGCGCCTCGTCGTCGGGGCCGGGACGCGAGCCGTAGAGATCGCGGTAGCCGCAAGCGAGGGCTTCCTCCAGTTCGCGCGCGCCGCCGCGTCCTCCCGGCAATGCCATCGCATCCACTTCGCGGCCGGTGATCTCCTCGAGCGCGGCCTTGCTGTCGCGCAATTCGCGCCGCAGCGAGTCAAGGTCCATGTCTTCGAGGAAACCGTGGCTCATGCCATGGGCTCCGATGCACATGCCGGCATCGGCGAGCATGCGCACGTCGGCGCGGCGCAGCATGCCGGGGCGGTCGATGAATCCGCCGGTGATGAAGAACGTGGCGCGCATTCCGCGTTCGAGCAGCATTGGGAGCGCCGTGGTGGCGTTGCTGATGTCGCCGTCGTCGAAGGTGACGTGGAAGCGCTCGGGTTGCTCCTGTTTCGCGATCCAGTCGAGCTGGTGGGCGAATCGCGTGCGCGTGACGCTGTACACCGGATCGAAATGTCCCGGCGCCGATGCATCGTCATGGATGCCGTGGTACATCAGGTGCATGCGTCGCATCACTGCCTCCACTGCCGCAGCCAGCCGAGCAGGCCGCTGGTTTCGCTGAAGAACAGCGCCTTCGACAGGCGGCCGCCGGGCGAGCGGAAGCGCGCCTCGAAGGCATTGATGCGGCCGATGCGATAGGGATCGGTGTCGCTGCGATTCAGGCGTTCGACGGTCGTGACTGCGGTGACGTAGCCGGCATTGCGCAGGAGATCGATCTCGCGCTGGCCAAAGTCCTGGGCGCGTCCGTTGGGATAGGCGAAATGCCGCGGCTGGCGCCCGAGTCCCTGGCGCAGCACGCTGGTGGAGACGGTGATTTCCTCGCGCACGTGGGTGTCATCGGTTTTCGAGAGCACCGGGTGGGTGTGGGTATGGGCGCCGATTTCGATGCCGTGCGTCTGCAGTTCCGAAATGCCATCCCAGCCCAGCATCTCCCCGGCGTCCGGCATCGGTTCGGTCGGCGCTGCCGCTGCGACGATGCGATCGACCGTGGGCTCGACTTCGCGCGGCGGCAACGCCTTGATGCTGTCCGCGAGGAGTTGCAGCAAGCGCGGGTGGGTCGTCGCGTCCGAGATATCGACCGATTCCATGCCGAAGAACCCGAGATCGAGCACGGGATTGCCGGCGTTCTGGATCGCATGCGCCAGGCGGTAGTACCACAGCGATGACCCGCCGATCAGCGACGTCACCACGTAGAGCGTGGCGGGCGGCGGTGGCGACACCGCAAGGATGTGCAGGTTGTCCATGTAGCCGTCATCGAAGGTGAGGGCATAGCGGGGGCCGCGCCGGCGCGTCGACAGGTGGTGGCGCCCGTCCTCCAACGACACCAGCCAGCGCCTGGCGCGCAACCAGCCGACATGGCGTGCGAAGGTGGCGGGCGACGTGCTGAGTGGCGCCGGGTCGTAGTCGTCGCGCAGGCGGTGGTACATCAATACCGCCAGCGACGGGCCGCACAACCAGCGATAGACCGAATCGGCGCCGCTGTAATGCGCCATCAGCGCGAATGCATACTTCGCCAGTGGCAGCAGTTCGTGCATCATCGCCGCGCGCCTTCCATTGCCGGCAGTTCGCGCGACTTGAGCAGCAACCCGGCATAGACCCAGAAGCAGCCGATCATCGGGTAGTAGGTGAAGCGGTCGCCGAAGATGTTGCCCACCACCAGCGCGGTCCACGCGCCGAGCATCCCGAGTGCGATTCCGTATTGCCAACTGTTGTGCGGTGCTTTTCGCAGGCGCTTGATGCACAGGAAGAACAGCGCCAGCAGCAACGCCAGCAACAGCAGCGCTCCGACCGCGCCGCCTTCCGCCAGCGTGCGCAGGTAAACGTTGTGGGTATCCATGTGATACGGATTCACCCGGCGGGCGAAGGTATTGAAACCGGTTCCGACCACGGGATGGGCGACGAAGCTGTCCCAGGCGATGCCCCAGTAGACCATGCGCATGCGCGTGCTTTCGTCCTGCTTGCCTTCCTCCACCGACGTGCTCTGGTAACGCTCGACCACCGATTCCGGGAGGATGGCGGGCAATGCGATCGCCAGCACGAGGAACAGCGGCATCAGTTTCCAGCGGCCGCGCCAGGCCAGCAGCACGCAGATCAAGCCGAGCGCGACCGCCACGTAAGCGGTGCGCGAATAGGCGTAGAGGATGCAGAACACGGTGGAGGCCAGTCCCAGCGCGACCAGTCCACGCAGGATCCTGGGCATCCGCACCGAAATCAGCAGCGCGAAACAAAGCACCGCCATGGTGACGCAGAATGCCGCGAATTCGTTGGCGCCGAGCAGGGCGAACGTGCCGCGGATGCGCAAGGCATCGCCGTAATGCCATTTGGCGACCGAAGTGTGCTGCACCCAGGTGACCTTGGCGATGTAGGGCAGCGGCAGCAGGCTGGCGATGACGATCTTCTTCACCTGCGACCAGTCGCGCACGCTCATCTGGGTGACGAAGACCAGCGATACCGCGATCAGGTGGTCCTTCAATACGTTGATGCGGTCGCTGTCGCTGACCAGTTGCGAGCCGACCAGGTACGAGATCGCCGCGTACAGCATGTAGACGAAGACGGCGATGTTGAGGGGTTCGTTGCGCGCCAGGCGCCCGCCGCAGAAGAAGGCACCGACCAGCGAAACGATGAAGAACACGTTGAGGAAGTTGAGGCCGCCCCCGAGTTGCGGCAGGTAGCCGGTCTGGATGTTCTGCAGGGGCAGCAGGAACACGAACAGGTAGAGCGGCCAGTTGTTGCGATAACGGCGCGCGGGCGCAGCATCCTGCACTGCATCGACAGGCGCACCCGTGGCCTGCGCGCGCCAGTGCAACCCGCGCTCGGCAAGCGGGAAACGCGCACCTGCGGATTCAGGCTGCACGCGCGACATGGTCTCCTCCTCGCAGGGTCCGATAGAGGTCGGCATACCGTGATGCCATGGCCTGCGCCGAGTGGAATTTTGCGGCGTATGAGCGCGCCCGGGCGTCATCGCTGCGGGTGCCGATGGCCGCGCGCATCGCGTCGGCCCAGGCGGCGTCATCCGGCGGCAACAGCCGCGAACAAGGCGCATGCGCCAGCAGGGCCGGAACATCGCCGACGGCAGTCGCGAGGATCGGCTTGCCCGCGGACATCGCCTCCAATACGACCAGCGGCATGCCTTCGCTGAGCGAGGGCAGGGCAAGCACGTCCATCGCGGCGTAGACGGGCGCGCAGTCGTCCAGGTTTCCCAGCATCGTCACCTGCGATCGCACGCCCAGTGCCTCCACCTGCAATGCCAATGCCCCGAACTCCGGGCCATCGCCGGCAATCAGGAGGCGGATTGGTGCATCGCTGCCGATGCGTGCAATCGCGCGCAGCAACAGGGAGAGATTCTTTTCCGGCGCAAGGCGGCCGATCGCCGCGAACACGGTGTCTTCCGGTTCGCAGTTGAAATGACGGCGCGCCAGCATGCGTTCCTGCTGAGATGCCCGCTCGATCATTTCGATGCCGTTGGCGATCGGATGGATGCGATCGCGGCCGACGCCTGCAGCGACCAGGTGGTCGACCAGGGGTTGCGCGACGGCCACGACCGCGTCGTAACGTTTCAGCAACGCCCGCTCGATCCGGTTGTACAGCCGCAGGGGGGCGCTGGTCTCGATCCAGCCATGCGTGGTGGCCACGCAATCGCAATCGAGGCCGCGCGTCGCCAGCCATGCATACACCACGCTCTTGGGGTCGTGCGCATGCACGCATGCGGCCTGCGTCGATCGCAGCAATGCACGCAATGCCGATATCGTCCCGGCATCCAGCCGCCCCTTGTTCGGCAGCAGCACGCTGTTGTGCCGCCGCCGCCGCGCTTCCTCGTGGAGCGGGGAATGGCCGAGGTGGTGATTGTCGATGCAGGCCAGCACGCTCGATTGGCCGGCATCGGACAGATGGCTGTCGAGCGCCAGCACCATGCGGTCGGCGCCATACAGGCCCGCGCTGGAACGCAGTTGCACGACCGGCCTCACGGCAACCCCAGCAGGACGCGATAGAGATGATCGTAGGCGCCGATCATCCGCATCGAGGAAAATTCCTCGAGGATCATCCGGCGCGCCCGCCCGCCCAATTCGTGGCGACGCCCGGCATCGCGCGCCAGCGTCAACATCGCCTCGGCCAGCGCAGCCGGGTCGTGCGGCGGCACCAGCAAGCCGTTGATGCCCGGCCTGACCAGCTGCAGGTTGCCGCCGACGGCGGTGGCCACCACCGGCAGGCCGCAGGCCATCGCTTCCAGCAACGCGTTCGACATGCCTTCCGATGACGACGCCAGCACCGCGACATCGCAGGCAGGCAACAAATCGTCGACTCCACTGACCGATCCCAGCATGTCGATGTGTCGCTCGAGCCCGACAGCGGCCACCTTGCGACGGACGTCATCGGCCATCGGGCCATCACCCGCGAACAGCAGGCGGACATCGGGGAACTGGGCGTGCAGGCGCGCGAACGCATCGACCAGCACCAACGGACATTTCACTTCCGACAGGCGGGCGACGCAGCAGAACACCACGGTTCCGGCATCGATGCCCAATGCCTTCCGGCGCGCGTCGCGCCAGGCATCGTCGCGTGGCTGGAAACGCTCGGTATCGACGCCGTTGTGGATGACCGTTGCCCGGCCCGGCGACAAACGCTCGTAGCTGGCGAGCGCATCGATGATCTGGCGCGCCGGTGCGATCACGCGATCGAATCGATGATTGAGCAGGCGGAAAGCGCGCTTCAGGCGGCTGCTCTTCTTGAAGCCCATGTCGCGGCGATTGGAGATGTGGACCACGCCGCGTCGCTTGGGCAGCAACGCGTTCAGGACATCGGCTTTTTCGTGCTGGGATTGCACGATGCTGTAGCGCCCACTCGACACCAGGCGACGCAATACCTGGTAGGCGCGCAGGCCGCCACGGCCATAGACCGCCGCGACCGGGACCCGCACGATCCGCACGCCCGGCATGGGCAACGGTTCTACAGGCGGGTCGAACGCCAGTTCGACGACGGTGACCGTATAGCGATTGCGGGGCAACCCGCGCAACAGGTTGCGCAGGAACTGCTCGCTGCCGCCGGTGATGGAAAGACTGGTATCCGTCACCACCAGCAATCCAGCCGGAGACTCAGGGCTGGTAGCCGATGTAGAAGACGATTCCATTCTCTTTGAAGTTCTGGACGTGGATCGGCGTCCTGCGGACGCGATGCTGGAGATCGACGCGTGCGCTCCAATGGGTGTTCCAGCGGTAGCCGAGGCCGGTACCGATGAACTGGTTGCGATCGGTGCCCGGCTGGTTGATCAGCGTGCGTCGGAATGCGG
Organism: Solilutibacter silvestris; assembly: GCF_050574925.1. GTDB lineage: Bacteria > Pseudomonadota > Gammaproteobacteria > Xanthomonadales > Xanthomonadaceae > Solilutibacter > Solilutibacter silvestris_A. The sequence goes on along the minus strand of NZ_JBCMOO010000003.1, from coordinate 498,527 downwards.
CGGCATAGGCGTTCGCGGTCCAGTTCGGCGACAGGCGCCAGGCGCCGGAAATGCTGCCTAGTACCGCGTGCCAGCCTTCGCCGCCGGCATGGATCGGCGTGGCGCGATCGCTTTCGAGTTCGGCGTTCAGGGTCAGGCGATCGGAACGATAGTCGTAGTGCAACTGGACGCGGCGATCGCGATAGACCTGCGGCGTCACCACGCCCTCGTTGTTGAGGAAGTCCTGGATCAGGGCATAGCGATCATCCAGGCTGTGCGTGATCACGTCTTCGGTGGTGTCGGCGTACTGCTGGGTCAGGCGCAGGCGCAGCGTCTGGCCCGGGCGCGGATTCCAGCCGGCATCGACGCGAACGAACGGCCCGGAGGCCTTCGCGTTGATTGCCGGAATGTCCGCGCGCGACCAGCCAAGATCTGCTTGCAGCTGCACCACGCGCATGCGAGTGTCGTAACGCACGAAGGCACTCTCGCGCCGGTAATCGTTCGCCTTCGAGCGTTCGGTGAAATTGACCCGTTCCGTGCTGACGGCGGCGCTGATCGAACGGTTCGGTGAAATGTCGTGGTCGATGCTTCCCGACAGCAGGTATTGCTGGCCATCGATTTCATGGGTCTTTTCGGCAAGGCTGTTGCTCATGCGCAGGTCGAAGCGCATGCGCGTGCTGGGCGACAGTCGCGCCACCCAGGTCGGGCCCGCCACGAAGACGTTGATCTGCTGCACATTGGCCGGGTTGTAGGCCACCAGGCTGTCGACCGGGCGCCGGGTCAAATGGTCGGCGGCCATGAATTCGAGGCGTCCCGGCGAAATCACCCAGTTGGCTTGCGCCGCCAAGGCGCCGCGCGCGCCATTCTGGAAGCTGCCCTGCGTGTAGTCGAGGTACTGCGCGGTTCCGCGCGCGGCCAGCCGGAACTTGCTGGAATTGCGCCGCACGTCGAACGTCAGGGTCGGCGCGATGACCCAGTCATCCTGCGCATTCTCCGGAACCAGCCCGATGTTGTCGCTGTGGAGCACCGAGACGCCCAACTGGTAGTCGATGCTGTTCTGGCCGGTCTGGGCGGCAACTGGCGCCGATCCAATGGCTGCCAGCAACGATGCCGCGAGTATGGTTGGACGCCAGGAATCCTTTCGGCGTGTGTGTCGCACGGTTCACCCCATGTCGTTGAAAACGACGCCTGCGAATTTTTCCGGTGGGAATTGCTGGACGGCGCGGGCAATCGTTTCCGCGGTGTTCATCGCGTAACCGGTCACCAGCACCACGATGTCGGCCATTTCGGCGAGGATGCGTGCATCCGGAGACGATTCCACCGGCGGCGCATCCAGGAACAGATAGCGATTGGCGTAATGGCTGCGCAACGAATCGACCAGCAGGCGCATCCGCGGCGTCGCGAACTGTTCCGCGCTGTTTTCGCGCGGCGGTCCGGCCGGGATCAGGCCCAGGCGCGGGACGCCGGTGTCATGGATCAGTGGCGTGATGTCTTCGACCTGTCCCTGCAGGTAGCCGCCCAGGTGGGCATTGCCCATGTCGATGCGCATCACTTCGTGCTGCGACGGATGGCGCAGGTCGCAGTCGAGCAGCAGGGCGGTGCGGGCATCGTCGAAGGCGAATGCCGCGGCAAGGTTGCGTGCGACGAAACTGCTGCCGCAACCGGCCGAGACCGGTGCGATCAAGGTGACGAAATTGCCATCCATCATCGACAGCAGTTTCGTGCGCAGGTCGCGGAAGGCATCGACTTCCGGCTGCGCCACATTGGCGCGATAGATCGTGCTGCGTTCGCGCAACTGGGCCGGCGTCAACGTCTTGCCGGGCGTCTGCATCAGCGCATGGTCGCGCTGGCTCTGGAACGTTCCGGAATCCATCACAGACCTCCCGCGCGGAACAGCGCCAATACGCCATAGACCATTGGCACCGACAGGAACAGGCTCGTGGCCAACGCACCTTGGCGCAGCATCGATGCCCGACTGGCACGCGTGCGGTAGCGCGGGGTGACGCCAAGCAGCGGCACCGCCGACAGCGTTTCCACCTGGTCCGGGGAACGCAGCTTCTGGTCGAACTTCACCATCGCCAGCAACAGGCCGAGCGGCAGCAGCAGCGCCACCGCCAGGCTGGCGATCGCGACGTGCATCAGGCGCAGCCCGCTGGCGCGCACCGGCACCAACGCCGGTTCCTGCACGCGAAAGCTCATGCCACGATGGTTCTCATCAAGGTTCATCGACAATCGGGCGTTCTCGCGACGCTTCAACAGATCCTGGTAGAGATCGCGATTGACCTCGTAGTCGCGGGTCAGCTCGGCCAGCGCGCTGGCCGCGGCGGCGATGCCGCGGTTCTGCGTCATCACGCCCCCCAGCAGTTCCTCCGCGGTCGCGCGGCGGGCGGCAATCGATGCGCTGTCGCTGCGTGCCGCGGCCAGCTTGCTGCGCAGTTCGCCGTACAGCGGATTGATCGCGCTGGCGCTCTCGAGCGAAGATCCGCTCTGGGCTGCGGCGGCCTTGCTGCGCAGTTCGGCGTTCTTGAGCTGCGTTTGCAGGTCGTCGAGCTGGTGGTTGATGCGCACCACGTCGGGGTACTGATCGGTATAGGTCAGCAGCAGCTTGGCGCGTTCGGTCATCAGGTCGGCCATCTGCGCGCGGATCTGTCCCTCGCGCGTCTGCACCGCGTTGACCTCGTTCTCGTTGCCGAGTTCGGTCTTGATCGCGGCTTCCTTCGATCGCGCGTTCTGCAGGTCCATGTCCGCGGCATCGACCTGGTGGCGCAAGTCGGCGATGCGGGTGTTGACTTCGGCCTCGACGCCCGGGCGGGCATCGGGATTCGCGGAACGATAGGCCTCGAGGCGCGCTTCCGATTGCTCGAGCTTGTCGTGGTAGGTCTTGACCTGGGCATCGATGAACTGGAAGGCCTCGCGGCTTTCGCGTTCCTTGGTCGCCAGGCTTTCGCTGATCACCTGGTCGCCCAGCGCCTTGGTCACGACATAGGCGCGATGCGCATCGGAATCGGAATACTCGATCTGGATCAGCTTCTCGCCGGTGTCGATCTGGGTGCGACTCTTGATCTGTTCGATCAGTCGATCCTGCTCGATCGGGCTCGGATGACTGTCCATCCAGCCGCCGACCTTGAGGATTTCATGCATCACCTTGTTGCTGAAGGCGACTTCCTTCGCCAACGCCGCACGATCGGCGACGGCGGTCGGTACCGCGCGTCCTTCCATCAGCGGGCGGATGATGTTGCTGTCCTCCACGACAATCGTGGTGCGAGACGCGTATTTCTTCGGCAGCATGATCCCGACGGCGAGGCCAAGCAGGGCGATGCCGGCGAAGATCGCCGCGTAACGCACCGGGCGGCGGCGGAAATCCTTGGCCACGCCGCGCAACAGTTCGTGCGGGGTCATCGCGGTTTCGCGCGAAGGCAGGGCAGGGGCGATGCCACTGCCCGACAACATCGGAACACTCATAGCACCCGCTCCGGAACCGAAACGACGTCGCCCGAAGTCAACGTGTAATTGGTGCCGAGATCGCCCTTGTTGAGGATCTGGTCGAGGCGCACGCGATAGTTGCCGCCGGGATTGTTGTCCTTCGGACGGCGATGCAGTTCGGTGCGATCGGGGGCGGCGAATTCGGTGACGCCACCCGCGGCGAGCACCGCGTCCAGCACCGTCATGCCCTGGCGCCACGGCACCGAGACCGGATTGCGCACCGCTCCAGTGACGCGGACCCGTGACAGGTATTCGTGGCTGCGCAGCTCGGTGAGGATGACCGCGACTTGCGGATCGCGCACGTAAGCGGTCAGTTTCTGCTTGATGTCATCAGCGACTTGCTCGGGCGTGCGACCGCCAGCGGCGACGTCGCCGATCAATGGCACCGAGATCTTGCCGTCCGGGCGCACCGGCACGGTGATGCCGAGTTCCGGATTGCGCCAGACCGAGACCTGGACGATGTCGTCCACGCCGATCTGATAGGCCTTGACTGCCTGCGTGGCATCCGTCGGCGGGGCAGCGGCTTGAACGCCGGCTCCGGTGGTGGCGCACGCGGAAAGGAAAATCATGCACAGTGTTGTGCATGCCAAACGTAGCATCCTGCTCATGGCTTGCTCCTTGCAACATGGCGAAGTTACACCCGCGCGCAAGTCCCGGCAAGTAGGGGTTTTCTGATCTTCCCGGGCGCATTCACCATCGTTCGGCCACAACAATCTCGAATAAAATCAAAGCCATGAAGATCCTCGTCACCGGCGGAGCCGGCTATATCGGCAGCCATTCATGCATTGAATTGGCGGCATCAAATCATCAGGTTGTGATCCTCGACAACCTCTGCAATGCGTCACAAGTCTCAGTTGCGCGTGCGGAAAAACTCGCGGGGACGCGATTTCCACTGCTCCAGGTCGACCTTCGCGATGCCGGAGCGGTGCATCGGGTGTTCGAGCGCGAGCATTTCGACGCCGTCGTCCACTTCGCCGCGCTCAAGGCCGTCGGCGAGTCGGTGGAAAAGCCGCTCGACTATTACGACAACAACGTCGGCGGCAGCATCCACCTGTTGCAGGCGATGCGCGCGCATGGCTGCAAGCGCCTTGTCTTCAGTTCGTCGGCGACCGTGTACGGCAATCCCGACAGCGTTCCGGTGAACGAGGACGCGCCATTGCGGGTGACCAATCCCTATGGCCGCACCAAGCTGATGATGGAAGACATGATCCGCGACGTTTGCGCGGCGGATCCGGAATTCAGCGCGATCCTGCTGCGTTATTTCAATCCGGTCGGCGCGCATCCCTCGGGCGAGATCGGCGAGGGCCCCCGCGGCATTCCCAACAACCTGATGCCCTACATCTGCCAGGTCGCGGTCGGGCGTCGCGAACGCCTCAGCGTGTTCGGTGACGACTGGCCGACGGTCGACGGCACCGGCGTGCGCGACTACATCCATGTGGTCGATCTGGCGCGTGCGCATGCGGACGCGATCAACACGCTGGAACATGCCCACCATCCGGCGACCACGCTCAATCTCGGCACGGGGCAGGGCGTCAGCGTGCTGCAACTGGTGCAGGCCTTCGAACAGGCGAGCGGGCGCAAGGTGCCTTACGAGATCGTCGCCCGCCGTGCCGGCGATGTCGCCGAGGTCTATGCCGATCCGCAACGGGCAAAACAGGTCATCGGCTGGCAGGCCACGCGTGGCGTTGACGAGATGTGCGTCGACGCCTGGCGCTGGCAGTCGCAAAACCCGGACGGATACAACGCGGCCTGATCGTCAGACCTTGTAGTAATCGCGATACCAATTGACGAAGTTGCGCACGCCGGTTTCGATCGGCGTCGCCGGCTTGTAACCGGTATCGCGCTGCAGGGCGGTGACGTCGGCAAAGGTGTCGGGGACGTCGCCGGGCTGCATCGGCAGCATGCGCATTTCGGCCTTGCGCCCGAGCGCGTCTTCCAGCACTTCGATATAGCGCAGCAGTTCCACCGGCTGGCTGTTGCCGATGTTGTAGACGCGATAGGGCGCGGTCGACGACGCCGGCGTCGGCTGCAACGGATCGTAGGCCGGATCGGGGCCGGGCACGTGGTCGAGGGTGCGGATGATGCCTTCGACGATGTCGTCGATATAGGTGAAATCGCGGCTGTGGCGGCCGTTGTTGAAGACTTCGATCGGCTCGCCGGCAAGAATCTTGCGGGTGAATAGGAACAGCGCCATGTCCGGGCGTCCCCACGGTCCGTAGACGGTGAAGAAGCGCAACCCGGTGGTCGGGATGTTGTAGAGATGGCTGTAGGTATGCGCCATCAATTCGTTGGCCTTCTTGCTGGCCGCGTACAGGCTCACCGGATGGTCGACGCTGTCCTCGACCGCGAACGGAAGCTTGCGGTTGGCGCCATAGACCGAACTCGACGACGCATAGACCAGGTGCCCGCAACCGAAGTGGCGGCAGGCTTCGAGGATGTTGAGGAAACCGACGATGTTGCTGTCGATGTAGGCGCGGGGATTCTCCAGCGAATAACGCACGCCGGCCTGCGCCGCGAGCGCGACCACGCGATCGGGCTTGAATTCCTTGAACGCGCGATCCACCGCTTCGCGATCCTCGAGATCGGCGCGCACGAAGCGGAAGCCGGGCTTGCCTTCGAGCAGGGCGAGTCGCGCTTCCTTCAGGGTGGGATCGTAGTAATCGTTGAGATTGTCGAAACCCAGGACTTCATCGCCGCGTTCGAGCAGGCGATGGCTGAGGGTCGATCCGATGAATCCGGCGGCACCGGTGACGAGGATTTTCATCGTCATAGCCTGTCATTGGCGAAGCCCGCGGGCAAGCGCTGGCTGACGTCGAAGACGACATGATCGTGCTTGCCGAGCGACTTCACCCAGTCCGCACCACGCTCGAGGAATTCGCGATGTGGCACCGCGAAGACGATGGCGTCGTACTCGCCGGCGACCGGTTCCACCAGCAGGTCGAGTCCGTATTCGTGGTGCGCTTCCTCGGCATCGACGCGCGGATCGAAGACGTCGATGTCGAGGTGGTAGTGACGCAGCTCATCGATGACATCGACGACGCGGGTATTGCGCAGGTCGGGGCAATCGGGCTTGAAGGCCAGGCCCAGCACCAGGACGCGGGCATCGACCAGGTTGATCTTTTCCTGCGTCATCAGCTTGACCACGCGGCGCGCCACGTGCGCGCCCATGCCGTCGTTGATGCGCCGTCCCGACAGGATCACTTGCGGCTGGTAGCCGATCTGCTGCGCCTTGTGGGTGAGGTAGTAGGGATCGACGCCGATGCAATGTCCCCCGACAAGTCCCGGCTTGAACGGCAGGAAGTTCCATTTGGTGCCAGCCGCCGCCAGCACTTCGCCGGTGTCGATGCCGAGGCGATGGAAGATCAGCGAGAGTTCGTTGATCAGGGCGATGTTGAGGTCGCGCTGGGTGTTTTCGATCACCTTGGCCGCTTCCGCCACGCGGATGCACGAGGCCTTGTGGGTGCCGGCAGTGATGATGCTTCCGTAGAGGCGATCGATCAGTTCGGCGGCTTCCGGCGTCGAGCCCGAGGTCACCTTGAGGATGGTTTCGAGGCGATGCTCGTGGTCGCCGGGGTTGATGCGCTCCGGGCTGTAGCCGACGAAGAAGTCGCGGTTGTACTTCAGGCCCGACACCTGCTCGATGATCGGCACGCACACTTCCTCGGTGGCGCCGGGATAGACCGTGGATTCGAACACCACCACCGCGCCGGGCGAGATCGCGCGGCCAACGGTGCGGCTGGCCGATTCCAGCGGGCGCAGGTCGGGACGCTTGGCGTCGTCGATCGGCGTCGGCACGGTGACGATGAAGACATTGCACGCGCGCAGGTCGGCTTCTTCACCGCTCAAGCGCAGGTGGGTGGCGGCCGCGAATTGGTCCGCGGACGTTTCATGGGTGCGGTCGTGGCCGTCGCGCAACTCGCTGATACGGCGTTGCTGGATGTCGAAACCCAGCGTGGGGTAGCGTTTGCCGAACGCGACCGCAAGCGGCAGGCCGACATAACCCAGGCCGATGACGGCGAGTCTGACCTGGTCGAGTTCCATGAGAATCGGTGTGGTCATTTCCTTTGGCATCCTGTCCATCCTAGACTTTAGGCACACGAAGTTAACGAGGGTGCAGTGTAACCTCGCCGGTTCACGCGCACTTCCCCCAAGACCGATCGGCTTCAGGAGCCCTTCTTGATGAAAACCACCACGCGCCTGCTCGCATTGAGCGTCCTCACCACGGCACTGATGGCCTGCTCGTCAAAACAGGGAGGACCCGGCCAGGGTGGACAGATGCCGCCTCCGGAGGTCGGTTATGTCGTGATGCAGCCCGCGGACGTCGCCGTCGAGGCGCAATCGTCCGGGCGTCTTGCCGCCTATCGCAGCTCCGATGTCCGTGCGCGCGTCGCCGGCGTGGTCCAGCGCCGCCTCTATACCGAAGGCAGCGACGTCAAGGCCGGGCAGGCGATGTTCCAGATCGATCCCGAGCCGCTGCGTGCAGCCACCGCCTCGGCGCAGGCCGCGCTGGCCAGCGCGCAGGCGACCGCCGCCAATGCGCGCGCCGCCGCCGAGCGCGCCCGCGGTCTCGCCCCCGGCAAGTTCATTTCCAAGGCCGACCTCGACAATGCGCTGGCCGCGGAGCGCAGCGCCAATGCCGCGGTGAAACAGTCCCAGGCCGCAGTCACCACCGCGCGCATCAACGAGGGCTATGCCTCGGTGCGCGCGCCGATCGATGGCCGCGCAGGCATCGCCCAGGTCACCGAAGGCGCCCTGGTGGGACAGGGCAGCGCGACCCTGCTCACGACCGTCGACCAGATCAATCCGCTCTACATCGAATTCTCGGTGGGCGTGAACGACCTCAGCCGCCTGCGCCAGTTGTCCGCGCAGGGTGGCGGTTCGCGTGAAGTCGATGTCCTTCTGCCCGATGGCAGCACCTTCGACCAGAAGGCACGCCTCGATTTCTCCGGCAGCGTCGTCGATCCCGCCACCGGCGCGGTCAAGCTGCGCGCGGTATTGCCGAATCCCCAGCACCTGCTGATGCCGGGCACCTTCGTCACCGTCAAGGCGACGCTGGCCGAACAGCAGGGCGCCTATCGCGTCCCGCAGACCGCCATTCTCCGCGATGCCCAAGGGCCGTACGTGCTGGTGGTCGGTGGCGACAACAAGGCCGCGCGCAAGAGCCTGCCGGAAGGCCGCCAGCAGGGCGGCGATTTCATCGTCTCCGGCGGCTTGTCGCCGGGCGACAAGGTGATCGTCAGCGGCGTACAGCGCGTGCAGCAACCGGGCCAGGAAGTGAAGGGCGTGCCCGCTGACGCCAAACCGGCGGCGCCAGCCGCGGCTCCGGCCAAGCAGGGATAACCCATGCCCAAATATTTCATCGAACACCCGGTACTCGCCTGGGTCGTCGCGATCCTGATCTCGCTGTCGGGCGCGCTGGCGATCCGCAGCCTGGGCATCGAGTCGTATCCCGACATCGCGCCAACCCAGGTCAGCGTGGGCGCCGGCTATCCGGGCGCCAGCGCCGAAACCACCGAGAAGGCGGTGACGCAGGTCATCGAGCAGCAGCTCACCGGCATCGACAACCTCGACTACTTCAGTTCGTCCAGCGCCAGCGGCCAGTCCAGCATCAACCTGACGTTCAAGCCGGGCACCGACCCCGACATCGCGCAGATGCAGGTGCAGAACAAGGTGTCGCAGGCGACGCCGCGCCTGCCCAGCGAAGTGGTGCAGTCTGGCGTGGTGGTGGCCAAGGCCAACTCCGGCTTCCTGATGGTCGTGGCGCTGAAGACGAGCAACCCTGCGGTTGACCGCGACCAACTCGCCGACATCATCGCCTCGCGCGTGGTCGACCAGATCTCGCGCGTGCCGGGCGTCGGTAACACCCAGGTGTTCGGCGGCCAGTATTCGATGGATATCTGGCTGAATCCCGAGAAATTGAAAGCCTACGGTCTGTCCGCGAGCCAGGTGCTGACGGCAGTGCGTGGTCAGAACGTGCAGTTCTCCGCCGGCAGCGTCGGTGGCGATCCTTCGCCGGCCTCGCAGATGATCACCGCGACGGTTTCCGCCGAAGGTCGCTTCAGCACGCCGCAGGAATTCGAAAACATCCTGTTGCGCACCGATGCCAACGGCGCGGCCGTGCATCTCAAGGATGTCGCCCGTGTCGAGCTCGCCGGCGCCCACGGCTTCAACATGAAGTGGGACGGCCAGCCGGCCGCCGGTTTCGCCGTGCAGCTGGCCCCGGGCGCGAATGCGCTCGCGGTGGCGGAAGCGGTGAAGGCACGCATGGACCTGCTGCAGCCGAGCTTCCCGGCCGGCGTGCAGTGGTTCTGCCCGTACGACACCTCGACCTTCGTCAAGATCTCCGTGGAAGAGGTGGTGAAGACGCTGGCCGAGGCGATCGTCCTGGTGTTCCTGGTGATGCTGCTGTTCCTGCAGAACATCCGCGCCACCCTGATCCCGACGCTTGTGATCCCGGTGGCGTTGCTCGGCACGTTCCTCGGCATGTACGTGATCGGCTTCACCATCAACCAGCTGTCGCTGTTCGGCATGGTGCTGGCGATCGGCATCGTGGTCGACGACGCCATCGTGGTGATCGAGAACGTCGAACGCATCATGACCGAGGAAGGCCTGTCGCCGATGGCGGCGACGCGCAAGGCGATGGAGCAGATCACCGGCGCGGTGATCGCGATCACCCTGGTGCTGGCCGCGGTGTTCATTCCCAGTGCGCTGCAGAGTGGCAGCGCCGGCGCGGTCTACAAGCAGTTCGCGCTTACGATTGCCATCGCGATGTTCTTCTCGGCCTTCCTGGCGCTGGGCTTCACGCCGGCGCTGTGTGCGTCGCTGTTGAAGCCGACCACGCATCATGAAGCGCGCAATCCGATCTTCCGCGGGTTCAACAAGATCTACGATCGCATCAGCCACACGTATGTCGGCCATATCGGCAGCGTGGTGCGCCACACCCCGCGTTGGATGGTGGTGTTCGCGGCATTGGCCGTGGTTGGCGGCTTCCTGTTCGTCAAGATGCCGGGCAGCTTCCTGCCGGAAGAAGACCAGGGCTATGCGATCGTGATCGCGCAGACCCCGGCCGGCGCCACCCTGCGTCGTACCGACGCCGTGCTCGACGAAGTCCGCACCAAGCTGGCGCAGATGCCGGAAGTCGACGGAATGATGCAGGTCTCCGGCTTCAGCTTTATCGGCGCCGGCGAAAATGCCGGTATCGCCTTCGTCCGCCTCAAGGACTGGAGCAAGCGCAAGACCACCGCGACCGAGTTCATCCAGAAAGCGAACATGGCGATGTTCGGCATTCGCGACGCGCAGGTGTTCGTGATGAACATGCCGACGGTGAACGGCCTCGGCCAGTTCGGCGGTTTCGACATGTACCTGCAGGATCGCAGTGGCCAGGGCCGCGCCGAGTTGGGCAAGGCGCTGGGTGCGTTGCTGGGCAAGGCTTCGCAGGACAAGACGCTGATGGCGGTGCGCCCGAACGCCTTGCCGGATGCGGCGCAACTCAAGCTCGACGTCGATCGCCTGCAGGCGCAGTCGATGGGGTTGTCGGTAGGCGACATCTACAGTTCGATCCAGCTGATGCTGGCACCGGTCTACGTCAACGACTTCATCCAGGCCGGGCGCGTCAAGCGCGTCAACATGCAGGCCGATGCCCAGTTCCGCACCGGACCGGAATCGCTGCAGGAGTTCTACACGCCTTCCAGCAAGACGGATGCCTCCGGCGTACCGCAGATGATCCCGCTGTCGAACGTGGTTCATGCCAAGTGGGAAATGGCATCGCCGACGTTGACGCGCTACAACGGCTTCGCCGCGGTGGAAGTGGTGGGCCAGCAGTCGCCGGGGCACAGTTCCGGTGACGCCATGAAGGCGATGGAAAACATCGTCACCAAGGACCTGCCACAGGGCTTCGGCTACGACTGGGCCGGGCAGAGCTACCAGGAAATCCTCTCCGGCAACCAGACCACCATGATCATGGCGCTGTCGATCATCGTGGTGTTCCTGTGCCTGGCCGCGTTGTACGAAAGCTGGTCGGTGCCGATCGCGGTGCTGCTGGTGGTGCCGATCGGCATCCTCGGCGCGGTGCTGCTGTCGATGCTGCGCGGCTTGCCGAACGACATCTATTTCAAGATCGGCATCATCACGGTGATGGGCTTGGCGGCCAAGAACGCCATCCTGATCGTCGAGTTCGCGATCTTCGAGCGGCGCGCCGGCAAACCGCTGGCACAGGCGGTGATCGAAGCAGCGCGCCTGCGCCTGCGTCCGATCCTGATGACGTCGCTCGCCTTCATCGCGGGCGTCACCCCGCTGGCGATTTCGACGGGTGCCGGCGCCAACTCGCGCCACGCCATCGGTACCGGCGTAATCGGCGGCATGCTGTTCGCGACCTTCCTCGGCCTGCTGTTCATCCCGGTGTTTTACGTGACCGTGCGGCGCTTCCTGGGCGAAACCCTGGACGATCCGCCCAAGCTCAATGAACACGGACATTGATCGAAACTTGAGGTCCCGGCCAACTCAATGTCAAAAATATTTGACATTGAGTCAAATATAGATAACATGACTCCCATCACCACCGTTGATGGGAGTCGAACATGATGCTGCCGAAGGAAAGGTTTGCCTGGGTTTGGATGACCGCGCTGGTCATCGTGTTCGGCCTGTATTTCGCCTGGATCCAGGCCCGTCATTACGTCCAGCCCGATCCGACGTTCCTGGCCCAGATCGGGGCGCTTGCGATCGCGCTGTCGACGCTGGCGGTGATCGCGCTCGCCACCCATCTCTACTTCCGCCTGCGCCGTGGCGAAGACGGGGAGATCCAGGAAGACGAGCGCGATCGCGCGATCGAACTGCGCGCCACCACCATCGCCTATTACGTGCTGATGGCCGGCATCTGCTATGTCGGTTGCTACCTGCCGTTCACCGAAACCCGCTGGAACATCGTCCATGCGGCGTTGCAATCGATCGCGATCGCCGAAATCGTGAAGTGCGTGGTGATCGTGCGCGGTTACCGGAAGGGCTGACATGTCCGGCAAGCGCCTGAGCAACGACATCCGTGCCCTGCGCTTCGCGGCGGGGGAGATGACCCAGGCCGATCTCGGCAAGCGCGTCGGCCTGACCCGGCAGACCATCGCCGCGATCGAGGCCGGCAAGTATTCGCCAACGCTGGAATGCGCCTTCCGCATCGCCGACGTGTTCGAAAAACCACTGGATGCCGTCTTCAGGTGGGAAGATACGGATCACTCTCCGGATAGATGAAGGCAACAGCCATGGGCAAGGTGCGCGTCGCGGGATTCACGGTGTCGATCGACGGCTTCGGCGCAGGGCCGGAGCAAAGTCTTGCCGATCCGTTGGGCAAGGGCGGTCGCGAGCTGCATCAGTGGATGTTCGGAACACGGATGTTCCACGACATGATCGGCAAGCCCGGCGGCGAAACCGGCGTCGACAACGACTTCGCGCAACGATCGATGGCGGGCTTCGGCGCCTTCATCCTCGGCCGCAACATGTTCGGCCCGATCCGCGGCGACTGGCCCGACGACGCCTGGAAAGGCTGGTGGGGCGACGATCCGCCGTATCACGCGCCGACCTACATCCTCACCCACCATCCGCGCGCATCGATCGTGATGGAAGGGGGCACCGTCTTCCATTTCGTCACCGATGGTATCGACAGCGCATTGCGGCAGGCGCGCGCCGCTGCGGGAGATCTCGACGTCAAGATCGGGGGTGGCGTCTCCACCGTGCGCGAGTACCTGCAGGCCGGTGCGATCGATGAGATGCACTACGTGGTGTCGCCGGTCGTGCTCGGCCAGGGCGAGGCGATGTTTGCCGGCATCGACCTGCCGGCGATGGGCTACCGGATGACCGAACAGGCGACCACGCCGAAGGCGATGCATGTGGTGATGGCACGGTGAGGTCGCTGTTCCTGGCGGCCGTGTTGACGTTGTCGGCCGCCGCGATGCCCGCAAGCGCAGCAACGAAAGCCGCCAACGCTTCGGAAGCGGCTCGCGACGTGCTGGACATGCATGGCATGCCGCGCGACGCCAGGGATCGCAGCTTCAACATCTTCTTCGACGCCGGCGCCTGGCACGGCTACAGCCTGCCGCCGGTGGCGGATGCGCAATCCGGATTCGTCGGGCCATTCGTGCACAGCCTGCGGGGAGGGCAGTGGACGGGAACGCGGTTCGCTCGGGTGGAATTGCGGGATGCGGCGACGCATCGCGCCATCGAGCTGAAACCGATCGGCAGTCATGCCTGGCCAGGAACGTTGGAACGCGATTTCGCCGGCGAGGGATTGAGCGTTCGGCAAATCCTGTTTTATCCCGATTCGTGGCGCGCACTGGTCCGGATCGAAATCGCATCGGATCGTGCGCGATCAGTCGAAATATCGATTGCCGGCGATGCCATGCCGGCGAAGGGCGACCACCTCGATGTTTCCGGAAGCGACATCATCCAGACTTTTGCCGATTCGCATTCGCGACTGGCGACGCGCTGGCTGGTGCAGGGTGGGGGAGTGCCGCAGCCAACGGTTTCCGGCGATGGTTACCGCATCGCGTTGGCGCAAGCGCTGCAATTGCCAAAGGGCAAGCACGTCGATTTGAGCGTCGAGCAATCGCTGCAGTACGACGATCGCGTCGACAGCGTGCCGGAAGTCGATCCGCTGAAGGCATGGATACTGAATCGCACGCGCTGGATCGGCTACATCACTGCCATCAAGTCGCGGAATATTCCCGGATTGTCGCGCGAAGCCGCCGATCGCGTGCAGATGAAAGCGGTGATGACGCTGCTCGGCAACTGGCGCGCGGCGCGTGGCGATATTCGTCACGACGGCGTGGTTCCGTCCTATTCGAATCCCGATTTCAATGGGTTCTGGGCCTGGGATTCGTGGAAACACGCGGCGGCGCTGGCGCATTTCGCGCCCGATCTTGCCCGCGACCAGATGCGCGCGATGTTCGACGTCCAACGTGCCGACGGCATGGTGCCGGACTGCATCTTCCTCGATGCGAAGGAGAACAACTGGCGCGACACCAAGCCGCCATTGGCGACCTGGGTGACGCTGGAAATCTGGCGTGCCACCGGCGACAAGATCTTCGTTGGCGAGATGTACGACAAGCTGGTGCGCTATCACCGCTGGTGGTATCGCGACCGCGATCATGACCACAACGGGCTCGCCGAATATGGATCGACCGACGGCACGCGGATCGCCGCGGCCTGGGAAAGCGGCATGGACAACGCCGTGCGCTTTGACGGCGCGAAGATGGTGAAGAACGGCAACGGCGCCTGGTCGATCGATCAGGAATCGGTCGACCTGAATTCCTATCTGTATCGCGAAAAGATCGACCTGGCGACGCTGGCCGGCGTGCTGGGCAAGACCGCAGACCGCGACGCCTGGCTGAAGGAAGCTGCCGGGCTCAAGCCGCTGATCCAATCGCGGATGTTCGATCCAGCCGCCGGCTATTTCTTCGATGCGCGTCTCGGGAACGGCGAACGCATCCGCGTTTTCGGCTCGGATGGATGGAGCCCGCTGTGGGCAGGCGTCGCCACGCCTGCGCAGGCGGAAGCAGCCCGCCGCGTGATGCTGAATCCGGCGAAATTCGCCACCCACATGCCATTTCCGACGCTGGCGCGCGATGATCCGCATTTCTCGCCCATCAAAGGCTATTGGCGCGGCCCGCTGTGGATGGATCAGGCCTATTTCGCGGTCGAAGCGCTGCGTCGCAATGGCTACGGAAAGGATGCCGACGAAATGACGCGTCGCCTGGTCGTCAATGCGACCGGATTGTCCGCGCAGGCACCGATGTACGAGAACTACGATCCGCTGACCGGCGACGGTTACCAGTCGCGCAACTTCAGTTGGTCGGCAGCGAGCTATTTCCTGCTGCTGCGGTAGGGATTGTCCTTGAGGTAGCCGTCGTCAAGCGTATGCAGGAAGGCGACGATGGCGGCGATCCCGTCCTTGTCCAATCGTGCCTTCGCGCCCGGGCGCTGGCCGTCGAACGGTGGATCGCGATTGATGTTGCCGTGGTAGCGCGACGGAAGATCATCGTAAAGGGTGATTCCCCCGCGCGCATCGCGTGAATACCAGCGCTCCGGCGTGATGTCGCGGGTGACGTAGAACTCGACCACTTCGGCGAGGTCGTGGAACTTGCCGTTGTGAAAGAACGTTTTTCGTTGCGCGACATTGCGCAGCGTCGGCGTGCGGAACAGACCGCAGTAGTCGTCCTGTCCGTCCTTGTCCTTGCGTTCCGGTCCGCAGGCGCCGAGATCATGGAAGCCCGGATCGCGATTGCGTGCGATCGCCGGATTGCGCGGCACGGCGAGCGCGATCAATCCGTAATCGGAAAATGCAGGCGGGGTGCCGTCCAGCCCGCGCCGCGACAGATGGCATTGCGCGCAATTCCCCTTGGCCTCGTCATCGAAAAGTTCGAGGCCACGCCGTTCCTGCGCGCTCAACTGCGCGTGGCCGGTCAGCCAGGCATCGTATTTGCTGGTGTACGGGCTGAATTCCGCATAGTCCTCTTCGAATGCCCCGAGTGCGCGCGTAACCGCAGCGAAGGCCTTGCTGTCGGTCGTCAGTGCATCGTCGCCGAGCGCGGCGCGCAGTTTCGCCGCATGCGGCGATTTGCGCACTGCATTCGCCACGCCGGGCACGCTGTTGCCCATCTCGAACGGCGATGTGAGGGGAATCGCCGCTTGCAGGGCACCGGTGTCGACGCGTCCGTCCCAGGTCAGGCCACCGGTCGGGCCGTTGTCGATCGAGTTGTCGGCTTCCTCTTCCGGATCGTGGTGGTGGTTGTCGTAAGGCGGGACACGATTGAGATAGGTCAGCGTCGGTGGCGCACGAAACCCCTGATCCCGTAACGCAGGACCACCCATCTGCACGTCGAGCATGTTCGGCGGGTTGTAGCGGCGCGCAGGGTCGTGGCAGCTGGCACACGATTGTCGTCCCGATGCCGAAAACGAGGGATCGGAAAAGATCGCCTTCCCGGCTTCGCGGAGCAGGGCAGTGCGCTCGCGCGCTGTGGCATACCAACCCGAAGAATGCCCGGTTTCGGCTGCAAGCAACACCGCGCTGATGCCCGCGCAACACAGCAAAATCAGGGATCTGGCGTGCATCATGTGCTAACGTCACCTGTCACCAAAGTGTCATGGAAATACCATTATGCGCAGGCTCGAAAAAATCGCACTCGCCACCATCGCAGCCATGCTGGCATCGTGCCAAACCATGCCTGCAAGGAACGGCGGTGCGGAAGTCGCCGGCAAGGGCGATCCGGGCCTCGCCGACATCCAGACCATCGTGGTGATCTACGCCGAGAACCGCAGCTTCGACAATCTCTACGGGAATTTCCCGGGCGCGAACGGCCTGCAGAACCTCAAGCCCGAGCAATACCTGCAACGCGATCGCGACGGCAGCATCATGAAGTCGTTGCCGCCCGTATTCGGGCAGGGACTGACGGTTGCCTCCGATCCCAAGCAGATCACCACCGAAGCGACGCGCGGCCATCCCAACCGGGCATACGCGCTGGACGATCCCAACGGCTACGGCGTGACGATGGATTACAAATTGCACGATCTGATCCACGCGTTCTACAACCAGCAGATGCAGATCAATGGCGGCAAGAACGACAAGTTCGCCGCTTGGAGCGATGCCGGTGGCGAAACGATGGGGTATTTCGACGGATCGCAGATGGCGATGTGGAAGATCGCGCAGAAGTACGTGCTGGCCGACAACTTCTTCCATGCGGCTTTCGGTTCGTCCTTCCTCAACCACCAGTACCTGGTCTGCGCCTGCGCGCCGTTCGACTACAAGACCAAGGACGACCCGAAGAAATATCAGAACAACATCTCGGTGCTGGATGACGATGGCGTCAGCCTGAAACCGGATGTAAAGAATCCGGCGTCGGCGCTGGATGGCCCGCCGAAATATGTCCGCTATGGCGTGCTGACGCCCGATTTCTACGCGGTCAACACGATGATGCCGCCGTACGCGCCGTCGGGGAAACCCGCGCCAAAGAATGCCGGCGAAGCGCTCGACCGCATCACCCTCAGCCCGCAGACGGCGGAAACCATCGGTGATCGCCTGAGCGTGGCGAACATCGGTTGGGCCTGGTATTCCGGTGGTTGGCAGGTTGCATTGGACGGCGGCAAGCCGGCCGACAAGATCGTCTTCCAGTACCACCACCAACCCTTCAACTACTACGCCAACTTTGCGCCGGGCACCGCGGCACGCGCGCAACACCTGCTGGACGGCGGCATGGACGGCGCGAAGTTCATCGCCGACATCGATGCCGGAAAGCTGCCGGCCGTGACCTTCTACAAGCCCCAGGGCAATCTCAACCAGCATGCCGGCTATGCCACGGTGCGCGCCGGCGACGAGCACATCGCCGAAATCATCGCCCACCTCGAGAAAAGCCCGCAGTGGCAGCACATGGTCGTGGTGGTCACCTACGACGAAAACGGCGGTTGGTGGGATCACGTCGCGCCGCCCAAGGGCGATCGCTGGGGGCCGGGCCTGCGCATCCCGGCGATCATCGTGTCGCCGTTCGCCAAGCGCGGCTACGTCGATCACCAGCAGTACGACACCGGCTCGATCCAGCGCCTGATCAATCGCAAGTATGGATTGCAGCCATTGCCCGGCATCGTCGAACGCGACGCCGCGCTCAAGGCGCACGGCGAAGCCCCGATGGGCGACCTGGTCAATGCGCTGGAGTTGCCGCGCTGACGCCAGCGCGCCGTTTCATCCGCAGCGGCGTTGCCACAATGCGTGCAGGCCGCGCGCGGCGAGGTCCTCGGGATGGCGTTGCACGCCGATACCCAATGTCGTGAGTGCGTGCGCGTAGGCGGCAAGCAGGCGATCGCTGCCGATCAGATGCACCTGTGCCGGACGCGGATGATGGGAGAACACGCCCGATGCGTTCAATTCATGGCCGATCAGCAGGCCGGACAGATAGGACGGCAGTGCCGCATCGTCGAACAGCTTGAACAGGCCGCTGGTCCGCACGCCGAACAGGTGATGCAGCAGGCCGCCCGGCTGGGCACTGCGCTTGAGTCCGCTGTCGAAGGCATGGGCATCGAAGCGACCATCTTCTTCAGGCATCAGGCGACCAAGAATGCTGTGCTTGCGCAGCACCGCGTACATCTCGCCGGTCATCGCCGTGGAGATGCGCTGAATGCCACCATCGCGCACGGTCGCCCATTTGCTGTGCGTGCCCGGCAGGCAGACCAGGTGACTGCCGCCGGGCAGGACGTCAAGCAATGCGGCCAGTTGGGTCTCCTCGCCACGCATGACGTCGGGGACGGCATCCGAAGCGATATCGCGCAGCCCGGGCATGATCCAGATTTCGCGACCGGGGAAAACATCGCCAGGCAGGCGCTGCATCGCGGCCGCCAATTCGGTGTGTCCCGCCGGACAATCGAGGTAGGGCATTTCGTGCCAGCCGCCGCGGCCACCGACCATTCCGCACATCAGCACCAGCGGATCGTCCCAACCCCGGATCTCTTCTTCCAGTACCTGCCGGAAGTTGCCGTGGCAAGTCATGACGCCGCGTTCACTGCGACGACGCTCGCGCACGCCGCCCTGTTCATCGAGTCGATACAGGCGCAGGCTGCTGGTGCCCCAATCGACGGCGATCACGGCAATGCCACCCGATCTTCTTCGCGCGCCAATACACGCCCGATGCGATGCACGAAGACGCCCCCGGAATCCGGATACGCATCCAGCACATCGGGCGACAAACCGACGCGGGCGGTGGTGACGTAGAGCGAATCGCCGTCCAATGCCACGCAGCTCGGCTGCAATGCCGGCACGCGAATCACGCGATCGACCCGGCCATCGGGGAGATAGCGCACGACCCGGCCGGCCCCCCATTGCGCGTTCCACACCGCGCCTTCGGCGTCGACGATCGAACCATCCGGTTCCGCGCCGGGCGTATCGAGTTCGGCGAACACCCGCAGGTCCGATACGCGGGCATCGGCAGCGTCATACCGACAGGAAAGAATGCGCGGATCTGCGGAATCGCAGAAATACATGCGGGTACCACTGGCATCGAAGCAGATCGAATTGGGAATCGCGGCACGCGGCAGGTCGAGTTCACGCAGTCCATGGCCTGCACTGTACTGATAGTAGCGGCCGGCGCGTCGCGTATCCGGATGTTCGCTCTTGGTGCCGAAGACGAAGTTTCCATTGCGGTCGGCGCGACCATCGTTGACGCGCGTCATCGCCTCGTCGGCTTCGACGTCGGCCAATTTGTCGAATGCTAAGTCGTCGCTGTCGAGTTGCGCCTCGACATCGCAAACGTGCAATCCCTTGGCCAATCCCAGCAACAGGCGACCGTCCTTGCCCAGTCCGATGCAGGCCAGCGGTTGCGGCAAGGCCCACGAGCGCGTTCGACCCGTCGCAAGTTCATGGCGCCACAATCCGGCGCCGAGGATGTCGACCCAGTACAACACGTTGCGACGGCTGCACCAGAGGATACCTTCCCCGAGTTCGCAACGGCTGTCGATCAGGAGCGTTGCAGTTGCTTCGCTCATCCTGCGTGATCCAGCCAGGCTTGCCGGAATGCACGTGCCTGTGCGCGCGTGCGTTCGACGGATTGCCCGGACTTGTAAAGATCGCCGCCGATGCCGGCGCCGGCGCAGCCGGCGGCCAGGTAACGGGGCAGGGCGTCAGGGGTGATGCCGCCGACGGCGAACAGGGGAACCGAGGGTGGCAGCACGCTGCGCAGCGCACTCGCCATCGCTGGCCCGTAGACGGAGGCAGGAAAGAGCTTGAGCATCCGCGCGCCGGCATCCAGTGCATCGAAGGCTTCGCTGGGCGTGGCCACGCCGGCAGCGACATGGAGTCCACGGGCGACTGCGTGTGCGATCACGGACGGACGCGTGTTGGGTGTCACGACGAGGGTTCCGCCGGCATCGACCAGGGCATCGACCTGCGCCGTGGTCAGCACCGTACCGGCACCAATGCAAATGTCGCGCGGAAACTCGCGAGCCAGGCGCGCGACACTGTCGTTCCAGCCGGGCGAATTGGTCGGGATCTCGATCGCGTCCCAGCCTTCCTCGACCAGCGCACGCGCGTGCGACAGCGCTTCATCCGGCGTGATCCCGCGCAGGATCGCGATCAGGGGGAGGCGGAATGGAATGGCTTCTGCACTCATGTCAGTCGTGGTAGACCTGCGAACGACCGCCATCGACCAGGATGTCGGTGGCATTGATGAAGCGTGCTTCGTCGCTGGCGAGGAACAGCGCGGTATAGGCGACTTCCTCCGGCGTGCCGATGCGCTTGGGCGGCAGCAACTGCGTCTGGCGTTCGCGTGCCTCGGGTTCGCGTTCGAACCATGCCTCGATGCGCGGGACGAGGATGAGTCCCGGCGAGATCGAATTGACCCGGATTCCGTGCGCGGCGTATTCGATGCCGAGGGCGCGCGTGAGTCCAATCAACCCGTGCTTGGCGACCGGGTAGGGGAAGCATCCCGGAATGATGTGGTGCGCATGCACCGAGGCGATGTTGATGATGCTGCCCGCGGCGTGTTCCACCATGGAGGGCAGCACTGCACGCGCGAGGTTCCACGCGCCCTTGAGATTGAGCGCGAGGCAGCGCTCCCAATCCGCATCTGACAGCTGCAACGGATCGGAGAAGACATCGGCGCCGGCATTGTTGACCAGCACGTCGATGCGTCCATGCGCATCCAGCACGGTTCGAACGGCCGATTCGACGGCCGCGGTATCGGTGATGTCGGCCTGGCGGTGGACGATGCCCGCATCGTCGGAAGCGGGGGCTGCCTGCCGATCGAGACCGACCACGACAGCGCCTTCCCGGGCGAACAGGCGGGCGGTCACCGCACCGATTCCGCCGGCAGCGCCGGTGACGACCGCGACCTTGCCGCTCAGGCGTCCACTCATTCCTGTCTCCAGTTCGTCATGCCGGAAGCGTGGCACAGCCTCGCGTGGCGATCTATACACTTAAGATGAAATTTTTCGAATAATCTATTCCACAGTCGAATAATTTGGTGGGCAAGCCGCATGGTGCAACCGACGACAGGCTGGTTTGGCGCCACGCGCCTGAAGACCCGGCACCTGCTGTTGCTGGTCCATCTCTACGAACAGCGATCGGTCCTGCGTGCGGCCGAAGCCGCGAACATGACCCAGCCGGCAGCGTCGAAATTGCTCGCCGAAATGGAAAGCCAGCTGGGGGTGCCCCTGTTCGAGCGCCATGCCCGCGGCGTGGAACCGACCGGGTATGGCCAGGTGCTGATTCGTCGCGCACGGGCAGCCCTTTCCGAGATCGGGCGCGCCCATGACGAAATCGTGGCCCTGCGCAGCGGCCTGATCGGGCAGGTGTCCATCGGCACCGTGGTGAACCCGGGCACGACCCTGGTCCCGCAGGCCATCGCCGAGGTCAAGCGGGAATTCCCCGGCATCCTGATCAAGGTCGAGATGGACTACAGCCGCCCGTTGGTGGCCAAGCTGCAGGATGGGCAGCTCGACATCGTGATCGGTCGCATCATGGAAGCGGAAGGCGCAGCCGAACTCGACTTCGAACCGCTTGCCGACGAGCCGCACGCAACGATCGTCCGCGCCGACCATCCGTTGGCGCGACGCGACAAGGTCAGCCATGCCGACCTGGCCGAACACGGCTGGATCATGCCGCCGCAGGGCAGCGTGCTGCGTTCAAAACTGGATGCGGTCTTTCTCGAACATGGCCTGCCGTTGCCGCAGAACATTGTCGAAACCGCATCGTTGCCGGTGATCATCCATCTCTTGCGCAACAGCGACATGCTGAGCGCGTTGCCGGCGGAATCGGTGGCGCCTTATCTGCAGACCGGACAGATGCGCGTGTTGCCGATCGAACTCGGGGTGCGAATGGAATATTTCGGCATCATCCGTCGCCGCGACCAGCCGCTGTCCCCGGGTGCCGAGCGTGTCCTCCAGGCCTTGCGTACGACCGCACATCGAATCTATTCCGGCAAGGAATAGCTTTCCCCTTAGTTTTCATTGGTACGGCATGTTTCAGGTCGTCATGCTCACCATTGAACCTAGGGCAGGTGAGGCGCTATGAAATTGTCGGTGCTCGATGCCGCCATCGTGTTGGCCTATCTGGCCGGCGTGTTCGTGCTCGCGCAGTGGGTTTCCCGCGAGAAAGCCGGGCATGCCAAGGACGCCAAGGACTATTTCCTCGCCGGGAAAGCGCTGCCTTGGTGGGCCATCGGCGCATCGCTGATCGCCGCCAATATCTCCGCGGAACAGATCATCGGCATGTCGGGTTCCGGCTATGCCATCGGCCTTGCCATCGCGTCCTACGAGTGGATGGCGGCCGCGACCTTGCTGATCGTCGGCAAATGGTTCCTGCCGGTGTTCCTGCGCAATGGCATCTACACCATGCCGCAGTTCCTGGAACAGCGCTATGGCAGCCGCATCCGCACATTGATGGCGGTGTTCTGGCTCGGCCTTTACGTCTTCGTCAACCTGACTTCGATCCTGTGGCTGGGCGCGATCGCGGTGAACCAGGTCACCGGCATCGACCAGATGCTGGCGCTGGTGTTGATCGGCGCATTCGCACTGGCCTACCAGTTGTATGGCGGCCTCAAGGCTGTCGCACTCACCGACATCGTGCAGGTCTCGTTGCTGGTGCTCGGGGGATTGCTGGTGGTCGCGCTGACGCTGGGTCGGATCGGTGGCGATGGCGGCATGGTCGCCGGCTTCAAGTCGCTGTGGGCGGCGCACCCCGAGCACTTCCACATGATCCTCGGCAAGGACAATCCGTTCTACAAGGATCTCCCGGGTCTGAGCGTGATCCTCGGTGGCATGTGGATCATGAACATCAGCTACTGGGGCTTCAACCAGTACATCATCCAGCGCGCACTGGCGGCCAGGAATATCGGCGAGGCACAGAAAGGCGTGCTGTTCGCCGCGCTCCTCAAGTTGCTCATGCCGGTGATCGTGGTGCTGCCGGGCATCGCCGCCGTGGTGCTGGCGCCGACCTTGGCGAAGCCCGACCAGGCCTATCCGACGATGATGCGCCTGCTGCCCACCGGCATCCTCGGATTGGTGTTCGCCGCGCTGGTGGCCGCGATCGTCGCGTCGCTGGCATCGAAGATCAATTCCGTCGCAACCATCTTCACTCTCGATTTTTACGCAAAAGGCCGCAACGACCAGGATCAGCAGAAGTTGGTGCGGGTGGGGCGCATCACCGCGATCGTGGCCGTGGTGATCGGCATCCTCAGCGCGAAGCCGTTGCTGGGGAGTTTCGACCAAGCCTTCCAGTACATCCAGGAATACACAGGTTTCTTCACCCCCGGCATCGTGGTGATTTTCATGCTGGGCCTGTTCTGGAAGCGCGCCAACGAGGCGGGCGCACTGGCCGCGGCGATCGGCTCGTTCGTGCTGTCGATCGTGCTGAAGCTGGCATGGCCCGCGTTGCCCTTCATCGATCGCGTCGGTCTGGTCTTCCTGCTGGCGCTGGCATTGGCCATCGGCGTTTCGTTGACGACAAAGCCGGCATCGGAGAAAGACATCATCCGCACCGACGATATCGACTACCGCACCAAGGGGACGTTCAATATCGGCGCGATCGCCGTATTGGCAATTCTGACGGCCTTGTACGCGGTCTTCTGGTGAAGACGAACGATTGCGTCACTTCTGTTTGAGCGGCGGAATCAGGTCGCTTGGAACGCGCTCCGCATTCGCTCGATCCGGCTGCGCGAAGCGAACCGTTCCGAACAACTCCGCCATGCGCTTTTGTTGTCGCAGCAAGTCCTGATCAGCTGGAAGCGACCACTTGCGAATGACTCGCCCCGATCGCGATTCGTGTCGGAATCGCAATATGCGATCGGATTGATCCACGATCAGTCGGTCGCCTGCCGCAACCCTGGTCGAGTTCGGTGGATATCCCGGCAGGTCGAACGACAGCGTCGCAGTCTCTCCATCCAGCCGATAGGCGTAATGCGCACCAGCTTGCGAGTGCACCAACGTTGAATGCAATACGCCTTTCCCGATTCGATTCGATGATTCAACGTGATCCAGTGCCTGCGGCAGCCGCGGGGCCAGCGTGATGCGGCCATGTCCCATGTCCGGACGAACGCCCAGCACGTACTGGTAAAAGACTCGCAACTGCTCGGCGTTCGACCAGGCCTGCAGATAGGTCCCGGTCAGGCGCGGCGACTTCCCGCCGGGATGCGGATAGGCATCCATGGTTTCCGGCAAGCCGCCGGCCACGCCGCGAGTGAGCGCGAGCATGTTGTTGGCATCGAGCAAACGCCACGCCGGTTCGATCTGGCCGAACTCGATCATGCGCTGCATGGCGATGCCATCCAGCCACGGCCACACTGCTCCGTTGTGGTAGGCGGCATCCTTGTGCCAGCGTCCCGGCGCGAGATGCCAGGGATGAAAGGCGGGGGAGGAGGGATCGATCGTCGTCACGCCCCACGGGAATACCAGAGTTTCCCAACTGCGCTTCAGTTCGCGGGCTGCGGTATCGCCGGGCAGCAAATCGAGTGCGAACAACAGATTCGGCCGCAGGGTGAAATCCGCGCGATTGGCAGCATCAAGATGATCCGCGACATGGCCGTTCGATGGATCGACGAAGTCGCGAACGAATCCCGACTCGACGCGGTCGGCGATGTCTTTCCAGCGCTTTGCGGATGACGCGTCGCCGGTCATGTCCGCGAATTCGACGCCTGCACGCAACTGTTGCACCCACAAGGCCTGGATGTCATTGGCGCGATTCGCGCGTGGCGAATATGAAAGCAGGTCGCCGGCGCGACGCGCGTCCATCCACGTTTCGTTGTCGGCATGGATCAAATAACCCGATGCATCTGTCCAATGTGCGAGCGCGCCCTCGATGCTGGCCTTGACGTTGGGATAGAGCAGGGTGACGAGTTCGCGATCACCGGAATAGCGCAGGTAATCGCGCAGCCCGACGACGAAGCGCGGCGTACCGTCGGTTGTGTGGTAATCGAGGCTGCCTGGTTTGACGATATTGGGGACGCGTCCGTAGAAACGCGATGCCGGATCGAGATCCTGGAATTTGGCGAACGATGCAAGGATTTCGCGTGCCTGCGCGAATTGTCCAGTCACCAGCGTGGCGCCGGGCAGGGAGATGAATTCGTCGCGCCCCCAATATTCCGGGAACCAAGGCAGTCCGGCATAGATGCCGTCGCCGCGTTGCCGCGTCACCAACTGGTCGGTGGTCAGCGTGATCCAGCGCAGCGCCGCGTTCGTGCCCGAGTCGCTGGTCTCCAGCCTGCGATCGCCATTGACGAGTCCTTGCAGTCGATACAGGCGTTGGGTCCGCCACGTATCGATATTCGCCAGCGCATCGTCGGCCAGGTGCTCGGCATCTGCGACCTGCTCGGCGACGGCGATGATGAAGCGTTCATTCCTGTGCCTGACCACGACGTGATCCCGCGGTGAATTTTCCGTCGTCGACACGTAGCGGTCGGCGCGTATGGGATCCGCGTGCAGCACATCGCCAGACAGGTTCATCGTGCATCCTGCGGCCTGTTTGCCCGAAAGCTCCACAGAAACCACGTCACGCTGGTCGTACAGGCGCAAAGTTTCGGTCCAGCCTGAAGGGTGGCGCCAGCGGATGGCATCGGGCGTGACATCTGCCGCGATGGTTGCCGCGTGATCCAGTGTCTGGTCGCCGCAGCGAATCCGGTAGTCGTTGAAGATCCGGCGGCCGGCAATGTTGAAGCCGCGAAACCAGGCGTGCTCGGGATCGTTGTTGGCGAACAATTGCGTGTAATAGAACGCGGAACGCTTGTTGGTCAGCGACGCCTTGCGATCGTGTTCCGGGGTTACGTGGATTGCCAATCCGGAAAGGAGGCCCGCGTCTGCGGAGAGGTGATTGACGAGTACCGGATTCGACAAAACAGCCTGAGGAGCAGTCGCCGCCAGGCCAATCGCCAATATCGATAATTTCGCATAATATAGATTATGTAATAGAAACAAGATGTAGCTGGCCTTTACGTAATAAGCCCCAGCAGCACCGCGCGCACCACTGCTGCCGTCCTGTTGGGCGCTTCGAGCTTCGTCATCGCGCAGTTCGTGTGGAAATTGACCGTGCGTTCGGAGATGCTCAGGATCATCGCGATTTCGCTCGAAGTCTTGCCTTCGGCGATCCAGCGCATCACTTCCAGTTCCCGACTGGTCAGATCTTCCAAACCCACGGAATTGGGTCGCCGGATCAGGTGGCGCGACAGTCCGTAATGGGCGATCTGGCTCAGCCACAACAATTTCGGAATCTGCTCGCGAATCTCCTCGGGCGTAATCGGGTCCGCGCTCCGGGTCACCGTGAACATGCCGCGGATGCCGTTGGGTGCCAGTACCGGCTGTGCCCACCCGGAAACGATGCCGTGGGAATTCGCGTCTTCCCAAAATGGAATCTCATCGCTGTTCTTGTCGAAGCCCGACCAGACATACGGAGAAATCGAAGCCATGCCGTGGCGGACAACCGGATCCACCTGCAGATAGCCCTTTTCCGAATACGCCTGTTGCCACGACTGCGGATAGTTGTTGAGCATGATGATCTTCGGGGTCGAGATCGGCAGCGGAGCCCGCACGCCATAGGCGCAATGCTCGAATCCGGCTTCGCGTCCGAAAGAAATGATTTGTGCAAAAAGATCCTCTTGGCTGCTTCCGCCAATCAGGGCTTGCAACTGATCTTCCTTCCACTCTCGCAAAGCCACTCCCATTGATCATCACGGATCTTCACGCGCAAACACGACACACATATTGCCTGTCTGAACTGACAGTACGATCGATTTCCAGCCTACGTTAGGTTACGTCGAGACGATACACCCGAAAGATCTCGGGTTGTACGGCTGTTGCCGCAAGCCGAGGAGCAACGATGATTCTTGATGATGATGGCTATGTGAAACTCCAATTGAGAAACTTCCACGGCATCCGCTTGCAGCACTTCGTATCGGGGCTTGAGGAGGAATCGCCAGACAGAGCGCCAATGGAAGGCGCATGCGTGTCGACGATCGAAGGCTATACGGAATGGGTGAGCATTTCCGCACCCGTGATCTCGTTGGGATGGGACTGGATTTACGATCCGATGCGGGTTCCGTCGATGCTTGTCCGCCAGAGTTCGCTCAGAACCAACGTGATGCTGCTGGACAATGATGGAATCGAGGTAGGTCCTTTCAAGACGTCGGTGCTGCTCGAAGCCGTTCTGGATTGCTTCGATTGGCAGGAAACGGTTCTTGGTGCGATCGAAAATCGCTATTCCATGCACCAGGGTTCCACCCAGCCGGCCGTTCATCCGGCGGTCTAGTGTCAAATCTGACAGTTATCGCGGCAGTGGGCTTCTGCCAGCCTTCCCCTGAATGCATGGGGAGAGGAAAAAGTCCATGGATGTCCTGTATGGAAACGCGGCTTCCCTGACCGAGCCCGTATTCCAGGAGCTGGGTAAATACCGGCGCGACATCTTCATCGAGAAGCTTGGGTGGGAACTCGCCCTCACCAACGATCTGGAACTTGATCAGTTCGATCGCCAGGACACCATCTATGTCCTGGCACGGGATGAGAACCGGCAAGTGATCGGCTGCGCCAGGTTGCTGCCGACCACCAGTCCCTATCTGCTCGGGGAAATATTCCCGAACCTGTTGAATGGTCTCCTGCCCCCCTCCTCCACGGATGTCTGGGAACTCTCGCGATTCGCCGCGACCGGCGATGCGGGCCACGGCAGTTGTTCGGGTCCGCAGCACCCTTCGAAACTGGCGCTGGAAATATTGAATGTCGCGGCGGATTACGCCCGGCGCCAGGGCGCCAAACGACTGATTACCGTGTCCC
Source organism: Solilutibacter silvestris (assembly GCF_050574925.1). GTDB lineage: Bacteria > Pseudomonadota > Gammaproteobacteria > Xanthomonadales > Xanthomonadaceae > Solilutibacter > Solilutibacter silvestris_A. Next base: position 470,297 of record NZ_JBCMOO010000003.1, on the reverse strand, counting down.
CGATCGGCATGGAGCGATTGCTTCAGAAGACCGGTTTCCATACCCACAGAGCGGGACCTCCGATCCTGGTGGCAGGCCACCCCACTGTCGCCTGCTGGATCGAGATCGACGGATAACCGGTACCGATGCGATGAACGCGAAACGGAATACAAGCTTCGACAGCTCCGATATCGAGCCATCGCGATTGTGGTGGCTCATTTCCGGTGTCTGGGTCCTGATGTTCAGCCTGGTCCTTATTTTTGTCCTGTCTGCGGAATACAAACGATACGAGCGTCTCGAAAGTCGTCTGGCCCCTGTAGCCAGCCAGCGCGTCCTCGTCGAACTTTAGGTCGCTCCGACCTCCGTTTCTGGGGCCGGGGGTACCCTTGATCGCCGTCCTCCCTGGGCCGATCAGGGTACTCCCCGGATTTATTTGCGACGTTGCCCGAGCCGCAACGCATTGCTGACCACCGAGACCGAACTCAGGCTCATCGCCAGCGCCGCGATCATCGGGCTCAGCAACAGACCGAACACCGGATACAGCACGCCGGCAGCGAGCGGCACGCCCAGTGCGTTGTAGAGGAAAGCGAACCCGAGATTCTGGCGCATGTTGGCGACGGTCTCGCGCGAAATCGCGCGAGCTTCGACGATGCGACCGAGATCGCCCTTGACCAAGGTGACTTGTGCGCTCGACATCGCGACATCGGTTCCTGTGCCCATGGCGATGCCGATATCCGCTGCCGCCAACGCCGGCGCATCGTTGATGCCATCGCCGGCCATCGCGACATGGCGTCCTTCCGATTTCAGTCGTCGGATCAATGCGACCTTGCCGGCGGGATCGACGCCGCCATGCACCTCGTCGATGCCCAATGTTCGACCGACCGCTTCCGCCGTCGCCATGGCATCGCCGGAGGCCATCACGATGCGCACACCATCGGCGCGCAAGGCATCAAGCGCCGGCTGCGTGCTGGCCTTGACCGGATCGGCGACGGCGATCGCCGCGGCCAATTGTCCATCCACGGCGAGGAACATCACCGTCGCGCCATCGGCACGCAGGCGCTCTGCATCCTTTGCCAATGGCGCCACGCCACACCCGATCCCATCCATCAGCGCCTGGTTGCCCAACGCCAATGCGTGTCCATCGACATGGCCACTCACGCCGCGCCCGGTCGACGATTCGAACGCATCCACCTTGGAGAGCTGCAACGCACGTTGCTTCGCTTCGGCAACGATGGCTGACGCCAGGGGATGTTCGCTCCCCTGCTCCAGGCTCGCCGCCCACCGGATGACCGCATCCTCATCGACACCGTCGACGGTCACCGTTTCGCGATATGCAGGCCGCCCTTCGGTCAAGGTGCCGGTCTTGTCGACGACCAGCGTATCGATGGAGCCAAGTCGTTCGATGGCTTCGGCATCGCGGAACAGCACGCCTGCATGCGCGGCACGCCCGGTCGCGACCATCACCGACATCGGCGTTGCCAACCCCAAGGCACAGGGACAGGCGATGATCAGCACCGAGACCGCATTGAGCACCGCGTAGGTCCACGACGGTTCCGGCCCGAACACGCCCCAGACCACGAAGGTGGTTGCGGCAGCCGCCAGCACCGCGAGTACGAACCAGAACGCGACCTTGTCGGCCATCCGTTGCATCGGCGCGCGTGAACGTTGTGCCTGCGCCACCAGTTGCACGATCCGCGACAACACAGTGTCCGATCCCACCTGTTCGGCGCGAATCACCAGGCTGCCGGTGCCGTTGAGCGTTGCGCCGATCACGCGATCGCCCATCCCCTTCCCCACCGGGACCGGTTCGCCGGTCAGCATCGACTCGTCGATGTTCGAATGGCCATCGAGCACGATGCCATCGACCGGCACCTTTTCGCCGGGGCGGATGCGCAGGCGATCGCCGACGTGGACGTGTTCCAGCGGAATGTCTTCCTCGCCGCCATCGGCATCGATCCGGCGCGCCGTCTTCGGCGCCAGGCCGAGCAAGGCCTTGATCGCCGCCGAGGTCTTCGAGCGTGCCCGCAACTCGAGCAACTGCCCGACCAGTGTCAGCGAGACGATCACCGCTGCCGCCTCGAAATACACGCCAACGCGGCCATGCTCGCGAAACGATGCCGGGAAGATCTCCGGAGCGATCGTCGCGACGGCGCTATAGCCGAATGCGGATGCAACCCCGATGCCGATCAGCGTCCACATGTTGGGGCTGCGGTTGCGGATCGATTGCAGGCAGCGTTCGAAGAACGGCCAGCCCGCCCACAGCACCACCGGCGCGCTCAATGCGAATTCGATCCAGCTGCGTGCCGACGCGGAAAGGAAGTCGAATTTCGAGCCGAACATCGCCAGCATGAACACCACGATCGTCAACGGCAATGTCCAGCGGAACCGCCTGCTGAAATCGACGAGTTCCGGATTCTCCTCGTCCTCGAGCGACGGCATTTCCGGCTCGAGTGCCATTCCGCAGATCGGGCAGACACCCGGCCCTTTCTGGCGGATTTCCGGATGCATCGGACAGGTATAGATAGTCCCGGCCGGCATCTCGATCGCCGGCGCTGTACTCGTCGAATGATTGCCGGAACAGCACGATTTCATCTGCCCGTGATCATGACTCGCACCGTGGTCATGGCCATGATCGTGGGAATGCGCACTCACTGCACATCCTCCGACAATGCGTTGAGGATCGGACAGTGATCGAGTGCGCCATGTCCCGGGCACGATTCGGTCAGTCCTTCGAGCGCGACACGCATGCGTTCCAACTCGGCGATGCGTGCCTTGATGTCGACGATCTTGTCGAGCGCCGCCGATTTCATCGCCGCCATGTCGTCATCGCGCGAACTGGAGAGTTCCAGCAATTCGCGGATTTCCGGCAAGGTGAATCCGAGCGCCTTGGCACGACGAACGAAACGCAGTCGCTTGACGTCGCCCTCGCCGTAGATGCGGTAGCCGGAAGACAGGCGTTCCGGCTTGGGCAGGAGACCTTCGCGCTCGTAATAGCGGACGGTGTCGATGTTCACTTCGGCGCGTTGCGCCAATTGGCCGATCTTCATTCCGGCATCCTCGATGTGACGATGCCGGCACTCTAAACCATGGAGCAAGGTCTAGAGTCAAGTGTTTTTCAGAACCAGGTGCGGAATCCCAGGACGAAGCGGGTATCGCCCCGCTGCCCCGATTCTGCGCGGCGAAAATCCGCAGTACGACCGAATGCCTGCTCGCGGGTGACGCCGATGTAGGGCGCGAACTGGCGGGTGAATTCGTAACGGAGGCGGATGCCCGCCTCCGCCGTGCTCAACCCGGAACCGATCCCGCGCAGGCGATCGTCCTTGCCGTAGGCGTTCACTTCGACCAGCGGCTGCAGGATCAGGCGGTTGGTGAGCAGCAGTTCGTATTCGGCCTCGAAGCGCAGCGCGGTTTGCCCGCGTTGGCCAAGGTAGGCCGTCGTTTCGACTTCGAATTTCTGCGGCGCCAGGCCCTGCACACCGATTGCGGCGAACGTCTGGCCATCGCCCGGTTTGAAATCGTGGCGCACGCCAGCCACCACGTCCCACCATGGCGACATGCTGTGCCCGTACAGGATTTCAGCATCGGCGGATTCGGTACGATTGGAAACGCGCTCGCCTTCCGTGCGCAGCCAGGCACGATTCAAGTCGGTCCCGATCCAACCGCGGCCTTCCCACGCGGCTCCCCTGCCCGGCGAGTCGTTCCAGGTTTCCAGCCTGTTGAGCAGCGCATAACCGTGGACCGCGTTGTCCATCATGTCGTGCCCGCCGTGCGGCGGAACCGCGGCGGCGCGATCGGCATCCGTGAGGGCGGGAATCGGGGTTTTCGGTTCGTTCGGCGCCGGCGCCTTCTGGTGCATGGAGTGGTCCATGCCTTGCATGTCGCCCTGGTCCATCTGCATCTGCGAATGGTCCATTCCTTCCATCGCGGAATGATCCATCCCCGGCATTTGCGAATGATCCATCTCGCCGGAAGTCTTCGCTTTCGGCTTGGCCGGGACTTTCTTTTTCGCAGGCTGCTTCTTCGCAGCGCCCGCCTGCGGCATCGGCATGGACATCGTCGAATGATCCATCTCCTGCGCGGCGGCTTGTGGCGACAACAACGCGAGTCCGATCGCAGCGGCCAGCAGGCGAATCGTCGTGTTCATCGCGATCATTCCGCCACCCGCACGGTACGCATCATCCCTGCTTCCATGTGGTACAGCAGATGGCAGTGGTAGGCCCAGTCGCCCAGGGCATCGGCGCGCACGCGATAGCTGCGACGGGTTCCCGGCGGGATGTCGATGGTGTGCTTGCGGACCATGAAGTTTCCGTGCTCGTCCTCGAGGTCGCTCCACATGCCGTGCAGATGGATGGGGTGCGTCATCATCGTGTCGTTGACCAGCACGATGCGCAGGCGTTCGCCGTAATTGAGCTTCAGCGGCGCGGCATCGGAGAATTTCTGGCCGTTGAACGACCACGCGAATTTCTCCATGTGCCCGGTCAGGTGCAGTTCGACATCACGCCCGGGATCGCGGCCATCGGGGTCGTCGAAGGCGCTGCGCAGCATCGAATAGCTCAGCACCTTGCGGCCGTTGTCGCGCAGTCCGATGCCGGGATCGTCCAGTTTCGGAGCCGGCGACATCGCCTGCATGTCGACCAGCGGATTGTCCGTTTCGCTGGGCGGGTGCGTCGGCATTGCGCCGGAACCGTGATCCATCCCGGCCATTCCGCTCATGTCGTGGCCCATGTCCATGCCCTGCATCGACGACATGTCGCGCCCCATCGCCATGTCGGGCATGCCCAGCAGCGGTCGCGGGTCGATGGTGGGAATCGGTGCGCGCAATCCTTCGCGCACCGCCAGCGTGCCGCTGACGTAGCCGGTGCGGCCGAGGTCCTGCGCGAAGATGGTGAAGGCATCCTGCCCCGAAGGTTCGACGATCACGTCATAGGTTTCCGCGGCGGCGATGCGGAATTCGTCCACCGTCACCGGATGCACGTACTGACCGTCGGCCGCGACCACCGTCATCTTCAAGCCGGGAATGCGCACGTCGAAATGCGTCATCGACGATCCGTTGATGAAGCGGAGTCGTACCTTCTCGCCGGAACGGAACAACCCGGTCCAGTTGCCGAGCGACGTGGTGCCGTTCATCAGATAGGTGTAGGTATTGGCGTTGACGTCGGAGAGATCGCTGGGCGACATCCGCATCCCGCCCCACATGCGGCGATCCGCCAGTGTTGCCGACAATCCGTTCTTCTTCGCATCGCGAACGAAATCGCCGGCAGTGCGCTGGTAGTGGTTGTCGTACATCGCCATCTTCTTCAACCGCGCGAACAATCGCTGCGGATCGAGATCCGTCCAGTCGCTGAGCAACACCACGTAATCGCGATCAAAACGAAAAGGTTCGGGTTCGATCGGATCGATGATCAACGGACCATACAGCCCGCGCTGTTCCTGGAATCCGGAATGGCTGTGATACCAGTACGTGCCGGATTGCCGCACGTCGAAACGATAGAGATAACTTTCGCCGGGGCGGATGCCGTCGAAGCTCAATCCCGGAACGCCATCCATGTTCGCCGGCAACAAAATGCCATGCCAATGGATCGATGCTTCTCCGTCATGCATCGACGTGCGTTGCAAGGCATTGCGTACGCGAATGTTGACGGTGCTGCCTTCCTTCCAGCGCAGCAACGGTGCCGGCAGCGAACCATTCACCGTGACCGCGGTACGCGCCTTGCCGGTGAAGTCCACTGCCATTTCGCCGATGGAAAGATCGAAGTCGGTCCCCGCCAGCACTTCGGGCTGTCCGCTGGAACGCAGGGCCCACCCCTGCTTCGGCCAGAGGCCAAGGCCTGCCAGTACGCCGCCGGCAGCCAGTCCCTGGACGAAGCGGCGCCGCGACAGCCCTGCCCCTCCTTTCTTCATGTCATTGAATTCAAAAGCCATTTCTGTCCCGGACGGTGCGACGACGCCGCAATCCCGCCCAACTCTAGAGTCTGGAGCCGCCCCAGAGTCAAGCCGGACGTCCGATCTGTCCGCATCTATGTCTTCAGTTGGGGGTCAGCCTATTGACGAGGCCTGATTTGGTGTTATAGTTCAATACAACACCAGTCGAACAGGACGCCACCATGAACATCGGAGCAACTGCCCGCAAGCACGGCACCACCGCTCTGTTGGGTCTGGCCATCGCCAGTTTCGGTACCGCCACCGCGTTGGCCGGCTCCCCGAGTGGAATGACCCCGCCACTCCCCACCACGCTGCCCGCCTCGCCGCAGCTGTCCGCCAGCCCGGTCGTCGCCAAGGCGGCGCGCCCGGCCCAGGCCAGGTCAGGCAGGACGCTGCGCAACCGCCGCCAAGCCCAGGCGGTTCCGTTCTTTGCATTCCCGCCGAGGATCTGAACATGTCTCCCGTGCAATGGGCAGACGGAAGCCCGATTTACCGTCAACTCAAGGAAAAGGTCATCGCCATGATGCTGGATGGAGTTCTCAAGCCGGGCGATGCCCTGCCCTCCGTGCGCCAGGTCGCCGCCGAATACCAACTCAACCCGATCACCGTCTCGCGCGCCTACCAGGAACTGGCCGACGAAGGCATGGTCGAGAAGCGCCGCGGCCTCGGCATGTACGTGACCGATAGCGCCCGCAACCAATTGCGCAACAATGAGCGCGACCGCTTCCTCAAGGAAGAATGGCCGCTGATCCTGGAACGGATCCAGCGCCTCGGCTTCGAACCCGCCGAATTGCTCGACCCCTCACATAAATGGAGCGCGCCATGACCGCCGTCATTACCGCACGCGGCCTGCGCAAGGCCTACAAGAACACCACCGCGCTCGACAATGTCAGCTTCGAGATTCCGTCGGGTCGCATCGTCGGCCTGATCGGTCCCAACGGCGCCGGTAAGACCACCGCGCTCAAGGCCATCCTCGGCCTGATCCCGTACGAAGGTTCGCTGGACGTGCTCGGTCGCGACCCGCAGAGCCAACGCGATGCACTGATGAATGATGTCTGCTTCATCGCCGACGTCGCCGTGCTGCCGCGCTGGCTCAAGGTCAAGCACGCCGCCGAATTCGTCGAGGGCGTCCATCCGCGCTTCGACCGCAGCCGCTTCGAACGCTTCATCGCCCACACCCAACTGAAGCCGGACATGCGCGTCGGACAGATGTCCAAGGGCATGATCGTGCAGCTGCACCTGGCCCTGGTGATGGCGATCGACGCCCGCCTGCTGGTGCTTGACGAACCGACGCTCGGCCTCGACATCCTCTATCGCCGCGAGTTCTACCAGCGCCTGCTCGAGGATTATTTCGACGAGGACAAGACGATCATCGTCACCACCCACCAGGTCGAGGAGATCGAACACATCCTCACCGACGTGATGTTCATCCAGGGCGGCAAGCTGGTGCTCAACTCGCCAATGGAAGACGTCAGCCTGCGCTTCACCGAAGTGCTGGTGAATCCCGACCAGATCGAAGCCGCACGCGCGCTCAAGCCGGTCAGCGAACGCGCGATGCCGTTCGGCAAATCCATCCTGCTGTTCGACGGCGTGCCCCAGGTGCAGCTCGCCGCGCTCGGTGAAACCCGCAGCCCGGGCATCGCCGACCTGTTCGTCGCCACCATGAAGGGGACCTACGCATGAACGCCATCGTCAACAACGCGAATGCAGCGGTTCGTACCGCGCCGCATTCCACCCACCGCATGAAGACGCTGCTCAAGCGTGAATTCTGGGAACACAAGGGCGGCTTCCTGTGGGCGCCGATCATCACCAGCGTCATCTTCCTGGTGTTCACCGTCATCGGCAGCAGCGCCGGCCAGTTCGCCTTCCACAAGTTCCAGTCGGAATCGTCGTCGTGGGTCGTCAACATCGGCGGCCAGGACGTGCCCGCCAACAGCGACAGCGTGCGCCAGGCGCTGGCCCATGCCTCGCCCACCGATCTCGCGCAGATGCATGACGCGGTGAACGGCGTGCTGATGATCGCCGGCGTGTGGCCGCTGATGGTGCTCGGCTTCGTGGTGTTCTTCTACCTGCTGAGCGCCCTGTTCGACGAACGCAAGGACCGCAGCGTGCTGTTCTGGAAGTCGATGCCGGTCTCCGACACCGAAACCGTGCTGTCGAAGCTGCTGTCCGGCCTGGTCGTCGCACCGCTGATCGCGATCGCGGTGTCCCTGGCCACCATGGTGGTCTTCGCCCTGATCATCAGCGTGTTCATGCTCGGCAACGGCCTGCCGCTGGCCCTGCTGTGGTCGAACATGGATCCCTTGATGATCGTCGGGCAAACGCTGCTGATGGTGCCGCTGTACGCACTGTGGGCATTGCCGACCGCCGGCTGGTTGCTGCTGTGCTCGGCGTGGTCGCGTCGCGTTCCCTTCCTCTGGGCCGTGGGTCTGCCGCTGCTGGCCGGTGCGCTGATCTCCTGGGCAGTGGCGCTGAACGGCATGTATCGCGATACCCCGGTGTTGGGCATGATGTGGAAGCACGGCATCGCTCGCCTGCTGACCGGCACCTTCCCCGGCGCGCACCTGATCGGAGTTTCCGATGCGATCAACCATCATCACCGTCCAGAAAGCCTGCATGAGGGTCTCCAGTTCTTCAATGGACTGAATGCCTGGACCAGCCCGGCCCTGTGGATCGGTGCAGTGGTGGGCGTCGCGATGATCTTCGGTGCGATCCGCCTGCGCCGCTGGCGCACCGAAGCCTGATCCCGTCATCGCCCAATTGATATTGATCCGGAGAACTTTCATGAACCACGCCTCCAAATTCGTTTCACTGACGCTCGCCACCGCACTGATGGGTTGCTCGCCGTCGCCGCAATCCTCCGCGACCCCGGCGCCCGGCAACACCGCGCAGACCGCGATTGGCCAAGCGGCTCAGAACGCCATCGCCGAAGCGCGCACCAAGCTCGAGACCGAGAACATCAAGCTCGGCCAGGGCAACGGCATCCACATCAACGGCGGCAAGACCCCGTCCAACCTGCCGCTGGCGGAAATCACCCCGAAGGGCGATTTCATCGTCGACGGCAAGAACATCGCCGTCGATGCCAACCAGCGCGCACTGTTGCTGGACTACCGCAAGCACGTGATCGACATCGCCAGCCTCGGCATGACGATCGGCGCCAAGGGCGCGGACCTTGCCGGCACCGCGGTCAACGAAGCGCTGGCCAGCATCTTCACCGGCAAGACCGACCAGGTCGAAAAGCGCGTGAACGCGCAGGCGGAAACATTGAAGGCCGATGCGCAGCAGATCTGCGCATCGTTGCCGGCGATGCGCGTGACCCAGGACAAGCTGGCCGCGGCGCTGCCGGCGTTCAAGCCCTACGCCACCATGACGCAGGACGAGATCGACAACTGCAACAAGGACAGCAATGACCATGTCGTTGTCCGCGGTCCGTCCTCCGGCCCGAATGCCGATTCCGACAACGACTCGGATTCCGATTCCGGCTCGGCGGCCGCGGCTGCAGCCGCGGCGGCGATCCCCACCCCACCGGTGCCGCCGACTCCGCCCATGCCTCCGGTGCCGCCGAAGAACGACTTCGCGAACACGCCTTGCGCCTTCCAGCGTCCGATCAACCTCGCGCTCGATACGCGCGGCATCCGCACGGTGCGTTTCGACCTGCAGAGTGACGACCTGACCGCGGACGCCGTTTCCGGTGGCGGCACCGTCAGTGGCCGCGCCTGCGCATCGTCGCAGTCGTCGCTCGACACCATGAAGGTGGAACAGCAGCGCAATGGCGACACCCTGGTCGTGCGCGCGTGGCATACCGACGGCTTCACCGGCCGCTCTAACATCAGCATCGGCCCGATCCGCATGAGCCGTTACAGCATGATGCAGTTGCAGGCCAAGGTGCCCGACAACGTGATGGTCGAAGTCACCGCCAAGTCGGGCGACGTGGTCATCCGCAATGCGGCGCGCACCAGCCTCGACCTCGGCTCCGGCGACGGCCAGTTGCTCGGCGTGCGTGGCGACGCCTTCGCCAAGCTGGGATCGGGTGACCTGGTCGTCGACGGCGCGCGCAACCTGCACGTCCTCAGCATCGGTTCCGGCGATGCCAAGCTGCAGAACATCGCGGGTGCGGTCAGCATCGACACCATGGGTTCGGGCGATGCCAGGATCGCGACCGCGGGATCGGTCGAGGTCGGCACCGTCGGTTCGGGTGACGTCGTCATCGGCGGCATCCGCGGCAATGTCCATGTCGCCACGGTCGGTTCCGGCGATGTCACCGCCAATGACGTGCAGGGCGACCTGCGCGTCGACACCATGGGTTCTGGCGACGTCAACCACAAGAACATCGGCGGCAAGATTTCGGTGCCGAAGAAGAACGACGACTGATTCGACCAGGATGATGCATTCGATCCGGCGCCCATGTGGCGCCGGATTTGTTTTCAACACTCAACCCGACGAACCGCCACCCGCATGGATGCCACCCTTGGTGAGCTTGGCGGGATCGAGCAGTCGCTTCAGCGTCGTCGCATCAAGCCCGCTGTCTTCGATCGCCACGTCCAGCACCGGTCGCTTCTCCTTGTAGGCGCGCTTGGCGATCGCGGCGGCCTTCTCGTAGCCGATCACCGGATTGAGCGCGGTGACCAGGATGGGATTGCGGGCCAGCGCGGCGTCGATGTTGTCGTGGCGCACCTTCAATCCGGCGATGGCGCGATCCCCGAGCAGCGGCAGCACGTTCGACAGCAGGCGAATCGATTCCAGCAAGTCGTTGGCGATCAGCGGCAGCATCACGTTGAGCTGGAAGTTGCCGCTGGCGCCGGCCACGGTGATCGCGGCGTGGTGACCCATCACCTGCGCACAGACCATGCACGCCGACTCCGGGATCACCGGATTGACCTTGCCCGGCATGATCGAGGAGCCCGGCTGCAAGGCTGGCAATTCGATTTCGCCCAAGCCGGCCAGCGGGCCCGAGTTCATCCAGCGCAGGTCGTTGGCGATCTTCATCACCGCGACCGCCAGTGCATTGAGCTGGCCCGAGAGTTCGACCAGATCGTCCTGCGCGGCCAGTCCTTCGAACTTGTTCGCCGCGGATTCGAAGCGCACGCCGCTGCCGGCTGTGAGCGCCTGCGCGACACGACGACCGAACTGCGGATGCACATTGATGCCGGTGCCGATCGCGGTCCCGCCCAACGGCAGGCGGCGCACGCGCTTCAACGCATCCTCGATGCGCGCCTGCGCCGAATCCAGTTGCGCCGACCACGCCGCGAACTCCTGGCCCATGGTCAGCGGCATCGCGTCCATCAGGTGGGTGCGACCGGTCTTGACCACTTTCGCAAGGGATTTGCCCTTGCGATCGATGACGCGACGCAGTTGTTTGATCGCCGGCAACAGGTCGCGCTGCACGGCGAGTACCGCCGCGACGCGGATCGCGCTCGGCACGGTGTCGTTGGAACTCTGGCCGAGATTGACGTGGTCGTTGGGGTGGACCTTGCGACGCGCCGTGCTTGCAAGGTACGCGATCACCTCGTTGGCATTCATGTTCGACGAGGTGCCGGAACCGGTCTGGTAGATGTCGATCGGGAACTGATTGTCATGGCGACCGGCGGCGACATCGGCGGCGGCGCGCGCGATCGCCTGGGCGCGCCCATCGTCGAGCAGGCCCAGCCAGCCGTTCACTTCGGCACCGGCGGCCTTGATCAGCGCCAGCGCATGGATGAATTCCGGCGGCAGCGGCCGGCCCGACACCGGGAAATTGTCGATGGCACGCTGGGTCTGCGCGCCCCACATGGCGTCGGCGGGAACGCGCAGTTCGCCCATGCTGTCGTGTTCGATGCGGAAGGTCTGGGCCACGGCATGCTCCGGGAATCGAAAGTCTGCAGGATACGGTTAAAATATCGGGATGACCCATTCGACCCTCACCGCCCTCTCCCCGCTCGATGGCCGCTATGCCGGCAAGGTCGATGCACTGCGTCCGATCTTCTCCGAATACGGCCTCATCAAGGCGCGCGTGAAGGTCGAAGTCGAATGGCTGCTGGCGCTGGCCGCCGAAGCGAAGATCGTCGAGCTCAAGCCGTTCTCCGCCGATGCGCAAGCCCGCCTGCGCAAGTTCGCCGACACGCTGTCGGTGGCCGATGCCGCCCGCGTGAAGCAGATCGAAGCGACCACCAACCACGACGTCAAGGCGGTCGAATACCTGATCAAGGAACACCTCAAGGATGATGCCGAGCTGGCCCCGGCGCTGGAGTTCGTCCATTTCGCCTGCACCTCCGAAGACATCAACAATCTGTCCTACGCGCTGATGCTGCGTGAAGCGCGCGCCACAGTGCTGCTGCCCAAGCTCGACGAAACCATCGCCAAGCTGAGGTCGATGGCGCATGACCTCGCCGCGCTGCCGATGTTGTCGCGCACCCACGGCCAGACCGCCTCGCCAACCACCGTCGGCAAGGAAATCGCGAATGTCGTGGCCCGCCTCGAACGCCAGCGCTCGGTGCTCGCCGCACTGCCGATGCCGGGCAAGATCAACGGCGCGGTCGGCAACTACAACGCACACGTCGTCAGCTATCCGGACATCGACTGGCCGGCGTTCTCGCAACACTTCGTCACCTCGCTGGGCCTCGACTGGCAGCCCTACACCACCCAGATCGAGCCGCACGACGGCATCGCCGAACTCAGCGATGCGATGAAGCGCATCGACACCATCCTGATCGACCTGTCGCGCGACATCTGGGGCTACATCTCGCAGGGCTATTTCAAGCAGAAGCTTAAGGCAGGCGAAGTCGGCAGCTCGACCATGCCGCACAAGGTCAACCCGATCGACTTCGAAAACGCCGAAGGCAATTTCGGCATCGCCAACGCGCTGTTCGAACATTTCGCCGCCAAGCTGCCGATCAGCCGCTGGCAGCGCGACCTCACCGATTCCACCGTGCTGCGTGCGCTCGGCACCGCCTTCGGCCATGCGCTGATCGGTTTCGATGCCCTGCTGCGTGGCCTGGGCAAGCTGGAAACCAATCCGGATCGCCTCGCCGCCGATCTCGACGCCAGCTGGGAAGTCCTGGCCGAAGCCGTGCAGACGGTGATGCGTCGCCACGGCCTGCCGGAACCGTACGAACAGCTGAAGGCTTTGACGCGCGGCCACGGCATCACCCAGGAATCGCTGCGCGCCTTCATCGCGCAACTCGACCTGCCGGCCGACGCCAAGCAGCGATTGATGGAACTGACGCCCGCCGGTTACATCGGCGTCGCGACGGAACTCGCGCGCAAGGTTTGACGCACCATCGCGGCCACGAAAAAACCGCTCCCTGGGGAGCGGTTTTTGTTTGTGCGGCAGGGATTACTTGGCGTGATGGCCCAGGCCTTCCGCCTGCAACGCCGCCTGCACCGCCGGACGCTCCTGCACGCGTTTCTGGAAATCCGCCAATGCGGCGAACGCCGAGAGATCGACATGCACGGCCTTGGCCCAGCGCGTCACCGTGAACAGATAGGCGTCGGCGACGCTGAACTGTTCGCCCATCAACCATGGCTGTTTGGCCAGGATCGCATCGAGCAAGGCATAACGCTTCTGCAAATAAGCCTTGCGATTGGCGACGGTCGCTTCCGGGGTGTCCGGCGCGAACAGCGGGCTGTAGCTCTTGTGGATTTCCGAAGTGATGTAGTTGAGCAGCGACTGCAGCTGGTAGCGCGCCATCGTGCCGTTGGCCGGCGCAAGGCCGCTTTCCGGCTTCAGGTCGGCAAGATACTGGTCGATTGCCGGGCCCTCGGTCAGCAGTTCACCGCTGTCGAGCTCCAGCGCAGGCACGTAGCCCTTGGGATTGATCGCGAGATAGTCGCGGCCATCCGAGGTCTTCTTTTCCTTCAGGTCGACCTTGTCGAGCGTCAGGCCGATGCCGGCTTCAAGGGCGACGATATGTGGCGCGAGCGAGCAGGCACCGGGGGAGTAATAGAGCTTCATGCGTTCTTCCTGGTCATGGATGGATGGTCCCGATGGCGTGTCGCCATCGACCTGCGCATCCTAAACCGACATGGTTACTGTTGGATACCACATAACCACTAGTTACCGATAGAATGCGGTATCCCCGAAGTAACCAGTGATCCGCCATGGGCCTGCCCCTCCGTCGCAGCAAGGTCGAACCGCCACCGGTCTGCCCGCTCACCGAATGCATGACGCTGCTGCGCGGCGCCTGGTGCCCCAACGTGATCTGGTATCTCAGCGGCGGCCCGCGCCGTTTCGGCGAGTTGCGCGTGGACATTCCCCGCGTCTCTGCGCGCGTGCTCACCGCCCGTCTGCGCGAACTGGAAGCGAAGGGCGTGATCGCGCGCGAGGTGCTGGCGACATCGCCCCCCTCGGTGGAATACAGCCTGACCGAGCTCGGCGAGGAACTGGTGCCGGCGATCCGAGCGATCGTCCGTGTTGGCACGCGATTGAAGGACCAGATGCATCCCGCGCCGCGCAGGAAAGCCGCGTAACAGCAAAAATGCCCACCTTCTTCACCATCGGTCATTCCAATCGCAGCCTCGATGAATTCATCGATCTTCTGACGGAATCGAAGATCGAATGCGTGGTCGATGTACGGACTTTCCCGCGTTCGCGCGCCAACCCGCAGTTCAACATCGACACCCTGCCCGCTGCGCTGAGGGAACACGGCATCGCCTACGAACACCTGGCCGCGCTCGGTGGCAGGCGCGGCAGCGTGCACGACACGATCCCGACCCGGGTCAACGGCCACTGGGACCACCAAAGCTTCCACAACTACGCCGATTACGCCCTGTCGCCGGCGTTTCGCCACGGCCTCGATCACCTGATCGCCGAAGGCGAGCGCCAGCGTTGCGCGGTGATGTGCTCGGAAGCGGCGTGGTGGCGCTGCCACCGCCGGATCATTTCCGATTACCTGCTCGCGCGCGGCGAGACCGTTCTGCACATCCTCGCGCCGGGACGCGTCGATCCCGCCGTGCCCAACGAGGGCGCCGAATTCCACGCCGACGGCAGCATCACTTATCCCGGCGCGCCGACGCTGTTCGATTGATCGATCCCGACAGGGCTTGCGGCACAATGGACGCCCATTCCCCCACGATCCGTCGCCCCGTGTCGATCCGTCGCCTCCCCCTTCTTTCGACCCTCTTCGCCATCGGCATTTTTGCTGGCTGGCAATCGCCCGCATTCGCCAGCGATGTCCCGCAATGTCCGGCAGACGCCAGTCCGATGGACGGTTGGAGCGACCGCGCGCCGCCGCGAAAAATCTTCGGCAATACCTACTATGTGGGCACCTGCGGCATCAGCTCGATCCTGGTCGTCGGCAAGCAGGGCGCGATCCTGATCGACGGCGCCACCGAAAAGGCGCCGGCGGCGATCGAGGCCAACATCCGTGCGCTGGGTTTCAAGCCGAGCGACGTGAAACTCATCCTGAGCACGCATGATCACAACGATCATGCAGGCGGCCTGGCGCAGTTGCAGCGCGACAGCGGTGCCCCGGTGCTCGCACGGGCACCTGCGGCTGCGACCCTGCGCCGCGGATCCAGCGACCGCAGCGACCCGCAGTTCGGAGAGTTGGGCAAGTTCCCGCGCGTCACCCACGTGCGCGTCATCGCCGATGGGCAGGTCGTGCGGCTCGGCGACTTGAAACTGGTCGCGCACGCCACACCCGGACACACGCCAGGCAGCACCAGCTGGACCTGGCGATCCTGCGAGGGCGAGCGCTGCGCGAACATCGCCTACGTCGACAGCCTGACTGCGATTTCCAACAAGCAGTACCGCTACGGCGATCATCCCGCCTACGTCACGGCCTTCCGCCACACCATCGCCACGGTCGCGTCATTGCCCTGCGACCTGCTGCTGACCCCGCATCCGACCGCCAGCGACATGTTCGCGCGATTCGCCGGCACCAAGCCGCTGATCGATGCCGGTGCCTGCAAGACGTTTTCGCTGCACGCAGGCGAAGCCCTGGACCAGCGCCTCACTGATGAGGCGAACGGGAAAGCGCCATGATCGAAGTCGACGCCATTGATGGCCCCGCGCCCCTGGGCATGGCGCCCGAGCGTTTCCTGCGCGAGTACTGGCAGAAAAAACCGTTGTTGATCCGCAATGCCTTCCCGCAGTTCGAATCGCCGATCCAGCCGGAAGACCTGGCCGGACTCGCCTGCGAGGAAGGCGCGCTCGCGCGCATCGTCAGCCACGACCAGACGAACGATCGCTGGACGCTGGAAACCGGCCCGTTCCCGGAAGAGAAATTCCCGGCGATGCCGCACCACGACTGGACGGTGCTGGTGCAGGACGTCGACAAGTGGGATGCCGACGTACGCGCCCTGCTCGATGCCTTCCCGTTCCTGCCGCGCTGGCGGATGGACGACATCATGGTGTCGTTCGCGGCGCCGGGTGGATCGGTCGGCGCGCATATCGACAATTACGACGTCTTCCTGCTGCAGGGCGTCGGCCACCGTCGCTGGCAGATCGACACCCATCCCGATCCGGAATCCGAATATCGCGACGACGTGCCGCTGCGCCTGCTGCGCGACTTCAAGCCCAATCACGAGTGGATCCTCGGACCGGGCGACATGCTCTACCTGCCGCCGGGCGTCGCCCATCACGGCATCGCCGAGGACGCCTGCCTGACGATTTCGATCGGCTTGCGCGCGCCATCCACCGCGGAACTCCTGATCCACCAGGCCGACACCCTCGCCTTCGATGCCGACGAACGCGTGCGGTATGTCGATCCCGACCTGGCACTGCCGGCCGATCCCAACGAGATCGACGATGCTGCGCTCGATCGCGCCCTCGCCGCGCTCTCCCGCATCCGCCTCGAGGGCCGCGACCAGATCGGCGAATGGTTCGGTCGCTTCATCTCCGCCTACCGCGTTGCCGAAGGCCAGGCGCCGACCGGCGACGATGCATCGGGACTCGACATCGCCGAAAGCATCAAGGGGGGCGAAACATGGATGCGCCATCCACACACCCGCATGGCCTGGCGCCGACTTTCCGATGGCAGCGCCCTGCTGTTCGCCAACGGTGCAGCGTGGCCGGCGACGGTGGATGACGCGAAAGTGCTGGCCGGCGCGCAGTGGCTCGACGGCGAAACGCTAGCTGCCTTGGGCCCAGGCGGCCGCGAATTGCTGCAAACCCTCGCCGACGGTGGCTATCTGCTTCCGGAGTCGCCATGAACGCGTCGCCATTCAACGGACGCATCGATGGACTCGACGCGGTCATCGTGGCGGCGACTGTCGTACTCCAGGCCAGCTCGCGCCGAATCTGCCTGTTCGCGCCAAAACTGGAAGCCCGGCTGTGGAACCAGCCGGCGATCGTCGATGCCCTGCGCGGATTCGCCGCCTCGGGTCGCGAGCGCGAAATCCGCATCCTCGTCGGGGAACCGGCCGACCTTGCCCGTGATTGCGGCGCATTGGTCGCCCTGCACCAGCGCCTGCCCACCGCCCTGCAACTGCGCCAGCCGCTGGAGGGCGACGAGTGGCCGGCCCAGCATCCGTTCCTGCTGGGGGATGACGGCGCGATCCTGCGACTCGATGGCGACGGCCGCCTCGGCGGCGAAATCATCGCGCCCGAAGCTGGTCAGGGACGCGTCTTCCAGGCCCGTTTCGATGGCAGCTGGGAGCGGGCTCGACCAATGTCTGAACTCCGCGCATTAGGAATTTGATGCAGTGCGGAGCCGGCTGCGCCTATAATCACCAACTCGACTGATCCAGCGCATTCAGCCGGTCTGTTGCGTCGGAAAATCAGCCACTTGCACCATCCCTGACCCCGGCGACATCGCGAGTATTTCCCCATCATGGCGGACAGCCTTCTCAAGCAGTTTGCGCAAACCTCCCAGCTCGGCAGCAATGCCGCCTATATCGACGAGCTCTACGAGCAGTACCTGGTCGCCCCCGACAGCGTCGATGGCAAATGGAAGGCGTATTTCGATAGCCTGAAAGGCCGCGAAGCCGGTGACGTTCCCCATTCGGTGATCGCCGATGCCGTGGCCGCCGCCGGTCGCAATGCCATCCGCAGCGGTGGCGGTGGCGGTGGCGAATCCTCGGGTGACGAGCGCGAGCGCCATGTCGGCCGCCTGATCAATGCCTATCGCGCCCGCGGCCACCTCGTTGCCGACATCGATCCGCTGGGCATGCTCAAGCACCCGGACGCCCCGGACCTGACGCTGGCCTTCCACCACCTCTCCGATGCCGATCTCAAGAGCGAGTTCAGCACCGGTGGCGTCGGTGGCCGTGCCCGCATGGCGCTGGGCGATCTGTTTGCCCTGCTCAAGGCGACCTACGCCGGCCCGATCGGCGCCGAATACATGCACATCAGCGACGTCGAACAGCGCCGCTGGATGCAGGAACGCCTCGAGGCCGCCGGCGGCAACTTCAATTTCGACAAAGCCACCAAGCTCCGCATCCTCGAGCGCCTGACCGCGGCCGAAGGCCTCGAGCGCTATCTCGGCACCAAGTACGTCGGCCAGAAGCGCTTCTCGCTGGAAGGCGGCGATTCGCTGATCCCGATGATGGACGAACTGATCCGCCGCTCCGGCAGCCAGGGCGCCAAGGAGATGGTGATCGGCATGGCCCACCGCGGCCGCCTCAACGTGCTGGTCAACACCCTCGGCAAGCCGCCGCGCGTGCTGTTCAACGAATTCGAGGGCAAGTTCGAGCACAACGACGATGATCACGCCCACACCGGCGACGTGAAGTACCACATGGGCTTCAGCGCCGACATCGGCACCCCGGGCGGCCCGGTCCACGTCGCGCTGGCGTTCAACCCGTCGCACTTGGAAATCGTGAATCCCGTGGTGGCCGGTTCGGTGCGCTCGCGCCAGCGCCGCTACGACGACAAGACCCGCAAGCACGTGCTGCCGGTGCTGCTGCATGGCGACGCCGCGTTCGCCGGCCAGGGCGTCGGCATGGAACTGCTGCAGATGTCGCAGGCCCGCGGCTTCAAGGTCGGCGGCACCCTCCACATCGTCATCAACAACCAGGTCGGCTTCACCACCAGCTACCACGAAGACGCGCGTTCGACGCTGTACTGCACCGACGTCGCCAAGATGGTGGAAGCGCCGGTGCTGCACGTGAACGGCGACAACCCGGAAGCGGTGCTGTTCTGCATGGACCTGGCCCACGATTTCCGCCAGCAGTTCGGCAAGGACGTGGTGATCGACCTGGTCTGCTATCGCCGCCAGGGCCACAACGAAGCGGACGAACCGGCGGCGACGCAGCCGTTGATGTACCAGAAGATCCGTTCGATGAAGACCACCCGCGAGCTGTACGGCGACAAGCTGATCGCCGAAGGCGTGGTCACCGCCGAACAGGTCAAGGCGATGGTCGATGCTTATCGCGACAAGCTCGACGCCGGCGAAGTCACCGCCGACGTGGTCGCGGCCAAGCCCGATCCGCTGCTGCCCGACTGGAACAAGCTGCTGAAGGGCAAGCTGTCCGATCCGGTCGATACCCGCGTCGATCGCAGCAAGCTCGATGCGCTGGCCAAGCAGATCAACACCGTTCCCGACACCGTGGTGCTGCACCCGCGCGTCGCCAAGATCTACGACGACCGCCGCAAGATGGCCGCCGGCGAATTGCCGGGCGACTGGGGCTTCGCCGAGAACCTCGCCTACGCCACACTGCTCGATTCGGGCAGTCGCCTGCGCCTGGTCGGCCAGGATGCCGGACGCGGCACGTTCTTCCATCGCCACGCAATCCTGCACGACCAGAAGACCGACGATTTCTACATTCCGCTGCGCCAGCTGGTGAAGAATCCGGAAGACGCCACCATCATCGACTCGTTGCTCTCCGAAGAAGCGGTGATGGCGTTCGAATACGGCTACTCGACCACCGATCCCGACACGCTCGACATCTGGGAAGCGCAGTTCGGCGATTTCGCCAATGGCGCGCAGGTGGTGATCGACCAGTTCATCGCCGCCGGCGAAGCCAAGTGGGGCCGCCTGTGCGGACTCGCGCTGTTCCTGCCGCACGGCTACGAAGGCCAGGGCCCGGAACACAGCTCCGCGCGCCTGGAACGCTTCCTGCAACTGTGCGCACTCGACAACATGATCGTGTGCGTGCCGACCACGCCGGCGCAGGCCTTCCACATGATCCGTCGCCAGCTGTGCATGGATACCCGCAAGCCGCTGGTGGTGATGACGCCGAAGTCGCTGCTGCGCCACAAACTCGCGGTGTCGTCGCTGGACGAACTCGCCAACGGCGAATTCCAGCAACTGATCTCCGATCGCAAGGCCGACCCGACCAAGGTCAAGCGCGTCGTGCTGTGTTCCGGCAAGGTCTATTACGACCTGCTGGAAGACGCCGAGAAGCGCGGCCAGAGCGACGTCGCGATCGTCCGCATCGAACAGCTGTATCCGTTCCCGCGTGCGCTGCTGAAAGCGGAACTGGCGCGTTATCCGCTGGCCAAGGACGTCGTCTGGTGCCAGGAAGAACCGCAGAACCAGGGCGCATGGTTCCAGATCCAGCACCATCTGCGCGCCTGCCTGATGAACGGCCAGTCGATCACCTACGCCGGACGCGCGCGTTCGCCGTCGCCGGCCGCCGGTCATCTCAACGATCACGTCGCCGAACAGGCGCAGTTGATCGCCGACGCGCTGGTCAATCCGCCCAAGCTCGAACACGGCAACGACTGACGTCGCGCCGCCCCCTCTTCACGCATCCACATTTTTCATCGGACACCCGACATGGCCACCGAAATCAAAGTCCCGGTTCTTCCCGAATCCGTCTCCGACGCCACCATCGCCGCCTGGCACAAGAAGGTCGGCGACAGCGTGCGTCGCGACGAGAACCTGGTCGACCTGGAAACCGACAAGGTGGTGCTTGAAGTGCCGTCGCCGGTCGATGGCGTACTCAAGGAAATCAAGTTCGATACCGGTGCGACCGTCACCAGCCAGCAGGTGATCGCCGTCGTCGAGGAAGGCGCGGTCGCCGCTGCGCCCGCCCCCGCTCCGGCCGCTGCCGCGCCGGCGGCACCTGCTGCAGCTGCTCCGGCTCCCGCAGCTGCGGCCCCGGTCGCTGCCGCTGCGCCTGCCGCCGCGGCGGCCACGTCCCAGCTGCCGCCGGGTGCGCGCTTCACCGCCGAAACCAAGGGCATCAACCCTGCCGACGTTGCCGGTACCGGCCGCCACGGCGCGGTGACCAAGGAAGACCTGATCAATTACGCCAGCGGCAAGACGCCGGGCGTCAGCGGTGGTGCGCGTCCGGAAGAACGCGTGCCGATGACGCGCATGCGCGCCCGCATCGCCGAACGCCTGATGCAGTCGAAGAACTCGATCGCGATGCTGACCTCGTTCAACGAAGTCAACCTGAGCAAGGTCATGGCGATGCGCCAGGAGCTGCAGGACGATTTCGTGAAGACCTACGGCATCAAGCTCGGCTTCATGAGCTTCTTCGCCAAGGCCGCCGCCAACGCGCTGCAGAAGTACCCGGTGGTGAATGCCTCGGTCGACGGCAACGACGTGATCTATCACGGCTATGCCGACATCTCGGTGGCCGTCAGCACCGACAAGGGCCTGGTCACGCCGGTGCTGCGCAACGTCGAGCGCATGGGCTTCGCCGACATCGAGAAGGGAATCGCCGCGTACGCCAAGGCGGCGCGCGAAGGCGGCCTGAAGCTGGACGACCTCCAGGGCGGCACCTTCACCATCACCAACGGCGGCACCTTCGGCTCGTTGATGTCGACGCCGATCGTCAATCCGCCGCAGTCGGCCATCCTCGGCATGCACGCGATCAAGGAACGCGCGATCGTCGAAGACGGCAAGGTCATCGCCGCGCCGATGATGTACATCGCGCTCAGCTACGACCACCGCATCATCGACGGCAAGGACGCGGTGCTGTTCCTGGTCGACATCAAGAACCAGCTCGAGAACCCCAGCCGCATGCTGCTCGGCATGTAATTCCGCTGCGCCCCGCGATCGCGGGGCGTGCTGCTTGAAGCGTTTCGCCAAGGAAATCCAGCAATGTCCGAACAACAGCAATTCGATGTCGTCGTGATCGGCGGCGGCCCCGCCGGCTACCACGCCGCGATCCGCGCCGCGCAGCTCGGCCTCAAGACCGCTTGCGTCGACGCCGCGCTCGGCAAGGACGGCCAGCCCGCGCTCGGCGGCACCTGCCTGCGCGTGGGTTGCATCCCGTCGAAGGCGCTGCTCGATTCCAGCCGCCAGTTCTGGAACATGTCGCATATCTTCGGCGAGCATGGCATCAGCTTCGCCGACCAGAAGATCGACGTCGCCACCATGATCGGCCGCAAGGACAAGATCGTGAAGCAGTTCACCGGCGGCATCGCGGCGCTGTTCAAGGCCAACAAGATCACGCCGTTCTACGGCTTCGGCCAGCTGCAGCCGGGCAATGTCGTCAGCGTGAAGCAGCACGACGGCAGCACCGTCGAGCTCAAGGGCACGAACGTCATTCTCGCCGCGGGTTCGGATTCGATCGAACTGCCGTTCGCCAAGTTCGACGGCAAGGCCATCGTCGACAACGTCGGCGCGCTCGACTTCACCGAAGTGCCGAAGACCCTCGGCGTGATCGGCGCCGGCGTGATCGGCCTCGAACTCGGCAGCGTGTGGAACCGCCTCGGCGCCAAGGTCACCATCTTCGAAGCCCTGCCCGACTTCCTCGCCGCCGCCGACAAGGAAGTGGCCAAGGTCGGTGCGCGCGAGTTCAAGAAGCAGGGTCTCGACATCCGCCTCGGCACCAAGGTCTCGAAGACCGAGGTCAAGCCCGATGGCGTGCACGTCACCTTCAACGACGGCAAGTCCGACCAGGAAGTCGTGGTCGAGAAATTGCTGGTCTGCGTCGGCCGCCGCGCCGCCACCAAGGGCCTGCTGGCCGATGGCACCGGCGTCAAGCTGGATGCGCGCGGCATGATCGAGGTCGACGACCACTGCCATACCGGCGTCGACGGCGTGTGGGCGATCGGCGACTGCGTGCGCGGCCCGATGCTGGCGCACAAGGGCTTCGAGGAAGGCATCGAGGTCGCCGAGCTGATCGCCGGCCTGCCTGGCCACGTCAACTACGACACCATCCCGAACGTGATCTACACCGAGCCGGAAATCGCCTGGGTCGGCAAGACCGAGGAACAGCTCAAGGCCGAAGGCGTCGCCTACAAGGCCGGCAGCTTCCCGTTCGCGGCCGTCGGTCGCGCGGTGGCGATGGCCGAGCCGATCGGCTTCGTGAAGGTGCTCGCCGATGCCGAGACCGATCGCATCCTCGGCATGCACCTGATCGGGCCGAACGTGTCCGAGCTGGTGCACGAAGGCGTGATCTCGATGGAATTCAATGGCAGCGCCGACGACCTCGCGCGCATCTGCCACGCCCATCCGTCGCTGTCGGAAGCGGTGCACGACGCCGCGATGGCGGTCGACAAGCGCGCCATCCACAAGGCCAACTGATGCACGCGCAGGTTCAGTCCACATGAACCTGCAACTGCTGATCAAGCTCGCCATCACCGTCGCGACGGTGATGCTGGCTTCGGAACTGTCGAAGAAACCCGGCGTGCTCGGCGCGCTGGTGGCATCGTTGCCACTGACTTCGTTGCTGGTGCTGGCCTGGCTCTATCGCGACACCGGCGATCCCGCGCGCGTCGCCGCGATGGGCATGGATATCTTCTGGTTCGTGCTCGGCAGCCTGCTGTTCTTCCCTGCCCTTGCATTCACTGCACGCGCCGGCTGGCCGATGTGGTTGTGTTTCGTCTGTGCCGGACTGGCCGGAGCCGCAGGCGTCGCCGTCGTGCAACTGCTGCTGCGTTCGCGCATGATGACGCCATGACTTCCAAATACAACCCGTTGTGGGCGATCCTGCTGCCGATCATCGCGGCAGTCATCCTGGTGATCACCAAGAGCGCGCCGGGAATTCCCGGCAGCGGGCTGTTGCTGGGCGCGGTGGTGGTCGCCAGTGTCATTGCCGCCGTCCACCACGCCGAAGTGATCGCGCATCGCGTCGGCGAGCCGTTCGGCACGCTGGTGCTGGCGATGGCGGTGACGGTGATCGAATGCGCGCTGATCATCTCGATGATGATGTCGGGCAATCCGGACGCCGCCACCTTGCCGCGCGACACGGTGTTCGCCGGCGTGATGATCCTGCTCAGCGGCCTCATCGGCATCAGCCTGCTTGCCGGCGGCCGTCGCCATCACGTCCAGCAGTTCAAGCTCGACGGCATCAATGCCGCCCTCGGCACCCTGGTCGCGATCCTCGCCTTCACGCTGATCCTGCCCAACTACACCATCACGCCAGGACCGGCCTACAACCAGAAGCAGATGCTGTTCGTCGCCATCGCGACGCTGGTGCTGTTCGGCGCGTTCACGTTCTTCCAGACAGTGCGCCATCGCGATTACTTCCTGCCTGAAGAAAATGGCCAGACGGACGAGGACGGTGACGGGCACGCCGATCCCCCCTCCAATCGCGACACCCTGGTCAGCAGCGTAATGCTGGTGATCGCACTCGTTGCGGTGGTGCTGGGCGCGAAAGCGGTATCGCCGACCATCGAAACGATGCTCGACCACGCCGGCGCACCTGCCGGAACCGTCGGCATCCTGATCGCCGCAATCGTGCTATTGCCGGAAAGCGTCGCGGCCGTGCGCGCGGCACTCGGCAATCGCCTGCAGACCAGCCTCAATCTCGCCATCGGTTCGGCGATCGCCACCATCGGCCTCACCATTCCGGCGGTGATCATCGTCAGCCTGACGCAGGGCTGGTCGCTCTCGCTCGGCCTCACGCCGATGTCGATGGCATTGCTGGTGGTGACGCTGTTCATCACCTCGATCAGCCTGCGCACCGGACGCACCAACATCCTGCCCGGCATCGTCCATCTGGTGTTGTTCGCGGCCTATCTCTTCCTCAGTTTCGTGCCATGAAATCGATTTGCGTGTACTGCGGCTCCAATGCCGGTTCCGATCCCCGTTACGCCGAAGCCGCACGCGCGCTCGGCAAGCGCATCGCCAATGAAGGCATGCAGCTGGTGTATGGCGGTGGCAACGTCGGCCTGATGGGCATCGTCGCCGATGCCGTGCTCGCCGCCGGCGGCGAAGTCACCGGCGTGATTCCCCACCAGTTGATGGAATGGGAAGTCGGCCATCGTGGACTGACGCGACTGGAAGTGGTCGGTTCGATGCACGAGCGCAAGGCGCGCATGTTCGAACTGTCCGATGCCTTCATCGCCCTGCCCGGCGGGTTCGGCACGCTCGACGAGATGTTCGAGATGCTGACCTGGCGCCAGCTCGGCCTCGGCCACAAGCCCTGCGCCTTCCTCGATGTCGCCGATTTCTGGAAACCGTTGATGGCGATGCTCGACCACATGGTTGGCGAACGTTTCGTCCATCCGGAACAACGCGAGGATCTCTGGCACGGCGGCGACATCGATGCGTTGTTCGCGTGGATGCGCGATTACCGGCCCGCACAGGCCGACAAGTGGATGGACGAGAAGCGCCGCACCCAGTTGCGTTCGGTGGCGGAGACATGAGCATGCCCGCCGACTTCAATGCATTCCGCATCCACAACGATGCACAGGGGTATCGCAGCGGCGTCGAACGCATCGCGCTCGATGCGCTGTCGCCCGGCGAAGTGGTGATCCGCACCGCGTATTCCTCGGTCAATTTCAAGGATGCGCTGGCCGGAACCGGACAGGGCAAGATCCTGCGGCAGTTCCCGCTCAACGGCGGCATCGATGTCGCCGGACACGTCGTGCAATCGACGGACCCGAAATTCAAGGAAGGCGATGCCGTCCTCGTGACCGGCTGCGGCTTGTCGGAAACGCGCGACGGCGGTTATTCCGAATACGCGCGGCTGGAATCGCGCTGGGTGATTCCGTTGCCCGCGGGCCTGAGCCTGCGCGAAGCGATGATCCTCGGCACCGCCGGCTTCACCGCCGCCCTGGCGCTGTACCGGATGCTCGACAACCGCCAGCATCCCGGCCTCGGCCCGTTGGCCGTGACCGGAGCGACTGGCGGCGTCGGTTCGCTCGCGGTCGCGATCTTCAAACGCGCCGGCTTCGAGGTCCATGCCGTCAGCGGCAAGCCCGAGCATGGCGACTACCTGCGCACGCTCGGTACCAGCGAAGTGCTCGGTCGCGACGCGCTCGCCACCACGCGCCCGATGGAATCGGTGCGCTTCGGCGGCGGCCTCGACAATGTCGGCGGACCGATGCTGAACAGCCTGCTGGCGCAGACCGCGCCCTACGGCAATGTCGCCACCGCAGGGCTCGCGGCCAGTCCGGAGCTGCCGACAACCGTGATGCCGTTCATCATTCGCGGCGTTTCGCTGCTCGGAATTGCGTCAGCGGGCACAGAACGCAACATTCGCGACGCCATCTGGCAACACCTCGCCAGCGACTGGAAGCCCGCCAATCTCGATGCCATCTGCACGGCAACCGTGGATTTGCAGGGATTGCCGGCGATTTTCGCCCGCATGCTGGCCGGCGGATCGCTCGGGCGCACGCTGGTGGCGTTTCCGGAAAACGCCTGAAGCTGTGTAAAATCGCTGCAATCCAAGGGGGACCAGAGAAAACCACATGGCGCACATTCTTGTTGTCGACGATTCGCCTTCCCAGCTGCTGGGACTTCGTCGCGTGGTCGAAAAGCTCGGCCACCAATGCAGCACTGCCGAAGACGGCGCAGCCGGCGTCGAACTCGCCAAGAGCCTGCAGCCCGACCTGATCCTGATGGACGTGGTGATGCCGAACCTCAACGGCTTCCAGGCCACGCGTTCGATCACCCGCGAAGAAAGCACCAAGCACATCCCGGTCGTGCTGGTCACCACAAAGGACCAGGACACCGATCGCATGTGGGGCATGCGCCAGGGCGCACGCGCTTACATCACCAAGCCCTTCAGCGAGAAGGAATTGGCCGAAGTGGTGACGGAGCTGCTGCCGAGCGCAGCCTGATCAACCGAAAGCGTCGCGCAGTCCCTCGTAGGCTGCGTGCTGCGCCGGCGTCTGCGGAACCGGCGCCATGATTTCCAGTTCGACGATCTGATCGCCCGGCGTCTGCCCGGGCAAGCCGCGACCGCGCAGTCGCAACTTCTTGCCGGCATCCGATCCCGCCGGAATCTTCAGCTCCACCGAACCGCCCAGCGTCGGCACGCTCATCACCGCGCCCAGCGCCGCCTGCCATGGCGTCAGTTCGAGCACGTACAGGATGTTGCGGCCATCGACCTCGAAGTCGGGATGCGCGGCGTATTCGATTTCCAGCAACAGGTCGCCGCCACTGCCGCCCTGTCCGGCGAGGCGGATCAGCTGGCCGGGACGAATGCCCTTGGGAATGCGCACGTCCAGCGATTTCCCGTTCAAGCCGATGCGGATGCTGTTGCCGCCATAGACGGCCTCCAGCGGCACGCTCATTCGCGCACGCGTGGGGCCCGCAGGTTGTGGTCCGCGTGCGCCACCACGACCGCGACCGAACATCTGCTCGAAGAAATCACTGAACCCGCCGCCACCTGCTCCACCGCCACCGGCGAAGATTTCGTCGAAGTCGAAATCGCCCGGTGCGCCATGGAAACCGCCGCCCGCGCCCGGCGGTTGCACATCGTCGCCAGGACGATAGCCGCGCGAACGCAACTGGTCGTAAGCCGCGCGCTTCTGCGGATCGCGCAGCGCCTCGTAGGCTTCGTTGACCGATTTGAATTTCTCTTCGGCGTCCGCTTCCTTGCTGACATCGGGATGATATTTGCGCGCCAGCCGCCGGTAAGCCGACTTGATTTCCGATTCGCCGGCATTCGGCTCCACGCCGAGAATCTCGTAGTAATCCTTGAACTGCATCGATCCTCCGGACAGGCGGCCCACGGCCCCTTAACGCGATTTTTCCGGCCTCAAGTCTACCCTGCCAGTTTTCCGACAGGCCAATCCATGAGCATCCAGCCCGGCGATTCCATCCCCTCCATGTCGTTGCAGGTCGCCGGCGCGCAAGGTGCGCAGGACCGCGATACCGCGCAGCTCTTTTCCGGCAAGCGCGTGGTGTTGTTCAGCGTGCCCGGCGCCTTCACCCCGACCTGCTCGGAACGCCACCTGCCCGGTTACGTGCAACACCACGACGATTTCGTGAAGCGCGGCATCGATGTCTATTGCCTGTCGGTCAACGACGCCTTCGTGATGCAGGCCTGGGGCGAATCGCAGCACGTTCCGGAAGGATTGCTGATGCTCGCCGACGGCAACGGCGCCTTCACCCGCGCGCTCGGCCTCGAGATGGATGCCAGCCCGTTCGGCATGGGCGTGCGCGGCAAGCGTTTCGCCATCTATGCGGACAACGGCGTCGCCCGCGCGGTCGAAGTCGAGGCGCCAGGCGAATTCCGCGTCTCCAGCGCCGAATCCATGTTGCAGACCATTGATGCCCTTTCGCCCAATCCCCCGGAGTAACGATATGGCAGCCGCGAAGAAGACCAGCACCCGCAAGAGCAACCATGCCGCCGCGCAATCGACCAGCGACAACAGCGGATTCACCGATGTCAAAACCCTGCGCGAGCGTGCGCGCAAGGGATTGGACAAGGGACCGATCACCGCGACCTACACCATCGATCGCAAGGAACTGATCCGTCGCCTCAACGATGCACTGGCGACCGAATGGGTGTGCGTGCTGCGCTACATGCGCCACTACTTCTCGGCGGCGGGCATGCTGGCGGAATCGGTGAAGCAGGAATTCCTGACGCACGCGAAGGAAGAGCAGGCGCATGCCGACCTGATCGCCCAGCGCATCGTGCAGCTTGGCGGCGATCCCGACCTCGATCCGGCGACGCTGACGCAGCGTTCCCACGCCGAATACAAGGAAGGCAGGAACCTGCGCGACATGGTCAAGGAGAACCTGGTCGCAGAGCGCATCGCCATCGACAGCTATCGCGAACTGATCAACTGGATCGGCGACCGCGACACCACGACCAAGCGCATGCTCGAGGGCATCCTGGCGATGGAAGAAGACCATGCCGACGATTTCCGCGACCTGCTGGACGGCTGGATCGGGGACTGACTTACAGGCGTCATCACCCCATCGCATAAGGACATGACCACTGGTTCTGCGTTCCCCCGGGCATCGATGTTGTCCTGCATCATCGAGAGGCCTAGCATCACCCAATTACTTTCCCGACGAGGTCGGACATGACGATCTATTCCGATGTCACCCAGCTGGTCGGCCGCACGCCGCTGGTCAGGATCAACCGCATCATCCAGAGCAAGGCCACGGTGCTGGCCAAGCTGGAGTTCTACAACCCGGCGAAATCGGTGAAGGACCGCATCGGCGTCGCCATCATCGATGCCGCCGCCGCGAGTGGCGAGCTCCGGCCCGGCGGCACGATCATCGAGGCGACTTCCGGTAACACCGGCATCGCGCTGGCGATGGTCGGCGCGGCGCGTGGCTACAAGGTCGTGCTGACGATGCCCGACTCGATGAGCAAGGAGCGTCGCGCCCTGCTCCGCGCCTATGGCGCCGAACTGGTGCTGACGCCGGCCGCCGAAGGCATGCGCGGCGCGGTCGAGCGTTCCGAAGCGATCGCGAAGGAACGTGGCGGCGTGCTGGCGCACCAGTTCGCCAACGCGGCCAATCCGGCGATCCACCGCAAGACCACCGCCGAGGAAATCTGGAAGGACACCGACGGCCAGGTCGACATCCTCGTCTCCGGCATCGGCACCGGCGGCACCATCACCGGCGTCGGCCAGGTGTTGAAGGAACGCAAGCCGTCGGTGAAGGTCTTCGGCGTGGAACCGGCGGAATCGCCGATCCTCAACGGCGGCCAGCCCGGTCCGCACAAGATCCAGGGCCTCGGCGCGAACTTCGTGCCAGAGATCCTCGATCGCACCATCTACGACGGCATCATCGACATCCCCGGCGACACCGCGGTGGAATGGGCGCGTCGTGCCGCCAAGGAAGAAGGCCTGCTGGTCGGCATCTCGTCCGGTGCGGCGCTCGCTGCCGCCAACCAGGTCGCACAGCTGCCGGAAAGCGAAGGCAAGACGATCGTCGTCGTGATCCCGAGCTTCGGCGAACGTTACCTGTCCACCGTGCTGTTCGCCGACCTGCTCGACTGAACGTGATCGAACGCGTCCGTGAAGATCTCGCGGCAGTGCTGTCGCGGGATCCCGCTGCAACATCGCGGTGGGTGCCGTTCTTCACCTCGCCCGGCCTGCACGCGCTGTGGCTGCATCGTTTCGCGCATCAGCTGTGGCAGATCGACGCTTTGCGCTGGCCTGCGCGTTTCGTTGCCCTGTTCTCGCGCATGGTCACCGGCGTGGAAATCCATCCTGCCGCCAGGATCGGTCGTCGTGTCGTGATCGACCACGGCATGGGCGTGGTGATTGGCGAAACCGCGGAAATCGGCGACGACGTCCTGATCTATCACGGCGTCACGCTGGGGGGCACCGCCAATGCGCCGGTGAAACGCCATCCCACCATCGGCGATCGTGTCTTGATTGGCGCCGGGGCGAAGATCCTCGGACCGCTGACGATCGGCAACGACGCGCGCATCGGCGCGAATGCGGTCGTCGTCAGCGATGTGCCCGATCACGGTGTCGCGGTCGGCGTACCGGCGAAGATCCGTGTTCCCGATGCCGTCGAATCCGCGGAACATGCCGATCCGTTGATCGATCCCGCGATGTGGTGGATCTGACCGATCCGTCTCGTCAGCGCACGCCTACAGCATCTGGATTTGCTTGAGCCAGAGCTCGACCAGTTCCGGCCATTTGCCGACGGGCTCATCTTTGCGGCGCAAGGCAAAAGCATGCCCGCCCTTGGCAAAGAGATGAATTTCGGTTGGCACGCCGGCCTTATCCAGCGCCGTCGCATACATAAGACTGTTGCAGACCGGATCCATGGCGTCGTCCCACGTCTGGGCAATGAACGTGGGCGGCGCAGTCTCCTTCACCGGCAACCGTGGATCGAATGATCCGCCATTGCGGCATATGTGCCCCGGATAAAGCGCAATTGCAAAATCCGGTCGGCTGCTGATCTTGTCGATGGCGTCGACCGGACGATACGCCGGAGTCAGGATGTTGCTTGTCTGGGCGACCAGGTATCCACCCGCCGACATTCCCAGTACGCCGATGCGGTGCGGATTGATGCCGAGTTCCACGGCTTTCGATCGGACCAGCCGGATGGTCCGCTGCGCATCTTGCAAGGCACGAGGAATATCAGGGGTGATTTGTCGCTTGGTCTTCGCGTCCCAGAAGTCGTCCCCACCGGGGACGCGATATTTGGAAACGATGCAGGTGATCCCTTTTGTCGTCATCCAATCGCAAATCTCCGTGCCTTCGAGCCCAATGAAGAGCTTCTGAAATCCGCCTCCCGGAAAGACGATCACGGCAGTGCCGGTATTGCGTCCCTTGGCCGGCATGATCGTCATCGTTGGAACGGCGACGTTGAGGACGGCTTCCGAGTTGCCGCCGACCGCCCCGGGATCGTCATAGACCTGGACGCTCTCCGCCGGCTGCGGCCTGAACGTGCCGTTGGGTGCGTTTCCGGGCCAAATCCGCAATTGGGCCAAGCCGGAGCGCGGCTGCCATTCGCCTGGTTTGTCGATCGGCGATTTCTTTTCCGGCGAAGCAGGAATGGCTTTCGGCGTGGTCGCGCTCGAGGCCCCGCATGCAGCATTGGCTAGCATCAGGATGGACAAAAGCATGATGCGAATATGCATTGCAGGCGCCCTCGCTTTTTGTTGTGTCGAATCTAACGCTTGCCGGGCAACTCCAACAATCATCCAGTAAAAACAAAACAGGCGCCTTGCGGCGCCTGTTTCGATCAGCCTTGCGATTCCGGGGAAGCAGACTCTCCCGGTTCCGCTGCCGGCAACGCTCCCGGTTCGGAAGCCGATTCCTCGCCATCATTCTCCAGCGAAACATCGAGCCGCTCGATCGCCTGCAGGCTTTCCTCCGCCGACAGGCGGATCAGCGTGACGCCTGCCGCATTGCGTCCGACCTGGGAGATGTCCGCGGCCGGCGTGCGCACCAGGGTGCCGCCGTCGGAGATCAGCAACACGTCGTGGTGGTCGCTGAGCTGGATCGCGCCGACCAGCTGGCCGTTGCGTTCGGTGGTCTTGAGCGCGATCACGCCCTGGGTGCCACGACCCTTCTTCGGGAACTCGGTCACTTCGGTGCGCTTGCCGAAGCCGCGTTCGCTGGCGGTGAGGATGTCGCCATCGCCATTGATCACGATCAGGCTGCGCACCTCCTCGCCCTGCGCCAGCTTCATGCCGCGCACGCCGGTTGCAGTACGACCCATCGCGCGCACCGTGCCTTCGTCGAAGCGCACCGCCTTGCCGTTGCTCGCGAACAGCATGATGTCGCGTTCGCCATTGGTGAGCTCGGCGTTGACCAGCGCATCGCCCTCGTCGAGGTTGATCGCGATCTTGCCGCGCGCCAGGCGATAGGCGAATTCGGTCAGCGCGGTCTTCTTCACCGTGCCGTCCTTGGTCGCGAAGAACACGTACTTGCCGTCCTCGTATTCGCGCACCGGCAGCACTGCCTGGACCTTCTCGCCAGCCTCCAAAGGAATCCAGTTGATGATCGGACGGCCGCGCGCCTGCGGGCCGGCGTCGGGCAACTGGTGCACCGGCAGCCAGAACACGCGACCGCGACTGGTGAAAGTCAGCAGCGTGTCGTGCGTGTTGACCAGCCAGAGCTGGTCGATGAAATCCTCGTCCTTGGTCGCCGCCGCGTTGCGACCCTTGCCGCCGCGCTTCTGCGCGCGATAGGTCGTCGCCGGCTGGCGCTTGGCGTAACCGGCGTGCGACAGCGTGACCACCACGTCTTCCGGCGCGATCAGGTCGAGGATGTCGAGATCCTCTTCCGAGGCGCGGATTTCGCTGCGGCGAACGTCGCCGAATTCTTCCTTGACGTTCTCCAGTTCGCTGCGGATCACCGCCATCAGCACGCCCGGATGCTCGAGGATCTCGATCAGGCCGCGGATGGTGTCGAGCAAAGCGCGATATTCGTCGGTCAGCTTTTCCTGCTCCAAGCCGGTCAGGCGGTGCAGGCGCATGTCGAGGATCTGCTGCGCCTGGACTTCGGTGAGCTGGTATCCGGTGTCGAGCAGGCCGACGCCCTTGGGCAGGTCTTCCGGACGCGACGCTTCGGCGCCCGCTGCGCCCAGCAGCGCGCCGACCATGCCCGGATCCCAGGTCTTGGCCAGCATCTTCGTGCGCGCTTCTTCCGGGTTCGCCGAGGTCTTGATCAGCTCGATCATCTCGTCGATGTTGGCGAGCGCGACCGTCAGGCCTTCCAGGATATGGGCGCGATTGCGCGCCTTGCGCAGTTCGAAGATCGTCCTGCGCGTCACCACCTCGCGGCGATGCTTGAGGAAGGCTTCGAGGATCTGCTTGAGGTTGAGCAACTGCGGGCGGCCATCGACCAGCGCCACCATGTTGATGCCGAACACCGATTCCATCGGCGTCTGCGCATAGAGGTTGTTGAGCACCACCTCTGCCGATTCGCCGCGCTTGATCTCGATGTAGATGCGCATGCCGTCCTTGTCGGACTCGTCGCGCAACTCGCTGATGCCCTCGAGCTTCTTCTCCTTCACCAGCTCGGCGATCTTCTCGATCAACCGCGCCTTGTTCACCTGGTAGGGAATCTCGGTGACGATGATCGCTTCGCGGCCGTTGTCGGCCACTTCGATCTCGGCCTTGGCGCGCATGCGCACGCGGCCGCGACCGGTGCGGTAGGCCAGGTGGATGCCGCCGACGCCGTTGATGATGCCTGCGGTCGGGAAATCCGGGCCGGGGATGTATTCCATCAGGCCGTCGATGTCGATGTCCGGCGTTTCCGCCAACGCCAGCAACGCGTTGATGACCTCGGTCATGTTGTGTGGCGGGATGTTCGTCGCCATGCCCACCGCGATGCCTGCCGAACCGTTGACCAGCAGGTTCGGGAAGCGCGTCGGCATCACCGTCGGCTCGAGTTCCTTCTCGTCGTAGTTCGGCTGGAAGTCGACGGTTTCCTTGTCGATGTCGGCCATCAGCTCGTGGGTGAGCTTGGCCATGCGCGCTTCGGTGTAACGCATCGCCGCGGCGTTGTCGCCGTCGATCGAACCGAAGTTGCCCTGCCCGTCGACCAGCATGTAGCGCAGCGAGAACGGCTGCGCCATGCGCACCAGGGTGTCGTACACCGAGGCGTCGCCGTGCGGGTGGTATTTACCGATGACGTCACCGACGATACGCGCCGACTTGTAGTACGGCTTGTTGCTGTGCGCGCCGAGCTCGTTCATCGCGAACAGCACGCGGCGATGGACCGGCTTGAGGCCGTCGCGAACGTCCGGAAGTGCGCGCCCCACGATCACGCTCATGGCGTAATCGAGATAGCTGCGCCGCATCTCGTCTTCGAGATTGACGGGAATAATTTCCTTGGCGTGGTCGCTGTTCTGGGACGTCATCAGGCTTCCGCTGGGTTCGGGAAACCGCCTGCGCTCGCGCTGGAAAACGTCCCTTCTGGGGCGCGTCCGGCGCGCCCACGGGCGGCATCAAATCAGACAGGAAATTCTAGCATGAACGACGTCTGAAAGCACGCCGAATTTCACCGAAAAATCAATTGGTTAGACGCCATTTTCGAGGGGAATTCCGCGCCACTTTCAGCCGAACAGTTTCGCCATTGAAATCGCGTCCGGATGCTGCACCACACCACGCTCGGTCACGATCGCGGTGATGAGTTCATGCGGCGTCACATCGAACACCGGATTCCACGCGCCCACGCCTTCGGACACGGTGCGTTCGCCGCGGAAACTGAGCAATTCGGCGGTATCGCGCTCTTCGATTTCGATCAGGTCACCGCTTGCGGTCGCCATGTCCACCGTCGATGATGGCGCGACCACCATGAAGCCGACGCCATGGTGCTTCGCGGCGATCGCCAGCTGGTAGGTGCCGATCTTGTTCGCGGTATCGCCATTGGCGCAAATGCGGTCGGCGCCGACGATCACCCACTGCACCTGCCCGGTTTTCATCAGGTGCGCGGCGGCGGAATCGGCGATCAGCGTCGCGTCGATGCCGTCTTCCTGCAGTTCCCACACCGTCAGGCGCGCGCCCTGGTTCCACGGGCGCGTTTCGCCGGCGAACACCTTGGCGACATGTCCTTGCGCGACGCCGGCGCGGATCACGCCAAGCGCCGTGCCGAAGCCCGCGGTCGCCAGCGATCCGGTGTTGCAGTGGGTGAGCACGCCACTACCCGGGGCGATCAACGCCGCGCCCGATGCGCCCATGCCGCGGTTGGCGGCCAGGTCTTCCGTTTCGATCGCCCGTGCTTCGCGTTCCAACACATCGCGCCAATCCGATCCCGCCGCCGGCAACACGGCGCGCATCCGCGCCAGCGCCCAGGCGAGATTCACCGCGGTCGGGCGCGCAGCATTGAGGCGCGCCATCGCCGGTTCCAGTTTCACCAATGCGTCGACGCCATTCGCCGCATCGACATCGCGCGCCGCAAGCACCACGCCCCAGGCGGCGGCGATGCCGATCGCCGGCGCGCCGCGCACGATCAACGCATGGATCGCCTCGGCGACCTCGTCGCTGCTGCGCGAGGTCACGTAAGGCGTGGCGAACGGCAGCTGGCGCTGGTCAAGCAATTCCAGTGCATCGCCGGTCCAGCGGATCGGACGGATGCGGTCGTAACGTGCGTAATCGATGGTGTCCATGGCGGTCATTCTAGGCGACCGCCATGGCATTCCATATCCTGCGGCCGGATCAGCGCCGGGTCACGAACTCGGCGCGACAGCCCTCGCTCACCCACACGCCGCCGCGCGTCGCACCCCAGGTACGGCCTTCATCGCAGGCGTTGTTGGAAAGCTTGCGCACCAGGCGCACGCCGCGACTGGTATCGGCATTGCAGAAGTTCTGGCGACCATTGGTGGATTCGCAACGGAAGGTCTGACCGCTGTTGCCCCAGCCGCGATCGTCGTCGCGATCGCCCCAGCGACTGCCCCAACCGGTGGTGATGAACTCGGCGCGACAGCCCTGAGTCACCCACACGCCACGACGATCCTGGCCCCAGGTGCGGCCTTCGTCGCAGGCATTGCTGGAAATCTGGCGATACACGCGGACGCGACCACCACCGTTGACCTGGCAGTAATTCTGGCGGCCGTCGCGCGATTCGCAGACGAAACGCTGCCCGCTGTTGTTGCCGTAGCCACCATTTCCGTAGCCGTTATTGCCATAACCATTGTTGCCGTAACGGCCATCGCCCATGACGAATTCGGCGCGGCAACCGCCGCTGACCCAGACGCCATTGCGGTTCACGCCCCAGGTGCGTCCTTCATCGCAGGCGCTGTCGGACAACTGGCGCGTCAAACGCACGCCGTAACGGGTATCGATCTGGCATTGGTTGGTGCGGCCCTTGCTCGACTCGCAACGGATCACCCCACCCTGCCCCTGGTTCCCGTAACCCGGATAGCCGGAGTACTGGGCATGGGCGGCGGGTGCCGCAAGCGCGAGCACGGCGAGCATCGGCAGTGAGCGATTCAAGGACATGACGGACTCCTGTTCATGATCGGGGAAGGCGGTTCGAATCTATCCGGCGTTTCCATAACCCAGGCCGAGCAAAACCGATTGTCGCTGCCGGTGTTGCCGCCTGTTCAGGACAACATCACAGCACGTGGAAATCGGCGCGGCAACCGTGGCTCACGTGCAGGCCATCGCTGCGGACATCCCAATTCTTGCCCTCCACGCAGGGCGTGTTGGAACGCTGTTCCTGCACGCGCACGCGTGCTCCGGCCGGCAATGGGCAGATCGCTTCCTTGCCGTGGTTCGATTCGCAGCGAAGCGCCTGCCCTGTCTGCCTGGGGTCGACATCGATGGTGAAGATGGCGCGGCAACCGCGCGAGACCCACACGCCATCGTCGTCGTAGTCCCAGGTTTTCCCCTTGCTGCAGCCGAGATTGGACAGCTGCTTGCTCAGTACCACGCCACGACCGGTATCGACCGCGCAGGATTCACGCCCGCCATTGGTCGATTCGCAACGGATGGTGCGCACCGGCGTGCCGGTGCTGGCGATTTCTCCCACCTGGAATTCGCCGCGGCAACCGCTCGACACCCAGATGCCGGTGGCATCCACCCCCCAGGTCTGCGAACGGATGCATTGCGCGTCGTTGGTACGCTGGCGCGCCAGGCGAATGGTCTGGGTGACGTCGGCATCGCAATGCGCCCAGCGCGACTGCCACGATTCGCAAACCACGACGCCGCGTCGCGGTGGCAGCGCCGCCGGCGGTTTCGGTGCGACCGCTGGCGCCATCGGCGTCGTTTCCTGAGCAGTGGAAGCGGCAAGTTTGAAATCGGCGCGGCACCCATGGTCAACCCAGATGCCGCCGTCATCGACGTCCCAATCCCGTCCGCGCACGCAGGTCGTCTTCGAGCGCTGGCGCAGCAGTGTCACTGTCTTTCCGGCGACATCGGCCTTGCAGTGCACGCGCTCGTCCTTCTTGGTATCGCAGGCGACGACATCGTTGCCGTGGTGCTTGAACCACGAACGCCAATCCACCTTGGCCTCCGGGCTTCCGGAGGCTGCACTTGCGAGAGCGATGGCGAGAACGAAGGACATGTCGTCGAATCTAGCCTGCAACGCGTGACAAGGCGAGAAGGATCGATCGCATCGGTTCAGGCCCGTGAAAAGTCGAAGGCGACCACGTCACGGATGTGGCCTGTGTCCAGCAACACCATCAGCAGGCGATCGACGCCCAAGGCCACGCCGGCGCAGGCCGGCATGCCGTGATGCAACGCAGCAATGAATCGCGTATCGACGGCGGGCAAGGCTTGCCCACGACGCACGCGCACGGCGATGTCGGCATCGAAACGCCCGAGTTGCTCATCGGCATCGAGGAGTTCGTGATAGCCATTGGCCAGTTCGACCGGACCGAGGTACAGCTCGAAACGTTCGGCCACGGGTGGATCGTCGGCGCGGATGCGCGCCAGCGCTGCCTGCGATGCCGGCCAATCGTGCACGGCGATCATGCGGTCGCCGGCGAATGACGGTTGCAGGCGATGGGTCATCAACAGGTCGAGCCAGTCGTCGCGCTCGAGGCCTTGCGGATCGATGCGGACATCGCCAAGCGCGTTGCGCAACGTGTCGCTGTCGGCGAGCAAGGGATCGATGCCGAGTTCGCGCTGGTACAACTCGCGATAGGTCACGACTTCAAGACCGGCATCGCGCCCAACCAGCGCCAGCGCTGCGCGCACCAGTTCGGCGGTTTCGTCGATCAGGCGCAGATGGTCCCAGCCGGTGCGATACCACTCGAGCATGGTGAATTCGGGATTGTGGCGACCGCCGGCCTCGCCATTGCGGAACACCCGGCCAAGCTCGTAGCAATCGCCGACACCTGCGGCGAGCAGTCGCTTGAGCGCATGTTCCGGCGAAGTGCGCAGCCAGCGTTCGCTGCTGCCGGCATCGACATGCCCGCTGAAATGCGAACTGAAGCTGTCGATGTTCGGCGTGGTATTCCCCGCCGCCGACAGGATCGGTGTTTCCACTTCAAGCACGCCGCGCGCCGCAAAGAACTCGCGGACCAGGATGTTGAGCCGCGCGCGCAAGCGCATTGCCTCGATCGATGCGCCCGGCTTCCAATCCGCTTCGTGTTCCGTCATTCGCTGGCCGGATGCTGTTCGAGGAAAGCCAGCAACGCGGCTTCGTCCCAGATCTCGACGCCGAGTTCCTGCGCCTTGGCGAGCTTGCTGCCCGCGGCCTCGCCGGCAACGACGATGCTGGTCTTCTTCGACACGCTGCCGCTGACCTTGGCGCCCAATGCTTCCAGGCGATCGCCGGCTTCGTCGCGCGTCATCGCCGCAAGGCCGCCGGTCAACACCACGGTCTTGCCGGCCAACGGGCCTTCGCTGGAACGCTTCGGTGCGCCTTCCGGCCAATGCACGCCGCGTTCGCGCAGCGCCGCGATCACCTCGCGGTTGTGCGGCTGTGCGAAGAAATGGGCGATGTGCGCCGCGACCACGGGACCGACATCGGGCACCTGTTTCAGCGCGTCTTCGTCGGCGGCCATCAACGGATCGAGTGCACCGAAATGGCGAGCCAGGGTCTTGGCAGTGGATTCACCGACATCACGTATGCCGAGCGCGAACAGCAGGCGTTCCAGCGTGGTGTCGCGGCTGTTATCGATGCCGGCGACCAGGTTCTCGGCCCAGCGCGTGGCGATCTTGCCAGCCTTGACGGTTTCGGGGATGGTCCCGTCGCGTTCGTCGGCGCGACGCTTCATCACCACGAAATCGTCCACGCTCAATTTGTAGAGATCGGCGACGGTGCGCACGTAATCGAAATCGACCAGCGCTTCGGCGAAACGCTCGCCCAGGCCTTCGATGTCCATCGCCCGGCGCGAGGCGAAATGGAAGATGGCCTGCACGCGCTGCGCCGGACAGAACAGTCCGCCGCTGCAACGGGCGACGACCTCGCCCTCTTCGCGTTCGATCGCCGAGCCGCAGACCGGACATTCCGTCGGCAGCACATAGGCGGGATGGATCGGATGTCCCTTCTTGCCGAGCGGGCGTTCGCCTTCCACCACCCGCACCACTTCCGGGATCACGTCGCCGGCGCGACGCACGATGACGGTGTCGCCGGCGCGGACGTCGAGGCGCGCGATCTGGTCGGCGTTGTGCAAGGTCGCGCGCGTGACGGTGACGCCACCGACGTGCACCGGCTTCATCAGCACCCAGGGCGTGACCGCACCGGTGCGACCGACGTTGACCTCGATCGACTCGACCACGGTGGTAGCTTCCTGCGCCGGGAACTTGTGGGCGATGGCCCAGCGCGGCGCGCGCGACACGAACCCCATCGCGCGTTGCTGGTCGAAGCGGTCGAGCTTGTAGACGACGCCGTCGATGTCGTAGGGCAAGGCGTCGCGCTTGTCGCCGATGCGGCGGTAGTAGTCGAGCAATCCCTGCAATCCGCGCGCAACGCCGACTTCCGGGCTCACCGGAAAGCCGAGGCCGCGCAGCCATTGCAGCGTCTGCGAATGCGTGGGTGGCAGTGCCGCGCCCTCGATCTCGCCAAGCGCATAGGCGAAGAAGGCCAGCGGCCGTTGCGCGGTGATCTTCGGGTCAAGCTGGCGCAGGGAACCGGCGGCGCCGTTGCGCGGGTTGGCCAGGGTCTTGTGGCCGTTGGCGAGCGCCCAGGCGTTGTATTTCTCGAACGCGGCCTTGGGCAGGATGACTTCGCCGCGCACTTCCAACACTGCCGGCGCATCGCCCTGCAACGTCAACGGAATCGACTTCACCGTCCGCAGGTTGGCGGTGACGTCTTCGCCGGTCGCGCCATCGCCACGGGTCGCGCCACGCACGAACTGGCCGTGTTCGTAGCGCAGGCTGATCGCCAGGCCATCGAGCTTGGGTTCGACCGAGAACTCGGGATCGGCGTCGCCGGTCTCTTTCGCGATGCGCGCGACGAATTCACCGACTTCCTCGTCGCTGAAGGCATTGGCCAGCGACAGCATCGGCACCGCATGCTGCACTTCGGCGAACTTCGCCGACGGCCGACTGCCGACGCGCTGCGTCGGCGAATTCACGGTCACGAGCTCCGGATGCGCGGCCTCCAGTTCCTGCAGGTCGCGCAAGAGGCGATCCCACTCGACATCGGGCATGTCGGGATCGTCGAGGACGTAATAACGATGGTTGGCCGCTTCGATTTGGCGGCGCAGATCGGCGATCCGGCGCTCGACCTCTTTCGTCACCATTTGTCGCCGCGGTTGAGCGGAGGCGCCTCGCGCTGGCGATCGTAGGCGCGCAGTTCGTCGCGGATGTGCTGGATGCGCTGGCGGCCGAGGGCATTGCGCTCTTCGTCCAGGACCACGCCATCGAGCAGTTCGGCGATCCGTTGCGCGGTCGGCAGCATCATGTCCCAGGCCTCAAGCGCGTTTACCGGCGCCGGCAGGGTCAGGAAGAAGGCCAGCGCCGGCGTTTCCAGCGACTGGATCTGCGCCATGTCGAAACTGCCGGGCTTCATGATGTTGGCCACGCTGAACACCGGTCCCTGCTCGGGATGGCGGTCGATCAGGCGATGGAAGACATTCATGTGGCCGAAGGTCAAACCGGCCTTCTCCGCCGCGACCACGATGTCGGGGCCGTGGAAGCTCTGCCCCGCCCGCGCTGCGACGAACAGCGAGACGATCTTGTCGAAGCTGTCCTCGACCCGCTTGCCGAGGTCATTGCCGTGGCTGTCGAGGTCGAGCTCGTCCTGGGTGCCTTCCGCTTCGGAAGAGCCGAAGGCGGCCATGGTCTCGCCCAGCGTCGGCTCGGCGCGTTCGCCGCCAGTGCCGCGATCCAGGCGACGCCCCTGCGGAGTCTTCTTCGGCCGCCCGAACCAGATGATGGCGATCATGAGGATCAAACCGGCGGCAAGGATGCCGATGCGCAGCAACCAGGTCTCGGACATTGCGGTTCCTCTCCGTCTTCAGCCAACGAGTGTAGGGCGAACAAGGCGACGCGGCCATGCCGCGCCGCTTGCCGGGTTCAGGCGACGCCGGCCAGTCGGCTGGCCTCGGCAAGGTCGACCGAGACCATGCGGCTGACGCCAGCCTCGCGCATGGTCACGCCGAGCATCTGGCGCGCCGCTTCCATCGTCGCCTTGTTGTGGGTGACGAACAGGAACTGCACGGTCTCGCTCATCTCGCTGACCATCGCGGTGAATCGCCCGACGTTGGCTTCGTCGAGCGGCGCGTCCACTTCGTCCAGCAGGCAGAACGGCGCCGGATTCAGGCGGAAAATCGCAAACACCAAGGCGACCGCGGTCATCGCCTTCTCGCCGCCGGACAGCAGCGAGATGTTGGAGACGCGCTTGCCGGGCGGACGCGCCATGATCGCCACGCCGGTGTCGAGCAGGTCTTCGCCGGTCAGTTCGAGGTAGGCGTGGCCACCGCCGAACAGGCGCGGGTACAACTCCTGCACGCCGGCATTGACGCGATCGAAGGTGTCCTTGAAGCGGCCACGGGTCTCGCGGTCGATCTTGCGGATGGCGTCTTCCAGCGTTTCCAGCGCGGTGGTGAGGTCGGTGTCCTGCGCGTCGAGGTATTCCTTGCGCTGGGCGGCCTCGGCGTGCTCTTGGATCGCGGCGAGATTGACCGGCTCGAGGCGGCGCATACGGGTCTCGAGATCGGTCACCGTGCGCTCCCACGCCTGCACGTCGGCGTCCTCTTGCAACGTATTGATGACGTCATCGAGGATGAAGCCGGCGCTGGTGACGGCGACGCGCAGCTGTTCGGCCGACAGCGCCAGGGCCTGCTGGTCGAGCTTGCGCTGGCTGATCGCCTCGCGCTGGGTGATCGAATGGCTGTCGCGCTGCTGGCGGGTCTGCTCGAATTCGCGCAATTCGTTGTCGATCGACTCCAGCTTGGCGCGTGCGGCGGTCAGGCCCTGGTCGACGCGGATGCGTTCGGCCAAGGCGGCCTGGCGTTGCTGGTCGAGCGCCTGCACCGGCGAATCGCCTTCGGCCAACTGGCCGACCAGTTCGCCGAGACGCGTATCGAGCTGGCCGCGCTGGCTGCCCATGCGATCCAGCGACTGCATCAGCGACGTCACCTGGGTGCGCTGGCTCTCCAGCGACAGTTGCAATGCATGCAGGGCATCGCGCGATTCGCGCGCGGCCTGGCGTGCGTTGTCGCGCTGTTCGCCCAGCGTGCGGCGTTCGGAGTCCAGCGCGGTGCGCGCCTGCTCCAGTCCCGCCATCTTGTCGACCGTCGTTTCCAGGCGCGTACGCGCCTCGCGGGTGCCGGCCTGTGCTTCTTCGCTCGCTTGCGCGATCTGCGCCAGCTCGGTTTCGATCGCGGCGATGCGGTCACGGGCGTTCTGCAGGCGGCCCTGCTGGCTCTGCAGGCGCCCCGCCAGTTCGGAAACATTGCGGTGGGCATGATAGAGGGCGCGCTGCGCGTCCTCGCGTTCCTGCTCGGCGGCAAGCGCACGATCGCGCGCGGAACCGATCTTCTGGTCGAGTTCGCGTTCGCGCGTCTGCAGGGTTTCGATGTTCGAGCGCAGAGACTGGATCTCGCGTTCGCGCACCAGCGCGCCCTGCTTGGCCGCACCGGAGCGCACCACGCGCACCCAGCCCGGGCCGAGGCGTTCGCCGGCGCGGGTGATCACCGAAGCGCCCTCGCCCAGCGTCGCCAACAGCGAACGCGCCTGGTCCAGCGTCTCGGCGACGTGCAACTGCGCCAGCAGGCGACGGATCGCCAGCGGACCCTTCACGCGAGCGGCCAGCGAGGTATCGGCGAATTCGCCATTGCCTGCTTCCGGCGACACCAGCGTCAGGCGGCCTTCGCCGAGTTCGCCCAGC
The DNA here is from genome assembly GCF_050574925.1 of Solilutibacter silvestris. Lineage (GTDB taxonomy): Bacteria > Pseudomonadota > Gammaproteobacteria > Xanthomonadales > Xanthomonadaceae > Solilutibacter > Solilutibacter silvestris_A. The sequence continues at coordinate 427,240 of NZ_JBCMOO010000003.1, read as the reverse complement.
GCTTCCACCAGCGTTTCCGGCGATTCCACCAGCACGCCTTCGATCATCTGGCCGAGCGCGCCTTCGACGGCGGCTTCCCAGCCTTCCTGCACGTCCAGCGTCTCGCCGACGCGGCGCGCGCTGTCGAGACCGTACTTCTTCAGCCATTCGACCGCGGCGCCCTGCTCCTGGCCGAGCGCTGCGTTCTGCAAGGTTTCCAGCGACGACAGGCGACCACGCGCGGACTGCAATTCCTTGCGCACGTCGGCCAGTTCGGTCTGCGCGTTGCGCTGTTCTTCCTGCAATTGCGTGACCGCGGCCTTGCGGGTTTCAAGATCCGTGGTGAGTCCGTCCAGCGCCGACTTGTGGGTGTCATGACCCTGTTGGGCTTCGGCGAAGGCATTGGCCAGCGCATCCAGATCGAGACCGGAACGTTCGCCTTCCAGTTTTTCGCGACGACGTTCTGCGTCCAGCAGCTGGCGGTCGAGGTAATCGACGCGCGTGCGTTCGACGTCGCCGGAACGCGCCGCTTCGCTCTGCTCGCGGGTATGGGCGTCCCAGCGCTGCTGCCAGTCGGCCAGCGCGGCGTCGGCGTCGCGCAGGGCCGCCTGCTTCGCCTCGTCTTCGGTCTTCAACGCGGACAGGCGCGGTTCGGATTCTTCCAAGGCGGCCTTCAACACCGTCAGCTTCTCGCCGTCGCCGCTGATGTGGCCGACCAGTTCGGACAGCGCAGCCTCGGCCTCGTCGCGAGCCTGCTGCAGGCGCGTCGACAATTCCTTCTGGTGCTGGATCTGCTGCTCGATGCGCGCCAGCGTGCCGCCGACTTCATAGACCTCGGCCTGCGCCTTGGCGTGGGCGTCGCTGGCTTCCTGGTGGCGGACGCGGCCGGTTTCGATCTGGCGTTCGGCTTCGCGCTGTTCGGCGACCAGCTGTTCCAGTCGTGTCTCGTCGCCGGCCAGCGCATGGCGATGCGCCTGCAACTGCACGTCGAGCGCGCGGAACTGCAACGCCTTCCATTCGGCGTCCTTGACCAGCTTTTCGCTCTGCAGCGTGGTGTACTGCTCGGCCTGCTTGGCCTGGCGCGCAAGGTGCTGCAACTGCTTGCCGACTTCGTCGCGCAGGTCTGTCAGGCGCTCGAGGTTCTCGCGGGTGTGGCGGATGCGGGTCTCGGTTTCCTTGCGGCGCTCCTTGTACTTGGAGATGCCGGCGGCTTCCTCGAGATAGACGCGCAGTTCTTCCGGCTTGGCCTCGATGACCTGGCTGATCATGCCCTGCTCGATGATCGAGTAGCTGCGCGGGCCGAGGCCGGTGCCGAGGAACAGATCGGTGATGTCGCGACGGCGGCACTTGGCGCCGTTGAGGTAGTACTGGCTCTGACCGTCGCGGCCGACCGAACGTTTCACCGAGATTTCGGTGAAGGCGGCGTACTCGCCGGCGATGGTGTGGTCGGAGTTGTCGAAGATCAGCTCGACCGTCGCCTGCGACACCGGCTTGCGCGCGTTGGAACCCGAGAAAATGACGTCGGTGGCGTTGTCGCCACGCAGGCGGCTGGCCGAGGATTCGCCCATCACCCAGCGCACGGCGTCGATGATGTTGGACTTGCCGCAACCGTTCGGACCGACGATGCCGGTCATGTTGGTCGGCAGGTGCAGCGTGGTGGGATCGACGAAGGATTTGAAGCCGGCGAGCTTGATGGTGGACAGACGCATGGGTCGAAGGAGCTTCCTGCGCCATTCAGCGCATCAAGTTTTAGATGAGATATCGCCTATAACTATTTGATTATAGAAACAAGGCGTCCCGAAAACAGCACGGGATTCCGCAGTATAGCGGGGCCGACCGTGGTTGACCGTCAGGGATGGACCAGAGATGACGAAACCGTCACTCAACCTCCGGGGAACAGGACCGTTGATGGTGGCGAGTTCGCAACGAACTCCCTACCCCCACACGAGGACACCATCATGATCCGCAACCTCCTGATCGCCGCCGGCATCGCCAGCCTGTCGTTCGCCGCCTTCGCCCCGGCCACCGCTTCCGCCGCGACCACCACCAAGAAGCACGAGTCGCGCTGGGATCGCCACCACCCGCGCCGCGACGAGGTCAACGATCGCCTGGCCAACCAGAATCGCCGCATCCATGAAGAGCGCAAGGAAGGCGACCTGACCAAAGCGCAGGCGCGCACGCTGCATCGCGACGACCGCCGCATCCGCCAGGAGGAACGCGACATGGCGGCGCAAAACGGCGGCCATATCACCAAGTCGGAACAGCACGTGCTGAACCAGCAGGAAAACGCGGTCAGCAAGCAGATCGGGAAGTAAGCACGCGCGGGACGGCTCGCCCGGCAACGCCGGGCGGGCTGTCAGCCACGCATTCGCTGGCCGCTTTCCGGATCGAACAGCAGCGCATGCCGGCCATCGCAGGACAGCGCCATTGCAGAACCGACGACCGGCATCGCGCTTTCTCCCGCCATCCGCACCACGCTGGCCTGCCCTGCAACCGACAGATGCGCGAACGTCTCACTGCCCAGTGCTTCGACCACGGCCACCGTCGCCGGTGCACCCTGCCCGCCGCCATCACGCAACACCATGTGCTCGGGGCGCAATCCGACCTTGACCGTGCGTCCGTGCCAATCCCCGGGAATCGCCGCACCGACCAGATCCAGCATCGAACCGTCGTTGAACACCAGGCGCGGGCCGGTCGGGAGATCCAGCCGCCCTTGCAGGATGTTCATCGCCGGGCTGCCGAGGAAGGTCGCCACGAACAGGTTGGCGGGGTCGCGGTACAGCGCCATCGGCGTGTCGATCTGCTGGAGCTTGCCATCGCGCAGCACCGCGATGCGCTGGCCCAGCGTCATCGCCTCGACCTGGTCGTGGGTGACGTAGATCATCGTGGTGCCGAGGCTGGCATGGATGCGCGCGATTTCGGTGCGCATCACCGCGCGCAATTTGGCATCGAGATTGGACAGCGGTTCGTCGAGCAGGAATACCTGCGGCTCGCGCACCAGCGCACGCCCGAGCGCGACGCGTTGACGCTGCCCGCCGGAGAGCTGGCCCGGCTTGCGATCCAGCACCTTGTCGAGCTCGAGCATCCTGGCGGCGTCTTCGACGCGACGGCGGATCTCGGCGGCCGCGACGCGGCGCAGGCTCAAGCCGAAACCGAGATTCTCGGCAACGCTCATGTGCGGATACAGCGCATAACTCTGGAACACCATCGCGATGTCGCGATCCTTCGGCGCGACGTCGTTGACCACGCGATCGCCGATCCGCAGCGAGCCGGAAGAAATCTCCTCGAGGCCGGCGATCATGCGCAGCAAGGTCGACTTGCCGCAGCCGGACGGGCCGACCAGCACCAGGCGTTCGCCATCGGCGACCTCGAAGCTCGCGCCTTCAACGGCGACATGGCCGTTCGGGTATTCCTTGCGGACCTGCTCCAGGCTCACACTCGCCATGCATCGCTCCAATCGCACAATGTTTTTTGCGGCATCTGGGTGCAAGCTTGGCGATGTCGCGATATCCTGCAATGTAACCGCTTACACAGTGCTCCGCCATGCCGATGAACCAAGCCCAGAGCCCCCGCTTCCCCGACGGCTTCCTGTGGGGATCCGCCACCGCCGCCCACCAGATCGAAGGCTATCCCCTGGCCGATGGCGCCGGCCCGAGCATCTGGACGCGTTTCGCGCACACGCCCGGAATGACCCTGAATGGCGACAACGGCGACATCGCCTGCGACCACTACCATCGCTGGAAGCAGGACGTCGCCCTGATGCGCGAGCTCGGGCTGAAGGCCTACCGCTTCAGCACCTCGTGGTCGCGCATCCTTCCCGAGGGCACCGGACGGGTGAACCAGGCCGGTCTCGATTTCTATTCGCGGCTGGTCGACGAATTGCTGGCGAACGACATCGAGCCCCTGCTCACCCTGTACCACTGGGACCTGCCGGCGGCGCTCGACGACCGCGGCGGCTGGCTCAATCGCGACATCGCCCACTGGTTCGCCGAATACGGCGACGTGCTCTATCGCGCGCTCGACGGCCGCGTCAAGAAATGGGTGACTTTGAATGAACCGTGGGTCGTCACCGATGGCGGCTACCTGCACGGCGCGCTGGCGCCGGGACATCGCAGCAAGTACGAGACGCCGATCGCCACCCACAACCTGATGCGCGCGCACGGCGCGGCGGTGCAGGCCTATCGCGCCAGCGGCAAGCACGAGATCGGGCTGGTGGTGAACATCGAACCGAAGTATCCGGCCAGCGATTCGGCGGAAGACGCGGCGGCGGTGAAGCGCGCGCATGCCTACATGAACGAACAATACCTGGATGCCGCGTTGCTCGGCCGTTATCCACCGGAACTCAAGCAGATCTTCGGCGACGCCTGGCCGGAATGGCCGGCCGAGGATTTCGAACTGATCAAGCAGAAGCTCGACTTCATCGGCATCAACTACTACACCCGCAGCGTCACCAAGGACGCGACCAGTTATCCGCTGGATACCGCGGTGGTGAAGCAGCCACTCGGCACCTATACCGAAACCGGCTGGGAAGTGTTCCCGCAGGGATTGACGGACCTGCTGCTGTGGTCGAAGGAACGCTACGGCAACATCCCGACCTACATCACCGAGAACGGCGCCGCCTTCTTCGATCCGCCGACGGCCGAAGGCGGCCGCGTGCGCGATCCCTTGCGCATCGACTACCTGCAGAAACACATCAGCGCGATCGGCCATGCCATCGAGGCCGGCTGCGACATCCGCGGCTACATGGTGTGGTCGCTGCTCGACAACCTCGAATGGTCGCTCGGCTATTCGAAGCGCTTCGGCATCGTCCACGTCAATTACGGCACGCTGGAACGCACGCCCAAGGACAGTGCCCGCTACTACTCGAAGGTCGTCGCGACCAACGGCGCCTCGCTGGCGGAACCGCTGCCCTACTGAGCGATTTCGATCTCGACCTTGCGGGCACTGGCGGGAATCGCCAGCGTTCCATCTTGCCAGTGCGCGGCACGGCCATCGATGCGCGCCACGCCGGGTTTGCGGTCCTTGAGCGGCCACGGCAGCAGGAAGCCACGCGACGGTTTCGCATCGCCGTCGAATGCCAGCGACAGGCGATCGCCGCGTTGCGCGAACGCGTAACCCAAGGTTCCCCATGGCGTCTGCAAGCCATGGATGCCGACGCCGCGCCCTCGCAGCCATGACGGTGGAATGCCGGCGGCAATGACCATCGCCCCGGCATCGTTGTCGTAAGCGAACATCTCGACTGCCGATCGTGCGGCCTCCGACTCGACCCAGGCATGCGGCAAGTCGCCGACGAAGAACGGTACGCGCGGCGTGCGCGAGACGACCTCTGCCCACTGGTTCCACTGCGGCGGTTGTTGCTGCGACAGGAACCAGCGCATCGCATCGTTGGCGCGTTCGCGCCAACCCAATCGCACGAAGGTGCCCACCACCCGCAACTCGTAGGGCGTGTAGTCCTTCCATTCGAGTCGGCCATCGCGGCGTTGCTCGAATCGCGACCAGTATTGCCGGAAGGTGTTGTCGAGCAATGGCTGTGGCAGCTTGTCCTGCAATCCCGCGAAGGTCAGCAGCACCGAGGTCGACGTCGCATCGAAATCGCCCAGCTCCGCCGAGCCGGGAATGAAATCGATCTTGTGCTGTTCGGTAGCCAGGCGAATGGATGCGAGGAAGGCGCGCTCGAAGTCATCCCCGGCCTGCGCATAACGCGATTTTTCCTCGGCATGGCCCAGCCAACCGGCGATGTCGACGGCGTCGCGATAGCCGCGCAGTGCCCAGGCATCGTCCCAATAGGAATGCACGGGCTTGGCCGAATAGCCTTCGTGGCTGATCGAGGCCGGCATCAATCCGCGCAATGCCGGATTGGCGATCGCATCCGCCTTGGCGTCGTTCTCCCTGCGCAATGCGTCCATGTAGGCGACGGCAGCGCGCACATGCGGCCACATCGACTCCAGCATTTTCCTGTCTTGTGTGTAGCGATAGTGCTGGGCGACGGCATGGATCAGTTCGCCATGGCTGTCGTTCTCGGGTACCGGATCGCTGCCGCGCTCGTCGACGCAGCACGGTACCTTGCCATTGTCGAACTGGTACGGCGCGTACCAGCGCAGGTAGTCGGTCACCGCGTCGTCGTGCCCGAATGCCAGCAGGACATCGCCGATCATCGCGCCGTCGCGGATCCAAGAGCGTGCGTACGAGCGCGTGCCCGGCTGCAGGCGCGGACCATCGCGCGAAATCAGCATCCACGCCAGCGCGGTCTTCACGCTGTCGGCGAGATGGCGACCATCGGCCGGCACGTCGATGCGGACGCGACCGAGCATGTCGCGCCAGCGGGCGGCCATCCGTTGCTGCGCCTGTTCGGCCTGGCCCGGCGCGAGTGCGGTAGCGCCGCCCTCCAGTGGCGCCGCCCAATCGATCTCCCGGGTTTCGCCCGGCTTCAATGTCACCCGATAGATCACCGCGCCCGATACCAATCCGTCCGTATCCTCGACCGAGCGCGCGCCGGAATCCTCTCCGCGTTCGAGGCGCTGCGCGCCTTCGCCACCGTCGAAACTCCCCGCGAATGCGCTGTCAGGCACCTGCGACAACCCCACGCGTGCCTTGCCGTCGAGCACGATCTCGCGGTCGCGCAAAGACAATGCGTGGATCGGTGCATGGCCGCCGGGCGTGCTCAGGAACTGCCGGGGCGGATTGACCTGCATCGGCCGCACCGCCAGCGCCAGCGCCAGCTTCTGCGGTTTCGCCGTGGTGTTGTGCAGGCGATATCGCGTGACCAGTCGCGACGCGCCCGGGTTCCCATCGCCGAAACTGGTGATGTCGAGCGTCCAGCGCGGATGCGTCCAGCGCACGCTGGGGATCGGCAGTGCCCCGTCCTGCAGCGACTGCGATGTCTTCACGTCGGCCCAGGTGACCAGCTTGCCGTCATCAAGCACGAAGGGTTCGATGCTGGCATCGCCGCGCGCAAGTTCGACCGCGCCGTCTTCGCCCATCAATCCGTGCTGATGCCCGCCGCTGATGCCGAGCAACGTCCAGTACGGCTGCTCGCCGGAGAAGCCGCGAGGCCACAGTCCGCGCCGATCCTCTTTCGCCACGGCCAGGAGGAATGCGGTCCTGTTTTCGCCCATGGCCAGTGGCTGCAACGCCGCGTCCGCCAGCGCATATCCCTTTGCCGTCGCACTGTGCAAAACGCGCAAGCGCAGGTATCGCACTTCGGATTCCGGCAGGGACAACAGATCGACACCGCCATCCCCTCCATGCACTTCATGCGCGAGTTGCCATTGACGACCGTCCTCGGACAGATCGACGGCGTAATCGGTCGCATGCAATCCCGGCAGCCACTGCAATCGCAATCCGCCGAATTCGCGCATCGCACCGAAATCAAGCCGCAACGCATGTGCGCCGGAAGACGCACGCCACGCGGTTTTCGGATCGCCATCCACCGCATTGGAGGCGACGCCGTCTGCCGGGGAAGTATCGGCACTCGCAGATATCGGGCCGGGTGCGCCCACCGGCGGCAGTTCGCGGAAACCGAGGTCGGCGATGCAGGCCTCGCCCGCCCCGCCCTTGGCCGCACTCACCGTCAATTCGAGCGATGCGCTTTCCTTCAGCGTGTGATCGCTGGCCGGCCCCCAAGCGAAATCGATCTGGCGCTTGCGGATGCGCAGCGGTGCCCATGCCGGCGGCAATTCGATGGATGGCTTGCGCGACCACCAGACATTGTCGCCGGAGGCATCGCCGAACTTGAACTCGATGTTGTTGGCCGGCCCCTTGCCGCGCCATTGCAGGTCGAAGGCGTAGTTGGCCGGATATCGCAACGGCAATACCCGTTTCGCGACTGCATAGCCGGAACGTCCGCGGAAATCGTAATCGAGGCATAGCGCCTTGCCCGACGGACCGTCGACTTGCCTGATCTTCGCGGAAACGCCGTCGGAAGCGACCGCGCTCCAAGTCGAAAGATCGCGAAAATCATCGAGTACCTGGCGATCGGTGGCGGACGCACCGGCTACGGCAAGCATCAACAGGAAACCAAGCACCAATTTGCAGATCGTGTTCAAGTCATTTCGCTTCGCATTTTTTCTCGAAGCCTTCCGTGGCGATACGCCATCGCTTCGAATCGTCCTGCCCGGCCATCCGTGGCCGGGCGTTCGCATCCATGCGCGCCAGTGGCGCGCGAGCATGGACGCTCACCCCTTCACGCTCCCGACCAGCAAGCCCTGGATGTAGTAGCGCTGCAGCATCAGGAACAGCACCAGCACCGGCAGGATGGTCACCACTGCGCCCGCCATCATCAGTTCGTTGTCCTGCACGTGTTCGCGCGACAGCGACGCCAACGCGACCGGCAAGGTCTGCAACGACTGGTCGCCCAGCACGATCAACGGCCACATGAAATCGTTCCATGCGCCGAGGAAACTGAAGATCCCCAGCGCGACCAGGATCGGCTTCAGTACCGGAAGCACGATCTGCCAGAAGATCCGCCACTCGCCGGCGCCATCGATGCGCGCGGCTTCCAGCAGTTCGTCGGGAATCGACCGCGCGTATTGCCGCACCAGGTAGATGCCGAAGATGCCCGCCAGTCCCGGCACCATCGCCCCGATCCAGGTGTTCACCAGACCCATTTCCTTGAGCAGCAGGAACAGCGGCATCATCGCCACCTGCGCCGGGATCACCAGGGCCGCCAGCATCGCCCGGAACACCTTGTCGCGACCGCGCGAACGCAGCTTGGCGAAGGCATAACCGGCCAAGGTGTTGACCAGCACCGACGACACCATCACGCCGGTGGCGATGACCAGGCTGTTGAAGAAATGGCGCCCCATGCCGGAGCGTTCGAACAATTGCCGGTAGTTTTGCAGCGTCGGCGCCGACGGCAGCCATGGCGCGGGGAAATGGCTGGCCTCGCCCGGTTGCATGAACGAGACCGACAGCATCCACAGCAACGGGCCGAGGCTGAGCGCGGCGATCATCACCAACAACAGGTTGACCATGACCGTGGTCGAAGCGCGCGAATTCATGCTTCCGCTCCACGACGACGCGCCAGCCACAGCAGGCCGCCGGTGCAGGCACTCATGATCAGGAACAGCAGGAAGGCGACCGCCGACGCGTTGCCAAGGTTCCACCACTTGAAGCCTTCCTCGTACATGAAATAGAGCACGCTCTCGGTGCTCTGCAACGGCCCGCCCTGCGTCATCACGTACGGTTCGGCGAACAGCTGGAAGTAACCGGCCATGGTCAGGATGCCGACCAGCACCAGGATCGGACCCAGCGTCGGCAAGGTGACATGGCGGAACTGTTTCCAGGTCGAGGCGCCATCGATGCGCGCCGCTTCGTAGAGATCTTCCGGAATCGCCTGCAATCCGGCCAGGAAGATGATCATGTTGTAGCCGAAGTTCTTCCACACCGCGAACAGGATGATGGTCGGCATTGACCAGGCCGGCGATCCCAGCCAGTCGATCGGATCGATGCCCAGCGCCGAGAGTCCGGAATTCACCATGCCGTAGCGGGTATGGAACAGATAGCGCCAGATCACCGCGACCGCCACGATGGTCGTGACCACGGGCGCGAAGAACGCGGTGCGGAAGAATGGCTTGAAGCGCGCGGTTTTCGCGTGCAGCAACAGCGCTGCGCCCAGCGATGCCGCGACCGACAGCGGCACGCCGACCAGCACGAAGTAGAAGGTGTTGCCCAGCGATTTCCAGAACAGCGGCGTGTGCAGCAGCGACCAGTAATTGCGCAATCCAACCACGCGCAGGTTGTGGTGGTCCGCAAGCGCGTAGATGTCGAAGTCGGTGAAACTCAACGCCAGTCCGGCAAGCACAGGCAGCAGGAAGAACAGGCCGATCACGATCAGCGCCGGTGCGACGAACATCCAGCCGGCAAACCGCGCGTTCATTGCGTCACCTGCATGCGCTTGTGGTCGAGCATCCAGCGCCGTTTGGCGAGGATGGCATCGGTGCGGCGATCGAGGTCGGCCGCCGCCGCATCCACGTCCGCCTTCCCTTGCGCCACCTGCTCGCCGACGATGCGCATCTCCTGGGCGATGCGCTCCCACTCCGGCACCTTGGGAGGCGGCACCGCGCGTTCCATCTGCTCGCGGAACACTTTCATCATCGGATCGTTCGCCAATGTCGGCACCACCCAGGCCGAACGCCGCGACGGCAGGTCGCCGGTCAGTTCATGCAATCGCATCTGCTGCGCCGGCTGCGACAGCCACTGCACCAGCGCCCAGGCATCGTCCTGTCGTTTCGAGGAACGGAAGACCACGAAGCTGGTTCCACCCATGATCGAACGACCGGGGCCCTCTGGGCCCGGCAGCGGCATCGTGCCCCAGGCGCCGTCGAGCGAACGCGGCAATCGCTTGCGGAATTCGGAAATATTCCACGGTCCACTGATGTAGTACGCGAACAAGCCGTTGCCGAATTCGTCCCAGACATTCGAGATGCGGGTATTGTCGAGTCGCGGCGCATAGCCGGCATCGAACATCTTCTTGTAGAACGCCAACGTGCGCTTGAAACCGGCGCTGCGGAAATTGCCGTAGCGTCCTTCGTCGCGCAGCAAGGGGTCCTGTTGCTGGATGGCGAGATTGAGCAACGGCTCGAACTCGTTGGTCGGCAGCAGAATGGCGTACTTGTCGCCGCCCTGCTTCTTCTTCACCGCGGCCATGGCGGCCAGCCATTCGTCCCAGTTTTGCGGCATGGATGTCACGCCTGCGTCCTGCAGCATGTCGCGCCGCTGGTACGGCAGGCGCGTTTCCGCATACCACGGCACGGCCCAGGTCTTGCCGTCGATGCGTCCGGTGTCCCAGGAGCCGGCAAAAAAATCGTTGCTGTCGAGGGAGGATGCAGCGATGCGCGCATCCAGCGGCGCCAGCGCATCCAGCGCCTCGAACTCCGGGATCCACGTCGTGCCCAGCGGCACCACGTCCGGCAGCGCATCGCCTGCGAACGCCGTGAGCAGCTTCTCGTGCGCCGCGGTCCACGGTACCTGCTGCAGATCGACGCGGATGCCCGGATGCATGCGCTCGAATTCCGGCAACAGTTTCGCCACCGCCTCGCCTTCCTGCCCCATCGCCCAGAAGCGCACGACATGGCGGCGGTCGTCGGTGCGGCTGCACGCGGCAAGCACCAGCAACGACATCGCCAACACCCGGCGCAACAGGCCGGTCATCCCCGCGCGCCCGCCAGCCAGCCTCCGGTGAACCCCGCGCGCTTCAGGCCACGGATGATGTGCGGATTGCGCCGCATCACCTTCCAGATGAATCCGCTGCGATGGTTTTCCGTCATCAGCACGATCGGTCCCTGGTCGAGGCCGAGATAGTCGCGATCAACCCACACGCCATCGACGATATGCCCATGCTGCAGTTTCACGGAAGTATCGGTCATGGTCGGATTGAACGCATCGAAGAAGCCGTAGCGTCCGTAGATCGCCTTGCCGTAGCGCGCGTGCATCGCCTCGATCGCCGGGATCACGACTTCCGGCGCGAACGGCATCGACCCTACAGCTGCGGTCGGCGCGATGGTGCCGTCGTCAAGGCTGTATTCGCGACCGACGCCACGCGCGGTATAGGTATGGAATTGCCGCTTCACGCCATCGATCGTCAGCGCGACATCGGCCGGCCCGTCGGAAGGCGTCAGCCCCCAGACATCGGCACCATAGCCGCGCCAGCCCATCGGATTGGCGATGGCATAGGCGCGATGCGCCAGCGTGGCACGCCGGCTGTTTTCGAAATAGTCGATGCCCGCCGTGCGCGACCAGTCGTCGCGGATGCCGCGGAAATCGATCCAGATATGGCTGAATTGATGTCCGAACAACGGCGGAAAGCTCAAATACGTCTGGCCCTGGAACTCGCCCCAACTCACGTTGTAGGTCTTCGTCCAGGCATCGTAGGCATCGCGTTGCACCGGATGCGTCGGTGACGCCAGCGCCAGCACATAGACCATCAAAGCTTCGTTGTAGCCTTCCCAATCGCTGTGGATGAAGCCGCTTTCCGGCTTCCAGCCCATCGAGATCAGCGGTTTGCGCACCTGCAGCCAGGTCCAGTCGGCGCGCCGGTAGAGGCGTTCCGCCAACTGGCGGATCTCGCGTTCGCTGGCGTTGTCGCGATCGAAATAGCTTTGCGCGAACAGCGCACCGGCGAGCAGCCATGCCGTATCGACGGATGACAGTTCGCACTGGGCCGAGCGCGTGCCGTCGGACATTTCCAGGAAGTGATAGAAAAAGCCGTGGGTGCCGGAAACGCCGTTGGCATCATCCCCCTGCTTCGCGCGATCGAAGAAACGCAACGTCAGCAAGGTGCGCCGTGCGGCTTCCTGGCGCGTCATCCAGCCGCGCTCGACGCCGACGCCGTAACTGGTCAGGCCGAAGCCCACCGCCGCGATGCTGGAAAACGATGGGCTGGGCCAGCGATCCGGAATCAGGCCGCTGGCGGGATCGGCGCGCTCCGCGAAGAAATCGAAGGTCCGGTGCTGGAGGTCGTCGACCAGTGCAGGAACGGCGTGGGTGTCAGCCGGCCCGCGATGCGAAGGCGGCCTTGGCATCGCGGACGCCACCCCGGCGCACATCACGAGCAGGCCGGTCAAAGCCAGTTTTCCTTTGCGCCTACCCAAGCTTTTTCTCACCTTTCCAACCCGGCCTTGATGCAGAATTGAATCGAATGTAAGCGTTTACAATTTCGATTGCAAAGAGTTTTCCGCAGGCTTCTGTTGTGCGTTGCATCAATTCTCGACGGTACGTTTTCGGACGATGGAGTCACTCATGAAGTTCACGCGATTGCTGCTGTCCTCCGCGCTGCTGTTGCACGCCACATTCGCATGTGCGGGCAACGACGGGCTTCCGCCTCGCGCGCAATGGAAGGCAACAGCGTCGTCTGCGGAAGCGCCGGGAATGTCCGCGGCGTTCGCCATCGACGGCGATCCGAAGACGCGCTGGGGCGGCGGGTTTTCGCCGGGCAACTGGTTCCAGGTCGATCTGGGTCGCAGCACAGCGATAGGTGGCGTGGAAATCCAGTGGGAATGGGGTGGAGCCCGCGCGTACTCGATCCAGGTGTCGGACGATGCGCAGCATTGGCGCACCGCGTTCGAGACCAGCGACAACAAGGGTGGCATCGAGTACGAAGTCTTCCCGACGGTGCATGCGCGTTACGTGCGCCTCGCCGCCCCGGCGCGCACGGCGGATTGGGGCGTGTCGATCTTCGAGTTCCAGCCCCTCGCGCAAAGCGAAGCGCCGAAGTTGTCGCTACGTGATGGCGATGCGCTGTGGCTGCCCTCCTCCGGCATGTCGCCACCGCGTGCATTGCCGAAACGCGATGCCGCCACGCAGGAACTGATGATCGATCTGCCGCGCCCACTGCCGCTTGCGGGACTCGAGGTGTCCTGGGGCGATGCGCCGAAATCGGTCCGGCTGGAAGGACGCGACGCGCAAGGCCTGTGGTCGACGCTGGCTGACGATCCGGATGCGTTTGGCGAAACCGCATTCCTCGCCACGGCCACGCCGCGCACGTTCACGGCATTGAGATTGAGCGCGACCGCGGTCGGAAGACCGGTCAGTGTGAAACGCCTGCAACTGCTTGGCCCCAAGCAGGCGATGACGCCGATGAAGCGTTACCAGCTCGCTGCAGCCAAGCGCAACGCTGCGCTGTTTCCGTCTTCCTTGCACGAACAGCAGGTGTACTGGACCGTGGTCGGCATTCCGGCTGGCCGGCAAAAGGCGGTATTCGACGAATACGGCAACGTGGAAGCGTGGAAAGGCGCGCCGCTGGTACAGCCGATGTGGCGCGATGCCTCGGGCAAGGCGGTCGCGGCGACATCCGCGACACCGATCGAGCATCGCCTGCGTGACGGCTGGATGCCGATGCCAAGCCTCGACTGGTCTCCGCAGGGCGGATTGCGGCTCACCAGCGAAGCGATCGCGATCGAACGCAACGGCGCGCCGGTGGTGCTGGTGCGGCATCGGCTGAGCAATACCGGCAAGGTCGCGATTGGCGGCACGTTCTCGCTGCTGACACGCCCGATGCAAACGAGTCCGCCATGGCAGAACGGTGGCCTGGCGCCAATCCGCGACATCGCGCTGGAAGGCGACGCGGTGCGCGTCAACGGTCGCGTGCTGTATCGCACCGCGCAGCCCGATGCGAAAGGCGCATCGGCATTCGGTGCACACGGCGAAGGTGAAATCACCCGCTTTGCCGGGGATGGAATCGCACCGGCGCAGATGCAGGCGCACGACGATGCGGGGCTCGCCGCGGCAATGCAGAGCTGGCACGTCGATCTCGCACCGAATACACACCGCGACTTTGTGCTCGCGTTCGCCCTCGGCGATCGTCGCATCGACACGGAAAAGCAGCCGCTGCCGGATGCGCCTGCGCTGCCGGAGTCGTTCGATGGCGCGGCATTCGACCGTCTCGCAGACGAAGTCGCAAAGCAATGGCAGCAGCGCCTGGGACGGATCGGACTCGAACTGCCCGATCGCTCGCTGGTCGACATGCTGCGCGCGCAGGCCGCATACATGCTGTTGAACCAGAGTGGCAAGGCGATGCAGGCCGGGCCGCGCAACTACAACCGCGCCTTCATCCGCGACGGTGCGGCCACGGCAGCGATTCTGCTGCGCATGGGCATGCCGAAGACGGCGCGCGACTACGCCGACTGGTATGCCGCGCACGCGGTGCATGAAAACGGACTTGTCTCGCCGATCCTCAACGACGACGGCACGGTCAACACCGGGTTCGGTTCCGACATCGAATACGACAGCCAGGGCGAGTTCGTCTGGCTCATCGCCGAGATCGCGCGGCTCGACGGTGGCGCGAACAGCGTCCGCAATCATCAACAGCAGGTCACGCAGGCACTACGCTTCTTGCAGACGCTGCGCGAACGCACGCTGGTCGAGGGCTACCAGAAGGACAAGCCGGCGCCGGAACGTTTCCGCGGCATCATCGCGCCATCGATCAGCCACGAAGGCTACCCGACGCCGACGCACAGTTACTGGGACGACTACTGGGCGTTGAAAGGCTGGCACGACGGGGCATGGCTGCTGCAACAATGGGGCGATCGCGAAGGCGCGAAATGGGCGCAGGCGCAATACGCCGCGTTGCGCGAATCGGTCGCGGCATCGATCCACGCGACGATGCAGTGGAAGGGCGCCGACTTCATTCCCGCTTCGGCGGACATGGGCGATGGCGACCCGACCAGCGTATCGATCGGCCTGGATCCGGCCGGCCAGCAGGACGTGATGCCGGCCGATGCGCTGCGCGGCACGTTCGCGCGCTATCTCGACGACGTGCGCAAGCGCGACGCGCCCGACGCGCTGTACGCATACACGCCGTACGAACTGCGCAACGTGCTGACCTATGTGCACCTCGATCAACCGCAGGCGGCGAACGAACTGCTGATGCGTTTCCTCGGCCATCGCCGGCCACTGCCCTGGCAGGTCCTGGCCGAAGTCGTCTATTCGGATTTGCGCCACGCGATCTACCTCGGCGACATGCCGCACACGTGGATCGGTTCCGAATATGCGCGCGCCCTGTTCGGCATGCTGATGCACGAAGGCGACAACGAACTCGAACTGCTGCCCGGCGCGCCGCCGGCCTGGCTCTCGGGCGATGGCCTGCGCATCGACGGCTTGCCAACCGCCTATGGCGCGTTGACGATGGCGGCGCGCGAACGCAACGGCGAATTGCACGTCGAACTCGGCCGCGGACTCGTCGCCGGTACGGTGTTGCGCCTGCATTGGCCGAACCGGCGCAAGCCTTCAAGCGTGACGGTCGATGGCAAACCGGTCACGGAATTCGACGCGGATGGCATCCGCATCGGCAAACCGTTCGCGACGTTGATCGCGCGCTGGTAGTGGTGACGATGGCGTGATCGCTCACGCCATCGCAGCGGCCTTGCAATGGCGATCGATGAACGCCTGGTGCGGGGGCATGGCCTGCGCACAGGCCGCGATCACCTTGCGGACGTGTTCGACGAACTGGAACACCTCTTCTTCCGGCATCTGGTCAACGATGGGATGGCAGACCTCGGGCACGATGCGTTGCCCGAGCATCACCTGCACCCAACTCTGCAGGGCGAAGAACTCCTCGCCATTGCGATAGAAGCGACCGGAACGACGGAACAGGTCGATGTTCTCTTGCAGGCTGTCCGGAACGGGCATGGTGCGGCAATGATTCCAGAACGGCGTGTCGTCGCGTTCGGTCGCCTTGTAGTGCAGGATGATGAAGTCGCGGATGTGGTCGTAGTCGAAATCGACCGCACGATTGTAGCGTTCGACCAGCAACGGGTCGAAACCCGCATCCGGGAACATGTCGATCAGGCGCACGATGCTCATCTGGATCAAGTGAATGCTGGTCGATTCCAGCGGCTCCATGAAGCCACTGGCCAGTCCGACCGCCACGACGTTCTTGTCCCAGAATTTCCTGCGCTTGCCGGCGATGAAGCGCAGCGGCCTCGGCTCGGCCAGCGCCTTTCCATCCAGATTGGCCAGCAGGGTCGCGGCAGCATCGTCGTCGCTGACGAAACGGCTGCTGTACACGTAGCCATTGCCGACGCGATGCTGCAGGGGTATCCGCCACTGCCAGCCGGCAGGCCGCGCCGTGCAGCGCGTGTACGGCGTTGGTGCCCCGGTCGTGGCGCAAGGAACGGCCAGCGCGCGATCGCAGGGTAGCCAGTGGCTCCAGTCTTCGTAGCCGGCCTTCAAGGTCTGCTCGATCAGCAAACCGCGGAATCCCGAGCAATCGATGAACAGATCGCCGGCGATACGCTCGCCGCTCTCCAGCACCACCGCGTCGATGAATCCGTCGTCTGGTCGTTGCGACACCTGCACGATCTTGCCTTCGTGCCGGATCACGCCCAGCTTTTCGGCATACCCCCGCAGATACTTCGCGTAGGACGCAGCATCGAAGTGGTAGGCATAGGCGATATTGGCCAACGGCGAGGTTGCCGGCACATCGCTGGCTGGCGGCATGAAACGCCCTTGCTCGGCCGCTTCCGATTGCAGGCCGTAATGGCAATAGGCTTGCGCACGCCCTGCCCCGCGAGCGCGCAACCAGTATTGATGGAACGGCAGAGGGCCAAGGTCCTGTCCCACCGAACCGAAGCCGTGGTAGTAGCTGTCGCCGATGCGCGCCCAGTCGCGGAACTGGATGCCGAGCTTGAACGTGCCCTGGGTGGACTTGACGAAATCCGCCTCGTCCAAGCCCAGCACTTCCGCGTTGAAGGTGCGGATGTGCGGAACGGTGGCTTCGCCCACGCCGACGATGCCGATCTCGTCGGACTCCACCAGGTGGATCCTGCGGTGCTTGCCGAGATGCCTCGCCAGCGCGGCGGCGGCCATCCAGCCGGCCGCGCCCCCGCCCACAACAACGATGTCGCCAATCGCGCTTTCGCTCATCACACGCTCCGAAAGACAAGACCCGCTTGCGCGGGCCTTGTCGACTTGCTGCTTCTTGCGAAGATCAGAAGAACACCCGCATGCTCATGAACAGCGTACGCGGCGGAGTGTACTGGTTGCCATATTGCCTGAGGCGAAGATTGTTCGGCTGACCGTTGACCCAGCCATCCCAATCGTATTGGCTGCGATTGGCCCAGTTGAACGCATTGATCAGGTCGCCGCGAATCTGCATGGTCAGGCCCTTGTAGAGCTTGATGTCCTTGGACAAGGACAGATCGAGCTCTTTCACGCCATATGCGCCCTTCCCGTCGAACGCCGTCGGTATTGGAAGACCGCCCGAGCCGGCCCACCCATCCGCCACTTCGTTCTGCGGCGGCGGTGTCGACAAGGTCAGCTTGCCCGAGGCGGTCAGCCCCCATGGCAAGTCATAGATGGCGGTTGCGACCAGGCGATGCACCGGCACGGCTTTCAACGGAATGAACGGGTAATCGCCGATGGTCGCGGCATCGAACGAGTAATGCTCGTCACCGCCACGGTTGCCGCTCGCGTGCGAGTAGGTATAAGCCACCGTCACGCCCCAGCCCGAAGACTTGGTATAGGGCTTTTCCGCCGACAGCATGAACTGAGCGGTACGGGTCTCGATGCCGTTGTCGCCCAGGATCAAGGCACCAAAGCCCGGCGGACTGTGCTCCCACGGCTGGGCGATGCCGCCCCACGATGGCGTGCCGAAGAAGGCGCCATTCGGGTAGCGGTTGCCCAAGGTGAAGACGAAGCCATCCTTGCTGATGATCTTCGACACCGTCGCCGACGTATTCCACTCACCCAGCTTGGCGCGCAGGCCCAGCGAATACTGGTCCGAATACGGCGTCTTCAACTTGTTGTTCATCAAGTCGATTTCGCCATTGCGCGTGCCGGGCTGGACCAGACCCGCCAACCCCGCGCTGCCGCCGCTCAGGTAACTCGGGTTCCAGTTGGCGCAGGTGCCCAAGGTCGGCGTGGTGCAGGCGCCTGCCTCGATGAACTTGACGGTGTAGCTGGACAGCGCCGACTTGACCTGTTCCAGGCCCATGTAGTCGTACAGGTTGCGGTCGTAGCTGCGACCGGCACCACCGAACAGCACCAGCCTTTCGTCGCCGGTGATGTCGTAGGAGAAGCCCAGGCGCGGCGCCCAGTTGCCCTTGGACGGCTTGCGGTTGTGGCCGTTGCCGATGTAGTCATCGATGTTGATGCCGCCCTTCGCCAGCGATTGCCGATAGGTCTGGCCTGCAGGCGCACCCGTGGTGGTATCTGGCCCGTTCAACGCCGCCACGACTTCCGGCGGGGTGACGAAGTTGGTGTACGAGGGCACCTTTTCGTAATCCCAACGCACGCCCAGGTTCAACTGCAGGCGGTCGGTGACATCCCAGTCGTCCTGGATGTAGAAACCGTACTGCTTGTCCTTGGTCGTCACCGAGGGCGTGCCGCCGACGAACGGCCGGTTGAACTTGACCTCGTACGGAATGGTGCTGGTGCCGGTTGGCACGCCGGCAACGCTGCCGTTGTTGACCATGTAATAGAACGACGGGTTGGCCGTGGAGTTCTCGCTCTGGGTCAGGTCGACCTGCTTGTACTTGAAGCCGACCTTGATGACATGGCTGCCGTGCCAGTCGATGCGGTTGAAGGTCAGGTCGTCCTGGAACGCCGGACCCTTCTGGCCCTTGCGCTGGATCGCAAGCCCGCTGGTCGCGTCGTCGAAGATCAGGACGTCGTTTTCGTTCTGCTTCGCGGTGTAGACCGACTGGCCGCCAAAGCTGTAGGCGGTCGGATTGAACAACACGTCTTCGTAGGTGAACCTCGCCTCGTTCAGATACGAATCGCCGTAATGCTCCCAGCGCAGGTCGTAGCGGTTTTCGCGGTTCGCGTTGTTCTTGGCGGCGCGCGCCGTGGTCAGGCCACCGACGCTGTCGCGACTGTCCTCCTTGCGGATCTTCGCGGAAAACTCCAGCTTGTCGTTGTCACCGACCGACCAGTCGATCTTCCCGAAGTAGAGGTCTTCCTTGAACGGGCGCGAGACCGGGCCGAACTGGTCCTGCACGCGCTGCGGAAGGTATTGCGCATAGCTGGAGAAGTTGGAGGGAACGGCCACCGGATCGGCCGGCAGCACGAAGCGCTTGCCTTCGTAACTCACGAAGAAGTGCATCTTGTCCTTGATGATCGGACCGCCCAGTGCGAAGCCGTATTCGTTCTGGTGCGTCTTGAGCTTGTCCTTGCCCGGCGCCTCTTCCGCTGTCGAGCGATCGCGCCAGTTCGAACTGGTATAGCGACCGAACACCTCGCCATGGAACTGGTTGCCGCCGGACTTGGTCTGGGCAATGATCGCCGCCGAACCGACCTGGTCGAATTCTGCCTTGTAGTTCGAAGAGACGACCTTGTACTCGCCGATGGCGAGCTGCGGGAACGGGTTGCCGGCGCTCTGCTGCTGGCCCGACACGCCACCGAACAGATAGCTCTTCTGCCCCACACCGTCGATGTAGACGTTGACCGCCGAAGTCTGTTGCGCGCCACCACGAATGTCGCTGTGCCCCGAAGCGTCGGTGGTGAACTGCATGCCCGGCACGGTGTCGGCGAACTCGAGGAAGTTGCGCGTCAGCTGCGGCACCGTGTTGATCTGCTTCAGCGAGATGTTCTTGCCCACCTCCGAAGTCTTTCTTTCGACCAGCGTCCCCGTCACCGTCACCTTGCCCAGTTCGCCTGCCGGCGCTGCGGCCGCGCCACCGGCGAGATTGAGGTTGACCGAAGTCGCCACCGCCAACGTCACGGTCTGTGCGGCGCCCCCTGCCGCTTCAACGCGATAGGTGCCGGGCGTCAGGCCGACCAGTGCGTAAGACCCATCGGCATTGGCGCTGATCTTGCGGGTCGCCCCCGTGGCCGTGTTGGTCGCGGTGATTTGCGCCCCGGGCGGCGCCTTGCCGCGCAAGGTTGCATTCGACGACTGCGCAAGCGTCGGCGTCGACATCGCACCGAGGCAGGTACACAACGCGACAGTCAGCAACCTGCGTTGCAGGCGGGAGTGGGAGGATCGTGATTGTTCGTTCTTCATGAGACTTACCTCATGGTGCGGGTTGATGGAGGGCACGGGGGATTTCGTGGGCTGCGACGTCTCGCAGGTCGCGGGTCGATTCGCGAATGACCAGTTTCGGAACGACCAGGTCGATGTGGTCGCCTTCGGGCGCCAGCAGGCGACGCATCGCCCGCGCACCGAGTTCGACGATGTCCGCGCTCACCGTGGTCAGGCGCGGATAGGTGCAGGACGACAAAGGAATGTCATCGAATCCGGCCAGCGCGATGTCGTCGGGCACGCTCACGCCTTTGCGCGCGAATGCAAACAGGCAGCCGAGCGCCATCTGGTCGTTGGCGGCGAACACCGCATCCGGACGTTCCGTCAATCCGGCGATGTATTCGCCGGCCTCGTGTCCGCGGGTCACGGTGAAATCGCCGGGAATGATCCAGGGCGTCGCCGAAGGCAGCGCTTCGCGCACGCCATCGACATAGGCATGCTGGCGTTCGCGCGCTTCGAAGTTGTCCTCGGGACCGGCGATGAAGGCGATCCGGCGGTAACCGCATTCGACCAGGTGCGCGACGATCGCGCGGGCGCCGGTGTAGTTGTCGACGTTGACCGCCGGCAATTCCGCGCACGCCGACAAATGGCTGTTGATCAGCACCGTTGGCAACCCGGTCAGGTCTTCGATCAACTGCTCGCCGGTATCGACCTGCGGCGACATGATCAGCAGGCCATCGACCCGGCCACGCATCGCCTGCAAGACCTGCTGCTGCGCCTTCGGGTCGGGATGGCTGCTCGAAACCAGCAGTTGGTGGCGTTGGGCGCGCGCCTCGCGCTCGATGCCGTGGATCAGTTCGGAGAAGAATTCACCCTCGAAGTCCGGCAGTACCACTCCGACGGTATGGGTGCGCCGGCTGCTCAGGCTGCGTGCGGCGTGATGCGGCTGGTAGCGCATCTCCTCGGCCACCTTCAGGACCTTGGCCCGCGCTGCCGGAGTCACGTTGTCGTGCCCGTTGAGGGCACGGGACACGGTCGCCACGGAGACCCTGGCACGCAGCGCGATGTCCTTGATGGTGACCGTCATTCCGTTCGTCCAACCCCGCCGAAACCTCGAGTTGAATCGAATGTAAACGTTTACAAACGCGAATGTAAAGACTTCGTTGCAACTTTCGATTGCGCGTTGCAGCAATGCGTGCAGGTATTGTGGAAGCTGACTGCGGGGTCGGTTTAACGCCCCGCTATCACCTCGAAAGAACCGGACAAGGTGGCTTCGGAACTGCCACCGATGAATACGTCGAAACGTCCGGGTTCCACGACTTTGTGCATCGCCGCATCATGGAAGGCGTAGTCCTCGCGCCCGAGTTCGAACTCCACCACCCGGCTCTCGCCCGCATCGAGATGGATGCGGCGGAATCCACGCAACTGGCGCAGCGGCCGCGTCACGCTGGCCACCTCGTCGCGCAGGTACAGCTGTACGACCTCGTCGCCCGCGCGCTTGCCGGAATTGGTCACGGTGACGCTGACCTTCTGTCGCCCA
Source organism: Solilutibacter silvestris (assembly GCF_050574925.1). Taxonomy (GTDB): domain Bacteria; phylum Pseudomonadota; class Gammaproteobacteria; order Xanthomonadales; family Xanthomonadaceae; genus Solilutibacter; species Solilutibacter silvestris_A. Next base: position 405,323 of record NZ_JBCMOO010000003.1, on the reverse strand, counting down.
TTCGCCGCGATGCGCGGCGACGCGATCTTCAAGCCGTCGTAGCGGAACGTGGTGTAACTCAGGCCGTAGCCGAAGGAATACAGCGGAGTCCACGGTGCATCGATGTACTTCGAGGTGTATTTCTCGTTGGCGCTCGGCGGACGTCCGGTGTTCCTGTGCGCGTAGTAGATCGGCACCTGGCCGACGGTGCGAGGGAACGTAATCGCAAGGCGCGCCGCGGGATTGATGTCGCCGAACAGGATGTCACTAATGGCATTGCCGCCCTCTACGCCCGGGAACCAGGCTTCGACCAGCGCCGATGATGTGTCCGCCAGCTTGCCGATCGAAAGAGGCCGACCATTGAGCAGGATCGCGATCACCGGCTTGCCGGTCGCCGCGAGGGTCTCTGCCAGCGCCTGCTGGTTGCCCGGGAGGTCGAGCGAAGTACGACTCGCCGCCTCCGCGCTCATTTCCGGCCCCTCGCCGACGAACAACAGCACGACGTCGGAAGATTTCGCCGCGGCGACGGCCGCATCGAAGCCGGATCGATCATCACCGAGCAGGCCGGTGCCGCGCGCGTAGGCAACGCGGCCTTCACCGAGCGACTTGTTCAACGCGGCCAGTGGCGTGACCGCATCTTCGGGCTTGCCGTCACCGGGCCAGTTGCCGAGCATCGCCCACGGCTCGTCGGCCAGCGGACCGATCACCGCGACCTTGCCGATGTCCTTGCGCAGCGGCAGCGCGTCGTTGGCGTTCTTCAACAGCACGATGGAACGCCCGCCCGCATCGCGCGCGGCGGCGCGATATTCCGCCGTGACCAGCGACGCACGCTCGCGCGCCGCATCGGCGCCATGGTAGGGATCATCGAACAACCCGAGCCGGCATTTGGCCACCAGTACGCGTTCCACCGCCGCATCGACCACGGCAATCGGCAGGTGCCCGGAGGACACCCGCTGCGGCAATGCTCCGGAATAGATTTCGCCCACCATGTCCACGTCCACGCCAGCGCGCAGTCCGCGTTCGCCGGCATCGCCGGGATTGGCCGCGACGCCATGCGCGATCAGTTCCTTGACGCCGGCCCAGTCGCTGACGACCAGGCCGTTCCAGCGCCACTGTTTGCGCAACAGGCCGTCGATCAACGCGCCGTTGGCGTGCATTGGCGTGCCATCGAGTTCGTTGAACGCGGCCATGATCGATCCCGCGCCGGCGTCGACCGCCGCCTTGAATGGCGGCAGGTACACGTCGTGCAGGGTCTGCGGCGACATCGAAGCGATGTTGTAGTCGCGGCCACCTTCCGCCGCGCCGTAGGCGACGAAATGTTTTGCCGTTGCCAGCAGGCTGTCGTGCGCCTTCAGATCGCGTCCCTGGAAACCGCGGACGCGCGCCGCCGCCATGACCGAACCGAGATAAGGATCCTCGCCGGAACCTTCAACCACGCGGCCCCAGCGCGGGTCGCGACCGATATCGACCATCGGCGCAAAGGTCCAGTGGATGCCACTGGCGCTCGCTTCCATCGCAGCGATGCGGGCATCGCGTTCGGCGATCTGCGGATCGAAACTGCCGGCTTCCGCCAATGGCACCGGGAACACCGTGCGATACCCGTGGATCACGTCATCGGCGAACAGCAACGGTATCTTCAGTCGCGAACGCGTCACCGCGATTTCCTGCAAGCGCCGGGTTTCGGCGACACCGCGCACGCCGAGGAAAGAACCGACGCCGCCGGCGACGATCACGTCATCCCCCGCCTGCGCCTGCGAACCGACCACGCCGGTCGCAACGGCCTGGCGACCGAGCTGGTTGAGTTGCCCGAGTTTCTCGGCCAGCGTCATGCGTGACATCAGGGTATGGATGGCCGCCTTCTGTCGTTCCGGCGTTGCCGATGCACTGCATTCGGCGGCGCTGGCGTATCCCGGCAGCAGCAACCCGAATGCAACAAGCGAAGGAATCACGACACGGGACATGAGGAGCTTCCGATGTAGGGAATGTAAACGCTTACAATCGTACATCGACGAGGCCGGCGTTTGCCAAGCACGCCATCCGTCATTGTTCTCCGGGCAGTTTTGCCTCGATCTGCAAGGCATGGATATCGGTCTCCATCAACGTACCGAGCGCGGCATACACCGCGCGATGGCGCACCAACAGCCCCTGCCCGGCGAATGCGCCTGCAACGATCTTCACCTTGAAATGACCGCGCCCGTCGCGGGCGCCGGCATGGCCGGCATGGCGCGCGCTGTCGTCGATGATCTCGAGCGCTTCGGGATTGAACGCCGTTTCCAGCGCGGCGCGGATCGTTGCGATGCGTGTCTCGTTGCTCATGGCAGCGCTTTGCGGAACGGCCGCACGTCAACCCGCGTGTAGACGCCGGCGGACGTGTACGGATCGGCATCGGCCCAGGCGCGCGCGTCTTCCAGCGACGCGAACTCGGCGATCACCACGCTGCCGCTGAAGCCGGCCGGACCCGGATCCTCGGTATCGATTGCAGGGCACGGCCCGGCGATCAGCAGCCTGCCTTCGTCGAGCAAGGCGCGCAGGCGCGCCAGGTGCGCCGGACGTTGCTCCATGCGCTGGGCCAGGACGTTGTCGCCGTCATGGCCTTCGATCACGTACCACATGCTTCCGCTTCCCGAGGGTTGGATGGCCACAGTCTACGCAGTCGACCGGACAGCAAGCCCGTGTATGCTTGTGTGAGGGCAATCACACAACGTCCGGCATGAAGTGGGACACCTTCAATATCCTCGAGCAACTGTTGATCCTGCTGACCATCAGCGGGCAACTGTGGATTTCGACCAAGGTCATCGTCGCCGCGCAAGGCAATGAGCGCTACGTGCGCAGCATGGCCTTCGCGACGGGCCTGCTGCTGTTCCTGCTGTGCCGGCCGCTCGGCGTGACCTTCGCCGACCTGATGCTCAAGGCCCATGCCCAGGGCAGCCTCTTCAACCTGGTGCTGATCGGCGGGGTGACGCCTTTCCTGATCGGCGTGCTCGTGTCCGAGGGCACGGTGCTGGCCCTGCACATGCGCAAGCCGGTGTTCGTGCGCTTCATGCTGATCGTTGCCGCCTTCACCCTGTCGCAGGCGGCGTATACCAACTTCACCGCGGTCACCACCCACGTCACCACGCTCGACAAGGCCTACATCCCCAACCTCTGCTATGCGGTCGCGGTCGGCCTGTGGATGACATTCCGCTACCACGACAGCCGAGGCGAGGCGCTGGCCTCCTGAACGGCCCGACTGGACAAGCCGCCCGTGGCCGCTTACGCTTGGTTCCCGTACGCGGCCAGCGTGCCCCAGCCCGTTCCCCCACGCGGCAATCCGGGCTCGCTCCCGCCCTCCGATCCGATTCGCATGACCCGACCGCCCCGGCAGTCGTGGCGACGTGCATCCCGTTGAACGAATCGCCGGCCTCGCGCCGTATGCATGACTGAATCCGAACAGCCGATTGACCAGGTCGCTGCCGTCGAGGCGCCTACAAGTCCCGAACACCCCGGTGCCCCGCGGCAGCAGGAAATGCCGCTGGCGACGGTGCTCGGCCAGCCGGTGCTGCAGATCCCGCAAGACCTGTACATCCCGCCGGATGCGCTCGAGGTCATCCTCGAGGCCTTCGAAGGCCCGCTCGACCTGCTGCTGTACCTGATCCGCCGCCAGAACCTCGACATCCTCGACATCCCCGTCGCGGAGATCACCCGCCAGTACGTCGACTACATCCAGGCCATGCACGAGATGCGCTTCGAGCTGGCCGCCGAATACCTGGTGATGGCCGCGATCCTGGCCGAGATCAAGTCGCGCATGCTGCTGCCACGGCCGCCCAGCGAGGAAGGACTGGAAGACGATCCGCGCGCCGACCTGGTGCGCCGCCTGCAGGAATACGAGCGCTACAAGCAGGCCGCCGAGGATCTCGACACCCTGCCGCGCCAGGATCGCGACACCACGACCGCATCGGCGCACGTGCCGGACCGCGCCGCGGTGCGCCTGCCGCCGCCGGTGGAAATGAAGGAGATGTTGCTCGCCCTGCACGACGTGCTGAAGCGTGCCGACCTCTACACCCACCACGCGATCAAGCGCGATGCCCTGAGCGTGCGCCAGCGCATGGGCGAACTGCTCGACCGCCTGCACGATGGCGCCTTCCACCGCTTCGAGTCGCTGTTCACGCCGGAAGAAGGACGCCTCGGCATCGTCGTCACCTTCCTCGGCATGCTGACGCTGGCCAAGGAACAGTTGATCGAGATCGTGCAGGAAGCGCCGTTGCAGCCGATCTACATCAAGTCGCTGGCGACCGCCGATGCCCCGGCGGAAGTGCCCGAAAGCGAATTCGACAGCTCTACCGAAGATTGAATCCAACGTCCCGGCGCGTCCGGGACCGAATGACCAGAGACACATGGACCAGACACTGATCAATCGCATCGTCGAGGCCGCCCTGCTGGCGGCGCCGCAACCGCTCACCCTGGTGCAGCTCAACGGGCTGTTCCCGCTCGACGAACCCGCACCCGACGGCAGCGTGCAGGCCGCGCTGGAAACCCTGCAGGCCGAATGCGAATCGCGCGGCGTGGAGCTGGTGGAAGTCGCCAGCGGCTGGCGCTACCAGGTCAAGGCCGATGTCCACCCGTGGGTGGCGCGCCTGTGGGCCGAACGCCAGACCAAGTACACCCGCGCCACGCTGGAAACGCTGGCACTGATCGCCTATCGCCAGCCGATCACCCGCGGCGAAATCGAGCAGATTCGCGGTGTCGCCACCAACAGCAACATCATCAAGGCGCTGGAAGAACGCGAATGGATCCGCTCGGTCGGCCATCGCGATGTTCCGGGACGTCCGGAACTGCTCGGCACCACCAAGGGCTTCCTCGATTATTTCGGGTTGAAGCGCCTCGACGAACTGCCGCCGCTGTCCGAACTGAAGGACTTCGGCGAGTTGGAACCGCAATTGCAGTTCGATCCCGAAACCGCCCCGGTCACCGCAAACATTGCGATGGACGGCGAAGCCGAAGCTTCCGGCGATCCCGAACACCAGCACGAAGCCGAAGCTTCATCTCCCCCTGAAACAGACAACGTCGAACACGACGAAGAACCCGCCCTCGCCGATGACGGCGACAGCACTGGAGCACATCATGAGTAACAACGAAAAACGCACCCCTCTCTCGCTGAAACAACGCGAAGCCACCAGCGCGCCGAAGCTGGAGGAACGCCTGCAGAAAGTGCTGGCGCAGGCCGGACTGGGATCGCGTCGCGCGCTGGAACAGCGCATCGCCACGGGTGCGGTGAAGATCAACGGCGAAGCCGCCACCGTCGGCATGAGCGTGAGCGGCGGCGACAAGATCGAACTCGACGGCAAGACCTTCGTCGCGACCGCGCTGACCGAACCGGCACGCGTGCTGATGTACAACAAGCCGGAAGGCGAAGTCACCACGCGCGAGGATCCCGAAGGCCGCCCGACCATCTTCGACGCGCTGCCGACGCTGAAGGGCGCGCGCTGGATCGCGATCGGCCGCCTCGACATCAACACCACCGGCCTGCTGCTGCTCACCACCGACGGCGAGCTGGCCAACGCGATGATGCATCCCTCGCACGAGGTCGAACGCGAATATGTCTGCCGCGTGCGTCCGCCGGAAGGCGAAGACGACGTGAACGAAAAGATCGTCGATCGCCTGCGTCGCGGCGTCGCGCTGGAAGACGGCCCGGCCAAGTTCGACGACATCGAGCGCGTCGGCGGTTCCGATTCGCACGACTGGTTCAAGGTGCTGCTGAAGGAAGGCCGCAATCGCGAAGTGCGCCGCCTGTGGGAATCGCAGGGCTGCCAGGTCTCGCGCCTGAAGCGCATCCGCTACGGCAACGTCACCCTGCCCCAGCCGCTGCTGCGCGGCCAGTCGCAGGAACTCTCCGACGCGCAGGTGGAAGCGCTGCGCAAGTCGCTGGGCCTTGAAGACGGCCCGCCGTCGGCACTGACACTGCAGCCGGTGATCGGCCAGCGCAAGGCCAGCAAGAAGTCGGCGATGCATTTCAACGAGCGTCGTTCGCAGGGTGGCTACGTCAACGGCCATGCCGCCGCCGACGAAGGTCGCGAACTGCGCCGCTTCGACCACGTCCGCGAAGACCGTCGCGGTCGCGGTGCGCCGCGCAAGTCGGGTGGACTCACCGTCACCGGCGATGCCGCCGCCAACCAGGCCAACAAGCGCTTCAAGATCAAGGGCCAGGAACGCCAGCCGGGACAGCGCATGCGTCCGGGCGAAGTGCGCGGCGGCGACAATCCCGCGGCGATGAAAACCTGGTACGTGCCGGATGGCGTCGAGACCGGCCCGACCGGCCATCGCAATGCCGATGACCGCCGTCCGAAGAAACCGTTCGGCCAGCAGAAGCCGTTTGGCCAGAAGCCTTACGGGCAGAAGTCGCGCGGACCCGGCGGCGGCCAAGGCCAGTCGCGCGGGCCCGGACAGGGCGGCGGCTTCAATAGCAATAGCAACCCGTATGGCGCTTCGTCGGGCCAGGGCAAGCCGCGCCATCCCTACGGGCATCCCGGCAATGCGCCGAGTTTCCCGTCGGATCACGCAACCCCGAGTTTCGATCACGGCCACGGCAACGCCTATGACCGTCCGCGCGGTCCGCGTCCCGGCGGCCCACGCCCCGGTGGTCCACGTCCGCAAGGCGCGCGTCCGGGCGGCAATAATCGTGGCCCGCGTCCCGGTGGTGGTGGACGTCCGGGCGGCGGCGGCCATCGCGGGCCCCGTGGGTGAGGAAGCGCCGCTTACGCGGCATGCCGCGTGGCGATTCCGAACGCCCCGAGCCCAGCGAGGGGCCGGGGCTGAACTCAATCGGGCAGCGACAGCAGCATTCCATCGTAAGACGACAGCGAATGATCCGGGTGGAACGGGATCAGGCAGTGCTTGTCCGGATTGATCCAGTGATCGACGACGCGATAGCCGAGCGCGACCAGTTCGCCGATGAAGCGTTCGCGCACGACGATGTGGTACGGACAGAACGCGGTCGAGATGTTCTGCAGCGTCCAGTAATCGAAACGTTCGTGCATCGGCGTCAGGTTGACCAGCAGATGGCGCGGTCGCGCGTCCGCTTCGATCAGCATCTCCGCCAGTGACGGTTGCAGGTATTGCAGCGATCCCGAGGCGAACAGCACGCCGTGGCCCCTGCAATCGCCGAAACGATCGGTGAAGCGCAGCGCGCTGGCCCCGCTCTGCTCCGCCAAGGCTTCGCCGCGACGGCACACCGCCGGGACATCGCAGACCGTCCAGCGCAGATCGGGCGGCATCGGCATGTGGCGCGAGAACGCGTAATACAACAGGCCGACGTGGCCGCCGAAATCGAAGACGTGGCGCTCGTTCGTCGCCAGCAATCGCGACATCCAGAACAAGGCCGGATAGTCGCTCGGCGACAGCATCTTGCGTCGCCAGTCGTACATCGCCGCCGGTTCGTCGTGGTCGTAGCCCTGTGGCTTGGTCGCCGGTGCCGACGCCAGCGCGGATGCGTAATCGCGATAGACGCCGCGGAACAGGTTGGCGTTTTCGGCGCGGGCGAAACGCTGCTCGTACAGCGCCGCCCCGGCCTGCCGCAAGCCCGGCAGTGTTTCCATCCCGCGAACCAGCTTGCGGGCAGCCATGGTCCCGTACATAGAGGAGCTCCTTCTCCTGGGAGCCCCGAGGATAGCCCAGTTCAGTCGATGCTGAAGCGATCCCCGTCACGCAACGCCGGGAATTTCGCCCGCCAGTCGGCGAGATCGGCGGCCAGCAGCGTGGTCGTCGTGGTCAGCTCGGCCGCCGCGCATTCGCTCAGAGGATGGCCGAGGAAATCGAGGACGGCGCTGTCGCCGGAATAATGCAGGCCGTTGCCGTCGGTTCCGCAACGGTTGACGCCAGCGACGAAGCAGACGTTCTCGATCGCGCGGGCGCGAAGCAGCGTCTTCCAGGCATAGGCGCGCGGCGACGGCCAGTTGGCGACATAGACCAGCAGGTCGTATTCCGGAGCGCCATCCTTGTCGAGGCGATTGCGCGAGAACACCGGGAAACGCAGGTCGTAGCAGACCAGCGGGCAGATCTTCCAGTCGCGCCATTCCACGACCAGGCGATCGTGGCCGGCGGCATAGCGCTCGTGTTCTCCGGCATAGGTGAACAGGTGGCGCTTGTCGTAATGCTCGACGCTGCCGTCGGGGCGCGCGAACAGCATGCGGTTGAACACGCCGTCAGCGGCGCGCAGTTGCACGCTGCCGCAGATCGCCGCGTCCAGCTTTGCCGCCTGTTCGCGCATCCAGGCCACGGTCGGGCCGTCCATGGTTTCGGCATTGCCGATGGCGTCATTGGAGAAGCCGCTGGTAAAGGTCTCCGGCAACACGATCAGGTCGGTGTTGCCGTGCATCGGCGCCATCAACCCCGCGTAGTACGCGCGATTGCCGGCCGGATCGTGCCAGCGGGTATCGCCCTGGACCAGGGATACGCGCAGGTCGCGCTTCGTCATCGCCAACTCCATCCAATCAACCCTTCACCGGATCGGGAACGAACTTCAGCACTTTGCCATTGATGCAATAGCGCTTGCCAGTCGGCGGCGGTCCGTCATCGAAGACATGGCCGAGGTGGATGCCGGAACTGGCGCTGCGCACTTCGGTGCGATGCATGCCATGGCTGTCGTCTTCCTCGAACACCAGCGCGCCCGGCTGCGGGTCGAAGAAGCTCGGCCAGCCGCAACCGCTGTCGAACTTGGCGTCGCTGCGGAACAACGCCACGCCACTGACCGGATCGACATAGGTGCCGGGGCGATGCTCTTCGAGGTAGGGTCCGGTGCCGGGCATTTCGGTACCGCGGTCGAAGGCGATCTGCTGCTGCTCCGGCGTCAGCAGGTTGAAGCCCAGCCATTGCCAGAACTTCTGCGATTCGCCGGTATAGCCGGTGTAACGCGAGACTTCCTTGCCATCCTTGAACAGGACGATGGTCGGCGTCGCGAACAAACGCTTCGCCAGCGTCCAGCCCTTGGGCGCCTGCTGCGACTTGGTCTGCACGTAAGGCACGTCGGACTTCCACGTCTTCAGCACTTCAGCGGAGAAGCGCGCGCAGAACGGGCAATCCTCGGCCTCGTAGACCACCAGCTGGCGTGCGCGGTTCAAGCTCGCGCCATCAAGCTGCGGATACTGGCTGCCGGTTGTCGCAAGCCCGTACTTCACGCCGGTGCCGCCATGCCCGCAATAACCGTCCGGGTTCTTGACCAGATAATCCTGGTGGCTTTCCTCGGCGCGGTTGTAATTGCGCAGCGGCAGGATCTCGGTGGTGATGCGGCCGTAACCCTCGCGCGTCAGATCCTGCTGGTAGATGTCGCGGGTCTGTTCGGCCAGGGTCTTCTGCCCGGGCGTCGTGTAATAGATCGCGCTGCGGTAGTTGCTGCCGATGTCGTTGCCCTGCCCGCCGACCTGGGTCGGATCATGGTTTTCCCAGAACGCCGCGAACAGCGTCGCCAGGTCGAGCTTCTTGGGGTCGTAGCGCACGCGGACGATCTCCGCGTGGTTCTTCGCGTGGCTGGTGCCGTTGCGGATGTCCTGCTCGGTGCGCAACACGTCTTCGTAGTTCACCTTCGGCGCATCGCCGCCGGCATAGCCGACCTCGACTTCGGCAACGCCCGGCACGGCCGACAGGCGCTTTTCCGCGCCCCAGAAACAACCCATGCCGAAATAGATGTCCTGCAGGTTCGCTGCCGTCACCGGCTTCGTGCCCGCGGCTGCGAGCGCAGGCCCGGCTTGCACCGAGCGCCAGCCGCAGATCGCGAGCAACCCGGTCACGAGCAGCGCGAACAAGAATGCGGTCACCTGTGCGAATTTCATGGCCAACTCCCGTGTTTCGTGGCTACAACTTGGACAGCCGTTCGATCGCTTGGTTCAACGTATTTTCGTTCTTGGCGAAGCACAAACGCAGCAAACGCTGCCCTGCGGACGGTTGGGCATAAAAAGGGGACAGTGGGATACCCGTGACGCCGTGCTCGATGGTCAGCCAGCGGCTGAATTCGAGGTCGTCGAGGTCGCTGACGGCGGAATAGTCGACCAGCTGGAAATAACCCCCCGGAACCGGCAGCGGCTTGAGTTTCGTGCCTTCGAGCTGCGCGCGGAAGCGATCGCGCTTGGCCTGGTAGAACGCGCCCAGCTGGCGGTAATGATCGGGATCGGCGGCGATCATTTCGGCGAAGGCGAACTGCGCCGGGGTGAAGGTGCAGAAGGTGTTGTACTGGTGGACCTTGCGGAACTCCACGCTCAAGGCCGGCGGCGCGATGCAATAGCCGACCTTCCAGCCGGTGCAGTGGTAGGTCTTGCCGAAGCTCGAAACGACGAACGTGCGCTCGCGCAGCTCCGGATACAGCAGCGCCGATTCATGGCGCGCGCCGTCGAAGACGATGTGTTCGTACACCTCGTCCGACAGCAGGTAGATGTCGGTGCCGCGCAGCAGGTCGATGACGGCCTGCATGTCGGCGGCGCTGAACATCGCGCCCGAGGGATTGTGCGGGCTGTTGATCATCAGCATCCGCGTCTTCGACGTGATCGCCGCGCGCACCTTGTCCCAGTCGGGCGCGAACGTCACCGGATCGAGCGCGACGTGCACCGCGCGGGCGCCGGCAAGATCGATCGCCGGTTCGTAGCAGTCATAGCAGGGATCGAGGACGATCACTTCCTCGCCGGCACGCACCACCGCGTGGATGGCGTCGAAGATGGCTTCGCTGGCACCGCTGGTCACGGTGATTTCGGCGTCGACGTCGGGACGCCAGCCGTAGCAATCCATGGTCTTGTCGGCGATCGCCTGCCGCAGCGCCGGAATGCCGGTCATCATCGCGTACTGGTTGTGGCCGGCGCGCATCGCCCGGTCGAGTGCTTCCACCAGGCGCTCCGGAACCGGGAAATCGGGGAATCCCTGGCCGAGGTTGACCGCGCCGTGCTGGGCCGCCAGCTGCGACATGACGGTGAAGATGGTGGTGCCGACCTTCGGCAGTTTTGTAACCGGTTGCATTGCAGGGATTGCCCTCAAGGACGATGTACGAGTGTACGCAAGCTGCTAAGGTGAAAGCGTGACCGCATTGACGCGACCCACCACGGCAGATGGCCTCGCCGAAGCCTATCGGCTGGCAGCCTATTTCGTCGATCTCGAAGGCGAAGCCATCGAAATCGCGGTGGGCCACCCCGCTGCCCGGCTCGAAGTCCTGCTTGGACGCGCCGACAGCTTCGCCTACATCACCGCCTGCAACCCCGCCTCGGAATTGCAGCCCGATGCCTACAACCAGCGCGCCGACCGCGAATTGCGCGCCGCCATCGACCATCACGGCTACTTGCGCTGGCCGATGAATTCGTCCTCGCCCGATGGCCAGTGGTGGGAAGCCGGTTGGCTGGTCGGCAATGCGCCTCCCGCACTGCTGGACGAATGGGCGCGTCGCTTCCGCCAGCGCGGCATCCTGCTATGGCGACGCGGGGAACCCGTGCGCCTGCGCATGTATGGCCCCGAGGAATTCCCGCATCCGCAGATCGACTGGATAGAATGACCGCGGGCCGGCGGTCGGCCTGCCACCGCCTCCTTCGTGCCCACTCAATCGTCCGAACCCGCGTTGCTGTCCGTCCACGGACTGGGGTTTTCCCGCAACGACGAAGCGATCTTCTCCGGCCTCGACTTCACCGTCGCGCGTGGCGAAGCATTGCTCGTGCAAGGCGGCAACGGCGTCGGCAAGACCACCCTGTTGCGCGTGCTGGCCGGACTGTTGCCCGCCGATCGCGGCGAATTGCGGATGGATGGCGGCGACCTCGACCATGCCCGCCGTGCCGCCGCCTTTGCGTATCTCGGCCACCTGCCCGGACACAAGGGTGACCTGACCGCCGCGGAGAATCTCGACGTGTCCTGCGGCCTGCTTGGGCAACGCCGGGATCGCGGCGTCGAAGCGGCGCTCGACCGCGTCGGACTCGCCGGTTACGACGACCAGTTGGCGCGACATCTTTCCGCCGGACAAAAGAAGCGACTGTCGTTGGCGCGCCTGTGGCTGTCGCCTGCCCCGCTGTGGCTGCTCGACGAGCCCTACGCCAATCTCGATCTCGACGGCATCGAACTGGTGAACCAGCTGATTCGCGCCCACCTCGACGATGGGGGCGCCGCGTTGGTCACCACGCATGGCGCCTATGCCGCGCCACCGGTGCGCACGCGCCAGTTGCTGATGGAGCGCGCATTGTGATCGTTACGGCGATTCGCGCCATGCTGCTGCGCGACCTGCGCCTGATCTGGCGCAAGCGCGGCGACGCCCTGCAACCGGTGTTGTTCGCGTTGCTGGTGGTGGTGCTGTTCGCGCTCGGCATCGACACCCATTCCGGTGCGATGGCGCAGGCCGCGCCCGCGGTGATCTGGCTGGCCGCATTGCTCTCCGGCCTGCTCGCGCTCGATGCATTGTTCCGCGGGGATGCCGAGGACGGATCGCTGGAGCAATGGCTGCTGTCGCCACAACCATTGGCGATGCTGGTCGCGGTACGCGTGTTCACCCACTGGATGACGACCGCGCTGCCGATCATCGTCGTCAGCCCGTTGCTGGGCGAACTCCTGCACCTGCCGCACGCGCAGCTGCCGATGCTGGTGGGATCGCTGCTGCTGGGCACGCCGCTGCTCAGCCTGATCGGCGCGGTCGTTGCCGCGCTCACCATCGGCATCCGCCGCGCCGGCGCCCTGCTCGCCCTGCTCGCATTGCCGCTGTACGTACCGGTGCTGGTGTTCGGCGCCGGCAGCATGGTCGCCGCGGCGCAGGGGCTCGACGCTTCCGGCGCATTGCTGATCCTCGCCGCGATGCTCGCGGTGTCGCTGGTCGTCGCGCCGGTCGTCACGGCGATCGCGCTGCGCATCGGCTGGCGTTGATGCGGTTTCACCGGCGCCTGCGTCATACTTGCGCATCACGAAAATATCGACGGGGAATCGATCCATCATGAAACGACAGACTTGGGTCATCGTCTGTTCCCTGGTGCTGGCTGCCTGCCAGCGGCAGGCGCCGCCTGCGCAATCCCAGGGCAATGGGTCCGCCAAGCCGTCGGTCGAAATCCCCAATACCCCGGAAGCGCCGCCGAAACCCGGCGCGGAAGCGACGCCCGATGCCGTGCTCGCCGCCAAGGAAACACCGGTCGAACAGGTCGCGCCCGCGCAGCCCCTGCTGCCGGCCGGCGATTGCTCGTTCACGCTCCACGCCGGCGATTCGCCATCCTGGGACGCCGCCAACATCGACGTCCCCAGCGCCTGCGCGAAATTCACCATCAAGCTCGCACACACCGGCCAGATGCCGCGCTGGATCATGGGCCACAACGTGGTGGTGTCCAAGGTCGAGGAAGTGAACGCGGTCGAACGCGCCGGCATCGGCGCCGGCCCCTACCGCAGCTACGTCGAACCCAGCGACAAGCGCGTGGTCGCGCGCAGCAAGCTGGCTGGCGGCGGCGAAACCGTCAGCGCCACTTTCGACACCGCCAGGCTGCATAGCGGCCATTTCGCCTATTTCTGCACTTTCCCGGGCCACCTGAAGGGCATGCAGGGCACGCTGACGCTGCACTGAAGGTTGATCCCGACCAAGCAGCTCCAGGGGGCCGCTGGTAAACTTTCGGGCTGCATGCACCCTCTCGTCCGCTGGTTCCACCAACTCGGCTCACCGCCCTACTTCGACCGTTTCGCCGCGCGCTGGGCGCCGCGGTGCCACGGCGTCGGCGTGGTGACGATGGCGATCGCGTTGTGGCTGGCGCTGTTCCGCGTTCCCGCCGATTACCAGCAAGGCGACGCCTTCCGCATCCTCTACGTGCACGTGCCGATGGCGTGGATGAGCATGGCCGTCTATCTCGGCATGGCGATCTACGCCGCGATCGCGCTGGTATGGCGGATCAAGCTGGCGGAAATCCTGGCGATGGCCTGCGCTCCGATCGGCGCGCTCTATACCGCGGTCACCCTGGCCACCGGATCGATCTGGGGCAAGCCGATGTGGGGCACGTGGTGGGACTGGGATCCGCGCCTGACCACGGAACTCCTGCTGCTGTTCCTTTATCTCGGCGTGATCGGCCTTTACGCCGCCATCGAGGATCGTCGCCAGGCCGCGCGCGCCGCCGGCTTCCTCGCCGTGGTCGGCGTGGTGTTGCTGCCGATCATCAAGTTCTCGGTGACGTGGTGGAACTCGCTGCACCAGGGCAACACGATTTCGTTGACCGGCCCCTCGCACATGGACGCCAGCATGCAACTGCCGCTGTGGCTGATGGTGGTCGGCATCCATGTCTGGTTCGTCGGCGCATTGCTGGCGCGGGCACGCGCCGACAACCTGCGCCGCGAAGCCGGCAAGGCCTGGATCACGGAGACGGCATGAATTACCAGGGTTACGTCATCGCGGCCTACGCGATCTTCGTGCTGGCGATCCTGTGGGATTGGCTGGCGCCGAAACTGCAGATCGCCCGTGCGCGCCGCGAAGCGAAACTGCGCGCACGCCGCGAAGCCGCACGCAAGGGCGAGGCGCGTTCGTGAACCAGGTCCGTCGTCGTCGCCTGATCTTCGTCGGATTGCTGGTGCTGGCCGCCGCGATCGCCGCCGCGCTGATCGCGTTGGCATTGCAACGCAACGTCAACTATCTCTACACCCCGACCGACGTCCTCAAGGGTGATGCTGGTGGCCATGCGCGTTTCCGCCTCGGCGGGATGGTCGCGGCCGGTTCGTTCAAGCGTGCGCAGGGATCGATGGAAGCGCATTTCGACGTCGATGACGGCGATGCCAGGTTGCCCGTGGTCTACACCGGCATCCTCCCCGACCTGTTCCGCGAGAAACAGGCGGTGATCGCCAGCGGCTCGATGAAGGATGGCGTGTTCGTCGCCGACCAGGTACTGGCCAAGCACGACGAGAATTACATGCCCAAGGAAGTGGCCGACAAGATGGCGGAAGCGCATCGCAAGCACGCGGTGCCCGGCCAGCCGCCGGCGGGCAACAACTGATGCTGGGCGAACTCGGGCACTACGCCTTGCTGCTGGCGCTGGTGGTGGCCTGCGTGCAGACGGTGCTGCCGCTGCTCGGCGCGCAACGCGGCCATCGCGACTGGATGGCGGTGGCGCGTCCCGCCGCCTACGCGCAACTGGCATTGGTCGGATTTGCTTTCGCCGTGCTGACCTGGGCCTTCGTGGTCCAGGATCGCTCGTTCTCCTACGTCGTCGACAACAGCAATTCGCTGCTGCCGCTGGTGTATCGCTATACCGCGGTGTGGGGCGCGCACGAAGGCTCGCTGCTGCTGTGGCTGTTGGTGCTTGCGCTATGGACCGCCGCAGTGGCGACATTCTCGCGACGCCTGCCGCAACCGGTGATCGCGCGCGTGCTCGGCGTGCTCGGTGCGGTGTCGATCGGTTTCCTCGCCTTGCTGGTGTTCACCAGCAGTCCGTTCACCCGCCTGCTGCCGGCGATGGAAGAAGGCCGCGACCTCAATCCGCTGCTGCAGGATCCGGGCATGGTCATCCATCCGCCGGTGCTCTATTGCGGCTATGTCGGATTCGCGGTGCCGTTCGCATTCGCGGTCGCCGCGTTGCTCGATCGCCACGTCGACGCGCGCTGGCTGCGCTGGACGCGGCCGTGGACCAATGTCGCCTGGGGCTTCCTCACGCTGGGCATCGCGCTCGGCAGCATCTGGGCCTATTACGAACTTGGCTGGGGTGGCTGGTGGTTCTGGGATCCGGTCGAGAACGCCAGCTTCATGCCGTGGCTGGCTGGTGCGGCGTTGTTGCATTCGCAGGCAGTCACCGAGAAGCGCGGCAGCTTCGCCGCCTGGACCTTGCTGCTGGCGATCGCCGCGTTCTCGCTGTCGCTGCTCGGCACCTTCCTGGTGCGTTCGGGCGCGATCACCAGCGTGCACGCCTTCGCTGCCGACCCGACGCGTGGCGTCTTCATCCTTGTCTATCTCGGCGTGGTGATCGGCGGATCGCTGCTGCTGTACGCCTTGCGCGCGCCCGACACCACCAGCAACGCCAAACCGTTCACCTTCGCTTCGCGCGAGACGCTGCTGCTTGCCAATAACCTGCTGCTGGCCGCCGCCTGCGCGATGGTGTTGATCGGCACGCTCTATCCGATGCTGGCCGACGCGTTGAACCTCGGCAAGATTTCCGTCGGTCCGCCCTACTTCTCGCTGCTGTTCGTGCTGCTGATGGCGCCGCTGGTGTTGTTGTTGCCGTTCGGACCGTTGACGCGCTGGCAACAGGAGCAGCCGAACCGCATCGTCGCGATGCTGCTGCCGTGGGCGGTGCTGGCAGTGATCGCCGCGGGCGCCGCCTGGTGGTTGGCGCCGCAAGGCAAGCTGCGTACCACGCTCGGCGTTCTTGCAGCAGTGTGGCTGTTCGCCGGCACGCTGCGTTTCGTGTGGTCGCGCTTCAAGGCGAACGGCAGCCGCTTCACTGCAGAAATGTTCGGAATGACGCTGGCGCATCTCGGCATCGCGGTATTCGTCTCCGGCGCGATGCTGGCCGATGCATTGGTCGAACAACGCGAAGTCGCGTTGTCGCCGGGGCAATCGTTGCAGTTGCACGGCGAGCAATACCGCTTCGACGGCGTCGACGACCACGACGGCCCGAACTACCAGGCCAATACCGGCACGATCACCGTGCTACGCGATGGTCGCATCGTCGCCACGCTCCACCCCGAAAAGCGCCATTACGCCAGCGGCGGCCAGGTCATGACCGAAGCCGCGATCCACGGCGGCCTGTTCCGCGACCGCTACGTCGCGCTCGGTGAACCGCTGGGCGGCGGCAGCTGGGCCGTGCGCGTGCACAGCAAGCCGATGGTGCGCTTCATCTGGTCGGGCGCATTGTTGATGGCACTGGGCGCCTTCGTCGCCGCCACAGATCGTCGCTTCCGCCGCAAGGAGGATTCCGCATGAACACCCGTCGCTGGTTGCCGCTGATCGTCTTCGCCGTTCTCGCCGTGCTGCTCGCCGCCGGCGTGTGGATGAGCCGTCGCGCCGATCGCGATGCCCTGCCCTCGCCGCTGATCGGCAAGGCCGCACCGGACTTCGCACTGCGTGATCTCTTCGACCCCGGGCATGTCGTTCGCCTCAAGGACCTCAAGGGCGCGCCATTCGTGCTCAATGTCTGGGGGAGCTGGTGCGTCGCCTGTCGCGAGGAGCATCCGACGTTGAGCGCCTTCGCCGAAACCAAGCGCGTGCGCGTGATTGGCTACAACTGGAAGGACGATCCCGCCGATGCCAAGCGCTGGCTGGAACAACTCGGCAATCCGTTCTGGCTGGTGCTGAGCGACCCCGAAGGCAAGACCGCGATCGATCTTGGCGTCTATGGCGCACCGGAAACCTATCTGATCGATGCCAAGGGCAACGTGCGCTGGAAGCATGTCGGCCCGTTGACGCCACAGATCATCCACAACGAACTCGAACCCGCCCTGGCGCTGGCCGAGGCGGCGCGCTGATGCGTGGTTGGTTGCCCGCGCCAATCATGTTGCTCGTCCTGCTGTTCGCCGGCGTGATCCACGCGCAGTCGGAAGCGCCGGATGTGCCGCCGACATTCCGCAACGTTGCCGAAGAGCAGCGCTTCCATGCACTCACAAGCGAGCTGCGCTGCGTGATGTGCCAGAACCAGTCGCTGGCCGATTCCAACGCGATGGTCGCGCGCGACCTGCGCCGCGAAGTGCTCGGACTGATGCACGATGGCAAATCGGACGCCGAGATCAAGCAGTTCCTGGTGCAGCGCTACGGCGAATTCGTGCTGTACCGGCCACGGATGGAACGCAGCACCTGGTTGCTGTGGTTCGGCCCGGCAGTGCTGGTGCTTGGCGCGGGGATCGGCGTGTGGCGGATCGTCGCGCGCAACGCCGCGAAGGCACGCGCGTTGCCGCCGCTGGACAACGACCAGGAGGAATGGTGGCGATGACGTCGTTCCTGCCCGTCGCGATCGTCGGATCGTTGCTGGTCCTTGTCTTCGTGCTGCGCCCGTTGTGGAAGCAGTCGCGCCCGCTGGTGATCGCGCTCGCCGGCTCGGGTGTGTTCATCGCGCTCGCCCTCTACTGGTTGCTCGGCACGCCGCTAGCGCTCGATCCGGCGATGCGTCGTGCGCCTGCCACCCTCGACGAAGCCGCTTCGCAACTGCAGGCGCGCCTCGCACTGGATCCCGCCAATGCCGATGGCTGGCGCGTGCTCGCCCAGATCTACGCGAAACAAGGCAATCATGAAAAAGCTGCCGACGCCGCCGGCCGCGCCGCGACCCTGAGCCCAAACGATCCCGACGTGCTGGTCGCCGCCGCCGAAGCGCGCGCGATGGCCGCGCCGGAACATCGTTTCGACACGCAGGGCCTGGCCTGGCTCGATGCCGCGATCAAGCGCGATCCGCGCCACCAGCGCGCCCTGTGGTTCAAGGGCATCGCCTTGCGCCAGGCCGGTCGCGACGCCGACGCCATCGCCACCTGGGAATCATTGCTGCCGCTGGTCGACGCCAAGGCTGCGGCCGTGCTCGGTGCGCAGATCGATGTTGCGCGTGCAGCCGCGAAACTTCCGCCGCGTCCGCAACCGGCGGTTGCGCAGACCGCCAACGGACTGCACGTCCGAGTGAAGCTGGGCAGCGGCGTGGATGTGGCGAAACTCGATCCATCCACACCGGTGTTCGTCATCGCGCGCCAGGTCGGTGGACCGCCGATGCCGGTCGCGGTCGAGAAACACACGCTCGCCGAACTGCCGCTCGACGTCAGCCTCGACGATCGCGACAGCCCGATGCCGACGGCACGCCTGTCCTCGCTCAAGTCGGTGGAAGTGCTGGCGCGCATTTCGCGTTCCGGTTCGGCCACCCGCGGCGACGGCGACATCGAAACCGCGCCGGTCCGCATCGATCTGCCGGCATCCGCGCCGGTCCAGCTCGAATTCGGAAAATGAACACGTCGCCCCGGCCTTCCCCGGCGGCGCTAGACTCCACCCAGCCACGACGAACCCTGCCTGCCATGACCACCTCCGACGCCACGCTCTGCAGCTTCCCCGGCCGCGATCGCCTGATCGCCGCAGTCGACGATGCCGTGACCCATGGCGGTGGCGACCGCGCCGCAATCACCCGCCACCTGCGCGACAACCTGTGCGCGCTGATGAAGGCCGGGAGCGTGGAACTTCCGTCCTGCGTGTACGAGGCGATTCCCGGCCATTACGCGCGCCGCGAGCTGTACCGCAGCAAGGAACACGGCTATGGCGTGGTGGCGATGACCTGGGCGCCCGGTCAAGGCACCAAGATCCACGATCACTACGGGATGTGGTGCGTCGAAGGCGTGTGGTCCGGCGACATCGAGATCACCCAGTACGACCTTGCCGAACGCGCCGGCGACGATTTCCGCTTCGTCCAGTGCGACACCCTGACCGGCAATACCGGTTCCGCCGGCTGCCTGATCCCGCCGCACGAATACCACACCATCCGCAATGCCAGCGATCGCGAGGTCGCGGTGTCGGTGCACATCTACGAACAGCCGATGACCTGTTGCGGCGTGTTCGAACAGAGCCCGCGCGGCGACGGCTGGCATCACTACGTGCGCAAGGAACTGGCGCTCGACGCCGCGGCGTAACTGCCGCATTCAAACAGCCAAACGAAACACCGGCTGGCACCGCATCGCAACAAGATTGACTGTCGCGACACGCAGGCCTTTACGTCTTTGCACCATCCACCGCACGCACCAGACGCCGACCACCATGACTCCAATGACCCGGAATGGCCCCGCCATGACCGGCCAGCCGAAACAATCCTGCGGCAGCGCGTCGGCGCCGAATACGCCGGGGAACGCGGCGAACGCATCAGGTTCGGCGTTCAATCCGAACGGCAATGCCGGCAGTCACTATGCCGGGACACAACCGCAAAACTCGCGCAATACTGCCAGCGTTTCCCAATACGACGCGACCTGCTCGCATCAACCGTGATCGCCCCTGAAGTGAAAACCCGCCGTTCGGCGGGTTTTCCGGGACAGTCGAACTAACGCATCTATCGGTATTCAGCCCATCACGAAACGGCTGGCATCCGCGGTACCGGCACGACGCACCTGGTACAAGGCAAGGCGTGCGGCATTGCTCAGTTGCGTGAAGTATTTGTGGGTAATGACGTCTGCGCCATTGCGTGCGTAATAGCGGCCCCATGCGCGATCGCGTTGAGGGGTGTGATCGAGTCTGTTCATCCTTCACTCCTTGCGATTCATCGCCCGGACGGGTGGGCGAGCAAGGCCGATGCTAGGCAGGCGTCGGTGAATGCAAAGAGAGTTGCAGTCGCTGGATCCGCAATTCCTTTCCGGCATTCACCACGCATTCGACATTGTCTAGACGGCGTGCAGGCGCGTTCCGGAATTCGCGATCGACTTCAACTTCCGTGACAGCAATTCCCGTTCCCTGGCGTTGTGCGTGAGGGCGATCGCACGTTCGATCTCGACGCGCGCTTCGGGGAATCTGCCCAGCTTCGCCAGCAGCTCGCCACGCACGCTGTGCAACAGGTGGTTGCCCTCCAACCCGGAAGCGACGGCTGGCATATCGAGCGCATCAAGTCCGGCGGCCGGTCCTTGCGCCATGCCGACGGCGACCGCGCGATTGAGCGCCACGACCGGAGACGGCGCGACCTGCATCAACGCATCGTAGAGAAGAACGATCCGTTCCCAGTCGGTGTCTTCGGCACTGCGGGCACGCATGTGGCAGGCGGCAATCGCGGCCTGCAGGGCATGGTAACCGGCGCCACCACCGAGTCTTTGCGCATGTTCCAGCGCCGCCATTCCCCGTTCGATCTGCGCCTTGTCCCACAGGGAACGATCCTGGTCCGGCAGCAGGATCGCCTCGCCATCGTTTCCGCGTCGCGCTGCAGTGCGTGCCGCGTTGAGCTCCATCAGCGCCAGCAACGCATGGACTTCCGATTCGCCGGGAAGCAGCTGCACCAGCAAGCGACCCAACCGCAAGGCCTCGTCGCACAGCCTCGCCCGCATCCACTCGTCTCCGGATGTCGCCACATGCCCTTCGTTGAACACCAGGTAGATCACCGAAAGCACCGACGCGATCCTCGGTTTCAACTCGTCGGCACGCGGCGTCTCGAAGGGGACATGCGCTTCCGAGAGCGTCTTCTTGGCGCGGAAAATCCGCTGCCCCATCGTCTTCTCGGGCACCAGGAATGCACGGGCGATTTCCGCTGTCGTCAGGCCACCGATCACGCGCAACGTCAACGCGATGCGCCCTTCGAGGGGAAGGACCGGATGACAGGCGGTAAAGACCAGCCGCAACACGTCGTCGTCGATCACCTGGTCGAGCGCCCGGTCCATCTCCTCGCCAAGCTGTTCCTGTTGCGCCTCGATCTCGCGCGCGATCTCGCCGTGCTTGGGCATGAGCATGCGGCTGCGCCGCAGCGAATCGATGGCGCGGCGCTTCGCCGCCGTCATCAGCCATGCCCCCGGATTGTCCGGGATGCCCTCCTCCGGCCAGCGTTCGAGGGCGACGACGAGCGCATCCTGCGCGAGCTCTTCGGCGATGCCGAGATCACGGGTCACGCGCGCGATCGCCGCGATGAGCCGCGTGGATTCGTTCCTCCACACGGCTTCGATCGCGGTCACCGCATCGCTCATGCCTGCAACGGGCCGGCGAACGTATAGGTATTGACGACGATGCCCGTCGGCAACGCCTGCGTCCCGGCAGGCACGAAGGCACGCGGCGGAGTGCCCTCGGCGAACAGGCGCTTGCCAGCACCAAGCAGGACTGGATTGACCAGCAAGACCATTTCATCGACGAGCCCGTGCTCGAGCAGCACCGATGTCAGGGTCGAACTGCCGGATACAACCAGGGTCCCGTCGCCCTTCGTCTTGAGGTCACGCACGGCGGTGGCGATGTCCGGCCCGATACCTTCGAACGGCCCCCATTGCAGGCTCTCCGGCCTGTGGGTCGCGACGTATTTCGTCGCCGCGTTCAGTCTTTCGGCCATCGGCCCCGGCGCCGTGGGCCAGAAACCGGACCACAGATCGTAGGTGCGACGTCCCAGCAGCATGTCGAAATTCTCGCCGTAGATTCCAAGCACGAGGGCCGCACCTTCGGGACTGCGATACGGCGCGGTCCAGTCACCAAACGGGAGATCGCCACCACCGCCCGGGGCGCCGATTTCAATCACGCCATCGAGCGAAACATGTTCCATGATCCTGAGCTTGCGCATGATCGATTCTCCTCAGGACTCGGCGGGCGCAGGCGCGAAGAAGATCTCGCGCACTTCGATCGGCATGCGGCAGGCTTTCATGCCCTTGCCAGCCCAGGCGATCGCTTCTTCCTGGTTGGCGCATTCCAGGATCCACAGTCCGCCGATATGTTCCTTGGCCTCGAGATACGGGCCGTCGGTGACCAGCACCTTGCCGTCCGCATCCGTCCTGAGCGTGTGGGGCGCCCCCAGGCCGCCAGCAAACCGCCGGACATCGGCGGCGATCATTTCGCGATTGATCGCGTGGATTTCCTCGGCCATGGCTTCGTCCACCGTGGACGGATCGAAATCGTCGGGCAGGTAACCAGTCACAAGATAGTGCGGCATGTTCGTCTCCTGAAGCGGTCTTCAGCAGGGCCGGTTGCCCTGCTTTCACTATAGCGACGAACGACAGGGCCCGATTTCGACATCAACGCCGAAAAAATTTTCCAGAGGGTTCCGGGCAACAAAAAACCCGCCGTTCAGGCGGGTCTTTGTGTCCAACTTTGGTACCGGTGATAGGACTCGAACCTACACGACATCACTGCCAGCGGATTTTGAGTCCGCCGCGTCTACCATTCCGCCACACCGGCATGTGCCCATCTTAACACGGAGGCTCAGCCCTTCAGCAGTGCATCCAGCAGTTTGCCGACCTCTCCGGTCGCGGCGGCGACGTTGTCGAGCACGTCCTGCAAGGTGATGACCTCGTCGGGATCGGGGCCGGCGCCCGCAGCCCAATTGGCGACGATGCCCACGCAGGCGTAGTCCAGCCCCATCTCGCGGGCCAGCCCGGCTTCCGGCATTCCGGTCATGCCGACCAGGTCGCAGCCGTCGCGGCGCATCCGCGCGATCTCCGCGCGCGTTTCCAGGCGCGGGCCCTGGGTGGCGCCGTAGCAGCCATCGGCCACCAAGGCCACGCCCGCCTTGTTCGCCGCGGCGATGATCTCGCTGCGCAGCCCGCGCGAATACGGTTCGCCGAAATCGACGTGGAGCACGTCGGTGCCCGGCTCCTCGCAAACCGTCGAGATGCGGCCCCAGGTGTAGTCGATGATCTGGTCGGGACATGCCAGCACGCGCGGCCCGAAACGCTCGGTGATGCCGCCGACGGTATTGAGCGCGAGCACGCGGGTCGCGCCCAGGGATTTCAGCGCGGCGAGATTGGCGCGATAGTTGATGCGATGGGGCGGCAGCGAATGCCCTTCCCCGTGACGCGCAAGGAAAGCGACGCGACGCGATCCGAGCGTGCCGATCCGCACCGGACCCGATGGCGCGCCGTAGTGCGTGACCGGCTGATGCGATTCGGCATCGGCGAGTTCGGCCAATGCATAGACGCCGGTACCGCCGATCACCGCGAGATCGATCGCCTGCATGTCGCTCATTCGATGCTCCGTTGTCAGTCGCGCAGGGCGTAAATCGCCGGCAGGTTGCGACCCTGCTCGTGGAAATCCATGCCGTAACCGTAGACGTAGGCGTCCGGCACTTCCAGTCCGACGTAGTCGGCGCTGATGCCCTCCACGCAGCGATCGTGCTTTTTCAATGCAAGCACGGCGATGCGAATGTCGCGCGCCCCCTGGTCCTCGCACCAGCGCTTGATCGCGAGCATGGTGTGGCCTTCGTCGAGGATGTCGTCGGCGAGCAGCACGCGGCGATCGCGCATCGACGTCGCCGGACGGTGCAGCCACGCCAGGCCGGAACCGGAGGTCTGGCCGCGATAGCGGGTGGCGTGCAGGTAATCGAATTCCAGATCGAGCCCGCGCTGCCCGATCTCCATCGCCAGCGCACTGGCGAACGGCATGCCGCCGTTCATCACGGTGATGTAGAGCGGGACGTCGGCGGGATCGTAGTCGCCACGAACGGCATCGGCGACACGTGCGATGGCGGCATCGATCGCCGCCTGGTCGTGCACCAGGTTGGAATTTTCCAGTGCGGTGGCCAGCGACGGGCGCGCGACGGTCATGCCGTCCTCCGCAGTTCGTCGCGATCGATCGCGTGCTGGGCATGGTCGTAGCGCGTATCGGCGAGCAAGGCATCCCAGCCGAGCGCACCGCGTCCGATCAGGCCGACCAGGGCCATGGTGTTGAGCGGTCCGCGCTGGTCGACCGCCGCCAGCGACTCCTCGACCAGCTGCGGATGGCAGACCAGCACGACGTCGCAACCAGCGTCGTAATGCGCATCGATGCGCGCCTTGATGCCGCCGACGCCATGCGCCGCCGCCATGCCGATGTCGTCGGAGAACACCACCCCGCGGAAGTGCATCTCCTTGCGCAGGATCTCGTTGATCCACAGCGGCGAATAGCCGGCCGGTTCCGGCGCGACCTGCGGATAGGCGACATGCGCCATCATCACCGCGTCGGCGCCGGCGGCGATGCCGGCGGCGAACGGCACGAGATCGGTCGTGCGCAGCTCGTCGAGCGAGCGCGGATCTGCGGCGTTGTCGAAGTGGGTGTCTTCCAGCACCGAACCGTGGCCGGGGAAATGCTTGAGCGTCGCCGCCATGCCAGCACCGTGCATGCCTTCGACATAGGCGCGGGTGAAATCGGCGACGATCTGCGGGTCCGGCGAGAAGGCGCGATTGCCGATCGCGCGGTTGCCGCGACCGAGATCGACGACGGGCGCGAAGCTGAGATCGACGCCGGAAGCGAGGATTTCGTTGGCCATCAACCACGCGTGTTCGCGCGCCAGTTCCAGCGCGGAATCGCGATCCTGGCGATATAGCGCATCGAAACCTTCCAGCGGAGGTAGCGCGCTATAGCCCTCGCGGAAGCGCTGCACCCGCCCGCCTTCCTGGTCGACGCAGATCAACTGCGGTCGCGGCGCCGCTTCGCGGATCGCCTGCGACAGCTCGCCGACCTGCATGCGCGAGGCGAAATTGCGGGTGAACAGGATCACGCCGCCGCAGGCGGGATGCTGCAGCCAGTCGCGCTCCTGCGCATTCAGTTCGGTTCCGGCGATGCCAATGACAAGCATGGAGACTCCAGTTGATCGATGCGATGCCGGGTTCAGGCGTCGCTGGCGGCTTGCTCTTCCGCGCTCCATTGCGCGTACGGATACGAGGCCAGGTTGAGATTGTAATAGCGCAGCAATTCGGTGACCTCACGGCCCAGCCAGGACGGCCGCGCGAAGGCTTCATCGACCGAATCCAGCTCGATTTCGGCGACCACCAGTCCGGCGTTGTCGCCGAGGAATTCATCGATCTCCCACAGATGCCCGCCATGGCGAACATGGTGACGATGCTTTTCGATCCGGCCGCCAACGCACAGTTTGAGCAGCGCCTCGCCATCCGCAACGGGAATCAAGTAATCGAATTCCTGGCGCGAAGCACCGAGCTCGCGCGACTTGATGTTGATGCGCGCATCACTGCCTTCCAGCCGCACGCGCATCGACACGTTCTGCACGCCTTGCTGCACCGAGGCGGCATCGTTGAGATAGCCCTGCCCCATCACGATGGTCGTTTCGATCTCCTTGCGCCAGTCGTCGCTAGCCAGCAGGAATTTGCGTTCGATTTCTGTAGCCATGGGAAGCCCGTGTATGAGTGTCCTAGGCGCGTGGCGACGCGCTGGAAGCAGTCGTTACCGCTTGTTTGCCGCGGCGCGGTGGCAGGAACAGCGCAATCGACTCGACGTGCGCGGTCTGCGGGAACATATCCATCGCACCGGCGGACTGCAGGGTCCAGCCGGCTTCATTCACCAGCCAGCCGGCGTCGCGCGCCAGCGATCCCGGATGGCAGCTGACGTAGACGATGCGTTCCAGTCCATCGAGCGGCAACTGCTTCAGCACCTCGATCGCGCCGGAACGCGGCGGGTCCAGCAACAATTTGGTGTAGGGCTGCTTCAGCCACGGCTGGCCACGCAATTCGACCGAGAGATCGGCGGCATGGAAATCGGCATTGCCGAGGCCGTTGCGCTGCGCGTTCTCGCGGGCGCGCTGCACGAGGCCGGCATCGCCTTCGACGCCGGTCACGCGGCCGGCGACGCGCGCCAAAGGCAAGGTGAAATTGCCAAGGCCGCAGAACAGGTCGAGCACGTGGTCATTGGCTTGCGGATCCAGGAGTTCCAGCGCGTGCGCGATCATCTTCTGGTTGAGGTCGCCATTGACCTGGATGAAATCGAGCGGGCGGAACGCCAGTTCGGCATTCCACTGCGGCAACGCGAACGACAGTTCCGGCGCAGGCTCCTGCAAGGGATGCACTGACGTCACGCCACCCGGTTGCAGGAAGATGATGAAGCCGTGCTCGGCGCCGAACGCAGCCAACGCTTCGCGATCTTTGTCGCTCAACGGATTCAGATGGCGGAACACCAGCGCGACGCCCTGGTCGCCGGCGATGAATTCGATCTGCGGGATATCGGCGCGGCCGTCCAGGGAATCGACCAGCGCCGACAGCGCCGCGACCTTCATGCCCAGTTCCGGCACCACGGTATGACACTCGCGCAGGTCGGCGACGAAGCGCGGATCGGTCTCGCGGAAACCGACCAGCGTCTTGTCCTTCTTCTCGACGCGCTTGACCGAGAAACGGCCCTTGCGACGATAGCCCCAGGCTTTGCCGGTCAGCGGCGCCAGCACGTTCTTCGGGGTGACGTGGCCGATGCGCTCGAGGTTGTCCATCAACACCTGCTGCTTCAACGCGATCTGCACGCCGGCCTCGAGGTGCTGCAATACGCAACCGCTGCAGGTGCCGAAATGCGGGCACGGCGGTTCGACGCGATCCTTCGATGCTTCCAGCACTTCGAGCACGCGCGCCTCGTCGAAATGGCGCGATTTCCCGGTCTGCTCGACCATGACGCGCTCGCCCGGCAGGGCTCCGGACACGAAGATCGCCTTGCCGGCGTGGATGCCTTCCTCGCGACGGGCGACGCCACGGCCATCGTGGCTGAGGTCGTTGATGCGAAGCTCGAAAGGGGTACGGTCGATGCGGTTGCGGGACACGAGACTGCCGGATGGAACACGGCCGCCTATTGTCTCATCCACGGCCCCGCGGTGCGCGGACGCTATGCTGCAGGCTGGCATGAACGGGAAACGGTCCGAGGATGATGTCGAAAGTGCTGCTGGTCGAAGACGATCCGGTCAACGCGATGTTCCTGCAGGGCGCGATCGAGTCCTTCCCGGCGCAGGTCGATGTCGCCGACGACTGCGCGAGCGCTCTGCGGATGGCGCGCGCAAAGCGTTACGACGCCTGGATGATCGATTCCAACCTCCCCGACGGCAGCGGCAGCCAACTGCTGCGACAGTTGCGCGAAGACGACCTGGTCGTCCATCGCGATTGCCCGGCGCTGGCCCATACCGCCGATGGCACGCCGGAAATCTCCGCGCGCCTGGAAGCCGATGGCTTCGCGATGGTGGTGCGCAAGCCCTCGCCCGTGGCGACCTGGCACCATGCCCTCGCTGCGCTGCTTGGCGGGTCGACGACGCCGGCTTGGGACGATGAAGCCGCCCTGCGCGCGATGGGCGGACGCCGCGAGCACGTCGACACGATGCGCGGGTTGTTCCGCGCCGAGTTGCCGGCGCAACGCGACTTCATCCTCGGATCGCTGGAACGCGGCGACGTCGATGCCGCCCGCGGCATGCTGCATCGGCTCAAGGCCAGTTGCGGTTTCGTCGGTGCGATCGCGTTGGCGCAGGCCACGCGGGCGCTGCACGAACATCCCGCGGATCACTCCGCGCGTTCGCGCTTCTCCGCGGCGGTCGATTCCGCACTCGAGGACGGCGACGCCTGATCGCGGGACTCGATCCGCGCCAGCTCCGACGCCATGTCCCAGGCGCGCAGGCCGCGCCCACCGAGATGGCGCATCAACAGTTCGCGCATCGCCCGGCGCAGGGCCGGCAAATCGTCCTCGTTGGGCTGGCCATCTCCCGCCAGTGCAAGCAACACGCGCCCGGTGGGATGATGCAGGCGTTCGCGGCTGTCACCGGACTGGCCGGTGCGGCGCAGACCACCATCGGGATCGATGCGATAACGCGCCGCCGGGTCGACCGCCTGGCCATCGGCGTCATTGGCCCAGTCGAAACCGACGCCCAACGCATCCAGCAGGTCGCGTTCGTAGCGGCGCAGCGTCCACGCCAGCGGCGCGCCGGCGCCGATCAACGCGCGCGTGCGGCCATAGGCGCGGAACAATTCCGGTTGCGGATCCTGGCGCGGTGCAAGGCGCAACGTCAGTTCGTTGAGATAGAACGCGCTGAGCGCGGCATCGCCCTGCATGCGCGGCGCGACATCGATGGCCTCCGCACTCGTCAGCCGCGCCAGTTCCCCGCGTTGCACGGCATCGAAACGGATCGACTGCAGCGGCGCGAGTGCCGCACGCAGCGCCTGCTGTCGTGGCCCGCGCACGCCACGCGCAAGCAATCCCAACCGCCCGTGTTCCGCGCTCAGCACCTCGACCAGCAGGCTGGTTTCCCGCCATGGCCGGACGTGCAGGACGTATGCAGGTTCAGCGACGTAACGCATCGCCGCTCAACACGAACTCAGTCGCTGTAACCGAGCGCACGCAGTGCGGCTTCGTCGTTCGACCAGCCTTCGCGCACGCGCACCCAGGTTTCCAGGAAGACCTTGCGATCGAAGGTGCGCTCCATCTGCTGGCGCGCCTTGGTGCCGATCTCGCGCAGGCGCGCCCCGCCCTTGCCGATCACGATCGCCTTCTGGCTGTCGCGTTCGACCCAGATCACGGCGCCGACGCGGAACATCGCGCCGTCCTCTTCGAAGCGTTCGATCTCGACCGCGGTCGCGTACGGCAGTTCCGCGCCAAGCTGGCGCATCAACTGCTCGCGAACGAACTCGGCGGCGAGGAAACGCATGCTGCGATCGGTGATCTCGTCCTCGGCATAGAGCGGCGGCTGTTCCGGCAGCAGGGCGAGCACGTCCTTCACCAGGGCATCGAGTCCCTTGCGCTTGAGCGCGGACACCGGATGCACGCTGGAAAATTCACGGCCGCTGGCGACTTCGCCGAGGAATGGCAGCAACTCGGCCTTGTCGCGAATGCGATCGACCTTGTTGACCACCAGCACCACCGGCACGCCGGCGCCGCGCAAGGCGTCGTAGGCGAGCGTGTCCTCGTCGTCCCAGCGTCCGGCCTCGATCACCAGCAACGCGGCATCGACGCCTTCCAGCGCACCGCGGGCGGCGCGGTTCAGCACCCTGCTCATCGCGCGGTTCTGCGGGCTGTGGATGCCTGGCGTATCGACCAGCACGATCTGCCCCGCCGGGAAACTGGCGATGCCGAGCATGCGATGGCGGGTGGTCTGCGGGCGATCGGCGGTGATGCTGACCTTGCTGCCGACCAGGGCATTGATCAGAGAGGATTTACCGACATTGGGGCGGCCGATGACGGCCACGGTGCCGGCATGGAAGACGGGAGTATTCATGTGGGTATTTTGCGCCCTTCGAGCTTGGCCAGCACGGATTCCGCGGCCTGCTGCTCGGCGGCGCGGCGCGAACGCCCCTGCCCGCTCGATTCCGCTTCCGGCGCATCTTCCAGCGTGCAGGCGACGGTGAACACGCGCTCGTGCTCCTCGCCACGCTCTTCCAGCAACGCATAGACCGGCAGCGGACGACGGCGCGCCTGCAGCCATTCCTGCAATCGTGTCTTGGCGTCCTTGCCGACATCGCGCGGCGACGGCAAGGCATCGATCATCGGCTCGAACCACGGCAGCGCCAGCGCGCGCGCGGCGGCATAACCGCCATCGAGGAACACCGCCCCGACGATCGCTTCCAGCGCATCGGCGAGGATCGAATCGCGACGGAAGCCGCCGCTCTTGATCTCGCCCGCGCCCAAGGTCAGTTCGTTGCCGAGATCGAGCGAACGCGCCAATGACGCCAGCGCCGACTCGCGCACCAGTTCGGCGCGCGCCCGCGTCAACGCGCCTTCGTCGGCGCCCGGCCAGCGTGCGTGCAATGCCTCGGCCGCGAGCAGGTTGACCACCGCATCACCGAGGAATTCCAGGCGTTCGTTGTGCGCGCGTCCCGGCGCGCTGCGGTGGGTCAAGGCCCGCGCCAGCAACGCCGGATCACGAAAGCTGTAGTCCAGCTTCAGCACTTACTCCTTCGGAGAGAGCGGCTGTTCGATGTGGAACGTGCCCTTGAGCGAGAACGGCCCGGCCAGTTCGGATTCGCGTTCGTAATCGATCACGATGCTGTTGGTCTGGTTCTCGTAGTGCGCCAGCTTGGCCATGTTGAGGTCGACATAACCGATGTCGAAACGCTTCTCCAGCGACTTCTGGATGCCCGCGGTGTCATGCAAGGTGCCTTCGGTGGTGGCAATGCCCTTGAACGCTTCCTTGATCGCGAAATATTCGCGGTACATCGGGAAGATCTTCATCACGATCCAGGCGACGAAGCCGGCGAGGATCAGGAAGAACAGGAAGCCAGTCATCGACAGGCCCGATTGCGAATGCTGCGAACGCTTCATGCCGGGTTCCCCAGTGTGGATGTGCGATGGGCCGATTATGGAACGGAATGGCCCACGCGCGACAACTGGATGCCGTCGTGGCCCCAGTGCATCCAGATCGCGAAGGCGCGGCCGCGCAGGTTGGCTTCCGGCAGCATGCCCCAGAAACGCCCGTCAAGGCTGTTGTCGCGGTTGTCGCCCATGACGAAGTACTGGCCTTCCGGAACCACGACATCCTGCTCGCCCTGGCCGCCCAGCGTCAGGGTGTCATCGGAGACCAGGATCGGATGCGGATGGCCCGGCAGGTCCTCGGTACGCAGCTCGGCCGGGCGCATCATGCCCTCGCCATCGCCCTCGGGCACCGCCTTGACGGTCTGGTATTTCACCGGGACGCCGTTGATGGTGAGCTGGCCCATGTGGTAGCCGACACGGTCGCCGGGCACGCCGATCACGCGCTTGACGAAATCCTCGCCCTTCTGCGGATCGTCCGGCGTCATCCCCGGGTACTTGAACACGACGACATCGCCGCGCTTCGGGTTGCCGGTCGGGATGATCCGGGTGTTCGTGATCGGCAGGTGCAGGCCGTAGGCGAACTTGTTGACGAGGATGAAATCGCCGATCTGCAACGACGGGATCATCGACCCCGAGGGAATGCGGAACGGTTCGGCGATGAAGGTGCGCAGCACCAGCACGATGGCCAGCACCGGGAAGAAGCTGCGCGCCGTCTCGATGAAGCCATTCTCGTTGCCTTCGTCGAGCAGGCTTTCCTCGCGCGACGCGCGTTTCCACACCCACTTGTCGAGCGCCCAGACGATGCCGGTGATAAGGGTGAGAATGACCAGGGCGGGTTCGAACCAGCGCATGTAATTTCCTTACTTGTTGTCGACCTGCAAGACCGCGAGGAAAGCTTCCTGGGGGATTTCCACCCGCCCGACCTGCTTCATCCGCTTCTTGCCTTCCTTCTGCTTCTCGAGCAGCTTCTTCTTGCGCGTGGCGTCGCCGCCGTAGCACTTGGCCAGCACGTTCTTGCGCAACGCCTTGACCGTGGTGCGCGCGATGACCTGCGCCCCGATCGCCGCCTGGATCGCCACGTCGAACATCTGGCGCGGGATCAGGTCCTTCATCTTCTCGGTCAGCTCGCGGCCGCGACGGTCGGCGTGCTGGCGATGGACGATGATCGAGAGCGCATCGACGCGATCGCCGTTGATCAACGTGTCGACGCGCACGAACGGGCCGGCTTCGAAGCGCACGAAGTGGTAATCGAGCGAGGCGTAACCGCGGCTCACCGACTTCAGCTTGTCGAAGAAGTCCAGCACCACTTCCGCCATCGGCAGTTCGTAGCTGATCTGCACCTGGCTGCCCAGGTAGGTGATGCCGACCTGGCTGCCGCGCTTGTCCTCGCACAGCTTGATCACGCTGCCGACGTAATCCGGCGGCGTCAGGATGTTGGCGCGGATGATCGGCTCGCGGATCTCGGCGACGGTATTCGCCGGCGGCAGCTTGGCCGGATTGTCCAGCGGCATCACTTCGCCGTCGGTCTTCAGCACTTCGTAGATCACCGTCGGCGCGGTGGTGATCAGGTTGAGATCGTATTCGCGTTCCAGGCGTTCCTGCACGATTTCCATGTGCAGCATGCCGAGGAAGCCGCAGCGGAAACCGAAGCCCATCGCTTCCGAGCTTTCCGGCTCGAAACGCAACGCGGCATCGTTGAGGCGCAACTTTTCCAGCGCCTCGCGCAGGTCCGGATAGTCCTCGCTGTCGACCGGGAACAGGCCGGCGAACACGCGCGGCTGCATTTCCTGGAAGCCCGGCAGCGGCTGCGGCGCGGGATCGGCGGCCAAGGTCAGGGTGTCGCCGACCGGCGCGCCGTGCACGTCCTTGATCGACGCGGTGACCCAGCCCACTTCGCCGGCGCTGAGCTTGTTCAGCACTTTGCGCTTCGGGGTGAACACGCCGACCTTGTCGACCAGGTGGCTGCGACCGGTGGACATCACCAGCAGCTTGTCGCCGGGCTTGATCTCGCCCTGCATCACGCGCACCAGCGACACCACGCCGAGGTAGTTGTCGAACCAGGAGTCGATGATCAGCGCCTGCAGCTTGTCGGTATCGCGCGGCTTCGGCGGCGGGATGCGCGCGACGATCGCTTCCAGCACGTCCTGCACGTTGAGGCCGGTCTTGGCGCTGATGGCGACGGCGTCCTCGGCATCGATGCCGATCACCGCCTCGATCTCCTTCTTGACGCGCTCGATGTCGGCGGTCGGCAAGTCGATCTTGTTCAGCACCGGAACCACTTCCAGGCCCTGCTCCACCGCGGTGTAGCAGTTGGCGACCGATTGCGCCTCCACGCCCTGGGCGGCGTCCACCACCAGCAGCGCGCCTTCGCAGGCCGCCAGCGAGCGGCTCACTTCATAGCTGAAGTCGACGTGGCCGGGCGTGTCGATGAAGTTGAGCTGGTAGGTCTCGCCGTTCTTCGCCGTGTACGGCAGCGACACCGACTGGGCCTTGATGGTGATGCCGCGTTCGCGCTCGATCGGATTGGAATCGAGCACCTGCGCTTCCATCTCGCGGGCCTCGAGGCCGCCACAGAGCTGGATGATACGGTCGGCCAACGTGGACTTGCCATGGTCGACGTGGGCAATGATCGAGAAATTGCGGATATTCCGCATGGAGGCAGGCGTTTCGGAAGACATGCGGATCGGCGGACAACCAGGTGATCGGGGCCGATCGGCGGCCCACGGGACATAAGCGCGGCATTATCGCATGCCGCGCCCCGTTGCCCGGCTCCGGCGATTCAGCGTTCGACCGGAACCGTGACGAAGGCCTGCCCGGCTTCGTTGCGGACCAGCAGCATGGCGCTGTCGCCCTTCTTCAGCTTGGCCAGTTCGGCCTGCAGGGCCGCGGCCGAGCCGACCCGGGTCCGTCCCACCGCCAGGATGACGTCACCGCGGCTGAGGCCGGCTTCGCGGGCGGCATCGCCACGCACCTCGGCCACGCCCACGCCCTCGCCCGCGCGCAGGCCAAGCTCGCGGCGGTCATCGGCGTCGAGGTTCTCCAGTTGCAGGCCGAGGCGATTGCCCGCCGCGGTTGGCACTGCCGGCGTCGGGCGTCCGTTGCCCGCGCTCGCCACGTCATTGTGGTCATCCAGCGCCCCGAGGGTCACCGGGATGTCGCGGTCGCGGCCATCGCGCCAGACCGTCACCGTTGCGCGGGTTCCCGGCGCGAGCAGGCCCACCTTCGGCGCCAGTTCCGAATAGTCGCCAACGCGATCGCCATTGAAGGCGCGGATCACGTCCATCGACTGGATGCCGGCCTTGTCGGCGGCGCTGCCCGGCTGCACCTGGTTCACCAGCGCGCCGCGCGTATCAGGCAGGCCCAACGCCTTCGCATTGGTGGCATCGACCGGCTGCATCACCACGCCGAGCATGCCGTAGCGCACCTTGCCATTGGCCTTGAGCTGCTTGACCGCGGCCATCGCGGTATCGATCGGAATCGCGAAGCTCACGCCTTCGAAGCCGCCGGAATTGCTGAAGATCTGCGAGTTGATACCGATCACTTCGCCGCGCGTGTTGAGCAACGGACCGCCGGAGTTGCCACGATTCACGGCGACGTCGGTCTGGATGAAGGGCACATAGCTCTGGTTGCGGTTATTGCGCCCGATCGCGCTGACGATGCCGGCCGTCACCGAATTGTTGAGGCCGAACGGCGAACCGATCGCCACCGCCCACTGCCCCGGCTGCACGCTGGTGGAATCGCCGAGACGCAACGCCGGCAGGCCCGATGCATCGACATGCAGCAGGGCGACATCGGACTGCGCGTCGCGCCCCACCACCTTCGCCGGGAAGTTGCGGCCATCAGGCAGCTTCACCGTCACGCTGTCGGCGCCATCGACCACGTGGTTGTTGGTGAGGATGTCGCCGTTGGCGGAAATGATGAAACCGCTGCCGATCGCGGTGCCACCCGGTTGGCCGCCGTCCGGCATGTTCGGCATCCCTTCGCCAAAGAAGCGGCGGAAGAACTCCGGCATGTCGCCCATGTCGGGCATTTGCTGACGCGAGGACTGCGCGCGCTTGGGCTTGATCTTCGCTTCGATGTTGACCACGCCAGGCCCCACCGCCTTCACCAGTCCGGTGAAATCCGGCAACCCCGTCACCAGCGGTGCGGATTGCGGCGTGGCGGTGCTCTGCGCATGCAAGGCGACGACCGGAACGGCGACCGTGGCGATGACGAGACTGCAGGCGACCGCGAGGGAACGGGACATACCTGGACGACGAAGTGGATTCATGGCGATGGTCCTTGGAACTGGCATGGGATAAGCCCCTGCATGGGCAGGAATGCGATGGAACGGTTGCGCTGCCGAACCTGCTTCAGCGGTTCGGCAGTGGCTCTTCGTAAGCGCGATGCGGCGCGAAGGGGTTGCCGGCATTGCCGTCGCTGCGGAAATCGGCATTGAGTCCGGAATTGAATCCGGGCAGCACGGCCTTGGGCCATGCCAACTCCGATTGCGGCGCGGCTGCCCGCATGGTGAACGGATTGCGGTCCACCTTCGACTTCGCCGGAGCCGTCGTCGCAACCGCGACTGCGTGTTCGGGCGCGGTTGGCACAGCCTCTTGCGAATCATCGTGCACGCGACTGGGCATACCAGCAACAGCTTGGCTGGCGACTGCATCGCGTTGACGATGGCGCGCCACGACGTCGGCGACGCGATGTTGCACGGGTTGTTCGGAAGCCGCATCGATCGCAGTCGATTGCTTCGCCGGGGTTTTCACCGATGCAGTGATCGCAGCAGCCGCCACCGGCGTGGCTGCGGCGGGCGCAGTCGAAACCGTCGCGACTTCCTTCGCCGCCGGAATCGAAACGGGATTCGTGGTGCCCGGCAGGTTCAACGCGGCAATGCCAAGCGCCGCCACTGCAGCCAACCCACCACCCCACAGCACCCAGCCACGACGCTGTTGCGGTTTCACGGTCGCTTGCGCCTGTTCGCGCTCGATCGCCGCGCGCACGCGATTGGCGAGATCGTCTTCGCCACCGGATCGCGCATTCGTGCGCAGGACGTCGCCGGCCAGTTGCCAGCGCACCAGCTGGCCGACCAGGGCGTCGTCGTGCTGGAGGCGGCGTTGCAGGAAACGCGCGGCGTCGCCGTCGAGTTCGCCGTCGAGCAGGGCCGACAGCTGTTCGCGTGCATTCTCGTCGATGAAATCGTGCTTCATGATTGGCTCCGGGTCGCGCCCTGGCCCAGCAACGGGCGCAACGCGCTGTCGATGGCATCGCGGGCACGGAAGATGCGCGAACGCACCGTGCCGATCGGGCAGCCCATCCGCCCGGCGATCTCCTCGTAACTCAAACCGTCCACTTCGCGCAGGGTGATGGCGACGCGCAGTTCATCGGGCAGCGTGGCGAAGGCCTGCATCACCGCCGTCTCCACTTCCTGGCGCATCGCCTCGCGTTCCGGGGTATCGGAATCGCGCATGCGCAGGCCACCCGCGTATTCCTCGGCATCGGCGAAATCGATGTCGTCGGTCGGCGGCCGGCGCTTTTGCGCGGCGAGGTGGTTCTTGGCCGTGTTCACCGCGATCCGGTGCATCCACGTCGAGAACTGGGCATCGCCGCGGAAGCTGCCGATGGCGCGATAGGCGCGCAGGAAGGCTTCCTGCGCCACGTCCTGGCATTCGCTCCAGTCGCTGATGTAGCGGCCGATGAGCGCAGTCACCCGCGCCTGGTGCTTGCGCACCAGCTGGTCGAATGCCGGCTGCTGGCCGCCTTGGACTCGGCGGACCAGCTCGGCATCGAGGTCATCGATCGGCTCGGCCATGGTCAGGACTGTTGACTGCGTGAAAACCTGCATTGAACGGGTTGTCAGGTCGGCTGGATTGCGGCTTTCGACCGCCAACCCGGCCCGGAGTTCCCGACCCCGCCATTTGACCTCAGATGAACGCCTTGGGGATGATAGTCAGCTGAATCCATACGCCAAGGAATGTCCCCGCCATGAGCTCGCGCTTCGACGGCCTGCAACTGCGCAACTGGCGCCATGAAACCCGCCCCGATGGCGTCGAGGTCATCGCCTTCGATCGCGAGGGCCAGTCGGTGAACAGTTTCTCGCAGGAAGCCTTGCGCGAACTTGGGCTGATGGTCGAGCGGCTGGCGATGGATCCACCGCGCGGCGTGGTCTTCCATTCCGCCAAGGAGCGCGGCTTCATCGCCGGCGCCGACCTCAACGAGTTCCAGAAATTCGACGCCAACGGCACCACGGCCGACGCCATCCGTCGCGGCCAGCAGGTCTTCGAGCGCATCGCCCGCCTGCCCTGCCCGACGGTCGCGGCGATCCACGGCTTCTGCATGGGCGGCGGCACCGAGCTGTCGCTGGCCTGCCGCTATCGCGTCGCCAGCAACGATGCCTCGACGCGGATCGGCCTGCCGGAAGTGAAGCTCGGCATCTTCCCCGGCTGGGGCGGCAGCGTGCGCCTGCCGCGCCTGGTCGGCGCGCCGGCCGCGTTCGACCTGATGCTGACCGGTCGCACCGTCAGCGCATCGGCAGCGCGCGCGATGGGATTGGTCGACAAGGTGGCCGATCCCGCCGTGTTGGTCGACACCGCAGCCGACCTCGCGTTGCGCGGCAGCGTTCGTCCGTTCAAGCAGCGCGCACTGGCTTCGCTCACCAACCTGTGGCCGACGCGGCAACTGCTGGCGCCGCAGATGGCCAAGCAGGTCGCGCGCAAGGCACCGAAGGCGCATTACCCGGCACCCTATGCCTTGATCGAAAGCTGGCGTCGTCCCGGCCCCTTCAGCTCCACGTCGGCGCAACTCGACAGCGAACGTCGCGGCGTGGTCGCGATGTCGGCGACGCCGACCGCGCGCAACCTGATCCGCGTGTACTTCCTGCAGGAACGCCTGAAGTCGCTCGGCACCGGCAATTCCGGCATCCGCAACGTGCACGTGATCGGCGCCGGCGTGATGGGCGGCGACATCGCGGCATGGTCGGCCTACAAGGGATTCGAGGTCACGTTGCAGGATCGCGAGCAGCGTTTCATCGATGGCGCTCTGTCACGCTCCGCGGACTTGTTCGCCAAGCGCGTGAAGGATGATGCGAAACGACCACAAGTCGCGGCACGCCTGAAGGGCGATCTCGCCGGCGACGGCATCGCCAATGCCGACCTCGTGATCGAGGCGATCATCGAGAATCCCGAGGCCAAGCGCGCGTTGTATGCCGATGTCGAACCGCGCATGAAGGATGGCGCGCTGCTCACCACCAATACTTCTTCGATCCCGCTGGACGAATTGCGCGAACACGTGCGCAACCCCGCGCGTTTCGCCGGCCTGCACTATTTCAATCCGGTGGCGCTGATGCCGCTGGTGGAACTGATCCACCACGACACCATGGATGCCAGCACGCAGCAACGCCTCGCCGCGTTCTGCAAGGCGCTCGACAAGTTGCCGGTCCCGGTCGCGGGCACCCCAGGCTTCCTCGTCAACCGCGTGCTGTTCCCCTATCTGCTGGAGGCCGCGCGCGCGTTGTCGGAAGGCATTCCCGGTCCGGTGCTCGACAAGGCCGCGACGCGTTTCGGCATGCCGATGGGTCCGATCGAACTGATCGATACCGTCGGCCTCGATGTCGCCGCGGGCGTCGGCGCGGAACTCGCACCCTTCCTCGGACTCGAGATTCCGGCCGCATTGTCGGCGCCACCGGAAGCCGGCAAGCGCGGCAAGAAGGACGGGCAAGGCCTGTATGCATGGAAGGATGGCAAGGCGATCAAGCCGGAAGTGCCGTCCGGTTACCAGGTGCCCGCGGATCTCGAGGATCGCCTGATCCTGCCGCTGGTCAACGAAGCCGTGGCCTGTCTGCACGAAGGCGTAGTCGCCGATGCCGACCTGCTCGATGCCGGCGTGATCTTCGGCACCGGTTTCGCGCCGTTCCGCGGCGGCCCGATCCAGTACGTGCGCGAAACCGGCGTCGATGCGCTGCTTGCACGACTCAAGGCGCTGCAGGCGACACACGGCGATCGCTTCGCGCCGCGCCCCGGTTGGGACGCATTGCGCTGAAGCGCGATTACATCGTCGCGGTCGGCTTGTCCGATTCGAGGCGGCCGGCAAGCTCGACCTCGAGCTTGCCGCGCAAGGTCACCGCTTCGGCGGTGTCGTCGAATTGCACGCCGATACCGGCGGGACGTCCGCCCTGCGCGCCGGGTGGCGTCACCCAGACCACGCGTCCCGACACCGGGATGCGCTCCGTCGATCCCGGCAGCGTGACCAACAGGAATACCGGATCGCCGATGAAGTGGCGCTTGGTCGTGCGCACGAACAGGCCGCCGTTGCGGACGAAGGGCATGTAGGCCTCGTAGACCTGGTCCTTGTCGGCCAACGGCAACGACACGATGGCTTGGCGTCCGCCCTGCGGTGTGCTCATGCGCGTCTCGCTCCTGTCCTGGGTTCGGGTTGGCCGGTGCGCCATTCCAGCAGCAACCCGGCGATCGCGAGGTCCGCCCGGATCGTCGTGCGCAACATGTCGCGCACGCGATTGGCCTGATCGAACCACCGCGCCAGCCTGCGTGTTTCCGTCGGATCGGTCAAGCGGGCGGCGCGTTCGCGGGCAAGGTCGGCAGCGAAGCGCAGGCGCAACGCCGCTTCACCATCGGCGGCCCAACGCTGGGCAATCTCCGTCGCACCGCTCGCGCCATCGGCGATCGCGCGCAGGTCGGTGTCGACCTGGCGGCGCACTGTCATGCCACCACTCTCCAGCCAATGCAGCGCCTGTCCGGGATCGCCCTGCGCTGCCGCCAACGCGGCTTCGGCATCGGCGCGCGGCTTGCCCTGGTCGAGCAGCCATTGCAATGCGACTGCCTGGCCAGGCACCGTGAGTTCGAGTCGCTGGCAACGACTGCGGATCGTCGCCGGCAGGCGATTCGGCTGCGCACTCACCAGCCACAGATAACGGTTCGGCAGCGGTTCTTCCAGCGTCTTCAACAACGCGTTCGCGGCCGCGGAATTCATCGCGTCGGCAGGATCGACGATCACCACCTGCGCGCCGCCGAGTTGCGACGTCAACGCCAACCACGCGCCGACATCGCGCGCCTGCTCGATCACGATCTCGCTGCGCAGGCGCGTGCCTTCCTTGTTCATCTCAAGGGTGACGATGCGCAGGTCGGGATGCGCGCCGGTCGGGAACAGCGTGCAGCTGCGGCAGCGCCCGCAGGGTTCACCATCGGCCGCAGGCGTCAGGCACAGCACGCGCCTGGCGAGATGATCGACCAATGCGCGCTTGCCGATCCGCGGGGGACCGCAGACCAGCAGCGCATGACCGAGGCGACCGTCATCGAGGCTCGACACCGCGCGTTCGTAGGCCGTTTGTTGCCAGGGCGAAAATCCTGCGGTCATGCCGGCGACAACGCTTGCAGGTATCGATCGAGCGCGGCGACCGCATCGGCGGCGACACGTTCGGCGGGTTGGCTGGCATCGATCACG
This sequence comes from Solilutibacter silvestris, assembly GCF_050574925.1. GTDB lineage: Bacteria > Pseudomonadota > Gammaproteobacteria > Xanthomonadales > Xanthomonadaceae > Solilutibacter > Solilutibacter silvestris_A. Next base: position 365,380 of record NZ_JBCMOO010000003.1, on the reverse strand, counting down.
TGGAAACGTTCTGGCTGTGCCGTCGCGAGATCGCGATAGGCAGCGCGCACGCGTTCGAAGAATCCATCGGCTTCCGCTTCGATGCGGTCCGGCGCGGCGCGACCCTGCGCGCGGGCCCGTCCGACCGCGACCGGAACGTCGAGCAGCAGCGTCAATCCCGGTTGCAGTCCGACGAAACGCGATTCCAGCATCGCGATCGTGCCGCGATCGACGCCGCGCCCGCCGCCCTGGTAGGCATGGCTGGCATCGGTGAAGCGATCACTGAGCACCCACGCACCACGCGCCAGCGCCGGCCGCACCACGCTGGCGACATGCTGCGCACGCGAAGCGAACATGAGCAGCAATTCGGTATCCGCACTCGGAGGATCGGAGTTGTCGGGATGCAGCAGCAATTCGCGGATGCGTTCGGCCAGCGGCGTCCCGCCCGGTTCGCGCGTGGTCACCACTTCGCCACCATGCCCGCGCAATGCCTGCGCCAGCGCCGACAGCACGGTCGACTTGCCGGCGCCCTCGCCGCCTTCCAGCGTGATCAGTCGCGCCGCGGTTTCCAATGCGCTCACGGCTTGGCAGCCCCGGCCGGTGCAGGCGCCGCCGCGGAATCCGCGTCATCGGTCGAGGTCGAGGTACCGGTCAGCGGGCCCTTGGCCAGCCCCGCGCGATAGCGCGCCAGATAGGCGCGCACATTGGCCTGGTGCTGTTCGTACGTCGACGCGAACAGACTGCTGCCGCTGCCGTCGCCACTGGCGACGAAATACAGCGCATCGCCGCCAGCCGGATGCGTCGCGGCCTGCAACGCCGCCTTGCCCGGCATCGAAATCGGCGTCGGCGGCAATCCGCTGCGCAGGTAGGTGTTGTATGGCGTATCGGTCTGCAAGTCCTTCTTGCGGATGTTGCCGGCGTAGGCCGCGCCCATGCCGTAGATCACGGTGGGATCGGTCTCCAGGCGCATGCCCTTGGCGAGGCGATTCAGGAACACGCCAGCGACCTTGGGACGATCGTCGGCGACACCGCTTTCCTTCTCGACGATCGAAGCCATGATCAGCGCTTCCTCCGGAGTCTTCAACGGCAGGTCCTGCGCACGCGACGACCACGCCGCGGCCAGCGCCTTGTCCATCGCCGCATGGGCCTGCTTCAACACGTCGATGTCGCTGCCGCCCACCGTGTACTGATAGGTTTCGGGAAGGAAGCGTCCTTCCGGATGTTGTCCGGGATGACCGAGCGCCGTCATCAACTGTGCGTCGCTCATCGTATCGATGGTGTGCTTCAGCGGTTCGGCCTTGCCCAGCGCCTTGCGCAGGTCACGGATGTTCCAGCCATCGATCAGGGTGAAGCGGTAGCTCACCACCTTGCCGTCGCGGATATTGCGCAACAGCTCGCCCGGCGTCATTCCGTTCTTGAGCGCGTAGTCGCCAACCTGCAACTTGCCGGCAGCGCCCAGCTGGCGCGCCAGCAACTGCCATTCGACATCGAAGCCCTGGTCGACGCCGGCAGCGCGCAATTTGCGCAGCAGCTGCGGCAGCGCACTGCCCTTGCCGACGCTGACCTGCTGGCCATCGCGCAGTCCGTGCATCGGCTGGGCGATGAAGACCGTGTAATGCCGCCAGGCCAGCCAACCTGCGGCGAGCAAGGCAAGCAGCAGGACCAGCAGCAATCCCTTGAAACCACGTTTCTTCTTCGCGCGCTTCGCCATCGTCTTCCATTCGTCCGTCAGGCCAGGCCCGGATGGGCATCGGCGAGTTGGCGCTGCAGCTCGCGAACGTCCTCGCTTGCCGGCCATTCGCGCGCATCGAGGCGGCGCACCGGCAGGATACCGCGCACCGCATTGCAGAGGAATATGGCGGATGAACGCTCGACGGCGTCGCGATCCAGCACGGTTTCGCGCACCTGGGCATGGCGCAACAACCAGTCGCGGCAGATCCCGGCCACGCCCGATCGATCGACCTTCGGCGTGCACCAGCCATCGCCATCATGGACGAAGAGATTGGCCGAAGTCGCCGCGATCACGTTCCCCGACGCATCGCGCATTAGGCCTTCGTCTGCATTCACCGCGACCACCTCGCGACGCGCCAACACCTGCTCGAGGCGATTGCAGTGCTTGATGCCCGCCAATGCAGGTTGGTCGGCGAGCGTGGTTTGGCACCAGACGATGTCGATCGCCGGCATCAAGGCTGGCGCATCATGCAGCGACAGGATCCATGTCGGCTCCAAATGCACTGGCGGCGCGTAGCCGCGACCGCCCGCGCCACGGGTGACGATCAGCTTGAGCACGGCGGAATCCTGGCCCGCGCACATGGCCGCGATCTCCGCGCGCAACAGCGCTTCGCCGGGAAGATCGATGACCAGCCGCTGCGTACCGCGCTGCAAACGCTGCAGATGCGCGTCCAACCATGGGATATCGCCGCGATGCACGCGCATGGTCTCGAACAATCCGTCGCCATAGGCAAGACCACGATCGGCCGGATCGATGGAGTCGACCCGTTGGCTGCCGCGGAAAATGCGCGCTACATCCACATTCAGTCCTCCACGCCCAGTGCGCGCAGCAGGCCGCGCGCCTTGGCCCGTGTCTCCGCCAGCTCCCTGTCGGCGATCGACTGCAGCACGATGCCTGCGCCGGTGCGGAATCGCAGGGTGTCGCCTTCGACCTCGGCGGTGCGGATCAGGATGTTGAGATCCATGTCGCCGTCGCGATTGAGCCAGCCCATCGCGCCGGTATAGGCGCCACGCCCGATGCCTTCCTGCGCCGCGATGATGCGCATGCAGCTCACCTTCGGGCAGCCGGTGATCGTGCCGCCGGGGAAGACCGCGCGCAGCACATCGACCGGGCTGGCATCGGGCGCACGCACGCCGCGCACATTGCTGACGATGTGATGGACGTGGGCATAGCTTTCGACCGTCATCAGTTCATCGACTTCCACCGTGCCACCGACACAGACGCGACCGAGATCGTTGCGTTCGAGATCGACCAGCATCACGTGCTCGGCACGCTCCTTGGGATGATCGATCAATTCCCGGATGCGCGCACCGTCGTCGTCGCCGGCGATGCGCGGACGCGTGCCGGCGATCGGGCGCGTGCTGGCGATGTCGCCGCGAATCGTCGCCAGGCGTTCCGGCGACGAACTGGCCACGGCCCAGTCGCCGTGCACGAACAGCCCCGAGAACGGCGCCGGGTTGGCCGTGCGCAGACGCGCATGCAGCGCGGCCGGATCGACCGTCCGTGCGAACCGTGCCCACCAGCCGCGCGAGAGATTGGCCTGGTAGATGTCGCCGTCACGCAGGTGTCTGAGCACCGCGGCAACGCCATCGAGGAAACGCCGTGGTTCGTCTTCGCCGGTGGCAATGGGCGGATGCCATGACGATTCGTCGATGGCCTGCGACGCCTGCAGATCGGCTTCGATGCGATCGAGCCATTCCTCGCAACCCGCTTCCGCGATCGCGATGCATTCGCCACTGGCGTGGTCGTGCAGGATCGCCGCCGGGCAGCGCAAGGCGACACCGCGCGGTCCATGGCCTTCCGCCGCGGGAATCTGCAACGTCGGCTCGACTTCCTCGGCGAGCTCGTAGGCGCAGAACACGGCCCAACCACCACGAAACGGCAGATCGGCATCGACGGGATCGCAAACTTGCCGCCGTGCCTGCCATTCGCGCTCGAGGCGGTCGAGGAATCCGCCTTCCAGTGCCCCGCCACCCAGGTCATACAAGACGCCGTCATGCGTGCGGACGAACCCCTCGCCATCCGTCGCCAGCAGCATGTCCCAGTGCGCGTGCCGACGCGCCGACGCATCCAGCGCGTGCGCCGACGATTCCAGCAACATCGGATAACGCGCCGGATCATGCCGGTGCAAACGCAGCAGGTCGGCGCTTGCAGGCAGGCGACGCCGGATCAGGCGCGACATCGCGCGATCTTCCCGGAACGCCGGATCAGACGCGACGCATCACCAGCGTGCCGTTGGTCCCACCGAAGCCGAACGAGTTCGACATCGCGATCTCGACCTGCTTCTGGCGCGCGGTGTGCGGCACGTAGTCGAGGTCGCAACCTTCCGACGGATTGTCGAGATTGATCGTCGGCGGGATCACGCCTTCGTGCAGCGCCATCGCCGAATACACCGCTTCCACGCCGCCGGCAGCGCCGAGCAGGTGGCCGGTCATCGACTTGGTCGAGGACACCATCACCGACTTCGCGGCATCGCCCAGCGCCGACTTGATCGCCAGCGTTTCGCCGAGGTCGCCAGCCGGCGTCGAGGTGCCGTGCGCATTGATGTAGCCGATGTCCTGCGGATTGATGCCCGCGTCCTTCATCGCCGCGCGCATGCAACGCGCCGGGCCATCCCCGTTCTCGCTCGGCGCGGTCATGTGGAAGGCATCGCCGCTCATGCCGAAGCCGACCAGCTCGCAATAGATCTTCGCGCCGCGCGCCTTCGCACGCTCGTATTCCTCGATCACCAGCACGCCGGCGCCATCGCCCATCACGAAACCGTCACGGTCCTTGTCCCACGGGCGCGACGCGCGCGTCGGATCGTCGTTGCGGGTCGAGAGCGCCTTCATCGCACAGAAACCGCTGACCGCGGTCGGGGTGATGGCGTATTCGGCGCCGCCGCAGATCATCGCGTCGGCTTCGCCGTACTGAATCATGCGCATCGCCAGGCCAATGTTGTGGGTCGCCGTGGTGCAGGCGGTGACCGCCGCGATGTTCGGACCCTTGGCCCCGGTCATGATCGAGACCTGGCCGGAAATCATGTTGATGATGGTGCTCGGCACGTAGAACGGCGACACCTTACGCGGACCGCCGTTGGCGAGCTTGAGCGTGGTTTCCTCGATGCCGTGCAGGCCGCCGATGCCGGCGCCGATGGCGACGCCGATGCGTTCCGCGGCTTCGCCGGCAATCTCCAGCCCGGAATCGGCAATCGCCATCGCCGCCGCCGCAACGCCGTAATGGACGAACGGGTCCATCTTCTTGACGTCCTTCGGCGTGATCCATTGCGCGGGGTCGAAACCGCGCACTTCACCGGCGAAGTGCGTCGGATAGGCTTCGACATCGAAATGGGTGATCGGGCCGATGCCGGAACGACCGTGGGTGATGGCATCCCAGTTGGACGCAAGATCGAGGCCGAGCGGCGAAAGGATGCCGAGACCGGTGACGACGACGCGACGCTTGGACATTTTGACTCCGGGGATCGTGTTCGATCAAAACAAAACGGGTTCGCTCAAACGCACGAGGCCGCGATGCGCGGCCCCATGACGTGTGTTGCTGGCGCGATCAGGCCGTCTTGACGTGCGCCTTGACGTAGTCGATCGCCTGCTGCACGGTGGTGATCTTCTCGGCTTCTTCGTCCGGGATCTCGCACTCGAATTCTTCTTCGAGCGCCATCACCAGCTCGACGGTATCGAGCGAGTCGGCGCCAAGATCGTCCACGAACGAGGCATTGTTGCTGACATCTTCTTCCTTGACGCCAAGCTGTTCGACAACGATTTTCTTGACGCGTTCTTCGATGGTGCTCATGTTCTTGCTGCTCCAGAGGGAGGGAGGTTTCGGTTTTCAGGCCGTAGTGTAGTGCATAAGTCGATTCGGCAAGCAATCCGGTGGCGAATGGCGATCCGCCCCGTGAAACCGGGCTGATCGCCGGGGCCACCGTGCCGGGTCACGGCATGTACATGCCGCCGTTGACGTGCAAGGTATCACCCGTGATGTAGGCCGCATCCGGCCCGGCGAGGAAAGCCACCGCGCGGGCGATATCGGCCGGTTCGCCGAGCCGGCCCAGCGCGATCTGCTGGAGCATCGCGGCCTTGGCGTCTTCCGGCAGGTCGCGCGTCATGTCGGTGGCGATGAAACCCGGGGCGACCACGTTCACGGTGATGCCGCGGCTGCCGATCTCGCGCGCCAGCGACTTGCTGAAAGCGATGATGCCGGCCTTGGCCGCCGCGTAATTGGCCTGGCCCGCGTTGCCGGTGACACCGATCACCGAGGCGATGTTGATGATGCGACCCTTGCGCGCCTTCATCATCCCGCGCATCACCGCCTTGCTGGAGCGATAGACGCTGGTGAGGTTGGTGTCGAGGATCGCCTGCCAGTCCTCGTCCTTCATCCGCATCAGCAGGTTGTCGCGGGTGATGCCTGCGTTGTTGACGAGAATGTCGAGCTTGCCGAATTCCTTCTGGATGCCATCGATCAGCGCTTCGATCGCGCCCTCCTCGGTGACGTTCAAAACGCGGCCGTGGCCACCGACCGACTTCAGGCGTTCGCCGATCGCGGCGGCGCCCGATTCACTGGTGGCGGTTCCGATCACGATGGCGCCGCGTGCGGCGAGTTCGTCGGCGATCGCGGCGCCGATGCCGCGCGATGCGCCGGTCACCAGTGCGATTTCGTTTTCCAGCGGCTTGCTCATCAGGCTTTCCATTCTTCCAGTGCGGTTTCGAATTCGGGCACGCTGCCGAGCGCGCGTGCGTCGAGGGATTTGTCGATGCGCTTGACCAGGCCGGCCAGCACCTTGCCCGGACCGCATTCGCCGATGCGCGTCGCGCCCTTCGCGGCAAGCGCCTGCACGCATTCGGTCCAGCGCACCGGCTGATACAACTGGCGCACCAACGCGTCACGGATCGCATCGACATCGGCGTGCACGGAAGCATCGACGTTCTGCACCACCGGCAACGACGGTGCCTGCCAGCGCAGGCCGCGCATGGTTTCGGCCAGGCGATTGGCAGCCTCGCGCATCAGCGGCGTATGCGAAGGCACGCTGACGGCGAGCTTCACCGCCTTGCGCACGCCCTTCTCGGCCAGCAACGCCAGCGCACGATCGACCGCCGCGGCATCGCCACCGATCACGATCTGCCCCGGCGAGTTGTAGTTGGCCGGCACCACGACCTGCGATTCCGACGCGGCCTTGCACACCTCCGCAACCAAGTCGTCGTCGGCGCCGATCACCGCCGCCATCGCGCCGGTTCCGGCGGGCGCGGCGTCCTGCATCAACTGTCCGCGGATACGCACCAGATGCGCGCCGTCCTTCAGCGACAACGCACCCGCAGCGACCAGCGCGCTGTATTCGCCCAGGCTGTGACCGGCCAGCAGCGACGGCTGTGCTCCGCCCTTTTCCTGCCATGCGCGCCACACCGCGACGCCGGCGGCCAGCAATGCCGGCTGGGTGTATTCGGTGCGGTTGAGCATTTCCTCGGGGCCGCCCTGGGACAGCGCCCACAGGTCGACGTCGGCGCCTTCGGACGCTTCGGCGAAGGTGCTGCGAATGACGGGGTGCAGTTCGGAAAGTTCCGCCAGCATGCCGAGGCTCTGCGAGCCCTGGCCGGGGAACACGAAGGCGAGTGCGGTCACGGATGACTCTTCACGGGATGGCCGCACATGGTAGCCGTTGGGCCCCACCATGCGCGCCAGAATGGTGATCCCGGATCAGGCGAAGGCGTCGGCCATTTCATTATCACCCGGGCGGAACAGCCAGGACTGCGACGACGGCGCCCATTCCGCCTCGACCCGCGGACTCGGCAACTGGTTGGCCCAGCCCAGGGAGGCCGCCATCATCGCGTCGATGCACTCGAGCATGGCGTAACGCTTGCGGTACATCGAACGCTTCTTGGAGGCGACCGTCGCCAGGTCGCGCACCGCCATTTCCACCGGCAACTTGTACAGGCCGTGCTTCCACTGCCCGCCGCCGTGTTCGCTCCAGATGGCGTCGTAACTCAGGGCTTTCTTGGCCTGGTCGCGCTGTCCAGGACGGTAGATCGCATGCGCGGCGTCCTCGACACCCAGCATCAACCCGACACCGAGCTGGCCGGCCGCAAGCTGGAGGAAATGCACCAGCGTCGACATCGGGCGCAATCCATGCATCGCGCGCGTCAGGACCTGGTACATCGCATGCGCATCGCCGGCGTTGCTGCCCTGCAAGCCACCGATGACCATGGCGCGGCTTCCCAGCCGGGAATTGAGCAAGGCAAAAGTCGCCATGGCGACGCGTCCGAGCGAACAGTCCCAGACCAGGTTGAGGTCGCCCTCGCGCTGGGTGCCCGGCTGATGGACCAGGCGGATGGTGTGTTCGATGCCGTCTTCGGCGAACGCCGCGACGACCCACCCTTCCTTCGTGTAGATCGCGTCGCGGACCGGTTCCGGAAACCGGCTCAACAGCTCGAAGTGCTTGCGCAGCAGACTGAAGCGCTGCAGCTGCGTCAGCCGCGCGCTGACATAGGGCTGCTGGAGGCGCGCGCACAGTCCAGTCCCGGCATTGCGCGCAGCCGCGAGTTGGGGACGATCGATCAGTCCGAACCAGTAGCGGTGCAATGGCGCCTGCAGTCGTGCGCGGACACTGAAACGGATCGCGCGCGCCAAGCCCGGCCTCGAGCCCGGATCGGCCGCGTAACGCTTGAACAGAGATTTGGTTGACATGAAATCCTGCATGCCGCGCAGATTCGCAGGACAGGCGCGCACGCGCCATCGCCTGCTGCCTCAACTGCAACAGGATTCACATATTTTTTACATTGTCGGACGGGCGAAGCGGCGCCCATTCACCCTCAGTAGCGCAGCAGCACCGAGCCCCAGGTGAAGCCGCCACCAAAGGCCTCGAGCAGCAGCAGCTGGCCACGCTGGACCTTGCCGGACTGCACGGCGGCATCCAGTGCCAGCGGCACCGAGCCCGACGAGGTGTTGCCATGCTTGTCGACGGTGACGATCACGCGATCCATCGGCATGTCGAGGCGCTTAGCGGTCGCTTCGATGATGCGCAGGTTGGCCTGGTGCGGAATCAACCAGTCGATGTCGTGGCGATCGAGGCCGTTGGCGTCCAGCGTCTCGTCGACCAGGCCGTCGAGGGCCTTGACCGCGTGCTTGAACACTTCGTTGCCGGTCATCAGGACCTTGACGCCTGCATTGGGTTCTTCCGGCTTGAATCCGGCGGACACACCCACCGGGTTCCACAACAGTTCCTTCTTGGCGCCGTCCGCATGCAGGTGGGTGCTGAGGATGCCAGTCTCGCTGTCGGGCTTGAGCACCACGGCGCCGGCGCCATCGCCGAACAGCACGCAGGTGCCACGGTCGTTCCAGTCGACCATGCGGGTCAGGGTTTCCGAGCCGACCACCAGCGCGCACTTGGCGTCGCCGCTGCGGACGAACTTGTCGGCGACGGTGATCGCGTAGATGAAGCCCGAGCAGGCCGCGTTGACGTCGAACGCGGGGCAGCCAACGATTCCCAGGCGCGCCTGCATCAGGCAGGCCGAGGACGGGAAAATCAGGTCGGGCGTGGTGGTGCCGAAAACGATGAGGTCGATGTCGTCGGCGGTGACGCCGGCGGCGGCCATCGCCTTGCGAGCGGCTTCCTCGCCGAGGCTGACGGTGGTCTCGCCTTCGCCGGCGACGTGGCGCTGGCGGATGCCAGTGCGGGCCGCGATCCATTCGTCGCTGGTGTCGACGCGCTTGGCCAGGTCGTCATTGGTGACCACCTGTTTCGGCAGCGCGCTGCCGGTACCGGCGATGCGGGCATACATCCTGGTAGAAGCTGGGCGAGAAGAAGCAACATCAGCCATCGATCGAACTCCTTGGATCCGGACGGGAGGTTTCCGGAACGATTTCCGCAAGCACGACAAGGACGATGCCGCAAAGCAGCATCGTCCCGTCAGGTTACATCAACGAACCACTCGCAATTGAATCACGCATCCGCGGATCATCCTGGAAGGATTCCGCCGGGGCGGAATCAATCTTCCTCGACCACCTTGGTCTTGGACGGCAGCACCTTCTTGCCGCGGTAGTAGCCGTCGGCAGTGACGTGGTGGCGGATGTGGGTCTCGCCGCTGGTCGGGTCGGTGGAAAGCTGTTTCGCCGTCAGCGAATCATGCGCGCGGCGCATGCCACGCTTGGACGGGGAAACGCGGGATTTCTGGACAGCCATGGGACAAACTCCTGGGTGAATCGGTGTCCGCCGAAACGGACGTCTGAACGTTATTCCTTCTGGTCGCGCCGGAACGCAGCCAGTGCCGCAAACGGATTGACCGACGCGGCTTCTTCCTCGTCGGGCGACCACTCGGCCTCCATGACCTCGGTCCCCGGCTTGACCGGTATCGCCGGCACCGCGAGGATCAATTCGTCCTCGATCATGTCGCGGGGCGAAACCGAATCGCTCGCATCCACCAGCCATGGTTCGTAACCCGGCGGCAGTGCTGCTTCCTCGGCTTCGTCGCGGATGAACGCGATGCGTTGGCTCACCTGCACGGGGAGCTCGAACCGTTCGAAACTGCGCTGGCATTCCAGCGGCAAGGCGGTGTCGATTTCCAGTGAGGCGTAGGCAATCTGCAGGGCATCACGGTCGAATGCGATGCGGTAGGCGACTTCGCCTTCACCATCAATCAGCAGACCGGCCAGCCGTGGCAGTTCCGCCAACTCCAGCCTGCCCTCGAACTCGCGCCGCGCCGACACCATGCGCCATGGATCGACCTGGTCGGGCAATTTCGAGGACATAAGCCGATGAATGTTAAGGATGAACGGGGGGGCTGTCAAACATTTCCCCGGGCCGCCCGGACGTGACTTCCCGCGGATTGCGCCGGAGCCGGGCTATCGACACACTGCCGTTCAGGAACCGGACTCAGAGTCACCATTGAACCCGATCATCTTCCCCATCGCCATCCTGGCGGTGATCGCGCTGGCCGTCGCCATCTTCGTGGCGCAGCGCCGTCGCCAGCACCAGCGCTGGAGCCTGCTCCGCGAGGTGATGGACAGTGCCGACGCGCTGGAAATGCAGCTGACCCGTGTCCGCCGCCAACTGGATGGTGTCGCCAGCGCCAGCCAGGCCGATGCCGCGCTGCGTGATGTCCTCCATGATCTGTTGCGCCAGCGGATGTGGTTGCAGCAGCACGGCATGGACGCCCGAATCGCCGAACTGGAAGCCGTGCGCAGCCGCCTCGATGCCGGTCGCCAGCGCCTGGATGCGCAAACCGCCGCCTGACCCAACGACCCACCGGAGCCAGCCCCCGATGCGCACCGCCACCCCGCTCCGACCGCTTGCCGATGCGCAAGCGGCCGCCCTCGAAGCCGCCCAGCAGCAAGTCAACCAGCTGGTCCTTGGCAAGCCGCTGGAAGTGCGCCTGGCTTTCGTCGCCCTGCTCGCCGACGGCCACCTGCTGATCGAGGACCTGCCCGGCCTCGGCAAGACCACCCTCGCCCATGCACTGGCGGCGACGCTGGGGCTCGACTTCCAGCGCATCCAGTTCACCTCCGACCTGCTGCCCGCCGACGTCGTCGGCGTGTCGATCTACGACGCCCCGGCATCGCGTTTCGAATTCCATCCCGGGCCGGTGTTCACCCACGTCCTGCTGGCGGACGAGATCAACCGCGCGCCACCGCGGACGCAGAGCGCCTTGCTGGAAGCGATGGCCGAGCGCCAGGTCACGCTCGATGGCGTCACCCGCCCGTTGTCGGAACCGTTCTTCGTGATCGCCACGCAGAACCCGGTGGACCTGGTCGGCACCTATCCCCTGCCCGATTCCCAGCTCGACCGCTTCCTGCTGCGTATTTCGATGGGCTATCCCAATGCCGAGGCCGAGCGCGCGCTGCTGCTTGGCGAGGAGCGCCGCTTGCTGATCTCGCAGGCGCGGCCGCAGCTTGGTCGCGACGATCTGCTGGCGATCCGCGCTGCGGTCCAGCAGGTGCATGTGAGCGAAGCGCTGGTCGATTACCTGCAGGCCCTGATCGCACGCAGTCGCAATCATCCCGGCGTCCGCGTCGGATTGTCGCCACGCGCGGGCCTCGCGCTGCTGCGCGCCGCACGCGCGCATGCGTTGCTGCTTGGGCGCGGCCACGTGCTGCCCGACGACGTGCAGGCGCTGTTCCCGCATCTTGCGGCGCACCGCCTCGTCGCCAATGCCGATGCCGGCGATGCCCGTGCCTTGGCGCGTTCGGTGCTGCTGGCGGTTCCGGTCGACTGATGGACGACGCAGCGCCTGCCGGGCGCCCCGCGTTCCGGCATCGACTGGAAAACTGGATCCGCCGGCGCGGTCGTATCGATCCGTTGCCGATGACGATCGATCGTCGCCGCGTCTACGTATTGCCGACGAAATTCGGCCTGTTCTACGGCGCCATGGTCGGCGTGATGTTCCTCGGCGCGCTGAACTACAACAACAATCCGGCATTGCTGCTGTCGCTGTTGCTGCTCGCGGCAGGACTCGCGAGCCTGGTCTACGCGCACCTGCAGTTGTCGGGACTGTGCGTGGCTTCGATCGATGCCGAACCGGTGCACGCCGGTGAAACCCTGCAAGTGAAGATTGGTCTTGTCGCCAGTGATGCCCGCGCGCGCAGCGGCCTGCAACTGGATTGCAGCGATGGCCATGCCGTCGCCGAAGTGGCGCCGCATGCGACCACGTTCGCGACCTTGCCTGTTCCGACGACAAGGCGCGGCTGGCTGGAAGCGGGACGACTGGAACTCGCGACCACGCGACCGCTCGGCCTGGCCTGCGCCTGGAGCTGGCTGTGGCAGGGACAGGGTTGGCTGGTGTATCCGATGCCCGAAACCAATGGTCCCCCGCTGCCCGATCGCGGCGAAGGCGGCCATCGCGCGAAACCGGCATCGGCCGGTGACGACATCCACCAGCTGCGGCCGTATCGCCACGGCGACGCACCACACGCGATCGCGTGGAAGGCATCGGCGCGCGCGACGCATCTGCTCACGCGCGAGTACGAGCAACGTGTCGACGCCGACATCCTGCTCGACTGGAACGATGTCCGTCATCTTCCCTGGGAACACGCGATCTCGCGATTGGCGCATTGGGTCGAACTCGCCGAGCGCCATGGGCATCGCTACGGATTGCGGCCACCGCTCGGCCGGGCACTGCCCGCGGATCGTGGCCCGCATCATCGCCATGCCTGCCTGGATGCGCTGGCGCGATTGCCGGAGCGCGCATCGTGAGCACGACGGTCGCACTCGATGCCACCACCCGGCGCTGGTTGTACGCGACAACCGCGTTGCTATTGCTGCCCCTGTTGCTGCAACTGCAACCGATGGTCGGGATCGCGGTCGGTACGGTCGCCTTGCTGAGCATGGCGCTGTCGACGCGTGGCCGCCTGCCCGCGGTGCTGAAGATCGCATTGGCGCTGACGCTGGCGATCGCGGTGTTCTCGGTCTACCGGCAGATCGGTCGCGACACCGGCTGCGCCCTGCTGGCGATGATGCTGGCGCTCAAGCCGACGGAAACCGCCAACGTGCGCGACGCCCGCAGCCTGCTCGGCTATGGCCTGTTCGCGCCGTTCGCCACCTATCTGCTCGACCAGGGGCCGCTGTCGCTGGTCCTCGGCGCGATCGCGGTTGCGGCTGCACTCACCACGCTGCTGCGCCTCGCCGATCTCGATTCCGGCATCGATCTCGTCGACTGGTCGCCATTCGATTCGTTGCGCGCCGCCGGCAAATTGCTGCTGCTGGCGTTGCCGTTGGTATTGGCTGCGTTCTGGCTGTTCCCGCGACTTGCATCGCCGCTGTGGGGATTGCCGGATCGCGCCGTCTCCAAACCGGGCCTGAGCGAATCGATGACGCCCGATCGCTGGATGGATGCGTTGAACGACGACACCCCGGCAATGCGCGCCCACTTCGACGGACCGGCGCCGCGTCCGCAGGAAATGTACTGGCGGGCGATGACCTTGCGCGATTTTGACGGACGCACCTGGACGCCTGCGCCCGCATCGGTCGTCGGCACGCCGAACCTGTCGCTCGCGCCGGTGCGTTGGCACTACACGCTGGACGTCGAACCCAGCGACCAGCGCCTGCTGGCGACACTCGAATTCACCACGCCGCAACCCGATGGCGCGCAATCCGGCCGCGATGCCAGCCTGCGCGCGACCGCACCATTGAGCGGACTCACGCGTTGGCAACTGCAGGCAGCACCGGTCGTGAGCTTCGACCCGGTGCTCGACGCCAGGGAGCGCCACGCCAACCTCGTCCTGCCCGATCGCAATCCGCGCACGCTGGCGCTGGGCCGGCAATGGCGCGGCGAAGCCGGCGGCAACGACATCGCCATCATCGAACGCGCGCTGGCGATGATCCACAAGGACTTCGCCTATTCGCTGAGCGTGCCCGAGCCTGGGCGCGACTGGATCGACGACTTCCTGTTCCAGGGCCGCACCGGTTATTGCCAGCAGTTCAGCAGCGCATTCGTGGTGTTGATGCGCGGCGCCGGCATTCCCGCGCGCGTGGTGATCGGTTATGCCGGCGGTTATCACAACCCGGTCGGCGACTATTGGGTGGTTCGCAATTCCGACGCCCACGCCTGGACCGAAGTGTGGCTGGCCGGACGCGGCTGGACGCGTGTCGACCCCACCGCGGCAGTCGCACCCGAGCGCGTCTACGACACCATCGCCGACCGCATGCCGGGCCGCACCTTCGGCGGTCTGATCGACGCCCGTCCGATCTGGAACTTCGGCGACAACCTGCGCCGCGGGTGGAACGATTTCGTGCTCGGCTTCAATGCCGATCGCCAGGCAACGATGCTGAAACGTTTCGGCGTCGAACGCCTGTCGCCCTCGACGCTGATCGCCCTGTTCGCCATCGCCGCGGGCATCGCCCTGGCGATCGCGGCATGGTGGCTGGCGCGTGGCGAACGGGTGCGCGATCCACTGCTGCGTGCATGGCGCGGCCTGGATCGTCGTTACGCGAAACTCGGGCTTGCACGCGAACCGCACGAGACGGCACGCGACTGGCTGGAACGCGTGCGGGCGGTTCGCCCGCGATCCGCAGAGGAACTGTCAACGCTGATCGATCGCTTCAATGCGCTGCGTTATGCAACGGAGGATGGCAGCGAACGCAAGGCGCTGATCCGCGCGCTGCGCTCGCACCGGACTTGAATCAGCGCCCCGGCGTGCCGAAATGCCCCAGCGGCGCGCCCGCGAGCAGGTGCAGGTGGATCTGGAACACCGTCTGCCCGGCATCGCCGTTGCAGTTCATCACGATCCGGTAGCCCGACGTGTCGAAACCCTCGCGCTTCGCATACGACGCGGCGGCAACAGCCAGCTTGCCGATGACTTCCGCGGCATCGGGCGGCACGTCGTTCAACGTGGCGAAATCGCGCTTGGGCACGAACAGCACGTGCACCGGCGCCTGCGGCGCGATGTCGCGGAACGCGATCATGTCGTCGTCCTCGTAGACGATGTCGGCGGGAATCTGCCGCTGCATGATCTTGTGGAAGATGGTGTCCGACATCGTCGTTACTCCTGGATTTCCGCGCGGCTGCCGAAGGCATGCGCCAAGGTGCCGCGATCAACGTATTCCAGCTCGCCGCCGAGTGGCAAGCCATGCGCGAGCCGGCTCGGCCGCACGCCATGCTTGCGGGCGATCTGGGCGAGGTAGTGCGCGGTGGCGTCGCCTTCGACCGTCGGGTTGGTGGCGATGATCAACTCCTGCACCTCGCCTTCGCCGAGTCGATCCGCAAGCTGGTCGAGCCCGAGTTCGCGCGGGCCGATGCCATCGAGCGGACTCAGGCGTCCCTGCAACACGAAATACAGGCCGCGGTAGCCGGTCGCCTGTTCGATCGCGAGACGATCCGCCGGCGATTCGATCGCGCACAGTTGCTGGGCATCGCGTGCCGTACTGGCGCAGGTCGCGCACAGCTCGGTTTCGCTGAAATCACGGCAACGCTTGCAATGGCCGATGCGTTCCACCGCCACTGCCAACGCCTCGGCCAGGCGCGTGCCGCCTTCGCGGTCGCGCTCCAGCACGTGGTAGGCCATGCGTTGCGCGCTCTTCTGGCCCACGCCGGGCAGGATCCGCAGCGCGTCGATCAACTGTTCGAGCAATCCGCTACTCAAGGATCAACCGACCGAATCAACCGAAGCCCGGCAGGCTCATGCCCGGAGGCAGCGGCAGGCCGGTCGCCGCGGCGCTCATCTTCTCGCGCGCGACTTCATTCGCCTTGTTCACCGCATCGTTGATTGCCGCCGCGATCAGGTCTTCCGCCATCTCGTGGTCGGCCAGCGCCGAGGCATCGATGCGCACCTTGCGGCACTCCATCTTGCCGGTCATCGTCACGCTGACCATGCCGCCGCCGGCATTGCCGACCACTTCGATCGTGGCCAGCTCATCCTGCGCACGCTGCATGCCCTCCTGCATCTTCTGGGCCTGTTGCATCAATTGGGCAAGATTGCCGCGCATGGTTCACTCCTGGTCATCAAAAGGTCGAATGGAATCGGGCACCACGCGGGCGCCGCGCGCCACCAGCTTCTGCACGTCGGGATCGCCCATGAAGGCGTCTTCGGCGGCCTGCTGGCGCGCATCGCGTTCGCGCGAATTGCGCTGGTGCAGCGAATCGGCCGGCGCGCTGCCCTGCACGATCTCGATCTGCAGGCGCGGCGCGTAGCCGAGCTTGCCCGCAAGCTGCTCGGCCAACTGGTTCAGCATCTGCGGGCGATTGAAATGATCCTGGTCCGGGGACAGTCCGAGCACGATCTGCTCGCCCTGGTGGCGCAACAACACGGCGTGGGCAGCCATTTCGCGCACTGCGCCGCGCAACGCCGCGGATGCGACGAAATCCGGCCAATCCTGTGGCTGCATCGCCACCTGCCCCGAAGACGCCGGCGCATTCGCGGGCGGTGCCGGTTCGATGCTGGCCGTGCGTTGCGGAGGCGGAGGCGCCGCTTCCCGCACCGGGGCCGGCGTCGGCGCGCGTTGTGGCGGCGGCGGATTCGCCATCGATTCGCGCAAGGCCGCGCGCGCTGCATCCGCGCCCGACGGCGATGCCCCGCGCGACGATGCAGGCGATGCAACGGGCGAAGCCGCGGCAGGCGCTGCCGCATTCGACGGGCTAGGCATCGGTGTCGACGCCTGCACGGCTTGGCCGGGGCGGAACGCCAGCATCCGCAGCAGCGTCATCTCGAAGCCGGCGCGCGGGCTCGGCGCATAGGCGAGATCGCGCCTTCCGTTCAATGCCATCTGGTACCACAACTGCACCAGCTCCGGTCGCGTCGCCTTCGCCAACGCATCGATATCGACGCCATCGGCAGCCGTCTCCGCATTCGGCACCAGCTGGCGCACCTGCACGCGATGCAGGGCATCGGCCAGCGCATCCAGCACATGCGACCAGTCCGGCGAAAACTCGGCCAACGCGGCGGTTTCCGTCATCACACGTTCGCCGTCGTTCGCGGCCAGGGCATCCAGCAACGCACCGATGCGGGCGCGATCGACGCTGCCGAGCATGGTGGCGACCGCGGCATCGCCCAGCTGGCTGCCGGTATAGGCGATCGCCTGGTCGAGCAGCGACAGGCCATCGCGCAGGCTGCCGTCGGCGGCCTTGCTCAACTGGCGGATCGCGCCATCCTCGAACGCGATGCCCTCGGCATCGAGGATGCGACGCATCTGGCCGTCGATCTGCTGCAGGTCGAGGCGCTTGAGGTTGAACTGCAGGCAGCGCGACAGCACCGTGACCGGCAGCTTCTGCGGGTCGGTGGTCGCGAGCAGGAACTTCACGTGCCCCGGCGGCTCTTCCAGCGTCTTCAGCAAGGCGTTGAAGGCCGACTTCGAGAGCATGTGCACTTCGTCGATCAGATAGACCTTCACCCGACCGCGCGACGGCATGTATTGGGCGTTGTCGATCAGCTCGCGGACGTCATCGACGCCGGTATTCGAGGCGGCGTCGATTTCCAGCAGATCGATGTAGCGGCCGGCGTCGATGTCGCGGCAGGTCGCGCATTCACCGCAGGGCTCGGCAGAGCTGCCCTGCTCGCAATTCAGCGACTTGGCGAAGATGCGCGCGATGGTGGTCTTGCCGACCCCGCGCGTCCCGGTGAACAGGAAGGCGTGGTGGACCCGGCCGGTATCCAGGGCATTGGTGAGCGCGCGCACCACGTGTTCCTGCCCCACCAGCTCCGAGAACCGCTTGGGGCGCCATTTGCGCGCAAGGACGAGATAGCTCATGGGGTGATTTTGCCACGCCCATCCCCCTGCAGGTACAATGGCCGGCTAGCACGGAGAGGTGTCCGAGTGGTTGAAGGAGCACGCCTGGAAAGTGTGTAAGCGTCTAAACCGCGCTTCGGGGGTTCGAATCCCCCTCTCTCCGCCAGAAAAAGCAAAGCGCCCCTGCATGGGGCGTTTTGCTTTTTTGCGGTGTGCGGGTGGACGAGAGAACACCCGCGGGTTCGACACATCGGCAGGATTGCCGATGTGGACAGCCGCAGGCTGCCCGTCAGGGCGAGGCACATGGATGTGCCGAGTCTATCCCCCCACCAAATCGTCGATCTGTAGCAAAATTGCAACTTTCGCCGTTCCGGCCAGCGAGGCGCACGCCCCATGTTTTCACTGCAGACGATCTTTGGTTCCGGCAAGCAGTTCTTCGATTTGCTGGACGAGGCGGCAGACGCCGCGCATGAAAGCACCAAGGCGCTGTACCAGATGCTGAAGGATCCGGCCCGCAATCCGGCCCTGGATGCCTTCAAGCTGGCCCGCCAGCGCGAGCGCGTCGCCTCCGACAAGATCAACCACGCGCTGGTCGACAGCTTCATCACCCCGATCGAACGCGAGGACATCGAGTCGCTGAGCTCGGCGCTGTACAAGATCCCCAAGCAGGTCGAACGCTTCGCCGACCGCTACGCGCTGGCCAGCCATCGCCTCGGCGACATCGATTTCGCGCCGCGCGCGGCCATGCTGGAACAGGCCGCCGGCGTCGTCGTCCAGATGGTGCAAGGGCTGCACCACATGAACCTCGAGGAGATGAGCAAGCTCAACGAGCGCCTGCGCGTGCTCGAGGCCGAAGCCGACCGCCTGATCCTCGAACTCCACCGCGACATCTATTCCGGCCGCCTCGACGCCGGCGAAATGTTCCTGCTCAAGGAATTCTTCGAGATCCTCGAGAAGGCGATCGACCGCTGCCGCGAAGCCGGCGTGGTCGCCTACCAGATCGTGCTGAAGAACTCCTGAGACCGCCGCCATGCTGGCTCTTCTGTTGCTGGTGATCGTCGCCGCGCTGGTGTTCGAGTTCATCAACGGCTTCCACGACACCGCCAATTCGATCGCGACCGTGGTCGCGACCAAGGTGCTGACGCCCGGCAAGGCGGTGATGCTGGCCGCGGCGATGAATCTCGTCGGCGCCTTCTTCGGCACCGCCGTCGCTAAGACCATCTCGTCCGGCCTGATCGACACCCATGTCGCGCAAGTCACCTCGCAGGTGATCCTGTGCGCGCTGCTGGGCGGCATCAGCTGGAACCTGATCACCTGGTGGCTGGGCCTGCCGTCGTCGTCGTCGCACACGCTGATCGGCGGACTCTGCGGCGCGGTAATCGCCTCCTCGCACGGCAACTGGCACGCGCTGATCTGGTCGCACGCGGGCGATGGAGGCTGGACCACCAACAAGGGCATCCTGTGGAAGGTGCTGGTGCCGATGGTGTCGTCGCCGATCGCCGGCTTCACCCTTGGCGTGCTGATCCTCGCCCTGCTCTACGCCATCATCGCCGCGTTGCATCGCGCCGGCGGTCCGCTTGCGCGCATCGCCCGCCCGCGCTGGGTCAATGCCTTCTTCGGCAAGGCGCAAGTCGTCTCCGCCGCCTACATGGGCTTCGCCCACGGCAGCAATGACGCGCAGAAGACCATGGGCATCATCGCGCTGGCGCTGTTCGGCGCCCAGGCAGCCGGCACCCTCGACAACCTGCCGGAATGGCTGTCGTTCCTACATCCGTCCAGCAGCGACAACTCGCATATCGACACCTGGATCATCGCGACCTGCGCGCTGGTGATGGCCGTCGGCACCGCCACCGGCGGCTGGCGAATCATCAAGACGCTCGGCCACAAGATGGTGAAGCTGCAACCGATCGACGGCTTCGCCGCGGAGACCGCCTCCGCCACCATCCTCGTGACCGCCGCGCATTTCGGCATGCCGGTGTCGACCACGCACAGCATCTCCACCGCGATCATGGGCGTCGGTTTCGGCAAGAATCCGCGTGCATTGCGACTGACGGTGATCGAACGCATCGTCTGGGCGTGGATCCTCACCATTCCCGCCGCCGGTTTCATGTCATGGGCAATGTTCCGCATCGCCGAGGGATTCGGCTGGACGTGACGATCTGCTAAACTGCGCACTGCGGAATCGCTTTCCGCTTGGCGCAAGCCTCTATGGCGGCCCCGTCGGCCCCTCGCGACGCTAGTTCGAAAACCCCGCCAGGGCCGGAAGGCAGCAACGGTATTGAATGACGCGTGCGCCGAGGATCGTTGGCGGGGCCGTCACCCTTTCTACGATTCGATCAGGCGCGGCGCCGGCAGCGCGATCACTTCTCCCGGATCCGCAACACGTGCGCCTTGTTCGCGCATGACCTGTGCTTCCCGCGGCGACCCATAGTGGTAGAGAATGCAGCGCGCACGCGTTTGAGCATCGTATTCGCGCAGGAAATCATCGAAGCCGGTATGCGACGGATTGCCGTGCAGCCCGCAATCGTGGGCGATCACCTCCCCTGCATCGGCGATCACGCGCAGCACTTCCGGGATCGGCCGGGTATCGCCAGTCCACACCACGCTCCCGGGCAGGCGCAAGCCATAGGCCGATTTCGGCCAGTGATGGCGCACCGCGAATGTTTCCAGGTGCAGGCCCTCGTGCCAGAAACGCTCCCCAACCGGAACCAGCTGGAAAGCTTCCCAGAAATTCACGCCGCCTTCGGCGAGCACGTTGGGGTAATCGCCCACGCGCTGGTGCAGCAACGGCACCACGCTGGCCGGGCAATACACCCGCACGCCACGGCGCAACGCTTCATCGAACCACGCCCCGACGAACAGCCGCTCGAAACCGCCGACGTGATCGAGATGGGTATGGGTGATGTACAGCGCCTTCGGATATTCGCCGTAGGTATCGAGATAGTGGTCGAGCCCTTCGGCGCCGCAGTCGATGGTCAGCCATGGCCGGCCATCGCGTTCGATCGTCGCCATCGCCGAACCGAGTCGACCCGCCGCCGATGCATTGCCGACGCCATGGAAACGCAGCGACCACTTCATTCCCGTTCCCCCTGCGAACGATAGCCGGCATGCAGCGCGTCGATTGCGCGTTGCAGGTACGCCGATGATTGAGCTGCGCCGACCTTGCGGATCGAACGCTCCAGTCGCGACAGATTGGCCTGCGCGCGCCGACGATCCAGCCGCGCGTGCAAGTGGCTCTTGTCGAAATCGATCAGCCATGTCTTTCCGGCCGCATCGAACAGGATGTTGTGGGCGTTGAGATCGCCGTGCTCGAGCCCTGCGTCGTGGAAGCGCGCGATCATCGCGCCGGCATCGCGCCAACCGCCTTCGTTGTCCGCTCCGGAAGAAAGTTCCGACGCCATGGTGCGCGCATCCGGGATCTTCGCAATGATGATCGCCGCGCGATAGGTCGCGCCATCGCGCCACCACGCCGCCGCGATCGGCGCCGGCACCGGCAACCCGCGCGCCTGCAATGCCTCGAGCAGGCGCAGCTCGGCGACGCTGCGCACGCGATCTTCGCCGCCCCACAGGTAACGATTCTGGCTCAATCTCGCCATCGCACCGCCGCGACGGTAATGACGCAACACGCCGTCGCCGAACGGACCATGGACGAACCACGCGCTGCCGCGACCGCCGGATTGCACCGGCTGCGCCGCCAATTCGGCCGATGCAGGATCGAACCACCATGCCTGTGGCGCCGGCATGCCGATCGCACCCAGCATTGCCGGGGCACTGCCTGCAGCCGTGGTAGTTTGATGCGCCATCGTCATGCCGCGAGTCTAGCAACGTCGTGCGTCCCTCATCGCTGCCCCGCCACATCTGCCTGCTGCGCCTGTCCGCGCTCGGCGACGTCACCCATGTCGTGCCGCTGGTGCGCACGTTGCGCAAGGCGTGGCCGGAAGTCGCGTTGACCTGGATCATCGGCAAGGGCGAACACAGATTGCTCGCCGGGCTGGAAGGCGTCGATTTCGTCGAATACGACAAGTCCAGCGGCTTCAAGGGCATGCGCGCACTCGGACGTTCGCTGCGCACGGCGCACCCGCAACGTTTCGACGCACTCTTGCAGATGCAGGTCGCGGCACGCGCCAACCTGCTCTCGGCCTTCGTTCCGGCGCGGCTGCGCATCGGCTACGACCGCTCGCGCTCCAAGGATTTGCACGGACTCTTCATCAACGCACGCATCGAGGACCGGCCCGGCATTCATGTGCTCGACGCGATCGGCAGTTTCTGCGAACCGCTGGGCCTGAAACAGACCGAAGTGGTGTGGGATCTTCCCGTTCCGCAGGAAGCGCACGCATGGGCACGCGCGCAATGGGACGCCGATGGCCGCCGCTCGTTGATGATCTCGCCCTGCACCAGCCCGCAGCACGCACTGCGCACCTGGCGAGCCGATCGCTATGCCGCAGTGGCCGATCATGCCATCGACCAAGGCTGGAAGGTCGTGTTGTGTGGTGGCCGCAGCGACTTCGAACGATCAACCGGCGACGCGATCCTTGCGGCGATGAAGTCACGCGACCAGGCGATCGACCTGATCGGCAAGGACACGTTGAAGCAATTGCCCGCCCTGCTCGCCCGCGCCGACCTGCTCGTGACGCCCGACTCCGGCCCGATGCACATCGGCAATGCGATGGGCACCAAGGTGCTGGGCCTGCACGCCGCCAGCAATCCCGCGCGTAGCGGGCCGTATTCCGATCACCGCTACTGCGTCGATCGTTACGACGATGCCGCGCGCAAATACCTCGGCAAGCCCGCTTCCGAACTGAAATGGGGCACCAAGATCGAACACGAGGGCGTGATGGATCTCGTCACCGTGGACGATGCGATCGCGGCGTTCGAGCGTTACCGCAGCGACTTCGGTTAAGCCCCCGAACCGCTGCCGTAATCCTGGTACGACTTCTCCTCGACGTAAGTCGAGCCCAGCGCGAGGTTGATGTCCTTCTTGATCTTGGCGCGCTCGTCGTTCTCGAAATACACGCTGCGGGCCAGTTTGACGAATTCGGCGTCGAAGGCCTGGGCCTTCTCCTTCAGGCGGATGTCGTCCTCGATCACCCACAGGCGCTCGTTCACCGCCTTCAGACGCGCGCGCAGGTCGCTGATGTCCTGCGCCGAAGCCGGATGCTCCGCCCAGGTGCGCTCGGCCGCCGCCAGCTCGTTGCGGACGTTGGCCAGCTTGGCCGGATCGCTCATGCGCTCGGACTTGATCTGCAGGATCGCGATCTTGTCCAGCAATTCGCCATAGGACACAGGGACAAGCAGTTCGGACATCATTGGCTCCGGCGCGGGTTGCCGCATGTGCGGTGGAGCCGTATCATACCCGGCTCGCTGCACCCATTCGGAGGGGTGGCAGAGCGGTTGAATGTACCTGACTCGAAATCAGGCAGGCGTTTATAGCGCCTCGGGGGTTCGAATCCCCCCCCCTCCGCCAGATAAAACAAGCGCCCCTTTATGGGGCGTTTGTTTTATCTGCTGAACGCGGGCGGATGAGAATCCACGCGGGTTCGACAAAACGGCAGAACTGCCGTTTTACACGGCGCAGCCGCCCGCAGGGCGAGCGCCATGGATGGCGCGAGTGAATCCCCCCCACTGCACTTCGTTTGACGTTTCGACAGTCGCCCGCGATCATTCGGTGATGTATGAATTCGGCCATCTGACCCATCCCGGGCTTCGGCGCAGTCTCAACGAGGACACCTACCACGGCGAAGGAACGCTGGGCCTGTGGCTGGTGGCCGATGGCATCGGCGGACACGACTTCGGCGAAATCGCCAGCGCGCTTGCACGCGAGGCGGTAGTGCGCGAGGTCCGCGACGGCACGCCATTGGTGCAGGCGGTGCGCATCGCCGGCGAGGACATCGTGCGTGCGTCGCGCCGGCGCTCCGAAGCGCTGCCGATGGGCACGACGGTGGTCGCCGCGCTGGTTCGTGGCGATCGCTTCGAAGTGGCCTGGGTCGGCGACAGTCGCGCCTACCTGTGGCGTCCGGGACAGGGGCTGCTGCAACTCACCCAGGACCATAGCCACGTCGAGGAACTGGTCGTCCAGGGCATCCTGACCCGCGACGAGGCGCGCGCACACCCGCAACGCAAGATGGTGACCCAGGCACTAGGCGTCACCGATCCGGGCCAGCTCAACATCGAGCGCATCAGCGGCGACTTCGCCAAGGAAGCGCAGCTGCTGCTGTGCAGCGATGGCCTCACCGAGCACGTCGACGATCCGGCGATCGCGCGCATCCTCGCCAACAGCGGCTGCAGCGCCCAGGAAACCGTCGATACGCTGGTGGCCGCGGCGCTCGATGGCGGCGGCTCCGACAACATTACGGCCGTGCTGATCCGCAACAACTGATCATTGCGGCCACAACACCCGGCCGTCCTTTGCCTTCTTCGCGATCGCCGCCATGCGCGCGGCGTGCGCATCGATGTCGGCTGCGGACACCGTGACGCGCGGACGCTCGCCGGCATCGCCACTCGGCATCCACGATGGCACCACGACTTCGGTCGCGCCTTCGCTCCCGGCATCGAAGCCGATCTCGCCCTGCCCCGAGGTCATCGCCAGATAGGCTTCGGCCAGCAACTGGGCATCGAGCAAGGCGCCATGCAACTGGCGATGCGAATTGTCCACGCCCAAGCGGCGGCACAGCGCATCCAGCGAATTGCGCTGACCGGGATATTTCTGCCGCGCCAGCGCCAGCGTGTCGAGGACGCCGGCATGATCGTCGATCCTGCCGTAGCGATCGCCCGCCAGCGACAGTTCGTGGTTGAGGAAGCCGACGTCGAACGCAGCGTTGTGGATCACCAGTTCGGCGCCGTCGATGAAGGCGATGAACTCGTCGATGATGTCGGCGAACAACGGCTTGTCGGCGAGGAAGTCGAGGGTCAGGCCGGTGACTTCCTGCGCGCCCTGCTCGAACTCGCGCTGCGGATTGATGTAGACGTGGAAGGTCTTGCCGCTTGGGCGCCGTTCCAGCAATTCCACGCAGCCGATTTCCACCACGCGATTGCCGATCTTCCATTCCAGACCGGTGGTTTCGGTATCGAGCACGACCTGTCGCATCAGACCGCCATCTCCTTCATCTTGATTGCTTCCTCGCGCGCCAGCATGTCGACGCGTTCGTTGTCGGGATCGCCGGCATGGCCCTTCACCCACTTCCATTCCACCTGGTGCCGCGTGCGCGCCTCGTCCAGTCGCTGCCACAGATCCTGGTTCTTCACCGGATCGCCGCCCGCGGTTTTCCAGCCACGCCGACGCCAGCCCGCCAGCCATTCGGAAATGCCCTGCTGCACGTAGCGCGAATCGGTATGCAGCGCGACTTCGCACGGCTCCGTCAACGCTTCCAGCGCGCGGATCGCCGCCATCAATTCCATGCGGTTGTTGGTGGTCTGCGCTTCGCCGCCGTGGAGTTCGCGTTCGTGCGCGCCGTAGCGCAGCAACGCCGCCCAGCCACCTGGACCGGGATTGCCAAGGCAGGCGCCATCGGTATGCGCCTCGATCCGCTTCTTGCCCGAACTCATGCCGGGGTCAGTGCCGGGCTGGGCGCACGCACGCGCTTGAGCGTGAGGGGAAGCGAACGCTTTTCCGCGCACAGGCGATACGCCGCCCGCGCACCCGCACCGGTTTGCACCGCAGAAATCCGCTGCGCATTCCATGCCGGACCGATACCCTCCGCCACCGCTTCGGGCTCGAAGCCGTGGCGACGCAGGCGCCGACGCCAGGTGAACGGTTCGGCATCGGCGACACCCTGGCGCCACCAATAGCGTCGGTACGGCGACAAAGGATTGAGACTGAACAGCCACAACCGACCGCCCGGCACGAGGACACGACTGGCTTCCGCCAATGTTTCCTCCCAGGCCAGGCCGCAATCCCCGGCGTGCTGCAAGACAATGCTGCCGACCGATTCGCTCGCCAGCGGCCAGCGATCCACCGCGCAGCCGACATCTCCCGTCAGGGCGTCGGCACCGTCCACCCGCAGCCAGAGCAGATGGCGATCCTCCAGCCCGGCAGGACGTTCCACGGGGGAAATGCAGACCCAGGGCAGGCCCGGGCGCTCTTCTCCCGCACGCGCCAACAGCGGCTGTTCGCAGGCCAGCACCACGCGCCCGTGGGCGGCCCCGAACCAGTCGCGCGCAGGCAGGTCGGGTTGACGGAGTGGCAGCAGGCTCGGCATGGTCAGGGCCTGCCAACCCTAGCGGAACACGTCATGTTGCCGTGTCTGGCCGCCAAGTGGTCGAGCGCGGCGCAGCAGCAGGCTGGCCGCCTGTTCAAGCCGTGCACGGCCGCATGGCGGCCAGATACGGCAACCCGCAGGGCCGCGCCAAGGCGAGGGCGGTGCTGCGTCATCACTCGATCATTTATCGACATAAATTCACTCGTTCTTCCTTACCCCACCCTCGCCTTGTCGTGGCATGACGTGTTCCGCTAGGGTTGGCAGGCCCTTAGTGTACGGCCCACCGTCTCAATCGATGGCACGACCCGATCCCATTCCCGCGTACGAGGACAACTACATCTGGCTCCTCCGGGAGGGGCCAGCAACGCTTGTTGTCGATCCCGGCGATGCCGGACCGGTGATCGCGCGTTTGGGCGCGACGCCACCGAGCGCGATCCTCATCACCCATCACCATTGGGACCACATCGACGGCCTGCCGGAACTGCATGCGCGCTGGCCCGAGGTCCCGATCTTCGCGCCGGATGATCCGCGCATTCCGATCGCGACACGGCGCGTGTCCGATGGCGACGTGGTGGACATCGGGTCGTGGCGTTTCGAGGTGATCGCGGTCCCCGGGCACACCCAGACCCAGATTGCGTATCACGGCGCAGGATTGGTGTTCTGCGGCGATTCGATGTTCAGCCTCGGATGCGGTCGTCTGTTCGAAGGCACGCCGGCACAGATGCTGGCTTCGCTCGATCGCCTCGCCGCCCTGCCCGGCGACACCCTGCTCTGCTGCACCCACGAATACACCGCAGCGAATGCACGCTTCGCGCTCGCGGCCGAACCCGGCAATGCCGCATTGAGGGATCGTGCGGCCGAAGTCTCGGAGCTACGTGCGGGCAACACGCCGACACTGCCATCCACCATCGCCTCCGAACGCGCCTGCAATCCGTTCCTGCGGGTCGATTCAGCGGAAATCCTGCAATCACTGACACGGCATTTGGGTCATGAACCCAATGACCGTGTCGAAGCCTTCGCCGCGCTTCGCAGTTGGAAGGATGGCTTCCGATGATGCGAACGTGCCGCGGCCCCTGCCTTGCCCTGGCGATCTTCGCCACGCCCTGTGCATTGGCCGCGGACGACACCACCACCACCGGCGCAACCGTGCTCGCGCAATTCCAGGCACACCTCGCCTCACCCGACTGCGATGACGCCTCCGCGACCTGGCGTCGCCACTACGCGCCATTCGTGCGTCGCCTCATCGATCCACGCGATCCGGCGTTGGCGCGCTTCGACTACGTGCTGGCGCGCATGACCGAAGCCGGCCTGCCCAGCGAATACGCGATCATCCCCTTCGTCGAAAGCCACTACGAACCGGACCAGCGCAGTAGCGAAGGCCCGGCCGGCCTGTGGCAGTTCACCGCCCAGACCGCACGCCTGCACGGTCTCAAGGTCGGCGGCGGCCGCGACGACCGCATGTCGCTGGAAGCCTCCACCCGCGCCGCGGTGACCTACCTCAAGACCTTGCATCGCCAGTTCGGCGGCAGCTGGCGGACCACGGTGATGGCCTACAACGCCGGCGACGGCCGCATGCGCATGGCCCAGCGCCGGGGCGGCGCCGGCCTGTCCTTCATCACACGAATTTACCCAGATAAAATACACGCCATCTCCTGCGACATCCTTGACCACGGCGACAGCGAGCACTGGAAGGCTCCGCTGCAACGCCAGCTGCCGCGGCTGAAACTGCCCGGCGTGCTGCGGGCGAAAGGCTGACGCTACGCCCACGAAGGGTGACGGCGGGCGTCGTGGCGGGCAAACTGTCTGCTTTCCAAGCGACACAGGTGTCATCCATGGGGTTCCTGCAGGGCAAACGCGCACTCATCACCGGCATCGCCAGCCAGCGTTCCATCGCCACCGGCATCGCCGAAGCCATGCATCGCGAGGGCGCCGAGCTCGTCCTCACCTACCAGAACGAGAAGCTGAAATCCCGCGTGGAAGACGCCGCCGCGGAATACGGCGCCAAGCTGGTGCTGCCGCTGGATGTCGCCGACGACGGCCAGATCAACGAGTGCTTCGCGCAGCTGGGCCAGCACTGGGACGGTCTCGACATCCTCGTGCATTGCATCGCCTTCGCGCCGCGCGAAGCGATCGAGGGCGACTTCCTCGACGGCATCACCCGCGAGAACTACCACATCGCCCACGACATCAGCGCCTACTCGCTGGCCGCGTTGGGCAAGGCCGCGCGCCCGCTGATGAAGGGCCGCAACGGCGCCATCCTCACCCTGAGCTATCTCGGCGCGGAACGCGCGCTCGCCAACTACAACACCATGGGCGTGGCCAAGGCCAGCCTGGAAGCCACGGTGCGTTACATGGCGATGAGCGTTGGTCCGGAAGGCACCCGCGTCAACGCGATCTCTGCGGGCCCGATCCGCACGCTGGCCGCCTCCGGCGTCGCCAACTTCCGCAAGATGCTCACCCAGTTCGAAGCGGTTGCGCCGCTGCGCCGCACGGTGACGATCGAGGACGTCGGCAACACCGCCGCCTTCCTGTGCTCGGATCTCGCCAAGGGCATTACCGGCGAAGTGACCTATGTCGATTCCGGCTACAACATCATGGGCATGAGCGGGATCGAATAAGCGTCCCGCAGCGTTCTAGTGAAATAAAAAAGCCCGGCGAATGCCGGGCTTTTTCGTTGCGGTTCGATCTGCTGCTTACAGCCGGTCTTCCGCCACCGTGACCTTGAACAGCTTGCGGATCGCCTTGATGTAGCCATCCGCCGACGCCTGGCCGTTGGCCTGCGCGATCTGCTGCATCAGGTTCAAGCGCATTTCCGGCGGGAATGCCGCAGGATCGCCGGCCTTGACCGACACGACCGCGAACACAAGCCAGCTGCCATCCGGCAGTTGCACCTTGCCGGCGCTCTGCTTGCCGGATGCCGGACGCGCCGCGGAGAAGATCGCCTTGTTGACGGCCGGCGTCGGCGTGTTGCCACGCGGCAGGGTCTGCGCCGGCTGCGCGGACAGCGATTGCGCCGCAGCCACCTGCGCGATCGTCTGGCCACCCGCGATGGCCTTGATCATCGCATCGGCCCGTGCGGCGGCCGCCTTGCTGGCGCGATCGGAGTGGATGTCGGCGATCACCTGATCGTTGACCTCGGCCATCGGGCGCTGGCGCGCCGGCGTGTAATCGAGCACGTGCACCATCACCGAATGACCCGGAGCAATCGTGATCGGATCGCTGACGCCCTTGTTCTTGAGCAGGTTGTCGGAGAACGCGACGCGACGCACCGCGGCTTCGGCGAGCACGCCCTGCGCGTTCGCCGGCGCCACCGGTCCGACCTTCTCGAACGGCAGCTTTTGCGCGGCCGCGGTCGCGGCGAAACTCGCCGGATTCTTGTAGGCCTCGTCGGCCAGCACGCCCATCGCGGCATTGACCGCCTTGTCGCTCGCCGTCTTCGCCAGCACCTTCTCGATTTCGGGACGCGCTTCCTCGAAGGTGACGACCTTGCCTTCCTTGACGTCGCGCAACTGGATGACGTGGAAGCCGAAGTCGGAACGCACCGGCGTGCTGATGTCGCCCTTCTTCAACGCGAACAGCGCGTCCTCGAACGGCTTGACCATGCCGCCGTCGTGCGCGACCCATCCGAGGTCACCGCCCTTGTTCTTAGAACCGACGTCGTCGGAATTGGCCTTGGCCAGCGCGGCGAAATCCGCGCCCGGCGCCTTGGCCTGTTCGGCGAGTTGTTCGGCCTTGGCCTTGGCCGCGGCCACCGCTTCCGGCTTCGCGTCCTTGGCCACCGCGACCAGGATGTGCGAGGCCAGGCGCTGGTCGGCAGCGACGTACTTGGCCTTGTCGGCGTCGTACTGCTTGCGCAACTGCGCTTCGTCGATCGCCGCCGGCGCCATCTTGGCCGGATCGCCGTCGACGATTTCGAACGTCGCCGTCATCGGCTGCATGTATTGCGCGCCATGGGCGGAATACCAGGCCTTCGCTTCGGCGTCGCTGACCGGCGCGGTATCGGCAACCGCGGGCACGCTCACGGACTGGACTTCACGCTGCTCGGTCAGGGTATTCACCAGGCGGGCGGTCTCGGCCGGCGTCACGAAATCGCTGAGCGCGATGCGTCCAGCCAGCGCTTCGCGACGCAGTCCGTCGCGGATCTGGGTCTCGAACACTTCCGGCGAAGTCGGGGGATTCAGCGTCGCCAGCGTGCGCTGGTAGGTCGTCAGGTCGAACTTGCCGTTGACCTGGAAGGTCGGGATCG
The DNA here is from genome assembly GCF_050574925.1 of Solilutibacter silvestris. Taxonomy (GTDB): domain Bacteria; phylum Pseudomonadota; class Gammaproteobacteria; order Xanthomonadales; family Xanthomonadaceae; genus Solilutibacter; species Solilutibacter silvestris_A. The sequence goes on along the minus strand of NZ_JBCMOO010000003.1, from coordinate 335,093 downwards.
ATTCGATGGTCTTGCGGATCGAGGCATCGGACACGCTGATGCCGTTGCGATCGGTCGCCATCAGCATCACGCGCTGGTCGATCATCTGGTCCAGCACCTTGCGCTTGTTGTCGGCGCTCTCGAACTGCTGGCTGTCGAAGGCATCGCCCAGTTGCTGGCGCTGCTGCTGGCGCATCTGGTCGAACTGCTGGCGGAAATCCTGCTGGCTGATGTCCTCGGTCGTCCACAGCTTGATCAGCGGCCAGAACGAAGGCGCCGATTTCCACCATGTCGGCGGCGCCTGGACGCGCGCGACGTAGGTGTCGTTGCGACCGCCCACGTACTGCTCGATGCCGAACAGCGCGAAGGGAATGATCAGCAACCCGAGAACGGTGGTGGCGATCCAGCCGGAGGTCTTTTCACGAAGTGCTTGCAGCATCGATAGGGTCTTGGTTTCAGCCGACCGCGAAGTGTAACGCGAGGGAAATGTCCGGGCAAAACAAAAGGCGCCTTTCGGCGCCTTGTGCGTTTCTCATGGCGGAGCGGACGGGACTCGAACCCGCGACCTCCGGCGTGACAGGCCAGCATTCTAACCAGCTGAACTACCGCTCCGTTGAGTTGGAAAGAATATCGTGTCCATCATGAATGCGCAAGCATCCGCAACACGATTTTTCAAAATGAAGACACCCGGCGCGTGGCCGGGTGTCGTGGTGGTGGGCGCTGAGGGTTTCGAACCCCCGACCCTCTCCGTGTAAAGGAGACGCTCTACCGCTGAGCTAAGCGCCCGTGCAATCAGCCGATCGCGTCCTTCAGGCCCTTGCCGGCCTTGAAGCCCGGAACCTTGGCGGCCGGGATGTTGATCGTTTCGCCGGTCTTCGGGTTGCGACCCTGGCGTGCAGCGCGCGAGCGCACTTCGAAGGTGCCGAAGCCGACCAGCGTCACTGCATCGCCTTTCTTCAGCGTGCTGCCGACGACCGAGATCACGGCGTCGACGGCGCGCGTCGCGTCCATCTTGGACAGACCGGCGGCAACGGCCACGGCATCGATGAATTCACCTTTGTTCATGTGTACTCCTGGTTGGGGGATCGAACGGATCGATCATGAAAAGCCAGTCGGGACGCCTCGGGCGACCGTACGGCAAAGACGGGAGGATTCCCGGTGCGGAATGATTCCGCCATGGACTAGCCAAGCCGGGCCGTTATACCAGTCGCTTCCGCGCTTCCGCAACCGCGCCCTTTTGTGGCAGGCGCGGTTGCAGGGGGCTGGCATTCAGGCAAATCAGTGCTTGATGCCACGCTCCTTGGCCGATTCGCGGCGGCGGCGGGCAGCCGGCGGGACCGGCAAGGTGGCCTCGGCGCTGGCGGTTTCACGCGGCGCGATCGGCCGTTCCAGCGCCAGGTCCAGCACTTCGTCGATCCACTTCACAGGCACGATCTTCATGCCTTCGGTGACCGACTTCGGCAGGTCGACCAGGTCCTTGCGGTTCTCGTCGGGGATCAGCACGGTCTTGATGCCGCCGCGCAGCGCGGCGAGCAACTTCTCCTTCAGGCCGCCGATCGCGGTCACGCGCCCGCGCAGGGTGATCTCGCCGGTCATGGCGACATCGGCACGCACCGGGATCTTGGTCAGCGAGGACACCAGCGCCGTCGTCATCGCGGCGCCGGCGCTCGGGCCGTCCTTGGGCGTTGCGCCATCGGGCACGTGCAGGTGGATGTCGAACTTCTGCAGGAAGTCGTGTTCGATGCCGAGGCGCTCGGCGCGCGAACGCACCACCGACAACGCCGCCGACGCCGATTCCTTCATCACGTCACCAAGCTGGCCGGTGAGGATCATCGCGCCCTTGCCCGGGACCAGCGCCGATTCGATCTGCAGCAGGTCGCCGCCGACTTCGGTCCAGGCCAGGCCGGTGACCATGCCGATCTCGTTCTCGGCTTCGGCGCGGCCATAGTCGAAGCGGCGCACGCTCAGGTACTTGTCGAGATTGTCGGCATTGACCACCACGGTCTTCGGCTTGCGCTTGCCCTTCTGCGGCTGCGGGCCGGCCAGCGCGATCTCCTTGACCACCTTGCGGCAGATCCGCGCGATCTCGCGCTCGAGGTTGCGCACGCCGGATTCGCGCGTGTAGTAGCGCACGATGTCCTGCACCGCACTCTCCTCGATCCTCAGTTCGCCGTCGCGCAGGCCGTTGGCCTTCATCTGCTTGGGCACGAGGTAACGCATCGCGATGTTGAGCTTCTCCTCCTCGGTATAGCCGGGGATGCGGATCACTTCCATGCGGTCGAGCAGCGGACCCGGGATGTTCATCGAGTTGGACGTCGCGATGAACATCACTTCGCTGAGGTCGAGATCGACTTCGAGGTAGTGGTCGTTGAAGGTGTGGTTCTGCTCGGGATCGAGCACTTCCAGCAACGCCGACGACGGATCGCCGCGGAAGTCCATCGCCATCTTGTCGATTTCGTCGAGCACGAACAACGGATTCTTCGCGCCCACCTTGTTGAGGTTCTGGACGATGCGTCCCGGCATCGAACCGACATAGGTGCGGCGATGGCCACGGATCTCGGCTTCGTCGCGCACGCCGCCCAGCGCCATGCGCACGAACTTGCGATTGGTGGCCTTGGCGATGCTCTGGCCGAGCGAAGTCTTGCCGACGCCCGGCGGCCCCACCAGGCACAGGATCGGGCCCTTCATCTTCGACACGCGCGACTGCACGGCGAGATATTCGAGGATGCGGTCCTTGACCTTGTCGAGACCGAAGTGGTCGGCGTCGAGCACTTCCTGCGCGACCTTGAGGTCCTTGCGCACCTTCGAGCGCTTCTTCCAGGGCACCCCAAGCAGCCAGTCGAGGTAATTGCGCACCACGCCGGCTTCCGCCGACATCGGCGACATCTGGCGCAGCTTGGCGTATTCGGCCTTGGCCTTGGCTTCCACCGCCTTCGGCATGCCGGCATCGGCGATCTTCTTGCCGAGCGCGTCGAGTTCGTTGCCGTTGCCGCCGTCCTCGCCTTCGCCCAGCTCCTTCTGGATCGCCTTCATCTGCTCGTTGAGGTAGTACTCGCGCTGGCTCTTCTCCATCTGCGACTTCACGCGGCCGCGGATCTTCTTTTCCAGCTGCTGCACGTCGAGTTCGCCGTCGACCAGGCCGATCAGCAATTCGAGACGCTCGCCGACGTCGACGGTTTCCAGCAGCTTCTGCTTGTCCGACAGCCGCACCGACAGATGCGCGGCGATGCTGTCGGCGATCCGCGCCGGATCGTCGAGCGTCTGCAGCGTCTGCATCAACTCCGGCGGCAGCTTGCGATTGGTCTTGAGATATTGCTCGAACAACCCGGTGAGCGAACGGCTGAGCGCCTCGACTTCCTGGATGTCGCGTTCCGGCGGCGATGGCAATGCGTGGTGCATGCCGTACAGCGCACCTTCGTGCGTCTCGACGCCGTTGACGCCGACACGCTCGGTGCCTTCGACCAGCACCTTGATGGTGCCGTCGGGCAGCTTGAGCAGTTGCAGCACCTGGGCCAGCGCGCCGACCGAATAGAGATCGCCCTGCGCCGGATCGTCGATGTCGGGCGAGGTCTGCGCGACCAGCAGGATGCGCTTGTCGCCTTCCATCGCCACTTCCAGCGCCTTGATCGATTTCTCGCGCCCCACGAACAGCGGGATCACCATGTGCGGGAACACCACCACGTCGCGCAACGGCAACACCGGCAATGCGCCCTCGGCCAGGATCGTCGTCGGGGTGGATTGGCTGGATTTCTCGGTCATTCAATTGCTCCGGTGCGGCAACAGCCGCTTCCTGAGAAGGTGCGGCACGCCTCCGCCATTTGCAAGGGACGCCACCACGCTTTTTTGCGCCGGATTCGCGGTTGGAATCCATTCATCCACGCAAAGCAGAACGGGCCGGCACAAGGCCAGCCCGCTCCGTTCATTTCGCGTGAGTGCCCGCTTATTCGGCGGCGGCGATCTTCTGCTGCGGCGGCTGCTGGGCGCCGGCGTCGTAGATCAGGAACGGCGGCGTCTTGTTGTCGATCACCGATTCGTCCACCACCACCTTGCTGACGTTTTCCAGCGACGGCAGGTCGTACATGGTGTCGAGCAACACCGATTCGACGATGGTGCGCAGGCCGCGTGCGCCGGTCTTGCGCTTGAGCGCCTTGCGGGCGATCGCGGCAAGCGCTTCCGGACGGAATTCCAGCTCCACGCCTTCCATCTCGAACAGCTTGCGGAACTGCTTGGTGATGGCGTTCTTCGGCTCGGAGAGGATCTTCACCAGCGCGGCTTCGTCCAGCTCCTCGAGCGTCGCGACCACCGGCAGGCGGCCGACGAATTCCGGGATCAGGCCGAACTTGATCAGGTCTTCCGGCTCGACGTCGGCCAGCACCTTGCCGGTATCGGCCTTGCGCTCCACCGACTTCACCTTGGCGCTGAAACCGATGCCGCCGGCTTCCGTCGTGCGCTGCTGGATGATCTTGTCGAGGCCGGCGAACGCGCCGCCGACGATGAACAGGATGTTGCGGGTATCGACCTGCAGGAATTCCTGCTGCGGATGCTTGCGTCCGCCCTGCGGCGGAATGCTGGCGACGGTGCCTTCGATCAGCTTGAGCAGCGCCTGCTGCACGCCCTCGCCCGACACGTCGCGGGTGATCGACGGGTTCTCGCTCTTGCGCGAAATCTTGTCGATTTCATCGATGTAGACGATGCCGTGCTGCGCCTTGTCGACGTCGTAGTCGCACTTCTGCAGCAGCTTCTGGATGATGTTCTCCACGTCCTCGCCGACGTAGCCGGCTTCGGTGAGCGTGGTGGCATCGGCCATGGTGAACGGCACGTTGAGCAGGCGCGCCAGCGTTTCGGCCAGCAGCGTCTTGCCCGAACCGGTCGGACCGACCAGCAGGATGTTCGACTTCGCCAGTTCGATGTCATCCGACTTCTGGCGGCTCTCGATGCGCTTGTAGTGGTTGTACACGGCGACCGCGAGCGTTTTCTTGGCACGCTGCTGGCCGATCACGTACTGGTCGAGGACCTCGAGGATTTCCTGCGGCTTCGGCAACGCGCTGCGGCTCGAATCCGATTTCTGCTCGAGTTCCTCGCGGATGATGTCGTTGCACAGCTCCACGCACTCGTCGCAGATGTACACGCTGGGACCGGCGATGAGCTTGCGGACTTCGTGCTGACTCTTGCCGCAGAACGAGCAGTAGAGAATCTTGGAACTGTCGGTCGTGCGGGTGGTGCGGTCGTCTGTCATTCCCTGTCCTGAGCTCGGGAGAGTGGCTCTCCCGGAAGATAGCATAAGACCGGGCGTCCACTAACGGTGTAGACACCCGACCAATTACGTTGTGAATCAAAGACTTGTTTGAACGCGCGTGCGATCAACCGGCCTGAACGGTTTCGTCGGGGCGACGTGCCAGCACCTGGTCGATCAGGCCATAGGCACGCGCGGCCTCGGCGTCCTTGAAGTTGTCGCGGTCGGTGTCGTGGCCGATGGTCTCGAGCGACTGGCCGGTGTGCTTGGCCAGGATCTCGTTCAGGCGCTGGCGCAAGGTCAGGATTTCACGGGCCTGGATCTCGATGTCGGCCGCCTGGCCCTGGGCGCCGCCCAGCGGCTGGTGGATCATCACGCGCGAGTTCGGCAGCGCATACCGCTTGCCCGCCGCGCCAGCCGCCAGCAGCACCGCGCCCATCGACGCCGCCTGCCCCACGCAGATGGTGGAGACGTCGGGCTTGATGAACTGCATGGTGTCGTAGATCGACATACCGGCCGTCACCACGCCACCGGGCGAGTTGATGTAGAGGCTGATGTCCTTCTCGGGGTTTTCGGCCTCGAGGAACAGCAGCTGCGCCACCACCAGGTTGGCGACGTTGTCGTCGATCGGACCGACCAGAAAGATCACGCGCTCCTTGAGGAGGCGCGAATAGATGTCATAGGCGCGTTCGCCACGGCTGGTCTGTTCGACCACCATGGGCACGAGGTTCAGCGAAGTGGCGGGAATCGACGACATGCTCAAGCTCCGTAGGGGGTGACGCGCCTCGTGACCGTATCAGACCCGGCGTGACCGCCGGGCGACTGATTATTCGGCGCGAATCGCGTCCTGGAAGGACATTGCCTGTTCCGTGTGCTGGGCCTGCCCGGCGATCCAGTCGATCACCTGCTCTTCCATCACGCGGTTCTGCAGACCCTGCATGAGTTGGGGATCGTTGCGGTACAAATCAATGACCTGTTGCGGCTCTTCGTAGGTCGAGGCGATCAGGCGCAGCGTTTCGACCAGGCGGTTGGAATCGAGGCTGAGCTTGTTCTGGCGGGCGATTTCGCCGACCAGCAGGCCGACCAACACGCGCTTGCGGGCGGCATCGGCGTACGGACCGGGCGTCGCTTCGACGACCTGGGCGCCGTTCTGGCGGGCCTGCTCGGCATCGGCATTGGCCATGCCCTGCGCTTCGTCCTGGACCAGGCGCGGCGGCAGTTCGACGCCGGCGAACTCCTTGACCAGCGCTTCGCCGACTTCGCGGCGCAGGCGGTACATCAGCGCGCCCTTGAGCTCGCGCTCGAGGTTCTGGCGGATGTCGCTGCGGAACTGGTCCATCTCGCCGCTGCGCACGCCGAAGCTGCGGATGAAGGCCTGGTCGATCTCCGGCAGCTTGGCTTCGGCGATCTGGGTCAGCTTGGCATGGACCTTGGCGGTCTTGCCGGCCAGCGATTCGATGCGCCAGTCGGCCGGGAATTCGATCTCGATGTCCTTCTCGGCGCCCGGCTCGAGGCCTTCGAGGGCGGTTTCCAGTGCCGGCAGCATCTGCGCCGAACCCAGCACGGTGGAAGCCGACTCGACGCCCTGCGGCGGCATGCGCAGGCCATCGACTTCGCTGCTCATCTCGACGTCGACCAGGTCGCCGCTCTTGGCGGCGCGCTGCACCGGCGACCAGCTCTGGCGCTGCATGCGCAGGTTCTCGACCATGCGGTCGATGTCCTCGTCGGTCACTTCGGCGGTGTGGCGGACCACGTTGAGCTTGGCGGCATCGATGTCGCCGAAATCCGGGACCAGTTCGAAATCGGCGACGTAGGCGAGCTCGCCCTCGCCCGCGGCCTCGTTGTTCGGGACGATGCGCGGATTGCCGGCGATGCGCAGATCCTGGCCTTCCACGGCCTTGCCGAAGCCTTCGCGCAGCATGCCGTCGAGGATCTCCCCGCGGATCTGGTCGCCGTAGCGGTTGTCGATCACGCTCGCCGGCACCTTGCCCGGACGGAAGCCCTTGATGCGGGCGTCGCGCGCGATTTCGCGCAGGCGTGAACCCACCTTGTCGTTGAAATCGGAGCTCGGCACCTTGAAGGTGACGCGACGGCCGAGGTTGCCGGTGGATTCGATCGAGACTTGCATGGACGCTCCTGCTCGCCGCGCTGACCTGCGGCCTGACGTTGTAGGTTGTTCGGGGCCCGCGCCGACGCGCGGGCAAGCGGAGGATTTTCGCCGATTTTGGGGGATCCTGCCACTCCACCCCGCGTGGTGCGAAAGGGGGGACTCGAACCCCCACGCCTTGCGGCACTGGAACCTAAATCCAGGGCGTCTACCAATTCCGCCACTTTCGCGTCGTGCACATCGTACAAAGAAAAACGCCCAGTCCTGCGACTGGGCGTTTCCGATTTGGTGGGCTGTCAAGGATTCGAACCTTGGACCTATTGATTAAGAGTCAACTGCTCTACCAACTGAGCTAACAGCCCCGAACCGCCAATGATACTGCATGTACGAAGACATGCAAGACCATCTTGTTGAAATGGGGTGGCTGAGGGGACTCGAACCCCCGACATCCGGAATCACAATCCGGTGCTCTAACCAACTGAACTACAGCCACCATTGAAACCTTGTTTTCGCGATTGGCGCGCCCGGCAGGACTCGAACCTGCAACCACCGGCTTAGAAGGCCGGTGCTCTATCCGGTTGAGCTACGGGCGCAAGGAAATCGATGCAGGAAGAATGGTCGGGGTAGAGGGATTCGAACCCCCGACATCCTGCTCCCAAAGCAGGCGCGCTACCAGACTGCGCTATACCCCGACGAGAGCCGTTCTTCCTGCCCCGCCCTGCGGTCCCCGCACACCGTGCAACGACGCTCGCGAAACAACGTCCGGCATTGTCGCGTCCGACCGCGGCAGTGTCAAATTGCCGCAGTCAACGCGCGATCTCACAACCTGCGCGTGATCGCTTCGGCGAAGCTGGTCGTGGTGCCGCTGCCGCCGAGATCCGGCGTCAGGTCGTCCTTCGCTTCCAGCGTCGCGACGATCGCGTTGCGCAGGCGCGTGGCCTGTTCCGGCATGCCGAGATGGTCGAGCATCTGGCCCGCGGCGAGCAGCAATGCGCAGGGATTGGCGATGCCCTTGCCAGCGATGTCCGGGGCCGAACCATGAACGGCTTCGAAGATCGCGCCGTGCTCGCCGATGTTGGCGCCCGGCGCGAGACCGAGTCCGCCGACAAGGCCGGCGCAGAGGTCGGAGATGATGTCGCCGAACAGGTTGGTGGTGACGATCACGTCGAACTGTTCCGGCTTCATCACCAGCTGCATGCAGGTGTTGTCGACGATCATTTCGTTGCACTCGATGTCCGGGTACTGCGCGGCCACCTGGCGCGCCGTCTTCAGGAACAGGCCCGAGGTCGACTTCATGATGTTGGCCTTGTGGACCACCGTGACCTTCTTGCGGCCGATCTTGCGCGCCATCTCGAAGGCGTAGCGGACGATGCGTTCGGACCCCTTGTGGGTGACCTTCTGCACCAGCGTCGCGGTTTCGCCGTCTTCGCTCACCGCCTGGCCGTCGCTCATGTACGCGCCTTCGGTGTTCTCGCGCACGGTAATGATGTCGATGCCGCTGGGGAAGCGCGACTTGGTGTTGGGGAAGCTGTGCGCCGGACGCACGTTGGCGTAGAGGTCGAAGATGCGGCGCAGGGTGACGTTGATCGAGGTGAAGCCCTCGCCCACCGGCGTGGTCAGCGGCGCCTTCAGCGCGATCTTGTTGCGCTTGATCGAATCGAGCGTGGCCTGCGGCAGCAGGTCACCGTGCTTTTCCAGCGCGACCATGCCGGCGTCCGCTTCCTCGTAGGCGAGATCGAGCTTCATCGCATCGAGCACGTGCAGGGTGGCGGCCATGATTTCGGGGCCGATGCCGTCGCCGCGGATCACGGTGATGGTCTGGGTCATTGCGGAATCCTTCTCTGGAGTACGGGCGTGGCGAAATTGCGCCTTGGGCGCGTCCACGCGGGAAATTCGGGTGCGTCAATTATGCCAGACGGCGGCGCATGGGGCCGCGCGCGAGGCTTCAGGCTTGCTGCAGCAGCGGCTCGAACTTGCCTGCGCGATGCAGGGCCATCATGTCGTCATAGCCGCCCACATGGGTCTCGCCGACGAAGATCTGCGGCACGCTGGTGCGCTTTGCCATCGCCACCATCTTCTCGCGCTCGGCGGGATCGAGATCGACGCGCACTTCGCGCCACTCCAGGCCCTTGCTCTTGAGGAAGTTCTTGGCGGCCACGCAGTACGGGCAGACCTGGGTGGTGTAGAGGGTGATTTCTGGCGTGGACATGGTCGGGATGGGGCGATTGATCTGCATATGATGCGACTTCGGAAGCCGCTTTGCATTGCCCCGGCGGGCCGGTTTACGGCAAATTCACGCCTGTGCCCCGCCAGCGCCACATGATGTGACGCGATCCACCCATTCCGCCACCGGACGTCCCGAGTGCACCGCCATCTCCCCACCGCCCTCGCCCTTGCCATCACGCTCGCCATCGGCGTGGCCCGCGCCCAGCAGGGACACCTGCCGGACATGGGATCGTCGGCGGCGCGCATCATCACCCCGGCGGAACAGCGCGAATACGGTGCGATGACGCTGGCGCAGTTGCGCCGATTCGATTACACGCTGGACGATCCGCTGCTGGCCGACTGGTTGCAGGGCGTCGGCAATCGCCTGGTCGCATCAAGCGATGCCAACAGCACGCCTTTCACCTTCTTCCTGCTGCGCGAACGCGAGATCAACGCCTTCGCCACCCTGGGCGGCTACGTCGCGGTGAACAGCGGACTGGTGCTGACCGCCGAGCGCGAGGACGAAGTCGCGGCGGTGCTGGCGCACGAGGTTTCGCACGTCAGCCAGTCGCACGTGTTGCGTGCGGTCGAACGCGCGCAGCGCGACCAGTTGCCGATCCTGCTGGCCATGCTCGGCGCGATCGTGGTGGCGCAGAAGGCCGGCGGTGGCGGCAATTCCTCCAGCAACGCGACGATGGCCGCGGTCGCTGGCGCGCAGGGGTTGATGGTGCAGCGCCAGCTCGACTATTCGCGCAGCAACGAATCGGAAGCCGATCGCGTCGGCATCCGCCTGCTGGCGCGCGCCGGCTACGACCCCAATGCCATGGCGGGATTCTTCGAGCGCATGGAAACCGCGATGCGCGCGAACCGCGGCGGCGACCGCGAGCAGACGCCGGACTACCTCCTCACCCACCCGGTCACCGGCAGCCGCATCGCCGAGGCCAAGGCGCGCGCCGCGCAAATGAGCAGCGCACCGGTGGTGACCAACATCGCCAGCCGCGACAATCCGCTGCTGCCGCCGGGCGTGCGCGTGCAGGTCGCGCAACGCAGCGCCAGCGGCATGTTCGATTACGCCAAGGAACGCATGCGCGCGCTCAGCGCGAGCACGCCGACGCAGGCCGTGCAGGAATACGAACGACTGGCGACCCGGCGTCCGCTCAGCGACGCACAGCGGTATGGCGAGGCCGTCGCCCGCCTGGCTGCCGGGCAATTCGCCCAAGCCAATACCGCGCTCGCCCCGCTATTGCAGAAGCATCCGGACAACTGGTGGCTGGCGGTCGGCATGGCCGAAGCCGACAACGGCATTGGCCACCGCGCCGATGCCGATTCCCGCCTCGCCGCATTGCTCCATCGCATGCCCGGCAATCGCGCCATCGCGATCGCCTATGCCCAGATCCTCAACCAGCGCGGCGGACGCGACGCCGGCCAGCGTGCGGTCGAGATCCTGCGCCCGCTCGCCGCCGACGGTGGCGACGACCCGACCTTCCAGAGCACCCTGGGGCGCGCCGCCGAACAGGCCGGCGATTCCATCCGCGCCGGCGAGGCCTATGCCCAGGCCGCCTACCTGAATGGAAATCCGCGCCGCGCCCTGCTCCAGCTGCACACCCTGAAAAACCGTTCCGACCTCGATTACTACGCCCGCACCCGCATCGATGCTCGCATCGCCGCGATCACGCCGGAGGTGCTGGATATGCGCAAACAGGGCATCCAGGACATGGACGCGGGTCCAAACGATGACAGGAACCTTCGGCAAGCGCTTGATTCACTGAGATAATTTTGCCGGGCACTGTCGACGATGACGTTGTCATCGTATTGTCAATAAACTGTCGTCTCCTGTCGCGATCCCGCCATTTGGGTTCATCCCGTGCAGAAGCGCATCCTGATCGTCGACGACGAGCCCGCCATCCGTGACATGGTTGCCTTTGCCCTGCGCAAGGCCGAATACGACGCCGTCCACGCCGGCGATGCCCGCGAGGCGCAGAACGCGATCGCCGACCGCCTCCCCGACCTCATCCTGCTCGACTGGATGCTGCCCGGCACCAGCGGCCTGGAACTTGCGCGGCGCTGGCGCAAGGACAGCATGACCCGCGACGTGCCGATCATCATGCTGACCGCGCGCGGCGAAGAGAACGATCGCGTCAGCGGCCTCGAGGCCGGCGTCGACGATTACGTGGTGAAGCCGTTCTCCTCGCGCGAATTGCTGGCGCGCATCCGCGCGGTGATGCGCCGTTCCCGCGAAGACGACGAGGAAGGCAATGTCGCCCTGGGCGCACTGCGCATCGACGGCGCCGCCCATCGCGTGTTCGCCCAGGCTGGCGACGACAATTCGCCGGTGGCGATCGGCCCGACCGAATACCGCCTGCTGCACTTCTTCATGACCCACCCCGAGCGCGTCTATACCCGCTCGCAGTTGCTCGACCATGTCTGGGGCGGCAGCGTCTATGTCGAGGAACGCACGGTCGACGTCCACATCCGTCGCCTGCGCAAGACGCTGGAACCGCACGCGCTCGACCACATGGTGCAGACGGTGCGCGGTGCCGGTTATCGCTTCTCGATTTCCGCCTGACGCCCGGCCCGCCCCGCGAATGAGCATCCGTTCCGCCTGGTTCGCGACATTGTTGCCGCTGGGCGTCGTGCTGGCGCTGGCCGCGCTGGTTGGGATCTTCAGCGGGCATATCTGGGCCGCGCTCGCGATCGCGGCACTGGTCGTGCTGGCCTGGCATTACTGGCGGATGCGCACGATCATCAACCGGATCGCCGCCCGCCGCCGCATCCGCGCACCCGAAGGCGCGGGCATCTGGAACGAGCTCGAACGCCTGCTCGCGCGCCAGCAGGGCGAAGTCCGCACCCGCAAGAAACGCCTGCTGGCGATGCTGCGCACCTATCGCGCCGCGGCCGCGACCCTGCCCGATGCCGTGGTGGTGCTGAGGCGCAACAGCCAGCGCACGCTGTGGTTCAACAAGGCGGCGACCACGCTGCTCGGCCTGCAATATCCCGAAGACATCAATCGCCCGATCGGCGAACGCCTGCAATCGCTGCCCTTGTCGCGCTGGCTGGCCGCCGGACGCAATGCCGAACCGATGCACGATGCGGCTTCGCCGGTCGATCCGAATCTTCGCTTGAACCTGCGCCTGATCCCGTATTCGGACGAATACTGGCTGCTGGTCGCCCGCGACGTCAGCAAGCTGCTGCACCTCGAACAGATGCGCCGCGACTTCGTCGCCAACGTCTCGCACGAACTGCGCACGCCGCTGACCGTGCTGCACGGCTATCTCGACATGATGGACGACGACAGCGACGGCGAAACCTCGCGGATGTTCGCCGAAATGCGCCAGCAATCGCAGCGGATGGCGCAACTGGTCGAGGATCTGCTGACCCTGTCGCGGCTGGAATCGCAGGAACGCTTCGCCGACGACCACGTGGCGATGCCGTTGATGCTGGCGGTGCTGCGTCGCGAAGCCGATGCGCTGAGCCAGGGCCGCCACGCCATCACCATCACGGACAGCGCCGACGTCGACCTGTGGGGATCGAACAAGGAACTGCACAGCGCCTTCTCCAACCTGATCAGCAACGCGATCCGCTACACGCCGGCAGGCGGCCGCATCGATGTCCGCTTCGCGCGCGAAGGCGATGGCGCGGTGCTGGAAGTGGCCGACAGCGGCTACGGCATTCCCGCCGCGCATATTCCCAGGATCACCGAACGGTTCTATCGTGTCTCCACCAGCCGCTCGCGCGAAACCGGCGGCACCGGACTTGGCCTGTCCATCGTCAAGCACATCCTGAATCACCATGAAGCCCGCCTCGACATCCATAGCGAGGTCGGCAAAGGAAGCACGTTCTCATGTCACTTCGGAAAGGAACGCGTCGTCCCGCGACCAGCCGCGGAATGAAGGCGTCGTCGCGCAAGGTCAAGCCCGACCTGCACGATCCCGCGTTGTACTTCAATCGCGAACTGTCGCAGCTCGACTTCAATTTCCGCGTGCTGGCGCAGGCGCAGGATCCTTCGATCCCGCTGCTCGAACGCCTGCGTTACCTGTGCATTTCCTGCACCAATCTCGACGAATTCTTCGAGATCCGCGCCGGCAGCCTGCAGCACGCCGAGCACCTCGGCCTGCAACCCGGGCCCGATGGCCGCTCGCATGCGACGGTGCTGCAGCAGATCCACGAACGCGCCGCCGAACTGGTGAAGGCGCAGTACGCCAATTTCGATACCGAACTGCGCCCGGCCCTGCATGCCGAAGGTATCCGCCTGCTGCAACGCACGCAATGGTCGCCCGAACAGACGGAATGGCTGCGCAAGTATTTCCGCGAGCAGATCATGCCGGTGCTGTCGCCGATCGCGCTCGATCCCTCGCATCCGTTCCCGCGCATCCTCAACAAGGCGCTCAACGTCGTCGTGGTGCTGCGCGGACGCGACGCCTTCGGACGCCAGGGCCATCTCGCCATCGTGCGTGCGCCGCGCTCGCTGTCGCGCATCATCCAGATCCCCGACCTGGCCGATGAAGGTGGCCAGAGCTTCGTCTTCCTGTCGTCGGTACTCTCGGAATTCGTCGACGAACTGTTCCCCGGCCTCAAGGTCAAGGGCGCCTACCAGTTCCGGGTCACGCGCAATTCCGAACTGATCGTCGACGAGGAAGAAGTCGACAACCTCGCCCACGCGCTGCGCGACGAACTGATCGGACGCGGCTACCTGAAGGCCGTGCGGCTGGAACTGGCGGAAAGCTGCCCACCGGAGATCGAACGCTTCCTGTTGCAGAACTTCGAGCTGACCGAGAACGCGGTGTACCGCATCAGCGGACCGGTCAACCTCAATCGCGTCGTGCAGGTGTACGACCTGATCCGCGATCGCCCCGACCTCAAGTTCCAGCCGATGATTCCCCGCCAGATGGAGGAGGAATCGATGTTCCGCCGCGTCGCCGCCGGCGACGTGCTGCTGCACCATCCCTTCGATGCGTTCACCCCGGTGGTCGACCTGATCCGCGAAGCCGCGGAAGATCCCGACGTGCTGGCGATCAAGCAGACGCTGTATCGCACCGGCAAGGATTCCACGATTGTCGAACACCTGATCCAGGCCGCGCGCAACGGCAAGGACGTGACCGTGGTGGTGGAGCTGCGCGCGCGCTTCGACGAGGAAGCCAACCTCGGCCTCGCCGACCGCATGCAGGAAGCCGGCGTGCAGGTGGTCTACGGCGTGGTCGGTTACAAGACCCACGCCAAGATGCTGCTGATCGTCCGCCGCGAAGGCAAAGGCCTGCGCCGCTATGTGCACCTTGGCACCGGCAACTACCACAGCAGCACCGCGCGCCTGTACACCGACTTCGGCCTGATCACCTGCAACAAGGACATCGGCGAGGACGTCAGCCGCACCTTCCAGCAGATTTCCGGCATGGCGTCGGCGATCAAGCTCAAGCGCCTCCTGCTCTCCCCGTTCACGCTGCACAGCGGCCTGCTGGCGCGCATCGAACGCGAGACCGAACACGCACGCAAGGGCAAGCCGGCGCATGTGATCGCCAAGATGAATGCCTTGAACGAACCCGACGTGGTGCGCGCGTTGTATACCGCGTCGCAAGCCGGAGTGAAGATCGACCTGATCGTGCGCGGCGCCTGCACGCTTCGCCCGGGCGTGCCCGGCGTCTCCGAGAACATCCGCGTGCGTTCGATCGTCGGGCGCTTCCTCGAACACCACCGCGTGTATTGGTTCGCCAACGACGGCGATCCGGAAATCTTCTGCTCCTCCGCCGACTGGCTGGAACGCAACCTGCTGCGACGCGTCGAGACCTGTTTCCCGATCCTCGATCCGGTGCTGGCCAAACGCGTCTATGACGAGGCGCTGGCGAACTACCTCGAGGACAACACTCAGGCCTGGGACCTGCAGGAAGACGGCGAATACCTGCACCTGCAACCGACCGACGGACAAGCGCCGCATTCCGCGCAGTTGTCGCTGCTGGAACGCATCGACGGGCCCGTGTCGGTGACCTGACTGCACGCCATCACGGATGACCCACTAAGCTAGCCCGACATGAGCCCGAGCCGCGCCATCACTGCCGAAACACCACTGCGCGACGGCGACATGCTGGCCGCGGTCGATCTCGGTTCCAACAGTTTCCACATGGTGGTGGCCCGCTACACCCTTGGCCAGTTGCGCGTGGTCGATCGCATCCGCGAAATGGTGCGCATGGCGGAAGGCCTCGATCGCTCCGGCCATCTGAACGCTGCCGTGCAGGAACGCGCACTCGATTGCCTGTCGCGTTTCGGCCAACGCATCCGCGACATCCCGCCTTGGCGCGTGCGCGCACTCGCCACCAACAGCGTGCGCCGCCTGCGCGAGCCCCAGGAATTCCTCGTTCCCGCGGAAATCGCCCTCGGCCATTCCATCGAAGTGGTGTCCGGCCGCGAAGAAGCGCGACTGGTCTACCTCGGCGTCAGCCACGCGCAACCGCCCCGGAACGGCGAGCTGCGGCTGGTGATGGACATCGGCGGCGGCTCGACCGAATGCATCATCGGCCGCGGACTGGAGCCGATCGAACGCGAGAGCCTGCAGGTCGGTTGCGTCGCCACCACCCGGCGCTTTTTCGCCAACGGCAAGCTCACCCGCAAGAAATGGCGGCAGGCGCTGACCGAAGTCGCGGCGGAATTCCAGCAGTTCGCCAGCACCTACCGCGACCTGGGCTGGGAAGACGCGCTGGGGTCCTCCGGCACCATCAAGGCGATCGGCAAGATCTGCGCCGGCACCGGCATGGGCAATGGCGAGATCACGCCGGAAGCGTTGTGGCATGTGCGCGAACTCATGCTCGCGGCCGGCAGCATCGGCAAGATCCAGCTGCCGGGATTGTCGGAAGACCGCACGCCGGTGATTGCCGGTGGCGTGGTGGTCTTGGAAGCGGCGTTCGCGACACTCGGCATCCGCCAGATGGATGTCAGCAAGGCGGCGATGCGCGAAGGCATCCTCTACGACATGATCGGCCGCGCCGGTGGCGACGATCCGCGCGACAGCTCGGTCACCGCGATGATGCAGCGCTATGGCGTCGACATGGCGCAGGCGCAACGCGTGGAAGACACGGCGATGGCGTTGTTCGACCAGGTGCAGCGCAGCTGGAAGCTCGACGCCGACGACGGCCAGATCCTCGGCTGGGCCGCGCGCCTGCACGAGATCGGCCTGGTGATCGCCCACAGCCAGTACCACCTGCACGGCGCCTACGTGATCGAGCACTCCGACGTGTCCGGCTTCACCCAGCAGGAACAGCAGATGTTGGCGATCCTGGTGCGCAGCCATCGCCGCAGCCTGCCGAAATCGGTATTCGACGCCCTGCCGGCGCGCCTGCGCCAGACCACGCGACGCCTCTCGGCGTTGTTGCGACTGGCCGTGCTGGTGCACCGCTCGCACGAAGGCGAAGCGATTCCGCGATTGAAACTGCGCGCGGACAAGAACGCATTGCGCCTGGAACTTTCGGGACGCTGGCTCGATGAGCGCCCGTTGCTGCGCGCCGACCTGGAAGGCGAACAGTCCGACATCGCCGGACTGGGATTTAAGCTGCAGATCCAGGCGAGCTGAGGACTAGAGGACTACGACTCGCGCGCGGTGATCTCGCCTTCGTCGCGCAACGAGAACGGATTGAAGCGCGTGGCGCGATCGTAGGTATCGACGGCTTCCGCGCGTTTCAGCCAACCGACCACGGCATAGGTCACCGGGGTCAGCACGACTTCGACCAGCACCTTCATCGTCCAGTTGAACAGGATGACCTTGACCAGCGTGGTGCTTTCCCAGATGCCGAGGAAGGCAATCGGATAGAAGGTGATGCTGTCGCAGGCCTGCCCGACCACGGTCGAGCCGATGGTGCGCGTCCACAGATGCTTGCCGCCGGTGAGGACCTTCATCCGCGCCATCACGAACGCGTTGACGAAATCACCGACCCAGTAGCCGATCATCGATGCCAGCGCGATCCGCCAGGTGTTGCCGAACACGACTTCCAGCGCAGGCTGCAAGGTCTTGTTGAACGGCTCGGCCGGACTCATCGGCATGTGCACGACCACCCATGCCATCACCGTCGCGAAGATCATCGCGCCGAAACCGGCCCAGATCGCGCGACGCGCGCGCGCATAGCCATACACCTCGGTCAACACATCGCCGAAGATGTAGCCGATCGGGAAAAACAGGTTGCCGGTGCCGAAGCTGAGTGGCCCGATGCCCGGCACGTCCATCACGCTGACCTTGGCCGGCCCGATCAGGTTGGAGCACAGCAATACCGCGACCATGCCGGCCACCAGCATGTCGTAATAGCGGAACGCCTGGCGTGGCGCTGCGGTCATGGCGTTCCCCCGGTCAAAGCGCGGATGGTAGCGCGGTCGCGTCCGGCAGGTCAGTTGTGCGCCAGCGCGTAGTCCAGCGCCGAACAGACCGCAGCCACCTGGGCGTCGTTGCACTGCTGCGGCGTGGCGCGCGGGCTGTCCGGATAGACCTCGGTGGTCGTGGTATAGCGCGCGCCGGTGATGCCCGCGCACAGTCCCAGCGACACCAGCGCGTATTCGATCACGCCCGGTGCCACCACCGGCGAGCCGATGATGGTGCCATCGGGATCGGCCGGAGCGATATGGGTCACCTGCTCCACCGCGGCGATGATCGCCTTCTGGAACCCGGGTTGGCGGTTCTCGCTGTCGTCGACCAGGTAGAAGCCGTCGGGGATCGTGCCCGGCTCGAACGGCTTGCCATCGCGTGCCGCCAATGCCGGACGGAACTCCGATTCGTCGCTGTCGGTGGTTTCGTGCAGGTCGATGTGCATCAGCACGCGACCCTTCAGCGGTTCGACCAACCCCAGCAACGCCGCCGATTCGCCAGCAGGGCTGTTCGCGTGGAAGGAACGGTTGGGATCGAGCGCATCGGGATTCCAGCGGTTGATGCGTTCGTAGGCCCACGGGCTGACGCAGGGCACGACGACAAGGTTGATGCGACCGGCGTAGTCCTGCATGTGGCGATCGATGAATTGCAGCGCGCCGTGGACGCCACTCGTCTCGTAGCCGTGCACGCCACCCGTGACCAGCGCGGTCGGCAAGGCATCGTTCCAGTCGCGGCTGCGCACGGCGAACAGCGGGTACACGCCATCGGGCGAATCATCGAGGTGGCCGTATTCCACGACGTCGAAGCGCGACTTGAAATCTTCGACCTTGCTGGCCACGTCGTCGCCATAGTCGCGTTGCTTGCGCTGGCGTGCGCGCCACTCGGCCTTTTCCGTCGAGCCCCAGGGCTGGCCGGGCGTTCCGACCGGATAGAAAGATGCAGACGTCATCGAGTCACTCGTTCGCGTGTTCCGGAACGCCATTGTAGGCCGCCCGGCCGCGCATGATGCGCCGCGTCATGCCCTTTCGTGCAATGGCCGGGCGTCGACGACGGGATCAGGATCGATGCGAATGCCCTTCGCCATCGGGAGACACCCATGTTCCGCATCGCGTTGTCATTACTCGTGTTTGCACTGCTCGGCACTGGCGCACTGCTGCTTCCCCGCGATGCGCATGCCTTGAGTTGCGGAAGCAACAACGGCTACATGTGCACCGGCACGGCCACGCAATACGCCGGCGGCTTCAATCCAGGCGTCGGCAGTGGCGGATTCGGCGGCGGAAGCTGCACTGCAACCCGAACCCCGGTGGTCTTCATCCCCGGCAACGGCGACAGCGCCATCAGCTTCGACATGCCGGCCGGCACCGTGAGCGGCTACACCACGCCGGCGAACTCGATCTATGCCGAACTCAAGGCGCGCGGCTACAACGACTGCGAGCTCTTCGGCGTCACCTACCTCGACTCCAGCGAGCGCGCGTCGCCGCAAAACAACTACCACTCGCCATCGAAGTACCAGATCCTCAAGACCTTCATCGACAAGGTGAAGGCGTATACCGGCCGCAGCCAGGTGGACATCGTCGCGCACTCGATGGGATCGAGCATGGCGCTGGCGATGATGAAGTACTACGGCTACCAGCCCAGCGTGCGCCGCTTCATCAACATCGGTGGCGGCCTACGCGGGCTCAATACCTGCTACGCCAGCGGCTACCAGTCGAGCTACGCGCCCACCTGCAATGCCGAAGCCTACGTCTGGCCGTACGACTATTACACCTTCGGCTTCTATCCCAGCACGGGCGTCGTCTATTACGGCTACAACCGCTGGACCGGCAGCGGCAACGACAGCCTGCGGGCCATGCCATCGGTGTTCACCGCCGTCAGTTTCTACACGATCACCGCCGGCTTCTACGACCAGGTCCACTGCTTCACCACCAGCTATTCCGGCGGCTGCGACAGCGGTGCCCTGTTCAACGCCGCCAGCAACGTCAAGGCACAGGTCGATATCGGCTTCGGCAGCAGCGCCTATGCCTACGACTGGAACTGGAACGACGGCAGCCCCTACAACCTCGGTGGCGGCGATACCAGCAACGGCGTCGGCCATTTCCGCTCCAAGAGCAACGCTGGTCGGATCGTCTACAACATGCTGGCGACCACCTGCACCACCGGCTGCGCCAATGGCTATGCCGGCGTGAACGGGCCTGCCGTCAATCGCTGAGATGAATGGACCTCCCGATTTGATGCATTTTGGTACATCCCCTACACGGGGCTGGCGCTAGACTCACATCCAGGGTCAGTCGAAGGCGATTGGCCGGCGCAGGCCTCCAGTGAGGGAATTGCGTATGCTCGCTTTGGCACTTTCGTTGTCGTTGCTGGCATCGTCCACCCCGCAGGTGGAGAAGGCGGTTCCGCTCCAGGAGCCGCCTGCCCAGGTCATGGCCTTGCCTCCCGAACTGCGCTCACGCCTGCAACGCGAGGTGATCGCGAAATCCACTTCGCCGCGCGATCGATTCGATCGCCTGATCAACCTGTTCCATGGCAGCAATGGCCTGGACCTGGCATACAAGGGCGATGCCACGCAGACGGTGGGCCAGACCTATGCCACCCGCAGCGCCAATTGCCTGTCATTCACCATGATCTTCATCGCGCTGGCCCGCGAGGCCGGTCTCGATGCGCAGCCGCAGGAAATCCGCAAGACGCTGATATGGCGGCAGGACGGCGGAATCCTCTACCGGGTCAACCACATCAACACGGTCGTGCGCTTCAACGGCTTCACGCAAGTCGTCGATGTCCTGCAAAACGCCGTGACCCCGCTCGAAGATCCCGAGCCGATTTCCGACCGGCGCCTGCTTGCCCATTACTACAACAACCTGGCGATGGATTATCTCGACCAGCGCCAGCTGGAACATGCACGGCAATACATGGACCAGGCCCTGAAACTCGACCCGGAGCATGCCGACAACTGGAGCAATTCCGGCGTCCTCCACATGTACATGAAAGACTTCGTCTCGGCTCGACGCGCCTTTTCACGCGCGCTCGAAATCGACCCGAAGGACATCAGCGCGCTCACGAACATGATCTCCCTCGCCGAGCGGCAAGGCGACACGCCATTGGCCAAGGAACTGCGCAACCGCCTGGAACATTTGCAGGAAATCGATCCGCTTTACCATTTCCTGCAGGCGGAGCTGGACGAACAATCCGGCGACTATCCGAATGCCATCACCCACTATCACCGCGCCATTCGCCTGCATGGCAACGAACCGCGCTTCTACGATGCCCTCGCGAGAACCTACCTCAAGGCCGGGGACCAGGCTTCGGCGCTCGGTGCATGGCGACAAGCCGCACGCTGGAGCACCGGATCGGAGCGCAGCGGATATCGCCAGAAGCTGGAGTCGTTGCAGGCCAAATAAGCACCTGCCCGCTTACCGGCATCACTTGAACGGCTGCGCCATCGCCTTCAACAGGCTCCGATCGTCGTCGTCGCCCGCCAGCTCCCAGGTGAAGACCCCGCGCAGGCCGCGATCGTGGGCGAACTTCGCGCGAATGCCGATGGAGCGTGGATCCTCGTAGCTGACGAAGACGTGCTCCTTGGCATTGAACAGCCACGGCGACTGGGCGACCGGATGCCAGTGCTGTTGCCACTGGGGATCCGTCAGGAGTTTCGCCTTGATCAAGCGCCAATCTCCCGCCGGATATGTCCCGCTGTACGACTGGTACAGGCCGTCGTTGGCATCGCTGGTGACGCGATAGCCGCGCCCGTAGAAGGGGACACCGACCACGATCTTGTCGGCGGGCACGCCATGTGCGCGGTAATACTCGACCGCGCCTTCCACGCTGTTCCAGCGCCGCAGTTCCGGGGCCAGCGGATCGGCAGGCACTCCACGCAGCGGCGAATTGAACGACGCCACCGGCGAGAACGTGGTGCCCATGTCGTAGCTCATCAGGTTGATGAAATCGAGCAGCTTCGCCACGGCGGCCAGTTCATAGCTCTGCGCGGGATCGTATGGGCCTGCCGACTCCATGCGCCCACCCGGCAACGCCGCGGTCAACAGGAAATGCTGTCCGCGCCGCTTGCCGAGCGCATCGAGGTCGCGGCGGAATTCGCGCATCAGCAAGGTCATGTTGCGTCGGTCTTCGGCGCGCGCCGCGATCTCCTTTGGACCACCCGACACCGGGAATTCCCAGTCGAGATCGACGCCGTCGAAACTGCCGCGATTGCGATCGAAAAACAACGTCATGCACGACGACACCAGGCGTTTGCGGCTGGCGTCGGTCAGCGCCGCATCGGAGAACCCGCCGGCGTTCCAGCCGCCGATCGAAATGATCGTGCGCAACTTCGGATGTTCGCGCTTGAGCTTGGCCAGCGCGGCGAAATGCGTCCCGGACTCCGGACTCGCGCTGCACTGTCCGTCCCTGATCCCCGCGAACGCATAGAACAGATGGGTCAACGTGTCTGCCGGGAGGGTTTCCACCGGATAACGCGCCACCGTGCCGCCCGAATAATAGGCGGCGACGACTTTCCCCGGCGTTGCCGCGCTGACTCGTGCTGACAACAGGGTTGCGGCGACCAGGAATGCCAGAAGGATCGGGAAGCGTCGAAGCATGGGAATTCCTGGAGCCGGGGCGAACGGATTCCTCCAGCTTACGGCCTTGGTCGCGCTCCGGGAATAAAACCACCGCCCGAACGATCTATTACCCGAGGACTCCCCTCGCCGACTCCGCGGGACCGCCATGACCAGCACTTCCTACACCCGAACCGCGATCCTCCTGCACTGGAGCATCGCCGTATTGATCCTGCTCAACATCGCCGGCGGCTTCCTGATGGCCAGCACTCCCAAGCAGGCGCCCCGGCACGACGCGATCCTGTTCTGGCATGCCTCGCTGGGCAGCCTGATCTTCCTGCTGGCGGTCGTGCGGCTGGGCTGGCGGCTCACGCACCAACCGCCGCCGCTGCCGAACAGCATCCCCGCCTGGCAGCGCGGCGCGGCCCACGCGCTGCACTGGCTGCTCTACACCCTGATGCTGGTGCTGCCGTTCAGCGGCTATCTCCATCGCCTCGCCGGCGGCCATGAAGTGAGTTTCTTCGGCCTGTTCAACTGGCCGGACATCATCGCCAAGGACGAACCGTTCCGGGTGTTCACCCACAACCTGCACGAGGCGCTGGCCTGGACGTTGTGCATCCTCATCGTCGGGCACATCGGCGCGGCGTTGAAGCACGCCTTCATCGATCGCGACGGCGTGCTGCGGCGCATACTGGTGGCCCGTGCCACGTGACCGGAATCGTTTCGCGATGAGGAATGCCCGCGGGTGAGCACGCTATCCGGCCATGAGGCGGTGGACGAATTGGCCCTGCGCCATCTCGACGCCGCCTACAACCTCGGGCGCTGGCTCCTCGGCAACGAACAGGACGCCGCCGATGCGGTGCATGACGCCTATCTGCGCGCCAGTCGTTTCGCCGCGACCTATGCCGGTGGCGATGCCCGTGCCTGGTGGTTGGCGATCGTGCGCAACTGCTGCCATGCGCGACTGGCCTTGCGCAAGCGCGATACCCGCAATGTCGCCGCGAACGACGACGACCATGCGGCGTGGATGCCGCACAGCGACAGCGATGGCGTCGAACGCCTGGTCGACGACGTGCGTCGCCATGACCGACTGGTGCAGGCGATGGAAGCCCTGCCGGTGGAATTCCGCGAAACGATCGTGCTGCGCGAACTGGAAGAACTGTCCTACCGCGAGATCGCCGACATCCTCGCGATTCCGATCGGAACCGTGATGTCGCGACTCGCCCGCGGACGCGCGATGCTGCAGAAGGCGCTGTCCACGCCGAAGGGAGACACCGATGGCGCTTGAAACCGGCCACGAATTGCTGCCGCTATACCTCGATGGCGAACTCGATGCGGAAACCAGTCGCGCCTTCGAAGCGCATCTGGATGCCTGCACGGAATGCCAGGCGCGCCTCGCCGAACTCGAGGCCTTGCGCAGCGCCATCCGCACGCAGGCGCACTACCATGCCGCGCCCGACACCTTGCGCCAGCGCATCATGGATGCCTCGGCACCGCGCAAACGCTTCGCCAATTGGCCGCCGCTTGCACTTGCCGCGTCCTGGGCCGCGGCATTCCTGCTGGGTGGCGCCTTGATGTGGACCATGCAGCCGGGTTCACGCCAATCGTCGACCGCTCCCCTCGCCCGCGATCTGATCACCGGACACCTGCGTGCGCTGGCCGCGGCATCCCCGGTGGACGTCGTTTCCAGCGATCACCACACGGTGAAGCCGTGGTTCGCCGGCAAGCTCGCGATCTCGCCGCTGGTGCAGGATTTCGCCAACGAAGGCTACGCGCTGGTCGGCGGCCGTATCGACTATGTCGGCGACAGCCGCGTTCCGGTCCTGGTCTATCGCCATGGCCAGCATCTCGCCGATGTCTTCGTGCTGCCGCAGGGCACGACGCTTGCCGCGAGCCAATCGCAACAAGGCTATGCCATCGATACCTTCACGTTGGGCGGCCAGCCGGCCGCCCTGGTGTCCGACCTCGGCGATAGCGAGCGTGCGCAGCTGAAACAGCTGCTCGCGAACGCACGCTGAGGCCTGCCCTCAACCGACCGCCTTTTTCACCAGCGCGCGGATCTTCTTTTCCTCGGCATCGCCCAGCGATTTCAAGGCATAAGACGTCGGCCACATCTCGCCGTCGTCCAGCATCGCGGCATCGTTGAAGCCGAAGGTCGCATAGCGATCGCCGAACTTCTTCGCATCCCGGAAGAAACAGATGATCTTGCCGTCCTTGTTCGCATAGGCGGGCATTCCATACCAGGTCTTGGGCATCAGGCCGGGCGCGACCGAAGTGACGATCGCATGCAGGCGCTTGGCCATCGCGCGATCCGGTTCCTGCATCGCCGCGACTTTCGACAGCAGATCGGCCTCGCCTTCGGCGCGGGTCTTCTCGGCCTTGAGCTCGCGGGCGCGCTCCTTCATCGCCTCCTTTTCGGCAGCGTTGAACCCTGCGGATGCGGTGCCCTTGGTCGCGGCCTTCTTTGCCGGCTTGCCCGCGGTTTTCTTGGTGGTCGTACTCATGTCGGATTCCTCGAATCTGGGTGGATTGCGCGGCCTCAGCCACGCTCCTGCACGCGCAACAGGTTGCCGGCCGGATCGCGCACCGCGCAATCGCGGACGCCGTAAGGCTGCATCGTCGGTTCCTCGACGATCTCGGCGCCGCTGGCCTGGATGCGCTCGAAGGTGGCATCGAGATCCTTGGTCGCCAGCAGCATGATGGCGTAGGTGCCCTTGGCCATCATCTCGGCGATGGTGCGCTTCTCGTCTTCGGTCACGCCGGGACTGGCGGCCGGCGGGAACAGGACGATCGACGTGCCGGGCTGGTCGGGCGGCCCCATCGTCAGCCAGCGCATGCCGTTGTAGCCGACGTCGTTGCGCAATTCGAAACCGAGTACGTCGCGGTAGAAGGCCAGCGAGGCCTCGGGATCGGTCTGCGGGAGGAAACTGGAATGGATGGTGATGTCCATGGGTGCGTGCTCGCTGCGTGGGTGGTGAGCCGTAATGCTAGGTGGGCTCGCGTTCCTGCGCTTCTCGATTCCTGATCGGTCGCGTCACCTGGCGGGCGATGCAGGACGGCATCCCCGCAGTCGCCTGCGCGGCCTCGCGCTTGTACACGCCAGGCGAGACACCAACGAGTTCGGTGAACCGTGTCGTGAACGTGCCGAGCGACGCACATCCGACGGTGAAGCAGACCTCGGTGACGCTGAGATCGCCACGCCGCAGCAAGGCCATGGCGCGCTCAATCCGGCGCGTCATCAGATAGCTGTAGGGCGATTCGCCGAAGGCCAGCTTGAATTGCCGGCTGAGATGCCCGGAGGACATGCCGATATCCCGCGCCAGTGCATCGACGTTGAGCGGCTTGGCGTATTCGCGATCCATGCGATCGCGCACGCGACGCAGGCGCGCGAAATCGCGCAACTGGACCGCATCGGGAGTCGGGCTGGCCTGGGTCACGCCCCACCGTATCATGGCGCATCACCGAATCGACATACCAATTCCACGCATGACCTGTTATTCCGGCCCCTTGCTCACTCGTGAAATTGGTGCTGCCCTGCTCGCGGCGCGTGACAGTGGCGCGTCGACGTGGACGGGGTCGCTCGATCTTGGTCGCAGCAGCGATGAAGTGCGGTTGTTCGCGGACGACTGGGAATATCGCGGCACGCGCCATCCATATCCGGAAAAACTCAAGGAACGCACGATCTACTGGTGGGATGGCGATGAATTCGCCGCGGTCTCGCGCTATGCCGGCAAGCTGATCAAGCTGGTGCCGACGGAATGGGACGTTCCCACCTTCGAGATCGACGGCATCAAGATGCTGCCGAGCGCGAAGGAATCGCCGCTGGACGACGCACGGCGCAAGGTCGCGTTGATCCAGCCCACCGGCAAGACGGTGCTCGATACCTGCGGCGGACTCGGTTATTTCGCCGCCTGCTGCCTCGATGCCGGCGTCGCGCGCATGCAGTCGTTCGAGAAGAACGAAGACGTGCTGTGGCTGCGCACCATCAACCCGTGGTCGCCCGACCCCGATGCGCCCGCCAGCGGCGGTCGCCTGCACCTCGCCCACGGCGATGTATCGACCGCGATCCTGCAATTGCCCGATGCCTCGTTCGATGCCGCTCTGCACGATCCGCCGCGCTTCGGCATCGCCGGCGAACTGTATTCGCAGGCGTTCTACAACGAACTGGCGCGCGTGCTGCGCCGTGGCGGCCGATTGTTCCACTACACTGGTAGCCCGAACAAATTGACCAGTGGCCGCGACGTTCCGCGCGAAGTGCAGAAACGGCTGGAGAAAGCCGGCTTCAAGGCCGAGCTGGCACTCGACGGCGTGCTGGCCACCAAGCGGTAGCCGTGTAACGCACTCCCCCGACGGCGGTTGACGTGCGTTCACCGCGGTCTTTGTCCAAAAACCCCGAAAAGACAGCAGGCATTCAAGCTGAAGGGACTAGCGTATCGACATGGCCTCCATCACGGCAGGCGCGGAGTGGCGCGATGAAGCATGTCCTCGTCCTGATGCTTTCGATGATCGCGACTGCCCCCGTCCTGGCCGCGGGTAGCGGACAGTCCGATAGCGCGACTGCCAAGGCGCTCGATCTCAGCGTTCCCGCGCAGACGAGCTATTCCTACGCACCGACCGATCCACGTGGCACGTACGATCCGGCCAAGCGTTTCGCCACGCCCTACGTCGCGGCACAGGCGCAACCGGTTGATACCTGCGACGGCAAGCCGCACGGCAGCGCCACGGTCGGTGTCGGCTATTCCAGTCGCTGGGGCAACAGCAACTTCCAGGCTGCCCAGCTCAATACCTGCAAGCGCTACTACAACGACAACGGCGAAGCCCGCGAAGTCGGCATGAGCATCAGCATCGGCCAGAGCAATGTCGGTCCCGGCCATGCCCAGCGTGGTTGGCCCGGACGCGGCTGGTAATCCCGCATGCAAGCTTCCTTTCTTCGACGCGGCCTGCTGCTGGCCGCCTGCCTGTGCATGACTGCCACGGGCAATGCGATGCAGGCCAATGCGCCGCAAAAATCCGTCGATGGCACATGGCAGGCGGACGTCCAGCACAACATGGATGAGGCGGATGCCGCAGCCGCGGAATTCCGCAAGCACGCCCCTGCCCCTGACTCCGGCAACGCGCCGGGAAGCGATTCCGATACGCCACCCGCCGGCAGACATGGCGGTCGCGGCGGCATGGGCGGAGGTGGCGGCATGGGTGGTGGCCACGGCGGAATGGGCGGCAGAGGCGGCGGTCGCCGCGGCCCGGGATCGGGTGGACCTGCATCGGCAGGCAACCAACGTCCGCTGACTCCGCAGGCGCATCTGCAGGAAGGCGTGTTCAACGCAGTCGCACCGATGGTCCACGGGTTGGTGGTCGCCCGCATGGGCGGCGCCGTGATCATCGCCAACCGCGACGGCGGCAACCAGATCCAGGTTCCGCTGGACAGTGCCCCGGTCGAACTGGAAGGCGGCGTGTGGGCCACCGCGCATGACGCCAAGGGCGCGCTGGAGCTACAACTGGAATCGGTCGACGGCTTCCACGCGCAATACCGCTACCTGCCCGATCCGGCGAATGCGGGCGTATTGCATGTGCAGATCGAAACGCATGGCCGCGGCGGCAGCCAGCCCTATCGGGTCGAACGCACGTACCGGCAGTAGACGCGGTCGCGGATCGCTAACGGGCGGCGTGCGATGCGGAGGGTGCCGGCACGAATTTCTGCGCGACCAGCCAGTCGAAAAACTCCGTCGGCCAGTGATCGCTGCTCGTCCCTTGATGCTTCATGCCGAAGCCATGCCCCCCGGCCGCGAACACATGCGCCTCCGGCTTCGCGCCCGCGGCCTTGAGCGCCGCGTAGAAGCGATCGATCTCCTCCAGCGCCATCGGGTCGTCCTGTGCCCAGACCATGAATACCGGAGGCAATGATTTGGGAATCGTCGGCATCTTGCCGAACGGTGCCCCGTAGATCAGCGCGGCGAAATCGGGGCGCGCTGACGCATCCGGTTGCAGCAAGGCATTGCTCGCGACCATCGCGCCCGCGGAAAACCCGACAATGCCGAGCTTGCCCGGCGCTACGCCCCACTCCTTCGCGTGTTTGCGCACCAGCGCCAACGCACGCAACGCATCGGCGGTGCCGTACTTCGATGCCGCGTCGAAATCCATGTCTGCGGGAATGCCCTGCCCGTGCTTTTCCGGAATGCGGTATTTCAGGACGAAGGCGGCGATGCCGCGTTGTTGCAGCCAACGCGCCACGTCATCGCCTTCGGCACTGATCGCCAGCGCCACGAATGCGCCGCCTGGCGCAACGATCACGCCGGCGTCGGTCGCCTTGCTCTTCTCGGGCAGATAGGCCGTGAGCGTCGGCTCGGTTACGTTGATGACGATGGTGCCGACGGGCGTGCCGGTGATGGTTTGTTCGTGTTGTTGCCAGTACTCCGTACCTGGTGGTGGGCCGGGCCAGAGCTTCACTGTCGTTTGTGCAAGTGCACACGAAGCAAAGAGAAACAACAGCAATATCGCAAATGCGTGGCGCATGATGTTTTCCGAAGCCCGCCTGAAAGTCGATATCGATGGGGATTCCTGTAGTTAAAAAATCGCCATGCGCAGTGAACTCACATCCAGCGGCGGAATATCACTTCTTGCATCCGGAACCCGTCAATACAATCAATCCCTCTTGATTATCCGCGATCGCAACATCAACACACCCATCCGAATTAATGTCTCCCAACGCAAGACCGTTGGGTCGATAGTGTGAGGTTGGGTGATACATGTCGGTGATGCCCACAAGCTTTTCAGGCATGAATCCTGACGGTCCCTGCAAGTAGTACCCCAATGTCCGGTAGCCTGCATGGACGGTCAGGATGTCATCCAACCCATTTCCATCCAAATCCGCAACGGCAATCGGCTCCGGGGTGTCATAGGAATCCAGGATGGCATTCAGGGAATAGGATCCGTCTGTTTGGCTCAGATAGATCCCGATGCCGGCCGGACTATTGGAATTGAAGGTCGCGGCAACGTCTTTGCGGCCATCATGATTGAAATCGCCGGCTGCCACTCCCCATCCTGACCAAGGCGCGTTGTCCGAAGGCCGCCGCGGAATCGGATTGGCTTGTGCACTACCAAAGCTTCCTTTCCCATCGGCCAACATCACCCACCAATTGGCATATCCCTGGCCATTGGTCATGATCAGGTCCGCACGGCCGTCTCGATTCATGTCGCTCGCAACGATTGCGTTGTACCCCAAAAGAGGGGTTGCCAAGGTCCCAATGACCTGAAAGCCAAGGCTTGCGTCATATTTGTACAGGGTGGCTCCATCATCCCATCCCTGTGCAATGACTTCGGATTTCCCATCTCCGTTGATATCGATCGCTGCAACCGCATTGATCCTCCGCTGGGACGGCGTTCGCTTCACTTCCAGCTGTTGGGTGACCGAATTGAACTTCGCCACGGCAATGCCTTTTTCATCCCCCACGACAACTTCAAGCACACCGTCACCATCCACATCGCCCAGCGTCGAGCCTCCCGACCCATACAGGCTCTGGTCAAAATACGCAGCCTTGATCGGGGACCCCAAGGTCCCGTCCTGAAGTTGCGGATACACCATGACTTGATTCATGTACTCAACGGGAATATAGATTCCACTTCCCTGAGTGATGAGCACCACGTCTGGCCGCTTGTCGCCTGTCACATCACCAATCAAGACAGAGTCCGCGAGGAAGTATCCGCTGGCTTGCGAATAGAGTGTCCGGGGATTCAAGCCGAAATTTTGATTGACTTCATACGATGGAGGCGGCGGCGGCGGTGGAGGCGCGGGAGGCGGTGGCACCGATGACACCGATGCCCCGTTACCCCCTCCTCCTCCGCTTCCGCACCCACTCATCCCAAACGAAAGCACGACGGCACACAACACCGCTTGCGTAATCAGCCGCTTGTCATGCATCCAATTTCCCCTCTGTTCGTATCAAAAAAACTGGCGTCACATATTTCTACGATATTCCCCACCCACATCGTACAACGCATGACTGATCTGCCCGAGGCTATGCGTCTTCACCGCCTCGACCAGCGCGGCGAACACATTCCGGCGATCCCGCGCGGTCTTTTGAAGATAGCTCAGCCCATGTCCGTCATGGACTTCGCCCTCCACCGTCGCATCCTCGATCACATGGCCGTGCTCGGTCTCGCCGCGCGGCGCCAGGTGGTTGCGTGATTCCTGCCAGCCACGCACGTTCTCGATCTGCTGGCCCTTCTCTTCTTCGGTCGAGCGGATCAGCTCGATCTCGGTGACCACTTCGCCGGCGTGTTCCTTCGGCAGGAACATGTTGACGCCGACCAGCGGCAGGCTGCCATCGTGCTTCTTCTGTTCGTAGTACAGGCTTTCTTCCTGGATCTTGCCGCGCTGGTACATGGTGTCCATCGCGCCGAGCACGCCGCCGCGCTCGCTGATCGCCTCGAATTCCTTGTACACGGCTTCCTCGACGATATCGGTCAAGTATTCGACCGCGAAGCTGCCCTGCCACGGGTTCTCGTTGAAGTTGAGGCCGAGTTCCTTGTTGATGATCATCTGGATCGCCACCGCGCGCCGCACCGATTCCTCGGTCGGGGTGGTGATCGCTTCGTCGTAGGCGTTGGTGTGCAAGCTGTTGCAGTTGTCGAACAGCGCATACAGCGCCTGCAGCGTGGTGCGGATGTCGTTGAACTGGATTTCCTGCGCGTGCAGCGAACGACCCGACGTCTGGATGTGGTACTTCATCATCTGGCTGCGTTCGTTGGCGCCGTAGCGCTCGCGCATCGCGCGCGCCCAGATGCGGCGGGCGACGCGGCCGATCACGGTGTACTCCGGATCCATGCCGTTGGAGAAGAAGAACGACAGGTTGGGCGCGAAGTCGTCGATCTTCATCCCGCGCGCGAGGTAGTACTCGACGATGGTGAAGCCGTTGCTGAGGGTGAATGCCAGCTGCGAAATCGGATTCGCGCCCGCCTCGGCGATGTGATAGCCGGAGATCGATACCGAGTAGAAATTGCGCACGGCGTGGTCGACGAAGTATTGCTGGATGTCGCCCATCATCCGCAGCGCGAATTCGGTGCTGAAGATGCAGGTGTTCTGCGCCTGGTCTTCCTTGAGGATGTCGGCCTGCACAGTGCCGCGCACGGTCTTGAGCGTTTCCGCCTTGATCCGTGCATAGGTGTCGGCATCGACCAGCTGGTCGCCGGTGACGCCGAGCAGTCCAAGGCCGAGCCCGTTGTTGGTCGGCGGCAGATCGCCGTGGTAACGCGGACGTTCGCGACCGGCAAAGAAGGCATCGATCTTCTTCTGCGCCTCGGCCCAGCGCGCCGGGTCTTCCTTCAGGTATTTCTCGACCTGCTGGTCGACGGCGGTGTTCATGAACATCGCGAGGATGATCGGCGCCGGTCCGTTGATCGTCATCGACACCGAGGTCGTCGGCGCGCACAGGTCGAAGCCGGAATACAGCTTCTTCATGTCGTCCAGCGTCGGGATGTTGACGCCGGAGTTGCCGATCTTGCCGTAGATGTCCGGACGCGGCGCGGGGTCTTCGCCGTACAGCGTCACGCTGTCGAAGGCGGTGGACAGACGCGCGGCCGGCTGGCCGACGCTGAGGTAATGGAAGCGGCGATTGGTGCGCTCCGGCGTGCCCTCGCCCGCGAACATGCGGATCGGATCCTCGCCGGTGCGGCGGTACGGATACACGCCACCAGTGTACGGATACGAACCCGGCAGGTTTTCCTTGCCGAGGAAGGTCAGCAGCTCGCCCCAGGACTTGTAGGTCGGCGCGGCGATCTTCGGCACCTTCTGGTGGCTCAGCGATTCGCGATAGTTCTCGACGCGGATGGTCTTGCCGCGCACCTGGTACTCGTTCACTTCATCGGTGATCGACTTCAGGCGCTGCGGCCACTCGCGCAGCAGCCTGAGGTTCTCGGCCGCAAGAGATTGCACGGCATCGTTGTAACGCTGGCGCAGGGTCAGCAGCGAACGATCGATGCCTTCCGCGCCCGGCTGCACGTCATCGCTGACATAGAGTTCCAGCGCCTTCGGCAACTTCGCATCATCGAGTTCGCGCAGCGCTTCCCAGCAACTCTGGGCGCGGTCGGCGATCTCGGACTGCTTGCCGATCTGGCTGTTGATCGAACGGCCCTGCTCGGCGATCTCGGCGAGGTAACGCACGCGAGCGCCGGGAATCAGCACGGTCGCACGCGGTTCCTTCAGCGCGGTATCGATGGCCGGCGACCACTTCTCGCCCGGCAGCGACAGCTTCTCGCGCAACAGGCGGCACAGGTTGGCGAACATCCAGCTGATGCCGGGATCGTTGAACTGCGAAGCGATGGTCGGATAGACCGGAACGTCCTCGTCCTTGGTCTGGAACGCCACGCGGTTGCGCTTCCATTGCTTGCGGATGTCGCGCAATGCGTCCTCGGCACCACGCTTGTCGTACTTGTTGAGCACGATCAGCTCGGCGTAATCGATCATGTCGATCTTCTCGAGCTGCGACGCCGCGCCGTAGTCGCTGGTCATCACGTACATCGGGAAATCGACCAGATCGACGATCTCCGAATCCGACTGGCCGATGCCGGCGGTCTCGACGATCACCAGGTCGTAGCCCAAGGACTTCAGGAAGCTGATGCAATCCTTCAGCACTGCATTGGTCGCCACGTTCTGGCGGCGTGTCGCCATCGAACGCATGTAGACGCGATGGCTGCGCAGCGAATTCATGCGGATGCGGTCGCCCAGCAGCGCGCCACCGGTGCGGCGGCGGGTCGGATCGACCGAAATCACCGCGACGCGCATCTGCGGGAAGTTGGACAGAAAGCGATTGAGCAGTTCGTCGGTCACCGACGACTTGCCGGCGCCACCGGTACCGGTGATGCCGACCACCGGGGTCTTGCCGCCGGCCAGCTGCCACTGCTTGCGCAGGTGGGCGAGTTCGGATTCGCCGAGCTGGCCGTCCTCGATCGCCGACAGCACGCGGCCGATGCCGATCTCGTCGTCGATACCGGGGACATCGTTGCTCGTGCCCTTCACGTGCTCGCCGCGACCGTCATTGGCGCGCTTGACCACGTCCTCGATCATCTCCACCAGCCCCATCTTCATGCCGTCGTTGGGGTGGTAGATGCGCTCGACGCCGTAGGCCTCGAGTTCGCGGATTTCTTCCGGGGTGATGGTGCCGCCACCGCCGCCGAACACCTTGATGTGCGGCGCGCCACGCTCCTTCAGCATGTCGACCATGTACTTGAAGTACTCGACGTGGCCGCCCTGGTAGGACGACAGCGCGATACCGTCGGCGTCTTCCTGCAGGGCCGCGCGTACCACGTCCTCGACACTGCGGTTGTGGCCAAGGTGGATCACCTCCGCGCCCTGCGACTGGATCAGCCGGCGCATGATGTTGATCGCGGCGTCGTGGCCATCGAACAGGCTGGCGGCGGTCACGAAGCGCAACGGCACCGCGGTCTCGCTGGCGGTGGTGGATTGGCTTTCGGTCAACGTCTGGGCAGGCGTGCTCATGGCGGAATTCACGGCGGATTGCGGGAAACCGCGATTGTAGCGCGGGCGCCCGCGGCAGCCCTTCCACGCACCAGTGCGGCAGCGAATGTCAACCCTGCATTCATCCGCCACCCGTGCGCCCGCGAATGCCCGCCCCTGCGGGAAGGACTAGAATATGCCGCCCTCGCCGACCGGCGTCGGCGTCGTTCCCCACCCCCGGACCCGCACCGGCCATGGTTGTCGGCGCACATCGGAGTTCATGCATGATTTTCGAAACCCTCGACACCACCGGCCACGAGCAGATCGTTTTCTGCCACAACAAGGATGCCGGGCTCAAGGCGATCATCGCCATCCACAACACCGTGCTTGGTCCCGCACTGGGCGGCACGCGCATGTGGCCTTACAAGAGTGAAGACGAGGCGTTGAACGACGTGCTGCGACTGTCGCGCGGCATGACCTACAAGAACGCGGTGGCCGGCCTGAACCTGGGCGGCGGCAAGGCCGTGATCATCGGCGATCCTGCCAAGGACAAGTCGGAAGCGCTGTTCCGCGCCTTCGGCCAGTTCGTCGAATCGCTGGGCGGCCGCTACATCACCGCCGAAGACGTCGGCATCGACGTCAACGACATGGAATTCGTGTTCCGCGAAACCGAGTACGTCACCGGCGTGCACCAGGTCCACGGCGGTTCGGGCGATCCCTCGCCGTTCACCGCCTACGGCACCCTGCAGGGCCTGATGGCGACGCTGCACAAGAAGTTCGGCGACGAGGAAGTGGGCAAGCACTCCTACGCCGTGCAGGGCCTCGGTCACGTCGGCATGGAGTTCGTGAAGCTGCTGAAGGAGCGCGGCGCCAAGATCTTCGTCACCGACATCAACAAGCAGCTGGTCGACAAGGCCGTCAGCGAATACGGCGCGGAAGCGGTCGGCCTCGACGAGATCTACGACGTCAACGCCGACGTCTACTCGCCCTGCGCACTGGGCGGCACCGTCAACGAGAAGACCCTGCCCCGCCTCAAGGCCAAGATCATCTGCGGCGCGGCCAACAACCAGCTCGCCACCAACGAAATCGGCGACGAGCTGCAGCGCCGCGGCATCCTTTACGCGCCCGACTACGCGGTGAACGCCGGCGGCGTGATGAACGTGTCGCTGGAAATCGACGGCTACAACCGCGAACGCGCGATGCGCATGATGCGCACCATCTACCACAACCTCGGCCGCATCTACGAGATCTCCGAGCGCGACGGCATCCCGACCTACCAGGCCGCCGACCGCCTCGCCGAAGAGCGCATCAACGCGATCGGCAAGCTCAAGCTGCCGATGGGCCGCGGCAGCGCGCGCTTCAAGGGCCGGATCCGCCACTGATGCGTATTCCAAGCCTGGGTGAAGACATCAATGCACTGCGCGACGCGGTTCGCCGCTTCGCCGAGGCGGAAATCGCGCCGCGCGCCGCCAAGATCGACGAGGAGAACTGGTTCCCGCAGGACCTGTGGCCGAAGCTCGGCGAGATGGGCCTGCTCGGCATGACCGTACCCGGCGAATTCGGCGGCAGCGAGATGGGCTACCTCGCCCACATGGTGGCGATGGAGGAAATCAGCCGCGCCTCCGGTTCGGTCGGCCTGTCCTACGGCGCGCACTCCAATCTTTGCGTATCGAACCTGTACGCCAACGGCAACCAGGCGCAGCGCGAGAAATATCTGCCCAAGCTGTGCAGCGGCGAATGGAAGGGCGCGCTGGCGATGAGTGAGCCGGGCGCCGGCTCCGACGTGGTCGGTTCGATGTCATGCCGCGCCGAACTGCGCGACGGTGTGTGGATCGCCAACGGCAACAAGATGTGGATCACCAACGGTCCCGAAGCCGACGTGCTGCTGGTCTACATGCGCACCGCGGGCAAGGACGCCGGCAGCAAGTGCATGACCGCCTTCATCGTCGAAAAGGGCATGAAGGGGTTCAGCACCGCGCAGAAGCTCGACAAGCTCGGCATGCGCGGCTCCAACACCTGCGAACTGGTGTTCGAGAACTGCGAGATCCCGCAGGACAACGTGGTGGGCGAAGTCCACCACGGCGTCAAGGTGCTGATGTCCGGCCTCAATACCGAACGTCTGGTGTTGAGCGGCGGCCCGCTCGGCCTGATGCAGGCCGCGCTCGACATCACCTTGCCCTACCTGCGCGAACGCAAGCAATTCGACGCCGCGATCGGCACCTTCCAGCTGATGCAGGCCAAGGTCGCCGACATGTACACGGCGCTGCAATCGAGCCGCGCCTTCGCCTATTCGGTCGCCCGCGATTACGACGAGGGCCGCAAGAGCCGCGTCGATGCCGCGGCCTGCCTGATGCATGCGTCGGAAGCTGCAGTCGACGTGACGCTGGAAGCGATCCAGGCGCTCGGCGGCAACGGCTACATCAACGAATTCCCGACCGGCCGCCTGCTGCGCGACGCCAAGCTCTACGCGATCGGTGCCGGCACCAACGAAATCCGTCGCATGCTGATCGGGCGCGAGCTGTTCAACGGGCAGAGTTGATGCATCTCTCGGGCATCCAATGAAAAACGCGGCCAATGGCCGCGTTTTTCATTCCGGTTGGTAATGACCGTTCAGAACGCACGCTCGTAACGTGCCATCCACGTCCGCGCATTGCCCAGCGAGCTATTACGCTGGCTCAGGTCGAAGCGGAAATGCGTCCGCACCGACGGATCGAGATTGAAGCCGAGCCCGAACAGGCTGCCCTGGCGTGCCAGACCCAATCCGCTCACCGGCATCCACTGATCGACGCCGGTGAAGCTCGCCATCAGCGTGTCGTTCCCATGCAGCAACTGCTGAAACTCGCCACGTGCTTCAACTCCGACACGCCAGCCATTCGCCAGGCGCCAGTCGCGGCTCATGCGCAGCCCCGCATAGCCCTGCCAGCGATCGTTGCGCCAGGCATTCGCCTGCAAGCCGAAACCGGAAGCATCGAATTCGCGGAACCCTTCGTTGCGGATCGATGCGTACTGCGTTCCGACATATGGCGTGAGCGCCAGGCCGGAGAACGCGAAGCGGTAGCCGCCCTCGACATTCGCGAATGTGTAACTGCCGCGCTGCAGGGCACTCGCGCCTTCATTGTCGAGGCCAAGCTGGAGCATCCGGTCGGTGCGGCGATCGAAACGGCCGGCGCCGGCGCTACCCAAGGCAAACCAGCCGCCACGCCACAACCCGGCATACATCTGCGCTTCGGACTGGTGACCCTGGGCGCGATCGCCCAACGCGCTCATCCAGCCATTGAGCCGCGTCTGGCTCATCGCCATGCCAACCACCGCGTTCTGACCGATGCGCTGGTCGTAACCCGACATCTGGCCATCGACATTCATGCCGAGGCTGTTCAATCCCGACTGCGCCAGCGTGCCATCGCGCTGCAAGTCCTGCGACCACGCGCCTTTCAGCAGGGCATCATCCGACAGATTGGCGAAGCGGCGATCGAGTGCGTGGCGACCGGCATCCAGCGATTCCAGCGTCATCGTCGCCGAGGCCGCCTGCAACTGTCCGGACAACGACGACAGCGTGCGTTCGGCGACACGCGCGTCCGGCGATTGCTGGATCGCTGCCGCGCCGTCGATGAAACCGGTCGGGATGGCGCCAGTGCCCTTGGCGATCTGGCCATCGATCGCCGTCATCGCGCTTTCGACGCGCGTCGCCGAGGCGACTGCCGTCGTCGTCAGGCCCAGGCCCGCGGCCGCGGCACTCACGTTGATGCGATTGATGTTGAGGAAGGCGTTATTGGGGTCGTAGCTCACCGTCGCATCGAGGAACACGTTCGGCGCCGCCTTGACACTGGCGAAGGTGCCCGAGAGTCCGCCGTTGGCCTTCAGCAGCGTTTCCTTGGCTTGCGTGGTGTAGTTGCTGCGCGTTCCCAGCAAGCTGAGTTGTCCCGCGATCGACGCCGTGCCATTGACCTGCAGCGGCGTGCCCAGCCAGATGCCGAGATTGCCGCTGGCGCCCTGGGTGTAATTGCCAACGATGGTGGCGCCGGAATCGCGTCCGTTGATGAAGAACCCGGAATTGCTCACCGTCTTGCCGAAGGTCCCGCTGGCAAAGACGCTGGCGCCGGACGAAATCGACAGCGCCGAATTGGCCAACCCCTGGCGAACATCGAGCGCACCACCCTGCACCTGCGTCGCGCCGGTATAGGACTGCGCCTGGGTCAGCGACAGCGTGCCATCGCCCTGCTTGATCAGGCCGCCCGCGCCAATGATCGAATTGCGCCAGATGGAACTGCCGGAGAACGAAACGGTGACATCGCCCCAGGCGAAATTGCCCGGACCGTTCGCTGCCTTGCTGACATCAAGCAGGCCCCAGCCGAATACCGGATCGACGCCGGCCGCGCCAAGATCCTTCGCGGTGCCGAGCAGCGTCTGCCGCACTAGGTCGTTGTTGAAATACGGGAACTGCGCCCAGACCACGGCGGCCGCACCGCTCACCTGCGGCGCCGAGAACGAGGTGCCGCTGCCGTTGTAGAGGCCGTATGCGGAGGACGAGTTGTAGTGCTGCGCGACCACGACGTCGCCCGGCGCGACCAGGCAATAGTTCATCGCGACGCCGCACTGCTGCGAATAGGAGGTGAGCTGCGTCGGATTGTTGGGGTCGAGCGCGCTTACCGTCAGCCAGCCTTTCGCCAGCGTCGCGTCGCCTCCATCCATGCTCGGCAGCATCGCGTTATCCGAAGGATTCGGGCGCAGGCCTGCGGTGGCGCCGTCGTTGCCGCTGGCGAACACGATCAGGCCGCCGCGATTGACCACGAAGTCCTTCCATGCCGTCTGCAGTTCGAGCGACAGCGCGGGATCGTTCCAGTACAAGCCGCCCCAGGAATTGTTGATGATCTTGGCGCCGGCGTTGGCGAGCTCCGTGTTCCTTGCCTGGAAATAAGCGCCATAGCCTTGGCCCGCGCCAATCGGATTGCCACCCTGGCCGGTGCCATCGTCCACCGGCGGAGCGTCGTTGATGATGCGCGACGAGATGACGGTCGCGCCCTGCGCCACGCCGCCCTGCCAGGTGGACGTGCGCACGACGTTGTTGTTGGTGTCGAGGTAATTCGCCGCCATCGGCTTGCCCGCCGCAAGCGACGCGACGATGGTGCCGTGACCGACCACGTCGTCGACGGCGGTGTTGTTGGTTGCGGGATCGATGCTGATGTATTCCGGCAACTGCACGCGGCCCGCCAGCGCCGGGTTGTTGCGGTCGATGCCGGTATCGAGGAAACCGATCTTGATGCCGGCGCCGATCTTGCCCGCGCCCAACGCGCCGGCATCGTTGATCAGCACATGCATCTGCGCGAGATTGGGGTCCGAAAAGGTCGCGGGCGCCGGTTCGGCGGCGATGCTCGGCGGCGTGATGTTGGTGAGGGTGGAATCGTTGGCGATGGTCGGAGTGAACGGCGGCGGCACCGTCGTCCCCCCCGAACCCGACGATTTCGTTCCGCCCCCGCCCCCGCAGGCGGTCAGGGCCATGGACGATATCGCCAGGACAATGGCGGTCGACA
The DNA here is from genome assembly GCF_050574925.1 of Solilutibacter silvestris. Classification (GTDB taxonomy): domain Bacteria; phylum Pseudomonadota; class Gammaproteobacteria; order Xanthomonadales; family Xanthomonadaceae; genus Solilutibacter; species Solilutibacter silvestris_A. The sequence goes on along the minus strand of NZ_JBCMOO010000003.1, from coordinate 295,707 downwards.
ACGCGTGACGCGGCGGAATCATCATTGCTACCTTCCCTCCGAAGGGGTATCCGGGCATGCCCGGAACGTGATCGATGTTGCGAATTTGTAGCGCGACGGGATGCGCGATGGCAAGGCGGGAATGCGAGGCGAATGCTTAATGCGTCGCAGGCCGCCACCGTCTGGGCGATAATCGAGGACTGTCCCCCCTTCCAGACCGGAACCCCATGTCTGACATCGTCATCGTTGGTGCCAAGCGCACCGCCATCGGCTCCATGCTCGGCCAGTTCACTGGCGTCCCCACGCCGACCCTCGGCGCGACCGCCATTGCCGCTGCAGTCGAAGCCGCCGGCGTCCAGCCCGATGCGATCGACGAAGTGATCATGGGCTGCGTGTTGCCGGCCGGCCTCGGCCAGGCGCCCGCGCGCCAGGCGGCGCGCACTGCCGGCATCCCCGACAAGGCCGGCGCCACCACCATCAACAAGGTCTGCGGATCCGGCATGAAGGCGGTGATGCTCGCCCACGACCTGATCAAGGCAGGCAGCGCCAACGCGGTGATCGCCGGCGGCATGGAGTCGATGACCAATGCCCCGCACGTGCTCAACGGTTCGCGCACCGGCATCCGCTACGGCAGCGCCGAATTCCTCGACCACATGGCATGGGACGGGCTGACCAACCCGGAAGACGGCAAGGCGATGGGCGTCTTCGGCGACGCCACCTGCAAGGCGCTCGACTGCAGCCGCGAGGAAGTCGATGCCTATTCGGCGGAAAGCGTGCGCCGCGCCCAGGCCGCGATCGCATCCGGCGCCTTCAAGGCCGAAATCGCCCCGCTGACGGTCAAGGGCCGCAAGGGCGATGTCGTGGTCGACGCCGACGAAGAGCCCGGCAAGATCGACATCAGCAAGATTCCCGGCCTGCGCCCGGCCTTCGGCAAGGAAGGCACGCTGACCGCCGCGTCTTCTTCCAAGATTTCCGATGGCGCCGCCGCACTGGTGGTGATGTCGGCCGATGCCGCCAAGGCAGCCGGCGCCAAGCCGCTGGCGCGCATCGTTGCCCACGCCACGCATTCGCAAAAGCCCGAAGAATTCACCACCGCTCCGATCGAAGCCATCCGCAAGGTGATGGAAAAGGCCGGCTGGTCGGTTGGCGATGTCGATCTGTTCGAAGTCAACGAAGCGTTCTCGGTTGTCGCGATGGCGCCGATGAAGGCGCTCGGAATTCCCCACGACAAGCTCAACGTCAACGGTGGCGCCGTTGCCCTCGGCCATCCGATCGGCTGCAGCGGCGCGCGACTGCTGGTGACGCTGATCCATGCGCTGCAGGCCCGTGGCGCCAAGCGCGGCGTGGCCTCGCTATGCATCGGTGGTGGCGAAGCCACCGCCATGGCTGTTGAATTGGCGTGAAGACGGGACTGAAGCTGCTCTAAATCCGCCCCAACGCAATCGGCAAAAAAACCGGCCAAGGTTCTTGACACGGCTCAGCATTGGGTCATGATGGGACCCAACGCGCCATCGTTCGCGTTACCCACCCACTCACGAGGATCCCGACATGACCATGAACAAGGCTCTCCTGGCACTGGCCATGGGTATCGCGCTCTCCGCTTGCTCGAATTCGCAGCAGGCCAGCGATGCCGCCGCCGACGCCAACAAGGCTGCCAGCGCTGCCCAGCAGTCCGCTGACCAGGCCGCTGCCACTTCCGGCGCCAACGCTTCGACCGCCCAGGCTGCCCAGGCCGGTGCCGACGCCGCCGCTGCTGCTGCCGACGCTGCTTCCAAGCAGGCTGCCGACGCCGCTGCCGCTCCGACGGCCGCCGCTGCCGACGCTCACGCCGACGCCGCTGCGGACGCCGCCAAGGCTGCTGACAAGGCCAAGGACGCTGCCAAGCAGGGTGCCGACGCCGCCAAGGCCGAAGCCAAGAAGTAATCGATCGGTAACCACGATCGCGAGAGGCCGCCAGCTTGCTGGCGGCTTTTCGGCAACAGAGTTCCAACCGCTGTAACTCCACAACCGAAATATCCGAGGACATTCGAATGAACCTGAAGATCGCTGCTCTCTTCGCCGCCGCTACCCTGGCCCTGGCCGCTTGCAAGCCGGCCGACCAGGCTGCTGACGCCGCCAAGCCGGCCGACGCCGCTGCTGCTCCGGCCGCCGCCGACGCTGCCGCCAAGCCGGCTGACGCCGCTGCCGCTCCGGCCGCTGCTGCCGACGCCGCTGCTGCCGCTGGCGACGCCGCCAAGGCCGCTGGTGACGCCGCTGCCAAGGCTGGCGACGCTGCCGCTGCTGGCGCCGACGCTGCCAAGGCCGCTGGTGCCGACGCTGCCCACGCTGCTGCCGGTGCCGCCGGCGACGCCGCTGCCAAGGTCGGCGACGCCGCCAAGGCCGCTGGTGACGCTGCCAAGGCCGCTGGCGACAAGGCCAAGGCTGCTGCCGACGCCGTCAAGAAGTAATCCATCCTTCCAGGATGTGATCCGAAAGGCCCGCGCAAGCGGGCCTTTCTTTATGGCCCGTCGCCCGCGCAAGCGGGCCTTTCTTTTGCCAACAGGTATCCTGTCGGCCTCGTTCGTGCACTACTCGCCATGCCCGTCATCAAGTCACAGATCGATTCGCGTTCCCCCGAATTCACCGCAACCGCCGCGCACCATCAGGCATTGGCGGACGAACTGCATGCGCGCCTGCAACGCGCCGCGCAAGGCGGCGGCGAAGCCGCGCGACGCAAGCACACCGAACGCGGCAAGCTGCTCGCACGCGATCGCATCGATGCCCTGCTCGATCCCGGCTCGCCCTTCCTCGAGCTCAATGCGCTCGCCGCCGAGGGCATGTACGACGATGCCGCGCCGGCTGCCGGCGTCGTTACCGGCATCGGCCGCGTCATGGGCCAGGAAGTGGTGATCGTCGCCAACGACGCCACCGTCAAGGGTGGCACCTATTTCCCGATGACGGTGAAAAAACACCTGCGCGCGCAAGAAGTCGCGCGGGAGAACCATCTTCCCTGCGTCTACCTCGTCGATTCCGGCGGCGCCTTCCTGCCATTGCAGGACGAAGTCTTCCCCGATCGCGAACACTTCGGCCGGATCTTCTACAACCAGGCGCGGATGAGCGCCGACAACATCCCGCAGGTCGCGGTGGTAATGGGCAGTTGCACCGCCGGTGGCGCCTACGTGCCGGCGATGTGCGACGAATCGATCATCGTCAAGAACCAGGGCACGATCTTCCTGGGCGGTCCGCCGCTGGTGAAGGCCGCAACCGGTGAAGTGGTCGATGCCGAAGCACTCGGCGGCGCCGATGTGCACACCTCGGTGTCGGGCGTTGCCGATCATTTCGCCGAAGACGACCACCACGCGCTGGCGATCGCCCGCGACATCGTCGCCACCTTCAATCGCAAGCGCGCACTGCCGGTCGAACTGCAGGCGAACCGCGAACCGCTCTACCCCGCCGACGAGCTCTACGGCATCGTGCCGCAGGACACCCGCAAGCCCTTCGACATCCGCGAAGTGATCGCGCGCATCGTCGACGGCAGCGAATTCCAGGAATTCAAGGCGCGCTACGGCAAGACGCTGGTGACAGGCTTCGCGCATATCCACGGCTGTCCGGTCGGCATCGTCGCCAACAACGGCATCCTGTTTTCGGAGAGTGCGCTCAAGGGCGCCCACTTCATCGAGCTGTGCAACCAGCGTGGCATCCCGCTGGTGTTCCTGCAGAACATCACCGGCTTCATGGTCGGCAAGAAATACGAGAACGCCGGCATCGCGAAGGACGGCGCCAAGATGGTCACCGCGGTCGCGTGCTCGTCGGTGCCGAAGTTCACCGTGGTGATCGGCGGCAGTTTCGGCGCAGGCAATTACGCGATGTGCGGACGCGCCTATGGCGGACGCTTCCTGTGGATGTGGCCCAATGCGCGCATCAGCGTGATGGGCGGCGAACAGGCCGCGAGCGTGCTGGCGACGGTGCGCCGCGATGGCATCGAAGCCAAGGGCGGCCAGTGGAGCGCGGAAGACGAAGACGCGTTCAAGGCGCCCATCCGGCAGCAATACGAAGACCAGGGCAATCCCTATTACGCCACCGCGCGATTGTGGGACGACGGCATCATCGATCCCAGGGACACCCGTTGCGTGCTCGGGCTGGCATTGGCGGCATCACTGAATGCGCCGATCGAACCGGCGCGCTTCGGCGTATTCAGGATGTAGGTTCGTTTCACCACGCAAGCGGCTGATTCAATTGCAATCGAGCCGTGGTATGGTCGGTGGCCCCAGCAGCACAGCTGCCCTTTCCCCCGAGGTGATCATGGCAATCTGGAAAGACCCGACCCAGCCGAAAAAGGACACGGCACTTTTCCCGCAAGCGGAGCCGTCTCCGGCGGCTGCGCCGATCAATCCGACCCGCAACGAAACCGCGAGTGCTGCCATGTCCGCCAATCCCGAATCGATCTCCCCCGTCCGCGCCGTCCCCGCTTCCTCGCCCGCGATGAAGGAATCGGTCATCGCCAGCGACCTCACCATCGAGGGCAAGATCCAGGGCGCCGGCCACGTCCGCATCGCCGGTCGCTTCAAGGGCGACGTCGACGTCAAGGGCGACCTGACCGTTGAACAGGGCGCCAAGCTCGATGGCAGCGTCAAGGCCGACAAGGTGATCGTGGCCGGCGAGCTCGACGGCAACATCCATTCCGCCAATCGCGTCGAACTGCTCGCGACCTGCGCGATGAACGGCGACATCAAGGCCGACACCCTGACCGTCGCATCCGGTTCGCGCCTGCGCGGCCGCGTCGAATGCGGCAACTGGGACAACGCGCCGGCGAAGCGTGACAACAACAGCGACGACGCCACCAAGCGCGAGGCCAACAGCACCTCGGTATGAGCATGAGCCTGCCGCGCGCGGGAACCGTGCCGAAAGCCGGCGAGATCGGCGCGACGCGCGCTTGTCCGCACTGCAAGGCGACCATCCTCGAAAGCGCGCCGGTCTGTCCGGCGTGCAAGGGGCATTTGCGGTTCGGCGAAGCGTCGATCCGCAAGGCGCTCGATCGTCCGCTGGCGATCGAGGGCACGCTCTCGCAGCCGCCGGGCGGCGTACCGATCGAGTACTCGGTGGTGATCGCGATCCGCAACGAACGCGGCGAGGAAGTCGGTCGACACGTCGTCGGCGTCGGCGCCATGCATCCGGGCGAAAGCCGCACTTTCAGCCTGGCGGTGGATGTGTTCGCCAGCACGAAGGGAAAACTCCGCTAAGCAGACGCTGCTGGCGTCATCGCGAAAAGCTTGCCCGGCCCTGCGCCTTTAGCGGTTATCCGCTGTGTCCGACACGCCGTGAATCCATCCATGGAGGCTCTCCGCCGCATCCATGCGGCGGAATGGTCGGCCACAGCGGACGAACCGCACGGCGCCGCCGGTGGCAGGCTTTTCGCTTCTTCCTTGGAGCAACAACACGCGCGCGGAAGTGGGGCGCCACTCCGATGCGCGGGCATTGCGCCGCATGGATGCGGCGCATGAGCCTACATGGACGTATTCACGGCGTCCCGCACGGCGGGCAGGTGACCCGCGCACCAGTGCGTGCCGACGGAGCCCCAACGCGCGCCGCAGCCCTTGATCCACATGGGTTTGAGTGATGCTGCAATGCGGCAGCTGTGCTAACATTTTTGGCTTCCGAAGGCGAGATTTCCGCCTTCCCGACAGGTGAATCCGGAGACCGTTCCCCATGCCTCAACTGTCCCAGCGCATCGGCCGCGCCAAGCCCAGTGCCATCATGCAGGTGGCCGAGAAAGCCAAGGCGCTGAAAGCCGCCGGTCGCGACATCATCAGCTTCTCGATCGGTGTTCCGAACTTCCTGCCGGGCCAGCATGTGTATGACGCCGCGCGCGACGCGCTGTCGCACGACAGCGGCCAGTACGGCAGCAATCGCGGTTCCGATGCGCTGATCGCCGCCTTCCTCAAACACATTGAGCAGGTTGGCCTGACCGGTTACACCGCGGCCAACTGCGCCACCGGCATCGGCGCCAAGCACGTGATCTACAACCTCGCCGAAGCGCTGCTCGACGAAGGCGACACCATCGCCTTTGCCGCGCCGTACTGGACCAGCTATCTCGACATCGCCGACATCGTCAACGCGAAGATCGACCTGCTGGAATGCCCGCCGTCGCAGGACTACAAGCTGACGCCGGCGCAACTCGACGCCGCATTGGCGAAGAAGCCGCGGGTGTTCCTGTTCAACAATCCGAACAACCCGACCGGCATGGTCTACACGAAGGACGAGATCAGCGCGCTCGCCGACGTGATCGTGAAGCATCCGGACACCTGGGTGATCACCGACGACATCTACAACCGCATGGTGTTCGACGGCATCGGCTACCACAATTTCGTGCAGGCGCGTCCGGAACTGAAGGAGCGCGTGATCTTCATCGATTCGCTGTCCAAGACCTACGGCATGCCCGGTTGGCGCGTCGGCTTCATGGCCGGCCCGGAAACGGTCGCGAAGGCGGTGGTGACGATGAATTCCAACCACATTACCAACCTGCCGGAAGTGACCACCGCGGCGGCGATCGCCGCGCTCAGCGGCCCGCAGGACGTGCCGACCGAGAAGTGCACGGAATTCCAGGCCAAGCGCGACCAGGTGATGGCGGTGATGAACGCGATTCCAGGCGTCGTTTGCCCGCGTCCGCAGGGCGCGTTCTACGTGTTCCCGGACGTCAGCGCCTATTTCGGCAAATCGCACGGCGGCAAGGTGATCGCCAACGACATCGACCTGTGCAATGCGCTGCTCGAAGCCAAGGGCGTGGCCTGCGTGCCGGGCTCGGCCTTCGGCGAACCGCGCGCGCTGCGCATCAGCTACACCTGCCCGACGCCGCAGCTGGCGCCCGGCCTGCAACGTTTCCAGGAATTCTTCGCGGAATTGTCCTGAATCCCCCAAACATCGGAGTACACACATGAAAGCACCCGTTCGCGTTGCCGTTACCGGCGCCGCTGGCCAGATCGGCTACGCCCTGCTGTTCCGCATCGCTTCCGGCGAAATGCTCGGCAAGGACCAGCCGGTCATCCTGCAGATGCTCGAGCTGCCGCTCGACAAGGCGCAGGCCGCGCTCAAGGGCGTGATGATGGAGCTCGAGGATTGCGCGTTTCCGCTGCTGGCCGGCATGGTCGGCACCGATGATCCGGAAGTCGCGTTCAAGGACGCCGACTACGCGCTGCTGGTCGGCGCCATGCCGCGTGGCCCGGGCATGGAGCGCAAGGACCTGCTGCTGAAGAACGCCGAGATCTTCACCGTGCAGGGCAAGGCGCTGAACAAGGTCGCCAGCCGCAACGTCAAGGTGCTGGTGGTCGGCAATCCGGCCAACACCAACGCCTACATCGCCATGAAGTCGGCGCCGGACCTGCCGGCGAAGAACTTCACCGCGATGCTGCGCCTCGACCACAACCGCGCGCTGTCGCAGTTAGCGAACAAGGCGAATGTCGCCGTCGCCGACATCAAGAAGCTGACCGTGTGGGGCAACCACAGCCCGACGATGTATCCGGACTACCGTTTCGCGACCGTCGATGGCAAGTCGCTGAAGGACATGATCAACGATCAGGACTGGAACGCGAATACCTTCATCCCGACCGTCGGCAAGCGTGGCGCGGCGATCATCGAGGCGCGTGGCCTGTCGTCGGCGGCATCGGCGGCGAACGCGGCGATCGATCACATGCACGACTGGGCGCTCGGCAGCAACGGCGAGTGGGTGACGATGGGCGTGCCGTCCGACGGCAGCTACGGCATTCCGGAAGGCATCATCTATGGCGTGCCGGTGATCACCGCGAACGGCGAATACACCCGCGTCGAAGGTCTGGAAATCGACGACTTCAGCCGCGCCGCGATGAACAAGACGCTGGCGGAACTGGAAGAAGAGCGCGCTGGCGTGGCGCATCTGCTCTGAATCTTCCAGGATTGAGAATCGAAACAGAAACGCCGGGGAAACCCGGCGTTTTGTTTTTCACGCACTGATTCAGCGATGCGCGTGCTCGAGGCAGAGCACGCGGTTCCAGCTGCACAAATCATCGACCAGTTGCGTTTCATCGGCGAGGATCTTCGCCTTCTCGGTTTCACCGACCATCTGGATGAAATAGCTCTGCTCGGCATTGCCCTGCCGGTCGACGAACGGCCATTGCAGGCTGGCACGGTCCGCGAGATCCGGTTTGGCCGCGATGTCGTCATTGGTGACGCCGGGGGCGTAGAACATCAGGTGTGGCATCGCCATGGTGTGCAGGGCGAAGTCGGGCGGTCCCTTGGCGCGCATCAATGGCGCGACCATGTAGGAGAGGCCGGCTTTCGACGGCGCACGGTAGATCTTCGCGCGATAGCGGCGTTCCACTTCGCTCTTGATCGCGGCGGCTGTCTTGCCGTCCGCGCGCAAGGTGGCGACATCCATGATCACCTTCAGCAGCGTATCGCTGCCGGCCTTGTCGTAGCACAGCGGAACGAAGACGTCGTCGCGCAATTCGTTCCATTCCCAGACGGTGCGCTCGACCAGGCAGTCCACGCCGTTCGTGCCCTGGCGCGACAGTCGATAGCCTTTCGCCGGATCGAGCAGCCAGACCGTTGCGCCCTCGCGCAGGGCAGGCGGCAACGCGCTGAGCGCGAAACGCGTCTCGAGTTGCGCCGGCATCGGCGCGAGCCGCGATTCATCGGCATAGGCGGCCGGCGATGCCATGCACGACAGGACCAATGCTGCGAGAAAGATTCCCGATTTCACGACAGTCTCCTTTCGTTCGAATCAGAGACGCGGACCGAGTTCGTCGAGGAAGCTGGTCCAGCCACCCCTGTGCGCTTCTGCCATTTCTTCGGTGGGCAGGCCATCGTGCGTCAACGTCAGTTCGGTCTTGCCGTTGCGTTCGCTCAGTTCGATCAACACCACGGATTCCTTGCCATGCGTCCATTCGCTCACCCAGGTGTGTTCAAGCGTATGCGGGCTGTCGACGCGGAGGTAACGGCCATAGTGCGGATTGATTTTCTCCATCCCGCGCATTTCGAGATAGAACAGGCCGCCGGGACGGACATCGGCGCTGGCGTATTCGCCCTTGGTCAGCCATGCACTGATGCTCGCGGGGTCGGTCCAGGCGCGAAACACCTTCTCCGGCTTGGCGTCATAGGTGCGTGTGATGCTGATCGAGTGCGGTCCCATCACCTGCGCGTTGCGACCCTGCATCTGCACTGCATTCATCAAGGCATTCATGGCTGTTGTTCCTCATCGGGTTGGTTGGCAAGGAATTCGTCGAGCGAATCCAGTTTCTGGTTCCAGAAGCGTTCGTAGCGGGAGATCCAGCGGGCGACATCGCGCATCGGTTTGGCTCGCAGTTCGAGGTAGTGCTCGCGTCCTTGTTTTTCCCGACGCACGAGGCCGGAACGCTCCAGCACCTTGATGTGCTTGGACACCGCGTTCAGCGACATGTCGAAGGGCAGGGCGAGATCGGTGACGCGCGTGCGTCCGCGCGACAGGCGCTGGACGATGCGGCGACGCGTCGGGTCGGAGAGGGCGGCAAAGGCGAGATCGAGCGTGCTCATGACTATATTCAACCAAATGGATGAATATTTGTCAAGACATACGTAGATGGATGGCCGCAACATCAAAGCGCCTCGATCTTGTTCAACCTAAAGTCGAATAACTTTCCCCAATTCCGCCATTCATCCTGTCTTATTCAGGTGGCGAACTGGCTTGCTTTTGGGGAGGCTTGACAGTCGTTGCATTTTCCTCGAATAGTTCCAGTCGGGGCTGGGCGTGTTCATGCACGATATTCGGGGGAAACAATGGGGCAATGCCGTCTTCTGGTTCAGACAGCGATCGCTGTCGTCGTTCTTGGAATCATGTGCGCGAGCGCTACTGCCGGAACGGTGCAGTCCGAGCAGGAATATTCGAAGCAGATCGACAGGGGACAAGCACTTCAAGGGAGTGGGGCAGCGCCATTTGGTGAAGCAATCAATTTGCGCGATGGCGGAATGCAGTTCCGCCAAGTCGATATCGATCTTCCCGGCATTGGCCCGTCGATTCAAATCGCCCGGACATTTCGGGTTCGGGAGTTAGGTAAGGCCGTCGAGACCTCCGGCAACATGTTGGGGGATTGGGAACTGGAAATCCCGCGCTTCAAGACCATGACGTCCTATGCCAGCCAGGCAAAACCGACAAGTCCGACCAGCTGGCAGGTTGCCGGAAGCAACAATGCACGCTGCACTTACTTTTCGGCACCCAGCGTCATCTCGACTTATTACGGTACCCATCATTGGGCATCGGATGACTGGTGGAATGGCTATCAGTTGGTGGATGGCCAAGGCAATGAAGAGCAGGTATTCAAGAGCCCCTCGATTACACCGACCAATGGCGGCACTTACGTCGCGATTTCCACCGGGCGTTGGGAGTTTTCCTGCTTGTCGAGCACGGCAAACGGGATGCCGGGAGAAGCCTTTCTTGGCCTCGCTCCGGATGGAACCAAATACTGGTTCAACTATCTCGTCTATACGACTGCCGATTCACTCAACTGGAACGATTACGAAACCCTCGATCGCCGCTATGGCGCGATGCTGGTCACGCGCGTCGAGGATCGCTTTGGAAATTACGTCAATTACCAATACAGCGGTGGTTTGCTCACGCAAATCGATGGCAGCGATGGTCGGCACGTTGATATCACGAGAAGTGGCACATCGATCGTCATCGGCGCGGGAACCGGAAGCACGCGCCGGACCTGGAGCTATGAAACGACCAACGGCTCGTTGACCCGAGTGGTCCAGCCCGACGGTTCGGCGTGGAGCTACAGCTTTGCCGGTCTTTCTTCGGCTGCTTTGCTGGACGACATGCTGAATCCGAACGAAGGAACTTGCAACGGAACGGCCTCGTCAAGCTATAGCCCCACGGCCACCGGATCGGCCACTGCACCTAGCGGGGTGACCGAAAGCTTCACCTTCAAGGGCACGCCGTTTGGCCGGTCGAATGTGCCTCGCATCTGCTATGGGGGCGAGACAACCGAGGATGGCTTCACCTATTTCCCTCTCGACTGGCGCAGTTACGCGATCACCCAGCGAACATTCTCCGGCCCTGGCATCAGCACCCAGACCTGGAACTATTCGTATTCCGCTTCCAATGCCAGTTGGCAAAGCCAGTGTGGTGCTGGTTGCGTCACGACGGTATGGACCGATGTGGTTGATCCCGCAGGCGTCCGTCAGCGCAGCATTTTCAGCAACAAGTTTGATGAAACGGAAAACCTTCTCCTGAGACAGGAGAATTACGCCAGCAACGGCACCTTGATGAAAAGTGCCGATTTTGGATATGCGACCTTTCCCGCGGGCAATGGTCCCAATCCGTATCCGTGGCCGTCCTATATTGGCGGCGACATGCGTGGCCGGGTGAACGCGGCTGTCGAAAATCGGTGGACGCCACTCCGGCAGACCACGATCAGCCAGGATGGCGTCACCTTCAGCAGCTATGTGAACAGCTACGACACCTATGCGCGACCGGCGAGTGTCGGGAAATGGAGTTCGTTGGGGTACAGCAGGACCGACGTCACCGAGTATTACAACGACACCACGCATTGGGTGTTGGGTCAGATCAAACGCCACTACAACGCCGATACCAACCTGGTCGATACCCGCAACGAGTACGACGCCAATACAGCGCTGATGCTGCAGACCTACGCCTTCGAGAAGCTCAAGGCGACGATGACCTACAACGCCAACGGTACGTTGGCGACGAGCAAGGACGGCAATAACAATACGACGACGTTCAGCAACTGGAAGCGAGGGATTCCGCAGGCCGTCCAGTACGCCGATGGAGCTTCAGTCTCCGCGATCGTCAACGACAACGGCTGGATCACAGCAGTTACCGATGAAAACGGGTTTTCAACTGGCTATGGCTATGACGCCATGGGACGGCTTGCATCCATCGTCTATCCCAACGAGCCGACGTTCAACTACAACACCAAGACGATCAATTTCCAAGCGACGGCGGGTGAATGGGTGCCGCCTGGAATCCAGACGGGACAGTGGCGACGCTATGAGGCTGTCGGAAACCACATCACCCTTACTTATTACGATGCAATGTGGCGCCCTGTTTTGGTGCTCGAATATGACTCGGCGAATGTCGGGGGTACAAACCGCTATACCAAAATCTCTTACGATGTTGTAGGAAGAAAGATATTCCAGTCGTATCCTTCAACCATTGTTTCGGATGTGGGGGTGCGCACCAATTATGACGCCCTGAGTCGCGTCATGCAGGTCCAGCAGGACTCGGAACTGGGGACGCTGACCACCACGACGGAATACCTGATCGGCTTCCAGGTACGCACTACAAACCCGCGCGGGTACCAGACCACCAATGGTTATCAGGTCTATGACCAGCCAAGCTACGACCAGGTAGCGTGGAGTGCACAACCGGAGAACAAGGACGTCACCATCACCCGTAATTTCTTCGGGATGCCGCTGACGATCAAGCAAGCTGATCATGTCAATTCGGCCGTCAGTGTGACGCGTAGCTATAGCTATGATGGCTACATGCAGCTGTGCAAGACACTGGAGCCGGAAACCGGCGCGACGCTGATGGACTACGACGCAGCAGGCAACCTCGCGTGGAATGCTTCGGGTCTGCGCGGCGGGGATTACGACAACGCCAGCGAATGCACGAACTCACGTTCCGCGGCCTATGGCTCAGGACGAAGGGTGGATCGCAGTTACGACGCTCGCAATCGGGTGCTGACCTTGTCCTTCCCGGATGGCGTGGGCAATCAGAATTGGCAATACACCCCAGATGGGCTGCCATCTCAGATCACTGCCTATAACAGCGGCAGTAATGGCACGCCTGTGGTGAATGCCTATAGCTACAACCATCGCCGATTGTTGGGCGGAGAGACCTCGAGTCAGTCGGGCTGGTATAGCTGGGGCATCGGTTATGGCTATGACGCTAATGCCAGTCTGGCAGCCAATACCTATCCGGATGGGTTCAGCGCCAATTTCACCAACAATGCACTTGGCCAGCCAACACAAGTGACGAGTGGCTGGGGCACCTTGGCCTCGGGAGTGAGTTATTACCCTAATGGTGCAATCAGCCAGTTCACCTACGGCAACGGCATCGTCCACACGATGACCCAAAACGCTCGGCAGATGCCTGCCCGCAGCATGGATAGTGGTGGCGTGCTGAACGATGTCTACAACTACGATGCCAACGGCAATGTCGGATCCACCATCGACGAACTGGTAGGCGCCGGGAACTACAGCCTCAATAGTCGCTGGATGACTTATGACGGTCTGGATCGTCTGACAGGAGCCGGTTCGGGCAGCTTCGGCGGCACCGACAACTGGCATCGCTACACCTACAACGCGCTGGACAACATCACTTCGTGGAAGCTGGCAGGGGTCAAGGACTATGCCAACTACATCTATGACGGTACCAATCGACTGACGCAGATCAACAATACGGCGGGGTCGGCTGTAGTCGCCCTGAGTTATGACGCGCAGGGCAATCTGCAAAACAAGAGTGGCCAGAACTACTCGTTCGACTATGGCAACCGCTTGCGCGAGACGACGGGGAAGGATTACTACCGGTATGACGGCCTGGGTCGCCGGGTAATGAACTGGAATCCAACGCAGGGCAGCATCCTGTCGGTGTATTCCAGCTCGGGACAGCTGATGTTCCAGCAAGATCAGCGGCAGACGCTGAATATTCCTCAAATCTATCTGGGCGGAAGCGTGTTGGCACGCTTGGAATACAACTACACGACAAGCACGGGACAACTTAAGTACGAGCACACCGATGCGCTGGGTAGCCCAGTGGCGATTACCAATCAGGCGGGGCAAGTAATCGAGCGGACGCAGTATGAGCCTTATGGCAATGTCATCGGCAGGGCCAACAACGATCGAGTTGGCTATACCGGACATGTGATGGACAGCCAGACTGGGCTGACCTACATGCAGCAGCGCTATTACGATCCAACCATCGGGAGGTTTCTCTCGACCGATCCAGTACAAGCAGATGCAAGTACGGGGGCACTATTTAATCGTTACGATTATGCCTATAACAACCCGTACAAATTTTCGGATCCTGATGGAAGGCTGCCAGAAGGTCCAGGCGATCCTTATAGGCTTAGTAGTGGATATACAGGGGAAAGCGCATACCAACCAGCTACTCCGAATACTCGAAAGTCTATGACGACCAGTCAAGTTGGATTGGACTTTATTAAAGATTGGGAAGGTTGGAACGGAACTTATGACAAAAAGCTTGGTGCTTGGGTTGCAAAGGATGATGGATTTGGTAATGGAACCATCGGTTGGGGGCACAATTGTGGGAAATGTGAAGATTTCAGAAATGGCATTACAAAAGAACAAGCTGAAGTTCTTTTAAGATCTGACCTTGGAAAGTTTGAGAAAAGTGTAAATGATTTAGGGGTGGCAGTCAGTCAGCAGAAGTTCGATGCGCTTGTGTCGTTCGCTTTCAATGTTCGTGGCTATGCGGGTTCGACACTTTTCAAGAATGTGGTATCAGGAGTGCGAGTTACGGAGCAAAATTTCACTGCATATGGTCATGCGCGCGTCCGTGGGAAGCTGGTGGAAATACGAAGTTTGATGGCTCGTCGGCGAAGCGAGTACGACATTTATGCAAATGGCCACTACGACAGTAGTCATTAAAGGAGCGTCGATATGCGAATTTTAGTTGTGTTTCTTGTGACAATGCTTTCAACAGTGCAGAGTGGAGATCATATTCCTCGCGTACTCACTGGAAATTGGTCAGTTGGCATGCCCTATGACCTAGGGCAGCCGGTTGGATTGGATGCTAATCAGGAGAAAAAGATCAAAGGACTGAATGTTCACATTTCCGGTGGTTACATCGAGGTTTGCGGTAAATCAATACCGGTTAAATCTGTTAGCGTGGAAACCTTGAGCGCCAAGCAATTCTTAGAGAGATTCAATTTCTCTCCTGTTCAAGTGGGGCTGCGAGGTTTGCGGGTCACAGAGGTGATTATAAATAAATATCACTCGACAAATACTTGTGGTGATTTCGAGGATCCAGGCTCTCATTTGTTTGTCAGCGCTGGAGCTGTTGTAATGGAAACGGGGAATGATTATTTCCCTCTCAAAAGACGATAAATAACGAATGTCCGCGTACTGCGTGCGCCTTTTTGCTATTCAGTGATTACGATCGTTAGATGTATGCTTGCGCGAGTATTGATTGGTCGGCTAGTTAATTGTGGGATGTTTAGCGGCGACGGCGCTTCGACGAGTACATGTATTTCGAAATGGCTTCCCGTTAAGTATTTTCTGGCCAAATCTGATTTCATCTCGCGACAACTGCTCAAATTCTCCAAAGACTGTTTCTGCACTGTTGTGGTTCCAAGGTTGCCGATGCCATGCAGTAGAGGTGTATTAAGATTAAAAAATAGGCGGTCTAATCGCGCTGCGAAGTACGACTAGCTCCCTTTAATCTGTTGCCTGATTGTGCCTGGGCAATATAAAAGAACCCCGCTCGCGCGGGGTTTCTTCGATATGCAACTGGCGACAAGACTTACTTGGTTGTGGCCTGCGGCGCCGGCGCGTTCCTCACGTAGCGATCGAACCAGGTCAGCATTTCGTAGACCTCCTGCTCGTTCGATTCCATCGCGGTGTACCAGTGCGGCTCGTAGGGCAGCATCACCAGGCGCGTGGTGCCGCCAAGGCCGCGGATCGCCTGGAACAGCTTGGGGCCCTGGATCGGCTCGGTGCCGGGATTGGCATCGTCCATGCCATGCATGATCAGGAGCGGCGACTTGATCTTGTCAGCGTGGAAGAACGCGGACGCCTGTTCGTACACGGGCGTCGCAGCCCACAGCGAACGCCGTTCGTTCTGGAAGCCGAACGGCGTCAGCGTCTTGTTGTAGCTGCCGCTGGTGGCGACGCCGGCGCGGAACAGGTTGGTGTGGGCGAGCAGGTTGGCCGTCATCAATGCACCGTGACTGTGGCCGGTGACACCGATGCGATCGCGGTCGACCACGCCAAGTTCCACCGCCTTGTCGACCGCGGCCTGGGCATCGGCGACAAGCTGGTCCATGTAGGTGTCATAGGCCGACTTGGGATCGCCGACGATCGGGAACGCCGCGTTGTCGATGATCGCGTAACCGGCGAGCAGCAACAGGCGATAGCCGCGCAGGAAGTCGAAGGTCTTCTGCGAGCCGCTGACCTGGCCGGCCTTGGACGGATCGGCGTAGTCGAGCGGATAGGCGTAGAGCACGGCGGGAATGCGCGTGCCTTCCTTGTAGCCGGGTGGCGTGTACAGCGTGAACGAGAGATCGACGCCGTCCTTGCGCTTGTAGGTCACCAGGCGCTTCTTGACGCCACGCACCTGCGGCATCGGATCGGCGATGTGGGTCACCGGCGTGGTCGAATTCGCGTAGGCGGCTTCGCCATCGGCAGCGGTCGTCGCCGCGCCCAGTGTCGCCATGAAGACGTTGGGCGGATCGACCGGTGATTGCTTCGACACCAGGAAGCGGGTGCCGCCCGGCAACACCGAGCCGACGCGCTCGTAAGCATCGGCGCTGCTGCGGAACAGGCGTTCGGTCTTGCCGCTGGCGAGGTCGTAGCGATCGAGGAAGGGACGGTCGCCCTGCGGCGACGAGCCATTGCCGCGCAGGTAGACCTTGCCGCCGTCTTCCTGCACGACCACCGCGCCATTCGGCTGGCGCTGCATCACCAGCGAACCGGGCGCCTTGTATTTCTCGTCGGTGGAATAGTCCCAGACGACCTTCGGCGCCTTGCCGGGCGACGCGACATCGATGCGGGTGACGCGTACCCAGTGCTTGTTGGCGTCGTATTCGTAGACGAAGGGCTCGTCGCCCTGCGCCAGCCATGACATGCCACTGAAACGCTGCGGCGTGCGCATGACTTCGGTTGCCTTGGCGGTGAACGGTGCAGCCTGCATCATCACCTTGTCGCGATTCGGCACGCTGGCCTTCCAGTCGCCGCCATCGAGGGCTTCCGCCCAGATCAGCGTTGCCGGTGCATTCGCGCGCCAGCCGAAATCGCGCGGACCGGTGGGCACGCCGCCGACCGGAACGCGATCGGCGACCGGCGAGGTGTCGATCACTTTCACGCTGCCGTCGCCGGTATCCAGCACCGACGTGTCCTTGGCGAAACGCTCCCAGGTGGTGACGTAGGAGTACGGGCGCTTCAAGGTCTCGAACAGAACGTGTTTGCCATCCGGCGCGATATCGATGCCGGCGATCGCGGCGGGCTTGCCGTACGACGTGATCTTGCCGGTGGCGATGTCGACCTTGGCAAGTTGCGAGGTGGTGTAGTAGTCGAACAGCGCTTCGTCTTCGGGGCCGGTCAGGGTGTCGCGCGACTCGTAGGTGCTGCTTTCGCCCTTGCCGCCCAGCGATTCCTTGATCTCCGGCGCGATCGGCGCTTCGCTGCGGGAAGGCGCGTTGCCGAGATTCGCCGGAACCTGCTTGACCAGCAGCGTGTTGCCACCGTCCAGCCACTGGATCTCGCTGTCGAGGATGGTGTTGAGGACGACGCCATCGATGCGGTGCGCGCTGGCGCTGGCGACATCGCCGATCCACAGTTCGACGTGATCGGCGACGGTGTTGTTGAAGGCGAAGCGTTTGCCATCGGGCGACCAGCCCGGCATGCCGGGGCAGGCGCCGGCGGGCAGGGCGATCTTGCGTTCCTTGCCGCTGGCGATGTCGATCAGGCTGAAGCCTTCCAGGCAGGTGCGGATGCCGTAGCCGTTCGAGGCATCGTGGCGGGCATGGGTGCGCGGTTCGACGCGAACGCCGCCCAGCTTGAGATAGGGCTCGGCGACGCGCTTGATCGACGGGTACTGCGCCTGCTGCACCATCAGCAGGGTGCGATTGCTGGGATCGGCGAGCGCCGACGGCGGCAGCGGCGTATGCATCGTGCCGAGGATCGGCTCCGGCGGCTTGTTGTAGCCGGTGGCGGCGAACGACGGTGTGGTGCACAGCGTAATGGCGAGCGCGACCGCACCCGGTAGCAGGCGTTGGCGTGACATGGCGGGATCTCCTCCTGGATCCGTCCCACGCTACACCAGCCCGCCGGCCGTTCTCCCTGCCGAAAGTCATGTCACTCCGCCACGGTCCCGGCTGGCTTAAAATTGTCCTTTTCCCGGAGTCCGCATGAATTCCCCTGCCTCCGCCGGCGCCCTGGCTTCCAATGGAGCCAAGTTCCGCGCCGCCCTGTCCCAAGAAACCCCGTTGCAGGTGATGGGCGCCATCACCGCCTACGCCGGCCTGATGGCCAAGCGCACCGGCTACAAGGCGCTGTACCTGTCGGGTGGCGGCGTCGCCGCCAACTCGCTGGGCATGCCCGACCTCGGCATCAGCACCATGGAAGACGTGCTGACCGACGCCCGTCGCATCGTCGACGCCACCGGCATGCCGTTGCTGGTCGATATCGATACCGGCTGGGGCGGGGCGTTCAACATCGGCCGCACCATCCGCAATTTCGAGCGCATCGGCGTCGCCGCCGTGCACATGGAAGACCAGGTCGGGCAGAAGCGCTGCGGCCATCGTCCCGGCAAGGAAGTGGTGACCAAGGACGAGATGGTCGATCGCGTCAAGGCTGCGGTCGATGCCCGCACCGACGCCGGTTTCGTGATCATGGCGCGCACCGATGCCGCCGCGGTCGAAGGCATCGATTCGGCGATCGAACGCGCGGTGGCCTATGTCGAGGCCGGCGCCGACATGATCTTCCCCGAGGCGATGAAGACCATCGACGAATACCGCAAGTTCAAGGCGGCGGTGAAAGTACCGATCCTCGCCAACCTCACCGAGTTCGGCTCCACGCCGTTCTTCACCACCGACGAGTTGCGCGATGCCGGCGTCGACATCGCCCTGTATTGCTGCGGCGCCTATCGCGCGATGAACAAGGCGGCGTTGAACTTCTACGAAACCGTGCGCCGCGAAGGCACGCAGAAGAACATCATCGACACGTTGCAGACCCGCGCCGAGCTGTACGACTTCCTCGGCTACCACGCCTACGAAGACAAGCTCGACCAGCTGTTCTCGCAGAACAAGTAATCACAAGGAATCCCGATGAGCGACAACACCAACCCAGTGCTTCCCAAGGTCAAGAAATCCGTCGCGCTGAGCGGCACCGCCGCCGGCAACACCGCGCTGTGCACGGTCGGCCGCAGCGGCAACGACCTGCATTACCGCGGCTACGACATCAAGGACCTGGCGACGCAATCCACCTTCGAGGAAGTCGCCCACCTGCTGGTGCATGGTTCGCTGCCGACCGCGTCGCAGCTCAAGGCCTATCGCACCAAGCTGAAGCGCCTGCGCGGCCTGCCGGCGATCGTCACCGACGCGCTGGAGCTGGTGCCGGCCAATGCGCATCCGATGGACGTGATGCGCACCGGCTGCTCGGTGCTGGGCACGGTGCTGCCGGAACGCGAAGGCCATCCGGTGTCGGAAGCGCGCGACATCGCCGATCGCCTGATCGCCAGCTTCGGTTCGATGCTGCTGTACTGGTGGCACTTCACCCATAACGGCCGCCGCATCGACGTCGAAACCGATGACGAGACGACAGCTGCGCACTTCCTGCACCTGCTGCACGGCGAGCCGCCGTCGGCGCTGCACGCGGATTCGCTCGACAAGTCGCTGATCCTCTACGCCGAGCACGAGTTCAACGCCTCGACCTTCACCGCACGCGTGATCGCCGGCACCGGTTCCGACATGTACTCCTGCATCACCGGCGCGATCGGCGCACTGCGCGGACCCAAGCATGGCGGCGCGAACGAAGTGGCGATGGACATCATCAGCCGCTACGGCACCGCCGACGAAGCCGAGGCCGACATCAAGGCGCGGATGGAGAAGAAGGAAATCATCATCGGCTTCGGCCATCCGGTGTACACCATCGGCGATCCGCGCAACCCGATCATCAAGGAAATCTCGCGCAAGCTGTGCAAGGACGGCGGCAACCAGACGCTGTTCGACGTCAGCGAACGCATCGAGACGCTGATGTGGGACAGCAAGAAGATGTTCCCGAACCTCGACTGGTTCAGCGCATCGGCCTACCACATGATGGGCGTGCCGACCGCGATGTTCACCCCGCTGTTCGTGATCGCCCGCACCACCGGCTGGAGCGCGCACGTGATCGAGCAGCGCGAGGACGGCAAGATCATCCGCCCGAGCGCCAATTACATCGGTCCGGAAGACCGCGCCTATACGCCCATTGACAAGCGTTAAGGCAGGGCGTAGCTGAATGGGGTAGACTAAACGGGTTCGCGCACGGCGGATCCGTTTTCCAACCGGAATCCCCGCGGGGCTCCAAGCCCCGCCTTCCCACGCACGTCTCTCGTTGCGCCGACACGTTTCCGGATAATCGGGAGCGTCATACCCAGCACTCGCAGCGCGTCAGGAAAGCTCCGGGGCATCGCACGGCACAGGCCGTGCGGACACACTTTGGAGCAAACAATGAACTTTGAAACCCTCGGCATTTCGCCGGCCTTGCTGCGTGCGCTCGCGGACGCCGGCTACACCACGCCCACGCCAATCCAGGCCCAGGCCATCCCGTTGGTGCTGTCCGGCGAAGACGTCCTCGGTGGTGCGCAGACCGGCACCGGCAAGACCGCCGCGTTCGGGCTGCCGCTGCTGCAGCACCTGTCCAAGAACATGGGCGTGCGCGGACCGCGCAAGCCGCGCGCGCTGATCCTGGTGCCGACCCGCGAGCTGGCGGTGCAGGTCAGCGACAACCTCAAGACCTATGCGCGCCACCTGCGCATCAACGTCACCACGCTGTACGGCGGTGCCGGCATGCAGCCGCAGATCAACAACCTGCAGCGCGGCGTCGACGTGCTGGTCGCCTGCCCGGGCCGTCTGCTGGATCACATCGAACGCGGCACCGCCAAGCTCGACGCGATCGAAATGCTGGTGCTCGACGAAGCCGACCGCATGCTCGACATGGGCTTCCTGCCGGCGATCAAGCGCATCCTCGCGCGCGTGCCGGCGCAGCGCCAGACGCTGCTGTTCTCGGCGACCTTCGAAGCACGCATCAAGGCGCTGGCGCTGGAATTCATGCGCAACCCGAAGCAGGTGGAAGTGGCCGCGCAGGCGACCATCGCCTCGACGATCGTCCACCGCGTGCATCCGGTGGATGCGTCGCGCAAGCGTGACCTGCTGATCGACATCCTCGCCGCCCGCCACAGCGAGCGCGTGCTGGTGTTCGGCAAGACCAAGCATGGTTGCGATCGCCTGTGCAAACAGCTGGACCAGGCCGGCCTGCCGTCGGTGGCGATCCACGGCAACAAGAGCCAGGCCGCGCGCCAGAACGCCTTGAACCAGTTCAAGAGCGGCCGCACGCGCATCCTGGTGGCGACCGACGTCGCCGCGCGTGGCCTGGACATTCCCGATCTGCCGCTGGTGATCAACCACGACCTGCCGATGGTCGCGGAAGACTACGTGCACCGCATCGGTCGTACCGGTCGCAACGGCGCCAGCGGCGAAGCGTTGTCGCTGGTTGCTCCGGATGAAGCACCCTTGCTGCGCCAGATCCAGCGCATGCTGAAGGCCGACATCGCGATGGAAACCGTGGATGGCTACGAGCCTTCGCGTCCGATCCGCCTCGATGGCCCGGCGATGGCCAAGCGTCCAGCCGCAGGCAAGCCGGGTGGCCAGAGCGCGCCGCGCAGGAACGCTTCGGCGCCGCGTCCGCAGGGCGCGCCCAAGGCTGGCAAGCCGCATCGCGGGCATGGACACGCACACGGCGATGCGAACAAGGCTGGCCCGCATGCCCATGCCGCGCGCAACGGCAGCCCGAAGCATCGGGGTGCGCAGGGCGGACGGCGCGATCGTCGCGCTTAGGGCGCTGTCGCACGCGCTGTCTCAGCGGGTCGCCAGTTCGGCGCGCGGGACGCCGTGAATACGTCCATGTAGGCTC
>NZ_JBCMOO010000003.1:0-273837 GCF_050574925.1 Solilutibacter silvestris | reverse complement strand
TGCGTACGAGCCTACATGGATGTATTCACGGCGTGTCGGCGGCTGCAGACAACCGCGATAGGCGCACAGCCGGGCGATGCTTTCAGCCCTTCTTCGAAGTGATCCAGCGATCGACCTTCTGCTCCAGGATCGACATCGGCACCGCGCCGTCCTTCAGCACTTCGGCGTGGAATCCGCGCGGGTCGAAACGATCGCCAAGCTCGGCCTGTGCCTTCTTCTTCAGGCGCTGGATGGTGAGTTCGCCGATCTTGTAGGCCACCGCCTGCGACGGCCACGCGACGTAGCGCTCGGCTTCCGCAGTGGCATCGGTGAGCGACACCGCCGAGTTCTTCATCATGTAGTCGATGGTCTGCTCGCGCGTCCAGCTCTTGCTGTGCAGGCCGGTATCGGTGACGAGGCGGATCGCGCGCCACAGTTCGTCCTGCAGGCGGCCGAAGTAGTCGTACGGCGTTTCATACACGCCCAGCGGCTTGCCCAGCGATTCCGCGTACAACGCCCAGCCTTCCACGTAGGCCGTGTTGCCGCCGAAGCGACGGAAGGCCGGCACGCCCTTCAATTCCTGCTGGATGCCGATCTGGAAGTGGTGGCCGGGAATCGCTTCATGCAGGAACAGGTCTTCGGCGGACCAGGTCTTGCGCGAGGGCAGGTCGAAGGTGTTGACGTAGAAGATGCCGGGGCGGCTGCCGTCTTCGCTCGGGCTCTGGTATTCGCCGCCAGCGGCGGATTCGGCGCGGAATGCTTCCACCGGACGGATCTCGAAGCCGGCCTTGGGCACCAGCGAGAACTGCTCGGGGATGCGCTTCATGATCCGCGCTTCCAGGCCGCGATAGAACTTCAGCAGATCGTCTTCGGACTTGAACTGGAACTGCTTGTCCTCGCGCATGAACTTGAAGAAGTCCTGCAGCGAGCCCTTGAAGCCGACATCTTTCATCACCTGCTGCATCTCGCCGTGGATGCGCTCGACTTCCGACAGGCCGAGTTCGTGGATCTGCGCAGGCGTCAGGTCGGTGGTGGTGGTCTGGCGCACGTTGAAGGCGTACCACGCGGCGCCATCCGGCAGCTTGTCGAGGCCGACGCTGTCGCGCGTCTTCGGCAGGTAGTCGTTGGCGATGTAGCCGCGCAGTTTACGGAACGCCGGCATGATGTCGTTGGCGATCATCGACTGGTATTCCTTCGTCAATCGCGCCTTGTCGGCTGCGCTGAAACTCGCCGGCATCTGCTTGATCGGCCCCCAGAATAGGCTGTCTTCGGCCTTGTCCTTGATGATGGCGTCGTACTGCGGCACCACCTTGGTCATCAGCGCCTTCGGCTGCACCACGCCCGCTTTCACGCCGGCCTGCATGTCGGCAATGATGCTGTCGACCAGCACCGGAATGCGGCGGCCGCGCTTCAGCCAGTTGTCGTAATCCTTCACCGTCTTGAACGGTTGCGCGCCGGTGCCGTTGCCGAGCTGAGCCATGTTGGTGGCGATGCTGCCCATCTGGTCCACCGGCATCATCCAGCCCGGATAGCGTTCGCTTTCCAGCGACTCCTTGGAGTCATGCACGAAGATGTCGTAGCTGATCAGGGCCTGGCCATCGAGGCCTGTGCTGCCGACCGATTCGATCTTCTTCAGCCAGCGCGCGGTGAAATCGTGACTCTGCTTGCGGAAGGCCGCGGAATAGAAATCCGGCAGCTGGTCGTTGTAGCGGTTGTCTCCCTGGTAGGTCGCGCCCAGTGGATTGAGCTTCAGCGATTCTTCCCAGTACTGCGCGTAGAGCGCATCGAGCTGCTTGGCCTTGGCGCTGCTCGCCGGCATCGCGTGCGAGGTCTTGGCCGGAGCGGCATGAAGGGTCGGGACTGCAGCGGCGATGGCTACCGCAAGAGCGAGACGGGCGAGGCGCATGGTCGACATCCGGTGGGGATAGCAGGCGAGTGTGCGCCAGCCCCGTATCGGCGACCCGTGCCCAAAGTCAGGGGCGAACGTAGTAGACGACGCCGGATTTGTCGTCGGTGAAGAGGAAGGCGTCGGGACCCACGCGCAGCACGCCGCAGGGGCGGCCCATCACCTTGCCGGCCTGCAGGAATCCGTTGATGAGGTCGCGCTGGCCCGAGCCGTCGCGACGCATCCGCACCAGCTTGTAGCCACGCCCGAGGCGGACGCTGCCGGAGCCATGGAGGGCGACCACGATTTCGTCGCCAAGCTGGGCGTTGTCGCCCTTGGCGAAGACATCGAAGCCGAGTGCCGATGCGTGCGCGGGAAACGTCGCCAGCGGACGCATCACATTCGCGCAACCTTCCTTGCGCGGGTATTTGGGATCGGCCTTGATCGCCTTGCCGGTGACGTAGCAGGACGGCCAGCCGTAATCGCCGGACTTGATCGCGTAGAAGGTTTCGTTGGGGACATTCGGACCGAGATGGTCGACGCCCTGGTTGGTTGCCAGCAACTGGCCATCGACCATCGCCATCCACACCGCATTGCGCAGGCCGCGCGCCACGATGCGCTGGCCGCTGCCATCGGGATTCATCTCCACCACCACCGCGCGCAAGGCCTCCGTTTCCACGCAGGCGTTGCAGCTGCTGCCGATCGAGACGTAGAGCCTGCCGTTGGACGGCACCACGGTGCGGGTGAGATGCCAACCGCCGTTGGCCGCGCTCATGCCGTGGTCGGGGAAGCGCGCGACCAATTGTGCCGATCCGGTTGGATGCAGTTCGCCCGGGGTGTAGCGATAACGCAGCAGCGAATCCGTCAGCGCGACATAGATCCACTGCACGCCCTGTGCGTCCTTGAAGAAGGCGACACTGTTGGGGTTGCGCAGGCCGGTCGCCCACGCCGTGATCTTGCCGACTTTCCCGTTCGCGGCATCGAAACCGTCGAGGATGTAGA
Organism: Solilutibacter silvestris; assembly: GCF_050574925.1. Lineage (GTDB taxonomy): Bacteria > Pseudomonadota > Gammaproteobacteria > Xanthomonadales > Xanthomonadaceae > Solilutibacter > Solilutibacter silvestris_A. Next base: position 270,971 of record NZ_JBCMOO010000003.1, on the reverse strand, counting down.
CCGCACCGCGCGTGTTGTCGCTGAGGTCGTGCATGTCGGTGAGGAAGATGCGGCCATCCGGGCTGCGCGTGAAGAAGCGCGGGCGCTTGAAGCCTTCGGCCAGCGGCGTGATGCGCAACGATGCCGGTGCCTGCAGGTCGAAGCTGTGGCCGTCCTTCAGCGCAATGCGGTGTGGCGTCAACGCATCGTTCGTTGCCGACCGGCCGATGGATGGCGCGATGGCCAGCGTTGCGGCGAGGATCAGGGCGGCGATGCGCATGGCGGTCGTTACTCGGGTTTGCGGAACGAAATCGATTCGGGCGCGACGGTGCCGCCGGAGATGATGAAGCTCATCGCCTGGTCGACGGACCATGTGGTCGCGACCAGGCGTTCGACCGGCACGATTTCCAGGTAACCGCCGGTCGGATTGGGCGTGGTCGGGATGAACACCGCGGCGAGTTCTTCGCCGGTGTTGGCGTCGTGGAAGACGCGCGTCACCAGCCCGACGGTTTTCATGCCCGGATGCGGGAATTCCACCAGCACCACGCGCTGGGTGCCATCGGGTGACGTCTGCACGGTGTCGAGCAATTTGCGCGCGCCGGAATAGACGCTGTTGGCGAGCGGAATGCGCGAGATCAGCGCTTCGAACCATTCCAGCAGCGCCTGGCCGACCAGGTGTTCCGCCAGCCAGCCGACAACCAGGATCACCAGCAAGGTGCCGAACAGCGCGACCGCGCCCATCACCACCGACTGCTGCAACCACGCCAGCGCCGGCGAGGTGTGTGCCAGCGACGACAGCAGCGGTTGCACCCACGGTCGGCTGATGTCGCTGAGCATGCGGAACACGAAGCTCAGCACCACCCAGGTCAACCAGATCGGCAGCAGGGTGAGGAGACCGGTGACGAGCAGCCGGCGCAGGGACAGATTGAAGCGTTTGGAGGCCATGGCGCGATTTTACGTTGTCGCGGTCTTCGGCGGCTTCCTGCGCACGTAGATCTGCTTGCGCACGCGCGCGATCACTTCGCCGGAGCCGTCGACGACGTCGGTATCGAACCAGTGCAGGACCTTGCCGCCGGATGCGGCTTCATCGACCAGCGACTGGATGTCGGCATCAGTGAGATGGAATTGCGCGAACACGTCGCCACGGCCCGGCTTGACGAATTCGATCGCCGCCGCCTTGTCCCAGACGAAGTAGTCGTTGCCGATGGCATGCATGATCAACAGCATCCAGAACGGATCGGTCATCGCGAACAGGCTGCCACCGAACTGGGTGTTGACGAAGTTGCGGTTCCATGGACGCTTGCGCAGCACCACGCGCGCGCTGCGCCAATCCTCGCCGATGTGTTGCACGCGGATGCCGGTGAACAGGAAAGGCGGCCAGATGTTCATCACCCAGCGCAGCCGCGTTGGCGTCACCCGCATGTCAGGACAGCAGCAGCGCCGACATCTGGCGGCGATACTTGCCCACCAGATCGTCGTCTTCGGTCACCCGGAAGGCATCGATCAACGCCTTGCGCGGCAGTCCGTCCTCGAACTGGCGGTCGCGACGCAGCATCTCCATGAACTGTTCGAGCGCGCCTTCGGCGTCGCCCGCCACCAGCTTGTGCGCGCCGAGCAGATGGCGCGCGTGGAGATCGCCGGGATTGGCGACGATCGCCTGTTCCAGCGCGGCCGCCGGCGGCGCATCCTTCAGCAATGCCGCGAAGCCGAGGCGCGCGCGTGCCTGCACGGCGCGGTCGTCAGTGGCGAGATTGGCCGGCAGCGCATCGAGCAGGGTTTCCGCTTCCTGCGCGGCGCCGGTCTTGAGCAATGCCAGCGCGAGGTCGAGGCGATGTGCGGGCTTGTCCGCTTCGGTCTCGACCAGCTTGCGCAGGCGCACCACTTCCTCGTGCGGGTCGACGGGGGCGGGCACGGCTTCGACAGCATCGCCGCCTGCGGCGGCTTCGATGCCGTTGCGGGCAAGGAATTCGCGTAATTGGCCTTCCGGCAGCGCGCCCTGGAAGCCGTCGACCGGCTGGCCATTGCGGATCAGGTAGACGGTCGGGATCGAACGGATCTGGAACGCCTGGGCGATCTCCGGTTCGCTTTCGGTGTTGACCTTGGCCAGCGTGAACGCACCGTTGAATTCGGCTGCGAGTTTTTCCAGCACCGGCGTCAGCGACTTGCAGGGGCCGCACCATTCGGCCCAGAAATCGACCAGGACCGGGCCCTGCATCGATGCCTGCAGCACCTCGCTCTCGAAGGTCGTCATGGAAACATCGAGCACGTGCGTGGACATGGATCACCTCGTCGGAACAGGTGCAAATGATCGCATGCCCGCTGCCGGGATGATCGCAACAAGGCAGACTGTCGCGATGAACCGGAATCATTTCGACCGCTGGATGGGCCTCGTCGCGCTTGTGGCATTCGTGCTTGCCTTGGCCTGGGCCAGCCATGCCAGCGAATGGACGCCGCGGCATGCGCTCGCGGTTGCGGGTGCACGGGACACGCCGGGCGCGCTCGTCTTCAATCTCCTGGCCTTCATCGTGCCGGGAGCGGCATTGCTGGCGGCCGCGCTATGGCGACGCTGGCATTCGCGCGATGCGAGTGGAATGGCGACTGGCATCGCCTTGTGGCTGCTCGCCATCGCGGCGCTGGCATGGTTCGCGCTCGGCCTGTCGCCGATCGATGCCGGCGACCTCGCGGGCGAGGGCGGCCAGCACCATGCCGCGCTATGGATGCTGTGGCTGATCGCGGTATCGGCTGCGACTGTGGCCCTGGTGATCGCTGCCGCGCCCGGGCAACGCGGGATGATGGGTGTCCTGGCCGTGCTGTGGTTCGTGGCCGTCTTCGTCCTTCCGGTCCTGCTGGGGGGCTGGGCGCAGGCATTGGCCGCCTTGGCGTGGATGGCCTGGCCGTTGACGGCCCCTGCCCACATCTGCATAATGACCGGCTCAGCGCGCCCGTAGCTCAGTTGGATAGAGCACCAGGCTACGAACTTGGGGGTCGGGCGTTCGAATCGCTCCGGGCGCGCCATTAACGGAAAAGCCAGCACATCGTGCTGGCTTTTTTCGTATACGCCCGGTCGATTTCCGCCGGGTTACTCCCCCGTCTCGCGGATCGCCGGATTGACCAGCGGATTCGGCTTGGCCGGCGCGATGCGTCGCATCGTGTTGGTATCGCGATGGTCGAATGCCGGCGTCTTGCCGCGGATGGCCAGATCGGTGCGGGTCACGTAGGTCCAGCTGTCGTCATCGTTGAAGTCGATGTCGATGCGGTAATAGTCGGTGCGGAACGCTTCCTCGAGGAAGGTGGTCGAGCAGATGCCGAAACGGGTATCGCCGCGACGGGCTTCGACCGAAATGCGCTTGTCGTCGGGGCGTGCGGTACCGCCGGCCAGTAGTGCCTGTCCGCGCGGGATGGTCAGGCTCTGCATGATCAATCCGGTCGCCGGCTCCCACAGCCAGTAGCCGACCTGGTCGTGGAAGGTGATCTGCTCTTCCGGCGTGTTGATGTGGACGTGATAGCGCAGTCCGTACAACAGTTGCGGTCCGTTCGACTGCGGGTCGATCGGCTGCATGCTGATGTATTCGCTGTAGACGCGACGCTCCGGGCCATCGGCCTTGGGATTGATGTCGACGCCCTTGTCGGAGCGCCACTCGCCAGCGAGTCGACGCAGCGGACCGAGGCTCGCCAGGGTGTCGGGCGAATACCCTTCCTGCTCGGTATAGATATCGGGGAGATCGTTGCTCATCGCTGTCCTGTCGCGAAGCCGGTGTTGTCGTCAACCATCATAGGCCAGCGCGTCGATCCAGTAGCGCCGCTTGCGCATGCCGGTTTCGGCATCGAAGCGTTCGTCCTCGAACACGCCACCGTTTTTCTCGATCACGCGGATCGACGCGAGGTTGCCGGGGTCGCAGGTGACGAGGACGCGCGGGATGTGCAACCGTTCGCGGGCATGCCCGGTCGCGAGGCGCAGGATTTCACTGGCATGGCCACGGCCGCGGAATTCCGGCAGCACCGCGTAACCGATATGGCCGGTCATCTGACCCAACGGGTGATCGAGGCAGTGGCGGATCGACGCGCGCCCGACGATGCGGTCGCCGACGAAGGCGAACAGGAAGATCGATGGCACTTCGCGGCCCGGCGTGGGATCGATGCCGAGCGCCTGTTTCCCCAGGACGTCCACGTATTCGGCAAGCGACATGCCCGGGCGATGGAAATGCAGAAAGGTCGGATTGTCAGTGGGCACTGCAGCCACTGCCCGCCGGAATTCGGCTTCTTCCTGTGGCGCGGGCAGTCTCAATTCCATGCGCTGGATGTTAGGGCATCATGTCGCCAACGCATCCATCGAACCGCCGCCCATGCCCATGACATTGATCGTCGTCGCCATCACTGTAGTGATCTCGTTCCTGGCATGGCAGAAGCCGGCGCTGATGGCGCGCCTCATCCTGTGGCCGCCTGCGGTCAACCGCAGCAAGCAGTACGACCGCCTGGTGACCTACGGCTTCATCCATGCCGACGGCATGCACCTGTTCTTCAACATGTTCACCCTGTATTTCTTCGGGCGGATCGTGGAACGGTTGTTTGGCACGCTCGGTTTCGTGGCGTTCTATCTCGCGGCGCTGGTGGTGTCGATCCTGCCCAGCTATCTCGCGCATCGCGATGACGCCGGCTATCGCAGTCTCGGCGCATCGGGCGCGGTCTCGGCCTGCCTGTTCGCCTTCATCGTGATCGCGCCGTGGGAAAAGATCTATCTCTACGGTGCGATCGGCATCCCGGCGATCATCTACGCCGTGTTGTATGTCGCCTATTCGATCTGGATGGATCGGCGCGGGCAGGACAACGTCAACCACAGCGCCCATCTCTGGGGTGCGGCGTTCGGCATGCTGGCGGTGCTGCTGGCCGTCCCCGGGGCGGCAGGCGATTTCCTGCGGGCGCTGTCCCATCCGAACGGCTGAAGCCTGATCGCATTCAATTTGATGAATGCGACATATTTCTCATAATTCGGTGCGCGACCCGAAATATCGGACTTTTCCTAAATCATTCAGATTCGAAGCTTGCTAGCGTGAGTCCGCCAAGACCCAAGGGGGGCGGAAGGGTTTCCGCAGGGTCTCCGGCATATGGACATCATTCCTAACGAAGGGGAGACAAAATGAAGATCATGAAGTCTTGCGTCGCATTGGCGCTGGCGTCGTTGGCCTGTGCCGCGCACGCGCAGTCCGGTTCCGCGAACTGGAACGGGTTCTACATCGGCGCCAACGCCGGGCAAGTCAACGGCAGTTCGAAAATGACGACGTCGGTCGTCTTCAGCCCGACGGGGTATTTCGCATCGTCGAGCACGCCGGCGATCAGTTCCAGCGGCACCGGCAAGGTGAAGCCGAGCGGCTTCGCGGGTGGCGTCGATCTGGGCTACAACTGGCAGAGCGGTGCCGTGCTCGTGGGCGCGGAATTCGACTGGAACAGCGTCGGCGCGAACAAGACCCGTTCGGCCTCGGCGACCTATCCGTGCTGCGCGCCGACCAGCTACACGGTGACTGAAAAGTCATCCATCGGCGACATGATGACGCTGCGCGGACGCATTGGTTACGTCCATGGCAATTCCCTGTTCTATGCAACGGCAGGCGGTGCCCAGGCACGCATCAAGCTGGAGGACCAGTTCAGCGATACCTTCGCCACCGCCAAGGAAAGCTTCAAGTCGTCCAAGAGCAAGACAGCTGCCATCTACGGCGTCGGTTACGAATACGCATTTCCCAAGAACTGGTCGTTGAAGGCGGAATACCTGCACGCCGACTTCGGCAAGGTGTCGGGAACAAGCACCAATCTCACCGCGTTCACGCCGCCGATCGCATTCCCGAGCAATACCTTCACGCATTCGAGCAAGACCAGCCTGGATCTGCTGCGGATCGGCGTCAATTACCGGTTCTGAACAGCGAGTCGGTGACGGCAAAACGGCCCGGAATCCCGGGCCGTTTTCGTTCGTTTCGGCTTCAGGCCAAGGCGTCTTCCGCGAGCGATTCCACGCTTTCCGGCAGCACCGGGTGGGCGAGCCATGCGGCCTGCAGCTCCGCGGCATTCGCGGCGGCCTTCTCCTGCTGGCGCTTGAAGATCGGGCACAGCTGGTTCATGTAGTCCACGTCGAAGCTGAAACGCTCGACCAGGAAATCGACGAACGCGCGCACCTTCGGCGATTGCGTCATGCCGCGCGGGAAGACCGCGTTGAATTCGTATTCGGGTCCGGTCCAGCCGGCAAGCACGCGCTGCACGAAGCCGTTTTCGACCAGCGGTTTCATCATCACGTCGGCCGACATCATCATGCCTTCGCCGCACAACAGTGCGCCCCTGAGCGCACCATAGTCGTTGGCGACGAAGACGGGCTCGACGCGGAAATCGGCGGTGCGTTCGCCATCGCCGAGCGTCCATATGAATTCGTTGCCATTGCGGCGCGATTTGGTGAATGCCAGCACGGAGTGATGCACCAGGTCGTCGGGATGCAGCGGCTCGCCGTGACGGCGAATGTATTCGGCGCTGGCGAATACCTGGGTGCGGAAAGTCGCCAGCCGGCGCGCGACGAGATTGGAGTCGGGCAGGTTGCCGACGCGCAGGGCGACGTCGATTTCCTTGTCGATCAGGTCGAGCGGTTCGTTGCTCAGGTGCATCTCCACGCGCACTTCGGGGTGGCGCTCGTGGAACTCGCCGAGCAACGGCGCGATCTTCTCGGTGCCCAGCGAGTAGGGTGCGGTGAAGCGCAACCAGCCGCGCGGACCGCTTTGCAACTGGCCGACGGCGCTTTCCGCTTCGTCGAGTTCGCGCGCAATGCGTTGGCAGTGTTCGAAATAGATGTTGCCGGCTTCGGTCAGGCCGAGCTTGCGCGTGGTCCGGTGCAGCAGTTGCGCGCCGAGGCGCGTTTCCAGTTCCTGCACCTTGCGGCTGACGGTGGTCTTGGGCAGGCGCAGCGAGCGCGCCGCGGAGATGAAGCTGCCGTGTTCGACCACCTTGACGAATACCAGGGTGTCGTTGAGATCGCGGGTCATAGGGGGAGTCTCGTTTCGATTGGACCGATCACGGGATAATTATTCCCTGAATTGCTGACTTATCAAGTGCCGGTCGTCGGCCTAACCTGCGCGCCATTCCCCTTGGTGCCGCCGTCATGCTTTCCGCCTCCGGTGTTCGTTGGATCTATGCCCTGGTCGTTTCGGCCGGGCTGGTTGGCGTGCCTTGGCTTGCTGTCATCGAGCTGCAACGTGCTGTTTCCATTGGAACTGCCGAGGCCTGGATGCTGGTCGGGGTGATGGCGATCGTCGCGGGACTGCCGGTGCTGATGGTCCTGCTGGTGGTGGTCGACTGGCTGCGCCGAGGCCTCCAACGGCATGCGACTGTCCCAGTGACGGGAGAAAATGTCCCATGAGCGGGATGGTCAAACCCGCCATCCTCGTCCTTGGCGCGACCGGGACCGTGGGCCGGGCGGCCGTGAAGGCCGCTGCCGACGCCGGCTGGCCAGTGGTGGCAGTGGCCCGCGATGCCCGTGGCCTGGCAGCGCTGGAAGTGCAATTCCCGGGCGCCATCCTGCGCACCATCGAGGCCTCGCTGGCGAACGATGCCGGCGCGCTGGCGCTTGTCGCGTCGTTGCGCGAAGTCGGGCAGCCCTTCCTTGGCGTGGTCGCCGCGCTGGGTGCAGGCGGCGTGCGTGGCCGCCTGATCGACCAGTCCTCGGAAGAGTTGCGCCGCAACTTCGACGAAGCGGTGTTGCCGCACCTGGTTGCCGCGCGCCATCTATTGCCATGGCTCGCCGAGTCGGGACGCAATTGCGGTTACGTGATGATCGGCGGTCCCGGCGGGCAGAACCCCTGGGCCGGTTACGGCCATCGTTCGATTTCCGCGGCCGCCCTGCGCATGCTCGCGCGCGTGCTGCACGACGAAGCACGCACCCACGCCGTGCGCTTGCAATTGCTGGAAGTCGAATCGCCAGCACGCACCGACGCCAACAAAAAACACGCCTGCCAGGGCTGGCCATGCGTCGACCACATCGGGCGCAAGGCGCTGGAACTGCTCAGGCACCGCAATGACGCGCGCTGCACCCAGGCGATCTTGACCCTGGAGCCGGACAACGCCGCACGCTCCGTGCACGAACTGCTCGACGCCGTCGCATCGAAATTTTCCCCATCAAAAAACGCCGCAAACAGGAATCAGGAGCACACGAGATGATGTACGACAATTCTTCCAGTCCGGAACTGCAACGCACGGCATCGGGCACGACATGGCCGGGGCTTGCGCTGGGTGCGGCGCTCATGGTGGTGCTGGCCGGTTGCAGCAGCCAGGCCGCGCCGAATGCCGGCATGCCGCCGCCGCCCGAAGTGAGCGTCGCCAATGTGCTGACGAAGTCGGTGCACCAGTGGGACGAGTACAGCGGGCATGTCGCCGCGGTGGAAAGCGTCGAGCTGCGGCCGCGCGTCAGCGGTTACGTGCAGCGCGTCGCCTATCGCGAAGGGCAGGACGTCCGCAAGGGCGATCTGCTGTTCGTGATCGACCAGCGTCCGTATCGCGCGGCACTGGATCGCGCGCAGGCCGATCTTGAGCGTGCCCGCAGCGAGTCGCGACTGGCGCAGGCGCAGGATGCCCGCGCGCAATCGCTGATCGAAGCGAAAGCGATCTCGCGCGAGGAATTTGACCAGCGCCGTGCCGCCACGTCCGGTACCGGTGCGTCGGTGCGCGCCGCCGAAGCCGCGGTCGCGGCCGCGCGATTGAATCTCCAGTTCACCGAAGTGCGTTCGCCGATCAACGGTCGCGCCGGTCGCGCGCTGGTGACCGAGGGCAATCTCGCCCAGGCCGATGCGACGCAATTGACGACGGTAGTGTCGCAGGATCCGGTCTTCGTCTATTTCGAAAGCGACGAGCAGAGCCTGCTGCGTTACGCCGAGATGGCCCGCAAGGGCGAGCGCAACGCGACGAAGAACCCGGTGCGCGTCGGGTTGGCCAGCGAGAACGGCTATCCGCATGAAGGCACCGTCGATTTCGTCGACAACCAGGTCGATCCCAAGACCGGAACCATCCGCGCCCGCGCGGTGCTGAAGAACCCCGATCGCCTGTTCACGCCGGGTCTGTTCGCACGCGTGCAGTTGCAGGGCAGCGGCGAGTTCAACGCCATGCTGATCGACGACAGCGCCGTGCTCACCGACCAGGACCGCAAATACGTCTATGTCGTCGGCCCGAACAACGCGGCCATGCGCAAGGACGTGGTGCTCGGTCGCAGCATCGACGGGTTGCGCGTGGTGCAGTCGGGTCTTGCGCCCACCGACAAGGTGATCGTCCACGGCGTGCAGAAGGTGTTCATGCCGGGCATGCCGGTGAAGCCGCAACAGATCGCGATGGGCGCCCCGGCGCCGCAGCCGGCAGCCGCAGGCCCCGCCTCGAACTGACGCGCCCGCAACAGACAAGGATCTTTCAATGGATTTCTCGAAATTCTTCATCGACCGGCCGATCTTCGCCGCGGTGCTGTCGATCGTGATCTTCGCCGCCGGCCTGATCGCGATGCCGATGCTGCCGATCAGCGAATACCCGGACGTGGTGCCGCCGTCTGTGGTGGTGCGCACGGTGTATCCCGGCGCCAATCCCAAGGTGATCGCCGAAACAGTGGCGACGCCACTGGAAGAGGCGATCAACGGCGTCGAAAACATGATGTACATCAAGTCGGTCGCCGGTTCCGACGGCGTGCTGGTCACCACCGTGACCTTCCGCCCCGGCACCAATGCCGACGATGCCGCGGTGCGCGTGCAGAATCGCGTCAGCCAGGCGCTGGCGCGCTTGCCCGAGGACGTGCGTCGACAGGGCGTGACCACGCAGAAACAGTCGCCGACCTTCCTGATGGTGGTGCACCTGACTTCACCCAACGGCAAGTACGACACGCTGTACCTGCGAAACTACGCGCGCCTGCACGTCAAGGACGCGCTGACGCGCTTGCCCGGCGTGGGTGATGCGCAGATCTTCGGTGGTGGCGACTACGCGATGCGTGCGTGGCTGGATCCCGACAAGATCGCTTCGCGTGGCCTGACCGCGGGCGACGTGGTGCGGGCGATGCGCGAACAGAACGTGCAGGTGTCGGCGGGACAGCTCGGCGCCGAACCGATGCCCGACAGCAAGTTCCTCACCCTGATCAATGCGCAGGGCCGACTGAAGACGCCGGAAGAGTTCGGGAACATCGTGCTGAAGTCCGGCAGCGATGGCGAAATCGTCCGTTTGTCCGATGTCGCGCGCCTCGAACTCGGCGCCGGCGATTACACCTTGCGCTCGCAACTCGACGGCAAGAACGCGGTCGGTATCGGCATCTTCCAGGCCCCGGGCGCCAATGCGCTCGATATCCAGAAGAACGTGATCGCGACCATGGACGGGATGGCCAAGCGCTTCCCCGACGGCATCAAGTACGAGGCGGTGTACGACACGACGATCTTCGTTCGCGATTCGATCAAGGCGGTGGTGTCGACCCTGCTGGAAGCGGTCGCGCTGGTGGTGCTGGTGGTGATCCTGTTCCTGCAGACCTGGCGCGCCTCGATCATTCCGTTGATCGCGGTGCCGGTGTCGATCGTCGGCACGTTCGGCGTGCTCTACCTGCTCGGGTTCTCGATCAACACGCTCAGCCTGTTCGGCATGGTGCTGGCGATCGGCATCGTCGTCGATGACGCCATCGTGGTGGTGGAGAACGTCGAACGCCACATCGAACATGGCGCCACGCCGTTGCAGGCCGCGCACTTGGCGATGAAGGAAGTGTCCGGTCCGATCATCGCGATCGCGCTGGTGCTGTGTGCGGTGTTCGTGCCGATGGCCTTCCTCTCGGGCGTCACCGGCCAGTTCTACAAGCAGTTCGCGGTGACGATCGCCATTTCGACGGTGATCTCGGCGATCAACTCGCTGACCCTGTCGCCGGCGCTGGCTGCACGCCTGCTGAAGTCGCACGATGCGGCCAAGGACGCGCCGTCGCGCCTGATCGATCGCCTGTTCGGCTGGGTGTTCCGTCCGTTCAACCGCTTCTTCAAGCGCAATTCCGATCGCTACGAAGGCGCGATGAAGCGCACGCTCGGTCGTCGCGGCGCGGTGTTCGCGGTGTATGCGGTGCTGCTGCTCGCCACCGGTTTCGTGTTCAAGCTGGTGCCCGCGGGCTTCATCCCGACCCAGGACAAGCTCTACCTGATCGCCGGCGTGAAGCTTCCGGAAGGCGCGTCGATCGCGCGTACCGACGCGATGCTGCGCAAGGTCGCGGATATCGCCCAGCACACCGATGGCGTTGCCCACACGATTTCGTTCCCGGGTCTCAACGCGTTGCAGTTCACCAATACGCCCAACACCGGCGTGGCCTTCATTCCGCTCAAGCCGTTCAGCGAGCGCCATGGCCGTACCGCCGAGCAGATCAACGCGGAAATCAGCCAGAAGATCGCCGGCCTGCAGGAAGGGTTCGCCTTCTCGATGCTGCCGCCGCCGATCCTGGGTCTGGGCAATGGCAACGGTTACCAGCTGTTCGTCGAAGACCGTGCCGGCCTCGGCTACGGCGCGTTGCAGAACGCGGTGCAGGGACTGCAGGGCGCGGTGATGCAGACGCCCGGAATGAGCTATCCGATCACCAGCTACCAGGCCAACGTGCCGCAGCTCGATGCCGAGGTCGATCGCGTCAAGGCCAAGGCGCAGGGCGTGCCGCTGACGGAGTTGTTCGACACGCTGCAGACCTACCTCGGTTCGGCCTACGTCAACGACTTCAACCAGTTCGGTCGCACCTGGCAGGTGATCGCGCAGGCCGACGGCAAGTTCCGCGGCAATGTCGAGGACATCGGCAACCTGCGCACGCGCAACGAACGTGGCGAGATGGTGCCGATCGGATCGATGGTGACGATCAAGCAAAGCTACGGACCCGATCCGGTGCTGCGCTACAACGGCTATCCCGCCGCCGATCTCGCCGGCGCCGCCGATCCGCGTCTGCTTTCCTCCGCGCAGGCGATGGCGGCGCTGGAAGGCACCGCACAGAAGGTGTTGCCCAACGGCATGAACATCGAGTGGACCGACCTCAGCTACCAGCAGGTGATGCAGGGCAAGGCCGCGCTGGTGATCTTCCCGCTCGCCATCCTGCTGGTGTTCCTGGTGCTCGCCGCGTTGTACGAAAGCTGGACGTTGCCACTGGCGGTCATCCTGATCGTGCCGATGTGCCTGTTGTCGGCATTGCTCGGCGTCAAGTTGACCGGCGGCGACAACAACGTCTTCGTGCAGGTCGGCCTGGTGGTGCTGATGGGCCTGGCGTGCAAGAACGCGATCCTGATCGTCGAGTTCGCCCGCGAACTGGAAATGCAGGGCAAGGGGATTGTCGAGGCGGCGTTGGAAGCCTGCCGCCTGCGCCTGCGCCCGATCGTGATGACGTCGATCGCGTTCATCGCCGGCACCGTGCCGCTGGTGTTCTCGCATGGCGCCGGTGCGGAAGTGCGTTCGGTCACCGGCATCACCGTGTTCTCGGGAATGCTCGGGGTGACGCTGTTCGGCCTGTTCCTGACGCCGGTGTTCTACGTCGCGCTGCGCAAGCTTGCGCGCCGGGAACTGGTGCGCCATGACGCGCTGCCCGCGCATTCGTCCACGACCGCCTCGTCGGTTCTCTGATCTCTCTCTCACGGCGGGCGAAAGCCCGCCTCATCAAAGGAACTCCAATGTCTGCCAACAGCAATTCCAAACTCGCGCTCGTCACCGGGGCCACCCGCGGCATCGGTTTCGAGACCGCCCGCCAACTTGCCAGCCAGGGCGTGCACGTCCTGCTTGCCGGTCGCGATCGCGGCAAGGCGGTCGAAGCCTCGTTGAAGCTGCAAGCCCAAGGGTTGCCGGTCGAGGCGATCGCACTCGACGTCACCAAGCCCGACAGCATCGCCGCGGCCGCACAGGAAGTCGCGCAGAAGCACGGCAAGCTCGACATCCTCGTCAACAACGCCGGCATTCTGGTCGATGACGCCGCCAAGGGCGTGTCCGGCCAGTCGCTCGCGACCTGGCGAACCACCTTCGACACCAACGTGTTCGGCCTGATCGAAACCACGCAGGCCTTCCTGCCGCTGCTGAAGAAGTCGGATGCGGGCCGCATCGTCAACGTATCCAGCCTGCTAGGCTCGATCTCGGAACACCAGAACCCCGAGTCCTTCATCTATGAGTTCAAGGGTGTTCCGGCCTACAACGTGTCCAAGAGTGCGGTGAACGCATGGACGGTGCATCTGGCGCACGCACTGAAGGACACCGGAATCAAGGTCAACGCCATCCATCCTGGCTACGTGCAGACCGACATGAACAAGTCCGGTGATCAGCAGAACGGCGAATTGCCCGTGCCGGAAGGTGCGCGCACCAGCGTGCAGCTTGCGCTGGTCGGCAACGATGGCCCGACCGGTGGCTACTTCTACTTCGACCAGGTGCTGCCATGGTGAGCCTTGCTACCGTTCGACCGCTCGTCGTCGCCATCGCTTCGGCGATGCTGGCGGCCTGCGCGGTCGGGCCGAATCATGTCTATCCCGCGATGCAGGTACCCGAGCGTTTCGTGCAAGCGGAAGCGGGCACGGATGTCGCGACGGCCGATCATGCAACGAATGCGTTCGACAGCGAATTCTGGCGCGGCTTCAACGATCCGTTGCTGACGCGCCTGGTCGACGATGCCTTGTCCGCCAACCACGATCTGCGCATCGCGCTGGCCAATCTCGATCGCGCCAATGCGTTGCTGCGTGGCGCCAAGTTCGATTACCTGCCGACGATCACCGCGCAAGGGCAGGCGTCCGACAATCGCGCCAGCGCCGACCAGCAACCCGGTGTTTCGCGTGCCGATCGCGATTACGAAAGCTACAGCGTCGGTGCGCAGGCGTCGTGGGAACTCGATCTCTTCGGTCGCGTTCGCCGCAGCGTGGAAGCGCAACGTGCGGACCTGCACGCCTCGTCGGCAGACCTGCAGGCATTGCAGGTGGCGATCGTCGGTGAAGTCGCGAACACCTATGTCGCCCTGCGTGGATCGCAGGAGCGCCTGCGCGTGGCGCGCCAGAACGCCGACAACCAGGCGCAAACGCTGAAGCTGGTCGAGGCGCGCTTCAACGCCGGCCGTGGCACCGAATTCGACACCTCGCGTGCGCGTGCGCAACTGGAAGCGACGCGATCGCGGGTGCCGGCGCTGGAAGCGCAGGTCGCCGTGTCGATGCATCGGTTGGCGGTGTTGACCGGGCACATGCCGGAAGCCTTGATTCCCGAGCTCACGCCGTCGGGCGCGCTGCCGGTATTGCCGGCGCGCATCGATCCGTCGACGCCGGGCGACCTGCTGCGTCATCGCCCCGACGTCGCCGCGGCCGAACAGCGCCTGCATGCGGCGACCGCGCGGATTGGCGTGGCCACCGCCGACTTGTTCCCGCGCTTCACGCTCGGTGGGTTGATCGGTTCGCAGGCGGCAGGGACCGGCGCTTTGTTCTCCCGCGATAGCGAAACCCATCTGGTCGCGTTGGGGATCGACTGGTCCTTCCTCGATGTCGGTCGGGTCCGTGCCCGCATCAAGGCCGCGAATGCCGATGCCGAAGGCCAGCTGGCGCAATACGAGAAGACCGTGTTGCTGGCATTGGAGGACACCGAGAACGCATTGGTCCGCCACGACCGTGCGCGCAGCGAGGACGCGCATCTGGAGCAGGCGGCGCTCGACAGCGCGAAGGCGGCACAACTGGCGCGCTTGCGTTATCACGCCGGCGCCACCGACTTGTTCGAGGTGCTGGATGCCGAGCGCACCCAGCTGCAGGCGGAAGACGCCTTTGCCGATGCCCGCACCCGCAGCGTCGGCAGCGCGATCTCGCTTTATAAAGCGTTGGCCGGAGGCTGGCCGGATCGCCTCCCGGAACGCAGGAAACTCGCGGCGCGATCGCCGTGAGGGCAGGGGCCGGACCGGCTGGCAGGGGCCTCCCCCATTGACCCGCAGCCGCTCCGGCCCTATGTTTTCCTATCTCCACCGGACACGGGTGGCCTGCGGCGACGCCGGCCGAGCGTGCGACATGAGCACTACCACCGCCCATCGCTGAAGCGTCCCGAGGTCCCGATCAACGGCGCCCTCGTGGCGCCGTTTGCGTTTGTGGTCCGCTTGTTCCGGATCGAATTCCGAATTTCCAATAGCCAGTCTGCTTCCCATGATCAACATCACGCTCCCCGACGGTTCGCGCCGTGAATTCGACCATCCGGTCACCGTCGCCGAAGTCGCCGGTTCCATCGGCGCCGGCCTCGCCAAGGCCGCGTTGGCCGGCAAGGTCGACGGCCAGCTCGTCGATACCGGCTTCCGCATCGATCGCGACGCCGAACTCGCCATCGTCACCGACAAATCGCCGGAGGCGCTCGACATCCTCCGTCACTCCACCGCGCACCTGTTGGCGCAGGCGACGCAGCGGCTGTTCCCGGATACCCAGGTCACCATCGGCCCGGTGATCGACAACGGCTTCTATTACGACTTCGCGCGCAAGACGCCGTTCACCCCGGAAGACCTCGAGAAGATCGAGGCGGAGATGAAGAAGATCGTCGCCGAATCGCTGCCGGTGGCGCGCTCGGTGCTGTCGCGCGATGAGGCGGTGAAGTTCTTCCGCGGCAAGAACGAGGAATACAAGGCGCAGATCATCGAATCGATCCCGGCCAACGAGGAACTCTCCCTCTATACGCAGGGCGAATTCACCGACCTCTGCCGCGGCCCGCACGTGCCCAACACAGACAAGCTGCGCGGCTTCAAGTTGATGAAGGTCGCGGGCGCCTACTGGCGCGGCGACTCCAACAACGAGATGCTCCAGCGCGTCTACGGCACCGCCTGGCTCAACGACAAGGACCTCAAGGCCTACCTGACCCAGCTGGAAGAGGCCGAGAAGCGCGACCACCGCAAGATCGGCAAGGCCCAGGACCTGTTCCACCTGCAGGAAGAAGGCCCCGGCCTGGTGTTCTGGCATCCCAAGGGCTGGGCGATCTGGCAGATCGTCGAGCAGTACATGCGCCGCGTCTATCGCCAGACCGGCTATGGCGAGGTGCGCTGCCCGCAGATCCTCGACGTGTCGCTGTGGCAGAAGTCCGGCCACTGGGACAACTACAAGGACAACATGTTCTTCACCGAATCGGAGAAGCACACGTACGCGGTGAAGCCGATGAACTGCCCGGGCCACGTCCAGGTGTTCAACCAGGGCCTGCACAGCTACCGCGACCTGCCGATCCGCTACGGCGAATTCGGCGCCTGCCATCGCAACGAGCCCTCGGGCGCGCTGCACGGCATCCTGCGCGTGCGCGGCTTCACCCAGGACGACGGCCACATCTTCTGCACCGAAAACCAGATCGAGTCCGAGGTCCGCGACTTCCACCAGCAGGCGCTCAAGGTCTATTCCGATTTCGGCTTTACCGACATCCAGATCAAGATCGCGCTGCGCCCGGATTCCCGTCTCGGCGACGATGCGACGTGGGACAAGGCCGAGGACGCGCTGCGTTCGGCCCTGCGTGGCGCCGGGGTGGAATGGCAGGAACTGCCGGGCGAGGGCGCCTTCTACGGTCCCAAGATCGAGTACCACCTGAAGGACGCCATCGGCCGTACCTGGCAGCTCGGGACCATGCAGGTCGACTTCATGATGCCGGGCCGCCTCGGCGCGGAATATGTCGATGAAACCAGCCAGCGCAAGCATCCGGTGATGCTGCACCGGGCCATCGTCGGCTCGATGGAGCGCTTCATCGGCATCCTGATCGAGCATCATGCCGGCCAGTTCCCGGCGTGGCTGGCCCCGGTCCAGGCGGTGGTGATGAACATCACCGACGCCCAGGCCGAATATGCCGATCAGGTCCGCAAAACCCTTGCAGAGCAAGGCTTCCGGGTGGTTTCCGATTTGCGGAACGAGAAGATCGGCTATAAGATTCGCGAGCACACGCTGCAGCGCGTGCCTTACCTGCTGGTCGTGGGCGACCGCGAACGCGAGGAAGGCCGGGTTGCGGTGCGTACCCGCGGAGGCGAGGACCTGGGGACCCAGTCGATCGAAGACTTCGCAAACAGGCTGCGTACGGAACACGTACCAGGCTGATCACACAACCGGGCTGCGATGAGAAACGCGGCCCGGACCCAGAACCCTCCGGAGACCGCAACATCAGTACGCCCGTCGATAACAAGCAGAACCGCAAGAACAACGAAATCCGTGTCCCGCGCGTGCGCGTGATCGGGTCCGACGGCGAAATGGTCGGGGTGCTCTCGCGCGACGAAGCGCTGCAGATGGCCCAGGAGGAGGGTCTGGACCTTGTCGAAATCCAGCCGCAGGCCGATCCGCCGGTCTGCAAGATCATGGACTTCGGCAAGTTCAAGTTCGAACAGCAGAAGAAGGCCAACGAGGCCAAGAAGAAGACCAAGCAGGTCGAGATCAAGGAAGTGAAGTTCCGCCCGGTGACGGACGAGGGCGACTACCAGATCAAGCTGCGCAAGATGCGCGAATTCCTGGTCGAAGGCGACAAGATCAAGGTCAACATCCGCTTCCGTGGCCGCGAAATGAGCCACCAGGAGCTGGGCATGGAGATGGCCAAGCGCATCGAGGGCGACCTCGGCGAGGACGTGGTGATCGAGTCCCGCCCGCGCCTGGAAGGCCGCCAGATGGTGATGATGATCGCCCCGAAGCGGAAATAAGCCGCTTCTCCTTGCACCCCGTTCACCTTTCCGCCATACTAGGCGGCTCCCGGTTTGCCGGGACGGGCCTGCCGCGCCCGCACGGATAGCGGCTCGAACCCGACATGGGCATGGATGGAAAGAGGGGCTTCGCGGCTTCCGCCCGGTCAGTCAGAACACAACGAAGGAACTGTCATGTCGAAGGTCAAGATCAAGACCCATCGCGGCGCGGCGAAGCGATTCCGCAAGACCGCCAGCGGCAAATACAAGTGTGGCCATGCCAACCGCAGCCACATCCTCACCAAGAAGGCCACCAAGCGCAAGCGCAACCTCCGCCAGACGAACCACGTTCGTGCGGAAGACGCAGGTCGTTTGGACCGCATGCTGCCCTATCTCTGAGGAGGACTGAACAATGGCACGAGTCAAGCGTGGCGTGGTCGCACGTCGTCGTCACAAGAAAGTCCTGAAGGCTGCGAAGGGTTATTACAACGCCCGCCGCAAGGTCTTCCGCGTTGCCAAGCAGGCCGTCACCAAGGCCCAGCAGTACGCGTACATCGGTCGCAAGCTGAAGAAGCGCCAGTTCCGCAGCCTGTGGATCGCGCGTATCAATGCCGCGTCCCGCATGCATGGTCTGTCCTACAGCCGCTTCATGAACGGCCTGCTCAAGGCCGGCGTCACCCTCGACCGCAAGGTCCTGGCTGACATCGCCGTGCATGACATGCACGCGTTCGGCGTGCTGGCACAGACCGCCGCCAAGGCGCTGGGCATGGAAGTGAAGCAGCCGGAAAGCCTGCCCAAGTCGTACGTCATGGAACCGGCCAAGCCGGCCAAGGCGAAGAAGCAAGGCTGATCCACAGCCCTGACGCTGGTTGCGGTCTGCAACCGGCATCTTCGGATGATGGGGAAGGGCGCGAGTCCTTCCCCATTTTCATTTGTGGCACGCGGAACGCACCGATTATTCTTTGCACATGAGCGAACTCGACAATTTGCAGGCCCAGGCGCTGTCCGACATCGCCGCCGCCGCGTCTCCCGATGCGCTGGAACAGTTGCGCGTCGCGCTGCTGGGCAAGAACGGCAGCATCACCGGCCGCCTGAAGGCGCTGGGCACGCTGTCGCCCGACGAGCGCAAGCTGCAGGGCGAGGTGGTGAACCGCGTGCGCACCGTCGTCACCGACGCGTTGACCGCGCGCAAGCAGTCGCTGGACAGCGCCGCACTCGATGCGCGCCTCACCGGCGAAACGCTGGACATGACGCTGCCCGGCCGCGACGGCGCGATCGGCGGCATCCATCCGCTCAACCGCGCGCTGGAACGCATCGTCGACATCTTCGCGCGCCTCGGCTACGAACTCGCCGACGGCCCCGAGATCGAGGACGACTGGCACAACTTCGAGGCGCTCAATTTCCCGCCGCACCATCCGGCGCGCGCGATGCACGACACCTTCTACTTCGGCGACGGCCGCCTGCTGCGCACGCATACCTCGGGCGTGCAGGTGCGCTACATGCAGGAGATCAAGCCGCCGTTGCGGATGATCGCCGCCGGCAAGGTCTACCGCAGCGACAGCGACCAGACCCATTCGCCGATGTTCCACCAGGTCGAAGGCCTGCTGGTGGACGAACACGCGACGTTCGCCGATCTCAAGGGCACCATCGCCGAATTCCTGCGCGGCTTCTTCGAGCGCGATTTCGAGATGCTGTTCAAGCCGACCTACTTCCCGTTCGTCGAACCCGGCGCCGACGTCGTCATCAAGTGGGACACCGGTGATGGCGGTTCGCGCTGGCTGGAAGTGCTGGGCTGCGGCATGGTCCACCCTGAAGTGCTGCGCAATGTCGGCATCGATCCCGAGCGCTACACCGGTTTCGCTTTCGGCATGGGTGTCGAACGCCTGGCCATGCTCCGTTACGGCGTCAACGACCTGCGTGCGTTCTTCGAGAACGACGTGCGGTTCCTGAGGCAATTCGCATGAAGTTTTCCGAACGCTGGCTGCGCGCACTGGTCCCGACCACGGCGACGCGCGAACAACTGGAATCGACGCTCACCGCGATCGGCCTCGAGGTCGAGGGCAGCGAGCTGCTGGGGCAGGGCCTCGACAGCGTCGTGGTCGCGCAGATCCGCGAATGCGTGCGCCATCCCGAAGCCGATCGCCTGCAGGTCTGCACGGTCGATGCCGGATCGCACGGCGTACTGCAGATCGTCTGCGGTGCCCCCAATGCGCGCGCCGGACTGAAGGCGCCGCTGGCGATGGTCGGCGCGCAGATCGGCGACATCACCATCAAGGCGGCCAAGCTGCGTGGCGTCGAATCGAACGGCATGCTGTGTTCGGCCAAGGAGCTCGGCATCGATGCCGATGCTTCCGGACTGCTGGAACTGTCGGCTGACGCACCGATTGGCACCGCACTGGCCGATTACCTCGAATTGCCGGATGCGGTGATCGAACTCGGCCTGACGCCCAATCGCGCCGATTGCTTCTGCCTGCGCGGCATCGCCCGCGATGTCGCGGCTGCAACCGGCACTGCGCTGGCCGAACAGGCGATCGCCGCAGTACCGGCGCAGTCGACTGCAACGCTGCCCATCACCCTGGATGCCGGTGCCGATGCGCCGCGCTATGCCGGTCGCGTGATCGAAGGCGTCGACGCGAAAGCCGCGACGCCGCTGTGGATGGCCGAACGCCTGCGTCGCAGCGGCATCCGTCCCGTCAGCTTCCTCGTCGATGTCACCCAGTACGTGATGCTTGAACTTGGCCAGCCGATGCATGCCTTCGATCGTGATCGCCTGCAAGGCCCGATCGGTGTCCGCCACGCCCGCAAGGACGAAGCACTGAAGCTGCTCGATGGTCGCGACGTCACCGTCGACGAGGGGTTCCTCGTCATCACCGACAACGATCGCGCAGTCGCATTGGCCGGCGTGATGGGTGGCCATGACACCCGTGTCACCGATGACACCCGCAATGTGTTCCTGGAGGCCGCGCATTTCGCGCCGGCGGCGATCATCGGCCGTTCGCGCAAGCTTGGCATGCACACGGATGCATCGCATCGCTTCGAGCGTGGCGTCGATCCCGAATTGCCACGGCAGGCGATCGAACGCGCGACCGCGCTGATCCTGGAAGTCGCCGGCGGCACGCCGGGTCCGGTCGGCGAAGTCACCCGCGATGTCGACCTGCCGAAGCCGCAGCCGGTCGCGCTGCGCCGCGAGCGCCTGGCGCGCGTGCTCGGCGTGAAGATCGCCGACGGCGATGTCGAACGCATCCTGCATTCGCTCGGTTTCGCGGTCAACGCGACCGCCGATGGCTGGACCGCGATCGCGCCGACGTCGCGCTTCGATATCGCGATCGAGGAAGACCTGATCGAGGAAGTCGCACGCATCCACGGTTACGACGCCATCCCGACCACGCTGCCGGCCGGTGGTGCCGCCGTGCGCGCGCCATCGGAAACGCGCGTATCGGATAGCGCATTGCGCCGCCAGCTGGTCGCGCGCGGTTATCTGGAAGCGCTGACCTTCGCCTTCGTCGATGCCCGCCAGTTGCAGACCTGGCAGATGGAAGAGGGCAGCATCGCGCTGGCCAATCCGCTGAGTGCCGAACTGGCGGTGATGCGCACTTCGCTGGCGCCCGGTCTCGCCGAAGCGCTGGCGCGCAATGCTGCACGCCAGCAATCGCGCGTGCGCCTGTTCGAACTCGGCAATGTCTTTCACGCGACGGGCGATGCGCCGCTGCACACCCAGCGCATCGCCGCGATCGCCTGCGGCACTGCCGCCGACGAGCAATGGGGCGACGCCAACGGCAAGCGCGCGAACGACGTGTTCGACCTCAAGGGCGATCTCGATTCGCTGGCGGCGCTGGCCGGCGTTGCGCTGCAATATCGTTCCGCCCGATTGGCATGGGCGCATCCCGGGCGCTGCGCCGAAGTCCTGCGCGGCGATACCCGGATCGGCTGGATCGCCGAACTGCATCCGTCGCTGTGCGACGCGCTCGATCTTCCCGCGCGCACCTGCGCCTTCGAGGTCGATCTCGCGCCACTGGCCCGGCGCGATGTCCCGACATCGCGGCCGCTGTCACGTTTTCCGTCTGTGCGCCGCGACCTGGCGTTGGTGGTGCCGCGCGAACTCGAGTGGAAAGCGCTGGCGAGCACCGTGCATTCGGCCGCAGGCGAGTGGTTGCGCGACTTGATCCTGTTCGATGTCTATACCGGGACGGGCGTCGGAACCACTGAAAAAAGTTTCGCCATGGGCTTGATTCTGCAGGAAGAATCACGCACCCTGACCGACCAGGATGTCAATGCAGTCATCACAAGGGTGATCGATACTGCAGCATCCAGGCACGGAGCCGTAGTGCGCGGATAAGGGGAAGCAACAATGGCGTTGACGAAAGCTGAACTCGCCGACCGATTGCATGAAGAGGTCGGATTGAACAAGCGCGAGTCGAAGGAATTCGTCGATGCGTTCTTCCTGTCGTTGTCCGAAGCGCTCTCCGATGGCCGCCAGGTGAAGATGTCCGGTTTCGGCAACTTCGACCTGCGCCGCAAGAACGAACGTCCCGGGCGCAATCCGAAAACCGGTGTCGAGATTCCGATCACCGCGCGCACCGTGGTCACGTTCAAGCCGGGTCAGAAGCTCAAGGAGCGGGTGGAAGGACATGCTTGATCCCGGCAGCAACAAGGAACTTCCGCCAATCCCCGCGAAGCGCTACTTCACCATCGGTGAGGTCAGCGAGCTGTGCGACGTCAAGCCGCACGTGCTGCGTTACTGGGAAACCGAATTCCCGTCGCTGAAGCCGGTGAAGCGCCGCGGCAACCGCCGCTATTACCAGCGCTCCGACGTGATGATGGTGCGCCAGATCCGCGGCCTACTCTACGAACAGGGCTACACCATCAGTGGTGCGCGCCTTCGCCTCGAGGGCGATCAGGGCAAGGCCGTCGCCGTCGCTGCGTCCGGATCTGCGTCCTCGCCGGCCCAGGATTCGCTGCGCAGCCTGCGAATCGAGCTGGAACAGATCGCCGCCCTGCTGAAGCGCTGACCGACGATCGCGTCTATAATGGATGCCCTCTCGGGGTATAGCGCAGCCTGGTAGCGCACTTGTCTGGGGGACAAGTGGTCGTCGGTTCAAATCCGGCTACCCCGACCAATAATTGCTTACGAATCAGCGGCTTGTGATGATAAATCACGGCCGCTTTTTCGTTTACACCCTATCGTCACCCTATGCAGTGAGCGAATTTTTTCAAGATGCGCGATGGCGATGGCGGGCAATGGGCGACCACACCGGGTCGACTGTCAGGGAAGGACCAGACTGAGCATGTGCATGTAAAGGCCGACTGCCTTGCGCTTGACGTAAGGCACGCCGTCCCGGGCATGGCTCTGGGCATACCAGAGCCTGCGTTGATTCCAATTGAACGTGTCAAGCGTACTTTCGGCGATCGCGATGCTGGGCTGGTTGATATGCGTTGCATGCCACCAGCCTGCGGGCAGGAACAGGGTTTCGCCTTCGGCAATGGTCAGCCGGGTTGGATCGGCGCGGGCGAATTCCGGATAGACCGCAGGGTCCACATGGTACGGGTCGGGAATCAGCGAATGGTTGTCCTGTTGTGGATTGGGATATAGAAAACGCGTATCGCCCGGCGCAAAAAGTATCGCGTCCTTGGGTCCATGCACTTGCGAAATGAAGACGTGCAGGTAGCTGTAGTCCCAATGCAACTTGCGGAAGCCGCTGCCTTTCGCGCCGATGAACAGCGCGACCTTTCCTCGATCCAGGCGCATCGAGCGGGGCAGTAGGCGGCTGTCGAGCAAGTTGTCCCTGGCAACATCAATGCGACCGACATCCGCCCAAAGTTCCGGGAATTGCTCATCCAGCTTCACTTCCTTCAGGTAGGGCGTGTTGTCCTGTCCCTCATTGCGCTTCAGGTCGTCGATGAAGTCGCCGATGCGATGGGACTTGCGATCGAAGGAAACCTGCTTGTCGGCGTAATGCTCGGCGAAGTAATCCAGGCTCCACTTCCGTCGGGCCGGCCAGTGATCGATGGCATCGGTCAGGATGACCGGGCGCGAACGGGCGACGTATTGGGTTCGGAAATCCGATTGGCTAAGGCCAGCACGGCGATCAATCTGAATCGGCATAGGGTCCTCCCTGAAAGCCATCACCATCGGCATCCTGTCCGACGATCCTTAGCGTATCAGAAGTCAAATACCCCGGTTCCCGGGGTGTTTGATGCCATGTCGCCTATCTGCCGGCGCGCAATCGCCCGTCTTGCTGCTGAGGAAAACGCGCTTCGATCGCCTTGCGGATACCTGCGGCATCGAGTCCTGCTTCGCTCAGCAGATCCTCGCGGCTGGCGTGATGCTGGAAGGCATCCGGCAATCCCAGGTGCAGGATCGGCATCGTGATTCCGGCATCCGCCAGCAATTCCGCCACGCCGGAGCCGGCGCCGCCGGCGACGACGTTGTCCTCAAGGGTGACGAAAGCGTCGTGCGTCTTCGCCAGCTCAAGGATGAGCTCGCGATCCAGCGGCTTCACGAAACGCATGTTGACCACGGTGAACCCAGATTCCGCGCCGACCGTTTGCGCTGCCGGCACGATGGCACCGAACGCCAGCAACGCGATCCGTTGCCCGCGCTGTTTCACTTCGGCCTTGCCGATCGGCAGCGTGGCGAGGCCGGATTGCACGGCGACGCCGGGACCGGTGCCGCGCGGGTAACGCACGGCTGCAGGTCCGTTGAATTCGAACCCGGTACTCAGCATCTTGCGGCATTCGTCCTCGTCGGACGGCGCCATCACCACCATGTTGGGCACGCAGCGGAGATAGGAGAGATCGAGATTGCCGGCGTGCGTCGCGCCGTCGGGACCGACCACGCCGCCGCGATCGATCGCGAACAGCACGTCGAGGTTCTGGATCGCGACATCGTGCACCAGCTGGTCGTAACCGCGCTGCAGGAAGGTCGAGTAGATCGCGACGACCGGCTTCGCGCCTTCACAGGCCATGCCCGCCGCCAGCGTCACCGCATGCTGTTCGGCGATGGCGACGTCGAAATAGCGATCGGGATATTCCTTGCTGTAACGCACGAGGCCCGAGCCTTCGCGCATCGCCGGCGTGATCGCGAGCAGTTTCGGATCGCTTGCCGCCATATCGCACAGCCAGTCGCCGAAAACATCGGTATAGGTCGGTTTCTTCACCGCCCCCGGCTTCGACACCATGCCCTGCTCGGGATCGAAGGGCGATACCGCGTGGTAGCCGATCTGGTCGGCTTCGGCGCGTTCGTAGCCCTTGCCCTTGGTCGTGATGACGTGCAGCAGCTGCGGACCCTTCAGGGTCTTGAGCGTGTTCAGCGTATCGACCAGCGCGTTGACGTCGTGGCCGTCGATCGGACCGGTGTAGTGGAAGCCCATTTCCTCGAACAGCGTGGATGGCACGAACATGCCCTTCCAGTGTTCTTCCCAGCGCTTGACGAAACGCGCCGGGGCCTTGTCCTTGTCGCCCAGCAATTTCTTGCCGCCTTCGCGGATGGCATTGAGCGTGCGGCTGCCGGTCATGCGGCCGAGCATCTTGGTCAGTCCGCCAACGGCTTCGCTGATCGACATGCGGTTGTCGTTGAGGATCACCAGGATGTCGGGATCCTGGTCCATGCCGCCGGCGTGATTGAGCGCTTCGTAGGCCATGCCTGCGGTCATCGCACCGTCGCCGATCACCGCGACCACCTTGCGATCGTTGCCGGCGTTGCCATCTTTGAGACGGCTTGTTGCGATCGCCATGCCGAGCGCGGCGGAAATCGATGTCGAGGAATGGCCGACGCCGAAAGTGTCGTAGATCGACTCCTCGCGCTTGGGGAACGGCGCGATGCCGTCCTTCTGCTTGACGGTATGGATGGCGTCGCGGCGACCGGTGAGGATCTTGTGCGGGTAGGCCTGGTGGCCGACGTCCCAGACGATGCGGTCTTCCGGCGTGTCGTACAGGAAGTGCAGCACGGTGGTGAGTTCGACCACGCCAAGGCCGGCGCCGAAGTGGCCGCCGGACTTGCCGGCCGATTCGATCAGGTAGGCGCGCAGCTCATCGGCGATGGCGCGCAGTTCGCTTGCATCGAACTTGCGGAGGTCGGCGGGGGAATCGATCCGCGACAGGCGCGGATAACGGTCGGCATCGATCATTCCGCCATTTTACGACCACGCGGGAAGGCGCGGTGTCGCCGGTGTGAAGCGGAGCGGAATCAGCCGCGCAGGGCGGCGAGAATGCCCGGCGCCGGCACGTTGGCGCCGTCCACGCTGGCGGCTGCGAAACCGGTCGCGAGATTGGCGTTGACGAAGTCGGCGACGTCGGTGGCCGGGACGCTGGCCGCCACGGCGATTTCCTCGACGGTCGCCGGGCCCTTCATCATCGCGGTGGCGATGCGGAAGTGCTTGGGGTATTCGCGCTCGGTCTGCGGCCATTTGGTGAGCTGGTAATGGGCGTGCTCGGGCAGGCCAGCGACCACGCGGCCATTGCCGGCGAGCAGGCCGGCCAGCCACACCAGGCGCGTCAGCGGCTGTGCTTGGTCCGACGACCAATCGGCATCGGCGAGCGGACGCAGTTCGTTTTCGGCCACCGGGGCGTCGAAATAGGCGATCAGCGGCTTGAGGCCAGTCGGTCCCTGGTATTCGCGGCGACCGGGGTGAATGCGCAATTCGGGGCCGTCGCCGCGCTGGAACACGACCGCACCCTTCAGGGCGCCTGGCGCCAGCCAATCGGCGAGAGTCGGTTGGTGGACCGGTTCCGGCGCGACATTGACAGCCACCGGTGCCGGCACGGGGGCCGGATGCGGCGCGCTGACGGCTGCAGCGGGCGAGGGCGGCAGGTGATCCTGCTGCGTCGGCGCGGGGGTGGTGCCGGCCGGCGTTGCAGGCTGCAGTGGCGCGATCTCTTCAACCACTGGCTGCGCGGCGACGGGTGCGGGGGCAGGCACGGGAGCAGGTGCCGCAGGCTCCGGTTCCACGGCGACGGCTTGTGCGCCGCGCTGATCGGCGAGCATGCCCAGCAGGTTGGCGAATTCGATGTGGTCGAGCGGTTTGGCGAGGCGCGAGTCGGACTGCGTGCGCGTGGCCTGGGTATAGCCGATGACATGCTTTCCGGCGTTGTGGAGCTGCATGAAGCTCATCGGCCCGTACAGGCTGTCCATGTCGACGATGACGAAATCGGCATCGTTGCCCGAGTCCGCCACTTCGAAACGGTTGCCGGCGGCCTGGTTGGCGGCCTGGAATGCCTCGGTCAACGCGGCCTGCGTTTGGCCATCCATGCCCGTCATGCCCAGCTTCAACTTCATCGAACCACCGATACGACCGGAAACCGATGATTCTAGGGGCGTAACGCGCCGATCTACCAGTGTGCGGTTGCCGTTTTGTTAATGGCGTGGCGATTTCTTCGGCAGTTGTGCCTTCAGGAATTCCATCTGGTCGGCAAGAATGTGACGATTGCTGAGAATCAGGTGCTCGATCCAGCTCGGCCGGTAGGGGATGGCCAGCAATGGCATCGCGGCTTGCTGTGGCGTGCGGTTGCCCTTGCGCGAATTGCAGCTGACGCAGGCCGTGACCACGTTCTCCCACACGTCCCTGCCGCCGCGCGAGACCGGCTGCACATGGTCGCGGGTCAGCAGGCTGCGGCTGTAGCTGCTGCCGCAATACATGCACAGGTGCTGGTCGCGGGCGAACAGCGCCGGATTGGTGAGTGCCGGCGTCGGCATGCCGGGACGGCCGCGGGCGTGGTTGCGGGCGGCGATGATCGGATGCAGCAGCAATTCGCTTTGTTCGCCGGTCAGGCGCGAGGTGCCGCCGTGCAGGGTGATGCAGGGGTCGCCCAGGGTCCAGGCGACGGCGTCACGGGCGTAGAGGCAGGCGGCGTCCTGCCAGCTGATCCAGTCGAGGGCCTGTCCATGCGAATCCAGCGCAAGCAGGCGCACGACGCTTGCGCGCCGGATCTCGGTAACAGGGGACAGGGTGCCCAATGCCGGCTCCGCGTTGGAGGCGGCCAGTTGCAGACGACGATGCGTGTGCGCTGGCTCCATACGGGGAGTCAGCATATACCTGATTGTTGACGTTTTGTGTACGGCGCCTGTTCAGTCCCCGAACAACTCCGCGGGCATCGCCATCAGCGGGGCGGCGCCGGATTCGATCGCGGCCTTGTGCGACAGGGTGCGCGGCAGCATGCGGGCGAAATAGAAGCGCGCGGTATCGAGCTTGGCCTGCTTGAAAGCCGCGGTCTGTGCCGATGCATTCGCAGCGGCGATGCTCCGCGCCCACCAGTAGGCCAGCACCACGTAACCCGAATAGAACAGGTAATCGGTGCTGGCGGCCCCGAGTTCTTCCGGGTTCTGCGCCGCGCGCTGGAGGACGCCGGTGGTCAGCTGCGCCCACTCCGCGGCCTTGGCCTTGAGCGGGCCGATGAATTCGGCGAGGGCGGCATCGCCTTCGTGCTGTTTCGCGAAGTCTTCGATCATCGCGATGAACAGCTTCAATCCGGCGCCTTGCGTCGATGCCGTCTTGCGGCCGATCAGGTCGAGCGACTGGATGCCGGTAGTGCCTTCGTACAACGTGGTGATGCGGGCATCGCGCGCCAGTTGTTCCATGCCGTGTTCGCGGATGTAGCCGTGACCGCCGAAGCACTGCAGCGCGTTGTAGGTGTTCTCGATGCTCCACTCGGTCTGGCAGGCCTTGGCGATCGGCGTCAGAAAGCCGACCAGCGTTTCGGCTTGCGCGCGTTCGTTCGCATCCTTGGCATGATGCGAGGCATCAAGCAGCGAGTACGCGTGCAGCGCCAGCAGGCGGCTGCCTTCGACCAGCGACTTGATCGACAGCAGCATGCGCCGCACGTCGGGGTGGACGATGATCGGATCGGCCGGCTTTTCCGGGAATTTCGCGCCAGAGAGCGAGCGCGTCTGCAGGCGTTCGCGCGCGTAGCGCAAGGCGTTCTGGTAGGCGCGTTCGCTGAGTCCCAGGCCCTGCAGGCCTACGCCGAGGCGCGCGGAATTCATCATCACGAACATCGCCTGCAAGCCCTTGTTGGCCTCGCCGACCAGCCAGCCCTGCGCGCCATCGAAGTTCATCACGCAGGTGACGGAACCGTGGATGCCCATCTTGTGTTCGATCGAGCCGCAACGCAGTGCGTTGCGCTCCCCCATTGCGCCATCCTTGCCGACCTTGAACTTCGGCACCACGAACAGCGAGATGCCCTTGGGGCCGGGCGGTGCATCGGGCAGGCGAGCGAGCACGAGGTGCACGATGTTCGGAACGAGATCGTGTTCGCCGCAGGTGATGAAGATCTTGGTGCCAGTGACGGAATAGCTGCCATCGGCATTGGGTTCGGCGCGGGTCTTCAGCAGGCCGAGGTCGGTGCCGGCGTGCGGTTCGGTCAGGCACATGGTGCCGGTCCAGCGGCCTTCCACCAGCGGACGCAGGAAGGCTTCCTTCTGCCACTCCTCGCCGTAGCGGTTGAGCGCTTCGACCGCGCCATGCGACAGCATCGGGAAGTTGCCCCAGGCGAGGTTTGCGGCATCGACCATTTCGGTCAGCGCCGCGCCCAGCACCTCGGGCATGCCCTGGCCGCCGTAGTTGGGATCGTTGGTGAGGCCGGTCCAGCCGCCCTCGACGAACTGGTCGAAGGCCTGCTTGAAGCCGGGGGGCGCGACGACATCGCCGGTCGCGGGATCGAACTTGCAGCCGACCTCGTCGCCGATGGCGTTGATCGGCGCGAGCGCGGTCTCGGTGAAGCGCGCGGCTTCTTCCAGCACCGCATCGACGATGTCGGGCGTGACTTCGTCGTAACCGAGTGCTGCAAATTCGCGGTCGACGCCGAGCACGTCGTGGAGGGCGAAGCGCAGGTCGGCGAGGGGAGCTTTGTAGGTACTCATGGGCTGGAATCCGGCGGAGTCAGGTCAAGCATACCCTAGCGTATTGTTCTAGCGCAGGACGCCGGGCAGGCCGGGCACCGGGTTGAGCTGGTTCTTGCCGTCGATGGTGTAGCTGCGCTGCTTGTTGCCCTCGGGCGTCACCTGGACATCGCCCTTCAGCGTGTAGTTGATGCCCTGTCCGGAAGCGAGGACATCGGCCATCACCAGCCGTCCCGCACCATCGGGGACATGGCTGATGGTGGCGAGATCGCCGGACTCGCCCGGAATCGACAGTGCGGGGGTGGCCTTGAGATGTCCGGCCGGCTGGCCGTTCACTTCCAGAGCGAGATCGATCGTGTCGAAACGCATCGCCATGCTGCTGTAGTTCTGCAGGCGCAACTGCACCTGCCAATTGCCGCGTGCGTCCACCGTCAATTGCTGGATGCTCGCGGCGGGCTCCGAAACGCGCTTGCCGCCAGTGGAAGAACAGGCAGCGAGCAACAGCGCCAGGCCGATGGCGAGGACGGCTTTGTAATTGCCCGTTCCCGGGGTGCGTTTCGATGCGTGCATGGAAGACCTTTTCATGGGTAGACGTAGATCGCCAGGGCGTTGCCGTTCTTGCGGGTGGTCGGGATCGAAATGCCAACCCCGGTGCCGATGCCGACACGCCCGCCACCATAACCGCCGCCGACGGAGACGCCAGTGCCACCGCCGCTGGTTTCATTGGCGATGCCCTGCAGGATGATGCCGTTGGCGCCGAGCTTCGCGGCTTCTTCCTTCAATCGCGCGACGACCTTGTCGGTCTTCTGCTGCGAGGTCATCGCGAACGATTGCGAGCTGATGGCATCGATGACCGCGATCTGTTCGTAGCGGCCCTGCGGCGGCTCCGAATACAGCTTCACCTGGTCGGGCGAAATGGCCGGGCGCGCTGCGCCGGTCAGCACGTGCGAAGACGTCGCGCACCCGGCAAGGCCGAGGGCAAGAAGCAACAGAAATACCCGCAGGATCGGTTTCATCTTGTTCTCCCGTCGCCGGCGTTTGCGGGCGATCGGCGCAAGCCTACGCCAAAACCCGTCTTAACCGTATTGACATGTTGCGCTCTTAGCTTGGTGCGTTCATTCGCGGCACAGCACCGCCAAGTCCAGGGATCGCTTCATGTCGAACATCGCGTCGTTCCGCCCATTCCCGCAGCACCCACTTGCACGCGCGCTGCGCAATGCGCTGCTCTGTGCATGCGCGTTCGCCCCGATGGCCGCGTTCGCCGCCGAGCCCACCCAGAGCACGAGCGTTCCCGATGCCGCGAAGGACGACAAAGCCGTCGCGACGCAGGCGGATGCCGCACCATCGAGCCTTGGCACGGTGGTGGTCAGCGCCAAGGGTTCGACGCGATCGGCGGTGTCGATCTCCGGCACGGAAATCCAGAAAATCCAGCCCGGCGCGAGTCCGCTCAAGGCGATCCAGACGCTGCCGGGCGTGCTGTACACGACCGCCGATCCGTGGGGCAACAATGAGCAGAACACATTGCTGTTCGTGCACGGGTTCAGCACGCAGCAGCTGGGGTTCACGCTCGATGGCGTTCCGCTCGGCGACCAGCAGTACGGCAACTACAACGGCCTCTCGCCGCAGCGCGCGATCATCAGCGAGGACGTCGGTTCGGTGACGCTGTCATCGGGTGCCGGCGATCTTGCCACCGCATCGACTTCGAACCTGGGCGGCACCGTCGCCACGCATTCCTCCGATCCGGCGAAGAAGGCCGGCGTCAGGTTCGCGCAGACGATCGGCAGCTACAACACGACCCGCACCTACCTGCGTGGCGACAGCGGCGAACAGAACGGCAATTCGATTTACGCCGCGATCATGCACCAGGACCAGCAGGCCTGGGATTTCAAGGGCCACCAGCGCGGCTGGCAGGGCGACGGCAAATTCGTGCACAACGGCAATGCCGGCAAGTTGACGGTCTACGCCGCGTATTCCGACAAGAT
Source organism: Solilutibacter silvestris (assembly GCF_050574925.1). Classification (GTDB taxonomy): domain Bacteria; phylum Pseudomonadota; class Gammaproteobacteria; order Xanthomonadales; family Xanthomonadaceae; genus Solilutibacter; species Solilutibacter silvestris_A. The sequence goes on along the minus strand of NZ_JBCMOO010000003.1, from coordinate 239,575 downwards.
CGAACCGAACGAGGACAGCCTGTACCACGGCACGCCGGCGGGAGAGGGCAGCAGCCATCGCGACAACCGGCCGTTCATGTATCCGGATTTCTCGCGGGCCCTGGCCTACCTCGGCGCGAACGGTGCACCGCCGGCGGCGGACGGCAACAACTACCTCAACTATTACAGCGACGCGCAGCGCACGGACTTCCTCACCTACGTCAAGTACGACTGGAAGTTGAGCAACGCGTTCACCTGGTCCAACCAGGTCTACTTCCATCACGATGACGGTGTCGGCGTGGTCGCGGGTCCGCTCAACGCAGCCGGCCTGCCGAAACTGTTCGGCGTCTACTTCCCGGGGCAGAACCTGAAGCAGGTGTTCGGCAACTCCGGTTACGCGACGCGCACCACCGAATATGAAATCAATCGCCAGGGCTGGCTGTCGTCGCTCGACTGGCGCATCGGGAATCACCAGGTCAATGCCGGCCTGTGGTACGAGAAGATCGCTTCCTCGACGCGCCGCCGCTGGTATGCGCTCGACGTCAACAATCCGAGCACGCCGTACCAGCGCCCGCTCGATCTCGCCGATCCGCTGATCACCCAGTACCACAGCGAAATCCGCAACGAAGTGGTGCAGGCATATATCCAGGATGCCTGGCATGTCAGCGACAGTTTCACGCTGCAGGCCGGATTCAAATCGAGCTACCAGTTCGCCCACGGCACGGTGCCGGTGCAACCGTTGCCCAATTCGACGGCCGGTTTCCTGCAAATGCCGGAGGGCCGCATTTACACGCGCGGGAAGTTCCTGCCGCAGGTCGGCGCGCTGTGGAACATCACGTCGGGCGACGAGCTGTTCGTGAACATCCAGAAGAACATGCGCCAGTTCATCACCTACGGCGGGGGCGGCTTGTCGCCGTGGAGCCTCGGCAGCCAGGATCTGTTCAACACTTTCAAGCGCAATGTCTCGCCGGAAACCGCATGGGCCTATGAAGGCGGCTGGCGCTTCCAGCACGGCCTGCAACTGGGACCAATCACCGGTATCGACGGGCAGGTCAGCGCCTACCACGTCAATTTCTCCAACCGCCTGCTTGCGGTCGGGGCGTCTGCAGGCTTCACGACGATCAATCCGGGTGCGGTGATCATCAACAACGTGGGTGGGGTGAAGACGGACGGCGTCGACTTCGCCGCGACACTGCACTTCGGCGAGCACTTCAGCTTCTACGATGCGGTGTCGTTCAATCGCTCGCGCTACCAGGACGACTATCTCTCCGGGACCACGGTCGTGCCGACCGCCGGCAAGAACGTCCCGGCAAGCCCGGACTGGATGAACAAGTTCGTCGCCAGCGCGCAATTCGGTGCGTTCGATGCGCAACTGGTCGGCGATTACGTCGGCAAGCGCTACGCGACCTATACCAACGACCTGTCGGTGCCGAGCTATTTCCTGCTCAATGCCCAAGCTTCGTATGCGTTGCCGATCCGTGCGGGCTGGTTGCACGATGCCAAATTGAGCCTCAACGTCAGCAACCTCGCCAACAGGAAGGGCATTTACGAGGTTCTCACCACCGCAGCGTCGGGTACCTACAACACCTATCCGATCCCGCCACGGCAATGGTTCCTGACCTTCTCGACCAAGCTGTTCTGATGAAACTCGATCGCCGCACTTTTCTTGCAGCCGGCGCTGGCGCCGTTGTCGTAGCAGGCTTGCCGGGCAAGCTGTCGGCCGCGCCGCAGCGTCGCGCCGAAGTGTTCGGCCATCGTGGCGCCTGCGCGTTGCGGCCGGAACACACGCTGGCCTCGTACGCCAAGGCGATCGCCGATGGCGCGGATTACATCGAACCCGATCTCGTCAGTACGAAGGACGGCGTGCTGGTGGCGCGTCACGAGGACGAGATCGGCACGACCACCGACGTCGCTTCGCGTCCCGAATTCGCGGCGCGCCGCACCAGCAAGACCGTCGACGGGGAGACGTTCACCGGCTGGTTCGTCAGCGATTTCACGCTGGCGGAATTGAAGACGCTGCGCGCGAAGGAACGCATCCCCGACGTGCGCGCGGCGAACACCGCCTACGACGGCCAGTTCCAGGTGCCGACGTTCGAGGAAATCATCGAATTTGTCGCGGCGCAGTCGGCCACCATCGGGCGCGTCGTCGGCATCATCCCCGAGCTCAAGAACTCGACGTTCTTCCGGTCGATCGGCCTGCCGCTCGAAGACCGCTTCCTTGCGGTGCTGGACGGGCATGAATACACGCGACGCGCGCCGGTGGAAATCCAGTCGTTCGAGATCGCCAACCTCAGGTATTTGCGCGGGAAGCTCGGCAAGCGCGGCAACATCCGCATCATGCAGTTGACCGGCGACCCACGGAAATCGCCGGCCGACGTGGTTGCCGCTGGCGGCAGGACGCCATGGGCGGAGATCACCAGTGCGGCAGGACTCAGGGAAGTCGCCAAGTACGCCGATGTGATCGCGCCCAACGTGCAGGTACTGATTCCGCGCGATGCCGATGGCCGCCTCGGCCAGCCGACCTCGGTGATCCGCGATGCCCACGCCGTGGGCCTGCTTGTGCACACGTGGACGTTCCGCCCCGAGAACCGCTTCCTGCCCAGGGACTTCCGCAACGGTGCGGGCGACAACGCGCGCAATGTCGAAGGGTCCATCAAGGAAATCCGGCGCTATCTCGACGCCGGGATCGACGGATTCTTCACCGACGATCCCGCGGTGGGGCGCATGGCCCTGGCTTGAGTTGGAGACAAGAAAAAAGCCCGCATCGCTGCGGGCTTTTTCGGATCATGGTGGCCAGGGAGGGAATCGAACCCCCGACACGGGGATTTCGACTGCTTCCGGAAATGGAGCCATTCAATGACTAGCCACTTACGCTGCTTGTCTCTTAGGTTATAGCTGCTGATTGATAGTGAATTGAGTTCTTTTTTGCGTCACAGTCGTGGTTGCGTATAGGCACTGTTGAACGCAGATTCCCCGTAGCAACATCCGGCATGAGATTTCCATCAAAAAAGATGTGATACAAATCACGGCAGGTATTTGCCAGGGGGTGGCAGTGAAAAAGTTGCTATGGGAGCGAGTCGCTCGTTTGTGCCTGATTGTGGGCGTCATGGTTCTCGCCGGCGCTTCGCTGGACGTGAAACCTCAAACTAGTCCGACCGGCGACGTGATGATTAACACGACATCACGTGGGCAAAACTGGACTCTGTCGGAACATCCCGCTCATGTGGGCTCACCTGCGAAGTCTTCTGCCCAGCGCATGCCAATGCTGGCGAATACCTCTACAAGCGCAACCAGCACCGCCTATTACGGGGCGCCATATACATCATGGAACAATCCCACGCTAAGTGCCGACATTCAGGCGTGGCGCACATGGTGGCTTTCGCAATGGCCATCTTATGCGTTCTGTACCTATAACTTGACGTTATACGACCCGCAGGCTTATTCGGGATTGGTCGCGACCGAGACAATGAATCCGCCATGTGGCGGTACTCAGCCATTTTATGCAACGGCTTATTCCTATGCTCCCGGCAAAGTATTAGGCAAGCCCTGTAATTGTGTTGGCGATCCGATCAATTTCGGCACAGGTAACGAATATCGCGACGATACGGATTTTGACATTGGCGTGCTGGCGCTTCATCGCTATTACAACAGCAACACGTCGGTGGCTCCCGGTCATTTCGGAGCTCATTGGCGGCACACTTTTGATCGCAGCATTGAGTACTTCAGCAGTGGGTCCAGTGCACGTGTGACGGCATATCGCCCTGATGGACGCCAAGTAGCGTTCACACTACAAACCGGCGTTTGGAAAGCCGATGCAGATGTATCAGATGCGCTCATCGCAACTTACGATGCTTCCAACAATCTGACGGGTTTTATTTTTACCGATGCCACGACGCGGCATCAGGAAAACTATGACTCGCAGGGTCATTTGTTGGGAATTGTCGATACCAATAATCAGATCACCGTTTTCACCTATAGCAATGCCTCAACGCCGGCGAGTATTGCACCATCATCGGGTCTTCTGCTGACGGTGCAAGACCCGAGGGGCCGGCAACTCGCGTTCACCTATAACGCGCAAGGCAATGTGGCGACGGTGACGTTGCCGGATAGCGGTGCGATTAATTATGCCTACGACAGCAATGGCAACCTCGTCAAAGTCACCTATCCGGATACAAAGTACCGGCAATACGTTTACAACGAAGCCACACTAACATCCAACACCAATCTCCCCAATGCTCTGACCGGTGAGATTGATGAATCGAGTGTCCGTCTGACCGATATCGGCTATGACTCGCAAGGACGAGCCATTCTGTCCAGGTCCGCAGGTGGCGTGGATCTCACGCAGGTCAGTTATGGATCTGGCGGTTCCAATACGGTGACCTATCCCGCCGGTGTACAGGTGACCTATGGGTTTTTGACACCGAATGGCACGGTTCGCGCGAGTTCAGCCAGTGGTCCTTGCGGACCTAATTGTGGTCAGGGTTATTCGTCTCTGACATTCGATGCAAATGGCTATCCCGCAACGAGCATCGACTTCAACAACACGACTACTGCGACAACGTACAGCAGTGCTGGACTGCTGACGGAAAAAATCGAAGCACAAGGCAAAAGCACCCAGCGCACGACGAATACAACCTGGAACACCGCGCTTCGCGTGCCGTTATCCCGTACGGTCCTCGATAACGCCAACGCCATCGTCGCTTCGACCTCTTGGGCCTACAACAGTGCTGGGCAAACCACGGCTCGCTGCGAGATCGATCCCTCGCTGTCTGCTGCAACGAGCTACACCTGTGGCAGCAGTGCCAATGCGCCGACGGGTGTGCGTCAGTGGACCTACACCTACTGCACCTCTGTAAATGGCACGCAATGTCCCCTGGTTGGGTTGCTGCTGTCGGTCAAGGGGCCGCGCACTGATGCGAACAGCGCCACCACCTACAGCTACTACCTGAGTGACGATCCGACTTGCGCTTCGACACCACAGGGAGCATGCGCGCATCGCAAAGGCGATTTGTGGACGACGACCAATGCGCTTGGCCAGGTCACCGAAACATTGGCCTATGACGGTGCAGGCCGCGTGCTGTCGGTAAAGGACCCGAACGGAATCATCACCGATTACACCTACACGGCCCGTGGTTGGCTGGCGAGCAAGACAGTACGCGGAGATGGCACATCGGCCAATCCCAGCCGCAGCACCCGAATTGAATACTGGCCGACGGGTCTTGTCAGCTTCGTCTATCAGCCCGATAACAGCTTCACGGCCTTCACCTATGACGCAGCACATCGGCTGACCGACGTCTACGACAACGCCGGCAACAAGGTTCACTACACCCTGGACAACGCCGGCAACCGCACCAAGGAAGACACCAGTGATCCCAATGGAACGCTGACGCGGACCCTGTCACGGGTGTACAACCAGCTGGGTCAGTTGCAGCAGAGCCTGACGGCTAACAATCACGCAACAACATACGTCTATGACGCTAATGGCAACACCACAGGCGTGAGCGATGCCTTGGGCCACGCCACCGGCAATGCTTACGATCCGCTGGGGCGCCTGATCCAGGCCTTGCAGGACACGACTGGCATCAATGCCAGCACTCAATTGACCTACGACGCCAATGACCACCTGACCCAAGTGTTGGATCCCAAGGGGTTGGCGACCACGTATGGCTACAACGGCTTGGGCGATCTGACCCAGCTGACAAGTCCGGACACGGGAGCAACCGGCTATACATACGATGCTGCCGGCAATCGTCTGACCCAGACCGATGCGCGTGGCGTCACTTCCAACTACGCCTACGATGCGCTGAACCGGTTGGTCGCAGCCAGCTACTCCGATTCCAACTATAACCAGAGCTACACCTACGATGCGGTGCAGGGTGTGTGCCAGGCAGGCGAACAGACTGCGAAGGGTCTTCTGACCGGAACGCAAGCCAAGGGTGCAACGACGCAATACTGCTACGACCGTTGGGGCCAGCTGGTGCGCAAGGTGCAGACGGTGGGCAGCCTGACGCAGGTCACCCGTTATGCCTATGACACCTATGGACGGATGCAAGGCCTGACTTATCCGGATGGCGGCGTGGTGGACTACGTGCGCAACACGCTGGGGCAGATCACCGAGGTCGGCTATACGCCGGCTATTGGTAGCCGCAGCGTGATCGTCACTAGCGTGACGTATGCACCGTTCGGTCCATCAACGGGCTGGAACTATGGCAATGGACGGACGCTGAGCCGGACGCTCACGCTCGACTATCGTCCCAATGCGATCCAGGATAGCCAGTCCGGCGGTCTCAGTTATGCCTACGGCTTCGATGCGGCAGGCAATCTGGGCGCACTGATGGACGGTACACAGACGACAAGCCTCGGCAAGTTCGTGTATGACGGAATGAACCGTTTGACGCAGCAGCAGAACGGAGCAGGATCGCCGCTCTATACCTGGAGTTACGACGCAACGGGTAATCGCACGCAAGCGCAGAGCATCAACAGTGGAACGCAGGCCTATACCTACGATACCGGCAGTCACCATCTGATCCAGCTTGCGGCGGCCACCCGCACCTATGACGCGGTGGGCAATACCACTGACATGGGGAACGGGAAGGGCTACAGCTACGGCCCCGACAGCCGAATGAGTGCGGTGTTGATCGCGGGCGTAGCCACGATGCAGTACGCCTACGATGCACGTGGGCAGCAGGTGTCGCGCACGAGCGGAAGTGCGACCAGCGTGTTTGCCTACGACGAGGCGGGTCACTGGCTGGGTGAATATGACAGTGCGGGCGCTGCCAAGCAGCAGGTGATCTGGCTGGATGACATGCCGGTGGGCGTCATCACGACTACGAGCGGCATTCCCACACTTGCTTACATCGAACCGGATCACCTAGGCACGCCAAGAGCGGTGATTGACCTAACCAGAAACGTTGCAATCTGGGGCTGGCCGCTGACGAGCGAGGCGTTCGGGAATGTACAGCCGGACCAGGATCCGGATGGGGATGGCGTGTTGTTCGGGTTCGACATGCGGTTCCCGGGGCAGCGCTATGACGCCAATACGGGACTCAATCAGAACTGGAATCGTGACTACGAAACGGCATCGGGTCGCTACTCGCAGAGCGATCCGATTGGGTTGGCGGGTGGAATTTCGACGTACGGCTATGTAGGCAGTGGTCCACTTGGAGCAATTGATCCACAGGGACTGTTTATGACCTCTGTGGATGCGTACTGCATGCAGGATCCATCAGGGTGTGCAGACATGTTCCGCGACATGACACATGGTGCGGCCCAAGTGCAGCGAAATCTTGGGAACGAGTGTGCTGCGCAAGGGTTGGATGCTGCCAGTGATGTGTTTGAGGCGGCGGCGCCCATACTGCCCCTACTTACTGTGGGGGGGATGGCCAGCAAGGGGTTGGGGGGGCAGAATCCGCTATATAAGTCAGCTGTTGATCAGTTCAAAAATACTAAGTTGTCAAATGCCGGTCGCGCGTTAACTAAGCATCCCGAAGTCATTGGGGAAACAAAAGAAACCTTGCGACAAATGTTGCGTACGGATAGTGCAATCAATGACGCAGCACATGCAGCATTGAGGGACATCATGCGAAATGGCGCTACGACGACTCCTGTGCTTGGCCGATATGGAGTCGTGACGCAAACTCGGATTCCAGGTGGATTTGGGGCGCGTTGGGCATCCGACGGCAGCTTTATCGGATTTATCAACCCATAAGGGCTACGACTATGACCACCTTTGAAATTTATAGATGGCGGAAGACTACCGATATCAACCGCGAGCATGCGCTATTCGAACTGTTGGACGGGGATACAGCGATACTGGATGTTGGATTCACGGATGATGGAATATTCGAAGTTGCTTTCAATCCAAGCATCGGCGGCAAAGTGATAGAGCTTGAGAGTCTTCTAAAGCTGCTTGGCGAAGGGAGAGTCCTCGCTGATCACGATCGCTAGTCGGAGCGTAGGCGATTCACAATGAATATGCCAACCAATGGAGAATTGTTTCCATGCCCTTGTTGTTTTTCTCGAACTCTTGGCGAGCAAGGGAGCTATGAAATATGCGGCGTTTGCGGCTGGGAGGATGACCCCGCTCAATCGGAAGATCCAGATTATGCAGCCGGAGCTAACAGAGACAGTTTGAACACTGCTCGAAAAAAAATGGCAGGAGAAGAGAAGTAATACATAATCCTTGGAAATGCGGGGCCAAAAATTGGCTTGAAAGACATAGATGCCGTCGAGATGGCGCTAGGAGCCCAGTTGACGCCTACCTATCGAGTTTTTATTGCAATTCAACGGTGGTGTTCCAACGTCAGACACTATAGATATTCCGAGCGCTCCAGGATCGCCAACAGATGTGCAGGTGTTCTTCGGTATTGGCAGATTGACGCAAAGCAGTGATCTATTTTTTGGGACCTCTCGCTGATTGCCAATCGGTGTCCAGAGCGTCACGTTTTGCTAATTGCCTGTGACTCTGGAGGGAACCTCTTTTGCTTAGACGTCAAGCGTGGAATTACTACAGAAGTCGTGTACTGCAATCTGAAATCGGTTGAATGCACGTTCTATAGGGGGCGGCTGGCGGAGCGGACGGAACTCGAACCCTTGATGGCCCTTAAGGCGATCATTGAGATATGTCGCCGCGCGAGCAAGTGCCGGACTGGCTGCTTCTTGATTGAATGCAAGAGCATGTATAAAAACCCAGAATTGGCTAGGGTTTAGTTGATTCGCTATAGCCTCAGAAGGGATTGAGCTTCCACGTCATGCCACTGAGCTATTTCCGAATCTAACTCACGCCAGATGCTGTGTAGGTCACTGTTGTCCCCATTGAATAGCGGCTGGTTGAGGTGCTGGAACTGGTCAAATTGTGGCGTAGGCAAGACGGTTCCAATGCCTTCGAAGCAGAACCATCGGCCAGTTAGTTCAGCAACCTGAGCTAACTCCTTGATAGCAGCCTTTGCATCGTCTAAACCCCATTGATCCAATACACGGCCCTGTCTGCTAGCTTCCGTGGCGGCGTGAGCGATTTCTACATTCACATGCTCTACGATATCGTTAAGTCGAGCGAGCCTTTCCGTTAGAGCATCGAAGACTTCTACTCTAATAATGTCGTCGGGACTAGAGTTTCCGGGACTGGTTCCGCTTAACCAGTCGAACTCAATATGGCGTTGCTCTGAAATGTGATATCGAAGATCGGATGGGACCCAAAATGCGGTCCCTGGCTGTTGAGTTCCGACGAAATCCCAATAACGCGCTCTAACTGTCTCGTAGTTGTATTCGGAGCCAGAGATGCTCACAACGAAGACCTTTCGAGTCAGTTTCTCTCGGGCACAGCGGGCGTCGTGAATCAGTCCTCCTATTGAGCAAACGCCGCGTGGACCGCTGATCGCTTCAACTTCAACAAGCTTCCGAATTCCCTGCATGGTTCTGCTCCAGAAGCCCGAGGCGAGCATGTCCAGATACATGCCATTTAGCATCTTGCCTCTCCGTGTATCTGGTGCACGGCGGACTATTTCCGCCAAGCAAGAGAACGCAGCAAGGTCCCAAGCCATAGTCGACAGGGAACTGGTGATTGAATTCCTGTCCTGGCTAAAGATTCGCTTCCATAGATCAATTCGTTCTTGCATGGATATCCCTAATTGCGCCTGTGTTCGACATATTGAGGGGCTGATTTGCGAATGGATCGCGAAAGCTCGCGAGTGTTTGGCGAATCGATGGAGCTAGCTGCCCAACGATATCGGACTGGCAAGAGGCGGTGCCGGAAATAGGAATCGAACCGTAGGCCGATTGAGTTTGGCGGAAACGGAGGGATTCGAACCCTCGATATGCTTTGGCCTGTTCCATTAGTCGGGGATGTCCGGTGGACGCCTGTGGCATTGGCCGTACATGGGCTCGAGGAGGGAAGAGAGATCAAATCGAGCCCATGCGAATTTGAGAGTGGGCTAGCAGCGCGGCTTCATCCGGTGCCGGAGTACTTTCACGGAATTGGCATCAGCCAGTTCCGTCACCGGCAGATCAAGGATCACGTTGACGATCGTGGCCAGATCATCGTTCGACATCGTGAAATCCGTTGGAATGCCGCCAAGATAATCGCCCTTGTTCCGGTCGATTTGCGCTAGCAGCCCGCGGATAAAGTCCGACTTGGACGGGCGTTGGCTTTCCGTCGCCACGGCCGTGACGGAATCATTCGGTGTCACTTCAGCCCGGCGGGCGTCATCGCTGATCGCCCGGATGCACTCGGCCAGCGACGGCCAGTATTTGAGGTCGTAGCGGACGTTGAGTTTGTCCAGTTCCGGCTTCAAGAGCATGCCATATCGACCACTTTGATCACCCGCTTGGTCAATCACACCGGCAATGTCGTACAGCGTCTCGGAGCCAAAACCGGAGCGTTCGTGCAACTCCTGGCGCTGTTCCAGGAGCGAGGCCAACGTTTCCGCGGCTTCCTCGATGTCCCGGTTCACCGCGATCAATTCCGCCCGGTCAGCCCGCTCCTGGGCGATCTGTTCGGGCGTCATGTACGCGCCCATCCACGTCAGGCAGTTCAAGAAGATCTTGAAGGCCATGCCGTCCTTGGAGAGCGGGGGGTAGATTTCGTCGTAGACGGGGCCCATGGCGGCACTGGCGGCCAGTAGGCGTTGAGCCACGGCGGTTTCCGAGAAGGCAATCTGTGCCTCGGTGTTGCGCTGGATCTCCTCGCGCAAATGGGTTTCACAGGCGAGTCGGGCAGGGGTGGACTTGGCCATGCTTTGAGTCTTCGGTATTGGGGTTGCCGGCAGCGTAGGGCGCAGATTGCGGCGTGTCGGTATCCGAGTTGAAGAAAAAATGAAGCAACTCGAAACCGATGTGCTCTAGTGCAACGATAACGGTCACCATACGGTCACCGGGAATGATGTGGAGCAAAGAAAAAGGGCCTGCATCGCTGCAAGCCCTTGATAAATATGGTGGCCAGGGAGGGAATCGAACCCCCGACACGGGGATTTTCAATCCCCTGCTCTACCAACTGAGCTACCTAGCCGTAGCCGGCCATTGTAATGCCTTCACTGAATGAGGGCAAGATCGGCATTCAGACGCTTAACCGGGCTACAGATCGATTCTGGCATCATCATGCCGTCAAAGGGGCAGGAGACCGAGATGCGAATCGCCACACTTTCGATTGTTGCCGCCATGGTCCTGTCGACGGCGGCATGCAGCACCACGCCGTCGGCCTCCTCTTCCGCGCGTGAGGCGAAGGAGGCGGCAGCCCTCGCGCGTTACCAGTCCGCAGCCGGTGCGCCGGTTTCCAGCATCAGCAACTTCGGGGCGCCGCGCTGGGAGTCCGTGGATGGCAGCCATATCGTCTATACCACCACGCCGACGCGGCAATATCTGATGACCTTGAGCGGTCCATGCATGGACTGGGCAGTCGGAGCCTACATTATCGGTGTCAGCTCGGACATGGGCCGGATCAACACCAACTTCGACAAGGTCTATGTCTCGCGCGGGCCCGCTTGCAGCATCAAGCAGATCCAGCCGCTGGATACCGGGAAGCTGAAGTCGACGCCGGATGGGGAAGCGCGCGTCATCTGAGCGCGCTTTCAATCTTGAGACATCAACCTTCGGGGATGTAACCCGCGGGTTTTTCCGCATCGCCACCGAACAGGAATTTCTCCATCTCGGTTTCCAGGCGCGCGCGATCACTGGGGTTGCGCGGCGACAGTCGCAATTCGTTGATCAGCATGGTCTGGTGGGCCAGCCATGCCGCCCATGCCGCCTTGCCGATGTGATTGAAGACGCGTTGGCCGAGTTCGCCCGGCCACGGCACGAAGTCGAGGCCTTCGGCTTCCTGGTGGCTGTAATCGCAGTGGACGGTGCGGCTCATGGCATGGACTCCAGCAGTCGGCGGATCGGCGCGGGAATGCCGAATTCGGCAAGTTCCGAACGGGCGACCCAGCGGTGATCGTCATTGTCGCCCACATGCGCTTTCGCAGTGGCGAGTCGCGCACGCAGCGGATGCAGTTGCAGGCGGAAATGGGTGAAGACGTGTTCGATCGATTCCAGTTCCGACGAGGATGTCATTCGCCCCTGATCGCCAAGCCATGCATCGCGATCCGCTGTCGTGTCGAATTGCGGCAGCGACCATAGCGATGCCCACACGCCGGTCGGAGGACGACGTTGCAGCAGGACGCGACCGGTCTTGTCTTCCAGCCAGGCCACATGCGTTTCGCGTTCGGGCTTGACCTTGTTCGGGCGTGGCGTCGGCAGCGATGAAGTGCGGTTGGTGGAGTAGGCGACGCAATCCGTGCGCAACGGACATTGCGCGCAATCGGGATTCGCGCGGGTGCACAGCGTGGCGCCGAGATCCATCTGCGCCTGGGTGTAATCAAGCAAGCGTTCATCGGGAAGATGCGAAATCGCGAGTTCCCACATCCGCTTTTCGATGGCCGGCGTGCCCGGCCAGCCTTCGATGCCGTGGTAACGCGCAAGCAGGCGCTTGACGTTGCCATCGAGGATGGCGAAACGATCGCCCCAGGCCTGCGCGAGGATCGCGCCCGCAGTGCTGCGGCCGATGCCTGGCAGTGCGAGCAGTGCATCGAAATCGCGCGGCAGGTCGCCGTCGTGCAATTCCATGCAGCGCTGCGCGGTGGCATGAAGGTTGCGGGCGCGGGCGTAGTAGCCGAGTCCCGACCACAGCGCCAGCACCTGGTCGCGTGGCGCGGCGGCGAGTACCGGAAGATCGGGCAGCGCGTCGACGAAACGCTGGAAATAGCCGGTGACGACACTGACCTGCGTCTGTTGCAGCATGATTTCCGAGAGCCATACCCGATACGGCGTGCGCCGCTGGCCTGGCAAGTCCTGCCACGGCAGGTCATGGCGACCATGCGCGTCGAACCACTTCAGCAGCCGGGTGGCGAAACGGTCGCTCAATTCGAGAGAGCGTCGGGCAGCAGCGCGTCGACGAAGGTTTCGGCGTCGAACACGCGCAGGTCTTCCGGGCGTTCGCCGATGCCGGCGTAGCGGATCGGGATGCCGAATTCGCGCGCCAGCGCGAACACCACGCCGCCCTTGGCGGTGCCGTCGAGTTTGGTCACCACGAGTCCCGACACCGGCACCTTGGCGCTGAACGCACGCACTTGGGCGATGGCGTTCTGGCCGGTGGTGCCGTCGATCACCATCAGGATTTCGTGCGGTACCGCGCTCGATTGCTTGCCGAGCACGCGGACGATCTTGGCGAGTTCTTCCATCAATCCGCCCTGCGTATGCAGGCGGCCGGCGGTATCGGCGATCAGCACTTCGACGCCACGGGCCTGAGCGGCCTGGTAGGCGTCGTAGGCGACGGCGGCGGCATCGGCGTTCTGGCCTTGCGCGACGACTTGCACGTCGTTGCGTTCGCCCCAGGCCTGCAACTGCGCGACCGCAGCGGCGCGGAAGGTGTCGCCGGCGGCGAGCATCAGGCTGCGATTCTCGTCGCGGAACTTGCGCGCGAGCTTGCCGATGGTGGTGGTCTTGCCGACGCCGTTGACGCCGATGGTGACGATCACGAACGGACGTGCGCTGCCATCGATCAACAACGGCTTGGAAACCGGTTCGAGGATGGCGACCAGTTCGGCGCGCAGGGCCTTGAACAGGGCGGCGGCATCGGCGAATTCGCGCTTGCGCATGCGGGCGCGAAGATCCTCGACCAGCGCGGTCGTCGCGCCGACGCCGACGTCGGCGGTGATCAGCGCGGTTTCGATCTCGTCGAGCAGGGCATCGTCGAGCGTGGGGTTGCGACGGAACAGGCCGCCGAGGCTGCGGGCGATGCCGCTGCCGGAAAGGCGCTGGCGCCAGCCGGGCTTGCCGGGTGCGGCGGCCGGTGCGGCATTGGCAAAGTCGTCGTCACCAGCCGGTGTCGCGGGCGCATCCGACGGCGCTGCGGAAGGCGGCGTGGCGGGTTGCTGCGGGGGTTCGGAAGGCGCCGGTGCGGCGGCTTCGGGCTTGTTGCGGCGGAACCAGCTGACCATTCCGGATGCGATGACGGACAATGGCAGGCATGGTATCACCCAGTTCAAATCGCCCGGCCGGCACGGTGCGCATCGTCGGCGGGCGCTGGCGCGGCACGAAATTGCCGGTTCCGGACGTCGCCGGCCTGCGTCCGAGCTCCGACCGCGTGCGCGAGACGCTGTTCAACTGGCTGCAGTCGGCATTGCCCGGTGCGCGCGTGCTCGACCTCTTCGCCGGGACCGGTGCATTGGGGCTGGAAGCGCTGTCGCGCGGCGCGGCCTCGGCCACGCTGGTGGAACGCGATCGCACCGCCTGTGCGGGATTGCGCGCGAGCATCGATCGTCTTGGGACTGGCGATAGCGCACGGCTCATCCAGGCCGATGCGTTGGCATGGCTGAACGGAATGACGGAAGGACCGTTCGACATCGTCTTCGTCGATCCGCCCTTCGCCGATGACCTGTGGGCGCGAGTGATGGCCGGACTGGCGCCGCATGTCGCCGCGGACGCATGGCTGTACGTGGAGTCCGCGCATGGCGTTCAGGCGGATCCCGGGCCGGGTTGGGCCCTGCATCGCGAAGGCGCGACCCGCGAGGTGGATTACCGGCTGTATCGCCGCGATTCGACATGATTCACGGGCGGTCGCTGATACACTGATTCCCCATACAGGCGCGCTCCCGAAGCCTCCGATCCCGCATGGCCAGCCCCAATCCACGCATCGCGATCTACCCAGGCACCTTCGATCCCATCACCAATGGTCATGTCGACCTGGTGCATCGCGCCGCGCCGCTGTTCGAGCGGTTGGTGGTCGGTGTCGCAGTGAGTCCGGGCAAGGGGCCGGGGCTGGCGCACGAGCAGCGCATCGAGTTGGCGCGCGAAAGCCTGCGGGAACTGTCGAATGTCGAGGTGCGTGGTTTCGACACGCTGCTGGCGCATTTCGTCGATGAAGTCGGCGCCGGCGTGTTGCTGCGCGGTCTGCGCGCGGTCTCCGATTTCGAATACGAATTCCAGCTGGCGAGCATGAATCGCCACCTGATTCCCGGCGTCGAGACGCTGTTCCTGACGCCCGCCGAGAAATACAGCTTCATTTCCTCGACGCTGGTACGCGAGATCTCGCGCCTTGGTGGCGACGTCCGCAAGTTCGTGCCGCCGGTGGTGGACGCCGCGTTGCAGGAAGCATTCCGCCGCAACGGTGGCGCGAAGGCCTGAGCCGACGATGGCGCTGAAAATCCTCGATACCTGCATCAACTGCGACGTCTGCGAACCGGCTTGCCCGAACCAGGCGATCACGCAGGGTGCGGAGATCTACATCATCCACCCCGATCTCTGCACCGAATGCGTCGGCCATTTCGACGAGCCGCAATGCGTGGTGGTGTGCCCGGTGGAGTGCATCGAGAACGATCCGGAACACGTGGAATCCAACGATCAATTGCTCGCCAAGCTGGCGGGCCTGCAGGAGAAAGCCGCATGAAGACGTCCTGGCGTTCGCTGTTGCTCGCCGGTTTGTTGCTGTCGTTCGGAGGGGTGGATGCCGCTTCGGCACGCAACGCAGCGAAACCGGCGCATGCACATCCGCCAGGCGCCGCCATCGCCTCCGCGCACAAGCTCGCGACCGATGCCGGCTTCGAGATCATCGCCAAGGGCGGCAATGCCTTCGACGCGGCGGTGGCGGTTTCCGCGGCCTTGAGCGTGGTCGAGCCGGTGAGCTCGGGACTCGGCGGCGGTGGCATGTTCCTGCTGCACGACGCGAAGACTGGCAAGGATGTCTTCGTCGATGCGCGCGAGATGTCCCCGGCATCGGCGACGCCCGACAAGTTCCTTGATGCGAAGGGAAACCTCGATCCCGAGAAATCGCAGAACGGCCCGTGGTCGGCCGGTATTCCCGGCCTGCCTGCCGCGCTGGTGCACGTCTCGCAGAAATACGGCCGACTGCCGTTGAAGGTGTCGTTGCAACCGGCGATCCGCATCGCCCGCGAAGGCTTCCCGATGTACGGACGGCTGGTGCGTGCCTACGGCGAACGCCGCGAGGTGATGACGCGCTATCCCGGTACGCGCGCGACCTTCGAGCCGAATGGCGTGCCGCTGAAGGAAGGCGAACTGCTGAAGCAGCCCGATCTCGCGCGCACGCTGCAACTGCTCGCCGACAAGGGCTTCGACGGTTTCTACAAGGGCGACATCGCCCAGAAGATCCTGAAGGCGGTCGACGACAACGGCGGCCATTGGACCGCGCAGGAACTGGCGGCCTATCGGGTCAAGGAACGCGCGCCGATCACGCTCGACTGGCATGGCTGGAAAATCGTCACCGCGCCGCCGCCGTCCTCGGGCGGGATCGTTGTCGCCGAGATCCTGCAGATCCTGCAACTCTATGACCTGCGCAAGATGGATGAAGCCAAGCGCATCCACATGGTGGTCGAGGCAATGCGCCGCGCCTACCACGATCGCACCTTCTATCTGGGCGATCCCGATTTCGTCCACGTGCCGCAGAAGACGCTGCTCGATCCCGATTACGCCGCCGGCTTGCGCACCACCATCAACCCGGACAAGGCGACGCCGAGCGACCTGTTCCCGAATTCGCCGACGCCGCTGCGCGAGCACGACGAAACCACGCATTTCTCGATCATCGACGACCAGGGCAATCGCGTCGCGACCACGCAGACGGTGAACCTGCTGTACGGCTCGGGCCTGATCCCGGTGGGCGCCGGTTTCCTGCTCAACGACGAGATGGACGATTTCGCGCTCAAGCCGGGCACGCCGAACGCCTTCGGCGTGATGGGTTACGAGGCCAACGCGCCCAAGCCGGGCAAGCGCATGTTGAGCTCGATGACGCCGACCTTCATGGAATCGAAGGATCGCGTCGCGGTGCTCGGCACGCCGGGCGGCAGTCGCATCATCACCATGGTGCTGCTCGGCATCCTCGGCTACGACGATGGCTTGTCCGCGCAGCAGGTTGCCGCGTTGCCGCGCTACCACCATCAATGGCTGCCCGACGTGGTCGAAACCGAAAAGGGTTCGCTGTCGGCCGAGACCGTGCAGAAACTGCGTGCGATGGGCCACACGGTGATCGTGCCGGGCGAGGTGAAGGGCCAGCGCTCCAGCGATGCCTGGGGGAACCTGCAGACGGTCGAATGGAACAAGGCGACCGACACCATGGAAGGCGGCAGCGATCCGCGCAATCCGGTCGGCAAGGCCGAGGTTCGTCTCGACAAGGCCAGGGCGCACTAGGAGTAGGGTGGGCGCATGAAACTGTGGTCGATCCTCGGCAATTCCCAGAAACTCGACGGTGGCGCGATGTTCGGCAACGCGCCGCGCGCGATGTGGCAGCAATGGATCGCGCCCGACGAACTCAATCGCATTCCACTTGCTTGCCGGGCGTTGCTGGCTTCGCCGCTCAATGGCAAGACGGTGCTGTTCGAAACCGGCATCGGCGCGTTCTTCGAGCCCAAGTTGCGCGAACGCTACGGCATCCAGGAAGACCGGCACGTGCTGCTCGATTCATTGAAGCAGGCCGGTTTCAGTCATGAAGATATCGACGTGGTGGTGCTTTCGCATCTCCACTTCGACCATGCCGGCGGATTGCTCTCGGAATGGCAGGAAGGCGTTGCGCCTTCGTTGCTCTTCCCGAAGGCGACCTATCTTGTCAGCCGCGCTTGCTGGGAACGCGCGAAGGATCCGCATCCGCGCGATCGCGCCAGCTTCATTGCGGAGTTGCCGGGGTTGCTCGAGGCGAGTGGTCGCCTGGAGATCGTCGATGGCCTGCACTCGCGCGCGCTTGGCGATACCGTGCGCTTCCACTACAGCCAGGGCCATACGCCTGGCCTGATGCTCGCGGAAATCCTCGGACCGGAACGCATCGGCAATGAGGCGCATGGCGGCTTGCTGTTCTGCGCCGACCTGATTCCCGGGCGGCCGTGGGTGCACGTGCCGATCACCATGGGTTACGACCGCTGCGCCGAAGTACTGATCGACGAGAAGCAGGAATTGCTCACCGACCTGGTGGCGCGCAACGTCCATCTCTATTTCACGCACGATCCGGAATGTGCACTGGCGCAGATCACCCGCGATGCCAAGGGCCGCTTCGGCACCGCGCACGAAGTCGCGGAACTGCAGGCGCGTCCGCTCGCGGCTTGACTAGCAACTAGAGGGAGTCAGCCGACGCGCGTGCCGAAGATGCGGTCGCCGGCGTCGCCGAGGCCGGGCAGGATGTAGCCGTGTTCGTTGAGGCGTTCGTCGATCGCCGCGGTGTAGACCTGCATGTCGGGATGTGCGGCTTCCAGCGCCTTCAATCCTTCGGGGGCGGCGACCAGGAAGATGCCCTTGATGCGCTTGGCGCCGGCACGCTTGAGCATGTCGATGGTCGCGATCAGGGTGCCGCCGGTGGCCAGCATCGGATCGAGGATCAGCGCATCGCGTTCGTCGAGGCGCCCGGTCAGGCGTTCGAAGTAGGGCACCGGTTGCAGGGTTTCTTCGTCGCGCTGCAGGCCGACCACGCTGACCTTGGCGGCGGGGATCAGCGCCAGCACGCCGGGCAACATGCCGAGACCCGCGCGCAGGATCGGCACCAGGGTGATCTTGGCGCCGGCGATGCGTCGCACCTGCACTTCGCCGGCCCAGCCGGGTTGCGTCGACGGTTCGGTTTCGAGGTCAGCCGTCGCCTCGTAGGCGAGCAGGGTACCGAGCTCGGTGACGAGTTCGCGGAAACCCTTGGTGCTGAGTTCGGCGTCGCGCAGCAGGCCGATCTTGTGCTGCACCAGCGGGTGGCGGACTTCGACGATCTTCATGGTGCGACGATATCAGGCCGCCTTGTCCTGCGCCTCGCGCGGGCCTTCCAGCAGCGAACGCTTGACCATTGCGACGACGAGGTCGAGTTCGTCTTCCTGCATCGCGAAGCGCGGAGTGAAGCGCAACGAGTTGGCGCCGCCGTGGATCACGCCGATGCCCCGTTCGCGCAGCCACTCCTCGGTGGAACCGGTGCCGTAGCCCTTGAAGCCCGGCGCGAGTTCGCAGGAGAACAGCAGGCCGGTGCCCTGGACCTTGGTGATCAGCCCGGTTTCCTGCTTCACCGCTTCGAGTTTGGCCAGCGCCTGCTTGCCGCGTTCGCGGATGTTGGCGCGCAGCTCCGGGGTGAGGCTCTTCAACACCACGCAGGCGACGTCGAGCGCGCGCGGATTCGCGGTCATCGTGTTGCCGTAGAGGCCACGCTTGTAGGCGTTGGTCGCGCGTTCGCCGGCGGCGAGCACCGACAGCGGGAACTGGCCGGCATTGAGCGCCTTGGAATAGGTTTCCATGTCGGGCGCGTCGGCGTCTTCGAAGCCGGGATAGTCGACGATTGAGAGATAACCGGTGGCGCGCAGGCCGGCCTGGATCGAATCGATCAGCATCAGGCTGCCGTGGTCGCGGGTCAGCGTGCGCACGGCATCGTAGAACGCACGCGGCAGCGAGCGGCCGGGATCGCCTTCGCCCATCACCGGTTCGAGGTAGACCGCTTCGATGAACCAGCCGTTCTTTTCGGCGTCCGCAAAAACTTGCTTCAACGCGTTGACGTCATACGGTTCGATGGTGATGACGCTGTGTTCGCCGCGATAACTGGCGAGGTATTGCACATAGGTCTTGCGCGAGGAATCGGAATACAGCGCCGGCTTGTCGGTGCGGCCATGGAAGCTGCCCTTGACCACGACACGGCGGATTTCCTTGCCGGCGTGGCGCGCGCCCGGGTCGGTCATCGTTTTCGCATTGGCATCGACGATGCGCGAAGCCAGCGAGACCGATTCCGAACCGGAGTTGAGGCACATGAAGCTGGTGTAGGGACAGCCGCCACGAGTCTGCCCGATCTCCTTGCGCATCGCGATGTCGAAACGCAGCTGGGCGACGTTCGGCGTCATGATGTTGGCGAGCGCCTGCGGCTTGGCCATCGCGTCGAGCACGCCCTGCGGGGCATGGCCGAGGCCGAGCATGCCATAACCGCCACTGTCGTTCAGCACTGCGCCCTTGAGGGTGACGACCCACGGGCCGCGTGCGACCAGCGCCACGTACGGGTTCACCGCATCGGCGGCGTAGAAATTGAGGAAGCCGGACTGCACGTGCTGGATCTGCGCGTTTTCCTCGAGGTCGAGCAGCTCGGGGAAGTCGGCCTTGATGTCGAGGTAGGCCGACGCAGCGGCGGCGATCGCCTCGCCGAGTTCGGGGTGGCGCGAGGCGAAGTCGAGGATGGTGGCGTCGTCGAGGCCGGTGGTGCGCTGGCCGCCGTGTGAGCGGAGCAGGGCGAGGGTATCGATCAGGCTCATGTCGTGGTCTCCCGGTCTGGCGCCCGCATCCTTGGGCCGGATACGCGGCAATCTCCCATTATCGCGGGATTCGCGCCGATCGACAGGTGCATTTCGACCAAACGCCGGGTTATTCTGGTCGAAACGACTTATCAATCCGACGATATGAGTATTTCTGCCGCCGACGAATTGCTGCTGTCCGTACTCCGCGAGAACGCGCGTGCATCCACCGCCGAGATCGCTCGCAAGCTCGGGCTGTCGCGGACGACGGTGCAGAACCGCATTGCACGGCTGGAACAGTCCGGCGTGATCGGCGGTTACACGGTGCGGGTCGATGACGAATACGAGCGCAGCCGCATTCGCGCACACATCATGATCACGGTGCGGCCGAAGCAGATGGCGACGGTGGTGAAGGCGTTGCAGGCGATGCGCGAGGTGCGGGTGCTGTACTCGATCAGCGGCGGTTACGACCTGATCGCGCAGGCGACGACGGCGACGGTTGGCGAGATGGACGTGCTGACCGATCGCATCGGCGCAATCGATGGGGTGGAGCGCACGACGTCGTCGATCATTCTCTCCACCAAATTCGAGCGGTAGGCGGCAGAGCATCGCACGCGCTGGCTACGCGGGAGGCCAGCTCCGGTGCGTGGGCCGCCGCAAGTACGTCCATGTAGGCTCGTGCGCCGCATCCATGCGGCGCAACGCCCACGCTCCGGACTGGCGCACCCGCGGCCGCGCGCGTGTTGTTGCTTCCTGAGAGAGAAGCGAAAAGCCCGTCACCGGCAGCGCCTATGCGGTTCGTCCGTATGGCCGACCATTCCGCCGCATGGATGCGGCGGATGAGCCTACATGGACGTATTCACGGCGTGTCGGCCATATGGATAACCGCGATAGGCGCTCAGCCGGGCGATACGCTTCACGAGAACACGGCGCGCGTCTGCACTCCACAGCTAAAATAGGTGGCGTGAAAACCTCCGACTTCCGCTTCGACCTGCCACCCGAACTGATCGCCCAGCAACCGCTTGCCGAACGATCCGCCAGTCGCCTGCTGGTCGTGCCGCCGGGCGACGAGGCGTTTGCCGATCGCAGCATCCGCGATTTGCCGCAGCTGCTGTGCGCAGGCGACCTGCTGGTCTTCAACGATACCCGGGTGATTCCGGCGCGACTGTTCGGGCGCAAGGCCACCGGCGGGCACGTCGAGATCCTGATCGAACGCCTGCTTGGCGACGACGTGGTGAAGGCCCAGGTCGGCGCGAGCAAGACGCCGAAGCCGGGTTCATTGATCGAACTCGACGGCGGCGGCAACGCCGAAGTGATCGATCGCGACGAACGCGGATTCTTCACTTTGCGCTTCCACGTCGAAGGCGAGTTGACTGAATGGCTGCAGCGTGTCGGCCAGCTGCCGTTGCCGCCTTACATCGAGCGCACGCCGGACGCCGCCGACGCCGAGCGCTACCAGACGGTGTTCGCCGAACGTGCCGGTGCGGTGGCGGCGCCGACCGCTGGCCTGCACTTCGACGAAGCCTTGCTGCAGGCCTTGCGCGATCGCGGCGTCGACTATGCGCGGATCACCTTGCACGTTGGTGCAGGCACGTTCCAGCCGGTGCGCGTCGACAACCTCGACGACCATCGCATGCATTCGGAATGGATCGACGTGCCGCAGGCATTGGTCGACAAGGTGCGGGCGACGCGTGCCGCCGGCGGTCGCGTGATCGCGGTCGGCACCACGGTGCTGCGCGCACTGGAAAGCGCCTGGGTCAAGAGTCGTGCGATGACATCCGATGACCTGCAGCCGTTCTCGGGCGAGACCGACATCTTCATTTATCCCGGCATCCCGGTGCGCAGCGTCGATGGTCTTGTCACCAATTTCCACTTGCCGGAAAGCACGCTGCTGATGCTGGTCAGCGCCTTCGCCGGGCGCGAACGCATTCTCGCCGCCTACGAACACGCCGTGCGCGAGCGCTATCGTTTCTTCAGCTATGGCGACGCGATGTTGCTGTGGCCGCAGGACGACGTCAGTCGGAAATGATGTCGATCAGCGCGCCGTTGCGGTCGCGTGTCAGCCACGCGCGCCAGGCGTCGGCGGTGACAGCCGGATAGCGGGCGGCAGCGAATCGAACCCAGGCATCGCGATAGCCCAGCCACAGGCGCTGGGTCGTGCGCACGCCTTCCGCAGTCACCGTTCCGTATGGGCCGGAATCGGGGTTGGCGTTCAATCGCGCCAGCACTTTCTTGTAGGTCGCGTTCAAGCCGCGATCGGCGGCGATGAAATCC
This sequence comes from Solilutibacter silvestris, assembly GCF_050574925.1. Lineage (GTDB taxonomy): Bacteria > Pseudomonadota > Gammaproteobacteria > Xanthomonadales > Xanthomonadaceae > Solilutibacter > Solilutibacter silvestris_A. The sequence goes on along the minus strand of NZ_JBCMOO010000003.1, from coordinate 217,118 downwards.
TGCGCGCGCATTTTCGGAAACTTGCCGCGTTCGAAATTCGCGACATCCGTGAGCAGGGCCTTGTCGAGGTTGTCGTAGGCGGCTTCGGCAATCGCGCCGCGTGCAGTGCCGCTCATGTCGTTTTCTTCGGTAGACACGCTCTCGAAGTAGGCTTCCGCGGCCTTGCGCAGTTCCGTGAGCGCGGTGCGTTGCGTCGGCGACCACGAAGATTGCAATGACGCCCACTGCGTTTCGCGTTGCGTCCGTGCGGAATCGCCATCGCGTGCCGCGCATTGGCCTTCCATCATGCCGCTGGTGATGTCGTCGCAGATGTCCAGGGGCTTGCGGTCCTTGCCGCTGGCGATGGCATCGAGATGCTCCAGCCGCCCGCTCACTTCCATCGGGGCGCCGTCGTATTCGCAGGCGAAACGCTTGGCGAGGGGAATGTTGCGGGCCACGCCTTCGCCATTGGCGTAGATCATCATCAACAGGCCGCTACCGCCGAAGACCGTCCCCTGATCCTGGATCGACTTGCCGTCGCCGCGTTCAAGGTAGGCGCATTGGCGTGCAGCCGCGACATCGCGCCCGGCGCCCTTGCCATCCTTGCCGTAATAGAGCGCCTGCGCATCGCATTGTTGCGGGGCATTGCCGATATCGCGTGTCGGAACCGGAATATCGGCCCACTTTCTGCATTCGGCCTGATAGGGCCACTCCGATTCTCCGGGCGCTGCCGCCAGCAGCGGACTCGACAGCAGCAGGCCGATGGCGACGATCGCGGAATGGCGCATGGAATTGGGTCGGGTCATGGCGAAAACGATGGATGGCGATGGCATCGCCCATAATAGACAGGATGTCCCGGATGAATTTCGAACTCCTCGCCACCGATGGCGCCGCCCGCCGTGGCCGCCTGACCTTCCCGCGCGGCACGGTGGAAACGCCGGCCTTCATGCCCGTCGGCACCTACGGTTCGGTCAAGGGCGTGCTTCCGCAGCAGGTCCGCGACCTCGGCGCGGAAATCATCCTCGGCAACACCTTCCATCTCTATCTGCGTCCCGGCCTCGATGTCATCGGCGCGCATGGCGGCCTGCATGGCTTCACTCGCTGGAACGGCCCGATCCTCACCGACTCCGGCGGCTTCCAGGTGTTCTCGCTGGCGCATCGCCGCAAGATCACCGAAGAGGGCGTGACCTTCGCCGCGCCGACTGACGGCAGCAAGGTCTTCCTCGGCCCCGAGGAATCGATGCACATCCAGAAGGTGCTGGATTCAGACATCGTGATGATCTTCGACGAGTGTCCGCCGGTGCATGTCGATGGCAAGCCGGTCGATCCGCGCATCGTCGAACGCTCGATGGAGCTGTCGCTGCGCTGGGCCGCGCGCAGCAAGCGCGCCCACGAAGGCAATGACGCCGCGTTGTTCGGTATCGTCCAGGGCGGCGTCCATCGCGACCTGCGCACCCGCTCGGCGGAAGGGCTGAAGGAGATCGGCTTCGACGGCTATGCGGTCGGCGGCCTCGCCGTCGGCGAAACCGAGGACGAGCGCAACGCCATGCTCGAACACACGGTGCCGCAGCTGCCGGTGGATCGTCCGCACTACCTGATGGGCGTCGGCCGTCCCGAGGACCTGGTCGAAGGCGTGGCGCGCGGCATCGACATGTTCGACTGCGTGATGCCGACCCGCAACGCCCGCAACGGCCACTTCTTCACCGCCACCGGCACCATCCGCATCCGCAATTCGAAATACGAGAAGGATCTGCGACCGATCGAGGAGGGCTGCGATTGCGAGGCCTGCGCCGGCGGCTACAGCCGCGCCTACCTGCGCCACCTCGACCGCTGCAACGAGATGCTGGCCCCGATGCTCGGCACCCTCCACAACCTGCGCTACTACCAGCGCCTGATGGCCCAGATGCGCGATGCGATCGCCATGGGCCGTTTCAGTGATTTCCGTCAGGCTTTCTACGCTGCCAGGGCAGGGAACCCGGCCGCCGAGGCTTGAAAGCCGGGCTGTGGGCCCGCATGGCATAATCTCCCGTTACGTTTTCGTGAGACTGCCGATGTCCCCGCTCGACTTCCTGATCGCGCCCGCCGCGGCCCAGACCGCCCAAGCCGCGCCGCCGCCGGGTGGTGGCCTGTCCATGCTCGTCATGGTGCCGGTGTTCATCCTGCTGATGTACTTCATGGTGATCCGCCCGCAGTCCAAGCGCGCCAAGGAACACAAGGCGTTGATGGACAAGCTGTCCAAGGGCGACGAAGTGCTGACCAACAGCGGCATCGCCGGCGTCGTCACCGATATCGGCGAGAACTTCGTCACCGTCGAAGTGGCCGACAACGTGCGCATGCGCGTCCAGCGCGGCGCCATCGCCAACGTGTTGCCGAAAGGCACGCTGAAGAACGCCTGACCTCCGATTGACCCTCGATGCGCCCGCGGATGCGGGCGCAGGTGCCGCCCATGCTTGAGTTCGCCCGCTGGAAATACCTCGTCATCGTCCTCGTGCTCGCTTTCTGCACGATCTATGCGATGCCCAATCTCTATCCGCAGGATCCTTCGGTGCAGGTCACCGCAGCCAATGGCGCGGTGGTCGATGCCGTGCTCAAGGGCAAGGTGAATGCCGCGCTGGCTTCGGCGAAGATCACGCCGAAGGCCGAGGAAACCGACGCCAAGGGGCGCCTGCTGATCCGCCTGAACAACCAGGGCGACCAGACCAAGGCCAGCGACGCGATCAAGCCGGTGTTGGGCGAGGGTGAAACCACCGCGCTCAACCTGTTGCCGACCGTGCCGAAGTGGCTGAGTTCGATGGGCGCCAAGCCGATGTCGCTCGGCCTCGACTTGCAGGGCGGCGTGCACTTCCTGATGCAGGTGGACGAGAAGGCCGCGCTCGAGAAGAAGCTCGAAGGCACCGCCGACACCGTGCGCGCGCTGTTGCGCGACAAGTCGGTGACCTTCGGATCGGTCGACCGCATGCCCGACCAGACCGTGGTCGCGACGCTGCCGGCGGCTGCCGATGCCGACAAGGCCAAGCAGGTGATCGATGCCGGCCTGCGCGCCAACGCTGCCGGCGGCACGAATCCCTACACCACTGCAGTGCGTGGCAACCAGGTGGTGTTGAGCCTGACGACGCAGGATTCCGCCAAGGTCGCGGTCGACGCGATCGACCAGAACCGCGCGGTGATCGCCGACCGCATCAGCGGACTTGGCGTGGCCGAGCCGGTGCTGCAGCGCCAGGGCAACGATCGCCTGGTGGTTGAACTGCCGGGCCTGCAGGACACCGCCGAAGCCAAGCGCCAGATCGGCGCGACCGCGACGCTGGAGTTCCGCGCCGTGACCGGTGACGAGCTGACCGCTGCGGAAGCGCAGCGCAGCGGCAACGTGCCGCCGGATTCCAAGCTCTACCACTTCGAGGACGGTCGCCCGATCCTGCTGTCCAAGCGCATCCTGGTCAGCGGTGACGAACTGTTGAACGCGCAAGCGGTCCCGGATCAAAAGACCGGCCTGCCGTCGGTGACGGTGACGCTGACCGCGGCTGCCGGCAAGCGCATGTTCGACCACACCGTCAACAACGTGCACAAGCGCCTGGCGACGGTTTACATCGATCGCATCCCGACCGTCACCAAGGATGCCGACGGCAAGGAAGTGCGCGGCTCGCGCGTGCAGGAACGCGTGATCGCCGCGCCGGACATCAATGAACCGTTCGGCGCCAACTTCCTCACCACCGGCCTCACCCAGCAGCAGGCGACCGACCTGGTCCGCCAGCTGAAGTCGGGTGCGCTGGCGGCGCCGATGGACTTCGTCGAGGAATACGTGATCGGCCCGAGCCTCGGCGCCGAGAACGTCAGCCGCGGCATCAGGGCCGTGGTGTTCTCGTTCCTGTTCACCCTCGGCTTCTTCACCATTTACTACCGCATGTTCGGCGTGATCACCTCGGTGGCGCTGCTGTTCAACCTGCTGATCGTGGTGGCGGTGATGTCGCTGTTCGGCGCGACGATGACGCTGCCCGGTTTCGCCGGCCTGGCGCTGTCGGTCGGTCTGTCGGTCGACGCCAACGTGCTGATCAACGAACGTATCCGCGAAGAGTTGCGACACGGCATGCCGCCCAAGGCGGCGATCGCGACCGGTTACGAGAAGGCCAGCCACACCATCTTCGACGCCAACCTGACCGGCCTGATCGTTGGCGTGGCGCTGTATGCCTTCGGCAGCGGACCGCTGAAGGGCTTCGCGTTGACGATGATCATCGGCATCTTCGCCTCGATGTTCACCGCGATCACGGTGTCGCGCGCACTGGCCACGCTGATCTACGGCCGTCGCAAGCACCTCAAGTCGATCGCCATCTGATCGGGCCACGGAAACGATATCCATGAAACTGTTCCCGCTCCATATCCTTCCCAACGACACCAAGATCGACTTCATGCGGCCGAGCCGGCCGATCCTGGTGTTGATGCTGCTGTTGTTGATCGGCTCGATCGCCGTCATCGGCCTCAAGGGCTTCAACTATGCGCTGGAATTCACCGGCGGCACCGTCGTGCGCGCGCACTTCGCCCAGCCGGTCGAGACCAACCACGTCCGCGACCAGCTCACCAAGGCCGGTTTCCACGACGCGCTGGTGCAGAACGCCGGCACCGGCAACGACGTGATCATCCGCCTACAGCCGCAGGGCGAGCACAACAACGCCGACGACGCATCGCGCAAGATCTCCGAGCAGGTGCGCCAGGCGGTCAATACCGACGCCAATCCGGTCGCCGTGCAGCCCGGCGAATTCGTCGGCCCGCAGGTCGGCAAGGACCTCGCCAAGAACGGTCTCTACGCGACCATCTTCATGTTGGTCGGCTTCCTGATCTACATCGCCTTCCGCTTCGAATTGAAGTTCGCGATCGTGGCCAGCATGACCGCGTTCTTCGACCTGATCCTGACCATCGCCTACATGTCGCTGCTCGGCCGCGAGTTCGACCTGACCGTGCTTGCCGGCCTGCTTTCGGTGATGGGCTTCGCGATCAACGACATCATCGTGGTCTTCGACCGTGTCCGCGAAAATTTCCGCACGCTGCGCGTCGATGCCAACGAAGTGCTGAACCGTTCGATCAACCAGACGCTGTCGCGCACGGTGATCACGGCGGTGATGTTCTTCCTGTCGGCGATGGCGCTGTACATGTACGGCGGCCGCACCATGGAAGGCCTGGCCGAAACGCACATGATCGGCGCCGTGATCGTGGTGATCTCCTCGGTGATCGTGGCGGTTCCGTTGCTGGCCATCGGCCCGTTCAAGGTGTCGCGCCAGGACCTGCTGCCGAAGGCCAAGGACGACGCGGCACTGGCTCGCCGTCCGTAAGCCGAGGCTCCATCAGCGCAACGCAAACGCCCGGTCATGCCGGGCGTTTTTGTTTTGAGGAAGCGGGCATGGATAATATGATGGCCGTCACAAATATTTGGTAGAGTGCGCTGGTTGGACAATGTCCACCCATGCAGAAATCGCTTCGACGACTGCCGATCATTTCGCGAGCCAGAACAAACAGGAAGGTGTTTCGCCATGAACAGTGATGCAGCGGGCTCGACTTTTTCTCCCTTTGATTGGGTGCAGTTCCCCCAAGGACGGGCGAGATTCGCCGGAACCTTCCGTTGCTGGGATGAGACAGGGCGCAAGACGTTTGCGCTGGAACTCCACGGAAGAGAATATTTCGGTGAGATCAAACGGTCGTATCTGGAAAACCAGAACGATTACAACATCGCGATCGATGCCTTTGGTTATGGCCGAGGCGAAGACGTCGGCATGCCAGGCGCGGACGCGCGCGGAGTTTTCACGGCGGACGACGAGGTCATTGCACACAACCTCGTGATCCAGCTCATCCAGGCTGGCCTGGAATACGCCGATCCTCCGACGGTCCTGGACCAGACGGAGACATCCCGGTTCATGGGGAAGGTCGAGTTCCAGGATGGATGGATTCTCGTCGCTGCGGAGGTTGGCGGGACGGTGATGCAATGACCGACTATTCCGGCCAGATCGAGCAGATCAAGAAAGCGAATTCGCTGGAGGAAATCCAGGAGGTCGCGCGAAAATTCTCCGCGAAGGCTTCCGGCGAAGGCGGCATTCTCTATAGCCGCCCTGTTGGCGGGGTAAATTCGGAGGCCATCGCGCTTGAGCTCTCGGAAAAAACCGGACTTCCGATCATCAACAAGACGCCGCGCGCGGAATTCCTGTCGGACAATGGCGTCAAACAGGCCATAGAAAGGTCTGCGCAGAGGATTTTCGAGAAACAGGGATACGCGGCAGAAGCAGCGGAAAAATTGGCCGCGAGCTTCCAGTATGGTGATTCCGAAGCGATAGCCCGCAGCGCGACCTCACTGGAAGGTTGCCTGTGGGGCGAGGCATCGCACGAATTCGCTGGTTCGCTTCGCGGCGATATCAAGTTGGTCGCCAGCGACGCCAACATCAAACGCGTCTTCGGCAAGGTGGAATTGCCCGAAGTACTGAACAATCCCAATGTCAGGACGCTTGGCGGGCAACCCGTTGGTGAACTCAAAGCGCTATATGCGCAGGGCGGTGCCGAAGCGGTGTTGCCGAAGGTGCAGGCGCAGTTCATCGAGGCCGCACCGAAAGGCATATTTGTCGCCCCCGACAATCCCGGGCCTGTCGTCACCAAGGTCACGATCTCGCGCGAAGCTGCTGCGACGCTCGGTACGGATGCGGCGAAATTCACGCCTGCTGCCGAACTGGCGAGTGCGGGCCTTGCCACTGCGCCAACCGGACTGGGCGCACCCATTGCATCCGTAGGCGAAGCAGCAATCAGCGGCGAAGTTGCCGGCGCGACAAAAGGCCTGCGCCCCGGCATGCTGTCGAAAGGCGCGACTGCGGTCGCGGTTGCCGCAGTCGCCTACGACTTCGTCACCACCGGACACCAGGTGCTGAAGCTGGAAGCGCAGGGCAATGCGACGGGCGCGGCATCGGCGAAAACGCATTTCATCGGCCGCAATGTCGGTGGCATCGGCGGCGGGATTGCAGTGGGCTTTCTCTCGGGCGCCGGTTATGGCCTGGTCGCGGGTTCCGAAACCGGGCCGGGGGCATTGGTGACCGGTGCGGTCGGTGGCGTGGTGGGCGGCGTTGGCGGCGCGTTTCTTGGCGAAAAATGGGCCAAGCAGAAGGACATCGAGCGGGTTTTCACCCAGAAGGACAAGGACGGCAACGAATGGCATCGCGATCCCGCCGATCCGAAAGGAACGTGGACGCGCACGGCGGAAACCCAGCAGGTCAAGGCCAACACGACGGTATCGGCGAAGGGCGTGACGCCGGTGTTCGGCAAGGTCCAATACGTCGCCGGCGATGTGCTCGCGAACGAGTTGAACTACAAATCCGCCAACGCATCCTATGAACTTGGATTGGCGAATCTCGCGACGCCGCAGGATCCTTATTCGATTCCGCCGGGAAAGGGCGACAGCAAGGGGATTTCCAGCGAGAACTGGACGCGCGATCCGCAGACGCATGCGTGGACGCGCACGGTCACCACCGAAGTTCTGGAACATGGCATCACGGTCAATCACGGTGAAACCGCCAGTCCGCAACGCGCGGCGGAACTGGAACAGGCATCGAGGTTGATCATCGCGCAGAATGCGGCCAACACGCCTGCCGCGGTCGCGGCGCGTTACCAGGTGGCCTACAACGAGTTTGGATGGAACCGCAACGGCGAAGTTCCGCCTGCGGTGAAGGACGCCGGGACGAAGACCGATATCCTGCAGGCATCCGATGGCAATACGTACACGCGTGGGGCCAATGGCGAGTGGACCACGCCCGGCATGATCTACGGCACCAACCAGGCCAGCGGCAATATTCGCGAGGAGTTGAACGCGACGCACCAGAGCCAGCAGTCCGGCTTGCAGGAATATTCCAGGCTCGCGGCGGAAGCGCTCGCCAATCCGACATTGCCCAAGCCGGCGACGATGCGCGGCATGGTTGCCGGCGCTTACGCCAGTGCCGGGGTTTCGCGTTCCGAAGCGGAGATCGATGCCGCGACTGCGGCCGTTGCCCGCACGCATGCGCGCGAGGGTATCGGTCAGGGTGGGCATCCGTATTCGCTGGTGTTGCAGCCGGACCCGAAAACCGGTCGTGCGGGACCGAACAGCGCCATCGTGACGTTGATGGACGATGGCCGCGACGGTTTCATGTCCGAAAGCAGGATGGTGCCCAAGGCCATCACCACCTCGGAAGAAATCAAGCAGTCGGCCAAGGAGCCGAAGCCCGAAACGCACGCGCAGTTGTCCCCGACCGATCAGGGCATGTTCGAAAAGATCAGGAACGGTTCGCCACCGCGGATCTCGGACGACCATGTTGGATTGGCCGTGCTGCTGGCCAAGAAGGACGGCATGACGGATTCCGGCAAGATCGGAATCGTGAAGACGTTCGATGACACTTTATATGTCATGGGCACGACACCGGGATTCCGCGTTTCGGTGAACGGCAAGGAACCTGCGCCGCCGTTGAAGGACACCGCGCAAGAAGCGCAGGCACTCGACCAGCAACAGCAACTTGCCCAGAACGCTGGGCAACGCAATCAGGAAGTGCCGGGGCGCAGTGGGCATCCTGCCTGAGAAGAATGCATGGAACGAAAAAACGCCCGGTCATCCCGGGCGTTTTTTGTTTGCAGCGATGAGGCGAAGGGTCAGCCGCGCAAGCTGGCGGCGTAGCCCGAACTCACCACGACCTTCTGCAGCGCATCGCTGAGCTTGAGGTTGCCGGCGATCACCATGCGCGGTGCGATGCCGCGCGAATCGAGCGGGCCGGTTGCCCCGCCATCGGCGGCGATCACGCGGCCACCGGCCTCGCGCACCAGCAGCACGCCGGCGGCGATGTCCCAAGGCTTCACGCCGGCTTCGAAGTAGCCGTCGACGCGACCGCAAGCCACGTAGGCGAGATCGAGCGCCGCTGAACCGGCGCGGCGGATGTCTTCGCCGCCATGTTCGGTCAGCAGCAAGTCGGTGCAACGCAGTTGCGCGCTGAGGCGTTCGCGCTCGCGCGGGGCGAAACCGGTGGCGAGCACCGAGCCCGTCAGGTCCTTGCGATCGGCGACACGGATGCGCACGCCGTTGAGCAACGCGCCGCTGCCCTTGCTGGCGGTGAACAGTTCGTTGCGGATCGGATCGTAGATCACCCCGTGGACCGGCTCGCCGTTCTCGACCATCGCGATCGAGACGCAGTAGTGGGGCAGGCCGCGGATGTAGTTGCTGGTGCCGTCGAGCGGATCGATCACCCAGGTGGTGCGGGTGTTGCCGGACTGGCCGGATTCCTCGCCGAGCACGCCGACGTCGGGCATGGCGCGGCGCAGTTCGCGCACGGCCGCGTCTTCGGCGTCGCGATCGACGTCGCTGGCATAGTCCTGGCGAGCCTTCTCGACCACATTGATCGATTCCAGCCGATTGAGATTGCGCAACAGGATGTTGCCGGCGGCACGCGCCGCCTTGACCATGATGGTGACCGCGGGTTTTTGCATCGCGGGAAAGCCTCGGCTGGAATTGGAAAGAACGGGACCGGCTCCGTGGCCGGTCGGGCAGTTTACCATTCGACGATGGAATCAGCAGAATTGCCCATCAAGGCGCCCGTCAAAGCCGGCCCCGCCGACCGCATTCGCATCGTCCTCGTCGGCACCCAGCACCCGGGCAATCTCGGGTCCGCGGCCCGCGCCATGCGCACCATGGGCTTGACCCGCATGGTGCTGGTCGCGCCGGAAAAGGCGCCGGACCGCGACACCCTGGCGATGGCCGCCGGCGCCGAGGCGCTGGTGCTGGATGCGCCGGTGCACGCCACCCTGGCCGAGGCCGTGGCCGATTGCAGCCTGGTGCTCGGCTGCACCGCGCGCAGCCGTCGCATCGCGCTGGAGGAGCTGGCGCCGCGCGAGGGCAGCGCACGCTTGGTGGATGCGGCCAAGGCAGGTGGGGAAGTCGCGCTGGTGTTCGGGCGCGAACGTACCGGCCTGACCAACGAGGAGCTGCAGCTCTGCCACGCTGCCGTGCACATTCCCTCCGACCCCGAGTTCAGCTCGCTCAACCTCGCAGCAGCGGTGCAGGTGCTCGCCTATGCCGTGCGCGAGACGCTGCTGGAAGGGACTCGCGTCGCATTGGGGGATGAAGACGGCGATCCGCGCGACCAACCGACCACGCACGCCGAGCTGGAAGGCTTCTTCGCGCAGCTGGACGAGACGCTGGAAGCGATCGACTTCCACAAGGGCCGTGCGCCGGAATCGGCATTGCGCAAGCTGCGACGGATCTTCCTGCGCGCCGACCTCAGCACGCGTGAAGTGCGATTGCTGCGCGGCGTGCTCGCCGATGCGCAGCGGATGGCGCGACTCGCGTCAGGAAAGTGATCGCGCGTTCCACCAGCTCTGCAGCGATTGCAGCCACTCGCCGACATTGGCGAGGAGATGGCCGGACAGCAGGCCGACCATGACCGCGACGACGATCGCGGCGATCCACGCGATCACCAGCAGCACGCCGTCCTGTTCCAGCAACGCCAGCGCGAACATCAGCAGCAAGCCGCCGAACAGGTAATTGGTCGCCGGAATCGGCAGCGCCAGCAGCCCACCGGTCACCACCAGCACCAGGCCGCTGATCGCCATCGTCAGCGGATGTTCGAACAACCAGCCGATGCGCGGGCGGATCAGGTGTTCGAGGCGCCCTAGCCAGGGAGAGATGCGCGCGACAAAGCGCGCGAACGCGTCGCGCTTCGGACCCCAGTCGGCGATGCGTCGCGGCAGCCAGACATCCTCGCGCCCGAACAGGAGTTGCGCGCCGAGGAACATCACCAGTGGTCCGCTGATGGCGCCGCCGACCGGAATCGGGATGAAGGCGGGCAGGGTGGCGATCAGCAGCAGGATGCCGAAGCCACGTTCGTCGAAGTCGTCGAGGATGCCGCGCAGCGTCAGGGTGTCACGCGAGGCATCGTTCGCTAGCGAATTCAGCAATGCGCGCGTGCCGCGTTCGTTCGTCGCGCCGCGCTGCGACTCAGGCATCCTGCGCATCCGTCGGCTCGGTCACGCGCTGCACCAGCAGTTTGTCGATGCGCGGGCCGTCAAGGTCCATGACTTCGAAACGCCAGCCGTTCCAGTCGAAATGTTCGCCGACGTGCGGGATGCGGCCGAAATGCGCGATCAGCATGCCGGCGGCGGTGTGGTAATCCAGCTCGTCTTCGTGCGGCAGGCGCATGCTGCCGGTGAGTTCGCGCAATTCGTCGACCGGCAGGCTGCCATCGACGAGCAGCGAGCCGTCCTCGCGCGTGACCACCAGCGGTTCGTCGTCGGCGTGTTCGGCCGATTGCAGGCGGCCGGTGATCGCGCCCATCACGTCGCTGATGGTGACCATGCCGGTGACGTCGCCGTATTCGTCGACCACCAGCGCCAGCGACTGCTGTTCCTCGCGGAAGATCTCCAGCAGCTTGATCGCGTGGGTCGATTCGCTGACGAACAGGCTTTCGCGCAATTCGTCGAATAGCGCCGGGGTCTCTTCGCCAAGGTTGTCGAGCAGCGATTTCACTTCGAGCGTGCCGAGCACGTCGGCGTCACTGCCGCGATAGACCGGGTAGCGCGAGAACGCTTCCTCGCGCATCACCGCGAGGTTCTCGACGACGCTGGCTTCGGCGTCGAGCCAGACGATGCGCGTGCGCGGCGTCATCAGGCTTTCGGCGGTGCGATCGCCGAGACGCATCACCCGCGTCATCATGTTGCGTTCGTCGTCGTCGATCACGCCCTGTTCGTGGCCTTCGCTGACGAGGATCTGGATTTCCTCTTCGGTGATCGCCTGGTCGCCGGCGTTCGACAGTCCGAGCATGCGGACGATGGCCCGGGTGCAGGCCGACAGCAGCCACACCAGCGGCATCGCGATGCGCGAGCAGATCACCATCGGCCATGCGACCACGGAGGCGATGCGTTCCGGTGCGATGGTGGCCACGCGTTTGGGCACCAGTTCGCCCAGCAGGCCGAACACGAACAAGGTGGCGATGAAGCCGAGTACGAAACCGATCCTGTCGGCGTAGGGCGCGAGCAATGGAAGGTCGTGCAGCGGCACTGCGATCTGCTGGCCGATCGATTCGCCACCGAAATAGCCGACCATCAGGCTCAACAGCGAGATCCACAGCTGGACGGCGGAGAGGAAGGAGTCGGGCGCTTCCGCGAGTTCGAGCGCCTTGGCCGCGCCGCTGTTGTGCACGGCCATCGTTTTCAGGCGGCTCTTGCGCGAAGTCACCACCGCGATCTCGGACATCGCGAAGAAGGCGTTGAACACGATCAGCACGGCGACGATGATGAAATTCAGCATTCAGGGATCTTAGCAGGGCGCCGTTGCGGGGCCGTGGCGGGCGTGGGTGCGGGTATCCTGTGGCCATGGACGATGCCCGCTCCGCCATTCTCGCCGCGATTCGCGCGATCCCGCGCGGCCAGGTGCGTGGCTATGGCGAAGTGGCGCGACTTGCGGGTCTTCCCGGACGCGCGCGACTGGTGGCGCGGATCCTGTCCGAGAATGATGACGCCGCGTTGCCGTGGCATCGGGTGCTGCGCAGCGACGGGCGCATCGCCTTTCCCGAGCGTTCGAAGGGGTATCTCGAGCAGAGTCGCCGCTTGAAGGCCGAAGGCGTGAAGGTGGAGTCCGGCCGGGTGCGCGGCGCGCGTGCGGTGCGCAGCGAGGACGAAGCCTTGTGGGGACCGCGCTGACGCGATTCAGTCGCGGCGGAACCAGGCGGCAATGCTGTAGCGATCGCGCCGTGCCGGCAGCACCTCGTGTTCGAGCTCGCTGAGAAAACACACCGACGTCCCGAACATCGGCAGGACATCCTCGCGCGACCCGTCATCGAAATGGATGCGCAGTTCACCGCCATCCTCCGCGCGCCAGTCGCGATTGAGATAACCGACCCACGACACCAGCCGCGAGCCGCTGTCGCGGAAACGGTCGCGATGGCGCGCATAGCTGGCCCCGACGGGGTAGTGCGCGTAATGCGCTTCCACCGATCGGATCGGCAGGCGCAGCGATTCGCGCAATCCGTCGGCAAGCGTGTCCAGGCGTTGCAGCAGGCGCGGGCCGGCGATGCAGGCGGGATCGTCCAGCCACAAGGTGCTGTCGCCGCGCACGGAGGCATCGCCCTGGCGGGATGCGCCACGACCGATGCGCGCGGACTGCAACGCGTCGCGTTGCTGGAGGCTTCGTGCTTCGGCTGCAAGGTCGTCCGCGAGATCGGCGAACAGTCCATCGATCACGCAGGCGCCGCCATTGCACAGCGCATCGGCGATGGCGTCGGCCATCGTATTGGAATGGGCGTTGACGGTCGACAGGCGGGGCACATCCGTATCATATCGGGGCACGCCCACGGAGCCGTCATGTTCAACAACCTGCCACCCGCCACCAAAGCACTTGCCATCGCCAACGTGGTGATTTTCCTGGGGCAATTGGCGCTCCCGCCCGCCGTGTTCGATGCCTTCGAACTGTGGCCGCTGGGTAGCGGCTTCATGCCATGGCAATTGCTGACCTATGGATTCATGCACGGCGGCTGGATGCACCTGTTCTTCAACATGCTGGCCCTGGTGATGTTCGGCGCGCCGCTGGAATACACCTGGCGTACCCGCCGTTTCACCTTCTTCTATCTCGCCTGCGTGATCGGCGCCGGATTGTGCCAGCTCGCGGTCGGTGCCTGGATGACGCACGAAGGCGTGCGCGGTTATCCGACCGTGGGTGCATCGGGCGGCGTGCTCGGCCTGATCCTCGCCTACGGCATGCTGTTCCCGAACCAGAAGCTGATGATCTTCCCGATTCCGTTCTTCATCCCCGCGCGCGTCGGCGTGTTCCTGATCGGCGCGCTCTCGCTGTTCTCGGGGATGACCGGATTCATGCCGGGCGTGGCGCATTTCGCGCACCTCGGCGGCATGCTCACCGGCTGGCTGATCTTGCGTTACTGGCGCGGCCAGCCGCCGTTCGGTCGCGGCGGACGCAAGCCGCCGCAACTCCGCCGGGTCATGTAGCAATCACTTCCAGGGCTGGACGATCGCAGCCGGCGTCAATGCCATCGGCTGTCCGGCCTTGCAGCGATACGTCTGCGCGAATTCCGGCATCGACGCCAGCATGCCGTTGACGCGCCACTTGCCGGGCGCGTAAGGACTGGATGCCTGGTCGATGGCCGCGGCCTGCGGGCCGGATTGCTGCGGCCACAGCCGCGCCCAACCGGCGAAGAACGCGGTGGCATCGGCGGCGGCGACCGCCTGGCCCTTGCCCAGCGCGCCCCAGGCGGCATCGAGTCCGGCGAGGTCGAGCAGCGACTGGTCGCGCACCAGCTGACCGTTCACCATCTTGCCGGTCAGGCCGGGATAGGCCCAGCCGTTGGCCTGGCTGCCCATGCGGGCGAGGCGATCGTTCCATGCGCTGGTGTCGGTCGGGGTCCACCAACTGCGCAGTGCGCCCTTGGCGTCGACCTGCTGGCCGTGGATGTCGATGGCGCGCGCCATTGCGCGCGCGGTGAGCGCACCAAAGCTGCCGTACAGCGCGCCATTGGGTTGCGACATGTCGAGCACCGGCGACTGCAGCATCGCCGCAGTGACGATGACGCGGTTCTGTGCCGGGTCGTAGCCCAGCGCTGGCGACTGCGGCAGCACGTTCCAGCGGCGGTCGGCATTGCCCTTTCCGATGCGCTTCATTTCCTGGCTGTGGCGCCATGTCGACGCGATCAGCATATTGCTGCCAAAGCTGCCGCGGCCCATCGGCTGGATGGTGTAGTCGAGATCGCGCGCAGGCGCGCCGATTTCGATCTTCAGCGCGGCGATCTTGGCGTGCGCTTCGGCCTTGGCGGTGGCGCTCATCCACGTCGATGCCTGCACGTCGGCGTCGAGCGCCTGGCGGATTTCCTGGGCGATGGCATCGGCGCGTTGCTTGCTCGCGGCGGGCAGGTAGCGCGCGGTGTATTCGTGGCCGAGCATCGGGCCTGCGGCAGTGTTGATCGCGTCCAGCACCTGTTGCCAGCGCGGCGGTGCGGCGGCTTCGTTGCGGAAGACCACGCCGCGGAATTGCTGTTCGGCGTCGCGGAAGCTGTGCGAAAGATATGGCGCCATCGCATTGCCAACCTGGTAGCGCAGGTAGGTCTTCCACTGGTTGGCCGGCACCGATTTCACCAGCGCGTCGAGCTGGGTGAAATAGTTGGGATCGGCCATCGAGACGCGGTCGTCGCTCACGCCCTGCGCCTTGAGGAAGTCCGCGAGTTGCAGGTTGCGGTACGCCGCCAGCGATGCCACCGGCACGGCGTTGAAATCGGCGCGCGGATCGGCATTGACCTTGAACGGACGCGACAGTTGCGCCAACCGTGTTTCCAGGCCGATCACCATGTCGAGGTCCTGCGCCAGCTTGTCGGGCTTGCTGCCGGTCAAGGTGAGGATGTTCTCGACGTACTTGCGGTAGCGGACCATGATCGCGTTGATGTCGGGATCCTGGCGCGTGTAGAACCCGGGATCGCCGAGGCCGAGTCCGCCCTGGCTGAAGTAGCCGATGTGGCGGTTGAGATCGTCGAGGTCGATGTCGGCGGCGAAGTTGAAGGCCACCGGGATGCCGACCTGGTGCAGCGCGGCGATCGATGCGGCGACATCGCCGGAACGGCGGATGCCGTCGATGCGCGCGAGCAGCGGCGCGATCGGCTTGGAGCCGTCGGCTTCCACCGCGGCTTCGTCGAGGCCGCTGGCCCAGAAATCGCCGAGCAGCTTCTGCACGTTGTTCTGCGGACCGCTCATCGCGGCGTCGAGCAGGTCGCGTTGCTGTTGCACCGCGCGCGCATCGAGCTGGGCGAAGGCGCTGGTGGCGCCATTGGCGGCCGGCGCCGGGTTGGTGGCCAGCCACGATTTGTTGACGTTGCCGTAGTAGTCCGCGCAATCCGCCGTGACGGCTTCGGCCTTGGTTGCCTTCTTCGGTGCCGCCTTCTTCTTGGCGGCCATGGCGCCGATGGGCGTGGTGGCGATGAGGGCGGCGAGGGCAAGGACGAGCGGGCGTCGGGTCATCGTGCGGGTTCCGAGGGACTATCCGCCAAGTCTAGCAACCGGAGCCGGACGGCTCCTGACAAAGAAGTGACCGGGCCCGGAAACGACAAGGCCCGGCGATGCCGGGCCTTGTCGCATTGCTTGGTTGCAGTGCGCGATTACCAGATCTGCACGCGCTTGTCGCCGGAACGCACCATCGCGTCGCCATCCTTGCACTGGAAGGCCTTGGCGAATGCCGGCATGTTGCTGGGCGCGGCGATCGCGCGGAACTGCGCCGGTGCGTGCGGATCCGAATTCAGCAGCACCAACGCCGCCTTGTCGCGGATGTTGCCGCGCCACACGCGCGCCCAGTTGAGGAAGAAGCGCTGGTCGCGAGTCAGGCCGTCGATCATCGGATCGGGCTTGCCGGCGGTGGCCGCCTGCAGTGCGTCGTAGGCGAAGTTGAGGCCGCCGAGGTCGCCGATGTTCTCGCCCATCGTCAGCTTGCCGTTGACGTGCTTGTCGGGCATCGAGGGAATCGGCGCATAGGCGTCGAACTGCGCGCCGAGCAGGGCGGTGCGTTCATCGAAGCGCTTGCGGTCTTCGGCGGTCCACCAGTTGGCATTGTTGCCCGCGCCGTCGAACTGGCTGCCCTGGTCGTCGAAGCCGTGGCCGGCTTCGTGGCCGATCACCGCGCCGATGCCGCCGTAGTTGATGGCGTCGTCGCCATTGGCATAGAAGAACGGCGGCTGCAGGATCGCGGCCGGGAAGTTGATGGTGTTGTCGGTGGGGTTGTAATAGGCGTTGACGGTCTGCGGCGTCATGCCCCATTCGAGGCGATCGGTCTTCTGGCCGATGTGGTCGAGTTCCCAGCGCTGGTTGAAGGCGCGGGCGGCACGCATGTTGGCGAAGAAGTCGTTCGGCTGGATCTTGAGGTCGTCCCAGCTGCGCCAGTGGTCGGGATAACCGATCTTGGGCAGGAAGGTCGACCACTTGGCGATCGCCTTGGCCTTGGTGGTATCGCTCATCCAGTCGAGGTGTTCGATGCGCGACTTGAGGGCATTGCGCACGTTGTCCACCAGCACCTGGGCGCGGGCCTTGGCATCCGGCGGGAAATAATCCTTGACGTAGAGCTGGCCGAGGCCTTCGCCCATCGCGCCGTTGACCGAGCCGACCACGCGCTTCCAGCGCACTTCCTGTTCCGGCTGGCCGTTGAGCGTCTTGCCGTAGAAGTCGAAGCGTTCGTTCTGGAAGGCTTCCGTCAGCGACGACGATGCACCGTCGATCACGTGCGCGGCGAGATAGTCGCGCCATTCCGCGGCCGGCACATCGGTCAGCATCTTGTCGAATTCGGCGAAGAACTTCGGCTGCGACAGCGAGAAGCCCTTGCCCGGCTTGACATCGATGGCCTTGAAGAACGCGTCCCACTTGAAGTGCGGCGTGATCTGGTTGGCTTCGGCGAGGGTGACGAAGTGGTACTGGTTCTTGGGATCGCGCAATTCGACGCGCGACAGCGACGCCTTGGCCAGGCGCGTTTCGAAGGCGAGCACGTTGTCGGCCTTGCGGGTCGCGTCGGCGGCCTTGGTGCCGGTCATCGTGAACAGCTTGGCCAGGTGGTCGCGATAGGCGGTGCGCAGCGAAGCGTACTCATCCTTGGTGTAGTAGTCGGGCGTGGGCAGGCCGAGGCCACCCTGTCCGGCGAAGGCGATCTGGTTGCTGGCGTCCTTGAAGTCGGCGCCGGAACCGAAGCGGAAGACCTGGCCGGCACCGCGTTCGGTGGCCTTGCCCAGCCATGCGGCGATATCGGCCGGGGTTTTCAGCTTGGCGATGGCGGCGAGCTCGGGCTTGATCGGGTTGTAGCCGGCCTTCTCGATGGCGGCCGAATCCATGCCGCTGCGGTACAGCCAGCCGATCTTCTGTTCCACCGAACCGGCCTTGGCCTGGTCGGCGCCGCCCGCGGCCTTGTTGAGGATGTCGTGCTGGGCGTTGAGGCTCTGTTCGCGCAATGCGTCGAAAGCGCCCCAGCGGGTCTTGTCGGACGGAATCGGATTCGCCTTGACCCACTTGCCGTTGGCGAAGGCATTGAAGTCCTGGCAGGCGGAGACGGAGCGGTCGAGATCGTTGACGTCGTAGACCGACGCCGTGGATTGCGCCAGGGCCAGCGACGGCAACAGGGCAAGGGCAAGCAGGGTGGGACGGATGCGCTTCATGTAGGGGCCGTCATTGGCAGTGGAGTCGACCGTCGACTATAGGCCGAACGTCATGGTCGGAAGGGTGTGGAAAGTCATGGTCGCCTGGTCGGGTCACGCGACTGCGACGCGCTGACCATGGCGGCCGTGCTAGCGTCAGCCAGCCCGATGACGACGCGAGGATGGGGATGAAAGTACGGTTCGAAGGCGCTGCCGACCGGGTGACCGGCTCCCTGCACGTGGTCGAGGCGGCCGGGCACCGGATCCTGCTCGACTGCGGGATGATCCAGGGCTCGGACGCGGAGGAGGCGCTCAACCTCGCGCCATTCGGCTTCGATGTCGCCGGCATCGAGGCGGTGGTGATCAGCCATGCCCACATCGATCACATCGGTCGCCTGCCCCTGCTGGTGGCGCGCGGATACAAGGGGCCGATCCATGCCCAGGCCGCGACCGCCGAACTGATGCCGATCATGCTGATGGACGCGGCGTCGCTGCAGGAAAGCGATGCCGAACGCGCCAATCGCCATCGCCGCGACGGCGAACCCGAAGTCGTGCCGCTGTACACCCGCGAGGACGTGCAGAAGACCCTGCCGCTGATCCGCACCCTCGACTACCACCAGCGCACCCAGATCCTGCCGGGCATCGAGATCAACCTGCTCGATGCCGGCCACATCCTCGGCTCGTGTATCGTCGAAGTGTTCGCGGACGGTCGCAAGCTGGTGTTCTCCGGAGACCTCGGCCCGAAGGGCACGCCGATCATCCGCGATGCGGAGAATCCGCAAACCGCCGATCTCCTGCTGATGGAAAGCACTTATGGCGATCGCGACCACAAGGATCGCGCCGAAACCATCCGCGAACTCGGCGACATCCTGGAAGCGGCGTGGAAGGACGGCGGCAACGTGCTGATCCCGGCGTTCGCGGTCGGGCGCAGCCAGGAATTGCTGTACTGGTTCGCGCGCCATTGGGACGATTGGCAGATGTCGCGCTGGCAGATCTTCCTTGACAGCCCGATGGCGGGGAAAGTCGTGCAGGTCTACGACCACCACCACGAACTCTTCGATGCCGACGCGCAGGACGTGTGGAAGGGCACGCCCAATCCGTTCCGACTGCCCAACCTGCACGTCACCGAATCCGTCGACGAATCGATGGCGATCAACCGCATTCGTAGTGGTGCCATCATCATCGCCGGCAACGGCATGGCCAGCGGCGGCCGCATCCTCCATCACCTCAAGCACGGACTCGACCGCCGCGAAGTGCATGTCGTCTTCGTCGGCTACCAGGCGCAGAACACGCTGGGGCGCAGGCTGGTGAACGGCGCGAAGTCGGTGCGGATCCACGGCGAGGAAATCCACGTCAACGCGCAGATGCACACCGTCGGCGGACTGTCTGCGCACGTCGATCGCAGCGGCCTGCTGGAATGGTATGGCGGTTTCCAGCCGCGGCCGAAGGCCTTGCTGGTCCATGGCGAGGACGATGCTCGGACTGCGCTGGCCGCGGAGATGCACCAGCGCTTCGGCACCGATGTCGAGCTGGCGCACCCCGGCGAGGTTGTCGAGGTGTAAAACGGAAGAGGCCGCGGTGCGCGGCCTCCCGGGTGTCAGCTGACGGTGTTGGAGTCGTCTTTCTTGACCCGCGGCGGCAGCGGGTTGTTCTGGCCCTGCTCGCTGTACCAGATGCCTTCGGCGATGTTGGTGGCGTGGTCGCCGATGCGCTCGAGGTTCTTGGCCATGAACAGCAGGTGCGTGCACGGCGTGATGTTGCGCGGATCTTCCATCATGTAGGTCAGGAGTTCGCGGAACACGCTGGTGTAGCGCAGGTCGAGCTCGGCGTCGTTCTCGCGCACCTGTTGCGCCAGCGCGAGATCGTTGTCGCGGTAGGCGCGCAGCACGTCGCGCATCTGGCGCACGGCCAGGCGCCCGAGCGAAGTGAGTCCGGTGACGTGGGCCAACGGCAGCGGCGGCGCCTTGTTGAGGGCGATCGAACGCTTGGCGAGGTTGGCGGCGTAGTCGCCGACGCGTTCGATGTCGGAGGCGGTGCGCAACGCGGTCAGGATGTAGCGCAGGTCGCGCGCCAGCGGGCCGCCGGTCGCGAGCTTCATCACGTCCTGGCTGATCTCGTTCTCGAGCGCGTCGATGGCTTCGTCGTTGGCGATGATGCGTTCGGCGGCGCGATCATCGCGGCGGTCGATCACGTCGAGCGCGGCCTCGAGCTGGGCTACCGCCATTTCGCCCATCTCCAGCAATTCGCCTTCCAGGCGGTGCTGTTCGACGTCGATGCTCTTCAGGATGTGGTGCTCGTGTTCGCTGGCCATTTCGGTTCTCCCGTAATCAGCCGAAGCGGCCGGTGATGTAATCCTCGGTCTGCTTCTGCGACGGCGCGCTGAAGATGTTCGAGGTGGTGTCGTGCTCGATCAGGTCGCCGAGGTACATGAAGGCGGTGTAGTCGGAAACGCGTGCCGCCTGCTGCATGTTGTGGGTCACGATCGCGATGGTGAAGTCCTGCTTCAATTCCTCGACGAGCTGCTCGATGCGGCTGGTCGAGATCGGGTCGAGGGCCGAGGTCGGCTCGTCGAGCAGCAGCACTTCCGGGCGCAGTGCGACTGCGCGCGCGATGCACAGGCGTTGTTGCTGGCCGCCGGAGAGGCCGAGCGCGTTCTGCGTCAGCTTGTCCTTCACTTCGTCCCACAGCGCGCCCTGGCGCAGCGCCAGTTCGACGCGGTCGTTCATCTCCGACTTCGACAGCTTCTCGTGGTGGCGGATGCCGTAGGCCACGTTGTCGTAGATCGTCATCGGGAACGGCACCGGCTTCTGGAACACCATGCCGACCTTGCTACGCAGGCGGTTCATCGAGTACTTCGGATCGAGGATGTTCTCGCCGTCGAGCAGCACTTCGCCCTTGGCTTCCAGGCCCGGGTACAGCGCATAGATGCGGTTGAAGATGCGCAGCAGGGTCGACTTGCCGCAACCGGAGGGACCGATCAGCGCGGTCACGCGCTTTTCCGGGATCTCCAGCGTGATGTTCTTCAGGGCGTGGAACTTGCTGTAGTAGAAATTGAGATCGCGCGCGGCCAGCTTCGGCGCGGCCGCCGGAGCGGCTTGCGTCGCGTTCGCCACGGCTGGCTTGATGGTGGATCGGGCGTCGTTCATGTCAGGAATCCGGCTCAAGTCAGTCATTGGGAACGTTCTTGCGGAACAGGAAGGTGCGCGCCGCGAGGCTGATCGCGAGCACGAACAGTGTCACCACCAGCGCACCCGCCCAGGCAAGGTGCTGCCAGTTGTCGTCCGGCGCGCCGGCGAACTTGTACATCACCTGCGGCACGCCCGACATCGGATGGAAGATGTCGAGGGTGAAGAAGTCGTTGCCGAGCGCGGTGAATAGCAGCGGCGCGGTTTCGCCGGAGATGCGCGCGATCGACAGCAGGATGCCGGTGACGATGCCGGCGCGGGCCGAGCGGTACAGCACCTGCATGATCACCTTCCACTGCGGCACGCCCAGCGATAGCGCGGCTTCGCGCATCTGCGTTGGCACCAGGCGCAGCATTTCGTCGGTGGTGCGCACCACCACCGGCAGCACGATGAAGGCGAGGGCGATCGCACCAGCGACCGCCGAGAACTGGCCGCCGGTCTGCAGTACGTACATCGCGTAGACGAACAGGCCGAGCACGATCGAGGGCGCCGACATTAGGATGTCGTTGACGAAGCGCACCGCGGTGCCGAGCTTGCTGCGATCGCCGTATTCGGCCAGCCAGGTGCCTGCGGCGATGCCGATCGGCGTGCCGATCAGCACGGCCAGGCCGCACATGATCAGGCTGCCGACGAAGGCGTTGCGCAAACCGCCGCTGGTTTCGCCCGGCGGTGGCTGGTCCTGGGTGAACAGGTGGAACGACAATCCGGGGATGCCGTTCTTGATCAGCGTCCACAGGATCCAGGCGAGGAAGATCAGTCCGAACACCGCGGTGGCGCAGGCCAGCGCGACCGAGATCACGTTGACGATGCTGCGGCGGCGATACAGCGATTGGCGGGCGCGATCCTGCGCGGTGAGAACGGCGGACATTACTTGCCCTCCCTGCGGGCCAGCTGCGCCAGCATCAGGCGCGCCAGCGCCAGCACGACGAAGGTGACGATGAACAGCACGAAGCCGAGCAGCAGCAGCGCGCCGCGTTCCTGTTCGCCGGCTTCGCCGAAGTTGTTGGCGATCAGCGCGGCGATCGTGGTCGACGGTTCCAGCAGCGACTTGGTGAAGTTCACGCTGTTGCCGATCACGAAGGCGACCGCCATGGTTTCGCCCAGCGCGCGACCGAGGCCGAGGAAGACGCCGCCGATCACCGCCGAACGGGTGTAGGGCAGGACGATGTCCCAGGTCACTTCCCACTTGGTCGAACCCAGCGCGTAGGCCGATTCCTTCAGGCGCTGCGGCACGGTGAGGAAGACGTCGCGCATCACCGATGCGATGAACGGAATCACCATGATCGACAGCACGAAGCCGGCCGTCAGCATGCCGGCGCCGATCGGCGGGCCCTGGAACAGGGCGCCGATGACCGGCCAGTTGCCCATGTGCTCGGTCATCCACGGGATGAAGGTGTCGCGCATCACCGGCATCAGCACGAAGAAGCCCCACATGCCGTAGATGATCGAGGGAATGCCGGCAAGCAGTTCGATGGCGAGGCCGATCGGCGTGCGCAATTTGCGCGGCGCGACTTCGGTGAGGAAGAAGGCGATGCCGAAACTCACCGGTACCGCGATCAGCATCGCGATGATGGCGGTGACGATCGTGCCGTAGATCGGCACCAGCGCGCCGAACTTGCCGGCCGGCGGATCCCATTCGGTGGTGGTGAAGAATTCGACGCCGTGCGATTGCAGCACCGCGCGGCCGCCCCACAGCATCGACAGCGCGGCGCCGGCCAGCGTCAGCAGCACGAACACCGCCATCGCGGTCAGCAGCCAGCGGAACAGTTTGTCATTGCGGGCGTCGATGACGTCCCGGCTGCCCGTCGTCGCCGGGCTGGCGGAAGATGCGCTCATTGCGGTCGAGTTCATTCGCGATTACTTGAAGTTCTCGGTCCAGTACGCTTCGATCTGCTGCACCAGTTCCGGCGGCAGCGGCACGTAGTCGAGCGCCTTCGCCTGGTCCTGGCCGTGCTCGAACGCCCACTTGAAGAAGTCGAGCGCCGCCTTGCGGTCGGCGGGATTCTTCGGCGCCTTCTGCATCAGGATGAAGTTGGTCGCGGTGATCGGCCATGCCTGCGCACCCGGCGCGTTGGTGATCACCAGGTTGAAGTCCTTGGCGTTCTTCCAGTCCGCGCTGGTCGCGGCGGCGGCGAAGGTTTCCGCGCTCGGCTGCACCCAGTTGCCGGCCGCGTTCTGCAGCTGCACGTGGGCCATCTTGTTCTGCAGCGCGTAGGACAGTTCGACGTAGCCGAGCGAACCCTTGAGCTGCTTCACGTAGGCCGACACGCCTTCGTTGCCCTTTCCGCCGATGCCACCCGTCCAGTTGACCGTGGTGCCTTCACCGATCTTGGCTTTCCACTCCGGATTGACCTTGGAGAGGTAGTTGGTGAAGTTGAAGGTGGTGCCGGAACCGTCGGAACGATGCACCAGGTTGATCTTGACGGCGGGCAACGCCACGCCTTCGTTGACCTTGGCGATCGCCGGATCGTTCCACATGGTGATCTTGCCGAGGAAGATGTCGCCCAGCAGTGCGCCGGTCAGCTTGAGCTTGCCGGCATCGACGCCGTCGAGATTGACCACCGGCACCACGCCGCCGATCGCATCGGGGAACTGGGCGAGGCCGGAAGCCGCGAGTTCTTCCGGCGGCAGCGGTTTGTCGGAAGAACCGAAGGCCACGGTGCCGGCCTTGATCTGGGCGATGCCGCCGCCGGAGCCGATCGACTGGTAGTTGATGCGGCCGCCGTTGGTCTTGGCGTAATCGGCGGCCCACTTCGACATCAGCGGATACACGAAGCTGGCGCCCGCGCCGGTGACGCCGGCCTGGACCTTGGCGGCCGAATCCGCGGCGTTGTTGCCCGGGGCGTTGGCGCCACTGGCCGGAGTATTCGGCTTGCAGGCGGTCACGGCCACGAGGGCGGCGGCGAGAAGGGTCAGGCGCAGGGCAGGGCGCATCGGAGACTCCGGTGGGGTCGAGTCCGGATATGAAACCGCCGGATTGTGACAATGCGGTGACTGCGGTCAGTCGACTGTCATGAAAGGCATGAAAAAGGCGCGGACCTTGCGGACCGCGCCTCGGGGTTCAAGCAGGCAATGGCGGGCCTTACTTGATGTTCTGCGCCCAGTAGGCCTCGATCTTCTTGGCCAGCGAATCCGGCAGCGGCACGTAGGCCAGCGACTCGGCCTGCGACTGGCCGTTCTCCAGCGCCCACTTGAAGAAATCGATCGCGGTCTTGGACTGCGCGGCGCGCTTCGGCTTCTTGTACATGATCACCCAGGTCGTCGCGGTGATCGGCCACGCTTCGCCGCCCTTGGCATTCGTCATGATGACGTTGAAGTCCGGGGCCGAGTTCCAGTCGGCGGTGTCGGCAGCGGCCGAGAAGGTCGAGGCGCGCGGCTGCACCCAGTTGCCGGCGGCGTTCTTCATGCGGGTGAAGGACAGCTTGTTCTGCAGCGCGTAGGCGTATTCGACGTAGCCGATGCCGCCGTTGACCTGCTTCACGTAGGCGGCGACGCCTTCGTTGCCCTTGCCGCCGATGCCGGTCGGCCAGTTGACGGTGGTGCCTTCGCCGATCTTGCCCTTCCAGTCGGCATCGACCTTGGACAGGTAGTTGGTGAAGTTGAACGAGGTGCCCGAACCGTCGGAACGGTGGACCACGGTGATCTTCATGTCGGGCAGCTCGAGGCCGCCGTTGAGGGCGACGATCGCCGGATCGTTCCACTTGGTGATCTTGCCCATGAAGATGTCGGCGAGCACGGCGCCGTCAAGCTTCATCGCGCCGGCCTTGACGCCCGGGATGTGCACGACCGGCACGATGCCGCCGACCACGACCGGGAACTGGACGAAACCGAACTGGCGCAGCTCGGCCGCGGTGAGCGGCTTGTCGGAGGCGCCGAAATCGACGGTGCCGGCCTTGATCTGGGCGATGCCGCCGCCGGAGCCGATCGACTGGTAGTTGATCTTGTTGTTGGTGGACTGCGCGTAGGCGGCCGACCACTTCGACAGGACCGGGTAGACGAAGCTGGAACCGGCGCCGGTGACGTCGGTGGCCTGCGCGGAGAAGGCGCAGGTGGCGATGGCCAGGCCAGCGGCCAGGCGGACTTGCGAGGTGAATTTCACGGAAGCTCCCTTGGGATTGGATCTGGATGAGTGCAGCCGAAGTTGCAGAGATCGGGCGAGACGATTCCATGTTGAAAAGATGACAGCCGCGCGTCGCGAATATTTCATTCGGATGACAGCGTGATGCCGCACGCAGGTTTTAAGCATGACGACATGAAAAAACATCCATTCCGTTTTTGACTCAAATTTGTCACAACAGTGACGGATTCTTAACACCGCTCGCCGAACCGGCGCATCGCCACGGCGCACGCCATTCGCCAATCTCCCCAATGAGGAAGCTGTCCATGCGTACCAACCTGCTCGCGGCGATGATCGCCGTCAGTCTCTTCGGCGCGGCCACCGCGGCCCATGCCGACCCCGATCCGCGCACGAAGCATTCGAGCAAGCGCCACGTGGTGAAGAAGAAGGCCGCCGCTCCGGTTGCCGCCGAAACCGTCGCGCCGGCAACCTCGTCCGACCGCGCCGAGATCGATGCGCTGAAGGCGCAGCTCGCCGCGGTGCAGGAAAAGCTTGCGAACCTGGAAGAGCGCACCGATGCGCAGTCCGAGGTCAACACGCAGCAGGCCAAGACCAACGAAGACGTCGCCAAGAGCACGGCCAAGACCGACAAGCTCGAGAAGCTGGTCAACGACACCAGCGTGACCGGCACCGTCTTCGCCGACCTGACCAGCCAGGCCATCAAGGACCACGGCGTCAAGAAGGCCGGCACGAATGGCTTCGGCTTCGACGTCAAGCGCGCCTACATCGGCATCAACCACAAGTTCAACGACACCTATTCGGCGAACCTGACCACCGACTTCCAGTACAGCAGCGCCGTCGGCGCGACCGAGCTGTACATCAAGAAGGCCTACGTGCAGGGCAAGTACAGCGATGCCTTCACCGTGCGCCTGGGCGCGGCCGAACTGCCGTGGGTGCCGTACGCCGAAAGCAACTATGGCTACCGCTATGTCGAGAACACCCTGGCCGACCGCCTGAAGACGGGCACCTCGTCGGATTGGGGCCTGCACGTGTTCGGTACCTTCAACAACAGCATGTTCAACTACGCCGTATCGGCGGTGAACGGTGGCGGTTACAAGAACCCGAGCCGCAGCAAGGGCGTCGATCTTGAAGCGCGCGTCGGCGTGACGCCGATCGAAGGCCTGAACATCGCCGTCGGCGGTTACCACGGCAAGCTCGGCAAGGAAGCGTATCCGTCCAGCACGCCGGCCGAACACAGCGCCAACCGCCTGGATGGCCTGGTGTCCTACGGCAACAGCCGCTTCCGCGTCGGTGGCGAATACTTCGCCGCTAACAACTGGAACCGCGTGCTGCTCGGCGCCGCCGTGCCGCCGGCGACGGTGGGTGGTTATGGCCTGCCGGTCTACAACCCGACCGTGCCGTCCAACCTCAAGACCTACGTTGGCGATCGCGCCCGCGGCTGGTCGCTGTGGGGCAACGTCAACTTCACCGACAAGGTGTCGGTGTTCGGCCGTTACGATCAGTCCGACGTCAGCCGCTGGCTGGATCCGGGCCTGAAGGACAAGTACTACAACTTCGGCGTCGACTACGTGCTGACCAAGGGCGTGAAGGTTGCCGCGGTCTACAAGCATGAAGACATCAAGGACGGCCAGAAGACCGATGCCAAGGCCGACGAGTTCGGCGTCTTCACCGAGATCAAGTGGTAATCGATCCGGGTTGATGCACGGGTAAGGAGAACGGCGGCCATGTGCCGCCGTTTTCTTTTGCTCAACCCGGTGTCTTGTCCTTGAACTTGCAGAGATCGCGGATCGCGCAGCCCGGGCATTTCGGCGTGCGTGCGACGCAGACATAGCGCCCGTGCAGGATCAGCCAGTGGTGCGCATGCGCCATGAACTCCTCCGGCACGCGCTTGAGCAATCCCAGCTCCACCGCAAGCGGCGTCTTGCCCGGCGCCATGCCGGTGCGATTGGCGACGCGGAAGATGTGCGTGTCCACCGCCATCGTCGGTTCGCCGAAGACGACGTTCATCACCACGTTGGCGGTCTTGCGGCCGACGCCCGGCAATGCCTCCAGCGCGTCGCGGTCCGCCGGCACCTCGCCATCGTGCTGTTCGATCAACAGCTGCGAGAGCGCGACCACGTTCGCGGCCTTGGCGTTGTACAGGCCGAGCGTGGCGATATGCGACTTCACCCCGTCCACGCCCAGCGCGACCATTTTCTTCGGCGTCGGCGCCGCCTTGAACAGCGTGCGTGTCGCGCGGTTGACGCCGGCATCGGTGCTCTGCGCCGACAGCACCACCGCCACCAGCAACTGGAACGAGGTCTGGTAGAGCAGTTCGGTCTTCGGCTCGGGGTCGAGTTGCCGCCAGCGTTCGAATGCTTCGCGGATCTCGGAACGCGTCATCTGCGCCATCGCTTCAATTTCCTTTTGCGCGGGCCAGCGCTTTCGCCAACGCATTCGCCGCGGCAGTGGGCAGAGCGGGTTTCACCGCGCCATCGCCGAGCGGCGCCTGGGCGCGCCGTGCTTCGCGCTTGCGTGCGCGTTCGTCCAATCGTTGCTGACGCGCGCGGTAACGTTCGCGCGCGTCCCAGGCGAAATGCAGTTTCGCCATGGTCGTGAGGATGCGTTCGCGATCATTGATCGATACACCAGCCTGATCGAGGTCGTTGCTGGTGAATTCCATCAACCCCGATTCCAGCGCGGCATCGACATCGCCCCGCTGCAACGCGGCGACCGCTTCATGCACGCGTGCGTGTTCCATGGGATCAGCGGCCCTTGAACTCCGCGGCGCGCTTTTCCAGGAAGGCCGACGTGCCTTCGCGCATGTCGGCGGTGGAGAACACCAGGCCGAATTGCGCCGACTCGTATTCGAGGCCTTCTTCCAGTCCGCAGTCCTGGCCGATGTTCACGCAGTCGAGCATGCCGCGTAGCGCCAGCGGCGCTGCCTTCGCCAATTGCTGCGCCAGCTTCATGGTCTCGGCTTCGAGTTCGGCCGCCGGCACCACGCGATTGACGATGCCGAGTTGCAACGCACGTTCGGCGGTGATCGGCGCGCCGGTCAGGCACAGTTCGAGCGTCGCCGCGCGACCGGCCAGTCGCAGCAGGCGCTGGCTGCCGCCGAAGCCGGGGATTAGGCCGAGGTTGATTTCCGGCTGCCCGACCTTGGCGCTGTCGGCGGCGATGCGCAGGTGGCAGCTCATCGCCAGTTCCAGGCCGCCACCCAGGGCAAAACCATTCACCATCGCGATGACCGGCTTGGGCGCGCGTTCGATCCGGCGCATCATCCGCGTCCCGCGCAGCGAGAAGTCGCGACCCTCGGTCGGGGTCAGGCCATTCATTTCGGAGATGTCGGCGCCGGCCACGAAGGCCTTGGCGCCCGATCCGGTCAACACGATCACCCGGACCGCGGAATCGGCAATCGCCTCGGCGAAAGCCGCGTCCAGCGCGGAAATCGTGGCGGAATTCAACGCGTTGAGCTTGTCTGGACGATCGATCCGGATCAGGCGAATCGAGTCCTGGTCGGCGATCAGGAGGGGGGAAGTGGTCATGGGGCGGGGTCTGCAGGACTGAATGGGAACTTTTCGGCGATTCGCGCTGTCCATCCACAGTCGCGGTTCAGGCCGTAGGCGATTATGCTACCCCGCGCTTCCTGACGTCCGTCGGGACGCCAGACCATCCAAGGAGTGTTGTTTCGATGAAGATGCGTACCCTGGCCGCCGTTCTTGCGGCCTTGACGATGACGGCCGGGGCAGCCAGCGCCCAGGACATGACCAGCGAAAAGGGCAAGCTCAGCTATATCTTCGGATATCAGCTCGGTGGCCAGCTGCAGCAGGTCCAGGAAGCTGGCGAGCAGATCGACATCAACTCGGCGATCAAGGGCGTCCAGGACGCTTACGCCAAGAAGGATCCCGCGCTGGCGGAAGCCCAGGCCAAGCCGGTGATGGAAGCCTTCCAGCGCCGCCAGCAGGCCCGTGCGCAGCAGGCCAAGGCCGAGTACGACAAGGCCGCCGCTGAAAATCTGAGCAAGGGCAACCAGTTCCTGGCCGCCAACAAGGCGAAGCCGGGCGTCAAGACGCTGCCGTCGGGCGTCCAGTACAAAGTCGTCACCGCCGGCACCGGCGCCCGCCCGGCATTGGGCAGCACCATCTCCGTCGCCTTCGCAGGGCCGTTCTTCCCGACCGTGGCCCCGCGTCCGGCCGACGCCAAGATGGAAGACGCGCCGCCGATGAAGCTGAGCGAAGTGCAGGTCGAAGGCCTGCGCGAGGCCATCACCCAGATGCCGGCCGGTTCGCAGTGGGAAATCACCCTGCCGCCGGGCAAGGCCTTCGGCGCCGATCCGCGCACCGGCATGCCGCCGAATGCCGTCGTGCAGTTCGACGTCAAGCTCAACAGCGTCAAGTAATCGACGTTGCAGCACCCTGGAAACGCCGGCCTCGCGCCGGCGTTTTCGTTTGCGGGGGCGGAATGGGAGAATGACGGGATGAATGCCGCGCTGCCCCTGCCGATCCTGTCGCCTTGCGTCAACGTCTGCGAAATGGGCGATGACGGGCTGTGCGAAGGCTGCCTGCGCACGCTCGACGAGATCGCGGCCTGGGGCGTGATGTCGCCGCAGCTCCGCCTGCACGTGATCGACGTGCTGATCCCGGCGCGCGCAGCGGACCGCGCATGAATTTCGATGCGGGCAGCGACGCATTGTTGCGACAGTTGCGTCGCGTGCTGCATCCGCTCGATGCCTTGCCGATGGGCGAGGGCGCGAATGCACCGCTGATGCGCACGTGGTTCGGAATCGAACGCTTTCGCGAAGCGGCGGTGTTGATCGGTCTGGTGCCGCGTGCAGACGATTGGAAAGTGCTGCTCACCCTGCGCAATGGCGGCTTGCGCCATCACGGCGGCCAAGTGGCGTTTCCCGGCGGCGCGCAGGATCCCGACGATGCCGATGCGATCGCGGTGGCCTTGCGCGAAACCCGCGAAGAGCTCGACATCCCGGCGGCGCTGGTCCATCCGCTGGGTACGCTCGATCCGCTGGCGACGGTCAGCGGATTCCGGGTCACGCCAATCGTTGCCTGGCTCGATCCCGCCTATGTCTCCCGCCCCGATCCGCGCGAGGTCGCCGACGCTTTCGAAGTGTCGTTGTCCGCACTGCGCGATCCGTCCAACCTCGGGCAGGTGGAAATGACGATGGGCGACGATGTCCGCCATGTCCTCGAATACCGACTGCCGCAATCGGTGTCGCCGCATCGCATCTGGGGTGCGAGCGCGATGATGCTGGACGACCTGCGGCAACGACTAGAGTGAAACCGATGTTCGCCACGCTGATCGATTGCGAAACCCTGCTGCAGCATCTCGATGATCCGTCGTGGGTCGTGCTCGATGCGCGCGTGAACCTGGCGGATCGCGCCGCCGGCGAAGCGATGTACCGACAGGGACACATTCCCGGTGCGCGTTACGCCAATCTCGAGCGCGACCTCTCCGACATGCGCGTGCAGGGCGAAGGCCGCCACCCGTGGCCGCGCGACGATGACTTCACGCACACGCTGGGCGCGTGGGGCATCACGCCGGACACGCAAGTGGTGGTTTACGACGCCGACCAGGGCATGTTCGCGGCGCGCGCGTGGTGGTTGCTGCGGACGCTGGGCCACCAGGGTGTCGCGGTGCTCGACGGCGGATTCGCGCGCTGGAATGCACTGGGCTTTCCGGTGACCACGGAATTTCCGGAGATCCGCACTGTCGCTTCGTATCCGGCGACGTTTGATCGTTCGTTGCTGTTCTCGCACGACGATGTCATCGCGCATCTCGCGCACGGCGGCTTGCTGGTGGATGCGCGCGCGGCCGAGCGTTTCCGCGGCGATGTCGAGCCGCTGGATCGCAAGGCGGGACACGTGCCCGGCGCTATGAATCGTCCGTTCGCGCGAAATCTCGCTGCCGATGGCCGATTCAAGTCGCCGCAGGAATTGTTCGCCGAGTTCGGCGAGCTGCTGTCGGGGCGCACGCCGTCCGACCTGGTGTCGATGTGCGGTTCCGGCGTCACCGCCGCCCACAACCTGCTGGCGATGGCGCATGCCGGGCTGGTCGGGGCCAAGCTCTATACCGGATCTTGGAGTGGCTGGATCAGCGACGATGCACGCCCGGTCGCAACCGGCGACGACTGACGGCGAAGCGTTACTCCCGCTTTACTTTCCGAGCTTCGCCATCAGCGCCTTGAGCGCGGTTTGCGCGTCCGGGTGTTCCCAGAGATCGAGCATCGCGTCGAGATCGACGTGTTGCGGCGACAACGCTTCGGCCAGGTCGGCGCGCGCGATCGCACGCGTGCGCAACATCGGCGTGCGCGGCAATCCTTGCAGGCTGGACAGCCAAGCGTGCGCGGCAGCGACGACTTCGCCGTGCGCCGCGAGTTCGTCCACCAGCCCGATCACCAATGCCGTCTCGGCATCCACCATCGCGCCACGCATCAGCAGTTGTTCCGCGCGATGGCGGCCGACGGCGCGGCGCATCAGGCGCTGGATGCCTTCCGGCACCGCGATCCCGACCTGGGTTTCGTTGAGGCCGATCTGGAACGGCCCGCGCGCCATGACGCGATGGTCGCAGCACAGCGCCAGCACGCAGCCTCCCGCCGGCGAATGGCCGGTGATGGCGGCGACAACCGGAATCGGGCATTCGGCGATCGCGCGCGCGGCGGCGAAGAACGATTCCCAGGCGGCGTGCAGGGCGACGCGATCCTTGCCGAGCGACATCAGGTGCGGCACGTCGAGTCCGGCCGAGAACACTTTCTCGCCACCGGCCAGCACGATTCCGTCGCAGCCATCGGCGACGGCCTGCACGAAGGCCGTGACCAGCGTTTCGCACAACTCCGGATTCAGCGCGTTGACCGGCGCACGCTTGAACGTGATGGTGCGGATGGTGGCGGTGTCGTGGTGCTCGAGCATGGAAGCGATCCGTACAGGTCAGGCACGTATCATAGGCGGATGAAGACCCGCCGCCTGATCCTTGCCGCCATCCTCGCCTGCGCCGCGCTGCCCGCGTTCGCGCGCGACAAGCCCGCTACCTGCATGCCGGTGGTGCGCGATGCCTGGATCCGCCTGGTGCCGGGCGGGATGCCGATGCATGCGGGCTTCGCCCGGATCGAGAACCCCTGTGATGCAGCAGTCACCGTGACTGGCGTCTCCAGCGACGCCTACGGCAGCGCCAGCCTCCACGAGAGTACGTTGGTGAACGGGATCAGCCGGATGCGCGAGTTGCCGCAGCTGGTGCTTCCGGCGCATGGCAGCGTCGAGCTGAAGCCCGGTGGCCTGCACCTGATGCTGATGGATCCGAAGAAACCGTTGAAGGCCGGCGACCGCGTCGCGCTGCGCTTCGACGCCGGCAAGAGCCGCAACGTCCGTGGCGATTTCGCGGTGCGCGCCGGCAACTGAGCCGGCGCCTGTGATTTACAGCGAATAATCCAGTTCGTAGTGGTGCACGCCGGCATCGATGCGGATCGTCATCTTGCCGCGAATGCCTTCGAGCCCGTCGCTGCCCGATCCCGGCACGATATCGACTTCCAGCGAAACAGCGCCGCCATCCATGATCCCGCGATGGCAGGTCATGAAGCTGCCGCTGCGGCCATCGAGCGCGCCGGCGATGCGTTCGATCGCGACGTAGGCGGCCGATCCGCTCGCCGGATTGCCGGCGGAAATCATCTGCACCACGCTGGTGGCTTCGAGCGCGCCGCTGAACTGCTTGTCGAAACGGAAGCTGCCGGTCTGCGCGCCGTCGCCGAGATCGAGTCCCGGTTCCATTTTCATCTGCAGGACGAAGGTTCCGGTGGCGATCGACATGGCGGGTTCCGCGGATGGGGGAAGGCGGACTATAGCGGCGAATTCGCTCACGACCCACCGCAGCCCCGATAATGTGCGCATGAGTGATTCCCTGCAGGACTGGCTGGCGCGCTTGCAGCGCCAGCATCCCACCGCCATCGAACTCGGCCTCGAACGCGTGCGCGCGGTTGCCGAGCGCATGCGATTGGCGAAACCGGCGGGTTGCGTGATCACCGTCGGTGGCACCAACGGCAAGGGATCGACCGTCGCCTTCATCGAGGCGATCGCGCGCGCCGCGGGCCTGCGTGTCGGCGCCTATACCTCGCCGCACCTGCTGCGCTACAACGAGCGCGTGCGCATCGACGGCGCGGATGCCGGCGATGATGATCTGGTCGCCGCATTCGAGGCGGTCGAGGCCGCGCGTGGCGACATCTCCCTGACCTATTTCGAAGCGGGCACGCTGGCGGCGCTGTGGCTGTTCGCGCGGGCGCAACTCGATCTCGCCATCCTTGAAGTCGGCCTCGGCGGGCGACTGGATGCGGTGAACATCGTCGATCCCGACGTCGCCGTCATCACCACCGTCGATCTCGACCACATGGAATGGCTGGGCGAGGACCGCGAGGACATCGGTGTCGAGAAGGCCGGCATCGCGCGTGCCTGGAAACCGCTGGTGCTGGGCGACGACGAGCCGCCATCCAGCGTGTTGCGGCGCGCCTATGCGATCGGTGCGTCGGCACTACGGATGGGTTGCGATTTCTTCGTCGATCGCGCCGCCGATGGCGAGGGCTGGCAATGGCGCGAACCCGGTTTCATACTCGACCTGCCGATGCCCGACCTGGTCGCGCCGGTGCAGTTGCGCAACGCCGCGGTCGCGATCACCGCGCTGCGGGGGTCGCCGTTGGAGATTCCCGAAAAGGCGTGGGCGGAAGGCATCGCTTCGGCGCGCGTGCCCGGTCGCCTGCAGCGACTGGATTGCGCGGGCGTCGAATATCGGCTCGATGTCGGCCACAACCCGCAGGCTGCGCAGGCGTTGGCCGAATGGTTGGAGAACCAACCGACGCGGGGGCGTGTCCATGCCGTCTATGCCGCGCTCGCCGACAAGGACGTGGAAGGCGTGACCAGGGCGCTTGCGCCGCTGATCGACCAGTGGCATCTGACGGGCCTGGATGTCGAAGGCCGCGCGCAGGATGCGGATGCGTTGGCCGCGCGGCTGAATCTGGCTGGCGCAACGCGCCATGCCGATGTCGCCGGGGCCTTGCGCCATGTGCAATCCATCGCCGTGCCGGGCGATCGGGTGCTGGTATTCGGCTCCTTCCACACCGTCGAAGCGGCCCTGCATGCGCTGCGTTCAGCGGGCTGCCGGGAAGTCGATGGTCCGGCACCGGTATAATTGGCGGAAACTCGCTGCGAGCCCGCGCGCCGAATGGATCGTCCCGTGAAACAGCGCCTCTGGGGCGCCGCCGTCCTGATCGCATTGGCGGTCATCTTCCTGCCCATGCTGGTCAAGGGACCCGCGCCCGACAGTGGCGTGTCCGACGTGCCGCTGGATTCGCCGAAAGCGCCCGACGCGACGGTCAAGACCCAGGAATTGCCGCTCGACGTGCCTGGCGCCGTTGGCGCCAATGGCGCGACCGGCATGCCGGCAGCGCAGGCCAATGCCGACACTCCGGCGAATGCGACCGCAGCCACCGCGACGCCGGCACCGAACGCCGCAACGGCGGCGACCGATGCCAAGCCGTCGCCAGCAACCGCGGCCGGCGATTACGCCGTCAGTTTCGGCAGCTATGGCAGCAGCAGCGATGCCGACCGCGTGGTGCAGGCGGTGACCGGAATCAAGCTGCATGGCTACAGCGAGAAGGTGTCGCTGGCGGGCCGTGATGCCTGGCGCGTGCGCATCGGGCCGTACCCGACCCGCGAGGCGGCGGAAGTCGCGCGGGTGCAGGCAGTGCAGTTGAATCCGCAGGTGAAGGCGCAGGTGATCGCGCTCGATGCCAATGCGGCGCAAGCGCCGGTACCGACCGCAACCGCGTCGACCTCGAACGTTGCGCCGACGCCGGCCATTGCCACCGCGCCGATCGCCAGCAGCAAACCGGCGGACAAGCCGGTTGAAGCGCCGAAGCCCGCACCGCCGGTTGCCAAGCCTGACAAGGCGATCACCGCGACGAAGCCGGCGAAGCCCGCGCAGTCGACGGAACCCAAGCCGGTCGTTGCCCAGCACCAGGACACGCCGACGGCGCCGAAGCCCGATACGGGCAAGCACGATCAGCCCAAGCCCGAGCCGAAACCCGCCGACAAGCCGGCAGCGTCCGGCACCGGATTCGCGGTGCAGCTCGGCGCCTTCGCCAATGCCGCCGAAGCCACCGCGTTGCGCGACAAGGCGCGTGCGGCCGGGTTCAGCGCCACCACCGATACCGTCAAGACCGACAAGGGCGTGCTGACGCGCGTGCGCCTCGGTCCCGTGGTCGGTCGCGATGCGGCCAACGCGTTGAAAACGCGTGCGCAGGCCACACTTGGTGTGAGCGGAATCGTCCGTCCCAGCCCCTGAGGAAAGAGAACAATGTGCGGAATCATGGGCATCGTCGGGACGCAGGACGTCGCGGCGCAACTGTATGACGGCCTCACGGTGCTGCAGCATCGCGGACAGGACGCGGCCGGCATCGCCACCAGCAATGGCAACGTGTTGCGGGTCGAGAAGGGCAAGGGCCTGGTCAGCGATGTCTTCGACGCCGCTTCGATGTCGCAGTTGCACGGTCGCATGGGCATCGCCCATTGCCGCTATCCGACCGCCGGCAGCGAAGGCAGCGACGAGGCGCAACCGTTCTACGTCAATGCGCCCTACGGCATCGCGCTGGCGCACAACGGCAACCTGATCAATACCGAAGCGCTGCGCCACGAAGTGATCGAACAGGATCGCCGCGGCCTCAACACCACCTCGGATTCCGAAGTGCTGCTCAACGTGTTCGCGCACGAGCTGGATGCACAGGACGAGTTGTCGCCGGAGTCCGCGCTGCGCGCCGTGGAAGGCGTGATGCGGCGCGCCAAGGGCGGCTACGCGGTGGTCTGCATGGTGATGGAGCTCGGACTCGTTGCGTTCCGGGATCCCAACGCCATTCGCCCGCTGGTGATCGGCAAGCGCGAATCCGCGACCGGCGCCGAGTACGCGGTGGCATCGGAATCGGTGGCGCTCGATCTTGCCGGTTTCGAACGCGTGCGCGATGTCGCGCCGGGCGAGGCGGTGGTGATCACCCAGGACGGCAAGCTGCATGCGCGCGTGGTGGCCAAGGACGTGCTGGCGCGCCCGTGCGTGTTCGAGTACGTGTATTTCGCGCGTCCCGATTCGATGATGGACAACATCTCGGTGCACAAGGCGCGCATGCGCATGGGCGTGTCGCTGGGCGAGAAGATTTTGCGCGTGCGCCCGGACCACGGCATCGACGTGGTGATCCCGATTCCCGATACCAGTCGCGACGCCGCGCTGGAAATCGCCCACGTGCTCGGCGTGAAGTACCGCGAAGGCTTCATCAAGAACCGTTACGTCGGCCGCACCTTCATCATGCCGGGGCAGGGCGAGCGCCAGAAGTCGGTGCGCCGCAAGCTCAACCCGATCCCGCTGGAATTCAAGGATCGCGTCGTCCTGCTGGTCGACGATTCCATCGTGCGCGGCACCACCTCGCAGCAGATCGTGCAGATGGCGCGCGATGCCGGCGCCAAGAAGGTCTACCTCGCTTCCGCCGCGCCGCCGGTGCGCTATCCGAACATCTACGGCATCGACATGCCGAATCCGGAAGAACTGATCGCGCACGGACGCAGCGAGAAGGAAGTCGAGGAACTGATCGGCTGCGACTGGCTGGTCTACCAGGATCTCGAGGATCTCGAGGCGGCGGTCGCCGGACCCAAGAATGCCGGCATGCACTTCGACACCTCGTGCTTCAGCGGCGAATACGTCACCGGCGTCGCCGATGGCTATTTCGAGGCCTTGCAGGCGCAGCGTTCCGACGAGGCCAAGGCCAAGCGCCGGGCCTGAGCCTCGCGCCATGGGCGATCTCCACGCCGCAGCGAAGGCAGTCCTTGACTGCGGCGACATCGTCGGCAAGCCGGCTGCCGCACGCGCGCTGGCGACGGCCTTCCGCGCTGGCGAACTTGCAGCGGACGAGACATCGCCGCCACCGCAGGCGATCACGATGCCGGGGCGTCCGGCCACGCCGAAGCTGGTGCATCCGCGTGATCTGCCACGGCGCGGTTTCGGATCGAGGGAAGGACGCGCTGCCTTCATCCACGCCGTCGCCCATATCGAATTCAACGCGATCGATCTCGCCTGCGATGCGATCCACCGTTTCCGCAGCATGCCTGCGGAGTATTACGCCGACTGGGTGATGGTCGCCGACGACGAGGCGCGCCACTTCATGATGCTGCGCGAACGCTTGCAGTCATTCGGCCACGACTACGGCGATTTCGACGCCCACAACGGGCTATGGGAAATGGCGGAGAAGACCGCGCACGATGGCCTGGCGCGGATGGCGCTGGTGCCGCGCGTGCTGGAAGCGCGTGGACTCGACGTGACGCCGGGCATGATCGTGAAGCTGCGTTCGCTTGGCGACAATGAAACCGCGGACATCCTCGAAGTCATCCTGCGGGAGGAAATCGCGCACGTCGCCGCGGGATCGCGCTGGTATCGCTGGCATTGCGAACGCGCGGGCGTCGAGCCGCAGGCGCGATTCCGCGAACTGCTGAAGGAATACGCCAGCGGTGTGCTGCACAAGCCGTTCAATATCGAAGCGCGGACGCAGGCCGGCTTTGACCCCGAGGAGCTCGAGAGTCTGCTTGCCGCCGCGGATTGATCGTCAAGCCAGCGGCAGCACGTCCAGGCGGATGCCGTCGCGATCGACCCGCAGTACCGAACCCTGTTCGTACCAGTCGCCGAGGACGATGCGACTGTTGCCACCACCTTCGTCGTGGATCGCCGGACGATGGGTGTGTCCGTGGATCATGCGGCGGATGCCGTAGCGCTTGAACCATTCCTGCACGGTCGCCGGAGAAACGTCGCCGATGGTTTCGGCCATGCCGCTTGAAACGAGTTCGCCATAGCGCGCCTTGCTCGCCGCGCGTGCCTGCGCCGCGAAGGCGAGGCGTGCCGGCAGCGGTTGCGCGAGGAATTGCGCCTGCCAGCGCGGATCGCGGGTCTGGGCGCGGAACTGCTGGTAGGCGTTGTCGTCGGTGCACAGCAGGTCGCCATGCAGCAGCAGCGTCGGTTCGCCATGGAGGTCGATCACCGCGGGATCGGACAGGATCGCCATGCCGGCGCGGCGTGCGTAATCGTCGCCGACGAGGAAGTCGCGATTGCCGCGGATGAAGGACACCGGAACTCCGCTGGCATGCAATTCCTGCAATTTGGTCGCGACGAACGCGCCGGCTGGCGAGGGATCGTCGTCGCCGACCCAGGCTTCGAAGAGGTCGCCGAGGATGTAGAGGGCATCGGCGCTGCGCGCCTCGCCATCGATGAATTCGCCGAACAGCGCGGTGATGTCGGGGCGCTCGGGATCGAGATGGAGGTCGGAGATGAACAGCGTGGTCATGGGGGGATTTTATTCCTCCCTGAATCCAAATCGGCTTTTTGCCGCATCCAAGTCCCCAAAGCCAATCCGAAAGGGGAAATCCATGTTTGATGCCGATCCAACTGCGGCCACGTGCCGAAAGTCGGTTCTTCCACGACTGCTTGCACAGGCATTGCTGTTTCTATCCGCCATCCCCGGGGTGGCGTCCGCCGGGAACGCGACGCTGCCGGACACTCCGGCAGGCAGGCTTGGCAGTCAGCTGATCCGGCACGTCAACAGCGACAACGCGGTCGGCATCCGGAAATGGGCGCCCACGATACTGTCAGCCGAAATCCCGTCCGCCGACCGCGAAGCGTTCATCTCGTTGTTGGCGTCATCGGCTCGCGACAGCGGCGGGTTGGACGTGGTCGATGCACGTTCCGACCCACGCCAGCCAGGCATGCTCCAGGTGGCAGTGAAGGCACGTCGCAATGCGCGACAGGGCCTGCTCGTGCTGACCGCCGATGCGGCGCACCCCGACCGCCTCGCGCAGGCCGATCTTGTGGCGATGGACGATCCCGGCCTCTATGCGCACTGGCCCAGGGAAGCGCCAACGCGCGAGGCATTGGCGCAGCTGATTCGCAACACGCTCGATCAACTGGTGCGCACCAACGATTTCTCCGGTTGCGTGACGGTGTCGGATGGCGCAAGGACGATCTTCGACGAGTGTCGCGGTCTCGCCGAACGCCGCTTCAATGTCCCAGTGGATCGCCAGACGAAATTCCACATCGGTTCGATGGACAAGATGTTCACTGCTGTCGCCATTGCGCAATTGGTGGAAACAGGAAAATTGTCGTGGGACGACACGCTGGCACTGCGGCTTCCGGAATATCCGGACCAGGCGGCGAAGAACATCACGGTGTGGCAACTCCTGCATCACACCTCCGGGCTGGGGGATTTTCTTGTTCCCGAACTCTTCGAGCACCGCGAGAAATTCGTCGATCCCGTGGACTACCTTGATCTGATCGCCCGCCAGCCCAAGGTGAGCGCGCCTGGTGGGCAGTGGAGCTACAGCAATGCGGGCTACATGCTGCTGGGCCGCATCATCGAGAATGTTTCCGGCCAGGCGTATTCCGACTACGTGCAGCGCCACGTATTCGCACCCGCGGGCATGGAGGCCAGCGGCTTCGACAGCCTGGACGATGTGGTGCCCAAACTTGCCGTTGGCTATTACCACGAAGGACCGTTTTCCGACGCCTGGAAAGCGGACTGGTTCAGGACCCTCTACCGTGGCGGCCCGGCAGGCGGCGGGTATTCCACCAACGCCGACCTGCTGCGATTTTCCGCCGCATTGCGCGCGGGCAAGCTGGTCAAGCCTGCAACACTCGCGAAAATGTTCGACGATGAAGTGCCCGCGGGTCCCGGAGGCTATGCCGCCGGATTCGGAGATCGCGCCTCCCGCGGACTCCACATTCGCGGCCATGCCGGCGGCATCGAGGGGACGGATACCAACTTGGCGATCGTCTGGGAAACCGGCGCGACTGTTGCCTTGACCAGCAACGAAGGACCGGGGCAGTCCTGGTTCTTCGCCGAACGCATCGCCGACCTGCTTGCTGCCCAGGGCGCGAAGCACTGATCGCGAAGGCCGGCAACAGGTCGAATATCGACAACCGAAACTGCAAGGAGAGAAACAATGGATCCGATCATGCTGATTCCCCTGATCGTGATGGGCGCCCCCGTCCTGATCGTCCTGGTCGTGTTGCGCTATCGCCATCAACAGACGCAGGCACGCTACCGCGCGCTGCTTGAACTCGCCGACAAGGGCGTGGAGCTGCCGACGCAACTCCTGATCGAGCCCGGCATCGGCTATTCCGAGCGCCGCCGCGCGCTGGTGCTCATCAGCGGCGGCCTCGGATTGATGCTGATGCTGTTCGCCCTGCCTGGCGAACTGGCCGATGGCCACAGCCTGCACAGCCTGTGGGGCCTGGGCCTGCTGCCGCTCATGACGGGTCTGGGCTATCTCGCCAGCTGGTGGTTGAACCGCCGCGACGAGACACATGGCTGATCGCGAAGCGGGGGCGTGCATCGACAAGGCCCTGGTCGCCAGGGTCTTGTTGGGCAACGACCAGCGCGCCTTCGAACAGTTGGTGCGCCGCCACCAGGGCATGGTGCGCGCGCAATTGCGCCGGCTGCTGCGTGGCGATGCCGCCGCAGCGGACGACCTGGCCCAGGAAACGTTCCTGCTGGCCTGGAAGAAACTGGGGCAATTCCGCGGTGATGCGCAGTTCTCCACCTGGCTCTATCGCATCGCCTATAGCTGTTTCCTGCAGGCACGCCGTCGATCGTCGTGGATCCAGAATCGAACGCAGGAAGATGCCGTGGACGAACTGCAGGCTCCGATGGACGCGACCGACCTGAAACTCGATCTTGCCCGTGCAATGCGCCATCTTTCCGATGCGGAACAGATGGTGCTCCTGCATTGCGTGCAGCTGGGGTTGAGCCACGAGGAAGCCGCCTACGTGCTGGACATGCCGTTGGGGACGGTGAAGACCCATGCCTTGCGCGGGAAAACGAAACTCAGGCAACGGATGACGGCGTGGCAGGGCACGAATCATCCAGGAGAAAGACCATGAATCACAAAAACGACGACGGCTTCGACAAACTGTTGCGCGACGCCTTCGACGGACCAGTTGCCGACGGCGGTTTCAGCGATCGCGTCATGCAGGCGCTTCCACCGCGCCGTCGTGCGTCGTCATGGATGCTGGTGGCCGCCATGAGCGCTGCGGGCGCGATTGCCTGTTGGCTGGCGCTTGGCACGGCGCCGGTGCTGCGTGCGGGCTGGCACGACTGGCTCCATCGCGACGCGTCATCTGCGGCCATCATCCTTTTCCTGGTCGTGGTGGTGATGTCCTTGCTGGGGCTGGGCTGGGGACTGGCCGAAGTCGAGGATCGGGAAGGGCAGGGGTTGGGTGCGCCGCGCTAAAATACTCGGGTTTAGTTAGTACTTACCCTCATGACCGTCCGTACCCGCTTCGCTCCCAGTCCCACCGGCTACCTCCACATCGGCGGCGCGCGCACCGCGCTGTATTGCTGGCTGGCCTCACGCCATTCCGATGGCCAGTTCGTCCTGCGCATCGAGGACACCGATCGCGAACGCAGCACCCAGGCCGCGATCGACGCCATCCTCGAGGCGATGGACTGGCTCGGACTGGGCTACGACGAAGGTCCCATCTACCAGACCGATCGCCTCGCGCGCTATCGCGAAGTGGCGGAGCAGATGGTCGCGGCCGGCACCGCTTATTACGCCTACGAAACCAAGGAAGAACTCGAAGCGATGCGCGAGGTGGCGATGGCCGCCGGCGAGAAGCCGCGCTACAGCGGTCGCTATCGCGACGAGAAGGTGGAATTCCGTGACGATCCCAACCGGGTGATCCGCTTCCGCAATCCGCGCGAGGGCAGCGTGGTGTTCGACGACCTGGTCAAGGGTCGCATCGAATGGCAGAACACCGAGCTGGACGATCTGGTGATCTTCCGCAGCGACGGCTATCCGACCTACAACTTCGCGGTGGTGGTCGACGATCTCGACATGGGCATCACCGACGTGGTGCGTGGCGACGACCACGTCAACAATACGCCGCGCCAGATCAACATCTATCGCGCGCTGGGCACGGAACCGCCGCGATTCGCCCACCTGCCGATGATCCTCGACGAGCAGGGCGCCAAGCTCAGCAAGCGCACCGGCGCCGCCGACGTGATGCAGTACCGCGATGCCGGCTACCTGCCGCATGCGTTGCTCAATTATCTCGCGCGCCTCGGCTGGTCGCATGGCGACCAGGAGATCTTCTCGATCGCCGAACTCATCGCCTTGTTCGAGCTCAAGGACGTCAACGCCAAGGCCGCGCGCCTCGACATGGCCAAGCTCGGCTGGCTCAACCAGCAATACCTGAAGAACGACGATCCCGACGCCGTTGCCAAACACCTTGTCTGGCATCTGCAGCAAGCGGGCTACGACCTTACGAAAGGACCGAAGCCGGCCGACATCGTGGTCGCGCTGCGCGAGCGCGTGCAGACGCTGAAGGAAATGGCGGAGAAATCGGGCGTGTGGTTCGGGCCGCTGGAACACTACGACGATGCAGCGGTCGCCAAGCACCTCAAGCCGGAAGCACGCCCGGCGCTGGAAGAAGCGCGCCGCCGTCTCGCGGAACTCACCGAATGGACGGCCACGTCCGTGGGCGAAGCGCTGCACCAGGTCGCCGAAGCCTGCGGCGTCGGCATGGGCAAGGTCGCGCAGCCGTTGCGCGTCGCAGTGACAGGGACCCAGGTCAGCCCCGACATCAGCCATACCGTCTATCTGTGCGGCCAGGCCGAGGCACTGACCCGCATCGACGCCGCGCTGGGGAAGATCCCGGCGGCTTGAGGAAGGCCGGCTTGAGGAAGGCTCAGTTCGGCCCCATCATTC
Source organism: Solilutibacter silvestris (assembly GCF_050574925.1). Classification (GTDB taxonomy): domain Bacteria; phylum Pseudomonadota; class Gammaproteobacteria; order Xanthomonadales; family Xanthomonadaceae; genus Solilutibacter; species Solilutibacter silvestris_A. The sequence continues at coordinate 173,983 of NZ_JBCMOO010000003.1, read as the reverse complement.
CGCCATGGGCCGCCACGACCACCACGACTGCACCGATCCCTCGCATCACGTCGATGATGCCGGCAGCTTCATCGCTGCCGTGCAGCACGCCTGCGGCCAGCGCGGATTGCGGCTGACGCCGATCCGCGAGCGGGTGCTGGCGCTGATCGCCGACGCCGGCCAGCCGATCAAGGCCTACGACCTGCTCGACAAGGTTCGCGATGGCGACGGTCCCGGTGCCGCCGCGCCGCCGACCATCTACCGCGCGCTCGATTTCCTGCTCGCCAACGGCTTCATCCACAAGCTGGAGTCGGTGAACGCCTTCGTCGCCTGCCACCATCCGAATTCGGCGCAGCACTCGGTGCCGTTCCTGATCTGCAGTCGCTGCCACAGCGCGGTCGAACTGGAGGACCAGGCCATCGTCGAACTGCTCGACAGCAAGGCCCGCGAACTGGGCTTCAGTCCGCAGGCGCAAACGCTGGAAGTGCACGGCCTGTGCGCGGCCTGCAGCGGTCAGAAATAGGCGCGCACGCCGATACTGAAACTGCGGCCGGGCAACACCACTTCGTCCTTGAGGAACGAGGTGTGCACGCGCTGGACCTGGTTGGTCAGGTTGCGACCGTCGGCGAAGATCTCCCAGCTCAAACCGCCATCGTCGACGTGATAGGCGGCATGCGCGTCGACCGAGGTGTAGCCGGGTGTCGAGGTTTCGCCGGGCGCCACGCGATCCTGGCGATCCACCCGCACCGCACCGAGTGACGTGCGCCATGCGCCCTGTTCGAAGTGCAGTTGCGCGCCCAGGCGCGAAGGCGCGATGCGCGGCAGGTTGTCGCCGTTCGCCAGCGTTGCCCGCACCACGTCGGCGTACAGGCGCAGGTCCAAGCGATAGTCCTTGTCCGGGGTGAGATGCCAGGTGGCATCGGCTTCGGCGCCGCGGAAGCGCGCATTCGCCTGCGTCCACTGGCGCACCGGCAGGTCGCGGTCGCCGCCTTCCCAGAACCATGTTTCGCCGGTATCGGCGAGATAGATGAAGCCGTTGACGCGATTGGCGTAGATGTTTCCGGAGATGTCGAAACGCGACGAGAAATACTTCAGGCCGAGATCGATCTGATTGGAGGCTTCGCGTCGCAACAGGGGGTTGCCGCGCTCGAACGCCAGCGTCGCGATGTGCGGGCCGTTGGCGAACAGTTCTTCCTCTGCCGGCGCGCGTTCGGCGTGGTCGAGGTTGAGGTTGAGGCGCCAGCCCTGCGCGAATTTCCAGCTCGCGCCCATTGATGCGCTCAGCGGATGGAACTTCGCGGACAGGCCGTCACTGGTGCGCGAACGCACGTCGTCGCCGCGCACGCCCAGCTCGACATCGACCGGCTTCCAGCTGCGCTTGGCCACCGCGAACACGCCGAACGCATGCGTGGTGGTGGGGGAGATGAAGGCTTCCTCGCCGATCGCGCGGAAGCTGCTGTCGCTGGCCTGCACGCCGACCGCGCTCTTCCAACCAGCGAGATCGAACGATCCTTCGACGCGGCCTTCGTTGGCCTTCTTGAAGAAGGTCGTGCCCGGCGTGCCGTCTTCGAATTCGACGTGGTTGTAGTCGGTGTGCGCGAACGAGAACTTCAGGCCACCACCATTCCACAACTTCGGCAGGCCGCCGCGCAATTCGTAGCGCTCCTGGCGCATCTGCAGATGCACGCCGCTGCCCAGCACGCCGGGTTCGCCCGGCTCGCCGGGATTGCCGTAGTTGTCGAGGTAGCGCGAGGCGTTGATGCCGACGAAGCCCCAATCGCCGAGCCACGACGCGCCCAGCGATCCGGTGCCGGTGCGCACGTAGGAATTGGCCTGGGTGCCGTGTGGGATGGCGTAATCGCCGTCGTCGCGACGCACGCCATCGGCATGCAGCGCGAAATTCTTGTTGCCGCCGTCGAGGCGGAACATCCCGGTATTGCCATGGCTGCCGGTGTCGTAACGCAATTCGGTGCGACCCTGGATGCCGTTGTCGATCGGTGCTTCGGGAATGCGGCCATCGACCACGTTCACCGCGCCGCCGATCGCGCCTGAACCGAACAGCAGGGTGGACGGCCCCTTCAGCACTTCGATCTGGTCGGCGAGAAAGGGTTCCACCGCCGGCGAGTGGTCCTGGCTGACGGTCGAAACGTCCTGCGTCGCCATGCCGTTCGACATCACCGCCACGCGCGGGCCGTCCATGCCGCGGATCACCGGGCGGCCGACGCCGGCGCCGAAGTTGGAACTCTGCACGCCGGGAATGGTGCTGATGGTGTCGCCGAGGTTGCCGGCACGCGCCTCGTCCAGCTTTTCGCCGGCCAGCACCGAGACCGGCTTGGCCAGCGGATTGCCGATCGGGCTGGCGGTCACCTCGACCCGACCGAGGTCATCGGCGTGGGGATCGTTCTTGTCGTGATGGCGGGGATCGGCCGGGTTCTGGGGGTTGTTCTGGTCGGCAGGTCCCGGGTTCGCCGCCGGAGCGGCCTGCTGGGCCATCAGGAGCGGGCTGGCGAGGGCCAGGGACAGGGCGAGAACGAGATGGCGACGCAGCGGGAAACCGGGCATGGAGATACCATTCATGGGGACAATGAAATGTTATATAGTTTCAATAGCGAATGTTATATAGTTTCGTAAATGAACGCCACCACTGCCAGAAGTCATGACGCCAGCCGCGGCTGGATCGACCGCATCGGGGCGACCGGCTCGTTCCTGTGCGCGATCCATTGCCTGGCCGCGCCGCTGGTGCTGGCGTTGATCCCGACCCTGGGCGCAGCGGCCTGGTTCGGCGATCGCATCGAAATCGGCTTCGTCCTGTTCGTTTCGGTGGTGGGCCTGCTCAGCACGGTGTCGTCGTGGCGTCGCCATCGCCGGCACCACATCCCCGCGACCATGGCGCTGGGCATCGCCGTGCTCTGGACCGGAATCCTGGTCCCGCGCTTCCACCACCAGCTGATCTGGCACGTATTGGCGATGGGAGCGGGCGGCCTGCTGGTCGCCTCGGCGCACCTGGCCAACCTGCGCGCCAGCCGCCGCCACGACGCCGGTCTGTGCTGCGCGGCCGAAGCGCGCTAAAATCACCGGTCATTCCACACACGCCGCGGGCACGTCGAGTCTCCGGGCACCACAGAACGGGAGAAACACGATGGGCAAGGGCGACCGCAAGACCGCCAAGGGCAAGCGTTACAGCAGCAGCTACGGCAATGCCCGCAGCGCGAAGGCCGTCACCAAGGCAGCCGGCACCGCCGCCGCGCCGGTGAAGAAGGCTGCCGCCAAGAAGGTGGTCGCGAAGAAGGCAGCCAAGTCGGCCTGATTTCGCCGACACGTAGCAGATACAAGGCCCCGCGAAAGCGGGGCTTTTTTGTTGCATCAAAGCATCGCCCGGCTGAGCGCCTGCAGCGGTTATCCGTATCGCCGACACGCCGTGAATACGTCCATGTAGGCTCGACTCGGCATCCTGCCTCGTATGGTCGGCGATACGGACGAACCGCACAGGCGCCGCCGGTGGCGAGCTTTTCGCTCTTTCTCTTGAAAGCAACAACACGCGCGCTCAGTGGGTCGCCAGTCCGGTAAGCGGGCGTTGCGCGTCCATGGATGGATTCACGGCGTCCCGCGCACCGGACTGGCGACCCACTGAGACAGCGCGTGCTTATTGCGCGCCGTTCTCAACCGCCGTCCACACGCGCAGCAGGTTGCCGCCGAGGATCTTGCGGATGTCGCCTTCGCGCAGCCCGCGCGCCTGCAGTCCCGCGACCAGGTTCGGGTAGTCGGCGACGCTTTGCAGCTGCGTCGGCAAGTTGCCGTCGACGCCATCGAAATCGGAACCGATGCCGACATGGTCGATGCCGACCAGCTTGACCGCATAGACGACCTGGTCGATCACAGCGGAAATGTCGGTCTTGGGCGACGGATGCTCGCGCTCCCAACGCGCGGAGAATTCGGCTTCGTCCTCGATCGGCTTGCCTGCGGCCTTGGCGGCGAGATTGCGCAGGCGCAGGTCCTCGCGCGCGCGGAAGCTGCCCTGCATGTCGGCGGCGGCCTTGGGATTGACGAAACCGGTGCCGAAGGTGAGTTGCACCACGCCGCCCTTCGCCGCGATCGCCTTGGCGACGTCATCGCTGGCGTTGCGCTCGAAGCCTGGGGTGAAGTGGCGCATGCCGGAATGGCTGGCGATCACCGGCACGCGGCTCAGCTTGATCGCTTCCATCGCCGATTCGTCGGACAGGTGCGAGACATCGACCATGATGCCGAGGCGATTCATCTCCTTCACCACGTCGCGGCCGAACGGGCTCAGGCCATGCCATTTGCGTTCGATGCCATACGAGGAATCGGCGATGCGGTTGGCGGCGCTGTGGGCGAGGGTGATGTAGCGCACGCCACGATCATGGAAGAATTGCAGCCGCCGCAGGTCGCTGCCGATCGGCGCGCCGTTCTCCATGCCGAACGGCAGCAACACGACACCGGGCTTGCGACGGGCGACATCGCGCGGTGAGCGCAGCAATGCGAATTTGTCCGGATGGCGCTGCACCAGCGCCTCGATCGAATCGATCATCGCGTTGGCGACCTGGTAGGCCTTGTCCTCGGCGTCCTGCTTGGGCGAGGTATAGATCGACATGAAGGCGACCTTGAGCCCACCTTGCTGCGCCTTCGGCCAGTCGAATTCGCGATCGGTGCGTTGGCCGAGGTCGCGCCAGCCGTCCTGCAACATCTCGGGGCCGTCGATATGGGTGTCGACGATGATCGCGTCGTGCGCCAGCTTGCGCGCGGCGGGCGTCGCCTGCGCCAGGGCGAGTGACGGCAACGCGGCGAGCAGGGCGGTGGCGAGCAGGGAACGCAGGGGCTTCATGGCGCGATCTCCATCAATCAAGGTCGGAATGGGCGGTCAGGCGATGCGTTTGCCGCCGGCATACACGGAATGGGCAAGGCGTCCGCCCAACCAGTAGCAGAGTTCCGCCGGCTGCGCGACGTTCCACAGCACGAAGTCGGCGCGTTGTCCGATGCGCAATGTGCCGCGATCGTCCAGCGCGAGCGCGCGTGTCGCGTGCGTGGTCGCGCCGCGCAGGGCTTCCTCGGGTGTCAGGCGGAAATGCATGGTGGCGAGTTGCATCGCCTGGCGCAGCGAGCGCAGCGGCGAGGTGCCGGGATTGCAGTCGGTGGCGACCGCCATCGCCACGCCGTGCCGGCGCAGCAGGTCGAGCGGCGGCAACTTCGTTTCACGCAGGACGTGGAAGGCGCCGGGCAGCAATACCGCGACGGTTCCGGATTCCGCCATCGCGCGCACGCCGGCTTCGGACGTGTGCTCGATATGATCGGCGGAGAGGCCGGAGAATTCCGCAGCCAGCGCCGCGCCGCCGAGATCGCTCAACTGGTCGGCGTGCAATTTGACAGGCAATCCCAGTACGCGCGCGGCCTCGAACACGCGACGCGTCTGCGCGGGCGAGAAACCGATGCCTTCGCAGAAGGCATCGACGGCATCGACCAGTCCTTCCGCGTGCAGGCGCGGCAGCCATTCGATCACGGCAGTGATGTAGTCGTCGCTGCGCCCGGCGTATTCGGGCGGCAATGCGTGTGCGGCGAGATAGGTCGTGCGCACGGTGATGCCGGTGCGCTCGCCGATCGCGCGTGCGACCCGCAGCATCTTGCGTTCGTTGTCGAAGTCGAGGCCGTAGCCGGACTTGATCTCGAGCGTGGTCACGCCATCGGCGATCAGGTCGAGCACGCGCGGCAATGATTCTTCCAGCAACGCGTCCTCGCTGGCGGCGCGCACCGCACGCACGCTGGACACGATGCCGCCGCCGGCGCGGGCGATCTCCTCGTAACTCGCGCCCTGCAAGCGCAGTTCGAATTCGCCGGCACGATCGCCCGCGAACACGACATGGGTATGGCAATCGACCAGTCCCGGCGTGACCAATCCGCTTGCTTCGATCGGCGTGGCGATGGTGGAGAGTTCGGCGGGCAGTGCCGCGCGCGATCCGGCGTAGACGATGCGACCATCGCGCCAGGCGAGTGCGCCGTCTTCGATCAGGCCATAGCCGGTTCGTGCCTGATTGGAGCCGTCATCCAGCGTGGCCAGGGTCGGTCCGAGCAGGAGTCCGCTGTCGGCGCTGTCGCCCATCTCCAATCCTCTCCCGTATCTGCCGTATCCACGGATTCTCGCATGCGCGCGTGGGCATCCGGCACAATGACGGAATGGCGCACGCACCCCTCATGCAACGCATTCCCGCCGGTTGGCAGATGCCGGGCATCGCCAATCTCCATTCGCATGCCTTCCAGCGCGCGATGGCCGGACTGGGCGAGCGGCAAACCCATCCCGAGGATTCGTTCTGGACCTGGCGCGAGACGATGTATGCGCTGGCGTCGCGCTTCGATCCCGAATCGCTGCATGTGGTGGCGTCGCAGTTGTATGCGGAGATGCTGGAAGCCGGCTACACCACGGTCTGCGAATTCCACTATCTCCATCACCAACCCGATGGTCATCCCTACGCCGATGCTGCGGCGATGTCGCGGGCGCTGATCAAAGCGGCGCGCGACACCGGCATCCGCCTGACCTTGCTACCGGTGCTGTACATGACCGGCGGATTCGATGGCCGGCCGCTGTCGGAGCGCCAGCGCCGTTTCGGCCATGAAGTCGATGCCTACCTGCGCCTGATCGAAACCTTGCGCAAGGACGAGAACGAATCGCTGCGCGTCGGTTGCGCCTTGCACAGCTTGCGCGCGGTGCCCGAGGCGGCGATGCGGGAGACGATCGCCGGATTGCCGCACGACGCCCGCATCCACATCCATATCGCCGAACAGATGCCTGAAGTGGAGGAGTGCGTGGCCTTGCGTGGCGCGCGCCCGGTGCGTTGGCTGCTCGATCACGCCGACGTCGATGCGCGCTGGACGCTGGTGCATGCGACCCATCTCGATGCCGGCGAAGTGCGCGATCTCGCCACCTCCGGTGCGACCGCGGCGATCTGCACCACCACCGAAGCCAACCTCGGCGACGGCTTCTTCCCGTTCCGCGATTACCTCGACCACGGCGGGCGCTGGGGCATCGGTTCCGACTCGCATATCTCGGTCTCGCCGATCGAGGAGCTGCGCTGGCTGGAATACGGCCAGCGCCTGCAGCGCCAGCGCCGCAACATCGCCATCAGTTCGGTCTCGCCCAGTGTCGGCGAGACCCTGCTGGCCGGCGTCGCCGCGAGCGCCGCGCAATCGACCGGCTTCACCGGGCAGGACCGGGTGGTGCTGGACGCCGATGCCCCGATCCTGGCCGGGGCAGCCGACGCCGACGTGGCCGATCGCTGGGTCTTTTCCGGCAACCGGCCGGCGATCCGCACGGTCGAGGTGGCGGGGCGGGAGGTGGTCGCCGAGGGCCGGCACCTCGCCCGCGAGGCCATCGAAGCCCGTTACCGCCGGGCGATGAGCCAGTTGTTGCAGGCGTAACTGCTCTTGCGGTGCACAACGGGGGGTGCGAGAATCGCCGGATGCGCACTTGCACCGACGCCATCTACCTGTCTGCCGCCGCCATGGCCAGCGGCATGACGTCGCGCGCGCGCCGACCGTACGAGCACTGACTCCGGCCGGTTCGAATCGCTGCGCGCATGCAGCCAAGTGAAGCCCGGCCCCGCGCCGGGCTTTTTCGTTTTCTCCCTTCCCATTACTCCCTGTCATCTTCTTCCCGTTGAATGCCCCGATGAAACATTTCCTCAATACCCAGGACTGGACCCGCGCCGAACTCGACGCCGTGCTGGCAGATGCCGCCCGCTACAAGCGGCAGCGTTTCGGCGATGCGCTGAAAGGCAAGGGCGTCGCGCTGGTGTTCTTCAACTCATCGTTGCGCACCCGCACCAGTTTCGAGCTGGGTACGTTCCAGCTCGGCGGCCATGCGGTGGTGCTGCAGCCGGGCAAGGACGCCTGGCCGATCGAATTCGATCTCGGCACGGTGATGGACGGCGAGGCGGAAGAGCACATCGCCGAAGTGGCGAAGGTGCTGTCGCGCTATGTCGACCTGATTGGCGTGCGCGCCTTCCCCAAGTTCGTCGATTGGTCGATTGATCGCCAGGACCGCGTGCTCAACGGCTTCGCCAAGTATTCGACGGTGCCGGTGATCAACATGGAAACGATCACCCATCCCTGCCAGGAGTTGGCGCATGCGCTGGCGCTGCAGGAACACTTCGGCACGACCGACCTGCGCGGCAAGAAATACGTGCTGACCTGGACCTACCATCCGAAGGCGCTGAACACCGCGGTCGCCAATTCGGCGCTGACCATCGCCACGCGCATGGGCATGGACGTGACCCTGCTGTGCCCGACCGAGGAATACCTGCTGGACGAACGCTACACGGGCTGGGCGGCGCAGAACGTCGCCGAGAGCGGTGGCTCGCTGGCCATCAGCCATGACATCGACAGCGCCTATCGCGATGCCGACGTGGTCTATGCCAAGAGCTGGGGCGCGCTGCCGTACTTCGGCAACTGGGAGAAAGAGAAACCCATCCGCGACCAGTTCAAGCACTTCATCGTCGACGAACGCAAGATGGGCCTGACCAACAACGGCGTGTTCTCGCACTGCCTGCCGTTGCGCCGCAACGTCAAGGCCACCGACGGTGTGATGGATTCGCCCAACTGCATCGCCATCGATGAAGCCGAAAACCGCCTGCACGTGCAGAAGGCGGTGATGGCTGCGCTTGCGAAGCAATAACTCTTAATTTTTACGGATATTTCCAGATGACCGCTTCCCCCGCTTCAACCAATACGTCCAAAGACATCGTCCTCGCCTTTTCCGGTGGACTCGACACCAGCTTCTGCGTGCCCTATCTGAAGGAGCGCGGCTGGAACGTGCACACCGTGTTCGCCGATACCGGCGGTGTCGATGCGGAAGAGCGCGCCTTCATCGAAGCGCGCGCGGCGGAACTCGGCGTGGCCTCGCACGTCACCGTCGATGGCGGCCCGGCGATCTGGAACGGATTCGTCAAGCCGTTCGTGTGGGCGGGCGAGGGCTACCAAGGCCAGTATCCGCTGCTGGTGTCCGACCGCTACCTGATCGTCGACGCCGCATTGGCGCGCGCGCATGCGCTCGGCACCAATGCCATCGCCCACGGTTGCACCGGCATGGGCAACGACCAGGTGCGTTTCGACCTGGCGGTGAAGGCTAGCGGCGATTACCGCATCGTCGCGCCGATCCGCGAAATCCAGAAGGAACACACTCAGACCCGCGCCTACGAGCAGAAGTACCTGGAGGAGCGCGGTTTCGGCGTGCGCGCCAAGCAGCAGCAGTACACCATCAACGAAAACCTGCTGGGCGTGACGTTGTCCGGCGGCGAGATCGATGCCTGGAAGGCGCCGGGCGAAGGCGCGCGTGGCTGGTGCAAGCCGCGCAGCGAATGGCCTGCGCAGCCGCTGCGGGTTACGCTGAAGTTCATCGAAGGCGAAGCGGTGTCGATCGACGGCGAGGCGCTGCACGGTGCGCAACTGCTGGCCAAGCTCAACGCGCTGTTCGCGCCGTATGGCGTCGGCCGCGGCATGTACACCGGCGACACCACCATCGGTCTCAAGGGCCGCATCGTGTATGAAGCGCCGGGCCTCATTTCATTGCTCACGGCGCATCGCGCGCTGGAAGAAGCGGTGCTGTCCAAGCAGCAGAACCGCTTCAAGCCCGACATCGCGCGCAAGTGGGTCGAGCTGGTCTACGAAGGCTTCTATTCCGATCCGTTGAAGGCCGATCTCGAAGCCTTCCTCAAGTCGAGCCAGCGCAAGGTCAATGGCGAAGTGGTGCTGGAAACCTCCGGTGCGCGCGTCGACGCGGTGGAAGTGCGTTCGCCGCACATCCTCCACGCCAAGGGCGCGACCTATGCGCAGTCGGCCGACTGGGGCGTGGAAGAGGCCGAAGGCTTCATCAAGCTGTTCGGCATGAGCAGCACGCTGTGGGCGGAAGTGAATCACGACGGCAATGTCTGACCTGCTCGCCGCCACCCTGAAGCATCTCGCCGCGCTGGTGTCGTTCGACACGCGCAATCCGCCGCGCGCGATTGCCGAAGCCGACAGCATCTTCGGTTACCTGCGCGCGCAGTTGCCCGGCTTCGATGTCGAGGTGATCGATCACGGTGCCGGCGCGGTGTCGTTCTTCGCGGTGCGCGGCAAGCCGAAGTTCCTGTTCAACGTGCATCTCGATACCGTGCCGGATTCGCCGCACTGGAGCGCCGATCCGCACGTGCTGCGGGTGACGGACGATCGCGCGATCGGCCTCGGCGCCTGCGATATCAAGGGCGCTGCCGCGGGACTGGTGGCCGCAGCCAGCATGACGAACGGCGACGCCGCCTTCCTCTTCACCACGGATGAAGAGGCCAACGATCCGCGTTGCATCGCCGCGTTCCTGCAACGCGGCCATGGTTTCCGCGACGTCGTCGTGGCAGAACCGACCAAGGGTGCGGCGGTGCTGGCGCATCGCGGCATCAGTTCGGTGCGAATGCAGTTCCATGGCACGGCCGGACATGCGTCCGGGACGCAGGCGATGCAGGCGAACGCGCTGCACCAGGCAATCCGCTGGGGATCGCAGGCGCTCGATTTCGTGCAGTCGCACGACACACAGGAATTCGGCGGCCTGCACGGGCTGCGCTTCAACATCGGTCGCGTCGAAGGCGGCATCAAGGCCAACGTGATCGCGCCCGAGGCGGAACTGCGCTTCGGGTTCCGGCCGTTGCCTTCGCAGGACATGGACGCGCTGCACGCGCAATTCCGCGGCTTCGCCGCCGCCGGCGTCGATTACGAGGAAACCTTCCGCGGTCCGTCGCTGCCGGGTGGCGCGGCGGACGCGGCGGAAGCACGCCGCCATGCCGCGCAGGCATTCGCGGAATCGCTGCGGCTGCCGATCGGTCCCGCCGTCGATTTCTGGACCGAAGCCTCGCTGTTCTCGCAGGCGGGGCTGAATGCCGTCGTCTACGGTCCCGGCGATATCGCCCAGGCGCATACCGCCGACGAATGGGTGTCGCTGCAACAACTTTCCGATGTCGCATCCCGTTACCACCAACTGATGGAGCAATGAACATGAATGCCGTCGCCCTGCCTTCGACCGTCCTGCGTGGCGATCGGGGGACTCTTCCGGAAGCATGCTGATCTCGCCTTGCTCACCATGACCGATCTGCGCACCACTATCGTCCGCCTGTTGTCCAGCATGGGCAGCACCAAGGAAATCCAGCAGTACCTCAAGCGCTTCTCGCAACTCGACGCGGCGCGCTTCGCCGTGGTCAAGGTCGGCGGCGCGGTGCTGCGCGACGACCTCGAGGCGCTCACTTCGTCCCTGGCTTTCCTGCAGCAGGTCGGCCTGACGCCGATCGTCGTGCATGGCGCCGGTCCGCAGCTTGACAGCGAGATGCAGGCCGCCGGCATCGAGAAGGTCACCATCGACGGCCTGCGCTACACCGATGCGCCGGTGCTGACGGTCGTGCGTCGCGTCATGCGCCAGGAGAACCTCAAGCTGGTCGAGGCGCTGCAGGCCGAAGGCGTGCGCGCGACATCGATCCAGTCGGGTATCTTCGAGACGGAATTCCTCGATCAGGCGCGTTACGGGCTGGTCGGCAAGGTCACGCGCGTCGATACCGATGGCATCCTCGCCGCGATCAAGGTCGGTTCGATTCCGGTGATCGCCTCGCTGGGCGAAACCGGCGACGGCCAGATCGTCAACGTCAATGCCGACTGGGCCGCGAACGAACTGATCAAGACGCTGCAGCCGTACAAGATCGTGTTCCTCACCGGGACCGGCGGTTTGCTCGACGGCAACGATCGCGTCATCGATTCGATCAACCTGTCGACCGAGTATGAGCACTTGCTTGCTCAGCCCTGGATCCATGGCGGCATGCGGGTGAAGATCGAGCAGATCAAGGACCTGCTCGACGCGCTGCCGCTGTCGTCGTCGGTGTCGATCACGCGGCCGTCCGAACTGGCGAAGGAACTGTTCACCCACAAGGGATCGGGCACGCTGGTGCGTCGTGGCGAACGCGTGCTGCAGGCGAAGAGCTGGGACGAGCTCGACCTGCCGCGCCTGCGCGAACTGATCGATTCGGCCTTCGGACGCAAGCTGCTCCCGGATTATTTCGAGCGCACCAAGCTGCTGCGTGCCTACGTCAGCGAGAACTATCGTGCCGCGGTGATCCTCACCGATGAGGGTGGTCGACCCTATCTCGACAAGTTCGCGGTGCTCGATGATGCGCAGGGCGAGGGCCTCGGGCGCGCGGTATGGCAGCAGATGCGTGCGGAGACGCCGTCGCTGTACTGGCGCTCGCGCCGCCACAATCCGATCAATGCCTTCTACGATTCGGAAGCCGATGGCAGCCTGAAGAACGGGCTCTGGAAGTGCTATTGGTACGGCGTGGATGATTTCACCACCATCCGCGAGTGCGTGGAGCAGGCGATGGCGCGCCCGGCGACGCTGGAAGAACCGGCATGACGAAGAAGATCGGATTGGTCGGCGCGCGTGGCCATGTCGGCGAAGAGCTGATCCGGCTGGTGGCCGCGCATCCGCATTTCGAACTCGGGTTCGTGTCGTCGCGCGAGCGCGATGGCCAGCGCGTGGCCGATCATGTCGCCGGATTCGATGGCGATCTCCGTTACCGCAACCTCTCGCACGAAGCCTTGCCGGGCGAGGACGTCGATGCCTATGTGCTGGCGCTGCCGAACGGCAAGGCCGCGCAGTGCGTCGCCGAGATCGACAAGCGCGATGACGATCCGGTGGTCATCGATCTCTCCGCCGACTACCGTTTCGACGACGGCTGGTACTACGGCCTGCCGGAACTCACCCGCGACAGGTATGCAGGGCAGCGCCGCATCAGCAACCCCGGCTGTTACGCCACCGCGATGCAGCTGGCGATCGCGCCGCTGCGCGAACATCTGGTCGGCCCGGTGCAGTGCTTCGGCGTGTCCGGTTATTCCGGCGCCGGCACCACGCCCAGCGACAAGAACGATCCGGCCAAGCTGCACGACAACCTGATGCCGTATGCGCTGACCGGCCACCTGCACGAACGCGAAGTGACGCGCCACTGCGCGGCGGTCGAGTTCATGCCGCATGTGGCGCCGCATTTCCGCGGACTGACCATCACCAGCAACCTGCACCTGGATCGCGCCTTCACCCGCGATGAAGTCCTGGCGCTCTATCGCGACCGCTACGGCCACGAAGCGCTGGTCGACGTCTTCGACGAGGCGCCGTGGGTGAGCCGGATCGCGCATGCGCACGGCGTCCACGTCGGCGGGTTCACGCCTGCGGATGATGGCAGGCGTTGGGTGGTGGTATCGACGCTCGACAACCTGCTCAAGGGCGCGGCGACGCAGGCCCTGCAGAATCTCAATCTCGCCTTCGGGTTCGACGAACTCGAAGGCATCCCCCACGAGGTGCGGGCATGAGCGATCTCCTGTGGCAGAAATCGGGCGTCAAGGTCGATGCCGACATCCAGGGCTTCCTGGCCGGCGACGACGTGATCCTCGATCGCGAATTCATGCTCTACGACATCGAAGCCAGTCGCGCCCATGCGCAGGGGCTGCAGCGAATCGGGGTGCTGACGGCAGAGGAAACGAACGCGATCGATGCCGAGCTGCAGCAGCTCGCCAACGATTTTGCCGCCGGCGATTTCGTGCTCGACGAGCGCTACGAGGACATGCACTCGGCGATCGAGGCGCGCCTGATCGAACGCCTTGGCGAAGCCGGCAAGAAGATCCATACCGGCCGCAGCCGCAACGACCAGGTGCTGGTGGCGACGCGGCTGTGGCTGCGCGATCGCCTGCGCCAGGTGCATGCCTTGTGCATCGAAGTCGCGACCATCGCGCTGGACCGCGCGCGCACCGAGACGATTCCGCTGGCGGGTTACACCCACCTGCAACGCGCGATGGTGTCGTCGACCGCGATGTGGTGGAGCGCCTGGGCCGAAGGGTTCATCGACGATGCGCAACGCGCCGCCGATACGTATCGTCTGGTCGACACCAATCCGTTGGGCACCGCTGCCGGTTACGGCGTGAACCTCGCGCTGGATCGCGACCACGTCACCGAAGCGCTGCATTTCGGGCGCCTGCAGGTATCGCCGATCGGCGCGCAGCTGTCGCGCGGCAAGTTCGAACTGGCGGCGCTGGAAGCGCTGGGCAGCGCGATGCTCGACCTGCGCCGCCTGGCCTGGGATCTCAGCCTGTTCACCAGCGGCGAATTCGCTTTCGTCGCGCTGCCGTCGCAATACACCACCGGCAGTTCGCTGATGCCGAACAAGCGCAATCCCGACGTGATCGAGCTGATGCGCGCAAGCTATGCCAGCGTCGCCGCCGCCAAGAGCGAAATCGAGCACCTGCTGTCGCTGCCGTCCGGTTATCACCGCGATTTGCAGTTCAGCAAGGGCGCGTTGTTCCACGGTTTCGGCCGCGGGTTGAAGGCGCTGGCGTTGCTGCCGGATCTGCTGCGCGAGCTGCGCTGGAACGAGGCGAAGATGGCGCAGGCACTGGAGCCGTCGATGTATGCCACCGATCTCGCGATCGAACTGGCGCGCGATGGCCTGCCGTTCCGCGATGCCTATCGCGAGGCCGCGAATCCCGAACGCTGGGCGAAGCGCGATCCGCAGGCCAGCCTCGACGCGCGGGTGTCGCCGGGTGGACACGGCGATTTGCGCCTCGACACCTTGCAGGCGCGGTTGGACGCCTTGCGCGACTAGTCGCGCGCGATCAGAGCAGCGAAGCGGGAAGGGCGCCTTCGAGGCGCAACAGGAATTCCTTGGTCGGCAGTCCACCACCGAAGCCGGTCAGCATGCCGTCGCTGCCGATCACGCGGTGGCAGGGCACGATGATCGGAATCGGGTTGCGGCCGTTCGCGGCGCCGACCGCGCGTACCGCCGAGGGCTGGTCGATGTGGCGGGCGAGATCGCCGTAGGTCCAGGTATCGCCGAACGGAATTTCGAGCAAGGCATTCCAGACCGCCAACTGGAACGGCGTGCCGCGTGGCGCCAGCGGCAGATCGAACGTTTCGCGTTTCCCGGTGAAATAGTCGTCGAGCTGGCGCCGTGCTTCATCGATCAGCGGATGCGAGGCTTCGACCCATCCATCATCGCGCTTCACCGGATGGCGATTGCGCGGAAATTCGATCGCGCGCAGGCCGTCGTCGCCGGCGGCGACCAGCAACTGGCCGACCGGGCTGTCGACATGCATCCAGTGGACGGTCGTCTTCATCGTCATTTCGAGCCCGGCAGCAGCACGGAATCGAAGGTGCGCGGATTGCCGTCGTTGGCGCGTGGCTTCAGGTCGAGCAGATGCATCAACAACGGATAGACATCGACGTTGTCGAAGACCGGCAGCGTTGCGCCATGCGCGAATGCCGGGCCGCGCGCGACGAAGGTGGCACGCATCGACGGCAGTTCGGGATCGAAGCCGTGCGAGCCGCGATCGCCTTCGGTCGCGCGCTTGTCGGCGCCGGAGCGCGCGATCATGTCCCAGCCTTCGTCCATCTGGCAGACGATCGGTGGAATGCGCGGGTTGCTGCCGTAATGCCAGCGCGCCGGCAATGCTTCTTTCTTCCAGCACTCGAAATGATCGTGGCGGCCGAGCAGCTTGCGTTCGGAAACCGCCTCGAAGCCGGGGTTCGGCGCGAATTCGGGAACCTGCCCGAGCGAAACCGCCTTGGCTTCTTCCTTCGATACGACGTCCTCGACGATCACCACTTGTCCCTTCGGAACCTTGGCGAAGCCGTGGTCGGAAACCAGCACGATGTTGGTGCGGTCGAGTTGCCCGCGTGCGCGCAAGGTGTCGACGATGCGGCCGATCGCGGTGTCGACTTCATGCAGCGCGGCGATCGCCTCGGGCGAACCGGGGCCGTTGTCGTGTTCGGCTTCGTCCACCTCGTCGAAGTACACGGTGACGAAGTCCGGGCGCGTCGCCACCGGCGCGTCCAGCCATGCATTGACGGTGTCCGCGCGCGCGTTGGCGCTGAACGACTTGTCGTATGGACGCCACAGCGACGGACGCACGCCGGCGATTGCGGCCTGGCTGCCCGGCCAGAACATCGTTGCCGAATGCAGGTCGGCTTTCTCGACGCTCACCCACACCGGTTCGCCGCCCCACCAGCGTCCATTGCCGACCGCGGCTTCGTTCGACACCTTGAAGTCGCCGAGCACCGGATCGTGCATGGTGTTCTGGATGATGCCGTGGTGGTCCGGGCGCAGGCCGGTGACGATGGCGTAGTGATTGGGAAAAGTCAGGGACGGATACGACGGGCGCATGCCGTCGATCGCGCGCACGCCGTCGGCTGCAAGGCGCGACACGTTCGGCATCAATTCCGGGGTGACGTCGTGCGTTCGCAGGCCATCGACCGAAATCAGCAGCAATGGCGAACGTGGCTGCGGTGTGCTCGGGGCAGTGGCGCAACCTGCCAGCAACAGGCAGGCGAGCAAAAGAAAACGCAAGGAGTTCGGCAGGCGGACTTGCGGATGCATGGGGAAACCGGATTGCCCTAACATCGCCATTCTCGCATCCCGGAGTGTCTCGATGGTGTCGATTTTGTTGATGATGGCGTTGCAGGCGACCCCGGCGGTGCCGGCGGTCAGCGCGATCGCCTGTCCGGTGTGGGAGCGCGAGATGTCGTTCGCCGACAGCGTGCGCCGCCACGATGCCGCGGCCTTCGCCGAGCATGTCGATCCCGATGCGGTGTTCAGCGTGACGGGCAAGTCGCCGTTGCACGGGCGCGCCAGCATCGGCGAGCGTTGGGCGGGGCTCGTCTCCGGCAAGGCGGGGCGGCTCGATTGGTATCCCGATCACGTGGTCGCCGCCAATTCCGGAGACATCGCGTGGTCGAGCGGCCCGGCGTTGTTCGAGATGGCCGATGGCAAGGGTGGCAAGACAATCATGCTGAGCCGTTTCAGTTCGGTCTGGCGCA
The DNA here is from genome assembly GCF_050574925.1 of Solilutibacter silvestris. Lineage (GTDB taxonomy): Bacteria > Pseudomonadota > Gammaproteobacteria > Xanthomonadales > Xanthomonadaceae > Solilutibacter > Solilutibacter silvestris_A. The sequence goes on along the minus strand of NZ_JBCMOO010000003.1, from coordinate 157,140 downwards.
AGAACGCCGACGGCGAATGGCGGGTGGTCTTCGATTCCGGAAGCGATCCGGTCAAGGCAAGTGCCGAGCAGGTGCAGGCATTCCAGGCGCATCGCGCCCGTTCCTGCGACATGGACTGAGGAGAAGATCGATGAGTGATCGTTTGCAGCGGATGGTCGCATTCGCGGTGATGGCCATTGCAGCCATGTCGCCCGCCCGTGCGCTGGCGCAGGACGAGAAGATCGCGACGACGGTGGAGAAGTGGGATCGCTACGCCCTCGGCAATCATCGTTACGCGGTGGACGTCGCCACGGCTGCGCCGGCGGTGCAGGTGACGATCCCGTGGCGATTGCGCGATCGTGCGATTGGCGAGCACCGCATCATCGTCACCGATTCCGCCGGGCACCCCGTTTCCAACGTGCTGCGCCGCCACGTCGACCAGGTGTCGGCGACGCTGGTGTTTGAACCGGCGCAGGGCGCGGGTCGTTACTTCGTCTATTTCCAGCCGTTCCAGCAGACCGGCAGCCGCAATTATCCGAAGCTGTCCTATCCGGCCTGGCAAGGCAGTGCCGCACCGGCGTGGAGCGCGCGCATCGGCGCGGCATCGCCGACGAAGCTCGATGCATTGCCGCGGGCAAAGGTGGCCGGCTATGAAGCGGTCGATCCGTTCGATGCCTATACCGAGATGGAACGCGTCGCATCCCTAGCGGAAACCGCGCGGGTGTTGCATGGTGCGCAGCGGTCGCCGTTCCTGCTGTTCGGCGAGGATCGCGCGCATCCGGTGCGGATGTTCGACCAGCTGCCGCAGCGCTGGGCGATGCGTGGCGCCGGGAAGCCCTTGCATCTGTCGGCGTCACGCGGCGAATTCCTCAGCTTCCAGCTTGGGTTGTGGACGCCGAACCGCGCCCTGAACGATGTGCGCATCGCGCTCGATTCGCTGCAAGGCGCCAATGGCGCGCGCATCGATACCTCGAAGCTGCATCGCTTCGTGCTCGGCGGCACCGATTACACCGGACAACCGTTCGCGCAGCGCCATGATGTCGCGCAGGGCAGGATCGATCCGTTGTGGCTGGGACTCGATATTCCCGTCGACGCCAAGCCGGGCCGTTACAAGGGCGTGGCGACGGTCACCACCGATGCCGGCAGCCAGCGCCTGCCGATCGAGATCGAAGTCGCGTCCGAAAAAATCGTCGCACACGGCGATGACGCGCCGCAGAACCTCACGCGCCTGCGCTGGCTCGATTCAACGCTCTACCAGGACGACAGCGTGGTCGCGCCGTACACGCCGGTGCAGGTGCAGGGCGATGTGCTGGCCATCCTCGGGCGCCATGTCCGCATCGGCAGCGATGGCTTGCCGGCCGCGATCGACAGCGAGTTCACGCCGCGCATGACTTCGATCGGCAAGACGCCGCGGGCCTTGCTCGCCGCACCGATGCGTCTGGTGGTGGATGATGGCAAGACGAATGTCGCGACCGCCGCCTCGTCGCCCAAGGTCGAAACGATCGGTCCGGCGCGCGTGCGCTGGAACGCGCGCTCGAATGTCGGTGCGTTGCAGCAGGACGTGCAGGGCGAACTGGAAGCCGATGGCAGCCTGCATTACCGTATCGCGTTGAAGGCGACGCAGGCGACCTCGCTGCACGACATCCGTCTCGAGATCCCCTTCGCTGCCGACGCCGCACGCTACATGATCGGCCTCGGTCGCCCGGGCGACGAAACCGCCGATCGCTTCGACTGGAAGTGGGACGTGCAGAAGAACCAGGACGGGGCCTGGATCGGCGACGTCAACGCCGGCATGGAATTCCGCCTGCGCGACGAGCGCTACGAACGTCCGCTCAACACCAACTTCTACCACGACAAGCCGTTGAAGATGCCGCTGTCCTGGGACAACGGTGGCAAGGGTGGTATCCGCATGGCGCGCAGTGGCGATCGCTACGACGTGGTCGCCTTCAGCGGGCCGCGCACGATGCAGGCCGGCGACACCCTGCGCTACGACATCGAATTGCGGATCACGCCGTTCAAGACCATCGATCCGCCGCGCCACTTCTCGCAGCGCTATTTCCACAAATACGCGCCGCTGGATGAAATCACCGGCATCGGCGCCACCGTGGTCAACATCCATCACGCCACGCCGATCAATCCGTGGATCAACTATCCCTTCCTCGAGCCGGCGAAGATGAAGGGCTATATCGACGCGGCCTACGCACGCGGCGTCAAGGTCAAGATCTACAACACCATCCGCGAATTGTCCGACCACGCGCCGGAAGTGCCGGTGCTGGAAAGCCTCGGCCACGAGATCATCAGCCCCGGCAAGGGTGGTGGCTGGTCGTGGCTGCAGGAACACCTCGACGGCGACTACATCGCGGCCTGGCACGTGCCGGAAATCCGCGACGCCGCGATCATCAATTCTGGCGCCAGCCGCTGGAACAACTACTACATCGAAGGGATGGACTGGCTGGCGCGCAACGTCGGCATCGACGGCCTCTATCTCGACGACGTCGCCTTCGACCGCGTGACCATGAAGCGCGTGCGCAAGGCGCTGGCGGCGCATCGTCCCGATCCGTTGATCGACCTGCATTCCGCCAACCAGTACAACGAACGCGACGGCTGGAATTCCAGCGCGCTGCTCTACATGGAGCAGATGCCTTACCTCGATCGTCTGTGGTTCGGCGAGTATTTCGATTACCAGAAGACCGCGCCGGCGTACTGGCTGACCGAAATCTCCGGCATCCCGTACGGCCTGATGGGCGAGATGCTGCAGGATGGCGGGAATCCATGGCGGGGGATGGTGTTCGGCATGACCAATCGCATGCCGTGGACCGGCGGCGATCCGCGCAGGCTGTGGAAGGCCTGGGATGCGTTCGGCATCGAACAGTCGGAGATGATCGGCTGGTGGGCGCCCGACGTGCCGGTGAAAACGGGTCGCAAGGACGTGCTGGCCACGGTCTACCAGCGCCAGGGCAAGGCGATGGTCGCGATCGCTTCGTGGGCGCCGCAGACGGCATCGGTGCCGTTGCAGATCGACTGGAAGGCGTTGGGCATCGATCCGGCGAAGGCGACGATCACCGCGCAGGCGATCGATGGATTCCAGGCCGCGCGCACGTTCAAGCGCGATGAAGCGATTCCGCTGGAACCCGGCAAGGGCTGGTTGTTGATCGTGCAGTAATCGCCAACGAACGATCACGCCCGCGGGTACGGGCGTGATCGCAGGTTGATTACTTCATCGGCTTGCGGAACTTGTAGGCGAACTGGTCGGTGTGGCCGCGGATGCTCTTGTCGAACACGATCAGCGAGTGATCGTCGGCAGCGTTGCGCAGCACGGCGCTTTCGCCGACGAACTTGAATCCGGCGGCTTCCACTTGCTGCTTCACGATCGCCGGATCGATGCGATGCAGCGTCTCGGTCGCGCCGAGGCCGGAACCGGCAGTGGCGGCATGATCGATCACGATGAAGACGCCGCCCGGCTTGAGCGCGGCGAACGCCGCCTTGTCCAGCAACGCGGGATCCGTCGGGCCCATGAACTTGTCGGGATAGTCGTGATAGTTCTGCGAGGTGAAGATGATGTCGACCGGCTGCGGTGCGCTGAGCGCATCGGCAGGCTGGAACACCACTTCGACATTGCCGAGCGTCTCCGGCAACTTCGCCGTTTCGTTCGCGTATTTGCGCATCGGTTCCGGCACGACCGCATAGACATGTCCCTTGTCGCCGACCACCTTGCTGAAGATGCGGGTGAAGTAACCGCCGCCGGGTGCGATTTCCAGCACCTTGTCGCCGGGTTTGACGCCGGTGAATGCGGCGATCTCGGCACCGTGCCGGCGTTCGTCGTCCTTGGTGTCCCCGCTGCGCACGGGATCCGCGATGGCGGCCTTGACGTAGGCGGGCACCTTGTCGACGGGCGCGTTCCTGGCGGTCGCGATGCAGACGGTGGTGGCGAGGGCGAGGCCGGACAGCAACGGAAGCAGGGTCTTCTTCATGGCGGGGCTCCGGGTTGGGACCGACACCATACGCCGGACGCCCGCGGCGCTCCACTGCCACCAGTCACCCCGGGAGCACGGCCGACGGCAGTGCGATAATCGGAAATTCCCCGCATGCTGCACAGCAGGAGTTTCGCGATGGCCGATTCGACACCGCCGGCACGCTCGTCCCGACACGATCCCACCCGGCAGATCCGCGCGCCGCGCGGCGACCAGCTCAACTGCAGGTCGTGGTTGACCGAAGCGCCTTACCGCATGCTGCAGAACAACCTCGATGCCGAGGTCGCGGAACGTCCGCAGGATCTTGTCGTCTACGGCGGCATCGGCCGCGCCGCGCGCGACTGGGAGTGCTACGACAAGATCCTCGCGACGCTGAAGACGCTCGGCGACGACGAAACGCTGCTGGTGCAGTCGGGCAAGCCGGTTGGCGTGTTCCCGAGCCATCCCGACGCGCCGCGCGTGCTGATCGCCAACTCGAATCTCGTCCCGCATTGGGCGACCTGGGAACACTTCAACGAACTCGATCGCAAGGGCCTGATGATGTATGGCCAGATGACCGCGGGGTCGTGGATCTACATCGGCTCGCAGGGCATCGTGCAGGGCACCTACGAAACCTTCGTCGAGATGGGACGCCAGCACTACGGCGGCGATCTCACCGGCAAGTGGATCCTCACCGCGGGCCTGGGTGGAATGGGCGGCGCGCAGCCGTTGGCGGCGTCGCTTGCCGGTGCCTCCTCGCTCAACATCGAATGCCGCCAGTCGAGCATCGACTTCCGCCTGCGCACGCGCTACGTCGACGAACAGGCGACGGATATCGACGACGCGCTCGCGCGCATCGAGAAGTACACCAAGGCCGGCGTCGCGAAATCGATCGCGCTGCTGGGGAATGCCGCCGAGATCCTGCCGGAACTGGTGAAGCGCGGCGTGCGCCCCGATTGCGTCACCGACCAGACGTCGGCGCACGATCCGGTGCATGGCTACCTGCCGCTGGGCTGGACGGTGGAGCAGTGGGAAGCCGAACAGAAGGCGAATCCCGACAAGGTGCGCGACGCCGCGAAGAAATCGATGCGCACGCATGTCGAGGCGATGCTGGCCTTCCACGCGCAGGGCATCCCGACCGTCGACTACGGCAACAACATCCGCCAGATGGCCTTCGACGAAGGCCTGGAGAACGCCTTCGATTTCCCCGGATTCGTGCCGGCCTACGTGCGTCCGCTGTTCTGCCGCGGCGTCGGTCCGTTCCGCTGGGTCGCCCTGAGCGGCGACCCGGAAGACATCTACAAGACCGACGCCAAGGTGAAGGAGTTGATCCCGGACGATCCGCACCTGCACCGCTGGCTCGACATGGCGCGCGATCGCATCAGCTTCCAGGGCCTGCCGGCGCGCATCTGCTGGGTCGGGCTCGGCCTGCGCCACAAGCTCGGCCTCGCCTTCAACGAAATGGTCCGCAACGGCGAACTGAAGGCGCCGGTGGTGATCGGTCGCGACCATCTCGATTCCGGCAGCGTCGCGTCGCCCAATCGCGAAACCGAATCGATGAAGGATGGCAGCGATGCCGTCTCCGATTGGCCGCTGCTCAACGCCATGCTCAACGTCGCCGGTGGCGCGACCTGGGTGTCGCTGCACCACGGCGGTGGCGTCGGCATGGGCTACTCGCAGCATTCTGGCGTGGTGATCGTGTGCGATGGCAGCGAAGCCGCCGACAAGCGCATCGCCCGGGTGCTGTGGAACGATCCCGGCACCGGCGTGATGCGCCACGCCGATGCTGGCTACGAGATCGCCCAGCAATGCGCGAAGGAGCAGGGGCTGAAGTTGCCGATGGCGTGAGGACGGCTCGTGGCCCAGAGCGATCGCTCTGGGCCCATGAATTGTGAGTCTTGGAGGGAGCACGGGATGCTTGATGCGCGATTGTTCGCCTCGACCTGGCGTGGAGTTCCAGCGGCGCTGCTCGGTACATTGGTCTACGCGCTGCTCGTGATCGGTGGTGTTCTCCTCACTTCGTTCATTCTCCACGCCCTGCAAATCAGTCTCCACGGGCATGGGGATGTCGAAGGTCCTTCGAGCATCGCGTCGACTGCAATCACGTTGGCCATCGTCCTGGCCGCCACGGCGGTGGTGGCGAAAATCCAGCATCGCGGAGTGGCCGATTTTGGTTTGCGCGACGGCAGCTGGACGCGCAAGGCATTGCGCGGCGCGATGGTCGGTTTTGCGTTGTGTGCCGCGCTGATCGGCGTCCTCGCTTTGCTTGGAGCCATTCGCATCGAACCGTCGGGGCAGACGCTGGCTGGCGGGTTGTTGTACGCGGTCGTCTGGGCCGTCGGTTACTTGGCCGTCGGCTTGATGGAAGAAACCTTGTTCCGCGGTTACCCGTTGTTTCGCTTGACGAAAGGAATGGGATTTTTTCCTGCCGCCTTGATCACTTCGTCCGTGTTCGGCGTGCTTCATCTGGGCAACGACAAGGAGACAGCCATCGCCGGGGTCAATGCCGTGCTGTTCGCCTTGGTGCTTTGCTGGAGCGTACGCGCCACCGGCTCATTGTGGTGGGCGATTGGATTTCACTCGGCCTGGGACTGGGCCGAATCATTCCTGTTCGGCTGCCCCGATAGCGGCATCAAGGCGCAGGGACGCCTGTTCGACACCGTGTCGTCCGCTTCCGATTGGCTGAGTGGGGGAACGGCGGGACCCGAAGGCAGCGTGCTCACGATTGCAGTCATCGTGCTTGCGGGTTTGTGGCTTTACCGCGAGCAGCGCAGTCGTTTGGCCGACTGATCACGCAAGCGCCGCATCCAATTATCTGGATCGAGACCAGGGGGAATTTTTGCTCGAAGCCTTGGATCCAAAGCCCGGGAGTCATGATTTTATTTATTTGTATGAATGCGCGACTGTGCATCCGTACCTGTCAAAACTGTCAGTGCGGTCGCATTAATACCCTGAAAATCACATTCGTTTAACGATTCCAGTCATATACCTGACCGCAAGGACGGGAAAAGCAGGTCGTACCAGAGCGCTTGATCCAATCATCTGGAAAGATGAAGGCCTGCCGGAAGGATCCATTGGCGATCCGATAACACGAATTCAGAAGCAGTCGTTTCCGAAGGCACGAACAGAACCGGCTTTTTAATGCAGCAGGTCATGCCTGTGCCTCATGTTCAATCGACATGACGGGGGAAATATGCAGAACAAAGAGCAGATGCTCTGGTTGCCCAAGCCAGCGCCCGAGTAGGTCGCGCGGGTAATCCCTTTTCCTGACTTTCCATGACTGCCTCTCCTGACAGGGACGGGGCTTAGCCGGATTCGTCCAGGAAAAACCGCAATCAAGTTTCAGCTGTCGTTTCCATGAGCGGCACGGCTGGCCTGTCCTTTTGCCTGAAGAAAGGGGTGGCGTTCGTGCTTCGTGTGCCAGACATGCAGGGGGATGCTATGCGCAGCAATTACATTGGTCGTTTCCGTCGTTCACGCCGTAATCCGCATTGCCGATTGGCAAAAGCGATTCTGCTGGCGCTGAAAGCCGCGATCGCACTGCCGTTGGCAGGCGGTGTGGCCCATGCCGCATGCAATACCACGACATCCGGGGGCGCCACGACGATCGACTGTCCGGCGGCGTCGAGCACTACCAATGTTGCGAACGGCGCCAACAACGTCACGATGAACGTGGCAACAGGCGCGACAGTCACCTCGAATGCCTTCTTGGGCGGACCGTCGGTGAACCTGACTGGCAACGGGATCACGCTCAACAATTCCGGCGTGATCAGTCCCATTGCAGGTGGCGGCAGTTTCAGTTTTGCTGCCCAAGGTGCGTTGCTCGGCAATGCGTCCGCCAACACCATCACCGTGAACAACAACGCCGGCGCAACGCTCGCGGGCGTGACGCTCACGGGCACGGGCGGGCAAGCCCTCGCGATCACGAACGGAGCAGGCGGTACCAACAACATCACCAATGCCGGCGCCATCACCGCATATCGGTCGGTTTTCGGCATCCCGGCTGCGAGTGCGACGGACAGTGCGGTGACGACATCGGGCGGCGCCAATACCAACTTCACCAATGCCAGTACCGGCACCATTACGGGCTTGGTCGGCCTCGGCGCCGCAACCACGGGCGGCAACACCTTCCTCAATGCTGGCAGCATTACCGGCAGCGTCAACCTCGGCAATTCGGCCGGGGCCAACACCTTCACCGCGGTCTCCGGATCAAGCGTTTCGGGGACGGTCAGTGCCGGCAACTTCAGCAGCGGCCTGGTTTTGCAGAATTCGGAGAGCGGTCCCGGCGCGGGCACAGGCGGTGCGGTCACCACCATCAATTCGACCGTCTATACCGGATTCCAGGATTTGACGGTGCACAGCGGCACCTGGAATCTGCAGGGCAATGTGGTCAGTGGAAGCACGACACTCAATGACGGCTTGGTGAACTTCAATAGTGCCGGCGCCTTCGGAGCCGGCATTTTCAATGCCAATGGCGGCGCCATCGCCGCGAGCATTGGCGGTCTTTCGTTGGCGAACAATTTCAACCTCAACGGTCGCCTGACCTTGGGGGGAAGCAATGGGTTCACGCTCGGCGGCACGTTGTCGGGAGGATTGACGGGCGGACTCGACATCACGAACAGCGGCGTCGTCAGGTTGAACGGCGCGAATACCTTCGGTGGTGGCATCAACCTCAATGCAGGCGGATTGCTTCTCGGCAACGCGGCTGCGCTTGGCACAGGCAGTCTCAATGTCGGTGGCAACGCCACGCTAGATACGACCGGCGCATTTTCGTTGGGCAATGCCGTCAACCTGGGGTCCGGCTTCTCGCTGAACCTGCTGGGCGGCAATGCGTTGACGTGGAACGGCAACATCGGCGGACTGGGCAGCCTGACCAAGAGTGGCCTCGCGACATTGACGTTGGGCGGCGCCAACTCCTTCACCGGAGGCTTGAACATCAATGGCGGCACGCTGGCATTGGGCGCGAGCGGCAGCCTGGCGCCGACACTCGGCGTGACGCTGGGTGGCGCGGGCACGACATTCGATCTGTCGGCCGCATTGAATCCGAGCGTGGGTTCGCTGGCGGGCATTGGCGGCACCGTGAATATCGGCGCCAATTTCCTGACGCTGGGCGGTTCCGGCAATGCCAGCTTCGGCGGCAATATCACGGGCACAAGCGGTGGCCTGATCAAGACCGGCACCGGCGTGCAGACACTGGGCAGCGCGAACGTGTTCGGCGGCGGTGTCGCGTTGAATGGCGGTGGCCTGGTGCTGGGCAACGCCGGCGCACTCGGTTCGGGTGCGTTGAGCATCGGTGGAACGGCCACGCTGGATACGCTCGGTGCCTATAGCTTCACGAACAATCTGAGCCTGGGTGCGGGCGGTTCGTTGAACCTGCTCGGCAGCAATGCGCTGACCTTGAATGGCACGCTGTCCGGTAATGGCGGCCTGATCAAGAGCGGGAGTGGCCTGCTGACGCTCAATGGCGTGAACACCGGTTTCAGCGGTGGTTTTGCGCTGAACGGTGGCGGCCTGATGGTGGGCAATCTCAATGCACTCGGTACCGGTGTGCTGAGCGTCGGCGGTGCAGCGACGCTGGATACAGCCGGTGCCTTCAGCTTGGCCAACGACTGGAACCTTGGTGCCGGTGGCTCGCTGAATCTGCTCGGCACGAACGCGTTGACTTTGAACGGCACGCTGTCGGGTAGCGGTGGTCTGATCAAGAGCGGTAGCGCGCTGCTGACCTTGAACGGTGCAAACACCGGCTTCAGCGGCAGTCTCGGGTTGAATGGTGGCGGGCTGCTGCTCGGCAATGCCGGCGCGCTGGGCTCGGCGGGCCTGAACATCGGTGGCGCGGTCACTTTCGATACCTTGGGTGCGTACGCGCTCAACAACAACTGGAACCTCGGCGTCGGTGGCTCCCTCAATCTGCTCGGCAGCAACGATCTCACGCTCAATGGAGGCATTTCCGGCACCGGAAACCTGATCAAGGGCGGCTTGTCGACGCTCACACTTGGGGGGGCGAACACGCTCAACGGCAATCTGGCGATCAATGCCGGCACGGTGAGCCTGGTGGGTGGCGGGACGCTGTCGCCATCGCTGGGCTTGAGCCTGGCTTCGGGCGCGAGCTTCGATCTGTCGGGTGCTTTCGCCAATCAGACGATCGGCGCGTTGTCGGGCGCGGGCGGCAGCATCAACCTTGGCGCGAACTCGCTGAGCTTCGGTGACGCCACCAACCAGACCTTCGGCGGTTCGATTTTCGGGTCGGGCGGACTGACCAAGCTGGGTGCCGGTGTGCAGACGCTGATCGGTACCAACGCGTTCGGCGGCGGATTGAACATCAACGGCGGCACGTTGGCGATCGGCGCGGGCGGCAGCCTGTCGCCGAATGTGGCGGTGACGCTCGGTGGCGCCGGAACAGGTTTCGACATCAGCGCAGGCGGCAGTCTCGCGATCGGTTCGCTGGCCGGCGTCGCGGGCAACGTGAATCTAGGCGCCAACGCACTGACGCTCGGTGGTTCCGGCAATGCGAGCTTCGGCGGCGTCATTGGCGGCTTCGGTGGCAGCCTGGTCAAGTTGGGCGCCGGCGTGCAGACGTTGAGTGGTGCAAACACCTTCAGTGGTGGCGTTGCATTGAATGGCGGTGGCCTGGTGCTGGGCAATGCTGGTGCGCTGGGCTCGGGTGCGTTGAACATCGGTGGTGCGGTCACGCTGGATACGCTGGGAAGCTACAACCTCACGAACAATCTGAGCCTGGGTGCGGGCGCATCGCTGAACCTGCTGGGCGGCAATGCGCTGACGTGGAACGGCACGTTGTCGGGTACGGGTGACCTGATCAAGAGTGGCACCGCATCGCTGACCTTGAATGGTGCGAACGGCGGATTCGCCGGCAACTTCGGCTTGAATGGCGGTGGGCTGGTCCTCGGCAATGCGGCTGCACTGGGTTCTGCCGCCCTGAACATCGGTGGCGCGGCCACGCTGGATACGTTGGGCGCCTATAGCCTCACGAATAACCTGAATCTGGGTGCAGGCGCATCGCTGAACCTGCTGGGCAGCAATGCGCTGACCTTGAACGGCACGCTGTCGGGCAGTGGCGGCCTGGTCAAGAGCGGAAGCGCCTTGCTGACGCTCAATGGCGTGAACACCGGTTTCAGTGGAGGCTTTGCGCTGAATGGTGGCGGCTTGATGGTGGGCAACCTCAATGCGCTCGGCACTGGGATAGTAAGTGTCGGCGGTTCGGCGACACTCGATACCGCGGGCGCCTTCAGTCTCGCCAACGATTGGAATCTCGGTGCAGGCGGTTCGCTCAACTTGCTGGGTACGAATGCGCTGACCTTGAACGGCGCGTTGTCCGGAAGCGGCAGTCTGATCAAGAGTGGCGTCTCGCTGCTCACCTTGAATGGCGCGAATGCAGGCTTCACCGGCAGCCTGGGATTGAACGGTGGCGGCTTGTTCCTGGGCAATGCGAACGCGCTCGGCAATGCGGCCTTGAACGTGGGTGGCAACGTCACCCTGGACACCGCGGGCGCCTACACCCTGGGCGGCAACATCGTGCTTGGTGGCGGCGGATCCTTGAACCTGCTCGGCGGCAATGCGCTGACGCTCAACGGCGGAATCTCCGGTACCGGCAATCTCATCAAGAACGGTTCTGCAACATTGACCCTGGGTGGCGCGAATATGCTCAACGGCAATCTGGCGATCAATGCCGGCACGGTGAGCTTGGCGGGGAGCGGAAGCTTGTCGTCGTTGCTTGGCGTCAGCATGGCAACCGGCACGACGTTCGATCTGTCGGGCGCCTTCACCAATCAAACGATCGGTGCGTTGTCGGGTGCGGGTGGCAGCATCAATCTCGGCGCGAACTCGCTGAGCTTCGGTGACGTCACCAACCAGACCTTTGGCGGTTCGATTTTCGGCACGGGCGGACTGACCAAGCTGGGTGCCGGTGTGCAGACGCTGACCGGCGCCAATGCGTTCGACGGCGGATTGAACATCAACGGCGGCACGCTGGCGATCGGCGCGGGCGGCAGCCTGTCGCCCAATGTCGCGGTGACGCTGGGCGGCGCCGGAACCGGCTTCGACATCAGTGCCGGCGGCGATTTGACGATCGATTCCCTGGCCGGCACGGCTGGCAACGTGAATCTCGGCGCCAACGCACTGACGCTGGGCGGCAATGCAAGCACCAGTTTCGGCGGCACGCTCGCCGGCAGCGGCGGACTGATCAAGAACGGCAGCGGCACGCTGACATTGGGCGGCGCGAATGTCGGTTTCAGCGGCAACACTGCGCTCAATGCCGGCGGACTGATTGTCGGCAACAACGCTGCGCTCGGTAGCGGGAACCTCAACATCGGCGCCGGCAGCGCGGTCACGCTGGCCGCGACGAACGGCGCGATCAACCTCGGCAACAACATCAGCCTTGGCAGCGGTTCCGGAGTGACGGTGCAGGGCAGCGATGCCTTGACGCTGGGAGGTGCGATCAGCGGCGGCGGCAGTCTCACCATGAATGGTTCGAATCTGACGCTGACCGGCATCAATACCTATTCCGGCGGTACCAACATCCTGGGCGGCACGTTGGCAATCGGTGCGGGCGGCAGCCTGTCCGCGACCGGCAATGTCACCTTGGGCGGATCGGGCATCTTCGATCTCACCAATGCAGGCAACCAGACCATCGGTGCGTTGAACGGTGCATCCGGCACGGTGAATCTGGGTGCCGGCAATACGCTGAGCCTGAGCGGGCTTGGCAATGCCAGTTTCGGTGGAACCATCAACGGCGGCGCGACCGCCGGATTGGCCATCAATGGCGGCGTGCAGACACTGAGTGGCGCCAATACGTTCGGCGGTGGTGTCGCCCTCAATGGTGGTGGCCTGGTCGTCGGCAACAGCGGCGCGCTCGGCACCGGGGATCTCACGGTCAATGGGGCATCGACGCTCGACAGCACCGGTGCGCTCGCGCTCGCCAACAATGTCGTGCTCAACAGCGGCCTGACATTCATGGGCAACAACGCATTGACCTTGAACGGCTCGCTGTCCGGCGGCGGCAGTCTCACCAAGAATGGCTTGGCCACGCTGACGCTCAATGGCGCCAATACCCACAGTGGCGGCACCTTCATCAACACCGGCACGCTGGCGCTCGGCGCGGGCGCGAGCCTCAACGCGGGCGGCACGGTGAATCTTGCAACCGGCGCCACCTTCGATCTGTCGGCCGGCAACGGCACCCAGACCTTCGGCACGCTGGTGGGTGGCGGCACGGTCAACATGGGCGCCAACAATCTCGTTCTCGGTGATGCCACCAACGGAACGTTCAGCGGCTCGATCGCGGGCTCGGGCAGCATGACCAAGGTCGGTGCAGGCGTCGAGACGCTGACCGGCACCAACGGCTTCACCGGTGGCACCTTCATCAATGGCGGCACGCTGGCGATCGGTGCGGGTGGCAGCCTGTCGCCCACCGGCGCGGTCGCACTCGCATCCGGCACCACATTCGACATCACCGCGGGTGGCAACCAGACCATTGGCGGGCTCAACGGCGCGGCGATCAACAGCACGGTCGCGTTGGGTGGCAACACGCTGACGTTGGGTGGTCCCGGCAACTTCAGCTATGCAGGCACGATCACGGGGCCGGCCGGCTCGCTCGCCATCAATGGCGGCGTGCAGGCGTTGAGCGGCACCAATACCTTCGGCGGCGGAGTCACGCTCGGCAACAATGCCGGTCTTGTCGTTGGAAGCAATGGCGCGCTCGGCACCGGCGCACTGACGGTCAATGGCGCGGCAACCCTGGATTCCAGTGCAGCGGTCACCTTGGCCAATGCAGTCGATCTGTCCGGCAATGCCGGGTTGAATGTGCTGGGCGGGAATGCCTTGACGCTTGGCGGCGCGATCAATGGCACCGGCAGCCTGAGCAAGAACGGTGCGGCCACGCTGACGCTGACGGGTGCGAACGGCTACACCGGAGGCACCAACATCAATGCCGGAACGTTGGCGATCGGCGCGGGCGGAAGCCTGGCTTCGACCGGCAACGTCACCCTGGGTGGCACGGGCATCTTCGATCTCGCCAGCGCTGGCAACCAGACCATCGGTGCATTGAATGGCGCCACCGGCACCGTGAACCTGGGGAACACCACGCTCAGCTTGGGCGGACTCGGGAGCGCCAGCTTCGGAGGAACGATCAACGGTGGCGCGACGGGTGCGTTGGCCATCAACGGCGGCGTGCAGGCATTGAGCGGGACCAACACCTATGGTGGTGGAACCACGCTCGCCGCGGGCGCTGGGGTGATCGTCGGCAACAACGCCGCACTGGGTACGGGAGCGCTCAACGTCAATGGCGCCGCGACGCTCGACGGCACCGCGGGTGCAACCGCGCTTGCCAACAACATCAACCTGGCAAGCGGCGCGGGCCTCGATGTGCTGGGCAGCAATGCCTTGACACTGGGCGGCACGATCGGCGGCGCGGGAAGCCTGATCAAGGATGGTGCATCCACGCTGACGCTGACTGGCGCGAATGGATACACCGGCGGCACCACCATCAATACGGGAACCTTGGCGATCGGCGCGGGCGGCAGCCTGGCATCGACCGGTGCGGTGAACCTGGCGGGCAACGGCAGTGCGTTCGATATCACCGCTGGCGGCAACCAGGCCATCGGTCCATTGAACGGTGTCGCAGGCAGCACGGTGGCGCTCGGTGGCAACGCGCTGGGCTTGAATGGCACGGGCAGCTATGCGGGCACGATTGCAGGGCCGACCGGTGCGCTCGCAATCAACGGCGGCGTGCAGACGCTGAGCGGGACCAACACCTATGGCGGTGGAACCACGCTCGTCGCGGGTGCTGGCGTGGTCGCCGGCAACAACGCCGCACTGGGCACCGGGGCGCTCAACGTCAATGGCGCTGCAACGCTCGACAGCATTGCCGGTGCAACTGGGTTGGCCAACAACGTCAACCTGGCCAGTGGCGCAGGTCTCGATGTCCTGGGCAGCAATCCGTTGACATTGAGCGGCACCATCGGCGGCCTCGGCGGCCTGAGCAAGGATGGCAATTCGACGCTCACTTTGACTGGCGCGAACGGATATACCGGCGGCACCAACATCAATGCCGGCACGTTGGCGATTGGCGCGGGCGGCAGCCTGGCATCGACCGGTGCGGTGAACCTGGCAGGCAACGGCAGTGCGTTCGACATCACCGCCGCCGGCAACCAGGCCGTCGGTGGATTGAACGGTGTGGCAAGCAGCACGGTGGCGCTCGGTGGCAACACATTGGGTTTGAACGGCACGGGCAACTATGCCGGCAACATCACCGGCGCAACGGGCGCGTTGGCGATCAATGGCGGCGTGCAGACGCTGAGTGGCACGAACACCTTTGGCGGTGGTACCACGCTCGCGGCGGGCACCGGCGTGGTCGCAGGCAATAACGCCGCATTGGGCACCGGGGCACTGAATGTCAATGGCGCGGCAACGCTCGACAGCACTGCGGGCGCAACTGCGTTGTCCAACACCGTCAACCTGGCGAGTGGCGCGGGTCTCGATGTGCTGGGCAATAACCCGCTGACCCTGAGCGGCACGATTGACGGTCTTGGCAGTCTGAGCAAGGATGGCAACTCGACGCTGACACTCACGGGCGCCAACAGCTATACCGGCGGCACAAACATCAATGTAGGCACGCTGGCGATCGGTGCGGGCGGCAGCCTGGTGTCGACCGGCGCGGTGAACCTGGCGGGAAGCAGCAGTGCACTCGACATCACCGCAGCGGGCAACCAGGCCATCGGTGCATTGAATGGTGTGGCGGGCAGCACGGTGGCGCTCGGTGGCAACATGCTGGGCTTGAACGGAACGGGCAACTACGCAGGCACGATCAGTGGACCGACGGGCGCGCTTGCCATCAACGGCGGCGTGCAGACGCTGAGTGGCAACAACACTTACGGCGGCGGCACCACGCTGGGTTCCGGTGCGGGCGTGATTGTCGGGAGCAATGGCGCGCTTGGCACGGGCACGCTCAATGTCAGCGGTGGAACCTTGCAAGCCAGCGCGCCGGTCACGCTCGCCAACACGGTCGCGGTGGGCGCCGGCGGACTGCAGGTGACGGGGACGCAGAACCTGACGCTTGGCGGGGCCCTCGACGGTACCGGCCTGCTCGACAAGCAGGGCAGCGGCACGCTTGCCTTGAATGGACCGTTGACGGGCTTCAGTGGCGGCTTGGCGGTCAACGGCGGCGTGCTGAATGCCGCATCGCCCTATGCCGGTAACATCACGGTCGGGACGGGCGCTACCGCCAACCTCAATGGCAGCGGCAGCGCCGCGACGATCAACGGTCCGCTGGCCGGTACGCTCAATATCGGCAGCGGGAGCAGCGTCGGCGTGAGCTACGCAAACCTGGCTGGCGTGACCGGCAGCGTCAATGGATCGGGTGGCAATACCACGCTCAATATCACGGGGACGGGCGAGGCCACCTTGCCGACGGCATCCTTCAACAACCTCACCAATCTCGGCGTCGGTTCGGGAACATTGATCATCGGTAGCGGCAATACCGCGAACTTCAGCGGTGGCAGCAACATCGGCGGCAATCTTGTTGTGAATGGCGCGCTTGGCGGTCCCGCCACCATCAACGCGGGCGGTGCGCTGGTTGGTTCCGGCAGCATCAACGGGCCGGTCACCGTGAACGGGACGCTCGCTCCCGGTGGTGTCAGTGGTGCGACCGGCGCTGCGGCGGGCAGTGGCACGCCAGGGGCCATATTGACGCTCGGCGGCCTGACGCTTGGCGCGGGATCGACCACGCAGATCCATACGACTGCGGGGGGCACCAGTGACCAAATCCAGGTCAACGGCACGGCGGTCCTGGGCGGCCAATTGATTGCCCTGCCGACGGCCGGCGCATATGGACCAAGCACGACATTCACCATCCTCAATGCCAGCGGAGGCTTGAGCGGTGCGTACGCGAGCGTGATCCAGAACGTGTTGCCCTTCCTCAATGCCAGCGTGGCGACCAGCGGCAACAACGTCTTGCTGACGCTCGCACAGGGCTCCACCGGGCCGGGAGGCACCAACCTCGCATTCGACCAGTTCCCGGGCCTGGGTGGAAATCAGCAGTCGATGGCGTCCGCCTTGCAGACGATCTCGACGCAAACACCCGCGCGCATGACCACCTTGCTCGATGCGACACGCGGACTTGCATACGGTCAGGTGATTCCCGCCTTCGATTCGCTCACTGGTGAAACCTATGCATCGGCCACGCAGAACGAGTTGAAGGGCCAGGCCCGCGTGATGGACACGATGTTCAACCGGATGCAACTCGCGCGTGTCGAAGGCAGCACCGGGAAGGCGTTGTGGGTCGAACCGTACGCGGTCGACGCGCGCCAGGATGCCGTGCAGGGCGTGGTCGCGACCGACTATCGCAACCGTGGCGTGATCATGGGTGCAGATACCGCGGTGACGCCAAGCCTGCGGTTGGGCCTGAGCGCCAGCGCCGCCACTTCACGCACCAAGGCGGGGGTACGCACCGACACCGTGGACACCAAGCAATACTCCGTCGGTGCGTATGCCACGTTCGCGCCTGCGGGTAGTGGGTGGTGGGTGGATGGAACCGCGTCTTACGGCTGGCAACGCGCCAATAGCGATCGCCTGGTGCATGTCGGTTCGCAATTGATGCAGCGTACCGGCGCGCGCTACAGCGGAACCGCGGTCAACGCGGGCGTGGAAAGCGGCTATCGCTTCAATGCGGGCCAGCTGCACATCGAACCGTTCGCAGGCGCCTACTACACGAAGGTGAAATACGACGGGTTCCAGGAGATGGGTTCGGCCGATGCCAACCTCAACGTGGGAAGCAGCCATGCCAGCAATACGCAATATGGCGTCGGCGTGCGATTGAGTGGTGACTTCGGCGGCAATGCCTCGAGCGGACCGAGACTGCATCCGATGGTGATGACGCGTTACCTGCGTGGCAATGCGCGCAGCAACACCACGACCGCGATGGCATTTTCCGGAGCGCCCGAGGTGGGATTCGTGACCGGCAGCGCGCCCGCGGCACGCAATCGCTGGCAGGGCGGAGCGGGGCTGAGTTACGACATCACGCCGCAGGCCAATGCCTATTTCTACGTCACCACGGATCGTGCCTCGCACAACACCAGCAACTCCGCGAACGTCGGCTTCCGCTGGGACTTCGATCCGTCCTCGTCGTCGGCTGCAGTGCGTCCCGCCCCGGTCGTTCCGGCCGCCACGTCGGGTACGACGTCGGACGATACGCGCGGCGCGGGAGTTGTCGCTGCGGCGACTCCGGTTGCGACGACACCCGTGCTGCAGGATCCGGCAACCAAGGACACGCATTTCGGCAGGTGCAAGATACCCAAGGCTTCAGCGGATGCGAAATCCGCGAAAAAGGCCGTGGCGCGCGGGCACCATCGTCGTCCCTGGAGCGGGAAGGGCAAGTCGGTCGGTGTTGCTCCCAAGCACCGTGTGAAGTCGCGGATGCTGAGAAAGACGCCATCGACCGCGCCCAAGCCCGTGCCCGCCGAGGAATCGTGCGACGGTTGAGATGGGATGATCGAGAGTCGATCAACGACTGTATCGAGGATGTTCCGTCCAAGACCCTGGCGCCACGCCGGGGTCTTTCCATGCATCAGGCAGTACGACTGGAAATGCGAATGACTGCTTCCAGCCGAAAAGTCTCACGCCTTCAATTTGTACCCGGTCCGGAAAATCCACCACACCGCCAGCAGGCATAGCAGCAGGAAGCCCAGCGTCGCGGCCACGCTGATCGCCACGTTCACGTCGGACAGCCCGTAGAAACTCCAGCGGAATCCGCTGATCAGGTACACCACCGGATTGAACAGCGCGATTTTCTGCCAAAGCGGCGGCAGCATGCTGATCGAATAGAACGCGCCACCGAGGAAGGTCAGCGGGGTCACGATCATCAGCGGCACCACCTGCAGCTTCTGGAAGTCGTCCGCCCACAGACCGATGATGAAACCGAACAGGCTGAAGCTCACCGCGGTCAGCAGCAGGAAACACAACATCCATAGCGGATGCGCGATGTGGTACGGCACGAACAGCCGCGCGGTGACGAGGATCAGCACGCCGAGCATGATCGACTTGGTGGCCGCGGCGCCGACGTAACCGATCACGATTTCCAGCGGCGAGATCGGCGCGGACAGCAGCTCGTAGATGGTGCCTGCCCATTTCGGCATGTAGATGCCGAACGAGGCATTGGAAATGCTCTCGTTGAGCAGGGACAGCATCAGCAGGCCCGGGATGATGAAGGCGCCATAGCTGACGCCGTCGACCGCGCCCATGCGCGAGCCGATGGCCGCGCCGAACACCACGAAGTACAGCGAGGTGGACAGCACTGGCGAGGCGATGCTCTGGGTGATGGTGCGGAAGGTGCGCGCCATCTCGAAGCGGTAGATGGCCTTGATGCCGTGGATGTTCATGCGCGCACCTCCTCGTCGCGGGGATCGTCGTGCACGAGGCTGACGAAGATGTCCTCGAGCGAGCTTTCGCTGGAATGCAGGTCCTTGAAGCCGATGCCAAGGTCGCCCAGTCGGCGCAACAGGGTCGCGATGCCGCTGTGTTCGGCCTGGGCGTCGAAGGTGTAGACCAGCGCATTGCCGTCGTCTGCCAGCTCCAGCGGCTCGCCGGCCAGCTCTTCCGGAATGCCTTGCAGCGGCGCCTGCAATTGCAGGGTCAGCTGCTTCTTTCCGAGCTTGCGCATCAATACATGCTTGTCCTCGACGACCACCAGCTCGCCCTTGCGGATCACGCCGATGCGATCGGCCATTTCCTCGGCCTCTTCGATGTAGTGCGTGGTCAGGATGATCGTGACGCCGCTTTCGCGCAGTTCGCGCACCATCTGCCACATGTCGCGGCGCAATTCGACGTCGACGCCGGCGGTGGGCTCGTCGAGGAACAGGATGCGCGGTTCGTGCGACAGCGCCTTGGCGATCAGCACGCGCCGCTTCATGCCGCCGGACAGGGCCATGATCTTGCTGTCGCGCTTTTCCCATAGCGACAACGCGCGCAACACCTTTTCCAGATGCGCCGGATCCGGCGGACGGCCGAACAGGCCACGGCTGAAGCGCACCGTTGCCCACACGCTCTCGAAGGCATCGGTGGACAGTTCCTGCGGCACCAGCCCGATCTTCATGCGTGCCGCGCGCGATTCGCGCACGATGTCGTGACCGTCGGCGAGCACGGTTCCGGAGCTCGCATTGACGATGCCGCAGATGATGTTGATCAACGTGGTCTTGCCGGCGCCGTTCGGGCCGAGCAGGGCGAAGATCTCGCCGCGGCGGATATCCAGGCTCACATCCTTGAGCGCCTGGTAGCCGGAAGCGTAGGTCTTGCTGAGGTTGCGCACCGAAACGATGAGTGGCGTGTCGTTCGACATCATGCGAAACCCGGGCTCATGGCAGTAGGACGCATCGTACTGCCTTGCAGTCCCTACAGGGGATTCACCCTGAACTTGCGGCCCTTGATCTTGCCGGCGCGCAACTGTTCCAGCGCGTGCTTCGCCTTGTTGCGCGCGATGGCGACATAGCTACGGGTCGGGAAGACGTCGATCTTGCCGATCGCATCCTTTGACACGCCGGCATCGCCAGTCAACGCGCCGACGATGTCGCCCGGACGCAGCTTGTCGGTGCGACCGGCGTCGATGCGCAGCGTCGCCATCGTTGCCTGTGGCACTTCGCGCGGCTTGCCCGCGAGCGGTTCGACCTTCTCGTAGCGGATCGCCGTGCCCTGGCGTTCCTCGACCAGCGCGGCGCGCCCACGTTCCTGTGTCGATACGAGGCTCAAGGCCAATCCGGCCTTGCCGGCGCGACCGGTGCGGCCGATGCGATGCAGGTAGGTGTCGACATCGGTGGGCAGTTCGTAATTCACCACCGCGCCGATGTCGTCGATGTCGAGTCCGCGCGCGGCGACGTCGCTGGCGACCAGCACGTTGCAGCTGCGGTTGGCGAAGCGCAGCAGCACCTCGTCGCGATCGCGTTGTTCCATGTCGCCGTGGAGGGCGAGGGCGCTGAAACCGTAATGCGCCAGCGAACCGACCACTTCCTCGGTGTCGCGACGCATGTTGCAGAACACCACGGTGGATTCCGGGCGGAATTGCAGCAGCAATGCCGCCAGTTGCGGTGCGCGCCGCGCGGGTTCGGCCTCGAAGAAGTGCGTCTCGATGGAAGCCGGTTGCGCGCCGCCTTCGACGCTCACTTCCAGCGGATCGCGCAGCATCGCCTTGGCCAGCGTGCGGATCGTGTCCGGGAAGGTCGCCGAGAACAGCAGCGTCTGGCGTTCCTTCGGCGTGCGCTTCACCAACGCGCGGATCGGTTCGTCGAAGCCCATGTCGAGCATGCGGTCGGCTTCGTCGAGCACCAGCGTGCGCACGTTGCGCAGGTCCAGTGCGTCCTTCTGCACCAGTTCCAGCACGCGCCCGGGCGTACCCACCACCACGTGCGGCGCATGCGCCAGCGACGCCAATTGCGGGCCAAGCGGGATGCCGCCGCACAGCACCGACAGTTTCAGGTTGGCGATGCCGGTGGCGAGCTTGCGCAGGGCCTTGCCGACCTGGTCGGCGAGTTCGCGGGTCGGACACAGCACCAGCGCCTGGGTTTGCACGACGCCGGCATCGATGCCCTGCAACAGGCCCAACCCGAAGGCCGCGGTCTTGCCACTGCCTGTCGGTGCCTGCGCGATGAGGTCACGGCCGTCGAGGATGGCGGGAAGGGCTTGTGCCTGGATCGGCGTCAGTGCGGTGTAGTCGAGCGCATCGAGGCCCGGCCGCAGGGACGGGATGAGCGCGAGGTCGGCGAAGGAGACGGGGGTTGTCATCCTTCAATGATCGCAGGGCGGTGGCCGGGTTGCGAGCGCGAATGGGCGTATGTTATCGTTGATAACATAATCGGCAGGCCACGGAGTTCGCGGTGGATTCGCAAGACACGCAGGCCCTGCCATCTGGAACCGCTGCACCGCATTCGCTCTGGCGCGAACTGCGCGACGCCATCCGCGGTACCGAAGCCGATTACACCAAGATCCCGTTGCGCCGCGCGGTGCTGCTGCTGGCGGTGCCGATGGTGCTCGAACTGGTGCTGGAATCAACCTTCGCCGTCGTCGATATCTATTTCGTCGCGACGCTGGGGCCGTCGGCGGTGGCCACGGTCGGCCTGACCGAGAGCTATCTGTTCCTGCTCTACGCCGTGGCGATGGGTCTGGCGATGGCGGTGACGGCGGTGATCGCGCGCCGGATCGGCGAGGGCAAGAAGGAAGAAGCGGCAATCTCGGCGGTGCAGGCGATCTTCGTCGCGCTGCTGGTCGCGTTGCCGGTGGCGGTCGTCGGCATCGTCTATGCGAAAGACCTGCTGCGGTTGATGGGCGCCGACGCCTGGGCGCTCGCCCATGGCTATCGCTACACGCAATGGATGCTCGGGGGCAATCTCGTCATCCTGCTGCTGTTCGTCATCAATGCCGTGTTCCGCGGCGCCGGCGATGCCGCGATCTCGATGCGCGTGCTGTGGCTGGCGAACGGACTCAACATCCTGCTGTGCCCGTTGCTGATCCTCGGCTACGGACCGGTACCGGCGCTGGGCATCGAAGGCGCGGCGATGGCCACCAACATCGGGCGCGGCTGCGGCGTGCTGTTCCAGTTGTGGATGCTGCTGCGTGGGGGCAAGCACATCCGCGTGCTGGTCTCGCAGATCAGAGTGCATGGCGAGGTGTTGTGGAACATCGTGCGCACCTCGCTGGGAGGGATCGGCCAGATGATCGTGGCGATGAGCGCGTGGATCTTCCTGATGCGCATCCTCGCCGACATCGGCAGCGCGGCGGTGGCAGGCGCGACCATCGCGATCCGGTTGATGATGTTCACGATGACGCCGGCCTGGGGCATGTCGAACGCGGCGGCGACGCTGGTCGGGCAGAACCTCGGCGCCAACGAACCGGGACGCGCGGAAGCGGCGGTGTGGCACATCGGCTGGTACAACATGGGCTATCTGCTGGTGATTGCCGCCTGTTTCTTCCTGTTCCCGCAGCAACTCGTTGGCTTCTTCACCCACGATCCCGCGGTCATCAAGGTCGGCGCGGAATGGCTGCGCATCCTCTCGTATTCGCTCTACGTCTACGGCTGGTGGATGGTCAGCGTGCAGGCCTTCAACGGCGCCGGCGATACCGTCACCCCGACGCGCATCAACCTGGTGTTCTTCTGGCTGATCCAGATCCCGCTGGCGTGGTTGCTGGCGCTGCACTTCGGCTGGAAGGAAACCGGCGTGTTCTGGGCGGCATTCGTCTCGGAAACATCGGTCGGCCTGTTCACGCTGTGGCTGTTCAGCCGCGGTGGCTGGAAGACGGCGAAGGTCTAGGGCGCGGCTAAACTGGGCGCATGGCCGCGCATCCTCTCGACAATCCATTCTGGTCGTCGCTCGACAGCCTGCATGCAGCGCACGCGCTGCGATCGGGCGAAGTGGCGTGTTATCCGGCGGATATCGCGCCCTTCATCGGGGCGTCGCGCGCGGATGCATTCGAACCCGTGGCATTGTCGGCGTTGATGGCGCCGGGCGAAGCGCGGTTGCTCCTCGGCGTGTTCCCGGACACCGCGCCGGCCGGCTGGGAAATCGAACGCTTCCCGGACTTGTTGCAGATGGTCTGCGAGTCGCCACTGCCTGTGATCGACGGACCGGAGATCGTCGCGCTCGACGCCGACCAGCCGCAGGACGTGCTCGCGCTCACCGCACTGGTCTATCCCCACTATTTCCGGCCACGCACCATGGTGCTCGGCAGTTATTTCGGGTTGCGTCCACGGCAGTGGCTGGAAGCGATGGCCGGCGAGCGGCTGGGCATGCCGGGCTGGCGCGAGATGAGTGCGATCTGCACCCATCCCGATGCCGTCGGTCGCGGCCATGCACGCCGACTCACCACCTTCCTCACCAACCGGACGCACGCCCGTGGCGATGTTCCCTTCCTGCACGTGAGTCCGGACAACGTGCGCGCCGTGGAATTGTATCGACGCCTCGGCTATCGCCTCCGCCGCAGCCTGCCGTTCGCGGTGCTGCGGCGTCGGTAGGTCGGCGAACACTTCATTCCCGTTCGAACTTCCTGAGTTCGTCCAGCTGCGCCTGCGCCTTGCGGATGCTCGCCGTCGAGGCGACATCGTCCATCCACTTCGCCAACTTGATGCGCCGGGGATCGGCATGCGACCAGCGGTACACCCCCCAGGTCGCCAGCAGGCCGAATGCGCCGACCGCGAAATTGATCCACACCCACAGTGGCGTGCCGGCTTGCAGCGGATGTTCGGCAAGTCCGGCGAAGGCGATCACCACCACGATCCACATGATCCACCACGGCAGCCCGAGCAGGACGGCGCCAAGCAGCTGGAACTTGCGCAGCAGCGTCAAACGCTTCTGGATGGCCAGCACCGGGGCGGCGTGGTCGATGCTGCCGATCAATCCCATGGTGATGCCGCCGTGGACGACGTTGGCGATGCCGAAGGCGTGGAGCACGATGCCGGCCAGCAGATAGCCCGCGGTGTGGAGATTGTTTTTCCAGCAGGCGATGCCGAGCAGCGCCAGCGCTACGCCCAGCAGGATCTGCAGCAACTGCCCCCAGAACAGTGGTCGCAGGCTGGCATGCAGTCGATCGCGTTTGCGCTCGGTCAACAATTGCAGGTTGACTGCGTCCTGGTGGTCGAGGCGCTGGTTCAGCGATTGCCAGGCGGTCTTGAAGTCGTCGAGTTCCATGATGATGGGTATCCCGTTGTCGAATGTCGTCAGAGTTCGTTGCGGATGCGCTGTTTCAGGCGTCCGATCTTGGTGGAGACGTTGGCTTCGCTGACGCCGAGGATGTCGGCGATCTCGCGCTGCGGTCGTTCGTCGAGGTAGAGGATCAGCAGGGCGCGATCGAGCGGCTTCTGCGCACGGATGAAGCGCTGCAGCAGTTCGACCTGCTGTTCGGTTTCGTGGTCGGCCGCGTTGTGGTCGGCGATGTCGTGCGTGTCGTCGAGCGGCACGAGATGGCGTCGGCGGCGACCGTCGCCGCGACCGAAGCTGATCGCGACATTCAACGCGATCCGGTACATCCAGGTCGAGAAGCTGCGCGCCGGATCGTATTGCGGCCACGCGCGCCACAGCTGCATGGCGATTTCCTGGACCAGGTCGGCGCGGTCCTCGGGCAGGCGCGACCAGGAATTGGCGACCTTGAACAGGATGCCGCGATGGCGCTCCAGCAGGGCGCCGAACGCCTCGCGCGTTTCCAGGTCGATCGCCGTCGGTTGCATCGCTTCGTCCATTCCTCTGCCACGGTTGCGGGGCCGTGGTGGGCGCCCGTTATCGTAGTGATTCGCGGCGAAGGGCGGTTTCTCACATCCCCGGCGTATCGATCCCCAATCGGGACAGAAGGGCCATCGCGCTGGCCGGATTGCGTTCCTTGGCCGCGCTGATGAAGTAGAGGAAGACCTCGCGCGGCTGCACCGGTGCAGCGATCGGGGATACGTGCGGCAACTCGGCGGGATCCTCGCCGCTGGCCCAGCGTTGCGCCAGCGCCGCCCATGCGGCGAGCTCCTCGTCGGGGTAGCCGGTTTCGATCCAGGTGCGGCTGCGCATCAGCCGCGCGTAGACGAAATCGCCGCTGATGTCGGCGATCTGCGGCAGGTCGGGCGAATCGGTGTGGACGATGGCCATGCCGCGCGCGCGGGCGATGGCGACATAGTCGGCATTGACGAAGGCGGCATCGCGCACGTCGAGGACATGACGCAGGCGGCGGCCATCCAGCGTGTCCGGGATCAGGTCGAGGAAGGTGGTGAAATCATCGCGGTCGACCTGGGCGTTGCGATCGAGCTGCCAGACCACAGGTCCCAGGCGGTTGCGCAGGTGCGCGAGGTCGCCGAGGAAGGCATCGACCTGGCCGCCGGTGGACGCCAGCCGTCGCGATTGCGTGATCCGCTTCGGCGCCTTGGCGCTGAAGACGAAATCGTCGGGCACCGCATCGCGCCAGCGCGCATAGGTCTCGGGCTTCTGCGCCGCGTAGTAGGTGCTGTTGATTTCGATGCTGGTGACATGGCGGCTGGCATACTCCAGCTCCCGCCGTTGCTGCCATCCCTTGGGATAGAAGCGGCCGCGCCACGGCTCGTATACCCAGCCGCCGATGCCAATCCTTATGGCTTCTTTGGTCCTGTCCATGGGCCGGATTGGATGCGCATCCGCGCGCTTGTGCAAGTGCCGATTGCGCGAACTGTGGGATCGGCTACGCTTGTGCCAACGGACTGGAACAGGGTTCCCACTATGCATCTGATTTTCCGCCGCTTTCTGGCCGTGACGCTGGTCGCGGTGTGCGCCATCGCCAACGCCGCGCCCCAGTCCGCGAACACCCCCGCAAGCACGTCGACGGCGATCGATCCGTCGCGTCTTGCAGCCTTCGACGCCTATGTCGACGCCGTGCGCAAGCAGTTCGACGTGCCGGGCATCGCGGTGGCGATCGTGCAGGACGGCAGGGTGGTGATGGAGAAGGGTTACGGCCTGCGCAACATCGACGACGGCAAGCCGGTCGATGCCCACACCATGTTCGCCATCGCCTCGAACACCAAGGCGTTCACCGCGGCCTCGCTGCAGATGCTGGCCGAGGACGGCAAGCTCGACATGAACGACAAGGTGATCGATCACCTGCCGTGGTTCCGCATGTCCGATCCCTACATCACCAACGACATGCGCATCCGCGACCTGCTCGCGCATCGCAGCGGCTTGAGCCTCGGTGCCGGCGACCTCCTGTACTGGCCGACGTCCAGCTACACCACGCGCGAAGTCGCCGAGCGCCTGCGCAACGTGCCGATCACCGGCCAGTTCCGCGCCCAGTACGCCTACGACAACATCCTGTTCGCGGTCGCCCAGCTGGTGATCGAGGACGCCAGCGGCATGTCGTACAAGCAGTTCCTGCAGACGCGTTTCTTCAACCCGCTGGGCATGACGGAAACGCGCTACAACAGCGACGACCTCAAGTCCGGCGACAACGTCGCCACCGGACACGCCAAGTTCAATTTCAAGGAACTGAAGACCGTGGGCACCACGACCTGGCGCAACGCCTCGGGCGCCGGCGGCCTGTATTCCAGCGTGCATGACCTGACGCAGTGGATGAACGCCCAGCTCGCCGGCGGCCAGATTCCCGGCAGCGACAAGCGACTCTTCAACGAGAAGAGCCAGCGCCAGATGTGGTCGGTGCTGACGCCGATTCCGGTCGGCAAGCCGTCGGTGCCGGAACTGCAGCCGATGGTGCCGAACTTCAGCGGCTACGGCGAAGGCTGGTTCCTCAGCGATTACGCCGGCAATCGCCTGGTCTGGCATACCGGCGGTTGGCCGGGCATGGTCTCGCGTGTGACGCTGGTGCCGGATCGCAAGCTCGGCGTCGTGGTGCTGACCAATCAGGAAGTGGGCGCCGCCTTCCAGGCCGTGACCTACAAGGCACTGGACATCCTGCTCGGCCGCGTCGATTACGACTGGCTGGGCGCGTACGCCAAGGCGGTGGCCAAGGCATCGGGCGATTCCGACGACAGCTGGAAGAAGCACCAGGCAGCACGCGATGCCAAGTCCAAGCCTTCGTTGCCGCTGTCCGGCTACGCCGGCATCTTCCGCGATCCGTGGTACGGCGACGTGGTGGTGAAGCAGGGCGCGAAGGGACTGGAGATGCGGTTCGCGAAGACCGCGGAACTGGTCGGTGACATGGAGCCGTGGCAGCACGACACCTTCATCGTCCACTGGCGCGAGCGCGCGTTGAACGCCGATGCCTTCGTCAGCTATGCGCTGGATGCCGACGGCAAGGTGCGCGAGGTGCGGATGGAGCCGGTATCGCCGCTCACCGATTTCAGTTTCGATTTCCAGGACCTGCGCCTGACCCCCGCCAAATAACCGGACGCAAGCCGAGGCATGAGGATCGAGGAACGCCGGATCGACGTCGACCAGTTGCAGCCGGGCATGTACGTGTGCCGGCTCGACCGGCCGTGGGACGGCACGCCGTTCCCGTTGCAGGGCTTCCTGGTGCGCAACGACGACGACGTGCGCGAAATCGAACGCTGGAGCAGCGTGGTCTTCATCGACGTCGAGCTGTGCGAACCGGCGCAGCGTCGTCGCCTGCTGACGCTGACGCCACGCGCGGATCGCATCGTCACCCGCGCCGAGCGCGAGCAGGACGAGCAGGCGTTCCAGCAGCGTTTCGAACGCGAGGTGCGCATCGCCGACAAGGCGTTCACCACGTTCACCGAGCAGGCCTCGGTCTTGCTGGATGCGTTGCGCAGTCGCGACACCCTCGACCAGCAGAGCGTGGATGCCGCCGTCACCCCGGTGGTCGCCGCGGTCACGCGCAACCAGGATGCCTATTTCTGGCTGATGGCGTTGAAGCGCCATTCCGACTACGCCTATCGCCACGCCACCAATTGCTGCGCGCTGGCGATCGCCTTCGGGCGCGCGCTGTCCTATCCGGAAAGCGGATTGCTGTCGCTGGCGCGCGGCGGGCTGCTGATGGATATCGGCATGGCCAGCGTGCCGGCCAACGTGGTCGATCGCCCCGGCATGCTGCACGCTTCGCAGGCGATGGAAATGCGCAACCACGTCGAAGAAGGTTGCCGCCGCTTCGACGCCGCCGGTTTCAACGACTCCGAGGCGCGCGACATGCTCGCCTGCCACCACGAATTCTTCGACGGCAGCGGGTATCCGCGACGGCTCGCCGGAACCGGAATCCCACTCAGTGGACGCATCGCCTCGATCGTCGATGCCTTCGACGCCATGTCCAGCGATCGTCCCTATCGTGCGGCGATGACGCGCGATGCCGCCTTGCGCGAGCTGTACCGCGGACGCGACCGCCAGTTCCAGAGCGAGCTGGTGGAGGAATTCGTGCGCTGCCTCGGCGTCTATCCGGTCGGCACCCTGGTGGAATTGAGCAGCGGCGAAATCGGGATCGTCGTCGCGCAGAACAATGCGCACCGGCTGCGTCCGCGCCTGATGCTGCTGACCATGCCGGACAAGACCCTGCGCGATCCCTTTGTTCCGTTCAACCTGCTCGGCAACGAAGTGGACGAGAATGGCGAGCGCCTCGGCATCGTGCGCAGCGTCCACGGCAACACTTACGGGCTGGATCCGACGGAGTTGTTCCTGTGAGCGGCTATCGCCGCGTGCTCGCCGAGATGGTCACCCTCATGCGGCAAGACGATCCGTTCGCGTTGCTGGTGGTGCGCCTGCGGCGCCTGCGCGAAACCGAGCTCTCGTTTGGCCATGCGATCGGCGAGCAATTGCAGCGCGAAACAGAACTGCTGATCCGCGACGCACTGCGTCCCGGCGACATGCTGTTCCACATCGGCGAAAGCGATTTCGCGATCCTGCTGCCGGCAGTGCGTGGCGAACCGCATGCCGAACTCGCCGCGGCCAAGATCGCGCGACTATTCGATCATCCGATCCAGCTCGATCGCCACTCGGTGCTGGCGCGCGTCACGGTTGGCGGCGTGGTGTCGTCGCCGCAGGAACGCACGCCGGAAGAAATGCTGATGGCGGCCGATCACGCCTGCGCGTGGGCGATCCATTCCCGGCACGGTTACGAGATGGCGCGCGGCCAGGAATTGCGTCCGCCGGTCGGCCACAGCGTGCTGGCCGAAGCGTTGCGGATGAACGCCTTGCAACTCCACCTGCAGCCGATCCAGGAAATCGCCACGGGCAGGACCGTCGCCTACGAAGCGCTGGCGCGCTGGACGCTGGCGGATGGCCGTTCGGTGTCGCCGGCGGATTTCGTGCCGATGGCGGAGCAGAGCGGTTTGATCGGCGAACTGACGGTATGGAGCCTGCACGCAGCCATGCGCCACCTCGCGACGTGGAGCAAGGTCGCCCCCGATGTGGTGTGCGCGGTGAACGTGTCGCCGCTGTTCGCGGCCGATGCCGGATTCCGCAGCCTGGTCGAGCGCGCGTTGTCGATCTGGAGCGTCCGCCCCGAGCAACTGATGCTGGAAATCACCGAAACCGCGTTCGCCAACAACATCGAGGCGGTGATCGATTCGATGATCGGGCTGAAGGACAAGGGCATCGGCATCGGCATCGACGATTTCGGCAGTGGCTACGCCACCTTCTCCTACCTGAAGGACTTCCCGGTCTCCGAGCTCAAGATCGACCGCATGTTCATCACCGATCTCGCGCGCGACACGCGCCTGCGCCAGTTGGTGGCGTCGATGATCGACATGTCGCATCGCCTCGACATCCATTGCGTGGCCGAAGGGGTGGAGGATCAGGCGACCCTCGACGTGTTGACCGAGCTCGGTTGCGACCAGGTGCAGGGCTATGTCATCGGTCGCCCGGCGCCCGCCGAGGACGTGGTGGCGGCGATGGTGGACGGCCGCGACGTGGCCTGAACACTTCGTTCGCACATTCCCGGCACAATTAGGGCCTGCTAACGCCATCGGGGCACGTCATGTTGCCTTGTGCGGTTGTCAGGTGGTCGCGCGTGGCGCTGCAGCAGGCTGGCTGCCTGTTCAAGCCGCGCACGGCCGCATGGCGACCGCACAAGGCAACCCGATGGGCCGTGCCAAGGCACGCACGCTGCATCGTCGTCACTCGCTCATTTATCGACATAAACTCGCTCGTTCTTCCTTGCATCGCACGCGCCTTGGCACGGCATGACGTGCCCCGATGGCGTTAACAGGCCCTGACATGATCTTCCGCTGGTTCGAATCCCTCGTCGACCCCTTCGCTCCCGGCCACGACGGCACGCCGCCGTCGTCGATCTGGCGTTTCTATTGGCATTACCTGCGCCAGGTGCGCGGCGTGCTGGCCGCGATCTGCGTGGTGGGCTTCTTCGTCGCGCTGGTCGAAGTCTCGCTGTTCGACTTTGTCGGCAAGCTGGTCGACATGGCCGGCAAGATGGCGGCGCCGGATTTCTTCCGCGTCCACGGCGGCGAGTTGCTGTGGATGGCCTTCGTCACCGTCGTCGCGAGGCCGTTGCTGCTCGGCATCCACGACATGCTGGTGAACCAGTCGCTGGTGCCGTCGTTCACCGCGCGCATCCGCTGGCAGCAGCATCGCTACGTCAATCGCCAGAGCATGGCGTTCTTCCACAACGATTTCGCCGGCCGCATCGCCAACCGCATCATGCAGACCGGTGCGTCGCTGCGCGAATCGGCGGCGCAGATCGTCGACGCGCTGTGGTACGTCATCATCTACACGCTCACCGCGCTCTACCTGTTCGCCAAGGCCGATCCCCGGCTCACCGTGCCGCTGGTGTTGTGGCTGTTCGGCTACATCGCATTGCTGTGGTACTTCGTGCCCAAGACCAAGGTGCGTTCGCTGGCGGCATCCACCGCGAAGTCGAAGTTCATGGGCCGCGTGGTCGACGGTTACACCAATGCCGCGACGCTCAAGCTGTTCCCGCACGCGGGGCTGGAAGACGAATACGTCCGCGAGTCGGTGCAGGAGAACGTCGACAAGGTGCGCGCGATGACGCGCCTGACCACCGCGATGGACGTGGCGATCACCACCCTCAACGGCCTGATGATCGCCGGCACCGGCGCGCTCGGGCTGTGGCTGTGGTCGCAGGGCAGGGTCAGTGCGGGCGCGATCGCGCTGTCGACGGGCCTGGCGATCCGCATCAGCAACATGTCGGGCTGGATCATGTGGGTGGTCAACGGCATCTTCGAAGCCATCGGCACCGTGCAGGATGGCATGCTCACCGTCGCGCAGCCGCTGACGGTGGTCGATGCGCCGGAAGCCAAGCCGCTGGTGGTGACGCGCGGCGAAGTGCACTTCGACAACGTGCATTTCCACTACGGCAAGGCCGGCGGCGTGATGGCGGGATTGAACCTGCACATCGCGCCGGGAGAGAAGGTCGGCCTGGTTGGTCCGTCCGGCGCCGGCAAGACCACGCTGGTGAACCTGCTGCTGCGCCTCTACGACCTCGAATCCGGCCACATCCTGATCGACGGCCAGGATATCGCCCACGTCACCCAGGCCAGCTTGCGCGGGCAGATCGGCATGGTGACGCAGGACACTTCGCTGCTGCATCGCTCGATCCGCGACAACCTGCTGTACGGGCGTCCGGCGGCGACGCCGGAGCAACTGGCGGCGGCCGTGCATGGTGCGCGCGCCGACCAGTTCATCCCGGAACTGGTCGACAGCGACGGCCGCATCGGTTACGACGCCCACGTCGGCGAGCGCGGCGTCAAGCTTTCGGGCGGCCAGCGCCAACGCATCGCGATCGCGCGCGTGCTGCTGAAGGACGCGCCGATCCTGGTGCTGGACGAAGCGACATCCGCGCTCGATTCCGATGTCGAGGCGGCGATCCAGGACAGCCTCGATGATTTGATGCAGGGCAAGACGGTCATCGCGATCGCGCACCGGCTGTCGACGATCGCGCGGATGGATCGATTGGTGGTGATGGACAAGGGGCGCATCGTCGAATCCGGCACCCACGCCGAACTGATCGCGCAGGGCGGGCTGTATGCGCGGTTGTGGCAGCGCCAGACTGGCGGCTTCGTCGCGCTGGACGACGACAACGATTAAACGACCTGCGCTGCCTGGTTGCCGTGCGGGCGCGCGGGACGACCCTGCCAATCGAGCAGGCGTTCGAGGTGCGAGAACACGTCACCACGCCCGAACGGCTTGCGCAGGAAGGCGTCGGCGCCGATGCGCTGCGCGTAGTACTGCTCGGTCGCCTGCTCGTTGCCCGACATCATGATCACCGGGATGTCGCGCGTGCCGGGATCGCGGCGCAGGGTGCGCAATACGCTGAAGCCATCCATGCCCGGCATCACGATGTCGAGCAGGATCGCGTCGGGGCGTTGTGCATGGATGCTGGTCATCGCGTCTTCGCCGGAAGCGGCGGTCGTGACCTGCACGCCAGCCTGCTTCAGCATTCGTCCGAGCACCGAGAGCACGGTGCCGGAATCGTCGACGATCAGCAGCCGCGTGCCATGGCAGGGATTGCGTCGTGGATGGCGGCGGCGTTCCTCGCCAGCGTAACCATTGGTTGGAAGATCGGTTGCGACGACAGGTGCGGTGGCTTCCCCCGGCACCTTCGTCGGTACCGGCCAACGCAGAAAATCGATCCAGCCCATGAATCCCCCAGCTCAGCGTCCGATGCCGAAAAGTCGATTGTACTGGGGGATCCGGGCTTGTGCTCGATTCAGCGCGCCGTAGCCGCGGACAACCGCGCCAGGCCGATCAGTCGTGCCGCGCGCAGGCCGCCAAGCACCAGCGTGCCCAGCTGCAGCACCAGCATCGCCATCGCGACATTGCCCTTGATCAGGTCGAGCACGATCAGGGGCGACACCAGCGCCGCCAGCCCCATCGTCACCACATAGACCAGTCCCACCGAGAACGGGCGGCGCAGCATCAGGCCGATGCCGCGCAGTGCCGCGCGCCACGCCGCACGCAGTTGGCCATCGGCGGCGAATTGCGCGCGCGTCGCATCCAGCGCGCATTGGGCGATGGCGAATGCCACCACCATCACGGCCGTTCCCACGTACTGCAGGTGTTTGGCCTGGCTGGTCAGGATGGCGGCATCGGCGGATTTTCCGATCACGCCGAACACGACGCTGGCGAGACCGAGCAGTGCGCCGAGCGGAATCGCCAGGACCAGCCAGACGCGGAACTGGCGCCAGTATTCGCGCAGGCCGCCGTGCAGCAACTCGCCGAAACCGAGCGGACGTCCTTCGCGCAGGCTCGCCACCAGCATGCCGGAGAGCAGCGGCGACAGCAGCAGGGCAAACACGAAGGTCACGCCGATATGCAGGCCGAGTGCCTGGCCGCCACCGTGGCCGAGCATCGAGAAGATGCCGTCGGCCAGCAGCGGCACGTTGTTGCCGGCATCGATGTCCGCTGCCTGCGGGCTGTGCCCGAAGGTGTTGGCGATCATCGCGCGCAGCGGCACGCTGGCGGCGATCGCCGGAATCAGCGCGGCCAGCAGCCACAGGATCAACATGCGCCAGTGGCGCGGAGCGCTCGTCAGTCCGCCGATCAGGGCGCGGAACCCGTTGACGCGGCCGCTCACAGCAGCTGCCCCTGGGCGATCGCCAGCTGCAGCCAGCCCATCGCGCGCGTCGCCAGCGACATCCGGTGCGGTTCGACGGTGCGACCGTTGTCGATCTGCGACACGTCCAGTCCATGCAGGCCCTGCGGATCAAGCTCGGCCTTCACGACCTTGGCCGGACCACTCCATTGGTAGCGGAACCAGCGCTGGTCCCCGTCGAGGTTCACCATCTTGACGCTCCCGTCGTCGAACGTGACTTTCAGTTGTTGCGGCACCGCCGCACCGTCGCGGCGCACGACCACGGTGGATTCGAACGGATACGGGCCGCCGCTCTTGGCGTCCGGATGCTGTTTCTTCCATGCGGCGCGCGCATCGTCGATCGACTTGTCGACCTCGGCCTGCGTCATCACCGTGCGCTTGCCGTCGACCAGGCGATAGCCGTTGCCCGGCGTTTCCTCGCGCACGTCGATGCTGGCGACGCGGTCGTCGACCTTGCGGGCGTTGAACACCGCGATGTCGAACGAGCGATTGACCACGTCGGGACGACCGCTGCCTTCGGCCAGCGCATCGCGGAAATCGGTCAGCGTCGGATGGCGGAACTTCCAGCGTTCGTAGTAGAACTTCATCGCGCGGCCCATCGCCTCGTGGCCGATCTGCGCCTCGATGTCATTGAGCATCGTCGCGGTGCGCGAATACACCGTGTTGTAGCTGCCGGGCAGGCGATCCCAGGAATTCTCGCCGACCGGATCCTTCGGATCGTCCAGTCCGGCGCTGAGGCGTTCGAGCGCGCGCAGCGGCATCACCGTCCCCAGGCCGAAGCGCTTGCTGAAGCTCGATGCCAGCGACAGTGCCTGGTGGCGATCGCTGAGCATGCGGTCGTCCCAGTACTGGTTGACGCCTTCGTCGAGCGCCGGTTCCTCGAATTCGTTGGAAGCGAGGATGCCGTAGAAATAACCGTGGCCGAATTCGTGGATGGTGACGAAATCGATCAGGTACTGGCCGGTCGTGCCCGGCGAGAAATCCTTGGCGTGATCGGCGGTGAAGAAGGTCGGGTATTCCATGCCGCCGGCTTCGTCGGCGTTGTGCGGCGGCACCACCGCGGTCACCGTGCGATAGGGATACGGGCCCAGCGTGTCGGAGAAATAGGTCAGCGAATCGAGCGTCGCCTTCAACACCGGTTGGGCGTCCATCGCGTATTCGCGCGGCACCAGCACGCGGACCTTCACCGACGGGCTGCCCGGGTGCGTCCACGTCGCTTCCAGCGGCGTCGCCGTCTTGTTGTCGGCGGTCCAGGCGAAGTCGTGGACGTCGTCCTGCGTGTAGCGATACGACACCAGGTTGCCGGATTCGGTGGGCGTGCCCTGGAGTTCGCCGGTGGCGCCGACGGTATAGCCCTTCGGGACATGCAGGGTGACGTCGAAGCTGCCGAAATCGGCGTAGAACTCGCTGTTCATGTGGAACTCGTGGGCGTTCCAGCGCGGCGCGGTCGCGCCACGTTCGCCCGGGAGTTCCAGTACGCCGATCTTCGGGAACCACTGCCCGACCAGGTGGAAGGTGTCGAAGTAGCCGGTGCGTGCGACGACGCGCGGCAACTGGTCGAAGAAGGCGATGTCGAAGGTGCTGCTGGCGCCGGCGGCGACCGGTTGCGGCAGGTCGACGCGGACCACGGTGTGGTCGGTCTCGGGGCCGTTGTCGGGATGCACGTAACTCCAGCGCGCGACCTGTTCGCCCTGCTTGATCGAATCGAGGCGGATGTAGCCCCAGTCGTTGTCGCCGGTGGCGACTTCGCTGCGGAACTTGAAGCCGCGGTTGCGTTCGCTGAAGAAGGTGCTGCCGTTGCTTTCGAAGCCGTTGAGATAAAGGTGCAGGTAGATGCTGCACACCGGCTGGTTGCTGCGGTTGCGCCAGGTCAGCTGTTGGCGACCGGTGACGGTGTGCTTGACCGGATCGAGCGTTGCGTCGATGGCGTACTTCACCACGCGATCCGACAGCGTCGCGGCATCGGCCTTGCGCGGACCACCCCAGGCGTCGGGCGAGCTTGCAGTGGTTGGTGCCGCGGCATCGGCGGCGGCCAGCGGAATGGCCGGGCAGGATGCGGCAGGTGCCGCTGCGGCTTCAGTTGCGGGTGGCGCCGGTGTCGGCGACGAGGGCGTGATGCGTGCTGCCAGTGGCAGGACGATCGCGAGGCAAGCGAGCGGGACGAGACTTGAACGCCAGGTGCGCATGAGAGGATCCCCGATGGATCCGCCAAGAGTGGGCCAGCAGGCTAGGGCCTGCAAGGGTGACCGATGGCAGGGGTGAGGGATCACCGCTTACGCGGCATGCCGCGTGGTGATTCCGAACGCCCCGAGCCCTGCGAGGGGCCGGAATGTACTACAGGATCGCGATAGATCCTAAGTCTCGTCGTCGCCGCTGATTTCCACCAGCATGTCGAGATCGAACGCCAGCGACTCCATCTCGCGCTGCACGCGTCCGGCGGTGGCGTTGTTGGCGAGATCGAGTTCGATCTCGTGCACTTTCGGTCCGACCAGATCGCTCAAGCCCGCCGAACTCGAATCCCAATCATCGAGATGGGGCATCAGGTCGTCCACTTCCTCGATCGAATGGATGCCGTCCATGCTGTCGATCAGGTTCAGCATGGTGCGAACCTGGTCGTCGCTGCCGGTCATCCTCGCGCGCATCATCGGCATGGCACGGTCTCCTCGGGAGCCATGCCCAGCATAGACCTGTTGTGCGCGTGATGCGTGAAAAAATCAGCGCTGCGGAATGCCGCGCACCACGGGCCCGATGTTGCAGATGTCGATGTGGCCGGCCTTGTGCACGTACCAGCCGTCCTGGCGATTGCGGCGCGCTTCGATCATCTCGGCGAATTGCGGGCTGTCGCTGCGCAGCACCTCGATCGCCTCGCGTTGTTCCGGCGGCACCTCACTGGCGAGATGAATGGCGGTGATCGGGACGCGCATTTCGGGCTTGTCGAACATGCCCATCGGATCGGGGCCGCGATGGATCGCGCTCAGGTACTGCATGCCTTTCAACACGCGACCGACAGTGGTGATGTTGAGATCGAGCTGGCGTGGCGCCTGTCCGGTCACGACATACAGCTCGGCGCCATTGCTGCTGTCGGGGGCGTTGCTGCGACCGGCACCCAGCGTGCCGTAGCAATGCGTCATCCACGCGCGTCCCGTCTTCGGATCGCGCGCGGCGGGGAAGTCGCCGGAGAAGCCGACTTCCGGCGCCCAGCCGTCTCGGTCGGGCAGTGCGGTAAATGCGAGCCCCTTGGACGGTCGATCGAATTCGGCTGGGAGATGTTGCTGTGCAGGCGCCGGGTAGGGCTTGGCCTTGCCGGCTTCGTCGGCATCGGGGTCGCCGAACTGGACGACGAAGTTGTCCTGCGACCGGTACACCGACAGTCCGTCCCAGAACTTGCCGCGGGCGAGGGCCTGGATGTTGGCGACATGCGCCGGCGCGAACTGCGGCGCCAGCTCGATCACCACGCGCCCGCCGTTGACATCCATGTAAAGGATGTTCTGCGGATCGGGGCGATACCAGGCGCCGGCCGGCGCACTGTCGATGATCTCCTTGCTGCTGCGCTGCTTGGGCGGCTTGGAGGCAGCCGCGCCGGCGGTGAACGCGATGGCGCACAACAACGGGACGAGCAAGGCAGCGGTCTTGGGCATATCGATCCTCCGGAAGGTGCCCGGAGGATAGCGCGGAGGGGATATCGGCCACCCATGACTACCAGCACATTCGCTATATCGAAATCAACACTAGTATTCACTCCAACATAGAGGGGCAAAGGCAATGGACGACAGCCTGCGCAAATTCCATAAAGAACTGAGTGCCGGGACGGTGGCGCTGGCCTTGCTCGCGGTGGTCGAATCGGCGACCGAACCGATGCACGGCTACCTGATCGCCAAACAGCTCGAACGCGAGGGCGGCGGCGTGCTGGCCGGCAAGCAGAGTGCGCTGTACCCGGTCCTGCGCAACCTCGAAGGCGCCGGGCTGCTGTCCAGCTCCATCGAACCTTCCAGCAGTGGCCCGCCGCGTCGCTGCTACCAGATCACCGCAGCGGGCCGCACCGCATTGCGCGCATGGGCGGAAGCCTGGCGCGAAACCCGCGATTCCGTCGATTCCGTCCTCAAAGGGACCAGGGCATGAACATGACAGCACTGCCGACCAGCATTCCCGACTATCTCGAACACCTGCGCCGTTCGCTGGCAGGCGCCGATCCCGCGATGATCCAGGACGCGTTGTACGACGCCGAGGAATACCTGCGATCCGAGATGGCCGAAAATCCCGGCAAGTCCGAGGCCGAGGTGATCGCCGCGGTGGCATCGAGCTACGGTGCCCCGGATGAAGTCGCCGACATCTATCGCGACACCGAAGTGAAGGTGCAGGAAGCCTTGCGTCCGCCGCGTCCGCAAGTACGCGCCGACATCCACAAGACATCGTGGCTGCGCAGCGTGTTCGGTGTCTTCAGCGATCCCTACACCTATGGCGCGCTGTTCTACATGTTGCTGTCGCTGGCCACCGGCATCTTCTATTTCACCTGGACGGTGACCGGCGTCAGCCTGTCGTTCGGCCTGATGGCGTTGATCATCGGCGTGCCGTTGCTGCTGCTGTTCATCGGCGCGACCCGCATCCTGTCGCTGGTGGAAGGACGCATCGTCGAAACGATGCTGGGCGAACGCATGCCGCGCCGCACCGTCTATCACGATCGCGATCTCCCGATCCTGGATCGCATCAAGGACATGCTGGTCGATCCGCGCACCTGGTCGACCTTCCTCTATTTCCTGTTGATGCTGCCGATCGGCATCGTCTACTTCACCATCGCCGTCACCGGCATGACCACCGCGTTGGCGCTGATCGCATCGCCGCTGGCCGACTGGTTCGGCGACTTCAACGGCTACCACGTGTGGATCGGCGATGTCATGTTGTCGGATTCCGGGTCCGCCTTCTGGTTGTGGCCGATCGTGGTGCTGGCCGGCGTGGTGTTGCTGGTGCTGACCCTGCACCTGGTGCGTGCGATCGGACGCGTCCATGGCCGCATCGCCAAGCACCTGCTGGTCAAGCTCGATTGAAGGCGGGGCGCTGCGATCCGCAGCGCCGTCCACGCGGCGTTAATGATCCATCCGGATAGTCTGTGCCTCCCTCGATGCTTGGAGAATCCGGATGAATCTTTCGATCAAGGCAGGCGTGGTCGCTGCCATCGTGGTCAGCATGCTGGCCGGTTGCGCCAGTTACACCGGACAGACCAACGATCCCAATGATCCCAACCGCACCGGTCGCGGCGCGCTGATCGGTGCCGGCATCGGTGCTGCGGTCGGCTTGTTGGCCGGCACCAGCGCCAAGAATCGTCGCGAGAAGGCCATGCTCGGCGCCGGTATCGGTGCGCTGGCGGGCGGCGGTATCGGCGCCTACCAGGATCGCCAGGAAGCCGAATTGCGCCGGCAGACCGCGGGCACCGGCGTGCAGGTGCAGCGCGATGGCGACGTCATCAAGCTCAATCTGCCGGACGGCGTGACCTTCGATTTCAACAAGACCGATGTCAAGCCGCAGTTCTATCCGGCGCTGAACAACATCGCGCACACCATCGCGCAGTACAACCAGACCATCGTCGAAATCAACGGCCACACCGACAACGTCGGCACCGTCGCGGTGAACCAGCGCATTTCCGAACAGCGCGCGCAATCGGTCGCGGGCTATCTGTCGGCGCAGGGCGTGCAGGGCGTGCGCATGGAAACGCACGGCTACAACTTC
The DNA here is from genome assembly GCF_050574925.1 of Solilutibacter silvestris. Lineage (GTDB taxonomy): Bacteria > Pseudomonadota > Gammaproteobacteria > Xanthomonadales > Xanthomonadaceae > Solilutibacter > Solilutibacter silvestris_A. Next base: position 117,535 of record NZ_JBCMOO010000003.1, on the reverse strand, counting down.
CAGTATCCGATCGCCGACAACACCACCGATGCCGGACGCGCGGCCAATCGCCGTGTCGAGATCCGCCTGGTGCCGCTGACCGGCAATGGGACCTGATCCCGACCGAACCCTCGCCCCACTGGTCGTACTCCGGAAAACCCCCTGTCCATCAGGGGGTTTTCCATGACCGGCAAGCGAAAACCGCTTGACTCCGGACTGGACTCCAGGGGCGAGAATCCATTCAATTGACCCATCCCGTTCAACAGGAGTCCGCCCATGTCTTCCCGCATCCATCTCCGCCACTGGATTGCCGCGCTCGCGCTTTCCGCAAGCGCCACCGCGTTCGCGCATCCCAAGCTCGTTTCCACCACGCCGGCCAATCACGCCACGGTGGCCGCACCCGCCAGCATCAGCGTTACCTTTTCGGAAAAACTGCTGCCGGTGTCCGGCGCCGAACTGGTCATGACCAAGATGCCCGGCATGACGATGCCGCCGATGAAGATCGCGGCCAAGGCCGCAGTGTCGGCGGATGGAAAGTCGCTGGTGCTCACTCCGGCCAAGTCGTTGTCGACGGGGACGTATCGCGTCGATTGGCACGTGGTATCCACCGACACGCACGCGGTCAAGGATTCCTTCGAATTCACCGTGAAGTAAGCCGCATCCGATGCTCGATGGCTGGCTGGTCTCGGCGCGCCTGGCCCAGTACCTGGGCCTGATGGCGGGCTTCGGCCTGGCGTTGTTCGCGTGGCATGCGCTGTTGCGCGAGCACGCCGATGCAGCGATCACGCGACGCCTGTTGCGGTTGGCCGGCATCGCTTCGATGCTCGTCGTGCTCGCTTCCGTCTTCGGCTTGTGGGCGATGGCGCATGCGATGGGCGGCGGCGATGCGAGCGACACCTGGGCCACCGCGCGGATCCTGTTGACGCAAACGGCGGCAGGAATGGCGTGGATCGTCCGTGTCGTCTTGCTGGCACTGGTGGCGTGCCTCGCGGCATCGTCGCGATTGCGGGTCGGCATGCGCGTCGTCGGAATGACCGTGCTCGGCGCCGGCGCGCTGTCGACGCTGGCCTGGGCCGGTCACGGCGCGATGAGCGAAGGCGAGGGCGCATGGCTGCACCTGGTTGCCGACATCGCCCATCTGCTTGTTGCAGGCGCATGGTTCGGTGCGCTGGTGGCGCTGGTTCTCGTTGCAAGGCAAGCCTCGGGGGAGGCCGATGCGGCTTCCGTTCGCCTGCTTGCAGATGTTTCCCGCGGATTCGCGCGCCTGGGCAGCATCATTGTCGTCGTGCTGTTCGCCAGCGGCGTCGCCAATTACATTTTCGTTGTCGGTCCCGATGTGTCGGGAGTATTCGCGAGCGCGTATGGCCGCCTGTTGCTGGCCAAGCTGGGCGCGTTCGCCGGCATGCTAGCGCTGGCCGCCGCGAACCGGTTCCGCTTCGCACCGGCATTGGCGCGTGCCCTGCAGGAAGGCGATGCCGCATCGGCGGTTTCCATGCTGCGACGCAGCCTGCAAACAGAAACCGCCCTGGCCGTCGTCGTTCTCGTCCTCGTCGCCTTGCTGGGCACCTTGAACCCGGCCGGATGACTGCGGAAATCCGGCGTTGGTCCGTGGCGGCTATCCATGCCCCGATTCCGCACCGCAACGTTCGCGTTCGACCTGCAACGTGCTCTCATGCACATCGAAGCGATTTTCCAGCAATGCAGTCAATGATTTCCGCACCTGCTCGGGATCGGCTTCGTCATCCACCACCACATGGGCAGTCAGCACGGGTTCTTTTGACCCCAACGCCCATGCATGCAAATCATGGACTTCGACGATCCCCGGATGGCCAACGATGGCCGCGCGTATCGCATCGACATCGAGTCCCTCCGGGATGCCTTGCATCAACACATGGCCGGCTGCCCGCAGCAATGTCCATGTCCGTGGCAACACCCACAGGCCGATCAGCACCGCGATGATCGGGTCGACATAAGTCCAGCCGGTATAGCGGATGACGATCGCGGCGAGGATCACGCCGACCGAACCCAGCATGTCGCTCCAGACTTCCAGATAGGCGCCTTTCACGTTGAGGCTGCTGCCGCTGCCTGCCTGCAACAGTCGCATCGAGACCAGGTTCACCACCAGGCCGATCACCGCGATCACCAGCATCCCGGTCGATGCCACTTCAGGCGGTTGGCGGAAACGACCCACGGCCTCCCACAGGATGTAGATCGCGACGATGAACAGCAGGCCGCCATTGACCAGCGCGCCGATCGCTTCCATGCGCGCATAGCCGTAGGTGCGCTTGGCATCGGGTGGCCTGCGGCTCAAGCGCACCGCGATCAGCGAGATCGCCAGCGCGATGACGTCGGTCATCATGTGCGCGGCGTCGGAGAGCAGGGCGAGGCTGTTGGTGATCAGGCCGCCAATGACCTCGACTACCAGAAAGGCAGCGGTCAGGCCGAACGCCCACCACAACGGGCGTTCGTGCCGGATTTCGCCGCCACCATGATCGTGGGTATTCCCCATCTCGTTATCCTCCTTCAGGCCGTGCCATCGATCGGCAACGCTTGCTCGACCGCGCTGATGTAGAGCCATCCACCATCGCGATGCCCGGTGCGACCGGTTTGGCGGATCAGCTCGGTGGCGCGTGCGACTTCGTCATCCTCGCAGAACACTTCGATCTGCACTTCGCTGATCACCTTGTCGCCAAGTTCGACCGAATATTCCTGTTCGCGCGCGCTCAGCACGCGGAGCAGGGCTTTCACGTCGAACAGGCTGACGCGGCGGAACCCCGCCGCGTCCAGGACATGCACCAGATCGGCGACACGGTTGCGATGCACGAATGCCTTGAGTTGCTTCATGGCGATGCCTCCTTGGAAGCGTTGCGTTCGGCCCGGAGTTCGAGCCATTCGTAAAGCACCGGCAGCAGGATCAGCGTCAGCAATGTCGAGCTGATCAATCCGCCGACCACGACGGTCGCAAGCGGTCGCTGCGTTTCCGCGCCAACGCCGGTCGAGAGCAGCATCGGCACCAGTCCCAGGATCGCCACGCTCGCCGTCATCAGCACCGGGCGCAGGCGCAGTGCGGTGCCTTGCACCACGGCCTCGCGCACCGACAATCCCTTGTCGCGCAGTTCGTTGAGGAAGCTCACCAGCACGATGCCGTTGAGCATTGCCACGCCGAACACCGCGATGAAGCCGATCGCCGAGGGTACCGACAGGTACTGCCCGGTGACGAACAGCGCGAGCAGGCCGCCGATGGTGGCGAAAGGCACGTTGGCGATGATCAGGGCGGCGTACTTCACCGAGTTGAACGCGGTGTAGAGCAGCACGAAGATGAAGAAGATCGTCACCGGCACGATCACCGCCAGTTTGGCCAGGGCGCGTTGCTGGTTCTCGAAGGCGCCGCCCCATTCGATCCAGTAGCCGGGCGGCAGCTTGACCTGCTGGCTGATGGTGGCGTTGGCGTCCTTCACGAAGCCGTCGACGTCACGGCCACGCACGTCCATCTGGATCACCGCGTAACGCTGCAACTGCTCGCGACGCACGAAGGAGTAGCCTTCGCCGACACTGACGGTGGCCGCTTCCGACAACGGCACGACCGCGCCAGTCGTCGTGCGTAGCGGAATGCGCCGCAAGGCTTCGACGGAATCGCGAGTGGAGTCATCAAGGCGTACCGCGATATCGAAACGCTTGACGCCATCGAGCAACACGCTCACCGGTTCCCCGCCCAGTCCGTTGCGGACGATGGTCAACACATCCTCGGCATTCATGCCGTATCGGGCCAGGGCATCGCGATTCACCGCGATGCGGATCTGAGGCTTGCCGATGTTGGCTTCCAGCGACAGGTCGGCCACGCCGGGGACACGCCCCAAGGCCGTCTTGATCTGACCGCTGAGCTTGTCGAGTTGTTGCAGGTCCTGGCCGTAGAGTTTCAAGGCCAGGGTGGCCCGGACCCCCGAGATCAACTCTTCGACGCGCATCTGGATCGGCTGGGTGTAACCGGGCACGACGTTCGGCACGACCTTTTCCAGCGTTTCCTGCATCGCGCGCTCAAGCCCCTTGATGTCGCGGCCGGTGGTCCATTCCTTCTCAGGCTTCAGCGCCGTGTAGATCTCCATGTAGTTGACGTCGGCGGTCTCGCCTTTTTCCGCACGGCCGATCATCGCCAGCGTGGTGTCGACTTCCGGAAACTTCTTGAAAGCCTCGGCGATCACGTTGCTGGTGCGGATCGATTCGTCCAGCGAGGTCGAGGGAATCCCGGTGACGCGCCACATGATCGAGCCTTCCTGCAGCTGCGGCATGAATTCCTTGCCGAGGAAGGGGAAGATGGCGAGGCTGGCGACCAATGCCGTCACGGCGCCGATCACCACTGCCTTCTTCTTCGCCAGCGCCTTGTCGAGCAATGGCCGATAGACGCGCTTGATGCGGGCCACCAGCCAGGTGTCGCGCTCTTCCTTCGGCTTGAGGATGAGCGCGGCCAGCACCGGGATCAGGGTCAGGCTGAGGATCAGCGAGCCGGCCATCGCGAAGGCGATGTTGAAGGCCATCGGCTTGAACATCTTGCCTTCCAGTCCCTCGAGCGAGAACAGCGGCAGGAAGACCACGATGATGATGGTGATGGCGAAGGCGATCGGGTTGGCGACTTCCTTCGCGGCCGCCAGCACGGCCGACGTGCGATCGACCTTTTCGCCGCGCTCGTGACGCTCGGCCATGATGCGGAAGGCGTTTTCCACCATCACCACAGCGCCATCGACCATCATGCCGATGCCGATCGCCAGGCCCGCCAGCGACATCAAGTTGGCCGAGAGTCCCGCCTGGCCCATGCCGATGAAGGCGATCAGCATCGCCAGGGGCAGGGTGACGATGACGACGACCGCGGAGCGCACTTCGCCCAGGAACAGGAACAGGATCACCGCGACCAGCAGCGAGCCTTCCACCAGTGCGCGCACGGCGGTGCCAACCGCCTTGTTGACGAGATCCGTGCGTTCGTAGATCGGCCGCAGCACCATGGTCTTCGGCAATGCGGCGCGCACGACGTCGAGCTTGCCCTTGACCGCTTCAACCACGTCCTTGGCGTTTTCGCCGATGCGGGCGAGCGCTTGGCCCATCACGACTTCCTGGCCATCGCGGGTGACGGCGCCGAAACGCGGCGCCGCTGCCTCGACGACGGTCGCGACATCACGCAGGTAGACCGGCGAGCCCGCGTCGCTCTTCAACACGATGGCGCCGATATCACCGGTGGTCTTGAGCAATCCGAGGCCGCGCACCAGGAATTGCTCGCGACCGACATCCATCACGTTGCCGCCGACCTGTCCGTTGTTGGCGGGAATCGCATTGATCACGTCGGCGAAGCCGAGCCCGCGCGCATAGAGCCGTTCGGGATCGATCCGTACCTGGAACTGGCGTTCGCCACCGCCCCAGGAACTGACATCGTCGACACCCGGCGCGGTGCGCAGGATCAGCCGCACCGTCCATTCCTGCCAGGTGCGCAGGTCCATGTCGCTGACCTGTTGCTTGCCCACGCCGGGCGCGCGCTCGACCGTGTACCAGTACACCTGTCCGAGCCCCGAGGTGTTCGGGCCCATCGCGGGTTTTCCGTAACCCTGCGGCAGGCGATCGCCGATCTCCTGCAGACGCTCGCCAACGAGTTGCCGCGCGAAGTAGATGTCCATGTCGTCGGCGAAATACACCGAGACATAGGACAGGCCGAACAGGCTGACCGATCGGATTTCCTTCACCTTGGGCAGGCCTGCGAGCGCGGATTCCACGGGCGTGGTCAGCAGCTGTTCGACATCCTCGGCAGCGAGTCCCGGCGACTCGGTATAGATGTTGACCTGCACCGGGGTGACGTCGGGGAAGGCATCGATCGGCACGTTGCGTATCGCGCGCACGCCGAGGAAGGCGACCACGGCGAAGACGATCAGGACCAGGAACTTGTAACGGAGGGAGACCTCGACGAGACGATTCAGCATGATCTCGTCCTCCGCGGATGATTGACGGGAAGAGTTTTCATTCGGCTTCCCCCAGCTGCGACTTCAGCATCTGCGCCTTCAGCTTGAAGGCGCCATCGACGACGACGGTGTCGCCGGCCTTCAGCCCTTCGCGGATTACCGTGCGCTCGCCCAGCGTTTCCCCGGTGCGCACGGGAACGGGTTCGATCGCACCCTTGGCATCGCGACGAAACACCACGGTTTCGCCCTGCAGTTGCACGATCGCCGCGACGGGCACCGACAATGCGTTCGCGGAACGATGGGTCGTTGCATCTTCGCCATCGGCTTTCAGGATGACTTCGACGAAATCCCCCGCGTGCAGGATGTCCTCGCGGTTCGGGACCTCGACGCGCACGCTGGCGTTGCGAGTGGCGTCCGAAGTGCGATGGGCGCTGCGCAACACCTTGCCGGCCAGCTGCTTGCCGTTGAACACGATGGTTGCATCGTGACCAGGTTCGATCCGCGGCGCCGTGCCCGGGGCGAGGCGCGCATCCACCCACACTGCCGATTCGTTGACCAGGCGATAAAGCGCCTTGCCGGGTTCGATGCGTTCCCCGATCACGAAATCGTCCTGGGTAATGCGGCCGGCGTGCGGCGCGAACAGGGTGAACTGGCCATCGACGGTTCCGCTGGCGCTGCCGGGCAATCCATAGGCCTGCGCTTTCGCACGGGCGCGGTCGAGGGCGACGCGCGCTTCGGTGATGCGACGTCCCGCCACGGCCTCCGGGCCCAACGCCGCGACCCGGCGATATTCCTGTTCGGCGACGCGCAGGTCGGCTTGCGCATCGGAGACTTGCACGCTCGCCAATGTCACCAGGGGCGCGCCGGCACGCACTTCATCGCCAAGCTTGGCGTGGCGACGGACCACCAGCGATTCGACGCGCGGCGTGATCAGCGTGGTGCCATAGGCGCTGTCGAGCACTTCGCCCGGAACGCGAATCGACCCGCTGACTTGCGATGCCTGCACGGCTTCGACCCGGATGCCGGCAGCTCTCAACGCCGCATCGTCCATGCGCAGTCCTTCAGCGGGCGTTGCCGCCGTTTCCGTTGCGGCGGGCGGCGCGGGCGGCGTCGAACGACCACACGCCGACAAGCCAAGCGCGATCAACGCTCCGGGAATGGCATTCAAGGGAAATGATTTCATCGAAACAGGCCTCATGGCGTGGCCACCAGTCCGGCCCAGCGTTCGAGCTGGCCGGTGGCGGCAAGGGAGTCGGTCCAGCTGCGCCACACCCGCGCTTCGAGCGCGGCGCCGGCGAGCTGGGTGTCCAGGGTCTGGCGCAGTTGCAGCAGGAAATCGGAGGGCGAGATGTCGCCTCCGCGCAGCAGTTTTTCCAGCAACGCGCCGCGGCGATCGCCATCGGTGCCGCGGCTGGAGGACCATTGCGTCCATGCGCTGCGCGCGGCGGCATAACCGGCGATTGCGCTGCGCTGGTCGGCCTCGAGTTGCAGGCGAAGCCGCGCGACTTCCGCGTCGGCGACCGCGGCATCCGCTTCCGCGGCGCTCACCTCCGCGCGATACGAATTGCGCACGTGCAGCGGAAAGCTGACCGAAATGCCGGCGACGCGATCGCGGCGGCGGCCGTCGTACTGGATCGTGCCGGCGCGGATGCCGACGGTCGGATCGGCGATGCGGTTCTTCTTCGCGACCGCGATCTCGCGTTGCACGGCAAGTGCTTCCGCTTGCGCTGCCTGCAGGTCGGGAAGTCGCGCGATGTCCGTCGTCGCCGGCACGCGGTCCGGCAATTGCGTGGTCGGCAATGCGGCAAGCATCGTCGAGTCCGGATCGCCGCCGACCGCGCGGAAACGCGCCTGCGCATCCGCCTGTTCGGAGACCAGCGTCGATTGCTCGGCCAAGGCCTCATCCAGCGCCAGTTGCGCCAGATCGCGTTCCAGCCCGGAAATGTCCTGCGCGGCGAACTGCTTTTTCGCGATATCGGCGAAACGGCGCACGGCATCCAGGCGGCGCTCGCCGATCCGCAGGCGTTCGCGACTGCTCAGCACGTCGGCGAGCGATGCGAGCCAGCGACGCGCAAAATCGCGCCGCACGATCCGCGCCTGCATTTCCGACAAGTTCAATCGCGCGGATGCCGCGTCCCGTCGCGCGCCACGCTTGCCGCCGAGATCGAGCGTCAGCTTGATGCCGCCGGTCAGCGTGCGGTCCGGGCCGTTGTCGTCAGCCGCGAACTCCGCTTCGGGGTTGTAGATGGGGCGACCCGCAGCGGTCAATCGTGCGCGTGCGGCGACGATCCTGGCATCGATCGCGGTCGAGTCCGGATGCCGGCGCCACGCTTCGGCGAGTGCGGATTGCAGGGAGGCAGGTGCGCGCGAATCGATGTTCGCGGCAACAGGTTGGAATGGGGTTGCCTGCACGGCCATCGGGCCATACAGGACGGTGACCCCGACGGCGCAAGCCGCGAGTCTTTGCAACATGGAATTTCACTCCAATCGAATCGGTCAGTGACGGACAACGGGAGCGCGCAGGCGCTCCGGGTGCGTCAGGCCGCGATCGGAGGTCGGAACGGCGTCGGCCAGCGGCTGCTGGCGAGGATGGTTTGCAGATGCCATGCCGGTCGTGTCACCGGGGGCGGATTGAAGGCGTGCAAATGGAATTCGGCCGGCGTGGCGGCCGCCTGTCCGCAGCAATGGGCGAAATGCAGGAGCGCGTGCAGCGGGGCGGCGCCGTCGCCTTCCTGGCCGGGTTGCACGATGTCCGCCGATGCGACCGTCATTGGCACATCGCCAATTTCGACGTGCTGTCCCGCAGGTGCGTGGGCGATTTCGTGCAACTCACCCAGCGACGAAGCGACCGGGCGCAACGCCATCGACAACGCCAGGACCGCCAACGCGATCAGGCGCAATGCAGCGGTCCAGCGGCGGCGGAATCGGAGCTTCACCTGGCGAGGATAGCCGGGCCGCCGGAGCGGACACTATTTCATTTGGCCTGGCGACGCGCTGCCGGCTTGCGCGCGGTCTTCTTCGCCGGCGCCACGTCGTTCGCGGCGATGAAATCGCGCACCTGCGGATAGACCTGGGTCCGCCAGCGCTTGCCGCTGAAGATGCCGTAATGGCCGGCGCCTTCCACCGTCAGGTGCGTCTGCCTGGCCTGCGGAACGCCACTGCACAGCTTGTGCGCCGCGCGGGTCTGGCCTTCGCCGGAAATGTCGTCGAGTTCGCCTTCGATCGTCATGATCGCGGTATCGCGGATCTTCGACGGATCGACGCGCTCGCCGCGCACGTCCCACAATCCGCGCGGCAGCAGGTGTTCCTGGAAGACGACGCGGATGCAGTCGAGGTAATACTCGGCGGGCATGTCGAGCACGGCGTTGTACTCGTCGTAGAAACGACGATGCGCGGCAGTGGTGTCCTGATCGCCCTTGACCAGGTCGCGATAGAAATCCCAGTGCGACATGGCGTGGCGTTCGGGATTCATCGCGATGAAGCCGAGGTATTGCAGGAAACCGGGATAGACGCGGCGACCGGCGCCGGCCAGGTTGCCGGGCACGACCTGGATGACGTTCTGTTCGAACCATTCCAGCGAATTGCGCGTTGCCAGGCTGTTGACCGCGGTCGGCGACTGCCGGGTATCGATCGGGCCGCCCATCATCACCATCGAACGCGGCGTCGCTTCGCCGCGCGCCGCCATCAGCGACACCGCGGCCAATGCCGGAACGGTCGGCTGGCACACGCTGATGACGTGCAGGTGTTCGGTGCCGATGAAGCGGATGAATTCCTGCAGGTAGGCGACGTAATCGTCGAGGGTGAAGGCGCCGGCATCTTTCGGCACCACCCGCGCGTCGGTCCAGTCGGTCAGGTAGACCTTGTGGTCGTGCAGCAGGCTCTTGACGGTATCGCGCAACAGCGTGGAGTGATGGCCGGAGAGCGGCGCCACCACCAGCACGGTCGGCGAATCGTGCAAATGCTCGACGACATTGGCGTCATCGGAGAAACGCTTGAAGCGGAGCAGGCGGCAGAACGGCTTTTCAAGTGCGACCTTTTCCAGCACCGCGCATTCCGCGCCCTTGACCTCGATGCTGTGGATGCCGAATTGCGGCTTCTCGTAATCCTTGCCGAGGCGGTGGAACAGCTCGGCGCCCGCGGCCAGTTCCTGCGAACCGGGAACCTGCGACAACCAGCTGCCCGGCGCCGAATACATCTGGGAGACCGCTTCGGCCCAATAGGACCAGGGTTCAAGCAGGGCGCGATTGATTTCGTGGAGCTGGTAGAGCATGGAACCTCCGTTGCCGCACCGCAGCATACGCCATCGGACGCTTGGAGGCATGCCTGCCCATTCAGGATCGGTGTTCAGCCTGCAATTGGACGTTCCAGCGCGGTCAGGCCGGAGGCATCGAGGCGCGGGGACAACCAGCAGTGGCCACCAAGCGGGGTGAATCCGAGGCCGGTGAGCCGTTTGCGATAGAACGCCGCCGGGCGGGCGATGTAGCCGTCATGGTCGCCTTCGATCTCGTCCTCGCGGCAGAAGGCTTCGAGGAAGGCGACGCCGCCGCAGAGATCGGCGAGGCCGGGCAGGCCGGCATCGAGTTCGCGCGTCGGGACGTAGTGCATCACGTCGCTGCACACGAGCAGGTCGGCGGGACCGGAAGGGCGCAACGTCGCGAAATCGGCGAAGGTCGCGTAATGGACGTTGCGGCTGCGGCCATAGCGTCGCACCGCGTATTCGCTGCTGTCGAAACCGAGATAGCTCGCCTTCGGACGCAACGCGAGCAACGGGGCGCGCCACGCGCCTTCGCCACAACCGATGTCGAGCACGGTGCGGACCGGGCGCTCGAGGATCGACTCCGCCATTGCCACCGCCAGCGCGACCTTGCGTTTCAGGCGCTGCGCGCCGCCGATGCTGCCGTCGCGATACCAGCGATCGAAATAGTTGCGGTCGTATTGCTTCACGGGAGCAGGCTTGCTCATGCACCGGGCTCGCTGATGTATCCGGGAACGGACGTCTTCTTCGTGTCATGCTAACGGTTCGTCGCCGAGGAGAACACGATGAGCCCCGCGTTCTATCTGTGGATCAAGACTTTCCACATCGTTTTCGTGATCGCGTGGATGGCCTGCGTGTTCTACCTGCCGCGCATCCTCGTCAACATCGCCGAAGCCGGCGACGACGCGGCCGTGCGCGCGCGGCTGATGCTGATGGGACGCCGTCTCTACAAGTTCGGCCACAACATGTTCGGCATGGCCTTCATTTTCGGATTAACGTTGTGGCAGGGCTGGCGGGTGCTGCCGTCGCGCCTGCCGAACGTGGTCGCTGGCATGCACTGGATCGACGCCAAGCTGACGCTGGTCGCGTTGATGCTGGTCTACTTCATCGTTTGCGGGCGCTTGCTGAAGGGCGTCGAGAAGGGCCGCGCGTTGCCGTCGGCGAAGACGCTGCGGATCTTCAACGAATTGCCGGTGCTGGTGCTGGTCGCGATCGTCTGGCTGGTGCTGGCGCGACCGTTCTGACGATCAGGAATCCGCGGGTTCGTTCTTCTGCACGCGGCGATGGACGTCGTGCAGGGCGAACCCCTTGCGGCGATCCGGCAGGTCGAAGAACTCCGGATGCTGCAACGTGCGTGAGGTGTCGGCGAGTCCGGCGTCCCAGTGCTCGCGCATCATCCGTGTGCCGAACGCGTAATCCTTAAACTGTTCCTCGCAGGGATTCGCCTGGTAGATCAGGTGGACGATGTTGAACACGCGATCGTCCAGCCACGGCGCCAAGACGTCCTTCAATTCGTCCGGAACCTTGCCTTCGGGAAGATGCCCGATCAGCTTGGTCAGCGCGGTGCGCAATTCCTGCGTGCGCGCCACCATGTCGGTGCCGTGGCGGGTGCGGCTGGAATACTGGATGTCCTTGGCGCGTTCCAGCACGTCCATCAAGGTCTTCGGACGCTCGCCGCGTGCGCTCCACAGGTCGACCTGGATGGCGAGGGTGTCCTCGCGCGGCCATTCGTCGAGTACGTGTTCCAGCGGCGTGTTCGAAACCAGTCCGCCGTCCCAGTAATCGCGGCCATCGATGCGCACGGCCGGGAATGCCGGCGGCAGCGCGCCGGAAGCCATGACGTGCTGTGGGCCGATGCGCTCGTGGAGGCTGTCGAAGTAGCGGAAGTTGCCGGATTCGACGTCGGTCGCGCCGACTGTCAGGCGCATGCCGTCCTTGGCGTTGATGCGATCGAAATCGACGCGGCGTTCCAGCGATGCTCGCAATGCCGAGGTGTCGTAGAAGCTGGTTGCCTGCGGACTGCCATCCGAAAGCGCGAATGGTGGAATGATGCGCGGGGTGAAAAACCCTTGCTGGCCCTGCCACAGCGCCGCGTATGCGCTGGCCGAGGCCGCCCACGCTTCCAGTCCCGGCGTCGTCGGGATTCCTTCGAGCATCGCGCGCACCCACAGCGCCGGCAACGAGGCATTGCCGGCGGGCTGGCAGATGTCGTCCCAGAATCCTTGCAGCGCGTCGAGGCGATGCTCGGGCGGATTGCCGGCGATCAGTGCGGCATTGATCGCGCCGATCGAGATGCCGGCGATCCAGTTGGGTTCGATGCCGGCTTCGTGCAGCGCCTGGTAGACGCCGCATTGGTAGGCGCCAAGCGCGCCGCCGCCTTGCAGCACCAGGGCGACGGTGGGATAGCGCGCGACGCGTTCCGGGAGGGTGTTGCCGTGTGGCATGGGTGTCGCTCGCTTCAGTCCTGCGCCAGATAGTCGTGGACGACGGTGCCGAGATCGAGGGTCAGGTCGGCGACGAAATGCAGCGCCGATTCGACCTTCAGCACGGGCAGGTCGGCGACCGGCGCCAGGGCATGCGGATGCAGCTCCAGCGATGCCGGACCGGTCCATGCGCCCTTCAGCGTCACGTTCGTCGTGAAGTAGCGCACCAGTTCCAGGATCCGCGGCGTGCCATCCACGTGCGGAATGATCTTGAGCAGGAAGTTGGGCGCGGCGAGCGCCTTCAGCACCGTGGCTTCGTCCACCGGACGATGCTTGTAGCCCATCGTGCCGGTCGCCACCCGCACCGGACCGTAGTCGAGCGTGCCGACTAGGGTGTCGCTGTGCGTCTTCAGTTTCGGGCTGGCCAATTCCTTGGGGAATCCCCACAGTTCGCGCCCACCGGCGATCGGCGGGTGATCGTCCAGGTACATGGCGTGGACGTAACCGCCTTGCTGGCCCTGGAAGCTCACCGGGATCACCTGTCCGGACTCGGTGTAATCGCCGAATCCGGTCGAGTCCGGCATGCGGATGAATTCGTACTTCACCAGCGGCTCGCCGATTTCCAGCGGCTCCGGCACCACTGCACGCAAGGCATCGGGATCGGTGCGATAGGTGATGATCATGAATTCGCGATTGACGAACCGATACGGCCCGCGCGGATACGCGGGACTGGTGAGCGGCATCGCGAAGGCGGTCTTGCGGACGTCGTCGATGTTCATGGCGAGCCCTTACAGCATCGTCCACCCGTGCGAGACCACGATCGATTGCCCGGTCAACGCATTGGTTTCGAATGCCGCAAGGAACAGCGCGAGGTTGGCGACATCGTCGACGGTGGTGAATTCGCCGTCCACCGTGTCCTTCAGCATCACCTTCTTGATGACATCCTCTTCGCTGATGCCGAGTTCCTTGGCCTGTTCGGGAATCTGCTTCTCCACCAGCGGCGTGCGCACGAAACCCGGGCAGATCACGTTGGCGCGGATGCCGAATTCGGCGCCTTCCTTCGCCACCGTGCGCGCCAGGCCGAGCAAGCCGTGCTTGGCGGTGACGTAGGCCGACTTCAGCTTCGACGCCTCGTGCGAGTGCACCGAACCCATGTAGATGATCGCGCCCGGCGCCTTGCGCTTCTCCATGTCACGCATGCATTCGCGCGTCGTCAGGAAGGCGCCGTCGCAATGGATGGCGAGCATCTTCTTCCAGTCGTCGAGCTTGAAATCGGTGATCTTGTTGATGATCTGGATGCCGGCGTTGGAGACCAGCACGTCGACCTGGCCGAACTGCGCGACCACCTTGGCGATGCCGTCGATCACCTGCTGTTCGTTGGTGACGTCCATCGCGACCGCCATGGCCTGGCCGCCGGCATCGCGCAATTCCTTGGCGGTGGCTTCCGCGGCGTCCAGGTTGAGGTCGGCGATGGCGACGCGGCCGCCGGCTTGCGCGTAAACCTCGGCGATGCGCTTGCCGATGCCGCTGGCGGCGCCGGTCACGACGCAAACTTTGCCGTCAAGAGTCGTTTTCATGTGTGCTCCGGATTGTGCGATGCAGCGAAGGGTGCAGGGTCGGACGCTAGCACAGCGTGAATCGAAACTTTCAGCAACCTGTCAGCGCTTGTCGGCAGGTGCCGCGAACACGGCGGGATCCGGCAGTTCAACCGGGATGCCCTGGGTGTCGCAGTCCTTGCGGGTGCACAGCGCGGTGCGCAGGCGCGGGGTGGCCTGCAGCATGACGTGGAACAGGGAGTTCTCTTCCAACGCACCACGGAAGGCGGTCGCGCCCGGGCCACGCGCCCACACGCCGACGTCTTCGCCGCCGTGGGTTTCCGCCGACATCGGGATCAAGGCTTCCTGCATGTAGTCGGGATCTTCGGTATTGACGTCGGTCAGGTTGGGACGGCCGTTCTCGATGTTCTGGAAGCTGCTGCCGAGATGGGGATAGTGCTTCGGGCCTTCGGGCTGCTGGTCGGTGGCGCCGACGTTGCCTGGGCCGTTGGCATAGCCAAGGGTGGTGTAGGGCAGGCCGGAAGCGTCGCGGGCGTATTCCTTGGGATCGCCGCCTTCGCCGCTGCCGCCCTTGACCTTGCCGAGGATCGGATTGCCGCGGGTCGGATATCCGGCGAAGGTCATCGTGTGCGCGTGGTCGGCGGTGACGACGATCAGCGTGTCGTCGGCCGATGTCATCTCGGAGGCCGCGCGCACCGCGTCGGAGAAGGCGATGGTGTCGGTGAGCGCGCGATAGGCATTGCCGGCGTGGTGGGCATGATCGATGCGACCGCCTTCGACCAGCAGCACGAAACCGTTGCGGTTCTTCTGCAGGCGCTGGATCGCCGCGCGTGTCATTTCGGCCAGCGACGGTTCGCCGGCGGCGTCCCTCGGTCGGTCATGCTCGTATTGCATGTGATCGGGCTCGAACAACGCGAGCAGTGCGCCGTTCGGCGATGCGTCCGCGAGTTGCTTCGCGTTCCACACATAGCTGCCGCCGGGGTGGCGCGATTTCCATTCCGCGATCAGGTCGCGATCGTCGAGGCGCTGGCCGACCTTGTCGTCGTATTCGGGATCACGCTGCGAAGCAGGCATGAAGTATTCGCGGCCACCGCCCATCAGTACGTCGGGACCGGTGCCGTAGCGCGATTCCACCATCTGCCGTGCGATATCGATGCAGCCGGCCTGTTTCGCCGATTCCGGCATCTCGGTGTCGCCTTCCCAGTTGCGATCGGCCGAATGCGAGAAGGTCGCTGCGGGCGTGGCGTGGGTGACGCGGGTGGTGGTGACGACGCCGGTCGCCATGCCGTTCGCGGCCGCCAGTTCCCACAGGGTCAGCGTTGGCGACTTCAGCGCGCCGGCGCAGTCGCCGCGCTTGGCATCCTGGCCGATGCTCAACACGCCGATGCGGGTCTTCACGCCGGTGGCGATCGCCGACATCGTGCCGGCCGAATCCGGTGTCTGCGAATCGGTGTTGTAGGTGCGGCTGAAGGCGGTGCCGGGGAAGTCCTCGAACGACAAATGGTTCTCCTCGCCCGACTGGCCCTTGCGTTGGCCTTCGAGGATGCGGGCGGCCGCGACCGTGGTGATGCTCATGCCGTCGCCGAGGAAGACGATCACGTTCTTGGCCTTGCCCTGCATGGCGCCGCGGCTGGCCGCTTCGGCGGCGCCGTTGCGGAACCACCACGCCGGCGTTTCGCCATCGGGGTGCTGGATCCGCGGCACCTCGACCTTGGCGGCGGTGACGGTTTTGGTGGGGGTGGCGGCGCAGGCGAGGCCGCTGGTCAGGGTCAAGAGAAGGGCGGGGATGGCGTGGCGCATGGCGGTCGCTGGCGGTTCGCAGACGGAATTGGACCGATGATTATGTTTGGAATGAATGGCAGCCAGATTGCAATGAGGGCAGGACGGCTGCCTGCGGTATCGTGTGCGTTTCGATCCCCTGGAACGCGTTCATGGCCTGGTGGTTCCGCATCAAATTCTGGAAGCGCGTGGTGCTTGGCTTCGTGCTGGGGGCCCTGGCGGGCTGGGCGTTCGGGAAGGAAGCCGAGACGTGGTTCGGTCCGCTCGGCGACCTCTACGTCACCCTGATCAAGATGATCGCGGTACCGCTGGTGTTCTTCGCCGTGATCAACGCTGTGGCGTCGCTGGCCGGGCAGAAATCGATCGCCGCATTGGCCGGTCGCACTTTCCTGTGGTTCGCCATCACCGCGGTGCTCGCGGTCGGCGTTGGCCTGGCGGCGGGCTATGTGTTCCAACCGGGCGTCGGCGTCGGTGTGCTCCAGGTCGCGTCCGACTACAAACCGAAAGAAGTCCCCGGCGTGCTCGACATGTTGTTGAACATCGTGCCGTCCAATCCGTTCGCGGCGCTGGCCGGCGCCGCCACCGGCAAGACCGGCGATGGAATGAGCGTGATGGTTCCGCGCAACGGCACCGTGCTGCAGGTGATCTTCTTCGCCGGTCTGGTCGGCTTCGCCCTGGTCAAGCTTGGCGAGCGCACCCTGCGCCTGCGCGAACTGGTGCGCGAGGCCAGCGACACCATGATCCAGGTGACGCGCTTCGTGCTCGAGTTCACCCCGATCGGCACCTTCGGCCTCATCGCCGCGCTGGTCGGTGGCTACGGCTTCGCCCAGCTCAAGCCGCTGTTCCAGTTCGTGGTGGCGCTGTACGCCGCCTGCGCCTTCCACATCGTCGTGGTCTACACGCTGTTGCTGGTCGTCCACCGCCTCAATCCGTGGAAATTCTTCCGCGGCGCCTTCCCGGGCATGCAGGTCGGTTTCGTCGCATCGTCCAGTTTCGCGGCGATGCCGGTGGCGCTGCGTTCGGTGCAGCACAACCTCGGCGTCAACAAGGATTACGCCAGCTTTGCAGTGCCGCTCGGCGCGACCATCAAGATGGACGGCTGCGGCGCGATCTACCCGGCGCTGGCTGCGGTCTTCATCGCCCAGTACACCGGTTTTCATCTCACCACCACCCAGTACGTGACGATTGCGATCGCCTCGGTGCTGGGCAGCTTCGGCACCGCCGGCGTGCCGGGGACCGCGGTGATCATGGCAACGGTGGTGCTGTCGGCCGCGGGTTTGCCGCTGCAGGTGATCGGCTATCTCTATGCCATCGACCGCATTCTCGACATGATGCGCACGATGACGAATGTGACCGGCCAGATGCTGGTGCCGGTGCTGGTGGCCAAGGAAACCGGTTTGCTCGACCAGAAGATCTACGATGCCGCCGACACCAATGTCGGCATCGTCGATGCGGAAATGCAGAGCTGACGCCATGAGTGCGGTGGAGGCCGTCGCCGATGTCGTGCTGGTCGAACGCTTCCCCGGCGTCGACGACTACCGGCGGCTGCGCAGCATCACCGGCCTGTCGCCCAAAGGCGAGGAAGCCGCGCGTCGGGCGCTGGCGAGCACGCTGCATGGCGTCAGCCTGCTGCGTGGAGACGAAGTCGTTGGCATGGGGCGCATCATCGGCGACGACGGCTGTTTCTATTTCGTGGTCGATATCGCCGTGGTCCCGGAACTGCAGGGGCAGGGTCTCGGCCATCGCATCATGGCGGCGCTGGATGCGTGGGTGCGCGAACGGGCCCCGGCGACGGCGCATGTGTCACTGTTCGCCGACGGCAACGCCAAGTACCTGTATGAGAAATACGGCTTCGAGCAACTGACCAAATCGGTGGCGATGGCCTATGTTGTCCCGTCCGCGGCGACTTGAACCGGCTTCTGCCGACCCCATCCATTCCTTAACTTGTTTGCGAAGATGAAGGAGCGAACCATGCAGGACGATCTCAAGCAGCAGGCCATCGATACCCTCAACCGCATCATGGAGATGGAACTGGCCGGCGTGGTGCGTTACACGCATTACGGGCTGATGGTCTACGGCTATGGACGCATCCCGATCGTGTCGTGGATGAAATCGAACGCCGATGAGTCGTTGGCGCATGCCAGCAAGGCCGGCGAACTGGTGACGCTGCTCGGCGGGCATCCCTCGCTGCGGATCGGGCCGCTGCTGGAAACCCACCAGCACGACATCGGCGACATCCTGCGCGAGAGCCTGGCGCACGAGAAAGCCTCGCTCGAGATCTATTACGAGTTGCTGCGGCTGAGCGAAGGCAAGTCGGTGCTGTTGGAGGAATACGCCCGCGACATGATCGTCGCCGAGGAAATGCATCTCGACGAGGTCAACAAGATGCTGCGCCGTCCCGGCGATGTCGAGAGCTTCCACGACCACGGCGGGGACCACTGACATGGCCACCGGCTGGGCCGGCGATGGCGCGGTGCAGGACCAGATCGACGCCACCGTGAAGGACGCGATCAAGCGTGCCCGCAGCCAGTTGCCGCAGGGTCCGAGCCTCGAGCGTTGCGAGGAATGCGATGCGCCGATCCCCGAAGCGCGCCGCAAGGCGCTGCCGGGCGTGCGCCTGTGCGTGCCCTGCCAGCAGGCGCGCGACGAGGAAGAAGCGCAGTACAGCGGTTACAACCGCCGTGGCAGCAAGGATTCGCAGCTGCGTTGAAGCCGCGCGATCAGATCCTGCTGTAGTTCCAGCCGATCGGTCGGCCATCCTTGTACGGCATCACCCCGTGGAAGGCGCGCGGATCGTCGTCGAACACCAGCGGCAGGAAGTGGCGATCGCCTTCCCACATCGGCAACTCGTAGATCCGCTCGATATCCACCCACTCCAGCGTGCCTTCCTCGTTGCGGTCGGGCGCGGTGCCGGTGAACCTGGTGATCAGGAAGACGAAGCCGAGCCAGTCCTCGCCATTCTTGCCGAAGCCCGGCCAGCTGATGGTGCCGCGCAGTTGCAACGCGTCGCAGGCCAGTCCCGCTTCCTCCTCGATCTCGCGGCGCATGCCCGCGACCACGTCTTCGTCCGCTTCCAGCTTGCCGCCGAGGCCGTTGTACTTGCCGAGGTGCTCGTCGCCGGGACGCGCATTGCGATGGACCAGCAATACCTTGCGACGGTCGGGCGAGAGGATGTAGCCGAGCGTGCCGACGATGGGTGTATAAGGCATGGATCGATATCGTGGGGTGTGTGCATAGCATGACCGAAAACACGCCGGCGCCGCCGGAACATCCGCGCGAACTGACCATGCGCTTCCTCGCCGAACCCGGCGACGTCAATTACGGCGGCAAGGTCCACGGCGGCATCGTGATGAAGTGGATCGACCAGGCCGGCTACGCCGTCGCGGTCGGCTGGTGCGGGCGCTATGCGGTGACGGTGGCGGTGGGCGGCATCCGCTTCGTCGCCCCGATCGGCATCAGCGACCTCGTCTCCATCAACGCCAAGCTGGTCTATACCGGCAGCACCTCGATGCACATCGCGGTCGACGTCAGCGCGCGCGATCCGCGCGGTGGGACCGATCGCCTGTGCACCCACTGCGTGATCGTCTTCGTCGCCGTGGACCAGCAAGGCGGGCGACCGGTGCCGGTGCCGCAGCTCACCCAGGAAAGCGACGAGGATCGCCGCCTCGCCGAATACGCGCTCAAGGTCATGGACCTGAGCAAGGACATCGAGCACACCATCGCCCGCTATCGTGATGCGGAAACGGATGCCAGAAACAGTGAAGCCGCCCAGTAGGCGGCTTCTGCTGATTCGATGATCGTGAGGCTTCAGCCCGAGATGCGGCGGGCCGTGATCAGGTGCTGCGACCAGTAGCCGTCCAGCTTGGAGACGGTGACGTCGCGGCCGGTGCGCGGGGCGTGCAGGAACTTGCCCTCGCCGATGTAGATGCCGACGTGGTCGATGCCGCGGCCGCGACCGAAGAACACCAGATCGCCTTCGGCCAGGTCATCGGCCTGGACCTTGGTGCCCTGGTGGGCGATTTCGCGGGAAACGCGCGGCAGGTTGATGCCGAGCGCGGTGCGAAAGACGTAACCGACCAGTCCGCTGCAATCAAAACCATTCGTGGTGGTGCCGCCCCAGCGGTAGGGGATGCCCAGCAGGGTCATGGCGCGGGCCAGCACTTTCTGGATGCGACCCTGGTCGGCGCTGCTGATCGCGCTGCCCACCGGCATGGCCGAGGGGTCGAGCTGGCTGAGGGTCTGGTTGAGCGGGTTGCCATCGACCTGGTCGATGACGCTGCCGCCAATGGCATCGAGACGATCGGCGCCGGTCTCGGTTTCGTGTGCAAATGCCGGCGCCGTGAAGGCAGTACCAGCAACTAGCATCAATGTAATGGCGGCCTTCTTCCTGAGGCGGCCGAGGCGTTGGGAGCGCGTCTCGGTCATCGTCACTGGTTCTTCATTCGGCTAAACGAGCCGAGAGTGTGCCCGACCAGACGACAGAGTTTGTTTAAGAAATCGTAAAAAAGGGTTAAAAAATGGAACTGAATGCACAAAATTTGGCATCAGTCGTCATTTTCCCCTCACGCGGTCTTCACGGGTCGATCACGCGCCGGGCACCTGAATAGCGGGCCAACCAATAAGGTGTGTCGATCTTTTCCAGCCGGACCACGGTCCCGGTGCGGGGGGCGTGGATGAAACGGCCTTCGCCGACATAGATGCCGACGTGGCTGATCTGGCCATCGGCGCCGAAGAAAATCAGGTCGCCGGTCTGCAGGGCATCAAGGGCGATCCGCGGTCCCTCGACCTCGGCCAGTTCGCGCGAAGTCCGCGGCAGGCGCATGTCCAGCATGTCCCGGAAGACGTAGTTGACCAGGCCGCTGCAGTCGAAGCCGCCACCCGGGCTGGTGCCGCCCCAGACATAAGGCGTGCCGACCAGGCTGATCGCCCGCATCAGGACGGCATTGGCGGCGTCGGTGCCGTGCAACGGGGTTACGTTCCAGCGCCCGGCAGCCGCAGGGGGCGGTGGCAAGGTGGTGTTGTCGGGGTTGCCGGCCATGGCCAGGCCGGGGCAGGCGAGGGCGAGCAGGGCCAAGCCCATGCCGGCCCGGGCGCGGATCGATGCAGTTCGCACTGGCGACATGGAGCCCCTCCCCGGATAATGTCCAACGGCGCATGGCCGACCGGACGTGATCGGTGGCTGAAGTCTGCCCGCATCCGATACCAAATTTCAATACCTTACAAGCAGATATTCATGAAAATTGAGAAAGACAAGGTCGTGCGCTTTCATTATTCGGTCGGCCCGGTCGGTCAGCCGTCCGAGGAAAGCTCGAAAGAGCGCGGCGAACCGCTCGCCATCCTGGCCGGCCACGGCAACATCATCCCGGGCCTCGAAAAGGCGATGGAAGGCCGTGAAACCGGCGACACCTTCGAAGTCGACGTGCCGGCGGTCGATGCCTATGGCGAGCGCCGCGAAGGCCTGAGCCAGCGCATCCCCAAGAAGCATTTCGGCACAGTCAAGCTGGAGCCGGGCATGCAGGTCGTGCTCAACACCAACTTCGGCCCGCGCGCGGTGACGATCGAGAAGGTCGGCATGACGGCGGTCGACGTCGACCTCAACCATCCGATGGCCGGCAAGGACCTCCATTTCGACATCGAGATCGTCGAAGTGCGCGATGCCACCCCGGAGGAGCTTGAGCACGGCCACGTGCACGGCGATGGTGGGCACCACCATTAAGGGGCGGTGTGGCCAACACTGATCTGCCAGCCACCGATGTCCTGATCGTCGGTGGCGGCGTGGCCGGATTGGCATCGGCGCTGGCATTGCTGCGCGCCGGCCGTTCGGTTCGCCTGATCGAGGCGCGCACGCTCGGCAGCGGCGCGTCGCACGGCAATTGCGGCACCCTGACACCGAGCCACGCACCGCCGCTGGCGGCGCCGGGCACGGTGTCGAAGGCATTGAAGTGGATGCTGACGCCGGATGCGCCGCTTTACGTGCATCCCGGTTTCGATCCGGCGCTGTGGCGCTGGCTGATGCGTTTCGCGCTGCGCTGCAACCTGCGCGACTGGGAACGCAGCGCGCGCGCCAAGCACGCCATCCTCGAACACTCGTTGCAACGCATCCGCGCCTGGGTCGACGAGCTCGCGCTCGATTGCGGATTCCACGATTCGGGCGAGGACTATGTGTTCCGCACCCAGCGCCTGTTCGAACACGACCAGGAAGAATTTCCGCTGTTGCGCGAGCTTGGCGTCCAGGTCGAGGCGATCGACGGGCGCACCTACGAATCGATGGAGCCGGCGCTGAAGCCGGGCATCGCCGGCGCGATCCGTTTCAGCGGCGATTCGATGCTGCGCCCCGATCGCTATGTCGACGAGCTGGCGCGCAATGTCCGCGTGCTGGGCGGGCAGATCCACGAATCCTGCGCGCTGTCGGGATTGCAGCAAGGCAGCCTCGGCTGGGAGATCGAAGCCGGTGGCGTGCGGTTCGCCGCGCGCAATGTCGTGGTCGCGGCCGGTTCGTGGTCACCGTTGCTGGCGCGCGCGCTCGGCGCCGGCTGGTTGCGCGGCCTGATCCAGCCCGGCAAGGGCTATTCGATCACCTATTCGCGCCCTGCATTGACGCCGCAGCGGCCGGTGATCCTGCGCGAACGCTCGGTCTGCGTGACCACCTGGGGCGATGGCTATCGCCTCGGCAGCACGATGGAATTCTCCGGCTACGACGACAGCCTCAATCCGCGCCGGCTCGCCGCGCTGGAGCGGGGCGCCCGCGAATATCTCCACGATCCGGTCGGCACCGAAGTGCAGGAACGCTGGTGCGGCTGGCGACCAATGTGCGTCGATGACGTGCCGCTGATCGGTGCCGTGCCCGGGCGCCCCGGACTGTGGCTGGCGACAGGCCACGGCATGATGGGCGTGGGAATGAGCGCCGCGACCGGCGAACTGATCGCCGATCTCGTCTGCGGGCGGGCGACGCATCTCGACCCCGCTGCCTATGCGCCCGCGAGGTTCGCATGACGAATACGCCGATTTTTTCGCTGCACCGGGGCAGCGCGCCGCTGCTGGTCAGCCTGCCGCACGATGGCAGCGAAATTCCGGACGACATCGCGCAACGACTGGCGCCGGATGCGCGCAAGGCGCCGGATACCGATTGGTGGGTTTCGCGGCTGTACGCATTCGCCAAGGAACTCGGCGCATCGATCCTGGTGCCGCGCCATTCGCGTTATGTCGTCGATCTCAACCGTCCACCCGACGACACTTCGCTGTATCCCGGCCAGAACACGACGGGCCTGTGCCCGATCGTGCAGTTCAGCGGTGCGCCGGTGTATCTCGAAGGCGGCGAACCCGATGTCGCCGAAATCGCGCGGCGCGTGGATGTGTATTGGCGGCCCTACCACCAGGCGCTGCAGGATGAATTGAAGCGCATCCGCGACCTGCACGGGCGTGCAGTGCTGTGGGAAGGCCATTCCATCCGTGGCGAGTTGCCGTTCCTGTTCGAAGGCCGCTTGCCCGATTTCAATCTCGGCACCGTTGGCGGCGCGAGTTGCCGGCCGGAGCTGCAGCGACGGCTCGAAGCCGTGCTGGAAGCGCAAACCGATCACACGCATGTGGTCAACGGGCGCTTCAAGGGCGGTTACATCACCCGCCACTACGCCGATCCGGCCAGCGGCATCGATGCGGTGCAGCTGGAACTGGCGCAGCGCACCTACATGGACGAACAGCGCGTCGAATGGGACGACCACAAAGCACAACGCCTGCAACAGGTGTTGCAGGCGTTGCTGGAAACCGCGCTGGACTGAAGATCAGTTGCTGGCTTTCGGTGCGCCTTCGCCGATGTATTTCTTCAGGAAGGCATCCATGCGCTCATAGAGCTGGGTGACGTTGTCCACGCCATAAAAGCCGTGGCCTTCGCCATCGGCAACCATGGTTTCGACCTTGGCGCCATTTCCTTCCAGCGCATGCTTGAGAGTATTGAACTGGTCCATGGGCACGCGCTGGTCGATGGAGCCATGGGCGAGAAACACCGGAACCTTGATCTTGTCGACATTGCGGGCGGGGGAGTTGGCCGCGAGCACGGCCTGATCCTTGCCGAGCACGCGATCGAGATAGCGCATGCCTGACTTGCTTTCCTGGATATCGCCGACCTTGCGCATCAAGGCGAGGTCATACACGCCGGCGTAGCCGATCGCGCATTTGTACAACTCGGGGTAGCGGATGACCTGCATCAACGCGGCATAACCGCCATAGCTGGCGCCGAAGGTGCAGATGCGGTTGGGGTCGGCGCCCTTGTGGTCGATCACCCATTTCACGCCATCGGCGATGTCGTCCTGCATCTTGCCGCCCCATTCGCGATAGCCGAGGGCGACGAAGTCGTGGCCGCGACCTCCGGAACCGCGATAGTTCACCTGCAACACCGCGTAGCCACGGCTGGCGAGGAATTGCGCCTCCGGATCGAAGCCCCAGGTGTCGTTGACGCCATGCGGACCTCCGTGCGGGAGGACCACCATCGGCCCGGGACCGTTGTGGTTGGTCGTCAGGAAGCCGTTGATCGTCTCACCATCGCGCGCCTTGTATTCGATCGGGATGACTGTTGCCATCTGTTCGGGCTTCAGCCACGAATACGACTCGGCAACGCGCTGCATCGAGTTGTCCTTGCGATCGAGCAAGTACCAGGCGCCGGGATCATGGTCGGAAATGGCGTAGAACAGCAGCTTGCCGTTGTCGCGAGTGAAGCCGCTGAAGTAGATCAGGTGTCCCGGGAAGGCCTTCATCAGCCCGGCATGAAGCTGCGCATATTCCGATTGCGGATCGAAATACTGGACGGAGGGCTTGGCGAGATTGGAGACCAGGGCGAAGGGAGGACCGTTGCGCCCGGCACGGAGGATGCTGTCGATATCGGTGCCGGCCTTGCTGGGCAGCTTGGTGCGCGTACCGGCCTTGAGGTCGAGTTTGTAGAACGAAGACGCCTCGCCCTGGTCACTGATCTCGGCATAAGCGGTATTGTCGTCCGCGTCGAAGGCGACGGTGCCGAAGGTGTAACCAGCCAGTGCAACTGGAACCGGCGTCCATTCCGATGCCGGTGTCGGGCGATAGAACAGATGGGGCTCGTCGTTGTCGTCCTTGCGCATGAAGATGCGCGCGCGGCCATGCGTGTCCACCCACAGGCCGGACGCATCGTGGATGTGTTCGAGCTGCTGGCGATCGCCGGTGCGGGTATCGACCTTGTACAGCACGGAATCCGGTTTTTCGCCGCAATCCCAGCACTGGAAGTCGATCAGAACCTTGCCGGGTTCGTCATCCAATACCCGGATGAGATCGGCAAAGCCATCGTCCTTGCGGCGCCCGGTCTGGACGTCATGGTCCGCGAAATAACCGAACAGGGTCTGTTGCTTCTTGCCGGTGGTGTCGGTCGAGAACAACTGGCCGCGGCTGTAGGGGCGCGGTTCAAGCGGCAGGTTGGTCGCGCGTGCAACGGTGACCGTGTTGTCGGCCGTCCAGATGATGTTGGAAACGTGTTCCATCTTGCCGAAGCGCAGGGTTTGCACCTTGCCGACGCCATCCAGCGGCACGATCTGCAGCTGGGTCTCGCGGTTGTTGTCGGCTGGCACCGCCATCGCGATGAATTTGCCGTCGGGCGACAAGGCCACTTCGTTCACTTCGCTCCAACGAGCGAAGTCGCGAGCGGTCGGTTGTTGTGCGGATGCAACACACGGCAACAGCAGCGCCAGGAGCGCGGCGGCGGTCGTCTTCATGGATTCCCCTTCCATTGACTAATCCCCGGAGATTACTGCAAGGGACGCGCCGTGCGGAAGTGGGCGGCGGCGGGTTTCAGCCGGTGACTTTCACTGCGCGCAACTCCCAACGCAGCCAGTGGCGCTGCGGTGGATCGCGTTCCTCGGGCTTGCCACGCATGCGCCGCGACCAGTGGCGGAAACGCTGCGCCAATCGCTTGCCACCGGTTTCGTACTGCCTGGCCGGGCGAATCGGGTTGTCCGCGCTGTCGGCATCGGCATTGCGCGCTTCGTCGGGGTGCACCCAGTCCTGGCGGACCAGTTCGAAGTGGCCACGGAATCCGTAGATCCGCCCGATCGGCGCATCGCCGGTGAAATACGCCAGCGTGTCTTCGGTGATGAAGTTGACGTGGGTCGGATCGACAAAGGCTTCCGGGTATGGCCACGCGGGCGTCACCGCATAGAAGCGGCCGCCATCGGCGAGCACGCGCCAGATCTCGTTCATCAGTTCGATGAAGGGCAGGCGGGTTCCACCGTTGCCATCGGCGAGCAGGCGCGGCACGTGCTCGATGAAGTCGAATGCCGAGATCGAATCGAAATAATCGTCGGGATAGGGGATCGCCTCGATCACCACGTTGGCACGACGATAGGTGAAGCCGGCATCCCCCGCGTCGAGCGGGCGCATGTCGACGCCGTGCAGTTCCGCTCGATCGTAGGGGTTGCGCGGGAACTTGCCGCAGCCGAGATCGAGGTGGCGATTGCCGGCCATCAGACGTCCAGGGTGGCGAGGTCGCCCTTCTGTTCCAGCCAGGCCTTGCGATCGCTGGCGCGCTTCTTGGCCAGCAGCATGTCCATCAGGCCGCGGGTTGCGCTCTCGTCGTCGTTGGTCAGCTGCACCAGTCGGCGGGTATCGGGGTGGATCGTCGATTCGCGCAATTGCTGCGGATTCATCTCGCCCAGGCCCTTGAAGCGGGTGATCGTCACCGCGCCCTTCATCTTCTCGCGCTCGATGCGTTCGAGCATCAGGCGCTTCTCTTCCTCGTCCAGCGCGTAGAACACTTGCTTGCCGACGTCGACACGGAACAGCGGCGGCATGGCGACGAAGACGTGGCCGGCGTCGACCAGCGCCGGGAAGTGGCGCAGGAACAGCGCGCTCAACAGCGTGGCGATGTGCAGGCCATCCGAATCGGCGTCGGCGAGGATGACGACCTTGCCGTAGCGCAGGCCGGAAATATCGTTCTTGCCGGGATCGCAGCCGATGGCGACGGCGAGGTCGTGCACTTCGGTCGAGGCCAGCACCTGTCCCGATCCGACTTCCCAGGTGTTGAGGATCTTGCCGCGCAACGGCAGGATCGCCTGGAAATCCTTGTCGCGTGCCTGTTTGGCGCTGCCGCCGGCGGAGTCGCCTTCGACCAGGAACAGTTCGGTGCGCGAAAGATCCTGGCTGATGCAGTCGGCGAGCTTGCCGGGCAGGGCCGGACCTTGCGTCACTTTCTTGCGGACGATTTGCTTCTCGGTCTTCAATCGCGCCGATGCGCGTTCGATCGCGAGTTGCGCGATCTTCTCGCCGAATTCGATGTGCGCGTTCAACCACAGCGAAAACGCATCGTGGCTGGCCGATTCGATGAAAGCCGCGGCCTGGCGCGAGCTCAACCGTTCCTTGGTCTGGCCGGAGAACTGCGGCTCCTGCATCTTCAGCGACAGCACGAAGGCGACGCGATCCCACACGTCTTCGGGCGCCAGCTTGACGCCGCGCGGCAGCAGGTTGCGGAAGTCGCAGAACTCGCGCAGCGCGCCGGTGAGCCCGGAACGCAGGCCGTTGACGTGGGTACCGTGTTGCGCGGTCGGGATCAGGTTGACGTAGCTTTCCTGCACCAGCTCGCCTTCCGGCAGCCACGCGACCGCCCAGTCGACGATCTCGGTGTCCTTCTTCATCTGGCCGACGAAGAGATCGGGCGGCAACGATTCGCTGTTGGCGAGCTCGCCCTTCAGGTAATCGCGCAGGCCGTCCTCGTACAGCCACTCATTCTTCTCGCCAGTGGCTTCGTCGAACAGGGTGACGGCGAGGCCCGGGCACAGCACGGCCTTCGCGCGCAGCAGGTGGCGCAAGGCGCGCGCGCTGAACTTCGGCGTATCGAAATACTTCGGGTCCGGCCAGAAGTGCAGGCGGGTGCCGGTGTTCTTCTTGCCGACGCTGCCGACAATCTCCAGCTTCGACACGCGATCGCCGTTGGCGAAACCCATGTGGTACTCGTTGCCCTCGCGCTTGATGTAGACGTCGACGCGGGTCGACAGCGCGTTCACCACGCTCACGCCGACGCCATGCAGGCCGCCGCTGAAGGTGTAGTTGCGATTGTTGAACTTGCCGCCCGCATGGAGGCGGGTGAGGATCAGTTCGATGCCGGGAATCTTCTCTTCCGGGTGGATGTCCACCGGCATGCCGCGACCGTCGTCGGCGACTTCGCAGCTGCCATCGGCATGGAGGGTGACGTCGATGCGGCTGGCATGGCCGGCCAGCGCCTCGTCGACGGCGTTGTCGATCACTTCCTGCGCCAGGTGGTTCGGGCGGGTGGTGTCGGTATACATGCCCGGGCGGCGCTTGACCGGATCCAGGCCGGAGAGGACTTCGATGTCCGCGGCGTTGTAACGGGTATTCATGCGGATAGTGTACGGGCAGCGGGCATTCAGATTGTCCGGTGCAAGATGGCGCCGATCCGGGAATCTCCCGGTGGAAGGAGGTTGCAATGAAACTGCGTCATATCGCCGTATTCGCCGTCGCTGCACTGGTTGCCATGCCGCTGATGGCGCAACAGGCCAGCCAGAAGGCCGATGCGTCCACCAAGCCGGCGGACAAGGCTGCCCAGAAGGACGATGCCAAGGCGAAAAAGGACGACCACGAGCACGCGGCCGCCAAGAAGGACACGGCCAATGCCCGCGCCGCCGCGCGCGAGGCCAAGAAGGGCAAAGAGCTGGAAGAGGAAACGCATCCGCTCTGATGGCCCTGTAACGGATATACGACGCCCCGCAATGCGGGGCGTTTTTGTTTCGGCGGAATCAGCCAGGCGTCAGGGCGTGGTTTGCGGCTGCTCGGGCTGCTGTTCCTTGCGGTCGGAGTCGGACTGCTTGTCCTCTTTCTTCTTGTCGTCGCCATCGGGGACGACCGCGCGCACGGCGGCGGCAGTGCCCTTGACCGCGAGTTTGCCGGCGCCGTAGACGACCTTGACCGGGGCCGTCACCACCGAAGTGAGGCAGCCCTGCAGGCTCATCGCCATCAGCATGATCGCCAGGATCATCAGTGTGCGTTGGATGTTCTTCATGGTCTTGATGATACGTGCTCCCTGCGAATGAACCTGCCACGCACCTGAACAAGATGTCATCGCAGCATGAACGGATCGCCTCGCGGTTCAGTGGAGGTTGCGCGCGTCGAAGCACTGTGCGGGTGCTGCCGCTGAGCAGTGGTCCAACTTCTTTTCTCCCCTCCCGAACAGAAGAAACCGAGGTGAATCCAATGAATGCGAACAAGATCCGGATTGCGACGATTGCAGTGGGCGCCGTGTTGATGGCGCCGGCGGCATTTGCACAGGTCAGCGTGGGCGGCGCGGTACGCGGTGGCGTGCAAGCCGGCCCGGTCGGTGCTGGCGTCGGTGCACAAGGTGGTGCTTCCGCCAACGGGGTCGCCAATGGAATTGGCCATGCCGTCGGTGGCGTCGGCCAGGCTGCGGGACAGACCGTAAGCGGCGTGGCGCATGGCGTGCACGACACTGCGCAGGGCGCGGTGAACACGGCTGGCCAGGCCGCAAACCAGATGGGCGCCGCGGCGTCCGGGACCGCTTCCGGTGCGGCGCAGGCCGTGCAGTCGACCGATGCTTCAGCGTCGGGTGGCGCGAAGATCGATGCCGGGCTTGGCAATGGCGGTGTCAACGCCAGTGCCGAGGGCAAGGGCGAGGCCAAGGTGAAGGCGAACGGTCGTCATCGCGGCCACCACGCCCATCCGACGCAGGCACAGAGCTCGAAGACGCAGTAACCAGGCGCAACGGACCGGCCACGGCGCAGTGGCCGGTTCCTGCCGCGAGGCCCCGCTTCGGCGGGGCTTCGTTTTGCGGGGTTTCCGCCCGGTGATTCGCGTCAACCCGGGCTTGCCAGTAGAATGTGGCTTTCCAGCGAGACGACTCCGTCATGACAGCCCCCGCTGCTGCCCCTACGCCCCTGATTTTCGTCACCGGAGGCGTGGTCTCTTCGCTCGGCAAGGGCATTGCCGCCGCCTCGCTCGCAGCGATCCTCGAAGCCCGCGGCCTCAGCGTCACCATGATGAAGCTCGATCCCTACATCAACGTGGATCCGGGCACGATGTCGCCGTTCCAGCATGGCGAGGTCTACGTCACCGACGACGGCGCCGAAACCGACCTCGATCTCGGCCATTACGAGCGCTTCGTCAACACGCGCCTGTCGGGCAAGAACTCGATCACCACGGGCAAGATCTACGACAGCGTGATCCGCAAGGAACGCCGCGGCGACTATCTCGGCGGCACCGTGCAGGTGATCCCGCACATCACCGACGAGATCAAGGCGCGCATCGACGAGGCGACCGCCGGTTACGACGTGGCGCTGGTGGAAATCGGCGGCACCGTCGGCGACATCGAATCGTTGCCCTTCCTCGAGGCGATCCGCCAGATCCGCATCGAGCGCGGCGCCCACAACGCGATGTTCATCCACCTGACGCTGGTGCCGTACATCGCCGCGGCCGGTGAGCTCAAGACCAAGCCGACCCAGCATTCGGTGAAGGACCTGCGCACCATCGGCATCCAGCCCGATGTCCTGATCTGCCGCAGCGAACAGCCGTTGCCGGACGGCGAGCGCCGCAAGATCGCGCTGTTCACCAACGTGCCCGAGCACGCGGTGATCTCGGCGATCGATCTCGACAACATCCACAAGATTCCGGCATGGCTGCACAATCAGGATCTCGACCAGATCGTGGTCGACCAGATGCGCCTGGGCTCGAAGGCGAAAGCGGCCGATCTCTCGGCGTGGAACGCGGTGGTGGATGCCAGCGAACATCCGATCGACGAAGTCACTATCGGCATCGTCGGCAAGTACGTCGACCACAAGGACGCCTACAAGTCGGTGGGCGAGGCGCTCAAGCACGGCGGCATCCGCCAGCGCACCAAGGTCAACCTGAAGTGGCTGGAATCCGAAGATGTTGAGCGCGACGGCGCCGACAAGGCGCTCGCCGGCCTCGACGGCATCCTGGTACCGGGCGGGTTTGGTGATCGCGGTTTCGAAGGCAAGGTGCTCTCGGCCAAGCACGCGCGCGAACACGGCATTCCGTATTTCGGCATCTGCTACGGCATGCAGGCCGCGGTGGTCGACGCCGCGCGTCACCTCGCCGGGCTTGAAGGCGCCAACAGCACCGAGAACGACAGGACTTCAAAGCATCCGGTGATTGGCCTGATCACCGAATGGCGCACGTCCTCCGGCGATGTCGAGCGTCGCAACGAAGAGAGCGACCTTGGCGGCACCATGCGCCTGGGCTTGCAGGATCAGCGGATCAAGCCGGGCACGCGCGCGCACGCGCTGTACGGCAAGGACGTGGTTGGCGAGCGTCATCGCCATCGTTACGAATTCAACAATCACTATCGTGCGCCGCTGGAAGACGTCGGCCTGGTGTTCTCGGCGAAATCCGCGGACGACACCCTGGTCGAGATGATCGAATGGCCGAACCATCCGTGGTTCGTCGCCTGCCAGGCGCACCCGGAATTCCTGTCGACGCCACGCAGCGGCCATCCGCTGTTCGTCGGATTCATTCGTGCCGCGCGCGAACAGCGCCACGGCGGCAAGTTGTTGGAGGAAGCAGCATGAAGTTGTGTGGTTTCGAAGTCGGCCTCGACCAGCCGTTGTTCCTGATCGCCGGGCCGTGCGTGGTCGAATCGATGCAGCTGCAGGTCGACACAGCCG
The DNA here is from genome assembly GCF_050574925.1 of Solilutibacter silvestris. GTDB lineage: Bacteria > Pseudomonadota > Gammaproteobacteria > Xanthomonadales > Xanthomonadaceae > Solilutibacter > Solilutibacter silvestris_A. The sequence goes on along the minus strand of NZ_JBCMOO010000003.1, from coordinate 85,948 downwards.
GTAAGCTCAAGGAAATCACCGGCGAACTCGGCATCCCCTTCATCTTCAAGTCGAGCTTCGACAAGGCCAACCGCACCTCGCTGCACAGCTTCCGCGGTCCGGGCATGGAAGAGGGCCTGAAGGTGCTGGCGGAAGTGAAGCGCCAGCTCGGCGTGCCGGTGCTGACCGACGTCCACGAATACACACCGATGGACGAAGTGGCGTCGGTGGTCGACGTACTGCAGACGCCGGCGTTCCTGGTCCGCCAGACCGATTTCATCCGCAAGGTCTGCGAAGCCGGCAAGCCGGTCAACATCAAGAAGGGCCAGTTCCTGTCGCCGTGGGACATGAAGCCGGTGGTCGAGAAGGCCAAGGCGACCGGCAACCAGCAGATCATGGTCTGCGAGCGCGGCGCGTCGTTCGGCTACAACAATCTCGTCTCCGACATGCGTTCGCTGGCGGTGATGCGCAATACCGATTGCCCGGTGGTGTTCGACGCGACGCACTCGGTGCAGTTGCCGGGTGGGCAGGGCAGCAGCTCCGGCGGCCAGCGCGAATTCGTGCCGGTGCTGGCGCGTGCGGCGGTGTCGGTCGGCGTTGCCGGCGTCTTCATGGAAACCCATCCCGACCCGTCGAAGGCGCTCAGCGATGGCCCGAATGCGTGGCCGCTCGACAAGATGCGCGCGTTGCTGGAAACGATGAAAGAGCTCGATGCGATCACCAAGCGCAACGGTTTCCTCGAAGCCAGCGTCACCGAATAATTCCTACTTACTTCCTACTCGAATCGACATGACCACGATTGCTTCCGTCCACGCCCGCGAAATCCTCGACAGTCGCGGCAATCCCACCCTTGAAGCCGACGTCACGCTCTCCGACGGCAGTTTCGGTCGCGCGGCGGTGCCGTCCGGCGCCTCGACCGGCACCAAGGAAGCGGTCGAACTGCGCGATGGCGACAAGGCGCGCTATCTCGGCAAGGGCGTGCGCAAGGCGGTCGACAACGTCAACGGCACGATCGCCGATGCGCTGAAGGGCATGGACTCCGGCGACCAGCGCGCGATCGACCAGCGCCTGATCGATCTTGACGGTACCGAGAACAAGGGCCGCCTCGGCGCCAACGCCCTGCTTGGCGTGTCGATGGCGGTCGCGCACGCGGTGGCGGCATCGCAACGCAAGCCGCTGTGGCAGCACATCGCCGACATCAGCGAACATCCGGCCGGCTGGCAGCCGACGCTGCCGGTGCCGATGATGAACATCATCAATGGCGGCGCCCATGCCGACAACAACGTCGACCTGCAGGAATTCATGATCCTGCCGGTGGGCATGGACAGCTTCTCGGAGGCATTGCGCGCCGGTACCGAAGTGTTCCATGCGCTGAAGTCGGTGCTGAAGGGCAAGGGCCTGTCGACCGCGGTCGGCGACGAAGGCGGTTTCGCGCCGGACCTGCGCAGCAACGTCGAAGCGCTCGACGTCATCCTCGAGGCGATCGGCAAGGCCGGTTACGGCGCCGGCGACGACATCCTGCTCGGCCTCGATGTCGCCAGCAGCGAGTTCCACAAGGACGGCAAGTACAACCTGACCGGCGAGGGCAAGCGCCTGACCTCGGAACAGTTCACCGATTTCCTCGCAGGCTGGTGCGCGGAGTATCCGATCATCACCATCGAGGACGGCATGGCCGAGGACGACTGGGATGGCTGGAAGCTCCTGACCGATCGCCTCGGCAAGAAGATCCAGTTGGTTGGCGACGATCTCTTCGTCACCAATCCGCGCATCTTCAAGCAGGGCATCGAGCGGCAGGTCGCCAACGCGATCCTGATCAAGGTCAACCAGATCGGCACGCTGTCGGAAACGCTGGAAGCGATCGCCATGGCCGATCATGCGAAGTACGCCGCGATCGTCTCGCATCGCTCGGGTGAAACCGAAGACACCACGATCGCCGACATCGCCGTCGCGACCACGGCCACGCAGATCAAGACCGGCTCGCTGTGCCGCTCCGATCGCGTCGCCAAGTACAACCAGCTGCTGCGCATCGAAGAGCAGCTCGGCAAGGCCGCACGCTACGCCGGCCGCGACGCCTTCGTCTCGCTGAAGCGTTGAGGATGAACGACCGCCGCGCCGTTTTCATCGCAGTGGTGCTGTTGCTGGGCCTGCTGGCCTGGCTGCAGTACCGCTGGTGGTTCGGGCGCGGCGGCCATCGCGACGTGGTGGTGCTCGAGCATCGCGTCGAGGCACAGGTCAGCGACAACGCCACCCGCCAGCAGCGCAACGATGCGCTGGCCGCGGAAGTGCACGACCTCAAGGATCCGGCATCGGGTGGCGCGGCGATCGAAGAGCGCGCGCGCAACGAGCTCGGCATGGTCAAGCCGGGCGAAACCTTCTATCGCGTGGTGAACGATCCCAACGCCGCGCAGGCAAAGAAACAGGACCAGGCAAAACAACCACAAGGCCAGCAATGAACATGGAGCGTCATTGGTGCGTGGTGCCCGCTGCGGGTACCGGACAGCGTTTCGGCGGTGTCGTGCCGAAGCAGTATCTGGAAGTCGGCGGCCGCAGCATCCTGCGCCATACACTGGATGCGTTGCTCGGTCATCCGCTGATCGCCGGCGTGGTGGTGGTGCTCGCGGCGGGCGATCCGCACTGGCCGGGCGCCAACGATGCACATGGAAAGCCGATTCTCACCGCGGTCGGCGGCGACAGCCGCGCGGCTTCGGTGCTGTCCGGGCTCGAGCGTTTGCCCGCCGATGTCGGCGCGGATGACCTGGTGCTGGTCCACGATGCGGCGCGTCCCAATCTCGCGCCGTCCGATCTCGACGTGCTGATCGCGGCAGTACGCGCGCATCCGCGACAGGGCGGCATCCTCGGCGCACCGGTGCGCGATACCCTGAAGCGTGCGGGCGAGGGGCGTTCGATCGCCGCGACCGAACCACGCGAAGGCCTGTGGCGTGCGTTCACGCCGCAGATGTTCGCGCGCGGCGCGTTGTCGTCGGCGTTGCGCGCAGTGCGCGATGCCGGCGAGGCGATTACCGACGAGGCCATGGCGATGGAGATGCAAGGCGTACATCCGTTGCTGGTCGAGGGACGCGAGGACAACCTCAAGATCACCACGCCGGCCGATCTCGCGCGTTTCGAATTCCTGTTGGGACGGCGTGGATGAGCATTCGCATCGGCCACGGTTTCGATGTCCACGCCTTCGGCGACGGCGACCACGTGATGCTCGGTGGCGTGCGGGTTCCGCACGTGCGCGGCGTCGTCGCGCACAGCGATGGCGACGTGGTGCTGCACGCCTTGTGCGATGCCATTCTCGGCGCGCTGGCGCTGGGCGACATCGGCAGGCATTTCCCGCCGTTGGACGCGCGCTGGAAGGACGCCGACAGCCTGCGTTTCCTCGAAGCCTGCATCGCCATGGCCGTCGAGCGTGGCTGGAAACTCGGCAATGCCGATATCACCCTGCTGTGCGAGCGTCCCAAGGTCGGGCCGCATGCGCAGGCGATGCGCGAAACCGTCGCCGCGGCGTGCAAGGTCGATGTCGACGCGATCAGCATCAAGGCCACCACCACCGAGAAACTGGGCTTCACCGGTCGCGAGGAAGGCATCGCGGCGGAAGCGGTGTGCCTGCTGGTGCGGGAATGACGGAACTGCTGCGCGCGCACGGCGAGTCCGTGCTGTCGGCGCGCACGCGCATCGCCCCGGAAGATTTTCGCGTCGACGAGATCGATGCCTTCGAAGCCAGTGGCGCGGGGGAACACCTGCTGCTGACCATCGAGAAACGCGGCCTCACCACTGCCGAAGCGGTGCGGCGAATCGCGGCATGGGCAGGCGTGCCGGAATCGGCGATCGGCCATGCCGGCCTGAAGGATCGCCACGCGGTGACGCGGCAGCGCCTGAGCGTATGGCTGCCGGGGCGTGAGGATCCCGATCCATCGACACTGGGCAGCGAAGCCCTGCGCGTGATCGAGGCGCATCGCCATTCGCGCAAATTGCCGCGCGGCGCACTCGCCGGAAACCGTTTCCGCCTGGTGTTGCGTGAAATCGTCGGCGATCGCGCCGCGGTCGAGGAACGCCTGGGCGCGATCGCCGCGCGAGGCGTCCCCAACTATTTCGGCGAACAGCGTTTCGGTCGCTTCGGTGACAACGTGGCGCAGGCGCTGGCGATGTTCGCGGGGCGTCGGGTGAAGCGCGAGGAACGCTCGATGCTGTTGTCGGCGGCGCGTTCCGAACTGTTCAATCGCGTGCTGGCGCAGCGCGTGCGTGACGGCAACTGGAATGCCGCGCTGGAAGGCGATGTCTTCATGCTCGCCGGCAGCCACAGCGTGTTCGGGCCGGAACCGCTGGACGACCGCATTCGCGAACGTGTCGCCACGTTCGACATCGACCCGACCGGACCGATGTGGGGTCGCGGTGCACTGCGCACCAGCGAAGCCGTGCTCGCACTGGAAACCGAAGCGCTGGTTGGTGACGATGCCCAGGCCCTGCGCGATGGTCTCGAGCGCGCCGCGATGAAGCAGGAACGTCGCGCCCTGCGCCTGCGGGCGACGAACCTGCAATGGCAGTGGTTGCACGACGATGCACTGGAGTTCGCGTTCGAACTACCGCCGGGCAGTTATGCCACTTCCGTGTTGGCCGAACTGGGCGATATCACCGACGCAATGCGTTGATGCATCAACGGTGTTTCAGCAGCACCAACACCGCACCGGTACCGCCTTGCGCGGGCGGGGCAGAGTGGAAGGCGAGGACGTCGGCGCGATGGCGCAACATGCGGTCGACCAGGTTCTTGATCACCGGAAGACCTTCGGAATTGCGACCCTTGCCGTGGATGATGCGCACGCAGCCGGTGCCGGCGGCGATGGCGTCGCGCAGGAATTCGCGCAGCAGCGACTCGGCCACCGCGACGGTGAGGCCGTGGAGATCGAGCTCATCGCGCGCGGCATATTCGCCATTCTTCAGGCGCGCCAGCACGCGCGGCGGCACTTCGTCGCGGCGATAGCTGGAGACGTCACCGGGATCGAGCAAGGGATCGTGCATGGCGTGGCGGAATTCCGACCAGGCCGCGCGTTCGTCGGCCTCGCGCATGCCGGCCCGCGCCGGTGGCGCCGGCTTGCGGGGCGCTTCCGGCTTCGCGGCGATCTGCCGCACCGGGCCGATCGCGGATCGGAACAGCTCGGAATCGTCGTCTGGTTCGGCCATGCCACAAGAGTACGGCAGAGTCGGGCGAAGATTCGTGGATGATTCGTTATCATGGCGCTTTAGAACGGAAGACGCATGCGGATCCTGGTCAGCAACGACGATGGTGTGGACGCGCCGGGCATCGCAGCCCTGGCGGCGGCGTTGCGCGGGGCCGGGCACGAGGTGATGGTGGTGGCGCCCGATCGCGACCGCAGCGGCGCCAGCAATTCGCTGACCCTGGACATGCCGATCCGCGTCGTCCAGCTGGATGAGCGCACCTGGCGCGTGCATGGCACACCGACCGATTGCGTGCATCTCGCCCTCACCGGGATGTTCGCCGGCCAGCGCGAGCCCGACATCGTCGTGTCCGGCATCAACAATGCCGCCAATCTCGGCGACGACGTCATCTATTCCGGCACCGTTTCCGCGGCGATGGAAGGGCGCTTCCTCGGCTTGCCGGCCGTCGCGGTATCCTGCGTCGCCCGCGACCATGCGCCGAAGCATTTCGACACCGCCGCACGCGCCGCGGTGGAGATCGTTGCGCGGCTCGCGCACGATCCGTTGCCGGCCGACACCATCCTCAACGTCAACGTACCCGACCTGCCGTGGTCGGAACTGCGTGGTTTCGAGGCGACGCGCCTCGGCAACCGCCATCGCGCCGAAAGCTGCATCCCCGCGCCGGATCCGCGCGGTCGCGAGTTCTGGTGGATCGGGCCCGCCGGCAGCGAACAGGACGCCGGCCCCGGCACCGATTTCGACGCCATCCATCGCGGCGCGGCGTCGATCACGCCGATCCATGTCGATCTCACCCGTTACAGCGCGCTCGAGCAGGTCGCGCAATGGGTGACCCGATTGGACCAGCACGGGGAGCAACCGGCGGCATGATCGCGCGACTGCGCCTCGATCCCGGTACCGCCGGCATTGGCATGACCTCGCAACGCGTGCGCGATCGCCTGATCGAGCGCCTGCGCGAGCAGGGCATCCGCAACGAACAGGTGCTGGCCGCGATCCGCAACGTGCCGCGCCATGTCTTCATGGACGAAGCGCTGGCGCAACGCGCCTACGAGGACAGCGCATTCCCAATCGGTCACGGCCAGACCATCTCGCAGCCGTGGGTGGTGGCGCGCATGACCGAGCTGGTCCTCGATACACCGACACCGCCAAAGAAAGTGCTGGAGATCGGCACCGGCTCGGGTTACCAGGCCGCGATCCTCGCTTCGTTGGGATTGCAGGTGCATACGGTCGAGCGCATCGGTGCGCTGTTGCGCGGTGCGCGCAAAGTGCTGCGCGGCCTCGGCTACAACGTGCGCAGCAAGCACGACGACGGTCGCGCTGGTTGGGCCGAGCATGGTCCGTTCGACGCCATCGTGGTGACGGCTGGCGCGGCTGCGCTGGAGCCGGCCTTGCTGGATCAGCTCGCCGTCGGTGGAACCCTGGTCGCGCCGGTGGGGCAAACCCTGTTGCGCGTGCGCCGTGAAGAAGACGGTCAGTTGCGGCAGGACATGCTGGAACCGGTGGTATTCGTGCCGCTGCTGGCCGGAGTGATCGACGGATGAAGTTGAAATTGTTCGCACCGCTCTACGAGCGCGCGATCCGCTGGGCCGGCAGTCCGCATGCGCCGTGGTTGTTGTTCGTGCTGAGCGTCGCCGAGGCGGTGTTCTTCCCGATCATGCCCGAGATCATGCTGGCGCCGATGATGCTGGCGAAGCCGCAGCGCGCATTCCGCTACGCCACGCTCAGCCTGGCGGGATCGATGATCGGCGCGGTGATCGGCTACTGGCTCGGTCACCACGCCTGGGAACTGGTGAAGCCGCTGCTCGCCGAATTGCACATGGTCGACAAGATCGACGCCGGCATCGCCACCATCCACGCCAAGATGGCGGAATCCCCTTGGGGTGTGTTCTGGTTCCTGGTGCTGGGCGGTTTCATGCCGATCCCGATGAAGGTCTTCACCTGGGCCTCGGGAATCGTCGGGGTGCCATGGCTGCAATACCTGCTGGCGATGTTCGTCGGTCGTGGCAAGCGCGTGTTCCTGCTCGCGGCGGCGATCCGTATCGGTGGTGAGCGCGCCGAGCGCGCGCTGCATCGCTGGATCGAACCGATCGGCTGGATCGCGACGGCAATGCTGGCGATCCTGATCGCCTATCTCTATTTCAAATCGCGAGGCGCCTGATGACCAAGCCGCGACTTTCCATGATGTCCACGCGCCTGCTGGCCGCTGCGGCCGCGACTGCGGCACTGGCTGCCTGCACCACCGCACGCGTGGTCGAATACCCCTCGAATCGCGCGCCGACGCCGGCACGCACGACGGGTTCGCCGATGCCGCCGGCATCGCAGGCATCCACAACGACGCAGAAAGTCTCGACGCCGAAATACGGCGCGACCTACGAAGTGCAGAAGGGCGACACCGTCTATCACATCGCCACCACCAACGGCATCACGCCGCTGGACCTCGCGCTGTGGAACGACATCCCGCCGCCGTACACCATCCATCCCGGCCAGCGTGTGCGCCTGTATCCGCGCAACGGCAAGGCACCGCCACCGCCGCCGAGCACCACTGCCGTGGTCGTTCCGGCGCCGCGCCCGTCTGCGCCTTCGCCGTCGTCATCCACCCCGACGCCGCCACCGGCCGTGACCACGCGCCCAACCGCAGGCAACCTGGCGTGGCGCTGGCCCGCCGATGGACAGGTCATCAGCACCTATCAGGCGGGTGAACCAACGCGACAGGGCCTCGACATCGCGGGCAGCGCCGGGCAGTCGGTGCGTGCCGCGTCCGATGGCGTGGTGGTGTATTCCGGCGCCGGACTGGTCGGTTACGGCGAACTGATCATCATCAAGCACAACAACGAATGGCTGTCGGCTTACGGACACAACCGCAAGCGCATGGTCACCGAGGGCCAGCGCGTGAGCGCCGGCCAGCAGATCGCCGAGATGGGGCGTACCGCCGCGCCGCGCGACATGCTGCATTTCGAGATCCGATTCGACGGCAAGCCGGTCGATCCGCAGCTGTACCTGCCGAAGAAGTAATTCAGCCGGGAAGCACGAACGCCGCGACCACCTTGCGGCCTTCGCCGGCCAGCACGTTGTAGGTGCGCGCGCAGGCGGCGTTCGCCATCGGTTCCAGGCCGATGCCACGCTGCAGCACCGTGGCCATGACGCGTGCTGGCGGAAACGCCTGGCGTTCGCCGGTGCCGAGCAGGATCACGTCGGGCTGGAGATCGAAGAGGGCGGCGAGTGCCGCGTCGTCGAGCTCGGCCACGGTCGTGACCGGCCAATCGGTGACGAGCGCGTTCGGGGCGACGATGCAGCTGGAGGTCAGCGCAAGCGCGTTCACCAGCACGCGGCCGCCATCGGCGCCGCGCAACACGTATTCGAAATCGGGACGTTCCTGGACGAGTTCCATCAGGAGCTCAGCCCAGTCAGGCGCGGGGCAGGACGATCCGGCGCTTGTCCTGCGAGGGGCGATAGAGGATCGCCACGTGGCCAATCCGCTGCACCAGGGTGCTGTCGGTGCCGGCGACCAGTTCGGCGATCACCGCGTCGCGCGCTTCGCGGTCTTCGCCGCCGACCTTCACCTTCACCAGTTCGTGCTGTTCCAGTCCGGCGGACAGTTCGGTCACGAAGGCCGGGGTCAGCCCCTTCGCGCCCAGTTGCAGCAAGGGTTTCAGGTCATGGGCCTGGCCGCGCAGGAAACGGATCTGGGCCGGGGTGAGGGCGGGTGACATGCAGTCGCGAACGGTCTTGGGGAACCGACACGGTATCATGACGGCTGGACCGGCCCGGCCACACAGCTCGACTTCTGACATGGCCACGCGCAGCAAAAGCAGCCAACGCTGGCTGAAAGAACATTTTTCCGATCCCTACGTCAAACGCGCGCAGGCCGAGGGCCTGCGTTCGCGCGCGGCGTTCAAGCTCGAGGAACTGGTCGAGCGCGACCGCCTGCTCAGGCCGGGCATGGTCGTGGTCGATCTCGGCGCGGCGCCGGGCGGCTGGTCGCAGTGGGCCCGCCAGGCCCTGGGCGACAGCGGCCGGGTGATCGCCACCGACATCCTCGACATGCCGGGACTGGCCGGGGTCGAGTTCCTTCATGGCGATTTCAGGGAAGACAGCGTCTTATCCCAACTGGTGACCATGCTGAACGGTGCCGAGGTCGACCTTGTCCTGTCCGACATGGCCCCCAATATGAGTGGTGTGGATGCGGTGGACCAGGCGCGGGCCATGCATCTGGCGGAGCTGGCGATGGAATTCGCGGACGCCCACCTGCGGGTCGGTGGCGATTTCCTGATCAAGCTGTTCCAGGGCGTGGGCTTCGACGAGTACGTACGCGATGTGCGCAAGCGTTACGACAAGGTGTCCATCCGCAAGCCGGCGGCCTCGCGTCGCCGTTCCAATGAAGTGTATGCCCTGGCGCAAGGACGGCGCGCGCAAGCCAGGGTGTAGAGTGCCAAAACGGCGCGGGTGACCGCGCGGAGAATCGGATCCGAATGAACAACCTGGTCAAAAACCTCCTGCTGTGGGCCGCAGTGCTGATCGTCGTCATGGTCCTGTTCCAGGGCTTCAGCTCGAAGTTCGGCGATACCGCGCGCCCGCTCACCTACGACCAGTTCGTGCAGCAGGTGCAGGCGGACAAGATCGCCAAGGTCGCGATCAGCGATGACGGTTCCACCATCACCGCCGAGGGCAAGGACTCCACCAAGTTCACGACCCAGAAGCCGGAAGACAAGGACCTGATCAACGACCTCCTGAACCACAAGGTCGAGATCAAGCAGGAAGCGCCGTCGAACGGCCGTGGCCTGCTGATCGCGTTGCTGGTGAACGTGCTGCCGCTGGCGCTGTTCGTCGGCATCTGGTTCTACCTGATGAAGCAGATGCAGCAGGGCGGCAAGGGCGCCATGTCGTTCGGCAAGTCGCGCGCACGCCTGCTCAACGAGGACCAGACCAAGGTCACCTTCGCCGATGTCGCCGGTTGCGACGAGGCCAAGGAGGAAGTGTCCGAACTGGTCGAATTCCTGCGCGATCCCTCCAGGTTCCAGAAGCTGGGCGGCAAGATCCCGCGTGGCGTGTTGATGGTCGGTCCCCCGGGGACCGGCAAGACGCTGCTGGCCAAGGCCATCGCCGGCGAGGCGCGCGTGCCGTTCTTCAGCATTTCCGGTTCCGACTTCGTCGAGATGTTCGTCGGCGTCGGCGCCAGCCGCGTGCGCGACATGTTCGAGCAGGCGAAGAAGAGCGCGCCGTGCATCATCTTCATCGACGAAATCGACGCCGTCGGCCGCCATCGCGGTTCCGGCATGGGCGGTGGCCACGACGAGCGCGAACAGACGCTCAACCAGATGCTGGTCGAGATGGACGGTTTCGAGGGCGGCGAAGGCGTGATCGTGATCGCCGCGACCAACCGCCCCGACGTGCTCGACAAGGCGCTGCTGCGTCCGGGTCGCTTCGACCGCCAGGTGATGGTTGGCCTGCCCGACATCAAGGGCCGCGAGCAGATCCTGCGCGTGCACATGCGCAAGGTGCCGCTGGGCAATGACGTGCGCCCGGAAGTGCTGGCGCGCGGTACGCCCGGGTTCTCCGGTGCCGATCTCGCCAACCTGGTCAACGAAGCCGCGCTGTTCGCCGCCCGCCGCAACAAGCAGCAGGTGGAGATGCAGGATTTCGAGGACGCCAAGGACAAGATCTACATGGGTCCGGAACGTCGCAGCATGGTGATGCGCGACGACGAACGCCGCGCCACGGCGTTCCACGAGTCGGGCCATGCGGTGGTGGCGATGTCGCTGCCCAAGGCCGACCCGGTGCACAAGGTGACGATCATGCCGCGCGGCTGGGCGCTGGGCGTGACTTGGCAGCTGCCGGAACACGACCAGATCAGCCATTACAAGGACAAGATGCTGGAGGAGATCTCGATCCTGTTCGGTGGCCGCATCGCCGAGGAGATCTTCGTCGGCCAGATGTCGACCGGCGCGTCCAACGACTTCGAACGCGCGACCAAGCTGGCGCGCGGGATGGTGACGAAGTACGGCATGTCCGACGCGCTCGGCACCATGGTCTACGCCGACGACGATGCCGGCTTCGGTGTCCACAACAAGACGATTTCCGAGGCAACGCAGCAGAAGGTCGATGCCGAGATCCGTCGCATCCTCGACGAGCAATACGGCGTCGCGCGCAGGATCCTGGAAGAGAAGCGCGACCGCGTCGAGGCGATGACGGCCGCGCTGATGGAATGGGAAACCATCGATTCGGAACAGGTCAAGGCGATCATGGAAGGCCGCACCCCGAACCCGCCGGCGGGCTGGGTCGACAAGGGCGGTCGCATCGATGGCGGCAAGGGCGGCGATTCGACCAAGCCGGCGTCGGCGATCGGCGGTCCCGCGGAACAGACCTGATTCCGCGCATTGCCAGCAGATGATCGAAAGGCCAGACTCGCGTCTGGCCTTTTCTTTTTTGTCGACCGGAATGTTCGATACCACGCCCCAGCTCGACTGCGCCGGACGCATCCTGAAACTCGATCGCGCGCGCGTGATGGGCATTGTCAACGTCACGCCCGATTCGTTTTCCGATGGCGGTCGCCACGACACTGCCGATGCCGCCATCGCCCACGGACTGAAACTGGCGGAAGAGGGCGCGGACATCCTCGATATCGGCGGCGAATCGACGCGTCCGGGTGCCGAGGATGTCCCGGTTGAAGAGGAGTTGCGGCGCGTGGTCCCGGTGATCGCGGCGCTGGCGAAACAGGTCGCGATCCCGATCAGCATCGATACGTCGAAACCGGAGGTGATGCGCGCGGCGGTCGCCGCCGGCGCCGGGATGATCAACGACGTCTATGCGCTGCGTCGCCAAGGCGCGCTCGATGCCGCGGCGGAACTTGGCGTGCCCGTGGTGTTGATGCACATGCTGGGCGAGCCGCGTTCGATGCAGGACGATCCGCGCTACGACGACGTGGTCGCCGATGTCCATCGTTTCCTCGCCGAACGCATTTTCGTTGCGGAAATGGCGGGGATCTCCAGGAAGAACATCGTCGTCGACGTCGGTTTCGGCTTCGGCAAGACGCTCGAGCACAACCTGCAATTGCTGGCGCAACTGCAGCGCTTCACCGAACTCGGCGTTCCGGTGCTGGCCGGCATCTCGCGCAAGAAAAGCATCGGCGCCCTGACCGGGCGCGATGCCCCGGACGATCGGGTGGCCGGCTCGGTCGCCGCGCACCTGGTCGCGGCACAGCGCGGCGCCAGGATCGTCCGCGTCCACGACGTGGCCATGACCGTCGACGCACTGAAGGTATGGGAAGCCGTCGCCGCAGTACCGATGCCGCGTGCCGCGGCGCAGAAGCCGGAAATCGTCTGGCCGGACGACGCCTGATCCCGGGGTCCTGACCCGCTTGTCGGGGCTTTAACAAAAGCGTAACGTCGGGTGCTGGCACTTGGGGAACCGCTGTTTCGATGCAGGCCAGCACCGAATCGTCCGGGACACTGGAAGTCGCGCTCGCGCATGCGGCACGACTGCTCGCGGAGTCGCCGCCGCTTGCCGAACGGCAGGCCCGGGAGATCATCGCGGCGGTCGGAGCGCATCCGGCCGCCGAGCACATCCTGGCAAGGGCGCTCGCAGGGCAGGGACAGTGGCAGGAGGCCGAGGGGCATCTGCGTGCCTTGCATGGCCGCTATCCGCAAATCCTCCAGATCCAGTTCGACCATGCCCAGGCATTGATGGCGCTCGGCCAGCATGGAGACGCGGCGACGCAGCTGCGCAAGATGGCGGCGACGCGAACGCCGCCGGCCGCCATGTGGCTGATGCTCGCCGATGCATTGGCCGCACAGGGCGATCCCGGCGCGGCCGCCGCCTACCTCGAACACGTTCGCCATTCGGGCAAGGAACCTGCCTTGTTGCAGGCCGCCGATGCGCTGGCGCGCGACGAGATCCCGACGGCGGAAGCGCTGCTGCGTGGACGATTGAAGGAGGCCCCGACCGATGTCGCGGCGATCCGCATGCTGGCCGAAGTCGCCGCGCGCCTGGGCGAATACGGCGATGCCGAAGCGTTGCTGCGTCGCTGCCTCGAACTCGCGCCGGGATTCCAGGAAGCACGCCAGAACCTGGTGCAGGTCCTGCATCGCGCCAACCAGACCGAAGCCACCATGGTCGAAGTCGAACGGTTGATGGCGGACGATCCGCGCAGCCCGGCCAATCGCAACCTCAAGGCGGTGATGCTGTCGCGCCTGGGCGACTACCCGGAAGCGATCGCCCTCTATCGCGACATCGTGGCGGAATTCCCGACCCAGACGAAAATCTGGTTGAGCTATGGCCATGCGCTGAAGACGGCGGGACAGCAATCGGAAGCGGTGGAGGCCTATCGGCGCAGCGCGACGTTGCAACCCACTTTTGGCGAAGCGTGGTGGAGCCTGGCCAACCTCAAGACGTTCCGGTTCGAGGCGGCGGATCTCGCCGAGATCGACGCGCGCCTCGCTGATGCATCCCTGGGCGATGAAGACCGCCTGCATTTCGAATTCGCCGCTGGCAAGGCGCGCGAAGACGCCCGCGAATACGAGGCATCGTTCGGCCACTACGCGCGCGGCAATGCCTTGCGCAAGCGCATGATTCCCTACGATGCCGGCGAGGTCAGCACGCGGGTGGAGTTGGCGAAACGGGTGTTCACCCGTGAGTTCTTCCGGGAACGCGAAGGCTGGGGTGCGCCCGATCCCGATCCGGTCTTCATCGTCGGCTTGCCGCGTTCCGGTTCGACGCTGATCGAACAGATCCTCTCCAGCCACAGCCAGGTGGAAGGCACGATGGAGTTGCCGGAAGTGCTGGCGCTGACGCACCAGTTGCGCAAGCGCAGCGATCCCGATGGCCAGACGCCGTACCACGCCTTGCTGGCCTCGCTGGACCGCGATGGCGTCGCCGAGCTCGGGCATCAGTACCTCGAACGCACGCGCGTGCAGCGCAAGGACGGCGCGCCGTTCTTCATCGACAAGATGCCCAACAACTGGCTGCACGTCGGCCTGATCCACCTGATGCTGCCGAACGCGCGCATCATCGACGCGCGCCGTCATCCGCTGGCCTGCGGATTTTCCGGCTTCAAGCAGCAGTTCGCGCGCGGTCAGTCCTTTACCTACAGTCTCGATGACGTCGGTCGCTATTACCGCGACTACGTCGAGTTGATGGCGCATTTCGATGATGTCCTGCCCGGACGCGTGCATCGCGTGTTCTACGAGGACATGGTCGACGACACCGAGGCGCAGGTGCGCGCGCTACTTGCTTATTGCGGCCTGCCGTTCGAGGAGGGTTGCCTGCGCTTCTTCGAGAATCGCCGCGCGGTGCGCACCGCCAGTTCGGAACAGGTGCGCCAGCCGATCTATCGCGACGGCGTCGACCACTGGCGTCATTACGAACCCTGGCTCGGCCCGCTCAAGGCCGCGCTGGGGGATGTGCTTTCGATGTACCCCGACGTGCCGGCGTTTTCCGGCGGCTCCAGCATCGCCCACCAAGGAAAGACTGCATGAAATCCACAAGTCGTGAGCGTCGTGCCCGTTACCAGCCTGTCAGGTTGCCATTGGCGGTGGCCATTGCCCTGGCCTGTCTCCCGGCGGCCCATGCACAGCAGGCAGAGCAGAGCACGCAGCCATCCACCAGCAGCGAAAAGAAGAAGAGCGATTCGCCGTCACTGGGCGAAGTGGTGGTGACCGCGCAGAAGCGCCGCGAGAACATGCAGAAGGTGCCGATCAGCATCCAGGTGCTGGGCCAGCAGAAACTGGAAGAGCTGCACGTCAACAAGTTCGAGGATTACGCCAAGCTGATCCCGTCGATATCGTTCCAGAACGATGGGCCCGGCTTCAATAAGCCATACATGCGCGGCGTGGTCAGCGGTGACAACGCCAACCATTCCGGCTCGCTGCCCAGCGTCGGCATCTATCTCGACGAAGAGCCGATCACCACCATCACCGGCCCGCTCGACATCCACATCTACGACGTCGCCCGCGTCGAGGCGCTGTCGGGACCGCAGGGCACCTTGTACGGCGCCAGTTCGGAATCGGGTACGTTGCGCATCATCACCAACAAGCCCGACCCGAACGGTTTCGAAGCGGGTTACGGGCTGGAAGTGAACTCCGTTTCGCATGGTGGAATGGGCCACGTGGCGGAAGGCTTCATCAACATCCCGCTGGGCAAGCGCGCGGCGATCCGCCTGGTGGGCTGGGACAAGACCGATGCCGGATACATCGACAACGTCCACCAGACCCGGACCTATCCGTCTTCCGGAACCACCAGCGACAACTCTGCACTGGTGCGCAAGAACTACAACGATTCGCGCAGCACCGGTGCCCGCGCCGCGCTGAAGATCGATCTCGATGGCGGCTGGAGCGTCACCCCGACGCTGATGGGACAGCGCCAGAAGACCAACGGGATCTTTGCATTCGATCCGGCGATCGGCGATTTGAAGGTCGGGCACTTCAAGCCGGAATGGTCGGACGACCGCTGGTGGCAGGCTGCGCTGACGGTGCAGGGCAAGATCGGCAATTTCGACCTCACCTATGCCTATGCGCACCTCAAGCGCACGGTCGAATCCGCATCCGACTACAACGATTACAGCTTCTGGTACGACACGCTGCACGCCTATGGCGCCTACTGGTATGCCAACGACGGTTCCCTGGTGAATCCGTCGCAGTACATCCAGGCGCGCGACGGCTACGGCAAGACCAGCCATGAATTGCGCATCGCCTCGCCGGAGGAAAACCGCTTCCGCGTGGTCGGTGGCCTGTTCCTGCAGACGCAGACGCACGACATCCTGCAGCGCTATCGCATCGACGGCATCGCCGACAGCATCTCGGTGGCGGGTTGGCCCGGCACCATCTGGCTGACGCGGCAGGATCGCCGCGATCACGACGAAGCGGTGTTCGGCGAAGCGTCTTTTGATATCACCAGCAGCCTGACTGCCACCGCCGGCATTCGTCATTACCGGGCCCACAACGGCTTGCAGGGCTTCTTCGGCTACGCACTCGGCTATTCCGGCAATCCGGAAAAGGGCGAGGCCAAGTGCCAGGCGCTGTACGGGACGGACCGCAGCAAATGGCCGGGTTACAAGGGTGCGCCCTGCAGCGATTTCAACAAGAGCGTGCGCGAAAGCGGCAACCTCGGGCGTGCCAACCTGACCTACCACTTCGACAAGGACAAGATGATCTATGCCACCTGGTCGCAGGGGTATCGTCCGGGCGGGGTCAATCGCCGCGCGGTGAGCGACAAGAACGCGTTCTATCTCGCCGACACGCTGACCAACTACGAGCTGGGCTGGAAGACGTCGTGGATGAACAATCGACTGCGTTTCAATGGCGCGGTCTTCTCGCAACGCTGGAAGGACTTCCAGTTCTCCTTCCTCGGCTTGAACGGCCTGACGGAAATCCGCAACGCCAACCAGGCGCAGATCGACGGCACCGAAATGGAGCTGACGTGGGCGGCGACGAACCGGTTCACGCTCTCCGGTTCGATCGGGGCCTACAAGCCGCGCCTGACCCAGAACTATTGCAGGCTGGCCGCGGATGGCAGCGTGGTGTCGAGTTGTTCGGGGGTCGATCTGCTGGCGCCCAAGGGCTCGACGCTGCCGTTCGCGCCGAAGTTCAAGGGCAACCTGGTTGGCCGTTACGCATTCGAGGTTGGCAAATACAACGCCTATGTCCAGGGCGTGGTCGCGCATGTCGGCGAACGCAATTCCGATTTGCGAACGAGCGAGGAAGACACCAAGGGCAAGATGAAGGCCTACACGACCTTCGACCTGTCCGCCGGCCTCGGTGGCGACAAGTGGAACATCGAAGCCTATATCGCCAACCTCACCGATTCGCGCGGCATCACCAAGCGCGGCCTGGAATGCCTCGAGTCGGTGTGCGGCGCTGATCCGTCGGTCCCCGGTTCGATCTATTCCACGCCGATTCGCCCGCGCACGATGGGCATCCGCTTCTCGCAGAAGTTCTGACGGGCAATGCGCAAGCCGGCCGGCCAATGCGTCGGCCGGCTTTTTCGTGGGGTTTCGACTAAGCTTCCGTCATTCGCGCCATGTGCGCGCACGACCGGACGCTACCGCATGCAAAGCCTGCTTCGTCGCAAGGACATCAACCGCATCACCGAGCACGAGGAAGGCCGCAAGCTGGTCCCGACCCTGTCGTGGCCACATCTGGTCGCGCTCGGGATCGGCGCCATCGTCGGCACCGGCATCTACACATTGATCGGCGTCGGCGCCGACAAGGCGGGCCCGGCGGTGTTGCTGTCGTTCCTGATCGCCGGCGTGGTCTGCGCCTGCGCGGCGCTTGCGTATGCCGAACTGTCGACGATGATGCCGGCGGCCGGCAGTGCCTACACCTACAGTTACGCGGCGCTGGGCGAGGGCCTGGCATGGATCATCGGCTGGAGCCTGATCCTCGAATATTCGCTGGTGGTCAGCACGGTCGCGGTCGGCTGGTCGGGCTACTTCGTCGGCTTCCTCGACTGGCTGCACACCAATATGGGCTGGAGCGTGGCCTTGCCCAAGGCGCTTGCCGCAGGTCCGCACGCGGGTGGCCTGATCAACCTGCCGGCGGTGCTGATCGTCTTCGTGGTCGCCGGCGCGCTGATGGCCGGTACCCGCGAGAGCGCGACGGTCAATGCGTTCCTCGTGGTGTTCAAGCTGATCGCGCTGGCGATCTTCGTCGCGGTGGCGTTGCCGGCGTTCAACGCCGATAACCTGCACCCGTTCATGCCTTATGGCTTCCCGAAATCGATGGGCGCCGATGGCGTCGAGCGCGGGGTGATGGCGGCGGCGGCGATCATCTTCTTCGCCTTCTACGGTTTCGATGCCATTTCCACCGCGGCGGAAGAGACCAAGAATCCCGGGCGCGATCTCTCGATCGGCATCGTCGGTTCGATGATCGGCTGCACCGTGATCTACATGCTGGTGGCGCTGGCCGCGATCGGCGCGATGAACTTCGGTGTGTTCGGCAAGAGCGCCGAACCGCTGGCGTTGATCATGCGCGAGCTCGGCCATGGCACCGTCGCCTTCCTGATCGGCGTCGTCGCGATCATCGCGTTGCCGACGGTGCTGCTGGCGTTCTTCTACGGCCAGAGCCGCATCTTCTTCGTGATGTCGCGCGATGGTCTGTTGCCGCGCGGACTGTCGAAGGTCAACGCGCGCACCGGCACGCCGGTCGCGATCACCGCCTTCACCGCCGTGCTGGTGGCCGCACTCGCGGGCGTGGCGCGTCTCGATGAAATCGCGGCGCTGGCCAACGCCGGAACGCTGGCCGCCTTCATCGCCGTCGGCGCCTGCCTGCTGGTGCTGCGCAAGCGCGAGCCGAACCGGCCGCGCAGCTTCCGCACGCCGCTGGCGTGGCTGGTCGGACCGCTCGCCATCCTCGGTTGTCTCTATCTGTTCTGGAGCCTGCCGCAGAAGACGCAACTGTGGTTCCTGACCTGGAACGCGATCGGCGTCGTGGTGTATTTCGTCTATGCGCGCAGCCACAGCATGCTGGCGCGCAAGGACTGAGCGATGGTGCCGGCGCGACGATGAGCGCTGACCCGCGCCCGATCGCGATCGCATTGCTGGGACCGACCGGATCGGGCAAGACCGATCTGGCGCTGGACCTGGCCGAGCGCGTCGACGGGGAAATCGTCAGCATTGATTCCGCGCTGGTCTATCGCGGACTCGATATCGGTTCGGCCAAGCCGAGCAGGGAAGAACAGCAACGCGTTCGTCATCACCTGATCGACATCCGCGATCCCTGGCAGCCGTATTCGGTCGCGGAATTTGTCGATGACGCGAAATCCGCCGTGACCGCCATCGTCGAACGTGGCGCGTTGCCGATCCTGGCCGGCGGCACCAGTCTCTATGCGCACGCGCTGTTTTCCGGACTGGCGCCGATGCCCGGCGCCGATGCCGACATGCGCGCGGCGATCGCTGCCGAAGCGGAGCAGCGCGGCTGGCCGGCGCTGCACGCCGAACTCGCTCAGGTCGATCCCGAAGCCGCGGCGCGCATCCACGCCACCGATCCGCAACGCATCCAGCGCGCGCTGGAAGTGTTCCGTCTCAGCGGCAAGCCGATCACGCAATGGCAGGCCGAACACCTGCACGCGCCGCGCTGGCCGGTGCGGGTGCTGAAGCTGGCGCTGGTACCGGAATCGCGCGAGGAATTGCATGCGCGCATCGAGCGTCGCTTCGACCTGATGCTGGAACGCGGCTTTCTCGACGAGGTGCGGGCTTTGCGCACATTGCCACGGCTTGCCGAGCACCCGGCGCCGCTCGATCTCCCCGCCATCCGCGCGGTCGGGTATCGCCAGGCCTGGGAATATCTCGATGGCGAGGGCGATGCCGCCCAATTCCGCGACCGCGCCATCTTCGCCACCCGCCAGCTCGCCAAGCGCCAGATGACGTGGTTGCGCGGGCAACTGGACGTGCGCCGTTTCGATGCGCAACGCCAGCGCGGGCCGCTCGTTGACGCATTGGCCCTGTTCCTGCGCGGAACACCGTTGGGCGGGCGTTTTGCCGGCTTCCGGTAAACTATCTGAACCGCGCCGAAGACGCGGGCCGAAAACGACTTTTCCCCAAGAGATTTCCCCCATGCAGCAGCAGCGCAATTTCCAGGCCTCGCGGCCGCAATCCCTGCAAGATCCCTTCCTCAACGTCCTGCGGCGTGAACGCGTGCCGGTGTCGATCTACCTGGTCAACGGCATCAAGCTCCAGGGCACGATCGAGTCGTTCGACCAGTTCGTGGTCCTGCTGCGCGGAACCACCAGCCAGATGGTCTACAAGCACGCGATCTCCACCGTGGTGCCGGCGCGCGCCGTGCGCGTGGGACCGACGGGCGCCTACGTCCAGCAGGATTCGCCATCGCGTGGCATGGGTCCGGACGACCATGACGAAGACGACGAGGATGGCGACTACGAGGACGATGACGAAGACGACCAGCCGCCGCATCACGGCTGACGGGAGCGGCATTGTTCGAACGTTCGGAAAAGGGTGAACACGCGCTGCTGGTGCAACCGCACCGTGGCAGCCGGCTCGAAGAGGATGTGCTGGAGGAGTTCGTCGAGCTGGCGCGCTCCGCCGGCGCCACCGTCGTCGCCAGCGCGAATGCGCGCATCGATCGCCCGAATGCGGCGACGCTGATCGGCGAGGGCAAGGTCGAGGAATTGAAGGCGATCGCGGATGCCAGCGGCGCCGACCTCGTCCTCGTCAACCACGCGCTGTCGCCGGTGCAGGAACGCAATCTCGAGCGCGCGCTGCAACGGCGCGTGATCGATCGCACCGGCCTGATCCTCGACATCTTCGCCCAGCGCGCGCAATCGCACGAAGGCAAGTTGCAGGTCGAGCTGGCGCAGTTGAAGCACCTGGCGACGCGCCTGGTCCGCGGCTGGACCCACCTGGAGCGTCAGCGCGGCGGTTCGATCGGCCTGCGTGGCCCCGGTGAAACCCAGCTGGAAACCGACCGCCGCCTGCTGCAGACGCGGCTGGAGCAATTGCAGCGCAAGCTCGACAAGGTCGAGGTGCAGCGCACCCAGATGCGCCGCGCGCGTACCCGCAGCGAGCTGCCGCGCGTCGCCCTGGTCGGCTACACCAATGCCGGCAAGTCGACGCTGTTCAACGCGCTGACCGGCGCCGATGCCTACGCCGCCGACCAGTTGTTCGCGACGCTCGATCCCACCGTGCGCCGCATCGATATTTCAGGCGGCCAGGCGATCCTCGCCGATACCGTCGGTTTCGTGCGCGACCTGCCGCACGATCTGGTGGCCGCGTTCCGTTCGACCCTGAGCGAAGCGCGCGAGGCCGACCTGCTGCTGCACGTGATCGACGCCGCCGATCCGCATCGCGACGATCGCATCGCCCAGGTCGATGCCGTGCTCGCCGAGATCGGGGCAGGGGACCTGCCGCAGATCCTCGTCTTCAACAAGATCGATCGCATCGAAGGCGCGGTCGCGCGCCGCGACGTGCCGACCGATGCGCGCCCGCGGGTGTGGCTGTCGGCGCGCGATCGCATCGGCCTCGATCATCTGCGCGATGCCCTGGGCGATGTCTTCGCGATGCGCCGGGTGATCGGCGAATTGCACCTGCCGGCCGAATCGGGTCGCCTGCGCGCGCGCCTGCATGCGCTCGATGCGGTCCGTTCGGAGACGCACGACGAGACCGGTTGGCGCATCGCCATCGATTTGCCGGAGACCGAAGCGTTGCGCCTGATGGCCGCCGGTGGCGCCGAGGTGCTGCGGCCGCTCTTGCCCGAGCCCGAACCCGACCCCATCTGAGACACTAGCGACCTGCAAGGCGCCCCGACGAACCCGATGGCCTGGAATCCTCCCGGAAAACACAGCGACCCCGCCGACGCGCCACCACCGTCGCGGCTCGACCTGCGCGATTGGCTGCCGGGATCCGCGGCCTTGCTGTGGACCGGCGTCGTGCTGGGGGCGTGGCTGGCATTGTCCAGCGTGGTGGTGGTCGGCGATGGCCGCCAGGCGGTGATCTCGCGCCTGGGACAGCCGCTGCGCGTGCTTCAGCCCGGCGTGCACCTCAAGCTGCCATGGCCGCTGGAGCGTGCGACCGGCATCGAGATCGGTGCGCGCAAGACGATCGAAGATTCGTTGTCGGTGATGGTGGGGGATCCCGCCATGTTCGACCTGCCGTTGCAGATCGGCTACATCATCGACGATCCGATCCGCTACATCGCCAACAGCCGCGACGTGCCGCAGGATGCCCTGCGGCGAATGACGCGCGATGCCGTGTCGATGCAGGTGGCGGCGGGGTCGCTGGCGACGCTTGGCGGTCGCGATGGACAATTGGAACCACAGGCGTTGGCGGCATTGCAGGCGCGGGCGCAGCGCGCCGGGCTGGGAATCCGGCCGCTGTCGGTGACGTGGTCGGCGCCGGTGTTGCCGAGTGCGGTGAACGACGCCGGCACCGCGCTCAAGACCATCAAGGACGAACAGGAACGCGCGATCGCCGACGCCAAGGCGGAAGCGACGAAACAAATCCCGATGGCGCAGGCCGAGGCGGATGCGATGCTCGCCACTGCCGAACGCGATCGCCAGGCCCGCATCCTCGATGCCCAGGGCGATGTCGCGCATTTCCGCGGTTTGGCCGCGCAATACAAGGCGTCGCCGACCGTCACCCGCGACGTGGTGTTGCAGGCTGCCGTGCGCGACAGCACCGCCGATCCCGTCCCCGCGGCTGCCACGACCGCAGCCGCAACGCCGGTTCCCGCCGCGGCGACACCTGCGGATGGCACGCGACCGGTGCGCGACGCCTCGCGTGAAGTCGACCGCAGCGTGAATCGCAGTGGCCGCAATGGGGAGGCGCGACCATGAAATCGCTGGCTGCGAGCTTCCTGTTGTTCCTGCTGGCATTGACCGTGTTCGATGCCGGTTTCCGTGTCGATCCCGGCCAGTTGGCCGTGGTGTCGTCACCGATCACCGGCACGCGCAACAACATCGGTCCCGGCATCCACCTGAAGTGGCCGCTGCTCGACCGCGTCCAGCGTGTTCCGTTGCGCGTGTTGCTGCAGCCGGAGCTGCGCTATTCCAGCCGCGATGGCCGCGAGCTGGTGCAATCGCCGTGGGTGCTGGCCCGTGTCAGCGACGCCGCGCGCTACGCCAATGCATCGGGCACGAATCCCGGCGTGCCGCGCGATCGTCTCGCCACCGCCTTGCAGTCCAGCGCGGTGCCGGCACTGCGCGAGCAGACGTTCGCGCAGACGCTGGCCGATCGTGGCCAGACGGTCTGGGCGAACACCGCGGTGGCGGATGCGGCGGCGCGCGAGGTCGGCCTGGTGATCGAGGATCGCGGCGTCGCCAGCGTCGGCATGCCCGCCGACAGCGCGAGCGCCAAGACGATCCAGTCCGGCATGCGCGCAATCCAGGACGAGGTGGTCGCGCGAGCACGCGTCGACGCCCAGGCGCAGCTCAAGGCCGCGACCGCGCAGACTGACAGTGAGCGCATCGAACTGCTGGCGACGGCGCGCAAGAGCGCGGACGCCCGTCGCGCCGAAGGCGATCTCGAAGCCGCGCGCATCTATGCCGAAGTCGCTGCCGAGGATCCGTCGGCGGCGGCCTTCGACCGCGCGGCAATGGCCTACCGGCGCGCACGGCTGGCCGGCAAGCCGGTCTCGCTCGACGATCCGGCGTTCCAGGCGCTGCGCTACCAGCACTGACCGGTCGCGCTGGCCGCTTCGAGCCGACAGGCGTACAATATCGAAAAGTCGGGGCTCGCCTCGGCTTTTTTCACGTCTGGAGCTAGAGAAATGGGTCAGTCGGTCGTCGTTTTGGGTGCCCAGTGGGGCGATGAGGGCAAGGGCAAGATCGTCGATCTGCTCACCCAGGACATCGGCGCCGTGGTGCGCTTCCAGGGCGGCCACAACGCCGGCCATACCCTGGTGATCGGCGGCAAGAAGACCGTTCTCCACCTGATTCCGTCCGGCATCCTGCGCGACGACGCGCTCTGCCTGATCGGCAATGGCGTGGTCCTGCATCCGGGCGCGCTGCAGAAGGAAATCGCCGAGCTCGAGGCCAACGGCGTACACGTGCGCAACCGCCTGAAGATTTCCCCGGCGACGCCGCTGATCATGCCGTACCACATCGCGCTGGACCAGGCGCGCGAGAAGGCCGCTGGCAAGTCGGCGATCGGCACCACCGGTCGCGGCATCGGCCCGGCCTACGAAGACAAGGTCGCGCGTCGCGGTATCCGCATCGCCGATCTCCACTATCCGGACGAACTGGCCGAGAAGCTGCGCACCGCGCTCGACTACCACAACTTCGTGCTGACGAAGTACCTCGGCGTCGAGGCCGTCGATTTCCAGAAGACGCTGGACGAAGCACTGGCCTTCGGCGAATACGTCGAGCCGATGAAGGCCGACGTCGCCGGCATCCTCCATGACCTGCGCAAGGCCGGGAAGAAGGTGCTGTTCGAAGGCGCGCAGGGTTCGCTGCTCGACATCGACCACGGCACCTATCCCTACGTCACCTCGAGCAACACCACGGTGGGCGGCGCCTATGCTGGCACCGGCGTGGGTGCGGGTGCGATCGACTACGTGCTCGGCATCGCCAAGGCCTATGCCACCCGCGTCGGCGGCGGCCCGTTCCCGACCGAACTCCACGACGACATCGGCCAGGGCATCCGCGATCGCGGCCAGGAATACGGCGCGACCACCGGCCGTCCGCGCCGCTGCGGCTGGATGGACATCGTCGCGCTCAAGCGCGCGGTCGAGATCAACGGCATTACCGGCCTGTGCATCACCAAGCTCGACATTCTCGACGGAATGGAGACGCTGAAGATGTGCATCGCCTACGAATACCGCGGCAAGCGCAGCGAGTACGCGCCGCTCGACGCCAAGGGCTGGGAAGAGTGCACGCCGGTGTACCTGGAGTTCCCGGGCTGGCAGGAATCGACCGCCGGCATCACCGAATGGGACAAGCTGCCGCCGGCCGCCCGCGCCTACCTGCGCGCGCTGGAAGAGCTGGCCGGCTGCCCGCTGGCGATCGTGTCGACCGGCCCCGACCGCGACGCCAACATCATCCTGCAGGATCCGTTCGCCTGAATGGGATAGTCAACGGCGCTCCATCGCCGTTGACATGACTTCTGGCGGGGGCGGTTGAACGACGTTCGCCCCAGACTCTCCGTTTTCCAACCCACGGAACCGGAGCGTTCATGTCCCGCATCCTCAGCCTTGCCATCGCCGCCGCGCTTGCGGGGCAGGCCCACGCCGCCACCAAGCCAGCAGCAGCGTCCGCGCTGCCGCGCATCGACACCACCACGACCACCCAGCTGCCGCGCAACGTGGTGCCGCAGCACTACACGGTGGAAGTGACCCCGCACGCGCAGGACATGAATTTCGACGGCGTGGTCTCGATCGACATCGCCGTGGTCCAGGCGACCAAGTCGATCACCCTCAACGCGATCGACATGACCTTCTCGCAGACCAGCCTGAAGGGTGCAGGCGGCACGCAGACGCCGCAGGTGAGCATCGATGCGGCCAACCAGACCGCGACCTTCACCTTCGACAAGGAACTGAAGCCGGGCCGCTACGTGCTGTCCACGAACTACACCGGCAAGATCGGCACCCAGGCCGTCGGCATCTTCGCGCTCGACTACGACACCAAGGCCGGCAAGAAGCGCGCGCTGTACACGCAGTTCGAGAACTCGGACGCCCGCCGCTTCATCCCGAGCTGGGACGAGCCGAACTACAAGGCCGTGTTCGACCTCACCGCCGTGGTGCCGAAGGACCAGATGGCCGTCAGCAACATGCCGGTCAAGTCCAGCAAGGACACCGGCAACGGCATGAAGCGCGTGACCTTCGGAACCTCGCCGAAGATGTCGACCTATCTGCTGTTCTTCGGCCTCGGCGATTTCGACCGCCGCACGACCAAGGCCGCCGGCGGCACCGAGATCGGCGTGATCGCGCAGAAGGGCATGGTGTCGCAGGCCGACTTCGCGCTGGAATCGGGCGCCAAGATCATCGACGAATACAACGACTACTTCGGCGTGAAGTACCCGCTACCGAAGCTCGACAACATCGCCGCGCCGGGCCAGAGCCAGTTCTTCAGCGCGATGGAAAACTGGGGCGCGATCTTCACCTTCGAATACGCGCTGCTGTTCGATCCCAAGGTCTCGACCGAAGGCAACAAGATCGGCATCTTCTCCACCGATGCGCATGAAATGGCGCACCAGTGGTTCGGCGACCTGGTGACGATGCGCTGGTGGGACGACCTGTGGTTGAACGAAGGCTTCGCCTCGTGGATGGAAGGCCGCACCACCGCCAAGCTGCACCCGGAATGGGAAACCGCGATCAACATGGTCGGCGTGCGCGAGGGCGCGATGCGCCGCGACGCGATTTCGACCACCCATCCGATCGTCCAGCACGTGGCGACGGTGGAGCAGGCCAGCCAGGCCTTCGACACCATCACCTATTCCAAGGGCGAGTCGGTGATCCACATGCTGGAGAACTATCTCGGCGAGAACGCGTGGCGCGCGGGCGTGCGCCGCTACATCAAGAAGCACGCCTACTCGAACACCGTGTCCGACGATTTCTGGAACGCGATGGACGAAGGCAGCAAGATGCCGATCAAGGACATCGCGCATGACTTCACCCTGCAGCCGGGCATCCCGCAGATCGATGTCGGCGCCGTCACCTGCAGCAACGGCAAGACCACGGTGCAGCTGACCCAGGGCGAATTCACCCGCGACCGTCCCGGCAAGACCCCGCTGAGCTGGCGCGTGCCGGTGGTGGCGGAAGTGGTCGGCAATGCGCAGTCGCGCACGCTGGTGCGCGACGGCAAGGGCAGCATCACCCTGCAGGGTTGCGGCCCGGTGCTGGTGAATGCCGGCCAGGCCGGTTACTACCGCACGCATTATTCCGCCGACCAGTTCGCCGCGATCAGCAAGGCGTTTGCGCAGCTGAAGCCGATCGACCAGCTCGGCCTGATGAGCGACACCTGGACGCTTGGCACCGTCGGCACCCAGCCGATCGCCGATTACCTCGAGCTGACCCGCAACATCGGTCCGGATTCCAAGGCCCAGGTGCAGCAGAGCTACGTCGGTTCGCTCGGCACGATCAACGCCTACAAGAAGGGCGATGCCAACCTCCCCGCATTCCAGGCGTATGCCATGAAGCGCCTGCGTCCGATGCTGGACAAGCTGGGCTGGGAACAGAAGGCCAGCGATTCCGCCGCGACCAAGTCGCTGCGCATGAGCCTGATCGGCACGCTGGGCGACATGGGCGATGCGGCAACCCTGGCCGAAGTGCGCAAGCGTTTCGCCACCCTGCAGTCCGGCGGCTCGATGGCGCCGGAAATGCGTCGCATCGTGCTCGGCCTCGTCGCCAACAAGGCGACGCCGGCGGAGTGGGACCAGTTGCATGCGATGGCCAAGTCGGCGCCGACGCCGCTGGTGAAGTCCGAGCTGTATTCGCTGCTGGCCTCGGCGGAAGACGCCACGCTGGCGCAGAAGGCGCTTGACCTGGTGCTGAGCGGCGAACCGGGCGAGACGCTGGGTGCGTCGATGATCCGCAATGCCGCGGGCGAGCATCCCGACATGGTGTTCGACTGGGCGCTGGCCCATCGCGAGCAGGTCGACAAGCTGGTCGATGCCTCGTCGCTGAGCCGCTACTACGCCGGTCTCGGCGCGGGCTCGTCCGATCCGGCGATGATCGGCAAGATCCGCGCCTATGCCGAGAAGTACCTGGCGCCGACCTCGCGTCGCGAGGCCGACACCGCGATTGCCGGCATCGAATACCGGATCAAGCTGCACAAGGAGCAGATCCCGGCCATTGATGCATGGCTGGCGAAGAACGGCGGCTGATCGATCCGTCGGTTTTGCAAGAGATGTCGCGACACGGGAAACCCGCCGCAAGGCGGGTTTCTTTTTTACGCGGTGAAACGGCGCGCGATCAGATGATCGAGGCTGGCGCGTCCCGGTCCGGCCATGAACAGCCAGAACAGCACGAGGATGTACAGCACTTCGTTGAGTTCGACGAAATCGTCGAGCGCCGACACGCCCGGCAGCACCACCAATGCCAGTGCGACGATCATGTTGAAGATCATCGGCAGCGTGGCGAGTCGCGTCATCAGTCCCAGCATCAGCAGCACGCCACCAATCAGGTCGGTCGCGCCGCTGAGGTAGGCGCTCAAGCCGGGGAAGGGGATGCCCCAGTTGACGAAACGTTCGGTGAAACCGTCGTGGTTCATCAGCTTGGCCCAACCGGTTTCCGCCCAGAAATAGCCGAAGACGAGTCGCAGCAGCAACGGCGCAAGCCAGTCATAGCGGCGGGTGTAGAAAAGGAAAGCGTGGCGGAAGCGCACCGGCAGGGACGCCTGGGCGATGGCCGGATCGATCGGCGGTTTCTTCATGAAGGTGGCGCAGCGTTGCATAGCGGATTCCTCGGGAGATCGTGTTTGGTCACGGGTTCGCCGCGATCACCAGTCCATCGGTGATCCAGCGCTTGAGCAGTCCGATGGCGCGCAGCGCGGCTTCGGATTCGGGAAGGGATGTAGCGAGCCGGCTGCACAGTTCCGCGAATGTCGCGCCGTCACCGGTCATGCCGAGCAGTGCCGCTTCGTCGGCATCAAGCCGCCGCCAATGCACGCGAAAATCGTCGCGCCATAACAGCCAATGCAGTTGGTCGCCGCCATTTGTTGGTGGCAGCGGACGACCCGCGTGATGCGCCTCGACGATCGCGGGGATGCAGTCAGCAGCATGCAGGTGACGGATCGCGGGATGCAGTTCCAGTCGCAAGCCGGGCCAGGCATCGGCGGGCAGCGCGGCGACATCCTCCATCGAGATCGCGGTGGCATCGGCAGCGTCGAAGACTTCGCCCTGCATCCATTCGAAATGGGCGAGCGCCACCCATGTCGAAGGATGTTCGTGGCGACCCAGCCAAGTCGCGAAGTCGCGCCCGAAATGGCGAACGGAGGGATGCCGCGAGGGATGCGCGCGCAGATAGCCGCTCGCAAGCGCGTCGAACATCGTTTCGCCGACAAGCGCACGCAGCACCGGGAAGTCGTTGGCGAGGACGTCGATCAGGCGCAGCTGGTAGGCATCGGCATAGACCCGCAGGCGTTCGTCGCGGCGGTCGCCATCGATCAAGCCGGACAGCGCCGCATTGCCGCGCATCAGCCAGTCCTGCAGTGCGGCTTGCTGTTCGAAGAGTGCAAGCGAAGGCAGGTTCATGCCGCCTCCCTTCGCGGCGTTGCTGTCGCAGCGATATCGCGTGCCTGCGCGAGTTCGGCAAGCAATTCGGCGAACGGCGGATAGTTGTCGTCGCGTTCGATCATCGCCGGCACGTCGCCGAAGCGACGGACGGCATGCGCATAGAGCGCCCAGACGTCGTCGCAAACGGGTTGATCGTGGGTATCGATCAGCAAGCCGCTGCCGAGGGCATCGACCGAATGCCCGGCAAGATGGATTTGCCCGACCGCATCAACCGGTAGCGCATCGAGCATCGCGTAGGGATCGAAGCGGTGGTTGTGTCCGTTCACCCAGGCGTTGTTGACGTCGAGCAGCAGGCCGCAGCCCGATTCCGCGACGATCGCCGAGAGGAATTGCGCTTCGTCCAGCGCATCGCCGGAGAAGCGCAGGTAACTGGAGACGTTTTCCAGCAGGATCTGCTGGCCCAGCGCGTCCTGCACATCGCGCACGCGTGCCGCGACATGGCGGACAGCTTCGTCGGTCTGCGGCAATGGCAGCAGGTCGTGCAATTGGATGCCATCGCCACCGGTCCAGCACAGGTGATCGGAGATCACCCGCGGGCGCACGCGCCGCGCGAGTGCCGCGAGTTGGCGCAGATAGTCGCGATCCAGCGGATCGCGACCGCCGATCGACAGCGACACGCCATGCATCGCCAGTGGATAGCGTTCGGCAATCCGGTCCAGCGTGTACAGCGGACGCCCGCCGGCGATCATGTAGTTCTCGCTGACGATCTCGAACCAGTCCACCGGACACTGTGGCGCCAGGGCGTCTTCGTAATAACCGGGTCTCAGGCCGAGGCCAAAACCTTGCAGTGGGCGTGTCATCGCGTGTCCTCGGCGAATGCGTGGATGGGAAGGCCCTGTCCCTTCGCATGGAAAGGACAGGGCGGAGGACTTCAGGACTTGCTGGCCGGCTTCGCCGCGGCGCCCTTGGCACTTTCGAACTTGCCACCCGCGACCTTGCAATCCTGCTTGGTGGTCTCGGTGAAGCCCTGGCCCTTGCAGGCGTTCTGACCCTTGCAGGCGTTGTGCGTGGTCTTGCAGGCGCCCTGGCCCTTGCAGGCGTTCGCGCCCATACAGTGGCCCATCGCCGCGCTGCCGGAGCCGGCGGCTTGTGCCATCGGCGCGACGAGGAAGAGCGATGCGGCAGCCAGTGCGACGGACAGGCCGGAGAGATTCTTGATCTGGGTGTTCATGGGTTGCCTCGAATGGTTGGGATGGGATGTGCCGTCATCGTCCGGCGGCCTGCACATTCCACCCGCGGCGGGCGTCGCCGGATATTCCCGGGCGTCCCCGCGCCATGCCCGAGCGTCCGCGCGTCAACGCCGGTTCAGGCAATCCGGACGCAAGGGCATGGATCAGGATGCGGCCGGACATGGCCGCGTCCCGGGGGATTGGCCTACGATGCCGACATGCAGCAGCCCAACACGCCATCGCCGGCAACCGAAAGCATCGACAGCGTGCTCGAGACCGTCCTGGGCGCGTATCGCATTCGCGTGGAGATCACCGCCAACGTGCGCTATTGCGGCAGCGAATGGTTCGAACAGGAACCGGCGACGCCGCACGGCCAATTCCATCTGGTGACCGAAGGCGGTTGCTGGATCAGCGGAGAGACCTTGCAACAACCGTTGCACCTCGAAAAAGGCGACCTGATAGTCTTTCCGGGCGGGCATCGCCATCTGCTGTCGGCCGGCCCCGATCCGCACGTGCCGCAGGTCGTGGAGGAAACGACCACCTGCATGCTGTGCGGGGACCTGGATTTCTTCGGCGGCACCGGCAATCCCATCTTCACGGCATTGCCCGCCTATTTCGTGATCCGCTCGGCCGAAAGCGGCGAACAGTTCCGCCAATTGGCCGAGCTGCTCGCCAGCAACAGTCGCGATTCGCGCTGGGGGCGGCAAGTGGTGCAGAACAAGCTCGCGGATTCGCTGTTCACGATGGCCGTGTGCGAATACGTGCGTCGTACCGAACAGCCGCGCGGCCTGCTTGCGGCGCTGGTGGATGCGCGCTTGTCGAAGGCGTTGGCCGCGGTGCATGCACGACCCGGCGAAGACTGGACGATCCAGGGCATGGCGCACGTGGCGGGGATGTCGCGCACGACGTTCGCCGAACTGTTCTCGCAGGTGGTCGGCGTGCCGCCGATCCAGTATCTCGCGCAATGGCGCGCCATCGAGGCGAAACGCCTGTTGCGGAATCGCCGTTTTTCGGTGGCTGCGGTCGCCGAGATGATGGGGTATCGCAGCGAGGCGGCATTCCGCCGTTTCTTCAAGCGCCTTGAAGGCGTCGGACCGGGCCGCGTGCGCGGCGATGGCGACGATGGGTGACGAAAAGGAAAAGGCGCACCGGGTGCGCCTTTTCCATGCAACGCGTGGCGGGTTTTCCCGTTACAGGAAGTTGTATTCCACCTGCATGTTGAAGGCGCGCCCGCGCGGATCGGCAACGCGCGCTTCCCATGCCGCGCCGTCGCCATCGTCGAGATAGCGCAGGGTGAACGGCGGATTGGTATTGAGCAGGTTGCGGATGCCAAAGGTCAGCTTCAGATCCTTGGCAGCGTTCCAGGTGGCGCTGTAGTTGTAGGTGATGTACGCCTTCACCTTCGGGTTGTAATCCGGCGGGCGATAGCCATTGGCGATGCCCGGCGGCTGCCAGTCCTTGTATCCACCGCGATAGACCTGGGTCAACGTGTGCGACCAGGCGCCCTTGTTCCAGCTGAAGCCGAGCGTGTGCTTCCACTTGATCGGCAGGTTGTAATAGCGCTCGTATTCGCCGACCAGGTTGTCGCTGTAGGGCAGGCTGTCGAAGGTCTTGGTGCGGAAGGTCTGCAGGTAGTTGCCATTGAGGTGGACGTTCCAGTGGCCACCGTAGAGCTTGCCGCCGACATTGGCGTCGAGTTCGATGCCGCGGGTCAGGGTGCCGCCGGTGTTGATGTAGCGCTGGTCGATGGCGACGATCTGACCGCTGGAATCGCGGATGAAATTGTCCGCGTACAACGGATAGTTCGCGGTCATCGTGGTCAGGCTGAAACCGCTGCGGATCGTGTTGATGCGCTCGATTTCCCACCAGTCCACGGTGAGGTTGCTGTTGCGCGTGGGCGCGAGGACGAAGCCGATGCTCTTCTGCTTGGCTTTTTCCGGCTCCAGCTTGGGATTGCCGCCGCTGATGATGTCGGGACGGATCTGCACGCTACAGTTCGGCACGTTCGGGTTGAACTGGCCCTTCGGGCAGATCGCCGGATCGGCGAGGTCGAGGCCGGTGTACTGGCTTTCGGTGATGCCGCGGAACAGCTTGGCGAAGTCCGGCACCTTGAACCCGGTGCTGTAGGAACCGCGGAACGCTAGCCAGTCGACCGGCTGCCACTTGAACGAATATTTCGGATTGGTGGTGCCGCCGAAACCGTCATAGCGGTCGTGGCGCACGGCCAGGTCCAGCGACAGGCTGTCAAACACCGGCACGTTGAATTCGGCGAAGATCGCCTTGACGTTGCGGGTCTTCTTCGGCATGTAATTGGCCGAATCGCCGGGCGCGCCGAAGATGAAGGCATTGCCCAACGCCCATTGCGATGGACCACTGAACTCGTATTCCTCGCGACGCACATCGATGCCCACCGCAGCCTGCACCTTCTCCTTGGCCCACAGATGGAAGCCGAGGCTGCCGCTGAAGCTGGCATCGAAGGTGGTCATGGTGGTGGTGCCGTCATACAGCTCCAATCCGGTGGCGTCCGCCGCCGCCAATCCGGCCACCGCCGCCGTCGATTGGCTCTGGCTCGGCATCAGGAACGGATTGAGCACGCCATTCTTCAGCAGCGCTTTCAGCTGCGGCGTGTAGTAGTAGCCGCCGGCGAGCGTGGACTGGGCCTTGCTCTGCGCGCGCGACAGACCGACGTTGTAATCCCAGGTGCCGAGCGTGCCCTGCAAGCCGAGCAGGATGCGATAGGACTTGGTCGTGGTCTCAAGCTGGCGCGGACCGCAGACTTCGCAGCGCCAGCGATAGTTGATCGGCCGGCCATAGACCAGGTTGGCCTGCGGCCCGAAGTAATTCAGCAGCTGGTTGTAGATCGCGTCGTAGGTCGCCTTGGTGTTCGCGTTCAACTCGTAGGCGTCGAGCTGGGTCGCGGTGGCGTTGATGCTGCTCGAGATCTGCTGCGCTTCGAATTGCCGCTTCGAGGTGACCTTCGATGCCATGAATTCGGCGAAGAATTCGTGCTGCGCGCCGAGCTTGAAGGTTGCGCGGCCGATCGCCTGCAAGGTCTTCACCGGCTGCTGGATGGTGCGCGCGCGGCCGTAGTCCCAGGCGCAGGCGTAGCTCGCGGCAGGGCTGGCCCAGATCTGGTCGCCGTAGTCGCCCATCATGTCGCCGCCGTTGACGCAGCCGGCGCCGCCGGGCAGGCGCAGCGTGTTGATCGAGGTCTTGGTGAGGGTGGTGGCGGGGTCCTTCAGGCCGCTGCCGATCAAGCTGCCGGTGCCGCTGACGACGTTGGCGAACGGTGTACCGCGGGTATCCGGCGACAGGCCGCGGTTCGCCTGGAAGCTGTTGGCGAAATCGCGCTGGTAGCCGCGCAGGGCATCGTTCTTTTTCGCGTTGACCGCGAACCACACGTTCCAGCGATCGCGTTCGAGATCGCCGTGCCCGCCGAGCAGGCTGGCGTGGTAGATGTTGCCGCCGCCTTCCTGGGTGATGTCGACGCCGGACGTCAGCGACAGTCCCTGGTAGTCGGTGCGGGTGATGAAGTTGATGACGCCGCCGATGGCGTCGGTGCCGTACACGGCCGATGCGCCATCGCGCAGCACTTCCACGCGGTCGATGGCGGCGAACGGGATCGAGTTCAGGTCCACCACCTGTCCGGCCAGGCCATGCGTCGCGACGCGGCGACCGTTGAGCAACACCAGGGTGGCGTCCGCGCCTTGTCCGCGCAGGTTGGCGCCGGAGACGCCATTGTTGCCGCGCGTGCCGGGCGGCGCGATGCCGCTGTTGGCGGCAAGGCCATCGGGGCCGTTGCTGGCGATGTTCAGTTGCTGCATCAGCTGTTCCGCCGAGGTGATGCCCTGCGCCACGATCTCGGCCTTCTGGATGATCGTCACGGGCATTGCCGCTTCGACGTCGGTGCGCTTGATGCGCGAACCGGTCACCGTCACCGACCCAAGATCTTTCTTGTTCTCCGCCTGCGATGCAGGCGTCTTGTCGGTTTGTTGCGCCATCACCGGCATGGAAACCAGTGCGGCGGCGAGGGCGAGAGTGAGGCGGCGAATGGCGGGCGTGGTGTGATTTGGCATGAATCCCTCATGGCGATGGATACGGCGCGAACGCTTCGCGCTGGCACGATTTGCCGATGCGTTGACATCGCGTCATGCAACGGTCACGTACGATTCACAATCTAGACGATTTTTCGATGCCGTGCGCTGTTGCGTTGCCGCACGAATGGCGTCGAAAGCCCGGCGAAGGGTGGGGCGACCATCCTGTGGCGATGCCCGATTCGCCGCTGACGCACGAGATCGTCGAATATTTCCTGCTCACCATCGTCCAGGTGGCGATGATCGCGCTGGTGTTCCGGCCGATGGAACGCTTGTGGCCGGTCGAAGACTGGCCGGATCGCCGCATCACCGCGATCGATCGCAGCTACACGCTCATCAAGTTGTTCGGCGTGCTGCCCTTGTTCACGTACCTGATTCTGGCGCCGCTCGGAAATCTGTTCGGTGGTGGCAGCGATGATCCCGCCGGCATCGTCAGCGTGCAGGGGCTGGTGCCCTGGTTGGGCCATCATCCCGTGTTGCTGTTCCTGGTCTATTACGCGATCCAGGACTTCATCTACTACCTGATCCATCGCCTGCAGCACGCCATCCCGTGGTGGTGGGCGCTGCACAGCCTGCACCACAGCCAGCGCCAGGTGAGTTGCTGGACCAACGACCGCGACCACTATCTCGACGACTTGCTGGAAGCCTTGATCGTCGCCGGCGTCGCGGTGGCGATCGGCGTGCCGCCGGTGGAATACGCGCTGCTGGTGCTGTCGGGCGAATTGCTGCAGAACCTCAGCCACGCCAACGTGCGGCTGCGCTTCGGTCCCGTGCTCGACAAGCTGGTGGTCGATCCGCGCTTCCATCGCCTGCATCACATGCGCGTCGATCCCGAACGGCCGACGCTGCACGCCTGCAACTACGCGCTGGTGTTCCCGCTATGGGACATCCTGTTCGGCACCGCCTTGTATGGCGAAAAAGTGCGGCCCACCGGAGTCGGCGATCCGATGGTGGATGCCGACAACCGTCGCGGCATCATTGCGCAGCAGTTGTACGTGCTGAAACGCTTCCGCGCCGCGGTCCTCAGTCGCGCCGGCTGGCGCCCGGGCGACGTTGCCTTCAATGCGCGTTACGAGCCGGTATCGGTCCGCGATTTCGACCTGCACGCGCTGGAGGAAAGCCAGGTTCCGCTGGTCGCTCAGGGCTTGAAATCGACCGAACGCCACAACGGCGCGGGATCGTAGACGCTGCCGCCGCTGATGGTCTTGCTGATGCGGCGGGTGTTGTGGATGTCCTGCAGCGGATCGGCGTCGATCAGCACCATGTCGGCGCGCTTGCCCACTTCCACGGTGCCGAGTTCGCGGTCGAGCTTCATTACGCGGGCGGGGACGATGGTCGCGGCCTGCAACGCTTCCATCGGCGTGAAGCCGGCCTGCACGTAGATCTCCATTTCACGGTGCAGCGAGTAGCCGGGGATGGCCTGGTCGGTGCCGGCGACGATGGGCAGGCCGCGCCTGTGCGCTTCGCTGAGGGCCGCAAGCATCAAGGCATAGACGTCGTGCATGCGCTTGGCCTGTTCCGGCGGGGCGCCGGGGCTGTCGAGCGCGGCGACCAGCGGTGCCGCGACGTGGTCGATGCCCGGTTCGAACGTGCGCAACGGCGTGTCGCCAGCCTGGAGCTGGGATTCGTAGAGCGCCACGGTGTCGTCGATGACGGTGTGGTGGTGTTGCAACAGGTCGAAGAATTTTTCGGCCTGCGGCGAATGCAGGTCCCACGGCGGGACCGGCTTGCCGCGCTCGAGCTTGACCACTTCGCTGGCGAGGTATTGCAGGTGGTTGATGCCGTCGTATCCGGCGGCGACAGCCTGGCTGGCGGTCATTCCGATCGGAACGTGGCCGGTGACCGTCATGCCGAGGCGATGCGCTTCCTCGGTGATCACCGGCACCAGTGCCGGCTTCATGCTCGAATAGATCTTGATCTGCAGCGCGCCCGCTTTCTTGTAGCGACGCACCACTTCGCGCGCTTGTTCCGGCGTATCGGCGATGACCGCGCCCAGCGTGGCCGGACCGGTACCGTCGACGATGCCGGCCACGAGCAGGCGCGGACCGATCCCGCGATCCGATTGCAGCGCATCGCGCACGGCGAGGATGTAGTCGAATTCGTTGCCGCAATCGCGCACGGTGGTGACGCCGGCGGCGAGGTAGATCGGGCCCCATTCCACCTGTTCGTAATGCGCGTGCATGTCCCACAGGCCGGGGATCAGGAACTTGCCGCGGCCATCGATCACCACCAGTCCGGAAGTCGATGCAGGCAGCGTGTTCTGGGGATCGATGCGCGCGATTTTCCCGTTCTCGACGAAAACGGTGACGTCCCGTCGGGTTGCCGCGCCCGTGCCGTCGATCAGGTCGACATGGGTGATGGCGAGTTTCTTCGCGACCGGTTGCTTCGCCGAAGCGGCGAGCTTGCCCAGCGCCTGCAGGTTGTTGAGCACGGCCTGGCGCGTGAACACGGCCAGCGACGCCTCGGACGCGATTTCCTCGCGGACGGCTTCGAAATGGTCGAATTCGGCGTCGTTCGACACCAGCGCGACGAGTTGTTGGGCATCGTCGAGCCACAGCGATTCGCTGCCCCAGACCAGGCCCGACACGGTATAGCCGTGCAGCGTTTTCGCGTTCAGGGCGAGATCGCCGGCCGGCTCGATATGGACCGCGCCGAGCGCCGGAACATCGATGGATGCCGGCTTTCCGCTGGCCAGCCAGTAACGCATCAATTGCTGCTGCATCGCGACCGGCGAATAGCCGTCGATCAGGAAGGTATGCGGACCTGCCGGGTATTCGCTGGTCTTGCCATCGCGCACCAACGCCACCTTGCCGCGTTGCGCGTCGAAGGTGAAGTTGTCCTTGAGCTTGGAGAAGCGCGATGAATTTCCATCGACCTCGAGCGACAGCGGCTGGGTGATGCTTGCGAACGTGTAGGTCGCCTTCAACGGCACCGGGGTGTTGCGATCGGTGAACTTGAAATCCGAGCGCAGGATGCCCTTGCCCGATTCCACTTTGATGGACCAGGTTTCCTTGCCGATGGCGCGGGCGAACTTGTAGAGGGTGAACGTTCCCTGTTCGCCTGCGGGCTTGTCCTGCGCGTGGGCGAGGCAGGGGCCGATCGCGAGGAACAGCGCGAGCCCGAAGCGATACGGTTGCAACTGCATGATCCCCTCCCAGGGCCATCGGCGTGCGATGAGTGTCGCGAAAGAATACCGACCCGGCATGTGCCAAAAGAAAGCCCCGCAGTGCGGGGCTTTCTCGTTAACGGGTCGGAATCAGACCGCCAGCGGTTCGCTGAAGGCTTCCGGTTCGTGGTCCTTGAACTCGCCGACCGGGATGCAGCTGCAGAACACGTTCTTGTCGCCGTACACGTTGTCGACGCGTGCCACGGGCGGCCAGTACTTCTGCTGCTTCAGCGAAGCCAGCGGGAACACCGCCAGCTCGCGGCTGTAGCGGTGGTTCCAATCGTTGGCGGCAGCCTGCATCGCGGTATGCGGTGCGTGCTTGAGCGGATTGTCCTCGCGGTCGAGCTTGCCGTTCTCGATCATGCGGATCTCGTCGCGGATCTGGATCATCGCGTCGATGAAGCGATCGAGTTCGTACTGAGATTCGCTCTCGGTCGGTTCGACCATCAGCGTGCCGGCGACCGGGAAACTCAGCGTCGGCGCGTGGAAGCCGAAGTCGATCAGGCGCTTCGCCACGTCTTCGGCGCTGATGCCGGTCTCGTCCTTGATCGGACGCAGGTCGAGGATGCACTCGTGCGCGACAAGACCATTTCGGCCGGTATAGAGCGTCTTGTAGTGCGGTGCGAGGCGCTTGGCGATGTAGTTGGCGTTGAGCAGTGCGACCTGCGTGGCCTTCTTCAGGCCTTCGTTGCCCATCATCGCGATGTACATCCAGCTGATCGGCAGGATCGACGCCGAGCCATAGCTGGCCGCGCTGACCATGCCGCCCTTGCCGATGCCGTCGGTGGTGATCGCATCGTCCTGCGCGGCCTTGGGCAGGAACGGCGCGAGGTGCGACTTCACCGCGCACGGTCCGACGCCGGGGCCGCCGCCGCCGTGCGGGATGCAGAAGGTCTTGTGCAGGTTGAGGTGCGAGACGTCCGAGCCCCACTTGCCGGGCTTGGCGACACCGACCAGTGCGTTCATGTTGGCGCCGTCGGTGTACACCTGGCCGCCGTTGGCGTGGATGATCTCGCAGATCTCGACGATCGCTTCCTCGAACACGCCGTGGGTCGAGGGATAGGTGACCATCAGCGCGGCGAGGCGATCCTTGTACTTCTCGGCGTTCTTGCGGATGTCCTCGACATCGACGTTGCCGTTCGAATCGCACTTGGTCACGACTACGTTCATGCCGCACAGCTGCGCCGATGCCGGGTTGGTGCCGTGCGCCGATTCCGGGATCAGGCAGATGTCGCGATGCGCTTCGCCGCGCGAGGCGTGGTAGGCGCGGATTGCCAGCAGGCCGGCGTATTCGCCTTGCGCGCCGGAATTCGGCTGCAGGCTGACCGCGTCGTAGCCGGTGCATTCCACCAGCATCGCCTCGAGGCCGTCGATCAGCGCCTTGTAGCCCTGCGTTTGCGCGGCCGGCGCGAGTGGATGGATGTTGCCGAACTCGGGCCAGGTCACCGGGATCATCTCGGCGGTGGCGTTGAGCTTCATCGTGCAGGAACCGAGCGGGATCATCGTGCGATCCATCGCCAGGTCCTTGTCGGCCAGCGAACGCATGTAGCGCAGCAATTCGTGTTCGCTGTGGTGGGTGTTGAACACCGGGTGGGTCAGGAACTCCGACTTGCGCTGCAGTTCCGCCGGGATCAGCGACGGCGCGCTGGCGTCGAGCGCTTCGATGTCGGGAAGCTTGGCGCCATCGTCGGCGAAGACCTTCCACAGCAGTTCGATGTCGGCGCGGGTGGTGGTTTCATCCAGCGCAATGCAGATGTAGTCGTTCCACGCCTTGCGCAGGTTCACGCCGTTGGCCTGCGCGCGCGCGATCAGCGCGTCGGTCTTGCCATCGGTCTTGAGGCTGATGGTGTCGAAGGCGCTGCCGTGGTGCGACTGCGTGTAGCCCAATTGCTGCAGGCCGGCCATCAGGATCGCGGCCAGGCGCGACACGCGGCCGGCGATGCGCTTGAGGCCATCGGGGCCGTGGTAGACGGCGTACATCGAGGCCATCACCGCCAGCAGCACCTGCGCGGTGCAGATGTTCGACGTCGCCTTCTCGCGGCGGATGTGCTGCTCGCGGGTCTGCAGGGTCAGGCGGTAGGCCTTGTTGCCTTCGGTATCGACCGACACGCCGATCAGGCGGCCCGGCATGTTGCGCTTGTAGGCGTCGCGGCAGGCCATGTAGGCGGCGTGCGGGCCACCAAAACCGAACGGCACGCCGAAGCGCTGCGAGTTGCCGACCACGATGTCGGCGCCCATTTCGCCCGGCGTCTTCAGCAGGGTCAGTGCGAGCAGGTCGGTGGCGAAGATCGCCAGTGCGTTGTTGGTATGGATCTTTGCGACTTCCTCGCTCCAGTCCATCAGCCAGCCGCTCGAGGCCGGGTACTGGATCAGCACGCCGAAGTAGTCGCCCTTGGCGATCGCGGCGTCCCACTCTTCGGCGCTGTTGGCGAGTGCGATGGAGATGCCCAGCGGTTCGGCGCGGGTGCGCAGCACTTCGATGGTCTGCGGATGGCTGTCGCCGCTGACGAGGAAGGTATTGGACTTCGATTTGGCCGAACGCTTGGCCAGCGTCATCGCTTCGGCGGCGGCGGTGCCTTCGTCGAGCAAGGACGCGTTGGCGATTTCCATCCCGGTGAGGTCGGCGACCATGGTCTGGAAGTTGATCAGCGCTTCCATGCGGCCCTGCGAGATTTCCGCCTGGTACGGCGTGTAGGCGGTGTACCACGCCGGATTCTCGAGGATGTTGCGGAGGATGACGTTCGGGGTGTGGGTGCCGTAATAGCCCTGGCCGATGAAGCTCTTGAACACCTTGTTCTGGTCGGCGAGCGCGCGGATCTTCGCCAGCGCCTCGACTTCGGTCAGTGCGCCCGGCAATGCCAGCGGCGCCTGGCTGCGGATCTTGGCGGGGACGATGGCGTCGGTCAGCGCATCCAAGGATGCATGGCCGAGCGTTTTCAGCATCGACGCGATTTCGTCTTCGCCGGGACCGATGTGGCGGGCGATGAAGGCGTCGTGGTCTTCCAGCTGGCGCAGGGTGGGGGAGTTCGACATGGCAGGCATCCGGATTGCGCGCGGTGCGCGATGATGGGGATGCCCCTCTGTCCTTTTGCCTGAGAGTTTGAACGGCGAACCGTCTTGCCCCTTCGGCGCCGGCGCGTGGCCGATCTCTCCAGAGTTGTGTTGCCGCGGTGGTACGGAGCCTGAGCGATTTCGGGCGATTGCGCCTTCGGCAGCAGGACGGTCCTGAAAGGGATGCCTGCTTCTCCCACCGGTTGCCGCGATTATACGATGCGGTCCCGCGCAAGGGCCGGTTACCATGCCTGAATGGAACCGCAGACGACCGAAACCTTGCCGCCCGCCCCGCAGGACACGCCCTTGCTCCGTTCGAGCTGGATGAACTGGCTGCTGGGCGTGCTCCGCCACGAACCCGCGCATGCCCTGACCCTGTTCTACATCGGGACGTCGGCCCTGGGCCTGTGGGCCAGCTTCTGGTTCTTCCGCAGCTTCGGCATCCCGGTGATGGACTACATGGATCCGAGCGACTACATCACCGCCGGCCTGCGCGACCCGATGTATTTCCTGACGGTCATCGCCGCGCTGGTGCTCACCTTCCTGCTGAACTTCAAGGAATACGCGCGCAGGAAGGGGCAGGCGTACTACGAAGAGACCCGCACCGCGCACTGGTGGGGGCGCGTGCTGATGCCGTTCCCGTATCGTCCGGCGCGCGGCAACTGGGTAGGCCGCCTGTTGGGCTGGGGCGCATTTTCCATGCCGACCGCCGCCACCTTCGGCGTGATCTGGGCAACGATGTGGATGACCTTCGGCTATGTCCAGAACAAGGCCGAAAACATCCGTGCCGGCGGCGGCCATGTCGTGCGCATCACCCTCGCGCATGCGCACGATCCGCAGCCGGGCACCGCGCGCCTGCTCGGCACCATCGGCGATTTCGTCTTCCTCTACTGGCCGGACCAGAAGCGTGCGGAAGCGATCGCGGTGGAAGAGGTCGGTCGCATCGAATCGCTGATCAGCGCGGATGACGCAGCGGCGAAGACGTCGGTAGCCCCCTCAGCATCGACCCCGGCGCATTGATCGTGGCCCGTTCGACCGCACTCTCGGCATCGCGACTGGCGCCGGTGCTGGGCGCGCTGGCGATGCTCGGGCCGTTCTCGATCGACACGATTTTTCCGGCGTTCCCGCATATCGGCGCGCAGTTCGGCGCCGACAAGCTGGCGATGCAGCAGACCATCAGCGCCTATCTGCTCGCCTATGCCCTGATGAGCGTGGCGCATGGTCCGCTGTCGGATGCGCTCGGGCGCCGGCGCGTGATCCTCGCCGGATTGGCGGTGTTCGGCATCGCCTCCGCCGGTTGTGCATTGGCGACCAGCCTGCCGATGCTGCTGGCGTTCCGCGTATTGCAGGGCTTGTCGGCAGGCGTCGGCCTGATCGTCGGGCGTGCGGTCATCCGCGATGTCCTGCATGGCGACGATGCCCAGCGCCTGATGAGCCATGTCTCGATGATCTTCGGCATCGCCCCGGCGATCGCGCCGCTGGTGGGAGCGTGGTTGCTCGGCTGGTCGCGCTGGCCGGCGATCTTCTGGTTCCTGGTGATCCTCTCCGCGGCGATGATCGTTGCGGTCGTCGGCCTGCTGCCGGAAACGCATCCACGCGAGGCGCGACAACCGCTGCGCGTTGCCGCGATGGCGCGCGGCTACTGGGCGATGCTGAGCGATTCCCGCTTCATGCGCCTGGCGCTTGCCGGCAGCCTCAACTTCGCGGCGCTGTTCCTCTACATTTCGTCGGCGCCGGCACTGGTGCTCGACCATCTCCATCTCGGCCAGAACGGTTTCGGCTGGTTCTTCATCCCGATGATCGGCGGAATGATGCTCGGCGCCTTCGTCTCGGGACGACTGGCCGGACGCGTCGGTGGCATCGCGCAGATCCGCATCGGTTTCGCCTGCTGCATCGTTGCTGCATTGATCAATGCGATCTACCACTACGTCGTCGCGCAGCCCACGGTCTTGCCGACGGTGCTGCCGGTTGCGTTGAACTCCTTCGGCATTGCTCTGGTATTCCCGATCCTGACCCTTGCGATACTCGACATGTTCCCGGCCACGCGTGGGGCGGCATCATCGATGCAGGCCTTCATCGGCCTGCTGGCGAACGCGCTGATGGCGGGACTGGTGTCGCCGTGGCTGAGCGCCAACCTGTTCCAGCTCGCGCTGGCGGCGGGGATCCTCAGCGTGTTGGCGTGGGTGTTCTGGCGCTGGGAATATCAGCGCAGCAAACGTCCGCCGCGGTCACCGCATGATGCCGACGAAGCGGTGTCGCTGGAACCGACGAATCCGTAGTTCTGAACTGCACGCGCCAAGCTGGCGCGTGCTAGGGCTGTCGGCGCATCCACCAGTACACCGGCAGTCCTGCCGCCAGCAGTGCCGCGCCCCACAGCATGGCCTCGCGACCGATCCCGGTGAGCGCATAGATCGAGAAGACGAGACCGATGGTCG
The DNA here is from genome assembly GCF_050574925.1 of Solilutibacter silvestris. Classification (GTDB taxonomy): domain Bacteria; phylum Pseudomonadota; class Gammaproteobacteria; order Xanthomonadales; family Xanthomonadaceae; genus Solilutibacter; species Solilutibacter silvestris_A. Next base: position 43,208 of record NZ_JBCMOO010000003.1, on the reverse strand, counting down.
CGGCGATGCGTCCGCGCTTGTCGCCACGACGCAGCCACGCAGCGGCGCCGGCGAGATAGGGCAGCAGCGTCGCCGCGGTCGACAGCAGGATCGAGAAGGTGAACAGCTGCACCAGCGAACGCGTGTAATTGGCGACGATCAGCAATGTCGCCAGCAGGCCGCTCACCAACAATCCGATGCGCGGCGTGCCGTTGGCGTCCAGTCGCGCGAGCGGCGCGGGCAGGAAGCCGTCCTGTGCAGCGGCCATCGGCACCTGCGCGGATAGCAGGACCCAGCCGTTGAGCGCGCCAAGACAGGCGACCGCCATCAAGGCCGCGATGGCGACGCCGGCGCCGTTGCCCCACAACTGTCGGGCGGCGTCCGCCATCGGCGCCGACGATTTGGCGAGCACGCCTGGCGCGACGATTCCGGTGACCGCGGTGCAGGCGAGCACCGTCACCACGCCGGCCAGCAACGCGCCGAAGACGGTGGCGCGCGGGATGGTGCGTTCGGGATTCTCGGTGTCTCCGGCCGGAACCGTGGCCGATTCGAAGCCGAGCATCGCCCACAGCGTGAGCGCGGCAGTGGCGTTGATCGCCGACGGAAACGTCGTTCCGGCAGGATGGGTCAGCGCGAGGTTGTGGCGATCGATGAACCAGATCGCGACCAGCGCGAACAGCAGCAACGGAATGATCTTCATCGCGGTCAGCACGATTTGCGCGCGCCCGGCTTCGCGGATGCCGGCGAGGTTGATGCCGAGGCAGAGCCACAACGCGGTCAGCGCACAGGCCGCGGAATACACCGGCGTCGCGGCGATCGTCGGGAACAGCGCGCCCATGCTGCCGGCGAATGCCACCGCGATCGCGGCGATCGCGCTCCAGATCGATACCCAGTAGCTCCACGCGATCAGGAATCCGGCGGCGTCGCCGAAACCGGCGCGCGCGAATGCATAGGGACCGCCGGTGTGCGGCCATTTCATCGCCAGTCGGGCGAAGGTCGCGGCCAGCGCCAGCGTGCCGACCAGGGTGATCGTCCAGCCGATCAGCGCGGTCGCGCCGTAGGGCGCCAGCGATGCCGGCAACAGGAACACGCCGCTGCCGACCATGTTGCCGACCACGAGGGCGGTGGCCGACCAGATGCCGAGTGCGCGACGGTTCATCCGCGATAGGCCTCGCGCAGCAGTTCGTGGAAATGGTGGACGCCGGATTCGCGCAGCGGGTTCAAGCGTCCCGCGATATACGATCCCGATGTCAGGCCGCGTTGCACGTCGACGCAGATGCCGATGTCCTCGTGCTGCACTTCGTCGCTGAAATCGATGTCGGCCTGGCGGCGCGCGTCGTCGCCGATGTCCGGTGCGTACCAAGTATCGAATTCGACGCGGCAGCGATCCGGGCCCAAGGGCAGCACGCGATTCACCTGCAGGCGGCCGGGCAGGATGTTGAGCATGGTCGCCGGCCAGAGCCAGTAGTACAGCGCATCGCCGTTGCCGTAGAGCGTGTCGCTGCTTTCCAGCGGACTCCATTGCAGCGAATGCCAGCGCGACAGTTCGGTGCGGTAGCTGCGATAGTCGAGCAGGCGATTCAATTCGGGGTGCACGTGGGGGACGTGGTAACCCTCGAGATAGTTGTCGACGTAGACCTTCCAGTTGCAGTCGATGTCGTAGCCGACGCGATGGTGGTGGCCGTAATGTTCCAGTCCGCGGTCGCTGCCGATGCGGGTGTCGATGCCGGCGATGAAGGCATCGAAGTCCGGCGCCAGCGCTTCGTCCACCGCCACGAACACCAGCCCCTGCCAGACGCGCACGGCAAGTCGCGGCAAGCGGATTTCGCTGATGTCGAACGCCTGCGCGTCCTTCATTTCCGGGGCGGAACGCAACTGGCCTTCCAGCGTGTAGGTCCAGCCGTGGTAGCGGCAGCGCAAGGCCTTCGCACCCGTGCCATCGCATTGCGCCAGCGGGCCGGCACGATGGCGGCAGACGTTGTGGAAGGCGCGGATTTCGCCATCGTCGCCACGCACCGTGATCACCGGCAGGTTTCCGATGCGACCCACGACGTGGTCGCCGGTTCCGGCGAGCTGGCTGACGTGGGCGACGAATTGCCAGCTGCGGGCGAAGACCCGGCGCAGGTCGCGGTCGAGGCTTTCCACGCCGACGTAGTAGCCGGCGGGCAGGGCAAGGGCGATGTCGAGGGACTGCGGGGCGAGATCGGAATGGGAACTCATGTCACGAGTATGACGCGGAATCGCGGAATCGATACCGACGACTGGAAATACAGTGATCGCTGGTGCAGTTCGCGAAAGTGATGGTGGAATTTCACGTCGCCGTTCCATTCGCGGGGAGCAGGATTTCCCCAACCGGCAACGCTGGCGCTCGGGATGCACAAGATGTCGAGGTACCAGCGAGGCCACAGGGAGGGTGGCCTGCCGGTGCACTACGCAAGCCGACGATCCGGGCCAATCAATCCGCGGTGTTGCAACCACGCCCACGCATCCTCGGCATCCTGTTCGACGTAGGCCCGCGCACTGCCGAGGCGGAAGGTATATCCCCAGGCATCCATGTCGGCGAACAGGCGATCGCGCCCATAGCCGGGCACTCGATCGGCCAGCAGCGACTGCAGCACGCAGACTGCGTTTTCCTCGTCGATGGAATCGGTGGCGTCGGTGTGGACGTCGCCGCGTCGCTCCGGCGGCAGCACGATCAGGTGGCCGGCTTCGTGCAGCAGCGAATGCACGGGCGTGTCGTCACGCGCGTAAACCGCGTGCCCGATGATGCCGGCCTCGGTTTCGCCCCAGAAGCTGCCGGGAATCGTCTCGCCGTCGTCGACGCGGATCAGTTCAAGCCCGTAGCGGGCGAGCAGGGTGGTGCAGCCAGTCCACTCGACGTCGCGCAATCGGGTGACGTTGTCCGCTCGCTCCCCGCTCAATGCTTGGCTCTTTGCTGACGGATGTATTCGAGTTCGTCCTTCGACTTTTTGTCATCGGGATCAAGCTTGATCGCTGCCTTGTACGCGGCTTCGGCTTCGTCGAGCTTGCCGAGTTCCACCAGAGCATAGCCTTGGCCGCGCAGGGCGCGGGTTTTGTCGAAAATCCGCGTTTCCTCGGGAGAATATTCGGTCGCGGCTTCGGCGCGCTTGAACATTTCCAGGGCGCCGACGTTATCGCCGGTCATCTGGATGTGGTATCCGAGCTCACCGATAAACAACGAATTCATCGGTGCCAATTCAACGGCTTTCCTCAACAGCGCTTCGGCTTCGATCTGATGTTTCAGTTCGGTCTGTGCGTATGAGCTGAGATAATAGGCATAACCATAGGCATAGCCTGCGTCGATGGCGTCACGGCCAACTCCGCTCTGGTCGTGTGCAGTGGCGGCCAGCAGCATGTAGTAGAGGGCTTCTTTGGGAGATCGAGCGGAATACAGCCGCGGGTCGCCTTTGCGCGGCATGTTTTCGTATTCGCGAATGACGGGCGTGAGCTTCTCGTCCAGGGCGCGCTGGTAATCGTGGGCGTCGAATATCAGCGCGTTAGCTGCAACCACCATTTCATTGCGGCGCGTTTCGGCAGGATCTTTGGAAGTTCGCAGCGCACCTGCAGGCCCCAGGCTCGTCGTCTGCCGCGCCAATGCGAGCGGCGCGATCAACGCGCCGGCAAGAATGAGTCCGATGATCCGCATGGCATTCCCCCGATGCAGATTGCAGATGCGGGCGGCAGTGCCGCCCATGGTTCAGGCATCGACGCCCGCGCGCGAATCCGGCAGTTCCACCGAGATGTCGAGCACGTCGTAATCGCCGTGCTTTTCCTTGGCGACCTTGATCGAGTCTTCCGGCACGTGCACGTATTTGCGGATCACCTCGATCAACTCCTGGCGCAGGCGCGGCAGGAAGTCGGGGGCGCCGGCTTCGCTGCGCTGCTCGGCGATGATCACCTGCAGGCGGTTCTTGGCGGTGTTCGCGGATTGCTGACGCGGCTTCAGGAAATCGAAGATGCCCATGCTCAGCCTCCGAAGATCTTGCTGAAGAAGCCCTTCTTCTCGGCGGTGAGGAATCGCATCGGGCGGTCCTCGCCAAGCAAGCGGGCAATCGCGTCGTCGTAGGCGGCGGCGGCGTCGGAATCGGCTTCCAGGATCACCGGTTCGCCCTTGTTCGACGCGCTCAGCACGTCGCCGGATTCCGGGATCACGCCGACGGCCTTCAGGCCCAGCACTTCCTCGACGTCCTTGACGCTCAGCATTTCGCCCTTCTCGACGCGCGCCGGGCTGTAGCGGGTGAGCAGCAGCGATTCCTGCACGCGGCCGCCTTCTTCCGCCTTCTTGGTCTTGGAAGCGAGCAGGCCGAGGATGCGGTCGGAGTCGCGCACCGACGACACTTCCGGGTTCACCACGACGATCGCGCGATCGGCGAAATACATCGCCAGGAACGCGCCTTTCTCGATGCCCGCCGGCGAATCGCAGACGATGTAGTCGAAGCCGTCGCCGTCGAGTTCCTTCAGCACCTTCTCGACGCCTTCCTTGGTCAGTGCGTCCTTGTCGCGGGTCTGCGACGCGGCCAGCACGAACAGGTTCTCGAAGCGCTTGTCCTTGATCAGCGACTGCTTCAGCGTGGCTTCGCCCTGGACGACGTTGACGAAGTCGTAGACCACGCGGCGTTCGCAGCCCATGATCAGGTCGAGGTTGCGCAGACCGACGTCGAAGTCGATCACCGCCACTTTCTTGCCGCGCCTCGCGAGTCCGGTTGCGATGCTGGCGCTGGTGGTGGTCTTGCCAACGCCACCTTTGCCTGAAGTGACGACGATGATCTCGGCCAAGGGCTATTCCTCCGTAATGATTGCGCTCAGTCGAGCGCTGCGATCCTGAGTGTTTCATGGTCCAGCCACACCTGCACCGGCTTGCCGATCAGGTGGGCGGGGGCTTCGTCGGCCACGATGTAGTGTCCGGCGACGGCCACGAGCTCCGCGTGGAACTCCTGGCAGAAGATACGCGCCTGGGTGTTGCCCTGGGCGCCGGCCAGCGCGCGTCCGCGCAGCGAGCCATAGATGTGGACCGAGCCGTCGGCCATCACCTCGGCTCCGGCACCGACGGTGCCGACCACGGTGAGGTCGCGCTGCTCGGCATAGACCTGCTGGCCGGAACGCACCGGCGCAGCCAGCACCAGCCCGGGCTCGGCGGCGGAAGCCGCAACGACCGGCGCGGGTGCGGGAGCCGCACGCGATTCCGGAGCCGCCGCAGCGACCGGTACGGGAGCCGGGGCGGCGGCTTCACCGCCGGCGCGCTCGTACTGGGCGCGGAATTTGGCGAGGGTGGGCAGATCCAGCGCCTCGGCCAGCTTGTCGTTCTCGCTGGTGCCATAGGCAAGGGCGACCGGGATCACCCCGGCGTCGCGCAGGGCGGCGAGCAGGGCGCGGGCGTCCACGACCGACGGAAGGCTGGTCAGCCCGCCGAAATCGACGATCACCGCGGCGCGGCGGAACAGCGCCGGCGCGCGCTGCACGCGTTCGCGCATCTCGTCGCCCAGGCGCGCGATATCGAGGGTGCGGATGCGCAGGTTGGCGATGCCGACCTGGCCGATCTTGAGATCGCCGGCCTGTTCGTAATTCGGCGCCGCGCTCATGCGTGCGTCCCGGTGTTGCGCGGGACGGGCAGGGGCGTGCGCGGACGACCGACCCATGGCGCATCCGGCAACTGGGTGCCATAGGTCTGGTGAATCCATTCGTAACTGCAGAGATCGCGGATCAGCATGGATGCCATGGTGCCATCGTCTTGGCGTCGCTGGCCGATTTCCTGGAAACCGAGGGCGCCATGGAACAGCAGGACCGGGTCGGTGCCGTCGCGGACGAAGACTTCGCAGGCCAGCTGCGGGTAACGCTGCTCGGCGTAACTCTGGACGTCGGCGTAGAAGGCGCGGCCGACACCGCCGCCGCGGCGCTGGCTGGCCACCACGATCCGGTCGGTATAGAGGAAGGGCTTGCTGGCGTTCTTGCGGAACCAGTGGAAATTGCCGCTGTCGTGGTCGGCATCGTGGCCGAAGGCGACCAGGAAGCCGGCCAGCTGGCCATTGCGCTCGGCAACCCGGAAATATTCGGCGTCGCGATGGAAACGCGCGAGCCGGGCCGCGTCGATGGGAAGGATGCCGGGACCCGCCGCGTTGTTCATCGCCAACACTTGTTCAAGCTCGTGCTCTTGCACGTCGCGGATCAACAGCGACATTCCCAACGCTCCGGAAGACAGAAACAACATGGGCGCCGTGGCGCCCCGCAGCATTATCGCACGCCCAAGGGGGCGTGCTTGAATGGCCCAAGAATCAGCGCGTTGGCATGACTTCCGGGCTGCGCGGCGGCGGCGATCGCCTCATAAGATGAAGCCATGCTGCAACGCCTCAACCATATCCGCCTGCTGCGCTTCGTCGGCATGTTCACCTGGGCCATGGTGGGCAGCTGGCTGCTCAACATCTGGCTCGACCCGGAATATCTCCAGCAGCGCGGCGACGATGCCATGCTCGCGCTGGTGCTGCCCTGGCTGGTCTGCTTCCTGGCCTTCGGTGCCGGCTACTGGTGGCTGACCCGCGAAGCCGGCGTGCGCCAGCCGCGGCTGGGCGACCACGCCCTGCTGTTCGTGATCACCCTGTGCGCGATCGGCGTCAGCTATTACTCCGATACCTCGCTCGGCAGCGTATTGCTGATGGTGCTGGCCGGCCTGCTGCCGTGGCTGCTGCCGATCCCGGTCGGCCTGGCGTGGATGCTGCTGGGCAATCTCGCCTTCATTCCGCTGTTCATCGGCGTGCTCAACATGCCGCCGATCCTCGCGATCGTGCAGGCGCTGCTCTACCTCGGCTTCTCCAGCCTGGTGTTCACCACCGCCTACGTCGCCAAGGAACAGGCCAATGCCCGCGAGGAGCAGCGACGGATCAATGCCGAATTGCGTGGCACCCGCGCGCTGCTGGCGGAAAGCGCACGCGTCAACGAACGCACCCGCATCGCCCGCGACCTTCACGACCTGCTCGGCCACCATCTCACCGCGCTCAGCATGAATCTCGAAGTGGCCGGTCATCTTGCTGAAGGTCCGGCCCAGCAACACGTCCGCCAGGCCCACCAGCTGGCGCGCCTGTTGCTGACCGATGTCCGCGAAGCCGTCAGCCACCTGCGCGAGGGCGGGGCGATCGAGCTGGAACCGGCGCTGCGCCCGCTGACCGAGAATGTCCCCGGGATGGCGGTCGAACTCGACATGGAGCCGGGCTTGCGCACCGACGATCCGGAATGCGCGCACGTGCTGCTGAGGTCGACCCAGGAAATCATCACCAATGCCGTTCGCCATTCCGGTGGCGATCGCCTGCACCTGCATGTCCACCGCAGCGTCGAGGGCATCCGCATCGATGCCGAGGACAACGGCCGCGGCGCCGATGGCCTGGTCGCCGGCAACGGCCTCAACGGCATGCGGGAACGGGTGGCCGCGCATGGCGGCACAATGCGGGTGGAGACAGCCCCCGGTCGGGGATTCCGCCTGCAGCTCGATCTTCCCTTGAAACCCCTGCCTCCCTCCACAGTGAGAGACACCGCATGATCCGTATCCTCCTCGTCGACGACCAGACCCTGGTCCGCCAGGGCATCCGCTCGCTGCTGTCGCTGCCGGAGGCCGACGGGCTGGAAGTGGTCGCCGAAGCCAGCGACGGCCAACAGGCGGTCGCAATGGTCCCCGAGATCAATCCGGACGTGGTCCTGATGGACATGCGGATGCCGGTGATGTCCGGCCTCGAGGCCCTGCAGACGCTGACGCGGCTGGGCCAGCTGCCGCCGACCATCATCCTCACCACCTTCGACGACGACCAATTGGTACTGGCCGGGATCAAGGCCGGTGCACGTGGCTACCTGCTCAAGGATGTCTCGCTGGAACAGCTGGTCGGCGCCATCCGCACGGTCGCCGGCGGCGGCTCGCTGGTACAGCCGGCAGTCACCCAGAAACTGCTGTCCGGCCTCGAGCACATGCAGACCGAATTCGCCAGCCTCGATCGCCCCGATCCGCTGACCGAGCGCGAAACCGAGATCCTGCGGCTGATGGCCGGCGGCTATTCCAACAAGGAAATCGCCAACACCCTGGGCGTGGCCGAGGGGACGATCAAGAACCACGTCTCCAACATCCTCAGCAAGCTGGGCGTTCGCGACCGGACCCGAGCGGTATTGAAGGCATTGGAAGCCAAACTGGTCTGAGTGCGGCAAAAGACTCCCCGCGGGGCGGCCGGTTTGCTACGATTGGCGGCTCGTATTGGCTTGACGGACGCGCTCCGGAGACCTCCTGAATGAAGCTGCTTAAAGAGTTGTTGATTTCCGTGGCCATCGTGGCCGTGTTCTTCCTGCTGGTCGGCATCGTGCTGCCATCGCATCGCCACCTGTCGGAGACCATCGACACCAACCGCAAGGCGACCCTGGTGTACGACACCGTCAACAGCTTCGGGCGCTGGAAGGATTGGAACGCCGTGACCGCGCATGATCCGCGCACGCAGCTCAAGATCAGCGGCCCGGTCTCGGGCGTCGGCGCCCAGATCGACTACGACGGCGACAACGGCGTCGGCAAGGGCAGCTGGAAGATCACCGGTGCCCAGACCAATGAAAAGGTCGATTTCGCCATCACCAATGGCGACATGGGCAGCAACAAGAAGTCGACCATCACCGTCAAGCCCGACAAGAGCGAGAAGAACACCACCATCGTCCAGACCTACGACGTCGACTACGGCTTCAACCTGCTGGGTCGTTACGCCGGTCTGTACGCGGGCAGCTATGCCGGCGAGGACATGAAGGTCAACCTGCGTCGCCTGACCGGCCTGCTGGCGGAAGTGCCCAACCTGGCCTATGACCAGCTGACCCCGCCGCTCACCGGCACCAAGTTCATCGAACTGCCGGCCAGCGACGTCATCACCATCAACTCCGGTACGGTGATCAACGACTTCGCGCATGTCTACGACAGCGTCAAGAACAACTACCAGTGGCTGAAGCGCGTGATGGACGCCAACGGCCTTGAACCGGCCGGTCCGTTCTACCTGGTCACCGAAGACGTCAACATCGCCAACTACGGTTACAACCTGGTGCAGCCGGTGAAGAAGAAGGGCGCCACCGCGACCACCGGCCTGACTGGCGTTGCCCTGCAGGGCACGGTCAAGTTCGCGACCATCCCGGCACGCAAGGCCGTGACGACGTCGATCGCTTCGGCCGACTACAACACGCTGCAGCTGACCCGCGACGCGCTGCGCGCCTGGGCGCTGGTGCACGGCTACCAGATCGCCGACAAGTCGTTCGAGGTCTACAAGGACGGCGTGGACAAGTCGTTCACCGCAGGCGCCGCCAGCTTCGACGTCTACTGGCCGGTCAAGTAATCGCGACCGCCAGACAGTCACCGAACGCCGCGCCAGTCGCGGCGTTCGCGTTTTCGGAATCCGTCATGCCCGTGTCGAACGCCTTCCAGCGCATTCCGTCCGCCATCGCCGCGCTGATGGCGGCAGCCGGCATCGCGCTCTCGGCGTATGCCGCGCATGCGACGCTCGATGCCGAAGGTGCGCGACGCATCGGCAACGCGGCACTGTTCCTGCTGGTGCAGGGCGCGGCGGGATCGGCGATGCTGCCGCAAGCTGCCGGCAAGGGTGAGCGTGGCGCGATCCTGCTGCAGATCGCGGGCTGCCTGCTGTTCTCGCTCAGCCTGGTGGCGAAGCAGTGGCTGGGTTGGCCGTCGACGCTGGCGCCGGCAGGCGGAATGGCGATGATCGCGGGCTGGCTGTGGCTGGCCGCACAACGGTTGTGGAGGTGAAGAATGGCGATGCGTTACACGCGTGGATTCGATATCGAAGCGGCGAACAAGCATCTGCGCAAGGTCGACAAGCCGCTGGCGGCGTGGATGCGCCGGATCGGGCCATTGCCGGAGCCGACCGATTGGCGGAAATCGTTCGATCCGGTCAACGCATTGGCACGCGCAATCCTCTACCAGCAACTGCACGGCAAGGCCGCGGCGACGATCACCGGACGCCTTGAAGTCGCGGCGGGCAGTCGTCGCCTCAATGCCGATTCATTGGGGCGCGTCAGCGATGCCGATGTGCGCGCCTGTGGCGTGTCCGGCAACAAGTTGCTGGCCTTGCGCGATCTCTGCGAGCGCGAACTTGGTTGCGAGATCCCGGGCGTGCGCAAGATGGCGACGATGGACGAGGACGCGATCATCAAGGCGCTGGTGCCGGTGCGCGGCATCGGTCGCTGGACGGTCGAGATGATGCTGATGTTCAAACTCGGCCGGCCGGACGTGCTGCCGGTCGATGACTTCGGCATTCGCAAGGGGCACCAGATCCTCGATGGCCTCGACGAAATGCCGTCGCCAAAGGAAACGTTGGCGCGCGGCGAAGCCTGGGGTCCATACCGCACCTGGGCCAGCATTTATCTCTGGAAGATTTCCGATTTTGGCAAGGGGCCGATCCCGCGCTCGCAAGGGAAATAAGGGCGAACGCAGCAGGGGCGGATCAGCCGTGCCAGCGCCAATGCCACGGCTCGTAGACGATGCCGTGGGGATTGTCGCGCGGATAACTCAGGTTGAAACCGAAATCGCCGGCGTGACCGGATAGCCAGCGGAACGCCGCGGTGCGTTCGAAGGATTCTTCCGCCGGAGCCTCGCCGTCGGTACCGATGTCGAGTGCATCGCCGGAATGATGTTCGGAAAAACCGGGCGCGGCATTGACTGCGAGGATGTCGTCGACACTCAGTCCGCGAGCGCGCTTGCGCGCGAAAATGCCCATCTGGTAGGCATGGCTGCGATAGCCGGAAATGGCATCCAGCGCGACGCCATCACTCGCCGCAGCCGTGCGCATGCGATTCCAGGCGCGACCTGCGCCTTCGCCCAGCCACAACGGACGCCGATAGCGATCGAACCCGGCCAGCGCCAAGCGTGCGGGTTCGGGAACCTGCATCAGCCCGCTGCGTTGCGCGTAATCGTCGGCATCGAGGCCAAGTTCGAGCAGGCGACGTTCCAGTCCATGCATCGGCAATGCATGGACGGGGGCTTGCGGGCTGGCGCCATCGAGGGCGAGGGCGCGCCATGCATCGGCATTGCGCGAGGACTGCAAGGGCGGCAATGGATGGATGTTGCGCGTTGCATCGATGGTGGCGAGATAGCCGCCATCGCGGCTGCGCACCACCCAGGTGGCGGTGGCCAACGCGCGCGCATCGGCATTGCGTCGTGCCCGCAGCAGCCACGCCGGCCACAATTCGGCGTGGGCGCTGTTGATCAGGTGGCGCGGGTGGGCTTGCATCCGGACAGCTTAGCGACGCGCTGTTGTCGAGGCCAGTTCGTTCAGTGCGGACAACAGCATTTGCGGCTTTTCGGGGCTGAGCACGAGGAACTTGCCATCGTGGCGTGGCAGGACGAGGACGCGATCGCGCGTGGTGAGCAGGCAGAACGCCCGGGCGCGATTGCGCAGGAGATACCCGCCGGCGCGGAAGCCGGGGAGATCGTATCCCCCGAGTTTGATCATGGGCGCGAACTCGGTGTGTTCGGCAAGATCGACGCTGCGCGCGCTGGCAAGATCCAGCGCATTGATATTGATGCGTTGCGTAAAGAATGCCGCGGCCACCACGAGATCGCGGCCTTCGATGGTGATGCGACGGCGTCGCATCGCCAACCCGACGCCCAGGATCACCGCCGCGGTCACGGTGGACAGCAGCAATCGCGCCGGCAGCGGCAATTCCTGATGGGGAATCAGCAGGGTGATCGCGATCGTGACGGCCACGATCGCGACCAGGGTCAACCACGACTTCTGCTGCAACGGGGCAAGCGGGAAATCGCGAACGGAACCAGTCGTCGCCATGTCAGTGCGCCTTGATCCATGCCGCGGCGTCGTTGATCAACCGCGCATCGACATGCCCGGGTTGCGCGTACTCCGCCATCGACGGCGTGCCGCTGCCGGCGATGCCCAGGTGGTTGAGCGAGGGATAGAGCTTCATGGTGAAGCGCTTGTTGCCGGAGAACGCCTGTTGCAGCGCCGTCCAGTCTTCCATCGGCACCTGGAAGTCGCGGTCGCCGTGCAGCAGCAGCGCCGGTACACGCAGCGCCTTGTTGTCTGCGATGGGATCGATCGCGTCCACGCTGCGCCAGTAATCCACACGCATTCCCAGCGCGGTGTCGTCGGGCTTGGCGTTGCCGCGGATCGCGGCGATGTCGCTTTCGGCCTTGGCGATCCCGGCAAGGGCCTGCGGATCGTCGGACTTGCCCTGCAGCTTGGCCATGTAGCGTTGCTGGTAGGGGATGATGTCGATCAGCTTGCGCGAAGGGCCGGACAACTCGATCACGCCGATCACATCTTGACCGGCACGCTGCGCAATGCGTGGCGCCACCATCGCGCCGAGGCTGTGCCCGAACACGAAGACGCGCTTCGGGTCGATGCCGGGCGTCGTCGCCAATGCCTTCACCGCGGCGACGGCGTCATCGGTGGTCTCGCTGTCGATGGTGACGATGCCGTCCTTGTAATCCTGCGGTCGCGCCCTGGTGCGCTTCTCGTAGCGCAGCACGGCGATGCCTTGCGCAGCGAGCCCGCGCGCGATGTCGGTGAAGACATGATTGGGGCCGATGGTTTCCTCGCGGTCGTTGGGGCCGGATCCGTGCACCAGCACCACGGCAGGGAAGGGTCCCTTTCCCTTGGGCATCGCCAGCGTGCCGCCGAGTGGATGGCCTTCGGCGCCGACGCTGACCTCGCGTTCGCTGTAACCGGCATCGGCTGGAACCGCGGGAATCGGTGCAGCGTTTTGCTGTGGCTGCACGAACATGCCGCTGACCTTGCCCTGCGCGTCGACCGCGACCGTGAATGTCCATGCCGTCGCGCCGCGATGCAATGTCTGCCTGATGACCTGCATGCCGTCCTTTTGCGACAGCTCCGCCGCGTCGCGCTTGCCGGCGGGCGGCAACGACTGCCACACGGCTTTCAGCTTGTCGGTGGGCACGTGCTGCTGCATCTGTGCGTTGAACATCGCTTCGGCCTGGTCGTACTGGCCGGCATCGAGGCGATCGAGCAGTCGTGCTGCGATGGCCTGGGGCGTGTCGGTGGCTGCCGATGCGGGCAGCACCAGGGCGCAGACGAGGGCGATGGCGGAAATGGAATTTCGCGTGCGTTTCATGTCATGCCTCACGCTTGAGCACGGCAAGCAAATGATTGAGCGGCATTGTCGGGGCGACGTTGACCAGTTCCCATCCCTGTGCGCCCAGCTTGTCGAGTTCGGCCTGCCATTCCTCGGGCTTGAGCCCGCCCATCAGTGCAGGCTTGAATTCGACGACCTTGTATTGCCAACGACCGCTCATGATTCCTCTCCCTCTTCATCTGGTTGTTGTGTGGACGATTTCAGCCGTCCCGCCTTGCGCAGGGCCTCGCGCAGCACGTATTCGATCTGCGCATTGAGGCTCCGCAACTCGTCATCGGCCCAGCGTTGCGTCGCCGAGAGGATCTCGGCGTTGATGCGCAACGGATAGGCTTTCTTCTCTGCCATCGCGGCGGATCAGTACAGCGTGCCGGCGTTGACGATCGGCTGCGTCGCGCGCTCGCCGCAGAGCACCACCAGCAGGTTGCTGACCATTTGTGCCTTGCGTTCCTCGTCGAGCTGGACCACGCCGTTCTTCTGCAGTTCTTCCAGCGCCATCTCGACCATGCCGACGGCGCCGGCAACGATGCGGGTGCGCGCGGCGATGATCGCGTTGGCCTGCTGGCGCTGCAGCATCGCCTGGGCGATTTCCGGCGCGTAGGCGAGATGGCTGATGCGTGCATCCAGCACTTCAACGCCGGCGTCGGCGAGGCGCGCCTGCAATTCGTCCTTCAGGTGCTGGCCGACCTCGTTGGCGTGGCTGCGCAGGGCGAGCTGGCCTTCCTCATGCTGGTCGTAGGGATAGCTGGTGGCCATCGCGCGCAGCGCCGATTCCGACTGGATGTGCACGAAGCTTTCGTAGTCGTCGACGTTGTAGACCGCCTCGGCGCAATCGACCACGCGCCAGACGATCACGGCCGCAATCTCGATCGGGCTGCCATCGAGCTCGTTCACTTTCAGGCGCCCGCTCTCGAAGTTGCGCACACGCTCGCTCACCTTGCGCTTGCCGTAGAACGGGTTGTTCCAGCGCAGGCCGTTTTCCTTGACCGTGCCGATGTATTTGCCGAACAGGCTGAGCACCGCCCCCTGGTTGGGTTCGAGCTTGTACAGGCCGGTCAGCGATAGGAAGGCGACGATGCCGAGCAGGATCGCGGCAACGATCAGCGAGCCGGAGGCCACGCCTTCGCCCTTGGGGTCGGGGCCGATACCGGTCAGGAACAGCCAGATGGCGACCACGCCTGCCAGCAGCACCATGACCAGGACCGGGATGCCCGGCAGCGACTTGAGAATGCGTTCTTTCATGGGGAATCTCCGTTGTGCGGAGAAGATGATATCAATTTGATATCACTTTGTATGAATGCGGGTGGTGCCCTAGACTGGCCGCCTTTCCGACCGACCTCGACGCATGACGACACTGGGAACGCCGCTGACCGCCAAGGCCACACGGGTATTGCTGTTGGGATCGGGAGAGTTGGGCAAGGAAGTGGCGATCGAGCTGCAGCGGCTGGGCATCGAGGTGATCGCTGCCGATCGCTATGCCGATGCGCCGGCGATGCAGGTCGCGCATCGCAGCCACGTGCTCGACATGCTGGATGGCGAGGCCTTGCGCGCGCTGATCGCACGGGAGCGGCCGCACATCGTGGTGCCCGAGATCGAGGCCATCCATACGCCGACGCTGGTCGAGCTCGAGCGCGACGGCGAGGTGCGGGTGATCCCGACCGCGCGTGCCGCCTGGTTGACCATGGATCGCGAAGGCATCCGTCGGCTTGCCGCGGAAACCCTGGGCCTGCCGACCTCGCCATTCCGTTTCGTCGACACGCATGCCGACTATCGCGCCGCCGTCGCGGAGTTGGGACTGCCATGCGTGATCAAGCCGGTGATGTCGTCGTCGGGCAAGGGTCAGTCGCTGGTGCGCAGCGAAGCCGACATCGACGCCGCCTGGGATTATGCGCAGACCGGTGGTCGTGCCGGCGCCGGTCGCGTCATCGTCGAAGGCTTCATCGATTTCGATTACGAGATCACCCTGCTCACCGTTCGCCACGCTGGCGGCACCGTGTTCTGCGCGCCGATCGGCCATCTCCAGCGCGACGGCGATTACGTCGAAAGCTGGCAACCGCAGCCGATGTCGCCACTGGCCCTGCAACGCGCCAAGGACATTGCGACTGCGGTGTCCGGCAATCTCGGCGGTTGGGGCGTGTTCGGCATGGAGTTTTTCGTCAAGGGCGACCAGGTGTGGTTCTCGGAAGTGTCGCCGCGTCCGCACGACACCGGGCTGGTCACGCTGGTCTCGCAGGAATTGAGCGAGTTCGCACTGCATGCGCGGGCGATCCTCGGCCTGCCGGTGGGCGCCGACGGCGATGCGATCGCCAATCGTGGTCCGTCGGCGTCGTGCGCGTTGCTGGCGGAGGGCGAGGGCGTACCGTGCTTCGCGAACATCGAGGCCGCACTGCAGGCGCCCGACAGCGCATTGCGGTTGTTCGGAAAGCCGCGGGTCTCGGGCAAGCGTCGCGTCGGCGTGACGCTGGCGCGCGCGGCTTCCTGCGATGATGCGCGGGCACGGGCGCGCGAAGCCGCTGCCTCCATCCACATCACCTTCGACTGACAGATCATCGATTAATTAGGAGCGGCCATGACCGACACCACGGGTTACGACGTCTATCTCTTCCCCAATGCCATCGAAGCACTGGGCGACGCCGGCAAGCCCTATCTCAAGGACGGTCCGGCCGGTACGCACTTCAGCTGCAAGGACGTCGATACCTCCGGCATGCTCACCGAGATGACGCTGGATACCGGCGATGGCAAGGAAGTGGAAGTGATGATTCCGACCAACATGGTGCGGATGATCGTTTCGAACTCCAACGCGGCAGGCGAATTCGGTTTCGGACGCCGCGGCGCGACCGTCGAGCCGGGCATTCCGCCGGCGAAAAGCTGATTTTCAGTCGAACGGCTGCCAGGCGCGGCCGTCGTAGCGTTCCAGCGGCTGGAAGCGGCGCTTGTAGTCCATCTTGGGATGGCCGTCGATCCAGTAACCCAGGTACAGGTGCTTGCGGCCTTCGCGGCGCGCCCATTCGACCTGCTGCAACACGCCGAAGGTGCCGAGGCTGCGTTGCGCCTCCAGCGGGTCGTAGAAGGTATAGACCGCCGACAGCGCATCGTCGAGCACGTCCGTGACGGCGACCGCGAGCAGGCGTCCCGGTGCGTGGTCGCCGTGGGCGCGGAATTCGAGGAAGCGCCCCTGCGACCAGCGTCCGATCAGGAAGCCGTCGAAATCGGCTTCGCTGTGGTCGTCCATGCCGCCGCCGGGATGGCGGCTGTGCAGGTAGCGGCGATAGAGCGCGAAGTGCTCTTCGGTGCGTTCGGCGGGCACCACCCGCACTTGCAGGTCGGCGTTGCGGGCCAGGCAGCGGCGCTGGCTGCGGTCGGGCAGGAAGTCGTCCACCCGGATGCGCACGGCGACGCAGGCATTGCAGGCCACGCAATCGGGACGGTAGATGACTTCGCCGGAGCGACGGAATCCCCATTCCAGGGACAGCGGATAGACGTCGGCGATGCGCGGATCGCGCGGGTCGATCAGGAGATCGCGCGCGAAGCGGTCCGGCCAGTAGCCGCAGGGATGGAACCCGGTGCGGTAGATGCGGAGATCGTCGGACACGCTCATGAAGCCGAGTCTAGCCCGTCGGTGAATGCCGCCGTGGCGAGGTCAACCGCGGGGCGGGGCGCAGCGTTCCCTGCGCATACACCCGCACAGGAAGATGCAGATGAAGAGTTCGACCCCGCTCGTGCTGGCCCTGGCATGCGCACTTGGTGCCGCCGCCGTGACCGCCATCGCCCAGCAGATGCCCTCCGATCCGCCGGCGCCCGGCGAGCCCGGCGCTCCGCCGCCGAAAGGCCATGGCCGGATGATGGGCGGTTTCATGCGCCTCGACGCTGACCATGACGGCAAGATCAGCCGCGACGAGGCCGCCAAGGATCCCAAGCTGGCCGCGAAGTTCGACCAGCTTGACGCCAACCACGATGGCTTCCTCGACCGCTCGGATTTCGAGGCGATGCGCAAGGAGCATGGGCAGAAGCGTTTCGCCGAAATGGACACCAACCATGACGGCAAGGTCAGCAAGGAAGAGATGCTGGCCGCGATGGCGAAGCACGACGCCGAACGCGCCAAGAAGCGCGGCGAGTTCGTCGATGCGATGTTCAAGCGCCTCGACACCAACGGTGATGGCGCGCTGAGCCAGGATGAATTGGCGAAGGCGCATGGCCCCGGTGGCGACCGTGGTCCGGGTGCGTGGGGCGACCGCAAGGGCCAGCGCCAGCACATGGACATGAAGCCGGCGACCCCGGCGCAGTAACTGTTGGCGTAGTCGCGGTGCGCGCTCAGCGAACGCGTGCCGCGACGATCAATGCCGGAAGAAGAACGTCCACGCCGCGACCGCGGCGCAGACGATCAGCAACACGATGCGCAGGCGATTCGCGCGCTGCGCCGACGATTTCCCCGGCACCGGCGCGGCGTTGCGCGAGTTGAACGTCAGCGGCACGTTTTCCGGGCTGTTGGAGCGATCGAGCAGGCCGGCTTCATGCAACAGCTTGCGTGCCTGCGGCAACTGGTCGGTGCGGACCACCCACACTTCCGGCTGCGGTTCCTTGCTGCGCGCGTTTTCGCGATAGCTGAACGCGTGGCGATGGGTGCCCTTGTACGAGCGTCCGTTCATGATGCGGACTTCGATGCCGGCGTCTTCCAGCAACTTGGCCACGCCTTCGGCATTCTCGAGCCGGCGACTGGTGAAGACCTGGCGCATGTCAGCTTGCCTTCCCGACGCGGATCATGCCTTCCTGCGCGGTGCTCGCGACCAGCTTGCCGTGGCGGTCGAAAATCTGGCCGCGCGCCAATCCGCGCGCTTCCTGCACGCTCGGGCTGTCGATCGAATACAGCAGCCAGTCGTCGGCGCGGAACGGACGATGGAACCACATCGCGTGATCGAGCGACGCCATCGCCACGTTCGGCTGGTAATAGCTGATGCCGTGCGGGAAGGTCGCGGTGCCGAGCAGGTGGAAATCGGAGGCGTAGGCGAGCAGGGCACGATGCAGCTCGGGATCGTCGCCGACCTTGTCGGCCAGGCGAAACCACACCTGCTGGTAAGGCGGGCGCTTGGGCGGATTGAGTTCGTCGCGCGGATAGACGTGGCGGAACTCGAACGGTCCGGAACGATCCAGCCAGCGTTGTACCTTGATCGGCAATTTCGCCAGTTCTTCCGGCGACAGCGGCGGGGCCGGTTCGATGTCTTCCGGTCGCGGCACTTCCGGCATCGACAACTGGTGCTCGCTACCCGGTTCGGGCGTGTGGAACGACGCCGCGCAGAAGAAGATCACCTTGCCATGCTGGATGGCGGTGACACGACGCACGGAGAAACTGCCTCCATCGCGGGTACGGTCGACCTGGTAGACGATCGGCGCTTCGATGTCGCCGGCGCGCAGGAAATACGCGTGCAACGAATGGGCGTTGCGGTCGCTGGTCTCGCTGTCGACCGTCGCCTGCGCCGCCGACAGCGCCTGGCCCAGCACCTGGCCGCCGAAGACGTACTTGGTGCCGATGTCGCGGCTCTGGCCGCGGAAGAGATCGTCTTCCAGGCGTTCCAGCTTCAGGAGTTCAACGAGTTCGAGGACGGGAGGCGTCATGCGTGCGGCAGCTGTTGCGATGCCGCAATTATAGGGAATCAGGACTGGTTCCCACCGGAATGCGCTGCAAGGCGAGCGCCGCTTCGACGCGCTGCCACGGGAAATGCGGTCCGGGGTCGCGTTTGCGGGGGACCCGCTTGTCGGGATCGTCGCTGGCCGGGACCATGTCGATATCGAGGTCTTCGTGTCCGGCGATCCAGCGCAGGCCCGGCAGCTGCTTCTGCAGGCGGCGCAGGAGATCGATCAGGGCTTCGATTTGCGCATCCGTGTAGGGCTCGTCCATCGCCTGGTGGCGGGAGTCCAGCCAGTCCGGCCAGCGCCCGAGATTCACCAGTTCGATGCCGATGCTGCGCGGGTTCCAGCCACGCGTGTGGTGGGCGACACGGGCGTCGTCGACCCACTGGTGCACGGTGCCCGTCCGGTGGATGTAGTAGTGGCCGCTGTTGCCGGTGCCGCTGTCGGGATAACGGACGATTTCGCCGTATTCGCGCGCAGTGGCGAGGTCGGGCAGCTCCGTGCAATGGATCACCACGGTGTCGATGTCCGCCAGCGCGCGTTCGGCCAGCAATGCCTCGTAGGGCAGTGGTTCGTGGCGCATGGCAGGCGGTCGGGACATCGCGAAATGCTAGCATCGCAGCCACAGACGACAAGCGGATTTGCGTGAATGAAAGGCCATTGCATCCTCTCCCACGGCTTCGAAAGCGGGCCGGATGCGACCAAGGTCACCGCCCTGGCGGAAGCCGCCGAAGCATTGGGCTGGAGCCATGAACGTCCGGATTACACCGATCTCGACGCCCGTCGCGAGGTGAGCGAACTTGGCGACGTGCCCGCGCGCATGCAGCGGTTGTTGTCGCGCATCGATGCGGCGCCTGCCGGTCCGGTGGTGCTGGCCGGATCGAGCCTGGGCGCCTACATCTCCGGATTCGCCAGCCTGCAGCGCCCAGTGCGCGCGCTGTTCCTGATGGCGCCGCCGATCCAGATGGGCCCGGCGCCGCGACTCGACGCCGCCGCTGTCCCTTTGTCGATCCTGCATGGCTGGGACGACGAATTGATTCCCGCTGCCGAAGTGGTGGCGTGGGCGCAGCCGCGTCGCGCACGCCTGCTGCTGGTCGATGATTCGCATCGCCTCAGCGCGCATGTCGAGGCATCGCGCAATGCCTTCGCCGACCTGTTGCGCGCGCTGTGAGCGAGTCGCGTTTCTTCGTCAGCTGCGCCCGCGGCCTGGAATATCTTCTCGCCGACGAATTGATCGCGGCAGGCGCAAAGGCAACCGCCGCGACCGCCGGTGTCAACGTGCGCGGAACCCTGCGCGATGCGCAGCATGCGGTGCTGTGGTCGCGCCTGGCCAGCCGCGTGTTGTGGCCGATCGCGGAATTCGATTGCACGGATGAAGCCGCGTTGTATTCCGGCGCGCTCGAAACCGATTGGACCTTGCACCTGTATGCCAACCAGACCTTCGCGGTCGATGCCCACGTGTCCGGCGAGGGCATCCGTCATGGCGGATTCGCGGCATTGCGCCTCAAGGATGCGATCGTCGATCGCTACCGGCAGGAACGCGGGGAGCGCCCCGATGTCGATACCGAATCACCCGACGTGCGCTTCAACCTGGTGGTGCGCAAGGGACGCGCGATCGTCTCGATTGACCTCGGCGGCGCGTTGCATCGTCGTGGCTGGCGTGGCGAGCAGGGCGCGGCGCCACTGAAGGAACCGTTGGCTGCCGCCGTGTTGTTGCGCGGTCGCTGGCCGCAGGTGCACGGCGGCGGTGGTGGATTGTTCGATCCGATGTGCGGCAGCGGCACCTTGCTGATCGAAGGGGCGCTGATGGCCGCCGATGTCGCGCCTGGATTGCGCCGATACGGAGATACGCTGCCGACGGCCTGGCCCGGTTTCGAAGTGGCCACGTGGCGGGAATTGCGCAACGAAGCCGAACAGCGCGCGGAGACCGGACTGGCTGCACTGAAACCCGTCTTCCATGGGCGTGACATCGATTCGGGCGTGATCCGCAATGCACGTGCAAACGCGATGTCCGCCGGTGTTGCCGAACTGATCGATTTCCAGGCGGCCGACGTCCGCGACGGATTCCAGCCGCCGGAAGCGAGCGGTCTGGTCGTCTGCAATCCGCCCTATGACGTGCGCCTCGCCACCGGCAGCGATCTCTACCAGGCGCTGGGCGATGCGCTCAAGCGCACAGTGCCGGCATGGAGCGCGAGCCTGTTATGCGGCGACACCACGCTGGCGCGCGCGACCGGGCTGCGCGGGCGCAAGCTCTATACGCTTTACAACGGCGCGCTCGAATGCGCGCTGCTGGTCTGCGATCGCATTGCGCCGGAGGTGCGCGAGGAAGCGCCGGCGCTGAACGAAGGCGCGCAGATGGTGGCCAATCGCCTGCGCAAGACGCTGAAGCAATCGAAGGCCTGGCGCGAGCGTGATGGCATTTCCTGCTGGCGCGCCTACGACGCCGATATTCCGGAATACGCCGCCGCCATCGATGCCTATACCGACGCCGACACCGGCGAACGTTGGCTGCATGTGCAGGAATATGCCGCGCCCGCGGATATCCCGGAAGCATTGGCACGCCGCCGTCTTGGCGACCTGCTGGCGGCGGCGCGCGAAGTCTTCGAATTGCCGCGCGAACGCGTCGTGCTGAAAACACGGCGGATCGGCAAGGGCGGCAGCAAGTACGGCCAGTTCGACCAGCGCGGCGAACGCCTCGTCGTGCGCGAAGGACGGGCGCGCGTGCTGGTGAACCTGTTCGACTATCTCGATACCGGCCTGTTCCTCGACCATCGGCCACTGCGCATGCGGTTGAATGCCGAAGCGCGCAAGCTGCGTTTCCTCAACCTGTTCTGTTACACGGGTGTCGCCACGGTGCAGGCGGCGTTGGGCGATGCGACTGCCACGACCAGCGTCGATCTCTCGGCGACCTATCTCGGCTGGCTGGCCGACAACCTGCGCGAGAACGAGGTCGGCGGGCCGGGGCACCAGCTGGTGCAGGCCGACGTGATGGAGTGGTTGCGGAGCGAGCGCAGCCAGTACGACCTGATTTTCTGCGATCCACCGACCTTCTCCAATTCCAAGCGCGCGCAGGACTTCGATGTGCAGCGCGAACACGTGGAATTGCTGCGATTGGCGATGGCGCGGTTGGCGCCGGACGGCGTGCTCTATTTCTCCAACAACGCGCGCCGCTTCAAGCTCGATGCCGAGGCCGTTGCTGAGTTCGCGGTTGTCGAGGACATCACCGCGGCAACGATTCCGCCCGATTACGCCCGCGATCCGCGCATCCATCGCGCATGGCGATTGCGTCCACGGTGATAACTGGTTTGGCTGTCGTCAGCGGATCGCGACAGCGGAAATCTTGAGCGCCGAGATTTCGCCGAATGCGCGTTGCAGGCCGGCATCGTCGTCCGAGCGCACGACCATTTGCAGGGTGGTGCCGTCATTCAGCCGCACCAGTGCTTCGCGCACCTTCAAGTCGGGGTTGCCCGCCAACGTCGAGCGATACCACTGCAACGACTGGCCATCGAAGGTGCTGACGTCGGCGGTATTGCGGCGATCGGGCTCGAAGGTCGGCTTGCGGGTGAAGGTCAGCGCGAAAGCGTCGCTGCCATCACTGCGCACCGCACGGCAGAACAGCAGGGTGTCGCTCTGGATTTCCTGCCACGCCAAGCCGCTGTTTGCCGGCAGATCGGGGCACTTGCTGGCCGATTGCGCCGATGCGATTCCCGGCGACGCCAGCAACAACGCCAGGACAGCGGATGGAAACAGGATGCGCATGACACTCCCCTCGAATCACTGTTTCCCCAGTTATCAAGGATTTGCATGCGTGTCAATGATGAAAACCCCTGAATTTCAAGGGTTCAGGCGAACTGTGGCATCCGGGCCGGAACCGCGCGTGACCGCATCCAGGAAAATAATGTGACCATCGGTGTGAAATGACTTCGGCTCGGTTCCGGTGTGCAAATGGAACTGCTTCGGCGCGTTGCCGGTTTTGGCCAACTCGAACAGGAGGTCGGCATCGCCGGCCCAGATGCATTGCACCTTCTCCGGACAGCGTGAATCGGCTGCGATAGCGACATAGCGAAGCGTACTCCCATCGGGCAGGGTGGCGCGCTCACCTGGTTTCAGGGTGACGCTGGCACCAGCGCCCAGTGCCTTGTGCGATGCAGTCGATCGGGTGGCGCAGGAGGCGAGTAGCGGAAGCAGCATCGCGACGAATGCGAAGTGATGGAGTTTGCGTGCGTGCATGGTTCAGTTCCTCTTTTCGTCGCGGCGTGATGCCAGGCGATCGGCAAGGCGTGTGGGTTCAGGCAGGCGATAGCGGGTGACGAAGCGCATCACCAGTTCGGGTGCGGCGGCCATCGACACGCGATGCCCTGGCGAGACGATCAATGGCAGGCAACGCTCCTTGCTGCGCAACATCCAGCCGATCTGCTCGCCGCCATCGCGCAACGGTGCATGCGCGCCACGCATCTCGTGGAGCGGTTTCGATGTGCCGACCAGCACCGACTTGGCGACGCCGACGGTGGGCAATCCGGTGATGACGCCGGCATGCGCGGCAATGCCGAGACGACGCGGATGGGCGATGCCGTGGCCATCGACGAAGACCATGTCAGGCACTTGCGACAGTGCTTCCAGTGCAGGCACCAGCGCCGGCAATTCGCGGAACGACAGCAGTCCGGGGATGTAGGGCATCCGCGTCGGAACCTTGACGATCTGCTGGTCGAGAACAGCAAGCGTTTCCGCATCGAGCAGTACTGCCGCCGCGCGAGTGATCGCACCGCCATCCTCGAAGCCGACATCGAGTCCCGCCACCGTGCGCAGGGGGCGCGGATAGTCGTCGCGCGTCACCACGCGTCCGGCCAGTTCGCGCTGCAATTCGCGCGCGGCCTTCACGTCGCCATTCCATTCGGGGATCGCAGTCATCCGGGCCACGGAAGCGGAAAGGATCAGGTTGCCACAGCGCGGAGCGTGGCGGGTATGCTGCGGTCATGAACAGATCGATTCTGCTTGCTGTTGGCCTCGTCGTTTCGGGGCTGTTCACCGGATGCGCGACTTCGCCGAATGCCACGATGCCCGCGACGCAGGCATGGCAGGACGCGCGCCAGATGATCGTGGTGGTGACGCCCGACTGGGATGCCACCCAGGCGACGCTGCGCAGGTATCGTCGCGATGCCGCCGATGGTGCATGGATCGCGGTCGGCGATGCCTCGCCAGTCGTGCTCGGGCGTTCCGGCAGCGCCTGGGGCCGGGGGCTGAGTCCTGCGCAGACGGACGGGCCGCAGAAGCGCGAGGGCGACGGCAGAAATCCGGCGGGAGTTTTCGCGGTCGGTCCCGCGTTCGGTGCGGCGCCATCGTTGGCGACCGGCCTGCAATACCTGCCCATGGTCGCCAGCAGCTGGTGCGTCGATGTTTCGGGATCGCCGCTCTACAACAAGATCGTCGATGCCCGACAAGTCGGCGCCGATGCGGTGAAGGGCGCCAGCGAACACATGCGCCTCGACCTGCTGAAGGCCGATGACCATCGCTACAAGGAAGGCTTCGTGATCGAACACAATGCCGATGGCGTGGCCAACGGCGGCAGTTGCATCTTCGCCCATCTGTGGGGACGTCCCGACCAGACGACATCCGGCTGCACGGCAATGGCCGAAGCAACAATGGACACGCTGCTCGGCTGGCTGAAGCAGGAAGATCATCCGGTGTTCGTGTTGCTGCCGAAAGCCGAATATGCCCGACTCCAACGCGACTGGAAGCTGCCGACGCCATGATCCCGACTTCTTCGACCGCGCGCGTTTTGATCGCGCTGGTGCTGGCTGCCGTGAGCGGCCTGGTCTTCGCGGAGTTCGCCCCGCAACGGGCGGCGGCCGTCGCAGACGTGTTGCAGCCGTTCGGCAAGCTGTGGATCAACGCGCTGCAGATGACCGTGGTGCCGCTGGTCGGTGCGCTCGTGACCCTTGGCGTCGGCACCGCGCGTGACGCCGCGGCATCGGGGCGGTTGGCGCGTCGCGCCTTGATCGTCTTCCTGCTCTTGCTGACGTTCGCGGCGGCGATCGCCGCGTTGATCGCGCCCGCCGTGTTCAACATGTTCCCGCGCAACCCGGAACTGGTGCAGGCGCTGGCGTCGTCGTCCACCGAAGTGCCGAAGACCCCGGCCGTGGCCGATTGGCTGGGCAGCATCATTCCGAGCAATGCGGTGAATGCCGCGGCGCAGGGCGCAATGCTGCCGCTGGTGGTGTTCTCGCTGTTCTTCGGGTTCGCGTTGACCAGGATCGACCATGATCGCGCCCAGCGCGTCTTCGAACTGCTGCACGGCATCGCCGATGCGATGACGCAGATCGTGCGTTGGGTGCTGGTGGTCGCGCCGCTGGGCGTGTTCGCCCTAGTGTTTTCGGTCACAGCACGCGCCGGCATCCACACGCTGACCGCATTGGCGGTCTATCTGCTCACGGCGATCGGCCTCTATCTGCTGGTGGCGGTTGCGATGTACGTCGTGGTCGTGCTTGCCGGTCGCGATTCGCTTCCGCGTTTCATCCGCGCCGCCGTGCCGGCGCAGGCAGTGGCGATGAGCACGCAATCATCGCTGGCGTCGTTGCCGGCGATGCTCGACACCACGCTCGGAACGCTCGGCCATCCGCGGCGGGTGCCGTCGCTGGTGTTGCCGATGGCGGTCTCGCTGTTCCGGCTCACCAGCCCGGTGCAGTACATGGTGGTCGCCGCGTTCATCGCCTGGGCGCACGGCACCGACGTTCCGATGCTGCATTGGGCGGTCGGCGTCGCACTGGCGGTGGTCGTCAGCCTGGGTTCCATCGGACTGCCGGGGCAGGCCAGCTTCATGATCACCAACCTGCCGATCACCCAGTCGCTGGGACTGCCGGTGGAACCGCTGGGCGTGTTGATGGCGCTCGATACCATTCCCGACGTCTTCGCCACCTTGGGCAACGTCACCGGCGATCTGGCTGCCGAGAACGTCGCGGCGCGCGGTGAGGTGGACGATCCTGCCGATGCGTGAGGGCTGGCGGCAGGAAGAACGCCGCGTTATCCTAGATATCCCCATGGGGCCATAGCTCAGCTGGGAGAGCGCGTCGTTCGCAATGACGAGGTCGGGAGTTCGATCCTCCCTGGCTCCACCATTTCCAAATAACCCCGGGCAATCCGGGGTTATTTGTTTGCGTCCGGTGGTTTCCAGCCCGGCCGGGTCGTTGCAACCTGTCCCAGGCGAGGGCATTGTTGGGGCATATGCATGCCATAGCCTGCCGACAAACCGATGCGGTGCAACGAAGGCAGCCTGTAACGCGCGCTCCGGAGTCGTGCTCCGCATGATCGGTCCGTTGCTGCTGGTCATCACCTGGATCCTCCTTCGATTCGAGGGTCGAGGACTGGGTGCCATCGGGCTCAATCGATGGAAGCGCCGCACAGTGGAATTCGCCGTTGGCCTCGTGCTCATGGCAGGCGCCGCAACGCTCCAGCAGCTGTGTGCAGCCCTGTCCGCCGATGATCGTTTCGTCTTCAACACGGCATTGACCCTCGGACGCCTCGGGGACGGGGTCCGTTTCGTCGTCAATTCCGTGCTCTACGAAGAATTGCTGTTTCGGGGCTATTTGCTGTTTCAAGCCATCCGCTGGCTGGGCCCCGGCCGCGCCGTGGCGTTGGATGCGGTCGTGTTCGGCGCATACCACTGGTTTAGCTACGGTGTGCTGGGCAATCCCGTGGCGATGGCCTATGTTTTTGCATTGACGGGCGCTTTCGGCTTCATGCTGGCGCGCTCATTCGTCGCCACCGGGTCAGTGGCTGCGCCCGTGGGGTTGCACCTCGGATGGAACGCCGCCGTGCAACTGCTGTTCTCGACGGGTCCGCTTGGCGCCATGGTGCTCATCCCTTCAAGCGGGGCTGCGAAGATGCACGCCAGCGGCGCCTGGTCCCTGGTGATCTCCCTCCTGTTCCCCTTGGCTGTCGTGGCCATGGTTGTGCTCTTGTGCAGAAGGTACGAACGAACGCGCAGCATCCCCGCGGATGCGCTGGGACAGCGAGCCCAGGATCCGGCGCGGCTGGATCGATCGAGCTCCATCGGCGAAATTTGAACGATTCACAAAGAAATCCCGCGACTCGGCTTTTGTCCCGGTGTCGGTTCGAGGCTGCGAAAAAAAGTGACTGCTGGCACACTATGCCAATGGGTCGGAGCCGTGACAGGGGAGCTGGATGAAGGCGGGGAAAATCGTATTCGTATTGGGCTGTCTGGTGCTGGCAGCTGTTGCCGGGCTGTGGCTGTCGGGGATGTTCACGACCATGTTGCTCGGGGTCGGGAGCGGCAAGGCTTTCGTCTGGCTGGAGTATCTGAGGCATCTCCACGAACCGCGGTTCCAGCCGTATGCCATGAAGATCAAGATCAGCGGCATCCTCGGCTTCGGGATTCCGCTGCTGGCATGGATCGTGCTGTTGTTCCTGGCCTTGAAGCCGCAGCGCAAGGCATTGCATGGCGACGCCCGTTTCGCCAATGGCGGCGATGTCGGCGCGAAGGGCCTGTTCGACGACAAGCCGAACGGCGTCGTGGTCGGCAAGTTCAAGGGCAAGCTGATGAAGCTGGCCGGCCAGCAGTTCGTGATCCTTGCGGCGCCGACGCGTTCGGGCAAGGGCGTTGGCGTGGTGATCCCGAACCTGCTCGAGTACCAGGAGTCCATCGTGGTGCTCGACATCAAGCAGGAGAACTACGAGCTCACGTCCGGTTGGCGCAAGTCGCAGGGGCAGGAGGTCTTCCTGTTCAATCCGTTCGCGGAAGATCGTCGCACCCATCGCTGGAATCCGCTGAGCTATGTCTCGCAGGATTCGGCGTTCCGCATCTCCGACCTCCAGAGCATCGCGGCGATGCTCTATCCCGACACCAGCGACGAGCAGAAGTTCTGGGTGAGCCAGGCGCGCAATGCCTTCATGGCGTTCTCGCTGTATCTGTTCGACAACTTCGACGACCAGCTGGCGCAGGGCATTCCCGCGGAACTGGTGCAGTTCCCGACGCTGGGCGCCGTGTATCGCCTGTCGTCCGGCGACGGTAGCGACCTGCGCACCTATCTGCAGGGCATTTCCGGGCGTTCCTTCGTGCGGCCGAACACGCGCACCGCGTTCAACAACCTGTTGTCGCAGGCCAATGAAACCTTTGCCTCGATCCTCGGCACCTTCAAGGAGCCGCTGAATCCGTGGATCAATCCGGTGCTCGACGCCGCCACCAGCGGCAACGATTTCTGGCTGACCGACGTCCGCCGCAAGCGCATGACGATCTACATCGGCATCCAGCCCAACAAGCTGGCCGAGGCGCGGCTGATCGTCAACCTGTTCTTCAGCCAGCTGATCAATGTCAACACCAAGGAATTGCCGCAGAACAATCCGGCGCTGAAGCACCAGTGCCTGCTGCTGATGGACGAATTCACCAGCATCGGCAAGGTCGAGATCATCGCCAGCGCGGTGAGCTACATGGCGGGTTACAACATCCGCCTGTTGCCGATCATCCAGAGCATGGCGCAGCTCGATGCCACCTATGGCAAGGACATCTCGCGCACCATCATCACCAACCACGCCCTGCAAATCGTCTACGCGCCCCGCGAACAGCAGGACGCCAACGATTATTCCGAGATGCTGGGCTACACCACCATCCGCAAGCGCAACCGCAGCACCTCGCACGGCCAGCAGGGCAGCGTCAGTTACAGCGAGGTGGAGGAGAAGCGCGCGCTGATGTTGCCGCAGGAACTCAAGGCGATGGGCGACAAGAAGGAAATCGTGTTCTACGAAGGCCTGCCCAACCCGGTGATGGCGGAGAAGATCCGTTATTACGAGGACAGCCACTTCAAGGAACGTTTGTTGCCCAAGGCCGACGTCCCTGTGCTGCAGGTCTGACCTGCCGGCCCGCCGTGATGCCGCTAGACTCCGGGAATCCCCGGAGACTGGCATGGCGATGAAACCCCTTGTTCCGCCCATGATGTTGGGCGTTCTGATGGCCGTGCTGGTGCCCGCTCTGGCGCGTGCAGCGGATGATGGGGATCGCAAGTTCTTCGATGCCGCGTTCGATGCCACGGTGGCGCGCTATCACCTGCCGGGACTGGCGCTGGGCGTGGTCGAGGACGGCAAGGTGGTCTATGCCCGCGCCGAAGGCGAACGCCTCGCCGGCAGCGGCCAGCGCATCGATGCGCAAACCCTGTTCAAGATCGCCTCGAACAGCAAGGCGATGACCTCGGCGCTGCTGGCGCGGCTGGTCGACCAGGGCAAGTTGAAGTGGGACGACCCGGTGACGAAATATCTCCCGGATTTCCGTATGCACGATCCGTGGGTGACGCAGAACATGCAGGTGCGCGACCTGCTGGTCCACAACAGCGGGCTGCCTGCCGGGGCGGGCGACCTGATGCTGTGGCCGGACCCCAACCTGTTCACACGCGCCGACGTGATCCACGGCCTGCGTTATCTCAAGCCGGCCTACAGCTTCCGTTCGCGCTATGCCTACGACAACACGCTCTACATCGTTGCCGGCGAAGTTGCGGCGAAGGCGGGTGGGGCATCGTACGAAACCCTGCTGAAGCGCGAAGTGTTCGGGCCGCTTGGATTGCAGCGCTGCCAGATCGGTGCATGGAATCGCGATGCGGTCGGCAATGTCGCGCAGCCGCATGCGCGCAGCGATGGCCGCAATGTACCCGTGCGCCAGGACGAAGCCGAGATCCCCGATGTACCGATGGCCGCTGCCGGCGGCGTGCGCTGCAGCCTCGACGACATGCTGAAGTGGACGTCGATGTGGCTGGATCCGCAGCACCAGGGATTGGTGGATGGCAAGCCATGGCTGTCGGATGCGCAGCGGCGTGCCGTGTGGGCGCCGCAGACGATCATGCCGGTGTCCTCGCTGATGCGCGAATGGGACAACAGCCACATGTTCGCCTATGGCTACGGCTGGCGCATGACCGACGTCGATGGCGTCTGGAAGGTTTCGCATACCGGGACGCTGGCCGGCATGTATTCGGCGCTGACGCTGTTGCCGGATCGGCACGTCGGCTTCGTGATCATGATCAATGGCGATGCCGACGATGCCCGCACCGTGCTCAACCAGTCGCTGGTGAAGCACTACACCGCGCCGCAGCTTGGCAAGACGGTGACGGAGTATGCCGATGCCCTGGACGCGTTGGCGGCAAAGGCGGCCGCTTCGGCGAAACCGGCGAAGGTGGAGCCGCAACATCGGCTGGCGACCCGCGGCGATCGAGCCATCATCCCCGGGCGTTATCGCGATCCGTGGCTGGGTGATGCAACGATATGCCCGGACGGCAACAGCCTACGCTTCACCGCACTGAAGTCGCCGAAGATGAGCGGCCTGCTGCACATGGCCGGCGCACGCGCGATGGTGCATTGGGACGACCCCACGCTCGATGTCGATGCCTGGCTCGATTTCGCCACGGTGAAAGGCGCGACGACCTTGAAGATGTCGAAGCTCGACCCGCACGGAGATTTCAGTTCGGACTACGAAGATCTCGCTTTCACCCGCGTGTCCGCGTGCCCGGCTCAGCCGCCGGTGCGCGCCATGCAGGAGCGGTAACGCGATTCGACGCGATCGGCGTACCACTCGGTAGTGAGCTTGCGGCTGATCTTCGGTCCGACCAGGTTGATCTGGGGAATCATCGCGCGCGGCAACGGGTGCCTGGCGCGTTGTTCGGCAAGCGTGAACATCTGCTTGTAGAGCGTGGTGTCCTCGAAGCTGACGCTGTCCTCGCGCTGCAATGCGGCGTGGATCGCGGCATCGTCCATGCCCAATGGACCACGCAGCGAGCGCACCACGGTCTCCGTCGCGCTGGTGGTGTCCGGCGTGACCAGGTCGCCGTCCAGTGCCAGTTTCACGCCGGACGCGATGCTCGCCGCATTCTGGAACGCCGCATTGCGGCTGGCGTACTGGCCGGCATTGAAATCGGCGAAACGGTAGATGTGGCGCGAATAGTGGTTGGGATAGGCGAACAGGTGCGCGATCCCGTAATAGGTGCCGCCGCGCCGGGTGAACAGTTCATGGCGAACGGTATCGGCGTTGGCGTAGGGATAGGCGTGGCTGGCGGAGAAGCGTTCGGCGAAGTCGATGCTGACCTGCATCGGGCCGGCGGTATGCACGGGGTTCGCGCGCGCCAGCAGGCGATGACCCATCGGCACGCGTTCGACCAGGTCTTCGTAGGTGCGGCTGAGTTCGCCTTCGGTACGCGCGTTGTCGATGCGATCGGCGTAGCTGCGGCCATCGGACGACTTCACCAGCAGCGCGCCACTGACGACCAGGCTGGGGATGCCGAGCTTGCCTGCGCGACGGTCGATTTCCTCGCGGGCGATCTTGCCGAGACCGGGCACCGGTGGATCGACCTTGTAACCGGATTCCTGCTCGATCACCGCCAGCGACGCGCACAGGTTGTCGTTGCTCGGGGGCACGCCCAGCACCTGGTAGGCGGCCTGGATATCGGCGGCCCAGTCGGCGCGATCCTTCACGGACGACGGGATCAGTCGCTTCAGCGTGGCGCGGACATCCTCGGGCGTGCGTTCGCGACGCACTGGCGTCTCCGACGAGCACGCCGTGATGGCGACGGCCATTGCCACCAATGCGACGAGGTGCAGCCAGCGGGACAGCGGAGCGGAATGGTCGGGCTCGGTGGACACGGGGGTGAAGACCGGGAGTTCGCGCGAGTGTATCCGGCTGCGATCGGGGGGACGGAAGTGCCGGAGGGGGCTACCGGTATTCGCGTTCAGGTGGCGTCGGGGATCGGGGGCATGGCCGTCACCAGCGCACGCGGCCGGTCAGCATGTCCAGCCACAGTTTCCAGTCGCCCATGAAGCTCAGCAGCGGATAGGTGAAGGTGGCGGGGCGGTTGTGTTCGAAGAAGAAGTGGCCGACCCAGGCCCAGGCGTATCCCTGTACCAGGGCCAGCAGCAGGAATCCGTAGCGACCGCTGGCCAGCGCGTAGAGGATCAACGCGATGGCGATCGACGTCCCGAAGAAATGCAAGCGACGGCACGTGTGGTTCTGGTGCTGCGACAGGTAGAACGGATAGAACTCCTGCAGCGTGCGGTAGCGGCGGGTGCTCACGGATCACCTCGGCGTCGGAATCGTCTTCGGCAGTATGCACGCCTTGACGATCGCCACGAGCAGCAGGAACGCCACGCAGCAGCCGATCGGCAGCAGATTCTCCCGCAGCGTCGGCGGGAAGATCAGGACATAGCCCTTGCCCTTGATCAACGAGGAGAAGCTCGACACGCAGAACGGCATCATGAACAGCCGCAAGGTCTGCCAGCGATCCGGTTTCCCGGAGACGCTCAGCAACAGGGCGATGCCGATGATCGCGCTGATGCCGAGCGAGCTCAGCCAGATCGCCGGCGACGGATCGAAATGCGTCGCGACCGTCGCCAGATACCACGCCAGGTAGCACCACAGCGCGATTTTCCCAGCGGGCAGGCGTGCGAAATAGTTGATGTCAGCCTTCCGTCCGGATGTGCGGGCCGAGGTACCACATGAAGTCGGTCTTGCTGAGCGGCACGCCGAGGTGGCGAAGGATGTCGTAGGCGGTGGTGATGTGGAAGTACAGGTTCGGCATCAGGTAATCGCTGACATAGCGATGTCCCGGCAGCTCGCAGTAGCGACCCGGACCGAGGCCGATGCGCTTGATCTCGTCGAGCTTGGCGTCATTGGCTTGGATGCCGGCGACAAGCGCCTTGGTGTCGCGGATATGCCCGCGCGCGGCTTCGATGGTGTCGACTTCGCGGCCCAGGTTGTCGATCGGCAGGCCGGCGCACCATTGCGAGAATCCTCGTGGCTGGTTGCAGACGATGGCGATCTGCGTGCCCAGCGGGAACATGTCGGGGGCCAGGCGTTCCTGCAATGCCGCATTGATGTCGGGGAGGTGCTCGCTGCCGACATCGAGGATGCGCTCAAGGGCTTCGAGGCGTTCGGTGAAAGTGCGCTTCAGATCTTCGATTGCCGGGTTGGACATGGCGATTCCTGCTGGTTGTCGGGTGTGGATGCGTCGGCGTCAATTCGCGCCGTAGTTGTCTTCCTGGATCACGGTGTCCTTGCGGTCGGTGACCAGGTCGCCGAACAGGGCTTGCTCATAGGCCAGCGTCGGATTGGATTTCTGGTCGCCACGCGCGGAGGCATCCCGGGTGAACGCGTCCCAGCTGCTCCACTTGATCCTGACGCGGAACGCCCACTGGTCGTTGCCGGTATGGATCAGCGGCGCCGCCGTGCTGAAGGAGAGGATCTGATGATCGCCGAGCAAGGCCTTCAGGCGCGGCAACTGGGTGCGGTCGAACAGGGTCGCGAACTGTTTTTCCTTGCCGGCCTTCACCCAGAAGGTGCGTTCGACTACGATGCCCGAAGGCTTGGCGGCCTCCTGCGCGATGCCGCGACTGGACAGCAGCAGGAACGGAATGGCCAGGCAGGATGCGAAGAGTTTGTTCATGCCGGCATTCTAGCGGCATCCGGTCGAACGGCTCACTGGCAAAGCGCGATCGATTTCGAGCGCTGGTCGATCATCACCGTCATGTTGCGCAGGGTGTGGGCGCCAACGTAGATCTCGCCGATGCGGTCGGACACGCGAACGCGCTGATCCTGCAGATGGATGTTCCCGAGCCGGAACGGCCCGTGGACGACCGATTCCCCGGTCGTGATGACCGTATTCGCAAGCGTGCCGTTGCCGGCGCTTTCGAGTGGCTTGTCGCCGACCTGGAGGAACGTCGCCTTCGGCAACATGAATGTCACGTTCGCGCCGGTGTCGAGGTTGCCTTCGGTTTGCAGGCTGCCGATGGACATCGGGATCCGGAACGGACGTTCGTAGCGGAGGACATCGCGATCCGCCGGATCCAGCGCCAGCGATCGGGAGAAATAGAGCGTCTTGCGCGGATAGTCGATGACGAGCAATCCGTCGTTGAAGAAATCCCTGGCGAGAATGCCCTGGAATCTTTCCGCGGCGGCCTTCTTCCCGCCGTAGTCGCGGGTCGCAACCTCGAGATCGCGGCGCGCCAGTCCGCCGATTTCGATTGAATCGAGCATGACGGTTTCCACCTTTGCCGTCTTCACGCCATCGGAGTTGTCGGCTTGGGCGTGGGGCTTGAGCCCGAGGGTGGACACCAGGCTCGAGTCCGCGCGCGCCATGCCGCTGGCGCCGGTATCGACGGCGAACCGGAACGACTCCTTGCGGTTCACCTTGGCCTGCACGTAGATGCGCCCATCGATGACCTCGAATGGCATGCGTACCAGCCACGCCGACGCAGGGCTTGCGGCGAGCGAGCAGGCGCCTGCGTTCGGCTTGCCATCTTTGGCGTGGCAGGTGATGGCAGCTGACGTCAACGCGCAAGCGAGGAGTGCATGGCGGAAGTCCACTTCGATATCCGGATGACGATGAGATGTTGCGTCACCATCGCCCGTTGGGCGCGCGACCCGCATGTGCCTGTAGTCACGCGCCCGGTGACGCTACTCGGAAGTGGTCGGATCGATGATCTGCGTGACTTCCGAAACCCGGTTTGCCGGGAATCCACCTTGCGCGGCGTGTTCCCTGACCATGTCTTCATTCGGCGCGATGTACACGCAATACACCTTGTCGCCGGTCACGTAGCTTTGTTGCCACTGGATCGTGGGGCCCATCTTGTTCAGGACGCTGCACGACTTCTGGGAAATGGCCTTGAGCTCCTCTTGGGAGAGGTTGCCCGCTCCCGGGATTTCCCGTTCGATGAGGTATTTCGGCATTGGTATCTCCACTGACGTTCCAAAGGTTGTCGGATGAAGATGGGCTGGCTGTGGATGGTGTCGGGCAGTCGCCGCGTCTCCTGCTGATCCGGTCCGGATAGCGAGGCGACTATACGCCGAATCCGGCGATCGGGACTTGCCGTGATTCACTGGCCTGCGGGAGGCTCCCACAGCTCGACCTTGTTGCCTTCCGGATCGATCACCCAGCCGAATTTGCCCTGTTCCGAGCTTTCGGTCTTGTCGACGACGTCGCAGCCTTCCGCCTTGAGTGCCGAGATCAGGGCATCGAGGTCGGCGACGCGAAAATTGATCATGAACGACGAAGTGCTTGGCGCCATGTAGGTCGTGTCGGCGGCAAACGGACTCCAGATGGTCATTCCCGGTTCGCTGCCGTCACCGCCCCAGTTGAAGATGACCCCGTTCCATTCCGTCACATCGAGGCCCAGGTGATCCCGATACCAGGCACTGAGTGCGCCCGGGTCTTTCGCCTTGAAAAAGATGCCGCCGATGCCAGTGACTCGCTTCATGTGTTGCCTCCATTCGAATTCAACGTTTGCTCGCTTTTTCCTGCAAGGAATAGACGACCTTGTAGACGCAATTCCCGAACTTGCGATCACTCGGATAGCCAAGCGCCTGGCACTTGAGCAGCTCGGTCCGGGTGAAATCCTGGTACGGCTTGAAATCCTGGAGCAGTGTGCCTTCAAGGCATCTGGCGCTGCGGTAGGCGAACAGTGTATTGCGCGTGAGCGACTTGTCGAGATAGACGTCCTCGACGCGGCCGATGTTGATGTACCGGCTGCCATCGTTTTCCGGGAGCGAGTTCGATCGCTCGATCATCGTTTCGACCGGTACGCCTTCGTTCCTCTGGCTGACCAGATAGGACACGAGTTGCTGTTCCGTGTTGTTGCACGCAACCCTGCTGCGCACGGAGTCGCCGATGTCCTGCGCAGGGCAGGCAAGCGGTGCAATGAGAAAGAGAATGACAATCGGCAGCGATGCTTTTGCCATTAGGTTCATGCGCCTGCCTGTTTCACGATGTCGACCGAGATTTCGACCGCAGGAATCGTTCCCCGGTTCTCCAGCCAGTGCAAGGTATTGCGGTCTTCGGGCCAGCCGACGCCCGGGCCGTAGTCCGTGGCGATGCCGTTGCGATGATCGGTGATGGTTCCCTGCAGGATGTAGACGGTACCAGGCCTGCCGATGTGGTCGTGCAGGGGGCCGAAGACCCCGCCGGGTGCGATGGTCACCATGCGCATGCGCAGTTGTCGTCCTTCCAAGCCTTCGATTTCAGGACCGAGATCGATCGTCTCCAGAAGCTCGACAGTCACGCCCTGTGTCTCGGGTACCGCCTGTTCGCTGCCCATCGTGACCTCCATGTTGTCCCTTGACGTTACGGCCTGAACTTCATCTGCGCGAGAACTTCTTCGGCGTGCCTGGAATCGGTTTCGTTGTCCGCCGAAATCCAGACATGCATCAGGATTTTCTTGTCGACGTGCAGCAGGGTCTGCTTGGAGAACTGATCGACATGTTCGCCGGACGCGGGATACCACTGGATCTTCTGGCCAGCGACGACCCCGTCGCCGACGGGCGTCGAATTTCCCGGATTGAAGCTTGGCGTGAATCCGGTATAGACGCCGAAGAGATCCTTTTTCGTGGATGCGTCT
This sequence comes from Solilutibacter silvestris, assembly GCF_050574925.1. GTDB lineage: Bacteria > Pseudomonadota > Gammaproteobacteria > Xanthomonadales > Xanthomonadaceae > Solilutibacter > Solilutibacter silvestris_A. The sequence continues at coordinate 7,097 of NZ_JBCMOO010000003.1, read as the reverse complement.
ATTGCGTAGCACAAATCGAAATCCGGGCCTTCCTGATAGGACCATTCGACCCCGGAGTTCTCGGGAAGGATCGGGCAGCGATCCGCCTCCTGGGCAAGTCCCAGCGACGGGAGGATCAACAAAAGTGCTGCGATGATCTTGTGCATGTGCGCGCCAATCCCGGACTGCGGGCTAGCGTAGCCCAAGCGCAAGACCAGTGCCATGCAGCGGCGCCCGCTCGAGCACGTGCTCTGGCCGGCGGTTCGCGTGCTCAGCCGTCGACGGGTTTTCCCGCTGCCTGCCAGGCCTTGAATCCGCCATCCAGATGGGCAATGTTCCCGTAGCCCAATGCCTTGAGGGCATTGGCAGCGAGCGCGGAGCGTCCACCCGATGCGCAGTGCAGGATGATGCGGTCGCCAGGGTCGAGCTCGGCCTTGTGGTATGGACTGCTCGGATCGGCGTAGAACTCCAGCATTCCCCGGGAAGCATGAATGGAGCCGGGGATCGTGCCTGCCATCAGTTCGGGAGCATCGCGCACATCGACGAGCTTTGCCTTCCCTGATGAAAGTTCCGCTTCAACCTGGTCAGGCGTCAGGTTTTCGATGCTGCCTTTCGCTTCCTGGACGAGTTGCGCAGCTGTTTTCACGGTCATGGGCCACCTCCTGTGGGGAGCAACGGGACTGCGATGGCCATAGCGTGACGGACTTGGAGGCGAAGTTCAAATCGGCGCTCAAGGCACCAGCCGTTTCGACATGCGTGCAAGCGGAGCCTTGATGTTCCCGGGCAGGGTAATTTCGAACTCCTCGACAATCTCGAACCCTGCGGCTCGATACAACGGCACTCCTGGCATGGTCGAACCCAGCTCCATCGCGCTGAAGCCAGCCTTCAGCGCTGCTTCCTGGCAAGCCGCGATCAGCTTCATCCCCAAACCGCGGCGTGCGAAGTCGGGCGAGACGAAAAAGGCTCGGATCCTGGCGGGCTGGGTTGCAGGATCGAGCAATGGATCTTCGCCGGATTTGGCCTGGTCGCCGCCATAAAGCGTGTTGCGTCTGCTCCAGCCGCCACAGGCAGCAATTCGATTTCCAGCTTCCACAAGGTAATAGGTTCGATCATCGACAAGAGCCGTGTCGACACCGAAAACATGTTCCGTCAATGCCTGTGCTTGTTCGGGGCTATAAAAGCCCTGGCTCAGTTCGACTCCTGACTTCCGAATGAGGGCATTCAATCGGTCGATGTCGCCGTGCTCTGCGGTTCTCAGGATGAAATCATCGTGGAATGGCATCTGGAGATTCGCCCGTCTTACAGGTTGCTGGCGATGACGACCCACAAGCCAAGAACCGCCAGGAAATTGATCGTGAAAACGACGCCGCGCAGCCGGATGTTCCTGGTGAAGATCTGGACGAAACTGTGAACCACGCGCCCAAGGATGAATATCCACGCCAGCAACAAGACGGACTTTCCTTCGAGTGACTGCTGGATCAGCAAGATGCACGCCGCGTAAAAGAGAACAGGCCACTCGAACTGGTTCGACAGGTTTGCGCTGATTCGCGGCTCGATCGCGGCCCACGGGTTGGTGCCATCCGGGGCCTTGCCGATACCCCAAATGCTCGGGGCGCGAACCACGGTCAACACTGTATAGAGAATGGTAGCCCAAAGGACATGGGCGAGCATCGGGATCAACAGCGGATGATGCAGGGCCATCGATTGCTTCCTTGGGATCGTCGGAGGTCTATTTTCAAAAAATCCAAATGAGAGACTTAGTGAGTTGGCAGGTTTCAATTCCAGATGCAGCCGGCGTTTCCATCGGGTTGTGCATCCAGATCCTCGATGAACTCGACATGGGTTGAGCCATCCGCTCGGGTATACGTGAACCCGTAGGTTTTTGCGCCTTGGGTGGTTACAACATACTTCCCTGCGGGTCTTCCATTGACGATTTCCAGCCAGGTCGATTCGTATTCGAAGGGACGATCCGGCGCCATCTCGGTTGATTTCACCGAGAGCTCGACGATGGAAATCGGTTTTTTGACGCCTTTGTATCGGATATATCCGCCATTCCAACGGCTATTGCTGAAAATGGCCATTTCCAGGTGGATTGGCTTTTGCGTTCCGGTACTCACATAGCACCGATACGAAGTTTCTGACGCCTCGGGAGATTGCGAGAGTCCAGCCAGTAGTAGAAGCAGCGGAATCGTAGTCATCGAGATTGAACGCCGGGCGTGCAGCGAGAGTACACCTAGTGGGCTTTGAGAAGACTGCGCATGGTGCTTCTGGCGGTTTCGGCCAAGGCATCAGGGCTTATGCCAGTGTTATTCAGCAGAATCACGCAGGCGCCGGAATTTGGCTCATACGCCACGAGTGTTCGATAGCTGCTGGTTTCTCCGGGCTCCCAAAGAAGCTTGTATGTAGTCCCCGGGAGATCGACTACCCGTCCACCGAGGGCATATCCTTCTTTTTCGAAGTTGACCTTCAGCAATTCTTCCCTTGAGGACGCCTTCAAATAATCCTTGCTGAAGACTGCATCAAGAATCTTCCTGAGGTCCGAAGCGGAGCTGTATATCGTTCCGGCGGCTGCGGCATAGGTAGGGACTTTGTTTTGCTTGGTCTTGAGTGGTTGGATTGAAGAGTAATTCTGGGCAAAGGACGGGCCTTCCGGAAAAGCGGGGCCTGGAATTCCGGTGTCATGGAGGTCCAGAGGGGCAATCAACTGATCCCGGAGGTTTGTTTCAAATGATTTCCCGGTAGCGCTCTCGATTATGGCGCGGACAATGACCCAATTCGTAAGCGAGTAATCGAAATCAGTCCCGGGCTTGAATAGGAGTTTCCCGGTCCCCCACAACTTCGATGCTTCGAGTGCGGAAATTTCCTTCGACGTAAAGACGGGATCTTTCTTGTAAGAAGACATGACGCCATTGGGAATGCCGCTGGTATTGCTCATGAGCTGGCGGAGGGTTACCTGGCCGTTTTCGGATTTATCCAAAAAAGGGAGCCAAGCATGAATCGGCTTGTCCAGGCTCAGTTGGCCGCGTTCCACGAGGCGGATCACGACCAGGGAAGTCAAAAATTTGGAAGCTGAGCCAATCTGGCTTTTTGTCGATGAGTCGAATTTCGATCCAATTTCCTGGTTTGCGAATCCGTATGATTCAGAAAATGATTCTGAATTTCGGTCGCGAGCGATGAGGATTACGCCATTAAAATCCTTCGGCGCAGGAATTGAGCCGAAATTTTTCTGATTATGAACGCAACCAATAAGCAAGAAACACAACAGCGAGACTACAACAGGCAACGACAGCTTCATACGATCCTCCCGTTAAATGCCCAAAGCGATGTCGGTTCCAACGATTAGTTGTGTGTGGAGGCCGTCTCAGCAAGCCACTTGTTCCAATAAAGCAACACCAGGCCAAGACCTTTTGGTTTCTGGTGACTGGTCCGGGTGATTGGAAAAGAGTCAATCCACGACGATTGCGAAAGTTCCTGAATTGCGGATTCCGGGGCTTCAATGAAGCCCATATACCAGGATGAAAAGCTGCGCTCCAGGGTAGGCGATTCATGCAGGATTTCGATATTCCAATGTGATTTGGCAAGCTTCAAGCGTTCAAAGACTTGCAGAACAGATTCTTTAGGCCCTTCAAGGAGCTGAAAGAACCGGTTGGGTCCGTAGAACAACACTCCAGTTACGTCGCATGAAGCATTGAATGCTCTGGCATCGATCAGGATCCCATCGATTTCAACAGGCAGCAAATCTCGAGTAGATTCGCTGATGTAAATCAGGTTGTACAAATCCGCCATTTAGCAAGCCCCGCAGCCTAATGCCTGAGTCAAGTCACGCCGAGAGTAAGGTCTTTAGCCGGCGTAGTTCAATTCCGACGTCGATGCCACGAAATGGCGGCGACTTGAACAGGCAGTTAGATGCCGATCTTAAGGCTTTTCCCAGTCCGCAATGGGGCCAGCGGTTATTAAAAACAACGGATTGGCCCGCGCCCGAAAATTTCTGATTCTGGAATATTCGTCTGGCGACCGGCTTTTCAGCTTGTGGAGCAGGTGACCCCATTCGTATTCGAGCTGGCCAGTTGTCGCGACTATTGGTGCCAAGGATGCCAAGGTAGGGCCGATCTTCGATTTGTCGAAGTTATAGCCACGCCGCAGGGATTCTGCATGAACTTGGGCCAGAAACCCGTTGATGGCGTAACGAGGGGAGTGATGCTCATAAAACCGGATCAACTGTGGATGATGCTTATATCCTTTTGTCTGACCGCGGATCACAGCCTGGGCAAGCAGGGATTCACGCCAGAGAGCGATCAGGCCCTTGGTGTCCAAGAATTCGGGATGTATGGTCCAGAGGCGCATAGTTGCAACTGGTCAACGTCTAATGCCTGAGTTAAGGCGCGCAGCGAGTGGCGATGTCTGGCTAGGGTATCCGAAGCCCAAAGCCGATGTTATCAAGTGGTGGCGATTTGAACGAGTAATTGGGAGTTTTCAGCTGCAGATTTATTTTGCCAATACGGCTTCAATATCAGCCTTCAGGGCTTCGGGCTTTGTTGTTGGGGCGTAACGATTAACGACCTTTCCACTGCGATCGATCAGGAATTTGGTGAAATTCCACTTGATCGCTTTTATTCCCAAGAGTCCTGGGGATTGGTCTTTGAGGATTTGGAATAAGGGGCTGGTGTTCGAACCATTAACGTCAATTTTCGAAAACATCGGAAAAGTAACGTCATAAGTCAAAGAACAAAATGATTTGATCTCATCCTCGTTACCAGGCTCTTGATTCCCAAACTGGTCGCAGGGAAATCCGAGAACGGCGAACCCTTGGTCTTTATAGATATTGTAGAGATCTTCCAGTCCAGCGTACTGAGGAGTGAACCCGCACTTACTAGCGGTATTCACGATCAACAATGCATTCCCTGCGAATTGATTAAGCTGGACCTGCTTGCCATCAATATCAATAACCGCAAGGTCGTAGATAGACTTCATGGCGCTGATTCTTCCTCCGGCAATTCCTACACCTCAGTCAAGCCGCCAAGCTGGGTGGCGGCGGAGATCGGCAGACTAACAAAAGTCGTAGGCTGACGCTGCGAAGCGGTGCCAGCTTGAGCAAATAGGTGGGCCTAGGGTGGGGTCAGTACGAACGCACAAGCTTCCGCCGAGCCATCCGTTGGAGTGGCTTTTAACGATTCGTATAAGCGGATCGCACGAATATTGCTTCTTTGAACGTCAGAAAAAATGAAGCTGGAGCAGCTTTGGTTCCGGGCCTCTTCTCGAAGTTCTTGGATAATAGACGTACCGTAGCCGCGTGATCGATGCCTCTGATCTAGCTCAATTTTCTGGAGAACAAACAGAGAATTCGGCGAAAACCAGCCATGAGCTCTGCCAATAACTCGGTTGCGATGCATGGCTTTGACTAGGTAGTGACGCCGATTTCCGGAAATGGCGTAGTTCCAATCAGCTTTTAGGGTAAGCAACTGTAGCTCTTGCTAGGAAAACTGCTCAATTATAACCCAGTGAGTCTAGCGCCTGAGTTAAGCCGCACCGAGAGTGGTGCGGTTTTGGGCTAGCGTAGCGTAGAGCCCAAAGCCCAAAGTCGTGCCATGAAGCGGCGTCGGCTTGAACGATTAGTTAGGGCCCACTACCCAATACTTTCAAAACCCGAGCTCGAGCAATTAATCTTGTACCTTCTTGAATACGCCACTCACGTCCTGTGTTAAGCAGTTCTCTTAGCCTAGAGCTACTAAGGAAATGGATTGAAAATTGGCCGCTTTCACCTGGAACAATTTCGGATCCTTGGATTATCTCGATTTGTCCGATGTAAAACAGAAGATTTTCAGGCGTACCAAAGTTGTGATTTGGACGATACGGGGCGCGAATTGGGTGCTTCTTCCCGCCCTCTGCGGTGGAGAGGAATCTGACATCGGCAACGATGTCAATTGGCGGGCCACCATCCATAAGGTCAACAAACTTTCCCGGGTTCATGTGGGCCCTAACACCTGAGTTAAGCCGCCCCGTGAGTGGCCGCGGACGCGTGCTAGCGTAGCGCAGGCACGCGGACGATGCCACGAAGCGGGGTCGGCTTGAACGATTAGTTAGGCGCGTTTGAGGACCGAAACGTAAACATAACCGCTTTTCAAGGTCGCCGAACAGAATTGCTAGCTGGAGCCAGCCTTTGCCTTTGCTCCTAACCTACGGCTCTGGCTCTTACTCAGCCACCTCGTCTGGCGTCAAATAGGGAACAGAATCATCAAGGCGTTGTTGTAGGCATGAGCCATGGGCGCTCAATGTTTGCATAGCGTCTCCCGCCAGTAGGAGAACGATCGGTTGTAGATTGCTTTCAATCCAGTCCCCGCAAAAACAGCAGCGGTAGTCGCCACTAGTGAGCTTTGACCACGTCTGGTGAATTGTTGGGACTGACATGGCGCCTAACACCTGAGTTAAGCCGCCACGCGTAGCGGTGGCAGACGTGTGCTAGCGTAGCGCATGCACGCGAACGCTGCCACGAAGCGGGGTCGGCTTGAACGATTAGTTAGACCTCAGTGCGGGCAGTTATGCTCGGTAGCGATTGCCTGGTAGTCTGCAGCTTCTGCAGCCCAGTCTGCTCCTGAGTAGTAAGAAGCTGCTTTTAGTCCTTTTGTTGAATCTTTTTCAGGAAGTCTATCGATTTGAGTTTTTTTCAGTTTGTAAGCTCCAAATTTCGCATGGTAATAGGAATCGAGAGCTGGGCATGAAATAAACGTATATGACACGGCCGTATCCTCTCTATTCGGACCACTGCCTGGACATTTCATCGCGTAGCCAATTATTGTCCACAGAACTTCATCATTAGCGAGTTGTGCTTCTGCGGATTCGGCCCATGCCAAATTTTGTTCGGTGGGATTTGATTGAGAAAATTTTCTTATTTCAACTGCGCGAGATCGATCGCTATTTGTAATGGGGACAAAAATTCGATTAATTTGCTCGCATGAACTAAAAGATGGAACGCTTAACTCGGTGTTGGCTGTTTGAGCATTAATTTCGGAGGACACAAGAAGAACAATTGTCACTATTAGTGCTTTTGCTTGTGATGGCATGAAAATTTCCTCTGAGGTCTAACACCTGAGTTAAGCCGCACCGAGAGTGGTGCGGTTTTG
>NZ_JBCMOO010000002.1:1272479-1308910 GCF_050574925.1 Solilutibacter silvestris | reverse complement strand
TGAGCGCGCGTGTTGTTGCTCACGGAGAATTGAAAAGCAGCAACACGCGGGCTGTTGCTCTCACGCCATCCCTGAAAGCATCCACCGGCGGCGCCTATGCGGTTCGTCTGCAGAGCCGACCGTACGCAGCATGGATGCTGCGTACGAGCCTACATGGATGTATTCACGGCGTGTCGGCGGCTGCAGACAACCGCGATAGGCGCGCAGCCGGGCGATGCTTTCGTCCCTACGACTTCGGTCGCGGCGGCGCGGTCGAACCACGCACCACCAGCTCCGGGCTGAAGCCTTCGTTCGATGATGTCGGTTTCGGGGCGTCGTCGCGCAATTCCTGCAGCAGGCGCTGCGCGGCGTGGCGCGCGATCTCTTCCGTCGCCTGGCGCGCCGTGGTGAGCGCCGGCCAACTCTGCTTCGAGAACGGGCTGTCCTCGAAACCGGCGATCGACAGATCGTAGGGAACGTTCATGCCGCTCGAACGCGCGGCGGCGAGGACGCCGGCGGCGATTTCGTCGTTGCTGCCGAACACGGCGGTGGGACGATCGGCCAGCGCCAGCAGTCGTCGCGCGCCGCGGAAGCCGTCATCGAAGGAGTAGTCGCCTTCGATCACCAGCGCATCGTCGAGGGCGATGCCGTAATCGTTCAAGGCATCCTCGTAACCCTTGTAGCGTTCCCACGAAGACCCGTGCGACTTGCCGCCCCACAGGAAGCCGATGCGGGTGTGTCCGAGCTGGATCAGGTATTCGGTGATCTCGTAGGCGGCGTCGCGGTCGTCGACGAAGACGCAGGCACTGCCATCCTGGGGATCGGCGGCGGCGGACACGATGCGCACCAGCGGAATGCCGTGGGCGACCAGTTCCTTCACCAGTTCGTGGCGTTCTGACATCGGCGGCGCCAGCACGATGCCGGCGAGACGCGCGTGCTGGGCGATGCCGATCAGTTCCTGCGCGAGTGTTGGCGACGACGAATCGCAGGGATGGATCTGCAGGCCGTAGCCGTTTTCGCGGCAGACCGACAGCACGCCGTTCTGCACCGCGATGACGTAGTAGGGATTGGGGTTGTCGTACATCAGGCCGATCGCATACGACTGCGCGCTGCGCAGGCTGCGCGCGGAAGGATCGGGTTGGTAGTCGAGCTCGGCGATGGCGACCTGCACGCGATCGCGCGTGCGCGCCTGGACGCCGGCCTCGTTGTTGATCACGCGCGAAACCGTCTTCAACGACACCTGCGCGCGTTCCGCGACATCCCGGATGGTGGACCTGCGCAATGCCACGGACGATTCGACCCCTTACTGACGCGAAGCGGGCATCTTCTCACGCCCGACGTCATGGCCACGTACACCGAAGTACAGAATGTAGAGGTAGCAGGGCACCATCAGCGCCATGAACACCAGCTGGAAATCGTGCGTTTGTTTCAGGTGCACGAACAGCTGCGGAATCACCGCGCCACCGGCAATGCCCATGATCAGCAACGCCGATCCGTATTCGGTGAAGCGGCCGAGGCCCTGGATGCCGAGCGGGAAGATCGCCGGCCACATCATCGCGTTGGCGAAACCGAGCGCGGCGACGAAACCCACCGAGACATAGCCCTTGGTCAGGAACGCGCCGATGGTCAGCACTACGCCGAGGATGGCGGAAAACGCGAGATAGCGTTGCTGCGACACGAAGCGCGGGATCGCGATCAGGCCGACCACGTATCCGAGCAGCATTCCGAACAGGGTGAAGGACGTGAAGAATTTGGTTTCATCCAGCGGCAGGTTGAAACCGGCGCCATAGGTGCCGATGGCGTCGCCGGCCATCACTTCCACGCCGACGTAGACGAAGATGCACAGCGCGCCCAGCCACACGTGCGGATACTGGAACAGGCTGGTGCGACCGTTGCTGCCGCTGCTGTTCACTTCCTCGGCGCGGATTTCCGGCAGTGGCGAGAACAGGATGCCGACGGCGAGCAGCGCCAGCAGGCAGGCCATGATCATGTAGGGGCCGTGGATGCGCGCGGCGAAGGCGTCGAGCAATTGCGTCTTGGTGGCGGCGTCGGCGGTCGCGACCTGGGCCGAGAGATCGCCCATGCCGTGCATCACCAGTGCGCCGATCGCCAGCGGCGCGAGCATGCCGGCCAGCTTGTTGCAGATGCCCATGATCGCGATGCGCTGCGCCGCGCCTTCGATCGGACCGAGGATGCTGATGTAGGGATTCGATGCGGTCTGCAGGATGGCGAGGCCGGCGCCGATGATAAAGACGCCGGCGACCGCGCCCGGGTACACGCGCTGGGTGGTGAACTGCCCGAACACGAGCGCGCCGACCGCCATCAGGAACAGGCCGAGCGCCATGCCTTTCTTCATGCCGGTGCGGCGCAGGATCATCGACGACGGCAGCGCCAGGCAGAAGTAGGAGATGTAGAACGCGCTGGGGATGAGGAAGGCCAGCGTCTCGCTGACGTCGAACGCGAGCTTGGCGAACGAGATCAGCGGGCCGTTGAGCCAGGTCACGAAGCCGAAGATGAAGAACAGGGCGCCGACGATGGCGATCGAGCTGGTATTGCTGCGCTTGACGCCAGCAGGAATGGTGGACGTGGACATGCGGCGTGGGCTCCCGATGCGCCTTCTGCGGGCGGTGATGGCGGATGTGCCCGATTGAGGCACAAGACAGGAGTTGGCGCAACGTTGTCATCGCCGGACGCCGCCGATTCCATCCGAGCGACAGCGAACGAAAGGTAGAGCTGGCCGCAAGTTTCATGTTGCTCTGCAACAGAAAAATCTGGTTAAACGGATCTAAATCGCCATTCCGAAAGATGAATGCGGACAGTTATTGACAACGTTGTCAATGCAAGGTCAATGTCGCGCCGTCACATGAGGCCGGGGGCCTGTCATGCAAGGCGGTCTGGGGGTTCGACATTGCCGTTTCGTCGCTGCCGATGTCGGCGGAACCCATGCGCGCATCGCCCTGGTGCAGACCGATGGCGACCACGCCATCGAGGTCCAGGCCTATCGCAAGTACAGCTGCGCCGAATTCCCCAGCCTGACCGCCATCCTTGCCGACTTCGTCGCCGGCCAGCGTGATGGCACTGATCGCATGGCGATCGCCAGCGCCGGATTGATGGTGGATGGCCAACTGGTCAACTCCAACCTGCCGTGGCAGGTGTCGCTGGCGGAGATGCGCCGCGAGCTCGGTCTGCGCGATCTCCACATCATCAATGACTTCGCCGCCGCCGCCCACGGTGCCGGGCGCCTGGGCGCCGGCGACCGTCGCTTGCTCACGCCCGGTGTCGACAAGGCGGTTCCGGGACCGATGCTGGTGGTGGGTCCGGGCACGGGCCTGGGCGCGGCGGTGTGCATTCCGACCGCGCGCGGCAACGTGGTGCTGCCGACCGAGGCGGGCTGGCCGGCATTCGCGCCGGTGACGTCGCGCGAGATCGAGATCCTGCGCTGGATGCAGCACGGCAGCCATCAACATCACGTCGCGGTCGAACACCTGGTGTCCGGCCCCGGTCTCGCCAATCTCTATCACGCGATCTGCGCCATCGACGGCGTGGTCCCGCGCTTTGCCACGCCTGCGGAAGTGACCCGCGGCGCGCAGGACGAAGATCTCCAGGCGCTCGATGCCGTGGTGTCGTTCTGCAATCTGCTGGGCAGTGCGATCGGCGATCTCGCCGCCATCACCTGCGCGGGCAGCGTGCATGTCGCCGGTGGCGTGGTGCCGCAACTGGTCGATTTCCTGCAATACAGCGATTTCCGCCAGCGACTGGTCGCCAAGGGCGCGATGCAGCCCCTGCTCGAGCGCGTGCCGGTCTGGCTCATCGAAAATGAACGACTCGGCGTGCTCGGCGCGGCGAGCTGGTACCAGCAGCACCTGGAAGAGCACCCGCAAGAAACAACGGCCCGGCGGGAGTGGGCTGGCAACGCATAACAACAACCAGGCCCGACGGTCCCGCGACAAGCGGGCCTGGGTCATCAACTGACCGGAGAACCAAAATGCAACTTCACAAGACACTGCTGTCGATCGGCATCCTTGCGGCACTGGGTGCCGCCGGCAATGCGATGGCCCAGGACGCACAACCGACGCAGCAGCAGCCCGCGAAGCAGGCGCAGAAGGCCGGCGATCTCGACCAGATCGTCGTCACCGGCATCCGCGGCTCGCAGGAAAAGTCGCTGGACAGCAAGCGCAACGCCAAGTCGCACATCGAGGTGGTCACCGCCGAAGACGTCGGCAAGCTGCCGGCGCACAACGTCGCCGACACCCTGCAGCGCCTGCCCGGCGTCAACATCAGCTCGTCCAGCGCCGATGAAGGCGGCTTCGACGAAGCCGATCGCGTCAGCCTGCGCGGCACCGCGCCGAGCCTGACCCAGACCATGATCGACGGTCACTCGGTGGCGTCGGCCGACTGGTTCGTGCTCAGCCAGGGCGGCAACATGGGCCGCAGCGTCAGCTATACCCTGCTGCCGTCCGAGCTCGTCTACTCGGTGGAAGTGAACAAGACCTCGCAGGCCAAGCTGGTCGATGGCGGCACCACCGGCACCGTCAACATCATCACCCGCAAGCCGCTGCAGTTCGCCAAGGGCATCACCGGCGAAGGTTCGATCGGCGCGGTCTATTCCGACCAGGCCAAGAAATACGATCCGCAACTCTCGGCGCTGTTCAACTACAAGAACAATGCCGGCAATTTCGCCTTCATGGTCCAGGCCTTCGAACAGAAGCGCCACCTGAGCCGCCAGGCGCAGGAGCTGCCGGGCGGGTTCGCGCAGATTTCCCCGACTTCGGCCGTTGCCACCGCGCACCCCGATCTCGCCAACGTCTATTACCCGAGCCTGCTGGGTTCCACCCTGTTCGAACAGGAGCGCGATCGTCGCGGCGGCCTGATCTCGTTGCAGGTCAAGACCAGCGACAGCTTCACCCTCGGCGTGAACGGCTTCGTGTCGAACATGAAGGCCAACAACTACAACCGCAACTACATGCTGTGGGGCGGCAATTTCGCCAACACGCAGTCGCCGGACGCCGGCTACGTGGTGCAGAACGGCGTGCTGACCAAGGCCAACTACACCGGCCAGGCCGGCACGGCCTATGCGGTTTACGACATGATCTACCGCGAGGCCACCGCCAAGAGCGGCTACTTCACCATCGACGGCGATTGGCAGGCCTCTGAAAATCTCTCGGCCAAGTTCCAGTTGGGTTCCAGCTGGGGCCAGGGCGAAACCGCCCGCCAGTTCATCGCCGAAGTGACCAGCGCCATCGGTGGCGGCGCCAGCTGGCAGACCCACGGCACCGGTTCGCCGGTCGACTGGAGCGTCGGCGGCAACACGGGTCCGGCTGCAACCGGATTCGGCACCTGGGGCAACCAGGAAGTGAAGGCGATCGACCGCGAGAAGTGGGCGACCGCCGACTTCACCCGCTACTTCAATTCCGGCGCGTTCAACTCGCTCGATTTCGGCGTGCGCATGGCCGGCCACAGCCGTCGCGCGGTGTCGCCGGAAGGCGCCAGCCCCGGCAACATCGCCGCGGCGCTGGCGAATGCCGCGGTCGACTACTATCCGGGCGGTTTCGCCAGCAACATCGGCGGGACGTTCCCGCGCAACATCTGGTACTACACGCCGGATGCGCTGAAGAACGCGATCCTCAACAACTCGACCTGGTTGTCCAACAACGATGGCCCGAACGGTCGCCACAACTACGGCGGCGAGTTCACCGTCCGCGAGAAGAGCACCGCGCTCTACGCCCAGGCCAACTTCGAAGGCGCGCACTGGAACGGCAACTTCGGCCTGCGTTCGGTCAACATCAAGCAGAGCATCTACACCTACTTCGCCGATACGGTGAACCCGGATGTCAGCAGCCTGTTCGGTTCGTGGAAGCGCGTGTACCAGACCAACAAGATCAACCGCATCCTGCCGAGCGCCAACTTCAAGTACGACCTGACCGATTCGCTGGTGCTGCGCCTGGCCGGTTCGCAGACGCAGACCCTGCCGGATTACTCCGCGCTGGGCGCATCGTCCTGGGGTTCGGATCTCGACAAGACCGGTGGCGGCGGCAATCCGAAGCTGAAGCCGGTGCTGTCGACCAATTTCGACGCCAACCTCGAGTGGTACTTCATGCCGCGCGGCCTGCTGTCGGCCGGCGTGTATTCGATGAACATGAAGGACTACGTCGCCTACGGCACCCAGACCCAGATGCTCTTCAGCGAACTGACGCATCAGCTCGAGGCCTACCAGATCGCGATGCCGATCAATGCCAACGCCAAGGTCAAGGGCGTCGAACTGGTCTACGAACAGCCGATCGGCAAGAACTTCGGCGTGAACGCCAACTACACCTATGCCGACGGTTCCTCGTCGCACACCTGGGCCGATGGCAGCCACAACCTGCTCGGCACCTCGAAGAACACCTACAACGTCGGTGCCTACTTCGAGAACGACACCTTCGGTGCGCGCGTCAGCTACACCCGTCGTTCGTCGTTCCTGATCGGCCTGAAGGCCGCCAACCCGTACTACCAGGACAGCTTCGGCACGCTGTCGGCCTCGTTGAGCTACAAGGCCACCAAGTGGTTGAGCATCAGCCTGGATGCGCTGAATCTCAACGACCCGGTGATCAAGTACTACCAGACGGCAACCATCCCGACCTCGTTCTACAGCAACGGCCGCCAGTACTACTTGAACCTGCACTTCAAGTTCTGATCGCCGCACCGTTCCATTGGTGTACCCCCACCTCGGGGCCCTTTCCGGGCCCCGTTTTTTTCGGTGGTGAGAGAATCGCCAAGCCGATCAAGGAATCCGAGATGAAACCACGCATCGTCGTCCCGCTCGTCGCCGCCTTCTGCCTGGGGCTGTTTTCCGTATCCGACGCATGGGCAGGGGATGCCGGCACCATCGTGCCGAAGTTGTTGCCGCAGCCCGCGCAGATGGTAGAGAAGCCCGGGAGCTTCGTTGTCGATGCCAATACGCGGATCCATGCCGATGGCGCCGTCGCGCAGACGGTGGCCGCGCAATTCGCGGCGATGTTGCCGGCATCCGCATCGTTGCAGCGCAAGCCGATTGCCGGCAGGGCGCAAGGCGGCATCGCCTTCGCGATTGACGCGGCGCAGGCCTGGCCGTCGCCCGAAGCCTACGCCATCGACATCGATGCCAACGGCGTCCGCGTGCGCGCCGGTGACGAGAAAGGCCTGTACTACGGTGCAGTGACGCTGACGCAGTTGCTGACTTCCGGCGATGCCGTCGCCAGCGTGCGATTGCCCGCACTCCATATCGAAGACGCACCACGATTCGGCTGGCGCGGCGTCATGCTGGATTCGGCGCGACATTTCCAGTCGGTCGATGACATCAAGCGCCTGCTCGATGCGATGGCGCAACTCAAGCTCGATGTTTTTCATTGGCATCTGACCGACGACCAGGGCTGGCGCTTCCCGGTGCCGGGTTGGCCGAAGCTGATGACGGTCGGCGGCTGCCGCATTCCTTCCGGCGATGGCGGCATCGATGCCGCGACCGGCAAGCCGGTGCCGTATTGCGGTTTCTACAGCGAAGCGCAGATCCGCGACGTGGTGGCCTACGCGGCCGCGCGCCACATCATGATTGTGCCGGAAGTCGACATCCCCGGTCACGCCACCGCGGCGATCGCCGCCTATCCGCAACTGGGCGTGTCCGGCCAACAGGTCGCGGTGTCCAGCGAATGGGGCGTCAACGTCAACCTGTTCAACGCCGACGAAGCGACGATGCGCTTCCTCGAAGACGTGATGGGGCAGGTGGCGAAACTCTTCCCCGGCGGCTACGTCCACATCGGCGGCGACGAGGCGGTCAAGGACCAGTGGAAAGCGTCGGCGAAGATGCAGGCGCGCATCCGCGAACTCGGCGTCAATGGCGAGGAAGGCCTGCAGGCGTGGATGATTGCGCGGCTCGAGCGCTATCTGTCCGCCCACGGCAAGCGCGTGATCGGCTGGGACGAAATTCTTGCGGGCAAGTTGCCGCCGTCGGCGACGGTGATGAGCTGGCGTGGCGCCGAAGGCGGCATCGATGCCGCGAAACAGGGTCATGACGTGGTGATGGCGCCGGCCGGCGATCTCTACCTCGACTACCTGCAGACCGACTCGGCGGATGAACCCCCCGGACGGCCTTCATTGGTCACGCTGAAGCAGGTCTACGATTTCGAGCCGGTGCCGAAGGTGCTGGATGCGCAGCAGGCAACGCATATCCTCGGCGTGCAGGCGAATGTCTGGACCGAGCACATGCGCACCGTCGCGCGCGTGCAGCATGCCTTGTTCCCGCGCATCGCGGCGCTGGCCGAAGTCGCGTGGTCGCCGAAATCGGAACGCGATTACGTCGGATTCCTGCAGCGACTGCCGGCGATGTTGCCGCGCTGGCGTGCGCAGGGCATCGCCTATGCCGCGACGCCATTCCAGCCGACCGTGGCTTCCGAGTTGCAGGACGGCGGCGTGCAGGCCACCTTGCGCGAACCGCTGGGCTACACACTGCGCTACACCACCGGCGGCAGCGTGCCGACGGCGGCATCGCCCAGGTACTACACGACGCTGGGATTGCCGTTGCCGGCCACGCTGAGCGCACAGGCATTCTTCGACGGCAAGCCGCTGGGCGCGGTGGTGACGCGGACATTCACCGCCGCCTCGTTGCTCAGTCGCGGCGACGAGGAACTGGCGACGTGCACCCGCAAGCTGGTGCTGCGCCTGGAAGACGACGGTCCGCGGACCGGCGATCGTGCCATCTTCAATGTCGACATCTTCGATCCATGCTGGGTGTGGAAGCGGGCGCCATTGACCGGCATCGCCGAAGTGCAGGTGCGTGCTGGCCGCATTCCCTACTTCTTCCAGTTGGCGCACGACGAACCCAGTCGCGTGTTCAAGCCTGCGCAGACCGCGCATGGCGAGATGGAACTGCGCGCCGGTTGCGATGGCCAGGTGCTGGCGACGGTCCCGCTGCCCGCGCAGCCGGATGCCGACGGTTTCATCACCCTGCATGCGCCGTTGCAGAACGCGCAGACCGGTGGCGACCTGTGCATCCGCTTCACCGGCGATACCCGCCCGACGATGTGGGTGCTCGACCGCGTGACGCTGATGCCGCGCTGATATGTCGATTTGGCCTTGACGCCGGCTTGCATCCTGACCGATAACCTGTCTTCTCTGGAATCTCGGACACCCCCCATGCCCAAAGAACTGGTGCTGATCCGTCATGCGCACGCCGAGCCGCACGGGCCCGGGCAGTCCGACATGGACCGCGTGCTGTCGACGATCGGCCGCAAGGAAGCGACGGAAGCCGGCGTCTGGTTGAAGGAACACGCGCAACCGCCGGATCTGGTGCTGTGTTCGCCGGCGCAACGCACCCGCGAAACGCTGCAGGAAGTGATGAAGACAACCGGCGACCTGCCCGTGCGCGAGGAAGCCGCGATCTATGAAGCCGGCGTCGGTACATTGATCGGATTGATCGAAACCGCCCGCGACGCGCACGCCCTGTGGCTGGTTGGCCACAATCCGGCACTGGAACAATTGGCCGCATTCCTGTCCGAAGGGCGCAGCGGCGAAGCCCGCGGCATGCCGCCGGGCGGCACCGTGGTGTTGCGCCTGCCCGATGACGCCGCGATCGAGCCTGGCGTGGCGGAAGTCCTGGCGTTCTGGTGGCCCTGAGCGGAGCGATCCCGCCGAGCGCCGTCACGGGTCGCCATTAGACTCCAGCAATGTTGTCCCGTTCGTTCCTCAATGCATTCGTCTGCCTGCTGGCGCTTGCCGCCAGCGGCTGCGCCACGTTGTCGAAATCCGATCATGCGCATGCCGAGGCGATCGCGATCGCCGCCCGCAGCGATATCGTCGATTGCCAGCGCGCCGATCGCTGCGCCGATCCTTCGGTGCTCGAAAGCGCCACCCCGCAGGCGGGCAACCGCATGCTGCTGCTGGACGATGGCCAGGATGCATTGCTGGCCCGCATGCACATGATCCGCAGCGCGCGCGAACGCATCGACCTGCAGACCTATATCTACAAGGAAGACGATGCCGGGCGCATGGTCCTGCATGAACTGCTGGCCGCGGCGCGGCGCGGCGTGCAGGTGCGCGTGCTGATCGACCAGCTATCGGCGATGGAATCGCCCGACACCCTGGCCGCGCTCTCCGGCATCCATCGCAACTTCCAGCTGCGCATCTACAGCCCGCTGTTCAACTTGGGGCGACCGAACTACGCCGACTACGTGCTTGCCAGCTTCGTCCGGTTCCGCCAGCTCAACCAGCGCATGCATACCAAGGTGCTGGTGGTGGATGGCGAAGTCGGCGTCACCGGTGGCCGCAACTACAGTGACGATTACTACGACTGGTCGCAGACCTACAACTTCCTCGATCGCGACGTGTTGGTATCCGGCCCCGCGGCCAAGGCGATGGAAACCAACTTCGATGTGTTCTGGGTCGCGCCGCAAAGCGTGCCCGTCGAGCAGCTCAACGATGTCGCGAAGATCCTGCTCGCCCACGGCGTGCCGGCGCTGTCCGACAAGCGCTACGAATTGCCGGAACGCGTGCGCGCGATGCAGATGGCTTCCGCCGATCCGGCGTTGTTGCGCAAGCGCCTCGGCGATGCGCTGGTGCCCGTCGCCGATGTCCAGTTCGTCGCCGATCCGCCGGGCAAGCACGACGATGCCGCCAAGCGCGCCGACACCGCGCCGGCATCGCTGGTGGTGCGCGACGTGGTGGAATCGGCAAAGCACGAAGTGGTGATACAGACGCCCTACCTGGTGTTGACCCACGGCGCGCAACGCCTGTTCCAGGGATTGCATCGGCGCCCGGATCCGCCGCGGGTGATCGTGTCGACCAGCAGTCTTGCCGGCATCGACAACGCGCTCACCTATGCGATGGCCTACAAGTATCGCCGTCGCTTCCTCAAGCGCTTCGGTTTCGAGATGTACGAACTCAAGCCGTTCCCGCAGGACGTGCCGATGCGGGTCGGCGATCTCGTCACCGACGAAGAAGACGTGGCGGATGAAGGAGAGTCGGCGAGTGTGCTCGGCGGAAGCACGGGGCGCCGGCGTCCGTTGCCCGCCAATGGCGAAGACACTTCGCGGCGTGGCGTGTTGCTGTATCGCCTCAATCGACCGCCGCCGCAATCCGATGAGCCGCGCGTCGGCCTGCATGCGAAATCGCTGGTGGTCGATCGCAGCATCGCCGTCGTCGGCAGCCACAACTTCGATCCGCGTGGCGTCAACTACAACACCGAGAGCGCGCTGATCATCCGCGATCCGGCGTTTGCCGCACGCGTGGCCGACAGCATCGAGCGCGACACCCTGCCGGCCAATGCCTGGGTGATCGCGCCGCGCGAACCGGGCATCGCCGAGGTCGACGACACCATCGTCCGCGCCAGCGAGCGCCTGCCGATCTTCGATCTGTGGCCGAGCCGTTACGCCACCGCCTTCGACTTCCGCGGCGGCCCCGACTGCCCCAAGCCGCTGCCCATCCGTGACCCCGACTTCCACCGCTGCTACCGGGCGGTCGGGGACTTCCCGGACGTCCCCCTGCTGGGGGTGAAGTGGTGGATGACCCGGGTCATCACGGCCTTCGGGGCCGGCATGACCCCGTTTTTGTAGGCCCAGAGCGGCCTTCCCGACCCATGACTCCAGTTGTGTGACTTCTGGCAGGGGCCAAAGTCGATTTGGTGTTGTACTTTACCAACACACCGAAACAACATCACACCAAACAGGAGTCTGCCATGTACGCCTACGCCGCCCCGAAGACCGTCCGCCGCCCGATGAACCCGAAGGCCGCACACGCCACCCCGTCCACCTATGAACGCCAGGAAGCCGCCCCGTTCGGTACCGGTTACGGCCGCAGCAGCGGTTATGTCCAGCGTCCCCGCTACACCCGCGATTGGGCCCCGGCTCGCTTCACCCTGCGTTGATCCATCGCTGCCTGATTCAGCGAGTCGGTTAGTCTGGCGTCGTCTTCTCTATCAAGAACGCAACCATGCCGTTCCGTCGCCAAGTCACGCTCGACCAGTTGAATGCCTTATCCCGCAACACCCTGATGGAACCACTTGGCATCGTCTTCACCGAACTGGGCGCCGATTACCTGCGCGCGACGATGCCAGTGGATGCCCGCACCCACCAGCCCTACGGGTTGCTGCATGGCGGCGCTTCGGCGGCGCTGGCGGAAACCCTCGGCAGCACGGCCGCCGGCCTGTGCGTGGAGGAGGATGAAGGCGTGGTCGGTATCGAAATCAACGCCAATCACTTGCGCGGTGCGCGCGAGGGCGTGGTCACCGGCACCGCGCGGCCGCTGCATGTCGGCCGTTCCACCCAGGTGTGGGAAATGAAGATCGAGAACGCGGCAGGCGACCTGGTCTGCATCTCGCGTTTGACGCTGGCGGTGATTCGCCGTCGCACTTAATCAATTGCACGCGCTGGCGGGGATGCCACCAGCGCGTGTAGGCAATTCTCAGGCCCGGTCGTCGCCCAGCCAGCGATAGATCACGCCGCCGAGAATGCCGCCGATCGCCGGCGCCACCCAGAACAGCCACAACTGGCCGATCGCGCCGCTGCCGGCGAACAACGCCACCGCGGTCGAACGCGCCGGATTCACCGAGGTATTGGTGACCGGGATGCTGATGAGGTGGATCAAGGTCAGTGCCAGGCCGATCGCGATCGGCGCGAAGCCGGCGGGCGCCTTGCCATGGGTCGAACCCATGATCACGATCAGGAACACCGCGGTCAGCACCACTTCGCACAGGAAGGCCGCCCCCAGCGAGTAGCCCCCGGGCGACAGCGCGCCATAGCCGTTGCTGGCGAAGGCGCCGGCGGAGGCCGGATCGATCGCGAAGCCGTCATGGCCGCTGGCGATCTGGTAGAGGATGAAGGCCGCCAATGCACCGCCCAGCACCTGGGCAATGATGTAGCCGGGCAGGTCTTTCGCGGGGAAGCGTCCGCCGGCAACCAGGCCGATGCTGACCGCGGGATTGAAGTGGGCACCCGAGATGTGGCCGAACGCGTAGGCGCCGGTCAGCACGGTCAGGCCAAAGGCGAGGGCCACGCCGACGAAACCGATGCCGAGGGGATTGCTGTCGCCGCCGAACTTGGCCGCCAATACCGCACTGCCGCAGCCACCCAGGACCAGCCAGAAGGTACCGAGGAACTCCGCCGCAAGTTTCTTCATCATCAGGACTCCGCCCGCGCCGGATTGGCGCCGCCGCACTATCGCATGGGCGCGTCAACGCCATGGCTTGTCAGCGATTCCGGCGTTTCCCGTATACTGAATAGCTGAGTGCGGCTGGGGCTGCACAAGCCACGGGTACTCGCGTGAATCGATCCGATCTGGACTTCCTGAAGAAATTTTCGATGGTGATTGCCTTCCTGTTGGCGACCACGATCATCCTGATCTTCCTCGGCAGCCATTTGGCGGCCAAGTACCACAAGTACGCAGTGACGCCGCAAGCCGCGGCCCAGACCGAAGCGCGCATCGCGCCGGTCGGTGCGGTCTATGCCGGCGAAGAAGGCAAGATCGAGCAGGCCGCTGCCGAAGAAGCCGCCAAGAAGCGCGCTGCTTCGCAGGTCGCCTACGGCGGCACCACCGATGGCAAGACCATCTTCGGCAACCTCTGCACCGGCTGCCACACCAGTGGCGCAGGTGGCGCTCCGACGCTCGATGCATCGCATTGGACGGCGCGCCTGGCACAGGGCAAGGACACGCTGTACAAGCATGCGACCGAAGGCTTCACCGGCAATTCCGGCGTGATGCCGGCGAAGGGCGGCAACCCGGCGCTGACCGAAGACCAGGTCAAGGCGACGGTGGACTGGATGGTGGCGCAGGCCACCGGCAAGTAAGCCGGATCGATGAACACGGAACGCCGCCTTCGGGCGGCGTTCGCGCTTTGGCAGGATGATGTGTTGATGTCGCTTCCCGATTTCCCGACTTCCGATACCGCCCTGCAGCTGCCGGGTCCGGTTGGCGTGCTGGAAGCGAAGCTCGAATTTCCCGATGCCGGCGTGGACCGCCAGGCGGTGATCGCGATCGTCTGCCATCCGCTGCCGACCGATGGCGGCACCATGGACAACAAGGTGGTGATGACAACCGCGCGCGCATTGCGCGAACTCGGCATCACCACGCTGCGCTTCAATTTCCGTGGCACCGGCAACAGTGCCGGCGAATTCGACCACGGCGTCGGCGAAAGCGATGACCTGCGCGCCGTCGCGGCGTGGCTGCGCGCCGCGCATCCCGATGCCCGGCTGTGGTTGGCCGGTTTCAGTTTCGGGTCCTTCGTCTCGCTGAAGAACGCGGTGGAATTGCACGCCGACGCGGTGATCTCGATCGCGCCGCCGGTGGCCGGTCGCGGCTGGGATTTCAGCCACATCGATCTGCCGCAAGTGCCGTGGCTGGTGGTGATGGGCGAGGCCGACGAGATCGTCGAGCCCAAGGCCGTATTCGACTGGATCGATGCGTTGCCGCAACCGCCGACGCTGGTGCGCATGCCCGAGACCTCGCACTTCTTCCATCGCAAGCTGATCGACCTGCGCCAGGTGATCCAGCAGTGGGCGCGGCCCTTGCTGCCGCCGGTGGCATGAGCGCGGAAGCCGCACCATTGCCCAGCCAGCGTTACGCCGAAGGGGTGGCGCGCGGCGACTGGCAGGACGATCCCGCCCAGCGCGCGGTGCTGGTCGAACTCGATCGCATCCATCGCAAACTGGTAGCGGAGCCAGCGCGGGCATCGGGCCTGTTCTCGCGCCTTTTCGGTGGCGAAAGCACGCCGCGGGAAGTGGCTGGCCTCTACCTGTGGGGTGGCGTCGGCCGCGGCAAGACGCTCCTGGTCGATCTCTTCTACGACGGACTGCCGATCGCACGCAAGCAGCGCACGCATTTCCATCGCTTCATGCGCGAACTGCACGCGCGCCTGCGCGCGCACGCCGGCGAAGCCGATCCGCTCGCGACCGTCGCGCGCGAGTGGCGCGAGACCCTGCAGGTGCTCGTGCTCGACGAATTCGTCGTCACCGACATCGGCGATGCGATGTTGCTGTCGCGCCTGTTGCGTGGCCTGTTCGACGGTGGCGTGACGCTGGTGACGACATCGAACACCGCGCCGGTCAACCTCTATCGCGATGGCCTGCAGCGCGCGAGCTTCCTGCCTGCGATCGACCTGCTGGAACAGCATTGCCACGTGCTGGAGATTCCCAGCGAAACCGATTACCGCCTGCGCGCGCTGACGCGTTCGCCGGTGTATCGCGCGCCGCTGGACGCGCAATCGGATGCATGGCTGGAACAGCGCTGGCACGAACTCGGTGGCGACGACGCCCACCGCGATGCCGGCCTCACCATCGAGGGACGGCGCATTCCGGTGCGCGCGCGCAGCAAGGGCCTGGTGTGGTTCGATTTCGCCGCGCTATGCGATGGCCCGCGCGGCACCAGCGACTACATCGAGATCGCCCAGGAATTCCATGCCGTGCTGATCGGCGGCATCCCGGTGTTCGATGGCGGCAACGACGATGCCGCGCGCCGCTTCATCAACGCCATCGACGAGTTCTACGATCGCCGCGTCAAGCTGGTCTGTACCGCCGACGCGGTATCGGTCTATCTCTATCGCGGCACGCGCCTGGCGGCGATGTTCGAGCGCACCACCTCGCGCCTGATCGAAATGCAGAGCATGGAATACCTGAGCCAGCACCATCTCGGCTGATGCCGGGCCGGCTCAGGACAGCATCGGTTCGCGCAGGAAATCGACGAAGGCGCGCAGTTTCGGCGGCAGCTGGCGGCGCGTCGAGTAATAGATGTAGAACCCGGGGAACGGCTGGTAATACGATTCGAGCACGCGCACCAAGCGTCCTGCCACCTCGTCTTCGCCGATCGCGAAATCGAACAGCTGCGCCAGTCCCATGCCGCGCAATGCGGCATCGCGCGCGGTGCCGCCATCGTTGACGATCAGGCGCGAACCGACGGCCACTTCGAAGACATGCCCGTCGCGCTGGAATTCCCATTCCACCAGCTTGCCGCTGCTGGCATAGCGGAAGTGCAGGCAGACGTGGTTGGCGAGATCTTCGGGAACCCGTGGCGTGGGGTGCTGGCGGAAATAGTCGGGTGAACCGGCGACCACCATTTTCAGTGGCGGCGTGATCGGCAACGCGATCATGTCCTTGCCCAGGCATTCGCCGAGACGGATGCCAGCATCGAAGCCGCCGGCGACCATGTCGCTGAGGCCGTCATCGGCAAAGAGTTCGACCTGCACGTCGGGATAGCGCGCGAGGAATTGCGGAAGTCGCCCGGCGATCAGCGCCCATACCGCGCGCGGCATGTTGATGCGCAACAGGCCCGAAGGACGATCGCGTGCCGATTCCGTTTCTTCCAGCGCCGTGTTCAGCGTATCGATCGCCGGGGCGACCTGTTGCAGCAGGCGCTCGCCCGCTTCGGTCAGGCCGACGCGGCGTGTGGTGCGATTGAGCAGGCGCACGCCCAGCCGTGATTCGAGACCGCGCAGGGTTTGCGAAACCGCAGATGCGCTGACGCCGAGCTGGTCGGCGGCCATGCGGAAGCTGCCCAAGCGTGCGACGCGCACGAAGGCGGGCAGTGCCGAGAGCGTTTCCGGACGTATTGTGAAGTTCTGCTTCATTCGTCAGGAAGTCTAACGCCGTTTTTCTTTCCTATCCCGGGGCGGAGACTGGAGCCACTTTCCCGAATCGAGGTATTCCAATGAAGACCCGCACCCTTGGCCCGAACGGGCCTTCCGTTTCCGCCATCGGCCTCGGCTGCATGGGCATGAGCGCCTTCTATGGCGCCAGCGACGAAGGCGAAGCCCTGGCCACGCTCGACCATGCGATTGGTCGCGGCGTCACCTTCTGGGACACCGCCGAAATGTACGGCCCGCACACCAACGAACTGTTGCTGGGCCGGGCGTTGAAGGGCAGGCGCGATCGCGTGTTCGTGGCCACCAAGTTCGGCATCCACTACGACCCGGAGCGACCGCTGGATCGCGCGATCGACGGTCGTCCCGAGAATGTGCGCGCCAGCGTCGAAGGCAGCCTCAAGCGACTCGGCACCGACCACATCGATCTCTACTACCAGCACCGCATGGATCCCGACGTTCCGGTCGAGGACACGATCGGCGCGATGGCCGAACTGGTGCAGCAGGGCAAGGTGCGTTACCTCGGATTGTCGGAGGCTTCCGCCGACACCTTGCGACGCGCGCATCGCGTCCATCCGATCACCGCGCTGCAGAGCGAATACTCGCTGTGGTCGCGCGATCCGGAACGCGACGGCACGTTGGCGGCCTGCGCCGAACTGGGAATCGGTTTTGTTCCATACAGTCCGTTGGGCCGCGGCTTCCTTACGGGTGCGATCCGCAAGCTCGACGATCTCGCCGCCGATGATTTCCGTCGCCAGATGCCGCGACTGCAGGGCGACAATCTCGATCGCAACCTGGCGCTGGCCGACGAAGTGAAGGTCATCGCGAGCGACAAGGGCTGCACGCCATCGCAGCTGGCGATCGCCTGGGTGCTGGCGCAGGGCGAACACATCGTGCCGATTCCGGGCACCCGCCGCAGCAAGTACCTGGACGAGAACATCGGCGCGTTGGACGTCGCACTCACGGCGAGCGATCTCGAACGCCTGGACGCCATCTTCACACCGGCGGCCGTCGCCGGACAGCGTTACAACGCAACCGGGATGGCGCTGGTCAATCGTTGAGGTAGCATCGACCCGATCATTCCAATCATGATTGGGGAGCGCGCAATGCGTGTGATGTTGATGGCCGGGCTGCTGGCAGTGGCAGGCGTGGCGAATGCCGGCACGCCATTGCCGGACGGACCGCACGTGGTGACGAGCGGCGAGGGCAAGGTTTCGGTGGCGCCGGATATGGTGACGCTCCATGTCAGTGTCACCAAGAGAAATCCGATTGCGGCCAATGCGAAGCAGGAAGCAGATCAAGCCGTGAACCGTTTCCTGGAAGCACTCGCGAAACAAGGCGTGGAAAATGCCGACATCACCGCATCTGGACTCGATCTCTCGGAAGACACCGAACGCGCCGATAGTGGTCGGCGCGTATCCAATGGTTACACTGCGGAACGATCGATCGAAGTAAAGCTGCGCGCGCTCGATCGCTTCAACGCAGTCCTGGATGCAGCACTGACAGCAGGCATCAACGGGTTCGGGAACCCCACTTTCGAATCCTCACGGAAAACGGAATTGATGGCACAGGCCCGCGCCCTTGCAGCCCAGGATGCACAACGCAAAGCCGAAGACCTCGCGCGCGGATTTTCTGCGCACGCCGGCAGGATCTACAGTATCGATAGTGTGGGATCGAGCACTGGTGAGCGTTACCTGGGCAGAGGCGAGCTTGGAACTGTCACGGTGACGAGGTCCAAAACTGCTCCAGCACGCTATCTTCAACCGCAAATCGAATATCGCGAACGCGTGCAAGCCGTCTTCGACCTGCAACGCTGAATCCCTTCCCTCCCAACAGGCTGTCATCCATGAATCCAATCACCGTCCGTCGTTGTCTGGTCCTGTCCGTTTCCGTTGGTCTCGTGCTCGCCGTTTCGGCTTGCGGCAAGAAGGAAGCGCCCACGGAAACAGCGAAGCCCGCTGCCGCGGCGAAACAGGGCCAGGCGCCCGCAGCCGCAGCCGCATCTACGTCCGCAACCGTGGCGATTTCCGCAGTCGATCTCGGCAGCGCGGTTGGCCCGGACCAGACGATCAGCGAACCCAACAGCACGTTCGCGCCGGGCGACACGGTATACATGGCAGTGACCACCAACACCAGCGACAACGCCGCGACCGTGCCCGGAAAACTCGCGGTCCGTTTTGTCGGCCCGGGGAACAAGGTGGTGCATGAAGAGAATAAAGATGAATCGTTCAGTGGAACAGGCGTGATTGATTTCTCGCTGCACGACAGCAAAGGCCTGGCTCCGGGCCGCTATCAGGCCGAAGTGAGCTTGAATGGCGGCGAAGCGCAAATCCGCGAATTCGACGTGCACTGACGGAAGACTCCCGAAGTCGCTTCGGCTTGGAACACGACGTCCGTCAACTGAATTCGAAAGAACGCGACAGCAAAATCGAACGGCCTGCTCACGCAGGCCGTTCTTGCTTTCCGGATTTCCTCGCTGCACGACAACAAACGCCGGCTTGCGAGAGCCACTTGGCCGAGAGGCGCCAAAGAGCAAGTAGGCGTCGGGTATTCGTGAATCCGGCATGCGTAAAACGGTTTCAGTCGGGCGATGCGATTTTGGTTGACGCGTGAAAATTACAAAACTTTCATGAATGGGGGTTGCCGGATTGAGTCTCCCCGAAATCGTCTGCTATAGAAGTCGCGGGGCTCGCCTTTTGTGCTGTCCATCACTTTTGCCTTGTGATGGTGCGACCGTGCCTGCCCCTTTCTGATGATCCATTGCTCTCCCCTCACCTCCGATAACCAGAATTAGGGAGTTCCACCATGCAAATGCGTCACATCAGTTTCGCCATCGCCACCATCCTCGCTTCAACCGCAGTCCAGGCAGCGCCGAACGCCTTCGCCGGCAACCGCGCCCAGGGCCTGATCGATTCCCATCCGGGCTGGGTCAACCGTGCAAGCGGCGACACCTTCGTCCAGAAGGATGCCGTGGTCGACGCCGACGGCAACGAGCACGTGCGTTTCAACCGCTTCTACAACGGCCTGCCGGTGGTCGGTGGTGACGTGGTGGTGCATTCCAAGGACGGCAATCTCAAGCAGACCAGCCACACCTTGCTGTCGAAGAATCGTCCGGGCCTGTCGCCGACGGTTTCCGCCGATGCGGCCCAAGTGGCGGCTGGCGTGAAGTTCAACGGCACGGTCAGGAATGTCTCCAGCAAGGGACTGGTGGTGTATGCGCGCGGCGCGGCCCCGGTACTGGCCTACGAGATCAACGTGGTCGGCACCAATGACCATGGCTTCGGCGACATGCGGTATTTCGTCGATGCCCGCAGCGGCCAGGTCCTGGACGGCTGGAACCAGTTCCAGACCGCGGCGGCCAGCGGTACCGGCAAGACCCTGTTCGTCGGCAATGTCGGCATCACCACCAATTACACCGGCAGTACCTACCAGCTGAGTGATCCCACCCGCGGCAACGGCAACACGCGCAACGGCGGCGGCAAGAACATCGACCTGTACTACCTCGAACAGAACGCGATCATGACCGATGCCGACAACATCTGGGGCAACAACAGCACCTCGAGCGTGGTGAGTTCGGCGTCCGATGCCTATTACGGCATCGCCAAGACCTGGGACTTCTACAAGAACGTCTTCGGCCGCAGCGGCATCAAGAACGATGGCGTTGGCGTGACCAGCGTGGTCAACGTGATCTTCTGCTACAACCAGTCCTGCACCCAGAGCGGCGGCGCCAACGCCGGCTGGTACGGCGCCAGCCGTCCGATCATGGCCTACGGCAAGGGCGACAGCACGTTGTATCCGGTGGTGGCGCTCGACGTCGCCGGTCATGAAATGAGCCACGGCGTGACCGAGGCGACGGCAGGGCTTGCCTACTCCGGGGATGCGGGCGGCCTCAACGAAGCCAACTCCGACATCATGGGCACGATGGTCGAGTTCTACGCCAACAACGCTTCCGATCCGGGCGACTACCTGATCGGCGAGAAGCTTTATCGCAGCAACCCGACCGGTCTGACTGCGTTGCGCTACATGTTCAAGCCGTCGCGGGATGGCGGGTCGGTCGATTGCTACAGCTCGTCCGTCGCTGGCCTGGATCCGCACTACAGCTCCGGCGTCGGCAACCATTTCTACTACCTGCTGGCGGAAGGCGCGGTGTCGCCTTCGGGCTTCAGCTATACGCCGTCGCAGCTGGTGTGCAATGGCAACACGGCAGCCGGCGGCATCGGTCGCGATGCGGCTGAGAAGATCTGGTACAAGGCGTTGACCACGTACATGACCTCGGGCACCACCTATCCGCAGGCGCGTACGGCGACGCTGAATGCCGCGCGTGACCTCTACGGCACCGGTTCGACCCAGTACAACGCGGTCGCTGCGGCGTGGAGTGCGGTTTCCGTCAATTGATCGACGTGGCATGATCGGACGGCCTGCATTTGCAGGCCGTTCGTATGTCCGGGGCACCTGTTTATCGTGATGAATGCAGAAACCGCCATCGTGTCCGCGCTGCTGGAAAGCGGAGATCTGCGACCGGAGGAATTGCGCCGCGCGGAAGCATTGCAGGAACCCGGCGTCGGCGTGCTGTCGATGCTGGAGAAGCTTGGACTGCTGTCCGAACAGCGCCAGGCCGCCGCGACTGCGCGCGTGTTGCAACTGCCATTGGCCGATCCTGCGAACGCGCCGGAACTGGCGCCCGAAACCCATCCCGTCTCCGCGCGCTTCCTGCGCCAGTTCCAGCTGGTGCCGGTACGAATGGATGCGGAGGGCCTGGAAGTATGGGCAGCGCAGGCGCATCTGCAGGCGCCGCTCGATGCGCTGCGGGTCGCGACCGAACAGACACTCAACGTGAAGGTGGCGCCGCGGTCGGCGGTGACCACGCTGCTCGATCGCTGGTATCCGGAGGTGTCGCCCGACGCGGCGGACGCGGACGGCGAAGGCGAGGGTGGTGATCTCGAGGATGTCGAGCATCTGCGCGACATGGCGTCGGAAGCGCCGGTCATCCGCATCGTCAACCAGATCTTGCAGCGCGCCGCCGAACTCGGCGCGTCCGACATCCATCTCGAACCTTTCGAACGCCAGCTGAAATTGCGCTATCGCATCGATGGCGTACTGGAAGAAATGGACGCGCCGCCGCATGCGCTGGCCGCCGCCGTCCTGAGCCGTTTCAAGATTCTCGCCAAGCTCGACATCGCCGAGCGCCGCCTGCCGCAGGACGGTCGCATCCAGTTGCGCGTGCAGGGCCGCGAACTCGATCTGCGCGCAAGCACGATCCCGACGGCGCACGGCGAATCGCTGGTGTTGCGCCTGCTCGATCGCGAGGCGGTGCAGTTCGATCTCGCGCAGATGGGCTTCTCCGATCATCTGCGCGCGCAGTTCGAAGAGGTGTTGCGCCAGCCGCATGGCATCGTGCTGGTGACCGGGCCGACCGGTTCGGGCAAGACCACGACGCTGTATGCGGCGTTGAGCCAGCTCAACACGCCGCACGTCAAGATCATCACCGTCGAGGATCCGGTCGAATACCGGATGGAAGGCGTCAACCAGATCCAGGTGAAGCCGCAGATCGGCCTCGACTTCTCGCATGCGCTGCGCAGCATCGTGCGCCAGGATCCCGACATCATCCTGGTCGGCGAAATGCGCGACATCGAGACGGCGCGCACCGCGATCCAGTCGGCGCTGACCGGCCACCTCGTGCTGTCGACACTGCACACCAATTCCGCGGCCGGTGGCCTGACGCGCTTGCGCGACATGGGCATCGAGAATTATCTCGTCGCGTCGACCGTCAATGCCTTGCTGGCGCAACGACTGGTGCGCCGGATCGAGCCGACGCACGCGCAACCGTATCTGGCCAGCGAAGCCGAGATCGAACGCTTCAACCTGCGCCGTTACCAGCCGCAGGGCGACATCGTGCTGCATCGCCCGATGCCGTCGGCGCTGACGCCGACCGGGTATCGCGGACGCGTCGCCATCGCCGAACTGGTGAAGATGAGCGATGCGCTGGGTCGCGCGGTGATGGACGACGCCGCGACCGGCGCGCTCGAACGCATCGCCCGCGAGGAAGGCAGCGCCAGCATGGCCGAGGACGGCATCCGCAAGGCGCTGGCGGGACTGACCACGCTCGAGGAAGTGATGCGCGTGACGCAGGCGGATCGCGACTGATGCAATTCGATTTTCGTGCGCTGGACGGATCGGGCAAGTTGCAATCGGGAACCCTCGAGGCTGCGGCGCAGGCGCAAGTGGTGGAAGCGCTGCAGGCCAAGGGCTGGGTGCCGATGGAGATCGCGCCGAGCGGCGATGGCAGCGTGCACGGCATCGGCTGGAACTGGCGGAAAGCGCGCAATCGCGTGCGTTTGCCGGAGCTGGTGGCGTTCACCGAACAACTGTCGACATTGTTGTCGGCGGGGCAGCCGCTGGATCGCGCGCTCGGCATCCTCCATGACGCCGGTGGCAATCCCGCGCTCACGGCGGCAGTCGGCGAAGTGCGCGACCAGGTGCGTGGCGGTTCGGCGCTCAGCGATGCGCTGGGCCGGCATCCGCAGATGTTCTCGTCGATGTATTGCGCGATGGTGCGCGCTGGCGAAGCCGGTGGCGTGTTGCCCCAGGTGTTGGCGCGACTCGCCGAGCACCTGGCGCGATCGTCGGAATTCCGCCGCAATGTGATCAACGCGCTGGTCTATCCGGTGATCCTGCTGGCGACGGTCCTGCTGTCGATGGCATTCCTGCTCGCCTACGTGGTGCCGCAGTTCGCCGACATGTACGCCAACCTGCACGCCGAACTGCCGTGGTTCTCGAAGATCGTACTTGGCCTCGGCATGGCGGTGCGCCGCTGGTGGATGGTGATCGCGGGGATCGTGTTCGCGGCGCTGCTCGTCTTCAATTTCTGGCTGAAGCAGCCGGCGTCGAAGCGCCTGGTCGAACAGCGGCTGCTGTCGACGCGCTGGATCGGTCCGCTGTTGGCGAAGATGGAAGCGGAACGCTACCTGCGCACGCTGGCCACCTTGTTGGCGAGCGGCGTCCATCTGGTGCAGGGATTGCGGATTTCACGCGCCGTCCTGTCGAATGGCCAGTTCCTCGATTCGGCCGCGCGCGTCGACGATCTCGTGCGCAGCGGCACGCGCTTTTCCGATGCGTGGTCGTCGGAACCGTATTTCCCGCGCCTGCCGTTGCAGATGGCGCGCATCGGCGAGGAAGCCGGCGAACTCGACCGCATGCTGCTGAAGGCATCGGACACGCTGGCCGCCGATATCCGCACCCGCCTCGATCGCGTGCTTGCCGCACTGGTGCCAGCCGTCACCGTGCTGATGTTCGCGCTGATCGGCGCCGTCGTCATGTCGATCCTCGTTCCCCTCTACGACCTCACCTCCGTCATCGGATGAATGCCATGCCCAACAATGTCCGCCATCGTCCCGCCATGTCTGCGCTCGCCCGCCAGCAGGGCGGCTTCACCCTCATCGAAATCATCCTGGTGGTGATGCTGATCGGCGCGATCGTGGCGTTCGCGGCGTCGCGCATCCTCGGCGGCAGCGATCGCGCCAAGGTCAATCTGGCCAAGGCGCAATTGCAGACCACCGCGGACAAGGTCGAACAGTTCAAGGCGGATACCGGCCATATCCCGGCCAAGCTCGACGAACTGGTGACGGCGCCCTCGAGTGGCGCGACGGGTTGGCTCGGGCCGTACGCCAAGGCGTCCGATCTCAAGGATCCGTGGGGACATGACCTGCAGTACCAGGTGCCCGGACAGAATGGCAAGCCGTTCACGTTGACCAGCCTCGGCCGCGACGGTGCGCCCGGCGGCACCAGTGTCGATGCCGACCTGTCATCGGAATGATGCGCGATTGAAGACATGTCGCGCGCGCAGCAAGGCTTTACCCTGATCGAGATCATGCTGGTGATGGCGCTGGTGGCGATCGCGTCTGCGCTGGTGGCATCGACCATCTCGCGCAACAGCGGTGGCCAGCGCCTGCGCGACGCCGCGCAGCAGATCGCGATGGGGCTGCGCCAGGCGCGCACCGAAGCGATGCGCAGCCAGGTGCCGCAGCGTTTCGTGCTGGAGCCGGGGCAGCATCGCTGGTTGGTCGCCGGGCGACCTGCGCATCCGATCGATCCCGATCTCGAGGTCACGATGACGAGCGCGCGCGAATTGTCGTCGAACACGCAAGAGGGGACGATCGTGTTCTTCCCCGATGGCGCATCCACCGGTGGTCGCGTCACTCTTTCTCGCAACGGCCAGCGTTGGCGCAGCGACGTCAACTGGATCACCGGGGAAGTCGTGTTGCAGCGGGACGCCACGCCATGACGCGACAGCGCGGCTTCACGTTGATCGAACTGATCGTGTCGTTCGCGTTGATGGCGCTGGCGTTGACGATGTGTCTTTCGATCGCGAGCCGTGCCTATCGCCAGACGGCGTGGTCGGACGCGAATGCACGCGCGGTGCTGTGGGCGCAGAGTCTGTCCGACGAAGCGCTGACGCAACCGCTGGCGGTGGGCGTGCAGACGGGCGAGACGCCCGACCATGCCTTTCACTGGCGACGCGAAGTCGAACCGTGGATCGATCCGGCGGGCGTGGTGGCATCGCGCAACGGCAGCGGCCTGCTGGAAGTGCGGATGCGCGTGAGCTGGATGGATGGCGAGAACGAGCGATCGTTCGCCACCCGGACCCTGCGCCAGCCATCGCCAAAGCCGCCGGGATCGACGACGCCATGACGATGCGTCCGCCCCCACATGCACAGCGTGGTTTCACCTTGCTGGAATTGCTGCTCGCCACCGTCTTGCTGGCGCTGGCAATCACCCTGACGGGATCGGCGTTGCGCGGATTGTGGGCGGGGCGCGAACGCAGCGATCGCCAGGTCCGCCAGGCCGAGGTGCGCGATGCGGCATCGACGGCCATTCGCGAACGCCTCGCGGCGATCACGCCGACACCCTTCCTCGCCGGAGACGGCAGCGAAGTGCTGTTCATCGGCAGCGCAGAAAAAATGGCCTTCGTCGGCAACGTGCGCGCCTATGTCGGCGCCGGGGGAACATTCCGCCAGACCCTGCAGGTGGTGCGGGCACGCGATGGCGTGGCGATCTGCCTGCGTGCCGGCGGACTGCGCGATCGCAACGAATCCGCCGATTGCGAACCGGGACCACAGACCACCGTGGCGGATGGACTGAAGCAGGTGCGCTTCCGTTATCGCGGACATGGCACGGACGGAAAAATCACCGACTGGAATTCCCGTTGGGCAACGACGGGAGTGTTGCCGGAATGGATCGAAGTCGCGGTGACGCCGGCGGCGGGCCCGGAGTGGCCGCCGATCCGCGTCTATCTGCCATTGGCGGGAAGTGGCGCGTAATGAGGATGAAACCCGCCAGCGATGGATTCGCGTTGCCACTGGTGTTGTGGCTGATCGCATTGATGGTCGCGGCGATCGCGATGCTGGCGATGACGGCATCGAACCGGCATCTGCAATCGTCCACCATGGGGGATCGCGTCGAAGCCGAAACGGCGGCGCGCGCCGGCATCAACTATGCCGTCGCCCGCATGGATGCGCGCTTGGGCGAACAGCGCTGGCTGCCTGACGGGCAGTCGCGCCAGTGGAATTACGATGGCCACGCACTGACCATCACCATCCGCGACGAGTGGGGCAAGTTCGACCTCAACGCCGGCGATCCCGACGTGCTGCGCGCATTGATGCAATTGCAGGACATTCCGCCCGACCAGATTTCCGCGATCATCAATGGGCTGGGTGCGATGCGTGCGGCGCGCCTGTCCAGGCAGGAAGGTGCGGGCAACAACGACGTGCCGACCCGACTGTTCAATGTCGCCTCGTTGTCGCAATTGCCTGGCGTTTCGCCGGAGACGCTGGCGTCCCTGGCTCCTGAATTGACGGTCTACAGTGGTCGGTCGCTGCCGGACATCACGCTGGCCGATGCCCGGATGCGCACGGCACTGGTGGCAGCGGGGAAGGCTGCGGGCATGCCGGTGGGCAATGCCAATGGCAGCGGTCTGTACAACATCGATGTGGTGGCTTCGCGTCCGGATCATCCGCCGGGGCGAGTGAATGTCGTGCTTCAGGGGACGCCGCGTTACGATGGCGGAATCGAAATCAGATGGTTGGCATGGGAGCACGGACGTTGGCAGCAGTGAATCCGACCCGATGGCTGCGGCGACCCATGGCGCCGGGCGCGGGGTTCCTCGATTGGTGGATGAACGGGCTGATGTTGTGGCTCAAGCCGGCTGCGCGCGCGCGCTGGTGTCCGCCACAGCCGCGGGTGTGGCTGCGAGTGAACGCCGAGGGATGGACGGGCTGGGTCGGCACTGGTACGCCGGCGACCTCTGTCGTGGCATTGCGCGAGTTGTTGTCACGCCATCCCGACCTGCCGTGCTGGCTGTTGCTGGATGGCGGCAATGCCGTGCGTGCGACGTTGCAATTGCCGTTGGCGGCGATCGATCACCTGCGGCAGACGGCGCGCTACGACATTGATCGGCAGACGCCGTATTCCGAAAACGACGTGGCCTACGATGCGCGCGTGACCGACCTGGACGTCGCCGGCAAGCGCATCACGGCGGAATTGCTGGCGGTGCCGAAAACACGCCTTGACCCATTGGTTGAGCGCGTCGGGCAGGATCTTGGCGTGGCATTGCATGGCGTCGACGTCGACGTCGCCGATGCCGAGGGCCGGCCGCTCGGTGTGAACCTGCTGGAACAGCGCGCGCCCCTGCATCGGCCTTGGCGCTGGATCAATCTTGCGTTGCTGGCGGTGGTCGCGATCGCATTGTCGCTGACGATGTGGCGCAGCGTGGTCAACGCCCGCGTGCGCGCCGACAATCTCGACGCCAGCCTGAAGCAGCAAACGGACCGTGCGCGCGCAATCACCTTGCAGCGCCAGCGTCTCGACGATCTGGTGGGCGGTGCGAAGAAAGTGCAAACCGAGCAGTCGCGCCATGCCGATCTGGGCGCGATCGCCAATGCGTTGGCCGAGCGCTTGCCGGCGAGCGTCTATGTGGAACGCATGAGCCTGCAGGACGGCCAGTTGCAGTTGTCGGGTCAGGGCGCATCCGCGGCGACGGCATTGTCGTACCTGCAGGCGAATCCGTTGTGGGAGACGCCATCGTTGTCGGGCGGCGGCATGAGTGGCGCCAGCTATGGCCGCGAGCGGTTCAGCGTCGCCATGCGCCTGAAGCCGAAGGGGGCGCGATGAATGCATTCCCGAACGATTGGCTGACGCCTGCACAAAGGCGTCAACGCATCGTCGCCAGCGTGCTCGCGGTGATCGTCGTTCTCCTGGTCATCGCGCTGGTGTATGCATGCTGGTGGCGGCCATGGTCGTTGCAGCATGCGCGGCTTTCGCAACTGCTGGAACGTCGCGACCGGGTGGAAACCGTGCTCCATTCGCGCCAGGGGTTGGACGCCGCGTTGCAGGCCGCCGACCAGGCCGCGAGTCGCGAGCCGCTGTTGTTGCCGGAGCCAACGCGAGACCAGGCCATCGCCGGGATGATGCAGCGCCTGCAGGATGCGATGAACACGATCGGCGGGGATGGCAAGCGTTGCCGCATCGACAGCCAGACGCCGATCGCGCCGGGAGAGAGTGCCGATGCGCAGCGCGTCGCGGTGAACGTGCGCCTGCATTGCGGCAACAGCGAATGGTTGCGATTGAGCCAGGCCATCGAATCCGCGCGCCCGGCGATGTTCGTCGACATGCTCAACATCGCCGCGCCGGCCGATCTGCCAATGAGTGGCGCGAGCCCGGGGCAGGGCGCGCTCGACATCAACATGACGGTGTACGGATTCCAGCGTCAGAGCGCGCCCGCGGCGGGAGCGCCATGATGCGGTTCACTTCGGCGCCCATCGTCACGCGCGTCCTGTTGGGCCTGGCCATGGTCAGCCTGGGGTTGCTGGGCTGGACATTGCTGGGACCGAGCGCGGTGCCGGCGGCGACAGCGACATCCGCTTCGACGACATTCCCGACATATCCCGCGGGTATCGCGCAGTCGGCGGCAGCGATCAACGATGCCGATCCCGCCTGGGCGCGACCGCTGTTCTTCCGCGATCGCAAGCCGCACACCGCCGATCTGGGTGGCCAGGGCGATGCCAATGGCGCCGTGGCCAACAGTTTCGATGGCACGCTGACCGGCATCGTGCGTTCGGCTGCATTGAATGCGGCATCGCTGCAGAAAGCGGGACAGCAGCAGCCGGTGCGCGTGCGATTGGGCCAGGAAGTCCCGGGCGCATCCGGCTGGCGACTGGTCGAGCTCACGGCAAAGACGGCGCGTTTCCAGTCCGGCAGCGACGAAAAGATCCTCAAGCTGGAAGTGCCGCGACCGGATGGCATGCCGCTGCCGCAGACGCCTGCTGCAGATCCTCCCGCAGCGGCGCCCCCGATGGCGGGATCGGTGCCACCTGCCGCAAGGAATCCGGCACAACCTGCCGCAGAGGCGAATCCGCCTCCGGCGCCGCCGATTACCGCGCAGGGAACGCCCGCCCAGTTGCAACAAATCGAAGCGGTGCGCCAGCGCATCGAAGCTGCGAGGAAAGCGCAGCAACAACCCTCTTCTTCCGCCAGGCATTGACGGGATACCGAACGACATGAACACCCGCGTATTGTTTCTCTCCACGCTCACCTGCCTGCTGGCTGCGTGCGCCGCAAATCCGGTTCCGGAAGTGCGTCGCGATGCCGATCTCAGCCGCGTCGGCGCAGCGACCGCCGGCACGACCAACAAGGATCTGGCGAGCGATGGCCAGGACCTGTCCGGTCCGCAACCGGAAATCCGTCGCGGCAGCCAACCGCCGTTGCGCGATGCCGCGCCTGTCAGCGGCAGCACCGCGCCGGTCGCGCGCCAGCGTGGCTCGACCAGTTTCAATTTCCAGGGGGAACCGCTCCAGAGCGTGATCGCGGTGATCCTCGGCGACATGCTCGGACAGAAGTACGCGATTTCGCCCGCGGTGCAGGGCACCGTCACGCTCAACACGCCCAAGCCGGTCACGCACGCGGAAGCATTGCAACTGCTGGACACCGTGCTCGGCTGGAACAACGCGCGGATGATCTACAGCGGCGGTCGCTACAACATCGTGCCGGCCGACCAGGCGCTCAACAGCGGCATGGTGTCGCCGCGTGGCGGTGGTGGTTCCACCGCGGGCTACCAGGTACGACCGGAACGCTTGCGCTACGTCTCCGCAGGAGAAATGAAGAAGATCCTCGAGCCCTATGCGCGCCCGAATGCGATCGTCGGTGTCGATAGCGCGCGCAACATCATCACGCTCGCGGGGACATCGTCCGAACTCGCCAACTACGAACGCACCATCCAGACCTTCGACGTCGACTGGATGGCCAGCATGTCGGTTGGCGTGTATCCACTACAGAGCGGCAATGCATCGAAGGTGGTGGCCGATCTCGAGCGCGTGTTCGGCGAGCAGAGCAAAAGTCCCGGTGCGGGCATGTTCCGCTTCATGCCGCTGGATTCCGCCAACGCGGTGATGGTGATCGCCGCGCAACCGAACTATCTCGACCGCATCCAGCAGTGGATCGATCGCCTCGATGGCGGCGGCGGTGGCGGAAGCCGTCTGTATACCCAGGAGCTGCGTTACATCAGCGCGCGCGACCTGGCGCAACGCCTTTCCGAAGTGTTCGGCGGCAACAGCAATCAGAACGGGCAGGCGCAATCGCCCAGCATGATGCCCGGCCTGCAGTCGACCGAGATCGGCGACGGCGACATGAATTCCAGCACCAGCAACGCACCGATCACCGGCTCCAACGGCGGTGCGACCACCGGCAGTGGCGGCGCGCCGATTGGGCAGATGTCGTTGCCCCAGCGCAACAGCGGCGTGACCTCCGCCAACTTCAAGATCGGTCGTGACGAAGTCGGCGTGTCCGCGGTCGACGAGAACAACGCGATCCTGGTGCGCGCCAGTCCAGCGGCATGGAAATCGATCCGCGAAGTGATCGAGAAGCTCGACGTCATGCCGCTGCAGGTCCACATCGAGGCGCAAGTGGTCGAGGTCAAGCTCACCGGCGATTTGAAGTACGGCGTCAATTGGTATTTCGGCAACATGATTCCTTCGATCTACCAGGCTGCCGCGAATGCGCGCAGCCACCTCGCGGTCGGCGGCGGCTCCAGCACGGGTGATGGCAATGGCGTGGACACCAACACCGGGTTGCTGGTGAATCTCATCGGCGGCAACTCCGCCGCGGTGATTTCCGCACTCGATCAGGTGACCGACGTCCACTTGCTGCAGACGCCATCGGTGATCGTGCGCAACAACACCGAGGCCACGCTCAATGTCGGCAGTCGCATTCCGATTTCTTCCGTAACGGTGAATCCGGGCACGGGCACCGGCACCACCACCTACTCGCAAGTACAGTACATGGATACCGGCACCATCCTCAAGGTGCGCCCGCGCGTCACGCGCGATGGCATGGTCTTCCTTGACCTGGTGCAGGAAGTCAGCAGTCCGGGCAGCACCGCCGATCGCAATGGCAATGTACGCATCGATACCCGCCGCCTGCGCACCGAAGCTGCCGTGCAAAGCGGCGACACGGTGATGCTGGCCGGCTTGATCAGCGACGGCATGACGCACGGATCGAGCGGCATTCCCGGTCTCAGTCGCATCCCGGTGATTGGCGGATTGTTCGGCACCAAGCACCAGTTGGCCGAACGCAGCGAGGTCATCGTCCTGCTGACGCCGACGCTGATCCGCGATCCGATGGAAGCGCGCAAGCTCACCGACGAATATGGGATGAAGTTCAGGGGGCTGGAGCCGATGCGGGCTGCGAAGCAGAAGGCACGCTGAAGCATTTAGGCTTGAAACTTTGACAGTGGTCGTAATTCAATTCAACTTTGAAGGGCAACGATTTGCCCGAGGGGAACGGGGATGGTTTCGAATGTATTGCAGAGCGCCTGGGTCAAGGCGCTCGCCTGCTGTGCACTTCTTGCGGCAGTTTCGTCGACCTCTGCGCAAACCGCCTCGCCTGAAGAAGAATATTCCCGGTATTTGACGCCCGCACAAACGGTGACACCTTTCTCCTCTTTCGGAGATCAGGTCAGTCTGCGCAATGGCGGCCTCGTTTTCCGCAACACGGATATTGAACTGCCCGGTATCGGTCCAACGATCCGGGTCACCAGAACGATGGATATCGTTGGGCGCATCGCCGCCCGCCCGGAGACTTCCGGTTACAGATTCGGTGACTGGGAACTGGAATTGCCGCGTTTGAAAACGCTGGTCAATACCAATTCGAGTATTTCTAGTGGCGGATCGATTGGGTGGCAGGTCAATGCCACGAATAAAAATGCCCGCTGCACGAATTTTACCGACCCCGGGATCATTGCATTCGGCACGAATGGTTATGACGCCGAGCCCGACAAGTGGTGGGGGGGATATCAGCTGGTCGATGCCTCCGGCCAGTCGCGCAACGTCTTGGCGCCCGCGTTCACGATCCAGGGATCCCCAGCGCATAGTGCCGTCACGTCCGACAATTGGTTGATCGGTTGCCTGCCAACCACGAGCAACGGACAGCCGGGCGAGGCATTTCTGGCGACGGCACCCGATGGAACCAAATACTGGCTGGATCGCCTGGTGTATGTCGCTGGCGACCGCGTTGGCGCAAGCGGACAGCCGGGCATCAATCGTTCCTATGCCAGCATGCTGGTCACTCGAATCGAGGATCGATTCGGCAATTGGGTGACCTACCAATACGTGACAGACGGCATCAACATCGATGCCAGCGATGGTCGGCATGTCGGCATCGCGTTTACGGCAAGCGGAGCGACCGTCACGGTCGGTTCCGGCGGTACTGCCAGGACCTGGCAATACGGAGTGACGTCGGGATCGCTGACGTCAGTGACCTTGCCGGATGGCTCATCCTGGCAATACAGCCTCAGCGCGCTATACAGCCTTTCGCGGATCAACAATCACACGGGCAATTGCACGATCACGGCGCCGGATGATGGCGTCAGCGGAACACAAACCGTCGGAACGGTGAGCTCGCCCTCCGGTGCGACTGCATCCTATACGGTCGGAACATTGCATATCGGACGCTCCTATGTTCCGAAGGACTGCGAGCCATTGCTCATCGGTGGCGATCCATTGGTGCTGTTTGCATATATTCCGAAGGACAGCTGGACATACGCCCTGCTCAGTAAAACCGTAAGCGGT
The DNA here is from genome assembly GCF_050574925.1 of Solilutibacter silvestris. Classification (GTDB taxonomy): domain Bacteria; phylum Pseudomonadota; class Gammaproteobacteria; order Xanthomonadales; family Xanthomonadaceae; genus Solilutibacter; species Solilutibacter silvestris_A. The sequence continues at coordinate 1,276,246 of NZ_JBCMOO010000002.1, read as the reverse complement.
CCAGGCATCGCGGCCGCAACATGGAACTACAGTTATTCCCCGGGATATTCGAGTTGGGATTCTGATTGCAGCAGCGGGTGCACTTCGTCAGTATGGACGGACGTGACCGACCCGGACGGAACCAGGCACCGCAGCATCTTCAGCAACAAATACGGGGAGACCGAGAACCTGCTGCTGCGCCAGGAAACGTATGCATCGGGCGCGGGAGCGCCAATGTATGCGACTGACTACACATACGCGACGTTTCCTTGGACGAGTACGTCCAGCCCGTATCCCTGGCCTGCCATAATCGGCGGCGACTATACGCCTCGTAGCAACGAGGCAATAACCGACCGCTGGACGCCTGCCCTGTCCACGACGACCACGCAAGATGGGGTGACATTCAGCAGTGCGGTGAACAGTTACGACACCTATGCGCGCCCCGTGAGCGTGCACAAGTGGAGTTCGTTGGGTTACAGCCGCAATGATGTGACCGACTACTACGACGACACCACGCACTGGGTGCTGGGCCAGACCAAGCGGCATTACAACGTCGAGAGCGGTCTGGTGGATGTCCGCAACGAGTACGACGCCAATACGGCTTTGGTCCTGCAGACCTATGCCTTCGAGAAGCTGAAGTCGACGATGACGTATTACGCCGACGGCACGTTGCAGACGAGCAAGGACGGCAACAACAACACGACGACCTTCAGCAACTGGTACCGGGGGATCCCGAAGAACATCCAGTTCGCCGATGGCACGGGGGTGTCGGCGACCGTGGACGACAACGGCTGGATCCGTTCGGTGACCGACGAGAACGGATACGTGACCGGCTATGGCTACGACGCCATGGGGCGGGTCTCCGGGATCGCCTATCCGAACGAGACCAATCTCACCTACAACACGACGACGATTACCTTCGCGCCGTCTTCATCGGCGGCCTATGGCTTGCCGGCCGGACATTGGGAACAGGTCACGCAGACAGGCAACCGCAAGAAGATCGTCTACTTCGATGGTCTGTGGCGCCCCGTGGCGGAACAGGAAGAGGACATCGGCGCGTCGAGTGCGACATTGCACTGGTTGGCAAAGCGCTACGACAGCGACGGACATCTGGTCTTTCAGAGTTACCCCATCAACCCTTATGTCTCGGGGTGGAAGAATTTCACCGATGCCCTAGCGGGCATTACCACCACCTACGACGCGCTGGACCGGGTGACGCAGGTCAAGCAGAACTCGGAGCTGGGGGACCTGACGACGACGACCGAGTACCTGCCCGGCTTCCAGATCCGGACCACCAACCCGCGTCTGTATCCGACGACGACCGGCTACCAGGTCTACGACCAGCCGAGCTACGACCAGCTGGCATGGAGCGCGCAGCCGGAGAACAAGGACGTCGCCATCACTCGCAACTACTTCGGCATGCCGATGTCGATCACGCAGTCCGACCATGGGAACTCGGCGATCAGCGTGACCCGCAGCTATGTCTACAACGCCAGCATGGAGCTGTGCAAGACGATCGAGCCGGAAGTCGGATCGACGGTGATGGGCTATGACGCCGCGGGCAACCTGGCATGGTCGGCGGCCGGTGGCGCCTATCCGAGTACGACGAGTTGCAACACCACCGAAGCCTACAGTGCGGGTCGCCGCGCGGACCGGAGCTACGACGCCCGCAACCGCGTCACGTTCCTGGCCTTCCCGGATGGCAAGGGCAACCAGAGCTGGACGTACACCCCGGATGGTCTGGTGGCCAGTTCGATCGTGGACAACGATGGCCCGGGCCAGGGCTCGGTTGGTCAGGTCTATACCTACAACCATCGTCGTCTTCTGGCGGGCGAGAGCACGAGCCAGCCGGGTTACACCATGGGCATCGGCTATGGCTACGACCAGAACGGCAACCTGAGCACCCAGCAGTATCCGAACAACCTGACGGTGAGCTACAGCCCGAACGCGTTGGGTCAGGCGACCTCGGTGGCGAGCACGGCAGGCAAGGTCTATGCCTCCGGGGTGAGCTATTACCCCAACGGCGGGATCAGTCAGTTCACCTACGGCAACGGCATCGTCCACACGATGAGCCAGAACGCCCGTCAGCTGCCGTCCAGCAGTGTGGACGGCGGGATCATCAACTACGGCTTCACCTACGATGCCAACGGCAATCCGACCAAGATCGCGGACAACCAGCGTGGCCTGACCTACGACCGGTCCATGACCTACGACGGCCTGGATCGATTGACGGGTGCCGTCTCCGGCATGTTCGGTGGCAGCGACAACTGGCACCGCTTCAGCTACAACGCGCTGGACAACATCACATCGTGGAAGCTGGCGGGGGTGAAGGACTACGCCAGTTACATCTATGACGCCAACAACCGCCTGACGAACATCCAGAACAGTGCGGGTGCAAGCGTGGTGGCGCTGGCCTATGACGTGCAGGGCAACCTGGCGAACAAGAATGGTCAGGCCTACAGCTTCGACTACGGCAACCGTCTGCGCAGCGCTGCAAACCAGGAGAGCTATCGCTACGACAGCCAGGGGCGGCGTGTCTCCCAGACCAACCCTGCAGGCGGCAGCATCCTGTCGACGTATGCGATGAGCGGGCAGCTGATGTACACCAATGATGAGCGACGCAACGACGCTCTGGCCTATATCTATCTGTCGGGTAGTCAGGTGGCGAGGGTCCGCCAGGCAACGGTGCTTCCTTCGGCGCCGATCCTGACGGCACCGGCCACCAATGCCGGCGGCAGCTACGCGGTGACGTGGTCGACGACAGCAACGACTGACAGCTACGTGCTGGAAGAGAGTGCCAATGGCGGTGCGTGGATGACCTTGTACAACGGGACAAGCACCAATGCAGCGGTCAGTGGAAAGGCGCCGGGCTCGTATGCATATCGGGTCAAGGCCTGCAACACCCTGGGATGCTCCGCATACTCGGCAACCAGTACGGTACAAGTGATCGCACCGCCCTCGGCTGCACCGACGCTGACTGCGCCAACGCTCAACACGACAGGCAGTTACGCCGTGAGCTGGACGACCATCTCCGGTGCGGACAACTACGTACTGGAAGAAAGCGCCAATGGCGGAAGCAGCTGGGCGCAGGCGTATAGCGGAGCCGGTGCTTCCGCGAACATTGCCGGCAAGTCGGCAGGCACATATACATACCGGGTCAAAGCCTGCAATGCGGCGGGCTGTGGTGGATACTCGGCAACGGCCCAGACGCAAGTGATGTTCCCGCCTTCGGGCGTGCCGGCATTGACGGTACCCGGCAGCAGCTACAACGGGGCCTATACCGCGACCTGGAGCAGTGTCTCGACAGCGGACCGCTACGAGCTTGAGGAAAGCGCCAATGGCGGTAGCTGGATGCAGGTCTATAGCGCCAACGGAACATCGATGGGCTTCACCGGCAAGGCTGCTGGCACCTACACCTACCGGGTTCGAGCCTGCAATGCTTCCGGGTGTGGTGGCTACTCGAATACGGGGCAGGCCCAGGTGGTGTCCGCACCGGCGACCGCGCCAAGTCTGACGGTGCCTGCGAACAGCTACGGCGGAACGTATGCGATTACCTGGACAACGGTGGCCACTGCGGATCGTTATGAGCTGATCGAAAGCGTGAACGGTGGCGGCTGGACCTTGGCCTACAACGGCAGCGCGACCAATGCCGGGTTCAGTGGCCGGGCGGCAGGCACGTATGCCTACCAGGTGCGTGCGTGCAACGCAGCAGGGTGCGGCCCGTACTCGGCAACCGGAAGCCTGCAAGCATTGTATGCGCCGGGAAGTGCGCCAAGCCTGAGCGTGCC
>NZ_JBCMOO010000002.1:0-1272467 GCF_050574925.1 Solilutibacter silvestris | reverse complement strand
CGACTGCGGATCGTTACGAGTTGCAGGAGAACGCCAATGGCGGTGGCTGGACATTGGCCTACAACGGCAGTGGCACCAACACCACGTTCAGTGGACGATCGGGGAGTTATAGCTATCAGGTGCGTGCGTGCAACGGCGCCGGTTGCGGGTCGTACTCGGCGATTGGAGCGATCAGTGTCACGCTCGCGCCTTCTACGCCGAGCATATCGGGCAATGCGCAGGGCAACTCCACGTTGGGATGTGACTGGAATGTTTCCTGGACGAATACAGGCGCATCCAGTTACGAGCTGCAGCAGACGCCGAGCACGGCAATCTACACCGGGCCTAATACCTACTGGTCGACGTGGACGAAGATATGTGCTTCATCCAGAACATTCAAAGTCCGTGCGTGCAATGGATCGAACTGCTCGGCGTGGTCCAACAATCTCACGCTGGTTCCGACCCCATAAGGAGGCAACATGAAAACCATATTGACCTTCTGCGCATTGGCGCTTCTGTTCCTGCTGCTACCCGTCAAGGGACAAGCCCAGGTGGTGGAGTACGTTCATACCGATGCGTTGGGTAGCCCGGTTGCGATCACCAATGAAGCGGGACAGGTGATCGAGCGGACGGACTACGAGCCGTACGGCAGCATGATCGGAAAAGCGAACAACGACCGACCGGGCTATACCGGACATGTGATGGACAGCGCGACTGGGCTGACCTATATGCAGCAGCGCTATTACGATCCCAACATCGGAAGGTTCCTGTCGACCGATCCGGTCGCTGCGAATGCGAGCACAGGGGCGAGCTTCAATCGCTACGACTATGCAAATAACAACCCTTACAAATTTACTGATCCAGATGGTAGGCAATCCGTTATGGATAAGCTCGTTAAGGGTTTGAATGAAATGTTTGCAAATCCGACAGCGCAACTTAATTCCCCAGGTGCGCCGCAGACGACTGATGCGAAAATCACGAAAGCTGTTCTAGAAGCCCCCAAAAACGTCGTAAATGGGGCTAAAGATCGAACAACTCTTGTGGCCGAAGTAGCAGCAGCATTCGGGCCTGGCGTGTCTGGTCAAGCAAGCAAGGCAGTATCGAAAAACAATAATGATTCTGTTGGGGCCCAAGCTGTAGTAGGAGAGGGTCTGTATGCGGGAGCAAACGCGCAATTCAGAATTTTCTCTTGGGGTAAGCAAGATGGTGCGGGAAGTTCAGGGAAAATAACTGTGGATCCTGGTTCATATGTACATGTCAAACTGGCTGCGGGCTTGTCTTTAGGTGCTTCTCTCGATCTTAATGGTGCGGGTGGCGGAAAATTTAGCCTCAGTGTTGGAGCTGGCATTGGAGAGCAAGCTATTGTTAAGCCGCCCGCAACATTAGGTTATGAAAAGGAGCTTCCTAAGTGATGTCTTCAGTGCTATCTATAATTTTCGTTATCGCTATTCCAGTGACATTTGGATTCGCGATTGCTTATTTTTCGGCATTGAATGACTTTAAGAAAACTCTTTCAGATGAAATGCCGGATGTTTGGAGGGCTGCGAGGGGGAATGCACGTCCACTTGAGTCTTGGGCTCCAACTGCCTATAAGCTCCTTGAGAAGTTTAAGGGAGGGCAAATTGAAGGGAAGCCTGCAAGCGAGAATTTGAAAGCGGCACATCGGAAGGCTAAATTCTATCTTTACGCAGGTGCTATCTCATTTATGTGTTTGCTTTTCTCTGCGTTATTTTCTGGTGGATAGCGCGGGCTGAAGCTGTGTACGCAACAAAAAACCCGCGCATTGCGCGGGCTTTTTACTTATGCTGCTTCGATCATGTAATTACTGATCCGCAGCGAGCAAGGATCAGGTATGGTGAGCGCGAGCGGAGAGGCCAAAGATGAGGATCAGGATCGTTTTGTCCGTTATAGGTCTAGGCTTAGGATTGACTGGCTGCTCAAGTCAGGCAACTCCGCCGCCAGTAGACACGACAGTCGCGGAGAAGGCCGCTGCCAAAGCGCAGGAAGCGGCAAACCGTGCTACTGCAAACAACAAGAGTGCTGCCAACGCCAGAGCTTCGGCGCCTGTCGGTCCGCCCAAAACTGGGACTGCAAAGAAGTAAAATTAGGCAATGCGCTGTTTGAAGTTGCAGCAAAGTACCGAGGGACTGCCTTCTTAATCCGGCTGCCCTTCCGACGTCACGGCGGGCAGCGCAACATCCTCCCGGACGACTGATCCCAGCAAACCCTCGCCCTGATCGGCCGCGAACAGCTGCTCCAGTTCCTTGCGCGCATCCGCCGAGGTCTGCTGCAACGCTTCCTCGTCGTCGTAGACCAGATGTTGCGCGGCGAGCACGCGTTCGTCGGCTTCCTTGAAGCGACGCATGCGGTCGTCGGCGATCTCGGGCGGAAAGCCGAGTGCGATCAGCGCTTCGCGTCCGGTCTTCAATGCCGAGAAGAACGTCTCGCGGATCGGCGTCACTCCGAAATCCATCAGCTGCCAGGCGTGGCGGCGATCGCGGGCGCGGGCTAGGATCTTGGCATCGGGGCTGAAGCGGCGAATCAACCGCACCGTGCGCAGGCTGTCTTCCACGCTGCCCATCGCGACCACGAACAGACGCACGTGCTCGGCGCCTGCGGAACGCAGCAGTTCCGGCTTGGTGGGATCGCCGTAATAGATCGGATTCCCGAAGCGGCGGAAAAATTCGACCTGTTCGACGTCGGAATCGATGGCGACGAAGCGTACCTTCTGGGTGAACAGCAGGCGCGCGACGATCTGGCCGAAGCGGCCGAAGCCGGCGATCATCACCTGCGGCTGGTCGTCCGGGATTTCATCGAAGGGACGGTCGTCCTTCTTCTTGCGCTTGCGTCCCACCAGCTTGCTCACGGCGATCACCAGCAGCGGCGTCACCGCCATCGACAGGCCGACGACTGCGGTCAGCTGGTCGCGCATTTCCGTCGGCAGCAAGCGCACGCGCTCGGCTTCGTTGAACACCACGAAGGCGAATTCGCCGCCCAGCGACAACACCGATGCCAATAGCAATGCGCCACGTGTGTCGAGTTTCCCGGGGAAGCGCCCGATCGCGAACAGGAAGATGAACTTCACCACCATCAGGGCGGCGACGCCCGAGGCGATCAGGGCCGGGTGCGAGGCGACTTCGCGCAGGTCGATGCTCATGCCGACCGCCATGAAGAACAGCCCCAGCAGCAACCCTTCGAACGGCTGGATCTGCGATTCCAGTTCGTGGCGGAATTCGGAGTCGGCGAGGATCACGCCGGCGATGAAGGCGCCAAGGCCGGCGCTCAGGCCCGCAAGTTCGAGGAACCAGGCGCTGCCCAGCACGACCAGCAGCGCCGCCGCGGTGAACACCTCCGGCATGCCGGTGCGCGCGACGATGTTGAACAGTTGGCGCAGCAGCAGGCGACCGCCGAGCAACAGCACAGCGATCGCACCGACCGCCTTGCTGGTGGCCAGCCACGGCGAGATGTCGGCGTGTTGGACATTGCCGAGCAGCGGGATCGCCGCCAGCAGCGGGATCGCCGCGATGTCCTGGAACAGCAGGATGGCAAAGGCGAGACGACCATGTTCGCTGTTGATCTCGCCGCGTTCCGACAACAACTGCAGGCCGACGGCGGTCGACGACAGCGCCAGCGCGACACCGATCACCAGTGCGGAGTTGAGACCGGAGCCGCGGAACCAGCAGAGCGCGCCCAGCGCCAGGCCGGTCAACGCGACCTGCAGCGCGCCGACGCCGAACACCGCGCCGCGCATCACCTTCAGTCGTGGCAACGACAGCTCGAGGCCGATGACGAACAGCATCATCACCACGCCGATTTCGCTGGCGGTCAGCACGCGCTCGGGATCCGACACCACTTTCAGCGCATGCGGGCCGAGCAACACGCCGGCGGCGAGGTAGCCGAGCACCGCGCCGAGGCCGAAGCGCTTGAACACCGGCACCGCGACGACGGCAGCCAGCAGGAAGACGAGGGCGAGTTGCAGACCGCTATCAGGCATTGGAACCTCCGAAGGCCATTATGGGGTGGGTATGGCCGCTGCGTGCGAAAATCACCCCATGCATACGCCCGAAGACAGCCTGCTCGGCCGCGAGGTCGCCTATCCGCAGCATTACGATCCGTCGCTGCTGTTCCCGATCCCCCGCGCGCAGGGCCGCGATGAACTCGGCATCCGCGCCGATGCACTGCCCTTCGTCGGCCACGATCGCTGGCAGGGGTACGAATTGGGCTGGCTCGATGGGCGCGGCAAGCCGCAGGTGGCGACCGCCGTGTTCGAAGTGCCGGCGACATCGCCGAACCTGATCGAATCGAAGTCGTTCAAGCTCTATCTCAATTCCTTCAACGCCCACCGCGTCGGTACGCCGGACGAATTGCGCACGGTCATCGAGCGCGACCTGTCCAACGCCGCCGGCGCGCCGGTGCGGATGCAGTTCGGCCTGCCGCCGTTGCGCGAAGACGATGGCGGCGAGAGCATCGACGGGCTCGATATCGCCATCGACCATTACGGACCGCCCGATCCGTCCTTGCTGGTGGGCAGCGGCGGTGACGTCCGGGAGACCCTGGTCTCGCACCTGCTGAAATCCAATTGCCCGGTGACCGGCCAGCCCGACTGGGCGACATTGCTGATCCGTTACAGCGGCCCGCGCATCGACCGCGAAGGCCTGCTGAGATACGTCGTCGGATTCCGCGACCAGCGCGAGTTCCACGAACAGTGCGTGGAGCGGATCTTCGTCGACGTGCTGGCGCAGTGCCGCCCGCGGGCGCTCTCGGTGGAGGCGCGCTACACCCGCCGTGGGGGACTGGACATCAACCCCTGGCGGGCGACCGAAAACGGCGAATTGCCGGAAGTGTGGAGAACGCCACGCCAGTGACGCATTAAATGAATACGGACGTGATGAAGTCTTAACATCCGACGTGGCATGGTCACCGGGCCTTATCCATTCCAAGGTCCTGGGAGTCCAACATGAGCGGTAACGAAGAAAACGTCGATCCGTTGTTCAAAGATGCGCAGACTGGTTCCTTCTCCACCGAACAGTCCACCGATGGTGGCGGCGGTGCGGGTGATCAGACGTATACCGTCCAGTCGGGCGACACGCTGTCGGCGATCGCCAAGCAGTTCTACGGCCACGCCAACAAGTACAACGTGATCTTCGAGGCCAATCGCGACATTCTCGACGATCCCGACAAGATCAAGCCGGGCCAGATCCTCAAGATTCCGGCCGCCGAATAACTGCGGCGCTTGCGTCCCTCACCCAATTCTCGAGAGAACGAATCCATGAAACAGACCCGTCTTCCGTTGGTCCTGTCCGCAGCGCTGATCGCCAGCGTCGCCGTCGTCGGTTGCAAGAAGAAGGAAGAAGCGCCGCCGGCTCCGCCCGCCGCGACCACTCCGGCCCCGACGCCTGCTCCGGCCGCCGCGACTGCTTCCGTCGCTTCGGTGGATCTTGGCAGCGCCGTCGGCGCCGACTTCAAGGTCACCGCACCGGCCACCACCTTCAAGCCGAAGGACACCGTCTACGCCTCGGTCGGCACCGCGACCAGCGATCCCGCCGCCACCGTGCCGGGCAAGCTGACCGCGACCTGGCACTACGACAAGGCCGGCACCCAGGTGAAGGCTGGCGAGGAAACCAAGGAAGTGAGCTTCAGCGGTCCGGGCACCACCGATTTCTTCCTGAAGCAGGCATCGGGGCTTCCGGTCGGCAAGTACAAGGTCGAAATCTCGCTCGATGGCGCCGTGGTCCAGACCAAGGAATTCGAGGTCAAGTGACTTCGTGATCGCCTGATCGCACAGCCTCCATCCGCCACGGTGTGGATGGCGACGAAAAGGACGCAGCCTTCGGGTTGCGTCCTTTTTGTTGCCGCCATCCATGGCGGCACCCCTGAGGTTCATCGGAAAGTTGTGGCGATATGGCGCGGCGGGCGACAATGGCGGTTCTTTACGCACGCGTCGATGCACGGAGCCTCGCCATGGCCGATTCCAAGATCCTTTACACGCTGACGGACGAAGCGCCGTTCCTTGCCACCGCCTCCTTCCTGCCGATCGTGCAGGCTTACGCCAAGACCGCGGGCGTTGGTGTCGACACCCGCGACATTTCGCTGGCTGCGCGCATCCTTTCGCAATTCCCGGACGTGCTGAAACCGGAACAGCGCGTCAACGACGATCTCGCCGAACTCGGCCAGCTCGCGACCACGCCCGACGCCAACATCATCAAGCTCCCGAACATCAGCGCATCGGAACCGCAGCTCAAGGCCGCGATCGCCGAGCTGCAGAAGCAGGGCTACGCCTTGCCGGACTATCCGGAAGATCCGAAGACCGACCAGGACCGTGAGTGGAAGTCGCGCTACGACCGGGTCAAGGGTAGTGCGGTGAATCCGGTGCTGCGCGAGGGCAATTCCGATCGCCGTGCGCCGAAAGCCGTGAAGAACTATGCCAAGGCGCATCCGCACCGCATGGGCAAGTGGAGCCCGGACTCGAAGACGCATATCGCGCACATGGCGTCCGGCGATTTCTACGGCAGCGAACAGTCGGTGACGATGGCGCAACCGGGTAGCGTGCGCATCGAATTCACCGGCGACGTCGGTGGCAGTTTCCCGCTGCGCGCACCGGTGAAGGTGCAGGCCGGCGAGACCATCGATGCCTCGACCATGAGCGCCGCCGCGCTCGGCGATTTCGTCGACGCGCAGATCGCCGACGCCAAGGCGCAGGGCGTGCTGTTCTCGCTGCACCTCAAGGCGACGATGATGAAGGTCAGCGACCCGATCATGTTCGGGATCGTGGTCCGCCGCTTCTATCGTGACGTGCTGGAAAAGCACGCCGACGCGCTGGCGAAGATCGGTTTCGACGCCAACAACGGCATTGGCGACCTCTATGCCCGCATGGGCGAGTTGCCGGAAGACGTGCGCACGCAGATCGAGGCCGACATCGCCGCCGAATACGCCCAGCGTCCGGCGGTGGCGATGGTGAATTCCGACAAGGGCATCACCAACCTGCACGTGCCGAGCGACGTCATCGTCGACGCATCGATGCCGGCGATGATCCGCGACAGCGGCCGCATGTGGAACGCCAAGGGCGAGTTGCAGGACACCAAGGCGCTGATCCCCGACCGTTGCTATGCCGGCATCTACCAGGCGGTGGTCGAGGACTGCCGCGCGCATGGCGCCTTCGATCCGTCAACAATGGGTGACGTGCCGAACGTCGGCCTGATGGCGCAGAAGGCCGAGGAATACGGCAGCCACGACAAGACCTTCCAGATGCCGGGCAACGGTGTGGTGCGCGTGATCGACGACGCTGGCAAGGTATTGATGGAGCATCGCGTCCAGGCGGGCGATATCTGGCGCATGTGCCAGACCAAGGATGCGCCGGTCGCCGACTGGGTGAAGCTGGCGGTGAGCCGCGCGCGCCTGAGCGGCACGCCGGCCGTGTTCTGGCTCGATCCGCAGCGCGCGCACGATCGCGAGATCAAGGCCAAGGTCGAGCGTTACCTCAAGGATCACGACACCAACGGCCTCGATATCCGCATCCTGTCGCCGGTCGAAGCGATGCAGCTGTCGCTGGAGCGCATCCGCAAGGGCGAGGACACCATCTCGGTGACCGGAAACGTGCTGCGCGATTACCTCACCGACCTGTTCCCGATCATGGAACTCGGCACCAGCGCCAAGATGCTGTCGATCGTGCCGTTGATGGCCGGTGGCGGCCTGTTCGAAACCGGCGCCGGCGGTTCCGCGCCCAAGCATGTGCAGCAGTTCGTCGCCGAGGATTATCTGCGCTGGGATTCGCTGGGCGAATTCCTGGCGTTGCAGGCCTCGTTCGAACAGCTTGCACAGCACTCCGGCAACGCGCGCGCGCAGGTGCTTGCCGATGCGCTGGATGCCGCCAACGGCAAGTTCCTCGACAACGACAAGTCGCCGTCGCGCGCGCTGGGCGGCATCGACAATCGCGGCAGCCATTTCTACCTGGCGATGTACTGGGCGCAGGCGCTGGCCGCGCAGACGCAGGATGCCGAACTCGCCGCGTTGTTCGCACCGCTGGCCAAGACCCTCACCGACAACGAGGAAAAGATCGTCGGCGAGTTGATCGCGGCGCAGGGCAAGCCGGTCGATATCGCCGGTTACTACCACCCCGACATGGCCAAGGTGTCGGCGGCGATGCGTCCGAGCGCGACCTTCAATGCGGCGCTGGCCGCGCTGTAATTCCCCTTCATGGGATGAAGCGAAACGGGGCGCCAGTGGCGCCCCGTTTCGTTTCACAATACCCGAGTCAAGTCATGCGGTGGGTGGCGGATCCGAACGCGTGGCTAGCTCGTTTGCCTATTGCCTGGCATCAATTTGCTTTTGAAGCTCTTCGAGTACCAACGGAAACCTGGTATAGCCTTCTTCGCCGAGGAAGTGGCCGCCATGGTTCGTTTCAATGAATTTTGCATTCAGGGAATCGGCCAGGTTTCTGCTGAGGTTGCTTGGAACAATGGCGTCATCTTTGGCAGAAATGACTGTCCGGTTCTTGGTGATTCGAATGAGCTCCGCATAGTGAATATTGGGCTCAATGAAAGTGTTTAGCTGTGGAAGCGCAGGCAGGTTTTCGTTGAATCCGGATACGAGGATATAGCCGCCAATCTCCGCCGGGTGTTTTTCTTCGAGGAATCTCAGGAGGGTAATGCTGCCGAGGCTATGCGCAACGAAGTAGGTATTTTTATCGACGGGTTGGGCCTGATCCCTCAGGGATTGTTCCCATTCGTTTGTCTTCGGATCTTTCGGCGTCGGCAGATCGATGATGGATACCTTGGCGCCTTTCTTTTCCATTTCTTGCTTCAGCCAGGGAAACCAGTGGTCGGTAGTGGAAGCGCCATACCCGTGAACGATAAAGATACGCACGTGGTTTTCCTTGGAAGTTTCCGGGCTCGAGCAGCCCATCAGAAAGAGGAATAGTGCGGCAAGGAAAAGTGAAAATTTGTGCATCTGGTCAATGCCTGGCTTAAGTGGAACGGGAATGGATGCACCATTGATGAAACGGACGATCAATCCGGCATGATCCTGGCCGTGCCGGATACCCGGATGGATCCATTTGGTACGGCAGGGATATCTGCCCGGATAAGGGAGCGCATCCCCATATCCTCCCCCTGAATGACGTCGATGCGACCGCCATGGGGCCAAGCGATGTCACGCAAGTAACCGCCGAGCGCAGCGGTGGCTGCGCCGGTCGCCGGGTCTTCATAGATGCCGCCGCTGGCAAAGGGGTTCCGCGTATGAAAGAGTTGGTTGCTCTCGGCAAAGGCAAGGAGAATGGTCACCAGTCTTTCGCGATTCATGAAGATGCGACCAGCTTTCAGGTCGTAATGCATGGATGCGAGGGCTTCCCGCGATTTCAGGGCGAGCACCAGATGATCTGCCCCGCCATGAATGCGTGAGGGCGGGATCCTCAAGTCAAGATCGTCGTAGGTGTAGTTGAGTAGTTCAAGGGCCGATGAAACCAGCTCTGGTGTAACGGGAGTGTTGTGCGTCGGTGGGGATTGAAGCGCCGCGGAAATGACGCCCTCGCTTTGCCTGCCTTCAACTGTAATTCTGCTTTGATTGAGGGCGAGCGGAAATACCCCATTGCCCTTGCGCAGGGCGAGAGCAGCCCCAAGTGCAATCGTGGCATGGCCACAAAATGGCACCTCGGACTCTGGAGAGAAATACCGCACCCGCCAACCGTTTTCGACGGGAGTGGCAAATGCTGTCTCCGAGAACCCGACGTCCGCGGCTATTTTCTGCATCTCGATTTCATTAGGGAAACGATCTGAAATCAGGATGCCCGCCGGGTTCCCTCCAGTATCTCCATCGGAAAAAGCCGCGATTTTGAGAATGTCCATCTAGCTCGGGTGCGATGCGAATCGGAACGAATCGATTGATGCCGGAAAGCCTATCTCAACAATTGCATTCGCAAGCATCGGCTATGGCTGCCCGAGGGGGCAGTGCGGTGTAGTCGGTTTCTTCGTCGAGGTCGAAATTGTGTCCGGCATGCATCGGCCTGCCGCCCAGCAGCCAGAGCGTCTTCAGCAGCGCTTGGCGAGGGGAGCCTTGCGCAGGGCGTCGGCCCGCGTCGTTGCCGCATTCCTGCACATCGACCAGGTCCTGCGGACGGTTGGAATAGCCTTCCAGGAACAGCATTTCCCTGAAGATCTTCATGGACTTCTCCCGTGTTCGGGTGGCGCCCACCCGTTGAATGAAGTACAAGATAAGTGCTGGTTCTGGTCAGAACCAGCGACCATTTTGCAAGCCAGACTTGAATTTCATTCAAATCATGAGCCGCCTGCCCCTGCATGCACTTCCCGGCTTCATCGCCGCCGCCCGGACCGGCAACCTGTCGCGCGCGGCCGATTCCCTGCACCTGACGGTCAGCGCGCTCAGCCACCAGATCAAGGCGCTCGAGCTGCGGCTCAACCGCACGCTGTTCGTGCGTGGCGCCCGCGGGATCACCTTGACCGAGGACGGTCGGCGCCTCTTGGAGCGCATCGGCCCGCATTACGACGGCATCGAGTCGGCGCTGCGCCCGTATGCCGCCCGCCATGACGACATCCTGACCGTCAGCGTGACGCCATCCATGACATCGGCGTGGCTGGTGCCGCGCCTGGGACGCTTTCTCGCCAGTCATCCCGAACTCGAATTGAGCGTGCTGTCGGACTCGGCACTGGTCGATTTCGCCCGCGATACCCATATCGATGTGGCGTTGCGCATCGGCAATGGCGAATGGCCTGGCTTGCAGGTCGAATTGCTGATGGACGAATGGCTGGTGCCGGTGGCGAGTCCTGAGTTGATCGATCGCCATGGCGGCCTGCCCACGCCGGAATCGTTGCGGGAATGGCCGTTGCTCGGCGATCCCGATGACGAATGGAACCACTGGTTCGCGCATCACGGCCTGGCGCCGGTCAAGCGCTACGTCGCCACCTTCAATGATTCCGAAGCGCAGAATCGCGCGGCACGCGATGGCGTCGGCGTCGGCCTCGGGCGATTGACGCGCGCGCGCCTGATGCTGGCGTCCGGGCAACTGGTCGCGTTGATGGCGGAACCGGTCAAGGCCAGCTACGCCCACTACCTGGTGTATCCGTCGCGCTCGTCATCGCATCGCGGCATGCAGGTGTTCCGCGACTGGCTGCATCAACAGGTGCGCGCGGATGTGCGCAGCTTCGCCAAGTTGCCGCTGCCGAAGTCGTGAGTCGGCGCGTTCCGCAAACGAAAACGGGGCGCCGATGGCGCCCCGTTTTGCATCGCAAGCTGTCGCGTATCAGATCGCGATATCGGCGCGCTTCTGCCGGCGCAGCATCGTGATGACCAGGGTGACCGAGAGCAGGACCGTCGCCACCGCGAAGATGCCCATGCCGAGATAGGCGCCACCGAGGGTGCCGGTGGGCGCGCTGTTGGCGTCCATCACCGGGATGAATTTGGCCGCAGCCATGCCGGTGTAATGCATGCCGCAGACGGCGACGCCCATCACCAGCGCGCTGCCCAGCATCTGCACCCAACCGCGGAGGTTGAAGGCCAGCCACAACGCGACGCAGGACGCGACGATCGCGATCGCCACCGAAGCGATGACCAGCGTGCCGTCGTACTGGATTTCGGCGGGCATGCGCATCGCGGCCATGCCGGTGTAATGCATGCCGGCCACGCCGAGGCCGGTGAGGATGCCGGCGAGCACCAGCTTGCCCATGTTGAATTGGCCGGTGCCGACGATGGCCAGACCGACCGCGACCGCAGCCAGTCCGATGATGGCCGACAGCACGGTCAGGGGCAGGTCGTAGGTAACCTGCATGTCCATCTTGCACGCGAGCATGGCGATGAAGTGCATGGCCCAGATGGCGCCGACGCCGAGCGCCGCTGCCGCGCCGAGGACCGACTGCAGGCGCTGTCCGGTGTTGCGCGCGGCCGGGATCGACACCGCCAGCTGCAGCGCGGTGAACGAACCGAGCACCGAAACCAGATAGGACAAGGCGACAAGCAGTGGATCGTGGACGCATTGGATCGCGTGGTCGTGCATGGTGTTTCCCCTTTCCTCGTGGATGGTGGAGGCAGCGTGGAAGCGCTGTCGCTGTGGTGCCGTTATGCGTGGAACTCGAACCTGCAGCAGTCGTCGCCGTGCGCGCAGCAAGTCGACTCGCTGACGCGGATGGTCCCCAGGTGACCCGACTCGTTGATCAACCCTTCCAGGAAGCCGCGGAAGAAATGGCATTGCGGCGTGGGCAGGGATTTCTGCCCCGGCGTGCAGAACGGGCTGCTGGTCGTGGTCAGGGTGTCGCCTTCCTGCTTGACCGAAATCATTTGCCTGAGCGCCGGCAAGGCGAGGTGGGTGATCGAGCCGGCCAGGGGTTGGCGCGCGCCGAGCGCGAAGTCGCGCTTGAACACCCAGGCACCGACGCGCGAACCGATGTGGCGCATGGTGGCTTCGCGTTGCGCTGGATCGACGCTGCGTTCGAGTGCCAGCACGGTGCCGAAGACCTGCGGGTAGTCGCGTGCGACCTGCGGCAACATCTGGTCGATGCGCTTCTGGTCGGCGACGGCGCTTTGCGGCGGCATGGCTTCAACCGGCGCGGATGCGGCAGCCGCTGCAGCGGGCGTCGCGGCGGTTGCTGCCGGGATCATCGGCGCGTTGCCCGAATTCGGGTCGAAGACGCCGGCTTCCAGGCTGCTCACCATGTGATGGGAGCCGAGCTGCTCTTCCAACTTGAGCAAGTTCGCTGCCGGACCCTTGACCATCAGCGACATCACCACGCCGTTCTCGATGTTGGCGCGGCGATGGCGCAACAGGGTGAACTGGTTGGCGAGCAGGATGTCGCTCAACGCGATCAGCAGCCCTTCCTTGTAGCTCGACACCACCCGTAATTCGACTTCGATCATCCCCAAATCCCCAGTGCGATTTCTGTTGCGAGTCGATGCGCCATCACCGATCGGAAATCGGCAGGTGATCGGATGCTTCGCGGATCGTCCCCAACGATCTTCGCAAAGCTGAACGGATGAACTGAATGTACTGAATCGTTCAGGAGCATGCAATCGGGTATGGTGCGATTTGTCCCCATTCAGACGGTTGCGCGTGCCGTCGCAGAGCAAACCGGGATGCTCATCGCATTCAACAAACCGTATGGCGTGCTTTGCCAGTTCACCGATCGCAGCACGCCACCCCGACCGACCCTGGCGATGTTCGGCCTGCCGCCGCGGGTCTATGCCGCCGGGCGGCTCGATCACGACAGCGAAGGCCTGTTGCTGCTGACCGATGACGGCGCGCTCGCGCATCGCATCACCCATCCCCGCCACACGCTGGGCAAGCGCTATTGGGTGCAGGTCGAAGGCGATCCCGATGACGCGCAGTTGCGGCAGCTGCGGACTGGCGTGGAGCTCAATGACGGGATGACCTTGCCGGCCGACGCCCTGCGCATCGATCCGCCGCCGTTATGGCCTCGCGACCCGCCGATCCGGGTGCGCAAGTCGGTGCCCGATGCCTGGCTCGACCTCGGCATCCATGAGGGGCGCAATCGCCAGGTGCGGCGGATGACGGCCGCCGTCGGTTTGCCGACATTGCGGCTGGTGCGCCATGCCATCGGACGCTGGCAATTGGATGGCCTGCAACCGGGGGAGTGGCGCGAGGTTCCGGCGCGGGTATAAATGGCGCGGGGAGATGAATGTGGCGGGCTGACCGTGTTCAGACGGATGGCACAGGCATCGATACACTGTGCGGCCATGTTTATATGGCGTGAAAAGGGCAGGAGGGGAAGGGTTTGTCAGTCGTGACGCATGCCGGTCGCATCCTTGTGGTGGACGACCAGGCGATCAATCTGCGCGTCGTATCGTCGCTGCTGGAACGCCATGGCTACCGGGTTTCCGGCGCCAGCGGCGGTGAAGCGGCGCTGGACGCCTGTCGCGAACTCGTTCCCGATCTGATCCTGCTCGACATGATGATGCCGGGCATGGACGGATTCACCCTGCTCAGGACGATCCGTGGCGACATGGCCCTGAAACGGGTGCCGGTGATCTGCCTGACGTCGGTGCAGGATCGCGACCTGCTGGTGCAGGCGTTCGAAGCCGGTGCCGTGGACTATGTCACCAAGCCGTTCATTGCCGAGGAATTGCTGGCGCGCGTCGATGTGCACATCGGATTGAAGCTGACGCGCGATCGTCTCGAACGCGTCGCCAACGAACGCCAGGACCTGGTCAACCTGGTCGCGCACGATCTCAAGAATCCGTTGACCAGCATCGCGTTCGCCAGCGACATCCTGGTGAACAACGGCGTCAAGCCGGAGCGGGTGCCGCGCTACCTGCAGATGATCCACGAGAGTGCGGGCGATGCGCTCGGCTACATCCGTCGCTATCTGGAATCGCAGGCGCCGGGCGAAGAGGGCGCGACCGTCGATTCGGTCGCCGGCCTCGATGCCACGCTCGACTGGTTGCACGATCGCTACGAACTGCAATGCGAAGGCAAGGGGCTGGAGTTGCGCATCAGCCGCGTCGCCGGTGATCCGCAGGTGCGGATCGAGCCGCTGGTGTTGCGGCAGGTGGCGGAAAATCTCGTGACCAACGCGCTGAAATATGCCGACACGGGTGGCGAGCTGCATCTCGCCGCGCAGGCAGGCGCGCCCGGCTTCTGGCGATTGATCGCCGAGGATCGTGGCCCGGGCATCAGCGCCGACCAGCAGCGCAAATTGTTCAAGCCCTTCGTGCGCCTGACCGATGGCGATCCGCTGGCCGGCCTGTCGAGTGGCCTCGGCCTGTCGCTGGCGCGGCACATCGTGATGCGTGCCGGTGGCCAGCTGTTCTATGAAGGCCGCGAAGGCGGCGGCGCGCGTTTCGTGATCGAGTTGCCTGGCGCCTGAGCGTCAGCCGTGGCGAATGCTGGCGACGCGCCGGGATTCGCCGTCGATGGTTTCGCCTTCTTCCGCCTGGATGCGCTTGGCGCGACGACGCGCGGCGTACCACAGCAGTCCTGCACCCGCGACAGCCGCGACGGCGATCGCCGGATTGCGCTTGACGAAGGTGCGGGCGACCCGCGATCCGGTCTTGACCGCACCGATGGCGGCGCCGGTTTCGATCCAGCGCATGGCGTGGTCAGGGATGTGATCCTTGACCGCACCGCCGACCTTGTCGGCGAAGTCGACCACGCGATCGGTGTAGGCATCGAACTTGTTCATGGCGGATGTCCGTGCGAGCTGGAAGACAGTGTCGGTCGCGGGATGTTGCGATGGCGTGAGTTACGTCCCGCGCGGTTTCGCCCGGTGCGTGGCGGTCGCGTTCCATGGATCGTCCGGCCACGGATGCTTGGGATAGCGTCCCTTCATCTCCTTCTTCACTTCCGGATAGGTGCGATCCCAGAACCCGCGCAGGTCCTGCGTCACCTGCAATGGGCGTCCGCCCGGCGACAGCAGGTGCAGCGTGAGCGCGACGCGGCCATCGGCGATCCGCGGCGTTTCCGCCAAGCCGAACAGTTCCTGAAGCTTGACCGCAAGAACAGGCGACGCCGGCGTGCCGTCGTCGAGCAAGGCGTATTCGATCGCGCGTTCGAGGCCCGACGGCACCAGAATGCGGGTCGGCGCCAAGGCATCGATGCGTTGCCGCAACGACCACTCGACCTTCCCGCGCAGCGCGTCGGACAGCGCGGAGGATTCCAGCGCATCGATCCGCCGCAGGCCGACGAAAGCAGGGCGCAGCCAGTCGTCGAGTGTCGCCAGCAACGCCGCATCGGAGAGATCGGGCAATCCGAGTTCCGGCATCCACGCGCGCAGGCATTGCACGCGGATGTGCCATTGCGAGAGCGCATCACCCCACGGCAGCAGGTCGAGGCCGCCATCGCGCACGGCTGCGGTGAGCGCGGTCGCGGCCAGCTCCGGATCGATCCTGCCTGCCGGTCGCACCGACAACACGATGCCGTCGAAGCGCTCGATGCGTTCGCTGACCAGTGCCTGCCTTGCATCATCCCAGCGCACTTCGTCGGATTCGCGCCAATGCGCGGCGAAATCCTCGCGCAGACGCTTTTCGTCGACCGGCAAGCCGCGCAGGATCAAGGCGTCGCGCGCCTCGTGGCGCAATTCGCCGACTATCAGCCACGGTTCGCCGTAAAGCGCGCTGTCGTCGAACAATCGCGCGCTGCGGCCGTTGCTCAACTGGTAACGACGCGGATCTGTCGGATGCTGGCGGGCGATGCGGTCCGGATAAGCATGCGCCAGCAGGATGCCGAGTTCGTGCGCCGGAACCTGCGTGGGCGATGGCGCATCGACACGCAGGCGACGGCGCCATTGAGTCGCGGCGGCATCGATGGCGGCGAGCGCGGAGCGGTTGGCATCGGCCGGTGTGCGTCCACCGCGGAAGGCCGACAAGGCTTGCCAGCGCTCGATCAGGGCGTCGCTGCGACTGCGCAAGGGATCGCGCGCTTCCAGCAAGGCGGCGAGATCGCAGGCCAATGCGCGGGTGACGGCGTCATGCGCGGACAGCAGCATCGCCGCCAGTCGTGGATGGGTGCCGAGCGCGAGCATGCGGCGGCCGCGATCGGTGATCTGACCCTCGGACGTGATCGCATCGAGGCGTTGCAGCAGATCGCGCGCGGAAGCCAGGTGTCCCGATGGCGGCGTGTCGACGAAGCGCAGCTCGCTGCCACCCCAGGCCGCGAGTTCCAGCACCAGCGCGGCGAGATCGACCTGCGCGAGTTCCGGCCGGCGTTGCGGATCGAGCCGCTTCGACTCCGGCCATAAGCGCAGCGCGTGCCCTTCGGCGACACGACCGGCGCGGCCCGCGCGCTGGTCGGCGGAGGATTGCGCGATCGCCACCGTGTCCAGCCGCGAAAAGCCGCTGTTGGGATCGAAACGCGGTTCGCGGGCGAGGCCGCTGTCGATCACCACGCGCACGCCCGGCAGGGTCAGGCTGGATTCGGCGACATTGGTCGCCAGCACCACGCGGCGGCGACCGTCGGCGCCGGGTTGCAACAATCGCGACTGCTGCTCGACCGGCAATTCGCCATGCAGGGCGAGCACGTCGACATCACGCAGTGCATCGCCAAGCAGGCCTTGCGTCTTGTGGATCTCGCGCAGTCCCGGCAGGAACACCAGCACGTCGCCGGGATGGGCAGCGATGGCGTCTTCCACCGCGCGCTTGACCTGGTGTTCGAGCGCCTCGTCGCGACGCGAAGGAAAATGCGCGACATGCACCGGGAAGCTGCGACCGGCGCTGCTGATGCGCGGGGCGTCGAGCCAGCGTGCCAGCGATTCGCCGTCGAGCGTCGCCGACATCACCACGATGCGCAGGTCGTCGCGCACCGAGGCCTGGACGTCGAGCGCCAGCGCGAGTCCGAGATCGCTGGCGAGATGGCGTTCGTGGAATTCGTCGAACAGGATCGCGCCGACGCCGTCGAGCAGCGGATCGTCCTGGAGCATGCGGGTGAGGATGCCTTCGGTGACGACTTCGATCCGCGTGCGCGCGGAGACCTTGTTCTCGAAGCGAATCCGATAGCCGACCGTCTCGCCGACGCGCTCGCCCAATTGCGCGGCCATGAAGCCGGCGGCCGCGCGCGCGGCGACGCGGCGTGGTTCCAGCATCAGGAGTTTGCTGCCGGCGAGCCATGCTTCATCCAGCAACGCCAGAGGCAGCTGGGTGGTCTTGCCGGCGCCGGGCGGCGCTTCCAGCACCAGGCGCGTCTGCGTCGCGAGGGTGGCGCGCAGTTCGGGCAGGATGGCGGCGATCGGGAATTGCATCGGCACATTGTAGAAGCGCGCGACCGCTGTCCCGGTAAAATCGCCACATGCAGCTCATCGATATCGGCGCCAACCTCACCCACGACAGCTTCGATCGCGACCGCGATGCCGTGCTCGCGCGCGCTCGCGCCGCGGGCGTGGGGCAACTGGTCGTCACCGGTGCCAGCCGTGAACATTCGCCCAAGGCGCTGCAACTAGCACAGGCACATCCGGGCTTCCTGTTCGCGACCGCCGGCGTCCATCCGCACCATGCAACCGAGTACACCGACGAATGCGATGCCGAGATGCGCGCGCTGCATGCGCATCGCGAAGTGGTCGCGGTCGGCGAATGCGGCCTCGACTACTTCCGTGATTTCTCGCCGCGACCGTCGCAGCGCAACGCGTTCGAGCGCCAGTTGCAGATCGCCGTCGATACCGGAAAGCCCTTGTTCCTGCACCAGCGCGATGCCCACGACGACTTCATGGCGATGATGAAGAACTTCGACGGCAAGCTCGGGCCGGCGGTGGTGCATTGCTTCACCGGCACCCGCGAGGAGTTGTTCGACTATCTGGATCGCGACTGGTACATCGGCATCACCGGCTGGCTGTGCGACGAACGCCGTGGCGCCCATCTGCGCGAACTGGTGAAGCACATCCCGGCCAATCGCCTGATGATCGAAACCGACGCGCCCTATCTGTTGCCGCGCACGCTGCAGCCGATGCCCAAGGATCGTCGCAACGAACCGGCCTTTCTCGCCCATATCGTCGAGGAACTGGCGCGCGATCGCGGCGTCACGGTGCAGGAAGCGGCGAGCGCGAGCACTGAAGCGGCACGCGCGTTTTTCCGTCTGCCGGACGCCATGCAGGGTTAATGTTAACAGGTTAAACTTTGCGGAAGATCCTATTCCGGAAGCGTTCCATGTCATCGTCGATCCGCGGGCTCGCATGTGCAGCCTGCCTGCTCGTCCTCGTGTTGCCCGGTTGCAAGAAGAAGGACGATGCCGCGGCGAAAGCTGCGGCCGAACCCGCACTCACCGTCAGCGTCGTGCCGGTGCTGCAGAAGCAGGTCGCCAACGGACTCACGGTGTCCGGGCCGGTGTCGCCGGTGGAGGAAATGCAGCTGGGCGTGGAAGTCAGCGGACAACGCGTCACCGCGCTCAAGGTCGATGTCGGCCAATGGGTGAAGGCGGGGCAGGTGCTGCTCACGCTCGATCACCGCACGCTCGATGCCGGACTCGCGCAGGCGAATGCCAATCTCAAGCAGGCGCGGGCCGGCGCCGATCTCGCCAGGGCGAACCTGGTGCGCGGCGAAGGCCTGGCCAAGGACCACTACATCAGCGCGTCGCAGCTCGACCAGTTGCGTGCGGCGAAGCAGCAGGCTGACGCCCAGCTCGCCACCGCGCAGGCCGCGCATGACACTTCGGCCCTGCAACGCAGCTTCGCCGAATTGCGCGCACCGGCGAACGGACAGATTTCCAAGCGCCTGGTGCAGCCGGGCCAGATCGTCGCTGGCGGCACCGAACTGATGCGCCTGATCCGCGACGGGAAGCTGGAATGGCGCGCGGAACTGCCGTCGTCGCAGTTGTCGCTGGTCAAGCCCGGGGACCGCATCGCCCTGCATGGCCGTGACGGCGAAACGGTGAAAGGCCGCGTGCGCGCGGTGAGCCCGGGCGTCGATGCCAGCACGCGCACCGGCACCATCTACGCCGACCTGCCGAATCCCGAGGGCCTGCATCCGGGCAGCTACCTCGAAGGCCGCATCGATACCGGCCTCGCCGACTCGCCGGTGGTGCCGGCGGCCGCCATCGTGTTGCGCGACGGCTTCCAGACCGTGTTCGTGGTCGACGCGCAGAACAAGGTGCATGCAACGCGCATCGAAACCGGCAACAAGGACGCTGGCCAGGTCCAGGTGCTGCGCGGCCTCAAGACCGGCGATCGCGTGGTGGTCGAAGGCACCGGCTTCCTCGCCGATGGCGACGTGGTAAAGGTCGTTGCTGCGAGCACGAGCAAAGCCGCCAATGCGAATGCGGGCACCGCTCCATGAGTGGCGGCGGCAGCGTTTCGTCGTGGGCGATCAAGCGGCCGTTGCCGGCGCTGATGGTGTTCTTCGTGCTGTGCGTCGCCGGTTTGTGGGGTTACCACAAGCTGCCGGTGGCGCGCTTCCCCGACATCGCCTTCCCGATGACGGTGGTGACGGTGATCCAGCCGGGCGCGTCGCCATCGCAGCTTGAAACCGAAGTCACCCGCAAGATCGAGGACTCGGTCGCCACCATCAACGGCATCAAGCGCGTCACATCGACGGTGGTCGAGGGCACGTCGACCACCGCGATCGAGTTCAACCTCGATACCGACCTGCTGGTGGCGTTGAATGACACCAAGGATGCGGTGACGCGCGTCCGCACCAACCTGCCGCAGGACATCCAGGAGCCGATCGTCTCCAAGGTGAACATCGGCGGATCGCTGCTGACGTTCTCGGTGTCGGCACCGAACATGACCGCCGACGAGTTGTCGTGGTTCGTCGATCGCGATGTCGCCCGCGCCGTCTACGGCGTCGAAGGCGTGGCCGCGGTCAATCGCATCGGCGGCATCGATCGCCAGGTGCGCGTCGATCTCGATCCGCAGGCGCTGGAAGCCTTCGGCGTCACTGCCGGTGAAGTGAGCCAGCAATTGCTGGCGATGCAGGTCGAGCGTCCGGGCGGCAAGGCCGAGCTCGGCGGCTCCGAACAGACCATCCGCACCATCGGCACGGTGAAGGATGCGCAGCAGTTGCGCGACTACAGCATCACCCTGGCCGACGGCCGCGCAGTGCGGTTGTCATCGATCGCGACGATCACCGACGCCGCAGCAGATCCGACCCAGGCCGCCTTCCTCGACGGCAAGCCGGTGGTCGGTTTCTCGATGTCGCGCACCCGCGGTTCCGACGAACTCAAGGTGAAGGCGGGCGTCGAGGCGGCGTTGGCGGATTTGCACAAGGTGCATCCGGAGGTCGCTTTCAACCTCGTCACCGACAATACCGTCGAAACCAAGACCAGCTACACGTCCTCGATGGAAATGTTGTTCGAGGGCGCGCTGCTTGCGTTGCTGGTGGTGTGGCTGTTCCTGCGCGATTGGCGCGCGACCTGGGTGTCGGCGGTGGCGCTGCCGTTGTCGATCATTCCGACGTTCGCGGTGATCTACTGGCTCGGCTTCACCCTCAACATCATTACGCTGCTGGCGATGTCGGTGGTGGTCGGCATCCTGGTCGACGACGCCATCGTCGAGATCGAGAACATCGTGCGCCATCTCGGCAGCGGCAAGTCGCCACTCGAAGCCGCGCGCGAAGCCGCCGACGAAATCGGCACCGCGGTGATCGCCACCTCGATGACACTGGCCGCGGTGTTCGTGCCGGTCGCGTTCATGCCCGGCATCGCCGGCAAGTTCTTCCGCGAATTCGGCTGGACGGCGGCGACCGCGGTGCTGTTCTCGCTGCTGGTGGCGCGCCTGCTGACGCCGATGATGGCGGCCTACACGCTCAAGGGCGCGCACGGTCACGAACAGCCCGACGGCAAGCTGATGACGCGCTATCTCAAGCTGGTCGACTGGGTGTTGAACAATCGCTGGAAAACGCTGGCGATGGCGACCGTGCTGTTCTTTGCGTCTCTCGCGATCATTCCGCTCATACCGGCAACCTTCATTCCGCCGGGCGACAAGGGCCTGAGCAATCTCAGTGTCGAACTCGCGCCGGGCACCCGCATCGAGGACACCTCGCGCATCGCCGAGATCGCGCGCAACAAGTTGAAGGCAGCGATCCCCGAACTCAATCAGGTGTTCACGATGGTCGGCAGCGTGCCCGACGTCGGCGATCCCGCGAAGTCCGGCGTTGCCGATGTGCGCCGCGCGACGCTGGTGCTCGACTGGGGCACCAAGGACGATCGCAAGCGTTCACAGGAGCAGTTGGAGCAGGCCGCGCGCGTCGCCTTGGCCGATCTGCCCGGTGTGAAGATCAGCTACATCAGCAGCGAGCCGGGCCAGCAAATGATGCTGGTGCTGGCCGGCGACGATCCCGAGAAACTGGAAAGCGCCGCCGCTGCGGTCGAACGCGACCTGCATACCATCCAGGGCATCGGCAGCATTTCCTCGTCGGCGTCGCTGCTGCGTCCGGAATTGCAGATCGTGCCGAATTCCGCGCGCGCCGCCGATCTCGGGGTGTCGACCGCGACGATCGCAGAAGCCGCACGCATCGCCACCGCCGGCGACTACGTGCAGCGCCTGCCCAAGCTCAACCTCGCCGATCGCCAGATCCCGATTCGCGTCGGTTTCGCGCTCGACCAGTTGCAGGATCCCGCGACCATCAGCCGCATGAAGGTGCGCGGCAAGGCCGGCGCGGTGCCGCTGGATGCGGTTGCCGACATCCGCCCGGGCAGCGGGCCGTCGGTGATCTCGCGCTACAAGCGCCAGCGCAACGTCACCCTCACCGCCGAGCTCAACGGTCGTCCGCTGGGCGACGTGATGAAGGAAGTGCAGGCGTTGCCGTCGGTGAAGCGCCTGCCGGCAGGCGTGCAATTCCAGAACACCGGTGACGCCGAAATCTTCGTCGAACTGTTCACCGGGTTCCTGATGGCGATGATCGCCGGCATCGTCTGCATCTACATGGTGCTGTTGCTGCTGTTCAACCACGCCACACAACCGGTGACCATCCTCGCGGCGATCCCGTTGTGTGCGGGCGGTGCCTTCGGCGCGCTACTGATCACCCAGAACATGCTGTCGTTGCCGGCGCTGATCGGCTTGCTGATGTTGATCGGCATCGCCACCAAGAATTCGATCCTGCTGGTCGACTACGCGGTGATGGCCGAGGACGAACATGGCATGAGTCAGCACGAGGCGGTGATCGATGCCTGCCACAAGCGCGCGCGCCCGGTGCTGATGACGACGATCGCGATGGGCGCCGGCATGCTGCCGCTGGCACTCGGTTTCTCTGGCGACTCCAGCTTCCGCGCGCCAATGGCGGTGGCGGTGATCGGTGGCCTGATCACCTCGACCCTGCTCAGCTTGATCGTGATTCCGGCGACCTACACGGTGCTGGACGATTTCGGCAGCTGGATGGCACGCAAGTTCCATCGCAGGCCGCCGCACGCATCCAAGACGATTCAGGGCTGATCATCGCCCTGCATGAAAAAGCCCGGCGTTGCCGGGCTTTTTTCGTATCGATGCTGGTGATTGCTCAATGGCTGTTGTAGCCCTTCGAATCGGTGTTTTCCGCTGCGCCCTGGCCACGGCGCGACGTCCACGATCCGCTGTTGCGTGCTTGCGGGCACACCGTCATGTATTGGCTAAGCGAGTCGTAATCGGCCTGCTGCCAGTTGCGCACGCCGTAGTAGTTCTCGGGCCGGCACAGGAAGGTCGGCGTCCACGCGCCGGTATACGGCGGCAGCGGCACCCAGCACTTCGGCGACTGGATTTCGTTGTGTTCGATGGATGGCCCCTGTGTGCAGAACACGAAGGGATCGTTCTGGCGGTAGCGCAGCTGCTCGTAGAAGCCCGGGCCCTGGGCCACGGCGATGCCTGAAGCGACCAGGGCGATGCCGCCCGCGGCCAAAAGAATCCGACGCTTGTTCACGTTGCCACTCCCCCAAGTCCCGTTCGGGCGGATCGTAACATAATGTGATTGCAGTCAAGAAATCGTCAAGCGAGTGCCTCCAGCTGGACGATCCCGCCCAGCAGGCGGTCGAGCCGGCCCAGCAGGGCCAGGCGATTGCGGCGGATGGCCGGGTCGTCGGCGTTGACCATCACCTGGTCGAAGAAGCGGTCCACATGCGGGCGCAGGTGGGCCAACCGGGTCAGGGCGGCGACGTAGTCGTGGCCGCTGGCGTGGACTTCGGCTTCGGTCGCGGCCAGCGCCTCGCCCAGTTCGAGCTCGGCCGGTTCCACCAGCAGGGCGTGGTCGATGTCGGCGGGGATTTCGCCTTCGGCCTTGCGCAGGATGTTGCGGATGCGCTTGCTGGCGGCGGCCAGCGCTTCGGCTTCCGGCAGCTGGGCGAATTCCCCGATGGCGTCGATGCGGCGATCGAAGTCGTACAGCGAATGCGGGCGCTTGCCGGCCACGGCGTTGAAGTGCGTCGCCGGGACGTTCTTGTCGCCGTAATAGCCCTTCAGGCGGTCGAGGATGAAGTCGTAGAGATCGGAGGTCTCGGCCTGCACGTTCTTCGCTGCAAGACCGGCGTTGGCGGTGGCAAGCAAATGGACGAGATCGAGATCGAATCCGCTCTCGATGATCGTGCGCGCCAGGCCCAGTGCATTGCGGCGCAACGCGAACGGGTCTTTGTTGCCGGTCGGCTTGAGTCCTGCGGCGAATCCGCCGGTCAGCGTGTCGAGGCGTTCGGCGATCGCCAGCACCTTGCCCAGCGGCGACAGCGCGATGTCGTCGCCGGCGAAGCGCGGGTGGTAGGCCTCGTCGATCGCCAGCGCGATTTCGCTGGGCTCATTCGCGGCGGCTGCGTAATGACGGCCGGCGATGCCCTGCAGTTCCGGGAATTCGTTGACCATGCGCGATTGCAGGTCGTTCTTCGACAGTTCCGCGGCGCGGCGCGCCTGCGCCGGATCGGCGCCGACCTGCCTGGCGATCGTTTCCGCGAGTGCGGCGACGCGCGCCACCTTGTCGGCGACGCTGCCGAGCTTGGCCTGGTAGGTCACGGTCTTGAGGCCATCGCCCATCGCGGGGAGGCCTTGCTTCAGGTCTTCGTCGAAGAAGAACTTGGCGTCGGCGAAGCGCGGGCGGATCACACGCTCGTAGCCCTTGCGGACTTCCGCGGCGTCCTTGGAATCGATGTTGGCGATGCCGATGAAGTGCTCGCTCAATTGCTGCGCGCCATCCAGCACCGCGAAGAATTTCTGGTTGGTCTCCATCGTGGAGACCAGCGCCTCGTGCGGCACGGCGAGGAATTCGCGCTCGAACTTGCAGGCGACCGCGACCGGCCATTCCACCAGTCCGTTCACTTCTTCCAGCAGGTCGTCGGAGATGCGTGCGTGGCCACCAACAGTCTTCGCGGCCTGCTGCGCTTCGTTGCGGATGCGCGCGCGACGTTCGTCGGCATCGACCAGCACGTGGGCGTCGCGCAGTGCGGTGACGTAATCATGGGCGGCGTTGATCCACACCGGCTTGTCGTGCATGAAGCGATGGCCGCGCGACATGCGGCCTGACTTCGTGCCCATCAATTCGCAATCGACCACCTCGTTGCCGAACAGCAGCACCAGCCAGTGCGCCGGACGCGCGAAGGCGTAATCGTGATCGCCCCAGCGCATCGGCTTGGGAATCGGCATCGCCGCGATCGCCTCGCGCACGATGTCCGGCAACAGGTCGGCGGTACGTGCACCAGCGCGGCGCGAACGATGGACGAAGCGCTCACCCTTGTTGTCGGAGGTGCGTTCGAGCTGCGTCCACTCGATGCCGGCCTTCGCCGCGAAACCTTCCAGCGCCTTGGTCGGCTGGCCATTCGCATCGAGCGCGATGTTGAGATACGGTCCCAACACTTCGCTGGCCTGTTCCGGCTGTTCGTCGGCGACGGCGGACAGTAGAACGCCGAGCCGGCGCGGCGTGTACAGCGGCTTGGCATCGCCGCGATCGAAGGCAATCCCGCGCGATTCCAATCCGGACACGATGCCGTCGAAGAAGGCTTGGGCGAGACCCGGAAGCGCCTTGACCGGCAACTCGTCGGTGCCGAGTTCGATCAGGAGCGGAAGCTGTTGACTCATGGTGTGGACCTTGTTTCCTGCGCGCTCAATTGGTTTTCGGCGCGTCGAATGGAGCGTAGAACTGCTTGAATGTTGGCAGGGCTTCGTAGCCGTCGACACGCGACTGCAATGCCGGGAATGCGGCGAGATCGATTGGCACGGCATCGCGCAGATAGGTCGCGGCACAGGCGAGCATGATGTCGGCCTGCGAGATCGCGTCGCCGACCAGCCAATCGCGGTCGGCGCGTTCGCGGCAGATGCGGTCGAGTTCTCCCAGCGACGCTTCGCTCTGGGCGCGGCAGCGCTTGAGCCACGGCGCGTGATGCATCTCGACCGGGCGGAAGATGCGTTCGTAGACCAGCAGGATGCCCTTGTCGAGTGCACCGACCGCCAGTGCGGTGATCCTCAAGGCATCGCGGCGCTGCGGATCGGTCGCGGGCAGCAGCTGGTGTTCGTGGCCGGGCAGGCGATCGAGCCAGTCGACGATCAGCGCCGATTCGGTCAATGCCTCGCCATCGTCCAGGACCAGGACCGGCACGCGCCCCTGCGGGTGGAATTCGCGGATCTTCGCCGCGTCCTTGCCTACCGACCAGTTGTAGTGTTCGAACGATTGCCCGAGCAGCGACAGGCTGATGGCGACGCGCCGCACGAATGGCGAGTCGTACATTCCGATCAGGATCATGCAGCGTCCTTCTTGTGCTTGAGCCCGGGGAATCCGAGCTTCTCGCGCTGGGCGAAGTAGGCTTCGGCCACGGCCTGCGCCAGCTTGCGCACGCGCAGGATGTAGCGCTGGCGCTCAGTCACGCTGATGGCGCGGCGGGCATCGAGCAGGTTGAAGCTGTGGCTGGCCTTCATCACCTGTTCGTAGGCGGGCAACGGCAGGCCAGCTTCGACCAGCTTCATCGCTTCGGTTTCGCAGGCATCGAAACGATGGAACAGTTCGGCGACGTCGGCATATTCGAAGTTGTAGGTGCTCTGCTCGACTTCGTTCTGGTGGTAGACGTCGCGATAGGTCACGGCAGTGCCATCGGGACCGTAAGTCCAGACGAGGTCGAACACGTTGTCGACGTTCTGCAGGTACATGCACAGGCGCTCGAGGCCGTAGGTGATCTCGCCCAGCACCGGCTTGCATTCGATGCCGCCGGCCTGCTGGAACCAGGTGAACTGGGTCACCTCCATGCCGTTCAGCCACACTTCCCAGCCGAGACCCCAGGCGCCAAGCGTCGGCGATTCCCAGTTGTCCTCGACCAGCCGCAGGTCGTGCACCAGCGGATCGACGCCGAGCGCCTTCAACGATTCGAAATACAGTTCGACGATGTTGTCCGGCGACGGCTTCATCACCACCTGGTACTGGTAGTAGCGTTGCAGGCGGTTGGGATTCTCGCCGTAGCGGCCGTCGGTGGGACGACGGCAGGGCTGCACGTAGGCGGCGTTCCACGGCTCCGGGCCCAGCGCGCGCAGGAAGGTGGCGGGGTGGAAGGTGCCGGCGCCGACTTCCAGGTCGAGCGGCTGGATCAGCACGCAGCCCTGTTCGCCCCAGTAGGCATTGAGGCGCTGGATGAGTTCCTGGAAGGTGATGGAAACGCGCGCGGCAGGCATTCGGAACGGCCGGAAATTTAACTATCGTTAGTATAAATGGCATCTACTTTCGTCTCAGTATCCGATTTATGTCTCGCTTCCTCATCCTCCAGACCGGACAACCGGTGACCAGCCAGCGCCGCCACGGCGGATTCGCCCATTGGATCCGCGTCGCCGCGGGGCTGGGCCACGACCAGGCCGAAGTGGTCGATGTCGAAGCAGGCGAGGCCTTGCCGACCCATCGCGATTACGCCGGCGTGCTGGTTTCGGGGTCGCCGGCGATGGTGACCGAGCGCCACGACTGGAGCGAGCGCAGTGCCGAATGGCTGCGCGATGCCGCCCATGCCGACATGCCGATCCTCGGCATTTGCTACGGCCACCAGTTGCTGGCGCATGCGTTGGGTGGCGAAGCCGGCGACAACCCGCGCGGCCGCGAGATGGGCACGGTCGACGTGCGGCTGGAAACCGCCGCCAACACGGATCCGCTGTTCGCCGGATTGCCGCAGACATTCCGCGCGCAGGTCACCCATCGCCAGAGCGCGCTGCGCATGCCGGAAGGTGGCGTGTTGCTTGCGACCTCCGACCTCGATGCCTGCCAGGCCTTCCGCTGGGGCCGGGCGACCTGGGGCCTGCAGTTCCATCCCGAATTCAGCGCCGCGCGCATGCATGGCTACGTGCGCGCCCGCGCCGACACCTTGCGCGCGGAAGGACATGATCCCGACGCGATGTCGCGTACGATTGCGCCTGCGCCGGTGGCCCGCAAGGTGCTCCGCCGCTTCATCCAGCACGCACGCAATCACGGAACCAAATGACGATGGACGAAACGACGCCCGACAACATCCGCAAGGTCCCGGCATCCGCCGGCGCGCAATGGCTGATCGACGGCTTCGCATTGCTGAAGGCATCGCCGGGCGGATTCGGCGTGATGGGCGTGCTGTACGGCGTGTTCGCGGCGGTCATGGCCGGCATTGTGTTGTTGTTGCCGCCGGCCGGATTCGTGGTGCAGACAGTGTGGTATCTCGTCGCCCCGATCCTGACGGCGGGACTGGTCTGGGCCGCGCATGAAGTGGCTGCAGGGCGTCATGTCGGTGTGGCGACCTACTTCGAACCGTTCAGGCAGGAGAAAGTGCCTTCCTTGCTGGCCACGTTGCTGCCGCAGCTCGCCGGAGCGGTATTGATCGTCGCGCTCGCGTTCGTGCTGATCGGCGCCGACAACATGCGCACGATGGTCGCGATGTTCGAAAAGATGCGTGAACCGGGTGCGCAACCGGATCCTGCATTGCTGGCGTCGTTGCCTGCAGGCGGCGTTCTGCTGTGGATGCTGTGTTCGGTGGTGATCGGGATCGCGGTGTTTTTCATCACGTTCGTCGCCATTCCCGCGATCATGCTTGGCGGCAAGAATGTGGCTGCGGCCTTGCGCGACAGTTGGCGTGCATGCCTGAACAACCTGCTGGCGATCGTGGTTCTGATCGTACTGATCGCCATCATGTTTGTCGGCATCGCCATGCTGGCCGGCATCCTCGGCGTGATCATCGGACTGGTTGCCGGCCAGCTGGCGCAGGCATTGGTGGTCCAGTTCACGATGATGGCGGTGTTTGCGCCGGTGATGGCCGCTGCCGCAGTCAGCGCCTGGCGATCGATGCTGGGACAGGAAGCCGTTCCTCCCGCGCTGCCGACGGGGCAGTTGCAGGCTTGAGCCGGGCAGGATCGCTTTCGATCATTGCGATCCTCCCAGCAGGCGTTCGCTGAGCGGCACCAGTCGCAACCCGACCTGCGCGACGCGATCGTCGTGCAGGCGATGCACGGTGAGGATGGCATTGCCAATCGAAAGCTGGTCGCCGGGTTGCGGTTGTTCGTCGAAGCGTTCGTCGAACAATCGCGCGGCGGTGTGCTTGGCGAAGCGCTTGGGCAGGTGCAGGCCGTAGAACTCGGCGATGTCACCGAGCGGCGCATCGCCGCCGAACTGGAATTCGCCGAAGCCCGGTTGCAATGCGCTTCCCGATTCGGCGCCACGTCCGGCGAAATACCAGTCGAGTCGGCGTGCGGAGGTGGTCGGGGCCAGCATGTAGGCGTAATCGCTCGCGCGCAGTCCGTCGATTTCCTCGCCCTGCAGGATGCGGCCTTCGCGCACCACCATGGCGACGCGGACGTCGAGTGGCCAGCTCGTGGTGTCCAGCGCGCGCGCGCCGGGCGCCACGCGATAGCCGAGCAGTTCGTAATCGAGCTGGCCCGGGAGATCGAGATGGACGCGGCGGGTGTCGGGATCGTTGCGCGGCACCGCGACGCCGAAGGCATGCGCGGCGCGCTCCAGCGTCCAGCCCTGGATCACCAGCGAGGCCAGCACGACGACGAAGGCGACGTTGAAGTACAGCCATGCGTTCGGCAATTGCGCCAGCAAGGGAATCGACGCCAGGAAGATGCTGACCGCACCACGCAAACCGACCCAGGAGATGAAGCCGATCTCTCCCCAGCGATAGCGGAACGGCAGCAGGCACAACAAGGTCGCGGCGGGACGCGCAATGAACATCAGGAACGCGGCGACGCCCAGCGCCGGCCACATCACGTTCAACAGCGCATGTGGGGTGGCCAGCAGGCCGAGCAGCAGGAACATCACCAGTTGCGCGAACCAAGTCGCGGCGTCCTGCACCGATGACACTTCGCTGCGCGCGCGCACGGGGCGGTTGGCGACGATCACGCCGGCTGCGTAGACCGCGAGATAGCCGCTGCCGCCGATCAGGTTGGTGAGCGCAAACAACGTGACCGCGCCGGCCATCGCCAGCCAGGGATGGAGGCCGGACGGGAAGTCGTAGCGATTGAGCGCGGCGACGATTAGGCGACCGCCGCCGTAGCCCATCACCGCGCCGCAACCCATCGCCCATACCACCTGCAACGCGATCGCCGCGACGCTGCCGTGTCCGCTGCCGGCGATCCAGCCGCTGAGTGCGACGGTCAGGAACACCGCCATCGGGTCGTTCGCACCCGATTCGATTTCAAGCGTGCTGGCGGTGCGCCGCTCCAGGTGCAGGCCGCGTGCGCGGATCAGGAAGAACACCGCGGCGGCATCGGTCGAGGCAAGCACCGTGCCGAGCAATAACGATTGCAGCACGGGCAGTTCGAGCAACACGTGTGCAGCGACTGCGGTCAGCGATGCGGTGACCAGCACGCCGATGGTCGAGAGCACGAGTGCCGGCCGGATCGCGCCACGCACCTGCGATGCACGCGTCTGCAAACCGCCGTCGAACAGGATCAGGCAGAGCGCGAGTGCCCCGATCTGATAGGTGAAGCCGGCATCGTCGTAGCGGATGCCGCCGGGGCCATCGACGCCCAGCAACAGGCCAAGGATGAGGAAGACCAGCAACAACGGTGCACCGAAACGGCGGGCAAGCAGCGACGAGCCGATCCCGGCCAGGACCAGGACGGCATAGCCGAGCAGGCGGTTGTCGATGTGGTGCAATTGCTCCAAGCGCGCATCCGTCGACCAGGGGATGAGGCCATGCTAGCAATACCGCATTGCATGGCGCCGACAGTCAGGCGTAGGGCGTTGCCGGTCGGTAACTCAGAGCTTCCGCGAGATGCGGAGTGGCGATCCCGGCGCTGCCGTCGAGGTCGGCAATGGTGCGGGCGACACGGAGGATGCGATGCATCGCGCGCGCCGACAGTTGCAGGCGTTCGACCGCGGTTTCGAGCAGGCGCTGGTCGTCCGCCGCGAGCCGGCAATCGCGCATCACCTCGCGTGGCTGCAGGCGGCTGTTGATCGTGTCGGCGCGACGCATTTGGCGATTGCGCGCGGCAAGGACGCGTTCACGGACGACGGCGCTGGATTCTCCCGGTGGCGCATCGGGGCGCAATTCCGCGGGCGGCAGGCGCTGGACGTGGACATGCAGGTCGATGCGATCGAGGATCGGTCCGGAGATGCGCGCGCGATAGCGCTGGATCGACTCCGCGCTGCAGTTGCAGCGTCCGCTGGTATCTCCCGCCCAACCGCAGGGGCAGGGATTCATGGCCGCGACGAGCTGGAAACGAGCCGGAAATTCCGTGCGCCGTGCCGAGCGGGCGATATGCACCACGCCGGTTTCCAGCGGCTCGCGCAGCATTTCCAGCGCGCGGCGATCCCATTCGGACTGGAAGATTCCAAGGATCCCTTCGAAGAGGGTCTCTTGCGCTGCATGTTCAGTACATGCAAACAAAAGATAGCGACGCGAGTGCAAGTCTCCATAAGAGGGCGTTAGCTCATAGCTACTCCCACTTCCCAGATTGGGCAAGAGGACTTGCGCCGATTAACGAAAATCAAAGCTGCCCCATTACCTTGAAGTTACTGGCAGCTTGGGCATCGCTAGGCAAATTCGCGTTCAATAAATGAATGGGGCGACGAAATAAATACGAGCGCAGACGCAAATATTATGACTATGCAGTCACATATTTGTGCTAGGGTCGGTGGAGGGGCAATTTAGGGGAGAGCAATGAAAATCAGGCCTAGCCTTGTCTTGGGCATCGCGGCGTTGTGCGCCGTAATCGGAAGCGGCGCTGTACCCGAAAGTGCCGCGCAGCAGACACAGGGGCTGCCGCCGAGTGCGCCGCCGGTCGAGAATTACTGCTATCAATCATCTTGCTATCCCACCCTAGATCAGGCCGTTCAAGCGATCAGCAATTCCTTGCCAGATCACCCGCAGATGAAAAAGGTTGCGGAGCGTATGGAGGGAGTGAACAACGCGTATGTATACAAGACTGACGATAAAGCCCCGATAGCGTTCTATCAGACAGGCTATACGACTGGTACGCGAAGTAGTCCTGTGACAACTTGTCAGCAAGTCCCGCGGCCTGCTGGATTTCCCGCAGACTATCCGATGCGAGCTTGTGTGGATGAAAATGAAGCTGTTGCAGGAGTCACATCACTTTTGATTGATGAGCAAAGCTCTTCAGACACGCAATGTGTTGATGCTGGTGGATACTTCGAATACAACTATATTTTGCCATACGAAGAGTCGTATCCGGTGGAGGAAGGCAGTGTCTTTGGAATCGTCCGTAGTGGCATAGGATCATGGGCCAACACCGATCCGCCTCCTTACCGTAGATATCACTACAAATTGCAATGCGGTAATTCAATTTATGAAGATGCGCTACCGATAGAAAGAGACACGGTTTACCAATGTCCAACGGACTACAAGCCCATAAATGTAATCAGCCCTCAGGCATATAACTACGTGTATTACCCAGGGGTCCGCACTATTGTGTGGCCCAATTTGTGCGAATCAAAAGATTACGTCATTCTGAAAGCCATCAAGCAAGTTGCGTCCGACAAAAATAATTGCAATCCCTGTCATGCGGCGACAGGTGATAAATCTCGAGAGGAGGAGGACTTCGAATTTGCTGGCCGGAAATATACGCGTTATTACCACTCAGTAAGCGCATCGGCAGGCGCTCCTAGTTGGACGCATACTTTTGGTGATATCGCATTCGGTGGGAGTGCGGCGGACAAGTTGTTCAGAGATGATGGTTATATTTATGATCTGTCACACGATAGTTCCGCAAACACGATACTTGTGCCAAATACCGGTGGTGGGATTTTCAATTTTCAAGCCGGAAATGGCGAAAGCGAGTATTTGGAGCCGGATGGGGACATCAAGCATTTCAATTGGATCGGGTTTCTAACCTCAATTCGAAATCCTGCGGATCCATCGCGCGATGTCACGATCAATTATGTGAATCCATATTCACCACAAATACAGAGTGTGGTGGATGGCTCAGGAAGGGCTCTGACTTTCAGTTATGCCGGCCAGCAATTAAGCGGGATCTCGCTGCCAGATGGCCGCACTATTCAATACGGATACGATCAGAATTCAAATTTGGTGTCCGTTGATTACGGCAATGGGCAAATCAAAAGATATGTCTATGGAGAAGCAGGTCTTGCACCAAGTGGCGGGGTGGGCCTGCTCACCGGCATCATTTCTGAAGACGGGCAGCGTTACGGCACCTTTGGATATGACCAGTATGGCCGCGTAATTTCCAGCGTCCTTTTGGACAACGGCAATCCAGTCGACACCACGCAAATATCGTATCCGGACGGAACTCATGCGGCAGTGCAAACCGCCAACGGTCAAATTCGCACCTACCAATACAAAAACGACGCGTATCGTAAGCCGCTGTCCATTGTCGATAATTCTGGTGCTGCAGCATATGAATATGATGCCGGCTCACGTGTCACAAAGGGCACTGATCCGCGCGGGGTGGTAACGACTTACTCCTATACGCCAACTTATGAGAGCAGCCGGACTGAGGCAGTCGGTACCGTCCAACAGCGGCGTATTGAAACAGATCGCGAGCCCAGTCTAAATCTCATTACTGCCAGAAGAGTCTTTGACGTCAATAATGTTTTGAAGTCGAAAGAAACTTGGACGTATAACGCCCGCGGACAGGCGTTAACACATTCGTATATTGATCCAACAACCAACGCAGCACGGACTACGACAACAACTTATTGTGAAAATGCCACTGCGTGCGGTCGGATTGGGTTGGTGCTGTCAATCAATGGCCCGCGTACTGATGTCAATGACGTCAGTACCTATAGCTATTACCTGAGCGATGATCCTGCTTGCACTTCGGCGCCAACCACATGTGCGCATCGCAAGGGGGATCTTTGGAAAACCACTAATGCGCTTGGGCGGGTTATAGAGATATTGGCATATGACGGCGCGGGCCATGTCTTGTCGGTAAAAGATACGAATGGCGTGATTACTGACTTTGCCTATACCTCACGAGGCTGGCTATCGAGCAAAACCGTGCGAGGTGGCGGCATAGGACCCGATCGTCAAACCCGAATCGAATATTGGCCTACTGGTCTCGTCAGCTTTATATATCAGCCGGATAACAGCTTTTCCGCGTTTACATACGACAACGCGCACCGATTAACGGATGTATTCGATAGTGCCGGAAACAAAATTCATTACACGCTAGACAATGCGGGAAACAGGACAAAGGAAGACACTAGTGATCCGAATGGAGCGCTGACCCGCACCCTGTCGCGAGTCTATAACCAGATAGGCCAGTTGCAGCAATATTTAACTGCGAACAATCACGCTACGACGTATGTCTATGATCCGAATGGCAATGTCACTGAGATGAGTGACGCGCTAGGTCACAGTACGGACAAAAGCTACGATCCCTTAGGGCGTCTGGCGCAGACTCTGCAAGATACCAGTGGCGTCAATGCCGCTACACAGTATGGCTATGACGCCAATGATCATCTGACACAGGTGATTGACCCAAAAGGACTGGCTACCAGCTATAGCTACAACGGCTTCGGGGACCTTGTTCAACTCGTAAGTCCAGACACTGGAACGACTAGCTATACCTACGATTTAGTCGGAAATCGTGTAAGCCAGACCGATGCTCGTGGCATCAATGCCAACTACACTTACGACGCAATAAATCGTGTTATCGCTGTGGCATATTCGGACAGCAGTTATAACCAGAGCTACACTTATGACGCCGTTCAAAGTGTTTGTCTCGCGGGAGAGCAAACAGCAATTGGAAAACTGACCGGCATGCAGACTAGGGGGGTGACTACCCAGTATTGCTACGATCGTTGGGGTCAGATGGTGCGCAAAGTCCAGGCCGTGGCGGGTCTATCGCAAGTGACTCGATATACCTACGACGTCTATGGTCGCGTGCAAACCTTGATCTATCCCGATGGCGGCATCGTGGATTACGTGCGTAATTCACTTGGACAGATCAGTGAGGTTGGCTATACACCAGCTAGTGGTAGCCGTGCAGTAGTCGTCTCAAGTGTTGTCTATGCGCCATTCGGCCCAGCAATTGGCTGGAACTACGGAAATGGCCGCCACCTCGATAAAACGCTGACGCTCGACTATCGGCCCAACAGCATCTATGACAGCCAGTCGGGTGGGCTGAGCTATTCCTATGGCTATGATGCTGCGGGCAATCTTGGCGCGCTCAAAGACGGCACGCAGACTACCGACCTCAATAAGTTCGTGTACGACGGCCTGAACAGATTAACGCAACAGCAGAACGGGCTGGGTTCACCTTTGTACACCTGGAGCTATGACGCAACAGGAAACCGTACGCAAACGCAGAGCATAGTCAGTGGAACTCAGGCGTACACATATGATACGAGCAGCCATCATCTTTCTCAGCTCGCCGCGCTAACACGCAGCTACGACGCGGTAGGTAATACCACGGATGCTGGGGCTGGAAAAACATATGTCTATGGCCCCGATAATCGAATGGGGAGCGTGCAGCTAGGTACAACATCTGTGCAGTACGCCTACGACGGTCATGGGCAGCAGGTGTTGCGGCAGGGGGTAAGCACCAGCATCTATGCCTACGACGAAAGCGGCCACTGGATGGGAGAGTATTCATCAACTGGAGATCCAAAGCAGCAAATAATCTGGTTGGATGACCTTCCGGTGGGTATTGTTACGACCGCAAATGCGGTATCCGCGCTGGCCTATATCGAGCCTGATCATCTGGGTACACCACGAGCAGTAATTGATGCCACACGCAATGTCGCGATCTGGAGCTGGCCACTAACTGGAGAGGCATTCGGCAGCGTGCAACCGGATCAAGATCCGGACGGCGATGGCATACTGTTCTCACTCGATATGCGCTTCTCCGGACAGCGCTACGACAGCGTTTCTGGGCTTAATCAGAACTGGAATCGCGACTACGAAGCTATTACTGGTCGTTACGTGCAGAGCGATCCATTGGGGCTTCAAACGAGCAATGCGACATATAGCTACGTTGACGGCAATCCTTTCAGTGAAGCTGACCCTCAGGGTTTGGAAGGGCATGGAAGCTGGTCGACCCCCCCTGGCTCTTGTAGGTGCAAAGATATTGTGAGTCGGGCAATGGCTATGAATAACGATAGGGAATATAGTGCCGCGGGAAATAAGGGGCCTGGTCCCGGAACCAATAAGTGCAACATATTTGTCGGCGATGTACTTGAGCCCACAGGTGTTCAACCTAGGCGATGGGCTGGGTTTGGGGGGGCAATATCAGCGGGAACTTGGGGCGATCCCTCCGCAGAAATACCGAATTTTCCAGTTGTCCATGACCCACAGCCAGGAGATGTGGTGGCAATTGCGCACCAATACACTGATGCATCTGGACACGTTGCAATCGTACTCGTCCCCGGCAAAACTTCAATTGGCGCAGGCACCAGTTCGGGGTCGCATGTCACGGGATGGCCGTGGAACGGCGATAAGCCTCGGGGTGTTCCGGTTTATAGGAGATGCACATGTTAATTCGAAACAAAGTACTAGTCGTCGCGTTGGCTATCTTGGGCCTGTTGGTCGCAATAGTACGCATACAAATTGGCAACCTCCCTCAAGAGTGGGAAGGATTGACTGGAAAATCTAACTCGCAGATATATGCGCGACTTGGCCCGCCTACTGAAGATGCAACGGCGAAAGAATTTGTGGCTTGGACAAAACAGTATTGGTGGGGGACCAGAGAGTTGAAATTAATTTCAGCCGATTGCTGCCAAGCGAATAAGGTTCCAGATAATTTATTTTATAGCGTACATTTGCGTGGCTTTTATCGGCCAGTAGTGAATCAATCAATTGAAAATACACATACAAATTGAAGTGCGAATAAGAAATGGCCAGGAGCTCATGGTTAGGCTCCTAGCCATCAACTGTAGTATTTAGTTGATATTACGAATGATGTCCTCGATTTTTGTAACGTCTGGCGTCTTATCAAGATATTCCTGGTAAGCGCGACGAGCATTTGTGATCATCCCCTTGTACGTGAACGCTTGCATATCCTGCTTGCGAAGATCATCAAGTGCATCGCCAAAGGTTGTCCTAGGTAATTCCTCAGTAACGAAATAAACGTCAACTGGGGGATGGCGCCCATTAAATCCTGCAACATCTGGGTGCGTCCTCAAGTATTCGGTAACAGCAGCCTTGTACTTCTTTCCCTGCTTAATTAGGTCTTGAACATCTATAGCGCGTAATCCTGGCTTTTTCAATTCCACGATTACATGTCTGCCAGTGGAGGTACGGTAAGCAATATCTAAACGCGCTCCCGTCTCGTTGTCGGGTGAAACTGCCTTAAGTTCTTTTGTTAATGTTTGCTCCATGATCTTGCTTTCGCCGACTGGGCCCCAAGTTGGATCAAGTAACCATAGGTGTTCGAATAGATATTCTTGCGCCACCTTTTCCAAGGCGCGAGTGTCCACGATCTCTTTTTCGAACTTCTCAATGACTTGTAGACGCGAACGAGTTATTTCGTGGTAATGAGTAGCCTCAATGTCGTCGAGATGGTGGAATATTTTCTGGAATTCGACGGACATAACATCTTGTATTTGATCTAAGCGATCAAGTTCTTTTCGAATCCTGAGCTTTTCAAATCCAATGATCGCGCTGCGAATCAAATCTCGTTTGATTTGTTGGTTTTTTTGCTCGTCGTTAGAATGCTCGGCGGTCAAAATCGGCGTAACAAGCCGTTTGGCAAGTTTGACGTCACGCGGATCCTCAAGAGAGGCGTACCAAGCCTCCAAGGCTACCTTGGTTTGCTCATCGTCACTGTCAACGTTCTGCTGGCGTCGCCATGTGTCCCATTGATCGGCAATCGTACCCAATGTGGTTTTCAGCCATTCTCGGACAGCCGTGACTAGGGGATCACCTGTCTTCACTGCCTCTCTATTGGCCGTGGCCCTATCAGTTTCATCAGCGTCCAGAAAATCGGCGTGAATTTCGCCGACGAGATAGCTATTGAAGATTTTCGCGTTCCCAATGTCCTTGAGCATGTCCTCTTGAAAGACACGACCATTCGCGAATAGGGATATCTGATTAATGTTGTCGTCTGTTTTCTTCAACTGCTTCGGAAGAAAAACTGTGCCAATGAAGCCGCGAAGTTCATAGAGATGATGATCATGAACAATGATATTGTTCAACCGTTCTACGCATTGCTTTCCATCTTCGTCACTTGCTAATGCGGTCGCTAACTTCAGTTGGTCTTCACGAGTTTTGTCATCAAGATCCCACCAAAATTGTAGGTCGCCATAATACCCGCGGTCCCGGGTTGTTACTTCGGCTCCGTTGATGAACACCTTGAAGTTATAAACGTTTCCTATAACGCTAAATCTTCTTGCAATGCGAGGTCGCAGGAATGCTTCGGTCTTGTCCGTTCCGGCATTCAGTTGAGACAAAAGTATCCTCGTCCCTGTTTGGTTCCCCCAAGCATAGGTCTCGATTGCGGGCTCTAAGGCATATTTGATGTTTTTCTTGATATCTTCACGCAGCTTATTAACAAGGACAGCTCCGGAGACTTCTGGGTCGTTTTCCATTTTTGACCAAACATCAATTCTGTTTGCCAAAGAAAACATGGCCAGCTTTCCGATACCCTTTCTTCCCATAACAGGGCGATGGAACTTGGGGCTTGTGCCTCCGCCAGGCTGTTCGCGCCGCGCATAGCCAACTTTC
Source organism: Solilutibacter silvestris (assembly GCF_050574925.1). Lineage (GTDB taxonomy): Bacteria > Pseudomonadota > Gammaproteobacteria > Xanthomonadales > Xanthomonadaceae > Solilutibacter > Solilutibacter silvestris_A. Next base: position 1,234,090 of record NZ_JBCMOO010000002.1, on the reverse strand, counting down.
AGGAATCGGCCTTGAAGCTCTTTGGTGCCCATGCCGTGTCCATCATCCGCGACCAATATTTCGCCGTCTTTGATAGTGATATCAACACGAGTTGCATCTGCGTCCCAAGCATTAGCGACGATTTCTGTGACTACTGCTGGCGTGCTGCTATAAAGCCCGATTCCGAGATGGTTGAGAACATTGAGATCAACCTCTAGGCTAAATTGAGTGCCTTGCTGTTCTTCTATAACTGTTGCCATTACTGTCGCCTCCCCTGAACGAGCAGTGCAAATAAATAAGATTCTCTGCCGCTGGTAGATTAACCGATTGAATTTCCTCTGCGCGACACATGAAGTTTTCGCGTGCCAGCCCCCCCCCACATTAGTTATGTTTCAAGCCATAGCGGCAGCCATGTCAATATCATCCTCCGGCTGCTTCGTTTGATTTTTTGTTGATGCCTGATCATCGAGTCGCGACAAGAAGGTCTCAATCCGGCCATGCGCTTGGGACTGACGCTCAAAATATGCTTTGTAAGCATTTCGAGCTGAGATAATTAGAGTGTTATACGTCAAGACAGTAACGCCTATTACCTCAAGCGACTTAATCTCGTCAGAATCCAGGTGCGATTTGTCAGAAACTACAAAATAAATAGCAATCTTGGACGGTGCTCCGCCACCATCCATCCAGCTTCCATGTTGAGCGACGTATTCGGTCACCGCTTTACGATATTTATTGCACTGATGTTGAATTTTGTCGTAAGCCACCTTTACGCCTGGGCGCTTTAGTTCAATTACAACATGCCTTCCGGACTGATTTCGATAGGCAATATCCAGTCGCGCACCGTTATCATCATCCTTTGGAAATTTATCCTTTAAATACTTTGTGAGCGTGATTTCGTCTTGAGCTGTCCCTGGAATTCTCTCCCAAGTAGGATCGAGTAACCACAGGTGGTCCAGTAAATATTTTTGGATGACCTTTTCCAGTTCCTTGTCCGCTACTTTCTGTTGGAATGCTTGAATAACTTCAAGCCGCTGACGGCTTATATCAAAGAAATAGCTTTCTTCAACATCATCCATTGTGGCGAATATCTGTTGAAATTCAGGGCTGAACACATCAGAAATTTCATCCAACTTATGCAGCGCACTCCGAATCCTTAATTTTTCGAAAGCGACCATGGTGCTGCGATAAAGCATCCGGCGAGCAGATCGGTTTTTTTGATCATCATTTGCAAGTTCAACTTTCCCTATTGAATTGACAAGCTTTCTCGCCAATTTCTTATCTCTCTCTTCACCTAGGGAATCAATCCATTCATCCATGACCAGGATGGCCGGATCTTCAGGGTTTGGATTGACTTCAGCTCGCCATAAATCCCATTGATCTCTTATGGTTCGGAGGCAATCCTTCAGATGTTTCTGAATTGCGATAAAGAAGGGGTCATGATGAATAATAGATTCGCGAGCAGAAGTTGCGCGATCTATGCCGTCAGCATCCAGGAAATCCGCATGGATTTCACCGACAATGTAGCTATTAAAGTAACGAGTATCTCCAATCTCGGCCAACAGGTCTTCTTGCCACATGCGCCCATTAACGAATAGAGATATTTGATTGATGCTTTCGTCTTTCTCTCCAAGCCTGCTTGGCTGGTCCGCTGTGGCAATAAATCCTCGCACTGTGACTGCCGTACCCTCAACATTGAAAGTTGAAGGCAGCTTCTGAAACGCACGCTCTTTTCCTAGTGATGGCAGGCTGACAACAGGCGCTTCGAGGGTGATTGCTTCAATGCGAGATTCATCGTCGAAGTACCAGAAAAACTGAAGGTGATCGTAGATGCCGGCGGACTTCCGGGTAACAGCCTCATTGTTAACTTCAACCACGAAGTCGTTTGCGGGGCCAATAATTCCGAAGCGACGAGCGAGGCGGGGTATCAGGAATGTTTGAGTGCGATTGATCGAACGATTTAAACCACTGAGTGTGATTTTTGTCCCCTGCCCCCCTGGAAGTTCGGGCGCGTCAATATCCTCAACGGGGAAATACTCGGCTTCGCTTAGCGAAACTTTTTCTAGCTCAGTAACGTCAATTGTGAACCGGACCGGCTTATTACCTGCAGCTTGGGTATGAATTTCAATCTTGTTCGCTATCGAAAACATTGAAAGTTTGCCAATACCCTTACGCCCCATAACTTTCCGTTTTCCGGATTGCGAGGTATTTGAATGCGTAAAGTCTCGGCGGTTGTAGCCAACATTAAGAAAACGTGCTTGGACTTCAGCACGAGTCATCCCATGGCCGTTGTCTGAAATAGTTAGCTGCGCACCATTTGGTTTGTCTATGACCTCAATCTTGACTGTTTTTGCATCAGCGTCCCATGCGTTCGCAACGAGCTCCGCCAAAATAGAGGGGCTGCTGGCGTACAGCTTCATCCCAAGGTGATGCAAGACGTTAATATGCAGCGTGAAACGCAGAGGCCCTTGAGCGGGAGGCGTATTCACCTGTGCTCCTTGACATGAGCTACAAATGTACGCCCTACGACTTCGGCCAACCTCGGGGGTACAGCATTTCCAATCAAGCGACCGATATGAGACATCTTCGGTAATTGGCGTGGTTGAGTAAAACGATATTTAGCAGGGAAGCTTTGTAGTATTGCTCCCTCCCTCAGTGTGATCGCTCGATTTTGAACGGGGTGACCAAAGCGGCCAGTGCCAAAGTTGAAGAACTGCGTTGTAATCGTTGGAGCAGGGTGGTCCCACTCCATTCGTGAATAAACGTTTTTGAATGAGCGTCCCGAAGACTTGATGTGACAAGGGCTACGGAGGCTCTTGGGCCAATCCAGCCATGTCCCCCCCGGTTTAGAGTTCTTCAGGCGCTCGAGGTTGATGTCAGAAACTTCTCTGGCAAGATGCAGTGGGTCATCTTGCAAATACTCACCCGATCTAACCTTTGGTAGGCGACCGATCGCACTGCGCACGGATGGGTATTTGCCGGCTGGGTGCGTGGGCTTCGGGGTTGTAATTGGCCCCAGCAAAGATGCCATCAATACAAGCCTGCGTCGTTCTTGAGGGATGCCAAATTTCGGGCAATACAAACTCTCCCAAGCGACGTGATATCCGAGATTTTCTAGGCTCGTTACAAATCGTTGAAAGATAGAATGGCTCTGAATGCGTGACACATTTTCCATGGTCACGAGTTCGGGCTTTATCTCGCGAACTAGACGAGAAAACTCGTCCAAAAGGGGCCATTTCGGATCTTGCGAAGTATCTTTGCCTTTTGTATGCGCACTGAATGGTTGGCAAGGCGCGCAACCAGCGAGCAACCGAATTGTGCCCGGTACGAACCAGCCGGATAGTTCCTCGGCAGTGATTTCCGCAACGTCCTTTTTTATGAACTTCGCATTGTTATTTTGTTCGTATGGATATTCGCAGTGCTTGTCAACATCAACTCCCGCAGCGACACGAATACCCGACTTCGCCAAGCCGTAGGTCAAGCCACCAGCGCCGCAAAATAGATCAACTGCGGAAATCTCATGTTTGGCCATATCATACCCCTTACGTTAGCAGGCCTAAATAATATGCTGCTAATAGGCTGCCGTCGACGGTCTTATCCCCATTCATGTTTGTGGATTTCGAACTTTCGCAAGGGCGCAACGTGCTGTCAAGCTAGGGCCATAATTGCATGTCCATCTCAAGTGTTTGACATGAAATCCAAAGGGCACAAGGCTAATAAATGAGGAAGCTCCTGGCCATCAGGCCACTTGGGATATTGACGACATAATGTCTGTCAGCGCCGCTATCGCCTATGAGCTCCTGAAGACCTGCGGTCTGTTGGAGTTTGAGCTCAAGAAGCGGTCCAGCTATTTGTCAGCAGGTCATGAGCGACGTGCTGAAATTAATTGGTCGGCAGCCTATGCTGCCATTCGGCAGTTGCCGCCTGCCGTGTTCTTCGACAAGATTTCGGCTGAATCGCGGGACAAGTTCCTCGGCGGCAGCCGAGACCGCCCCATGATTCAGTTCATTGTGAGCGATGGGGGCATCCATCAAGCTCGCTATCTGCCTAAGCCTTTGCCTGCTAATGCCTCAGAAGCATTAGTGAACGGGATGCGCCGAGTACGGAACAATCTTTTCCACGGCGGAAAAGCCGATCCCCTGGAGGAGGCGAGCCCTGGCGATGATGAAGCATGGGCTAATGCCGCGTTGGACGTAGCTAATTGCCTGCTCTTGCTGATACGCGACAACGGCCTGTAACGTTAGTAGCCAATCTTCCTAGACCGCACAAGAATTCGTGGTACTAGCATGCCAACACCAGTGGGGTTGATCATCTAAACAAATTGATCACGATCAGTGCGTCGTTGTCTTATTAATATTGCGACGTAGATCGGAATCGACCATAGCGGACGTTTAATGACTGCCGAATCCTGGCCGGTCCTATTGGTTATCAGAGAAATAATTAAAATCAGCTAGATATATAAACAGGGCAATTCGCAGCCTGTGCGACAGAAATCAGTAATGCTGTTCTCACTAGCTTTCGTGAGGATCAGTGATGACTATGCCAGACGAAAGGACCAGATCGCTTCTATGGGCCGGGGGCTTCCTGATCGAGGTGGCGCGAGACAAACGCCTTCCACTCGATGTCAGACGCAGTGCCGTCGTCATTGCACGACACTTCCCGACCATCGAGGATATGTCGCACATGGCCATGTTTGGGAACTCGCCCGGACTCGACTTCGGGCTGATCGCTCCCGGCGAGATATCTTTGTCGGCGGCGAACTGCAAATTCGGCCCTCTCCGTTACTCCACTCGACTAACGTGGCCTGAGAAATAGCGCCGGCATCCGCTTCTCGTTGATCCCAGCCACTACCCTCATTGCTGGCACTGGCAGTTCGGTCACCACAGCGTTTCAGGATCTTCCCAAAGATCAAGTCCTGCGATTTCTAGTACAACGCTTGGGTTCGATTGAATGACATCCATTGGGCGACGCCTGTCCAAGAGGGAATGGGCTGCAAGAAACCATTCTAGGATCGACCATGTATTTTCCCAGCAATGACTGTAATAGAGATCAAACGTTTCCAATATCTCCGGCATCTCTTTGATTAGGCCAGCAGGGTCAAATTGAAAGTCTGGATACAGCCATGCTTCCACTGGCGCATGCCATACGGCCAATATGTTTCTTCGTTCTCGAAGGTCCGTCAGGTGATCTCTATCAATGCCTAGACGGGCCAAAACGTCAGGTTCCGTCAGGTAAGGTTTAACCACTTCGGCTCGTCGGTTTGCGCTGGCTTCCTCGATGGTTTGTCGATTTTTAGATTCTTTTTCCATGGGGTGATTCCATTTGATGACGATGGAAGATCTAGCTGAAATCACATTTCCTGAGAAAATTTCTACTCCTCGAGTAAAACGTATCTAGGCGAAATGCTACTTGGATAAGTTCGGCAAGTCGTAAGCTCGAAATCGTCAATTTTTCGAATGAGGTAGGGTCGATTCTCAATGCTTCATAGGCATTGCTAAGGGGGATGTTTGCGTACGTGCTTATAAGGGCTATGAGACGGCAATCAATGATGATCATGTTGGTTTGCACGCTCACGATAGGGTTGACGCATATCTTTTTGATGTTGTCACGATGAAGATCAATTAGTCCGAACTGCTCAAACAACCGGAGCTTTCGTTGCGTCTTCCATGTTTTGACTTGTTTTTCAAAACGCTGCGCGTGGGTGCGTGATCCGACGGGGATAGCTCCGATGAATTCGTTGGGATGGAAGAGGCGAGTAAAGAGAGCTCCATGGCCGCTCAGGTGTTGTTTGAATCTCGCAATAACGTCACGCGAGATCCCTGTGTAAAGGCGATTCGCTTCGCACCGGAGTAAATAGGCGTACCAAAGATCACTGGTGTCCATAACGCCTCATGACGTGACCGGCAACGCGCTGTTGAGAAGCGCCGAACTGCTCGATGTACATGTTTCCGCGACTCTGACTGATCCCAAACAAGTCTTGGAGCATGCGTGGGTTCGCGATTCCGCCCATCACAAGGTTGGCCATGGCCGTCACTCGGCCACGTCGAGCGTCGTAGCCATGGAGATTGCGGTAATTTTGGAAGGCGGTGGACTGAATATGGGTCCCCGAGCGCGTGCCTGGGAACAAATAGCGGCTGGTATTTTGTTCGTCGAACGCCCCGCGTTCCCGACGTTGTGTTATCCAACGCCGCATCGATGGGACAACGGAGTCGTCGAGAGGGATGAATACTTTCGAAAACCGAATTTCAAACCCGTCCTCCGTTTCAAGGACATTGGATTTTTCGATTTGAACGAGATCGAAAATCGTCTGCGCGTAGATCAGATTGAGCTGGGAAATCAATGCCCAATGGTTCTTTCTCGGATCATCCGTGGCCCGGAATGCGGAAAGAAACAGGTTGCGCTCCTCTTCAGAGTAGACAAGATGCGAAGGAATGGGGGGTGCCGGAACCTTGACGCGACGGATCTGGTGAAACGACAGCTTCCGCTTCCGGAGAAAGCGCAGGAAGGAGCCGATTGCGAAAGCGTGCAGCTTATTGGCAAGGGCCAGTTCAAACATTTCCTGCGTAATCTCCTGAACGCTCTCGACGCCGTGATGATTCGCGCAATAGCGAAGCAGTGATATCGCAGTGCGCACCGCTGATTCCACGCTTTTCGCCATGCGGACCAGGTGCTGGGTACGGCGCTGCACATTGGCCTTCTTTCTGGTTTCCAGCAGGTATCCAATGAAGTCCTGCGTCGTGGCCTGAATCCAAGGTGCGTCGTCAGCGGACAGCGCCCGGATTCTGCTCATCGCGAGCTCCAGGCCAAAGTCGGGGTCATCGTCCAGCACGATGTAGCCCATGTAGGAGAGAAACGACATCACCCGGCGGTACTTTTTCGAGAACTGATGTCCGAGGCGCCGAATGATCAAGACGCCTGAGAGCTCATCCGCGGACGCAAAGACGGATTCGAGCGCCTGAAATGCCGCGATGTCCCTTTTCAGTGAGTTACGCCAGGGGCCCCGCAAGGTCTTGATGCGAGCCTCATAGTGATAGGACTCAAACAGGGCACGGGCCCAGTCCGATTGAAGTGCAGGCCTGAGGGTGTCAAGCAGCTTGAGATGGCTTGCTTCCCAAGCGCAATCCTCGCATTGCGTCTTGCTGAAACCGTATTTCGTTTTTCCGCATGTGATGCAGACGATGATGGGCGGATGCCCTGTCGGCAGGCAGTCTTTGCAATAGGGATTTCCATCCCGAAGCCCTGCAGTATTTCGTGGGCGCCTGCACCCGGTGCAAAGTGGCGTAGTGTTGCGCGTACTCCGACATTGTGGGCATGCGGGTTCTGTGAAACCCAGCTTGAAGTCACGGTGAACGCGATTACTTACATTCGAGCAGTAGTGGCACTGCTTGGGTGGGCAAAGTTCGTTGGCGCACGAGTGACATGCAATGGTGCCATCAGGATAATTGGTCCGCTTGCGCGGCACTGTTGCTCGGCCGCAGCGTTTGCACGTCTTTCCTTCATAGAGGGCGTCATTGATGCAGCGGCCGCACAGTTTCGGATTGGCAGTCGGCAAGATCATCGTCAATCGACCACACCTGTCGCATTCCAGATGCTCGGCCCGCTTGTAGTAACACTTGCGACACAGTTGATATCCCTTGCGGGCGCGATAAGCCCCCATCTCCTTGGCGCAGGCCGTGCATGGGAAGTGCGTCATTTCTCCCCTCCCTTGGCGGGGTCTCGACCTGCTTGATGTGGCGCCATAGCGCGCATGGAGGGGCCAACCACTTTCGCCTTCTCCTTGGGATCCAGGGGTTCGATCCCATCGGGCAAATCGCCAAGTTCCGGAACACCGCCTGCAACTGCGCGCTTGCGCGCCTCAGCGGTGAACGCCGTCATTCCCGGGTTGAGATCGACAACGTTGTCGGGCAGCGTCCATCCAAAGAGATCGTTTGGCGTGCATTTGAAAATCCTGCACAGCGAGCCGACCAGTGCGATGGGGACAGTTTCCGGCGACTGGCCGAGGAGGCGCGTCACTTGTTTACGGGTCTGAGGGCAGTCTCCATCGATTTCGATTTGCCGGACCAACTCGGCGATCGTGAACTGTGTGTTCTGCTCGAGGAGGTTGCGGAGTGACCACTGAACACTGGCGCGCGTCGGACTCATTCGTCGTCCTTCGGGTGCAGAGTTTTTCGATTCACGTCGATAGTGATCTTTCGCAGGACCTCATCTGAAAGTTGGGTGTAGTGCGCAGTCGTGGATACGTATTTGTACTCAACGGCCTGAGAGTGGAGCAGGTCATTCGTTTCAGCCTCGCTAGGTGTGGATGTCTGCCGAAGTTTGTGCTTCGGAAGAGCGGACCCGACGATTTCACCGCGATGAGTAGTTTTGCGTGCTCGAGTCATGTCTCGTCTTCCTTGTACAGATCACGGCGAATCACGTTGACAGCGACGTTCCGCAGGAATTTGTCCGAGAGATGGGTGTAGCGCGCGGTGGTGGCGCCGTGCACGTGGCCCATGCTCTTGGAGGTGAACTGCATGGGGACGTCGGCTTCAGCCTGATGGGATGCGAACATGTGTCGCAAGCCATGCGTTGAAAACAGCCGTTCGTCGAGTCCGCAGCTACGAATCACAAACTTATAGCGATTCCAGATCGAGGCGCGACACAGGCGTTTGCCAACCTCTGACAGCCACAGAGCGGATTCATGGCCAGGCAAGACCGCGAACTTCGGTCGAACCTCTTCCAGATACCAATTCAGGATGAAGGGGATCCCAGGAATGATCGGTGGGGCCATCCGAAACTTGGGTCCGCTGCCCTGACTCCCTTTGCCATACACCCCGACAAATCCATATCGTCCAAGTTCGGGGAGATCGGGATTCTTCCTGAAGCTTGTCGTGTCGAGCTTGTGTCCTTCGCTCAATCGCAGACCATAGGCGTAATACGTGCAGAACATCGCCTTGTCGCGCTGCAGGGTCTTCAGAAGCCGTTTCCGTTCGCCACATGCAATCTCGATGAGCATGTCGATCATCCGGAAGAAGGCATCCAACTCCTGGGCGTCCATGTGATACCGCTCCGTCGTCTCACCGTCGTCGGTGACATGGACGATGCGGTTTTCGACGGTTACCACCTGCTCGATGCGCGCTCCACAAAGGGCATGCACCTGGTTTTGCCAATTCCGGTTGGTGACCAGGTAGTCGTACAGCGTCGAGACGGCTGTCTGCATGCCACGCTGGGTCTTCGACTTCAACTTGCGCTCGGCGTTCAGGTGCGAGCACCACGCTTCGAAATCGTCCGACGTACAGGCCCAGATGGGTTGGCCGACATAGGCGAGGAATTCTTCCGCATGCCGGCGATCGCGCTGGATCGTTTTTGGGGTGTGCCGCCGGGCCCCGCGGTGGCCGACGAAGTAGCCATCCAGCATTTGGGTCTGGAGCTTCAATTCGGGCTCGGTCAGGTTTCGGGGCGACCGTTGGAGGGGCAGGACTGTGGGCTGCTTGGTCTGCCGGGCCCGTTTGCGACGCGCCTCGCGCTCTTCTTCTGGCGTCGCGGCCGGGACCTCGTTGGCCACCTGGGCCGGCGGGGTTTGTCCAAAGGGCAGGATGGTGGCGGTCATGGCGAACGCCTCCAAGGGGATGGAGTGGGTCTAGAAGCGACCCCGGGATGGGTTTGGGTGTGCATGACAAATGCGATAGCACACAGTCGCGATTTCCAAAGTTGGCAATGCAAACCGCCTTTAGTCCCCCAGGCGGGTGCAAGTCAACTATGTCCCCTCAAGGCGCATTCCCTAAGCCCGGAAACGAGTCCAAAAACCGCCCTAATTCCCTTTTACAACAAAGAGTTAGTGCAGGAATTGGGAGCTGAATGGGTGGGAACGGGATCCTTCGAATCTTGTGAATTCGTCGAGGAACAGCACGCCGTTGTGCGCCAGCGAAATCTCGCCGGGCCGCACGTCTGCACCACCGCCGCCGATCAGCGCGACGGCGCTTGACGAATGATGCGGTGAACGAAATGGGCGCTGGCGCCAGCGCGAGGCATCGAAGAAGCCGCGTCCGCTGATCGATGCCAGTGCCGCTGATTCCAGCGCTTCCTGTTCGCTGGCTTCGGGAAGAATGCCGGGCAGGCGTGCGGCGAGGAGGCTTTTGCCGCAACCGGGCGATCCGGTAAGCAGCAAATGATGACCCCCAGCGGCTGCAATCTCCAACGCGCGACGTGCATGTTGCTGGCCGCGGACATCGGCGAGATCGGGATGGAAAGGCGCGCTGTCGGCATCGGCGGATGCACGTGGAAGCGGCTGGTCGCCCCGCAGCATGGCGCAGACTTCCGACAACGTGCGCGCGACCTGGATATCGGCATCGCGGGCGAGCGCGGCTTCGGCGGCGTTGCCCGGCGCGACGATCAACCGTCGCCCCTGTGCCTGAGCGGCGAGCGCTGCCGGCAATACGCCATCGACCGGGCGCAGTTCGCCGGTGAGCCCGAGTTCGGCGATGCATTCGACACCGTTCAATGCTTCCTGCGGAATCTCGCCCGCTGCAGCAAGAATGCCGAGCGCAATCGGCAGATCGAAGCGACCGCCGTGCTTGGGCAGGTCGGCGGGCGCGAGATTGACCGTGATCGAACGCGAGGGGAATTCCATCTGTGCGCAGGAGATCGCCGCACGCACCCGATCCTTGGCTTCACGGACGGCAGCTTCCGGCAGACCGACCACCGACATGCGCGGCAGTCCGCCGGCGAGATGCACTTCCACGGTGACGGCGGGCGCGGACACGCCGACACGCGCACGGCTGTGCGCGAGCGCGAGTTGCATGGCTTTGCTCCGGACGCTTAGTGCTGGGTGCTGCCGGCACCGCGATGTGCGGCTTCCAGCTCGGCAACCTGGCGTTCCAGCGCTTCGAGTTTTTCGCGGGTGCGCAGCAACACCGCGCGCTGGACGTCGAATTCCTCGCGGGTCACCAGATCGAGCCGACCGAGACCGGCCTGCAGCACCGACTTGAAGTTCTGCTGCAGTTCCTCGCGGCTGTCGCGCAGGCTCTGCGGCACCAGGTTGCTGAGGCGGCGGGCGAGGTCGTCGAGTTGGCTGAGGTCGATCATGGCGTGCTCCGTGGTGTCGTGTCGCCAGCGTCGCGCGGCCTGGATGCCGCGCCCATCGGCGACCGCCGCGCCGGCACCTCGGAAAATTCCGGGGCCACGCGCTAAGCTGGCGACAAGGATACCCGGAGGCCCCGCATGAAAATGGTGATGGCGATCATCAAGCCGTTCAAACTCGACGATGTGCGCGAGGCGTTGGCCGACATCGGCGTAGCCGGCATCACCGTGACCGAGGTCAAGGGCTTCGGCCGCCAGAAAGGCCATACCGAGCTTTATCGCGGCGCCGAATACGTGGTCGATTTCCTGCCCAAGCTCAAGTTGGAAATCGCCGTGCCCGGCGACCAGGCCGAGGCCGCGATCGAGGCGATCATGAAGGCGGCCGGCACCGGCAAGATCGGCGACGGCAAGATCTTCGTCTGGGATCTCGATCGCGTGGTGCGCATCCGCACCGGCGAGCTGGACGCCGACGCGCTGTAATCCGCGTCGACGCTCGTCTTACTGCTTGTGGTCGCGGCGGAACAACTGCCATTCCTCGATCGTGGTTCCGTCGGGGAGGTGGCACATGCCAATTTCGCCGCCATCGGCCTGCTTGACGATTTCCAGCTTGCCGCCGAGTTTGACGCAGTATTGCGAGGCCGGATTGGCCATCCCGATCGATTTCGTTTCCGGTGCCGGCGATGGCGCGGCGCAGGCCGACAGCAATACCAGCGCGGACAACGGAATCATGGCGTGAAGCAGGTTCATCTTCGACTCCCGGTGACGGATCAGTCCTTCAGCGCGGCCTTCACGAACGGCGGCAGCGATGCCGCGCCGCGGTGGATGTCGGCCGTGTAGTACTTCGTCGCGAACGACTTCGCCGCCGCATCGGCTTCGCGGAAGTCGAACCCACCCGACTTGCGGGCCATCGTCACGCTCCACCAGCCGGTGGGATAGCACGGCTGCGGGAACGGCAGCGTCTGGAAGGTGGTGAAGCCGGCCTTGCGCATTTCGTCGCGCATCTGGTTGATCAAGCCGAGCAGCTTGAGCGGCGATTCCGATTGCTGCACCAGCAGGCCGTCGTCCTTCAGCGCGCGCATGCAGTCGGCGAAGAATTCGGCGTTGAACAGGCCTTCCGCCGGGCCGATCGGATCGGTGGAATCGACGATGATGATATCGACGCTGTTCTCCGCCAGGTTCTTGACGTAGGCGAGGCCGTCATCGAACAGCAGCTCGGCGCGCGGATCGTTGTTGGATTCGCACAGTTCCGGGAAATACTTCTCGGCCATGCGGGTGACCTGCTCGTCGATGTCGCACTGGGTCGCCTTCTCGACGCCGGTGTGCTTCAGTACTTCGCGCAGCGTGCCGCAATCGCCGCCACCGATGATCACCACGCGCTTGGGATCGCGATGGGTGAACAGCACCGGATGGGCGATCATCTCGTGGTAGAAGAAGTTGTCGTCGGTGGTGAGCATCATCGCGCCGTCGATCAGCATCAGGTTGCCCCAATCGGTCGACTCGAAGATCTCGATCTTCTGGAACGGCGACTGCACCTCGTCGAGCTTGCGGGTGATGCGAAAACCGATGGCCGAACCGGTGGGTTCGAAGGGTTCGTAATGCCAGTTGGTGTCGGTCATCGCTGCGGGCTCCGCCAAATCAGGTGTGTCAGGCCGGCGATTTTACCGGGCCGGCGCGGTCGGCGTGATGACAGCGGGGAGAATCACGCCGGATCGACTCCGCGCCACCATGCCTCGGCGGGCGGCGGATCGCCGATATCGATGCGCTGGCCGATCCGCGGCGTCGCCAGGCGCACGCCCTGTTGCCGCGCCAGCGCGGTGACCCGCTCGAACGGATCGAACCAGGCGTGCATCGACAGATCGAACGTGCCGTTGTGGATCGGCAGCATCACCTTGGCGCCGAGATCGACATGCGCCTGCACGCTCTGTTCCGGTGCCATGTGCACGTAAGGCCAGGCGGCGTTGTAGGCGCCGTCTTCCATCAGACTGAGGTCGAACGGCCCGTGGCGCTGGCCGATCTCGCGGAAGCCGTCGAAATAGCCGCCGTCGCCGCTGAAGAAGATCTTGCGGTCGCCATGCGCGATGACCCACGAGCACCACAGCGTCGAATTGCCGTCGCGCAGTCCGCGCCCGGAAAAATGCTGCGCCGGGGTGCAGACGAGGCGGACATCATCGACGCGCGCTTCCTGCCACCAGTCGAATTCGTGCACTTTGGCCGCCGGCACGCCCCAGCGGATCAGACGCTGGCCGACGCCGAGGGTGGTGACGAAATCCTGCACCTTCGGCGCGAGCTTGCGGATCGCGGTCTTGTCGAGGTGGTCGTAGTGATCGTGCGAGAGGATCACCGCGCGGATCGGCGGCAGGTCCTCGATCGAGATCGGCGGTGCATGGAAGCGGCGCGGACCGAACCATTGCACCGGTGAGGCGCGCTTGCTGAACACCGGATCGGTGAGGAAAAACGCGCCGCCCAGCTTCATCAATACGGTCGAGTGGCCGAGCCGCCACAGGCTGTGGTCGGGCGCGGCGTCGAGATCGGCGCGGGTGATCGCCTGCACCGGGATCGTGCCGTGCGGCACGGTGTCCTTGGGCTTGTTGAAGAAGAAGTCCCACAGGGTGGTGCGATTCTCGCGGCTCACCGTCGGCGGCGCGGCCACCTTGTTGCGGAAACGGCCGTGCACCCACTGCGGCGAGGTCAGTCGGGCATCGGTATCGGTGGGTGACGGGGGAAAACCACGGGTTGGCTGGTCCATGGGCTCAATATGGGCCCTGTCGGCGTCCATGCAATGGCGACGGAAATCCCGTTGTGGCGGCGTTTTGCCCGGGAGTCGACGGTGCACCTTTACACTATCCGCCCGTTTTCCCCGCCCGGCCCGCCTGAAATGACCTGGTCCCTCGACCTCGCCCGCAAGACCTACTCGATTCCGCACTGGTCGGACGGCTATTTCGACGTCGACGGACAGGGGCGGGTCGTGGTCCGGCCCAAGGGCGCCGGTGGTCCGGAAGTCGCGCTCTCCGACGTGGTCGATCGCGCGCTCCACAACGGCGCGCACCTCCCGCTGCTGGTCCGTTTCCCCGACGTCCTCGGTGATCGCCTCGGCAAGCTGCAGGCGGCGTTCGCGCAGGCGCAGAAGGACTGGGATTACAGCGGCGGTTACACCGCGGTCTATCCGATCAAGGTGAACCAGCATGCCGGCGTCGCCGGCACGTTGGCCTCGCACGCGGGCGAGGGCTTTGGCCTGGAAGCCGGCAGCAAGCCGGAACTGATGGCGGTGCTGGCGCTGTCGCGTCCGGGTGGCGTGATCGTCTGCAATGGTTACAAGGATCGCGAGTACATCCGTCTCGCCCTGATCGGCCGCAAGCTCGGCCTGCAGACCTTCATCGTCATCGAGAAGCCCTCCGAGCTGAAGCTCGTGCTGGAGGAGTCGCAGGCGCTGGGCGTGACGCCGGGCCTCGGCGTGCGCATGCGGCTGGCATCGCTGGGCGCTGGCAAGTGGCAGAACTCGGGTGGCGACAAGGCCAAGTTCGGACTGAATCCGCGCCAGGTGCTCGATCTGTGGAAGCACTTGCGCGATGCCGGCATCGGCGACTGCCTGAAGCTGCTGCATTTCCACATGGGGTCGCAGATTTCCAACGTCCGCGACATCGCCAACGGCATGCGCGAGGCGACCCGTTACTTCATCGAGCTGTCGAAGCTTGGCGCCAAGATCGATTACGTCGACGTCGGTGGCGGCCTCGGCATCGACTACGAAGGTACGCGTTCGCGCAGCTACAACTCGGTGAACTACGGACTGCATCACTACGCATCGAGCATCGTCCAGCCGCTGGCCCAGGCCTGCGAGCAGAACGACTTGCCGCAGCCGCGCATCATCACCGAGTGCGGTCGCGCGATGACCGCGCACCACGCGGTACTGGTGGCCAACGTGTCGGAGGTGGAGCAGGCGCCGGAAGGCCGCGTTCCGCCGCAGAACGACGACGAATCCCAGCCGGTGCGCGACCTGCGCGAATTGCATGCGGAACTGGCGACGCGCCCGGCGGTGGAAGTGTTCCACGAAGCCGCGCAGTCGCATGCGGATGGCTTGAGCCTGTACGCGCTTGGCCAGATCGACCTGGTCCAGCGCGCGCGCATCGACGACCTGTTCTACGCGATTGCGCATGAAGTGAAATCGCGCCTGACCTACGACGAGAAGAGCCATCGCGATCTCCTCGATGAGCTCAACGAGCGTCTCGTCGACAAGTATTTCGTCAACTTCAGCGTGTTCGAGTCGATGCCGGACGTGTGGGCGATCGACCAGGTGTTCCCGATCGTGCCGATCGAACGCCTGAACGAAGCGCCGGTGCGCCGCGGCGTGATCTGCGACCTCACCTGCGATTCCGACGGCAAGATCGACACCTATGTCGAGAACGAAGATCTCGACACCTCGCTGCCGCTGCACGAGCTGGTGCCGGGACAGTCGTACCGGATCGGCTTCTTCCTGATCGGCGCTTACCAGGAAATCCTCGGCGACATCCACAATCTGTTCGGCGATACCGATGCGGTGGAAGTGCGTGTCAACGGCGACGATTGCGTGATCAGCCAGCAGCGTCGCGGCGACACCACCGACGTGATGCTCGATTACGTCGGCTACAAGCTCGACGACCTGCGTCGCATCTATCGCGCTCGCGTCGAATCGGCCGACCTGTCGCCGGGCGAAAGCGAACGATTGCAGCACGCGCTGGAAGCCGGGCTCACCGCCTATACCTATCTCGACGACGCGCCGCTGGAGTAATCGCGCGGCGATTCGTCGCAGCGGCGGCACGGTTCGGCGCAAAGCAGCTGCAAAGGCGTGGTGTCGCTGCATTGGTCGTGGGCTAATGCAGGCTCCCAACGGAGAAGCCGCATGACATCGATCAAGAAGACCGTCCTGGCAACGCTGGTCATCCTTGCGTCCGGGCTGCAGCCGGCATTGGCGAAGCAGAACGACCCCGCCGACGTCGCCGCGATCCACAAGGTCGTCGAGCAGTTCCGCACATCCATCATCAACAGGGACAAGCCGACCTTCACCAGCCTGTTCTTTTCCGACAAGCCGGAAGAGGTGACCTGGCAATGGGTGGTCGATGACGTCGGCATCGCCCTTCTCCGCAAGCGCAAGCCTGAGGTGCACAAGGCCATCCGCGTTCCGGGCGAGAATTACCTGAGCTTCATCGATTCGCTGGTCAAGCCCGATGCCAGGCCGGCCGAGGAGAAGTTCTCGGACGTGAAAGTCGATACCGATGGCGAAGTCGCATCGGTGAACTTCGATTATTCCTATCTTGATGGTGGCAAGGAAACCAACTGGGGGCGCGAGATGTGGCAACTGGTGCGTACCGACGCCGGATGGAAGATCATTTCCGTCATCTACTCGGTGCGTCCACCCAAATCGATGTGATGGATTCGAATTCCCCGGCAATTCCGATGGTGCCGCCGTCATGGCGGGTAGCGTGGCTGGCCGCCGTGCCGGTCGCGCTATGCCTGCTGGTGATGGCGTTGCCGACGCTCGGCCACAGCCAGGCATTGGCTTATCGCGCGTTGTATCTCGTGGCCAATGCCTTGTGGGTGCCGGCATTGGTAGTGATGCAGCGCTGGTTGTGGCGCAATTCCGTCGCGCTATGGCCATCGATCCTGGCGTTGCTTGCGGCGACGTATGCGATGTCGCTGGCGAACAGCGCACTGGGCGTGGCGCTGGCCCTGGTCATGGGCTTGCCGATTCCGATGCCGTTCCCGTGGTGGCAGTTGTTGAGCGGACTCGATGGCTGTTGGCTGGCGTTGATCGCGTTCTGCGCCGCCCACGCGATGATCGGGCATTACGCTGCGTTGAAGGAAGAGCAGCGGCGTCTCGGCCAGGCGGAACTGGCGGCGCGCGAGGCGGAGTTGCGTGCGTTGCGTTACCAGTTGCATCCGCATTTCCTGTTCAACGCCCTCAACGGCGTGTCGGCACTAGTGGCCGAGAAACGCGACGACGACGCCCGGACGATGATCGCCCAGCTCGGCACCTTCCTGCGCGCGACGCTGGATGGGCACTCGCATGAAGTGCCGCTGGCCGAGGAACTGGCGCTGACCGAAACCTATCTGTCGATCGAAAAGGCGCGCCTGGGCGAGCGCCTGCAACTGCAATGGAATGTCGGTGCCGGCGTGCTCGATGCCATCGTGCCTGCCTTGTTGTTGCAGCCGCTGGTGGAGAATGCGATTCGCCATGGCATCGCCAGGCGCAGCACTCCGGGCCGCATCGGGATCGATATCGCGGCGCGCGGCGATCGTCTGTCGCTGCAAGTCCGCAACGACGGTGCGGATGTGGTGATGGAGGATTCCCGGGAAGGTGACGCGTTGGGCCAGTCCAATGTGCGCGAACGGTTGGCGCGCTTGTATCCGGAGCGACATCATTTTTCCGCGATGGAAACGGCATCCGGTTACAAAGTGACGATCGAAATTCCCCTGCTGCGTCCCGTTGTGGCCCCGGTGGCCGCGTGATGCGCGTGCTGGTGATCGACGATGAGCCGTTGGCGCGCGGCGGCGTCCTCGTGCAACTGTCGAAGTTCGATGACGTCGAAATGGTCGGTGAATGTGGCGACGGCATTTCCGCGGCCGCGGGAATCCGCGAGCATCGCCCCGATGTGGTCGTGCTCGACGTGCAGATGCCTGGCATGGATGGCATCGATGTACTGCGCAACCTGCCGCCCGAAGAACGCCCACTGGCGATCCTGCTGACGGCGCATGAATCGTTCGCGATCTCGGCGTTCGAACTCGACGCCATCGACTACCTGCTCAAACCGCTGGATGACGAACGTTTCGCCGAAGCGATCGCGCGGGCGCGTCGGCGCCTGGGGAAATCGTCGCAGACGGCGGAACGCACGCCACCGCCTGCGCAAGAGCCACAACGCTTCGAAGTGCGCGTCGGTCGCCGCAGTGTCTTCGTGCCGGTGGGGGACGTCGAATACCTGCAGGCCGACGGCGATTACGTCGCCCTGTACGTCGCTGGCCAGCGCCACCTGATCCGCGAGTCGTTGCAGCGATTGCAGGAGCGGCTGGATGGGGAACGCTTCCTGCGCGTCCATCGCTCCGTCATCGTGCGCATCGACCGGGTGGCGGAAATGCGGTCGCTGTCCAATCGCGATGCCCTGTTGCGCCTGCATGATGGCATCCTGCTGCGCGCGAGCCGTACCTATGTCGATACCTTGCGCGCACGCCTGCGCCTGTTTGGAAACTGAAGCCGCATGAGCACCACGCAACGCCAACCCGGCCTCGACCTCCTGCGCGCCATCGCCATCGTGTGGGTGATGCTTTTCCATAGCTTCATCGTCGGTGGGCTCGGTGACCACTGGGGCTGGCTGTCGAAATATGGCTGGATGGGCGTCGACATCTTTTTCGTGCTCAGTGGCTATCTGATCGGCGGACAGGTGTTGCAGCAGTTGCGCGATCACGCACGGATCGATTTCGGCGATTTTTACCTTCGCCGCGCGCTGCGCATCCTGCCGGCATTCTGGGCGGTGCTGGCGATCTACCTGGTGTTCCCATCGTGGCGCGAAGTCGATGGCATGGAGCCATGGTGGAAGTTCGCAGCCTTCATCTACAACCTTGACGTCGACTACAACGCGCACGCGGCGTTCTCGCACGCATGGTCGCTGTGCGTGGAAGAGCATTTCTACCTGGTGTTCCCGTTGCTGGCAGCCTGGGGGTTCCGCCGCAATTCGCTGTTGTTGACGATCTCGCTGATCGCTTTCGTACTGCTTGGCGGTATCGCGTTGCGCAGCACGATCTGGCTGCACGACAACGCACTGGACCCGGATCGCAACTGGTTCATCGAGGATCTCTATTACCCGACCTGGTGCCGCCTCGATGGGCTGCTGGTGGGTGCCGCGCTTGCGGCCATGCGGGTGTTCCGCGCGCGCTGGTGGCAGCGAATGCGTGGATACGCGAATGTCGCGATCATGATCGGGGTGCTCGGCGTGATCGCCTCGTTCTCCCTGCACGCGCAGCGCGGTGGGTTGCTCGCCAACAGCATTGGCTGGCCGGTGCTGTCGCTGTCATTCGGACTGCTGGTGTTCGCCGCCGCCGAGCGGGACAGCTGGATCGGACGCTGGCGCATTCCCGGCGCCGGCTGGATCGCCGCGATTTCCTACAGCCTCTATCTCAGCCACAAGCTGGTGATGCATGCGGTGAATGTCGCGATCGATGGCCGCGTGCATGGCGTCTTGGCTTTTTCGCTGTATGCGGTGGCGATCATTGCGGTGGGCGCACTGTTGCACTACGCGGTCGAGCGACCCGGCTTGCGTTTGCGAGGGCGCATGCGGCGGGGCCAATCGGCGCAAGCGAGCCGTGGACAGCAGCGTGGCAGCACCGTATTCATGGACGGAAGCAACGACCCCCTATAATCCGATTCACACTTGGAATGTGAATTCGAACGGCACTGGGGGAGTGCAATGGAGTTCAGGAACATGGCGCGGGAACGGCTGCGCTATAGGGCACGACAGGTTGCGTTGCTGTTGTTGGCAGTCATGGCGACAGGCCCCATTGGCGCGCAAGTGCAGCGCAGCATGATCAATCCCGGGTTCGAATCGCCGGCATTGACGCCAGGGAATGTGGCGACGGGGTGTTACGTCCAAGTCACCAGCTCATCCGTGCCCGGTTGGGATACCACCCACCCGTCAATGACGGGGTCGGGAAATTGCACGTCCCCGGCGGCATCCACCGGACCTCTCATCGAGCTTTGGCGCACAAATTTCCTGGGTGTCGTGGCACGATCGGGCAACAATTTCGCAGAGCTGAATGCGGAAGCGGCGTCGCGCATCTACCAGAATGTCTGTTTGATCAATGGCGAGAGTTTCAACTGGACGTTCAGCCATCGCGGACGCAATAGCTCGACGACGCGGGATGTCGCGGCGTTCAAGGTCGGCGCATCGCAAGAGATCGTCCGGGTGGGAACGACGAACACGGGTGCGACGGATACCCCGATCCCGTCCGCCGGTGTCACGGTGGCGAGCGGCGGCAATGGCTGGGTCGATTACAGCGGGAACTACACCTATAGCGGTGCCACCGGCATCAACAGTCTTGGCTTTGAAGCGATCAGTTCGTCCGGCGGAGTCACGCAGGGCAATCTTCTCGACAACATCCAGATCCAGATCGCACCATTCGTGGAATTCGTGCAGTCATCGAGCTCCGGACTTGAAGCGGCAGGCAACAACCTGCCGCAGATCCGCGTGAACGGCACCGTGTTCTCGGCGATGACGGTCACGGTGACGATCACCGGCGGGACTGCCACGCGCGGCGCAACCGGGGCGACCGGTGTCGATTACACCACGGCCGGCGGCAGCGCCACGCTGACCATCAATGTGCCCGCAGGCATCTATGACGGCACGGCGGCGACCAGCAGCCTGTTCACGGTGCCGGTGACCATCGTCGACAACACTACCGTCCAGTCGAATCGCACCATCCAGTTCCAGGTGCAAGCCTCGGGCGCTACCCCGAAGGCCTACCTGCTCAATTCCAGCAGCACCTGCGGTGCAGCCGCCCAGGCCACCAGCACCTACACCATCATCGACGACGACGCGAAGCTGACGATGGCCAAGAACGTCACCAGCTACGCGCAAGTGGCCGGCAGCCCCGATACGTTCGACATCGGCTACACCATCACCGTGGCCAATACCGGCAACGGAAACGCCATCTACGGATTGACGGATACGCCCGGGTTCGATCCTGACGTGAGCATCGTCAGCGCGTCCTATACGCTCAATGGCGGGAGTGCGAATGCCCTGGCAGGCGCCGGGCCATGGACGTTGCAGCCAGCGGGAGGGCGAACGCTGGCCAGCGGCAGCACCGACACCTATGTCCTGACGGTGCGCGGCAAGGTCAGTTCCGGCGGCAGCACGGCGAACGATGCCTGTACCGGAGCCAGCGGGCATGGCTTGTACAACCAGGCAACCGCCACGTTGCAGAATCCGCTGACGACGATCAATGCCAATGCCTGCCGGGACACGATGACGCCGGGCCGGGTGGCGCTGGCGAAGACCTTGAACGGACGCACGACCGCCGGCGACCAGGCGCAGGTCCGCATCTATGCCGGCGGTATCCAGACCAATACCGCCAGCACCAGCGGCGCGACCGCACCGGCAACGGCAATCACCGGAGCAGTGCTCTTCGCCGCCGGCACCGCGATCGAATTGCGCGAAACCATCCTGCAGGGTGGCACCACGGCGACGGCGCCATCTACCGGTTATGCGACGTCGATCAGTTGCAGCAATGCAGCGACGGGATCTGGAACCGTATTGCCAACGGGCAGCGGAGCCGCGAGCGGCACGGAACAGGCCTGGAGCGGCATCGCGCTGGCCGCGGGCGATGACATCAGCTGCACCATCACGAACACGCCGAAAGTCGACCTGTCGATCACCAAGAGCAATGGAACGACGACGGTGACTTCGGGCGGATCGACCGTCTATACCATCGTTGCGAGCAATGCCGGACCGGCAGCAGCCAATGGTGCAACGCTCAAGGATGCGTTGCCGACGGGCCTGAGTTCATGCCCCACATTGACTTGCGACGGCAGCGCCGCGACCGGTGGCGCAGTCTGTCCGGCAGTTGCCGCAGTGACGCCGGCGGCTTTGCAGGCCGGAACGCTCTCGGTGAACCTGCCGGCGGGCAGTTCGCTGACGTTCAAGCTGAGCTGCAACGTGCAGTGATCACCGCCGCCACGGCGCCGCAACCAGGATCACGCCGGCCATCACCAGCACGGCGCCGGCAATCCGCACGGCGTCGACCGTGCGCGGCGTGCTCTGCAACACGCCGAACTTGTCGAGCAGCAATGCGGCGGTGACCTGGCCGAAGATCACCAGGCACATCATCGTCGCGGGGCCCAGGCGCGGAATCAGCAGGGTGACGACGGCGACATAGAACGCGCCGAGCAGCCCGCCCATCCATACCCACATCGGCATGCCGCTTGCCGCGCCCAATCCAATCTGATGGCGCGCGATGACGAGATACGCGCCAAGCACGATCGAACCGACCAGGAACGACACGAACGCGCCGACGATGGGTCCGCCGATCTGCGCGCCGAGGCGTGCATTGATCAGCCCCTGCAGCGGCAGCATCGCGCCGACCAGGATGGCGAGTCCCATCATCCACCACGCGTTGCCGCTCATGCCTTGTCTCCGCGATGGATCTGGAAGCCGGCGAAACTCTGGCTCGTCGGCATCACTTCCAGTCGGTTGATGTTGAGGTGCGGTGGCAGGTTGGCGATCCACCACGTTGCATCGGCGATGTCGTCACCGGTGATCGGATTCGCGCCGCGATAGAGGTCGTCCGACGCCTGCTGGTTGCCGCCGGTGCGCACCAGGGTGAATTCGGTTTCGGCGAGACCCGGTTCGATGCTGGTCACGCGCACGCCGGTGCCGTGCAGATCGCTGCGCAAGCCGAGCGAGAACTGGGTGACGAAGGCCTTGGTGCCGCCATAGGCATTGCCGCCGGTATAGGGATAGGTCGCGGCGATCGAACTGATGTTGACGATGGCGCCGCGCGTTGCGATCAATCGTGGCAACAACACATGGGTGAGGTTGACCAGCCCGAGCACGTTGGTTTCGATCATTTGCCTCCACTGTGCGGGATCGGCGTTCTGCGCGGGTGCGGTGCCGAGCGCGAGGCCGGCGTTGTTCACCAGCAGATCGATGTCGCGCAACGATTCCGGCAATGCAGCGATCGCGGCTTCAATCGCCGTGCCGTCGCGAATGTCGAAGCTGACGGGATGGATCGCATCCCCCAGTTCGGCACGCAATGAGTCGAGGCGATCCATGCGTCGGCCACTGGCGATGACCTGCCAGCCTTCCTTGACGAAGCGCGTGGCGATGGCGCGACCGAAGCCCGAGGTGGCGCCGGTGACGAAAGCGATCTTGTTCGACATGGGAGGTGATGCGGATGGGGAACCGCGATTGTGCCGCAGTGCGGCGCCGGATCACCACACGAAAGGAATCAGGCGCTTGGTGGCGCGGGTGTATTCCGGATATTCCTTCGGAAAGGCCAGCGACAGCACCGATTCCTCGATGCGGATGCGGTAGAGGAAAGCGAGCGTCGGCGGTACCGTCAGCAGGAACAGCGATGCCCAGCTGCCGAGCGCCAGTCCGGCACCGTAGAAGCACATCAGTGCGCCGGTATAGGACGGATGGCGCAGCAGTGCATAAGGGCCGCTGCGTACCAGCTTGTGATCGTCGCGGATGGCGACATCGACGGTGAAAAAACGTGCGAGCACGCGGATCGACCATGCGCGCAAGAGCAGTCCCGCGACCAGTAGGCACAGGCCAAGCCATGCGGTGGGGGCAACGATGGCCGAAGGGAACGGTATCCAGTGGATGACGCCGGCATAGACCGCCATCACCATCGAACTCCACAGCACCAGGCTGAGCAATCGCAGCGAGCCCTGGTCGCGCGATTGCCCGATGGTCGCGCGGCGGGTCACTGCCAGCACGAATTCGCCGAGTCCCCACAGGATCATCGCGTCGCGGATCAGCCAGAACGGCGGCGTGGAGAATGTCATCGTCATTTCGCCTTCTTCTTCGCGCGCGGTTTCGGCGCTGCAGGTTTCGCAGCCGGGGGTTCCGGTGCAGGAGCAGCCGCAGGCTTGCGCTTGCGGTGCGCCGATGCCGATTTGCCTGCGGTACGCGATTTGGTCGCGCGATGCTTGCGCAGCATGTCCTCGGCCAGCACCACGTCTTCGCTGAGGATACCCGCCGCCTTGGCGATCGCGATGCGCGCCGCCGCCTTGTTCTCGTCGGGGTTGGCCAGCAGCAGTTCGCGGATGGCCTCGCGCAGCGCCTTCTCGGCGTTGTTCTGCAGGTGCACGTTCTCGCCACGACGCAGCAGCGCCATCAGCGCGTCGACGACGGGTTTGATCAGTGCGGATTCTATGGCCATGGCGACGCCCGTTCGAGGGAGTCGCCAGTGTGCCGTACCGGCATCTCAGGGGTCGAGAATGCCGCGGATGCTTGCCTAGCGGGCCTTGACCGCGACCGCGGCGACGCCGCCGCCGGACAGCTTCGACTTGGCGCCGGCCAGTTCGCCGGCGCTGGCGTACGGCCCCATGCGCACGCGATAGACCGTCTTGCCGCCGACATCCGCCGATTCCACCCGGGCATTCAGCCCGAGCATGGCGATCTTCGCCTTCACCGCCTCGGCCTGGCCGGCATCGCCGAAGGCTCCGGCCTGCAGGATGTACGGCGTCGCGTTGGTGGCTTCGACCGGCTTGGAGATCGGCACGCTGGCGCCATCGGCGGCCTTGGCGTGGGCGACGGTCACCGGCGCCGGGACATCATCGTCATCGTCTTTCGATTTGCTCGCCGGCGCCGTGGCGGCGGGGTGCGGAGTCGCCTGCGCCTTTGCCGGTTCGGCCTTGGCGACCTTCTGCGCGGAATCGATCGGCTGCGGCAATCCAGTGCTGCTGCCCTGGTCGGCGTCGGTCTTCGGCTTGGCCTTGGCGGCGTCGGCCTTGCGCTTGGCTTCCGCCTGCGCCATCGCCGCGAGTTGCGCGTCGGACAGGCGCACCTCGTTCTTGGGCAGCACGTCGTAGAAGGAGTAATCGTCGCCGGCAACGGGTTTGGCATCGGCCGGCTTGGCCGCGGCATCGGCGGTCGGCGTCGCGGCGGCCGTTGGCGCCGGTGCAACTTCTTCCGCCGGCGCGGCGGTTTCCGCCTTGGCATCCGGATTCGGGGTCGGCTTGAAGAAGCCGCCATCGCCCTTGGCCTTCATCAGGCGCGGCGCGCCGATCACCACCACCAGCGTCAGCAGCACGCCCATCACCAGCCAGGCCCAGCCCGGCATGCCCGATCCACCACTACCGCCACCGCCACTGCGTCGGGCCTGCGAGCGTCCGCGTTGTTGCGCCATTTACATCGTCTCCGGGGCAGTCATGCCCAGCAAATCCAAACCATTCTTCAGCACCTGCGCGGTCGCGGTGCACAGTGCCAGACGCGCATTGCGTTCGGCTTCAGCTTGCACAAGTACCGGCTGCGCGTGATACGCGGTGTGAAAAGCCGTCGCCAGTTCGCGCAGGTACTGGGCGATGGCATGCGGCTCGAGGTCGATGCCTGCTTGTTCCACCACTTCCGGGAAGCGCGAGAGTTCGCGCATGAGCTCGCGGCTGGCGTCGTCGCCGACGGCCTGGAGGTTCGCCAGTCCGGAAGCGATGTCGACCACGAAGCCTTTTTCCCCGGCCTGGCGCAGCAGGCTGCAGACGCGCGCGTGGGCGTACTGCACGTAATAGACCGGGTTGTCGTTCGACTGCGAACGCGCCAGGTCGATGTCGAAGGTGAGTTGCGAATCGGGCTTGCGCGCGACCAGGAACCAGCGCACCGCGTCCTTGCCGACTTCCTCGATCAGGTCGCGCAGGGTGAGGTAGCTACCGGCGCGCTTGGAAAGCTTCACTTCCTCGCCGCCGCGCATCACGGTGACCATCTGGTGCAGCACGTAGTCGGGATAGCCCTTGGGGATGCCGAGATCGAGCGCCTGCAGGCCGGCCTTCACCCGCATCAGCGAACCGTGGTGGTCGGCGCCGAGTTCGGTCACCGCGCGCAGCCAGCCGCGTTGCCACTTGCCGAGGTGGTAGGCGACGTCGGGCAGGAAGTAGGTGTAGGTGCCGTCGGACTTGCGCATCACGCGGTCCTTGTCGTCACCGAAATCGGTGGTGCGCAGCCACAGCGCGCCGCCTTCCTCGTAGGTGTGGCCGGCGGCGGCGAGGCGCTGCACGGTTTCTTCCACCTTGCCGTCGGCGTACAGCGACGATTCGAGGAAATAGTTGTCGAAGCCGACGCCGTAGGCATCGAGGTCGGCGTTCTGTTCGCGACGCAAGGCGGCGACGGCGAACTTGCGGATGGCATCGAGGTCGCCGGCATCGTTCTTGCCGGTGACGACATTGCCTTCGATCTCGACGCTGTCGCCGCGCAGGTAGCTTTGCGCGACGTCGGCGATGTAGTCGCCGTTGTAGGCGTCGGCCGGCCATTCGGCGTCGCCGGGCTTGAGGCCCTGCGCGCGCGCCTGCACCGAACGCGCGAGATTCTCGATCTGCACGCCGGCATCGTTGTAGTAGAACTCGCGGATCACCTTCCAGCCGTTGGCGGCGAGCACGCGCGCGATCGAATCGCCGATCGCCGCGGCGCGGCCGTGGCCGACGTGGAGCGGGCCGGTCGGATTGGCCGAAACGTATTCCACGCCCACCATCTGCCCGGCGTGGCCGGTGTTGCGGCCGTAATCGGCGCCCCGGGCGTGGACGTCGCGCACCACCTGCTGCCAGGCCTCGGGCGCGAGATGGAAGTTGATGAAGCCGGGTCCGGCGATCTCGACGCGGGCGACGGCGTCGTTCTTCGGCAGCGCCTCGACCAGTTGCTGGGCCAGCGCGCGCGGATTGCTGCGTGCGGCCTTGGCCAGCAGCATCGCGGCATTGCTGGAGAAATCGCCGTGGGCGCGCTCCTTGGGACGTTCGATCACGAAGTCGGGAGCGGCGGTGTCGGCGGGCAGGATGCCGGCGGCGACCAGGGCGTCGATGCCCTGCGAAACGAGGGCGCGGAGCTGGGATTTCACGGGATTTCTGGGGACGGCTTGATAGCCGTGCATTGTACGGCTTCGGGGCCGTGGCCCCGGTGTTCACACCATCCCGCGTGCCGCCATCGACACCGCCGGGCCGTCGCCGACGATGAAATGATCGAGCAGGCGGATGTCCATCAGCGCCAGCGACTGCTTCAGGCGCTGGGTGACCGTGCGATCGGCGGCGCTGGGCTCGGGATTGCCGCTGGGGTGGTTGTGGCCGACGATCACCGCCGCCGCGTTATGGGCAAGCGCGCGCCGTACCACTTCGCGCGGATGGACTTCCGAGCCGTCGATGCTGCCCTGGAACAGCTCCTCGAAGGCGAGGCTGCGATGGCGGGTGTCGAGGAAGAGGGCCGCGAACACCTCGCGGCGTTGCGCGCGCAGGCGTTGGCTGAAGTAGCGGGCGGCGACGTCGGGATTGGCCATCGCCTCGCCGCGTTGCAGCTGCCCGGCCAGGTGGCGACTGCCCAATTCCAGCGCGGCGGCCAGCCGGCAGGCGCGGGCCGGGCCGAGGCCGTGGAGTTCGGTCAATCCGGTGGCGTCGCGATCGAGCAATCCGCGGACGCCACCGGTATCGGCCAGCAGGCTGCGCGCGGTCGTCACCGCATCCTGTCCGCGCAGGCCGGAGCCAAGGAACAGGGCCAGCAATTCGGCGTCGGAAAGCGTGCCGGCACCGCGGCGCAGCAGCTTTTCCCGGGGGCGTTCGTGTTCGGGCCAGTCGTGGATGTGCATGGTCGTTCGAAGCTTGATCTGCCACCCACTCTGGCGTTTGCCGGCGCGGGGCGGCATCGGATTTCGAGGGGCATCGGGTAAGCTGGCAACCTGTGAGTGCGTCGGAAAATGCCGTCATGGCCGCCCCTGCCAACATCCTGCTGTGCGTGTGCGGAGGGATCGCCGCCTACAAGTCCGCCGAACTGGTGCGCCGTCTGCGCGAGTCCGGCGCCGAGGTGCAGGTGGCGATGACGGAGAATGCGCAGCGCTTCGTGACTGCGCAAACCTTCCAGGCGCTCAGCCACCGCCCGGTGCGCACTTCATTGTGGGACGCACATGCGGAAGCCGCGATGGGCCATCTCGAACTGGCGCGTTGGGCCGACCGGATCGTCGTCGCACCGGCAACCGCCAACACGCTGGCGAAGCTCGCACACGGTTTTGCCGACGACCTGGTGAGCACGTTGTGCCTTGCCTCGACCGCGGCGCTGACGGTGTGTCCGGCGATGAACCACGTGATGTGGAAGCATCCGGCGACCCAGGCCAATATCGCGACGCTGCGCGCGCGCGGCGTGCAGATCGTCGGACCGAACGACGGTCCGCTGGCCGAGGGCGAAAGCGGTCCGGGACGGATGAGCGAGCCGGCCGAGATCGTTGCGGCCCTGGCAGGGAAAGCGTCGTCGTGAGCGTGCTGGACGGCAAACGCATCCTGGTGAGCGCGGGCCCGACTTTCGAGGATATCGATCCGGTGCGCTTCATCGGCAATCGCAGCAGTGGCCGCATGGGCTTCGCCATCGCCGAAGCGGCGATCGCACGCGGCGCGCGGGTGGTGCTGGTCGCCGGGCCGGTGCACCTGGCGACGCCGACAGGCGCGCAGCGCATCGACGTGCGTTCGGCCGCGCAAATGCACGATGCCGTGCTTTCGGCATTGCCGGCCGACGTCTACATCGGGACCGCAGCGGTCGCCGATTTCACCCCGCGCGCCGTTGCCGGCCACAAGCTCAAGAAAGTGCCGGGCCAGGACACGCTGGTGCTGGAACTGGTGAAGACCGCCGACATCCTCGCCGATGTCGCCACCGCCGCGCAGCGCCCGCGCCTTGTCGTCGGCTTTGCCGCCGAAACCAACGATGTCGAAACCTACGCGCGCGGCAAGCTGGCGGCCAAACGCATCGACATGATCGCGGCCAACCGCGTCGGCATCGCCGGCTGCGGCTTCGAATCCGACGACAACACGCTCGACGTGATCTGGGCGGACGGCCAACGCCGCCTCGGACCCGAGAGCAAGCGCGTGGTCGCCGAAGGCCTGCTCGACCTCATCGAAGAGAGAATTTCGAACGCATGAACCACGTTTTGCAGATCAAGCTGCTCGACCCGCGCTTCGGCGGCGAGTGGTCGTTGCCGGAATACGCCACGGCGTCCAGCGCCGCGCTCGATCTTCGCGCCGCCCTCGATGCGCCGCTGACGATCGAGCCGGGGCAGGCCGAACTGGTGCCGTCGGGCATCGCCATCCACCTCGCCGATCCGACGCTGTGCGCGCTGGTGCTGCCGCGTTCCGGGCTTGGCCACAAGCACGGACTGGTGCTCGGCAACGGCACCGGCCTGATCGACGCCGACTACCAGGGACCGCTGATGATCAGCGTGTGGAATCGCGGGCGCGAGGCTTTTACGATGGCGCCGGGGGATCGCATCGCGCAGCTGGTGGTCATGCCGATCGTGCGCGTGGCACTGGATGTGGTCGACGCATTCGAAGACAGCGCTCGCGGTGCGGGCGGATTTGGCCACACGGGCTTGCGATAAGCCTGCCTGCGACAAGGAACGAATGACGATGAAGACGCTGAGCCTGGGCGATGCCGGATCGATGAAGCGCATGCTGCCGCTGCTGGCCATTGTGCTGGTGCTGCTGGGGGCATGGGCCGGATGGTCCGCCGTGCGCCAATGGCGCGAATCCGGGCAAACGGCGCAACTTGCCGCCAGTCGCGATGGCGTCGCCAACGCCGTGTCTTCCGCGTTGGGGAAACAACTGGCAGTGGCACAGAAGGCCGCGCAGGCGCCGGCGGTGATCGCCGCGGCGCAGACCAACGATTATGCAAGCGCGTCGCAAGCATTGGCGACGGCATGGCCGGGCAGCGAGCATGCCGAAGTCATGGCCGCCGACCTGCAAACCATGATGGTCGCATTGCCCGCCAGCGGTTATGGCCGGGCCGGCGTGGCGCAGACGGCGCTCGCCAACGGCAAACCCGCGGTGGTGATCGCGCGCGATGGAGGACAGCCGAAATTGCTGATCGCGCTTCCCGTTGCCGGTGGCGCCGCGGTCGCCGTGGCCGCGCAGCCGGCAAAGGCGTTGACCGATGCAGTGGCGAAGGCGGATGCCGGCGGCGGCTATCTCGCGCTCAAACAGGCGGACGCGACGCTGGCGCAAACCGGGGACAAGGGACTGGAATCCGAAGGCGAAAAATCCTCGGCGCCGATCAAGGGCAGCGACTGGACGCTGTTCGCGTATGCCACGCAGGTCGAGCCCGGTCCGCTCGGTTTCGGCCGGGTGATGACGGCGATTCTCGCGTTGCTGCTGGTCGGCGCCGGCATCGCGCTGCTGTGGTTGCGCCAGCGCGCGGCGAAGCCGGAAACGGCGGTGGAAGACGAAGCGGCTGCGACCGCGGTGGACAGCGATGAACCGACCGTCGGCGACCTCACGGCCCAGAACCAGGCCGCCGCCGCGGAAGCTGCCGCGACCAAGGCGGAGGCGGCAAAGACCGATGGCCCCGCATTGCCCGATCCCGGTATCTTCCGCGCGTACGACATTCGCGGAATCGTCGGCAAGACATTGAGCATCGATGTCGCGCGCCAGATCGGCCAGTCGATCGGCACGCTGATGCACGAGAACGGCCTCTACGACATCGTGATCGGTCGCGATGGCCGGCTTTCAGGTCCGGATCTCGTCAGTGGCCTGACCGAAGGCCTGCGCCGCGCCGGCCGCAACGTGATTTCGATCGGCCTCGCGCCGACGCCGCTGGTGTATTTCGGCGCCTATCACCTGCGCACCGGCTGCTGCGTGGCGGTGACCGGCAGCCACAACCCGCCCGACTACAACGGCTTCAAGATCGTGGTCGGCGGCGAGACGCTGTCCGGCGCCACCATCACCGCGCTCTATACGCGGATTGCCGAAGGCACGCTGTACGAAGCCGAACAGCTCGGCCGCGTCGAGGAGCGCGACATCTCCGACGACTACGTCAACCGCATCGCGTCCGACATCCGCCTCGAGCGTCCGCTCGACGTGGTGGTCGATGCCGGCAACGGCGTCGCCGGCGAACTCGGCCCGCGCGTGCTGGAAGCGATCGGCGCCAACGTGTTCCCGCTGTTCTGCGAGATCGACGGCAACTTCCCCAACCACCACCCCGATCCCAGCGAACCGCACAACCTCGAGGACCTGCGCCACATCGTGCAGACCCGCAAGGCCGATCTCGGCGTCGCCTTCGACGGCGATGGCGATCGCCTCGGCGTGATCACGCCCGAGGGCCACAACATCTTCCCCGACCGTATGCTGATGCTGTTCGCGGCCGACGTGCTGGAACGCAACCCCGGTGCGATCATCGTCTACGACGTGAAGTGCACCGGCGCGCTGGCGCCCTACATCATGGGCCGCGGCGGCAGCCCGCTGATGTGGAAGACCGGTCATTCGCTGATCAAGTCGAAGATGCGCGAAGAGGAAGCCGAGCTCGCCGGCGAGATGAGTGGCCACTTCTTCTTCATGGAGCGCTGGTACGGCTTCGACGACGGCATCTATTCGGCGGCGCGCCTGCTCGAAATCCTCGCGCGTCGCAGCGAGGACGCCGATGTGGTGTTCGCCGAGATTCCGGAATCGATCTCCACCCCCGAGATCAAGGTGCCGGTCGCCGATCCGCACGCCTTCGTCGAGAAGCTGGTGGCGAATGGCGGCTTCGATGGCGCGCGCGTGACCACGCTCGACGGCGTGCGCGCGGACTGGAGCGATGGCTGGGGATTGGTGCGTGCGTCCAACACCACGCCGGTGCTGGTGCTGCGCTTCGAAGCGAATACCCAGGAGCGCCTGGAGGAAGTGCAGGCGTTGTTCCGCAGCCGCCTGCGCGCGGTCGATCCTGCGCTGGAACTGACGTTCTAACCGTCGATCAAGGTTGCGGTGTCGCCGCCGCCGGAGCGATGCCGCCGTTCTGCTTGTAGTCGCGATATTGCTGCAGCGCCTGCTGCAGCTCGCCGTCCATCGACGCGTATTCGTCGCGTTTGTGTTGCAGGTCGGTGTAGGCGGTATTCACTGCGCTCGCTT
This sequence comes from Solilutibacter silvestris, assembly GCF_050574925.1. Classification (GTDB taxonomy): domain Bacteria; phylum Pseudomonadota; class Gammaproteobacteria; order Xanthomonadales; family Xanthomonadaceae; genus Solilutibacter; species Solilutibacter silvestris_A. Next base: position 1,202,484 of record NZ_JBCMOO010000002.1, on the reverse strand, counting down.
GTTGGGCGATGGTGTCGTTCAGTGCCTTGGCGACCGGTCTGCCCTGCAATTCGTTGTTGGCGGCGCGCAGCAGCGAGCGCGACAGCTCCAGGCGGTGGCTGGCCAGGCTCGCTTGCGCGGCCACCAGCGAGGCATGGACGTTTTGCGAACGTTCGCCATATGCCTTGCGCAACGCGTCTTCGCTGGGATAGGTCGTCGCCAGTGCCATCTGCTGGCGGGCCTGGCTGGCCTGCGCGGCAGCGCGCGCGGCTTCGGTCTTGTCGGCGGCGTCCTTGGCCGATTGCTCGCTCGGCGTCAGCGGACGCGGAAAGGTCTGGACCGTCACCCCGCTGGCATTGATCTCGCGTCGCGCGCTGTTGGCGGCGCTGGTCGGGATGGCGTCGCCGCACACCGTTTGCCCGTGCTCGGTCCAGCAGCTGACGGTCTTGCCCCCTGGCTTGGTCTGCGCCTGCGCGGACAATGCAACGCCCAATGCCGCGGCCAGGCTGGCCGCGGTGGCGAGGCGTCGCAGGTCAGGGTTCGGTCGACGTGCTTCCATAGCGCGCACGATACGCCAGCAGGGCGGGTTGGTCAGCACCCGAGGCGCCATCGCGGGCGCTCCACTCGAGGAGATCGTCGAGTGTTGAGACAGCGATCACGGGGACGCCGGCACTGTCGCGGACGCGCTGCACCGCCGAGCGGCGGTCGCCATCGTCCAGCACTTCCTGGCGATCGAGCGCGACGACAATGCCGGAGACGATGCCGCCACCGCCCGCGACCAGGTCGAGCGCCTCGCGGATCGCGGTGCCGGCGGTGATGACGTCATCGATGATCAGCACGCGCTTGCCCTGCATCGACGCCCCGACCAGGGTGCCGCCTTCGCCATGGTCCTTGGCTTCCTTGCGATTGAAGGCGAGGCCAACGTCGCGGCCGCGCCGCGACAGTTCGCAGGCGACCGCGGTGGCCAGCGGAATGCCCTTGTAGGCCGGTCCGAACAACACGTCGGCCTTGATGCCGGCATGTTCGATGGCATCGGCGTAGCACGACGCGAGGCCAGCCAAGCGCGCGCCGGTGTCGAAGCGCCCGGCGTTGAAGAAATACGGGCTGATGCGCCCCGACTTCAGGGTGAATTCGCCGAAGCGCAGGGCGTCGGCGGCGAGGGCGAGCTCGAGGAAACGTTCGCGCATGGATAGGGCCGGGAGCGAGGCAGATGGGTGAAATGATAAGCCCGCAGGGTGAATGGGGAACGCCGTCGCCGATCGGCTACTCTTCGCTGTCCCTCCCATTCCGGCACTCCATGCGCATCCTCAGTTTCAACGCCAACGGCCTGCGATCCGCGACCACGAAAGGCTTCTTCGACTGGTTCGGCAAGCAGGACATCGACGTCCTGTGCGTGCAGGAAACCAAGGCGCAGGAACACCAGTTGCGCGTGCCGGCGCTGCAGCCGGCCGGCTACAAGTCGTGGTTCCGCGATGCCACCACCAAGAAGGGCTACAGCGGCGTGGCGATCTACAGTCGCCATGAACCCGATGAGGTCCGCACCGGCCTCGGCCGCAGCGACTTCGACGAGGAAGGGCGTTACATCGAAGCGCGCTTCGGCAACATCTCGGTGGTGAGCTTCTACATTCCGTCAGGGACTTCGGGCGAAGTGCGCCAGGCCTGGAAGGAAGACGTGATGGCATGGTTGCGGCCGATCTTCGACGAATGGCTGGCCAGCGGCCGCGAATACGTGTTGTGCGGCGACTGGAACATCGTCCGCGCGAAGAACGACATCAAGAACTGGACCGGGAACCAGAAGAATTCCGGCTGCCTGCCCCACGAGCGCGCGTGGATGAATTCGATGATCGCCGACGCTTGCGGCGACGGATTGGTGGAGTCGCCGCAACACGGGTGGAAGGACAGCTTCCGCGTCGCCAAGCCCGATGTCGTCGAATACAGCTGGTGGAGCCAGCGTGGTGCGGCGCGCGCCAACAACGTCGGCTGGCGCATCGACTATCAGCTGGTGACGCCCAAGCTTGCCGAATCGATCCGGCATGCCGAGATCTTCGCCGAACCGAAATTCTCCGACCACGCGCCCTACTTGGTCGACTACGCCACCCGGGAGTTTCCGCGTTGAATACATCGATGAGCGGGCGCTGGGCCCAGTCGCTGGGCGTGTACGCTAATCCGCGCGTGCGCGCGATGCTGTTCCTCGGGTTTTCCTCGGGCCTGCCGTTCGCACTGGTGCTGACGACGCTGTCGGCGTGGTTGCGCCAGTCCGGGATCAACCGCGCCACCATCGGCACCTTCAGCCTGGTGGGGTTGGCGTATTCGCTGAAATATTTCTGGGCGCCCATCGTCGATCGCCTGCCCATCCCGATCCTGCAACGCATGGGGCGTCGCCGCAGTTGGATGCTGCTGGCGCAGTCGTGCATCGTGATCGGGCTGGTGATGATGGCCACCACCGATCCCGTTGTCGATGTCGCGCGCATGGCGATGCTTGCGGTGTTCACAGCGTTCGCTTCGTCGACGCAGGACATCGCCGTCGATGCCTACCGCATCGAGGCCGCCGAGGAAAAAGACCAGGGTGGCATGGCCGCGGCCTACCAGATCGGCTACCAGGTCGCGCTGATCTGCGCTGGCGCCGGTGCGTTGACGGCCGCCGCGGGCTACGGCTGGATGACGTCGTACCTGATCATGGCGGCCTGCGCCTTCGTCGGCATCATCACCACCTTCGTGATCGCCGAACCGAGCGCGCGCGTTGATCGCGCGGCCTTGCCGCCGGAGCCGCTGGTGGAACGGTTCGAGCAATACGCAGCGCAGTGGCCGGAAGCACCGCGCAAGTTGGTGGCATGGCTGGTGGGCGCGGTGGTCTGCCCGTTCGCCGATTTCTTCCAGCGCAAGGGTTTGAAGATCGGCCTGCCGATCCTGCTTTTGATCATCACTTTCCGCTTCAACTACACCACGATGGGCGTGGCGGCGAATCCGTTCTACATCGACATGGGATTCACGCTGAAGGAAATCGCGCTGGTGTCGAAGGTGTACGGCGTGATCATGACGATGGTCGGTGCGGTGTTGGCCGGAATCCTGGTGCGTCGCATCGGCCTGCTGCGGACCATGCTGTTCGGCCTGGTGATGCTGAGCGTCGCCAACCTGCTGTACGCGCACATGGCGGCGACCAAGCCGACGCTGGCGTGGCTGGCGACGATCGTCAGCGCCGACAACCTCGCCAACGGGATCGCCGGCACGTCGTTCATCGCCTACATGTCGTCGCTGACCAGCGCGCGTTACACGGCGACGCAATACGCGCTGTTCGGCACGCTGTGGAGCCTGCCGGCGAAGTCGCTGGCCAGCCAGTGGGGCAAGATCGTCAATGCCTGGGGCTATCCGGTGTTCTTCACCTACACGGCTGCGATCGCGATCCCGGCGATGTGCCTGCTGCTGTGGATGCTGTGGCGCGAGCGTCGCGGCGAAACCACGGGCGTGGATGCCGCGGAGCCAGGCGCGCGCTGAGGCTCAGCGCCGCCGCGGCAGCAGCCGGTCGCGGAACTTGTTCGAGAACGTGATCGCTGGTGAATCGACGAAGCGATGGAACACCGTCGCGACGAGATAGATCACCGGCAGCACGATCGCGCAGGCGATGATCGCCGAGACGTCGTAGTCCCAGTCACGTGCCTGAAGTGCATTGAAGATCATCGCGGCGAGGCTGGCGACGATGCACAGGTGGATCAGGTAGACCGAGAACGACACCTTGCCGAGGAACATCAGCAGGCGCGTCGCGGCCAGCTTCGCGAATAGCGCGTTGTGCAACAGCGCCGCGACGATCAGCGCGCCGGCGATGAAGTTGCCGACCATGTAGGCGTGTTCGCCGAGCAGCGGTTGCATCCATGCATACGAGGCCGAGGTGTTGTGGACGCCGGCGAAATACAGCCCGGCGGCCAGCATCAGCAGCGATGCGATGCCGGACAGGTCGCGCAGGTACAGGCGCACCATGCTGCCGATCACGAAGGCGAGCAGGCCATAGGTCATTTCCTCGTCGAGCACCTTGGTCGCGCCCAGCCATGCCAACACGCCGGCACACGCGAGCAATAGCAACATGCGCAACCGCGACCAGCGATTGAGCGCGTAGCACAGCGCGAAGATCATCCAGGACCCCCACAGCTCGATCCGCATCGTCCACAGGATCGGGTTGTAGCGGCTCTGCCCAGTGATGAAGACCTCCCAGGCGCCGTTGCGCAGGGCGCCGAAGAACGATGCCGGGAAATCGCCGTAGCCCTGGATCCACACCGAGAGATCGCTGTAATCGACGTTCATCCACTCGATCACCGCCCATGCGAACACGCAGGCGGCGATGCACGGCAAGGCCAGGCGCGGATAACGCTTCAACACCAGGCCGAAGACATCGCGCCCGCTGCGGCCGAAGGCGACATGGGTGAGGATGTAGCCGCTCAGCACGAAGAAGATGAAGACTGCCGCGCTGCCGGAATAGAGGAAGGCGAACGGCGAATCGTGGACGAAGCGCTGGACCGGATGATCGTCGGGATCGGCGACGCCCCAGAACGCGTGCAGCCACGGCCAGAACACCAGCGCGAAGTGCGAGCACACCACCTGCAGGCAGGCGAGCCCGCGGATGGCTTCGACCGGGGCGAGTTTTGCGGCGGCTGGCTGGGCGTTCAAGCCGGGTAGATTGCACCAAGCACGCGCGGTCCGCGAGCGCCGGTCACCGACGGAAGGTTGCCGGGCAGGCCGAGCATGGTCTGGCGCGCCAGCCACGCGAAGCCGATCGCCTCGACGTGGTCGGGATCGATGCCGTGCCGCGCGACCGATTCCACCGCCGCCTGCGGCAGGTGTTGCGCGAGCTTGGCCATCAGCACCGGGTTGTGCGCGCCGCCACCGCAGACCAGCACGCGACGCACGCCCGGCAGGGTCGAATTCAACGCGTCGGCGACCGTGCGCGTGCTCAGTTCCGCCAGCGTCGCCTGCACGTCGGCGGGCGATTCACCGCCGCGCAGGCGCGCTTCCAGCCAGCGCATGTGGAAATGTTCGCGTCCGGTGCTCTTCGGCGGCGGCGTGGCGAACCACGGATCGTCGAGCAGGCGATCGAGCAGCAACGGATCGATCTGTCCCGATGCCGCCATCGCGCCGTCGCGGTCGTAGCGTTCACCGGTGTGGCGTTCGCACCAGATGTCCATCAACGCATTCGCCGGGCCGGTGTCCCAGCCGCGCACACCGTCGCCATGCGCGGGCAACAGCGTGACGTTGGCGATGCCGCCCAGGTTCAACACGGCGCGATCTTCACCAGGGTCGTGCAGCAAGGCGGCGTGCAGCGCGGGAAGCAGCGGCGCGCCGTGTCCGCCCGCGGCCATGTCGCGACGGCGGATGTCACCGATGGTGGTGATGCCGGTGCGTTCGGCGACAAGATTGGGATCGCCGATCTGCAATGTGAAAGGCGACTTGGAATAGGGGCGATGGCGCAGCGTCTGGCCATGCGACCCGATCGCATTGACCTGCGCGCGATCGATGTTCGCTTCGGCGATCAAGCGATTCGCGGTCGCGGCGAAGGCGGCGCCGACTTCATGGTCGAGTTCGCCGAGCTCGTCGATCGAATAGACGTCGACGCCCTGCCCGAGCGTGAGCAGGCGCTGGCGCAGCGCGTCGTCCCACGGTTGCGCGAGGGCGTGCAGGCATTCGGCATGGAGGCGGCCGGCGCGGTTGTCGAAGCGCACCAGCGCGGCATCGATGGCATCGACGCTGGTGCCCGACATCAAGCCGATGTAGAGGCCGTCGGCGGCGGCCATGCTCAGTTGCGGGCCGACTTGGTTGGCGCCAGGGCAGCGCTGGCGACGACGGTGTCGTGGTCCATGTCGGGATAGATGATCTTCTCGACCGTGCGGATCTTGGCCATCGCGCGCTGGGTCTGTTGGCGATAGGCCGCCAGCATCGCGCCGGACAGCGGCGCCGGCGGCGCCATCGTCACCGTCAGCGGATTGCGATAGACGCCGTTGACGCGGAATTCGTAGTGCAGGTGCGGACCGGTGGACAGGCCGGTGCTGCCGACGTAGCCGATCACCGTGCCCTGCGAAATGCGTTCGCCGGGACGGATGTGGGCGAAGCGCGACATGTGCGCGTAGAAGGTGCTCTGGCCGCTGCCGTGATCAAGTTCGACCACGTTGCCGTAGCCATGTTGCTGGCCGACGAACTTCACCCGGGCGTCGCCTGCGGCCATGATCGGCGTGCCGACGCTGGCGGCGTAATCGACGCCCTTGTGCATCTTCATGCGACCGAGGATCGGATGCATGCGGTTGCCGAAGGTCGAGGACAGGCGCGCATACGGAATCGGCATGCGGATGAAGGGACGCTTCAGCGAGCGGCCATCGGCGGAGAAATATTCAAGTTTGCCGTCGCGCATGTAGCGGAAGCCGGTGTGCAACTCGCCATCGACGGTGAAGGCCGCGGCGAGCACGCCGCTGGTCGTCACCAGTTCACCGTTCTTCCACGCCTGGTCGACGACCACGCTGAAGCGATCGTTTGGCGAGAGGTCGGAATCGAAGTCGATGTCGTACTTGAAGATCTCGTCGGTCATTTCCTCGACGTTGGCATGGGTCAGGCCGACCTTGCGCGCCGATTCCCACAGGTTGTCGCCGACCGTGCCCGACAGCACCACCGTGCGGATTTCGGTTTCCTGCGGCAGTACCTTGGCGTCGACGGCGCCGCCATCCTTCATGCTCAGTTCGACCTTGTCGCCGCCGCGCTGGAAGCGGATCGCGCGCAGCAGGCCATTGCCCGGCGCGTCGATCGACAGCTCGGAGCCGGGACGCAGCTTCGCCAGCGAGGCGCGCGCATCCGGCGACTTCATCATCTGCGCGATCTGCGCCTTGCTCACGCCCAGCGAACCCAGCAACGCGTTTACCGACTCGCCCTTGCGCAGGTTGACCACGGCCCACTGGCCAGCGGCCTTGGGCACCGGCTGGCTCACTTGCGGCAGCGGCAATGCCAGCGACGCCAGCGGCGTGTTGATCGGGCGCGCGAAAGCGTGGTCCATGCCCGGCACCAGGACTGCGCACAGCACGGCGATGCTGGCCAGCAGGCTGGCATGCGCCCAGTGGCGATGCGTCCAGCGGCCATGGAAGCCCGGCGGCAGGCGCGAGATGACGTGGCGAGTGAGAGCGGCTTCGCGGAGTTGGCGCAGATGGGAGCGGCGCGCTGCGTCAGCAATCGGGTCTTTCATTCAGCAGAGTCCACACGGCGTGAAAACCGCCGGAAGCGGGCACCTTAGGACAGCCGTCGGCCCGGGTCAAATCCATGATTCCATTGGATTTTCAGGGGGCAGACGGTTTAACGTAATGTTGACGTTTCGCCCTCTCCATTTCTCCCCATTCAGGAATTTGCCGTGTCTGCTGCTGCCTCCGACCTCGATCTGATTGCCCGTGGGGCCGATGAGCTGCTCAAGCGGGAGGAGCTGGAGGCGCGGCTGAAGCTCGGACGCTCGCTGCGGATCAAGGCCGGCTTCGATCCCACCGCCCCCGACCTGCACCTCGGCCATACCGTGCTGCTCAACAAGATGCGGCAGTTCCAGGACCTCGGCCACCAGGTGATCTTCCTGATCGGCGACTTCACCGGGATGATCGGTGACCCCACCGGCAAGAACATCACCCGCAAGCCGCTGACCCGCGAGGACGTGGCGCGCAATGCCGAGACCTACGCGACCCAGGTGTTCAAGGTGCTCGACAAGGACCGCACCGAGGTGCGCTTCAACAGCGAGTGGTTCGACAAGATGAATTCCGCCGACATGATCAAGCTGGCGGCGCAGCACACCGTGGCGCGCATGCTCGAGCGCGACGATTTCGCCAAGCGTTATGCCGCGCAGCAGTCGATCGCCATCCACGAATTCCTCTATCCGCTGGTGCAGGGCTACGACTCGGTGGCGCTCAAGGCCGACGTCGAGCTCGGCGGCACCGACCAGAAATTCAACCTATTGATGGGTCGCGGCCTGCAGGAGCACCACGGCCAGCCCGCGCAAATCGTGTTGACGATGCCGTTGCTGGAGGGTCTCGATGGCGTCCACAAGATGTCGAAGTCGCTGGGCAACTACATCGGCATCGACGAGCCGGCGATCGACATCGTGACCAAGACGATGAAGATCGGCGACGAGCTGATGTGGAAGTGGATCGACCTGCTCAGCTTCGAGATCCCCATCGATGAGGCGAAGCAGTTGCGCACGGCGATTGAAGGCGGACAGCTCAATCCGCGCGACGTGAAGCTGCGCCTGGCGCGCGAACTGGCGGCACGTTTCCAGGGTGGCGCCGAAGCCGATACCGCGATCGCCGGTTGGCATGCCGCGGTGCGCGGGGAAGGCGATGTCACCAACCTGCCGCTGCACGAGATCGCGATTCCGGCAGAAGGGCTGCGCATCAGCGCGCTGCTCACCGCTGCCGGCATCACGCCAAGCAATTCCGAGGCCAACCGCAAGCTCAAGGAGCGTTCGGTGCGCATCAACGGCGAGGTGTTCGAGGATGGTGCGCACGTCTTCCAGCCCGGCTTCGAAGGCGTGCTGGCGGTCGGCAAGCGCAACTTCGCGCGGGTGAAACTGGTCGCGCAGTAAGTCGTCTCAACCCCTGCAACCGACATGGCGCACACTGAGTCGATGGGTGCCGGACGTTATTCGCAATCGCAGGCCAAATTCTCCGACAGCCAGGCGCATGGCGCCGGCTGCGAACTGATCCTGGTCGAAGGTGATTCCGCCGCGCGTTCCGTGCTTGCCCTGCGCGATGCCCGCACGCAGGCGGTGCTGCCGCTGCAGGGAAAGCCGCTGAACGCCTGGCGCGCCGACGCCGCGAAAGTGCGCGACAACATCCTCTATCGCCAGATCGCGCAGGCGCTGGGCTTGCCCGATGCAATCATGGACGAGCCCGCCAACGGCCCGCAGGAGATGCGCTTCGAGCGCGTGATGCTGCTGTTCGATCCCGATGCCGACGGCATCCACATTACTGCACTGATGTTGCTGTACTTCGCGCGCTGGCTGCCGACGCTGCTGGAATGCGAGCAGGTGTGGATCGTGCGGCCGCCGATGTTCACGCTCACCAACCCCGTCACCGGCGAAGTGGTGCAGGCGTATTCGCCTGCGCATCGCGATGCGTTGAAAAGGGCGATGGGCGGACACGCGGACTGCCATCGCCATCTCGGGCTGGGCAGCTTGCCGCCGGAGTTGCTGCGACGCACCTGCGTCGATCCGCGCACGCGCCAGTGTCGCCGCGCCAATTACGAGGATGTCGAGGCGGTATTGGCGGGCCTGAATCTTTAGGCAACCCGTGCGATCGCCATTCCCATCAGCGCGAGCACGCAGAAGAACCCCAGGAACCACGACAGGCTGCGCATCTGGTGGCGATTGCCGACATAGAACACGCCATGCAGCACGCGGAACACCACGAAGCCGATCGCCAGCCAGGTGATCCGCGCGTGATCGACGCCGGCGAACTGCGCCATCAGCACCGCCGCGGCGAAGGCCGGGAAGGTCTCGAACCCGTTCAACTGCGCCGCATTGGCGCGATGCGCGCGGGCATTGTCCTGCTGGGCCAGCCAGCCGCGCGGATCGCGATTGTCGTACTTGTCGCCGGCCGCCTTGGCGATCGTCACCCAGATGTAGGGCAACAGCGCAGCGATCAGGATGCAGAGATAGGGGATGGTCATCGCGCAGTCGTCGGCAAGGGCTGGGCCCGGTGCCGACGATGCTAGCGTGCCGCCCGGCTTATTTCACCGGGGCGGTCGGCGTCGAGAATGCGATCGCCGTGGCGCCTTCGATCGGACCGGTCTTGGCGCTGGTGTGGACGTAGAGCTTCACCTGGTGCTCGAACACCATGCCGCCCTGCACCACCGCGTTCGGTCCGATGATGATGGTGGGAATGCGGCTGATCTGCAGCGGCAGGCCGTTCCAGCCGCCCTTGGATTTCTTGACCCACAACTTGCCGGCGACGTGCGAGCCGATGCCGACGGTGATGTCGCCATTGACGGTGGTGACGTCCTTGCCGACCTGCGCGCGCACCAGGCCGATGCCGCCGTTGACGGTGGTGATGTCGCCCTTCACCTTGCCGCCATCGGGCAGGAAGATGTCGCCGTTGACGGTGGTGATATCGCCATTGACCATCGCCTTGGTGCCGAAATGGATGCCGCCGTTCACCGTGGTCGCGTCGTCGTCGACGGTGACCGAATTGCCGGCCTTGATGCCGCCGTTGACCGTGGTCGCTTCCTTGACGCTGGCGCCGTCGCCGATGTTCACGCTGCCATTGACGGTGCTGGTCGTTCCGGCGTGTTCGCCGGCGGCAACCTCGACGGAGCCATTGACCTTGGAGACGTCTTTCTGGGCGTATGCGGTCGAGCACGCGGCCAGCAGGGAGAGAACGATCAGGGCGCGATGCGGGATCATCGGGGGCTCCGGAAATGCGGGATTGGCAGGAAGGATAGGGCGGCTCCGCTACAATCGCATGCGCCGAAAGTCATCAGGTCCAAAGGCCAGTGCCCGCATCCCCATCACAGGCTCATCTCGCCCGTCCCAAGCCCGTCGTCCTGCTCATCCTCGATGGCTGGGGCCATCGCGAAGACCCCGCCGACAACGCATTGGCGCAGGCCGACCTGCCGAACTGGCGCCGCCTGCTGGCAACCTGCCCGCATACCCTGATCCATACCGAAGGTCGTCATGTCGGCCTGCCGGATGGCCAGATGGGCAATTCCGAGGTCGGTCACATGAACCTCGGCGCGGGCCGCATCGTCTACCAGGACCTGACGCGCGTCGATGCCGCGATCGAGGATGGTTCGTTCTTCACCAACGTTGCTTTGGTTGATGCCTGCGCTGCGGTGAAGCGCGACGGCGGCACCTTGCACGTGATGGGCCTGCTCTCGCCGGGCGGTGTCCACAGCCACGAATCGCACATCTTCGCGATGCTGGAACTGGCGCATCGCCAGGGCGTGGCGAAAGTCGCGGTGCATGCCTTCCTCGATGGCCGCGATACGCCGCCGCGATCCGCGGCCGCCAGCATCGAAGCGCTGCAGGTGGTTTGCGACCGCCTCGGCAATGCGCACATCGCCAGCGTCGGCGGCCGCTATTTCGCCATGGATCGCGACAAGCGCTGGGATCGCGTCGAGCGCGCCTGGGACGCGATCGTCGAGGCGCGCGCCGAATTCACTGCGCCCACGGCAATGCAGGCCTTGGACGATGCCTATGCCCGCGGCGAGAACGATGAATTCGTGCAGCCGACGGTGATCGCTGGCGCCACGTCAATGCAGGACGGCGACGCCGTGGTGTTCATGAACTTCCGCGCCGATCGTGCGCGCCAGATCACGGCGGCCTTCGTCGATCCCGGATTCGACGGTTTCGTCGCACGCAGGCCGAAGCTGGCCGATTTTGTCTGCCTCACCGAATACGACGCCAAATTGCCGGCGACGCTCGCCTATCCGCCGGACGCCCTGCACAACACGCTGGCGGAAGTGCTGGCGGCGCATCATCTCAGCCAATTGCGCATTGCCGAGACCGAAAAGTATGCGCACGTGACGTTCTTCTTCAGCGGCGGTCGCGAAGACCTGTGGCAGGGCGAGGATCGCGTGCTGGTGCCGAGCCCGAAGGTCGCGACCTACGACCTGCAGCCGGAAATGAGTTGCCCGGAAGTAACGGCCAAGCTGGTCGAGGACATTCGCGCGCAGCGCCATGACGTGGTGATCTGCAACATCGCCAATCCCGACATGGTCGGCCATACCGGCTTGCTCGCCGCCGCGGTGAAGGCAGCGGAGGCGGTGGATATCGCGATCGGCGCGGTGGCCGAGGCCGTGCGTTCGGTGCATGGCGCACTGCTGATCACCGCCGACCACGGCAATCTCGAACAGATGAGCGATCCCGCGACCGGTCAGCCGCATACCGCGCACACCGTCGGTCCGGTGCCGTTCGTCTATGTCGGCGAGCGTGATGCCCATCTGCGCGTCGGTGGCGCCTTGCGCGATGTCGCGCCGACGATCCTCGACCTGCTCGGCATCGCCAAGCCGGCGGAAATGACCGGTTCGAGTTTGATCGAGGCAGGCCCGATCGAACCATGAGTCGAACGCGCCTCGCCATCGCGGCAATGCTGCTGGTCACGGCAGCCCTCGCGTCGGCGCAGCAATCGCAGAAGGCCACCGAGCGCAAGCTCAAGGAAGTGCGCAAGGAGATCCGCGAGGTCAGCACGGAACGCAAGGAGATCGGTGGCGAGCGCATCGATGCCAATGCCGATCTCAAGGCGGCGCAGCAGAAGGTCGGCGATACCTCGCGCGCGGTGGCCAAGACCGATGCCGACATCCGCTCGCAACAGGGTGTGCTCGATGCGCTTGAAACAAAGCGGGTCGAACTCGAAACGCATCTGCAGACGCAGCAGAAGGCGCTGGCGGCCCTGGTGCGCCAGGCCTATCTCGCCGGCGACAATGCGCCGCTCAAGGTCTTCCTGTCGCAGGATCGCGTCGCCGAAGGCCAGCGCGCGCTGACCTATTACGCCTACCTGCAGCGCGACCGCAGCGCGCGCATCCATTCGATCAATGCCGATCTCGCCGCGTTGAAGCAGACCCGCGAAGACATCGTGCACAAGCAGGGCGAGTTGCAGGCCTCGCGACAGAAGCAGCAGGCGCAGTTGCTGCAACTGGAGCAGGATCGCAAGTCGCGCAGCGCATTGCTCGCGCAACTCGACGTGCAGTACCAGCAGCATGTCGAACGCGAACAGACGCTTGGCCAGAACGCCAAGCAACTGGAAGGACTGCTTGCCAGCCTGCGCGCGGAAGCGGCGCGCGCCGCCCGTGAACGCCAGCTCGCTGCCGAACGTGCGCGCAAGGCCGCGGCCGAGGAAGCGGCACGGATCGCCAAGGAACAGGCAAAGGCCGAGGACGCCGCGCGCGCCAAGGGCTTGCCACCGCCACCGCCGCCCAAGCGCGAACCGCCGAAGCAGGTCGTGCATGGTCCGATGATCCAGGTCGGCGGACTCGGCTGGCCGGTGTCGGGCACGCTGCTGGCGGGGTTTGGCGGTGAACTTCCCGATGGTGGTTCGAGTTCGGGCCTGTTGATCGCGGCCGCCGCAGGGACGCCGGTGCGCGCGGTCGCCGATGGTCGCGTGGTGTTCGCGGAATGGATGAACGGCTACGGCCTGATCAGCATCGTCGACCACGGCAACGGCTACATGAGCCTGTACGCCCACAACGACGCGCTGTTGCGCGATGTCGGTGCGACCGTGCATCGCGGCGATGCGGTGGGCAGCGTCGGCACCTCGGGCGGCCTGTCGCGGCCCGCGGTGTATTTTGAATTGCGCCGGAATGGCAGTCCGGTGAATCCTTCGGTGTGGCTGCAGAAACGCTAGCCTTAGGCCGCTGTTCCATCATCGTCAGGTCTGCACGGAGTTCGCGCATGCGTCGTTTCTTCATCGCCATCCTCTTCGCCTTCGTGGCGTTGCCGCTCGGCGCGCAAACCACGCCGGCGGCGCAGGACTCCGCACAGGACAAAAAGGCGGGCAAGGAGATCAGCGCCAGCGACGATCCCACCGCCGCGACCAGCGAGAGCAAGGCGGTGCCGCTGGGCGAGATCCGTCGTTTCGTCACCACCTACGAGGCGGTGAAGAACGCCTATGTCGAACCGAAGACCGATGCGCAGTTGATGCATTCGGCGGTCCGCGGATTGCTGCTCGATCTCGATCCGCACAGCGTCTACTTCGACCACGACGATGCCGAACGCTTCGACGAGGACGCCGAGGGCCAGTACGAAGGGCTCGGCATCCAGGTCCAGCAGCAGCCCAATGCGACGCTGCGCATCGTTGCGCCGATGGATGGTTCGCCGGCGCAAAAGTCCGGGTTGAAGTCGGGCGACATCATCACTGCCATCGACGGCAAACCGGTCGATCGCGACAACGGCAATCGCCAGTTGCGCGGCAAGGCAGGCACACCGGTGCGCCTGACCATCCGGCGCAAGGGCGTTGCCAAGGCCTTCGACGTCAAGGTCGTGCGCGCCAAGATCGTCGTGCCCAGCGTCGAGGCGAAGATGCTCGAGCCCGGCTTCGGCACGGTGCGCGTCAGCGGATTCCAGGCCAACACCGCGGTCGAGTTCGAACAGGCGATCACCAGGCTCAAGCAGCAGTCGGGCGGGAAGTTGCGTGGACTGATCATCGACCTGCGCAGCAATCCCGGCGGCCTGCTCAACGCCGCGGTGCAGATGGCCGATGACGTCGTCAATTCCGGGACGATCGTGTCCACCCGCGGACGCCAGAAGGAGGGCGACACGGTCTACACCGCCGCGCCCGGCGACCTGCTTGATGGCGCGCCGATCGTGGTGCTGGTCGATGCCGGTTCCGCCAGTGCGTCGGAAGTGCTGGCCGGTGCGCTCAAGGACCTCAAGCGCGCGCGCATCGTCGGCAGCCGCACCTTCGGCAAGGGATCGGTGCAGAGCTTGCTGCCGCTCGACAACGGCGATGCGGTCAAGTTGACCACCGCGCGTTATTACACGCCCAGCGGCAAATCGATCCAGGGCGTCGGCATCAAGCCCGACGTGATCGTGCGCGCCGACGGCAAGCAGGCTTCGGCGGGCGACTATCGCGAATCGGCATTGCCCGGCCACCTGCGCGGCGATGACGAAACCGACGGCGGTGACGACACCGGTGGCGAGGTGCTGGACGGGCAGGCGCCATTGAATGCGGCGCTGGTCGAGCTCAAGCGCATGGCCGGCGTGACGACGGCAGCGGCTGTGGCCGCGCCTGCCCTGAAGCGCAAGGCTCAGTAACCGCTCTGGCGGCGCAGGCGGCGCGCCACCGCGCCGCGTTGCAGGAAGGCGAAGGCAAGGCCGAACACGAAGCCGGCGAGGTGCGCGACCCAGGCGATTTCGCCGAAGGCCGGTCCGATGTAGGCGAAGCCGACCTGCAACAGCGCCCAGATGCCGATCAGCAGCGAGGCCGGCGCGCGCACGAATTCCAGGAACAGGCCCAGCGGAATCACCACGCCCAGCCGCGCGCGCGGGAACAGCGCCAGATAGGTGCCGATCACTGCCGAGACCGAGCCGCTGGCGCCGATGATCAGCCGGGTCGGGTTGTCGATGGTGGCCGCGGTTGCCAGGTTCGCCACCACGCCGCCGAGCAGGAACAGGGCGAGCAGGCGCAGGCTGCCCAGCTTGCGCTCCGCCGGCATGCCGAAGATCAGCAGGAACACCAGGTTGCCGAGCAGGTGGGCCCAGTTGGCGTGGAGGAATTGCGAGGTCACCAGTCGCAATGCCGGGTGGATCAGCGCCGCCGGTCCTTGCCGCACTGCGGAATAAAGATTGGCCGGCAGGGTTGCCCATTCGTTCAGCAAACGGCCGGTCACGGCATCCGACGGCGCCCATATCGCGATGAAGCCCACGACCATGGCCAAGGCCAGGACTGGCGTGGCCCAGGGGCGGCTTGGGTGGGCGTGGTCGGGGACGGAGATGAACATCGGGCAGGCGCCTCGCGGGGGAAACGGGGGGCTCGTCCGGCATGTTACCAATCGGTTAAAAGCACGCTATAGTCCGGCCGCATACCCTGCCGTACCGAACCGCCCTTTACGGGGAATGACCGCCACGGTGGCGAGATTCCCGAATGCTTCCGGAGATTTGCATGCACAAGAACACCCAGCGTCTTTCGATTCTCGCGATTGCCGTGATCGGCGCGGTCGCTGCCGGCCAGGCTGGCGCATCCGGCTTCCAGCTGCGCGAAAACAGCGTCAAGAATATCGGCAAGGCCTATGCCGGCTCGACCGTTGCCACCGATGGTTCGTCGGTCTACAACAACCCGGCCGCGATGGTGAATGCCGGCGGCAACTTGTTCCAGGCTGACGTGGCCGGAATCGACCTGACCGCCAAGTTCAGTGGTTCGGGCAAGTACGCGACCGGTCTGCCGATCTCCGGCGGCAACGGCGGCGACCCGGGCACCCTGACCGCGGTGCCGGCGATGTCGGCGATCTTCAAGATGAAGGGCGCGCTCGAAGGCCTGACCCTGGGTGTTGGCCTCGATGCGCCTTACGGTCTCAAGACCGAGTACGAAAAGGGCTGGATCGGTCGCTATCAGGCCACCACCTCCAGCGTGAAGACGGTCGACCTGACGGTGTCGGCAGCCGTGCAGATCACTCCGATGCTGAGCGCTGGCGTCGGTGTGGTGTATGAGCGCATCGACGTGACCCTGGGCAAGGACATTCCGTTCGGCACCATCCTGGCCAGCGTCAACCCGGCCCTGATCAACACGCCGGATGGCAACAGCACCCTCAAGGGCAAGAACAATGCGGTCGGCTTCATCGCCGGCGTGCAGATCAAGCCGAGCGACAACTTCACCGTCGGCTATGCCCACCGTTCGGCCATCCGCCACCACATCGATGGCAATGCCGACTTCACCACGCCGGCGGCCTTCCAGGGCCTGCAGCCGGGCTTCCGTGCGCTGGCCGCCAACCCGGCTTTGCCGGCCGCGCAGCGCGCGCAACTGGCAGTGCTCGGCAATGGTTTCGTCGACGCCAAGGGCCGCGCTTCCGTGTATACGCCGTCGACCGATACCCTGAGCGTCGACTGGAAGGTGGCTGATCGCGTCAATCTCTACGGT
Organism: Solilutibacter silvestris; assembly: GCF_050574925.1. Taxonomy (GTDB): domain Bacteria; phylum Pseudomonadota; class Gammaproteobacteria; order Xanthomonadales; family Xanthomonadaceae; genus Solilutibacter; species Solilutibacter silvestris_A. Next base: position 1,185,940 of record NZ_JBCMOO010000002.1, on the reverse strand, counting down.
GAAATCCAGCAGACCGGCTGGAGCTCGCTGAAGAGCGTCGACATCACCTTCTCGAACCCGTACCAGCCGACCAGCAGCGAAGCCTTCAACTGGAAGGACTCGACCTTCGTCTCCGTGGGCGCCGACTTCAAGCTGAGCGACAGCTTCACCCTGCGTGGCGGCGTCGGTTTCGACAAGACCCCGACCAACAACACCGACCGCACTCCGCGCCTGCCCGACAACGATCGCACCCTGATCTCGATCGGTGGCACCTGGAACGCGACCAAGGCGCTGTCGGTCGATGCCGGCTTCACCCGCGTCGAGATCAAGAGCCCGACGGTCAACCTGCCGGTGGACGTTGCGAACGGACGCTACAACTCCTTGCAAGGCAGCTACAAGGGCCATGCCAACGTGTTCGGCATCGCCGCTTCGTACAAGTTCTGATCGCTGCATCAAGCCGTACAAAAAAGCCCCGCTTCGGCGGGGCTTTTCTTTGTGCTCAGATAATCGTTGAAACGATCAGTCGCCCAGCGTCAGCAGGCTGGCATTGCCACCCGATGCGGTGGTGTTGACGGTCACCGTCTTCTCGGTGGCGAAACGCGGCAGGTAGTGCGGGCCGCCCGCCTTGGGGCCGGTGCCCGACAGGCCCTGACCGCCGAACGGCTGCACGCCGACCACCGCGCCGATCTGGTTGCGGTTGACGTAGATGTTGCCGACCTTGGCGCGATTGACGATGCGGTCGATCGTCGCGTCGATGCGCGAATGCACACCGAGGGTCAGGCCGAAGCCCGTGGCGTTGATCGCGTCGACCACCTTGTCGAGGTCTTCGGCCTTCCAGCGCACCACGTGCAGCGCCGGACCGAAGTTCTCGCGGGTGAGCTGGTCGATCGACTGCAATTCCCACGCGGTCGGCGCGAAGAAAGTGCCGTGTTCGGTGCCCGGATCGAGCTTGGCCTGCGCGATCGGCTTGGCGACCTGCTGCATCTTCGCCGCGTGGGCATCGAGCAGTGCTTTCGCATCGGCATCGATCACCGGGCCGACGTCGGTGGATAGCAGTCCCGGATCACCGACCTTCAGCTCCGCCATCGCACCGGCGAGCATCGTGATCACCTTGTCGGCGATGTCGTCCTGCACCAGCAGGATGCGCGCGGCCGAGCAGCGCTGGCCCGCGGAAGTGAATGCCGACGCCAGCGCATCCTTCACCACCTGTTCCGGCAGTGACGACGAGTCGGCGATCAGTGCGTTCTGGCCACCGGTCTCGGCGATCAGCACGGCCAGCGGGCCGGCATCGCGGGTGGCGAGCGCGCGATTGATCAGGCGCGCGGTATCGGTCGAACCGGTGAAGGCGACGCCGGCCACGCGCGGATCGCGGGTCAGCGCGGCGCCGACGGTGGCACCGTCGCCCGGCAGGTATTGCAGCACCGCGGCGGGGACGCCGGCTTCGTGCAGGATCTTCACTGCGGCATCGCCGATCAGGTTGGTCTGTTCGGCCGGCTTGGCGATCACCGAGTTGCCGGCGGCGAGCGCAGCCGCGACCTGGCCCGTGAAGATCGCCAGCGGGAAGTTCCACGGGCTGATGCAGACGAACACGCCGCGACCGGACAACTGCAACGTGTTGCTTTCGCCGGTCGGGCCGGGCAGCGCCTCGACGGTGAATTGTTCGCGCGCCTGCAGGGCGTAGTAGCGCAGGAAGTCGACGGCCTCGCGTACTTCGGCGACGCCATCGGCCAACGACTTGCCGGCTTCCTTGGTGCACATCGCCATCAGCTGCGGCATCCGCGCTTCCATCAGGTCGGCGGCTTTCTCGAGGATTGCGGCGCGGGTGTCGACCGGCGTTGCATCCCACGCCGCTTGGGCGTCGACCGCATTCTTCAGCGCCTGGGCGACGATCGCCTCGTCGGCGGCGCGCCAGTGGCCGACCACTTCACGACGATCCGCCGGATTGGTGACTTCCTGGGCCGGACCGCCCGTGCCCGCGCCCGGGACCTGCGGGCCTGCGGTCCAGCTGCCGGCACCGGCGCTGTCGAGTTGCGCGGCGAGCTGGCGCAGCTGGTCGTCGTTGGCGAGGTTGATGCCCATGGAGTTGTCTCGTGCCTGGTGTTGCGCGCGATAGAGCTGCCGCGGCAGCGGGATGCGCGGATGGGGAATGGAATCGAAGCCGGCGACCACTTCGAGCGGATCGCGGATCAGGTCCTCGACCGGAATCGATTCGTCGGTGATGCGGTTGACGAAGCTGGAGTTGGCGCCGTTCTCGAGCAGGCGACGCACGAGGTAGGGCAGCAGGTCTTCATGCGAACCGATCGGTGCATAGACGCGGCAGGGCACGTTGAGGCGATCGGTCGGGATCACCTCGGCGTAGAGATCGTCGCCCATGCCGTGCAGCTTCTGGAACTCGAAGGTGCGGCCGTTCGCCATCCGGTGCACGGCGGCGATGGTCTGCGCATTGTGCGTCGCGAACATCGGGTAGATGGCATCGCTCGCGTCCAGCAACCGGCGCGCATTGGCCTGGTAGCTGACGTCGGTGTTCTGCTTGCGGGTGAACAGCGGATAGCCAGCCTGGCCTTCCATCTGCGCGCGCTTGATCTCGCCGTCCCAGTACGCACCCTTGACCAGGCGCACCGGAATGCGGCGACCGAGTTCGCGGGCCTTGGCGGCGATGTAGTCGATCACGAACGGCGCGCGCTTCTGGTAGGCCTGGACCACGATGCCGAAGCCGTTCCAGCCGGCCAGCGAGGCATCCGCCAGCACCTGGAAGATCAGGTCCAGCGAAATCTCGAGGCGATCGGTTTCCTCGGCGTCGATGGTCATGCCGATGTTGTAGCGCTTGGCCTGCTGCGCCAGCGACAGCAGGCGCGGACCGAGTTCGGCCAGTACGCGCTCGCGCTTGGCATGTTCGTAGCGCGGGTGCAGCGCCGAGACCTTGACCGAAATCGACGGCGCGGAGATTTCGTCGCTGAACGGGCCGGTGGCGCCGATGGCATCGATCGCCTTGCGATAGGCCTCGAGATAGCGGTCGGCATCGGCTTGCGTCAGCGCGGCCTCGCCCAGCATGTCGAAGGAATAGCGGTAGTTGGCGAAATCGCCCTTGCGCGAACGCTCCAGGCCTTCCTGGATGGTGCGGCCGAGCACGAACTGGTGGCCCATGATCTTCATGGCCTGGCGCACCGCGCTGCGGATCACCGGCTCGCCGAACTTGCCGATCATGCGGCTGAGCGCGCCGTAGGCATCGCGCTGGGTGTCGTCAGCGAGATTGACCAGCTTGCCGGTCAGCATCAGGCCCCAGGTCGAGGCGTTGACCAGCAACGAATCGGATTGGCCGAGATGGCGCTTCCAGTCGGCATCGCCCAGCTTGTCGCGGATCAGCGCGTCGGCGGTGGCCTGGTCCGGAATACGCAGCAGGGCTTCGGCCACGCACATCATCAGCACGCCTTCCTCGCTGCCGAGGTCGTATTGGCGCATGAAGGCTTCGACCACGCCCTGGTCGGCGGCGCGGGCACGGACGCGGCGGACCAGATCGGCGGCGGTGGCCTGGATGGCGGCGCGGTCGGCGTCGGGCTGGCGCGCCTGCGCCATCAGGTCGCGGACGTGGCTGGCCTCGTCGAGAATCCAGGCGTGGGTGATGGCGTCGCGCAGTGCCGTCGGCACGGGCGGGAGTTCCGGGGAAAGCAGCTCGGACATGCTGGGAATGGGCCAATCAGTGGGCCTGGGGAGGCCGACATTCTAATGGCGGGGAGGCGCTGCATGCCATGTGCAGAGCCGCGCGTACGGCCCGCGCGGTTGCCGGTCAAGGGTTTGGGCCGCTAACATGGATGGGTTACGCCTGTTCCCTGGGGTTCAAGAATGATGCAAACGCGTTTGTTGCGATTGGGGGCTGCACTGGCAGCGTGCGTGCCGATGTCGGCGTGGGCGCAGTCGGCTGACCCGCACCGCTGGCAGCTCAACATGGGCAAGGGCGTGACCCCGATGGCGCACAACGCCTACAACACCCATATGTGGGGGTTGTGGATGTGCGTGGTGATCGGCGTCATCGTCTTCGGCGCGATGTTCTACGCGCTGTTCGCGTTCCGCAAATCCAAGGGCGCGGTGGCCGCGAAGTTCAGCCACAACACCAAGGCCGAGATCATCTGGACGGTCATCCCGATCCTCATCCTGGTCGTGCTGACGATTCCGACCATCCGCAACCTGATCTACGTCTACGACACCGGCGAATCCGCGCTGACCGTCCGCATCACCGGCTACCAGTGGATGTGGAAGTACGACTATCTGGCCGAGAACATCGACGTCACCAGCCGCCTGTCGAAGCAGAGCAACGACATCCGCCAGAGCGGCAAGGACGCGCGCAGCTTCAACGATTCCACCTACCTGCTCGACGTCGACCACCCGCTGGTGCTGCCAGTCAACACCAAGATCCGCTTCGTGGTCACCGCCGACGACGTGATCCATTCATGGTGGGTCCCGGCCTTCGGCCTCAAGCAGGACGCCATCCCCGGCATCGTCAACGAAGCCTGGGTGAACATCGAGCAGCCGGGCATCTATCGCGGCCAGTGCGCCGAACTTTGCGGCAAGGACCATGGCTTCATGCCGATCGTGGTCAAGGCGGTGACGATGGAGGAATACAAGGCGTGGGTTGCCGAACAGAAGGCCGCGAAGGCTGCCGCCACCACGCCGCCGGCAACCGCGCCGGCAGCCGCGGACTGAGCGCGCATCGCGCGCCGCCCTGACACAGATACAGCGAGGTTTCCCCAATGTCCGCGACCCATCCCGCCGTCGACCATCACCACGACGACGCCCACCACGGGCACAAACAGTCGTTCGTCGAGCGCTGGTTCTTCTCCACCAACCACAAGGACATCGGCACGTTGTACCTGCTGTTCGCCTTCGTGATGGCGATCATCGGCGCCGCGCTCTCGGTCGGCATCCGCGCCGAACTGATGCAGCCGGGCCTGCAGTACTTCAAGCCGGAAACCTTCAACCAGCTCACCACCATGCACGCGCTGGTGATGATCTTCGGCGCGATCATGCCGGCCTTCGTCGGCCTCGCCAACTGGATGATCCCGCTGCAGGTGGGCGCGCCCGACATGGCGATGCCGCGCATGAACAACTGGTCGTTCTGGATCATGCCGTTCGCCTTCACCCTGCTGCTGTCGACCTTCTTCATGAAGGGCGGCGCGCCGGCCGGTGGCTGGACGATGTATCCGCCGCTGATGCTGCAGGGCGGCGCCAACGTGGCGTTCACCGTGTTCGCGGTGCACATGATGGGCATCAGCTCGATCATGGGCGCGATCAACATCATCGCCACCGTGCTCAACATGCGCGCGCCGGGCGTCGACCTGCTGAAGATGCCGATCTTCTGCTGGACCTGGCTGATCACCGCCTTCCTGCTGATCGCCGTGATGCCGGTGCTCGCCGGCGCGGTGACCATGCTGCTGACCGACAAGTTCTTCGGCACCAGCTTCTTCAACGCCGCCGGCGGCGGCGACCCGGTGATGTACCAGCACATCTTCTGGTTCTTCGGCCATCCCGAGGTCTACATCATGATCCTGCCGGCGTTCGGCGTGGTCAGCGAAGTGATCCCGACCTTCAGCCGCAAGCCGCTGTTCGGCTACCAGGCGATGGTGTACGCGACCGCCTCGATCGCCTTCCTCTCGTTCATCGTGTGGGCCCACCACATGTTCACCGTCGGCATGCCGTTGGGTGGCGAGATCTACTTCATGATGGCGACGATGCTGATCGCCATTCCCACCGGCGTGAAGGTGTTCAACTGGGTCAGCACGATGTGGAGGGGCTCGCTGAGCTTCGAAACCCCGATGCTGTGGGCGGTGGCCTTCGTCTTCCTGTTCACCATCGGCGGCTTCTCGGGCCTGATGCTGGCGCTGGTGCCGGCCGACTTCCAGTACCAGGACACCTACTTCGTGGTGGCGCACTTCCACTACGTGCTGGTGACCGGCGCGCTGTTCTCGATCATCTGCGCGGTCTACTACTGGTGGCCGAAGTGGACCGGCCGCATGTACAGCCAGAAGGCCGCGAACTTCCACTTCTGGTGGACGGTGGTCTTCGTCAACCTGCTGTTCTTCCCGCAGCACTTCCTCGGCCTGGCCGGCATGCCGCGCCGCATCCCCGACTACAACGTGGTCTTCGCCGACTGGAACATGGTGAGCTCGATCGGCGCGTTCGGCATGTTCCTGACGCCCTTCATGATGTTCGCCATCCTCTACCACTCGAAGAAGCACGGCGCCCTCGCTCCGGCGCGTCCGTGGGAAGGCGCCAAGGGCCTGGAGTGGACGCTGCCGTCGCCGGCGCCGCACCACAGCTTCACCCATCCGCCGGTGATCAACGCGGGTGACCTCGCGCACGGCGATCCGGAACACATGGATCATTGATGGCCGAACCGCTCGCCAGCTCCGATCCGCAAGTCGTCGTGGCGCGCCAGCGCGCCCGGCGCACCGCGTGGATGGTCGCCGGCGTCGCGCTGGCGGTCTATCTGGCGTTCCTCGCGCTGGGAATGGGCGGCTATGTCCGCTGAGATGACGCCCGATTCCACCCGCAGCACGACCCGCGGGATGGGCAAGCTGGTGCTGGTGATCGCCGTCGCCTTCCTGGTGACGTTCTCGCTGGTGCCGTTCTATCGCATCGCCTGCGAGAAAGTGCTGGGCGTGCGCCTGACGAAAGGTCCGAACCAGGTTGCGGCCGTCGCGGCGTCGCCAGTGGCTTCTCGCTGGATCACCGTGCAGTTCGATGGCCGCGTCAATTCCAAGCTGTCGTGGGATTTCGCGCCGAACCAGCTGCAGATGCGCGTCGAGACCGGCAAGCCGTACTCCGCAACCTATCGCGCCCACAACAACAGCAGCCACGTGGTGGTCGGCAACGCGGTGCCGTCGATCGCGCCGGCGCAGGGTTCGAAGTATTTCGCCAAGACCGAATGCTTCTGCTTCACCGAGCAGAAGATGCAGCCGGGCGAGACGCGCGACATGCCGGTGCGCTTCGTGGTCGATCCCGCGCTGCCGTCCGACATCGACGTGCTGACGCTGTCGTACACGTTCTACCAGAATGACACCCTGACCGAGCGCGCACTCGCCGCCGGCGCAACAACGGCGGCTCCGGCCGCGCCCTGACGAGAGAAGCAAACATGGCCCACGACGCCCACGCTCCCGATCGCAACGTGTACTACGTGCCGCACAGCAGCCCGTGGCCGGTGATCGCCTCGGTCGCGCTGTTCATCACCATGTTCGGTTTCGGCGGCCTGCTGAACCACGAGAGCTGGGGCAAGACGACTTTCCTCGTCGGTCTCGCTTTCCTGGCCGTGATCCTGTTCAAGTGGTTCGCCGACGTCATCACCGAATCGGTGCGCGGCTACTACAACAAGCAGGTCGACACCTCGTTCCGCATGGGCATGGTGTGGTTCATCTTCTCGGAAGTGATGTTCTTCGCCGCGTTCTTCGGCGCGCTGTTCTACACCCGCCAGTTCGCCTTGCCGTGGCTGTCGGGCGAAGGCCACGGCGGAAGCACCAACGCGATCCTTTGGGAGGGGTTCACCGGCGGCTGGCCGACCAACGGCCCGGCCACCATCGGCGGCGCCTTCAGCACCGTACCGGCCTGGGGCCTGCCGTTGCTCAACACCCTCATCCTGCTGTCGTCGGGCGTCACCATCACCATCGCCCACCATGCATTGAAGGCCAACAAGCGCGGAACGCTGCTGTTCTTCCTCGGCTTCACCATCCTGCTGGGCTGCCTGTTCCTGTTCTGCCAGGCCAGCGAGTACCGCGAGGCCTACCACGAACTCAACCTGACGCTGGCTTCCGGCATCTACGGTTCCACCTTCTTCATGCTCACCGGCTTCCACGGCCTGCACGTCACCCTCGGCACCTTCATGCTGATCGTGATCTGGCTGCGTTGCCTGCGGGGCCATTTCACTCCGCAGGACCACTTCGGTTTCGAAGCGGTGGCGTGGTACTGGCACTTCGTGGACGTGGTGTGGCTGATGCTGTTCCTGTTCGTGTACGTGCTGTAAGGACGCATCGAACGCGCATTGAACAAAAAGGCCGGCTTTGCGCCGGCCTTTGCGTCACGAAACCAGGCTGGGATCAGCCCGGGTTGCTGCCCACGCCGTGCGGCGTGATCCAGCCCATGTAGATGGCAAGGATGATGAAGAGGATCAGCCCGACGGACAGCGCAATGCGGCGCGTGAGCGCATTCACGGTGCGCTTCGACTGGCCACGATCCGTCAGCATGTAATACAGGCCTTGGCCGAGGTTCCAGACGATCAGGATGAGCACGCCCACTATCAGCACGAGTTTCAGCGACGGATTCATGGCAGTGACCTGTGCAGGGACGATGCCGGGATTATCGCAGCTTGCGGGTAGAGTCCGATGAAGCGCCTGCGCTGGTGGTTGCTGGCGATCGTCGTGGCCGGCGTGTTCGGCATGCTGGGCGCGTGGCAGCTGGGTCGCGCGCAACAGAAGCGCGCGATGCTGGTGCAGGCCGAGGCGACCATCGCGCAGCGCCATGAAATCGCGCTGGCGACAGCTTACGATCCGTCGCGCGCTGCCGGTTATGACTGGGCGGTCGGCACGGGCCGTTTCCTGCCGTCCCCGATGGTGTTGCTCGACAGCCAGGTCCACAACGGACAGGTTGGCGCGCGCGCGTATCGTGTCTTCATGCCGGATGGCGGAACGCAGCCGTTGCTGGTCGATCTCGGCTGGTTGCCGGTACTCGATCGCCACCGCATGCCGACGCTGCCATTGCCGGAATTGCACGACGTGCGTGGCTTGTTGATGCCGCCGCCCTCGCATGGATTGATGTCGCCGGTCGCCACGCGCCTGCCCGATGGCGATGTGCTGGTGACGGCGTTGTCGGCGCCGGAATTGCCGGCGCTGCTCGGCCAGCGCGCATTGGCGCCACGCATCCTGCGCCTCGATCCCGAAATGCGCATCGGCGGCGAACGCGATCTCGACGTCTTGCCCAACACCATGCCGCCGGAACGCCATATCGCCTATGCGGTGCAGTGGTTCGCGATGGCGGCCACCGTGCTTGTCCTTGCCTTCCTGTTGAATCGCCGTTCGCGGCGACGTGATGCCCATGCCTGATCCGAATTCCCTCGATACCCGCAACCGCAATCGCCGGATGTTGCTGGCGATCGCCCTGCTGTTCCTCGGCAGCTTCGTGCTGGCCGGCGCGCTGCGTTTTTCCGGCTGGCGTCCGCAGGGCCTGAAGAACAAGGGCGAGTTGCTGCAACCGCCGACCGATCTGCGTGGTGTCGCCTTGCAGCTCGCCGATGGCACCGCCTACCCGTGGTCGCCGACGGAACGCCGCTGGCGCATCCTCGCGGTGCCATCCGCCGATTGCCGCGAACGCTGCGACAAGCTCGCGCGCGATCTCGACATCGTCTGGCAGGCGCTGGGGCACACACGCGACCATGCCGACGTGCTGTGGGCCGGAACGGTGCCGGCCTCCGCGCCGAAAACCAGCACGCCGCGCGCCGTCGGTCCCGTGGATGTGCTGAAGGTCCGTTTGCCGCGTGCCGATGTGCCCAATGACGCGGTGGTGTACGTGATCGATCCCAATGGCTTCGTGGTCTTGCGGTACGCTCCCGGGTTCGATCCGGCGGATCTGCGCATGGATCTCTCACGCCTGTTGAAGCTGCAATGAGCCGACCCCTCGTTCCCGTGCTGTCCCGTCATTTCCATCGCCTGGCCTGGCTGGCGGTGGCGCTGGCGTTCACCGTGATCGTGTTCGGCGCATTCGTGCGCCTGTCGAATGCGGGCCTGAGCTGCCCCGACTGGCCGACCTGCTACGGCCGCGCGGCGTGGCCGCAGGCGACGGCCGACATCACCAACCACGCTGCGATCGCGATCCGCGAACTCGATCCGACCAAGGCCTGGCGCGAACAGATGCATCGCCATCTCGCGGCGACACTCGGCTTCCTGGTCTTCGTGCTGGCGGTGATCGCCGCGCGCCGGCGTCGTCTCGGGATCCTGCAGGTCATCACCTCGGCGATCCTCGTCGCGCTGGCCATTCCGCTTTACATGCGCGGCATGCACGAAGCATCGGCGGCATTGGCGATTTCCGCGGAAGCGATCCTGATCGCGGCGGCATGGCGCTGGAACAACGAAGACCTGTCGCGCGTGGCGATGCTGACCTTCGCGGTGATCATCGTGCAGGCCTTGCTCGGCATGTGGACGGTGACCTGGCTGCTCAAGCCGATCGTGGTGATGGGCCATCTGCTTGGCGGTTTCACTACCTTCGCGTTGCTGGCATGGATGGCCTGGCGTGCGACCAACGTGCCGATCCGCCTTGCCGACACCCGCCTGCTGCGACGCCTGCTGATCGCCGGCGTGGTCCTGCTGACGATCCAGATCGCGCTGGGCGGCTGGACGAGTTCGAATTACGCCGCGTTGTCCTGCGGCGCCGGCAGCATGTCGATCGACAATTTCCCGAAGTGCGCCGGCCACTGGTGGCCGAATGCCGACTGGTACAACGGTTTCGTGTTGTGGCGTGGCATCGGTGTCGACTATGAAGGCGGCATCCTCGATGGCCAGTCGCGCATCGCGATCCAGATGGCGCACCGGATCATGGCCTGCGTGGTCTTCCTCTACATCTGGTGGCTGGGCATTCGCCTGATCCGCCTGCCGGGCATGCGTACCTGGGGCGTACTGCTGGTGTTGCTGGTGACGGCGCAATTCGCGCTCGGCGTCAGCAACGTCAAGCTGGCATTGCCATTGCTGGTGGCCGTGCTGCACAACGCCGGCGCGGCGATCCTGCTGTTCCTGCTGGTGTCGCTGCTGGCGCGCATCCAGCGACCGCTGCGCATGGTGCCGGCGGCATGACGCGCTGGGGGCATTACTGGCCGTTGACCAAGCCGCGCGTGGTGGCGCTGATCGTGTTCACCGCGCTGGTCGGCATCTGTCTCGCGATTCCCGGCTTGCCGACCGCCGAAGACCTGCGCCATGGCGCGCTGGGATTGCTCGGCATCTGGCTGGCGGCGGCATCGGCGGCGGCGATCAACCACCTGATCGATCGGCGCATCGACATGCTGATGGCACGCACGCAGCATCGTCCGCTGCCATCGCACGCGCTGATGCCACGTCAGGTGCTGGTATTCGCGTTGCTGCTCGGCGCCGTGTCGATGGCGATCCTCGTCATCGGCGTCAACTGGATTTGTGCGCTGCTGACCTTCGCATCGTTGATCGGTTATGCCGTGGTCTATACCGCCTGGCTGAAACACGCGACCCCGCAGAACATCGTGATCGGCGGCATCGCCGGCGCCGCGCCGCCGCTGCTCGGCTGGGCTGCGGTCACCGGCATGCAGCGACCGTGGGACTGGGCGCATGCATTGCTGCTGGTGCTGATCATCTTCGTCTGGACGCCGCCGCATTTCTGGGCGCTGGCGATCTTCCGTCGTGCCGATTACGCCAAGGCGCTGGTACCGATGCTGCCGGTGACGCATGGCGTCGAATACACCCGCAAACAGATCCTGCTCTACACCATCCTGCTCGTCGCGGTGAGCGTGCTGCCGTGGGTGGCGGGCATGAGCGGCGTGTTCTACCTCGGCGGGGCGTTGTTCCTCGGCGCGGTGTTCGTCTGGTATGCGTGGAAGTTGCAGAATCCGCCCGACGAACTGTTCGCCATGCAGGTGTTCAAGTATTCGATCATCTACCTGATGGCGTTGTTCGGCTTCCTGCTGGTCGACCACTGGTTGTTGCCTTGGTTGCGGCCGGTGCCGCCATTCGTGCTCAACCAGGTTTGACGTTCTTGATCGGGGTTAGTGCCCGAACAACCGCGCCACCCCGATATTCACCAACAGCCCGCCAACAATCAGCCACGCAAACAGCGTGGTTGCCAGCAGCAATGGCTTGAGGCCGGCCTGGCGGATCGCGCCAGCATGGGTGCGTACGCCGAGTGCGCCCATCGCCATCGCCAGCAGGAAGGTGTCGATCATCAGCAATGCATCGACCAGCGCCTTCGGCAACAGGTGGAAGGAATTGAACGCGCCGACCACCAGGAACAGGATCGCGAACCACGGAATGACGATCGGTGCGCGCTTGCCGCTGGCGTCGTTCTTGTCGCGCAGCCAGGCTGAGAGCAACAACAGGAATGGCGCCAGCAAAATGACGCGGATCATCTTTTCGATCACCGCGATGTTGGCGGCGTCGTCGCCCACCGACTTGCCGGCGACCACCACCTGTGCGACTTCGTGCACGCTCGATCCGACATAGAGGCCATAGGCGTGCTGGTCGAAGCCGTGGTGTGATTGCAGGATCGGCCAGAACAGCGGGTAGAGGAACATCGCGATGGTGCCGAACACCACCACCGTCGCCACCGCGACGGAGACCTTGTGCGCCTGCGCCTTGACCACCGGTTCGGCGGCCATCACCGCGGCGGCGCCACAGATCGCGGCGCCGGAGCCGATCAGGATCGAGCTGTCGCGATCGAGCTTGAACACGCGGCGACCGAGGAACAGCGCGAGCAGGAAGGTGCAGGCCACCATGATGATGTCAATGACTATCCCTGTTGCGCCGACGCCGAGGATGTCCTGGAAGGTGAGGCGGAATCCGAACAGCACGATGCCGACGCGCAGCAGGCGCGAACGCGCGTAATCGACGCCCGCGCCCGCATGCCCGGAAATCCGCGGGAACACCGTGTTGCCAAGGAGGATGCCGAGCACGATGGCGGTCGGCAGCGCGCTCATTCCGAAATGCTTGGTCCACGGTTCCAGCAACATCGCGGCGAGGGCGAGGGCGGCGGCAAGCAACAGGCCGGGCAGGCGCGCGCGCCAGGGATTCGATGTCGTGGCAGTCATGTGGTCGGGGCGGGTGGGAGTGGGAGGGTGTTCGTGGTCAGGACGCGAGTCGCGTTCGCAGCAGTTCGCGCAGTTCGGTTTTTTCGTCGTCGCTCAGATCGCGGATGCGCGATTGCAGCTGGTCGATGCGTTGCTGGGTCGATTGCTTCGACAGCTGCGCCAGCACGCCGTCGAAATCGACCGTCCATTCCTGCGGTCCACCGGGTTCGCTGAAGGTGGCGAGTTTTTGCAGCGCGCCGACATCGGGGTGGTCGGAGAAGGAGTCGAGGATGCCGGCGACGGTCAGTCCGGGACGCGATTTCAACACGTCGAGCAATTCGACCAGCAGCGGGATGCCCGCCAGTTGCAAGGACTCGAATTCGTAGGGGACCGGCGCGCGATCGGCCAGCTGCGGATGCTGCAACAGCAGGGTGATGGCGTGGCGGACGAGGCTGCGCTTGGCATGCGCGTTGGCGCTTGAAGGCGTCGGTGCGCGCGCAATCGCATTGGCATCGGTGACATCGACATTGGTGAGTTCGCGGATGCGCGCGACCATCGCGTCGCGGAAACCGCCATCGGGAATCTTGGCGATATCGGCGCGGCAGCGATCGACGAGCGTCGCCTTGCCGGTCACCGAAGTCAGCGACACGCCCTGCATGCGTTCGGCGAAATAGACCTCGGACAGCGGCGTCGCGTTGCGCAAGCGTTCCTCGAATTTCGCGTGGCCTTCCTGGCGGATGAGCGTATCGGGATCCTCGCCGTCGGGCAGGAACAGGAAGAACGCCTGGCGGCCGTCCTTCATGCGCGGCAGCACCGATTCCAATGCCTTCCACGCGGCGCGACGACCAGCGGCATCGCCATCGAAACAGAACACCACTTCCGGCGCGTTGCGGAACAGCAGCTCGGCGTGTTCGGGCGTGGTCGCGGTGCCGAGCGTGGCGACGGCGTAACGAATGCCGTGCTGCGCCAGCGACACCACGTCCATGTAGCCTTCGACCACCAGCAGGCGTTCCAGCTTCGGATTGGCCTGGCGCGCCTGCCACAGGCCGTACAACTCGCGGCCCTTGTGGAACAGCGCGGTTTCCGGCGAGTTGAGGTATTTCGGGGTGTCGTCCTTGTCGAGCACGCGGCCACCGAAGGCGATCACGCGGCCGCGGCGATCGTGGATCGGGAACATCACGCGATCGCGGAACTTGTCGTAGACGTGGCCCTTGTCGTTGCGCGAGAACAGGCCCGAACGCTCCAGCAACTGCATGCGCCGCGCGTCCGTGCCGAGTTCGTTGCGCAAGCCGTCATAGCCCTGCGGCGCATAACCGATGGCGAAATGCTCGCGGGTCGCGGCATCCACGCCGCGCTGGTCGAGGTAGCTTTGCGCGCGACTGCTGGACGCAAGTTGTCGCTTGAAGAATGCCGCGGCCGCATCCATCGCGCCGAACAGCGGCTGAGTTTCCGGATTGGCGTTGCGCTGGGCGGTGTCGCGCGGTACTTCCATGCCGGCGCGTTTCGCCAGCTCGTCGATGGCGTCGAGGAATTCGAGGCGATCGAATTGCATCAGGAAGCTGATGGCGCTGCCGTGCGCGCCACAACCGAAGCAGTGATAGAACTGCTTCGCGGGAGAGACGAAGAAGGAAGGTGAGCGTTCGTCGTGGAAGGGGCAGCAGGCGGTGTATTCGTTGCCCTTCTTCTTCAGCGGTACCCGCGCATTGACGATCTCGACCACATCGGTGCGGTTGAGGAGGTCGTCGATGAAGGCGTCGGGGATGCGTGCCACGATGCGCCTCAGGTTATTCCGGTTTTGCGGCTGAAGCGAGACGCTGCAGTGCTTCGCCGCTGACGCGCTGGACCGTCCATTCGTCCATGCCGACTGCGCCCAGCGAGCGGTAGAAATCGATGGACGGCTGGTTCCAGTCCAGCACCGACCACTCGAAGCGGCCGCACCCGCGTTCGACTGCGATCCGCGCCAGTTCCACCATCAGCGCCTTGCCGAGCCCCGCGCCGCGATGTTCCGGGCGCACGAACACGTCTTCCAGATAGAGGCCGGGCTTGGCCAGGAAGGTCGAGAAGTTGTGGAAGAACAGCGCGAAGCCGGCGGGCTGGCCATCGATCTCGCCGATCAGCACTTCCGCGGCAGGCCTGGCGCCGAACAGCTGCGCGTGGAGATCGGCCTCGGTCGCGGTCACTTCATGCGCGAGGCGTTCGTATTCGCCGAGTGCGCGGATCAGTTCGAGGATCAGCGGCACGTCGGCGGCGACCGCCGGGCGGATGGCGATGCGCGCGCTCATCGCGGTCAGCCGGCGAGCTTCTGCTTCACCAGCTTCGACACATCCGACATGTCGGCCTTGCCGGCCAGCTGCGGCTTGAGCACGCCCATCAGCTTGCCCATGTCGGCGGCGCCGGTCGCACCGGTCTGGGCGATGGCGGCATCGATCGCGGCGGCGATTTCGGCTTCGCCCATCTTGGCCGGCAGGTAGTGCTCGATGATGGCCATCTCGTCACGCTCGATCGCGGACAGGTCGTCGCGGCCGGCGGCATCGTACTGGCTGATCGAATCGCGGCGCTGCTTGACCATCTTCTCAAGCACGGCCAGCACCGCGGCATCGTCCAGTTCGACGCGCTCGTCGACTTCCTTCTGCTTGATCGCCGCGTTGATCAGGCGAATCACGCCCAGGCGGGCTTTCTCGCCGGCCTTCATCGCGGCCTTCATGTCGTCGGTGAGCTGGGTCTTCAGGGACATCGTGATTTCCTCTGGTTCGGATGGGCGCGAAAATCGCCGCGTCCAGAAATGCGAAAAGCCGGTCACGCTCGCGCGTGCCGGCTTTGTCGACCGGAACCGCTAACGGCTCAGTACAGGCGCTGGCGCTTGGTGACGTCGCGCGACATGCGGCGCGCCTGACGCTTCACGGCAGCAGCAGCCTTGCGCTTGCGTTCCTGGGTCGGCTTTTCGTAGAACTCGCGCTTGCGCACTTCGGCCAGCACGCCTGCCTTTTCGCAGGTGCGCTTGAAGCGACGCAGGGCAAATTCAAAGGGTTCGTTTTCGCGGACTTTGACGGCAGGCATGTGATGTTCCGAGTGAAAACCGGCCAGACGACCGGAGTGAGCCGGGGATGATAGCCCATTCACCGGGAGCCGTGCAAGCCGGTATCCTGAGCGGATGAAAGTGCTGGGCATCGAAACTTCCTGCGACGAAACCGGCGTGGCCGTCTACGACACCGCCCTGGGCGGCGCGCGCGGGCTGGTGGCGCAGGCTGTTTATAGCCAGATCGAGCTGCATGCCCAGTACGGCGGGGTAGTGCCGGAGCTGGCCAGCCGCGATCACGTCCGCAAGACCCTGCCGCTGGTCCACCAGACCCTGGACGAGGCCGGGATCGCCCCCGGTGAGATCGGCGGAGTGGCCTATACCGCCGGTCCCGGGCTGGTCGGGGCGCTGCTGGTCGGAGCCGGGGTGGCGCGTTCGCTGGCCTGGGCCCTGGACGTTCCCGCGATCGGCGTCCATCACATGGAAGGCCACCTGCTGGCGCCGCTGATGCAGGACGAGGCTCCGCCCGAGCCGCCGTTCGTGGCCCTGCTGGTTTCTGGCGGCCATACCCAGCTGGTCCATGTCGAGGCGATCGGTCGCTACCGCCTGCTGGGCGAAACCCTGGACGATGCCGCCGGCGAGGCCTTCGACAAGACCGCCAAGTTGATGGGGCTGCCCTATCCGGGCGGTCCGCAGCTCGCGGCGCTGGCGCAACAGGGCACGCCGGGACGATTCCATTTCGCGCGGCCGATGACCGATCGCCCCGGTCTCGATTTCAGTTTCAGCGGCCTGAAGACCCAGGTGCTGCTGGCGTGGCGCGACAGCGACCAGTCCGATGCCACCCGCACCGATATCGCCCGCGGCTTCGAGGATGCGGTGGTCGACACCCTGGCGATCAAGTGCGAACGCGCGCTGGAAGCCGCCAGCTGCGACACCTTGATCGTCGCAGGTGGCGTCGGCGCCAACCGCCGGTTGCGCGAGAAGCTGCACGTCATGACGACGGCGCGTGGTGGTCGCGTCGCGTTTCCGCCGCCGGCCTTGTGCACCGACAATGGCGCGATGATCGCCTTCGCCGGCGCCTTGCGCCTGGAGGCGGGACAACGGCAGGGGCTGGAGATCGGCGTGGTGCCGCGTTGGGACATGGCGACGCTGCCCGCGGTTTGAATCTGGAGAGCATGTGAGCGACATCGTCTTCATCGAAGGCCTGGAAATCGACGCCCTGATCGGCATCTACGACTGGGAGCGGCGCATCCGCCAGACGTTGGTGTTCGATGTCGAGATGGCCTTCGACAACCGCATTCCGGCGGCCAGCGACGACATCGAGGACACGCTCAACTACAAGGCGGTCAGCAAGGCGCTGATGGCTTACGTCGAAAGCACCGGCTTCGGACTGGTGGAGACGTTGGCGGAGCGTTGCGTCGAACTGATCCTGCGCGACTTCAAGGTGTCGCGGGTGCGCCTGAAGCTGAGCAAGCCGGGCGCGGTGCGTGGCGCGCGCGCGGTCGGCGTGGTGATCGAGCGGACACGCGACTGACATGGGCCATGCACTGCTGAGCCTCGGCAGCAATGTCGATCCCTTGCGTCATCTACAGGCGGCGGCCGATGCGCTGCGCGCGCGTTTCGGCGAGGTGCGGCTGTCGTCGATCCATCGCTATCCGGCGGTGGGGTTCGCGGGTGGAGACTTCCTCAACGCGGCGGCGGTGATCGACAGCGATCTCGATCCGCAAGCGCTCAACGACTGGCTGCACGCGTTGGAAGATGCGCATGGACGCGATCGCAGTGGCCCGCGCTTCGGCGATCGCACGCTCGATATCGACATCGTCTATTACGACGACCGGGTGATGGAAGGCGAGGGCCACCTGCAATTGCCGCGCCCGGAAATCCGCCACGCCTTCGTGCTGAAACCGCTGGCGGAAATCGCGCCCTGCTTCATCGATCCGGTGCAGCGCGAATCGTTGGCGGCATTGTGGGCGCTGCATCCGGACCACGACACGCAGTTCGAACGGGTCGACTGGAACGCTTGATCGCGTCAGCCGTCGAGCAGGCGGCCGCCGTCGACGTGGACGACTTCGCCGGTGGTGAAACGCGCGGAAGCCAGCAGCCAGTGCACCGCTTCGGCGATGTCGTCCGGCGTGCCGGTGCGTGCCAACGGCGTGCGCGCGACGATCGCGGCCTGGCGCGCGGCTTCGTTTTCGCCGGTGTCGGCTTCCGGCCACAGGATGGCGCCCGGCGCAACGGCATTCACGCGCACGTCGGGCGCGAGTTCCAGCGCCAGCGATTTCGTCATCATGACCAGTGCAGCCTTGCTCATGCAGTAGGCGGCATGCGCGCGCAGCGGCCGTTCGCCGTAGATGTCGGTGATGTTGACGATCGCGCCGTGGCTGGCACGCAGATGCGGCGCGGCCGCCTGCGCAAGGAAGAACGGTGCGCGGGCGTTGGCGTCGAACAATGACTGCCACTGCATTGGCGTGGTTTCACCGACGGGGGTCGGGAAGAAGGTCGAGGCATTGTTGACCAGTCCGTCCAGCCGTTCGAAGCGTTCGATGGTGCGGGCGACCAGTGTTTCGGGTGCATCGGATCGGGTGAGATCGGTTTGCAGCAACAGCGTGCTGTTCGGGCGCGCGGCCTCCAGCGCGTCGCGCAATGCGGTCGCTTCCGCTTCCGAGTCGCGGTAGTGCAGCGTGATGGCGTAGCCCCGGGCATGCAGATGACGCGCGATCGCCGCGCCGATGCGCTTGGCCGCACCGGTGACGAGGACGACGGGGGAGGACGATTGGGCTTCCATCCCGTCATGCTCGCATGGGCGACGTGACCGTGCAGACGAGGCGAGTATTCTGTCCGCCTGCCGCGACGAGACCGCCATGACTGCTTTGCCGCCCCCCGATGCCGACGCCCAGGCGCACAGCGCCGAACTCGCCGCCGCGATCCGCCAGGAAATTCGTGCGTCCGGCAACAGCATCCCGTTTTCGCGTTTCATGGAACTGTGCCTGTACGCGCCGGGACTGGGTTATTACAGCGCGGGCGCGACCAAGTTCGGCGGTGCCGGCGACTTCGTGACCGCACCGGAACTGGGGCACCTGTTCGCCGAATGCATCGGCGAGGCGATCGCGCCGGTACTCGAAGAGTTGGGTGAAGGGCGCATCCTCGAAATCGGTGGCGGCAGCGGCGTCTTCGCCGCCGACCTGCTGCACCACCTGCAAGCGCTGGGACGCCTGCCGGAGCGCTACTGCGTGCTCGAGCCGAGCGCGCAGCTGCGCCAGCGCCAGCGCGAACACTTGCAGAAGGTGTTGCCGGCCGAGGTCTTCGCGCGCGTTGAATGGCTGGATCGCCCGTTCGAACATGCGTGGAACGGCATCGTCTTCGCCAATGAAGTGCTGGACGCATTGCCCACCACGCGCTTCGCCATCGCCGAAGAAGAAGTCTGGGAAGACCACGTCGCACTCGACAAGAGCGACGCCTTCGTGGTGATCGGGCGTCCCGCCGATGCGCTGGTGACCGCGGGCGTGCGCCATGTCGAGCGTTCGCTGGAGCAGCCTTTTGCCGAGGACTACCGCTCGGAACTGCTGCCGCAACTGCCGTACTGGGTGCAGGCGGTGATCGGCCCGATGCAGCGCGGTGCGCTGCTGTTCGTCGATTACGGCTATGCGCGCAGCGAGTACTACCAGCCGCAGCGCAGCGATGGCACCTTGCGCGCGTTCCGTCGCCATCATGTCGTCGATGACGTGCTGGCGTGGCCGGGCCTGCAGGACATCACCGCGTCGGTCGATTTCACCGCGCTGGCGGAAGCCGGGACTGGAGCCGGTTTCGATCTTGCCGGCTACTGCAGCCAGGCGAGTTTCCTGATGGGCAACGGCATCGATCGCCGGCTGGCGGCCGCGGAAGCGCATGTCGCCGATGAAGTGGCGCACTTGCGCCTGCGCCAGCAGGTGAAGCGCCTGACGATGCCGGAAGAGATGGGCGAGCGCTTCCAGGTGATGGGCTTCTCGCGCGACGTCGAGTTCGGACACGCGTTCCTGATCGGCGACCTGACCTACCGGTTGTGATTCAGCGTCGCGCTTGCGCAATCGCCACGATGCGCGCCTTGCGGATCGCTTCGCCCAGCGCGGGTCCGGGCGGTGTATCCGCGAATGCACCGGCATTGACCGCGCGCGCAACGGCGAACAACCGCTGCAATTCCGCCGCCTGCGGATAGGGTTGATCCTCGAGTCCGGCGCGCCCGCGCTTGTCGGCTTCGCAGACCAGCGCGAGTTGTCGCGCGCGATCCGGCTTGCGGAAGGCGTCCATGCGTTCGAACAGCTTCAGCACGGTCTCGTCGCGCAACTCGTCGAGGCGATGCACGTTGAGATGCTCGCGACAGGCGATCTCCGCGAGTTGGCGATGCTCGTTCGGCACCTTCAGTCGCGCAGCGAGTGCCTGCAACGGGGGTATACCGCGCTGTTCGTGCATCACGTGTTTCGGCAGTTCGTCGGCTGGCGTCAACGCCTTGCCGAGATCGTGGGTGAGCGCGGCAAAGCCGATCAGGTCGTCGCTTGGCGCCAGCTTCACCGCCATATCGCAGACCAGCTCGATGTGCGCTCCGGTGTCGATCTCCGGATGGTATTCCGCGCGTTGCGGGACGCCAT
This sequence comes from Solilutibacter silvestris, assembly GCF_050574925.1. Classification (GTDB taxonomy): domain Bacteria; phylum Pseudomonadota; class Gammaproteobacteria; order Xanthomonadales; family Xanthomonadaceae; genus Solilutibacter; species Solilutibacter silvestris_A. The sequence continues at coordinate 1,165,548 of NZ_JBCMOO010000002.1, read as the reverse complement.
AGAGCCCGTCAACCTCGGGCAGGACGACGTTCAACGCATCGCAATCGCGCAAGGTGCGCAGGAAGGCGGACGGCTGCACGCTGCGCAACGCACGCGACAGTTCCTGCCAGACGCGTTCCGGCACCAGGGCCTCGAGTTCGCCCGACGCCACCATGTCGCGCATCAACGCCCGCGTTTCCGGTGCGACCGTGAAACCCAGAGATGCGAATCGCGCCATGAAGCGCGCCGCACGCAGCACCCGCAGCGGATCTTCGGCGAAGGCGGCGCTGACGTGGCGCAGCGTGCGTGCCTGCAGGTCGGCGACGCCACCGAAAGGATCGATCAGCGTGCCGTCTTCGGCCTGTGCGATCGCGTTGATGGTGAAGTCGCGACGGCGCAGGTCGTCTTCCAGCGTGACGTCGGGCGAGGCATGGACGACGAAACCGGTGTAACCGCGCCCGGACTTGCGCTCGGTGCGTGCCAGCGCGTACTCCTCGCCGGTCTGCGGATGCAGGAAGACCGGGAAATCGCGCCCGACCTGGCGATAACCACGTTCGATCATCTGTTCCGGCGTCGCGCCGACGACCACGAAGTCGCGATCGCCAGGCGGCAAGCCCAGCAATGCATCGCGCACCGCGCCGCCGACGAGGTAGACCTGCATCGCGCTCAGTTCCCGAGTTCGCAGGTCGGGGCGATGCGTTCGCCATCGAGACGGCCGGCGATGCGATCGGAGAGGCGCAGCATCTTGCCGTGCATGCGCCAGTCGTACATCACGCTGAAGCCGAGCACGCGCGGGACGTATTCGCGGGTTTCCTTGTACGGAATCGCCTCGATCCAGGCGTCGATGTCGAGCTGCGGGCGCTGCGACTTCCAGTGCGCGGCGGCATTCGGCCCGGCGTTGTAGCCGGCGATCACCACCGGCAGCGATCCGCCGGCCTTGTCCAGCCCTTCGCGCAGGTAGGCGCTGCCGATCGCGATGTTGCTGGGGCCGTCGTACAGGCTGTTGCCATCGACATAGGCGATGCCGCTGCGACGTGCAACGCGCTGTCCGGTTTCCGGAATGAGCTGCATCAGCCCGCGAGCATCGGCGTTGGAGCGCGCGCGCGGATCGAACAGGCTTTCGGCGCGGATTTCGGCGGCGATCCACGCCGGATCGAGACGGCTGGCGGTGGCGGCGCGCTCGATGTTGTCCTGGTAGTGCAGCGGGAAGCGCAGTTCGAGCAGGCGCATTTCCTGGGGCTGGTCGCGATCCATGCCGAAGGCGGCGCGATCGAACCATTGCTGCGAAAGGGCATCGCGCACCGCGGCCAATCGTTGTGCCGACGGCGATGTTTTCGCGGCAGCAGTCCATTCGCGGTTGGCCCAATCGTTGCGACCGATGCGATGCAGCGCCAGCGCGCGCTGGAACCCGACGGATTGCAGGGGCGTCTGCGGCGTCGGCAACGGGCACAGGCGATAGGGCTGGTGCAGGCGATCGGCGGCCATGAAACCGTAGAACTCGCTGTTGCGCGCGGCATCGACATAGGCGGCATGCGCCTGTTCGCGCTGTCCGCCCTGTTCCAGTGCGCGCGCGAGGAAATAAATCCAGCGGGTATCGCCGCGCAGCTTGTCGGGCATCGCGCGGATCGCCGCCAGTGTCGCTGGCCAATCCCCGCGCCACAGCGCATCGCGGGTGCGCAATTCGTGCAGGGCATCGTCGAATGACGACGCCGGCACGGCGGTGAAACGTTGCGGCGTGCGCGGATCGTGGTCGATCGCCGAGGCGCGTGCGATCGCCGCCAGCACGCGACCGCGCTGGGCATCGTCGAGGGTGAACGCGCTGTTCCACTTCGGCAGCGCCGCTTCGGCGTTGTCGGGATAGTTCTTGGCGTCCTGCTCCAGTCCGGCGGCGATGACCGCGCGACTGCGTGGGGTCTTCGGCCATGCCATCGCCGAATCGCGCGGTGCGCCAAGGAAGTCGGCGTATTCGCCGGCGAGCTTCGCCTGGTCGGGCGGCAGGCCCTTGCCGGCTTCGCGCATCACCGAAGGCAGGCGCTGCTCCAGCGCGGCATCGAAACGATCCCAGCGCAGTGCGTCATCGACGCCACCACGCTGTTCGAGGATCGCCATCGGTTCGCGGCAGGCGCTGGTCCACGGTCGCCCGGACCGCCACACCTTGCGCGCGTCCTGCGTCCACCCGGCATCGAAACGGCCGAGCTTGGCTTCGGCCAGCAGGTCGAGGCAGCGGTTGGCCTGCGAATCGCTGCCGTCGATGTCGAGCGACGACAGTGCGTTCCAATCCTGTCGCCGCGCGAGTTCCGCCCGCCACATGTCGGCGAGCGCATTGCCCGCCGGTTGTCCGGCATCGCGGCGCAGGGCGGCATTGACGTCGCCGGCCGATGCCGTCGACAGCATCTGGCGGATGCGCGCATAGTCGAGCCATGCATGCAGCGGATGATTGGCCAGCGCGCGATCCTGCGTTGGCGTCAGGCGTCCCTGTTCGGCGGCCACGAGCGCCGACTGCATCGCGGCATCGGAGGGCGACAGTGGTGGAGGCGTTTGTGCTTCCGCCGCGCCATGCGGCGTGCAGGCAACGAGCATGCACAACACGGGGAGGAGGATGGCGCGCGGCGGACGGTTGTTCATTCCCCGACTATAGCCGTGCTGCTTGAACGGACGGTGGATGCGTGCGCACGCACCAGTCAGCGCGTGCCTCCGGGCACGCTCAGCGCGCCAGTGCGTGCCCGGGAATCTCGAGGTCGGCCGACAGCGCGAGATGGTCGGATGCCGCCGCCTGCATCACCTGCAAGCTTGCCAGCGCAATGCCGTCGGTCGTCAGCAGGTGATCGATCGCGCGTTGCGGTCGCCAGCTGGGGAAGGTCGGAACATGATGCTGCGGGGGCTGCAGGCGGGTGGTGCGGAACAGTCGCGCCATCTCCGGCTGTTCGATGCTGCAGTTGAAGTCGCCCATCAACACCGCGTTGGGCGCATCGGCGAGCAATTCGGCGATGAAGCCCAGTTGCACGTGCCGCGACATCGCGCCCAGCGAAAGATGCGCGATGGCGACGCGCAAACCCTCGGTGCCGGAACCGAAGCGTGCGAGCAGCACCCCGCGTCCCTTCACCCGCCCAGGCAGCGGGTGATGCTCGACCTCGACCGGTTCGATCCGGCTCAGCAATCCGTTCGCGCTGGAGGCGACGCCGCCGACGCTGCGGTTGGGCTGGTGCGTCCAGTAGGCGAAACCGCCACGGGTGGCGAGGTAGTGCGTCTGGTTGGTGAAGCCGGAACGGAAACTGCCGGGATCGGCTTCCTGCAGGCCGACGATATCGTGCTGGCCGGCGATCCGCGCGATGGCGTCGAGCGCACCGCGCTTGCCGCCCAGCGGCAGCACGTGCGACCAGCTGCGAGTGGCGTAATCGCTGTAGCGACGCGTGCTGGAGCCTGCCTGGATGTTGGCGCTCAGCAGACGCAGGCGGTGCATGGAAGGATCCGGCATCGGTTTATTTCCCGGTGCCGCTCTCCCGGGCGATCAGCGCGCTGGCGATGCGCAGGTCGTCGAGTTGGGACGGACCCTTGATGCGGTACTTGCCGTTGACGATCAGCGTCGGCGTGCCTTCGATGCCGCTGCGCACTTCGAAATCGTGCGCCTTCTGCATCTGCTGCTGCACTTCCGGACTGGCCATCGTCGCGCGGAACGTCTTGGCATCGAAGCCCTGTCCGCCCAGCCACGCCGCGATGCCGTCGCCATTGGACGCCGGCGGCAACGATTTGTCGCCGTGGATGCCGTAGAACATGCGGGTATGGATCGCGGCCAGCTGGCCGGTCTTCAGCGCGGCGAAATAGGTGCGACCGAGATCCGAGGCGGCGCCGCCGGCAAGCGGCAGCGGGGTGACGCGCACGTTCCCCGGCTGCTGCTTGGTCCACGCTTCCAGCAGCGGTTCGAAATCGGCGCAATGCGGGCAGCTGTAGGCAAACACTTCGACCACTTCGACCTTGCCGTCGAGCGGTTGGAAGGGCTGGCCGTTGGCGATCTCGTCATAGTCCTTGCCGGCGACCGCAGGCTTGGACTTGGCTTCGGCGATGGCCTGGGTGGCCGCATTCGTCGCCATCTGCACCAGCCTGGCGTCGAACGGCAGCGGCTGCGTCGGCGTCGCCACCGGCTTGGTGGCCGACGTCGCCGCGCCCGGCGATTTCTGCTGGCAACCGGCGATCGCCAGCAGGGACATCGCGATCAGCGCGGGAAGACGCATGCGCCTGGGCAGCGCGGCGTTCGTGCTCAATGGCCACCTCGTGCGGCGCGTTCCTGGGCGATCAGCTTGTCGGCGATCTTGAGCTGGTCTTCGCGGGTGCTGCCTTCGGGGCCGGTGATGCGGTACTTGCCGTCGATGATCATCGTCGGCGTGCCTTCGACGCCTTCGGCCTGGATGTACTGCTTGGCCTTGGCCAGCTTGCCTTCCACCGCGAAGCTCGACGCCGCCGACTTGAACTGCGCGACATCGACGCCCTGGCGACCGTAGAACGCGGCGATCGCATCCATGCCGTCATTGCCACGCTCGCCCTTCAGCGCCTGCTTGATGTGGATTTCGTCGTACAGCGGCTGATGGGTGCGCTCGGTCACGCCCAGCACGTCGGCGGCGTAGTAGGCGCGCGCATAGTCGTCCCACATGCGGCCGAACAGCGCCGGGACGTGGACCACGCGGACATCGGACGGCAGCGACTTCGCCCACGGCGCGAATTGCGGTTCGAACGCGGCGCAGGCCGGGCAGACGTAGTTGAAGACTTCGACCACTTCGATCTTGCCGTCGGCAGGTTCGAACGGCTGGCCGTTGGCGATCACGACGTAATCCTTGCCCTCGACCGGCGCAGGTCCGGTCGGCTGGTGCGAGACCGGCGGCGCCGGCGGCTGGTTCGATGCGGTGCTGGCCGGCGCGCTGCCGTTCGCAGCGGTGTCGCTGGCGGCAGGCGTGGACGCTGCCGGAGTGCTCGCGGCCGGAGCGGTGGTGTCGGAGCCCGGCTTGCAGGCGGACAGCGTGGCGACGATCGCCAGCGTGGCGACGGAAACGAGGGTACGGGCGATCACAGTTTGCCTCCGTGGATCTGGGCGGTGAGACGGTCGAGGATATCGAGTTGATCTTCGTAGCTGCGGCCAAGCACCTTGTACTTGCCGTTGACGATCAATGTCGGGGTGGTGTCGGCCTGTGCGGCGACCACGAAGGCGCGGTCGCGCGCGAGGTCGGCCTTGACCTGCGGGGACTGCATCAGCGCCAGCAGCTTGGCCGGCGTGCTGCCGAACGGCGCCATGAAAGCCGCGTATTCCTCTGCGCTGGGACGGGCCGGCATGGTCTGGTCGTCGTGGATGGCGCGGAACATCGCCGGATGCACGCGCGGCAGCAGGCCGGCATGCTGCGCGGCGAAGGCGGCCGCGGCGCCGGGCGAATCGGGATCGGAGGGCAGGTAGACCATGCGCACCCAGGCCGGCTGGCGCGAGGCCCAGGCCGAGATCATCGGCGCGAAGTGGGCGCAGTGCGGGCACCACCAGGCATAGACCTCGACGACTTCGACTTCGCCCTTCTTCAACGCCTGCCAGGGGTGCGCGCCGGCTACAACGTCGTAGTCGGTGCCTTGCACCAGGGGCGCGGTCGAAGTGGCGGCGGAAGCCGGAAGGGCGGCGCCGATGGCGATCAGTCCGGCGATCAACAGGGAGGAGAGCAGGCGCATGGCGACCTCTGGCAAAAAAAAGCCGGCCCGATCATGGGCCGGCGTGATGATCCGGAACGTGAACGGTATGACTGCCCACGCGAGGGAAAGTTCCCTCAATTCTTCGACGGCTGCGGAGAGGCTGCCGCAGCGGCCTTGGCGGCAGCCACGTCGGCGGGGCTGGCCTGGTCGGCGCGGTTGTGCAGGCCCTGCAGATAGGTCGCCAGGCCCTTGATCTCCTCGTCGGAGAGGTTCTTGGTCTCCAGCGCCATCAGGCCGAACAGCTTGTCGTCCTTCAGCGTGCTCTGGCCGCCGCGATACTCGGTCAGGCGCATTTCGACGTACCAGGACTGCTGGCCACCGACGTGCGGATAGGCCGGACCCGGATTGCCGTCGCCGGCGGGGCCATGGCAGGCGGTGCAGGCGACGATGCCGCGGCCGGCATCACCCTGGCGATAGAGCTTCTCGCCGACCTGGTAGAGCTTCTTGCCTTCGTACGGACCGCTGGTGATCGCGGTGTCGTCGGCGATGCCGGCGCCCGAATGCTGCGTCTGGAAGTAGGCGCCGAGATCGCGCATGTCCTGCGGCGACAGGGCCTGGGCGTAGGGAATCATCAGCGAGGCGTTGCCGTCGGTGCGCAGGCCGGCCTTGAACAGGGCCAGCTGCTTGGCGACGAACAGTTCGCTCTGGCCGGCGATGCGCGGGTACAGCGCAGGATTGGCGGTGGCGTTGCCATCGAGGCCGTGGCAGGCGGCGCAGGCGCCGGCCTTGGCGGCACCGGCCTTGGCATCGCCCCAATGGGTCTTGGCCAGTTCGGCATATGCGTTGGGATCCTGCCCGGCCTTGCTCGCGGGCGCAGCCGGTGCGGCAGCGGCGGGCTTGCTGTCCTTCGCCGGTGCGGCGGGGACCGTGGACTGGGCGTAGGCGACGGCAGCGATGGCGAGACCAGCCAGACCGACGAGGCCGTAAGCGCGGATGTGACGCATGTGAACTCCCATGAGACCCGGGACCGGCATCGGCCGGCCGCAACTGATCGATTATCCGTGCCGACCCGGAGGCGGTCAACGCGAGCCAATGCCCACTATCCTGTCGACATGAGTCTGCCCTTCCAGCGCGCCCGTTATCTCCTGTCCGCCCACACCGCCCGCCAGCTGCCCGCTGACGAAGGCCATGAAGTCGCGTTCGCCGGACGTTCCAACGCCGGCAAATCGAGCGCGCTGAACGCGATCTGCCAGCAGAATGCGCTGGCCCGCGTCTCCAAGACGCCGGGCCGCACGCAGCAGCTGGTCTATTTCGACATGCCGCCGCTGGCCGATACCTACCTGGTCGACCTGCCCGGTTACGGCTATGCCAAGGTGCCGAAGGAGATGCAGGAACACTGGCAGGCCTTCATCGCCAGCTATTTCGAAACGCGGCGCGCGCTGTCGGGACTGGTGGTGGTGATGGACATCCGCCATCCGTTGAAGGAATACGACCTGCAGATGCTCGGCTACGCGGTGCGCCGCGGTTTGCCCGCCCACGCCTTGCTGACCAAGGCCGACAAGCTGTCGCGCGGCGCGGCGATGAACACCTTGCACGCGGTGCGCAAGGAACTGGCGTCGGCGTTCGGCGACAGCGTGAGCGCACAAGTGTTTTCCGGGGAATCGAAGCAGGGCGTCGACGAGGTGCGCACGGTGCTCGCGCGCTGGCTGGAGTTGCCTGCAGGCAAGACGCCCGGCCACGTTTGAAACGTTGCGATTACGGCTGCGTTGGCGGGATCGGCAAGAATTCCGCCGGCACCCACGCATAGCGTTTGCCATCGTGGCGGATGTGGCCGAGTCCGGGGAAGGACACATGTGCGGCGCCGACCCACCAGCCATTGGCCACGGCTTGTTTCAGCAGATTCTGGCGTGCGGCAACGGCGCGCTTGATGTCGGCATCGCCGGCATAGGCGATCTCGGGATGCGAGAACTGGATGGCGCGGAAATGCAGGCTGTCGCCCCAGACGAGCAGCTTCTGATTGGCGCCGCCATCGAACAGATATGCGCTGTGCCCGGGCGTATGCCCGTGGCTGGCGATCAACGTCGCGCCGCCGGGTAGCGCATCAGTGGTCTTGAACAGACGCAGTTTGCCGGCGGCCTGGTATGGCGCCACCGCCTTGCGTGCCATCGCGAACAAGGGACGGAACATCGCGGGCACCGCCGGATCGCTATCCCGCTTGGGGTCGAGCCAGTAATCGCCATCCTCGCGTGCCAGCCACACGGTCGCATTCGGATAGGCCGGCTGGTCGTTCGCATCGAGGATGCCGCACAAATGATCGGGGTGCGCATGCGTGATCAGGATGTCATTGACTTGCTCGGGCGCGTAGCCCGCAGCTTTGAGATTGGGCAGCACTTGTGCCAATCCCGGCCCGAAGCAGCTTTGGGCACCGGTATCGACCAGGGTCAAATGGCCACCTTCCTGGACAAGGAAGGCATTCACCGATGTATGCAGGCCATGGGGGCCTTCTGGCACATACTGATCGCGCAGCAATGCGCGCGCACGCGATGGAGTCATGCCGCGCAGATCCGTCAGTGGCAGGTCGACGGTGCCGTCGAACAGGGCGGTCACCGTCAATCGTCCCAACGGCAGGCGGTAGTAGCCCGGCACTTGTGTCGTCGTTGCAGGTGCTTGCGCCTGCATCGGCAGTGCAACGGCCAACAGCAACGCGACGGCGGCGGAGCGCACGAACTTGGATACGGACATGAACATGGGAGTCTTCGGCATGCGGCGTGGACCGCGACTTCCGCCATCTTGTCTTGCGTCGCCGATGCGAAGCGTTCAATCGCGTGCGTCAAACGCTCACGGTGGAGTGGACGCGTTGCCGATCCGGCTCGGCTCCAGGCCATAGCGCTCGATGAATCGCTGCACGAAGCTGGAGACGGAGCGGTAACCGACGCTGGCGGCAACCGTCTTCACCGGCCAGCGCGTGGTGTAGAGCAGATTCATGGCGCAGGCCAGCCGCGCCGAGGCGATGACATCGCGCAACGAGGTGTTTTCCGAGGCCAGCCGGCGACGCAGCGTTGCGCCGCTGAGCCCCAGCGATTCCTCGAAGTGATGCGATTGCCACTCGCGACCGGGTTGCGCCGAGATCATCTCGCGCAACTGCGCCGCCAGGCTTGGCGGTGGTGGCGCCAACAACGCGGTGTAGCCACGACGGCACAGGGTCAACAACAGGCCCGTCATTGCCAGTCGTGCTTCGGTCAGCCCGGCGGCTTGCGCAGCATGGATCCAGTGCCGGAGTTCGCTGTCCAGATCGGTGACATCCACCTTGGCGATGTCGTCGCTGTCGTTGCAAACGTGTTGATCCCACAAGAGCCGTGCCGCTTGCAAGGCTTCCTTGCAGAATGCTCCGGCCAGGGTCAGGTACAGGCCCGTATCGGGATCCGGAATGTTGACCACGTCCAGGCGACAGGGGCGCAGCATCAGAAAGACGTCACCTGGACCGAACTCAAGCGTCTGGCCGACGCTATGCACGCGCTTGCGACCCTGCAGCACGATGGCCATCGCCGGTTCTTCGATGTCCACCGATTTGACGCCGTGCTCATGGCGCGCGGTGATGCAGGCATAATCGAATGCGCGCGGGCAGTCGGTCAGCGTGGCCAGTTGCGCCAACAGTGCCTGTTTCGGGGTCAGCGCTGGATTCATCGGCGCAGATGCTACACCTGCGGGCGTGCATGCCGCCTATTCGATCTGCAGGATCGTTGCCGACTTCGCTGGCAGCGTGAGCGACGCGCCGAATTGCATGTCGCGATCGTTCAACACGTCGTACGCGCGTTCGCCCGGCTTGATGAAATCGCCGAAACGATCGAGCGCCACGGTTTTCGCGGCATCGCCCTTGTTGAGCGCGACCATCACCGCCTTGTGCCTGTCGTCGTGGCGGAAGTAGACGTAGACCGATCCATCCGGCGCGAAATGGGTGAGTCGACCGCTCTGCACTACTGGCGTGCGCTTGCGCCACTCGAACAGCTTGCGTACGTAGTCCTGCGCATCGCGTTGCGCCGCCGACAGTCCCTTGCCGGTGAAGGCATCGGCAGCGTCGCCATTCCAGCCGCCCGGCATGTCGGCGCGCAATTCGCCGTCGTGGCGATCCTTCGGTCCGCGCACCAGCACTTCCGATCCGTAATAGAACTGCGGGGTGCCGCGTGTCGTTGCGATGTAGGCCATCGCGATCTTCCACAAGCCGACGTCGCCATCGAGATGCGCGAGCAGGCGCGTGGTGTCGTGGTTTTCGGCGAAGACCACCAGTCGCCCGGGATCGGGATAGAGGAAGTCGTTGGCGAGCATTTCGTACAACGGAATCCAGCTGCTGTCCGGACCGTGTTCGGCCAGCGGCAACACGTCGCGCAGCGTGGTGTGGATCGGGAAATCCATCATGCTCGGCATGTGGGGCACGTGCCCGTCGGGGTTGATCTTTCCGCGTTGCCAGTGGGCGACGATCGCCGGATTGACGCTCCATTCTTCGCCGACCATCGCGAAGTCCGGGTATTCCTCGAGGATTTCCTTCGCCCACTGCGAAACGAAGGCGGTATCGGCGTAACCGAACGTATCCTCGCGGATGCCGGAGAGATCGGCGTATTCGATCCACCACAGGCTGTTCTGGATGAGATAGCGCGCGAGATGCGGATTACGCTGGTTGAGGTCGGGCATGTCCTTGACGAACCAGCCATCGAGGAAGGTCCTGCGGTCCTGCGGCGCGGCATGCGGGTCCTGCAGGGTGGTGCGGCGATGGTTGGTCTGGAAGAACTTGCCGCCGTTGTTGATCCAGTCGCTGCTCGGCAGGTCCCGCATCCACCAGTGCCCGGAACCGATGTGGTTGAGCACCACGTCCATGATCAGGCCGATGCCGCGCGCCTTCGCTTCGCGCGACAGTGCACGGTAATCCGCGTTGCTGCCGAAACGCGGATCGACGCGGTAGAGGTCGGTGATCGCATAGCCGTGGTAGGAGAATTTCGGCTGGTTGTTCTCCAGTACCGGCGTCGACCACAGCTGGGTGAAGCCAAGCCCGGCGATGTAGTCGAGATGCTGGCGGATGCCGGCGATGTCGCCGCCATGGCGACCATTCGGGTTGCCGCGGTCCAAACCCTCCATGCCGGCGACATTGTCGTTGCGCACGTCGCCATTGGCGAAGCGGTCGGGCGTGACCAGATAGATCGCATCGCGGGCATCGAAGCCGCGACGTTGCGCGGAACCGGCCGTGCGCGCGTCGAGTCGCCATGGATGCGTGGCGACGACTTTGCCGTTCTCGACGAATTCGATGACGAACTCGCCGGGCCTGGCGTCCCGCGCGACCGCCACTGTCACGAACAGGTAATTGGGATTGGCGACCTTGGCGACATCGACGATGCGCACGCCCGCGTAAGCGACGCGCGGCGTGGTGGTGGCGATCCCGTCGCCATGCACCATCAACTCCACGCGGTCGTGCTTCATCCCCACCCACCAGCTGGCGGGCTCCAGATGGTCGATGACCAGATGATCGATGGCATGCCGGTCGGCGGCCAGCGCGCGCGTCGGCAGGGTCGCCGCGATCAACAGCAGGCAGGACGCGAGCGCGATGCGCATGGGGCTTCCTTCGACGGGGATTTCCGCAGGCTACGCCGCGCATCCGCGCGCGCCAACATGGGCGTCGCGGAATACGTATGCAGCGCGCGATCCGCCCCCGTATAGTGATCACCCCGCGAAGTGCGAGCCACCCATGTCCGGTCCTTCCGCCAGCAACGACACGCTGATCACCGACTATCGCCAACTGGTCGATGTCATGGCTTCCGGCGAGAAGCCGCGCGAGGCGTGGCGCATCGGCACCGAGCATGAGAAGTTCGGCTTCCGCCTCGACGACCTGCGTCCGCCGGAATTCGACGGTGAGCGCGGCATCGAGGCGCTGTTGAAGGGATTGGCGCGTTTCGGGTGGACGCCGTTCGAGGAACACGGTCGTGTCATCGCGCTGACACAGGGCATGGCCTCGGTGACGCTGGAGCCGGCGGGACAGCTGGAACTCTCCGGCGCGCCGCTGGAAACCATCCACGACACCTGTCGCGAAGTCGGCACGCATCTCAACGAAGTGCGCCAGGTCGCCGACGAACTTGGCCTCGGATTCCTCGGCATGGGCTTCCAGCCGAAGTGGCGTCGCGACCAGATGCCGTGGATGCCGAAGGGTCGCTACAAGATCATGCGCGAATACATGCCCAAGGTCGGCAAGCTCGGCCTCGACATGATGACGCGCACCTGCACGGTGCAGGTCAATCTCGACTACGCCAGCGAAGCCGACATGGTGAAGAAGTTCCGGGTGTCGCTGGCGCTGCAGCCGATCGCCACCGCCTTGTTCGCCGACTCGCCGTTCACCGATGGCCAGCCCAACGGCTACCAGAGCTATCGCTCGCACATCTGGACCGATACCGACGGCGATCGCACCGGCATGCTCGACTTCGTGTTCGAGGACGGCTTCGGTTACGAACGTTATGTCGATTACCTGATCGACGTGCCGATGTACTTCAGCTATCGCGGCGGCGAATATCTCGACCTGTCCGGCAGGTCGTTCCGCAAGTTCCTCGCCGGCGAGCTCGACGAATTGCGCGGCGAGCTTCCGACGATCCGCGACTGGAACGACCACATGACCACCGCCTTCCCGGAAGTGCGGCTGAAGAAGTACCTGGAAATGCGCGGCGCCGACGGCGGCCCGTGGGGGCGGTTGTGCGCCTTGCCGGCGTTCTGGGTCGGATTGCTCTACGACGATGCCGCGCTCGATGCCGCCTGGGACCTGGTCAAGGATTTCACCATGGAAGAACGCCACGCCCTGCGCGATGGCGTGCCCAAGCATGCATTGAAGCTGCCGTTCCGCGGGGCGACCGTGCGTGAACTGGCGATCGAGGCATTGAAGATTTCGTTGGCCGGACTGCAGCGTCGTGGTCGCACGAGCAACGGCAGCTGCACCCGCGACGGCGCCGACGAGTCCGGCTTCCTGCAACCGTTGCTGGAAATCGCCGAAGCCGGGCAGACGCCGGCGGAGCGCAAGCTCGAACTCTTCCATGGTCCGTGGAAGGGTTCGGTCGATCCGGTGTTCAGCGAATACGCGTACTGATCGTTCGTCGATCCGTTGGCAGGATCAGCGCCGACGCCCGTTGAGTTGACGCGATTCGGTGTTGCCGACGACCACCGAGACGCGCACGGTCTTCGAGAGTTGTCCGTCCAGTGGCGCGAATTTGTAACGCGCCAGGACAGACTTCATCTGTCGGGTGACGGCTTCGTTCGGCACGAAATTCTCCAGCACGACGCGTCCGATCTGTCCGGAAGGCATCACTTCGACAATCCATGAAGCGGATGCCGCGCTCAGGTCGTCGAGCAGGTTGTGGTACCAGGAACTCGATCCGGAGACCGTGTACGGCAGCAGGGAATCCTGCGCCGATGCACGCAGATGCAAACCATTCTGGCGTTCGCGCATGCGTTGCTCCACGTCGTCGCCGTGATCATGCAGGTAGGCGTTGAGATCCTCGTTGACCAGGCGGCGCGGCAGGGATGGCGGAACGTGGTTCCAAAGGAATTCGACGCGCCCAAGCAGGTTGGCGTTGTAGGCCGAACGCTCGTACTGCGCCGCGTCGGCGTCCTTGGCGCCGGCGACAAGGACGTGATCGACGAAATACAGATAGACCTGCGTCCATTTCATCGCCTCGCGGGTATTGGCATGGCGCATTTCCATTTCGGCCAGATCGGCATACGCAGGCAGGTAGCCGCTTTCGGCCATCGGCAGGATCAGCTCCCGCGCCTTCGCCACGTCCTGGGGGAGCGGGTTGCCGGGCAGGTATTCGCCATGCCGATAGAGCTGGCCCAGCGTATAGCCGAATTCCGGGCATTCCTTCATTTGCGCCAGGCGTTGATAGGCGGCCAGTGCCGCCGCACGACGGTCGGCGGGAGCCTGCGGATCAAGCAGGTCGAGAATCGTGCCGTGGGGCAATGCGGCGTAAGCGGCATCGCAAGTGTTGCCGGCTTCGATCTGGTCCAGCGCATGCGCGCGCGGCGCGACCGCCATCAGGATCGCGGCCACCAGGCCGATTGTCGTCGTCTTCATCGGAACTCCCCTTCCGACCATTGGTCGATCAAGTGTCGCATGCATGCGTGAGCTTGGGGTTGTGGATATACTCCCCTCTAGTATCTGCCCCGATCGCTGCATGCCGCATTCCCCCGCCGACAAGAAGAAAGCGCTCACGCGCGTGCGACGCATCCGCGGCCAGGTGGATGCGCTCGAACGTTCGCTGGAAGCCGGTGCCGATTGCGCGCCGGTATTGCAGCAGCTTGCGGCCGTGCGTGGCGCGGTGAACGGGTTGATGTCCGAAGTGCTGGAAAGCCACCTGCGCGAGGAATTCGGGCAGGCAACGAAATCACGTGGACGACGCGAGCACGGCATTGATGCCGCGGTCGCGCTGGTCCGCTCCTATCTCAAGTAATCGCAGGAGAGCCCATGAAATCCCGAGCCGCCGTTGCCTTCGCCGCAGGCGAACCGTTGCAGATCGTCGAGATCGACGTCGCCCCGCCGAAGAAGGGCGAAGTGCTGGTGAAGATCACCCACACCGGTGTCTGCCACACCGATGCCTTCACCCTCAGTGGCGATGATCCGGAAGGCCTGTTTCCGTGCGTGCTCGGGCATGAAGGCGCGGGCGTCGTCGTCGAAGTCGGCGAAGGCGTGACCAGCGTGAAGCCGGGCGACCACGTGATTCCGCTCTACACGGCCGAGTGCGGCGAATGCCTGTTCTGCAAGTCGGGCAAGACCAATCTCTGCACTTCGGTGCGCGCTACGCAAGGCAAGGGCGTGATGCCCGATGGCACCTCGCGCTTCAGCTACAACGGCCAGCCGCTGTATCACTACATGGGGTGTTCGACGTTCAGCGAGTACACGGTGGTCGCGGAAGTGTCGCTGGCGAAGATCAACCCGGAAGCGAACCACGAGCACGTCTGCCTGCTCGGTTGCGGCGTCACCACCGGCATCGGCGCCGTCCACAACACGGCCAAGGTGCAGCCCGGCGACAGCGTCGCGGTGTTCGGTCTCGGCGGCATCGGGCTTGCAGTGGTGCAGGGTGCGCGCCAGGCCAAGGCAGGGCGCATCATCGCGATCGACACCAATCCGTCGAAGTTCGACCTCGCGCGTTCGATGGGCGCGACCGACTGCGTGAATCCGAAGGAGCACGACAAGCCGATCCAGCAGGTGATCGTCGAGATGACCGGCTGGGGCGTCGATCATTCCTTCGAATGCATCGGCAACGTCAATGTGATGCGCGCGGCTTTGGAATGCGCGCATCGCGGCTGGGGCCAGTCGGTGATCATCGGCGTCGCCGGTTCCGGGCAGGAAATCAGCACGCGTCCGTTCCAGCTGGTGACGGGACGCAAGTGGATGGGCACGGCATTCGGTGGCGTGAAGGGCCGTTCGCAATTGCCGGGCATGGTCGAGGACGCGATGAAGGGCGAGATCGAACTCGCGCCGTTCGTGACGCACACCATGGGGCTGGAAGGCATCAACGAAGCCTTCGACCTGATGCACGAAGGCAAGTCGATCCGTTCGGTCGTCCATTTCCAGCCGTCATGAGTGCGCTCGAACGCATCGAGCATCGTGCCTGCTTCGGCGGCTGGCAGGACGTCTGGCGCCATCATTCGGACGTGTTGGGTTGCGACATGAACGTCGCGGTCTACCTGCCGCCGCAGGCCGCGCATGAACGTTGCCCGGTGCTGTACTGGTTGTCCGGCCTGACCTGCACCGAGCAGAACTTCATCACCAAGGCCGGTGCGCAACGGTATGCGGCGGAACACGGCGTCATCATCGTTGCGCCGGACACCAGTCCGCGTGGCGATGATGTCGCCGATGCCGATGGCTACGATCTCGGCAAGGGCGCGGGCTTCTACGTCAATGCCACGCAGGCGCCGTGGTCGACGCATTACCGCATGTACGACTACGTGGCGAACGAATTGCCGGCGCTGGTCGAGGCGAATTTTCCGGCCGCCACGGCGCGCGCGATCAGCGGCCATTCGATGGGTGGGCATGGCGCATTGACCATCGCACTCAAGAATCCCGGTCGCTACCGCAGCGTCTCGGCGTTCTCACCCATCGTCGCGCCGTCGCAGGTGCCGTGGGGCGAGAAAGCGTTCACGGCCTATCTTGGCGAGGATCGCGCGGCGTGGAAACAATCCGATGCGGTCGAACTGGTGAAGTCGAATTCAACGGGCGAAAAACTGCCCCTGCTGGTCGACCAGGGCGCCGCCGACGAATTCCTCGCCCCCCAGCTGAAGCCGGAATTGCTGCGCGAAGCCTGCGCCGTCGCCAATCATCCGCTGACGCTGCGGATGCAGCCCGGCTACGACCACAGCTATTACTTCATCGCCAGCTTCATCGGCGACCACATCGCGCATCACGCCCGGGCGTTGCGCGATTGAGGTCGGCAAACTCGCTAATGGGGTTTGCCAAGCTCGCGCCAACCACTCTCGTGCAGCTCGACATCGAATTTGCGCGCGGCGGTTTCGATCCGCTTCCAGGCGGCATCGCGCTCGCTGTCGCTGACGTCTTCCACCTGGTCGAAGCGCGCGACCGCATTGCGGACGTGCTTCGCATCGTGGATCGGCAGCTTGCGTTCCTTGGGGAAGGCGAATTCGCCCGCCGGCATGGCGTTGCGATCGCGGGTCTCGAGTTCGGACATGACGGGTCTCCTCACTGACGAGGGGCCAGCCTGTGCCCCGTGGGCGAAAGCGCCCGTCAAGGAATCGTTTGCCGTCCCGAAAACGGTGAATTGCTGCGGTGCCGCAATAAAGGCATAGTCTGGGGGGATGAGCCAGATCTCCGCTGCCGAGGCACCCCTGCGCGAATCTTTGCGCTTCGCCGAGACCGACACCTTGCTCCGCGATGACGTCCGCCGCCTCGGCGTGCTGGTCGGCGCGATGCTGGGCGAACAGACCTCTCCCGCCTTCCTGGAAACCGTCGAGGCATTGCGGCGCGAAGCGATCGCGCGCCGCGAGAAGCAGTTGCCGATCGCGGCGTTGACCGCACGCCTGGAACAGGTCTCGATCGCCGATGCCGAAGCGCTGGCGCGGGCATTCGCCGCCTACTTCCGCGCGATCAACCTGGCCGAACGCGTGCACCGCATCCGCCGTCGCCGCGACTACCAGCGCACCGGCGCCGGCGCGCAGCCGGGCAGCCTCGACGCGGTGTGCGCGCAGCTACAACGCGATGGCGTGATGCTGGCCGATGTCGAGGCGTTGCTGCCGTCGTTGCGGATCGAGCCGGTGCTGACCGCGCATCCGACCGAGAGCGTGCGACGCGCACTGCTCGACAAGGAGCACGACATCGTCCGCAGGCTGGTCGCCGACATCGACCGCACCCGCACGCCCGACGAGCGCGAGGGCGACACCGCACGCATCCGCCAGGCGCTGACGACCGCCTGGCAGACCGCGGAAGCGTCGCCGCTGCGCCCGACCGTCGCCGACGAAACCGCGCACGTCGGCTTCTATCTCGGCGAAGTGCTGTATCGCGTGTTGCCGGCGCTGCATCGCGAATTCGCGCGCGCGGTCGAGGGCGCGTGGGGCGAGTCGGTCGATCCCGGCGAATTCCTGCGCTTCGCGACCTGGGTCGGCGGCGACATGGACGGCAATCCCAATGTCGGCGCGGCAACGGTGCGGGCGACATTGGCATCGCAGCGCAAGCGTGTGCTGACGCTGTACCGGCGCGACCTGCGCACGCTCGACAAGGTGCTGACCCAGACGCTGGATCGCGCGACGGTGTCCGCGGAACTGCGCGAACGCGTGATCGCATACAAGACCTTGTTGCCGGATGCCGCGCCGACCCTGGGCGTGCGTTACGACGACATGCCCTATCGCCAGTTGTTGCACCTGATCGACGCGCGGCTCGCGGCGACGATGGAGGATGCGCCCGGCGCCTACGCCAATGCCGCCGGATTCATCGCCGATCTCGACCTGATCGACGCCAGCCTGCGCAGTGGGCGTGGCGAGCATGCAGGCATCGAAGCGTTGTGGCGGGTGCGCATCCGTGCCCGCAGTTTCGGTTTCCATCTCGCCGCGCTCGACCTGCGCCAGGATTCGGCGGTCCACGAAGCGGCGTTGGCGCAGCCGGCGTCCGATGTCGCCAAGGCGACGCTGGACGTGTTCGCGGCGATCCGCGAGGCGCGCGAACATTACGGCGAACGCGCGCTCGGGCCCTACATCATCAGCATGAGCCGCAATGCCGCCGACGTGCTCGCGGTGCTGACGCTGGCGAGGATGGCAGGGTGCATCGAAAACGATACGGTGCCGCTCGATGTTGCGCCGCTGTTCGAAACCATTGGCGACCTGCGCGCGGCGCCCGAGGTGATGCGCGGCCTGTTCGCCGATCCGGTCTATCGACGCCATCTGGAGGCGCGTGGTGGTCGCCAGATGGTGATGCTCGGCTATTCCGACAGCGCCAAGGATGGCGGCATGCTGTCGTCGCGCTGGACGTTGCAGCGCACCCAGCGCGTGCTGACCGAACTGGCGCGTGAAACCGGCGTGCGCATCGTGTTCTTTCACGGTCGCGGCGGCACGGTGAGTCGTGGTGGCGGCAATTCGGTGCGCGCGGTGATCGCGGCGCCGCGCGGTTCGGTCGATGGCGTGCTGCGGTTGACCGAGCAGGGCGAAGTGATCCATCGCAAGTACGGCATTCGCGCGCTGGCGCTGCGCAATCTCGAACAACTCACCGGCGCGGTGCTGCAGGCCAGCCTGCGACCGCGCGCCGCGGATGCGCGCGAAGAGGCCTGGCTCGAGACGATGGGGGCGCTGGCCGATGCCGCGCGCACGCACTATCGCGCGCTGGTCCACGAGGATCCCGGTTTCGTCGATTACTTCCGCAAGGCGACCCCGATCGACGTGATCGAACGCCTGCAATTCGGTTCGCGTCCGTCGCGTCGCCGCGATGGTGGCATCGATCAACTGCGCGCGATTCCCTGGGTGTTCGCGTGGTCGCAGAATCGTTCGCAACTCACCGGCTGGTACGGCACCGGCACCGCGCTGGAGCGTGGCATCGCCGAACACGGGCTGGAGGCGATGACGACCATGGCGCGCGAATGGCCATTCTTCGCGGCGACGCTGGGCGATCTCGAGGTCGCGCTGGCGACCGCCGACATGGACATCTTCGAGCGCTATTCGCAGCTCGCCGGTGCCGAAGGCGAGCGCTACTGCACGCTGATCCGCGACGAACATGCGCGCGCCTGCGCGGCGGTGCAAAGTCTGCGCGGCAGCGATCGCCTGCTGGCCAACGAGTACCGCCTGCGTCTGGCGATCCGCCTGCGCAATCCCTATGTCGATCCGATCAGCCTGCTCCAGGTCGACCTGCTGCGGCGCTGGCGTGATGGCGATCGCGAGGACGAGGCGGTGTTCACCGCGTTGAAGGAAACGGTGAACGGCATTGCCGCGGGAATCCAGCACACGGGTTGAGGTTCAGCCCGCGCGCAGGAAGTCCGTGTAGTTGAAACGTTCGTCGCGCTGCACGCTGTCGCCGCGTTCCAATGCGATCGGATGATCGAACATCGGTCCCGCCGACACCACGGTGTGGAACTCGCCGCGTTCGCCACAGGGATCGCAGGCCGCCGGAAGATCGTCCAGCAATGCCGTGTCAAAGGCGCGGCCGGAAAACTCGCCGTCGAGCTGGGTGGTGTCGACGCAGCACAGGTGCGCGCGCAATCCGCCGGCGATCATTTCGTGGCCGAGCCGCGTGGTGTCGCTGTCGAAGATCGGGAAATGCGGGTTCCAGTCCAGCTGCGCGCACAGCGATTCACGCCAACTGCGGATATCGACAAGGAACAGGTCGCCGAAGGCGATGTCGCGGATGCCGGGCCAGCGCGACTGCGCTTCGCTCAATGCGTTGGCGAAACTGGTTTCGTAACTGCTGTTGTCGGCCTGCTGCGGGATCCATGCTTCGATCAGCGGCAATCCTGTCGCCTGCGCCTGTGCATGCAGCACGTCGCGGCGAATGCCCTGCATCGACACGCGATCGTAGCCCTGCGTCAGCGTGGTCAGCAGGGCGACGACTTCAATGTCGCCGCGTTGCCGCAGGACATGCAACGCCCATGCCGAATCCTTGCCGCCACTCCAGGACAGCAAGGCTTGCGGTGGTGATGGCGAGGCCGTGCTCAGGCCGCGGTGACGTCGCGCAGCTGCCAGTGCGATCCGGCCAGCAGCGCCATGCGGTGCTTGACGATGTCGCCCTTCAGCGACGTGGTCGCGACCAGGTCGATGTGGAGGTCGCGCTGTTCACCGGTGACGATGGCATCGGGATCGGTCGCGCCGAGCATGGGATCGACGTTGTCGGGATCGTCCTGCTTGTCGAGCCATTTGCGGAACAGTGCAGTGGTGCGCAATGCGTCCTGCAGTTCCTGCGCGAAGCCGGCGGCGCCGTGGGAATGGAAGCCGAAGCCGTTCTTGCCGCGGGCGAGTTCGGGGTCGGGCAGGGTCAGGTAGAAACGAGTAGCCATCGGGGTCCTTCGCGGCGAATGCGCGGACAAGGATACCGCCGGGTTGTTCGCCCGTCGTGAGGCTCAGGACAGCGCCGGCTTGCGATCGCTGGCGAAGCCGAGCGAAACCGCGCCGGGACCGAGGTTGATGATGCCGGTCAGGCTCATCAGCGATTCCAGCAACTCCACGCCATTGTTGCGGCAGGCCAGCATCAGGTTGTCGTAGCCGGGGAAGGCGTGCAGCTTTTCCAGCGGCCCGCCATAGCTCAGGGTGAGATAGGGCGCGGCCAGTCCGCGATCCACTTCGTTCGCGGTTTCGGTGAACAGCTTCTCGATCGCCGGCTCGAAACCGCGGACTTTGGCCACCGGCTTGGTCACGCCCTGGTTGCAATGCAGGATCGGCTTGATGTCGAGGGCGCTGCCGAGCATGGCGCTGACCAGGCCGACGCTGCGATCGCCCTTGGCGCGGGCGCGGCTGCGCAGGTAGTAGAGATCGGGTGCGATGGCGTAGGCGTGGGTCGAACGCGCGATCTGCTCCATCTTGGCGCGGATCATCGGCGCGTTGTCGCTGGAAGCGTTCATCGCCACGCCGGCGGCAACCGGCACGCCCTGGCCGGCGAACAGGCTGCCGGTATCGAGCACGCGCAACGAGAACGGCGAATTCTTGCCCGCCGCTTCGCGCACCGGTCGGTATTCGTTGAGGATGCTGAAACTCGCCTGCGTCGCGTGCTCGTAGATCGGGCTGCGTTCGCGGGTGACGGTGAGGCAGAACACATAGTCGTAATCGACGACGAGGCGCTTGAGGAACAAGTCGTGGATCTGGTCGACGGTGAGCGGGCGGGTTTCGGCGGCGCTAGCCTCGGCGGCGATCTGGCTGTCGAGGAAGTTCAGCGTCACCTCGTCGTTGCGCTGGTCGGTGGTGATGTGTTCGCCGATGCGAACCGTAATCGGCATCACCATGACGTCGCCGGACGAGAAATAGCGATCGGGAAGATCGCAGGTGGCATCGACGAGAAAACCGGTTCGCATGTCCCGTCCTCCTTGGGGGATGGCGGCGATGGCCGCCAGGCAGGGAGGTCACCTTATCACCGCGCTGCGACCGCCAACTGGCGGTCGCGTCACAGTTTTTGGCTGAAATCCCCGGAGATTTCCCCTCAGTGCGAGTACGCCGGCGGCAAGGTCGAGCCGTCGCGGCGGAGGTAGCGATCGCGCAGTTCGGTCTGGCGCGACACCATCGGGATGGCGCGGCCATCCAGCCACAACTGGCTGGCTGTGTTGGCGACGTCGAGCGGATCGCCGGTCCACAGCACGAGGTCGGCGCGCTGGCCGACGGCAATGCTGCCCATGTCCTTGTCGAGACCGAACGCCTGCGCCGGCACGCGGGTCAGCCCGGCCAGGGCATCGTCCCAGCGCATGCCGTTGGCGACGGCATTGCCGGCGAGCTGTCGCAGCTTGCGCGCGTAATGCGAGGCATCGCCGCTCAGGTAGAAGCCGACGTCGACGCCGGCGGCGCGCAGCTTCGCGGCGTTCTCCATCGTCGCGCCGATCTGGTCGAAGTCGGCAGGGAGGTCGACCAGCGCATCGACGAATACCGGTACTTTTGCCGCGGCGATTTCGTTCGCGACCTTCCAGCCTTCGCTGGCGCCAACCAGCGCGATGCGCACGTTGCGTTGTTTCGCCCAGCGCAACAGGCGACGGATGTCGGATGCGCGCTGGATGGTGACGGCGACGCGACCACCGCCGCCGAAATACTTCGCCATCGTGGCCCGGCCCGCCGGCGTCAGCAGGGCGAACTTTGAATCGGCGGCAATGCGTCCGCGCGCTTCGTCGATCAATTGGTCGAGGATCATCCATTGGCCGGCGCGCGATCCCCCCGTGAGGTTGGCCGAATCGCCGCCGAGCGTCAGGAAGAGGACGCGACCACCGACCGGATCGAGGCTGCCGTCGAGCCGGAACGCGCCGCCCTGGCCGCCGATCAGCGAGCCGCCATTGGTCGGGTTCGCTGCGACCATCGTCCAGCCGAAACCTTCGACGCGCGCCACCGGGATCAGGACCGATTCCGGGTTGTAGGCGCTGGTGACGTCGAACTCGGGACGCACCGCCATGTCCTTGCCGCTGGCCAATGATTCGGTGCTGTCGACGGTGGCTTGTTCGCCGCTCACTTCCTCGACGCCGATGTCGTTGATACCGGCGAACAGTGCCGGCGTCAGCGGCTTGCCGGCGGCGTCGACCACTTGTGCGTCGCCTGCCTTCAAGCCGTGGCCGACGGCGGCGATGCGACCGTGGCGCACCAGCACGTCGGCGTTCTGCAAGGTGCCCTGCGTGGTTGCGGTATGGACCGTGGCATTGCGGATCAGCACATCCTGCGCAGGGGCCGTGCCCGCGAACGCAAAAAGCACCGCGGTGAGGACGAAGCGGTTCATCGTGCACCTCCCCGGCTCTTGTCAAGCATGATCACGTCCTGGCCGAGCATGAAGTCGGACTTCGGTTGTCGCCTGGGGTCGCGACGATCGTAGAGGCGTGCGCCGTCGATGTAGACCTGCTCGGCCTGCGCATAGCTGCTGAAGGGGTTGCCGTTCCACAGCACGACGTCGGCCATCTTGCCGGGTTCGAGCGTGCCGGTCATGCCGTCGATGCCCATCGCTTTCGCGGGATTCGCGGTGATCCAGCGGATCGCGTGCTCGGGCGCGATGTCGATGCCGATGCGCCTGCCGTTCGCCATCGCCTTCGCCGCTTCCTGGTTGAGTCGCTGGATGCCTTCCTCGGAATCGCTGTGAACGATGGCGCAGCCGTTCTTGGCGCGATCGACCATCACGATGTCTTCCTGGATGCCGTCGAAGCTTTCCATCTTGAAGCCCCACCAGTCGGCCCACAGCGCGCCGCAGATGCCTTCGGCCGCGAGGCGGTCGGCGATCTTGTAGGCTTCGACGCCGTGGTGGAAGGCGCTGATCTTGAAGCCGAACTCCTTGGCGAGATCGATCATGGTCGCCATCTCGTCGGCGCGATAGCAGTGGATGTGGACGCGGATGTCGCCATTGATCGCGCCCGCCAGCGTGTCTTCCTTGAGATCGCGCTTGCCGGTATCGCCACCCTTGCGTTTCTTCATGTATTCGGCGGCTTCGGCGAACGCCGCGCGATAACCGGCGACGTTGCCCATGCGCGTCGACGGGCCGCCTTTCTGCCCGTACACGCGTTTCGGATTCTCGCCGCAGGCCATCTTCAGTCCCCAGGGCGCGCCGGGGAATTTCATGCCCTGGTAGGTCGTCGACGGCACGTTCTTGAGGGTGACGCCGCGACCGCCGATCAGGTTGGCCGAACCCGGCAGGATCTGCAGCGAGGTGATGCCGCCGGCCAGCGCGGTGAGGAAGCCCGGGTCCTGCGGCCAGATCGAATGTTCCGCCCACACCTGCGCGGTGACGGGTGACGTCGCTTCGTTGCCGTCGCTGTTCGCCGACACGCCTGGGCTTGCATACACGCCGAGGTGCGAATGGATGTCGATGATGCCGGGGGTGATCCACTTGCCGCTGCCATCGACGCGGATCGCATCGGCGGGCACTGCAATGTCGGTGCCGACGGCGACGATCTTGCCGTCCTGCATCAGCACGCCGGCGCCATCGAGGCGACGACCGGTGCCGTCGAGCACGGTGGCATTGGTGATCACCACCGGTGGCGAGGCGATCCGCTGGTAAGTGCTGGGATAGGGATCCGCGACGAAGGAATACGGCTTCGCCGGGGAGGTCGTGGCGGCAGTCGTCGATTTCGTCGGCTGGCTGGCGCAGGCGGCCAGCAGGGTCGCCGCCGCAGCGGTGATCAGGAGTCGGGCGTGCATGTGAACTCTCCCCGGGGAAGCTTGAACCGTAGCGCGCACCCGCGCGCGCGGCGCATGACGAAAGTCATGGCGGCATGTGAAAATCCACGAAACCATCGGGAGTGCCCGGATGAAGAGCAAAGAGGAAATCGTCGGCAACTGGTTGCCGCGCTATACCGGCGTCGCGCTGGATGGTTTCGGCGAACACATCCTGCTGACCAATTTTGGCGGCTATCTCGACCATTTCGCCGAGATGATCGGCGCGGAGGTCGTCGGTCGGGACCGGCCCATGCCCAGCGCCACCGCCGACGGCATCACCATGATCAACTTCGGCATGGGCAGTCCGAACGCCGCGACGGTGATGGATCTCCTGTCCGCCATCGAACCGAAGGCGGTACTGTTCCTTGGCAAATGCGGCGGGTTGAAACGCAAGAACCAGATCGGTGACCTGGTGCTGCCCATCGCGGCGATCCGTGGCGAGGGCACCAGCGACGACTATCTGCCACCGCAGGTGCCGGCGCTGCCCGCGTTTGCATTGCAGCGCGCGGTCTCCACCACCATTCGCGATCTCGAGCTGGACTACTGGACGGGCACCGTCTACACCACCAACCGGCGCGTGTGGGAACACGACGACGAGTTCAAGGAAAAGTTGCGGGCGATGCGCTGCATGGCGATCGACATGGAAACCGCGACGGTGTTTGCCGCCGGGTTTGCCAATCGCATTCCCTGTGGCGCGCTGCTGCTGGTGTCCGACCAGCCCATGATCCCGGAAGGGGTGAAGACCGAGGCATCCGATGCCAAGGTGTCGGCGAATTTCGTCGCCAATCACATCCAGGTCGGGATCGAGGCATTGCGCCTGATCCGCCGTCACGGCAAATCAGTGCGGCATCTGCGGTTCGACGAATGAACTCGCCGACCCATGTACTGGATTTCTGGAGCCGCGCCGGCTACGGCAAGTGGTTCGGCGGCGGCGCGGAATTCGATGAAGCCTGTCGCGCGACGCTGGGCGATGCCCATTTCGCCGCGGCACGACGTGAGCTCGATGGGTGGATGGACGCACCCGATTCGGCGCTGGCGCTGATCCTGCTGCTCGACCAGATTCCGCGCAACATCTTCCGCGGCAGCGGCCATGCCTTCGCCACCGATGGACTGGCGCGCCTGCATGCATCCGCCGCGGTGGATGCCGGATTCGATGCGCGTGTCGATCCGATGTTGCGGTTCTTCTTCTACCTGCCGTTCGAGCATTCGGAAGACATGGCCGACCAGCAACGCTCGGTCGAGCGGGTCGCCGCGCTCGGAAACAAGGATCTGCTCGGCTACGCCACCGCCCATCGCGACGTGATCGCGCGCTTCGGGCGTTTTCCCCATCGCAATGCCGCGCTGGGTCGCATCAGCACGCCGGAAGAGCAGGCGTGGCTGGATGCCGGCGGCGGCTTCTAGGCGCGCGGCCCGAACTGCACGCGTTCGCGGCGGATGCCGTAGCCGAACAGGCGCGCGGGAATGTGGCGGAAGGCGAGGAAGCGGCTGGCGAAGCGCAACACGCCGGGTGTCGGCAACAGGCCACCGGGCGTGGCGTCGAGCAGCGATGCGATCACCCGCACCTGCACGATGCGTTGGATCGCCTGGATCACCCGTGTCGGCCACAGGCGACGCTGTTGCACGCGCGCGAGCCGTGCATCGTCGATCGCGCCGGCGCCTGCCAGCATCGGGCCGAGCAGGTTCGCGGTGGCGACGGCGTCCTGGATGGCGAGATTGATGCCGACGCCGCCGATCGGCGACATCGCGTGGGCGGCGTCGCCGATGAACAGCAGGCCGGGAATGTTCCAGCGTTGCAGGCGATCGATCCGCACTTCCAGCGTCTTGACGTCGTTCCAGTCCTGCAAGGCCTCCATGCGAGCGGGCTCGAACGGCAACAGCGGCGCGACGAGATCGCGGAACGTCTGCAGCGGACGGGCGCGCAGTACGGCATCGCTGCCCTTGCCGATCACGTAGGCGCATTGCCAGTAGTCGTTGCGGTCGAGCATCACCAGCAGGCGCCCGCGCGCGGGAACGCCCTGGGTCTGGTCGGGATCGCTGGCCTGTCGCGGCAGGCGGAACCACAGCACGTCCATCGGCGAACCGAAGGTTTCGACCGCGAGCCCGGCGGCATCGCGCAAGGTCGAGCCGCGGCCATCGCAGGCGATCACCAGGTCGGCTGCGATTTCCAGTTCGCCATCGGGATCGCGTGCGCGCACGCCGCTGACGCGGCCGCTGTCGTCCCGCATCAGGCCGGTCGCTTCGCAACGCATGCGCAACGAGAAATTCGGATAGGCCCGCGCCGCATCGGCCAACAGGTCGAGGAAGTCCCATTGCGGCGCCAGCGCCATGTAGTCGAACGGCTGCAATCCACGGAAATCGCCCAGCGCTAGCGTGCCTTCGGCGAAGCGGCCGGCGATGGTCTGTTCGCGCCGGTGCGGAATGCGCAGGAAGGCATCGAGCAGCCCGATCTGGCGCAGGATGTCGAGCGTCGACGGATGCACGGTATCGCCGCGGAAGTCGCGGAGGAAATCGGCATGCTTCTCCAGCACGACGACATCGACGCCGCCGCGCGCCAGCAACAGGCCGAGCATCATCCCCGCCGGGCCGCCGCCGGCGATGCAGCACCGCACCTTCATCCGGCGCGGCGCGTTCATGTCAGTAGCGCGCGATCGCCGGGTCGACGTCGGCCCAGGCGTCGATGCCGCCGGTGACGTTGTAGACCTCGCGGAAACCGAGGCCGCGGAAATGTTCCGCCGCCTGTGCGCTGCGTCCGCCGTGGTGGCAGAGGAAGGCGATCGCGCTGTCCTTCGGCAGTGCCGAAAGCGCATCGATGCCGTCGTCGAGCGTGCGGAATGCGACGGGCGCGCTAGCGATCGCGCGTTCGTCCGCGGGGCGCACGTCGACCAGGATCAAGCCGCCGTTGCGCACGCGATCGCCGGCTTCCGCGGGCGTGATCGTGCGTACGGCAGGTGCGGCCAGCGGATGCTCGACCACCAGGCCGCGACCGCGCTGGTCGTCGACGAAATCGATGCGCAGGCCATCGGCGCGGCGCGCGGACGCGCCATCGAACTGGAAGCGCACGCCCTCGACTTCGGTGGCAATGCTGGCGGGATCGGCCGGTGTCAGTTGCAGCTGCGCGCGATGCTGCTTGTCGACCATGACGACGACCGCGAGTCCGGCGCCGGCATTGGCGATCGCGCCACGCAGCATCTCGAGCGCGGCCGTGCTCACTTCGATCGATGGCGGCGTGCGATCCGGCTCCGGCAGGCCGAGCAGGCGCTGCAATTCGCCGCTGCCGGCCATCTGCACGATGATGTCGCTGCCGCCCAAGAGTTCGCCGCCGACGTACAGCTGGGGAATGGTCGGCCAGTCGCCGTAGAGCTTGATGCCTTCGCGGATCCCGGGATCGGACAGCACGTCGACATGCGCGTATTCGGCGCCCATGTCGTCCAGCGTGCCCACGGCCTTCGCCGAGAACCCGCATTGCGGCGCCTGCGGATTGCCTTTCATGAACAGCACCACGCGATTGGAATCGAGCAGCGTCTGGATGCGGGCGCGGGTGGCGGGATCGAGCGACATGGTGGGGTATTCCGGGAAACGACGCGCCATTGTAATGAAGGGGCGTCTTGGCCCGCGTGCGATCATCCCCGCATGCAGGATCTTCATTCACGGTTGGTGCCGCGCCATCCATACCGCTGGTGGGCGTGGCTGGTCGTGTCCCAGTTGCTGGTCGCGTGGCTGTGGTGGCGCTTCGGCTGGCGGGTTGGCCTGCCATGCATGGTCGCCAGCCATGTGCCGTTCTGGTGGGGCGTGCTGATGCCCCGCTCGCAGCTCTATTCGCCTTGCCTGGCGCGCCTGCCGACGCAGGAGCGCGTGGTCTGGCTGACGATCGATGACGGCCCGTCGACCGAAACGATGGCGATGCTCGATCTGCTCGATGTGCATGCCGCCAAGGCGACCTTCTTCGTCGTCGGCGACCGCGCCGCCGCGCACCCGGAACTGATCCGTGAAATCGTGCGGCGCGGACACGGGATCGGCAACCACAGCGCCAGCCATCCCGCCGCGATGTTCTGGGCGCTGGGAGCGGCGCGGATGCGGGCGGAAATCACCCGTTGCCAGGACATCCTGCGTTCGATCACCGGCACTGCGCCGATCTGGTTCCGCGCGGTGGTCGGCATGGCCAATCCGTTCGTGGCCGCGCCGTTGCGCGATCTCGATCTCGCGCGCGTCGCCTGGAGTGCGCGTGGCTACGACGGTGTTGCCGGTGACGTGGCGGGCGTCGTCGCCCGCGTCGAGCGCGATCTCGAGCCGGGCGCGATCGTGTTGCTGCACGAAGGCGCGACGCACGGCCACAACATCGACATCCTGCGTGGGGTGCTGGCGAAACTCGATGCCGCGGGATTGCGCGCGGTACTGCCGGAGCAGGTCGCCGGGATCAGTCCGGACGGCGCGCGCTGACCAGCCAGTTGTTGTACACGTTGCGGCCGAGGTGCGATTGCCACGCCACCTCGAGTCCGGCGGATTCCAGCATTTCGGTCAACACTTCGCGGCGCGGATAGCGTTGCGGCGCGCTGCGCATCCAGCCGATGCGATGGCCGATGCGATCGACGGCATCGGTGATGCGGCTGCGCGTGCTGCTGTCTTCCAGTCCGGTGCGGATCACCAGTCGCGCACCCGGCGCCAGGCAGGCGATGGCGCCGGACACCACGTTCGACTGCAACGGTTCCGGCAGGTATTGCAGCATGTCGAGGATCGATACCGACCCGCGGTGCGCCGGCACGCCCAGCGACAGGTCCGCGGTGTCGAACGCGACGTCGTGCAGGCGTCGATGCGCGGCTGCAGCGCGGGCGCGGGCGATCTTGGCCGCGTCGAAATCGACGCCCTTGTAGGGTTGCGTCGCGCCGGCGCCACGCAAGACGTGGGCGAGCAGGCCGATGCCGCAGCCGAGATCGAGCAGCGGATGCGGATCGTCGCGCAACAACGGCAACACGCCGGGATAGAGCGGGTCGTGCGCGAGTTTCCAGCGCGCGTAATGGGAATGCCAGCGGTCGAGCGGGCGTTCCGGCGTCAGGAATGCGCGGGAGATGGCGACGGAATCGATGCTCGCACTCATTCGGCGCGCAGACACTCGCGCGCGGCTGGCAGCGCCAGCCCGGTCCAGAGTCCGTACATCGCCGCGGAGGGATGCAATGCGTCTTCGCTCAACATGGCTTCTTCTCTACCATGCCTGCGGGAAACCGGTGTTATGTCGACGTAACGAACCCCGCGCGCATCGCAGATTGCGTGTGCGACGGCATTGAAGGCATCGATCCCGGCGGCGATCGCCTGCGGATCGCGACCCGCGCCCGTCGCGAATGGCGTCACGCCCCAGTCCGGGATCGACAGCACCAGCACGCGCGAAGCGCGGCCGCCGGCACAGGCGATGGCGCGATCGAGCAATGGGCGGAATTCATCGCGGTAGTCGTCGAGGCCGAGGCCGCGATACTGGTTGTTGACGCCGATCAGCAGGGTGACGAATCCCCAGTCGTTGCCCAGCGGTTCGGCGGCATCGATCGCCGTCGCGAGTTCGCCGGTGGTCCAGCCGGTGGTGGCGATGATGCGGGGATCGCCGATCGCGAACCCTTCGCGCCGCAACGCTTCGGCCAGTTGCACCGGCCAGCGCCCGTGCTCCGCAACGCCCTCGCCGATGGTGTAACTGTCGCCGAGCGCGAGAAATTGCTTCATTGGAGCCGGATTCACGCCGCCAGTGCCGCGCGCCGCGACAGCACGCGATCGATGCGGCCGAACACCTCGCGCAACACGTCCGGCTGCGGCAGCAGGGTGACGCGGAAATGGTTGCGATAGGGCACGTTGAAACTCGAGCCCGGCACGATCAGCACGTCCTCGGTTTCCAGCAGCTCCAGCGCGAAGGCGTGGTCGTCGAAGGCGTGCGCGGCCGGACCGACGACGGCCGGGAATCCGTAGAGCGCGCCCTGCGGCGCGACCAGTTGCAGGTGCGGACTGGCGGCGCAACTCTCGACCAATGCGCGGCGGGTTTCGTAGAGACGGCCACCCGGGCTGCACAGCGGCGAGATGGTGTTCTGGCCGTTCAACGCGGCGTCGATCGCGAACTGGCCCGGCACGTTGGCGCACAGGCGCAGCGCGCCGAGCAGGTCCATCGCGGCGTGGTAATCGCGCATCTTCTCGCGGTTGCCCGACAGCACCGCCCAGCCGACGCGCCAGCCGCAGGCGCGATGCACTTTCGACAGACCACCGAAGGACACGCAAGGCACGTCCCCGGCCAGCGGCGCCAGCGGCTGGAAGGTCGCGCCGTCGTAGAGGATGTGGTCGTAGATCTCGTCGGCCATCAGCAGCAGGCCGTGGCGTTCGGCGATCGCGACGATGCGCGCGATCAGTTCCGGCGGATAGTTGGCGCCGGTCGGGTTGTTGGGGTTGATCAGCACGATCGCGCGGGTGCGCGACGACACCAGTTGCTCGATCTCGTCGGGATCGGGCAGGAAGCCGTTTTCCGGCAGGCACTGGTAATAGACCGGACGACCGTCGTTGAGGATGGTCGCGGCGCTCCACAGCGGATAGTCGGGCGAGGGCAGCAGCACTTCGTCGCCGGGATTGAGCAGCGCGCGCAAGGAGATGTCGATCAGTTCGCTGACGCCGTTGCCGATGAAGACGCGATCGGCGCCGGCGCCCGGCGTGCCGCGGGCGACATGGTGCGCGGCGATGGCTTCGCGCGCTTCCGGCAGGCCCTGCTGGTGGGTATAGGGATCAGTCTGGGCGATGCGGCCGGCGATGGCCTGCTGCAGGTGTTCCGGGGCGCGGAAGCCGAAGGCACCGGGGTTGCCGATGTTGAGCTTGATCAGGCTGCGACCCTGGGATTCCAGGTCACGGGCGCGGCGGGCCAGTTCGCCGCGGATTTCATAGCGCACTTCCGAGAGGCGCTGGCGGGTGGAAAGCGACATCTACACACACGATTGGGGGCACGAATCCCAGCAGATTAACGGAAATTGCCCGGATTCGGGCGCCGCGCACATGCATGAGACGCGCTCGCCTTAGAATCCCGCCATGACCTCGTTCCGCTGCCACGCTTGAACTCCGAAACCGGCCCGGCCGTAATCAAGCGCGTCGCAGTCGGCTGGCCGTTGCAGCCGGGCCCGGAGTGGCTGGACCTGCTGGCGCGTCACCCCGAAGCGCGACCGGCGCGCGTGGTGGAGCAGCATCGCAGCGGTTATCGCCTGGTCGATGGCCCGGACGTCGCGCCGTTTGCCGCGGAATCGCCGCCGGAATGGCAGCGCAACCTGAAAGACCCCCAGCAGCGCGCCGGCGTGGGCGATTGGGTCCTGGTCGCGGGCGGGCAGATCATCGCCTTGCTGCCGCGCCGGACCGCGTTGAAGCGCGGCGCCGCCGGCGAGCATTACAAGCAGCAGTTGATCGCCGCCAATATCGATACCGCCTTCGTCGTCACCGGGCTCGACGCCGATTTCAATCCGCGCCGGATCGAACGCTACCTGCTGCTGGTGCAGGGCGGCGGCGTCGAAGCCGTGGTGGTGCTGACCAAGGCCGACAAGGGCGGCGATGTCGAGGCCGCGCTCGCGGCGTTGCAGCCGATTCGCGACGAGGGCGTGGCCGTGCATGCGGTGAACGCCAAGGATGCGGAATCGGTCGCCGCGCTGTCGCCGTGGCTGCAACCGGGACACACGGTAGTGCTGGTGGGATCGAGCGGCGCCGGCAAATCGACCATCACCAATACCCTGCTCGGCAACGAGCGGATGAAGACCGGCGAAGTGCGCGCCAGCGATTCGCGCGGACGCCACACCACGACGCATCGCGCCTTGTTGCCACTACCGACGGGCGCCTGCCTGATCGATACCCCGGGCATGCGCGAACTCAAGCCGACCGGCGAGGAAAAGCCGGATCGCTCCGTCTTCGCCGACATCGACGCGCTCGCCGAGCAATGCCGCTTCCGCGACTGCAAGCACGAGCGCGAGCCCGGATGCGCGGTGCGCGCGGCGATCGAAGCGGGCACGCTCGATCCCGATCGCGTCGCCAACTGGCGCAAACTGATGGACGAAGTCGAGGCGGCGGCGGAAACGCTGGAAAGCCGCCAGTCGAAAAAGTCCGAGGAAAAGCGCACGACCCGCGCCCTCAACAAATGGCTGGACAAGAAACGTGGCGGACACTGAGTTGACGCCGGAACAGCAACGCTACGCCGCGCTCGATGCGCGACTGGTGCAGGCGGCGAAAGGCCTGCGCCTGCTCAACATGGTGAGTTGGCCGGCAAGCCTGCAACAGCCGTACCTGGAAGCCTGGGCGGCGGGACGCAAGATCAATCCCGAGATCGCCTATCCGCAGCACGATTTCAGCGAAGTCCGCCGTGAACTTGAGGCGATCGCCAATGAATCCGAACCCGGCCATCCGATCGGCGATTACCTGATCGAAAGCGCCCACAGCTGGTCGCTGGCGGCGGAATTGCTCGAGAACCTCGGCACCGCACGCGTCAGCGAGATATCGCAGCAGCTGTTCGGTCGTCCCGACGAAAAACTGCCCGGCGACGGTCCGAGCACGTTGGAAGCCGCGCAGCACTTCATCGGAATCGCCAGCGAGCTCGATCGCGAACTGCTGGCGCCGGCGGAAACGGTGCCGATCTCCGCCACCGCGCTGGCATTGCAGTTGCAGAACGATCTCGACGATTTCTTCGACGGTCGCGTCATCAGTGTCGAACTCGATTCGCAATTGATCGCCAAGGCCGCTGCCGCGGCGACCCGCATCCGCCTGCGCACCAGCGCGACCTTCAGTGACTACGACCGTGCGCAACTGCTGCAGCACGAAGCCTTCGTCCACTCGCTGACCGCGCTCAATGGCCGCGTGCAACCGGTGCTGAAGAGTCTCGAACTGTCCTCGCCGCGCGTCACCGCGACCCAGGAAGGACTGGCCACCTTCGCCGAACAGATCACCGGCAGTACCGACATCGAACGCATGAAGCGCGTCAGCCTGCGCATCGAAGCGGTGGCGATGGCGCTGGGCGGCGCCGATTTCGTCCAGGTCTTCCAGTACTTCATCGATGCCGGGCAGGACCTGCAGGAAAGCTTTGCCTCGGCGCAGCGGGTGTTCCGCGGCGTGCCGACCACCGGCGGCATGGCCTTCACCAAGGACACCGTCTATCTGCGTGGACTGGTCGCGGTGCATACCTTCTTCCGCTGGTCGTTGCGCCAGGACCGCCTGCAGCTGTGCCGCCTGCTGTTCGCCGGCAAGATGACCCTGCAGGATGTCCAGCGCTTCCAACCGCTGTTCGCCGACGGCACTCTGGTGCCGCCGCGCTGGCTGCCGCGCTGGGTGGCGCGTGCCAATGGCCTGGCGGGGATGCTGGCGTTCTCGCTGTTCGCCAACCGCATCCACCTCGACCAGATCTCCGATCGCTTCGATCTCGCGGATTTCTAGGATCCGGTCTCGTCCATGCGTCGGCGTCTGGCCCGCCCGCGCTAGAATGGCAAGGACATACGACTGATCCCAAGAAGATGTCAGACCAGGACGATTTCCGGAAAGCGGCCCTCGACTACCACCGCCACTCGCCGCCCGGGAAGATCCGGATCAGCGCCACCAAGCCGATGGTCACCCAGCGCGACCTCGCCATGGCCTATTCGCCGGGCGTGGCCTACGCCTGCGAGGAAATCGCCGCCGACCCGGCCCAGGCCAGCGAGCTGACCGCGCGCGGCAACCTGGTCGCGGTGGTCACCAACGGCACCGCCGTGCTTGGCCTCGGCGACATCGGCCCGCTGGCCGGCAAGCCGGTGATGGAAGGCAAGGGCGTGCTGTTCAAGAAGTTCGCCGACATCGACGTCTTCGACATCGAACTCAACGAGCGCGATCCCGACAAGCTGGTCGAGATCATCGCCAGCCTCGAGCCGACCTTCGGCGGCATCAACCTCGAGGACATCAAGGCGCCGGAGTGCTTCTACATCGAGCGCAAGCTGCGCGAGCGCATGAACATCCCGGTGTTCCACGACGACCAGCACGGCACCGCGATCATCGTCGGTGCGGCGGTATTGAACGCACTGGAAATCGCCGGCAAGAAGATCGAGGACGTCAAGCTCGCCACCACCGGCGCCGGCGCCGCCGGCATCGCCTGCCTCGACATGCTGGTGGCGCTCGGCCTGCGCAAGGAACACATCTTCGCGCTCGATCGCGGCGGCGTGCTCCACACCGGTCGCAACGACCTCGACCCCGACAAGCTGCGCTACGCCCGCGACACCGACAAGCGCACGCTCGACGACATCATCGACGGCGCCGACATCTTCCTCGGCCTGTCGGCGGGCGGCGTGCTCAAGCCCGACATGGTGGCGAAGATGGCGACCAAGCCGATCATCCTCGCGCTGGCCAATCCCTACCCGGAAATCATGCCGGAGGACGCCAAGAAGATCCGTCCCGACGCGATCATCGCCACCGGCCGCAGCGACTATCCGAACCAGGTCAACAACGCGCTGTGCTTCCCCTACATCTTCCGTGGCGCGCTCGACGTCGGTGCTTCGGAAGTCAACGAGGCGATGAAGCTGGCCTGCGTCCACGCGATCGCCGACCTCGCCCGTCGCGAAGCCAGCGACCTGGGCAATGCCTATACCGGCGATATCGCGAAATTCGGTCCCGAATACCTGATCCCGCGCCCGCTCGATCCGCGCCTGATCCTGGTGATCGCGCCGGCAGTGGCGCGCGCGGCGATGGAATCCGGTATTGCCTCGCGCCCGATCACCGACATGGCGGCCTACGAGGACAAGCTCGGCCAGTTCATCCACCGCACGCGGATGATGATGAAGCCGGTGTACGAGCGCGCCCGCGCCGACATCAAGCGCGTGGTCTATGCCGAAGGCGAGGAATACACCGTGCTGCGCGCGGTGCAGACGGTGATCGACGACGGCCTGGCGCGCCCGATCCTGATCGGCCGCCCGGAAGTGATCGAGCGCCGCATTGAGAAGCTCGGCCTGCGCATGCGCGCCGGCGTCGATTTCGAGTTGTGCAACATCAACGACGATCCGCGCTTCAACGACTACTGGCGCCAGTATCACACCCGCAACGAACGCAACGGCATCACCGAGGACGCCGCCAAGAACCTGGTGCGCTCGCGGCCGACGCTGGTCGCCGCGCTGATGGTCGAGCGCGGCGATGCCGACGCGTTGATCTGCGGACTGGTCGGGCGCTTCCACAAGAAGCTCGGCTACCTGCTCAGCGTGTTCGACTTCGAGCCCGGCGTGAAGAACACCGCGGCGATGACCGCGGTGATCAACGACCACGGCGCGATGTTCTTCACGGACACCCACGTCCAGCTCGATCCCACCGCCGAGCAGATCGCCTCGGCGACGCTGCAGGCCAGCTACCGCCTCAAGCTGTTCGGCATCGAACCGAAGATCGCCTTGCTTTCGCACTCCAACTTCGGCAGCCATTCCGATGCGTCGGCGGTGAAGATGCGCCGCGTGCGCGAGCTGATGCTGGCGCAGCGCCCGAACCTCGAGGTCGATGGCGAGATGATGGCCGACACCGCACTCGACGAAGTGCTGCGCAAGCGCATCTTCCCGGGCACGCGCCTCGAGGGTGCGGCCAACCTGATGGTGATGCCCAACCTGGATGCCGCCAACATCGGCTACAACCTGGTGCGCGTCGTCACCAACGGCGTCGCCATCGGCCCGATCCTGATGGGCATCGACCAGCCCGCGCACATCCTGACGCCGGCCTCGACCGCCCGCCGCGTGGTCAACATGACGGCGATCGCCGCGGTCGATGCGCAACTGCGCGCGGCCCGCAAGAACAGCGGCGGCTGACGCATGGCAGGCCAGCGTCGCCACGCGCTCAACGTGATCGCCTGGAGCAACGGCGTTGGCCTGACCCGCGATATCGAATTGCTCGTCGAGGCGCTGCGTCGCGCCGGCGATTCGGTGGCGGTCAGCGCGATCGGTCGCGGCAAGCTGCGCAAATGGTCGCGCCCGATCCTGATGCGACTGCGCGCGCTGGTGCATCGCCTGTCGGGACGCTCGAAGTTCGATGCCAACCTGATGCTGGAGCATGTGCGCCCCGAGGATTTCGGCGTCGCGCAACGCCAGTTGTTCGTGCCGAATCCGGAATGGTGCCTGCCGTCCGATGTCGCCCTGCTGCCGCGCGTTGACGGCATCCTCGCCAAGACCCGGCACGCCATCGGCATTTTCGAAGCGCAGGGCTGCAAGGTCGCCTATTGCGGCTTCACCAGCGGCGATCGCATCGATGCCTCGGTGCCGCGCGAGCGCGCGTTCTTTCATCTTGCCGGGCGCAGTTCCAACAAGGGCACGCAGCGCCTGATCGCGCTATGGCAACGTCATCCCGATTGGCCGACCTTGACCGTGTTGCAGAGCCCGCGCACGGCGCAACCGATCGAGCCGCCGGCGGCGAACATTGTCCATCGCATCGATTACATCGATGACGCCGAGTTGCGACGGATGCAGAACGCCCATCGTTTCCACCTGTGCCCGTCGGAAACCGAGGGCTTCGGCCATTACATCGTCGAGGCGATGAGCGTCGGCGCGATCGTGGTGACCACCGATGGCGAACCGATGAACGAACTGGTGACGCCGGAGCGTGGCGTGCTGGTCGCGAGCGGACGCACGGGCACCCAGCATCTCGCCACCACCTATTTCTTCGACGACGACGCCATGGCCGCGGCGGTCGAACGACTGGTTGCGATGTCCGATGGCGAGCTCGATCGCCTCGGCGACAACGCGCGCAGTTGGTATCTCGACAACGACGCCGGCTTCAGCGGCCGCCTGCAGTCCGCGCTGGAATCGCTGTTGGGCTGAGCGTGCGCAGGTCGGGCGGCGGCGTGGCGTATTCCGCGGCGTAGCGATCCATCCCGAGTTCGCAGCGGGTCGCGCCGGTTTCCGCCGTCTTGCGCAGGATGCAGTTGTTCGGCGCCGCGGCGTCTTCGGGATCGGCGGGCGCGCGCGTGAGATGCATCAGGTGGATGGCGAGTCCGGCGAACTTCAGCCGGCGTCGGCGCAGGCCGGCATTGCGCAGGCGCAGGTCGAGTTCGAGATCCTCGCTGCCATAGCCTTCCATGCGCTCGTCGAAGCCGTTGGCGGCAACGATGTCCTTGCGCCAGGCGCTGAGGTTGCAGCTCATCACCGTGGAGCCGGCGTTGCGCGACTCGGCTTTCTTGCGCGCGAGCGCGAGGTTGTGGATGGCGTGGTGGCGATCGTCGCCATGTTGCGCGTGGAAGTCGGCATCGACGAAGGGATGGAAGCGCGGCGTCGCGCCGTCCAGCAGTCGCTTTGTCCACGCCGTGGTCGCCTGGATGCGCCCGCCCTGCAGGAAACCGCCTACCTGCGCCAGCGCGAGATGGTCGGCGACGAAATCGGGATGCAGCACCATGTCGCCATCGATCATCACGATGTAATCGCCGCGGCTGGCGGCGAGCGCGCGATTGCGCGAACTGGCGGCGCGGAAACCGCGATCCTCCTGCCAAACGTGGCGCAACGCGGTGGGAAAATCGCGGGCTTCCCGCAGCAGCAACTCGCGGGTGTCCTC
Organism: Solilutibacter silvestris; assembly: GCF_050574925.1. Lineage (GTDB taxonomy): Bacteria > Pseudomonadota > Gammaproteobacteria > Xanthomonadales > Xanthomonadaceae > Solilutibacter > Solilutibacter silvestris_A. Next base: position 1,128,069 of record NZ_JBCMOO010000002.1, on the reverse strand, counting down.
GCGCGAGCCATCGTCGGCGATCACCACTTCATCGGGCAGCGTCGCCTGCCGGCGCACGCTGGCCAGGACCGCCTGCAGCGCCTGTGGCCAGTTGTAGGTCGTGACCAGCAGCGTGCTGCGCGTCGTCATGGTCACGCTCGTGCGTGGCGCGCGGCGACGTGGGCGTCGAGTCCGCGATCGCAGCGGATCGTGCCCTCGGCCAGCACCTTGTTGAAGAAGCGATCGTTGGGCAGGACTTCGGTCGGCGGGATGCCGTCCGGCCAACGCGTCTTGTGCCACAGGTGGATCGCCAGTCCGGCGAAGCGGATCGGCCGCCGCACCAGTCCCGCGTGCTTCAGGCGCGCGGAGATGTCGTCGTCCTCGCGGCCCCAGCCTTCGTAGTTGTCGTCGAAGCCGTTGACGCGATCGAGGTCGGCGCGCCAGACCCCCATGTTGCAGCCCATCATCTGCCCGCCCTCGGCGGTCAGCGCCTTGCGGCGCGCGACCCACGGCAGGCGCAGCGCGTGCTTGCGCTTGTAGCGCCCCTCCATGTCCATGAAGGGCGAGAACTTGGGCTTGCCGCCGGCCAGCAGGCGCGCCGATTCCTCGGGGGTGGCGTTGAGGCGGCTGCCCTGCAGGAAGATGCCGGGCCGGATCAGTGCGAGATGGTCGGCGACGAACATCGGGTGCAGGACCAGGTCGCCGTCGAGGAAGATCACGTAATCGCCGGAACTGGCGGCGATGCCGAGGTTGCGCACGCGCGCCAGGCGGAAGCCGGCGTCTTCCTGCCAGGCATGGATCAGCGGCACCGGGAAGTCGGCGGCCATCGTCCGGATCAGTTCGGCGGTGTCTTCGCGCGAGCCGTCGTCGGCGACCACCACTTCCAGCGGCAGGACCCTTTGCGCGGCGATACTGCGCAGGCACAATGCCAGCGCTTCTTTCCAGTTATAGGTGGAGACGACGAGGCTGGCAGTGGTCACAGAGGGGGAGGTGTGATCCGGTTCGCATCATATTGCCCTGATCAAGTGTAAGAAGTCACGCTTACGCCAAAAAAAGTCGCCGAATGACCCCAGAAGTCTCCGTCATCGTCCCCAACTACAACCACGCCCCCTACCTGGCGCCGCGGATCGACTCGATCCTGGCCCAGACCTGGCGCGATTTCGAGCTGATCCTGCTCGACGACTGCTCCCCCGACGACAGCATGGCGGTGCTGGAGCGCTACCGCGGCCATCCGCAGGTCAGCCACCTGGTCCGCAACGAGGTCAACGGCGGCACCACCTTCAAGCAGTGGGAGAAGGGCATCGCCCTGGCGCGTGGGCGCTACGTCTGGATCGCCGAGAGCGACGACTGGTGCGAACCGACCTTCCTCGACACCTTGCTGGCCGGCCTCCATTCCGATCCCGACTGCGTGCTGGCCTATTGCCAGGCCTATTTCGTCGGGCCTGATGGCGTCATCAACTGGCAGTCGCGGGCGGATCGCCTCGCCGAAACGCTGGACGGTCGGGAATTCATCCGTCGCCAGATGGCGCCGACCTCGATCTACAACGCCAGCATGGCGCTGTGGCGCCGTGACCTCTACGAGCAGGTGCCGCGCGACTACCTCGACTACCGTTTCTGCGGCGACTGGCTGTTCTGGATCGGCCTGGCCCGGCTCGGCAAGGTCCACATCAGCGGGCGCCTGCTCGACTACTACCGCCAGCATCCACAGAACGTCAGCACCGGCGTCTACCGCAGCGGCCTCAACTTCGTCGAGGAGATGAAGGTCGCCAACTGGATGTTCGACGAAGGCCTGCTCGGCGATCGCGAGTACGCCGCCTTCTTCAAGAAGAAATACCGCGAATACTGGCCGGTGCGAGATCGCCTCGACCCTGAATTGCACCGGCAGATCCGCGCGCTGTTCGCGCAGCCGCGCTCGCCGAAGGTGTCGCTGGCGAAGATCCGGGCCGGCGCGATGTGGCAGGGAATCCGCGGGCGCTGATATTTGCCCGGATTAAAATAAAATCGCTGCGTCGAAGGGCGCCGCGCTTGCTAGACTCCGTCGACACGCCACTGAACCAAGGTGCCCGCGATGGACTGGCTGAACGACCTGCTGCAGAACGATCCCGACCCGACCGAAACCCGCGAATGGATCGAATCCATCAAGTCGGTGATCGACGTGCGCGGTCCCGAACGCGCGCACCAGCTGCTGGAAGACATGGTCGAAATGACCCGTCGCACCGGCGTGCAGCTGCCGTTCTCGCCGACCACCGGTTACTTCAACACCATCCCGGTGTGGAAGGAGCCGACGCTGCCGGGCGACGCCCACATGGAATGGCGCATCCGTTCGATGATCCGCTGGAACGCGATGGCGATGGTGGTGCGCGCCAACCGCAAGCCGGGCGACCTCGGCGGCCATATCGCCAGCTTCGCGTCGAGCGCCACGCTCTATGACGTCGGCTTCAACCACTTCTGGCGCGCTCCGGGCCCGGATCACCCGGGTGATTTGATCGGCGTCCAGGGCCACAGCTCGCCGGGCATCTATTCGCGCGCCTTCCTCGAAGGCCGCATCAGCGAAGACCAGCTCGACCACTTCCGCATGGAAGTCGACGGCAAGGGCATCAGCTCCTATCCGCATCCGTGGCTGATGCCGGACTTCTGGCAGCTGCCGACGGTGTCGATGGGCCTCGGCCCGATCGCCGCGATCTATCAGGCGCGCCACTGGAAGTACCTGGAAGCGCGCGGCCTGATGCCCAAGAGCAACCGCAAGGTGTGGTGCTTCCTCGGCGACGGCGAAACCGACGAGCCGGAATCGCTGGGCGCGATATCCGTCGCCGGCCGCGAAGGCCTCGACAACCTGGTCTTCGTCATCAACTGCAACCTGCAGCGCCTCGACGGCCCGGTGCGCGGCAACGGCAAGATCATCCAGGAACTGGAAGGCAACTTCCGCGGCGCCGGCTGGAACGTGCTGAAGGTGGTCTGGGGCAGCTACTGGGATCCGCTCCTTGCGCAGGACCAGGACGGCGTGCTCAAGAAGCTGATGATGGAAACGCTGGACGGCGAATACCAGAACTGCAAGGCCTTCGGCGGCGCCTACACGCGCGAGCATTTCTTCGGCAAGTATCCGGAGACGGCCAAGCTGGTCGCCAACATGAGCGACGAGGACATCTGGCACCTCAACCGCGGTGGCCACGATCCGCACAAGGTCTACGCGGCCTACGACGCGGCGATGAAGACCGAAGGCGTGCCGACGGTGATCCTCGCCAAGACGGTGAAGGGTTACGGCATGGGTGGTGCGGGTGAAGCACTGAACCCGACCCACCAGACCAAGAAGCTCGACAACGAGTCGGTGCTGGAATTCCGCGACCGCTTCAAGCTCGAGAAGGACCTGCCGGACGAACTGTTCAAGGACGGCAAGGTGCCGTTCCTCAACCCGGGCAAGGATTCGCCGGAAGTCCAGTACATGCTGGAACGCCGCAACGCGCTCGGTGGCTTCCTGCCGCAGCGTCGCCGCAAGGCCAGCACCTCGCTGGAAGTGCCGAAGCTCGAGACGTTCGAGCGCCTGTTGAAGTCGACCGGCGAGCGCGAGATCAGCACCACGATGGCCTTCGTGCAGGCGCTCAACATCGTCCTGCGCGACAAGCAGGTCGGCCCGCGCTGCGTGCCGATCGTCGCCGACGAGGCGCGCACCTTCGGCATGGAAGGCATGTTCCGCCAGATCGGCATCTACGCGCCGCAGGGACAGAAGTACAAGCCGGTCGACGCCGACCAGCTGATGTTCTATCGCGAGGACGCGGCCGGGCAGGTGCTGGAAGAAGGCATCACCGAAGCCGGCGCGTTCGCGTCGTGGATGGCGGCGGCGACCAGCTACAGCACCAATGATTTGCAGATGCTGCCGTTCTACATCTATTACTCGATGTTCGGCTTCCAGCGCATCGGCGATGCGGCGTGGCAGGCGGCGGACATGCGTGCGCGCGGCTTCCTGCTCGGCGGCACCGCCGGACGCACCACGCTGAACGGCGAAGGCCTGCAGCACGAGGACGGCCAGAGCCACATCCAGACCAGCTTCATTCCCAACTGCCGCAGCTACGATCCGACCTTCGGCTACGAAGTGGTGACGATCGTCCAGCACGGCATGCAGCGCATGCTCGCCGAGCAGCACGACGAGTACTACTACATCACCCTGATGAACGAGAACTACGCGCATCCGGACATGCCGGAAGGCAGCGCGGAAGGCATCATCAAGGGCATGTACCTGCTGCGCGAGGGCGACAAGTCGAAGAAGGGCGGCCTGCGCGTGCAGCTGATGGGCAGCGGCACCATCCTGCGCGAAGTGATCGCGGCGGCGGAATTGCTGAAGAAGGAATTCAACGTCGACGCCGACATCTGGAGCTGCCCGAGCTTCACCGAACTCGCGCGCGATGGCGAAGACGCGATCCGCCACAACCGCCTGCATCCGGCGGCGAAGGACAAGCGCGTGCCCTACGTGACGCAGTTGCTCACGGGTCGCGATGGCCCGGCGATCGCCGCCACTGACTACGTGCGCACCTTCGCCAACCAAGTCCGCGAGTTCGTGCCGACGCGTTACGTCGTGCTCGGCACCGATGGCTTCGGTCGCAGCGATACCCGCGCCAACCTGCGTCGCCACTTCGAGGTCGATCGCAGCCACGTCGCCCACGCGGCGGTGTGCGCGCTGGCCGAGGAAGGCAAGCTGACGGCCAAGGATGTCGAGAAGGCGATCAAGCTGTTCGGGATCGACGCGGACAAGCCGAATCCGATCGGGGTGTGATTTTTCGTCAGATGGGTAATGCAAAAGCGGCCGAAAGGCCGCTTTTTTATTAATTTCATTTAAACCGGCCGTCTCGGTGCATGATCGGCAGGATATTTTTTCGCTGAAATGGCAGAGACAGTTGCACTTGATCGTCAAACGTCTCATTCAGTAAGACCAGATGCTAGGACTATCTCCACCCCGGGGTCGCGGTCTAAGGTAGACAATGAACGCTGCGCATGGCCGATACGCTCACTCCCGCGGAAAGAAGTATCCGGATGTCCTTGATCAGGTCTCAGGACACGAAGCCGGAAATGATCGTGCGGAAAGCATTATGGGCTGCCGGGTTCAGGTATCGACTCCATGGGACGAGCTTGCCAGGGAAGCCAGACCTCGTCTTTCCAGCCCTTCGAACCGTAATCTTCGTGCACGGGTGTTACTGGCACAGTCACTCCTGCCAAAAAGGAAGGATCCCCAAACAAAACAGCGATTTCTGGCGCGAGAAATTCGCGGCGAACAAAGCGCGCGACCACCGCAATACTCGACTTCTTCGGCGTCAGGGCTGGGGTGTGATCACGGTTTGGGAATGTTCCCTTGCAACGGCAAAGTCGCGGGAAAAGGTCATTGGAAAGCTTCTTGCCTTCCTGAACTCAAAGCGAAACTTGAAAAACTGACAGGTCGTTCGGTTTTGTCCGCCGCCGCTTCCCTATCCACCCAGGGGGCTGGTAACCTGGTAGCCGATCCCGTTGCCACTCCGGGATGGCATGGGTGTGAAAGGCGCCATTGCAACTCTGGAGTGCTGGGTAGGACCCTTCAGAGCGCCCATATGGATAATCCCGTCATTCCTGACCAGCCGACGTTCATTGATCTTTTTTCGGGTTGCGGGGGATTGTCCCTTGGGCTGAGTGGCGCTGGATGGAAGGGACTTTTCGCCATTGAGCGCGCGACGGATGCGTTCGAAACCTTCAGGGCAAATTTTCTTGCAGAAGGGGCTCGTTATCCGTTCCAGTGGCCCAAATGGCTCGAGCAGCGTGCCCATTCCATCGATGATGTCTTGGGGCGCCATGGCGATGAATTGAGGAAGCTGCGCGGGAAAGTGGACCTCATCGCGGGAGGCCCTCCCTGCCAAGGGTTTTCCTTCGCAGGAAAGCGCAACAGTTCCGACCCCAGGAACAAAATGTTCCAGCGTTACGTGTCGTTCGTGGAGATCATCCGTCCCAAGTTCTTGGTTCTCGAGAACGTGCCGGGCATGAACGTCGCACACACCAGACGGGGTACGAAAACGGCCAAGGCGGGGGTTACGTACTACGACAAGCTAAACGAAGCATTAAGCGAGCTGGGTTACTCCGTGGGCGAAATGATCCTCGATGCATCTAACTATGGCGTTCCGCAACGCAGGGCTCGCTTGGTCGTAGTCGGCATACATGCAGAACTCGCCAAGGCGATGCCAACTGGGTACGCGGGTATTTTCAATGAAATCCTGCAAGAGGGTGCGAGCCAGCTTTCGATATATGGGGAGGGTTCGCCTGTGTCCGCGGAGAAGGCTATCTCAGATTTAGTCGTGGGAGCTAGGCGCAGCCAGACGATTGAGTACACGGGGTTTGGCGCACGCCGTGGGTATGTGCAGCTGGAATACAAGGGGCCATCTGGATCGACTTACCAACGGCTAATGAACCAAGGTACCGCGCCCGAACGAATGGACAGCATGCGCATCGCGCACCACAAGGAAGAAGTCGAGGCGAGGTTCAAGGAAATACTCAAGAGCTGCAAGCGTGGCGTGAACTTGAGTGAGGAGGACCGGAAGCGCTTAGGAATGTTGAAGCACCGGACAGTGCCAATGGCGCCTTCGCTTCCCGCTCCGACCTTGACGACGTTGCCAGACGATATCTTGCATTACTGTGATCCGCGCATTCTCACCGTGCGTGAATGCGCGAGGCTCCAATCGTTCCCGGACTGGTTCGTTTTCCAAGGCAAATACACTACAGGCGGAAGCCGTCGCAAAGTCGAATGCCCGCGCTACACTCAGGTTGGAAATGCCGTCCCCCCTTTGCTGGCGCGGGCAATCGGTATTGGCGTGATGAAATCCTTGCGCTATGTCGAAGGCAACGCGAAGTCGACCATAGGTCGGAAGACGCTCATCAAAAAAACCGTTGCAATGGCTGGACGTTAGTAAACATTTATCGCGGGGGGGCGAATGAGTAAGTTTCCTGAAGAGCTGCTCGATTGGTCTGGGGACAAGGCTGGTGGGGTCAAAAAACTCTTCTACGGAGGGAGTGGTCGTCCTTCCGGTGATGTCATCACGACTGGTTTGCTCCAACGGTTGGCGAGATGGGCTCGGGATATTGCTACCGGCACAAAAGGGACTCCAACGGCCATATTCCTTGTGGGTGGGCCAGGTAACGGGAAAACCGAAGCCATTGAATACACGATCCGCGAGCTTGACTCCGCCATGCAGCTGGAAGGGGCCTTGTTGGATGAGTTTGCCAACATTTATTCGGGGAAAAACGGCGCTCCCGGTAGGCTAGTAGAAACAAGCAAGGTCGAATACCCCTCGTCGAGCGGGGTAGCGACTATCGCCATCGTCCAGGATGGCTCTGAAAGCGAACGCGGCGAAAACACCACGCCTGCGGAGCTTTTATGCAAGGACATGCGCACGCTTCTGAGCGGGCATGAAGGACGCGTCTATTTGGCTTGCGTGAACCGAGGCGTTTTGGACGATGCCCTCATACTTTCCACGGAGCGTGGTGAGTCAGGGGTCGGTGATCTCGTTAAGCAGATAGTGCAATCCGTTTCACAAGCGTCGAAGGGCATGGATTGTTGGCCCTTGGATTCCTATCCAGGTTTTGCCATATGGCCAATGGATGTTGAATCACTAGTCGAAGAGGCGAATGGCACTGAATCGGCAGCAGCATTGCAGATCCTCGAGGTTGCCACGCGCGAAGACCAGTGGCCTGCCTTTGGGAGCTGCGCAGCAGGGAAGTTTTGCCCCTTTTGCACGAATCGGAAATTCCTATCCGGAGATCCCCACAAGGCTTCATTCATCCAGATGCTTCGCTGGTTTGAATTGGCGAGCGGGAAAAGATGGAACTTCCGTGACCTGTTTTCTCTGACGGCCTACCTATTGGCGGGCACCACTGAGGCATCGGGAATCGAGAGCTATAAACCCTGTAGTTGGGCGGCCTCGATGCTTTCGCCCAAAGAGCGCGATCCTAACAAGGCCGAAACAAAGCGAATTCGCGGTTTGTTCAAGTTGATGGCCGCGCAATACCAACATGCATTGTTTGGGGCCTGGCCTGTCGAAAAGGCCGCTCCACTTAGGAATGACCTAAAGGAACTGAAACTAGAAAGCCATCCGGTATTAGCTGGCTTACAACAATTCCTTGCCTTGGACAGGCGCAAAGATTCGACAACAACGCTTCGGGTCCAGTTGAAGGCGATGGGTGCCTACCTTGATCCAGCATTCGCGAGCCCGACCCTGAAGGTGTCGGTAAGTGGGAGCACCTCCATCGAATTCAAGGATGTGGACCGCCGCTTCAGTCGATCCATCAAGGAGGCTCGCATCTACCTGCAGCGTTTCCAATGCTTGTCGGATATAGAGATCGAGCTATTGAAGTCGCTTGAAGAAGCCGACCTCATGCTTTCGGAGGAGTCGGTGCGTCGGCGCAAGCCCGCGGTGGCAGAGCGTGTGCAAGCTTTCCTCAGGCTTATAGCGTGTCGAATAGCCAGACGCTCGATTGGAGTTAGGGGAGGGGTGACCAAGGACTCGGACGTTCTAACTGAATTCAACCAAGTACTCAGTGGAAGCACGCTAGCGCTCCAATCAGCTATCCAGCAAGTGGAGTGGCTACTTAATGGCAAGGACGGTCGCTTCATCGTCAGCTTGAACACCACGTTTGGCGAGCCTTTGCCGCCGCCAGAACGAAGGGCAATGTTGACGACGGACAAGCAAAGAGTTCGGTCCGTGCCTCTGGCCCCCGAGGGGGCCAGACCTAAGTCGCCAATTCGTTTCCTGAGCGTGGGCAATGGCTCAACGGCGCCTGTCGCCTTGACCTATGAACTTTTCAAGGCAACGAAGTCCTTGCGTAATGGAATGGTGCCTGCATCGCTGCCAAGATCAGTCGTTGCACTACTGGATACAACTCGAGCCAAATTGGCCGGCTCCGTCGTCCGCGACGAGGATGGTTTGGAAGACGCCGAGATACGCCTTGGCATCAGGAATGACGTGGTCATCCAAAATTTCGGGGAATTCCAGATTCGCAAGGAACATTCCTAATGTCAGTGAGTGAATTCATCGGTGACCCTTGGAAGAAATCCCACAGTATCTTCAAGGAATCAGTCTTTAGCATCAATCCAGCCCCGGAGTTTTCAACGGGCGAAGTGATCCTGGCTTCGCTATATCGTGCGTCTGGCTTCGATGGCATTACTGAAAATCAAGTAAAGGGGCTTGGGGATGACTTAGGGAAAGCCGCGGACAAGGCGAGCAAAAAAAACGCTTCCGATGGAAGGATAGAGCCCGAGACTTGGCGCACTGTATTGGATCGGCTTGTCCAAAGCCCGAAGGTATCGCAACAATCATCCAAACGATTCATGTCCTTGTCCCCCGTGATTCCGGACACGGCCCTCTATTCCGGCGCCGCTCGTCTAAGTGGCAATCCATGGAATCCGGGGCAGCTGGTAAAGCGCATCATCCAGATGGGGGCATCTTCGGATAGTGGAGCAACTGACATGTGGCATCGCCTCCATGCTGCATTGGGCGTGGCATCGGACGATGATGTATGGGCGCGGTGGCTACAAGGCGAGTTCGAGTTGCACCGCGTTGCTGGATCTAGTTCTTGGGGGGGAACGGAACTACTCCCGCTGAAGATGTTTCCAGATGTTGATCGAGCACGGATCCAATACCCTGCGAAGCAGTTCGTGGTGGACTTGGGGGGGATGATTGCTGCAAAGCCTGCAATGACGCGTCGTCAATGGGTTAGCTTGCTCGAGTCCGTGCTTCGTATCGGTGTCGTTAGCCACGTGTTGTGGCTTTGCGATGTCAACGACCGACTATGGGCAGCCGTAAGCAAGCTAATCGATGATGAAGAGGCCGTCATTCCAGCGTCGGACGACGTGGTAACAGGAATTTTGGATGTAAAGAGGAGGATGCTTTCCTTTGGGCATCCTTCCGTCCCCATGTTGAGGGATTACGCCTCTAAATATCTTTCCGCCCGCCTTGGCCTGAATCGCGTCCTTTGGGCGCTGGAGGAGCTTGGGGCACCATTAGGGGACATGGATTCTGTCTCAGGCATCCAATCTTTCCTCTCTACAGTTAAGAATGAGCGGACGGGATTGGCTAGTTCCGGAATTATGAATTCGTTTTACTCGCTGCAGGATCGCGAGATCCGCACCATCACCTGTAAAAAGGGTATCGGCGCGAACTTGATGGAATTTTCCCAATACACATTGGGCCAGCGACAGACATTGGACGCCGCGTTGCGGGGGTATGACCAAGGTTATTTCCTAAGAAAGCGTGGCGAAGCCCGGAACGCACCTTGGGTGCTTGCGCTTGGCCCAGCATCTGTTTTGGCAATGACTCATTGTTGCTTGCATGAGGTGAGCGGCCCACGCTCCGTGCAACGGCTTGCAATGCATTTGGCGTCGTATGGCATCGAATTCGACCTTCATGGGTTGAATGACAGTGACTTGGGGCGCCAACTCCGCATGCTTGGCCTCGTTCTGGATAGTCCGGATGCCGAGAGCGGCATGTTGTTGGTTCCTCCTTTTGTAATCTAAGAGTGGTGGCATCTTGAGCAAGCTTGCAGATGAAATGGCTTCATGGATCGAGAGGCGAATGTCCACGGAAATCCTCTCCCTGACAGGAGAGAACCGTGAGTGTCGTGCTGTTTTTTGCGCCCCGCCAGCAATGTTGCTCGAAGAGGTGTTCGATGCTTTGGCCGGCGATGGCCGTCTGTTGACTGCTAAGACCGCGGATGGCGCAGAAATTTCGTATCCAGTTGTGCTTCAGGTCGAGGAAGTGCCCCAAGGTGCAAGAGTTGCGCAAGTCAACAAGTCAGGGTTGAGCTCCTTCCATGATTTCGCGAGCATTCGCAATGCTCCGGATTGCGGCGCGTTTCTAACTCTCGTGGCCCCTGGTGGGCAGGTGAGTGATACGCATGAATCCACGCGCAAGGCATTTGGAGTAGCGTCGGCGGCTAACGAAGGCAGCGCCGCAATATCGACTTGGTGGAACGACCCGTTCATTCAGGAAATGGTCGAACTAGGGCTTGGCGATAAGGATCCGCTACCTCAACGGGAGCAAGCGAAATGGCTCGTCCAGAGAGCGATCATCGCGGCTGATGCGGCTAACCAACATGAAGTGGGCAGGATCGGATCATGGAAGATCCTCGAGCGATTGTGGGAGCTGCGTGATACCGGCTTGTCTTTGGATGAGCGAGTCAGCCTTGCGGCAGGCTTCCCTCCCTCAGATGACGGCCAAATCGATTCCGAAAGGAAGTCGACGGTGCTCGGTGCCTTGGCTGAGAGATTCGAGAGCCAAGGCCTTGAGCAGCTGAAGGAAAAGGCCGGCGAAGACGCCGCTAACCTCGATGCATTTTTCCAGCACATACGCCGCAAATGCAGCGTAGTGACAGCGCTAAAACGCTCGATGCCATTTTTCTATATGCCGGACGAGATCGATCCTGCCCCCGAATGGTGGAGGGCGTTAACGATTGGGCGGTGGGAAACACTTTTGGAAGAGGATGCGGCGTCTTCCGCAGGAATCGAAATATCGTGCATCAATGCACTTGCTTTTCAGACGAAAGGGTTTGCCCCGGTTGTTCGCGACGTAGCACGATTGCGTTTATCCCTGCAATTGCCGGAAGAGCTTGAGTCGGTGGAAGTTCGCGTTGTCCGCGAAGCCCCAGGCGGGGCCTCCAAGCGAATGGAGTGGAGGTTCAGCGCGAAGGACGTGGTTGAGTTCGAAGACGCCACGATCCCATTGCATAAGACCCCTGTGAAATACACCGCCGAGGTCGTGGGTCTGGATGTCGGTAAATCCACGGTAAAGCTGGTATCCCTAGGATCCTGGCAGCCGGGACTCATCGTTTGTTCGCGCACGGCTACGAAAGGCAAGCTACCGAAGTTGGTTCCAAAGAAGCCCATAGAAACCACGTTGGAAATGTCGGGTACTGGCCGCCATTACCTAGACATCTATGCCCGCCCTGGTGTTGAGCTGCTTTCCGATGAAGCCCAAGGCACGAGTGATGATGAAGCTATCGATTCAGCGGGGATCGGGCGCGTTGCCGACGATGAATATGGAGTCGAAGTGGAAGCAAGGGGGGAGTGCTATTACGAGTTCGACATAAAAAGGCCAGAAGAAGATCGGAAGGAAAGTTTTCGTATTTGTGTATTGGCCGATGAATCCACGGTAGACGAGTGCAACAGCTATTTTGAATATCATCTGGCGCGAAACTCCCGTCGAGACGGGGGGCGCATACCGGGTTCAGTTAGGGCAGAGGTTCAAGCACGAAGTTCGCAACTGCAGGGCTGGATGCTAGATGGCGAGCGTGTAGCGCGTTCTTATTACCCATTCGCACTAGCCCCTGACTACGCATCCGAATGGCGCCGTAGGGATTGGTCATCTCCCGAAGATACGATTTTTTCAGCAGCCCGCTTCTTGAACGACCCCCGGCCGAGGCCGGAGGAAATGCAGCCCTCCAGTGCATTTATCGAAGCTAGGAGATTGATTGCGGCAAAGGTGCGTGGAAAGGACGGTAATGACTTGGTCGAGTCGGCGAACCTCGGTGAGTTGTTAGCTACGGACGCGGACTTCGAATCAGCGGTCAACTCGTACATTCGTTCTTATCTCGACTGGTTGTCTTCGTCACCACTAGAAGCTTGTTGGTGCGACATTGGCCTAGTCATGGGATTGGAGAACGGCGGTACGACTTTGGAGCAAGCCCCCAATGCCATTCTGGTATCGCCTCTTCATCCTATTCGTTTCGCCTGGCAGTGCCTTGCGCAACGCTCAATGTATTTGGCATCCAGAAAATTGCCTTGTCCTGCCGCCAGCATCATGGATCCTGATTGCGTACCGGACACTATCGTCCTTCCTTTGCGTGATGCAATTGGCGGCACTGAGGATGTTGTCTATTTTTCCGTTGAATCTAATTCGGATTATTGGGGCATATTGTGGAATACAACTCGTCTCGATCGGTTGCCTAGCGCGGGAAGCATGGCGCCCCTAGATAGGGAAATGGGTCTGTTGATAGGAGGTATTTCCAGTGGTTTCAGTGAATCGCAGGTTCATCGGGCCTTGGATGACGTTTGCGAAATGTTGGTGGCCAAGCCAGCCCTAGGAGTTCTCGTCAGTAGCGCCGCAGGGCAGAACAATGCCTGTAATAAGGGAATCTTGTCTTGGGGGAGGAGGAATTTTTCCGGGGACGCTAACGAGCGTCGTAACGCGCTTGCTATGGGTGCAAGCGAAGTGCATGTATTCGATGAGCGTGGCGAGAACGTTCGCCCTGACGATGCTGAGATTTCGAATCTTGCAGAAGACACATCAAATGCATTGCAATGGTATTCAGTAGGTGAGTCAAGTGGATCGCAGGACCTCGCCATCATCGCACAGCTTGAAACTTCCAACGCATCTGCACGTCCAACGAAACTCTTTTCGCCCCTTGGAATCGGCGGGTTGGTGCGAACTCGCATCAGAGAGCAACAGCAAACGGGTGGCGGAAAATTCTTGATTGAGTCTCGCGTTTCCGGGCCGGCAAGCATTTCCGGCGATGGGCTTGCCGACAATACCGCGAAGGCAATATCCCTGCTTGAAGGGGGGGGCATCGGGCGCGTTGGATATGTGTTCGCGCCTAGCATCAATGCCATCAAGAAATCATTAGGCAGCGCCGAGTTTGTTGCAGTTTCCTCTTCTGCCGTCGACCCGGCTTGCTTCCTTGGTAGTTGGCTCGAAGGAGCTTACTTGTGGGATTACGAACTTCCGTCTTACTCCGGGCGATCTGGTGATAGCAATGGTTATTACCTATTGTCGAGCATCGATGAATTGGATGTCGAAACGATGCAGGCTGTTCTAAAGAAGCTTCCGGGTTGTGAGAGTCTTCCGCAGGCGGAGCTCTCCGGGATAGTCCAAGAGGTCGCCCGCCGTGGGATTCCCACTGTCCGCGGCTTGTCGGCAGGTAACTCAGGAGCAACCGGCGATCTTGGCCTGTTCGTTGCTACTCGACTATTGCAGGATAGCTTCAGGATGCAAGGTGAGAGCGATGGCCTGTTGTCACCGTGGATCGAAAAAGATGATGGCGAACATCAAATCACCTTAGTCATTCCCGTTGATCCCTTCCAGCGTTATTTGGACGATCTGTCCAAAGCGATCAAGAAGCCGACATTGCACCGCCCGGATTTAATCGTGGTTGGGTTGGTGGTGAGCGATTCTTCTGTTAAATGTAAATTGACGCCAATCGAAGTCAAGAATCGTAGCGGCGACGCGCAAATGACGGCTGCCCAACGGCAGGATGCATTGGCTCAGGCAAAATCCCTCTCCACACTGCTGCAGGCCTTGCGGCAAACTTTTTCCGATGAACCGGAAATGCTGCTTTGGAAGTTGGCATACCAGAATCTCATGTCCTCCATGATTGGATATGGCTTTCGCGTATATAGCCAACGTTTGGCGGAGAGCGGACGCGCTGGTGAATGGTCCGGGTTGCAGTCCCGTGTCATGGAGGCACTTCTGACTTCCGACTTATCCATGGAAGTCGACGAACGTGGGCGCCTCATCGTGATCGATGGTTCGACCTCCAGTGGGCCACGAGACGTGGATAGCGACGGCTTCATGGAAACCATTGAGCTATCGCAAGCTGATGCAAGCGTGATAGCACGCGGCAAGAGCGATGATTTTTATAGATCAATGAAGTCCAGCATGGGGGACTGGGCTCTCTTGCCATCGATAGCCCATCAAGGGGTGGCGCTGGCGGGAGCATTTCCCGAGCGCGATGAATTGGAAGTGGCGCCGCCAATTATCGAGAGCCCAGAAGAGATTGGGGGCTACGAAGGTGCGATCGTGACGGATGCGCAAAACGTCCAAGAGCCTACGGAATTGAATTCTGGGCCAGAGCAACCAAATGACGAGATAGAGAGCGATGGTCAGGGAGAGAATGCGTCAGGGCCTGCGATTGCCTCCGACGATGCCAGGGCTGCGGATGGTTCCGACCAAACTGGTCTCGAACTAAGAATCGGTGAAACTATCGATGGGTTTCGTCCCCAGATACGCCGCCTCAACCTTGGCGATACTGCACTCAATCAAATGAACATGGGTGTTGTCGGAGATCTTGGAACAGGAAAGACGCAATTACTGAAGTCCTTGGTCTTCCAGATTGCAAATGGTGAGTCTGGCAACAGGGGCGTCAAGCCCAACGTGCTGATCTTCGATTACAAGAAGGACTACAGTAGCGAGGATTTCGTGCAGGCTACGGGTGCGCGTGTCATCAGGCCGCAGCATTTACCTTTGAATTTGTTCGATCTTTCTGCTTCGTCCCAAGCTATCAATCCATGGCTTGAACGCTACCGCTTCTTTGCTGATGTTCTAGACAAGATCTATTCTGGGATCGGCGCAGTGCAGCGCGAAAAACTCAAGGTCGCCATTAAGGACGCCTATAAGAACTGTGGAGAAGGAACATACCCGACGATCTATGACGTTCATCGGAATTATGTTGCCTCAATGAAGGGTGGTGCAGATACGGTAACAAGCATCCTTGGCGATATCGTTGACATGGAACTGTTCGCGGAGAGCCCTACGGAAATTCAGCGCCCACACGAATTTCTTAAGGGTGTGGTTGTCATTGCCTTGAACGACCTTGGTCAGGATGACCGGACGAAAAATATGCTCGTCGCGATCATGTTGAACGTTTTTTATGAGCAAATGTTGAAAATCCAGAAACGCCCGTTCCTCGGAAAAGATAGAAACATGCGGGTTGTGGACTCCATGCTACTGGTCGACGAAGCAGACAACATCATGCAGTACGAATTTGATGTCTTGCGAAAAGTGTTGCTTCAGGGGCGAGAATTTGGTGTTGGAGTGATACTTGCCTCACAATATCTGAGCCATTTCAAAGCGGGCGCCACGGACTATAGGGAAATGCTCCTTACATGGTTCTTGCACAAGGTCCCAAATGTTTCCGCAAAAGATTTGGCCCCGCTTGGTTTGAACGATGCCACCGCGCTCCAACAAGTCGCGGAACGAATCAAGACACTCGGGCTGCATGAATGCCTATATAAAACTCACGATGTACCTGGTGAATTCATCACAGGTGCCCCGTTCTATAGGCGTAATGAGTGGGGTTAAGTTCTGGAGGAACCTTTTTAAAGGTTTAAGTAATTGGGTAAAGAAAAATTGTTGGGATTCACGGCTATTTATGGTGCATGCTTCGATGGCATGCCTTCTGTGTGATCTTTGCGCCTTTGTAGCATATGTCCAAGTCAAATGCTGAAGCCGCCATATCTTCTAAGCTCACTGAACTTCAGGAGAGAATCAAGAGCTTGTTTCGTGGTCAAGAGAAAATTGCGGTTATCGAGATAGTTCGCACACTTGACTATATTTCAATACTTGAACTCACCGACGCCCCTTTGAGTGCTGATCAGCGCACCAATAACTACTTCGCGCGTTGTGGTGCTGCTGCAGCATTGCAGCCCGTTTTGCCTCTTGTTGAGGAGGCGGGCGAAGGGGTGCCATGGCATAGCTCCGGAGAACATCTCGCTACATATTTTTATAGCTATCTCGTCACCTGCGGGAAGTTGGTGGATTTGTTGCGGCTTGTGAGATTGGAGCGGTATGGGCTAGCCCGAACGGAAGTAGCTCTTGCTCGTGTGGATATCTATGTTCAATCTGATGCTCGTGAACGTAGGGCCAGGGGCATCTCTCGGGCTTTGCGGCTTTCCCAGGTGGAACGAGCTGATATCGGTGTCCCGAACACCCTTATAAATCGGATGCGCGAGTACGTCCAAAAGGATGAAGCCTATCTCATCAGATACGACAATGATTGGGAGATTGTTGGGGAGTATCGCAGGCGAGCCAAGCGATATTCCCGTTATTTCCTTGAGGGGGAAGCTTTTCCGGATACCTTTATTCTTGGAGGACGCCCTTTTTTGGATTGGAAAATTGCGTGCGAGGATGCCCTTGGAAGAATCCTAATGCACGCAGATTTTTCCTTCCTGTTGTGTGAAAAGCACCCTGAGATTTCCTTGCGAGACATCATCACGGTGCCAGTCAGGAAGGAAGACGTAGCAGATATCTGGGGTGAATCGGGCCACAATTCGGAAAGCGTCGCTTCAATAATGCGGACTCTTACGTTGCATTCAGGCGATCTTGTGGGGTGGCGGGATTCCTTTGAGATTCCGACTTGTTATTACATAGGGATTGGGTCGGATTTCCTTTTACTGTCATCTTTTGGTGCATTGCTTAATCCTTATTACTCATTGTTTCGATACCTTCGAACTGCTTATCGGGGTGATTGGGACCGGGGAGTGGATCTGCGGGAAGGGATATTTAGGGCAGACCTCAGAAAACTTTTCTCTGAAGAAAGATTTCTCGTTCCTTCTCACGGATATAAAGTCAAACGAGAGGATGGATCGCATCTCACGGACATCGATGCGGTAGTGTGTGATAGAAGCACGGGGAGTCTCGCCCTTTTCCAGCTCAAATGGCACGACGTGTATGGTCGCTCTCTTTCTGAACGTGAGAGTCGACGTAAGAATTTGGCTAAAGCCGCGGATTGGGTTGCTCGCGTAAGCGCGTGGATTGGCGGGAAGTCATCCCGCGAGGTTGCGGCTGCGCTTGGCCTGCAAGTCGCGTGTTCAGAAGCGGTGCCTGAACTCTATGTCATTGCTCGATATGGAGCCCAGTTTGAAGGCGACGATAGGGACGATCGTGATGCAACTTGGCTTCCCTGGGCCGAGTTGATGGCATTGAAGGAGGCGGATGCAGGAAAGGATCCCCTTAGGGGAATTGCGGTGGCAGCTCGCACCACCGGTGGCGATGGCGATGGCGAGGCATCTTCTGCTAATTACGGATTTCCAGGCCTAACTGTGATTGTGCATGTTGCTGGGGGGAGTATGAAATCCTAAAAATGCACGCGCGTCGAAATATATATATTCCGACTTAGCGTTCATCTGAAAGTCCTTGGGGTTGTAATAAGTTGCCAACCGGCAAGGAAGAGGCTGCTGTGATCGTATTCACGGCCGCCGCAGGATATTGCAGTGCACAATAAGCAGATGACCGCCGTCCAATCCGCACCCGGCACCGCACCCCACGCCCCCCTCTCCCCACGCGAAGTATCGTGGGTGCTGTTCGCGCTGGCGATGGGCGGTTTTGCCATTGGCACCAGCGAGTTCGTGGTGATGGGCCTGATCAGCGAGATCGCGCGCGGTTTCGGCGTGACCGAACCGCAGGTCGGGCATGTCGTCAGCGCCTATGCATTGGGTGTGGTGGTCGGCGCACCGGTGCTCGCCATTCTTGGTGCGCGTCTGCGTCGACGCACCTTGCTGTTGCTGCTGATGGGCTTCTACGCATTCGGCAACCTCGCCAGCGCGTTGTCGCCGAGCTACCACGCGATGCTGCTGTTCCGTTTCATCGCCGGATTGCCGCACGGTGCTTATTTCGGCGTGGCGGCGTTGGTGGCGGCGCACATCAGTCCGCCATCTCAGCGTGGCGCTGCCGTCGGGCGGGTGATGCTTGGCCTCTCGGTGGCATTGTTGATCGGCAATCCGCTGGCGACGTGGCTGGGGCAGTTGCTGAGCTGGCGCTATGCCTTCGGTCTGGTCAGCATCATCGCGATCGCTACCGTGCTGATGACGGCGCGCGTGTTGCCGCCGGGCATGGGCGCGCCGCGCACGGATGCGCTGGCCGAGCTGCGCGATTTCAATCGCGCGCCGGTGTGGTTGACGCTGGGCATTGGTGCGATCGGTTTCGCCGGCATGTTCTGCGTCTTCAGCTATCTCTCGCCGACATTGGTGCAGGTCACTGGCATGCCCAAGAGCTTCGTGCCGGTCGGTTTGGTGGCATTCGGCATCGGCGGAATCCTCGGCACGCTCGGCGGCGGCTGGCTGTTCGATCGCTACGGTTTCCGCGCCGCGGCCATGGTGCTGGTGTGGTCGATCGTGTTGCTGCTGGTGTTTCCCTCCGCCGCGCATTCGCCGTGGACGGTGCTGCCGGTGGTGGTCGCGGTCGGCACCATGGGCGCACTGGCGACGGTGCTGCAATCGCATCTGATGGACGTCGCAGGGCGTGCGCAGACATTGGCGGCAGCGTCCAACCACTCGGCGTTCAACGCGGCGAATGCATTGGGGCCGTGGCTGGGCGGCATGGCGATCACCGCGGGCTACGGCTGGACGTCGACCGGCTATGTCGGCGCCGCTACGGCGCTGGGTGGATTGCTGATCTATCTGCTGGCGCGTCGCGCATCAGCGCCGCAGCCGTAACGAGATCGGGAAAGAACGTCTCGAACGTCGCATCGATGTCCGCTTCGTTGTCCCGCAGCACCGACAGGCAGGCGATCAGGCGATCCCCGTTGCGCGAAAGCCGGGTGGCGATGCCGCGCACCGCGCGATCCACGCTGGCGCGCTCGCGATAGGAACCGAGCCAGTCGTGTTCCGCCATGTGCGGGGCGATGGCATGCAGGCGCGGCGGTAGCGAATCACGACGTTCCTGCAGGACGCGATAGACGCGTGCGGTGAAATCGTCGAGCGGCACGTCGCTCCAGCGCGACCATTCGCGCGCCAGGCAATGATCGAAATACACATCGAGGACGATGCCGGCATAACGGCGCAGTTCACCGAATCTGGCGCGCGCGGCAGTAACGGCAGGATGGGTGTCGGTATAGCGATCGATGTGGCGATGGCGAACGATCTCGGCGCGCACCGGTTCCGGCCAATCCAGCAGCGCCGATTGCCCGAGCACGAAGTCGCCAAGCAGGGCGCCGAGGATGGCGTCGTCGGATTGGCGCGCCAGCCATGTGTGCGCGAGATAGTTCATGGCTGGGATGGTAGCGTCAGTGCTTCGCCGCCCGCGCGCCACCGAGGTTGTCGGCGAGGAAATCGAGCAGCTTGGTATAGAACTCGCGGCGATGCGCTTCGGTGTAGAAGCCGTGGCCTTCGGTGTCGAAGTACAAGGTCTCGACCGGCTTGCCGGCATCGCGCAGGACCTTGGCCATGCGCTTGGTGTGCGCGATCGGTGCGGTCCTGTCTTCGCCGCCGGCGGCAAGGAAGACCTTGGCCTTGATGTTCGCGGCCATGTTCACCGGGGATCGCGCCGCGAGTTGGTCGCGCATGCCGACCCAATCCGTTTCCCAGTTGCGAAGCCAGGCCGAGTCGCGCGATTTCTCGCGGTGCATCGCCTCGAGGTCATAGACGCCGACATAGCCCACCGCGCAACGATAGAGATCGGGCTCCTTCGCTGCGCCCATCAACGCCGCATAGCCGCCATAGCTGGCGCCGTAGATGCAGATGCGCGATGCGTCGGCGACGTGCTGGTCGATCGCCCAGTGGGTGGCGTCGGTGAGATCGTCCTGCATCGTGCCGCCCCACTGGCGCGCACCGATCTGCTGGAACGCCCGGCCGTAATTGCCGGAGCCGCGGAAATTGACCTGCAGTACGGCATAGCCGGCTTCGGCCAGCATCTGGGCATCGTCGTCGAACGCCCAGCGATCGAAAATGCCGTATGGCCCGCCATGCGGCATCACCACCATCGGCAATGGCTTGCCCTCCGCTGCGCCGACGGGCAATGTCAGGTACCCGTGCAGCGTCAAGCCGTCGCGGGCGCGAACGGTGATTTCGCGCATCTTCGCTTGCTTGAGCGGATCGAACCATTCGCGCTGTGCAAAGATGCCGTCGGCCGTCATCTTGTGCGGATCGAACAGGAACGTGTCGCCCGGCGAGCGGTCGTTCCACACCTGCACCAGGGCAATGCCATCGCGCGTGTACGAGGTGACATTGACGGCGCTGCCGGGAAACGCCTTTTCCAACGCGCGGTACAGACGCGTGCCTTCGCCGCTGCCGTCGAGCAGCCGGGTATGGACGCCATCCGACATGTATTGGGCGCCGAGCAGGGTGTGCCTGTCGCGATCGAGGATCACGGCGTAGGGGTCCACGGACTCGTCACGCAGGACCTGCTTGCGTTCGCCGCTGCGGGTATCCCAGGCGACGATGGCATCCGGGCCTTGCGGCTGCGTGGCGATGAAATAGGCGATGGCGCCGTCGGCGGAAAAGCCGATGGGCACTTCGGTCCGTCCGCTTTGCGCCTCGTCGTTGATCAGCCGCCAGTCGGCCTTGTCGTCCGCGCGGTAGTAGAGCTTGCTGTAGTTGTCGTTCTTCGAACCCCTGGCGAAACGGACATGGCCGGCGGCATCGGTGAGAAAGGTTGCGTAGGAAATCGGCGCGGTGGCGACCGGCGTGCGGTGGCCGGTGTAGACATCCATCTTGTCGACGTTGGTCTGCGGCTCCCGTCCGAGTTGCGTGACCGAGATCAGCACGTTGCGTGGGTCGCCGGGGATGGTGTCGATCAGGTCGGCCAATTCCCATTGCGGGTTGTAGTCGACGACATCGACCAGCCCGACCTGGGCTTTCGGGCCGATGAGAGTGCGGACGTGCTTGCCATCCACGCCCAACGAAAACAGCTGGCCGGTGCGATAGGGCTGGTCGCGGCTGCCCAACCGTTCGGCCATGGCGATCACCAGGCGGTCGTCGCTGACCCACCAGAAATCATCGACCACCGAATTCTCGACGCCGGCCGCGCCATCGACGATCTTGCCGTCCTCGCGCCGAAGGATCACGAGGCCGGTGCGATCCGCCAACGGCGTGGTCGCGGCGTAATAGCGGCCATCCGGCGAAATCTTGATAACCCCGTAGCCATCTTTCTTCAGGTAATGCTCGAGCTGCACTTGCGCCCGCGTGGACAGCGCCGGCAACAGCAGCAGCGCGAACAACAGACTGTGGATTCCCCTTGGCATGCGGCCCCCCGGCGTGATCAAACGAGTGTAATCGCTGGCATGCATCGCCAGCCACGGGTGGAGCCGATGCATGACAACCGTCACTGTGATCGGGGGAGGGGTTCCAAGCTAGACTCCGCCCATGATCGAACTCCAGCATCTGAGCAAGCAGTACGGGGACTTCACTGCGGTCCGCGATCTTTCGTTCATGGTCGGCGCGGGTGAAGTGATGGGGCTGGTCGGGCCGAATGGCGCCGGCAAGACCACCACCTTGCGTTGCCTGTCGGGAATCATTCCGGCGACGACGGGGCATTCCTATGTCGGTGGCGTCGATATCGCCGCCGATCCGGTCGCCGCCAAGCGCCAGCTCGCCTTCATTCCCGACGAGCCGCGTTTGTTCGACCACCTCACCGTCGAGCAGCACCTCAATTTCGTCGCCCGCCTGTACGGGATCAGCGATTGGCAGGCGCGCGCGCAGCCGATCCTCGACGAGCTGGAAATGGCCGACAAGCGCAAGCTGTTGCCGTCCGAGCTCTCGCGTGGGATGAAGCAGAAGCTCGCGATTTCCTGCGGCCTGCTGCATTCGCCGCGTGCGGTGATCCTCGACGAGCCGCTGACCGGTCTCGATCCCTATGGCATCCGCCGCATGAAGGACACCATGCGCAGGCTCGCCGGCGAGGGCGTCGCGATCATCCTCAGTTCGCATCTGCTCGACCTGGTCGAAGAGGTGTGCACGCATCTCCTGATCCTCAAGGACGGCAACAAGGTCGTCGACGGCACGGTGGCGCAAGTGCGCGCGCTGTACGCCGCCGATGCCGACGCCAGCCTGGAAGACGTGTTCTTCCGCGCCACCGGCGATACCGGGCACGTGAACGCATGATGTCTTCGGGCAACCGGTCCACGTCGGTGTTCGGCGCCTTCGTCTACCTGCAGGCGACGTCGCTCTACAACAACGTGCGCCAGCGCGTGCTGCGCCTGCGCCAGCCGAAATACCTGGTGGGTGCGGTGATCGGCGCCGCCTATCTGTATTTCTTCATGATCCGCAAGGTCATGGGCGTCGGGCATGCGCCGGCCAATATGAAGATGGCATCGCCGGCGGTGATGGCGGACATCGCCACGCTCGCGGCGCTGGCGTTGGCGCTGTACGTGTTCCTCGACTGGATCCTGTCGCGCGAGAGCGTGCGGTTGTCGTTCACCGAAACCGAAATCGATTTCCTGTTCCCGGCGCCGCTGACGCGCACGTCGCTGATCCATTTCAGCCTGTTGCGCTCGCAGCTGGCGATCTTCTTTTCGTCGTTCCTGATCGGCCTGCTGGTGCGTCGCGGCGTCGGTTTCGGCGGCGGCCATCCACTGCAATACGCCACCGGCATCTGGTTGCTGATGTCGACCCTGAAGCTGCATTCGCTGGCGACGTCGTTCACCTTCGAGCGCCTCATCGGATTCGGGGTACGCCCGTGGTTGCGTCGCGGCGTGCTCACCTGCGCGCTGCTGGTGGTCGCCTTCGCCTGCTGGTGGCCGATCCGCGGTGCGCTTCAGTTGCCGGAAGTGGCGTCCGGCGCCGACAACATCGGTCGCATGCAGTCGTGGTTCCACGGCATCGTCGCCACTGCGCCGTTGTCATGGCTGCTGATCCCGTTCCGTTGGATGGTCGCGCCGATCTTCGCGCCCGATGGCGCGAGCTTCCTGCGCGCCCTGGTGCCCGCGCTGGCATTGCTGGTGCTGAACTACATCTGGGTCGTGCGCGCGCAGGTGTCGTTCGAGGACGCAGCGATCGTGCACGCGCGTCGTCATGCCGAAAAAGCCACGGCGAAACGCGAAGGTCGCCTGGGCCTGCGTGCGCCGAGCAAGCCGCGCAGCGAACCGTTCCGCTTATCGGGGCGCGGCGAACCCGCGTTGGCTTTCCTGTGGAAGGGATTGGTGGCGATGGGGCCGATGTATCGCCTGCGGACGTGGCTGGTCGCCGCGGTCGTGGTGATCGCGGCCTGTTATTGGCTGGCCGCGGACCCGTCGCGCCGTGGCGCGTTGGCGGCGATTGGCATGTCCGTGTGCGGGCTTGGTGCCTGGCTGCTGCTGCTCGGCCCGATGATGGTGCAGAACGGATTGCGGCGGACTTTCGAGCGCCTGGATGTCCTCAAGGCCGCGCCGTTGCGCGGCTGGCAGATCGCGCTGGGCGAATTGTCGACACCGGCGACGGTGATGTGCTTCGCGTTCTGGTTGCTGCTGTTGTTCGCCGCAATGGCGCTGTCCGCGCGCTACGACGTGCTGGCGCCGGCACAGGTCGTTGCGACTGCGATCGGCCTGGCATTGATGGCGCCGCCGTTGTTCGGGTTGATGTTGTGCGTGCCGTTCGCGGGCATGCTGTATTTCCCGGCGTGGACCTTGGGCGGCGACGGCAACAACCGCGGTTTCGAAGTGATGGGCCAACGCATGTTCTTCATGCTCGGTTACCTGATCACGCTGGTGTTGGCCGCGATTCCCGCGGCCCTCGTTGGCGGGCTCGCCTTCCTGCTCGGACGCTGGATGATGGGCTGGGGCGTCGGCGGATTGCTGGCGGCGATCTGCGCCGGCGCCGTGTTCGCGTTCGAACTGTCGTTCGTGCTGCGCCTGCTGGGCGCGCGCATCGAGCGCTTCGATCTCTCGCAGGAACTGCGCTGACGCCGCGATTCAGTGCGGCGTTGTCGCGGGTTGGCAGTCGGCGCCGGGGATGGCCGCGGTCGTGGTCACGCAGGGCCGGAAGTCCACCAATCCCGTGAGTTGACGGCTTTCCCCGCGCGCGATCGCGAAATGCTGCAACGGCGGCAGCTTGCAGCTGGCGAGACCGCCGCAGGCATCCGGGTACAGCGTGTACTGGCATTGGCCGCTGCTGCTGTCGACGCATTCGAAGCGCGACACGCCATCCTGGACATGGATCTTGCTGTACAGGGTTTCGCTCTCCGATTGCACGCGATGGCTGTAGCTGGTGCCGCTTTGCGAACAGCCGGACAGCGCGAGCAGGAACTGGAACAGGGCGACGAACTTGGACATGACGATTCCTCCCGGGGTCACATGTGCTTGAACAGGGCCATGAAGGGCAGGCTGACGGCGAGTGTTTCCGGACGCTGCTTCAGGCGCACGGTGCCGCGGCCGCTGTCGTCGCGGGCGATGCCGGCGATGGCCTTCAGGTTGACGATGGTGGAGCGATGGATCTGCTTGAAATGGGCGCCATCCAGTCGTGGCAGCAATTCGCGCAAGGGCGTGCGCAATACCGCTTCGCCATCGGCGGTGACCACCGTGGTGTATTTGTGGTCGGCGCGGAAATAGGCGACGTCGTCGACCAGGATCAATTTGGTCTCGCGTCCCGCGCTGGCGGTGATCCAGGTCAGGGGTTCGATCGCGCCGGCGGCGTTCGGCAGCGCGCCGAGCTTGTCGAGCAGGGCGGCGAGCGCCGCGGCATCGGGCATCGTGTCCTGCGCCTGCAGGCGGGCGACGGTCGCGTCCAGGCGTTCCGGTTTCACCGGCTTCAGCAGATAGTCGATCGCGCCGCGTTCGAAGGCATCGATGGCGTACTGGTCGTAGGCGGTGACGAAGACGATGCGGGTACGCGGGCTGGCATCGGCGGCGAGCGCCGCGACTTCAAGACCGTTGAGGCCGGGCATGCGGATGTCGAGGAAGGCGATGTCCGGCATGTGTTCCGCGAGTGCTTCCACCGCGCTGGCGCCGTCTTCGCATTCGGCGACGATCTGCAAGGCCGGCCAGGCACGCTTGAGTTCGGCGACCAGCGCATGCCGCAGCAGGGTTTCGTCTTCGGCGACGATGCAGGTGCGCAGGTCAGACATGGTTCGCGCGCTCCGTCGTTGCGGTCGCGGGGACCGTGATCGTCGCCGCCACGCCACTGGGGAAGTTGGCGATCACCGACAGGTTGGCGTCGAAGCCGTAGCGCAGGCGCAGGCGTTCGCGCACGTTCTTCAAACCGATGCCGCTGCCACTGGTCTTGCCGGTGAAGCCTTCGCCGTTGTCGGCGACAGTGATCGCGATGCCGTCGCCGTCGCGGCGTGCGCGCAGCCAGACGACGCCACCGCCGGTACGCGGCTCGAGCCCGTGCTTGATCGCGTTCTCCACCAGGGTCTGCAGCATCATCGCCGGCAGCGGAGTCGAGCGCAGCGCTTCCGGCACGTCGATCTGCACGTCGAGGCGATCGCCCATGCGGATGGCAAGGATTTCGAGATAGGCGAGCGCACGTTCCAGTTCCGCGCCGAGCGTGGACATCTCGTCGTCGGCGTTCGGCAAGGAGCGGCGCAGGTACTGGATCAGGTGGCCAAGCATCGCTTCGGCGCGGTCGGGATCGCTGCGGACGAGCAGTTGCGCGCTCGCCAGGGTGTTGTAGAGGAAGTGCGGCTCCACCTGCGCGTGCAGCAGCTGCAACTTCGCTTCGGTGAGTTCCTTCTGCGCGGACGTCTGGGCGACATCGGCACGCTCGTTGCGACGGCGTTCGCCGATGCGGCGGGTGATCGCGCGCAGGATCGCTTCGGCATTCTCGTAGTTGCTGCCGTCGTCGACCAGGAACAAGTCGCTCCAAGTCGGATTTTCCGGTTCGCAGACCAAAGTGACACGACCACTGTCCTCGCCTGGCGTCACCGTCGCCAGCAACTGGTTGCGCGGCTGGCCGAACCAGCGCAACGGATTCCAGCGCTGCAGTGGATGCTCGCCCCACGCATGTGGACGCGCGACCTTGGCTTTCACCTGCAGGCTGTCGCGCGTGCTTTGCACCTGCTGGATGCCCGGCAATTCGCGGATCGCGGCGTCGAGCAGGTCGAAGGCCTCGCCGGCTTCCAGCGGAATCTCCACTTGTCGACGCTGGCGATTGCTGAGGGCGTCGCCATCGGTGCGGCCGGCGATCAGGCGCACGCGATGCAGGTGCGAGAACGCACCGGCGATGACCAGTGCCATCGTGCCAAATGCAAAGATCAACATCGGCGCTTCGAACTCGCGAAGCCAGGGCACGCTCGAGTAGAGCGCGGTCAGCAGCAACACCAGCGCGCCCCAGGCGATCGCGATGCGCAGGACGAAGAACAGTTGCTTGAGCAGGGACTTGAACATGCGCGGCTCGCGGTGCGGGTCGAAGGATTGCGCTCGAGGATAGCGATGGGGAATGCCGGCGCCAGAGGGCGTGCGACGAAACGGGGAATGGCGCGATGAACGAGGGGGTTGACAGCATACCAACTGGTCGGTATTGTCCACTCCATCGGCAAGGGAGCCAGTGCAATGGGCATCGTCATTACTGCGTTCGAACGGTCACCCGACGGCGGCAAGGGGCTGGCGCGCGATACCCGCGTGCGCTGGGCGCTGGAGGAAACCGGCCAGCCCTACGACGTGCGCCTGCTGTCGTTCCAGGCGATGAAGGCGCCGGCGCACTTGGCGCTGCATCCCTTCGGCCAGATCCCGACCTATGAGGAAGACGACCTTGCCCTGTTCGAAACCGGATCGATCGTCTTCCATCTCGCCGAACGCCATCCCGGGTTGTTTCCCCAAGACGCCAATGCGCGCGCACGGGCGATCACCTGGATGTTCGCGGCGGTCAACACGATCGAGCCGCCGATCCTCGATCTCGTGACCGTGCGAATCCACGAAGGCGACAAGCCGTGGGCCGCCGAGCGCCTGCCGTTGGTTGCGGATCGCATTCGCGTTCGCCTGAAGCAGCTTGCCGCCCATCTCGGCGATTCCGAATGGCTCGACGGCGACTTCAGTGCCGGTGACCTGATGATGGTGTCGGTGCTGCTCAGGCTGCGTCTGTCGGGAATCCTCGATGAATTTCCCAGTCTCGCTGCTTACGTCGCTCGCGGGGAAGCGCGTCCCGCCTACCAGCGTGCATTCGCCGCGCAACTGGCGATCAATGCCGCTCCGTCATTGGCAGATTGATCCATGTCCACGACACCTCCAGCCACCGTCTCTTCGCGCCAGCGCCTGCTCGATGCCGCGCTCAGCGAATTCCGTACCCGCGGTTACGCCGCGACCACGGTGGACGATCTGTGTCGCGCCGCCGGCGTGAGCAAGGGCGCGTTCTTCCATCATTTCGCCAGCAAGGAAGCCTTGGCCTTGGCCGCGGTGGAGTACTGGAACACGTACACCGGCCAGTTGTTCGCGCAATCTTCATATCACACGCTGCCCGATCCGCGCGACCGCGTGCTTGCCTATATCGATCTGCGCGGCGAATTGCTGCAAGGCGAGCTCGCGCAGTACACCTGCCTGCTCGGCACCCTGGTGCAGGAAACCTACGAAAGCCATCCCGCCTTGCGCGCGGCCTGCCGCGCCGGCATCGAAGGTCACGCTGACACATTGGTGCGTGATATTGCCGAAGCCAAGAAGAAATATGCACCGAAGGCGACGTGGTCGCCGGAAAGCGTCGCGCTGTACACGCAGACGGCGCTGCAGGGCGCGTTTGTGCTCGCCAAGGCGCAGGGTGGGCTGGCCGTCGCCGCCGATGCCGTCGCCCACCTGCATCGCTACATCGAATTGCTTTTACCCGTTCCAAATTCAAAACCCAGGAGAACGCCATGAAAAAGCTCGAACCCTATTTGTTCGCAAACGGTCGCGCCGATGAAATGATCGGTTTCTATCAACAAGCCCTCGATGCCGAAGTGCAGATCCGGATGACGTTCGGCGAGAGCCCGGCGCCGGCGCAGATGCCACTGCCGACCGGTTGGGACGCGAAGGTGATGCATGCCACGCTCAAGGTCGGCGATGCGCAGTTGATGATTTCCGATGGCGACACCGACAAGGCCGCCAACCACACCGGCTTCCGCATCTCGCTGGCCTTGGACAGCCAAGACGACGTGCGCCGCGCCTTCGACGCCCTGTCCGCCGGCGGATCGGTGCAGATGCCGCTGGGCCAGACCTTCTGGTCGCCGCTGTTCGGCATGGTGACCGACAAATTCGGCATCGGCTGGATGATCGGCGTCAACGCCTGATACCCCCACACCCAAAGGAAAACAATCATGCAACTGATCGCGTATCTCAATTTCGATGGCAACGCCCGCGAGGCAATGGACTTCTACGCGCAGGCGCTTGGCGGCAAGGTGACGCAGCGCTTCACCTATGGCGAATCGCCGATGGCCGAGCAGTGCGGCCCCGACTCCGCGGACAAGGTGATGCATTCGCAGGTGGAAGTCGGCGAAGTCACCCTGATGGGCGCAGACGGCCCGCCGCCGCACGCCGCCGGCAGCACGACCATCAACATCGTCACCGACACGGCGGAAGAAGCCGAGCGCATCTTCGCGGCCATGTCGGCCGGCGGCACGGTGCAGATGCCGATCGCCGAAACCTTCTGGGCGCATCGCTTCGGCATGTTCACCGACAAGTTCGGCAAGGGCTGGCTGGTCAACTGCCGCAAGCCGATGAACTGATCCACCATCATTCAATCCAAAGGAGTCACCACATGGCTACCGGAACCGTCAATCTGCATCGCGTCCTGCGCGCACCCGCCGCCCGCATCTACAAGGCCTTCCTCGATCCCGACGCGATGGCCAAGTGGCTGCCGCCGAACGGCTTCACCGGCAAGGTGCATGAAATGGATGCCCGCGTCGGCGGACGCTACAAGATGAGCTTCATCAATTTCTCGACCGGCAACAGCCATCATTTCGGTGGCCAGTACCAGGAACTGGTCCCGGGCGAGAAGATCGTCTACACCGACGCCTTCGACGATCCCAATCTTCCGGGCGAGATGCGCACCACCATCGTGTTCAAGACGGTGATGTGCGGCACCGATGTCTCCATCGAACAGAGCGGCATCCCGGAAATGATTCCGACCGAGATGTGCTATCTCGGCTGGCAGGAATCGCTGGTGCTGCTGGCGCAGCTGGTGGAAGCGGAAATTCCCGACGGTCCGTGATGCCGGCGCGCGTGGATCAGTCGGCTTCGGCCAACTGATCCTGGATGTCTTCCAGCGAGGATCCGCGGGTTTCGATGCCATGGCGCAGCAGCATCGCGCCGGATGCCGCCATCACCACCGCGATGGCGACTGCGGCCATCGTGATGTGTTCGAACAGGCCGAACACGCCGAGGCCGGCGCCAAGGACGCCACCGGCCTTCGAGCTGGCGGCGATCACGCCGGAGCCGGTGCCGCGCAGATGCACCGGATAGATTTCGGTGGCGTAGGGGATCAGCATCGCGACCACGCCGCTGATGCTGACCAGCAGCAAGGCGACCGCGGCGATAGTGACGCCGGGCGAACGGATCTCGAAGGTGCCGATCGCGGCGAACGCCAGCAATGACAGCGTGGCGAGCGCGATGAACAGCACCAGTGAACGGAAACTGCTCCAGCGGTGGTAGAGCCACACCACCACGGCGATGCCGGGCAGCGCGTAGACGGCCGATTTCGCCAGCAACTTGCTTGCGGCATGCGGATCGACACCGAGCTTGGTGAGGTTAACTGGCAGCCACAGCAGGAAACCGAAATTGGCGAGGCCCCAGGCGATGCCGCAGACGATCAGGCCCCAGCTGATCTGTGCGTGGCGTCCGCGCAACAGATGCCGCCATGTCGCCGGCGGTGGCGTCTGGTCGAGTTCGGGTGCGCCCGGATGTTGTGCATCGTCGACTTCGACCGCGGCTGCTGCAGGACCTGCGAAGCGGCGTAATACCGCACGGGCCTGTTCTTCCAGTCCGGCGTTGGAGAGAAAGCGCGGCGATTCCGGGATCCAGTTGTTGAGCAACAGGATGATGATGCCGGTCGGCAGGTTGAGCAGCCATAGGATGCGCCAGCTGAACATCGGTTCGAGGATCGCGGCGGCGCCCGACGCCAACAGGTAACCGGCCGAAGTACCGACACCGCCGAGTGCGACCAGCAACCAGCCACGATGCGCGGCCGGCACGGTTTCCGCCATCAGGGTGAACGCGATCGGCAGCAGGCCGCCGGCCGATGCGCCCATCAGGAAGCACATCACCAGGTTCCAGCCGAACAACGGCATCGCGCCGCAGATCGCGGTGCCGATGAACATCAGCG
Organism: Solilutibacter silvestris; assembly: GCF_050574925.1. Lineage (GTDB taxonomy): Bacteria > Pseudomonadota > Gammaproteobacteria > Xanthomonadales > Xanthomonadaceae > Solilutibacter > Solilutibacter silvestris_A. Next base: position 1,097,408 of record NZ_JBCMOO010000002.1, on the reverse strand, counting down.
CCGACAGCAGGATGCCGGCACGGCGACCGAAGACATCGGCCAACCAGCCCCACACGATCGAACCCACCGTGGTGCCGATCAATGCGACCAGCGCCAACGTGCTCGCGGTCGGCTTGGTGATCTGGTATTCGGCGCTCATGCCCGGCATGACGAAGCCGAGGGTGGCCGGCTTCATCACGTCGATCGCCAGCGCGACCACCAGCACGACCACCAGCGTCCAGTGCGCGCGATTGAGCGCGACGCTGTCGGCGAGGTGGAAATGAAGATGGCGCTTGCCGCCATGCAGCGTTTCACGCATTTGCGCCAGGCGCGGCATCAGTCCGTAACCCGACAGCAGCACGCCAAGCGGAATCAGCACCATGCCGGTGATCATCGTGGCGTCCATCGGCATGCCGACCATCTGCCAATGCATGTCGCGACCCATCATGAACATCGGCATGTGCATCAGCACGCCGGCGATGATCGCCGCGCAACCGGCCCAGAACGCGAAGGGATGATGGAAGGTGATGCCGCCGGAAGCGGTGGTCGAAGAGGTGCTCATGCCCGGATTCTGGCAGATGCGGGCAATGCACGTCGCGGTGGCCCGTGCGTCCGCGCTTCCCTTATGATCGCCGGTCGGGAAAACGAGGGGACGACTTTGCACGCAACGACCAACACCACCGAAATCTTCCTGATCGCGATGGGGATCATCCTGACGGTGCCCTATCTGATCTGGCGCGTCTGCCGCACCGATTACTACGCGCCGCTGGTGGTGGTGCAGATTATCGCCGGCATCCTGCTCGGGCCGGGCATCCTCGGCAAGCTGTTCCCCGACTACTACGCCTACGTGTTCAGCCCGGCGGTGATCGCGCCGCTCAACGGCATCGCGTGGTGGGCGGTGATGCTGTTCGTCTGCATCGCCGGGGTCGAGTTGGATCTGAAACGCGTGTGGACGCATCGCGGTGAATCGCTGACCTCCGCCGGATTTGCGCTGGGCACGCCGCTTGTCCTCGGTGGCGTCGCCGCGTTCGGAATGCTGGCATTCCCCGGCTGGATCGGCCCGAAGGCGCAGTCCTGGCAATTCGTCGTCGGCATCGGCATGGCCTGCGCGGTGACGGCGTTGCCGATCCTGATCCTGCTGATGGAGAAGCTCGAGATCCTGCGCGCACCGCTGGGCCAGCGCCTGCTCCGCTACGCCAGCCTCGATGACATCGCGATCTGGGGCGTGCTCGCCATGATCCTCATGGACTGGACGCGCGTCGGCAAGCAGGTCGGATTCCTGATCGCGTTCGCCTTGGTCACGGTGTTGTTCCGCAAGCTGATGCGCGCGCTCCAGGAACGGGATCGCTGGTATGTCGCGCTCATCTGGCTGGTCGCGATCGCATGGGGCGCGGACTGGTCCGGCCTGCATTTCATGGTCGGCGCCTTCCTCGCCGGCGCGGTGATGGACGGCGAATGGTTCGATCAGGAAAGCATGGACCAGTTCCGTCGCTACGTGCTGCTCGCCTTCATGCCGGTGTTCTTCCTGTCCACCGGCCTGCGCACCAAATGGGATGTTGGCGGCGCTGCGGTCTTCATCGCGGCCGGCGTGCTGCTGGTCGCGTCGATCGGCGGCAAGCTGCTGGGCATCCGCATCGCCGGAAAACTCCTCGGCTGGTCGCGCAATGAAACATCGATCATCGGCTGGCTGCTACAGACCAAGGCGCTGATCATGATCATTTTCGTCAACGTGCTGCTCGACAAGCAGCTGATCACCAACGAGACGTTCACCGCCCTGCTGCTGATGGCGGTTGCCAGCACGATGCTGACCATTCCGATGGTCGCGCCGAAGCTGGCGCGCGATCCGCAACTGTCTTCGAAAGCGGCTTGATGCCACGTCGTGGCGATCGGGTCAGTGCCCGGTCGCCATCGACTCCTCGATCGCGCTGAAGGCGGAATGCGCGCCGCTGGCGGCGTTCTCGACACCGGTGGCGAAATAGGCGACGCCGGTGCCGGCCTGGGGATCGATCCACACGCCCGAAAGCAGGCCGTAGGCATTTCCGGAATGGCCGACGTGCAAGCGGCCGTCGCTGAACAGATCGTCGCGACAGGATTTGCCGTCGCCGCGTGAGAGTTGCTGCGAGGCGTAACCGTAACTGCAGAAGAAACTGCCGCGCTGCGGTTCGTCCATTTCGCCGATATCGCCGTCATGGCCGTCGTAGCGCCAGTGCGAGGACAGCATTGCTTGTACCGATTTCGCGGTGAGGAACCGCGTCTTGCCAACGCGCCCGTCGTTCAACAACAACTGCCCGATTTTCGCCAGGTCCATCACCGAGATGCGCAGGCCGCCCTGCGGCGAGAACAGCGTGCCGTTCTGCCCGGCGACCCATTTCGTGAGATCGCAGCCGCCATCGCGCGCAGGGATCACCGGACAGTCCGGCGCCTTGCCGTGCAGGTCGTCCTTCTGCGGCTTGCCCGCGGCGTCATACAGCACGACGCCACGCGCGATGGTCGCGGCATCGCAGCCCGACCAGTTGAAGCAGGCATGCAGCCCCAGCGGCTGCAACACCAGGCGTTGCATCAGGCGATCGAAACGTTCGCCGCCGGCGCGTTCCATGACGCCGGCGACCATCGGGAAGTTGAGGTTGGTGTAGCGGAACCAGGTGCCGGGCGCATGCGCGCTGTCCCATGCCTTGGGGTCGTTGGCGAGCGTGCGGATGTCCTCGCCCAGCGCGACATTCCAGTAGCCGGCGTTGTCGGTCAGGCTGGAGGTATGCGACAGCAGCATGCGCAGGGTGATGGGCGTGTCCGGGAACGCGGGATTGCGCAGCGTCCAGCCCAGCCGTTTCGACACGTCTTCGTCGAGATTCAATTTGCCTTGTTCGACCAGGCGCATCACCCCGAGCGTCGTCACCAGCTTCGACACCGATGCGATGCGCGCGGGATCGTCAACGGTGATGCGGCGTTGCGCGGCGACGTCGGCATAGCCTTTGGCGTCGCGAATCAGGATGTGCTGGCGATCGAAGGTGACGCGCACCTGGGCGACGGGTTCGGCGGCGCGCGCGCTCGTGCATGCAGCCGCAGCGAGCAGTGTCGACAGGATCAATCGCGCGTGCTTCACGGGATACTCCTCGTCGGGGTCATTCCCGATGATAAAGCGCGTCGTGGTAGGCGCGATCAAGTTCCTTCAGCTTGTCCTCGAACGCGGTGCGCAGCCCGATCGGCAGGCGATCGATGTCTTCCGCGATGTATTGGCCGCGCAGTCGCTGGTAGGCGGCCTGGATGTCGGCCAGCGGCGCATTGGATGGCACCTCGAGGACTTCGAACCAGGGGCGGGGGACGGAATCGGCCCGTGGCGGCGACGCAGATGGCGATTCACGCTTGAGGTTCGGCAGCAGCACTGCGACCAGCCAGTAGCCGAACAGGAAACAGCCGACGACGATGGCGATGAGTTGGATCATGCGGGAAGGCTCCGGGAGATGCGTTCGCGACGCGCCTGCAAACCGGCTTGCAGCTCGCTGCCGGGATCGGCGAAGGACAGGTCGATGTCGGTGCGGTCGAGCAACTCGCGGCGCAACGACGCGCGGTCACGCGTATTGCAATGACGGGTGGCGAATTTCACCGGATCGCTGGCGAACGCATGATGCCGGCACAGGCGACGCAGGTAATTCACCGAGTAAGGAGGGCACAGCAGCGTTTCCGCGATCAGGCCCAGCGCCGCTTTCGCATCGAGCCCGAGTGCGGCGCGGCGACGCCAGGCGAAAACGCCCATGGCCGCGGTGACGAGGTACGACGCCAGCAATTCCGTCAGCAGCAGCGTTGGCGAACGATGGGCCAGCACGGTGACGGGGATCGCCACCAGCACGATCGCCCAGGCAAAGACGCAGCCGATGCGAAACGGCATCAGTTGCGACAGGAAAGCATCGAGGCGAGCGCCGTCGTCGACACCATCGACTGCCGTCCACGTCGCGCGGAACAGTGCGCGCTGCGGCACGAGCGGATTGGGCAGGAAGAGATAACGTCCCGCGAGTTCGACGCCGGCACTGGCGGAGACCTTCCAGTTCCGCCAGCGTTCGGCGATGGCGACCTCATCGTGGTACAGCAGCAGCGCGGAATCCTGGAGATAGAACAACAGGATTCCGGCGGCGAGCAGCCATTCGCCCGCGATCCACATCCGCGATCAGGACTTGTCGCGCGAGAAGAAACGCTTGATCGCGGCGCCGGCGGCGGCAAACCCGACCAAGAGCAGCTTCCAGAACTTCACCAGCGCGATACCGATGGTCGCGAACAGTCCCTTCTTGGCGGCGATCGCGGCGGCGCCGCCGGTCACCAGGGCGGCCAGGCCGATCTCGGCGACGTGGTCGCCGGCCTTGAACTGCGCATAGCGTTCGCCGTCGTTGAAGTCGTAACCCGGCAACAGGCCCTTGAATTCGTTGATCGATGCGGTCAGCGTTTCCGGATCGGCGAGCACGACCAGGTTCATCACGCCGTGGCGGCCGAGCAGGCGGGTGTTGTAGTTGATCGTCTTGCCCTTGGTCTGTTCGTTCTCGCCGATGATCGCCCACTCAAGCCGATGGGATTGTGGATCGTATTGCGGCTTGAAGCTCCAACCGGTGGCGTGGATCGCGCCCCAGCCGCGCTTGCGGCGTTCCTCGTTGCTGGCTTCGGTGCCTTCCTGCACCGACTTCAGCAGCGCGTCGGCATCGAGCTTCTCGTCGTCCTTCACGTAACCGATGGCATCGAACGAGAGCAGTGCGATCCAGTGCAGGTCGTCGGGCGCCAGCGTGTAGAGCTCGCCCTCGCTGGGCGGGTTGTGCATGATTTCTTCGAGCTTGTGCGAATTGGCGCTGTCGAGGAAGCGATAGCCCTTCGGCACCTGCAGCGTGGCCTGGCTGCCCACCTTGGCCGTGGTCGGGCCGACTTGCCAAGCCAGCTGGTCGACCGGATCGGTCTTGCCCGAAGCCTCATCGGCGAAAACCGGTGCGGCAAGAAATGCCAGTGCCAATGCAAACAGCAGGCGCGTGCAACGTTGAATCATGTCCCCATCCCCTTGTTGATCGTGCGGTTATTTTCGGTCTTTCGCGCTCTTGTCGCGCGCTGCGCGGAATTCGGAATCCTGCGACCAGTTCGGCCATTCGCGTGAATTCGCCAGCTGCCAGCCCAGTGCGTACGCCACTTGCAGGTCGCGCGCGGCGCCGGTCACCGGCCATGACGCCTCCCACTGGTCGGCAGGCTGATGATAGCGGTCGCGGGTGTATTCCGCGCTCAACTTGCGGCCCGCGGCGACGCCGCCGTCGATCATGTCGTCGCCGGCTTCGAACGACACCGCCGGCACGCCGCGCTTGGCGAACGAGAAGTGATCGGAACGGAAGAACAGTCCCGCCTCCGGATGCGAGTCCGGGCTGTAGCTCATGTTCCACTGCTTGGCGGTGGCGACCAGGTCATCGAGGAGATCGAGCTTGGCGCTGCCGGAGATCGTGAAGTCGCGGGTGGGCCCTTCCATGTTCATGCCGTCGATGTTGATCACGCCGACGGTCTTGCCCAGAGGATAGACCGGCTTGCTGGCGTAGTACTCGGAGCCGAGCAGGCCTTTTTCCTCCGCAGTGACGAACAGGAAACCGAGCGAGCGCTGTGGCGCCGGTTTCGCCTTGGCGAATGCGCGCGCCAAGGCCAGCACGCCGGCGGTCCCGCTGGCGTTGTCGACCGCGCCGTTGTAGATGCGATCGCCCTTGGCGTCCGGCGCGCCGACGCCGAGATGATCCCAGTGCGCGCTGTACATCACCATTTCGTCGGGGTGGCTGCGACCGGGCACCATCGCGACCACGTTGTGGGACGTGATGACCTTCGAATCCACCGCGTACTTCGCCGAGAAACGTTCGCCCTTGAGTTCGACCGGCTTGAAGTCGCGCGTCTGCGCCTGTTTCTTCAACGCATCGAAATCGAGGCCGGCGCGCTTGAACAGATCGATCGCAACATCGCGCTGGATCCAGCCTTCCAGTTGCGGATGCGTTTCCTTCGGGCGATCGCGCACCACGTCGAACATGGTGTTGGTATTGGAGTTCTTCACCGTCGCCCAGCCATACGAAGCCGGCGCGGTTTCATGCACCACCAGCACGCCGGCGGCGCCCTGGCGCGCGCCCTCCTCGAACTTGTAGGTCCAGCGGCCGTAGTAGGTCATGGCCTTGCCGCCGAAATCGCCGTGGCCAGTCTCGAAGTCGGGATCGTTGACCAGCACCACCAGGATCTTGCCGCGCAGGTCGGCGCCCTTGAAATCGTCCCACTTGCGCTCGGGCGCCTTGACGCCGTAACCGACGAAGACCAGCGGGGCGTCGTGGATGTCGACGCTCTTCGATCCATCCAGCGCCGAGCGGATCGCGATCTGTTCGCCCTGCGTCATCGCGATCTGCCTGCCATCGGCGTCCACCGATACCTGCGGCGAACCGGTGATTTCGGAACGCAACAGCGGCACCGCCTGCGTCCAGCCGCGCTTGCCGTCTTTTTGCATCGTGCCGCCGGGCTTCAATCCACCGGCCTTGAGTTGCGCGATCAGCCAGTCGACAGTCTTGGTTTCGCCGGCAGTCGCCGGGCCGCGTCCTTCGAATTCGTCCGAGGCAAGGACGCGAATGTCATTGGAAATCGATTTGGGATCGAAGGTCGGCGTGGCCTTCGGGCCATTGGCTGCGTGCGTGGGTGCAACGATGGCTGCGCACAGCACGACTGCAAGGAATGAACGACGCATCGGACATCACCGGGGGCGGGAAGCATTCGATGTTAGCAATGCCCGCCGCCGCGGTGATGTTGCATCGCGCCAGCGCGATGCCGTCTGAAGTCAGTGCTTGCCGCCGGCTTCGCTGATGATGAAGCTGCCGAACGCGACGCCGAGTTCGACGCCCTTGCCCTTGCCGGACAGCGCCAGCGAGATCGGACCCTTGGTCACGACCTGGGCTTTCACTGCGTCGCCGGCCGCGGCGCTTGCTTCCGCCGTCGCATAGCCGCCGATCACGTCGCGGATGTTGTGAACGCTGGAGAACTTGCCCTGGCCGTCGCGGATGTTGGATTTGCCGAAAGTCAGGCCGCCGCCCTTGGCTTCGATCTTCACCGGCAAGGTGCTGCCGTCGCTGCAGCGGACGATGCCGTTGCCTTCGGAATGCTTGTAGAAAGCCGACCAGCCCTTGAGGTTGAAACGCAGGTTGCAGCTGAGTTCGCCGGCGCTGGCGTTCTGCGCGAACAGCGCGGCCGCGGCGAATGCGGCGATGAAAAGAGTTTTGCGCATGGGCATTCTTCCGTGTGGCGCACCCTTGCGGTGCCCGCACACGTTAGACCATCGCGCCCTTAAGCGGGCGTGAGCGCAATGTCCGCGACGAAGGTGCGGTTCAGGTGCGGAAGTAGGGCTCGACCGTGCCCTTGATCTTCATCGTCATCGGCTGGCCGCGACGATCGAGTGCGCGGCCCATCGCCACGCGGATCCAGCCTTCGCTCACGCAATACTCTTCGACATTGGTGCGCTCGACACCGTTGAAACGGATGCCGATGCCGCGTTCCAGCAGATCGGGATCGTGGAACTTGCTGCGCGGGTCGTTGCTCAGGCGGTCGGGCGGGGCGTCGGTCATGGCGGTGCGGCGGTGTGGGCGATACGGGTGCAAAAGGATACGCCAGGCCCTGCTGCGGCACACTATGGCGATCCATGAAAGACGATTCCGCCCTCCAGGCCCTGTGGCTGCCGCTCGACAGTGGCCGCATCGTGCTCCCCGCCGGCGCTTCCGGCGTGTTCCTCAACGCGCGGGCGCCGTTGCCGTCGCGCTGGCGTTCGCTGGCGTGCGTGCAACCGTTCCGGCCCGACTTCGATGCGCTGGTGCGTGCGGGTGCGCAGGCTCAAGCGTCCGATGACGACATCGCCGCCGGATCGCAGTCGTTGGCGCTGCTGCTGGCGCCGCGCGCGCGTGCCTGGGGCCGGGCATTGCTGGCGCGTGCCGCGATGTCATGCGCGGCCGATGGCCAGGTGGTGGCCTGCGCCGCCAACGACGAAGGCGCGAAATCCATGGAAGCGGATTTCATGCGCCTGTTCGGCAGCGGAACCGTCTTGTCGAAGCACAAATGCCGCGTGGTCTGGGCATCGCCGCAGACGGTCGACGTCGCATTGATGGAAGAGTGGCTGCGCGCCGCCGAGCCGCGCCAACGCAGCGATGGACTGTGGACGCAGGCCGGGGTGTTTTCCGCCGATGCCGTCGACCCCGCCAGTGCGCTGCTGATGACGCATCTGCCCGCCGATCTGTCCGGCAACGTCGCCGATTTCGGCGCCGGAACCGGCGTGTTGTCGCGGCATGTGGTTCGCCATTGCCAGCAGGTGCGCCGGGTCGATCTCTACGAGGCCGATCACCGGGCGCTGCAGCTGGCGCGGCGCAATCTCGATGACGCCAATGCCGACACCCGCCTCCACTGGCATGACATCGCGACCGGCGTGCAGGAGCGCTTCGATGCCGTGGTGATGAATCCGCCGTTCCATCTCACCGGCAAGCGTGGCATTCCCGAACTCGGCCAGCGTTTCATCGATGTCGCCGCCGATGCCCTGCAGCCGCGCGGGCGGCTGTGGATGGTGGCGAACTCGCATCTTCCCTATGAAGAGGTGCTGGCGCGACGTTTCGCGCGCGTGGACGCGGTGGCGAAGCATGCCGGTTTCAAGGTGCTGCACGCGGCGGAGCCACGGCGATGAGCAAGGTCAAGCTGCTGCGCTATCTCGCCAATCTTGGTTATGGCAGTCGCCGCGACGTGTTGGCGATGTTTGCGGACGGCCGCATCGGCGATGCCGCCGGCGAAGCCTTGTATGGCGATGATGTGCGCGCGCACGACGACATCCGCATCGATGGCGAGCCGCTCGATCCGGCGCCGGGCCTGTTGCTGATGCTCAACAAGCCGACCGGCTATACCTGTTCCACCAAGGACCAGGGGCGCCTGATCTACGACCTGCTGCCGCGACGGTTCCGCCAGCGCGATCCGGTGGTGTCCCCGGTGGGGCGGCTCGATCGCGACACATCCGGTCTGTTGCTGATGACCGACGACGGCACCTTGCTGCACCGGATCATCGCGCCGAAGTCGAAACTGCCGAAGGTCTATCGCGCGCGGCTGGCCGGCGACTTGCGTGGTGACGAAGGCCCGGTGTTCGCCAGCGGCACGCTGATGCTGGAAGGCGAAAAAACGCCGCTGCTGCCGGCGGAGCTCGAAGTGCTGTCCGCGCGCGAGGCGCGACTCACGCTGCACGAAGGCCGCTACCACCAGGTGCGACGGATGTTCGCGGCGGTCGGCAATCACGTCGAAGCGCTGCATCGCGAGCGCATCGGCGGGCTCGATCTCGGCGATCTGCCCGAAGGCGAATGGCGCTTGCTGGGTGACGACGAACGCGTGCGCTTGTTCGCCGCGTGATCGCACGCGCTGGTGGCGTGGGTCGCCACTCCGCTGCGCGGTACGCCGTAAATACGTCCATGTAGGCTCATGCGCCGCATCCATGCGGCGCAATGCCCGCGCATCGGTGCGACGACCCACTTCCGCGCGCGTGTTGTTGCTTTCTCGGAGTGCGAAAAGCCCGCCACCGGCGGCGCCTATGCGGTTCGTCTGTAGCGCCGACCATACGAGGCATGGATGCCGAGTCGAGCCTCCATGGATGGATTCACGGCGTGTCGGCGGTTGCAGACAACCGCGATAGGCGCACAGCCGGGCGAGAAATTAGCCGCGCAACAGCTTCCGGTAGCCGTCCACGCCGAGCGCCGTCACCGTCGCGATATTGCGTTCGATGATCGCATCGGGATCCGGATATGCCGCCACCGCGCGATCGATGCTGGCCTCGCGCAACAGATGCAACACCGGCCACGGCGCGCGATTGGTGAGGTTGCTGGCATCGTCGGGATCGGTCCCGGCGAACTGGTACTGCGGATGGAAACTTGCGACCTGCAATTCGCCGTCCAGCTCCAGCGTTTCCACCAGCGCGTCGGCATGTTCGAGGAAATCGTTGTAATCGAGGAAATCCGCGAGCACCTGCGGATGCACCAGCAGCGTGGTGTCGATCGCCTCCGCCGGCGTGTCGCGCAACAGCAGCAACTCCTCGCCCAGCTGTTCCAGCAAGGCCGATTCGGTGCTGGCGTCGCTGACCACGATCCGCACCTGCGCCTTCACGTAGACCGCCTTGGCGAACGGGCACAGGTTCAACCCGATCACCGCTTTCTCGATCCAGCCGCGGATGTCGGCTTCGACGGCAGTGGCGTCGATTTCGCCCATCTCGGTCGCGGCTGACGAGTGCTCGCGCGCGTCAATCACGGAAATTGTCGAACTGCAGCGGGCGCTCGAACTCCTGCCCGCGCAGCAACGCCATCACGCCCTGCAGGTCGTCGCGCTTCTTGCCGGTGATCCGCAGCTTGTCGCCGTTGATCTGCGATTCCACCTTGATCTTGCTGTCCTTGATCGCGCCTTGCAGCTTCTTCGCCAATTCGCGTTCGATGCCCTGCTTGACCACGATGGTCTGGCGCGCGCCGGCGACGTTGGTTTCGACGTCGCCCGGCTCCAGGCAGCGCGGGTCGATCTTCCGCGCGGTCAGGCGCGCGCGCAGGATGTCGCTCATCTGCTGCAGCTGGAATTCGCTGGGCGCCGACATGGCGATCGACTTGTCGTCGAGGGTGTACTTGGCGTCCACGCCCTTGAAGTCGAAGCGCGTCGACAGCTCGCGGTTGGCCTGGTCGACCGCATTGGTGAGTTCGTGGATGTCCACTTCGGACACGACGTCGAACGAGGGCATGGAACGCTCCTGAAAATCGATGCATACAGATTACCAGCCGCACTGCCGATACCATCGCGACATGCCGTTCCTGCTCGTCCCGCTGTTGCTGCTCGCACTGGTCCTGTTGTGGGTCGTGCTGCTGCCGTTGTCGCTGCTGCAGCGCTACCGCTTTGGCAAGTCGCGGCGGCGCGTGTTGCCATGGCTGGCCGGCCTCAATGCCTGGACGCTCCTGCTGTCGCTGGCCACCTTCCTGATCGGCGCGGCGCTGGCGCAGCGCTGGCTGGACGACGCCTTCGCCGCGGCCTGCAGCGGACTGGCGCTGGGGTTCGCGATCGGCCTGGTCAACCTGTGGACGGCGCGGCTGGAATGGGAAGGCCACCACCTGCACGTCCAGCCGCATGCCCTGGTCTCCCTGCTGCTGACCCTGTTGGTCGCGGGGCGCCTCGCCATCGGGATCTGGCAGCTGTTCAAGTACGGATTCACCCTGCATCCCCGGGTGATGGACGGCCCCTGGCTGTTGCGACCGGACAGCCTGTTCGCCTTCGGTGGACTGCTGCTCGGCCACTACTTCGCCTGGAGCTGGGCGCTGCGCGCACGGCTGCGACATGGCCTGCGGCACCGCCATCGTCAAATTTGACCCGGGTCATATTCGAAAATCGCGGCTTTCGTTTGTCCGGGGGCCGGAAATGTGGCCAAATTGGGGTTCCACTGCCCGGAGTGCGTCATGGCCGATCTCAAGGAATCCCGCGTCCCCGACATCGGCGACTACCACGACATCCCCGTCATCGAATTGCTGGTGAAGGTTGGCGATACCGTGGCCAAGGACGAAGGGCTGGTCACGCTGGAGTCCGACAAGGCCACGATGGAAGTGCCGGCGGAGTTCGCGGGCGTCATCAAGGAGTTGCGCGTCAAGCTTGGCGACAGCGTCTCGCAGGGCGCGGTGGTTGCGGTAATCGAAGCGCAGGGTGCGGGTGAGCCGCCGCGTGCGGAACCGGTCGCGAAGGCCGAAGTCGCCAGCGCGGAAACCGGCGCCAAGGTGCAGCCGGTCGAAGTCTCGGCAACGCCCGACAAGCTGACGCAGGAATCGATCGCCAGCAACGAAATCGCGGCGCCGCGTCCGCCGCAGCCGCAGCATGCGTCCGGGGCCGGCCTGCCGCCGGTGCGTTTCGATGCCGATGCGGTGATGCCCGACAAGGTGCCGTATGCGAGCCCGGTGGTCCGCCTGTACGCGCGGGAACTTGGCGTCGACCTGCTGCAGGTCAAGGGCAGCGGCGACAAGGGCCGCATCGTTCGCGAGGATGTCCAGTCCTTCGTGAAGTCGGCGCTGGCCGGCGGCGGCGCGACCCAGGCGGCAGCGGGTGGCGGTGGCGGCAGCGGTCTCAACCTGTTGCCGTGGCCCAAGGTCGATTTCACCAAGTTCGGCGAGATCGAGACCAAGCCGCTGTCGCGGATCCAGAAGATTTCCGGCGCCAACCTCGCCCGCAACTGGGCGATGATCCCCCACGTCACCCAGTTCGACCGCGCCGACATCAGTTCGCTCGAGGAACTGCGCGTCGCCCTCAACAACGAGAACGCCAAGGCGATCGCCGCGGGCAAGGCCGGCAAGGTGACCATGCTCGCCTTCCTGATCAAGGCCTGCGTCGCCGCGCTCAAGAAGTATCCGACCTTCAACGCCTCGCTCGACGGCGACAACCTGGTGTTGAAGAAGTATTTCCACATCGGTTTCGCCGCCGACACGCCCAACGGCCTCGTCGTTCCGGTGCTGCGCGACGCCGACCAGAAGGGCGTGATGCAGATCGCGCAGGAAATGGGCGAACTCGCCGCGCTGGCGCGCGACGGCAAGCTCAAGCCCGACCAGATGCAGGGCGGTTGCTTCACCATCAGCTCGCTCGGCGGCATCGGCGGCACCGCGTTCACCCCGATCATCAATGCGCCGGAAGTGGCGATCCTCGGCGTCTCGAAGTCGGAGATGCAGCCGGTGTGGGACGGCAAGGCCTTCCAGCCGGCGATGATGTTGCCGCTGTCGCTCAGCTACGACCATCGCGTGATCGACGGTGCACTGGCCGCGCGCTTCACTTCCTATCTGGCGCAAGTGCTGGCGGACATGCGCCGCGCCATGCTCTGACCGGCCAAAGGCATGCCCGAGGCCCCGCCGCTGCGCGACCGACTGCACGACACCGGTGATCGCGTGCGCGAGGTTGCAGGCGATGCCGCGTCGCGGAGCTGGGCCGACCTGCAGCCACTGTTCGATTATCGCGTCGTCCACGCCGGCGGTTTCGACATCACCATCGGCGGGCTGGTCGGCGCGCTGCTGGCGCTGCTGATCGGTTTCACCCTGTCGCGCTACCTGCAGCGCGTGCTCAAGCGTTTCGGCGAACAGCAGCACGGCGTCAGCGAGCGCGCCACCATCTACACGCTGTCGCGCGTCATCCACTACGTCCTGCTGATCACCGCGTTCCTGGTCGCGCTCAACATGCTCGGCATTCCGCTGGGCAAGTTCACGGTGTTCGCCGGCGCGCTGGCGGTCGGCCTCGGTTTCGGCCTGCAGGCGATCTTCAGCAATTTCATTTCCGGGTTGATCCTGCTGTTCGACCGTTCGCTCAAGGTCGGCGACTTCGTCGAACTCGACAAGGACGTGCGCGGTACCGTGCGTTCGGTGAACATCCGCGCCACCCGCATCACCACCAACGACAACATCGACGTGCTGGTGCCCAATTCGGAATTCATCAACGGCCGCGTGGTGAACTGGACGCATGGTTCGGTGAACCGCCGCATCCGCGTGCCGTTCGCGGTGAGCTACGGCGCCGACAAGGAACTGGTGAAGAAGGCCGCGCTGGAAGCCGCCGCCAATGTGCCCTTCACCCTGGCGATGGAAGGCGCGCAGGCGCCGCAGGTGTGGCTGGTCGATTTCGGCGAAAGCGCGTTCCAGTTCATGCTCACCGTGTGGCTGACCGAAGACGCCGCGCGTCGCAACGTGGCGATTCGCGCCGCCTATCTGTGGGAACTCGATACCGCGCTGAAGAAGTACGCGATCGAGCGCCCGTTCCCGCAGCGCGACCTCCACGTGCGCAGCCTGTTCGGCCTCGAGAATGCCGACGCGATCCGCGCGTTGCATGGCGAAGCGATCGAGGCGACGCCGCCGTCGTTGCTGCACGAGGATCTCGCGCCGGTCGAGCGCGAGGCATTGGCGCGCAACGATGCGCAGGCCGATGCCGAACGCGGCATCCGCGAGGATCGCGCCCGCGCCGACCGCGAAAACACACGACAGACACCAGACCCAAAACTTCCCAGGGAGAACCGCGATGGCCGAGATTGAAGTAAAGGTGCCGGATATCGGTGGCCACGATGGCGTGCCAGTCATTGAATTGCTGGTGAAGCCCGGCGATACCGTTGCGAAAGACCAGGGCCTGGTCACGCTGGAATCCGACAAGGCGACGATGGAAGTGCCGTCGAGCGCGGCCGGCGTCGTCAAGGCCTTGAAGGTGAAGTTGAACGACGCGGTGTCGACCGGCGACGTCATCGCAATCATCGAATCGGAAGCCGCTGCTGCCGCACCGGCGCCCGCAGCCGCCGCGGCGACATCTCCGCCCGCTGCGCCCGTGCCGGCGCCCGCCGCCGCGGCCGCTGCGCCTGCGAAGCAAGCTGCCCCCGCACCGACGACCAACCACAGTTACGACTGCGATGTCGTGGTGATCGGCGCCGGCCCCGGTGGTTACACCGCCGCCTTCCGCGCCGCCGACCTCGGCCTGAAGACGGTGCTGGTGGAACGCTATGCCTCGCTTGGCGGCGTCTGCCTCAACGTCGGCTGCATTCCCTCGAAGGCGCTGCTGCACGCCGCGGAAGTGATCGACGAGGCCGCGCATGCCAATGCCTACGGCATCACCTTCGGCGCGCCCAAGATCGACCTCGACAAGTTGCGTGGCTACAAGGAATCGGTGGTCGGCCAGCTCACCAAGGGCCTGTCCGGCATGGCCAAGCAGCGCAAGGTGCAGACAGTGCAGGGCACCGCGACGTTCGCATCGGCCAACACGCTGTCGATCGTCGATGCCGAGGGCAAGACGCAGACGTTGTCGTTCGCCCACGCCATCATCGCCGCCGGTTCGCAGGCGGTGAAGTTGCCGGGCTTCCCGTGGGACGACAAGCGCGTGATGGATTCCACCGACGCGCTCGATCTCGCAGATGTGCCGAAGAAGTTGCTGGTGGTCGGCGGCGGCATCATCGGCCTGGAAATGGCGACGGTCTATCGCGGCCTCGGCAGTGAAGTCACCGTGGTCGAATTCATGCCGCAGCTGATCCCCGGCGCCGACCCCGATCTCGTCCGTCCGCTCGCCGCGCGCCTCAAGGCGCAGGGCGTCGCCGTGCATCTCAAGACCAAGGTCACCGATGCCAAGGCCGGCAAGAAGGGCATCGAGTGCACCTTCGAAGGCGAAAGCATCCCGGAGACCAAAGTGTTCGATCGCGTACTGGTCGCGGTCGGGCGCAGTGCCAACGGCGGCAAGCTCGCCTGCGAGAAGGCCGGCGTCACCGTCGGCGAGCGTGGCCTGATTCCGGTCGACGCGCAGATGCGCACCAACGTGCCGCACATCTTCGCGATCGGCGACCTGGTCGGCCAGCCGATGCTGGCGCACAAGGCCACGCACGAGGGCAAGCTCGCCGCCGAAGTGATCGCCGGCGAGAAGAAGGAATGGGTCGCACGCGTAATCCCGAGCGTCGCCTATACCGATCCGGAAATCGCCTGGGTCGGCGTCAGCGAAACCGAGGCCAAGACCAAGGGATTGAAGGTCGGCGTCGGCAAGTTCCCGTGGGCGGCCTCGGGTCGCGCCATCGGTCTCGGTCGCACCGAAGGCTTCACCAAGCTGGTCTTCGACGAGGCGACGCATCGCGTGATCGGCGGCGGCATTGTCGGCGTGCATGCCGGCGAACTGATCAGCGAAGTCGCGCTGGCGATCGAGATGGGTTGCGAGGTCGAGGACATCGGCCACACCATCCATCCGCATCCCACGCTGTCGGAATCGGTGGGCATGGCCGCCGAGGTCTACGACGGCACGATCACGGATCTCTACATTCCGAAGAAAAAATAAACAAACAAGCAAGCAAAGGGGAACATCGATGCGTGTGCGCCTGATTGCAATGGTGCTGGCCGTGGCCGGCGCCGCTTTGTCTGCTTCGGCTTTCGCAGCCGATACCGTGGTCGTCACCGCCGCAAGGATGATCGATGTCGCCAGCGGGCGCGTCGTCGATCGTCCGCAGGTCATCGTCACCGATGGCCGCATCACCGCCGTCGGCCATCAGGGCGATGCCGTGCCAGCCGACGCGCGCCGCATCGATCTGGGTGCGCGCACATTGTTGCCGGGCCTGATCGACATGCATGTCCATCTCACCAGCGATCCCACCATCAGCGGGTATCGCGGCCTCGAGTTCACCGACAACTTCTGGACCGTGGTCGGGGTGGCGAACGCGAAGAAGACGGTGGAGGCGGGTTTCACCACCGTGCGCAACGTCGGTTCCAGCAACTATGACGACGTCGCGCTGAAGCAGGCGATCGAGCATGGCTACGTGCCTGGCCCGCGCATCGTTCCCGCCACCTATGCGATCGGCGCGACCGGCGGCCATTGCGATTCCACCGAATTCCCACCGTCCATGCAGGTGCCGAACCCGGCCGTCGCCGATGGTCCCGAGGCGATCCGAGCCACCGTGCGCAAGCTGCGCAAGTACGGCGCGGAAGTCATCAAGTTCTGCGGCACCGGCGGCGTGCTGTCCAAGACCGATACCGTCGGTGGCCAGCAATATTCATTGGAGGAAATGAAGGCGCTGGTCGACGAGGCGCACCAGCTCGGCCTGCGGGTCGCGGTGCATGCGCATGGCACGGCCGGCATCAACGACGCGATCCGCGCCGGCGCCGACACGATCGAGCACTGCAGCCTGGCCGATGCCGAATCGTTCAAGCTCGCCAAGCAGCACGGCACCTGGTTCTCGATGGACGTCTACAACGACGACTACATCCTCAGCGAAGGCGCCAAGAATGGCGTGTTCGCGGAATCGCTGGAGAAGGAGCGCGCGATCGGCCGCAAGCAGCGCGAGACCTTCAAGGCGGCGCACGCGGCTGGCGTGAAGATGGTGTTCGGCAGCGATGGCGGCGTCTATCCCAACGGCGACAACGGCAAGCAGTTCGCGACGATGGTGCAGTGGGGCATGACGCCGATCGAGGCGATCCGGGCCGCCACGGTCAATGCCGCCGAAGCCCTGGGCCGTGCGAACGATGTCGGCGCGATCGCGGTGGGCCGCTATGGCGACATGATCGCCGTCGACGGCAATCCGCTGGATGACGTCGGCCTGCTCCAGCA
Source organism: Solilutibacter silvestris (assembly GCF_050574925.1). Classification (GTDB taxonomy): domain Bacteria; phylum Pseudomonadota; class Gammaproteobacteria; order Xanthomonadales; family Xanthomonadaceae; genus Solilutibacter; species Solilutibacter silvestris_A. Next base: position 1,080,344 of record NZ_JBCMOO010000002.1, on the reverse strand, counting down.
CGTCGCCTTCGTGATGAAGGGCGGCCAGGTGGTGAAGCAATAAAACAAACGGCCCCTTGGTGGGCCGTTTGCGTCACATCCCTATGGTGCTGCTCGGAATTACTTCTTGTCCGGGCACTTGGCGAACTTGCCCTTGGCGTCGCGGCAGCGCTCGGCCTTCGGCTTGGCGGTGGCGCACTTCTCGAACTTGCCGTGGGCATCGCGGCAATGGACGGCCTCGGCCTTCTTGGCTGGCGTTGCCGGGGTGGCAGCGGTTGCCGGGGCAGCCTTGGTGGCGGGCGTGGCCTTGGTCGCCGGGGTGGCCGGAGCAGCCTTGGCAGCCGGGGCGGCCTTGGTCGCCGGAGCAGCGGTCTGCGCGAAGGACGCGGTGCTGGCCAGGGCAAGGGCGGCGGCCAGGGAAAGGGCAGAGAGCAGACGCATGGCAAAACCTCTGTAAGGTGGTTGGTAGGCGGAGTCTAGGCCAGCCGCGGGCGTCATGAGTACGTCCGCAGGATGACGGTTTGTTCATCCTTCCGCGACGGCCGCCACATGGGGATGAATGGGCCTTTGGTTGAAAGGTTTTTTTAACGCCTGCTATAATTTCGGGGCTAAACAGACCGGTGCTTGCTGCCGGTCGGTCGTTCCCTGACCCGAGTCATCCAAGTGTCGAGTTCCGTTGCCGCAGGTCGGCAGCTGGCACAGCGGGTGGTGATCCACCAGATCGCCGTGACGCTGCTGCTGGCCCTGATCTGTCTCCTGTCGGGCCCGAAGGCGAGTGCCGGGGCGTTGGTGGGCGGGATGTCGATGTTGCTCGGGGGTTTGGCGGCCGCGGTCGTGATGTTCACGGGCGGGGTACCGGGCGGAGCGGGCTGGTTGATGCGCCTGCTGTTGGGGACGGCATTGAAGTGGAGTTTGGTCGTGGTGGGCCTGTACCTGGCCATCGCGACGTGGAAACTGCCGGCGCCTGCCGTTTTGGCGGGCGCGGCATTGGCCGCCGCGGCATTTTTGCTTGCGGCACGACAGTGGAACCGAGGACGCACGGCGTGATTCTTGAACCTGGCAATGGCGGCGAATCGGGTGGCGGTGGCCTGACCGAGTACATCGTTCACCACCTGACCCACAACGTGAAGCAGACGGCCCTGGGCCCGTTCCACGTCGACAGCTGGTTGATCGCACTGATCCTGGGCGCGCTGGCCAGCCTGCTGCTGTGGAGCCAGGCGCGCAAGGCGACCGCCGGCGTGCCGGGCAAGATGCAGGCCTTCGTCGAGATCGTGGTCGAGTTCGTCGATGGCCAGGTCCGCGACGCCTTCCACGGCGACCGCAAGTTCATCGCCCCGCTGGCCCTGACCATCTTCGTCTGGGTGGTCTTCATGAACACCATGGACCTGATTCCGCTCGACCTGCCGTCGGCGCTGATCACCGCGAGCGCCGGCCAGGAAACCGCGCACCACACCTTCCTGCGCATGGTGCCGACCGCCGACGTCAACACCACCTTCGCGATGAGCGTGACGGTGCTGCTGCTGATCATCTTCTATTCGATCAAGGCCAAGGGCTTCGGCGGCTTCACCAAGGAGCTGTTCACCGCGCCGTTCCACGCCAACGGCATGTTCGCCAAGATCGTGCTGGCGCTGCCCAACTTCTTCCTCAACATGGTCGAGCTGCTGTCCAAGCCGGTAAGCCTGGGCATGCGACTGTTCGGCAACATGTACGCGGGCGAGCTGATCTTCATGCTGATCGCCGGCCTGTTCATGAGCTGGGTGACCTTCCTGCCGGCGGTGTTCATCAATGCCGGCTGGGCGATCTTCCACATCCTGATCATCCTGCTGCAAGCCTTCATCTTCATGGTCCTCACCGTCGTCTACCTGGCGATGGCGCAGGAACACCACTGATCCACCGCTTCATCTTCCAATCAACCTCGCAATCCAATCGGAGTAACACCATGGAATTCATCGCCAACCTGCAAGGCTTCACCGCCATCGCCATCGGCCTCATCGTCGGTCTCGGTGCCATGGGTGCCGCCCTCGGCATCGGCATCATGGGCTCGAAGTTCCTTGAGTCGGTCGCTCGCCAGCCCGAACTCGCCCCGATGCTGTCGGGCCGCATGTTCCTGCTCGCAGGCCTGATCGACGCCGCGTTCCTGATCGGCGTCGGCGTGGCGATGATGTTCGCGTTCGCCAACCCGCTGCTGAGCGCCGTCAAGACCGCCACCGGCGGTTGATTCCGATCGCGCGGATGGCTTCGGCCGTTCGCGCGCCGGCAACACGCGCCGCGGCAGCCGCCGCGGTGCGCATCGACGAAATGCAGAGCAAACCATGAACCCGTCACTGATGACATTTCTGGGCCAGATGCTTTCCTTCGGGATCCTCATCTGGTTCACCGTCAAGTTCATCTGGCCGCCGTTGACCAAGGCCATCGAAGACCGCCAGCACAAGATCGCTGAAGGTCTCGCCGCCGCCGACAACGCGCAGAAGAACCTCGCGGACGCCCAGGACAAGGTCAACGAAGAGCTCAAGGCCGCGCGCGTCAAGGCCAACGAGATCATCGACCAGGCCCACCAGCGCGCCAACCAGATCGTCGACGCCGCCAAGGCCGAAGCGATCGAGGAAGGCAACCGCCAGAAGGCGTTGATCGAAGCCGATATCGCCGCGTCCGCCAACCGTGCCCGCGAGGATCTGCGCAAGCAGGTGTCGTCGCTGGCCGTCAGCGGTGCCGAGAAGCTGCTCCGTCGCGAGATCGATCCGGCCGCCCACAAGGCGCTGCTGGACGAGCTGGCCGCCGAGATCTGAGGACCGCATGAGCCAGTCCATGACGCTCGCAAGGCCCTACGCCCGCGCCGCCTACGTCGCGGCGCGCGATGCCGGCCAGACCGCGCAGTGGTCGCAGGCGCTCGCGTTCTCCGCGCGCGTTGCCGGCGACCCGCAGGCCGCCCGCGTGCTCGGCGATCCGCGCCTGTCGCGCGAGGACGCCGTGCGCCTGGTCGCCCCGGAAGCCGCGCCGGAGACCGTGCGCAACTTCCTCGGCCTGCTCGCCGCCAATGGCCGCCTTGCCGTGCTGCCGGAAATCGCCGGCCTGTTCGAGCAGGCGCGCGCCGAGGCCGAGCACATCGTGCGCGCCACGATCACCTCCGCTTCGGAGATGAGCGCCGGCGAACTCGACGCGTTGAAGGCTGCGCTCAAGCGCCGCTTCGGTCGCGAGGTCGAAGTGCAGACGGCGGTCGATCCGGCGCTGATCGGTGGCGCGGTGATCGATGCCGGTGAAGTGGTGATCGACGGTTCGCTGCGCGGCAAGCTGCAGCGACTGCAGACCGCGCTCGCCGGCTGATACAGAAATTCAAATCAAACGCCGGCCACGGTCGGCACACAGGAATAGACGATGGCAACCACGACGCTCAACCCGTCCGAAATCAGCGAACTGATCAAGAACCGCATCGAGCAGGTGAAGCTGGGCGCCGAGGCGCGCAACGAAGGCACCGTGACCAGCGTGTCCGACGGCATCGTGCGCATCTACGGCCTGGCCGACGCCATGCAGGGCGAAATGATCGAACTGCCGGAGAACACCTACGCGCTGGCGCTGAACCTCGAGCGCGACTCGGTGGGCGCGGTGGTGCTGGGTGACTACGAGCACCTGCGCGAAGGCGACGTGGCCAAGACCACTGGCCGCATCCTGGAAGTGCCGACGGGTCCGGAAATGCTCGGTCGCGTGGTGAACGCGCTCGGCCAGCCGATCGACGGCAAGGGTCCGATCAACGCCAAGACCTCGGCGCCGGTCGAAACCATCGCCCCGGGCGTGATCTGGCGCAAGTCGGTCGACCAGCCGGTGCAGACCGGTTACAAGTCGGTCGACAGCATGATCCCGATCGGTCGCGGCCAGCGCGAACTGATCATCGGCGACCGCCAGACCGGCAAGACCGCGCTCGCGATCGACTCGATCATCAATCAGAAGAATTCCGGCATCAAGTGCATCTACGTCGCGATCGGCCAGAAGAATTCGACCATCGCCAACATCGTGCGCAAGCTGGAAGAAAACGGCGCGATGGCCTACACCACCGTGGTCGCCGCTTCGGCGTCCGAGTCGGCCGCGATGCAGTACATCGCCGCCTACTCCGGCTGCACCATGGGCGAATACTTCCGTGACCGCGGCGAAGACGCGCTGATCGTGTACGACGACCTGTCGAAGCAGGCCGTGGCCTACCGCCAGATCTCGCTGCTGCTGAAGCGTCCGCCGGGCCGCGAAGCCTATCCGGGCGACGTGTTCTACCTGCACAGCCGCCTGCTCGAGCGCGCCGCGCGCGTCTCGGCCGACTACGTCGAGAAGTTCACCAACGGCGAAGTGAAGGGCAAGACCGGTTCGCTGACGGCGCTGCCGATCATCGAAACCCAGGCCGGTGACGTCTCGGCGTTCGTGCCGACCAACGTGATCTCGATCACCGACGGCCAGATCTTCCTGGAAACCGACCTCTTCAACGCCGGTATCCGTCCGGCCGTGAACGCCGGCATCTCGGTGTCGCGCGTGGGTGGTTCGGCCCAGACCAAGATCATGAAGAAGCTGTCGGGCGGCATCCGCATCGCGCTCGCCCAGTACCGCGAGCTGGCTGCGTTCGCGCAGTTCGCTTCCGACCTCGACGACGCCACCCGCAAGCAGCTGGAACGCGGCCAGCGCGTGACCGAGCTGATGAAGCAGAAGCAGTACGCCCCGATGTCGGTGGCGCAGCAGGCGCTGTCGATCTACGCGGTCGACAAGGGCTACATGGACGACGTGCCGGTCAACAAGATCGGCGCGTTCGAAGAAGGCCTGCAGGCGCACTTCGCCAACACCCAGGGCGAACTGGTGAAGAAGATCGACACCAGCGGCGACTGGAACGACGACATCGAAGCGGCGTTCAAGCGCGGCATCGAAGATTTCAAGAAGACCGGCACCTGGTAATCGGGACATAGACGATGGCAAGCGGCCGCGAAATCAAGACCAAGATCAAGTCGGTGCAGAACACCCGCAAGGTGACGCGTGCGCTGGAAATGGTCTCGGCCTCCAAGATCCGCAAGGCGCAGGACCGCATGAAGGCCTCGCGCCCGTATGCGCGCGCCATGAAGCAGATGATCGGCCACCTGGCGCAGGCCAACCCCGAGTTCCGCCATCCCTACCTGGTCGAACGCGCGCAGGTGAAGCGCGTCGGCTATGTGGTGGTGTCGAGCGACCGCGGCCTGGCCGGCGGCCTCAACAACAACCTGTTCCGCAAGTTGCTGGGTGAAATCCGCAACTGGAACGAGCAGGGCGTCGAGGTCGACATCGTCACCATCGGCCAGAAGGCGTCGGTGTTCTTCCGCCGCGTCAAGGTCAACCTGCTCGGCAGCGTCACCCACCTTGGCGACACGCCGCACGTGGAACAGCTGGTCGGCGTGATCAAGGTGATGCTGGACGCCTACGACAGCGGCAGCGTCGATCGCGTCTTCCTCGCCTACAACGACTTCGTCAACACGATGACGCAGCGCGCGACGTTCGACCAGTTGCTGCCGTTGCCGGCATCGGACGAGGCGCTGGCCCCGCACGCATGGGACTACATCTACGAGCCCGACGCCCAGACCGTGCTCGAGCACGTGCTGGAGCGCTACGTCGAATCGCTGGTGTACCAGGCGGTGATGGAAAACGTCGCCTCCGAACACGCGGCGCGCATGGTCGCGATGAAGGCGGCCAGCGACAACGCCAGCAAGCTGATCGATACGCTCAACCTCGTCTACAACAAGGCGCGCCAGGCAGCGATCACCCAGGAAATCTCCGAGATCGTCGGCGGCGCCGCAGCGGTCTGAATCCATATCCATGCAACAAGACATTTTCGAAACAGGACATCCCATGAACACCAGCACGAGCCAAGGCAAGATCGTCCAGATCATCGGCGCGGTCGTCGACGTCGAGTTCCCGCGCGAGAGCGTGCCGAAGGTGTACGACGCGTTGAAGGTGCAGAACACCGACATCACGCTGGAAGTGCAGCAGCAGCTGGGCGACGGCATCGTGCGCACCATCGCGCTCGGTTCCACCGACGGCCTCAAGCGCAACCTGCTCGCCGACAACACCGGTCGCGCCATCTCGGTGCCGGTCGGCGTGGGCACGCTGGGCCGCATCATGGACGTGCTCGGCAACCCGATCGACGAAGCCGGTCCGGTCAAGGCCGACAGCACGTGGGAAATCCACCGCGCCGCGCCGTCGTATGAAGACCAGGCCTCGACCACCGAACTGCTGGAAACCGGCATCAAGGTGATCGACCTGATGTGCCCGTTCGCCAAGGGCGGCAAGGTCGGCCTGTTCGGCGGCGCCGGCGTCGGCAAGACCGTGAACATGATGGAACTCATCAACAACATCGCGACCGAGCACAGCGGCCTGTCGGTGTTCGCCGGCGTGGGCGAGCGTACCCGCGAAGGCAACGACTTCTACCACGAGATGCAGGAGTCGGGCGTCGTCAACGTGCAGGAACACGCCAAGTCCAAGGTGGCGATGGTGTACGGCCAGATGAACGAGCCGCCGGGCAACCGCCTGCGCGTCGCCCTGACCGGCCTGACCATGGCCGAGTACTTCCGCGACGAAGGCCGCGACGTGCTGCTGTTCGTCGACAACATCTACCGCTACACGCTGGCTGGTACCGAAGTGTCGGCGCTGCTCGGCCGCATGCCGTCGGCGGTGGGTTACCAGCCGACGCTGGCCGAGGAAATGGGCGTGCTGCAGGAACGCATCACCTCGACCAAGACCGGTTCGATCACCTCGATCCAGGCCGTGTACGTGCCCGCGGACGACCTGACCGACCCGTCGCCGGCGACGACGTTCGCCCACTTGGACTCGACCGTGACCCTGTCGCGTTCGATCGCCTCGCTGGGTATCTACCCGGCGGTGGATCCGCTCGACTCGACCTCGCGCCAGATGGACCCGCAGGTCATCGGCAACGAGCATTACGACACCGCGCAGCGCGTCCAGACGACCTTGCAGAAGTACAAGGAACTGAAGGACATCATCGCGATCCTCGGCATGGACGAACTGTCGGAAGAAGACAAGCTGGCCGTGGCCCGCGCGCGCAAGATCGAGCGCTTCTTCTCGCAGCCGTTCCACGTGGCCGAAGTGTTCACCGGTTCGCCGGGCAAGTACGTGTCGCTGAAGGACACCATCCGCGGCTTCAAGGGCATCGTCGACGGCGAGTACGACCACCTGCCGGAGCAGGCGTTCTACATGGTCGGTTCGATCGACGAAGCCGTCGAGAAGGCCAAGAAGCTGGCAGCCTAAGGAATCGAGATGGCGACCATTCGTTGCGACATCGTCAGTGCCGAAGCCGAGATCTACAGCGGTGAGGCGACCCTGGTCGTCGCCACCGGTGAAGTCGGCGAGCTCGGCATCGCACCGCGCCATGCGCCGCTGATCACGCGCCTGAAGCCGGGCAAGGTCGTGGTGACCACGCCAGACGGCGAGCAGCTCGATTTCGCGATCGGCGGCGGCATCCTCGAGGTGCAGCCGACCGTGGTGACGGTGCTGGCCGATACCGCGATCCGCGCCGAGGACATCGACGAAGCCAAGGTCCGTGCGGCCAAGGAAGAAGCCGAGCGCATCCTCGCCAACCGCGGCGACGCGATGGACATCGCAGAGGCGCAGAAGCACCTGGCCGAAGCCCTGGTGCAGCTGCAGGCGATCGAACGCCTGCGCAAGAACCTCAAGCACTGACGCGCAATCGTCGCGCCTGATCGAAAACGCCGGCCATGTGCCGGCGTTTTTTGTTTGGACAATCAATCCGTGTCGGGAGTTGCCGTTTCGATGATGCGCGGCGGCTTGTGTTTGTAGATCCAGTGCCGCGACAGGAAGAACCCGATCGTGCCGCAGAGAAAATCGACGAAGGGCTTGCCGATTGCCACGCCGTGGAAGTCGCTTTGCTGGTCCACGATGCGCAGCAGCCAGGTGTCGAGGATGGTGGTGAGGATCCACATCACCGCATAACGCGCGAACTGGCGGCGGCCGATGCCGCTGTTCTCCGAGGCGAACGTATGGGTGCCGTTGATCCAGAAGCCGAGGCCGGCGCCGACCATGCGACCGATGACGTTGGCCGGCTCGATCGGCATCAGCCACGCGCGCAGGGCGAGGGTGACGAGATAGTCGACGGCCCATTCGAGGATGCCGACCAGTGTGTACTTGCTGGCGTGTTTGATCAGGGTCAAGGCGGGTCGTTGCGGGATGACTGGGCGCAGGTTAGCAGCTGGGTAGAATGTCCGGACGAATCCGGAGGATGCAATGAACGAAGTGCCGCTCCATGTCGTGATCCTGGCCGCGGGCGAGGGCAAGCGGATGAAGTCCGATACGCCCAAGGTGCTGCAGAAGGTCGCCGGCCGGCCGATGCTGGCACACGTGATCGCGACGGCGCGTGCATTGCAGCCGGCAGGCATCCACGTGGTGTACGGCCACGGTGGCGACCAGGTGCGTGCGGCCTTCGCCGACCAGGCCGACCTGCAATGGGCGGAGCAGGCGCAGCAACTCGGCACCGGCCATGCGGTGATGCAGGCGATGCCGCAGGTACCCGACGATGCGCGCGTGCTGGTGCTGTATGGCGATGCGCCGTTGTTCCGCACCGAGACGCTGCAGCATCTGCTGGCGCAACGCGGACGACTGGCCGGACTGGTCGCCGATCTCGAGGACCCAACGGGCTATGGCCGCATCATCCGCGATGCCGAAGGCCGCATCGGCGCGATCGTCGAGGAGAAGGACGCCAGTCCCGAGCAGAAGCGCATCCAGACGGTGAACGTCGGCGTGATCGCCGCGGATGCCAGCGCGCTGCGTGGCTGGCTGGGTCAACTCTCCAACAGCAACGCGCAGAACGAGTACTACCTGACCGATGTCTTCGCCAAGGCCGCGGCCGATTTCAGCGCGGCGGAAATGGTGCATGTCGACGACCCCACGGAAACCGAAGGCGCCAACGATCCCTGGCAGTTGTGCCAGCTCGAGCGCGCCTACCAGCGCCGCGCCGTGCGCGCACTGTGCGTGCAGGGCATGCGCTTCGCCGATGTCGCGCGGGTGGACGTGCGCGGCACGGTGGAATGCGGACGCGACGTCGAGGTCGACGTCGACGTGGTGTTCGAAGGCAAGGTGAGGCTCGGCAACCGGGTGAAGATCGGTCCGTTCGTGCGCCTGAAGGACGTCGAACTCGCCGACGGGACCGAGGTGCGGGCGCATTGCGATCTGGAAGGCGCGAAGACCGAAGGCGCCGTGCACATCGGTCCGTTCGCGCGCCTGCGCCCGGGCACGGTCCTGGCAGATGGCGTGCACGTCGGCAATTTCGTCGAGACCAAGAACGCGGTGCTCGGCGTCGGCAGCAAGGCCAACCACCTGACCTATCTCGGCGATGCAAAGATCGGTGCCGGCGTGAACGTCGGCGCCGGCACGATTACCTGCAACTACGATGGCGTGAACAAGTTCACGACGACGATCAGCGACGGGGCCTTCATCGGCTCGAACAGTTCGCTGGTCGCGCCGGTCACCATCGGCAGGGACGCGACCATCGGCGCGGGATCGGTGATCACCACCGATGCACCGAAAGGTGAGTTGACGGTTGCGCGTGGACGCCAGACCACACTCCATGGCTGGAAGCGGCCGGTGAAGAAGTCGCCGTAACGCGCGATCAGTCCGACAGGGTGAGGCTCACCATCAAGCCGCCGCCCTCGCGATTGGCGAGGCTGAGGCTGCCGCCGTGCGCTTCGGCGATTTCGCGCGCCAGCGCCAAGCCCAGTCCGGTGCCGTTGCGCTTGGTCGAATAGAACGGCAGCAGGGCTTGCGAGATCACGGTATCGCTCATGCCCTTGCCGCGATCGAGCACGTCGAGTCGCCAGCCCGTGGGCAGGCGCCGCAGGTCGAGCGCGACTTCCTCGTCCGGCCCGCCGGCTTCGTGCGCGTTCTTCAACAGGTTGAGCAACGCCTGTTCCAGCTGGATGCGATCTGCCATCAGGAAGCTGTCGCGGTGCATGCCGTCCCAGCGGAAACCGAACTGTTCCTGCAAACCGTGCAGCATGTCGCCGCAGGGCACCGCTTCGCGCCGCGGTGCCGGCAGCTTGGCGAAGCGCGCATAGCCGCGGATGAATTCCTCGAGGTGGCGGGCGCGCTCCTCGATCACCCGCAAGGCATCGGGCAGGCGCGTGGTCTGGTTGATCCGCAACATCTCGCCGGCGGAATGGGCCAGCGAGGCGATCGGCGCCAGCGAATTGTTGAGTTCGTGGCTGATGACGCGGATCACCTTCTTCCAGGTCTGCACTTCCTGGCGGCGCAGCTCGGCGGTGAGCTGGCGCAGCAGGAACAATTCGTGCGGGCGCCCGTTGAGGCGGAACCGTCGCCGCGAGAGATGGATGATGTCGTCGTCTTCGTCGTCGCCCAGCGCGAACAGCGCGTCGCCGTTCTGCGCGATCGCGTTGCGCAATGCCACCGGCGTGTCCGCGATCAACTCGTCGAACGAGCGCCCTTCCAGTCTGCGGCCGTCGCCAAGCAGTTTGCGGGCGGAAAGATTGCCGAGCACGATGCGCTTGGTGGCGTCGATCAGGACGATCGCGACCGGGGTGTTCTGGACGACGGTATCGAGCAGCAATTCGCGCTGCACCAGTGCCTGGCGCTGTTCGCGCACGGTGTGTCCAAGCAGGTTGTGGGCGGCAACCAGTTCGCTCACTTCGTCGTTGTGCGGCCAGTTCAGGCCGAAGCTGAAATCGCCATCGCGGAAACTGTCGACGCTGCCGCCGAGCGCGCGATACAACGATTGCAGCCGCGCGTTGAGCCGGCGCAGGTGCAGCAGCATGATGACGAGAACGACCAGTCCCGCGACGAATGCCAGCCACGGACGCTGCGTTTCCAGTTGCATGGCAAGCGCGACCGCGATCGCGACAACGGCGTAGGCGGACACCAGGATGCCCACGCGGTGTTGCCACAGGATGCTGCGCTTGGCCACGTCAGCGCCTCGGGATGCCGAGCCGCTCCATGCGGCGATACAGCGATTGACGGGTCAGGCCGAGCTCCGCCGCGGCTTGCGCGATCACGCCATGATGGTCGCGCAGCGCGCGCACGATTTCATCGGCGGGGATTTCCTGCGTGTCGACCAGGTTGTCGACTTCCGGGAGATCGAGGGTGGCGGCGTCCACCACCTGGTTCGTCGACAGCAACCCGGCGCGTTGCATGATGTTGCGCAGTTCGCGGACATTGCCCGGCCAGCGATGGCGCAGCAATGCGCGTTCGGCATCGGCTGAAAGCATGCGGTCGGCGCCGAGGAAATGGCGCGCCAGCGGCAGGATGTCGGCAGGGCGCGCCGCCAGTGGCGGCAGGCGCAATTCGATCGTGTTGAGGCGATAGTAGAGATCTTCACGGAAACTGCCGTCGCGGATCTTCGCCGGCAGGTCGGCATTGGTCGCGCTCAGCACGCGCACGTCGACGCTGCGCTCGCGGGTGCTGCCAAGACGGGTGAAGCGTCCGGTTTCGAGCACGCGCAACAGGCGGGTCTGTCCCGCGGCGGGCAGGGTCCCGATTTCATCGAGGAACAAGGTGCCGCCGTCGGCCGCTTCGAAGCGCCCCTCGCGCGCCTTGTTGGCGCCGGTATAGGCGCCGGCTTCGGCACCGAACAGTTCGGCCTCGATCAGCTCGCTCGGCAACGCGCCGCAATTCACCGCGACGAACGGGCCGTTGCGGCCGGAATTGGCGTGGAGGATTTCTGCGATCTTTTCCTTGCCGCTGCCGTTGGGGCCGGTGATGAGCACGGGCAAGGGCGAACGCGCAACCTGCACCGCAAGGCTCAACACGCGTTCGGTGGCATCGTCGGCGTAGACCACGCCACGCAGGTCGTGCTCGCGCGACAGCGAGGCACGGCGTTCGCGGGCAACGCGTGCGGAACGCGCGAGTTCGCGTCGCGCTTCCGACAGTTCCAGCAGGTTGTTGATCGTCGCCAGCAGTTTGTGGTCGTCCCACGGCTTGCCGACGTAATCGGCGGCCCCGGCCTTGATCAACTCCACCGCGCGCTCGAGCTCGGTCCACGCCGTCAGCAGGACGATCGGGACATCGGGCCATTGCGCGTGCAGGCGCTGGAACAACTCGGCGCCTTCGTCGCCGGAAGTGGTGTCGGCATCGAAGTTCATGTCCTGGATCACCAGGTCGATGTCGCCGCGCATCATCCGCACGACGCCGGCATCGGGCGTGGTGGCGCCGACGGTGTCGATTCCGTGGAGGGCAAACAGCAACTCCAGCGCGGTGATCACGCTGGAGTTGTCGTCGATGACGAGGACGGTGGCCATGGCGAAAGCAGACGGGGTACGGTTGTATCGTACCGTCTATTTCCCGTCCTTCAGTGGTCGATGGGCGAAGCTGACGATGCGGGTCGCCTTCCATTGCCCGCCGTCGTGACGCCAGATGTGCAGGAAACGCGCTTCACCGACGCATTTTCCGGTGGCGATTTCGCAAAAGCGGTGGGCGCCGAGCTCGATGGCGCCATAGCCCTCGATCTTGTCGGTTTCCAGCGAACCAGGAACCAGTTCGCGCCGCACCTTGCCGCAAATGTTGTCGTGCACTGCCTTGGTCAGGGCGTCCGCGCCGAGCATCAATCCGCCCTGGTCGTGGTAGAACTCGACGTCGTCGGCGAGCAGCCCGCGGAATGTCTTCAGGTCGCAGGCGTTGTACGCATCGAACAACTGGCGGTCGAGGCCGGACACGACGGCATACAGTGGGTAGTCGGCATCCTTCGGACCGGAATCCGCGGCCTGGATCGCGGTGGACGATGCGAGCAGCAGGGCGATGGCGATGATTTTTCGCATGGAAGATTCTCGGTCGTGAGGGTGGAGGCAGATGCCGCGGTGAATGGCGATGTCAGACGCTGCGTGTCGCGGTCGCCGGCGGAATCGAAGCCGCACGCAACGCCGGCCACAATACCGCCAGTTGACCGAGCAGCCACAACACCACCGCGCCGATCGGCAGGTAGGGCCAGGGCAGGCGCGGCAGTTCGTATTGCGCCATCAGCAACTGGTTGATGCCGAATGCCATCGTCATCCCCAGGATCACGCCACCAGTCACGATCAGGAAGTTCTCGGTCTGGAAGTAGCGCAGGATGTCGCCTTTTGTTGCACCCAGCGCGCGGCGCACGCCGATCTGCTTGGTGCGTTGCTGCACCCAGAAACTCGCCAGGCCCACGATGCCGAACGCCGTCACCATCAACAGCACCAGCGTCACCGTGGAGAGCAGCCAGATCATCGCCTTCTGTTGCGCATAGTATTCATCGCGCAACTCCCCGAAGGTTTTCTGGTCGCCGATGATGCGGTGGGCATCGTTCTTTTGCAGCGCGGCGACGGCCGCCTTCAACACTTCGCCACGGTTGACCCCCGCCTTGGTACGGATGATGTACGGCGACATCGTGAACGGCATGCGGAACGGGAGCAGTGCAGAATATTGCGCGCTTTCCAGGCTGGGATCGCGGCCCGGGCGTTGCAGGCGATCGACGATGCCGACGATCGGGATCGGCGTGGTGTCGAGGTACAGGGTTTTCCCCAGCGCATCGCTGTCCGGGAACATCTTCTTGGCGAATGCTTCGGTGATGATGAGCGCGCGCGGTATCGCCGACGATTGGGCCGCGACATCGGGGATGTCGAGATATTCCTCGGGATTGAAGTTGCGGCCACGGATGATGTGTGTGCCGAAGGTGCGCAGCATCTCGTCGTCGCCCATGTACAAGGTGGCGTTGTTGCTGCGACCACCCGGATCATCCGGCTTGAGCCCGAAACTGCTGTTCCACGAACCGTTCTGCAGCGGTGTCTGGCTGACCAACGCCACCGATTCGACGCCGGGAATCGCGCGGATCGCTTCCTTGTCGGTACGGCTCAAGGCCAGCGCATTGGCATCGTTTCCGATGCCGGAAACCCCCAGCAAGGACAGCGCGGACTCATCGATGCCCAGCGGGGAATTGATGGAATCGACGCGCAGGCGCACCAGGTTGATGGCATTGCAAAGGATGGCGCAGGTGAGTGCGACTTCCAGCATCAGGATGAAGACGGCCGACTTGTGTCGCGTCAGCGTAGAGAGGATCGGTCGAATCTGGTTCATGGCAAGTCCTCGCGCTTACTGCGTCTTGAGCTGGATGGCGGGGGTGATGCGCATCGCGCGGAAGGCGGGCAGCAATCCCGCCAGCAGCGTGGCGATGACGCCGAGCACGATGGTGAGCGCGAGCATCGCCGGATCGAGATGGATGATTTCCGCGTAGCCGCTCGGCTGGTGGCGCACGGCCCACAGGCCGAGCAGCGACAGCAGCAATCCGCCGAAGCTACCGACCAGGCCGATCACGCCGGCTTCCATCAGGAACTGGATGAAGATGTCGCGACGGGTGGCGCCCAGCGCGCGGCGCACGCCGATCTCGCCCTGCTTGCGCAGGAATTTCGCCATCAGCAGGCCGACCACGTTGACCAGGCAGACCACCAGGAAGCCCAGCGCCAGCCACAGTTGCAGATGGGCATCGGACGGCACGATCTTGCGGTAGTCCAGCCACTCCATCACGTTGCGCAGGCGCACGTTCGGCGGTCGGCTGTAGCGGCCGGCAGCACGTTGCTGTTCCGAATAATTGGTCAGGTAGGCCTTGTAGGCCGCGGCTTCCGCTGGCGATCCCAGTTCCACCCAGTACTGCAACCAGGTGCACACCGCGTTGAGCGAGGTGCTTTCGTCGTTCGCCGCCTTGTAGCAGTTCATGTTGCCGCTGATGCCGAGCTTGAGGTCGCGCGAGGTGCTGAACGGGATGTAGACCTGTTCGCCACCGCCGTAGCGCTGGTTGTTGACGTCGTAGTAGCGCGGGTCCGGACGCCAGTGGCCGGCAACACCGATCACGGTGAACGGCGTGCCGTCGACGCGGATGGTCTTGCCGACACTGTTGGTTCCGCCGAAGACTTTTTCATTGAGTTCCTCCGACAACACCGCCACCCGCGAACGCGATGCGTCGTCGTTGGCGTTCCAGCCGTGGCCGTAATGGAGCGGCACCTGGAACATCGGGAAGAAATCGGCGGAGGTGTAGCGCATGCTTGCGGTCATCGGCGTTTGCGTGCCCACTTCGAGCGCGGCATCGCCACCATTGGTGATGACCTGCGCCTTGGCGCGATGCTGGGCGAGCAAGGTCTCGGCATCGAAGCGCGAGATGTCGTCCGGCGGTTCGTTGTCGCTGTTCTTGACGTCGGCCGGATACATGTCGAGCTGCACGCGGAACAGCTTGTCGCTCTTCTGCGGGATGGGATCGCGCGATAGCGTCTTGAACACGGTGAGCGTGGTCATGGCGGCGCCGATGCCGACCGCCAGCGTCAGCACCATCAGCACGGTGAGCGCGCGATTCTGGCGCAGGCTGCGCCAGGCGAGGCTGAAGTAGTAGGCGAGCATGTCAGGCTCCAGCCACGCCGGCGGTGAGGGCGGCCTTGCGCAGCGGCGATTCGTGGCGAAGGTCGGTGGCGATGCCATCGACGATGTGGACGTTGCGTTGCGCACGTGCGGCGAGCTCGGGGTCGTGCGTCACCATCACGATGGTGGTGCCGGATGCATTGATCTCCTCCAGCAGTTCCATCACGCCGCGCGCCATCTGCGAATCGAGGTTGCCGGTCGGTTCGTCGGCCAGAAGAAGCTTCGGTCCGCCGGCCAATGCACGTGCAATCGCGACGCGTTGCTGTTGGCCGCCGGAAAGTTCGGCCGGATAGTGCTTCATGCGCGAGGCCAGGCCGACATCGGCCAATGCCTTTTCGATGCGCTCGCGACGTTCGGATGCAGTCATTCCGCGATAGCGCAGCGGCACGTCGACGTTGTCGAACAGGTTGAGGTCGGGGATCAGGTTGAAGCTCTGGAAGATGAAGCCGATCTTGCGGTTGCGCAGCTTGCTGCGGGCGTCGTCCGACAGGCCCTTGACGTTCTCGCCATCGAGGAAATAGTCGCCGCCGGTGAAGCTCTCCAGCAAGCCGGCGATGTTGAGGAAGGTGGTCTTGCCCGATCCCGACGGCCCGGTGACCGCGACGAATTCGCCATCGCCGACATGGAGGTCGAAGGCGCGCAGCGCGTGGGTTTCGACGACTTCGGTGCGATAGACCTTGGTGATCTGCTTCATTTCCAACATGGCGGTTTCCTCGGGCGGATGTTCGGGATCGGTGGGCGTGTTTCAGTGAATCCGGATGTGTTCGTTGTTGCCGAAGTCCTCGACCCCGGAGATGACGACCTTGTCGCCTTCCTGCAGGCCGGACACGATTTCGATGGAATCGATGCTGGCGGCGCCGACCTTGACCGCATGGCGCGACGCGGTCGAGCCGTCCATCAGCCATGCCTGCGTGCTCGACTGGTCGAGCGCGGGGCCGCGTTCGGCCATCAGCACGTTGCGGCGGGTGTCGAGCAGGATGCGTGCGGACAGGCGCTGGCTCTGGCGCAGGCCAGGTGGCTGCTGGCCTTCGGCGAAGCGCAGGCGCGCGCTCACTTCGCCGTTCACCACTTCCGGCGACACCGCGATGACGTTGGCGGCATAGGTCTTGTTGTTGCCGCTGAGTTGCGCCGGCATGCCGATGGCGAGATCGCGGGCGAAACTTTCCGGGACCTTGATCTCGACGTCGAAGCGCGACAGGTCGACCACGCTCAGCACCGCGGCATTGGCCTGCAGGTTGGAACGCGGCTGCACGAAGACCTGGCCGACCTGGCCATCGAAGGGCGCGCGGATCTTCAGGGCATCGACCTGGCGGCGCAGTTCGGTCACCACCGAACGCTGGCGGTCGGCAAGGAGATGCTTGTTGCGCGCGTCCAGCGATGCGCTGGCGCCCTGCAGCTTGAAGTTGCGTTGAGCGCTCGACAGGCCAAGCTCGGCCTTCTTCATCGTGTCCTGGGCAGTGGCAAGGGTGATCTGCGGGAGTGCGCCGCCCTCGTAGCCACGCTTGTAGCGCTGCAGGTCGCGGGTCGCCGTGGTGTTGTCGATCTGGGCCTGGTCGAGCGCCTTCTGCGCGTTCGATCGTGCCAGCTGCGCATCCAGCGTCGCGCGGCCGGCATCGGCTTCCATGCTCGCCAGCGTCGATTCTTCCTGCGCCAGTTTCGAGCGCAGTTCCGGGCTATCGACTTCTGCGAGGACGTCGCCTTCCTTCACCGCATCGCCCGCGACCACGTGCAGGTTCACCGTACCGCCGGCGATCGCGTAGAGGCTCGGACTGTTGGAGGCGATCACGCGGCCTTCGGCGGCGATGTCGCGCACCAGGTCGCCGCGCTTGACGGTGGTGATGCGCACCCGTGAGGCATCGACCGAACGGCCACCAGCGAGCCAGTTCATGCCGACCCAGCCGATCAGCGCGAGCAGGGCGATCGCGGCCACCGCAATCACGAGGATGCGTTTGCGGCGTGCGGGCGAAGGGCGGTCGGCGTTGAGCCGGGTGTCCTGGGCGGAGGTGTCGCGGATGGCCATGGTGTGTGGATGATCAAAATGAAGAAATCGTCATCCATCCCTACGCAAGCCGCGTGCCAACGCCAAGCCATTGATCCGATTGGCTGAATGCAGTCTTTCGCGTGTCCAGGCCGGCGTCCGGACGTCCGCGGACACTCGTCGTGGCCCGGTAGAATGGGTGCTTTCCAGGAGAGGTGCGGAATCCATGTGTGGAATCGTCGGTGCGATCGCCAGCCGTGACGTGGTCCCGGTGCTGGTCGAAGGCCTGAAGCGGCTGGAATACCGCGGCTACGATTCTTCCGGCATCGCCGTGGTCGAGCGCGACAGCGTGCGCCGCGTGCGCCGCACCGGCCGCGTCATGGAGATGGAACAGGCGGCGGTCGCCGAATCGTTCAACGCCCCGATCGGTATCGGCCATACGCGCTGGGCGACGCATGGCGGCGTGACCGAACTCAATGCCCACCCGATGGTCAGCCACGGCGACCTCGCCCTGGTGCACAACGGCATCATCGAGAACCACGAGGCGCAGCGCGAACGCCTGCGCGGACTCGGCTACGAATTCACGTCGCAGACCGATACCGAAGTGATCGCGCACCTCGTCCATTACTACCAGTCGACCGGGCTGTCCCTGCTGCTCGCGGTTCAGAAGGCGGTGAAGGAACTGGAAGGCGCCTACGCGATCGCGGTGATCGATCGTCGCACGCCCGACACCATGGTTGCCGCCCGCATGGGGTGCCCGCTGCTGGTCGGCCTCGGCGACGGCGAGAACTTCATCGCCTCCGACGTCTCCGCGATCATCCAGGCGACGCGCCGGGTGATCTTCCTCGAGGAAGGCGACACCGCCGAACTGCACCGCGACGGCGTACGCGTGTTCGACAGCCACGACCACGAAGTGCAGCGCGACATCCACATGTCCGATGTCTCGCTGGCGTCGCTCGAACTCGGTCCGTATCGCCACTTCATGCAGAAGGAAATCCACGAGCAGCCGCGCGCGCTTGCCGACACGCTGGAAGGCGTGATCGATGCCGGCGGCTTCGACCTCGGGCTGTTCGGCGACAACGCAGCGGACGTGTTCGCGGGCGTCGATTCGGTGCAGATCCTCGCCTGCGGCACCAGCTATTACGCCGGCATGGTCGCGCGCTACTGGATCGAGTCGCTTGCAGGCATCCCGTGCGCGGTCGACATCGCCAGCGAATACCGCTATCGCGACATCGTCGCCAACCCGAAGCAGTTGGTGGTGACGATCTCGCAGTCGGGCGAAACCCTCGACACCATGGAAGCGCTGAAGTACGCCAAGCAGCACGGCATGCAACGCACGCTGTCGATCTGCAACGTGCCGGAAAGCGCGATCCCGCGCGCCAGCAAGCTGGTGTTCTACACCCGTGCCGGCGCCGAAATCGGCGTTGCTTCGACCAAGGCCTTCACCACCCAGCTCGCGGCGCTCTTCATCCTGGCCGCCGCATTGGCCAAGCACGGCGGTCGACTCGATGCCGCGCGCGAACAGCAGTTGATCGAGGAATTGCGCCACCTGCCTGGCAACGTCCAGTTCGCGCTCAACCTCGAACCGCAGATCGCCGCCTGGGCGGAGCGTTTCGCGCCGAAGCAGAACGCACTGTTCCTCGGTCGTGGCGTGTTCTATCCGATCGCGCTGGAAGGCGCGCTCAAGCTCAAGGAAATCACCTACATCCACGCCGAGGCCTATCCGGCCGGCGAGCTCAAGCACGGTCCGCTGGCGCTGGTCGACAAGGACATGCCGGTGGTCGTCACCGCATCCAACGATGCCTTGCTGGAGAAGGTGAAGTCGAACATCCAGGAAGTGCGCGCGCGTGGCGGCGAGATGTTCGTGTTCGCCGATGCCGATACCCACTTCGAGGAGTCCGAAGGCGTCCACGTGATCCGCACGCCGCGCCATGGCGGCATGCTGACGCCGGTGGTGCATGCGATCCCGATGCAGTTGCTGGCCTACCACACCGCGCTGGCGCGTGGCACCGACGTCGACAAGCCGCGAAACCTGGCGAAATCGGTGACGGTGGAATAACGCAGTACGCTCAGGGATCGAGCGACAAGCGCATCTGCATCCGCTGCGATTCGCCGGGCGCCAATACCCGCACCCCGGCTTTCGCCAGGTCGGCTTCATCGAGGTTGAACGCATCGATCGCGTGGCTGACGGGCTCGACGCAGAAGCAATCGTCGTCGCTCGGTGCGTACACATGCAGGCGCGAGATGGCGGGTGACGCCGTCAGGCGCAAGCGATAGCCGAGCGCAGGTTGCTCGATGACCGCGGTGCCGGTCCAGCCCTCGAAACTGCAGTCCATCCCGCTGCGATGGAGGGCGCGACGTTGAAGCCGCATGTCCTCGGTGATGGCCACGCGTCCGGTTGGGGCGGGGTCGATCGGGAGTACTCCGGAATCAAGCGCCACCTCGGCCTCAACGTCCGCAAACAATCGGGTTGCGGCATCGCAGGGGAAGCAGGGGTGCAGGCCAATCCCGCAAGGCATTGCTTCATGGCCGCTGTTGCGCACGACAAGTGAAATCGTCAGTCCGCCGCCATCGAGTTCAAAAGTCTGTGTTGTCGTGAACGGCCATGGCCACGCGCCTGCGTGATGAGCACATGCGAGGGTGAGCGCGGCATCCGTGCTTGTATCGATCTGCCACGGCATGCGCCAGACGAAACCGTGCAGCGGTGTCGGGTGCGGTCCGATCGGCGGGAGCACGATCTCGCGTCCGCGGAAGACAAAACGACCGCCACGCAGGCGACCGAAAAACGGCGCCACAGGGAAACACGCCGTTTCCAGCACGTCACCTGCTTCCGTGGAAGTCGAACGCAGCAGTGGCAGCCAGCTCCCGTTGCGTTCGATCTCGCAACGCGTCAGTGCGCCGCCAAGTTCGGGGCGCACCATCGCGCGCCACTTGCCGCAGTGCAGGGCGATCTCCGCCATTTCAACGCAACGGCGTGACCTTCAGGAGAACGACCCCATGCCGCGGTGGCGTCGCTTCGAGCTTGTCATTGACGACGCCCAGGTCGCGCTTTGCCCACAGATCGCGCACGCTTGCTTTGCGCGGCAGCCCGAGTTCCTGGAGAGCGATGCTGCCCGCCAGTTCGCGTTCGCTGGTGCTGAAGAAGCCCACGGCATAGCTGCCATCCGCCAGTGGTTTCAACCAGATCGACATCGGTCCGGTTTGCTTGATCCGCCGCGCCTGCTTGCCCAGTGCATCCTGGTCGATGGCGAGGACTTCGCGATTGGTGAGCACGCCCAGGATTTCGTCATCCATGCTGACGAGATCGTTGCCGGCGATCAGCGGCGCCGCGAGCATGCTCCAGAGACTGATGTGGAAGCGGTTTTCCTCGAGCGTGAGGTCGCCATTGCCGACTTCGAGCATGTCCGGATCATTCCAGTGGCCGGGCCCCGCGTACTGTTCCAGCCCGGATTGCGCGAAGCCACGATGCGCAATGCTCTCGAATGAAGCAGAAATGTCTTCCGTGGTACGCCACAGGTTGCCGCCGGCCGATGCACCCCAGGTCCACACGCCGCCCCAGCCGTACTGGCACAGGCTGTAGACGATCGGACGACCGGTCCTGCGCAGCGCGTCGTGCATCTTCGAGTACAGGCGCGGCATGTCTTCGATCTTGTAGAGCTTGCGCGCACCGCACCAGTCGTACTTGAGATAGTCCACACCCCAGTCGGCGAACATCTTCGCGTCCTGCTCCTCATGGTCGAGGCTGCCCGGTCGTCCCATGCAGGTGGTTGGTCCCGGCGAGGAATAGATGCCGAATTTCAGGCCCTTGCCATGGATGTAATCGCCCAGCGCCTTCATGTCCGGGAACTTGTCGCTCGGGTGCAGCACGCCGCTGGCGTCGCGTTGGCCTTGCCAGCAATCGTCGATGGTCAGGTACACGTAGCCGGCGTCGCGCATCCCATTGCTGGCCATTTCGTCGGCGGTGCGCCGGATCAGTTTGTCGCTGATCCGGCAATTGAACTGGTTCCAGCTGTTCCAGCCCATCGGGGGTGTGCGTGCCAGATTGCCGTCACCCGCGGACGCGGCGGGTGACAGCAGGGCCAGGAACAGGATCGCAAGCAGGATTCGCATGGCGTGCTCAGTGGAACTCGTAGCGGAACACCAGGTACGTGGTCCGTGGCGCCTGATACTGCGACGGGGTGTACCAGTTGTTCAACTTCGTGACCCCGCCATTCGCATAGTCGTAGTCGCTGTAGCCGTTGTTGCGGTTGGTGAGCGCACGCGCGTTGGTGAGGTTCTGCACGCTCAGGTCGATGCTCAACTTGTTGTGTGGTCCGATGTTGCGGTCATAGCCGAGGCTGGCGTCGAGTTGCCACAGCCATGGCAGGCGACCGCTGGTGCCGGCGGGAGTGATCTTGCCGGGACTGTTGACATCGCAGTAATGCCCGTAGGCGCCCCACTGGTATGAGTAGCTGTTCTCATCGGGGTTGAGGCCGTAGCAGGTGAGCGGTTCGCCCGACTGCACGTTCAACACCGCGCCCACGCGCAGGCCGTTCCTGAAGTAATACACGCCCGATGCGGTGATCTTGTGGCGCACGTCGTCCACCAGGTTTCCGTATGCACCAAAGGTGTTATCGGGGATGTAATACAGGTCGTTCTGGCCGATGTAACCCGAGCCGTAGCCGCCACCTTCCTGTACGGACAGGTAGCCATTGTCGTTGCCGAACGAACGCGTCCATGTGTAGCTCAGGCCGAGGTACCACGGCTCCTCCGTGCTCCGTGCATGGTTGAGGTCGAACGTGACGTGGAAATACCTGTGCTTGGGTTTGGGCAGGCCGAACGCCGATGCCGGAATCGTCATCGAAGCCAGCGTGCCGTCGCCGCGGAAGTCGCGCAGGACAGTGACGTCTTCACCCGGATTCAGCTCGAAGCAGTTGCCGGGATCGGTGTAGTTCGGATAGCCGTGCGATTGCGCCCATTGCTCGATGCCGACAGACCAGCAGGTCTGGTTGATCACGCGCTTGAGTTGCGAATAGCCGAAATCAACTTGTCCCGTCCAGCTGCCACCCAAGCGCTTCTGCGCATACAGTTGTAGCTCGGTCACTGAGGGGGCCTTGACGTTGGTGGTCGCCACCTCATAGTCCTTGGCCGGAATGCCGTTCTGGCCAGGATAGGTATAGTCCGGACCGAGCTGGGTCAGGCCGGTCGGTGCCTTGGTGACCGGGTCCATGCCGGTATAGGTGTACCACTTCGATTCCGTGAGATTGGCACTGGCAACGCCGAAGGCGAAGTCCGCCGGCATCGACAACGAGTAACGACCGATGTTGGCGCCGACCTTGAAGCTGGAATCACCCTTCACATCCCAGGCCATGCCGAGGCGCGGCGACAGCGTCGGGAACGAGAACAGCGGCCCGTTGCGCGCGTTGTGGTTGATGAAACGGTCGAAGCGCAGGCCGCCATATACCACCACCTTGTCGGTCGCGTTCCAGTAATCCTCGAGGTAGGCGCCCTCGTTGATCGAATACATCTGGCCGAACTGGTGGTTGAAGTCCCACTGCACGTAATTGCCGGCGGGAATCGTCGCGCCATTGACCGCGGTGAACGAAGTGGAGGCCGTCTTGTAGGTATAGATGCCGGCGAACACCGAATGCCAGTCCTGCTGCACGAAATGGGTATAGCGTTCGGCGCCGAAGCGGATCTTGTGATCGCCGATATGCCAGGTCACGTCGCCCTTGTAGCCGCGCCGCCAGTAGTCGGTGGGCAGGAAGTTGGTCTGGCGATCCTGGATGCCGATGTTGGTGTACGTCGATTGGCCGGTGAGCGTCTGCACATAAGGGGGATTATCCGTGCCGTAGCCACGGTCCTGGATTCGGCCCAGGAACCCGCCCATCAGGCGCAGCTCGAGGTTGTCGGTGATGTTCCAGTGGTAGTTGCCGATCAGGAAGCGTTCGCGCGTGGGCGCCGGTTGCGACACCGAAGACAGCTTGCCGACATTGGTCGAATAGGTTCCCTTGAGCAGGTAGCTCCAGCTGGCGCTGTTGCTGCGCTTGTCCGATGCGATCAGGTTGAGGGTCTGATCGCTGGTGATGTTCCAGGTCAGGTTGAGCATGATGCTCTTGTTCTTGCTCTTCGATTCCGTGTAGCGGCTCTGGCTGTAGCTGTAATTCAAATAGGACGGCGTGTCGCCGAACAGGCCGAAGGCGAATAGCTTGTCCTTCACGATCGCGCCCGAGGCCCACAGGTAATGCGTCATGGCGGCATCGGTGTGGTTGTGGCTGGCGTAGCTGACGTAGTTGCCGTTGCCGTCCTTGAAGTCCTTGGGCTGCGGCCTCAGCGTGCTGGAGGTCGGCGGGGTGTAATACAGGGAGTAACCGGCCTTGAAGTCGTTGCTGCCTTGCCGCACCGTTTGCGACATCACGCCACCAGTCGCATTGGTCCACGACGCGCCGAAACTGCCAGCGAGCACTTCGGTGTTGGCGATCGCTTCGCGCGGCAACTGGCTGAGGGCGCCGAGCGAGCTCTTGTCGTTGGTGATGTCGAATTCGTTGAGGTAGTAGCGGTTTTCGGCAGGCGTCGCGCCGGCCAGCTGCACCAGGCCTGTCCCGTGGCGGTCGTAGCGTACGTTCGAGCGCAGCAGGGCGATGCTTTCCGGGTTTGCGGACGCCGACAGGGGCAACTCGTTGACCAGCTCGCGACTGTAGCTGCTCGACATTTCCGGGGTCGTGGTGTCGATCGTGATCGTGCTGGTCGCCGCTTTGCCGGTCACGACGACCTTGCCGAGGTTGCCGCCGTTGTCCGTCGCCGCTTCCACGTTGGCGACGGCGCTGTCGCTGTTCGGCTTGACGATGACATCGCGCGTGATGGTCTTGCCGTCCAGGGTCACCGTGACCACGTAATGGCCAGGATTGAGGCCCGATGCACGATAGCGGCCCTGCGCATCGAGCTGCAGTTCGCGCCTCAGGCCCGTATCCGGACTGGTGAGCACCACTTGCGTCTTGCCGTTGTTGGCCGGGACCGCGCCATAGAGGCCACCGGTGATCGATTGCGCGGCGACGTCATGCGCCATCGACAATCCGACGATCAGGCCGACGGTCAACAGTGATTTGCGCAAGGTCCGGTTGCGTGATGCATGCGTCGTGTTCATGTGGCTTCCCTGAAAAGTCATATAAATCATATAAACGATAATCAGAGCGCAACGCAACAATCAAGACCGGAACGGCAGTTTTCGGCAATAAAAATCGCGAATGCGACGCACGGCCGGCAAAGCGCAAGGTGGACCTATGGCCGGCTTTCGATTGAAGTCGGTTTCAGCGCAAGTTCGTGCAGCTACAGGCTTTCGATTTCAGCCCTTGGCGCTGCGACGCGCCCGCGGCCTGTTCGCGGGCGTGTTGTCGATCAACTGCATGACTTCGCTCAGCAATGCTTCCATCGCACGGAAAGCACGCACGCCATCGCCGGCGGCGATCGCGGTGTAAACGCGGCGATGATCGGGCAGATTGGCGCGCGCCACGCCCTTGGCGCGATTGGTTCGCGGGATCGAGAAACGCAATGCGGTCGCAACCAGGTCGCGCAGCTGCGCATAGAGGCGATTGCCGCTCGCGCGCAGGATCGCGACATGGAACGCGATGTCGGATTCGAGGGGATCGTCATCGCCATATTCGGCGGCGTGCATGCGTTCCAGTGCGTCCTCGATGGCCTGCAACGCGGCCGCATCGGCCAGGTGCGCCGCGAGCATCGCGGCGCGCGGCTCGATGGCGAGGCGCATCTGGGTGAATTCCGCAAGAAGCTGCGGCGAAAACTTGCGTTCCAGCGTCCAGCGCAGGACGTCGGGATCCAGCAGGTTCCACTGCGCTTCCGGCTCGACGATCGTGCCGCGGCGCGGGCGGGCGCTGAGCAGGCCCTTGGCCGTCAGCATCTTCACGGCTTCGCGCAGCACGCTGCGGCTCGCCTGGAGTTCGATGCAGAGCTGCGCTTCGGTCGGGAACGGGCGATCCGGTCCGTAGACCCCGGTGACGATCGCAACGCCCAAAGTTTCGACCAGTCGCCGTGTCAGGTTGTTGCTGTTCGCGCTGCGCGTCATCTGGGTGCCGTGTGTGGAGCGGGTTGCAATCGTTCCGGAGTCAGGATTCTGCCAGATCCGCCCTGCGCCGCGATGGTGTTGAATTATTTTGTATGATAAATATGCTTGCGTGAACCGCGCCCCTGCGCGAAGAGGAGCCCATGGGCAAGATTGCTCGCATCGAAACCTTCCGCACGCCGCCGCGCTGGCTGTTCGTTCGCATTGAAACGGAATCCGGTGCGGTCGGGTGGGGCGAGGCCAGCCTCGAAGGCCATGCCGAAGCGGTGGAGGGTGCGTTCGCCGCGTTGCGCGATCGTTTCATCGGCGTGGATGCCGCGAACATCGAGGACATCTGGCAGACCGCGTACCGACTCGGCTTCTATCGCGGCGGGCCGGTATTGATGTCGGCGCTGTCGGGACTCGACCAGGCCTTGTGGGACATCAAGGGGCGCACGCTTGGCGTTCCGGTCTGGCAATTGCTGGGTGGGCGCGTGCGCGATCGCGTTCCGGTCTATGCATGGATCGGCGGCGACCGTCCTTCCGAAGTCGAACATGCCGCGCGCGAACGCATGCGCCAGGGCTTCAAGGCAGTGAAGATGAACGCCACCGAAGACATCGACTGGTTGCCCAGTCCGCGTGCCTTCGACGACGTGCTCGAACGTGTCGCCGTGGTGCGCGATCTCGGACTCGATGTCGCCCTCGATTTCCACGGGCGCGTGCACAAACCGGCCGCGCGCCAGCTCGCGCGCTTGCTCGAGCCGCTGCAACCCTTGTTCATCGAGGAACCGTTGCTGGGGGAACATCCGGAAGCGATTCGCCAGTTCGCGCAATCGACGTCGTTGCCGGTCGCGCTCGGGGAGCGCCTCTACAGCCGCTGGGACTTCAAGCCATTCTTCGAGGCCGCCGCAGTCGATGTCATCCAGCCGGACTTGAGCCATGCCGGCGGAATCTCGGAATGCCGGCGCATCGCCGCGCAGGCGGAAACCTACGATGTCGCGTTGGCGCCGCATTGCCCGCTCGGGCCGATCGCATTGGCGGCCTGCATGCAGGTCGGGCTGGCCTCGCCCAATCTCGCGATCCAGGAAATGTCGCTCGGGATCCACTACAACACCGATGGCTACGATCTGCTGACCTATCTGCGCAATCCGCAGGTATTCGCGATCGGCGATGGCATGGTCGATGCACTCGCTGGTCCGGGACTCGGCATCGAGATCGACGAGGCCCGCGTGCGCGAAGCCGCGCGCACGGGCCACGCCTGGCGCAATCCGGTCTGGCGCGGCGCCGACGGCAGCATCCGCGAATGGTGAACAACAATCGAACTCATGGATTTACGGGAGCACACATGAAACTTCGTACCTGCGCATTGGCACTGGGAATGCTCGCGGCGATTTCCGCATATGCCGATACCCCGGCGCGGCGCCACACGTTCGCCGTCGAAGGCGATCATTTCGCGCTGGACGGCAAGCCGTTCGTGATCCGCGCCGGCGAGCTGCACTATGCGCGCGTGCCACGTGCCTACTGGCGTGCACGCATGAAGATGGCGAAGGCATTGGGCCTCAACACCATCACCACCTACGTGTTCTGGAACCTGCACGAACGCCAGCCCGGGCAGTGGGATTTCAGTGGCGATCT
This sequence comes from Solilutibacter silvestris, assembly GCF_050574925.1. Classification (GTDB taxonomy): domain Bacteria; phylum Pseudomonadota; class Gammaproteobacteria; order Xanthomonadales; family Xanthomonadaceae; genus Solilutibacter; species Solilutibacter silvestris_A. Next base: position 1,053,321 of record NZ_JBCMOO010000002.1, on the reverse strand, counting down.
CGACATCGCCGCGTTCGTGAAGATGGCGCAGGAAGAAGGTCTCTACGTCGTCCTCCGGCCTGGTCCCTACATCTGCAGCGAATGGGATTTCGGCGGTTATCCGGCATGGCTGCTCAAGACGCCCGGCCTGCGCGTACGCAGCCTCGATCCGCGCTTCATGCAGGCGGGCGGCAATTACCTGAAGCACGTGGGAGAACAGCTGGCGTCGCTGACCGTGTCGCGCGGTGGCCCGATCATCATGGTGCAGGTGGAGAACGAATACGGATCGTTCGGCAACGACCATGACTACATGGCGGCGGTGAAGCAGCAAGTCATCGACGCCGGTTTCGATGCGCAGTTCTTCCACGCCGATGGTCCGGGCCGCTCGCTCTTCGATGGCGGCGGATTGCCCGGCCTGCCCGGCGTGCTGAATTTCACCGGCGGACCGAAGGATGCCGACGAGGCATTCAAGTGGTTCGCGACGTACAGTCCCGGCGCGCCACGCATGGTGGGCGAATACTGGGCCGGCTGGTTCGACCACTGGGGCGAGAAGCACCACACCACCGATCCGGCGAACGAAGCCGCCTTCATCGACTGGCTGCTCGCGCGCGACATCTCCTTCAACCTCTACATGTTCAACGGCGGCACCAGCTTCGGCTATACCGCGGGGGCCAACTACGCGAAGGATCCGCCGTACCAGCCGGACACCACCAGCTACGACTATGACGCGCCGGTCGATGAGGCCGGACGCGTCACGCCGAAGTTCCAGTTGCTGCGCGATGCGATCGCGAAACATCTGCCCGCAGGCGAAACGTTGCCGGCGATTCCCGACAACCCGGCGATGATCGCGATTCCACGCTTCGAATTGAGCGAATCGGTTTCGCTGCTCTCGGCGCTGCCGACACTCGCGAAACCGGTTGCGTCGGAGTATCCGAAGACGATGGAAGAGCTTGGCCAGGACTTCGGCTACGTGCTGTATCGCCACCGCATGGACAAGTCGCAGACCGCGGCGCTCGATGTCGGAGAGGCGCGCGATCGCGTCACCGTGATGGCCGATGGCAAGCCACTCGCGACGCTGTATCGCGGCGCCAGCCAGCACAAGACCGCGCCGCTCGCGTTGGCGCAAGGGCAGACACTTGATCTGCTGGTCGAGAATATGGGTCGCATCAATTTCGGCGCCAAGCTGGTCGACGAACGCAAAGGCCTCGTTCGTGGCGTCGAATTCGGCGATGACGAACTCTCGAAGTGGCAGATGTATTCCCTGCCGTTGCGCGACTTGTCAGGCCTGAAGTTCGGCAAGGCCAATCCGGCACCAGGCCCGATGTTCTGGCGCGGCCATTTCGCCTTGCCAAAAGTCGGCGACACCTTCATCGACATGCGTGGCTGGAACCACGGACAAGTGTGGGTGAACGGCCACCACCTCGGTCGCTACTGGAAGGTCGGGCCGCAACAAAGCCTCTACCTGCCGGGCGTGTGGCTGCACCCGGGCAAGAACGAGATCATCGTTCTCGACGACGAGCCCGGAACCATCCGCAGCGTGCAGGGGGTGGCGGATCCGGTGCTCGGGACGCATTGATGCCGGACAAAGAAAAACCGCCGCTTTCGCGGCGGTTTTTCGTAAGACATCGCGATGAAGGTCAGAAGGTGTATTCCGCGGTCAGGCGCACCGAACGCGGCGCTTGCCGCCCGGTGATCTGGCCGTAGGTGGCGCTGACCGTTCCATCGTCTTTTTCATGCGAATCGTTCATGCGTGTCGTGGTTTGCGTGTTGAACACGTTGAACACGTCGGCCTTGAGGCTCACGCCCTTGATGAAATGGGGCTTGTAGATGAAGTTCAGGTCCAGGCGACTGGTCCAGGGCAGGCGACCACCGGTACCGCGTGGCGCGGGCACGCCGTTGCAGTAGAAGTAGGACGAGCCGTAGCCGAAGTCTTCATACGGATAATTGCCCGTGCAGCTGCGTGGCGCGCCCGAGACCACTTCCAGATTGGCTCCGACGATGATGTCCGGGTGGACCTGCACGAAGCCGTACGCCTTGATCGCATGACGATGGTCGTTGGCGAGGTAGCCGTAGGAGTTGTACATCAGTTCCTTGTGGTCGTCACTGACGGTCAAGCCAACGTCGCCGCCGCCGACCGAATCGGTCTGGCCTTCCTGATTGCCCTTGCTGTAGGAGAGCGTGTAGGTCAGCTTGCCGTACCAGCCGTTGCTGAAGGGATGCTCGGCGAAGAGATTGAGCGACTTGTAGCTCCGCTTGGGGCGCGGTGTGCCCCATTCTTCCGCGGTGATGTCCACGCGACGAAGGCCTGCGCCGTCGCCGAAGTCCACCAACATGCTGTTGTTGCGTCCCGGATTCATGATGGCGCAGTTGAAGCCGGCGTAGTTGCTGGCATCGACGCCGTTGCGCTTCGCCCAGGCATCGATGGGGCGCTGGTCGCAGGTGTCGTCCAGCGTGTCGTTGAGCCTGCGATAGAGCAGGCTGGCACCGACGATGTATGCCTTGGACATGACGTGTTCGACGCCCACCGCGAACTCGTCCTGCGAGAACGGCTTGAGGTCGATGGCCACCAGCGAGCGCGGATCCGGGGTCTGCCCATAGGCGTTGTTGACCGAAACGATTCCACTGATGGCATGCAGGCCGGTCGGTGCGCCGGTAGCGGGATCGACGCCGGTATAGGTGTAGTACTTGCTGGTGGAGAGCAGCCCGGTGGCGACGTTGCTGGACAGGCTGGAGGGCACCGGCAGGTGATAGCGACCGACATTGGCGTACACCTTGGTGGTGCCGTCACCCATCATGTCCCAGCTGAGAGCCAGGCGCGGCGCAACCATGTTCCGCTGCGAGATCAACTCGCGACCGAAGCTGTCGTTGTTGGTGAACTGCTCGCGACGCAGGCCCAGATCGAGCAGCAGGCGCGGCGTGACCTGCCAGCGATCCTGGATGTACTGGGCCGACTGCACGCTGGTCGGATGCGCGATCTTGGACTGGAAATTCTGGCTGACGTAATAGCCCTGCGGGCCGTAGCCGCCGCCCTGGGCCAGCGTCTCGGTCGCGCCGAAGGGCTTGTAGTTCGGGTTGGCGGAGTACTGGTAAGCCCAGCGCGAGCCACCCGCCAACTCGTTGCCCACCGTGGAACTGATCAGCATGCGATCGATGCCGGCGCGCAGATCATGTTTGCCCCACTGGTATTCGACATCGAAGCGGCCACCCTTCTGGCGGTCGCCGGAGCCGTTCGCCACCAGCAGGCCGGTGATGGGCTGGGGATCGTTGTAGGTCAGGCCGGGCACGCGCGAGGTCACGCTGGAGCTGGTTTGGGCCAGTGTCGGATCGTAGCCCCAGGGCGTGCGCACGTGCGAAGTGCGCGAGTCGCCGTAAAGCGCCGTGATCGTCAGTTTGTCGGTGAGATAGCCGGTGTACTTGGCAATGGTGAGATTGGAACCAGGAACGCAGTAGCTGTTGTTTGGACAATTGTTGATGTAGGTGTTGCCGCCGCCGCCCGGCACGCCGTTGGAGCTGTGGGTGGCGTAGTTGTAGCCGAAGTTCTGCGACTGCAAAGTGGTGCGGTCGTACATCTTCGTGACTTCGAAGTGGTGGTTGTCCGTCAGGTTGTAGTCGAGCTTGAGCAGATAATGCTCCACCTTGGTGTTGCTGACGTTCCAACCGTTTTTGAGTTGGGATGCGGTCGAGGTGGGCGTGGCGGCAATGGATTCGGAATCGGTGCGTGTCTGCTCCGCCGCAAGGAACGCGAACAGCTTGTTCCTGATGATCGGGCCGCCGAGGTAAAGGCCATAGACCTTGCTGGTGGAGGTGTTGCCCTTGTTCCAGTATTGCAGGGTGCCATCCGTTGCCGGATTGGCGCCCGTGTCGGGGTACAGGGTGTTTGCCGGATTACCGCGCAGGCCGCCCGGGATCACCGAATACTTGCCCCCCACATGCCACGTGTTGCTACCGCTTTTCGTGGTGATGTTGATGACGCCGCCCGTCGAGCGTCCGAACTCGGCGCCGTAGCCGCCGGTGAGCACCTGCATGTTGTCGATGGCGCCGAACGGAAGCTCGGCTGCGCCCACCTGGGTGAGGATATTGGTGACCGGGAAGCCGTTGACGTAGTAGGCGTTCTCGGACGCGCCCGAGCCGCCGATCTGCGGCGTGCTGCCGTACTGGCCGTTGGTGTTGTGGGTCACGCCCGGGGTCAGCTGGATCACTGAATTCACGTCGTTGGCGACGGGCAGGGTCTGCAGCTCCCGGGCGGTGAGCGTCACGCCGTTATTGGTGGTCGTGGTGTCGATGCGGTGCGCACTGCCAGTCACGACGACCGAGCCGAGATCCTTGTCGCCCGCACCGGAACCCTTGCCGCTGCCATAGCTCGCTTCGACGCCGCTGCCGAGCAAGGCATCGACCTCGGATGTGTTGACGACCTGGTCGCCGCGCATCACCCGGACCTGGTAATGGCCTGGCGGCAACGAATTGGCACTGTAACGGCCATTGGCATCGGGCTGGATCGTGCGTGCAGCACCGGTTGCGCTGTTCACGAGGACGACGCGTACATCGTTGCCGGCGGGCACGGTGCCGTAGATGGTGGTGGTCGCGTTCGACTGCGCCATGACAGGCATCGAAGCAACAAGGCCGAGGCCAAGAGCGACTGCGAGTGCGCAACGGCTCATCTTGGGAAGGCGGTGGTTTTGGTGCTTCATCCTTGTCTCCTGGCGAAAAGCCGATATGGACTTGCGAGTGGTTCGGGGTGGGAGGAAATGACGCCCGTGATCAGGGCGTCGAGGTGATTGATGCGTTATCGCCCTGCTGTCCGATGAGCAAGGCATTGGCCCAGTTGCCGCAGACCTTGGGCGATTGCGCGCCGAGCGTGCGCAGGCTCAGGGTGTGGGCGCCGCGGATGTCGAGTTCGGGCTTGACCACGCCCGGCGCCTTCACCACGCCGCTGTCGTAGAGCAGGCGACCGTCGCTCCACACCTGGAAGCGCAGGCTGCCGGCATCGCGACAGCTGTCGTCGACGCCGAGGTCGGCGCGCAGCAAACGCCAGCCGCCATCGAGCTTCAGGTCGATGCGACTGCTGGCGCCAACCCCAAGACCATGCTGGAAGCGCAGGCCGTTCATCTGCAGCGGCGACTTGCCGTCGTGGGCGTGGTCGCGCGCAACGCTGTTCGCCAGCTTCGCCGGCATTGGCAGTTCGGACAGATAGCGTTGCTGTTCCGGGCGATCGCTGGCCTGGTACTCGAGGACGTGGAAGGTCGACAGCGTGATCGGGCCGACGTCGCGTGGTTGCAGGGCATCGTAGGCACGCGTGTTGTCGCCGCCCGCCGCGGCCAGCACCATCGGATCGGTGTTGCTGGCGTTGTCGCCTTCGGGGTTCTGCACGCTCAGCACGCGGAAGCGCAGCAGGCGTCCGGCGTGCGGCGCGAATTCGATCTTCTGCGTGCCTTGCAACAGCTTGAGCTGGCCGCGTGCGATCGGTTCGCCCCATTCGCCGTTGCTGTCGGCCATGTAGATCTCGTAGTCGCGGATCTGGCCGTACTTCCAGTTCTTGTCGTTGCGCGGCGCCAGCTCGATGCCGTCGATCAACTTGCGCTCGCCGAAACCGATGGTCCATTCGTGCGCGCCGGTGTGGATCGCCTGGTTGCGCACGGTGCGGAACCAGGTGCCGGCATCGTCGTCGAAGGCGTTTTCCAGCGCATGCCCGGGCTCTTCGGCCGGACGATTGACCACCACCATGCTGTCGGCGGGCAAGGCGCGACCCAGTGCCGGAGCGCTCGGGAACACGTCGTCGGCAGGCGCGGCTGCAGTCGGGATATCGAGGCGGATATCGTGCGCGCTGCGGATGTCGAACGCGGCCGTGCGGACATGCACGCTGCCATGGCGATCGTTGCCATCGAAGGTCCAGCCCTCGTTCGCCGTTGCCAGCGCTTTTTGATCGGCGAGGAAAGGCAGTGCGCGGCCATCGATCTGCACGGCATCGGGGCGCTGGCGACTCAGCACGCGCAAGGCATAACGACGCTGCGGCAATTGGCCGGCGTACTGGCCTTTCACGCCATCGAGATGGATGCGCACTTCGCCGCTGCCCTGCGCCGGCGCCTGCACGGCGATCGTCTGCTCGCTGGATTCGCCCTGCTGGTAGCGACGCGTGTTGCCGTCGTCCTCGTACAGCGTGTAGTGCGATTCGCCTTGCGGGTAGAGGTCGAACGTCACTTCGTCGAGCGGCTTTTCGCCGTCGAACAGCATCTCCGGATACATCGGCAGGATGGCGCCGGCGCGCACGAAGATCGGCAGCGTCTTCAGTTCGACCTGGCGATCGATCTGCACGCCTTGCGCGGGCGCGCTCACCTGGCGGCCATCCCAGTAATCGATCCAGCGGCCCTGCGGCAGGTGGATGTCGCGACGCCAGCCGCGGCTCGCGGCCTGGCTGCGGTAGACCGGCGCGACCAGCAATTCGCGACCGAGCAGGAATTCGTATTTATGCGCTTCGGTCAGCGCCTGCGGATCCTGCGGGTTGTCCCACATCAGCCCGCGCACGATCGGCGCACCCGTGGTTTCCGCTTCGCGCGTCAGTCCGTACATGTACGGCGTCAGGCGCATCTTCAGCTTGAGGTAGTCGCGATTGATGCTGCGATACGGTTCGTCGAACGCCCACGGATGCTTGCGCTCGTTGGCCGACCAGCCCGACATGCCCATCAACACGGGCGTGAAGCTCTTCCACTGCAGGTCGCGGGTGAAGGTTTCCGGGCTGCCGCCGAAGATGCCGTCGACATCGCCGGTCGCATATGCGTAACCGGACAGCCCCGAACCGATGAGTGTCGGAATGTGCCAGCGGATGTAGTCCCAGCTGCCGCTCTGGTCGCCGGTCCACGCCACCGCGTAGCGCTGGATGCCAGCCCAGCCCATCACCGTCCACAGGAACGGACGCGAATCGGAATTGTTGAGGATACCGTCGTAGGCGGAATGGTTCGCGTCCATCGCGAACTGGTAGCCCTTGCCGGTCCAGGCAACATCGAGTTTCTGCACGCGGGTGCCGGCGGTGCCGACTTCCCACGCGATCTTGGCGACGCCGTTTTCCGTCCACAGCCCAGTGCGGAACCCGTATTTCTTCAAACCCTGCACCGTCTTCGGCAGGTCGGTGTAGCCGCAGCCGTAACCGTCGTTGGGCAGGATCCAGCCGCCCGGCATGTCGTTTTCGCGGTATTTCTTGGCGACGCTGTCGATGACATCGGGCGTGGTGCCGGTGGGGCCGTCGCTCCAGCCGGCGGGCACGGTGCCGGGCTTCTTCTTGTTGTCGCCGTCGTTGTAGCAATCGGCATCGCCGTAGGACAGTGCCCAGCGCGGCAACATCTTCGCGCGGCCGGTCAGCGCGGTGTAGCGATCGAGCAATGCATGGAGATCGGCGCCGACGAAGTAATAGGCATCGAAACGATCTTCCTTGTGCAGCAGCGTCGTCGCATCGGACTGGCGCAGATCGTAATTGCCGTCGCTCCAGGTGTTGCGCAACATGCCCCAGCCGCGCGAGCTCAGCAGCATCGGCGCGGGGCTTGGGCGATCGCCTTCCTCCCAGCCGCCGGAATAGGAGATCGGTAGTTCGCGGCCCTTGAATTCGAAACGACCGTTCTGCTGGCCGCCGCCGAAGAAGCGCTCGCCGGCATCGCTGGACAGCACCTGCACGCTCTGGTCTTTCGCGAGATCGAGCGGTTGCAGTTCGCGCCACAGCGCGGTCGCCTTGCCGCCTTCGATGCGATCAAGCGACAGCCGCAGCGGATGGCGTTGCACATGCAGCACCAGCGCATCGGTGCGGAAGCGGATCTCGTTGGCGTCCTGTTCGAGCGTTGCAGTCGTCTTGGTCGCGGCTTGCGGCATCACGATCGGCGTCGCCTTGTCGCCCGACGGCGACAGCACGCCGTTGCGTCCGGCCTGGACGCGGATCAGGTCGGCACGCAGGACGTCGATGCGCAGGCGGGCGCCGCTGGCGGTGATGATCTCCCATGCGGATCCGGCGTCATTGCCGGTGGCGGGTGCGACCGCACGAAGATCGCCGACGGCATCGGCCAGGGCCGGCTGGCCAACCGCCAGCAACGACAGCGCCATGGCGACCGCCAATCCGTTCTTGCGTAGTGCGTGACTCGACAAACCGACCCCCGAAGTACCGTTTGTAAGCGGCATGTGAAAGCGATGGGCCGACTCTAGGGCAGTATTTTTCGAAAAGTCAATAAAAATGAAAATAAAATGCAAGATTAATGCGGTAATCGAAAGATAAGGTAAGCCTGTGGTTTCGGAATCGCGCATTCAGGATGCAAAGGGAGCCCTTGGGCGTTGTGAGCTTGTGCTTGGCAGGTAAGGATCGATAACAAAACAGAAACTTTCTATTTATTTTCGATATTTGACATTTCGAAAGAAAATGGCCATCGTTGCCCGGTCCCCTCAGGCTCCAACCATGCACGCAACTCCGCTTTCAGACGCGACGACCTGGCAGCAATTGGGCGGCGGCCATACCCATGCGGAAATCGCCCAGCAGCCGGCGTTGTGGGACGAACTCGCCAACATCCTCGAACGAGAACAGGCAGCGCTCACGGCATTCCTTGGCGACTGGTTGAGTGATCCGCGGAACCGCGTGATCTTCACCGGCGCTGGCAGTTCCGGTTTCGTTGCCGAGATGGTCGCCGACCGTGTCAACGCGCAATGGCCGGCGGACGTGCGTGCGATCCACACGACGTCCTTGCTGACGCATCCCGACGACTACCTGGTGCGCGATCGCCCGACGTTGCTGGTGTCGTTCGGCCGCAGCGGTTCGAGTCCGGAAAGCGTCGCTGCCGTCGATCTGGTGCGCGACAAGGTCGCGACCACGCGTTTCCTCGACATCACCTGCAATGCCGAAGGCGAACTCGCGCGTCGTGGTCGTGGTCGCGACGATACCTTCACCTTGTTGATGCCGGCGGCGAGTTGCGATCGGGCGTTCGCGATGACCAGCAGCCTCACCTGCATGCTGCTGGCTGCGCTTGCGACGTTCGATGCCGCGCCGTGGTCGCAGCGTATCGCCCAGTTGCGCGCGGTCGCCACGCTCGGACAGGAAGCGCTGGGGCAGTGGGAAAACGTACTCGCGCAACTTGCCGCGAAACCGCATGCCCGCGTGATCTATCTTGGCAGCGGTCCGCTCGAGGGCTGGTCGCGGGAAGCCGCGCTCAAGTTGCTGGAACTCACCGCCGGTCGCGTGCCGGCATTCGCCAATACGCCGCTGGGGTTCCGCCACGGCCCGAAGTCGCTGCTCGACGGCGAGACGCTGGTGGTGGTCGCCCGCAGCGCGCAACCGCTCGCACGTCGCTACGAACGCGATTTGCTCGACGAATTGCGCCGTGATGGCGTGGCCGGCCAGGTGTTGTCGATCGGTCCAGTCGTCGACGGCGATGCCGATGACCTGGGCTTGCGCGTGCCGGAGTTGCCCGATGCATGGCTGGCGCCGGTGTGGCTGACGTTCGCGCAGCGCTATGCGTTGCGACGCTCGGCCGCACTCGGGTTCACGCCAGACAATCCCTTCCCGGACGGCACGGTCAATCGCGTCGTGCAGGGCGTGACCATCCATAGCCATGGCTGAGCCGGTCGGCGAACGCAGCATGCATCTCTGGTACGGCGTCGATGTCGGCGGTACCAAGATCGAGCTCGTCGCCTGCGATGACGCGTTGGAGGTCGTGCATCGCCAACGGGTGACGACGCCGACGCAGGACTATCCGGCCTTCCTCGATGCCGTCGCGGCGTTGGTGGCGAATGCCGACGCCGAACTCGGACGGCAGTGCGATGCCATCGGCATCGGCCTGCCGGGCGTGGTCGATCGCGAGAGTGGACTGGGTTTCAGCGTGAACATTCCGGCGATCACCGGCAAACCCGTTGTCGCCGATTTGCGCGCGCGTCTGCAGCGACCGCTGTGCATCGGCAACGACCTGCAATGCTTTGCCATCTCCGAAGCGAACGGCGGTGCCGCAGGTGGTTATCCGACGATGATCGGCGCCATCCTCGGCACCGGCGCGGGTGGCGGTTATTGCATCGATGGGCGACTGGTGTCCGGTTACAACGGCCTCGGCGTCGAATGGGGGCACTGGACGGTGCCGGCGACGCTGGTCGCGAAATACGGATTGCCGATCCACGACTGCGCCTGCGGCTTGCAAGGCTGCGTCGAATGCTATGTCTCCGGGACTGGACTGGCACGACTGCATCGCCATCTGGGCGGCGACGCGGCCGACGCCGGCGCGGTGATCGCGGCGGCACGGTCGGGCGATGCGGCGGCGACGCGTGCACTGGCAATCCATCTCGACGTGCTCGGTCATGCGCTGGCCGACGTGGTGAAGGCTTTCGATCCGCATGCGATCGTGCTCGGTGGCGGATTGTCGAAACTGGAATCGCTCTATCGCGATCTTCCGATGGCGATTGCCACGCATCTTTTTCGCAATACCAGGGTTCCACCGATCCTGCCGCCGGTGTTCGGCGATGCCGGTGGCGCCCGCGGCGCCGCGTTGCTGGCGCGCCAGCACGGTGCAGTAGTGAATCCACCCACAGAACCGTTCGGAGCCTGACGTGTCCCTTCTCCAGTCCATCATCGACGCACATCGCGCTGGCGAAGCGGTCGGGATCTGCAGCGTCTGCTGCAGCAACGATCAGGTGCTGCTCGCCGCGATGGATGTCGCCGACGAATACGGCACGCCCTTGCTGGTCGAAGCGACATCGAACCAGGTCGACCAGTTTGGCGGCTATACCGGGATGACGCCGGTGCAGTTTCGCGAATACCTGCTGGAACTTGCGCGCAGGCATGGCTTCCCGCGCGAGCGCCTGATCCTCGGCGGCGATCATCTCGGTCCCAATGCCTGGCAGAAATTGCCGGCCGCAGAAGCGATGGCGCATGCGCAGGAATTGATCCGCGCCTATGTCGCCGCGGGCTTCGAGAAGATCCATCTCGATTGCAGCATGTCCTGCGCCGATGATCCGGTGCCGTTGCCCGACGAGATCGTCGCCGAGCGTTCGGCATTGCTCGCGCGCATCGCCGAAACGACGGCCGCGAACGCCGGATTGCCACCGCCGGTCTACGTGATCGGCACCGAAGTGCCGACGCCGGGTGGCGAGGCATCGCTGGATGTCGGTTTGCAGGTGACGACGCCGCAGGCGGCAGCCAAGACGCTGGACATCCATCGTCAGGCATTCTCCGCGCCCGACCTTGAAGCCGCATGGCAGCGCGTCATCGCGATGGTGGTGCAGCCGGGCGTCGATTTCGATCACAGCGATGTCCATCACTACGATCCGGAAGCGGCGAAAGAATTGTCGCGCTTCCTCGAAGCGCAGCCGCGCATCGTCTTCGAGGCGCATTCCACCGACTACCAGACGGAAAGCTCGCTGCACGCACTGGTGCGCGATCATTTCGCCATCCTCAAGGTCGGCCCGGCCGCGACCTTCGCCTATCGCGAAGCCCTGTTCGCGCTGGCGGCGATGGAGGACGCGCTGGTGCCGGAAGCCGAACGCTCGAATCTCGTGGCCGTGCTCGATGACGCCATGGTGCGCAATCCGAAGAACTGGCAGCAGCACTACCACGGTGATGCCCACCAGCTGCAACTACTGCGCAAATACGCCCTGAGCGACCGTTGCCGCTATTACTGGGGCGATCCCGCGGTGCAGGCGGCGGTCGATACGCTGGTCGCCAACCTGCGTCACCAGGTGCCACCGAAGATGCTGGTCAGCCAGGTCCTGCCGGAGCAGGCACGCGCGCTGTTCGAAGGCCGCCTGCAGGACGATCCGCTCGCTTTGGTTCGAGACAAGGTTGCCGGGCGGCTGGGCGAATATGCCCGCGCCTGTGCCCGCAATCGCGCCGCAGCGCGCGTGGCAGGATAATCTCAAGTCATGCAGTCAACGCCGCCCGTCATGCGCAATACCCGACGCCGCAGGGAACAGATCCTCCAGTCGCTGGTCGAGCACGGCAGCGTCCATGTCGCCGATCTGGTCGAGCGCTTCGACGTGTCGTCGGTCACCATCCGCAGCGATCTCACCCACATCGAATCGCAGGGGCTGGCCACGCGTACGCATGGCGGCGCGACCCTGGTCCGCACGCCGCCGCAGGAACAGGACATCCACGAGAAGGATGTGCTGAACCATCCGATCAAGGACGCCATCGGCGCGCACGCGGCGCGGCTGGTCAAGCCCGGCGACAACATCATCATCGATTCCGGCTCGACCACGATGATGCTGGCGCACCACCTGCGCGATCACCACGACCTGATCGTGATGACCAACGGCCTCAATATCGCCTGGGAGCTCGCGAATGCACCCGGCGTGGAATTGCGCCTGACCGGCGGACTGCTGCGCAAGCAGGCGTTGTCGCTGCAGGGCGCGCAGGCCGAGGCCAGCCTCAATTCCTACGGCTTCGACACCTTGTTCCTCGGCGTCGACGGGTTCGACCTGCAATTCGGCCTGACCACCCACGACGAAGCCGAAGCCAACCTCAACCACCGCATGGTCGAGCGCGCACGCAAGGTGGTGGTGCTGACCGATGCCTCGAAGTTCGGGCGCGTCAGCCTGCATCGCATCGCCCGGCTCGACCAGGTCCACACCGTCATCACCGACGGCAGCATCAGCAGCGAATACAGCGAGGGCCTGCAGCGCCTCGGGATCGAATTGATCGTGGTGGACGCGGGCGCCTAGGCCAGCGACTTCACGAAGACCGCGGCGATCGCTTCCAGTCCGTGCTGGTCTTCCTCGTCGAAGCGCGCCGGTTCCGGGCTGTCGAGGTCGAACACGCCGATCAGCGAACCATCGGCGGCAACCAGCGGCACCACCAGTTCCGAACGCGATGCCGAATCGCAGGCGATGTGGCCGGGGAAGGCGTGCACGTCTTCCACGCGCTGCGTGGTGCGGGTACGCGCGGCGGCGCCGCAGACGCCCTTGTCGAGCGGGATGCGCACGCAGGCCGGCAGGCCCTGGAACGGACCGACCACCAGCTCGGTGCCGTCGTAGAGATAGAAGCCGACCCAGTTGAGCGCGGGCAACGCGTTGTAGACCAGCGCCGACAGATTCGCGGCGTTGGCGATACGGTCGCGCTCGTCGTGGAGCAGGGCTTGGGCCTGCTCTAGCAGCTGCGCGTACTGTTCCGGCTTGCTGCCGGCGAGGGTGGCGGTGGTGAACATCGGCACAGTTTATCGCGGCCGACTTCTGGCGATAATGAAAGAATGAACGCGCTCCCCCGTAATTGTTATGTGACCGGTACCGATACCGGCATCGGCAAGACGCATGCCTCGGCGTGGCTGCTGCGCCAACTCGCGCGGGAAGGTCGCCGCGTCGTCGGCATGAAGCCGGTCGCCAGTGGTTGCGCGTGGCGCGATGGCGAATGGCGCAGCGAGGATGCCGAAGCGCTGATCGCGGCATCGAATGTCGAAGCGCCCTATGCCGACGTCAATCCGTATGCACTGGAATTGCCGCTGGCGCCGGAGCTCGCCGCGCGCGATGCCGGCGTCGTCATCGATCCGATCAATCTCGTGGCTGCGCATTTCCGCTTGTCGCGGATCGCCGATGGCGTGGTCGTCGAAGGCGTTGGCGGTTGGCTGGCGCCATTGATGCCGCAGCTGGAGCAATCGGAGCTGGTGCGTTCGCTCAACCTGCCGGTGGTGATGGTAGTCGGCCTGCGCCTCGGCTGCGTGCACCAGGCACGTGCGACCGCGCGCGCGATCCTCGCCGATGGCTGCGACCTGGTCGGCTGGATCGGCAACAGCATCGATCCCGCGATGTCGCATCGCGAAGACAACATCGCCATCCTCGATCGCGTGTTGCCGGTGCCGCGACTCGCCGTCCTGGAATGGGAAGGTTGAGCGACGCGATGAGGCATCCGCCGATCGGGCACCTGCTGCGCGAATGGCGCGGACTGCGCCGCCTCAGCCAGCTCGACCTCGCGCTGGAATCGGGCATCTCCACCCGTCATCTCAGCTACATCGAAACCGGCAAGGCGCAGGCGGGCCGTGGCGTGCTGGCGCGGATCGCCGACGTGCTGGCGATGCCGTTGCGCGAACGCAATGCCTTGATGGTCGCCGCCGGTTACGCCCCGCATTACGCCGAAACCGCGTTCGACGCGCCGGCGCTGGACATGATGCGACGCGCGGTCGGCCTGATCGTCGCCCATCAGGAACCGTATCCGGCCTTCGTGCTCGATCGTTACTGGAACGTGCTGCAGGTCAACGACGGCGCGATCCGCGTCAATGATCTGGTGATGTCGGGACGCCGGAGTCCGCACGGCAATATCCTCCACCAGGTGTTCGACCCCGCGGACATCCGCGCCTTCATCGTCAACTGGGAAGAGGTCGCGGAAAAATTCATCCGCCACCTCCACCAGGAAATCGCCGCTTCTCCGGGCGATGGCAGGGGACAGGCTCTGCTCGAGGACATCCTGCGTTATCCCGGCGTGCCCAAGGACTGGCTGCATCGCGATGCCCTCGGGGCGCCGTCGCCGATCCTGACGATGACCTTCCGCAGCAGTCGCGGCGAGCTCAGCTTCTTCGAAACCATCACCACCTTCTCGACGCCGCGCAACGTGACGCTGGACGAGATGCGCATCGATTGCGCCTTTCCCGCCGACGACCACACCGCTGCCGTCTGCGCAGCGCTTGCCGCCGAGGCACGGGCGACGAACGGACACTGATCGCGGCAACGACTGCGAAGGACATAAAAAAAGCCCGGCCGAAGCCGGGCTTTCCACAACCACGAGGTAAAGCGTGAAACGGTATTACTTGCGGCGACCGGCGGTCTTGGCGACCTTCTCGACCTGCTCGGTGGCCTTCTTGGTGGCCTGCTCGAACTGACCCTTGGCGATCTGGCCGATGGTCTCGTTGGTCTTGATGGTGGACTCGTAGGCTTCCTGGCCGGCAACAACCGAGCGCTCGATGTTCTCGCGGGCGATCTGGACGCCGGCCGGAACGACTTCGCGCAGACCGTTGAGGTCACGGACGTCGAGCAGCTGGTTGAAGTAGGCGAAAGCGGCGCCGGTGTTTTCTTCGAAAGCGGCGAGCTGCAGGCCGAACACGTGCTCGACGTTCTGCAGGGCGAGGCGGTTGATGTGCGCGGCAGTCTCAGCGTACTGGCGCGTGTTCGCGGCGAACTGGTCGTTGAACTGCTGGTACATGGTGATGCTCCGTATGAAACCGGCGGAATGCCGATTTGTGCGTCGCAGCATAACCCGGATTTTTGTGCAATGCAACAAGAGCCGGAAAGATTTCTAAACGATTCAGTTTTGGCCGGTGTAGCGGCAGCCCGAGGTGCAGGTCTCATGGACCACGATCTCGGCCAGCAGGGGCAGCTGCGGCTTCAGGCGGTCCCAGATCCAGATGGCCAGGCGTTCGCTGGTCGGGTTCTCGAGGCCGGGGATGTCGTTGAGGTAGTGGTGGTCCAGCTGGTCGTACAGGGGCCGGAAAGCAGCCTTGATGTCGGCGAAGTCCATCACCCAGCCGGTGTCCGCGCCGGGTTCGCCGCGCACGCGCAGTTCGACCCGGAAGCTGTGGCCATGCAGGCGCGCGCACTTGTGGCCTTCCGGCACATTGGGCAGGCGGTGCGCGGCTTCGAGGGTGAAGACTTTGAAGATATCCATGCGGCGCATATTGTCGCAGGTATTCCCGCCGCGGCCTGATTGGTCCGGGTGTTGCCGGCTGAATCGGTCCGGTCGTCGGGAATATGCTTTGTATGCTGGGCTTGGGCCAACCCGGGACGATCGCGATGCGCCAGAACGCCAATGCCGGTTCATCCATCGGAAGCACCGCCGGAACCTTGCTCCTCGTCGCCGCTGCGATGGGGGCGATCGATCTCGCCATTGCCGCGATCTACTGGAATATCCCGCTGGAACGCATCCTGCGCTCCGTCGCGCGCTGGTTCGTCGACGTCAGGTCGATGGCGCCATTGGCGGCGGCGGTGACGGGCGCCTTCGTGCAGTTGGCGATGATGTTGCTGATGATCCTCGGTGCGGTCCCGTTGGGCCGCTTGTTCGAATCCGGAAAGCCGGCGGTCCGCATCGCGATGCTCGGCGTGCTCTATGGCGGCGCCTTCTACATCTTCCAGTTCCATGTCCTGTTGCCGATCTTCCATCCGCTGCCCGATCTGGGTCTGCGCTGGGAGTTGGCGTGCATCGCCGATTACGCGCTGTTGCTGGGACCGTGCGCGCTCACCTTGGTTCATCTTCTGGCCCGGCCATCGCCAATGCCCCGCGGGCACATCATGGCCGCGCCTGCTTGACGGTTTCCGGCCACCCCCGCACGCTGCGGTGATGGCCAATTTGCTGCTGTTGCTCCGTAATGCCGATGTATATGCGCCCGATGCGCTCGGACCTCGCCATCTGTTGATCGGAGGCGGCAAGGTGTTGTGGATGGGCGAGAGCGAGCCGGCACTGCCGGCGGCGCTGGAGGTCGAGGCGCTCGATCTCGCGGGTTTGCGCCTGATTCCCGGTTTGATCGACGGCCATGTCCATGTCACTGGCGGGGGCGGCGAAGCCGGATTCGCCAGCCGGGTGCCGGCGCCATCGCTGTCGCGCTACACCACGGCCGGGGTGACTTCGGTGGTGGGATTGCTGGGGACGGATGACGCCGCGCGCGGGACTGCGGAATTGCTGGCGCAGGTGTATGCCTTGCGCGAGTCGGGATTGTCGGCGTGGGGGTATTGCGGCGGCTACCACTTCCCGCCGACCACGTTGACCGGCACAGTGCGCGGCGACATCGCCTTCGCCGAACCGTTGATCGGCGTCGGTGAAGTGGCGATCAGCGATCATCGTTCCAGCCAGCCAACGCTCGACGAAGTCTTGCGGCTGGCCTCCGAAGCGCACGTGGCCGGCCTGATGACCGGCAAGGCCGGCATCGTCCACCTGCATCTCGGCGATGGCGTGCGTGGCCTGGAACTGGTGCGGCAGGCGCTCGACACCAGCGAATTGCCGCCACGGGTATTCCAGCCGACGCACGTGAATCGCAGGAAGGCCCTGTTCGAGGAATCGCTGGCGTTGGCCCAGCGCGGCTGCCATGTCGACATCACCGCCTTCCCGGTCGAGGAGGGCGAGGACGCGTGGCCCGCCGATGAGGCCTTGCTGCGTTATCTCGCCAGCGGTGCGCCAGTGGAACGGGTCAGCATCAGTTCCGATGCTGGCGGTTGCCTGCCCTGCTTCGATGGCGAGGGGCGCGTCTGCGGCATGGACGTCGGTCATTCCGGCGCGTTGCTGGAAACGTTGAATGCACTACTGGCGCGCGGCCTGCCCCTCGAGCAGGCATTGCCGGCCTTCACCCGCAATCCGGCGGCGCTGCTGCGCCTGCGCGGCAAGGGCACGATCGCGGCCGGTGGCGATGCCGACCTGGTCGTGCTGGATGGCACCGGCGCGGCGCATCACGTCTTGCTCGGCGGCGTTTTCCACGTGCGCGCGGGCGTGGCGGTGGTGCGTGGTATGTTCGAACATCAACACTGAGGGGGAAATCGCAGCACATGTGTCCCAGCAAGGTCGCCGATGGCGCGCAGCGTGGTTGGATCGTTCCCATTGGCGGTGCGGAGGACAAGGAAAGCGACATGCGCGTGCTGCGCAGGTTCTTCGAATTGTGTGGCGGCAAGGGCGCGGAAATCGCGGTGATTCCCACCGCCAGCCGTCTCAATGAGACCGGCGGGCGTTACGAACAGATCTTCGGCGGGATGGGCGCGCGCAACGTCAACGTGCTCGATTTCGACACCCGCCGCGATGCCCACGAACGCAACCGCATCGCCCGCATCGAGCAGTCGTCCGGCATCTTCATCACCGGCGGCAACCAGTTGCGGCTGTCGACCATCCTCGGCGGTACGCCGGTGGCGCAGGCGATCCGCGCCTGCAATGCCCATGGCATCCCGGTGGGTGGCACCAGCGCTGGCGCCGGCATCCTCAGCGAACACATGATCGCGGGTGGCGAAAGCGAATCGGCCACGCCCCATGCCAATGGCGTGCGTCTCGCGCCTGGGCTCGGACTGACGAATCGCGTCGTCATCGACCAGCATTTCCGCCAGCGCGATCGCCTCGGTCGCCTGCTCGCCGCGCTGGCCTGCAATCCGTTCGCGATTGGCCTCGGCGTGGATGAGGACACCGCGGCCTTCATCGGCCCGGACAACACCCTGGAAGTGGAAGGCAGCGGCGCGGTCACGGTGGTCGACGCCGACGGCCTGCAGTTCTCCTCGATGGCGCAAGTCGGTGGCGATGCACCGGTGTGCATGCTCGGCGTGCAGTTGCACGTCCTCACCGCGGGCGCCACCTTCAATCTGGAAACACGCAGGGCCGCGGCGGGCACGCTGTCGACAGTGAAGGAATAGCACTCCGTACACGAACAACGCACACGAATAATTGGAAAGGGAGTTTCATGCGCATCCTCAATCGCAATGTCTACGTCGGTCCGTCGCAGTACGCGCGTTTCCCGGTCATCCGCCTCGAACTCGATCTCGGTGCGCTGGAGCAATGGCCGACCGCGAAGCTGGGCGACGCCTTCATCGACGGTCTGTTGCAGGCGTTGCCGGGGCTGGCCGAACATGGCTGTTCGTATCGCGAGCCGGGCGGTTTCGTCCGCCGCATGCGCGAGGGGGACGGCACCTGGCTCGGACATGTGCTGGAACATGTGGCGATCGAATTGCAGAACGTCGCCGGCGAAGACGTCACCTTCGGCAAGACCCGCAGCATTTCCGACGATCGTCCTGGTGTGTATTCGGTGGTTTATGAATATGCGCAGCGCGAGGAAGGCATCGCCGCAGGCGAACTGGCGCTGAAGTTGCTGGATTCGCTGCTGCCGGCGGAATTGCGCACGGCGACCGACCGCGCGTGGAACTGGGAAGAAGAACGCGACGGCTTCATCCGCTATGCGCAACGGCGCGCACTGGGGCCGTCCACCGCGTCGCTGGTGCGCGCGGCGGAAGAGCGCGGCATCCCGTGGCTGCGCCTCAACGAACAATCGCTGGTGCAACTCGGCCACGGCAAGTACCAGCAGCGCATCCAGGCCACGGTGACCGGGCGCACGCCGCACATCTCGGTGGAATTGGCCAGCGACAAGGAGGAGACCAACAAGATCCTGGCCTCGCTCGGACTGCCGGTACCGCGCCAGGAACTGGTGCAGAACGCCGATGGCGCGTGGCGCGCGGCGCGACGCCTGGGCGGAACCGTGGTTCTGAAGCCGTACAACGGCAACCACGGTCGCGGCATCACCATCAATATTTCGGAGGAAGACGACGTCCGTGCCGCGTTCGATGCGGCGCGCGAGCATTCGCGTTCGGTGATCGTTGAAACGTATCTCGCCGGCGACGATCATCGCCTGCTGGTGGTCAACGGCGAACTGGTCGCGGCGACCAAACGTACGCCCGGCCATGTCGTGGGCGACGGCCAACGCACGGTGGCGGAACTGGTCGAGATCGTGAACGGCGATCCGCGTCGCGGCATCGGCCATGAGAAGGTGCTGACCAAACTCCAGCTCGATCGCGAGGCCGAATTGATGCTGGAACGCGCCGGTCACACCACCGGCTCCGTGCCGAAGGATGGCGAAGTGGTGCCGCTGCGTTCCACCGCGAACCTCTCGACCGGCGGCACCGCGACGGATGTCACCGACATTATCCATCCCGACAATCGCGCCATGGCCGAGCGTGCGGTGCGCGCGATCGGACTTGATGTCGGCGGCGTCGATTTCCTCACCACCAATATCGCCGAGAGCTACAAGACCATCGGTGGCGGCATTTGCGAAGTCAATGCCGCACCCGGCTTCCGCATGCACATTGCGCCCAGCGAAGGTACGTCGCGCGATGCCGCCGGCCCGGTGATCGACATGCTGTTCCCGCATGGCACGCCGTCGCGCGTGCCGATCGCCGCGGTGACCGGCACCAACGGCAAGACCACCACCGCGCGCATGCTGGCGCACATCGTCAAGATGGCCGGCTACACACCCGGACTGACCACCACCGATGGTGTCTACATCGACGGCCAGCGCACGGTCGAAGGCGACATGACCGGCCCGGTGTCCGCGCGCATGGTGCTGGCCGATCCGCAGATCGACATCGCAGTGCTGGAAACCGCGCGCGGCGGCCTGTTGCGCGCCGGCATGGGCGTGCCCGAAGTCGACGTCGGCGCAGTCATCAACATCGCGTCCGATCATCTCGGCCTCAAGGGCATCGACACGCTGGAGCAACTCGCCGAGATCAAACGCATCGTGGTCGAGGTCGCGCGCGAATGCGCGGTGCTGAACGCCGACGATCCCAACGTGCTGAAGATGTCCGGCTATACCGATGCCAAGGTCATCTGCTACGTCACAATGAACCCGTCGCATCCGCTGGTGCGCGAACACATCCGCGCCGGTGGTCGCGCCTGCGCGCTGGAAGCCGGCGTCAACGGCCACATGATCACGCTGTACGACAAGAGCAGCCACATCCCGCTGCTGTGGACGCACCTGATCCCGGCGACGCTGGAAGGGCGTGCGTTGCACAACGTGCAGAACGCGATGGTAGCTTCGGCAATGGCGTTCTCGCTGGGCATCAAGCTCGACGACATCCGCCACGGCTTGCGCACCTTCGACACCACCTTCTTCCAGGCACCGGGCCGGATGAACGTGTATGGCGAACATCCGTTCAAGGTCTTGATGGACTACGGCCACAACGCGCACGCGGTCGGGGTGATGGCCGATCTTGCCCAGCGTCTCGATGTCGGCGGTCGCCGCATCGTGGTGGTGGCCGGTCCCGGCGATCGTCGCGACGAAGACCTGCGCGAGATCGCCGCCGCGGTCGCCGGTCGTTTCGATCACTACGTCTGTCGCCGCGACGACGGCTTGCGCGGACGCGATGGCGATGAAGTGCCGCGCATTATCGCCAAGGCCTTGCAGGCGGCCGGCGTCGATGGCGACGCGATCAGCATCATTCCCGACGAACAGCAGGCGGTGGATGCTGCATTGCGGATGGCGCTGCCGGGTGACCTGGTGCTGGTGTTCGCCGATGCCCTGACCCGCACGTGGAAACAGATCATCCGTTTCCAGCCCGATGGCACGACGGCGGCACCCCAGGCGCGCGCGGAAGTGCCGGCGCTCGACGCGACGCTGGACGAACAACTGGTGGCGGCGATGGCAGGCGTGGTGCGCGACGAGCGCGGCCTGCGTTTCGAACGCGAGGAAAGCGATTGAGCGCCGTCCTGACGTGAACGCACCTTTCGAGGATTCGCGCCGGTTGACCGGCGCCAACCTGTATTTCGATGGACCGGGGGCCGCGTTGGAAGCGCTGGTCAAGCCGGCTCTTGGCAGCCTGGCGCCCGATGCCGCCGTACTGCAACGCTGGCGCGCGAACGTCCATCGCGCGCGCGCGGCGCTGGACTGGCCGGACGGCGCGATCGTGGTGCGCGAGCACGCCAGTGGTGCATCGCTGGCGTTCGCGGCGCCCATTGACCAGCTCTACACCGCAACCGAAGTCAACGAATGGGCGCTGTATGCCGCGCTCGGCCTGCGTGCCGCCGACACGCCGCTGGATGAGGAGGAATCACCGCGTCCGCATGTCGCCCATTTCGACGATGACGAAGCCTTGCGACAGCTGCGCGAACTCGCGTGCGCCGAAGCCAAGCCGGCGCTGGTCGCGTTGCTCGCTGCCGCGCATGCCCATGGCGTGCCCGCACATCCCGACGACGATGCGCTGTCGATCGGCGAGGGTGAAACATCGCGGACCTGGCCGCTGGATGCATTGCCGGCGGCGGATGCCGTGCCGTGGTCGCGGCTGCATGGCGTGCCCAAGGCGGTGGTGACCGGCTCCAACGGCAAGACCACCAGCGTGCGCTTGTTGGCCACGATGTTGCGTGCGCATGGGCTGCGCAGCGGCTACAGCAGTACCGATGGCCTGTTCGTCGATGGCGAACGCATCGAGGCCGGAGACTATTCCGGTCCGGTCGGTGCGCGCACGGTGTTGCGCCAGCCAAGCGTGCAGGCGGCAGTACTGGAAAGTGCGCGCGGCGGTTTGTTGCGGCGTGGACTGGTGGCGAACGATGCGCGCGTCGCGCTGGTCACCAATGTCGCTGCCGACCATTTTGGCGAATACGGCATCCACAGCCTGGACGATCTTGCGCAGGTGAAGCTCGTGGTCGCCAGGGCGCTCGCGGCGGATGGCACGCTGGTGCTCAACGCCGATGACCCGACGCTGGTGCGTGATGCTCCTGCGTTGTCCTCGCCACAGAAAATCGCCTGGTTCGCGCTCGATTTCGCCAATGCGCGCGCGCGCGGCCCGCGTGCCTGCGGTGTGCGTGGCGGTCGCCTGGTGCTGTGCGCCGATGAAAACGAATACGACCTTGGCGCCGTCGCCGCGATGCCGCTCACGGTCGCCGGCAGCGCGCGCTACAACATCGCCAACATCGCCGGGGCAGCGGTGGCTGCCCATGCGCTGGGGATTGCGCCGGAAACGATCGCCACCGTGCTGGCGCGCTTCGGCAGCGCGCATTCCGACAACCCCGGACGCCTGCAGTGCTGGCGATTGGGGGATGTCGATGCCTTGCTGGATTACGCCCACAATGCCGATGGCTTGCACGGGCTGCTGCAGGTTGCGCAAGGCTTGCGCCGCGATGGCCGGCTGGCATTGATCCTCGGCCATGCCGGCAACCGCACCGACCAGGAGTTGCGCGCGTTGGCCGACGTGGCGGTCGCGGCGAAACCGGATCGGATCTGGCTGAAGGACATCGGCGGCGACTACCTGCGTGGTCGCGCCTCCGGCGAAGTTGCGGCCTTCCTGCGCGATACCCTGCTTGCCGCCGGCATGTCCGGGGATGCGTTGCCGGTATGCCTCGACGAAGCCGAAGCCACCCGCCAGGCGTTGGCATGGGCGCAGGCGGGCGATCTGCTGGTGCTGCCGGTGCATGAACCGGCGCGTCGCGACGTGGTGGTGGCGCTGCTTGATGCGCTGCAGGCGTCGGGCTGGCGCGCTGGCCAGCGGTTGCCTGCAATGGTGGCTATGGGTGGACTCGAACCACCGACCCCAGCATTATGAGTGCTGTGCTCTAACCGGCTGAGCTACATAGCCGAACGCCCGCAAGGTGCGGGGAACCCGTAATTTTGCATGGCTGCGGGTGCGGCGTCAATGCTGTTGTTCCGTCACATTTCGCGTGGCAGAGTCGAAGGTAGTCAAGATTTGGAGTCCGCATCGTGATCGATCCGGACGGATATCGCCCCAACGTGGGCATCGTGCTCATGCACGAAGATGGGCGTGTGTTCTGGGCACGGCGCATACGTCGTGACGGCTGGCAGTTCCCGCAGGGCGGGATGAACACCGACGAGACGCCGCTGGAAGCCATGTACCGCGAGCTGGAGGAAGAAACCGGCCTGCAGGCGCATCACGTCGACGTATTGGGCGCGACCCCGGGCTGGCTGCGTTACCGGCTGCCGCCGCGGGCGATCCGCCACCAGGAACGCGCGGTCTGCATCGGCCAGAAGCAGGTGTGGTTCCTGCTGCGGCTCAAGGGCGATGAGTCCGAGGTCCGCCTGGACGCCACCGGCCATCCCGAGTTCGACCGCTGGCGCTGGGTCGATTTCTGGTACCCGATCGACAACGTGGTGATGTTCAAGCGCCGGGTCTATGCCTCGGCCCTGCATCACCTGGCGCCGCTGGCACGCGATATCGCCGGCCAGGGCGCGATCCCGCCACCCGATCCGCGCTCACGCGCGCTGCTGTTCAACCACCACGGGCGCCGCCGGCAGATCCAGCCACGGGTGGTCCCGGTGACTCAGGCCGCCGAAGACTGATCGCCGCCCGCTTCGATCGCGGGCTTGCCCTGGAAGGTGTCGCGCAACTGGCGGTGCAGGCGGCTCAGCTTGCGCCACAGCCACCACATCAGCAGCAGCACGGTGATGGTCACCGCCATCGCCAGGCCGAAAGCGACCCACGGATGCGTCCACAGCAGCGCCAGCGCGCCGACGGTGGTGGTGTCCTCGACGATCGACGCCGTCCAGTTGCTGACTGGTTCCGGCGAGGTGTTGATCATCCCGCGCGTCGCGGTCTTCAGCGTGTGGCTGGTCAGCGCGGTCAGCGCACCTGCGGCGAGCATGCCGGTATGCATCCCCGCACCGCCATCGGCACTGCCGCCGGTGATGGTGGGGATTGCCGCCGCGGCGAGGAAGGCGCCGGCGGGGACGCGCAGCAGGGTATGGGCGAGGTCCCAGGCGCTGTCGACGCCGGGGATCTTGTCGGCGAAGAATTCGGCCACGGCCATCACCCCGGTGATGCCGAGCACCCATGGCGATTCGGTGACCTGCAGGCCTTCGGGCAGGTGCATCCAGCCCATCGCGCCGGCAAGACCGATGCCGAACACGGTGAGATAGACACGGATGCCCGCCAGCCAGGCGAGCAGAATGCCGATGATGAAGACATGGGTGGAAGTCAGATGCAGCATTGGCACATCCCCTCGGGAAGCGGGTCCCGTTTCGGCGCTTTATGCAGCAGCGTACCTTGACGCGATGTGAAGCCGGGGGCTATACGAGCGTATGACTGCGGACCCGTCCACACAATCGACCACAAGACGACGCCTCACCTTGGCCGGCGTGGCCTGGAGCGTGACGGCGTTGCTGGTGATGGCCGGCGCGGCGCTGGGCCTGTGGCGGGCGGCGCATCGCGCGCCACCCGGCGCGCTGAATCCGGCGGTGTCGATGCCGGGCAACGTCGCCGACCTGCAGCAGGCGCTGGCGAACGCCCGAAAGTCCGACGAGATCTCGCGCGCGGCCAATGCCGAGTTGCAGAAGACGCTGGCGCAGCGCGACGAGGAAATCGCGTCCCTGAAGGCGGACGCGGCGTTCTACCAGAAGTTCGTCGGCGCGAGCGCGGACCGCCGGCCGCTGGCGGTGCAGGCGATGCAGGTGCACCAGCAAGGCGGCGCGGTGTGGCGCTTCCAGGCGATGATCGGGCAGAACGTGAATCGTGACGGCGACAACAGCGGCAAGTTCACCCTCGGCCTGGAAGGCATGCAGGACGGGAAGCTGCGCAAGCTGGCGTGGAGCGACCTGCGCCAGGACGCCGGTTCCGACGGCGTTCCCTACGACTTCAAGCTGTTCCAGCGCGTGTCCGGCGACTTCGCCCTGCCGCCGGGATTCGCGCCGACGCGGGTGCTGACGCATTTGCAGCCGGCTGGCGGCGCGGCGGTGGACAATAGCTTCGCCTGGAAGGACGTGGTCGACGTCGATTAAGTCACGAGTTGGCTTGAATCGACGTCATTCGCCCTTATCCTTGTGACATGGAAGCGCAATCCACCACCGCCCCGACGCCCAGCTACCAGCAGCTGGAGACGCCGCTCGAGTTCACCCCGGCCGCGGCCGCCAAGGTCGCCGAGCTGATCGCCGAGGAAGGCAATGCCGACCTCAAGCTGCGCGTCTACATCCAGGGTGGCGGGTGTTCGGGCTTCCAGTACGGCTTCGAGTTCGACGAAGCGCAGGCCGAGGACGATCTCGCCGTCGTCACCAACGGCGTGACGCTGCTGGTCGATCCGCTCAGCCTGCAATACCTGATGGGTGCGACCGTTGATTACGTCGAATCGTTGACCGGCGCGCAGTTCACCATCCGCAATCCCAACGCCAAGACCACCTGCGGCTGCGGATCCTCGTTCACGACATGAGTCCTGCTTCCGTCGGACACGATCTCCCCGGATTCGCCTTCATCGCCGAACCGCTGGATCGCGCCGACCATCTGCGCAGTGACGAAGTCGCGCTCGCCGCGCTGCGCAAGCATGCGCGCTACATCGGCGTCGATGGCGAAGGCCGCACCGCGGTCGATGCGCAAGGGGGTTTGCAGATGTTGTCGGACGAGTTGCCCGACGACGCGATCTTCCTTGGAATGCAGGGCGACATGCCGTGGTTCGCGCGATCGATCGCGCAGTGGCCGGATGGCCAGCGCACGCTCGACCTGCGCGCGGCGGCAATGCAGTGGCCGGCGTTCGAATCCACCTTGTACGCGCAGGCGCGTGCGGTGTTGCGCTGGCGTTCGATGCATCGCCATTGCCCGGTGTGCGGTGGCGCATTAACGTTCTCGCGCGCCGGCTGGCAGGGCGATTGCGCCGCCTGCGGCACGGTGCAATATCCGCGCAGCGATCCCGCGGTGATCGTCGCGGTGAGCGATGGCGAACGCCTGCTGCTCGGCCGCCAATCGACGTGGATGCCGAAGATGCGCTATTCGACCCTGGCTGGTTTCGTCGAGCCGGGCGAATCGCTGGAGCAGACGGTGCAGCGCGAAGTGTTCGAGGAAAGCCGCGTGCGCGTGCTGCGCAGCCGCTATCTCGCCTCGCAACCGTGGCCGTTCCCGGGTTCGTTGATGCTCGGTTTCGTCGCCCATGCCGAAGCCGACGTGCCGGATACCCGCCAGGACGAACTGGAAGACGCGCGCTGGTTCACGCGTGACGAAGTGATGCGCACGCTGGAAGGCCGCGGTGGCGAAAACGATCTGGAAGTCTCGCCGCGCGTATCGATCTCGCGCTGGCTGATCGAACAATGGGCCGCCGGCGAACGCGCCTGACGCGTCGTTGCCAGCCGATCGTTACCAATTAAGCCCGCCCGGCGCCAGCCAGTGGAACGGAGCCCATGGCAGGTTGCGCGCGATCCAGTAGGCGGGAAGCAGGATCATCCACAGTTTCGGCATGTTCAACACGCGCATCAGCGGCGCGAACATGCGTGGTTGCCAACCCGCCCACCATGCCAGTGACAACGCCGCGACCGGCATCAGGGTGACACCGAGCGGATTCATCGCGAACGCGTGCAGGGGATGGCCGTGCAGCATCGCGTAACAGGCGCGCGTCATCCCGCAACCGATGCAGTACCAGCCGGTGATGTCGCGGAAGACGCAGCTGGCCCACTGGCTATCCGGATTCGCCGGGTCGTTGCGATACAGCAGGATCGCCAGGCACGCACCGACGACCGCCAACGCCGACAGCCCCCACGCGCGTCGCGCGGAGGGCTGTTTGAACAGCGTGGCCGCAGTGGCGGTCACTTGCCGCTGGCCGCCTGCATCGCCTGGATCTGCTGCATGTAGGCCTGCATGCCGCCGTGCGAGTAGAACCAGATATTGAGCAGCAGGCCGATCGCGCCCAGCACCGTGGCGACGATCGCCCAGGTCTTGGCGTTGCCGGAAGCGCTCTGCGCGGCGGCGACGTCATCGGCATTGGCGAGGCGATCGACCTTGGACGAATACACGATGCCGACGATGCCGAGCAGGCCCAGCGGACAGCACAGCAAGGTGCCGAGGACGGTCGAGATGATCGTCCACGCCAGATGGTTCGGGATGTTCCTGGAATTCGCCACGGTCTCGCCCTCACGTTGGATTTCGGGCGAGCATAACAGGCGAGGTTGGCCTCAGGCCGCGTCCCCGCGCAGTTCGCGCACCTTGGCTTCCAGCGTTTCGCTGGTCACGCCATGGCCGTCGATCGGCGCGTCTGCAACGACATCCACGTGGGCGCGAAAGCGGCGTGGCAGCCGCGCGCGATGCAGCTTGGAATCGCGACGGCTCCACATGCTCGACCACATTCCCCGCAGCGCCATCGGGATCACCGGGACCGGCCGTTGTTCGAGGATCTTCTCGACGCCGGATTTGAACGGCGCGATCTCGCCGTCCTTCGTCAATGCGCCTTCCGGGAAGATGCCGACCAGTTCGCCTTCGGCCAGCGCGGCGTCGATTTCCGCGAACGCACGCTTCATCAGTTCAGGATTTTCCCTGGCGCCGGCGATCGGGATCGCCTTGGAGATCCTGAAGATCCAGCGCAGCACCGGAATGTTGAAGATCTTGTAGTACATGACGAAGCGCACCGGGCGCGGGATCGATGCCGAAAGGATCAGCGCATCCATGAAGCTGACGTGGTTGCAGACGATCAGTGCCGCGCCTTCGTCCGGGATGTGGTCGATGCCGCGTGCGCGCAACCGGTACAAGGTGCGCACCAGCACCCAGCTGAGGAAGCGCATCAGGAATTCCGGCACGATCGTGAAGATCCAGATCGCGACCAGGGTGTTGGCGACAGCGAGTGCCAGGAAAATCTGCGGAATGGTCCAGTGCAGGTATTCGCGCAAGGCGAGGCAGATCAGCGACGCCGCGACCACGAAGCCCGAGTTCTGAATGTTCAGTGCACCAATCACCCGCGACAGCTCGTCCTTGGGCGTGCGACTCTGGATCAGCGCGAACAGCGGCACCACGAAGAAGCCGGTGAACAGGCCGATGCCGACAAGATCGATCGCGATGCGCCAGCTGCCGGGCTGGTGCATGAAGCCGAGGATGTCGAGGCCACCGACGGGTGCGGCGCCCGATCGCGCAAAGTAGAGATCGAACAGGAAGACGCTGATGCCGAAGGCACCGAGTGGCACCAGGCCGATTTCGACCGTGCGCGCCGAGAGTTTTTCGCACAACACGGCGCCGAGGCCGGTGCCGATCGAGAACAGTGCCAGCACGAAGACGTAAAGTGTGTTGCCGCCGCCAAGATTGAGCGGTGCGTAGTCCGGCAGTTCCGCCGCGAACACCGTACCGACGAACCAGAACCACGACACGCCCAGCACCGCATTGCGTACGGCCAGCTGCTTGCGCGCCAGCTTCATCACGCCGACGGTTTCGGTGACCGGATTCCAGTTGATGCGGAGATCCGGCGCGCTGGCGCCGACGACGGGGATGAGCTTGGCGGCGATCCAGGCTGCGGTCGCGATCGCCAGCACCGCGGCGGCGGCCAGCCACGGCGAATACGCGCCGCCGATGCTGAAGATCAGTCCGCCGACGATCATGCCGACCAGGATCGAGATCGACGTACCCATCTCGACCAGGCCATTGCCGCCGGTGAGTTCGCGCGGATGCAGCACCGCCGGCAGGATCGAATATTTCACCGGCCCGAACAGCGTCGAATGCACGCCGGTCGCGAACAACGCGATCAGCAGCAGCGGCAGGTGATGGGTGACGAAGCCGAGCGCCGCGACCAGCATGATCGCCACGCCGAGCAACATCGCGAGGCGGATCAGTTTCGCCTTCTCCATCTTCTCGGCGATCTGGCCCGCGGTGGCCGAGAACAGGAAGTAGGGAAGGATGAAGATGGCCGGCGCCAGCTGCGTGTAGAGGCCGCGCTCGGACTCCGGCACCTGCAGCCAGAACAGCAGGCCGATGATGCCCTGGCGGAACACGTTGTCGTTGAAGGCGTTGAGGCATTGCACCGTGAAGAACGGCGCGAAGCGGCGCTGGCGCAGCAGGGCGAATTGGGAATGGGACATGCGGGCTCCCCGGGGTTGGAGGGAGGGTAGCAGACGCAATCCGGCGTTTCGCTACCAGCCAGCTTCCCGCGATTACCCTGCAGGCGGAACCCCGTACAGGAGATCACCATGTCCGCGGATACCAAGACTCCGCTCGATCACGTCAACGACACGCTGGCGCAGCTCAAGGAGATGCGTCACTACTCGAAGAACAATGTCGAACGCCTGACGGCGCAATGGCTGTTGTTCGACGGCGAATTGAAGAAACTCAAGCAGGCGGATCAGATCGAGGCCCTGATGACGCGTCAGGGCGAATTGCACGACGCCTTGGAGGCAGAGATCGCCGAGCTGGAAGAGTTGACGGCGCAGTTGCAACCGGTGCCCGAAGAAGACGCATCGGGCACGATGCATTAGTTCCGTTCGATTGCGCGCCAGCCGATGTCGCCGCGATGGAATTCGCCATCCCAGTGGATGCGGTCGACTTCGGCGTAAGCCTTGCGCTGGGCATCGGCGACCGAATTGCCGAGCGCGCACACGCAGAGCACGCGACCGCCGGCGGTGACGGTGTTGCCGTCGGCGTCGAAGGCGGTGCCGGCCTGGAAGACCTTGCAGTCGGGATCGCTCGCGGCATCGAGCCCGTGGATGACGTCGCCGGTGCGCGGCGCATCCGGATAGCGTTCGGCGGCCATCACCACGCCCAGTGAGACCTGTGGATTCCAGTGCGCTTCGACTTCATCGAGACGGCCATCGATCGCGGCTTCGACCAGTTCGGGGAAGTCGGATTGCAGGCGCAGCATCACCGGCTGGGTTTCGGGATCGCCGAAGCGGACGTTGAATTCGATCACCTTGGGCGCGCCCGCAGCATCGATCATCAATCCGGCATAGAGGAAGCCGGTGAACGGAATGCCGTCCTTGATCATGCCGGCGACCGTCGGATTGACGATTTCGCGCATCACCCGCGCGTGCACGTCCGGCGTGACGACCGGCGCCGGCGAATACGCGCCCATGCCGCCGGTGTTCGGGCCGGTGTCGCCGTCGCCGACGCGCTTGTGGTCCTGCGAGGTGGCCATCGGCAATGCGGTTTTGCCGTCGACCATCGAGATGAAACTGGCTTCTTCGCCGGCGAGGAATTCCTCGATCACCACGCGCGAGCCGGCGCTGCCGAAGGCGTTGCCCTGCAGCATGTCGCGCACCGCGGTTTCGGCTTCATCCAGGGTCATGGCGACGATCACACCCTTGCCGGCGGCGAGACCGTCGGCCTTGATCACGATCGGCGCTCCCTTCTCGCGGACATAAGCGAGCGCCGCATCGACATCGGTATGCACGGCGTAGAACGCGGTCGGGATGCCGTGGCGCGCAAGGAAATCCTTGGCGTAGGCTTTGCTGCCTTCCAGCTGCGCGGCAGCGGCAGTGGGGCCGAAGATCTTCAACCCGGTTTCGCGGAAACGATCGACGACGCCGGCCACCAGCGGCGCTTCCGGACCGACCACGGTGAAGGCGATAGCCTCATTGCGCGCGAGCGCGATCAGGCCATCGAGATCGGTGGTGGCAACGGCGACGTTGCGGCATTTCGCTTCGCGCGCGCTGCCGGCATTGCCGGGCGCGACCAGCACTTCATCCACGCGCGGCGATTGCGCGAGGCGCCAGGCCAGCGCGTGTTCGCGACCGCCGGAACCGATGACGAGGAGTTTCATCGAGGCGTCCTCAGTGGCGGAAGTGGCGGATGCCGGTGAACACCATCGCCAGCCCGTGTTCGTCGGCGGCAGCGATCACTTCGTTGTCGCGCATCGAACCGCCGGGCTGGATCACCGCCTTGATGCCGGCTTCCGCCGCGGCGTCGATGCCGTCGCGAAACGGGAAGAAGGCATCACTGGCCATCACCGAACCGGGCACGACGAGTCCGGCGTCGACAGCCTTGATCCCGGCGATGCGCGCCGAGTACACGCGGCTCATCTGGCCGGCGCCGACGCCGACGGTCTGCTGATCCTTGGCATAGACGATGGCATTCGATTTGACGAACTTGGCGACCTTCCATGCGAACAACAGGTCGGCGAACTGCGCATCGGTCGGTGCGATCTTCGTGACGACCTTGAGTTCGTCGCGGGTAACGACGCGATCGTCGGCGGTCTGCATCAGCATTCCGGAACCGACGCGCTTGGTGTCGATGAAGCCCTTGGAGGCCGGTGCCAAAGGAATGCGCAGCACGCGGACGTTGGCCTTCTTCTTGGCGTAGGCCAATGCTTCGTCGTCGTAATCGGGTGCGATCAGCACTTCGACGAACTGGCGATCGAGGATGGTCTTGGCGGTGGCGCCATCGAGTTTGCCGTTGAAAGCGATGATGCCGCCGAAGGCCGAGGTCGGATCGGTGGCGTAGGCCTTTTCGTAGACGTCGGCCGGGCTGGTTCCAACGGCGACGCCGCAGGGATTGGCGTGCTTGACGATCACGCAGGCCGGCGCGTCGAACTGGCGCACGCATTCCCAGGCGGCATCGCTGTCGGCGATGTTGTTGTAGCTCAGCTCCTTGCCCTGCAGCTGGGTGAAGGTCGCCAGCGAACCCGGTGCCGGATACAGGTCGCGATAGAACGCGGCCTGCTGATGCGGGTTCTCGCCGTAGCGCAGATCCATCACCTTGACGAAGCTGCCGTTGGCTTGCGCGGAGAACGGCATTTGCGTGCCATCGGGGCCGATCGCCGAAAGATAGTTGCTGATCGCGGCGTCGTACTGGGCGACGCGGTTGAACGCGGCGACCGAAAGATCGAAGCGCGTCTTCGCCGACAGCGCGCCATGGCTGGCATCGAGTTCCGACAGCAGCGCGGCGTATTGGGCGGGATCGGTGGCGACGGCGACGCGCGCGAAATTCTTGGCCGCCGAACGCAGCATCGCCGGGCCGCCGATGTCGATGTTCTCGATGATGTCGGCAAAGCTGCTGTCCGGATTGGCGCTGACCTGTTCGAACGGATAGAGATTCAGTACCAGGAGGTCGATCGGATCGATGTCGTGTTCGGCCATCACCGCGTCGTCGGTGCCGGCGCGACCGAGCAAGCCGCCGTGCACGATCGGATGCAGCGTCTTGACGCGGCCGTCCATCATTTCCGGGAACCCGGTGACGTCGCTGACGTCCTGCACCGGCAGGCCAGCCTCGCGGATCGCCTTGGCGGTGCCGCCGGTCGAGAGCAATTCGACGCCGCGTGCGGCCAGCGCCTTGGCGAGATCGATCAACCCGGTCTTGTCGGAGACGGACAACAGGGCGCGGCGGATGGCGATGGCGTCGCCAGTCACGATATTCGTGGGCATGGTCGGAGGGTGGTGCGGGGAGCCCGTAATTATAGGGCTTCGGCCATGAAGGCCTCGATGGCGTCGGCGTCGCGGACCAGGGCATCGCTGAGAATGCGATGGCCGTTGGCGGTCATCACCACGTCGTCCTCGGTGCGGATGCCGATGCCGCGCCATTTCGCCGCCACGCTGCGGTCGTCGGGACCGACATAGAGGCCGGGTTCGACGGTGAAGGCCATGCCCTGTTCCAGCACGCGCGATTCGCCGTCGATGCGGTATTCGCCGACGTCGTGGACGTCGAGGCCGAGCCAGTGCCCGGTCTTGTGGCGGGTGAAACGCTTGTGGCTGTCGTCCTTCAGGTGCTGCTTGAGCGTGCCCTTGAGCAGGCCGAGCGACAGCAGGCCGTCGGTCAGGGTTTCGATCGCGGCCTCGTGCATCGCCGACCATGGACGCCCCGGTTGCGCCTGCGCCAGTGCCGCCCGCTGCGCCGCACCGACCAGGTCGTGGAGGGCGCGCTGTTCGGCGCTGAAGCGGCCATTGACCGGAAACGTGCGGGTGATGTCCGAGGCGTAGCCGCGATATTCGGCGCCGGCATCGATCAGGATCAGGTCGTTCTTGCCGGATTTGGCGCCGTTGTCGATGTAGTGCAGGACGCAGGCATTGGCGCCCGCGCCGACGATGCTGCCGTAGGCGGGGACGGCATCGCTGCGGCGGAACACGCGTTCGAGTTCGGCCTGCAATTCGTATTCGGCGATGCCCGGACGCGCCGCGCGCATCGCCGCCTGGTGCGCCTCGATGCTGATGTCGACCGCGCGCTGCATCACCCGCAATTCCTCGGCACTCTTGAACAGTCGCATCTCGTCGAGGAGATGGCCGAGTTCGATGAATTCGTTGGGCGACTGGCGATCGCGGCGTCCGTGCGTGCGTGCGCGATTGAGCCAGCCGATCAGTTTCAGGTCGAACTCGGTGTCGCGGCCGAGGTGGTAGTGGACGCGCGTGCGTCCTTCCAGCAGGCCGGGCAGGATTTCGTCGAGATCGTCGATGGGATAGGCGTCGTCGAAACCAAGCACGTGCACCGCGTCTTCCGGTCCCACCCGCGCGCCGTCCCAGCCTTCGCGTTCGGGGTCGCGTTCGCGGCAGAACAGGATCGATTCGGCGTGCGCGCGTCCGGGAATCAGCACCAGGACGGCGTGCGGCTCGGCAAATCCGGTCAGGTACCAGAGATCGGAATCGGGGCGATAGGGGTAGTGGGTGTCGCGGCTGCGGATGCGTTCCGGCGCGCTCGGGACGATGACGATGCCGTCATCGCCGACCTGCCGCATCAGTTGCCGGCGGCGGCGGGCATAGGTGGCCGCGGACAGGCCGGTGGGCATGACTCAGTGCAACTGGCGGCGACGGCGTGCGATGGCGACATCGCCATGCAGCAACAGCGCCGCGACCCGCACGAATTCCTCGATCTCGGCCAGCGCGGCTTCGTCTTCCTCGTCGCCGTCGGGTTCTGCGGTGGCGGTGGCCAGGCGCGCCAGGTCCTGCAGCGCTTCCTCGCCTTCGTCGGACAGCGGCGGTTCCGCGCCGGCGGCAAGGCCGAAGGCACCGAGGAAATGCCGGCACCAGTCGAACAGGGCGGCACTGCGCGCCTGCAGCGTGGCGTCCTCGTCGGGCAGCAGCAGCGTCAGGCCGAGGTCGTTGTCCTCGATCTGGGCCTGGGTGCCACGGCCGAAATGCTCGATCGCGCTGCCGTCCGCCAGCGCGGGCAGGGCGGGATCGGCCATCACCTTGCGCAGCCACTCGCGATCGGCATCGCCGCCGCCGGCGATCCAGCCGATCAGCGCGCCCTGCAATTCCCATGGGGTGGTCGCCAGTCCGAGCTGGTCGAGTTCGGCTTGCAGGGCGGGTGCGGCGGGCAGGGGTTCGGACATGGCAGCAGTGTAAAGCAGGCGGTGACGCCCGGCGTCGACCCCATGCTAATGTTTCGGCATGAACGGGCAGGACGCGATCGATCGACTTCAGGCGCTGGTGGAGCGCGCCGAAGGGCTGTCCGCGCGACTGCATCGCCTGAGCGACGAGAACCGCGCCTTGCGCGCCGAACAGCAGCAATTGATGAACGAACGCGCCGACCTGATCGCCCGCAACGAGCAGGCGCGCGTGCGCGTCGAGGCACTGATCCACCGCATCCGCTCGCTCGAGGACCAGCCGTGAGCGAAGTCGTCAACGTCCGGGTGATGGATCGCGATTACAGCGTCGGTTGCGAGCCGGAAGAACGCGACGACCTGATCGCCGCCGCACGCATGCTTGACCAGCGCATGCGCGACATCCGCGGCAACAACCGCATGGCGGCGATCGAGCGTGTCGCCGTGCTCGCCGCGCTCAATCTTGCCCACGAATTGCAGCAGACGCGCCACCAGGGCGGTGTGCTGGGCGATGAATTCGATCGCACGCTTGGCGATCTCGAGCGCAAGCTCAACGCACTGGCCGGAAATCCCGATCGGGAGCCGGACGCGCGCTGAATGCGCGAAGAAAATGATGTGCGCGCCGACCGTGGTTGGCTATACTGATCCCGCTTCCTCTGCTGTGTTCGACAGCGCGCAAACATTCGCCTTGTCCCTTAAGAACGACATCGGAAATGTGAAGCGACCGGGCGTGCATGTCCGCCACGTGCGGAAAGCCCGAAGGTCGCCAAGCGCTTCCACTTGAACCCTGGGTTCAAGGCCGTTCAGCCGCATCGGCACGGCGGAGGAACCTTTCTTTCCCGATCGCGGATAATGTGCGGATGCCCGCTGCCCGCGATCCTTCTCTCGATCTCCGCCGCCGCCTGCGCGATGCCCGCCGCAGCGTGAACGCCGGCGATCGCCTGGCCGCCGCCGACGCGGTGGCGCGTGGATTGCTGGCGCTGCCGTTCGCGCCGACGCAGGGTTACGTCGCCGGTTACTGGGCGGTCGATGGTGAAGTGCCGTTGCATGCTTGGCAGTTGCGATTGCCGCCGCAGTGCGTTTATTGCCTGCCGGTGCTGGACGAGGGCGACAACACCTTGCGCTTCGCGCCGTTCCGCGCTGGCGACGAGACGCGTCCCAACCGCTTCGGCATCCCCGAGCCGGTACTGGAGCCGTCATCACTGCTGCGGGTGACCGACATGGCGCTGATCGTGCTGCCGCTGACCGGATTCGATGCCAATGGCCATCGCCTCGGCATGGGTGGCGGCTGGTACGACCGCACCTTGCGCGATCATCGCGCCGCGCCTCCGCATCTCGTCGGCGTCGGTTTCGATCGCCAGCGCGTCGAGGCATTGCAGCCTCGCGACTGGGACGTGCCCTGCGACGCCATCGTCACCGAATCCACCACCTACCTGCGGGAGAAGCCATGAGCGCGCGCGCCCACTACTGGCTGATGAAGACCGAGCCGACCGATTTCTCCATCGACACCCTGCAGAAGGTCGGGCGCGAACCCTGGACCGGCGTGCGCAATTACCAGGCGCGCAATTTCATGCGCCAGATGCAGCCGGGCGACCAGGTCTTCGTCTACCACTCCAACTGCGAAGTGCCGGGCATTTACGGCATCGGCGAAGTGGTGGGCACGCCCTATCCCGATCCGACCCAGTTCAACAAGAAGTCGAAATACTTCGATCCCAAGTCGACGCAGGAACAGCCGCGCTGGGATCTGGTCGACATCGGCTACGTGCGCCATCTCAAGCGCCCCCTGTCGCTGACGGAAATCCGCGAGCATCGCGACGCGCTCGGCGAGGAATTCGCGTTGACGCGCACCGGTTCGCGGCTGTCGGTGCTGCCGGTCACCGCGGCGCAGTGGAAGCTGCTGCTCGGCCTCGAAAAGAAATAACCACCCTCTGGAACGCGAAACAATGAGCAACGAAGGCAAGCGACTGGCCGCGGAAAAGGCCATGGACTGGGTCGAGGACGGCATGATGGTCGGTGTCGGCACCGGCTCGACGGTGGCGTTCTTCATCGACGCGCTCGGTCGCGAGAAGCATCGCATCCGCGGCGCGGTGTCGAGTTCCGAGCAGAGCACGGAAAAGCTGCGCGCGCACGGCATCGAGGTGTTCGATCTCAACGCGGTCGGCGAACTCGAACTGTATGTCGATGGCGCCGACGAATGCGATCCGCGCAAGAACCTGATCAAGGGCGGCGGCGCGGCGCTGACACGCGAGAAAATCATCGCCCAGGCGAGCAAGAAGTTTGTCTGCATCATCGATCCCAGCAAGCAGGTCGACGTGCTCGGCAAGTTCCCGCTGCCGGTGGAAGTGGTGCCAATGGCGCGCAGCATGGTCGCACGCGAGCTGGTGGCGCTGACCGGCGGCCAGCCGGTGTTCCGCATGGACGCGATGGAGCGCCCGATCGTCACCGACAATGGCGGCCACATCCTTGATCTGCACAATCTGCGCATCACCGATCCGGTGGGCGTCGAGGAGCGACTGAACCAGATTCCCGGTGTGATCAGCGTCGGGCTGTTCGCACGTCGGCCGGCGGATGTGGTGATCGTCGGTGGCGAACCGCCGGTGGTGCTCTAGCACGCGCTGGCTTGGCGGGAAGCCAGTTCACGCCTGCGCCGTCCGCACCGGTGCACCTCCGCTTCCCGCGAACAGCACGTCCATGTGCTGGTCGCGGGCGCGCGACATCCTGTCGCGCTGTGCGCTCCGGTACACCAGTACGGACGACGCTTTGGACTTTGTCGCCCGCCTCTGCGCGTGCGCTGTAGCTTTCTGAGTAAAGAGCGAAAAGCCCGCCACCGGCGGCGCCTATGCGGTTCGTCTGTAGCGCCGACCGTACGCAGCATGGATGCTGCGTACGAGCCTACATGGACGTATTCACGGCGTGTCGGCGGCTGCAGACAACCGCGATAGGCGCACAGCCGGGCGAGCTTTGTCGCGAACCCTGCGACGCGCGTCGCGCAGCATCTTCCGTTAGTAGAACCGTGAAATTCGCAGCCGTCGCGGAGACGCGCGGCGCGGATACTGCGGAGCCAGACGGATGCTGTCATGACGCTGCGTTGCCTCTTCGTCGATTTCAATTCCTACTTCGCCTCCGTCGAACAGGAGGACGATGCGGATTTGCGTGGGCGGCCGGTCGCAGTGGCTCCGGTCATGACCGACAGCACCTGCTGCATCGCCGCCAGCAACGAGGCCAAGCAGTTCGGCATCCGTACCGGGACACTGGTGCGCGAGGCGCGCGAGCGCTGCCCGGAATTGCTGGTGGTGCCGGCGCGGCCGGCGCGTTACCTGCAGGTGCATACCCGGCTGATGGCCGCGATTGCCGATTGCATCCCGCATGGCACGCCGGGATCGATCGACGAAGTACCGTGCTGGCTGATCGGGCGCGAACGCCAGCGCGACAACGCGATCGCCATCGCGCAATCGATCAAGCGCCGCATCGCCGACGAATTCGCCGCAATCCGTTGCTCCATCGGCATCGCGCCGAACCAGTTCCTGGCCAAGACCGCGTCCGACATGCAGAAGCCGGATGGCCTGATCGTGCTGGAGAAGGAGGATCTTCCCCACGCCCTGCACGGATTGGAACTGCGCGACCTGTGCGGGATCGGTGCATCGATGGAGGCGCGCCTGCTCGCCGCCGGCATCGACAGCGTGGAAGAGTTGTGCGCGGCGCCGAAGGATCGCCTGCGCGCGGCCTGGGGCAGCGTCGAGGGCGAGCGCTTCTGGATGCAGTTGCGCGGCATCGAGGTCCCGGATCGCAAGACCCAGCGTGGCTCGATCGGTCATTCGCATGTGCTCGACCCGAAACTGCGCGATCTCGAAGGCATGCGCGCAGTGCTGTTCAAGTTGCTGGCGAAGGCGGCGATGCGCCTGCGCCACGAGGACGGCGGCTATCTCGCGCGCGGGCTGCAATTGCATGTCCGCTTCGTCGGCCTCGACGACCGCTTCAGCCCGTCGGTCGAATTCGCGCCGATCGACGACACGCCCAGCCTGCTGCACCAGCTGGCGAAGATGCTCGCGCCGCTGGAGCGCGCGGCGGCGAGCGGGCGCTGGAACGTCAAGCGCAATCCGCCGCTGTCGGTCGCGGCGACGCTGGTCGGGATCGAACTGCGCAGCAAGCGCAGCGGCGAACTGATCGCGACGACGCGCAGGCGGCAGTCGGTGACGGAAGTGCTGGACAAGGTCAATCGCCATTTCGGCAACAACGCGCTCTATGTCGCGGCGATGCAGACGGCGATCGAGCACGACGCGGCGCCGATGCGCATCCCGTTCTCGCACCTGCCTGACGCCCAGCTCGAGGAGGACGTGCGCACCCAGGCGCATGCCCACGCCGAAGAGCTGGTACGCCTGCGCGAACGCCAGTTCAAGGTGCTCGCCGAGTCTGCGCACAAACAGGCGCAGGCGAAACAACGCGCGCCGGCCATGTCCAGCCCTTCCGGCGCGACGCCACGGATCCGCGTTCCGACCCGCGCAGCAGCGCCGCCTTCTCCCCAGCTGGGACTGGGATTCTGAGCGCCTGCGGTATCCTTGCGCCTTTCCAACGGCGCCTCCCCACGTGAGCGTTTCCACGTCTTCGCCATTCGAGCAGGAAGAGGCGCGCATCGCGCCGTGGCTGATCCTGCTGGTGATCGGCACCCTGTTGTACCGCATCGGTTTCGTCTGGGCCCACGACTACAGTCTGTTCGTCGACGAGGCGCAGTATTGGCTGTGGTCGCGCGACCTCGCCTTCGGCTACTACTCCAAGCCGCCGCTGGTGGCTTGGCTGGTGCGCGCCAGCACGATGTTGCTCGGCGATGGCGAGCTCGGCGTCAAATTGCCGGCATTGCTCGGTTACCCGATGGCTGCGCTCGGCCTGTATCGACTCGGTACGGCGATGAAGAACGCACGTACCGGCCTGATCGCCGCGGCGCTGTTCCTCGGCATGCCGGGGCAGGCGCTGGGCGGCTGGGTGTTGTCGCCGGATGCGTTGCTGCTGGTCGCATGGTCGTGGGCGTTGTGGCTGTTGTGGATGGCGCGCACGCAAGGGCAGCTGAAGTGGTGGATCGGGCTGGGCGTGGCGATCGGCCTCGGCGCGCTGGCGAAATACACCATGCTGGTCTTCGTGCCGATGGCGGCGTGGGTGCTGTGGCGCGGTCGCGATGCCGTCCCGGTACGCGGCAAGGGGCCATGGATCGCGCTGGCGATCGTGCTGGTATTGATCGCACCGAACATCGCCTGGAACATCCAGCATCATTTCGAGACGGTGCGCCACACCGCCGATCTCACCAATGCCAGCAAGGCCGGCCTGCACTTCGGCCACTTCGGCCAATTCCTCGGCGCGCAATGGGGCATCTTCGGCCTGCTGTCGTTTCCGCTGCTGGCGATGCTGATGTTCCGCGATCGTGGCGACAACGCGCGCTTCCTCGCGCCGTTCACCATTCCCTATCTGCTGGTGATGCTCACCCTGTCGCTGGT
The DNA here is from genome assembly GCF_050574925.1 of Solilutibacter silvestris. GTDB lineage: Bacteria > Pseudomonadota > Gammaproteobacteria > Xanthomonadales > Xanthomonadaceae > Solilutibacter > Solilutibacter silvestris_A. The sequence goes on along the minus strand of NZ_JBCMOO010000002.1, from coordinate 1,013,508 downwards.
GACAGCGGCCAATGCCAACTGGGCAGTCACTGCCTACGCCGCCGGCAGCGTGTGGCTGGCGTTGTGGCTGGACGGACGCAAGCCGGCATGGGCATGGAGCGTGATCCTGCTCAACTTCGTGCTGCAGCTCGGCATCCTCCATTACCGCGATATCGGCGCCAGGCTCGGCCATCCGCCATCGCGCAGCGGCAACGACCTCTACGCGCGCGTGCTCGGCTGGCGCGAACTCGGTCGCGCGCTGCAACCGGTGACGCAGGAGCAGGGCGGCTTGCCGATCCTGTCGTCGGACCGCATGTTGTTGGCGGAACTGACTTACTACGTGCAGCCGCATCCCTATCCGGTGGCGGCGCTCGATGTCGATGGCCGCATCACCAACCAGTTCGAGATGGATACCGCGCGCCGCGGCCTGCCGCAGGAAGCGCTGTGGGTGGAATTCGTCGGCGGCCAGGATGGGTCGCATGCTTCGGCGAACGACAGCGTTGTCGCCGAACCGGCGGCATTGAGCAAGGCCTATGAGCGTGTCGCCGAACTCGGCGTGATCCGCGTGCAGCGCATGGATGCACCACCGCGCATGGTGCAAGTCGTTCGCGTGCGCCGCCACGTCACCACGGAGCCACTGCCATGACGAGTCCACGGTTGCGGGCATGGTTGCCGTGGATCCTCCTGGCGATCGCCGCAGTGGCATGCACCGTGCCGTTCTGGATGAGCGATCTCGACATCCGCGCCGCCGCGCACTTCCATCATCAAGCGCCCTTCGAGCTCGGTTACGACGCTTCGTGGCCGATGGGCAACAAACAACCGTACAAGGCGCTGTATGCCTTCGGTTCGGCGCTGTCGTGGCTGATCGTGCTGGCGTCGATCCTCGCGTTCGCGGTGCCGCGCTGGCGCAAGCATCCTCTGGTACGCAAGATGGCGCTGACCTCGCTGGCGACGGTCGCGCTCGGCACCGGCCTGCTGGTGAACGGCATCGGCAAGGACTACACCGGACGCCCGCGTCCGCGCACGCTGCAGGAATTCGGCGGCCAGGCGCAATATCGTCCGCCGCTCGACCTCGGCACGCCCGGCGTCGGCAAGTCGTTCCCGTGCGGACATTGCTCGGTCGGCTTCGCGGTCGGTGCGATCGGTCTCACGGTGATGGCCGCGCGGCCCACGCTCGGCGTCGCGATCATCGTCGGTTCGTTCCTGCTGGGTGGCGCCATCGGCAGTGCGCGCATGGCCGCCGGCGCACATTTCCTTTCCGACGTGCTGTGGTCGGGCATCCTCACCTGGGCCGCGGCGCTGACATCGCATGCATTGATCTCGGGGCAACGCGCGCGTGCCTGGGTATCGCGCTGGCCACCGTGGCTGGGCTATGCCTTGCTCGGCGTGTTGATCGTCGTGGTCATGGCCGGATTGCTGTTTGTGCGGCCGTTCCACAAGCGCATCGACGTACGCATGCCGTTGGCGGCGGATTCCAGCTACGTGCTCAAGCTGGAAAGCGCCGCGCTCGACGTGCGGGTCGATCCCGCGCAGGCCGATGCCGTGCACCTCCAGGGCGAGGTCAAGGGCGTCGGCTTCCCCAATGTGCGCGTGCGCGAGGATGACAGCAGCGATGCGACGTCACGCGTGCATGCGATCCGTCATACGGGGCAGGCACGCGAAATCTTCGCGCCGATGGTGCTGAGCGTGCGTCCGGAAGCGGTGCCGCATCTGCGGGTGGAGATCGATCGCGGCTCGGTGCGACTGATCGATCCCGCGGCCTTGCGCGCGGCGCAGATCCACGTCCAGGTCGAAGACGCGGCGGAATAACGGCAGAATAACGGCATGCCCTGGCTCGAACTCACATTGCCCTGCACGCTGGCCGAACAGCCGCGTTGCGAACGCGCGCTGGAAGATCTCGGCGCACTCTCGGTGACGATGCAGGACGCCGATGCCGAAACCGCCGACGAACAGGCGATTTTCGAGCCCGGCGTCGGCGAGACGCCGCTGTGGAAGCAGATGACGCTGACCGCGTTGTTCGACGCCGACACCGACGCGCTGGCCCTGCTCGCCGCGCTCGAGAGTTTCGATCCCGGCCTGCACTGGGACCAGGCAGCCTTCCGCAAGATCGAGGACCAGGACTGGGAACGCGCCTGGCTCGACCAGTTCAAGCCGATGCGTTTCGGCGGGCGCACCTGGGTGGTGCCGTGGAATCACGACGTTCCCGCCGACGCCGGCGCGGACGCCGCGATCATCCGCCTCGATCCCGGCCTCGCTTTCGGTTCCGGCACCCATCCGACCACCGCGCTGTGTCTGGAATGGCTGGATACGCTTGCCGCGCAAGGCCTGTTGCAGGGTCGCGACGTCCTCGACTTCGGCTGCGGCAGCGGCATCCTCGCATTGGCGGCGATCAAGCTCGGGGCCGCGCGCGCCGACGGGATCGACAATGATCCCCAGGCGATCATCGCCAGCCATGACAACGCCGAACGCAATGGCGTCGCCGCGCAGTTGCAGGCGGTATTGCCGGATCAGGCGTCGGCACGCCGCTATCCGGTGGTGGTCGCGAACATCCTGGCTTCGGCGCTCGATGCATTGGCGGAAACGCTGGTCGGCCATTGCGAGCCCGGGACGCGCATCGCGTTGTCCGGCATTCTCGCGGGACAGGAAGATGAATTGCTGCAGCGTTATGCCGCATGGTTCGATGAACTGCAGGTGGCGCGCCAGGACGACTGGATCCGCATCGACGGCGTGCGTCGCGCACAATGACGGACATGTCCGATTCCGCAACCCCGCGTTTCGCGCGCGACGTCGTCGCCGAAGCAGCGCCGCAGTACCTGCCGACGCCGCGCTGGGCATGGCCGGTGGCGTTCGCGTTGTTCGTCCTGCTGCTGGTGCAGATTCTGGTGGGGGGACGCGCCGCGTTGGCGAACGATGCCTCGACGCGGCCGTTGGCCGTCACCGCATGCCGGGTGCTCGCCTGCACCGTGCCGGCATGGAGCGATACCTCGAGCCTGAAGATCGTCGACCATCGCATCCATGCGGCGCCAGACCGTCCCGGCGTGCTGGTGGTGGAGGCGAGTTTCCGCAACGATGCGAACTGGCCGCAGGCGTGGCCATTGCTGCAGCTCACGCTATCCGACATCAACGGCGTGCCCGTGGCGCAAGGACGGTATGCCGCGACGCAATACCTGGCAGGCACGCACGGCGCGACGATCGGCAGCGGCCAGACCGCCACCGTCCAGCTGAATGTGACGGATGCGCCGCAAAAAGCGGTGTCGTTCGATTTTGCCCTGTTGCCGCCGGCAGACGGCACAAACACGCGCTAGACTCATCAGCCGCTGGTGCAGCGTGCGCGCCTGATTCGACAACCCCCGTGTCCGACCGCCAAGACCAACTCCGTCATCCGCGTACGCCGCTGCGCGATCATGTCGCTTCCTCCATCAGTCGCTACCTGCGCGACCTGGACGGGTCCGGCGTGAGCGACCTGCACGCGGTCGTGATGCGCGAGGTCGAAGTGCCGTTGTTCGTGGAAGTGTTGAGTCATTGCGACGGCAACCAGAGCCGCGCCGCCGAGATGCTCGGCATCCATCGCGCGACCCTGCGTAAGAAGCTGCGCGAATACGGCATCGACAACGGCTGAGGAGATTTCGCATGACCACCCGAGCCTACGGCGTCCACGCCGCGGACAAGTCTTTCGAAGCGATGGACATCGCGCGCCGCGAACCCGGTTCGCACGACGTGCAGATCGAGATCGCATATTGCGGCATCTGCCATTCCGACCTGCACACCGCGCGTTCGGAATGGGGCGGCACGCGTTACCCCTGCGTACCCGGCCACGAAATCGTCGGCACGGTCAGCGCGGTCGGTGGCGATGTCACCAAATTCAAGGTCGGCGATACCGTCGGCGTGGGCTGCATGGTCGACAGCTGCCAGCATTGCGCGGCCTGCGACGAAGGTCTTGAGCAGTATTGCGAGAACGGTTTCGTCGGCACCTACAACGGGCCGACCCGCGACGCGCCCGGCCATACCCTCGGCGGTTATTCGCAACAGATCGTCGTCGACGAGAAGTTCGTGCTGCAGATCCGCCATCCGCAGGAACAGCTCGCCGCGGTCGCGCCGCTGCTGTGCGCCGGCATCACCACGTATTCGCCGCTGCGCCACTGGAAGGTCGGGCCGGGCAGCAAGGTCGGGATCGTCGGCATCGGCGGGCTCGGCCACATGGGCGTCAAGCTGGCGCACGCGATGGGCGCGCATGTCGTGGCGTTCACCACCTCGGAAAGCAAGCGCGCGGATGCCAAGGCGCTGGGCGCCGACGAAGTGGTGGTGTCGCGCAACGCCGACGAGATGAAGGCGCACGCCAACAGCTTCGATTTCATCCTCAATACCGTCGCCGCCAGCCACGATCTCGACGCGTTCACCGCGTTGCTCAAGCGCGATGGCACGATGGTGCTGGTCGGCGTGCCCGAACATCCGCATCCGTCGCCGAACATCGGCAACCTGATCTTCAAGCGACGCGCGATCGCGGGCTCGTTGATCGGCGGCATCGCCGAGACGCAGGAAATGCTGGATTTCTGCGCCGAGCACGGTGTGGTTTCGGATATCGAGATGGTCAGCGCCCAGGACATCGACAAGGCCTACGAGCGCATGCTGAAGAGCGACGTGAAGTATCGCTTCGTGATCGACAACGCGACTATGGGTTGACCAGGAACACCACGTAACCGCGAAAGTTCGGATTCGCAGCCAGTTCGGACGGCGCGCGCCATTCACCGCCTTGCACCAGCCCGACACGAAACGGGATCGGGAAGCCGCGCATGCGTTCGAGATATTTCCCGTAGCCGGGAATGGTGGCGCGGCCCTGGTAGGTCTGCACCACGACTTCATCGACGACACCGGCCAGTTGCGCGAGTTGCGCGGGATCGCCGTTGGCGCTCCAGTCCATCAGCCCGGTGATGCCGAGTTTGGTGTCGCGAGGCAGCCGCGCGCGCAGGTCGCGCAGGAAACCGGCGTAGCGATCGAGGTGGCGGGTACGCGCGTCGAAATCCAGCTGCACGCCGACGACGCGATTGCCGTTGCCGCGCCAGCGTGCGATGTCGCCGCGGATGGCGGGAATGACCTCATCCGACCATGACAGGGTGTCGGCGCGATAGACGAGCCAGGCATCGGCGTGCGCGATCCGCGGGGTCGCCGCAAGACGCCGCTGCAGATGCGCAGGTTCCCCACCGATGATCTCGGCTTCAAGCAAATAGAGCGTGCGGGCATGGTCGAGCACCGGCTGCGGCTGCACACCGGCCCACAGCCAGAACGCATCGAAGTCCTCTGCACGCACCACGGCATCGGGCGTACGTGCGCAGCCAATCAATGCAAGGCACAGCGCGCAGGCAGCGATTGCTGCAGCCAGTGCGCGAGGCTTCATTGTCTTCGTTACCAGTAATGCTCCACCGTAGACGCCCAGTGCGAGGTCTTGTAGGTGGTCTTGAGCAGGGTGAACCAGCGCTTGCGTTCCGCGGTCGGGACATCGTCGCCACCGCAGTCGTTGTTGCCGCTGGGCGCGTAGCAGCGGATCGCGCGCACCAATGCATAAGCGCGATCGTCGCTGGCTGCGTTGGCATCGGCCATCACCCGGCGGTAGATCGACTGGCGATCATTCTGGTTCCCAGGGAACAGCAATGGCGTGGTGCCGAGTTGCTGCTGCGAAGTCGACAAGGATTTGCGCCACTCGCGCTCCTGCTTTTTGGGTGCGGCCAGCGGAATGTGATCGAAGCCGTTGAGTCGCAGGAATTCGCCGAGGCACAAGCCGGCGCGCGGGTCGGCAGGCGTGCGGGCGAGCGTCGTCGTGATCGCGGACAGCGCCGGGCAGGTGTAGCCCTTGTCGTTGCCGGCCCAGCGGAACACGCCGAGCGACGGTGCCGGATACAACAGCTGGTAGCTGTCGGCGAGCGGCTTGGTGTCCGCGGGAACGCGCGGCAGCCATTCGTTGAATTGCGCATAACGCCCGCCGATCAGATCGCGATAGAGCAGCACGAACAGCGCGACACTGCGTTCGCTGGACGGAATCTTGGTGTTCGCGGCCTGTTGCTGCAGCAACTCCGGTCCGGCGACGTTTTCCAGCAGGATGCGGCGAATCGCGGGATCGTGCACCTGGCTGTCGGCGGCGAACACCTTGTCCAATGCCTGATGGCGTTCGTCGTGGAGCGCCAGCGCCAGTTCCAGCGTCTGTCGCTGGTAGGCGCGGGTCGCGACCGGCAGCAGCTTCATCAGGCCCTCGCGCACGCCGGGCTGGCCGAGATCATCCATCGCCATCAGGCGCAGCAGTTGCGTGCTGAATTCGACATAGCCCATGCCCTTGCGCGGTTCGCCGGCAGGCAGCAGCTTCAAGACCTGCGTCGGCTGGTTCTGCACGTGATAGACATGCACGGCTTGCAGGTAACGGAACAGCGCCGGGTCATTGGAAAACACCGCTTGTTGCGCGGCCAGTTCATCCGCCGGCAGGTACAGCTTGGGATCGGTCTTGCGCTCAAGGCGCATGCGCCAGAGATCGTCGATGGCGAGCAGCAGCGGATCGCGTGTGGCGAGCGGCTTGGTCGCGCCGTTCTGCGTGGTCGGCAACAAGCGGATATCGATTTCGTTGAGCAGGTCGACGAAGGCCGCACCATTCCCGCGTTGCGCCAGTGCCGCGGCATAGACGTTCGCGGCAGTGGCGTCGTTGCCGCCCAGCCATTCGACACGGCGCATCAGCCCGATGGCGGACACGGCATAGGCGCCGTTCGGATACGACTTCAGATAACGCTGCATGCCATCTCGGGCGCGCGCCAACGCGGTTCGATCCACTTTTGCAGTGTCGAAATTTCCGTAGTCGCCGAAGACATTCAGCTGGGCGATGTTGAGGTCGGTGCGCGCCAGCATGTAGGTCGCGGCTTCACGCACCCACGGCTGCTTCACTTCGGACAGCGACTGGAAGGCGGGACGCGCGGCGCCGGGATCGGGGCCGTAGAAGACCGCCGCACTCATCAGGTAGGCGGCGAAGGTCTTGCCGCTCGCGCCCTGCATCTTGCCGAGTACGCCATCGAGCAGCGCCGCGGTCTTGCCGGGATCGCCGCAAGCAGCGGAGACCTGGGCGCGTGCATCGCCGAGCGATTTGCGCTCGTCGCCACTCAGCCCGGTGTCGGCCTGTAGTGCCTGCCGGAAGCGGTCGGCGCCGACGCTGTTGCTGACGCAGCGACCGCTGGAGTTGTCGGTCGTGCCGGAACCCGTCGAACTGTCGTCATTGGCTTTGACCGCATCGTTGCCGGTCGCGCTGGACAGCGCCGACCACGACAGCATCGCCGCGGGAACCGGAGTCCCGGAATCCGACGCCTCGTTCTTGATCATCGCCGGTTGCACGCGACCGCGATCGGCGAGCAGCAGCAACATGTTGAGGCGGGTGTCGTTGCCCGGGCTGATCAGCACCAGGTCGCTGCAAGCTTCATAACCGCGGTGGTGCAGCGCCGGTTGCGCGTTGCAGCCGCTGTCTCCGCTGGCATGCGCCTGCGTGCTTGCTGCAAGCAGACCGAGGGCCAGCAAACTGCCGGCACAAGCGTGTTTCGACATCGTTGGCTCTCCCCATTGCCCAGGCCGCAAGTCTACTGCGCACATGGGCAATGGGAATGCCCTTCCAACGTGTTTCGATCAGTGCATCTGGCCGAACTTGCCGGTGTTGAAATCGCGGATGGCTTCGGCGATCTGCGCTTCGGTGTTCATCACGAACGGACCGTAGCCAACCACCGGTTCGTCGATCGGTTCGCCGGCGAGCAACAACACCTTGGCGTCGCTGTTGGCTTCGATCGTCAGGCCGCTGCCTTCGGTCGACAGCGTCGCCATCTGCGCTTCGCGCAACACCGATTCGCCGTTCACCTGCACGGTACCGGCCAGCACCACGATCAGCGTGGTCCAGCCTTCCGGCTGCGGCAACTCGACCGTCTTGCCGGCGGCGATGCGCAGGTCCCAGACATTCATCGGGGTGAAGGTGCGCGACGGCCCCTTCGATCCTTCGTAATCGCCGGCGATCACGCGCACGGTCCCTGCGTCGTTCGGCAATGCGCGCGCGGGAATCTGCGCATCAGTGATGGCCTGGTAACCGCCGGGCGCCATCTTGTCGCGCGCGGGAAGGTTCACCCACAGCTGCACCATCTCGAACGGGCCGCCGGTGCGGCTGTATTCGTGCGAATGGAATTCCTCGTGGAGGATGCCGCCGCCGGCGGTCATCCACTGGACGTCGCCACGGCCGATCACGCCGCCCTGTCCGGTGGAGTCGCGATGCTCGACTTCGCCGTCATAGACGATCGTGACGGTTTCGAAGCCGCGATGTGGATGCTGGCCGACGCCACGGCGATAACCGGTGTTGGGCGGGAATTCGGTGGGCGCGGCGTAGTCCAGCATCAGGAACGGACTGCGCTGGGCGACGCCCGGACCGCTGTAGCCGAACATGCCGTGGACGGGGAAGCCGTCGCCGACCCAATGCCGGCCGGGGGCGCTGGTGGTGCCGAGGATCTTCTTCATGTTCATGGAATGCTCTCTTGTGGATTCGGTGGAATCACCGATTGCGCACAGGCTAATCCCGCAACGATCCGGCGAATAGTCGCCATAATTCGCCCATATCGTCCTATGATTGGAACGATGCAGGACCTCAACGACCTCTACTACTTCGTCCAGGTGGTCGACCACGGCGGCTTTGCCCCGGCCGGGCGGGCGCTGGGCATCCCCAAGTCCAAGCTGAGCCGGCGCATCGCCCTGCTGGAATCGCGGCTGGGCGTGCGCCTGATCCAGCGTTCCAGCCGCAAGTTCGCGGTGACCGAGCCGGGCCAGACCTATTACGGCCATGCCCGCGCGGCGCTGGTGGAAGCGCGCGCCGCCGAGGAAGCGATCCAGCGCGACCAGGCCGAGCCGCGTGGTGTGGTGCGGATGAGTTGTCCGACCACGCTGCTCGATGCCCAGGTCGGCGCGATGGTCTCCGATTTCCTGCGCCTGTATCCGCAGGTCGAGTTGCATCTCGATGCCACCAATCGCCGTGTCGACGTGATCGGCGAGGGCGTCGACATCGCGATTCGCGTACGACCGCCGCCCCTGGAGGATTCCGATCTGGTGCTGCGCGTGCTGGCGACGCGCACGCAGTGCCTGGTCGCGAGTCCGGTCTTGCTGGCGCGACTCGGCCAGCCGTCAGCGCCCGGCGAATTGATGAACTACCCGAGCATGGATCTCGGGCTGCCGCAGAACCTGCACGTCTGGGACCTGCATGGTCCCGATGGCGAGCATGTCGCCATCCACCATCAGCCGCGCTTCGTCACCCGCGGGATGCTAGCGCTGCGCGATGCCGCGGTCGCCGGCGTCGGCGTGGTGCAGTTGCCGAAGATGGTGACGCAGGAACTGGTGGCGCAGGGCCGCCTGCAACACGTGCTGGAAGGCTGGGCGCCGCGCGCGGAAATCGTGCACGCGGTATTCCCGTCGCGCCGCGGCTTGCTGCCGTCGGTGCGCGCGCTGATCGATTTCCTGGTCGAACGCTTCGCCGCGATCGAAGCGGATTGAGTGGTCCGGGCGTTCTCAGCCCGGATCCTCCAGCGAGAACATGTCGGCTTCATCGTCGTAGGCGAAGTATTCGGCGTAACGCCCCCAGCTCGTGATCGCTTTCAGCGTCGCCTCGGCGTATTCGTCCGACATCGAATCTTCCAGTTCGTCGCGGAAGCGCAAGGCCGATGCGCGATGGCTGGGGCGTTCGTCCAAGACCCGGCGGATGTGCGCGGCCAGCGGAACATGCGCGGCCAGTTGCTGGGCGAACATGCGCTTGCGTTCGTCCACTTCGCTCTCGGCAAACCGCAGGCCCGCGGCAGTCAGGCGGATGTCGCCGCCTTCCAGCTCGGCGAACCGCAGCAGTTGCAGGGTTTCCGCGATCGGGAACAATTCGTCGATCTCGAGTTGCAGGCTGGCCGCCAGCGGTGGCAGGTCGGCATGGCCGTGGTAGGGCTCGGCGGCGACCGCTTCGATCAGGCCGGCCAGCACGTTGCTCGACACGTGCGGCAATTCCATGGCGATGCCGACGCCGGGGAAGATGCCGTCGCGCGTCGGTGTCGTCCGCGCCGTCATGCGCGCGTAGATGTCCTCAACCAGGGCACGGAATGCGGGATCGAGGCGATTGCGCGGCTGCGGCAGGTTGACGCGGATTTCGCCGATGACGCGGCCGGGGTTGGAGCCGAAGATCACGATGCGATCGCACATCAGCACCGCTTCCTCGATATTGTGCGTCACCATCAGGATGGCATCGATCGGCATGCGTCCTTCCGACCACAGGTCGAGAAGATCGGTGCGCAGGTTTTCGGCGGTGAGCACGTCGAGCGCGGAGAACGGCTCGTCCATCAGCAGGACCTTGGGATGCACCACCAATGCGCGGGCGAGGCCGACGCGTTGGCGCATGCCGCCGGACAATTCCTTCGGATAGGCATTTTCGTAACCGTCGAGGCCGATCAGGTCGATGGCGGCGAGTGCACGCGTGCGGCGCTCGGCCACCACCATGCCGCGCGCTTCCAGCCCGATCTCCACGTTTTCCTGCACGGTGAGCCAGGGGAACAGGGCGAAACTCTGGAACACCATCGCGATGTCGCCGGCCGCGCCTTCGAATTCGATCACGCCTTCGCTGGGCTGGACCAGTCCCGCGATCGAGCGCAACAACGTGGACTTGCCCGAACCGGAACGCCCGAGCAGGCCGACGATTTCGCCGCGATGCAGTTCGAGATCGACCTTGTCGAGCACCAGCAGGGCTTCCGGGCCGCCCTTGTCGTAGAGCTTGCGCACGCCGCGCACGGACACCAGGGGAGCAGTTTGGAGGGATGCGTTCATGGGATTCTCCGGATCAGGCCAGCCGCAAGCGGCGTTCGGCGAAGACGTACAGGCGACGCCACAGGACTCGATTGAGCAGGGTGACGAACAGGGACATCACCGCGATGCCCAGCACCACCCGCGGGTAGTTGCCTGCCTGCGTTGCCCTGGCGATGTAGGAACCAAGCCCGAAGGCTTCGACGCGCGTGTCGCCCCAATTGGCCAGTTCGGCCACGATGCTGGCATTCCACGAGCCGCCGGATGCGGTCAATGCCCCGGTGACGTAATAGGGGAACACGCCCGGCAGGATCACCTTGCGCCACCACGTCCATGAGCGCAGGCGATAGACCATTGCGACTTCGCGCAGATCGCCCGGGAATGCGCTGGCGCCGGCGATGACGTTGAACAGGATGTACCACTGCGTGCCCAGCACCATCAACGGCGACAGCCAGATGTTCGGGTTGGCGTGCGTGGCCACGATCGCCACCACCGCGACCGGAAACAGCACGTTTGCGGGGAAGGCGGCGAGGAATTGCGCCAGCGGTTGCACGCGTTGCGCCACGTTCGGGCGCAGGCCGATCCAGACGCCGATCGGCACCCAGATCACGCTGGCGAGTGCGATCAGGACGACGACGCGAACCAGTGTCGCGAGGCCCGCGGCGAGCGCGTGCCCCACGTCGCTCCAGTCCAGCGATTGCCGCATGTAGTTGACGGCCAGCCATCCGCCGCCGAGTGCCGCAAGGATCACGATCGCGAGCCACAGGCGATCGCCGAGGATCGGTCGCCGCGGTGCAGCTTGGCTTCTTGTCGCAGGCGCGATCGAAGGCAGACGCACTGCCATCATCCGCTGCGACAGCCATTCGATCGGCTGGTAGAGGCGCTTGAGCACGCGCGTGCGACGCATCAGTTCGTACATCCACGAATGCGGCTGGCTCTTGCCCGCGGTCTGCTCGAAGCGGAATTTGTCGGCCCACGCCACGATCGGGCGGAACAGCAGCTGGTCGTAGAGGCCGATCAGCACCGCCATCGCCAGCACCGCCCAGGCGACCGCGACGAAATTCTTGTGGTCGATGGCATGGGCCAGGTAGGAGCCGATGCCCGGGAGTTCGACGGTGGTGTCGCCGACGGTGATGGCTTCCGACGCCACCACGAAGAACCAGCTGCCGGACATCGACATCATCATGTTCCAGATCAGGCCGGGCGCCGCGAACGGCGCTTCCAACCGCCAGAACCGCTGCCACGCCGAGAAGCGGAAGCCACGGCTCACTTCATCCAGGTCCTGCGGAACCGTGCGCAGCGACTGGTAGAACGAGAACGCCATGTTCCACGCCTGCGCGGTGAAGATCGCGAAGATCGACGCGCACTCCGCGCCGAGCTGGCTGCCCGGGAACAGGCGCATGAAGAAGGCGACGGTGAAGGTGAGGAAGCCGAGCACCGGCACCGACTGCAGGATGTCGAGCGCCGGAACGATCACCAGTTCGGCGCGTTTGTTTTTTGCCGCCAGCGTGGCGACGGTGAAAGTGAACAGCAGCGACGCCAGCATCGCGGCGAACATCCGCAAGGTGGTGCGCAAACCGTATTCGGGCAGTCGCGACGGATCGAGGGTAATCGGCGTCTGCGCAAGCACGTTCAGCGGTGCGTGCATCTCGCCGACGCCGTGGGCGATCACTGCGATCAACCCGATGATCAGGACGAATGCGAGGACGTCGTAGGCATTGGGTGCATGGCGCCCCGTGGCGAGCGCGGCCAGCGCATTGCGTTCGGACATCTTGCGGGGGAAGAACACCATGGCGAATTCCGTTGAGCGGAGGGTGGACGATTCGGCGGCAATCGCCGCAGTCAGTTTGCGAGCACGATGTTGAAGCCCAATGTCAGCCAGGACGAAGGCGTCGCCCCGCTCTGGCGACCGCCGAGCAGGTCGAGGCTGGCGTTGTCGCCGATGGCGCGGCGCAAGCCGATCTGCGCGATCGTTGCGTGATCGGCATAGGCCTCGCCCAGCAAGGTCCAGTGCGCGTCCAGGCGTTGTTCGACGCCGATGCCGCGCGTCAGCCGGCCACGCGCGTGGCGCGGTTTGCTCCAACCGAGATTGGCGTGGACGAGCGTGTGGTGATCGCCATCGAGCGCGATGCTGACAGGCATGTTGGCGTTCCAGCCATTGAACTGGCCGTGGGCGTTGTTCCAGCTGGCGCCGATCGATGCGGCGATGCCCCAGCGCTGCGTATCGGCATCACGGAACGCGCGCTTCACGCCGAGATTGACGATCGGCCCGCGCGCGAGATGGGAGAACGTGTTCACGCCCAGGCCGAATTCCGTGCCGCGGATGTTGCACGCGGGCACGCCGGCGAATTCATTGCCAGGCGCGTATCCGCGCACCCAGGACTCGACCTGGCAGTGGCCACGCGGCGTCACCGAGGCGTCGTCGACATAGAGGCTCGCTCCGGCACGTGCCAGCGATGGCGCAATGGACGCGGCCGCGCCCAGCACAACGAAGGTCAGCTTGAATGACACTGGCAATCTCCAGACATGCACGGAAACGCCAGAGACCGATTTTCTCGGGGTCTAGGGGATGTGATCGGGTGATGCGAAGCTCATGCGTGAAGCCAGTTCACGCACCGCGGCCTCGCCCTGAACGGGCAGAGACCGACCTTGGGGGTCAGGATCCGCCGGCTCAGGTGCCGTAACGCAATCGACTATGACTGTCCAAGGAAGCGGGTCTCCGGAGGGAGGAAGGATGACGTGGCGCGAATGGTAGTGACCATGATCGATCGGGTCAACACGTTATGTTGTACTCAGAAGTGATAGACGAAAGCGATGCCTTCGCTCAATTGATTCCGTTGCCCGAACGATTTCACCAACGGGCTGCGCGCAGGTTCGCCGAGCAGTCGCGCGTACTCGATGTTGGCCGCGATGCCGGTGTGCTGGCTGGTCGGCACGAAGATCTGGTATTGCAGCGATGCTTGCTGCCAGCTGGCGCCGGGGCGCGTCGGCGACAGGTTCAATTGTGACGCTTGTGTTGCATCCAACCCGAAGCGTTCGCGATTCGATGCCGCGTTGGCGGCGCGCACGGAAAACTCGAAGCCGTGCTCGACGACCTTGAACATCTTCGGAAGGGTGATGTCGGTGTAGAGATCGGCATAGGCGCCATTGCCGCCGATTTCGCGCATCGCGCGACCGCCGATCGTCACCGTCTTGTTGATTTCGTTCTCGAGATAGCCGCCGGCAGCCAGGCGATCGTTGATGCGCTTGACCGTCGGCGAGAGTTGCGGGCCGAGATCGCCGCGCGAACGACCCCAGACGATGTCGGCATAGACACCACCGTGCCAATGCTTGCCGCGCACGATATCGACGGTAAGTCCATCGACCGATGACAGCTCGGCCTTGCCGGGCAATTCGATATCGAAGAACGGCACGGCCTGCGTACGCTGGTGCTTCGCGCCCAGCCACGCCGGCAGGCGTTGCACGCCGGCGCCGACGGCGTAGACCGGCGCATCCGATGCCTGTGGCGACTCCTGCGCCTGTGCGGTCAGGCTGCAGCCGGCAAGCGTGATGGCGAGCAAGAAGGGGCGGGGAAACCGGTTCATGGCAATGCGTTGTCGAGGTCCGCAAACTCTAGCCCAGGCGTGCGTCGCTGAACATTAAATCGCCGAAATCAGGCTTGAAAGGCGTGCGAAAGGCGCGCTGACGATGCTGGCCGCGTGATTCAGGGTCAAAGGTCATCGCTGTGAGCAACTGGACCGTGCTGTGTGACTTCGACGGCACCATCAGCGTCGAAGACGTGATCGATTCATTGCTGGTGCGTTTCGGCGAACCCGGATGGGAAACGCTGGAGCGCGACTGGCGCGCGGGCCGCATCGGTTCGCGCGAATGCATGCAGGGACAAACCCGGCTGCTGCAGATGAGTCGCGATCAACTTGATGCGCATCTCGCCGAACTGTGGATCGATCCCGCGTTCCCGGCCTTCCACGCCGCGCTGCGCGCACAGGGCATTCCGATCCGAGTGGTCAGCGACGGACTCGATTACGCGATCCACAACATCCTCGCGCGTTTCGGCATGGACGATCTCGATGTCGTCGCCAATGCGCTGCAGCCGACCGCCGATCCGAAACACTGGTGGCTGGAATCGCCGTTCAGCGCCGAAGGCTGCGCCAGCGGCACCTGCAAGTGCGCGGTTGCGCGGATGGCGCGCGAGCAGGGCCGCAAGACCCTGCTGATCGGCGATGGCGTCTCCGATTTCTGCGTCGCCGATCGTGCCGATTTCGTGTTCGCCAAGCACCGCCTGATCGAACACTGCCGCGCCGCTGGCATCCCCTATGTCCCGATCACCGGTTTCGCCGAGGCGCTGGAATGGCTGCCGCGGTTGTTGCGCGGCGATCTCGAATCCATCACCGAATACCTGGAGATCTCACATGTCGGCTAATCTCGCCGCGATCCAGTCCACCCGTCCCGGCGACGGTTACGACGATGCCCAGCTTCTCGCCGACGAAGAGCTCTATAGCTCGCATGGCGATACCGTCCACTACGTCGATCCGCCGAAGATCTTCCACGGCTGCAACGGCAGCTACATGTACGACGGCGAGGGCATCCCATACCTCGACCTGCAGATGTGGTATTCGGCCTGCAATTTCGGCTACGCCAATCCGCGCCTCAACGACGCATTGAAGCGCCAGATCGACACCTTGCCGCAGGTCGCCAGCCAGTACCTGCATCCGACCCGCATCGAACTCGCCAAGACCATCGCGCTCGATGCGCAGGCCAAGTTCGGCCGCAAGGGTCGCGTCCATTTCAACGTCGGTGGCGCGCAGGCGATCGAGGATTCGCTGAAGATCGTCCGCAATGCCAGCAACGGCAAGAGCCTGATGTTCGCCTTCGAGGGCGGCTATCACGGTCGCACGCTCGGTGCGTCGTCGATTACCTCGAGCTATCGCTATCGCCGCCGCTTCGGCCACTTCGGCGAACGCGCGATGTTCATTCCGTTCCCGTATCCGTTCCGTCGCCCCAAGGGCATGACCGCGGACGAGTATTCCGATGCCTGCGTGCAGCGTTTCGAGCGCCTGTTCGAAACCGAATACAACGGCGTGTGGGATCCCAAGGTCAACCAGGCCGAATACGCCGCCTTCTACGTCGAGCCGATCCAGGGCACCGGCGGCTACGTGATTCCGCCGCGCCACTTCTTCCGCGACCTGAAGAAGGTGCTCGACAAGTACGGCATCCTGCTGGTGGTCGATGAAATCCAGATGGGGTTCTGGCGCACCGGCAAGCTGTGGTCGATCGAACACTTCGGCGTCGAGCCCGACGTGCTGGTGTTCGGCAAGGCGCTGACCAACGGCCTCAATCCGCTGTCGGGCCTGTGGGCGCGCGAGGAGTTGATCAATCCGACGATCTTCCCAGCGGGCTCGACCCACTCGACGTTCAACTCCAATCCGCTGGGCACCGCGCTCGGACTGGAAGTGATGCGCCTTGGCAAGGACATGGATTACGAACGCACGGTGCCGCTGAAGGGCGCGCATTTCCTCGACGGCCTGCGCGACCTGCAGAAGCGCCATCCGGAAATCGGTGATGTCGACGGCCTCGGCCTGGCCCTGCGCGCGGAAATCTGCGAAGCCGACGGCTTCACGCCGAATCGCGCGCTGCTTGATCGCATGGTCGACATCGGCCTGGCCGGCGACCTGCGCCACAATGGCAAGCCGATCGGTCTCGTACTCGACGTCGGCGGCTGGTACAAGAACGTGATCACGCTGGCGCCGTCGCTCGACATCACGCACGAGGAGATCGATCTCGCGATCGCGCTGCTCGACCAGTTGCTGACCAGGGCCAAGGCGAGCGCCTGACACCGACCCATTGAGGGAGGAACCATGAGCGACACACCGGACGAGAAGGCGATCTTCGACGAGATCGCGTCACAGATCGCGGTCAAGGCCAAGATCGATCTCGCGACCATCCATCCCGAGTCGACGCTGAAGGACATCGGCGTCAGTTCGCTGGACGCGATCGAGCTGCTGTTCGACATCGAAGAACATTACGGCATCACGTTCCCCGACCAGGGACCGAACTTCGGCAGCGACACCGTGCAGCAACTGGTGAGCGTGGTGAAGGACGCGCTGGCGGCAAAGGCCCAGGGCTGATTCCATGAACAGGCGGCGGGTCGTCATCACCGGCATGGGCGCGGTGAGTCCCTTTGGCGTGGGCATCGCTCCGCTGTGGCAGGGACTGCGGGAAGGGCGCTCGGCGATCGCGCCGTTGCGCCATCCCGAATCGGCGCGCGTGCGGATGAAAGTCGCCGCGCAGTTGCCGGAAGGCATCGATCTCGCCGCGATGATGAGCGAATCGATGTTGCCGCTGCTCGATCGCTGCTCGCAATTCGTCGTCGCCGCTTCGAACGAAGCCGTCAGCCAATGTGGTCTCGACCTACGTGCAGAAGGCGACCGCATCGGCGCGATCATCGGTACCGGCATCGGCGGCGTGACCTCGCACGACGAACAGAGCAAGCGCCTGTACGGCGAAGGTGCCGAGCGCATGCATCCACTCACTATCGTCCGCACCATGGTCAACGCACCGGCCAGCCACGTCAGCATGGTGCATGGCCTGCGCGGCCCGGTGTTCTCGGTGTCGAGCGCCTGCGCGTCCGCCAACCACGCGGTGGCGCAGGCGCTGGCGGCGATCCGTTCCGGCGCGGCCGACGTGATGCTGACCGGCGGTACCGAAGCCTGCCTCACCTTCGGCCTGCTGAAAGCCTGGGATGCGATGCGGGTGGTGGCCGACGATACCTGCCGTCCCTTCAGCGCCAATCGCCGCGGCCTGGTGCTGGGCGAAGGCGCGGCGGTGTTCGTGCTGGAAGACATGGAGCACGCGAAAGCGCGCGGCGCGACCATCCTCGCCGAACTCGCCGGCGCCGGGATGAGCGCGGATGCCGGCGACATCGTCGCGCCATCGGCGGAAGGCGCAGCGCTCTCGATCACCCGTGCGCTGCAGGATGCCGAACTGGAAGCCGCGGATATCGGCTACATCAACGCGCACGGGACCGGAACGCTGGCCAATGACGCCACCGAGACCAGGGCGATCCGCATCGCCCTCGGCGCGCACGCGCAGGGCATCCCGGTGACGTCGACCAAGTCGATGCACGGGCATGCGCTGGGTGCGGCGGGGGCGCTGGAACTTGCGGCGATGGTGTCGGCGCTGAACGACCAGTTCGTACCGCCGACCGCCAATTATGAGCAGGCCGATCCCGCCTGCGATCTCGACATCGTGCCGAACGTCGGACGTCCGGCGAAAATCCGCGCGGCGCTCAGCAATTCGTTCGCATTCGGCGGGTTGAACGCGGTGCTGGCGGTGCGCCAGGCGTGAACGCGGCGGTGCGCGCGATCGATGCCGACGCGCGCTGGATCGCCCAGCTCGAACCGGAAGCGCTGGTCCGTGCGTGGCTCGCGCATCCGCCGAGGGATTTCGTCGCCGGGACCGTCGTCGGCGTGCCGCGCTTCCGCGCCAGGTTCGATGTCCTCACCACGCTTGAGCCGCCCTTGCTGCGCAAGTTGCAGCGCTGGCCGGGCTTCAAGCGGTGGTCGCGCTGGCTGCGCTGGAACACCGAATTCGTTGGCTGCACGTCCAGCGAATATGCCTTGCTGCCGGCCGGCGTCGATGCGCGGGAATTCGCCGACACCATCGTGCGCGATGCCGATCCGGACGCGCGGCTGCTGATCGTCAAGGATCTGGCGCGCAATTCGCCATTGCTGAGCGATGGCGAGAATGCTGCTTGCGATTCGTTGATCGCCGAGCTGGAAGCGCGTGGCTTCGTGTTGCTGGAAGGCATGCCGCTGGCGTGGGTGCCGCTGGACCACGCCAACGAGGACGATTACCTGTCGCGACTGTCATCGTCGCGACGCAAGGACATTCGCCGCAAGCTGCGCTCGCGCAAGGACGTGGAGATCGAGGAGATCGCCTGTGGCGATCCCTGTTTCGCCGACGAGGCAACGATCGATGCCTTCCACCAGCTGTTCGCCAACGTCCATGCACAGAGCGAGGTGCATTTCGATGAACTGACGCGCGACTTCCTCGCGCAGCTGCTGCGCCAGCCCGAAGGCGATGGCGTCGTGTTCGTCTACCGGCGCGATGACCGGATGATCGGCTGGAACCTGTGCTATCTCTGGCATGACATGCTGGTCGACAAATATGTCGGCTTCGCCTACCCGCAGGCGCGCGAGAACAATCTCTATGCACTCAGCTGGATGCACAACCTGGAGTTCGCGCGCTTGCTGGGCTTGAAGCGTTACGTCGCCGGCTGGACCGACGCCGAGGCCAAGCGCCAGCTGGGCGCGCGCTTCACGATGACCTGGCATGCGGTGCGTCCGCGGGGTTCCGCCCTGCGTTGGCTGCTCGGACGCATGCGCCGCCTGTTCGAAAGCGCGCCGGCATGAGCGTCCCGCTGATTCTCGATCTCGACGATTCGGTAGGCGATATCGGCCTCTCCGATCGTCTGCCGCTGCAGCAGTGGCAGGAGCGCCTGCGTTTTTCCTGCAGTCGGCGCGATTTGCAGCGCTTCGCCGAGGCCGTCGCGCCGGTGTTGATGGCGACGCACGGTACGGTGTTGATGGGCAGCGGCGACTTCCATCATCTCAGCCTGCCTCTGGTCGAGCTGGAGGCCCGTCGCCGACCATTGCGCGTGGTCGTGCTCGACAATCATCCCGACAACATGCGCTTCCCGTTCGGTGTGCATTGCGGGTCGTGGGTCGGGCGCGCGGCGGCATTGCCGGGCGTGGTCGACGTCCACGTGCTCGGCATTTCGTCCGCCGACGCCGGCAGCAAACACGCCTGGGAAAACCAGCTCGGTGCGCTGCGCGATGGCCGCGTGCATTACTGGTGCGTCGGCGTCGACACGACGTGGGCCGGGAAGCGCGGAATCACCACGCTGCGCAGTTTCGATTCGCCGCAACAGCTGCTCGCCGAATTCATTCCCGCCATGACGAACGATCCGACGCCGGTCTATTTCTCGATCGACAAGGACGTGTTCGCGCCGGAAGTGGTGCATACCAACTGGGATCAGGGGCGGTTCCTGCTCGACGATGCGCTCGCGGTCATCGCGGCATTGAAGTCGAACATCGTCGCCAGCGACATCACCGGCGAGGTGTCGATGTATCGCTATCGCAGCCCGTTCAAGCGGCTGCTGAGCCGGCTCGACCAGCAACCGGATCCGTCTGCGGACGAGATCGATGCATGGCAGCGCGAGCAGGCGGGAGTGAATCGCCAGCTGATCGCGGCGTTGGGTTAACTCGCCTCGATCACCCGGCAGATCGCCTCGAAATCGCCATCGCCGAGCCACGGGCTGTTGCTGATGGTGAGGCTGCGTGCGGCGAGATCAGTCGCGTTCGGACACGGCTGGCGCGGGACGATGCCGTGCAGTTCGGCGTAATCGGGCAGGGCATGGATGAACATCCGGCTCACGCCAAGGCCGGAGGTCCACAGGCGTTCGAGCACGGCGTCGCGTCGATGCTCGCTGTCCAATCGCACCAGCAAGGTCGGCCAGACGCCGCGTTCGCCATCCCGATCCGTGTAGACGTGAGCGCCGGGAATCGTGCGCAGTCGTTCGACGCGTGACAGCGCGCAAGCACGGCGTTCGTCCAGGAATCGCGGCAGACGCGCTGTCGCGCTCGCGCCGATGCCTTGCCGCCATTCGCCCATGCGGTGCAACGGCACCTGCAAGGGAAAGCGATCGCCGATCGCGCCGACGGGGTCATGACGCTTCAGGGCGCGACGCAAAGGCAGACCATAGGCCCAGCGCATCGGCAGCGGACGATAGAACAATGTGTAGCCGATCAGTTCGATGCAACGGCGACGTTCGAACGCCGCCTGCTCCGGCAAGTCGTCCTGCAGCGTCTGCATCGCGTCCAGCCATTCGGGATCGCGTGCAATGACCACGCCACCTTCGTAAGTGGACAGGCCCTTGCCGGCAGCCAGGCTGAAGAACCCGATGTCGCCCGCCAGTCCGATGCTGCGGCCATCGATCGTCGCGCCCAGCGATTGCGCCGCATCTTCGATTACCGTGATGCCGGAGTCGGCAACGATGTGGTTGATGGCAGCAACATCGGTGACGCGCCCGCCGAGATGCGTCGGAACCACCGCCAACACACGATCGTCCAGTTGCGCGCGCAAGGCATCGAGATCGAAATCGAGACTGTCGCGGGCGAGGTCGGCAATGCGCAGCCGCAGGCCCAGCGCATGCGCGGCGATCGCGACCAGTGGGCAGGTGAACGCTGGAACGACGACGACATCGCGGCGCGGTTGGCGCTGGTGCGCAACGCGCAACGCCAGCATCAGCGCGGCAGTGCCGGAGCAGGTGACAAGGGCGCGCGCAGTGCCGAGTTGCGCCGACAATTCGCCTGGGAGGTCACGCCGCGACGCCAACAGGTCGGACAGCCGTGGTGGCAGTCCGGCGGTCGGCGGGATTTCAGCCAGGCGTCGCATCAGTCGCGTCCGCGGTCTCCCGCGATTCCGATATCGCCAGCAATCCTATCCCGAGCACGATGACCAGTGCGCCAAGCAGTTGCAGCGGAGTAATGCGTTCGTGCAACCACCACGCGGACACCAACAGCACGCTCACGACTTCCAGGTGCGATGCCGCGAAGGCGGGGCCGATCGGGGCGTCGCGCAACAACCGCATCCAGGTCAGGAAGGCGCCGAGATAGCCACACAGCGCGACCCAGGTCCACGGCTGCTCGGCGACGCGCAGGATCCACGAGAAGTCCGCCGCGAACGGCAGGGCATGGTTGCCGGCGATCTTGAAGCAGGTCTGCGCCAGCGTGTCGAAGGCCATCAGCGTGGGAAATCCGATTGCGTAGAGCTTCCTCATGCGCCGATCCCCACCAGCGCCACGCCGATGCAGACCAGCAGGATGCCGCCGACACGCAACGGCGTGAGCTTTTCGCGGAAGAACAAGCGCCCGCAGATCATCACGACCACGATGTTGATCGAGCCCAGCAGCACACCGAGCGACAGCGGCACCTGCGACAGGAAGGCGATCCACACCAGGAATTCGCCGAGATAACACAGCAGGCCGAGCCACAGCATGGGTTGCCGGGCCAGCGTGCGCCAGCCGCTATCGCCGTGATGGGCGGCGGTCTTGAAGCAGAGTTGTCCGCCGGTATCGAGCGCGGCATTGGCGAGCCAGAGGACGGTGGCCAGTGGCGTCATGCGCTGCGTTGCGGATTGGCGGCAATGCGATCGAAGAAGCTGGCGCTGCGATCGATCAGCAGGCGATGTTCGCGATCGATGGTGATCATGTGGTAGCTGTTGTCGAGCAGCAGCAATTCGGTCGGGCCGGACACGCTGCGCAGCACGACTTCGGCATTGTCGAGGCTGGCGATGTCGTCGTCGCTGGCATGCGCGACCAGGCACGGCGCGCTGACCTGCGACAACTGACGGCGCACGCGTTTCGCCAGCTGATGGAGTTCCGCCAGCGAATGCCAGGGATTGCCGGGCAATCCTGCGATGCTGCTGTCGCTGCCCTGCATGGCCATGCTGATCTGCGCGCGCAGGCGTTCGTCGCGGATGCCGTAGGGCGGCTGTTCCATGAAAACGCGATCGCGACCGATGTTGAATTTCTTGAGCAACGGCAACAGTCCGGACAACCGTGCGATGCGCGGCACGCTCCAGCCGTCGTAGCGGAAGGTCGCGCCATAGACGCCGACGCCATCGACCAGGTCGGGGCGATCGGCGGCGAGGTTGAGCGCGAGCAGCGCGCCCATCGACAGGCCGCCGACGAACAGGCGATCGCAATGCCCGCGCAGGCGTTCCGCCGCGGTCTGCACGCTCGCCGCCCAGTCCTGCCAGCGCGTCGCCAACAAGTCGTCCATGTCGCCGCAATGCCCGGCCAGTTGCACGCCGAACACGGTGAAGCCGCGCCGGTTGAGGCCACGCGCCAGCAGGCGCATTTCGTTGGGCGTGCCGGTGAGGCCGTGGGTCAGCAGGACGGCGTTGGGGCCGCCTTCGTAGAAGAATTCGGCCGTCTGCAGCGGGAAGGGTGCTTCGTTCACGCCGCCAGCTTCTCAGCCAGCGGTTTCACCGACCTTTCCGGAAGCATCTGCCGCAGGCAACAAAAGCTCCACCCGCAGGCCGCCTGCGCTGCCGCGCGCATAGCGCACGCGTCCGCCATAGCGCGACAACACCTCCTCGACGATCGCCAGGCCCAGGCCGCTGCCGCCATTGCCGCCGGCCACCTGGAAGAAGCGTTCGCCGAGCCGGGCCAGCGCGGCATCGTCGACGCCGGGGCCGTCGTCTTCCATCGCCAGTTCGATGGTGCCGTCGTCGTGTTGCGACAGGCTCACCGTCGCGACATGGCCGCGACCGGCATGGTGCAGGGCATTGTCGATCAGGTTGTCGAGCGCTTCCTGCAACGCGGCTGCATCGATCATCGCGAACAGCGCGCGTTGCTGCGATGCTTCGTAACCGAGATCGACGCCGGCGCGCAATGCATCGGGCACGCGTTCGCCGACCATCTCGGGGACGATGGCGGACAGATCGGTGCGTTGCGGCAGCGTCGCCTGCACCGATTGCACGCGTGCCAGCGACAGCAGCTGTTCGGCGATGCGCGAGGTGCGATCGGTCAATCGCGCGACATGGCCGAGGGCGTCCTCCAGCACCTCCGGTCGCGGATCGGCGAGCGCGCGTTCGGAATGCAGGCGCAGGCCGGCCAGCGGCGTGCGCAGCTGGTGGGCGGCGTCGGCGATGAAGCGCGATTGCACCGCCAGCGCTTCGCGCAGGTTGGAGACCAGGGTGTCGATGGTGCTGGCCAGCGGCGCGACTTCCGAGGGCACATCGGCATCAAGCAATGGTTTGTGCAGGGCATCGCCGCGACGCAGGCGCGCGATCAGCGGATCCAGTTGTTTCAAGCCGGTATCGATGCCGCTGCGGATCACGAAGACCAGGCCGACCACCATCAGCAGCAGGGTCGGAATGGTCAGCAGCAGGATGCGCTGCGCCCAGCGTCGGCGATCGGTGAAGCTTTCGGCGACCGTGACCATCACGGTGTCGCTGGGATCGACCTTGGGATGGAACGATCGCGATGCCAGGCGCAGATGGCGTTCGGCGCGAATCGTCGACAGCTTGACCGGCTCGTTGACCGTGGTTGTCAGCGATGCCACGGGCGGCTTGAAGTTGGCCGCGATCACGCCCTTGTGGACGCTGGTGATGGAATAGAACTGGAAGCCGTCGGGGTCGTACTGGATCAGGAACAGGGCCTGCGGCGAGAACGCGCGGAAGGTTTCCGGCTGCGTGTCCATCAGGTTGACGACGGAATCGACCTGCTCGACCAGTTCGGCGTCGTGGGCGCGATTGGCGTAGTAACGCGCCATTTCGTAGGTCACCAGGCCGGCGATCAACGCCAGCACGGTCAACGGCACGCTGAGGTACACCAGCAGGCTGCGATACAGGCTGGTGCGCCGCGGCGCGCGGTCATTCATCGCCAAGGGGTTCCAGCAGGTAACCGAGGCCACGGACGGTGCGCAGGCGCACGCCGCAATCCTGGATCTTGCGGCGCAGGCGATGCAGCGCGATGTCGAGGCCGTTGTCGGTGAGCTCGTTGTCCCAGGCGCAGATCGTTTCCATCATCTGGGCGCGGCTGACGATGCGGCCGGCGCGCGCGGCGAGCAGCGAGACCAGGGCGAATTCGCGGGCGGTGAGTTCGATCGGCCCATTCGGCCCGCGCGCGCGCTGGTCGCCGGGATCGATCGCCAGTCCGCCGACCTCCAGTTCGGTCGCGCCCTGCGCCGAACCGCGCCGCAGATGGGCGCGCACTCGGGCGTCGAATTCGGCGATCGCGAATGGCTTGACCAGGTAGTCGTCGGCGCCGAGATCGAGGATGCGCACGCGCTCGTTCAAGGCTTCGCCGGCGCTGACCACCAGGATTGGGGTATCGATGCGCGCCGCGCGCAAGCGGCGGATCACTTCGCCGCCTTCCAGCGAAGGCAGGCCGATGTCGAGGATCAGCAATTGATAGACGCCGCTTTTGCCGGCCTGTTCGGCCTGCTTGCCGTCGCCCACGCAATCGACCGCATGGCCGCGCGCGACCAGCAGGTTCTGCATGCCGGCGGCGATGTGGGCGTCGTCTTCCGCGATGAGGATGCGCATGGCGCTACTTTAGTACCTGGACCCCGAGATAGAACACGGGGGTGGCGTGCGGTCGTTCACCCGAGATTTGCCGACCCAGCGAAGCCAGGAAAACCAGGTGCTCGCTCATCGGGTGACGGGTGCCGAGATTGATGATGGTCTGCGTCGTGCCGTGGTCGTCGCGGCTGCTGTTGATCTCGGCCAGGCATTGCCAGTCGCGCGGGCACGGACGCGCCCAGAACATTCCGGCCTGCCAGGCGTCGTTTCCCTTCTCGACGAAGTGGCGCACCACCTCGACACCCAGCGACGACTTGCCGAAGGTCTTGACGACCTGCAACGGCAACTGGAATTCCTGCGTCGCCGGGCTCAGGTCCTTGCGTCGTGCCGCGGGTGGACCCGGCAGGATCCAGTGCGGCTGGATCGCCATGCTCACGCCGGCCTTGTCCTCGTCGAGGAAACGCCAGCGCATGGCGAGCTCGGTTCCGCCGATGCCGGAAGCAAAGGTCGAACCTGGTCCGATGCGATGCGCCCACGCCGGATGCACGGTCAGCTGGATGCGTTCGCCCAACCCGTAATTGATGTCGGCATCAGGCGCGATGACATTCCATGTATCGCCGGTGCGGTCGCCGGTCGCGGCGAGATTGATTTCCCAATGGCCATCGCCGGGCGAGCCGGTGTCGTTGGTGATCAGCGGCGGGCCCGCCTGCGCGAATGCGGTGTGCGGAAGGCAGGTGCAGGCGATCAGGACGAGCGCGAACCATCCCCGGTGAACGCGATGAAGCGCCATCATCGATATCAATGTGCCTTGGTCGCGGGCCGTTGCGGGAAGATCAGGATGCCCAGCACGATCGCGGCGAGCAATACCAGCGAGCCACCATAACGGCTCAATTCGAGCCCTCCCTGCGCCTGCGGCTTGTCGAGGAGGTCGCCGACCACGGCGCCCAGCGGACGCGTGAGCACGAATGCGGCCCAGAACAGCGCGGTGCGCGAGACCTTGGTCGTGAAGTACAGGAACGTCACCAACAGCAGCAAGCCACCGAAGATCATGATGCTGCCGGTATAGCCATCGCTTTGGCTCTCGGACACCCAGTCGCCCAGCGCGGTGCCCAGCGTCTGCGAGAAGGTGATGGTGAGCCAGTAGAACAGTTCCGAGCGGCCGTCGCGCACGCTCTCGACCGCGATCGTGCCAGTGCTGCGATACCACGTGAACAATGTCGCCAGCAGCAATGCCAGCAGCAGCAGCGAGCCACCGGGGTAGCCGATCCCCAGCGAGCGATCGGCGAAATCCGCCAGCGTGGTGCCGACGGTGGTGCTGGCGATGATGGCGAACCAGTACAGCCACTTGTTGAAGCGCGGTGCGCGGATCTGCAACGCCACCGCAGCCGCGAACACCAGCGCGAAGATGGCCGTGCCGATCAGATAGCCGGGATGCCAGGCGATGGCGCTGGCTTCCGGGGTGGTTTCGCCCAGCCACGACATGGTGACGGCATCGCCGCCGATTTCGCCGAAAGTGGTCGCCAGGATCTTGATGATCCAGAAGCCGAGGGTGATCGCGGGAACCTTGGCCACCCAGTCGGCCGGGCTGTTGTCTCGGGAAAGATCGTTCATGCAGGCATCGTGCGGCGGAAAGCCCGTATGGTGGCCGGGCCTTCCCGATGGCGTGTTAAACGAAGCTTTCAGGCGCTGGGGTTTCGTCAGAAGGCGTGATCGAAACCGACTTCTCCCGTCACCCCGAGCTGGTAGGCGCTGACGCGGCGCTCGAAGAAGTTGGTCAGTTCCTGCACGTCCTGCAGTTCCATGAACGGCAGCGGATTGCGCACGTTGTAGCGCTTCTCCATCCCCAGCTTGGCGAAGTGATTGTCGGCGCAGTGCTGCAGGTACTGGCGCATGTCGCGTTCGGAAATGCCGGCGACGCCGCCCGACAAGACGTCTGAGGCGAACTGCATCTCGCATTCGATCGCTTCTTCCAGCATGGCGTAGACCTGTTGCTTCATCTCGTCGTCGAACAGGTCGGGCTCTTCCTCGCGTACGGTGCGCACCGCCTCGAAGGCGAATTCCATGTGGCAGGACTCGTCGCGGAACACCCAGTTGGTGCCCGAGGCCAGGCCCGGCAGCAGGCCGCGCGAACGGAAGTGGTAGACGTAGGCGAATGCCGCGAAGAAGAACAGACCTTCGATGCAGGCGGCGAAGCAGATCTGGTTGAGCAGGAACTGGCGGCGCTGTTCGCGTGTTTCGATGCGGTCGAGGGCCTGGATCGAATCGATCCACTTGAAGCAGAACTCGGCCTTCTTGCGGATCGACGGGATGTTCTCGATCGCTGCGAAGGCGCGCACGCGTTCCGCCGGGTCGGGCAGGTAGTTGTCGAGCAGCGTGAGGTAGAACTGCACGTGCAGCGCTTCCTCGTACAGCTGGCGCGACAGGTACATGCGCGCTTCCGGTGCGTTGAGGTGCTTGTAGAGATTGAGCACCAGGTTGTTGGCGACGATCGAATCGCCGGTGGCGAAGAACGCCACCAGCCGGTGGATGAGATGGCGATCGGCCGGCGACATCTTGGCGTGGAGGTCGGCGATGTCGATCTGGAAATCGATCTCCTCCACCGTCCAGGTGTTGCGCACGGCGTTGCGATACATCTCGTAGAACTGCGGATAGCGCATCGGCCGCAGGGTAAGTTCGAAGCCGGGGTCAAGCAGGCGGGTGACGATCGCGTTCATTGGCAGGCTCCGCAGCTTTCCGGATTCTCGAGCGAGCAGGCGACCGCTTCGGCTGGCGTGTAGCTGGCGACCGTGGTCTTGGCAATGCGCGTGGCCGGGCGCGAGCGCAGGTAATAGGTGGTCTTGATGCCGCGCCGCCACGCGTGCATGTACATCGACGAAAGCGCGCCGATGTTCGGGCTTTCCATGAACAGGTTGAGCGATGCCGACTGGTCGATGAAGGCGCCGCGATCGGCGGCCATGTCGATCAGGCTGCGCATCGGCAGTTCCCACGCGGTGCGATAGACCTGACGCAATGTCTCCGGAATCGCGGCGATGCCCTGGATCGACCCTTCCGCCAGTTTGATGGTGTCGCGCATTTCCGGCGTCCACATCCCGAGTTTCTTCAGTTCGTCGACGAGGTAACGATTCACCTGCAGGAAATCGCCGGACAGCGTCTCGCGCTTGAACAGGTTGCTGACCTGCGGCTCCACGCATTCGTAGCAACCGGCGATCGAGGCGATCGTCGCGGTCGGCGCGATCGCGATCAGCAGTGAATTGCGCAGGCCGTGCTCGCGGATGCGGGCGCGCAGGGCGTCCCAGCGTTCCATCTGTTCCGGCTTCATGTCCCAGGCGTCGAATTGCAGTTCGCCCAGCGATGCGCGGGTGTCGGCGAACGACGCATGCGCGCCCTTGGCCATCGCCAGTTCACATGAGGCGTCCAGCGCGTGGAAGTAGATCGTCTCGGCGATCTCGCGAGACAGCTTGCGTGCTTCCTCGCTGTCGAAGGGCAGGCGCTTGCGGAAGAACACGTCCTGCAAGCCCATGCAGCCGAGGCCGACCGGACGCCAGCGCAAGTTGCCGCGACGCGCCGGTTCGATCGGATAGAAGTTGAGGTCGATCACGCGGTCGAGCTGCGCAACCGCCTGGCGCACGGTTTCGCCGAGCTTGGCGAAATCGAATTCGCCGTCGGCATCGAAATGCCGCGCCAGATTGATCGAGCCGAGGTTGCACACCGCGGTTTCCTCGGCGGACGTCACTTCGAGGATCTCGGTGCACAGGTTGGACAGATGGATCACGTTGCGCTCGCGCAGCGTCTGGTTGCTGGCGCGGTTGCACTTGTCCTTGAAGGTCATCCAGCCGTTTCCGGTCTCGGCCAGCGTGCGCATCATCCGCGCGTAGAGCTTGCGCGCCGGGATCGTCTTCGCGGCCTTGCCCTGGGCTTCCGCCTGCAGGTAAGCGGTGTTGAATGCGTCGTTGTGCAGATCGACCAGCTCCGGCACCGTGCCGGGATCGAACAGCGACCATTCCTGGTCGGCTTCGACGCGCTGCATGAAGAGATCCGGCACCCAGTTCGCCAGGTTGAGGTTGTGCGTGCGTCGCGCTTCGTCGCCGGTGTTGTCGCGCAACTCGAGGAAGTCCTCGATGTCGGCGTGCCAGGTTTCGAGATAGACGCAGGCCGCGCCCTTGCGCTTGCCGCCCTGATTCACCGCCATCACCGAGGAGTCCAGCGTCTTCAACCACGGCACGATGCCGTTGGAGTGGCCGTTGGTGGAGCGGATCAGCGCGCCGCGCGCACGCACGCGGCTGTAGCTCACGCCGATGCCGCCACTGAACTTCGACAGCTGGGCGATCTCGCCGTAGCGCGCATAGATCGATTCCAGCGTGTCCTGCGGCGAGTCGAGCAGGAAGCACGACGACAGCTGTTCGTGGCGCGTGCCGGAATTGAACAAGGTCGGTGAGCTTGGGAGATATTCCAGTGCGCTCATCGTCGTGTACAGGGCGAGCGCTTCGGTCACGTCCTCGCTCAGCGCACAGGCGATGCGCAGGAAGAACTGCTGCGGCGTCTCGATCACCTTGCGGCTGTGCGGATGGCGCAGCAGGTAGCGGTCGTAGAGCGTGCGCAGCCCGAAATAATCGAAATGGCGGTCCTGCGCCGGGTCGATGGCATCGTTGAGCTTGCGCGCGTTGGCCTGCACGAAATCGAGCAGGCGATCGTTGATCAATCCGACTTCATGTCCGCGCGCCACCGACTGCGAGAACGCGTGGATTTCCTGTCCCGTCACTTCCTTGGCGATCGCCCCGGCGAGCAGTCGCGCTGCCAGCTTGCCGTACTCGGGCTCTTCGCCGGTCAGCAGCGCCGCGGTGCGGATCGAGAGTTCGTCGAGCTCGCGCGTGGTCGCGCCGTCGTACAGGCCGGAAATCGTGCGCGTCGCCACCCGCATCGGGTCGATTGCGTAGAGACCTTCGCTGCAACGCTGGATCGCAAACACGATCTTGTTGAGATCGACCGATTGGCGTACGCCGTTGCGCTTGGTCACCATCATCGCCAGCGCGTTGTGTGGCGGCGTCAGTGCGAATTGCGGATCGTGGGACTGCAGGGATGTGGACATGGCGTCGTCTCGCATGGACGCACGGATCGCATGGCTGTCCCGCGCAGCCAGGCGGCGAAAGGGATCGACGGAACGTGGGCCACGGATAGGACGGCGCCACCATTCGCGGCGACGCCCCCTCGGGCGGCGGATTGCTCCGCATGCCGGCACCGCGCGTGCGTGCAAAGCGCGCGGCTGTCGGCAGGTCTTCGGACTTATGGGCGCGAAGGACGGAGCCTTCTCCTAACCGCCGCTTCCCGGATCGCTCCAGTGCATGTGGCGGGTTCGTTCCCGATTACCGCTGCGGGGCAGTGCCGGAATAGGCCTCGTAAGGCCGCACCGGCTTCCCTTTTCATCCGGCGATTGAACCAACCGCCGGAACCGACGACCACAACATATTGGGTCGCATGGACTCTGTCAACACGAATTATGGTGTCAGTGGGTTTCTGCGGCGATTTGGCGCAATGCCTGCTCGAACACTTCCACCGGCTGTCCGCCGGAGATCAGGTGCTTGCGATCGACGATGACCGCCGGCACGCCCTGGATGCCGTTGCCGGTCCAGAACCGTTCCGCTTCGCGCACCACGGCCGCGTATTCGTTCGAGGCGAGGATCGCCCGTGCCTGCGCACCCGGCAGGCTGACGCTTTCGGCGACGCCCGCCAACACTTCGTGGTCGGAGATGTTCTTGCCTTC
Source organism: Solilutibacter silvestris (assembly GCF_050574925.1). Classification (GTDB taxonomy): domain Bacteria; phylum Pseudomonadota; class Gammaproteobacteria; order Xanthomonadales; family Xanthomonadaceae; genus Solilutibacter; species Solilutibacter silvestris_A. Next base: position 982,862 of record NZ_JBCMOO010000002.1, on the reverse strand, counting down.
GCTGAAATAGGCGCGGAACAACGCGCGTTCGAGTTCGGGCTGATGCCCCGCGGTTTCCGCCCAGCGCACCAGGCGGTGCGCGTCGAAGGTGTTGTAGATGCGGCTGCGTGCGCCCATGTCGAAGGTGAAGCCGAGCGCCGCGCCGCGCTGGCGGATGGCTTCCTGGCTTTCGGCGAATTGCGCGCGCGACATCCCGTACTTCTGTTGCAGGTGCTCGAAGATGTCCTGGCCTTCCGGGCCGAGTTGGGGATTGAGCTCGAACGGCTCGAAATGCAGTTCCGCCTGCACCACGCCATCGAGCCGCGCCAGCGCCTGCGACAGCGATGCCAGGCCGATTGCGCACCACGGGCAGACCACATCGGCGACGAAATCGATGCGGAGGGGAGTGGGGGCGTTGGTCATGGGGCTTGGCTCGCTGCGGATTTCCGCATCCTACGCCGACGCGGGAAGCCGTGTCGGAATCCCGGATCCGATTCGACCGCAAGAATCGGAGTTCGCGCCAACGAATCGATGACTAACCTCGTGTCCGGGTCATCGGACGGCTTCGATGATCTTGTCGAAACTGTCGTGAGGCCCCCCATGGACAACGAATTGCCGGAAACGAAGCGCAGCGAAAGCCTCAGCGACGGTGCCTTCGCGATCATCATCACCTTGCTGGTGCTGGAGATCCATCGTCCGGTCGCGGCACCCGGGACGTTGGGGCGCGAACTGGTCGCGGAATGGTCCTCGTACGTGGCGTATGTCGTTGCATTCCTCTACGTCGGGATCATCTGGCTCAACCACCATTACATGTTCGAACGGCTAGGCCGGATCGACCTGACGTTCAACTGGATCAATCTCGGCATCATCGCGACCGCGTCGTTGATCCCGTTTCCCACGGGTGTGCTTGCCGGCGCCTTCCGTGACGGAAACCTGGCGGACCAGAAAGCGGCCATCGTCCTGTATGCCGTGATTGCAGCGCTCATGTCCGTGGCATGGATCCCGGCGTTCTCGCATCTCGATCGGCATCCGGAGCTGGTGAAGCCGCATTTGCCGCCCGGCGTATTCGCCGCACAGGTACTCAGGCCAGGGATCGGCATCCTCCTGTACGGCATCGCCGCGTTGCTGGGCTGGTTCGTCCATCCCCTGCTGGCGGTCGGCATCTTCATCTGCGTCGTCGGCTACTACGCATGGACCAGCCAGGGCATCACCAGGAGCAAGTCGTGAAACTCGAAACGCGCGATTGGACCGACATCGAAGATGCGCTCGACGCCCGCGGGCATGCCGTATTGCACGGTGTGTTGACGGAAAGCCAGTGCGACGAACTCGCAGCACTCTATCCGCTGAAGACGGGCTATCGCTCGCGGGTAGTGATGGCACGCCATGGATTCGGGCGCGGCGAATACAAGTATTTCGCGTATCCGTTACCGCCATTGCTCGATCGGCTGCGCCATGCACTGTATCCGCGGCTCGCGCCGATCGCCAATCGCTGGAATCGCCAGTTGGGCATCGACACGAAATACCCGGATGACCTGGCGACATTCCTGCAACGCTGCCATCAGGCGGGCCAGAGGCGGCCCACACCGCTGATCCTTGAATATGGCGAAGGCGACTACAACTGCCTGCATCAGGATCTGTACGGCGAGCATGTCTTCCCGCTGCAAGTCGCCATCCTGCTGTCGGAACCGGGCCGGGATTTCAGCGGTGGCGAATTCGTGATGACGGAAGTATCCGGCAAGAGCCAGCGCGCCGATGTCGTTCCGCTGCGCCAGGGCGATGCCGTCGTGTTCACCGTCAACCAACGGCCGACGATGGGGCGGCGTGGATTCCGCAAGGCCGCCATGCGGCATGGCGTCAGCCGCATCCGCAGCGGTCGGCGACACACCGTTGGCTTGATCTTTCACGACGCGAGATGAGCGTGGCCCCCATGCGCCTGCCAATGACGCCAACCGAAGCGCGTTGCCTCATCGAATCCTGTTGCCAGGTGTTTGTCGATGCAGGTGCGGCGGAATGGGATGCCGCCGAAAACGGCGATGCCGAATTACATATGGAGTCGGGGGAAATCTTCCGGTTCGGCGGATCGGGCGTGACACGGCTGGAACGATCGACCAATGCATTTCACCCATCGACGAGGAATGAACCATGAAACTGTTTCTGAGCCACCTGGATTCACCGCTGGGCGAGATGCTGCTGGTGACGGACGCCGACCAGGTCGTGCGTGCGCTAGATTTTTCCGATCACGAGGCCCGTATGCAGCGCGGCTTGCGCGATCACTACGGTGCGGCCGAGTTGACGGAAATTCCGGCCCCCTCCGGAATTTCGGATGCGCTGTCCCGGTACTTCGATGGCGAACTGGATGCCGTGAACGCATTGAAGACGCGGACTTCGGGCTCGGAATTCCAGCGCCGGGTGTGGGAGGCATTGCGCCGGATTCCGGCAGGGACCACCACGACATACGGAAAGCTGGCCAAGGAGCTGGGTTGCGATGATCCGCGTGCCGCCATCGACGTGGGGGCAGCGAATGGCGCCAACCCGATCGCGATCATCGTGCCCTGCCATCGGGTCATCGCCAGTAATGGCGATTTGAAAGGCTATGCCTGGGGCCTGCATCGCAAGCGTTGGCTGCTGGAACACGAGAAGGCGATGACTTTCGCGGACGAACAGCCGCGTACCGCCACATTGCCGGGGTTCTGATGGATCGCCTGGACTGGACAAGCATCGCCACCCAACTCGACTCGGAAGGGTATGCACTGCTTCCCGGGTTGTTGGACGCGGGTCGTGCGCGCAACGTCGCCAGACGCATCACGACTGCAGGCGGCGACTTTTCCTCGCCGCTGGAGACATGGCACGCGGAGCTCCATCGCCGTCTGCCCGTCATCGCCAATCGCTGGAATGAAATCCTGGGCAGGGATGAGCGCTATTCGGTGGATCGGATGCGGGAACAGTGCCATCCGAGCCGGTTGGGTGAGGGAGATCACATTCCGCTGCATCAGCACGAGGGGGAACGCGTATTCCCGCTGCAGATCGTCACGCTGTTGTCCGAGCCCGGGCACGATTTCCAGGGTGGGGAGTTCGTGATGACAGAACGGCGCCCGCGAATGCAATCGCGCCCGATGGTATTGCCGCTGAAACTGGGTGATGCGGCCATCATCGCCACAGCCGAGCGCCCTTTCAAAGGTTCAGGTGGTTATTACCGTGTCAATCTCAAGCACGCCATCAGTCGAGTGCTTGGAGGTGAACGCATCGGCCTTGAGTTGTCATTCCACGATGCACTGTAGCCGATCAAATGCCTCCTCGGTGCCTCGCATCCGCTCTGCGCGGTCTTCGTGCCCATCGAGATAGGCGAGTTGTTCGCTATAGGCCATACGCGTGCCGCGCTTGGACGGGAAGAACTCGACCGTCACCAGCGATACCGACAGACGTTTTGAGCCGAAACGGATGTCGTAGGCGAAGACGATCCGCTGGCCCTCGACGATATCGAAGAAGAAACTGTCGACTCGCTCGACGTCGCCATTCGCCGCGGTAGCTTCGTAAATCTCGTGTCCATGCACGCGAAAATCCAGGCGATGCTCCCGAGTGTTGTCGGGGTGACAATTCGACCACTTCATCCGCGCATCGGGATCGGCCCAGGCCGCAAACACTTCATCGGGTGTGGCCGAGAACTCGCGTTCGATCACGAAGTCGGTATGCAGCGTCGGGATGGCGGTCATGGGCCTTGCCTCTTCGATTTCGCGGCGAGATGCAGTTCCAGTCGGTCGAATTGCGTATTCAGCATCTTCTTGTGACGTGCCAGCCATGCGTCCATCGCGCGAATCGCCTTTGGCTCGACCGCGTACATGCGCACGCGCCCGGTTTTCTCCGAGACCACGAATCCGCTTTGTTCCAGCACGGCGAGATGCTTGACTGCGGAAGGCAGGGCGATGCCGAGCGGTTCCGCCAGTTCCGATGCCGATGCGGTTCCGCGACCGAGGCGGTCGAGCATGCTGCGGCGATGACCATCCGACAGCGCGAAGAACATGCGATCGAGACGCTCCGATTGCGCGCTGGTCTGCATCTCAAACCTCGGCCGGATCGAAATAACGGCGCGACAATCCGGCACGGCCCGGATAGAACTTGAACCAGTCGCGGGACTGGTCGATGGTCGCAGCCACCGCAGGATGATCCATCAATCGTTCCAGGTACGCCGACAGATGGGCATGTTCCGGGGATAGCGGGACATAGGTGACGGCATAGAACAAGGCAGGCGCCGCCGAGCAATCGGCCATGCTGAAAGCGTCTCCAGCCATCCATGTGCGCCCGGCGAGGTGGCGTTCAAGGATCGCGTAGCTGCGCTCGAGCAGGTCGCGGGCCCGGGCAATGGCGTCGGGGTCGCGCTTGTCTTCCGGTTTCAGCAGGTTGGCGGTATGTACCTGCATCGGCGTCATCACGTATTGATCGAAGAAGCGATCCCATAGCCGCACGTCGAGCGCGGAATCGAAATCGTCGGGAATGAGTCGTGCACCCTGTTGCGCGTGATGGCGCTGCAGGTATTCGATGATGATGCTGGTCTCCGGGACCGTGTGGCCGCCATCCACGAGCAGTGGCATCTTGCCGATCGGCCAGAGGGCGTAATAGGCGCTGCGCTGGGTGGAGTCCGCAAGATCGAGCAGCTGCTTGCGGACGTCGATTCCGAGCGCATCGATCGCGATCGTGGCCTTCCAGCAATAGGACGAGAGCGGGTGGTAGTGCAGGACGAGCTCGGACATGGCGGCTTCAATACTTTCCGTATTGGGAAAGTATTATCTTGAGCCAGATGGATTGTCAAGCGTGGATGGGCTGGGCTTCAGCCATCGGGCCATCCGTGTCGCGGTCCCATTCCGGTTCTTCACCGAAACGCTCGACCAGGAAATCCAGGAACATCCGCACCGACAGCGGCATCTGCTTGCGCGAGAGATACACGCCGTGGATTCCCATTTCATCCAGCGTGTAATCCGGCAATACCGCGACCAATTCTCCGCTGCGTAACATCGGGGCGACCAGGTATGTCGGCAGGAAGCCGATGCCGGCGCCTTCGCGCACGGCCTGTGCGAGCAGTGTCGCGTCGTTGCCGCTGATCGGTCCCTTGACCGCCACGCTGGTCGCCTGCCCATCCTTGTAGAGCTGCCACAGGCTGCGGCCGACATAGTGGTGGCTCAGGCAGGCGTGTGCGGCGAGATCCTGCGGCTCGCGCGGTGTGCCGCGTCGCGCCAGATACCCGGGAGATGCGCAGATCACCGATCGGCACACGCTGATGCGTCGCGAGATCAGGCCCGGTTCAAGCGCGCGTGCAATGCGGATGGCGACATCGACACGCTCTTCCACCAGGTTCATGGCGCGATCGGCGAGCACCACGTCGATCGATATGCCGGGATAGCGATGCACGAAATCGACGACCGCCGATGCCAGGTGGCTCAAGCCGAACGATGTGCTGCAGGTGACGCGGATCTGCCCGTGCGGCATGCCGTCGCTGTCCAGCGAATGCTGCAATTCCTGGCCGATCGCAAGCATCCGTCGGCAATGTTCGAGTGCCTGTTCGCCGGCGGGCGTGAGGCTGATGCGGCGTGTCGTGCGGTGCAGGACGCGTGCGCCCAGCCATTCCTCGAGTGCGGAGAGATAGCGGGTCACCATGGCCCGGGACATGTCGAGGGCGTCCGCCGCGGAGGTCAGGCTGCCACGCTCGGCCACCTCCACGAACACCGTCATTGCAGTCATTCGATCCATTTGTTCGATCTGAGCAACAATTATTTGCAATATACGCGGTTTTTCGGACTGATTCGCTCAATTATCGTGTCGGCACAGAAGTTCCCGATATCGCCATGGAGATCGTCATGTCCCGTTCCTTGCTCACCATCGCCTGTTCCGCCGCGCTGGCTTTCGGCCTCACGGCTTGCGAGCGCAATTCCTCGGCGCCTGTTTCCGCATCCGCGCCACAGCCAGTCGCAGCCACCCTGCAGACGCAGGTCTACAACCCGGGCGCGCAAGGCATCTTCCCGGTGACATCCGTGCTGGTCACGGGCCCGCGTGATGCGGTGCTCGTCGATGCGCAGTTTTCCACGGCCGATGCCGCCAAGCTGGTCGACATGATCAAGGCTTCGAGCAAGTACCTGACCACGATCTACATCAGCCACGGCGATCCCGACTACTACTTCGGCCTGGAAACGTTGAAGGCGGCTTTCCCGGATGCCAGGATCGTCGCGACGCCGCAAACGGTCGCGCATATCGAGCAAACGCGCGCAGGCAAGCTCGCTTATTGGTCGAAGCCGCTAGGCGCAGGTGCGCCGAAGCAGACGATCGTGCCGGATGTGTTGCAGGGCGATCACATCGATCTGGATGGGCAGTCGTTGCAGATCATCGGACTGGATGGCGCGACGCCGGATCGCACGTTCGTCTGGATTCCGTCGACCCGCACGGCATTGGGTGGCATTCCGGTGATGGCTGGCGAGCATGTGTGGATGGCCGATACGCAGACGCCGCAATCGCACGCCGACTGGCTGGCGACCCTGGATCGCATCGCCGCATTGAAGCCGCAGGCCGTGATTCCGGGTCATTTCGCGCCCGGCGCCCCGCAGAATCTTGAGGCGGTGAAATTCACCGGGGATTACATTCGCGCCTATGACGAGGAAGCGGCAAAGGCGAAGAATTCCGCCGAACTCATCGCGGCGATGCAAAAGCGCTACCCCAACCTGGCCGGCGAACAATCCCTGCAAATGAGCGCGAAAGTCAGCAAGGGCGAAATGAAATGGCCGTGACGGTCGCGCGATGATCCGATCGTGGATGTCGGTGCGCCGGATGCCGCGATGATCGATCTTTACTTTGCGCCGTCTTCTTTTTGCGTGGTGCGGCGATGAATCCGAGGACCGGAAGGCGCTGCTGCTTCCGGTTCCGGTTTCGGAACCGGTATCGGCTCGATTGAAGGCGGTGCCGGGTCGGGATTCGTGCGCGCCCTGTGTTTGCGCGCGTCTTTCTCTTCCTGCTTGCGCTTTTTCTCCAGCTCGCGGAGGCGCTTTTCGAAGGGATAGTTGGGCTTGGCCAAAGCGGGGATCTCCGTCCGGTTACGAGCGATGACGCGATGGAGTGGGCCTGGCGGGCGCGGGGGACGAAGCTGTCGGGTCGATGTTGATCCGTTGCAGGGAACGGGTCGTGCCCAATACTTCGATCTTGCCGCCAGCGTTGCGGAAGGCTTCCAGGTCTTTCGCGATCATCTCGTGGGTCAGCGGAGTGCGATCGCTGGCCTTGCGCGTAGTGAACAAGACATCGGTCGTTCTGCCCGCAGGGGGTGTTTTATTGGTGCGAGGCATGGATGTCCTCATGCAAGTGCGGCGAGGAGGGTTTTGTCGTCACGTGCTGCCGTGCAAACGCTCCCGGAAGGGGGCGTCACTCTCGACAAAAAAAGATGGTGGTGCGTGGAAGGGCCAGACAGGCGACGATCGAATGTGTCGGGCTGGGCGTGGTAGACGCACGATGCGTGGGAACATCCTACGCGCATTTGCCCTGCCTTGCCGGGTTCCACTTCACCCCGCCCAAGTCTCCGTTCGTCCCAGCAACAGCATCGATGGCTTGCGGTGTGGCTACACTCGGTCGCGATGAACGCGACACCCCGCCCAGATTCGGCAGACATCCACATGAAGGATGAAGCGGCGTTCCTTCCAAGAACGTTGGCGGCGCTGTGGGCGGTGTTCTGGCTGCTGATGATCTGCGTGGCGCTTCAGGATGCGCTTCGCAATTCGGGCGTCCGTTGGTGGGAACCCGTCCTGTGGGAAGGGAGTTCCGCACTCGTCGCCACAGGGTGGATGCTGTTCGCGGTGCGGACGCGTGCGCGCCATGCGCGCTATCTCGATCGGCCGCTGCTTTGGTTCGGCACTTATCTGCTCTGGTTGCCGTTGATCATCCTCACCTGGCTGGCGGTGGTGTATCCGATCAGGCATGCGGTCTATGCCGCCGCGGGGCTCACCTATGCGCACCCGGGCTGGGGCCTGGTCGTGGCGTACGAGAGCGTCAAGCTGACGATTTTCACCGGCTTGTGGCTCGGCATCCTGTTCGGCATCGATTCCCATGGGCAATGGCAACTCCAGCGCCAGCGCCTGTTGCGGATGCACAAGGCGCTGGCCGAGGCGCAACTCGCGCAACTGCAGGGACAGTTGCGACCGCACTTCCTGTTCAATGCGCTCAATACCGTCTCCGCCCTGATGCATACCGACGTTGATCGGGCCGATCGCATGATCGCGACGCTTGGGGACCTGCTGCGGATCAGCCTGCGCACGAACGGCAACGAAATGACGCCGCTTGCCGAAGAACTCCGCACGCTCGCACTGTATGCGGACATCATGCGCGAGCGGTTCCGGGATCGCGTCACGGTCAGTTGGCACACGGACGCGGCGCTTGCGGAGATTCCTGTTCCGGCGTTGTTGCTGCAGCCCCTGCTTGAAAACGCGTTCAGGCACGGGGTCGAGCCCAACGTGGCAAGGGTGCATATCGAGATCCGCGCCCGGCGCGACAACGATGCGCTGGAAGTCGTCGTGCACAACACCGGATCCATGCTTGCGCCGGAACATCATGAGGGCATCGGGTTGCGCAATTGCCGCGAACGGCTGGGCATCATCTATGGCGATGCGGCATCGCTGTCGGTCCGCAACGAGGGCGATGGTGTTGCCGCATGCGTGCGGATACCGCTGTCGGAGACTGCCCGATGATTCGCGTCGTCATTGCCGACGATGAAGCCCCGGCGCGCGAGAAGCTCGAGCGCTGGCTGGCGGAGCAGCCAGACATGACGGTCGTCGCTTCGGTCGAGGATGGGTTGTCCGCGGCGCAGGACATCGAACGACTCCATCCGGATGTCGCCTTCCTCGATGTGCAAATGTCGGCGCTGTCCGGGCTCCAGGTGGCCGCGCAGCTTGAGCCGTCGAGTGCGCCGCTCATTGTCTTCGTCACCGCCTTCGACGCGCATGCAGTGAAGGCCTTCGACCTCAATGCCGTCGACTACCTGCTCAAGCCCTATGACCGCGAACGGTTCGCGAGCGCCGTGCAGCGCGTGCGCGAGCGCCTGCGTTCGCATGAGACCGGCGCGGCGGCGGTGGCGGTCGGACGTGCGCGATCGCCGGGTTGCGAGCGCTTGCTGGTGCCGGATCGCGAACGCCTTCAGCTGATCGAAACCGCATCCATCGAATGGCTGGAAGCCGACGGCAACTACGTCCATGTGCACACTGCCGGACGCGCCTATCTGTTGCGGCGGACGTTGCAGGACCTGTTGACCCAGCTCGGCGACCAGCGCTTCATGCGGATACACAGGTCGACAGCGGTCAATCTCGGCTCCATCGCATCCTTGGCCCCGCTCTTCAAGGGCGACTACGAAATCCATCTGCACAATGGCCGCGCGCTGCGGCTCAGCCGTCGCTTTCGCGAGGCCCTGTTCGCCCGCATGGGCCAGTAACGCCCGACTCGCCACGGCCTGGACTCCATCCGTCACAAACCTGCTGGCTGCCGACTCTTGTTGGGCCAGGCTTCCGGTCATTGCCGGAGCAGGAGACGGGAAGCATGCAGGTTGCCGACGAACGAAAGGAGCGCTACGACTTCCTGGACTGGTTGCGGGTCATCGCGATTTTCGTCCTGTTCTTTTTCCACACGGGAATGATCTTCGTCGGCTGGGGTTGGCATGTCGTCAACCAGCAGACCATTCCCTCCTTGCAATGGCCGATGGATATCGCGCATCGGCTGCGCATGCCGTTGCTGTTCGTCATCACCGGTGCGGGCATGTGGTTCGCATTGCAGCGGCGCAGTGTCGTGCGATTCCTCAAGGAGCGCACGGTCAAGCTGCTGCTGCCGTTGGTGGTCGGCATGTTCCTGGTGGTGCCACCGCAGATCTATTACGAGCGACTGCAGCGCGGACAGTGGAGCGGGGGTTATGCGGACTTCTACGCGACGCACGTGCTGCAGTTCATCCCGTATCCGACAGGTGATGTCAGCTGGCATCACCTGTGGTTCATCCTGTATCTCTATGTGTACGTCCTGTTGCTGCTGCCGGCGATGCTGTGGTGGAAGCGGGCCCGGCCGAACATCGCGCCGGGGGCGTGGCTATGCCTGCTCGGGCTTCCCCTCGGCATCAACGAGGCGCTGCTGAAATCCGTATTCCCGGAAACGCATAACTTCGTCAACGACTGGTACATCTTCAACCACTATCTGCTGCTGACGATCTACGGATATCTGCTGGCGTCCATGCCTGGCGTCTGGAAATGGATGGCCGGGTTCCGCCGCTGGTCCCTGCTCGCAGGGCTCGCGTCCATCGTCCTGTTGATCACGATGTTCAATACCGGCGTTGTCGCGCACGACTCGGTGGCCGATGCCGTCGGGGCCAATATCTTCACCTGGCTGTCGATGATGGCGTTCCTGGGCTACGGATATCGCTACCTGTCATTCGCGAATCCACTACTGGTCTGGGCGAGGGAAGCCAGCTACCCGTTCTACATCCTGCACCAGACGGTGATCGTCGCGATCGGGTACTACATCGTCCAGACCGCCTGGACGCCGTGGACGAAGTATTTCGTCGTCCTCGTGCTCAGCATGGGCGCGTGCCTGGTCCTCTACGAAGGATGCATACGGAGGTTCGCGGTATCGCGCCTGGTCTTCGGGATGAAGCTGCGATCCGCGCGTCCCCAACCCGTTGCGATCCCGATTGCGCAGGGAGCACGCGAGGACGTCCAGTAGATTCGCTCCGGGGCTGCAGGCATGATGGTGCGGTCCCACGAGGAGCGCGCGCATGCAGCTTGGAATGATCGGCCTTGGCCGGATGGGTTCGAACATGGTGCGTCGTCTCTTGGCAGGCGGACACCAGTGCGTCGCATACGACAGGTCTCCCGATGCGGTGCAAACGGTCGTCAAGGAAGGCGCGACGGGCGCCGCATCGTTGGGCGAATTCGTGCAGGCATTGGCAAAGCCGCGCGCCATCTGGCTGATGGTGCCGGCAGGCGTGGTCGACGAGACCATCGCCGACCTGCTGTCCCTTCTCGAGCCCGGTGACATCCTGATCGATGGCGGCAACTCCTATTACATCGACGACATCCGTCGCGCCAATGCATTGGCGGCGCAAGGCATCCACTATGTCGACGCCGGCACCAGCGGCGGGGTCTGGGGATTGGAGCGCGGTTATTGCCTGATGATCGGCGGCGAGGCGGACGTGGTGAAGCATCTCGATCCGATCTTCGCGACGCTGGCACCGGGGCGCGGCGATATCGCCCGCACTGCAGGCCGCGAGCATGTCGGCGGCACCGCCGAGGACGGGTATCTGCATTGCGGTCCCAGTGGCGCCGGACACTTCGTCAAGATGGTGCACAACGGCATCGAGTACGGCTTGATGGCGGCCTATGCGGAAGGCCTGGCGATTCTCAAGGGCGCCAATATCGGCAATTCGAGCGGGACGGTCGATGCCGAGACGACGCCGCTACGCGATCCCGAACACTATCGCTACGACCTGAACCTGGCCGACATCACCGAAGTCTGGCGCCGCGGGAGCGTCGTCACGTCCTGGCTGCTGGATCTCTCGGCGGCGGCGCTGATGAAGGATCCGGCGTTGTCGAATTTCGCCGGTCGGGTTTCGGATTCCGGGGAAGGGCGCTGGACGGTCAAGGCCGCCATTGATGAAGGCGTGCCCGCGCATGTCCTGTCATCGGCGCTCTACGAGCGTTTCAGTTCGCGTGGCAATGCGGATTTCGCGGACAAGCTGCTGTCGGCGATGCGCTACCAGTTTGGCGGACATGTCGAAAAGCCTGCGGGGTGATGACCGATCGGCATTCACCGATGCTTGCGCGATGCGGCGCGATGGTCGGTAGGCGCCGAGCCGAATTGCCGTTTGAATGCGCGACTGAAAGCGGGCTCGGAGTCGTAACCCGCGCGCTGTGCGATTTGCGAGATGCGCAACTTCGTGGAAGTCAGCATGTCCGCTGCCAGGTGCATGCGCCAGCGTGTCAGGTAACGCATCGGGGGTTCGCCCAGCGTTTCGACGAAACGCTGCGACAGGCCGGAGCGCGACTGGTTCAATTCGCTTGCCAATGTGGCGACGTTCCAGTCTTTCCCGGGTTGCGCATGCAGCAGTGCCAGCGCGCGACCGACCACGGCGTCATCCAGTGCCCGGGCGAGGCCGCCGGCTTGCGGCGATGCAGTCACCAGCCAGTGTCGCAGCGACCACACGAACAGCAGATCCACCAGTCGCGACAGCATCACCGAACTGCCCAGCCACGGCTGGTCGGCTTCCCGCCGGATCGCTGCCAACGTCACGGACAGCCATTCTTTCGGCGTATCCGGGAAGGCCGCAGGCGGCTCTGCCGCATTCGCGACATGCAGCAGTGCGGGCAGGGCATTCGCCAGCAATATTCCACCAGCGCCTTCGAAACGGAACTCGCAGGTGGTCACCTGCGGTCGCGCAATGTCATTGCCTGTGCATTCCAACCGATGCGAGCCGCCTTGCGGCAGAAGCACCAGGTCTCCGGGTTCAAGCACGATGCCACGACGTTCGCCCGCGATATGCAGGCGGCATGGTGCGTGTTCGACGAAATGAAAGCGCGGCGAGGCGTGCGGAAATTCCAGCAATTGACCGGCATGCAATGCACGGCTGGTGGTGTTGCCGCCGCGAATCCGCGCGGACTCGAAGATGTCGAAGAACACGTCGGCATCGTGCATCACCTGGACCTCTTCCCTGTTCTGGCGTTTCGGCATGGCAATCCGGTGTTTGGGTCAATCCGGCGTCATGAAGCGGTTGTACAGTTCCCGCCACGTCCCTTCAAGCAGGAGTGAGCGATGAGCAAGCCCGCAGTGGTTCTGGTCCATGGCTTCTGGGGCGGTGCCGCCCATTGGGCCAAGGCGATCGTCGAATTGAAGCGCCTGGGTTACAACGACCTGCACGCAGTGGAGAATCCGCTGACCTCGCTGGCCGATGACGTCGAGCGTACCCGCAAGATGGTCGCGCAGATCAACGGTCCCGTCGTATTGGTGGGTCATTCCTATGGTGGCGCGGTCATTACCGAGGCCGGCAACCTGCCGAACGTCGCCGCACTGGTCTACATCGCGGCATTCGCGCCCGATGCCGGCGAAAGCCCCGGCGGCATTACCCAGCAGCATCCGCCGGCGGCCGTTGCCAATATCGCCCCGGACAGTGATGGCTATCTGTGGGTCATCCCCGACAAGTTCCACGAAAGCTTCTGCCAGGACCTCACCGCCGACGAAGGACTGGTGATGGCGGTGACGCAAAAGGCGCCGCTGGGTTCCACCTTTGGCGACAACATCAGCGATCCGGCGTGGAAGCACAAGCCGTGCTGGTACCAGATCTCCAGCCAGGACCGGATGATCGCGCCGGAAAACCAGCAGCGGATGTCGGCGCGCATGAATCCGCGCAAGACCATCACCCTGGAGTCCAGCCATGCCTCGCTGGCATCGCACCCAGCGGAGATCGCGGCGTTGATCGACGAGGCGGCGAAAGCGACGGCCTGAGTCGCGGGGCTACGACGTGGCTCGATACCGCATCGCCACGTCGCAGCGCTCGTAACGGGCGCCGTACTGTTCCATGATCTGCGCATCGTGCACGAAGCCGAGTTTCTCGTAGAGATGGATGGCCGGCGCGCACTTCGAGTTCGTGAGCAGGTACAGGGGATCGGCCTTCAGTGATTCCGCGCGCTCGATGATGGCGGACAGCAGGAATTCGCCGGCCTTCTGGCCGCGCACCGATTCCCGCACGCCCATCTTCGTGAGTTCGTAGCTGGACGCGCCGGTCTTCTGCAGGGCGCAGGCGCCGACGATGCCCAGTGTTTCGTGTTCGACGAAGAGGATGACGCCGCCCGGCTCGATGATCTTCTTCCCCGGGTTTTCGAGCACTTCGCGATCGGTGTCCTCGAGCCGGAACATCGAGCTGATCCATTCGGCGTTGATGTCGTGGAAATGTGGCGCCAGCGCTTCGCTGTACTCGCGGATGGTCAGGGCATTGTTCATGGCGACAGGATAAAGCCACTGGAGAAACTGCGCTCGGCGCCGCTGACGGGATCGATGAAATCGAGGCGCCTGGCGAGCAATTGCAGGGGCGCCGAATAGTCGCCTGCTCCGCGATGGCGCAGTAACGGATATACGCCATCGTTGGCGATCGGCGCGCCCAGCGCCGCCATGTGCACGCGCAGCTGGTGCTTGCGCCCGGTGATGGGTGTCAATGCGTAGCGCCAGTGCCCGTCGCCGCGCTCGATGACCTCGATGCGGGTTTCGCTGTTCGCCGGGCCTTCGATCTCCTGCATGCGGAAGAACGGTTCGCCGGCGAGGATGCGGCTCTTGCGAATGCACGGAAACTCGATGCCGGGCAATGCCGGGGCGAGCGCCTCATAGCTCTTGTGGATGTGTCGTTCGCGGAACAACGCCTGGTAGCGTGCACGGCTGCGTGGACTGGTGGAGAACAGCACCAGTCCGGCGGTCTCGCGGTCGATCCGGTGCAGCGGCGCCAGGTCGTGGTTCCCAGTGCGGCGAATCAAGCGGCCGAGCAGGGTTTCATGGACATGCGGGCCGGCAGGCACGACCGGGAGGAAATGCGGCTTGTCCGCGACCAACAGGTCCGGGTCTTCATGCAGCACGACTTCATCGAACGGAATCGGCGCTTCGTCGGGAACTTCGCGGTAGTAATGGACCTCGAGCCCGACCCGATACGGCGTTTCCGGCGTCAGGCATCGTCCTTCGCCATCGATCACGCGTTCGCGGGCCATGCGTTCCAGCCATTGCGCGCGCGACACCGACGGAAAACGCTCGCACAGGCAATCGAGCACCGTTGACCACGCTCCGGGTGGCAACTGCAGCGTGCTTGCGGCGAGGCCGTCGATGGCGGGAGGGCGTTTGCGCATGGTAAAGAAGCGTGCCCGTGGCACAGGATGTGGTTTCGTGGTGGCGCTCTGTTGATTGCCACATACTTCGCGTGATGATAACGACCCCATATCGCGGACGGGCATTCGTCTACATATTGCCCTTGGCCGGTCCCGAAGACCTGCTGAAGGTCGGGCTTACGCATGATCCCCTGGCACGCTGGTCGGCATTCCATTCCCGCTGGTTCGAAGAGTTTGATATCGATCGTGCGATGTTGCTGGAGACGGAATCCCGCAAGGATGCACAGGCACTGGAAACACGCCTGAGGCGAGAGCTTGTCGAATTCAACTGCCCGGTACCCCTGGCGATACGCGTGCAGGCAGGCGGGCAGAGGGAGTGGCATCGCGGTGCTTATGAACTGGCCCGGCGGTTCGTTTTTGATCGGGAGCTGGAAGGATATTTCGTGCGGTCATCGGCGAGGGAGTTCCTGACCGAATCGATGCATGAAATGGCGGGGAGCACCAATGCCTTGTTGCATCAGGCGGTCAGTGATTTCCAGGCCGGGCAATTGAGTGCTTCCCAGATGGCTGCGCTTGGAAATCTCGTGGATGCCCATCGCGCATTTGGCAGCGACGCTTTCCACGAAGGCTTCGACGCCCTTCAAGCGGAATGGCGTTTGAGGGCATCTGGATGCCCGTAACCAAAGGGCCCACGAATGTGAGCCCTTGGTCGAACTGCGCGGCTAGTGATGCTTGGCTTTCTTGCCGCCGCCATCCTGCTTGTTGACGGTTGCCCAGGCGATTCGCTCGGCGGTCTCCTTGCTCTTTCCTGCGCGTTCCTCGCTATGTTCGATGTGCTTGGCCTGGCGTTTTTGTTTGTCGGTATAACTCGATTTGTCTCCGCGTGGCATGTCGGTTCCTCCTAGTGGATCTTTTCGATCGTGAAGCCGCCGACTTCGACTCCCAGGTTCACGCCTTCACCCTTGCCGGCCAGCGCCAGCGAAACATTGCCCTTGGTCAGCACCTGCAGGGAGCCGGACTTGGCAAGCCCTGCGTTGACTTCGGCCTTGGCATAGGTGCCCAGGACGTCATTGATGTTCTGGACATCGGTAAAACGCCCGGTGCCCTTGTCGATCTGCCATTTGCCGATGCTGGCGCCCAGCGCCTTGGCGGAAATCCTGACCGGCATCGATTTCTTGTTGGAGCAGTCGACGGTTCCGCTGCCGGTCGCGGACGAATACACCATGGACCAGCCATCGAGTCTGTAGTGCAGCTTGCAGTCGATTCCTTCGGCGCTTGCGAAGGATGGCGCGGCAATCGCCATCGCCAGAACGAGCAGTGATGATTTTATGATTTTCATGATGCGTCCTCCTTTGGGACGCATCGACGCTAGCCTGTGCGGAGTAATGTGCAGTGATATCCGTGTGACGAATTTGATAGTTGTCATCCGTTCAACAATTCAATTGTCGTGACACCAATAGAAACGGGACCTTTCGGTCCCGTTTTCTATTGCTCGAATTTCTCAACCCGTCACCCGCACTTGCTGTATCCGCAGTTCAGGCAGGTTGCGCAGCCATCCATGATCACGATGGCCTTGTTGTTGCACTTGTGGCACATGGTGGCGCTGGGCGGGAAGCTGGTGCCTTCGCCGGTGACGGCGATGTCTTCCTCGATCACGACGACCGGGCTGGCATCAGCGTTTTTTTTTGAGCCCTGCTCGTAGGCGCGACGCTTTTCGGCGATCAGCGCGCGCTGGTGCTCGTCCATGTCCGGGTCGTGCATCATGCCGATGGTCTTGAGGTGGTCCTCGACAATACTGCCGAGTTCGGCCACCAGCGACGGCATGTAGACGCCACCGGCCTTGTAGTAACCGCCCTTGGGATCGAACACCGCCTTCATCTCGTCGACCAGGAAGGTGACGTCGCCACCCTTGCGGAACACCGCCGACATGATGCGGGTCAGCGCGACGATCCACTGGAAGTGTTCCATCGACTTCGAGTTGATGAAGACCTCGAACGGACGACGCAGTTCGTGTTCGGTGCCGGCATTGAGCACGATGTCGTTGATGGTCACGTACATCGCGTGTTCCACCAGCGGCGATTTGATCTTGTAGGTGCTGCCGATCAGGATTTCCGGACGCTCGATCTTCTCGTGCATCTGGATCACGTCGGCCATCGGCAATTCCGCTTCGGCCTTCTCGCGGCTGATGCTGCCGCCGGACTGCGCGGGCGCGGCGTCGCGTGCCTTGTCTTCCGGCGTGACGACGTTGTAGCCCTTGATTTTCTGGTCGATCTTGACAGCCATGATTCAGAACTTCCCGTAGTAGCCTTCTTTCAGTGCATCGAACAGGTTGGCGGCGGTGTGGGTTTCGCCGTCGTATTCGATTTCCTCGTTGCCCTTCACCTCGATCATGCTGCCGTCTTCGAGTTCGAAGCGGTAGGTGGTGTTCTCGAGGTCCTTCTCCTTCACCAGCACGCCCTGGAAGGCGGCCGGGTTGAAGCGGAAGGTGGTGCAGCCCTTCAGCCCTTGCTGGTAGGCGTAGCGGTAGATGTCCTTGAAGTCCTCGTACGGATAATCCGTCGGGACGTTCGCGGTCTTGGAGATCGAGCTGTCCACCCACTTCTGCGCGGCGGCCTGCACGTCGACGTGTTCCTTCGGCGTGATGTCGTCGGCGGCGATGAAGTAGTCCGGCAGCGCGGCCTTGGGGTCGTCGGAGAACGGCATCGCGTCGGCGTTGATGCGTTCGCGGTAGGCCAGCAGTTCGAAGGAATAGACGTCGACCTTTTCCTTCGACTTCTTGCCTTCGCGGATCACGTTGCGGCTGTAGTGGTGGGCGAACGACGGTTCGATGCCGTTGCTGGCGTTGTTGGCCAGCGACAGGCTGATGGTGCCGGTCGGCGCGATCGAGCTGTGGTGGGTGAAGCGCGCGCCGACGTCGGCGAGTTCGTCGACGAGTTCGGGCGCGACTTCGGCGATGCGCTGCATGTAGCGCGAGTAACGCGCGTGCAGCACCTTGCCTTCGATTTCCTGGCCGATGCGCCAGCCGTCCTTCGCCATCTCCGGACGCTTGCGCAGCATCTCGGCGGTGACTTCGAAGCGCTCGTCCATGATCGGCGCCGGGCCTTTTTCCTTCGCCAGGTCCACCGCGACTTCCCAGCCGGCGATCGCCATTTCGCGGGCGATGCGTTCGGTGAATTCGCACGACTCCTTCGAGCCGTACTTCATCTTGAGCATGGTCACGGTGCTGCCAAGGCCGAGGAAGCCCATGCCGTGGCGGCGCTTGCGCATGATCTCGTCACGCTGCTTCTGCAAGGGCAGGCCGTTCACTTCCACCACGTTGTCGAGCATGCGGGTGAAGACGCGCACCACTTCCTTGTATTCGGCCCAGTCGAAGCTGGCTTCGTCGGTGAAGGGCTGGCGTACGAACTTGGTCAGGTTGACCGAGCCGAGCAGGCAGGCGCCGTAGGCCGGCAGCGGCTGTTCGCCGCAGGGATTGGTCGCGCGGATGTTCTCGCACCACCAGTTGTTGTTCATCTCGTTGACCTTGTCGATCAGGATGAAGCCCGGTTCGGCATAGTCATAGGTGGACGCCATGATCATGTCCCACAGATGGCGGGCACGGACCTGGCCGTAGACGCGGCAGGCGACCAGGCCGTCGTCGCGGGTGACATAGCCTTCGTGGTTCGGCCAGTCGCGCCACACCACCTGATTGGGGTCCTCGACGTTCACTTCGCCGAGTTCCTTGTGCGACAGCGGGAACACCAGCGGCCACTGGCCGTCGGCTTCGACCGCCTGCATGAAACCGTCGGTGATCAGCAACGAGAGGTTGAACTGGCGCAGGCGACCGTCTTCGCGCTTGGCGCGGATGAAGTCGCGGGCGTCGGGATGGCTGACGTCGAAGGTGCCCATCTGCGCGCCGCGGCGGCCACCGGCCGAGGACACGGTGAAGCACATCTTGTCGTAGATATCCATGAAGGACATCGGGCCCGAGGTGTAGGCACCGGCGCCGGCGACGAAGGCGCCCTTGGGACGCAGCGTCGAGAATTCGTAGCCGATCCCGCAACCGGCCTTCAGCGTCAGGCCGGCCTCGTGGACGCGCTCGAGGATGCCGTCCATCGAATCCGGGATGGTGCCGGAGACGGTGCAGTTGATGGTGCTGGTGGCGGGCTTGTGGGCCTGCGCGCCGGCATTGGACGTGATGCGGCCGGCCGGGATCGCGCCGCGGCGCAGCGCCCACAGGAAGCGGTCGGTCCAGAACGGACGCTGTTCGACATTCGGTTCGGCTTCCGCCAGGGCCTTGGCCACGCGCAGGTAGGTGGCGTCGATGTCGGCATCGATCGCTTCGCCCTGCTTGGTCTTCAACCTGTACTTCTTGTCCCAGATGTCGAGCGATGCCGGCTGCATCGGGATATCCCCTTCGGGGGCGGCGATGCGAACGGCTTCCAGGCGGGGCGCGGTGCTCATGCGGCGTGTGTCTCCTCAAGTCCAGTATGGACCCGACAGCGCCAGGCGTGGCGGCCGCGAGTCCTCTATATATATAGATGAGAACCCCAGATTTGGGTCTTCCATCTCCCCCGACCACAAGATGTTGTGGAACGGGTGGAAAAACTAAAGCCAGCCTGAAGGACTGTCAAGCGCGAAGAATGTTTCAATCGGAAGACCGGGATTTCCTCGTATTCATCATTTTTTGCGACGCAGCATCCGGCCGCCGATGCGTCGCAGCTCCCCTGAAACGCCAAGGCTGCGTACCATTCATGTGCCAGCCACGGTCGGCTGGCGATAACACGGTGTCAGGAGTCCGGACACACCCATGCGCAAGACCCCGCTCATCCTCGTCCTGGCGGCTGCCGCGGCCTTCGGCGGCTTCGCCGCGACCGCCCTGCGCGAGGCCGTGACCACCCCGGCGGATGCCCATACGCCGCCCACCCTGGCCCTGCCGACAGCGGCCACGCTGCCCTCGGCGGTGGCCGGGCAGACGGTGCCTTCGCTGGCGCCGATGCTGCAGAAGGTCCTGCCGGCGGTGGTCAGCGTCCACAGCAAGCAGCGCCAGCGGGTGAACACCCCGTTCGGCGACGACCCGGTCTATCGCCGCCTGTTCGGCATTCCCGAGGAACGCGTGCTGGAGTCGCTGGGATCGGGGGTGATCGTCGATGCCCAGCAGGGCCTCGTCCTCACCAACCACCACGTGATCGAAGGCGCCGACGATGTCTCGGTGACGTTGTCGGACGGCCGAACCCTGAAGGCGGTCTTCCGCGGTTCCGATGCCGATACCGATATCGCGCTGATGCAGATCCCGGCGCAGAACCTCAACGCGCTGCCGATCGCCAACAGCGATCGCCTGCGCGTCGGCGACTTCGTGGTCGCGGTCGGCAACCCCTTCGGCGTCGGCCAGACCGTGACCTCGGGGATCGTCTCGGCGCTCGGCCGCAACAACCTGCCTGGCCTCGGCTACCAGAACTTCATCCAGACCGACGCCTCGATCAATCCCGGCAATTCCGGGGGCGCGCTGGTCGATCTCAACGGGCAACTGGTCGGCATCAATACCGCCAGCTTCAATCCGGGCGGATCGATGGCCGGCAACATCGGCCTCGGCTTCGCCATTCCGTCCAACCTGGCCTCGACGGTGATGCGCCAGCTGCTGACCAACAAGGGCATGGTCAGGCGCGGCACGCTCGGCGTCGCCACCACCGACTCGAATTCGCCGGTGGGCGCGCGCGTGACCAATGTCTACGACAAGGCCTCGGGGCTGCTGGTCGGCGACGTGATCACCGCGGTGAATGGCCAGCGCGTTTCCAGCATGGACGACTTCCACAACCTGGAAGGCCTGCAGGTCGGCGCGAGTTCGGCCAAGCTCGACATCCTGCGCGCGGGCAAGGCGGCGACGCTCAACGTGGCGCTGCGCCAGCAGTCGGGTGATGGGGCCAGCCTCGATCCACGCCTGGCTGGCGTCACATTCGCCGAGCTGCCGGAGAGTTATCGTCGTCAGGGCTTGAATGGCGTGCTGGTGGCGTCGGTGTCAGCCAACAGCCGCGCCGCGCGTTCCGGATTGAGCCAAGGCGACGTGCTTCTGGAGGGAACCAATGGCCGCTTCAACGATCTCACCAGTTTCCGTGCGAGTTTCCGCACGCAACCGCAACAACTTGTATTCCGTGTCCTGCGCGATGAACGCGTTGGGTCGATAGTGATTCGATGACAGTCATGATGACAAAAGCATTTCCCGTATTGATCCTCGGCCTGGCATTCATCGCCGGTTGCCAGAAACAGGACGCGCCAGCCGCCACGCCGCCGCCGCAGGCCGCAGCCACCGCGCCAGCAACCCAAGCGCCGACGCCGGCGAATGCCGCGACGGCCAGGAAGAAAGCCGTGGGTTCGCGCGACGGCATCTTCACGGGAATGCGCTTCCCGATGAACAAAGCCGACTTCATCACGCAGATCAACGGTCGCCTTAGCGACAATTGCAAACGTCCGGATCGTCATGGACGCTTGTGCCCGAAGCTGGAACAGCGGAGTGCCGTCTGTTCGGCCGCGGTGAAGCGCCCTGTCATCACCGATGCGGATGCGGCGCGCGACGCCGGTGGCAAGTACCTGCGCTGCCTGCATCGCGGCCACGCCTGATCCATCCATACAGGAGAACAGCATGTCGACGATGAAAGAAAACCTCAGCGATGCCGGTGGCCACCTGAAGCAGGCGGCGATCCATGCCGGCGACAGCATGAAGAGCGCGGCAGCCGCAGCGGGCGAGGAGTTCAAGCTCGGACGCGCCAACATGAAGTCGGAACTCGCGGATGGCGCGCAGTCCGGCAAGGCCGCTGCCGAACAGATGGGCGCCGCCGCCAAGGAACAGATGGATGCGCTGATGGGCAAGAGCCGCGACATGATGGATTCCGCGGCGGAACTGATCCGCGAACGTCCGCTCACCGCGTTCGGCATCGCCTTCGCCGCAGGCTGGGTGATCGCCAAGCTCGCCCGTTCCTCCGGCAACAGCGACACCTAAGCCGCTCCCCGTGACGGAAGAGTCCGGGCCGGAGCGCGATCCGGAGACGCCTGGAGCTCCGGGCGATCTTCTCGGTGCCTTCCGCGATGTCGGTGCGGCGGGACGATCCGGTTTCGCCGCGGCGAAGCACGTCGGCGAAGCGCTGCGCGCGCTGGTCGCTGCCGATATCGCGCTGGCACGCAGTGCGCTCGGTCGCGCGCTGGCATTCACCGCGGTGGCGATCGTGTTTGGCGTCTCGGCATGGTTGCTGCTGATGGCGGCGCTGGTCGCGGTATTGGGCGCGGCGATGCAATGGTCGTGGCCGCTGGCGTTGTCGGTGGTCGCGCTCGCCAATGTCGCGGTGACGGCATGGGCCGGCTGGCGCGCGATCAGCTATTTCGAACACACGCGGATGAAGGCGACGCGCCGGCAGCTGGCGCAGCTCGGCATTGGCGATGGAGACGGCGACAACGAGGACGTTGCCGACGGCGACGAGGCGACACGATCATGAGTTTCGACGAGAGCATCCAGCGGGTGAAGCGCGCGGAACTGGCGCTCGACGCCAGCACCCGCAAGGTCACGGATCACTGGCAGCAGTTGCGCCAGACCTGGCGTGACGCGTGGACGCCCGGACGCATCGTGGTCGCCGGCATCGCCAGCGGATTCGTGGTCGGTCGCGGTGAATTGCCGACGGCAACCGGCAGCGGCTTCATCAATCTCGTCAGTGCCGTCAGTGGACTGTTCGCAGTCGATCAGGCGGGTGAAGTTGCGGAGGTCGCGGGAGATGCCGTTGACCAGGTGCAACAGGTCGCGGAGGCGGCCGATGTCGGCGGTGTGGTTGCGGAAGACGAAGAGCCTGTCCGTGCATACGAGGCGCTGCGGCGATCGGGTGCATGGTGAATCCGCCGATGGACGACGCAGACGGAGAGGAATCCGCGCACCTTGAGGTGACGGACGAAGGCGCGGAACGACCGCCGCGACCGCGGTCCTCGAAAGCGGCGATCGTGATCGCCACGCTGATGGTGGCGGTGGTGTTGTGGGCGACGCAGGAAATCGTGCTGCCGATCCTGCTGGCGCTGTTCTTCGCGTTGATCGGCAATCCGATCATCCGCCTGCTCGGACGCCTGCATGTTCCGCGCGTGCTGTCGGCGATCGTGGTGGTGTTCGGCGGCATCGTGCTCGCGGTGGCGCTGGCAGGCCAGGTCGCGCAGCCGGCGATGGACTGGGCACGCACCTTGCCGCAGCAGGTGACGAAAGTGACGCCGAAGCTGCGTGCGTTGATCAAGCCGGTGCAGGAAGCCAACCGCATGGCCGAAAGCCTGGCCAAGGTCACGGCGACGCCGAATGCGCCGAAGCAGGTGCAGGTGATCGCGGCCGACAGCTCCGACCCGATGACGCGGGTCGCGAAGTTCGCGCCGCATCTGGTCGCGCAGTTGCTGGCGGTGGTGCTGCTGACGCTGTTCTTCATGATCTTCGGCGAGACGCTGCAGAAGCATTCGCTCGAACTGGTGCCGAGCTGGCGCAAGAAGCGCGTGACCATGGAGATCCTGCAATCGATCGAGCAGGAAGTGTCGCGCTACGTGCTCACCATCAGCCTGATCAATATCGCGCTGGGACTGGCGATCGCCGGCTGCCTGTATGCCATCGCCGGCATCGACCTGCAGAGCGCGCTCTTGTGGGGCACCATGGCGATGGTGCTGAACTACGCGCCGATCGTCGGGCCGCTGATCGGCGTGGTGGTGATGCTGGTGATGGGCATCGTCACCGAACCCGATCTCGCCCACGCGCTGATCCCCGGCGCCATCTATCTGGGCCTGCATACGCTGGAAGGGCAGATCATCACCCCGGTGGTGCTGGGCAAGCGCATGGCGATCTCGCCGCTGCTGCTGATGATCGCGCTGATGGTGTTCGGCTGGGCCTGGGGGATCGTCGGCCTGCTGCTGGCGGTGCCGCTGCTGGTCTGCCTCAAGATCGTACTGTCGAAACTCGATGGCATGGAGGGCTGGGCGCGGTTGATGGAATGAGCCCGGCGAGTGAGTCCGGGCGCGTTCGGCCCTAGACTATGCGGATGGCAAGTCCGATCTCCGCGATCACCCTCGACCTCGACGATACCCTGTGGCCGTTCCCGCCGATCGGCGAACGCATCGAACGCGTGCTCCACGCCTGGTTCGAACGCCACAGCCCGCCCACGGCGGCGATGTTCCCGATCCCGGCGATGCGCGCGTTGCGCCAGCAGCTGATGGCGCGCCATCCCGAACTGGCGCACGACGCCAGCACGCTGCGCCAGCGCGGCATCGAGCATGCATTGCGCGAGAGCGGCGGCGACCTGACCTTGGCCGGTCCTGCCTATGATGCTTTTTACGAGGAGCGCAATCGCGTCGAGTTCTACGACGATGCGATCGAGGCGCTGCAACGCATCGCCGCGCGTTTCCCGATCATCGCGTTGACCAACGGCAATGCCGATCTCGAACGCATCGGCATCGCCCATCTGTTCCGGGGCGTGGTGACCGCGCGCGAATTCGGCGCCGGCAAGCCCGATCCGGCGATCTTCCATCACGCCTGCGAGCTGTTGGACGCGTCGCCGCAACAGACGCTGCACGTCGGCGACGACATCGAACTCGACGTGATCGGCGCGCAATCGGCGGGATTGCAGACCGCGTGGATCAACCGCATCGACGCGATGTGGCCGGCGGATTTGCGCGCACCCGATACGACGTTCACCACCTTGTCCGCCTGCGCCGACTGGCTGGACACACACCACGCAGACCGTAACCGCTGAATCGCCATGACCGATCGATCGAGCCCGAATAGAGCAGCCATCGTCACCCATTCCGACAACGCCAGGCCGCTGTGGTGCCTGACCGCCGATGCTTTCCCGGCGTGGCTGGCCACGCAGCCCGCGGACGTCGTGCGCTGGATCGAAACGCAGGCATACACCGCGAATGCGGGCAGTGTGTTGTTGCTGCCAGGCATCGATGGCCTTGGCGGTGCGATTCTCGCCATCGGCGATCCGCTCGATGCGTATTCGTATTCGCATGGGCCGCTGGCGTTGCCGGTGGGCGACTGGGCTCCGCAGGACATGGTCAACGATGCGCGGCGCGCAGCCTTGCAGCTGGGCTGGAGCCTCGGTGCCTATCGCTTCGATCGCTACAAGGCGGCCTTGCGTGAACCGGCGCGATTGCTGCTGGCGCATCCCGATGCCGAAGTCGCCGACGTGTTCGCGGCCTGTTGTCGCGTGCGCGACATGGTGCACACGCCGACCGAACACATGGGGCCGGACGAGATCGAGGCGATCGCCCGCGAAATCGCCGCGAAACACGGCGCCAGCATCGACGTGCACGCAGGCGATGCCCTGATCTCCGACAACTACCCGGCGATCCACGCGGTTGGACGCGCTTCGCATCGCGCCCCGCGCATCATCGAATTGAACTGGGGCGATGCCAACGCGCCGCACCTGGCGATCGTCGGCAAGGGCGTGTGCTTCGATACCGGCGGCCTCAATCTCAAGGCCGGCCCCGGCATGCGCAACATGAAGAAGGACATGGGCGGTGCCGCGCACGCGATCGCGCTCGCCGAGTTGCTGATGCAGCGCAAGACGCCGCTGCGCATCACCTTGCTGGTGCCGGCGGTGGAGAATGCGGTCGGCCCGAATGCGCTGCGTCCGGGCGAGATCATTTCCACCCGCAAGGGCGTCAGCGTCGAGATCGACAATACCGATGCCGAAGGCCGCCTGGTATTGGCCGATGCGTTGACGCGCGCCGCGGAACTCAAGCCTTCACTGGTGATCGATTTCGCCACCTTGACCGGTGCCGCGCGTGTCGCGCTCGGTCCCGACCTTCCGGCGCTGTATGCCAACGATGAAGTCGTCGCGGCCGCATGGCTGCAATCCGGCGGCGAGCAGCGCGACCCGCTGTGGCGGATGCCGTTGTGGCAGCCCTATCTGCGCTATCTCGTCAGCGGGATCGCCGATATCGCCAACGGCAGTTCGACGACGATGGCCGGCAGCGTCACCGCGGCCCTGTTCCTGCAGAAATTCGTGCCGGTAGAACAGCGCTGGGCGCATGTCGACGTCTATTCCTGGAACGACAGCGATCGTCCCGGCCGTCCCGCCGGCGGCGAAGCGCAGGGCTTGCGTGCCGCGTTCGCGATGCTGAAGAACGCGAAAGTGGTCAGCCCGCAGTCATGAGTTCGTGATCGTCGGGCCGAACACGATCGCGTAGGCCAGCACCACCACGATGCTGGCGGCGATCCATGCCCAGCTGCGCGGGAATGTCACGGCATCGGAATCGCCGGCGCCGACGCGCGTGCGCGACGGGCCCCAGGCGAAGCCGGAGGTTCCGCCAAGACTCGCGGCCGCGGCGGAAGTGAGGACGATGACGATGCCTTCGGGATTGAACAGGCCGATGGTGATGCAGGTGACCGCGCCGGCGAGATAGGTGAGCAGGGCGATGCGTTGCACGCGTCGTGGGCGTTCTTCATGCCCGCCGACGATGCCGGCCAGCGTGCGCATGCTCCAGACCACGCTGCGGTCGTAGAAGAAGTAACCGACGCCTGCCATCAGCACGCGCCACAGCCACGGCATCGCCACATCGTGCAGCAGGCCATCGTTGCCGACGCCAAGATCGCCAATGCCGGCGACGCCCGAGAACATCATGTAGCCGAAAGCGGTCATCAGGCCGATGCTGGCCAGCATCCAGGTGAACAACCGCGCCAGCGGGGCACGGGCGACCGGCAGCAATCGTGCGCAGACCAGTCCGGTGAGCAGGCTCACGACTGGACCGGCCAGCGCCACCAACTTCACGCCCAGCGCGCTCAGGCGCGGATCGTTGCATTCGACGTAGAACGCGCCGAATTTCTTGACGTCGCTGCCGAGCGCGACGCAACTGGCCGCGTGTCCGAGATGTTCGTGCAGCGCAGTTCCGGTGACATAGGCCAGCGCAGCGAGTGCGATGACGGTCAGCCAGTCGAAACCGCGCGTGTTCACAGCCAGCCTTTCTGGCGCGCGAGTCGCGCCGCTTCGATGCGGTTGCCGACGCCAAGCTTGCCGATGATTTCCGACAGGTAGTTGCGCACCGTGCCCTGCGAGAGATTGAGCCGGCCGGCGATTTCGTTGCTCGACAGGCCGTCGCCGGCGAGGCGCAGCACCTGGCGTTCGCGATCGTTGAGCGGATCGGGTTCGGTCCACGCCGCCATCGCCAGTTGCGGGTCGATGGCGCGGCCGCCGCGATGCACCTGTCGCAGCGCTTCTGCGAGTTGTTCGGCGGGCGCGTCTTTCAACAGGTATCCGGTGACGCCGGCATCCAGCGCGCGGCGCAGGAAGCCGGCGCGGCCGAAGGTGGTGACGATCGCGACCTTGATCGGCAACTCATGGCGCTGGATGCGTTGCGCGAGATCGAGTCCGGACAGCCCCGGCATTTCGATGTCGGTGAGCAGCAGGTCGGGCTTGAGGCGCTGCAGTTCGCGCCAGGCGATTTCGCCATCGGCGGCGTCGCCGACCACGTCGATGTCGTTCTCCAGCCGCAGCAGCGCCGCCAACGCGCCGCGCACCATGGCCTGGTCTTCGGCGATCAGGACGCGGATCTTGTTGGGCGTGGTCATGCCAGGCACCTCGCGGGCAGGCGCGCGACCAGCGTGGTGCCGCGATCGCTGCGCTCGCCGTTTGCGAGCAATTCCAATGAGCCGCCGTGCGCTTCCAGGCGTTCGCGCATGCCGGTGAGCCCGTTGCCGGCGCGCAATTCGCCGCCGCGGCCATCATCGCGGATTTCCATCGCCACGCCCTTGCCGTCGCGTTGCAGGCGCACTTCCACGTAACGGGCCCCCGCATGTCGTTGCACGTTGGTGATGGCTTCGCGCAGGCTCATCGCCAGCGCCGATTCCGCGTCGGGCTTGAGCAGGATCTCGTCGATCTGGGTCGCGAGCAGGATGTTGTCGGCGTGCAGCAGCACCTTGGCCGAGGCCAGTTCCGCGGTCAGTACCGCGTTGCGCATGTTGGTGACGGTGGCGCGCACTTCCGACAGCGTGTCGCGGGCGATGCGCGCGACTTCCGCCATCTCGCGCTGCGCGCCTTGCGGATCGCGATCGATCAGCTTGCCGGCGAGATCGGCTTTGAGCGCGACCATCGACAAGGTGTGGCCGAGCAGGTCGTGGAGGTCGCGGCCGATGCGCTCGCGTTCGGCGAAGGCGGCCATGCGCCGCACTTCGGCATGCGATAGCGCCAGCTCTGCGTTCTTGCGCGCGTTGCTGCGTTCGAACTGCACCAGGATGCCGATGATGATGGTGGTGATCGGCAGCCAGGCCAGCGCGCCCCACGGATAGTGCAGCCAGCGTCCTTCGCCGATGCAGACGAGGTTGGCGAACAGCAGGCCCAGGGCATAGTGGATCGGTCGCAACAGGCCGCAGCTCAGCATGATGCAGCCGAACACGAAATAGGTCATGCCGCTGGGGTACCACGGCATCAGCACCAGGCTCATCACCAGCATCGCCGTGGCGTACCACCCCGCCACGCGCGGCGATCCGGTGCAGCACTTGGCGTAGAAGAACAGGAACAACGAATAGCTGACGAGTGTCAGCCACACCCAGCGGAGGGTATAGCCGTGGTCATCGAAGATCGGGATGATGAAGACCCATGACGACCACAGCAGCTGGATGGCATGGCTCCACACCGGGTGGCCGCGCGCCAGGTCACGCGCGACCAGCGAGTCCGGGGCGGGGGTGAACATGGCGCGTAATGCTTGCAAGATTGCGACCCTCAGCCGTTGTTGCGCAGGCGGCGCTGTGCGAGCAGGAAGAACACCAGCGCGAACATCGCCAGTGCTGCGATGTGCTGCCACACCGGGTAGCCGGAATCATAGCCCACCACTTTCAGCGACAGCTGCACCAGGTGCCAGGACGGCAGCGCCATCGCGATCTTGGACACGATCGGTGGCATCGCCGACAGCGGCATCCACAGGCCGGACAGCAACGACATCGGCAGGTAGATCAGGTTGACCGCCGCCGGTGCGCCATTGGCGGGAAGACGCGTGCCGAGGAAGAGCCCGAGCGAACCCATCGGCAACACGCCGAGGATGTTGATCAGCATCAGTTCCGCGTATTGCCCCACGTGCAGGCGCACGCCGCCGAGGGTGACCGCCAGCAACAACAGCCCGATGCTGACGACCGCCGCGAACAGCATCGCCATGCCGAGCTTGGCGACCAGATAGGCGGAAGGCGGCATCGGCAGTGCGCGCTTGTATTGCAGATGGCCGAGCGCCCGTTCGTTCGCCACCGTCAATCCGAAACCGAACAGGGAAATGCCCAGCGTGCCGAACACGCCGTAGCTGACGTAGAGATAGGTCGCGCCCTGGGCGTTGCCGTGGTTCATCAGCAGGCCGAACATCACGTAGAACAGCATCGGGAACCCGATGGTCGGGAACACGAACATCGGCGCGCGCAACAGTCGCAGGAATTCGTTGCGGGTTTCCAGCGCGTGGATGCGCAGGCGCGACGGCTGCGAAGCAGGAATGTCGAAGGCGGACATCAGTGGGTCTCCTGGACGTCGTGGGTAGGGGCGTCGCGGGTGAGGGCGAGGAAGGCGTCGGCCAGTCCGGCGCGGGTGACTTCCAGTTCGCTGAGGGTGGGATCGATCGACAACAGCCAGCGCAGCACCGCAGCCGCATCTTCCACCTGCAATTCGACGCGGCCGTCGATGACGCTGGCCTCGCGCACGCCGGGCCATGCCGCGAGCTGTTCCTGCGAGACCAGGCTGCGGCAACGGATGCGCTGGCCGCTCACGAGTGCGCGAATGTCGTCGACGGTGCCCTGCGCGACCTCGCGACCGTTGCGCACCACCACCACGCGGTCGGCGAGCGCCTGCGCTTCTTCCAGGTAGTGGGTGGTGAGGAGGACGGCGGTGCCCTGCGCGACGAGATTACGGATGGCGGCCCACAGGGTTTCGCGCGATTCGATGTCGAGGCCGGTGGTCGGTTCGTCGAGGAAGATCAGTTCGGGATTGCCGCAGATCGCCAGCGCGAATTGCACGCGGCGCTGCTGGCCGCCGGAGAGCTTCGCGTAGCGGCGCTTGAGCAGGTCTTGCAGCCCGGCCATGCGCACGCATTCGTCGAAGTCACGCGGCGCCGCGTAATAGCTGCGGGTGAGTTCGAGCAATTCCTGCACCGTGTTGTTGTCGGGCAGGCTCGCGGTCTGCAGCATCACGCCGATGCGCTGGCGCGCCGCGATCTCCTGCGGCGATTGTCCGAACAACTGCGCTTCGCCCCGCGTCGGCGCGGCAAGGCCGAGCAGCAGCGAGATCGCGGTGGTCTTGCCGGCGCCGTTCGCGCCGAGCAGCGCCAGCACTTCGCCGCGGTGGATGTCGAGGTCGAGGCCATCAAGGGCCACGACCGAGTCGTAGTGCTTGCGGGCGCCATCGAGTCGGGCGATCGTGCCCGTTGAAAGCGGGCGGGTGGGCATATCCATGCAGGCATCCTCTTGGGGTGGCCCACTGTGCGATTCGGCGCCGCCGGAATGGAGTCGCAGGCGTCAGCCGATCGACATGACAACCGTCACCTGACACCGGCGCCGACCAACCTTAATGTGGCATGGCACTCGACCGGGGTCCCCGGGACGGGCACACTCCGCCAAACGTCAGAACGCCCGCACTGCATGAATACGAACGCCGACCTGTTGTCACAATTGCGCATTGATCGTTCCGCGCCGCCACCCAAGCGCTCGTTGCGCTGGTTGTGGATCACGCTTGCAGTCCTGGTGGTGCTTGCGATTCTCGCGGTCGTCGGCTGGATGCTCATCGCGCGCAGCCGCGTCACCGAAGTGCAGACCGCAACGGTCGCGGCGATGGGCGGCTCCGGCAACCAGGCGGCCTCGGTGCTCGATGCCACCGGGTATGTCGTGGCGCGACGCATCGCGACGGTGTCGGCCAAGGTCACCGGGAAACTGCACGATGTGCGCATCCAGGAGGGCCAGCATGTCGTGGCGGGGCAGATCATCGCCACCCTCGATCCGATCGATGCCGACGAAGCGCGGGCGCTCGCGGTCGCGCAGGCGCACGCGACGGAAAGCCAGGCCGGCAGCCTGCAGGCGCAACTGACCGACGCCGAAGCCAACGTCAAGCGATTGGTCCCGTTGATGCAACAGAAATTGGTCTCACAGGCGCAGTACACGCAGGCGGTGGCGCAGCGCGACAGCCTGCGCGCGCAGCTGGCATCGGCCAACGCCAGCACCAAGGCCGCGCATGCGCAGCTCGCGATCGCCGGCACCGGCGTCGACAACACCATCATTCGCGCGCCGTTCGATGGCGTGGTGATCGCCAAGGCGGCGCAGCCGGGCGAAATCGTCTCGCCGTTCTCGGCGGGCGGCGGGTTCACCCGTACCGGCATCGGCACCATCGTCGACATGGATTCCCTGGAAGTGGAAGTCGATGTCGGCGAGGCCTACATCGGCCGCGTGCAACCGGGCATGCCGGTCGAGGCCACGCTCAACGCCTATCCCGACTGGAAGATCCCGGCGCACGTGATCGCGATCATCCCGACCGCCGATCGCGGCAAGGCGACGGTGAAGGTGCGCGTCGCACTCGACAAGAAGGACGACCGCATCGTGCCCGACATGGGCGTGAGCGTGAGCTTCCTAGAAAAAGCGCGCCCCGCGGACCAGCCCGCCCCCAAGGGCGTGAAGGTGCCGACGGCCGCGATCGTGCAGCGTGATGGCAAGGATGTGGTATTCGTGGTTGGCGATGGCGGCAAGGTGGCGATGCACGAGGTCACCGTCGCCGGAAAGGTCGGCAATGACGCGAAACAGGTGGTCGCGGGCGCATCCGCCGGCGACACGGTGGTGGTGCAACCACCGGCCGAATTGAAGGACGGCAGCAAGGTGAAGGACGCTGCCGCGAAAAGCGAATGACCGGCGCATCGCGCCAAAACCGAAGTGCCGAATCGAATCCCTGGGAGCAATGACATGACTGCATTGGTATCGACCCGCAATCTCACCAAGACCTATCAGCGCGGGCCCGAGAAGGTCGAAGTGCTGCACGGCATCGACCTCGACATCGCGCCGGGCGATTTCGTCGCCCTGATGGGACCGTCGGGTTCGGGCAAATCGACCCTGCTCAACCTGATCGGCGGACTCGACACCCCGACCTCGGGCGAGATCAGCGTCGGCGGCACCCGCATCGACCGCATGGGTGGCGGGCAACTCGCGCAGTGGCGCAGCGACCACGTCGGCTTCGTCTTCCAGTTCTACAACCTGATGCCGATGCTCACCGCGCAGAAGAACGTCGAGCTGCCGTTGCTGCTCACCAATCTGAGCGCGGCGCAGCGCAAGCAGAACGCCGAGATCGCATTGAAGCTGGTCGGCCTCGACGATCGCATGAAGCATCGCCCGAACGAACTCTCGGGCGGCCAGCAGCAGCGCGTGGCGATCGCGCGCGCCATCGTGTCCGACCCGACCCTGCTGATCTGCGACGAACCGACCGGCGACCTCGACCGCCATTCGGCCGAGGAAATCCTCAACCTGCTGCAGACACTCAATCGCCAGCACGGCAAGACCATCGTGATGGTGACCCACGATCCCAAGGCCGCCGAATACGCCACCCACACCCTGCATCTCGACAAGGGCGTGCTGGTGGAACAAGTCGCGCACGCGGCCTGACCGGAGCCACGGCGATGAAATATCTCCACCTCATCTGGGCGGAACTCTTCCGCCGCAAGACGCGCACGATATTGACGATCCTGTCGATCCTCGCGGCCTTCCTGTTGTTCGGCCTGCTCAACGGCGTGCGCGAGAGCTTCATCAACGCCGGCAAGAGCGCGATCGGCGCCGAACGCCTGCAGACCGGTTCGCGCCTGTCCTTCATCCAGTCGCTGCCGATGTCGCTACAGGCGCGCATCGCGCAAGTGGACGGCGTCAAGACCGTCACCTACGCCAACTGGTTCGGCGGCGCTTACCAGGAACCGCGCAACCAGATCTTCAGCTTCGCGGTCGCGCCCAACTATTTGGATGTCTATCCCGAGATCCAGGTCGATCCCAAGCAGCGTGAGACCTTCAACAATACCCGTACCGGCGCACTGGTCGGCGAGGGATTGATGAAGCGTTTCGGCTGGAAGGTCGGGCAGCGCGTGCCGCTGATCTCGACGATCTTCCCCAATCGCGACGGCAGCAAGAACTGGCAGTTCGACATTGTTGGCGTGTTGCACGCCAAGGACAAGAAGACGGCCGGCTGGTACGACCAGATGTTCATGCTGCAATGGAAGTATTTCGACGAATCGACGCCGTACAACCAGGGCGCCGCCGGCTGGTACGTCGAGTTGGTGAACGATCCCAAGCAGGCCGATCGTGTCGCCAAGGCGGTCGATGCCTTGTCGATGAATTCGCCGAACGAAACCAAGACCCAGACCGAAGCCGCGGCGATGGCGTCGTGGATGAAACAGACCGCCGACATCGGTCTGATCGTCACTTCGATCATGGGCGCGGTGTTCTTCACCTTGATCCTGTTGACCGGCAACACCATGGCGCAGGCGGTGCGCGAACGCATTCCGGAACTGGCGGTGCTCAAGACGATTGGCTTTCGCGATCGCACGGTGCTCGGCCTGGTGTTGGCGGAATCGGTGCTGCTGGTGCTGCTCGGTGGTGTCTGCGGACTGGGGCTTGCCGCCGTGCTCGGGCCGATTCTCAGTGCCGGATCAGGCGGCACGATCGGTCTTCCGCCGATCGGAGTCGCAAGTTGGTCGCTCGGTCTTGCGTTGATGGTCGTCATCGGTCTCGTCGTCGGCGCGCTGCCGGCCATCCGCGCCATGCGCCTCAACATCGTCGATGCCCTTTCCGGGCGCTGATCGGGAATTCAAGTCCATGAGCAAGTTCAAATCTTTCGCGCTCGGCTTCGGCCTGTTCCTGATCGTCGTCATCGGGGTCGCCATCTGGCTGGCATCGCCATGGTTCGTGCTGCTGGCGCTCGCGGTCGCGTTCGCCGCGTGGATGTTCGCCACCCGACGCGGCCAGCAGACGGCATCGGTGACGCAGGTCGGCGTCAGCACGCTGCGACAGCGTCTCGGTTCGTCGTCGGTGATCGTGCTCGGCATCGCCGGCGTGGTCGCGGTGCTGGTGGCGATGCTGGCGATGGCGGAAGGCTATCGCCAGACCTTGCAGGCCAGCGGCAGCGAGGACACCGCCATCGTTCTGCGCGGCGCATCCTCGGCCGAGGTGATGTCGACGCTGGGCAACGATGCGATCCAGGTGATCCAGCAGGTGCCCGGCATCGCCAAGGGCAGCGACGGTCGTCCGCTCGCGTCCGCCGAAACCGTGGTCGCGGCCAACCTGCCGATCCGCAATGGCGGCCCCGACGAGGACGGCAGCGTGCAGTTGCGTGGTGTCGGTCCGCAGGCGTGGCTGGTGCGGCCGAACCTCAAGATCACCCAGGGCCGCAAGTTCGAGCCGGGCCGTCGCGAGATCGTGGTCGGCAGCGGTGCACAGCGGCAATTCCGCGGGCTCGATGTCGGCAAGCAGGTGCGCATCGGCAGCGACATGTGGAATGTCGTCGGCGTGTTCCATGCCGGTGATGCCAACGATTCCGAAATCTGGGCCGATGCCGAAATCGTCGCCGCGACCTATCGCCGTGGCAGCTCGCGCAACTCGGTGATCGCGAAGCTGGAGAATCCGCAGGCGTTCAAGGCCTTCAAGGCGACGCTTGCCGCCGATCCGCGCGTCGAAGTGGAAACGCAGACCACGCTGGATTACTTCAGCAAGCAGTCGGAAACGATGACCAAGGTGATCCGCGCCATCGGTATGGTGGTCGGCGCGATCATGGCGATCGGCGCGGTGTTCGGCGCGCTCAACACCATGTTCGCGACGGTGGCGACACGTGCCCGCGAGATCGCGACGCTGCGTGCGATCGGTTTCCGCAGCGTGCCGGTGGTGATCGCGGTGATGCTGGAGACGATGTTGCTGGCCCTGCTTGGCGGGCTCATCGGGGGTGCATTGGCGTGGCTGGTGTTCAACGGCTATACCGCATCGACCATTGCCGGTGGCGTCGGCCAGCTCACCTTCGCCTTCAAGGTCTCGCCCGACGTGTTGTGGACCGGCCTCAAGTGGGCGCTGGCGATCGGCTTCATCGGCGGCCTGTTCCCGGCGCTGCGCGCCGCACGCATGCCGGTGACGGATGCGTTGAGGAGCCTGTAAGCCTCAACCGATCGGCAACGGTTCGTCTTCCGACACGGGGCGGCGCGTACTCAGCGCCGTCCCGGCCGCGGCCACGACGATCGCGGCAATCGCCAGCCATTGCAGCGGTCCCAGGTGTTCGCTCAGCAGCGCGACGCCCGCAAGCGCCGCGATCGCCGGTTCCAGGCTCAGCAATACGCTGAAGGTGCGCGTCGACATCCGCGTCATCGCGATCATCTCGAGCGAATACGGCAGCGCCGAACTCAGCACCGCGACGCCAAGCGCGTAGGGCAGCAGGTCCAGCGAGAACAATGCGGTGCCCGCATGCGCCAAGCCAATCGGGATTGTCGCCAGCGCGCCGATGGCGATGCCGAGCGGAACAGCGGTGGCGCCATAGGCGGCACCTGCCTTGCGTCCCAGCACGATGTAGAGCGCCCAGCCCACGCCTGCAGCCAGCGCATACATCACGCCGACCGGATCGAGTGGCTTGTCGAGGCCGCGTAACGGCAGCAGCAACAGCAGTCCGGCGATGACGAGTGCCGTCCACACGAAATCGACCGGACGTCGCGAGTGGAACAGCGCCAGCGCGAGCGGCCCGGTGAATTCCAAGGCCACCGCGATGCCGAGCGGAATCGTCCGCAGCGACATGTAGAACACGAAGTTCATCGCGCCGATCGCGAGGCCATAGCCCCACAGCACGCGCCAATCTTTCTTTGCTGACGACGGTGATGATCGCCATGGACGCCGCAGCAACACCAGAATGATCGCGCTCAGTCCGAGTCGATAAGCGGTCGCGCCTTCCGCGCCGACCGCCGGGAACAGATGCTTGGCCAGGCTCGCGCCGAACTGGTACGAGACCATCGCGGCCACCAGCGCAGCGATGGCGACGAGCGCGCCCCGATTCACGCGATGCCGCTGCGTGTCGCGTCGATCTTGCCGAGCAGCCATTGCAGTCCGGCCAGATGTTGCTGGTCGTGGCTGCAGAGGTAGTGGACGAGGCCGCGCGTGGTCGTCGGGCCGTAATCCTCGAACACCGCGGTGCGTGCGAGTTGCGTCGCGTCCAGTCCAGCCAGCATCGCCACCGTGCGTTCGCGCGCGGCGCGGAACCCCGCGAGCGCCTCGGCGGCGTCCTTGCTCGCATAGGCGCGCGACTGCGCCAACGCTTCGCTGCCGAGATCGGGCAGGAACGGATGCTCCTCTTCGAGGATGCGGCGGAAGCGCTGGTGATACCCGTCGATCTCGACATCGTGGACATGCCACAGCTGTTCGATCGCGGTGAAGCGTTCGCTGGGGATGCCCGTCCAGTCCGACGGCGCCCAATGGACGTGGCTGGCCGGGAATTCGCCGTAATACGCTGCCAGCTGCGTCGGGAACGCAGCCAGCGCGTCGAGCATTGCAGTGGAAATCGCGGCGCTCAAGAAAGCCTCAACCGATCGGCAGGGTGCGGCCCTTGCGTTCGGCCAGTCGCTTCTCGAGGTAGTGGATGTTCTGTCCACCATTCTGGAAGCCGACGTCGCGCATGATGCGCTGCTGCAACGGGATGTTGGTCTTGATGCCGTCGACCACCATCTCCGACAGCGCCACGCGCATGCGCGCGATCGCGGTCTCGCGGTCGGGGCCGTGCACGATCAGCTTGCCGATCATCGAATCGTAGTTCGGCGGCACGC
This sequence comes from Solilutibacter silvestris, assembly GCF_050574925.1. GTDB lineage: Bacteria > Pseudomonadota > Gammaproteobacteria > Xanthomonadales > Xanthomonadaceae > Solilutibacter > Solilutibacter silvestris_A. Next base: position 946,275 of record NZ_JBCMOO010000002.1, on the reverse strand, counting down.
GATAGCCTTCGTAGATGTGCGAATCCACGCGCACGCCGGGACCGCCGGGTGCATGGAAATGCTGGATCAGGCCGGGCGAGGGCAGGAACGATTCCGGATCCTCGGCGTTGATGCGGCATTCGATCGCATGGCCGCGCAACACGATGTCTTCCTGCTTGATCGTGAGCTTCTGCCCGGCGGCGATCTTCAACTGCTCGGCCACCAGGTCGATGCCGGTGACGAATTCGGTCACCGGATGTTCCACCTGGATGCGGGTGTTCATTTCGATGAAGTAGAAGCGCCCGTTCTCGTAGAGGAACTCGAAGGTGCCGGCGCCGCGATAGCCGATGCGCTTGCACGCCTCGACGCAGACCTTGCCGATCTCGGCGCGCTGTTCGTCGGTGATGCCGGGTGCAGGCGCTTCTTCCACCACCTTCTGGTGGCGGCGCTGCATCGAGCAGTCGCGTTCGCCGAGATGGATCGCGTTGCCCTGGCCGTCGGCCAGCACCTGGATCTCGACATGGCGCGGGTTCTCGAGGAACTTCTCCATGTAGACCATGGCGTTGCCGAACGCCGCCTTGGCTTCGGCCTGCGTGGTCGCGATGGCGTTGATCAGCGCGGCTTCGCTGTGGACCACGCGCATGCCGCGACCGCCGCCGCCGCCCGCCGCCTTCACGATCACCGGATAACCGATTTCGCGGGCGATGCGGATGTTCTCGTCGGCGTCGTCGCCGAGCGGACCGCCGCTGCCGGGCACGCAGGGCACGCCGGCGGACTTCATCGCGCGGATCGCTTCCACCTTGTCGCCCATCAGGCGGATGGTGTCGGCCTTCGGCCCGATGAAGACGAAGCCGGACTGTTCGACGCGTTCGGCGAAATCGGCGTTCTCACTGAGGAAGCCGTAGCCGGGATGGATGGCCTGGGCGTCCGTGACCTCGGCCGCGGCGATGATCGCCGGCATGTTGAGGTAGCTCTCCGACGACGGCGCCGGACCGATGCACACGGACTCGTCGGCCATGGCGACGTGCTTGAGATTGCGATCGACGGTGGAATGCACCGCGACCGTGCGGATGCCCAATGCCTGGCAAGCGCGCACGATGCGCAGCGCGATCTCGCCGCGATTGGCGATGACGACTTTATCGAGCATACCGTTGCCCATTTACCCGATCACGAACAGCGGCTGGTCGAACTCGACCGGCTGGCCGCTCTCGCACTGGATCGCCAGCACGGTGCCGCCGACTTCGGCTTCGATCGGATTGAACATCTTCATCGCTTCGATGATGCCCAGCGTGTCGCCCGGCTTGACCTGCTGGCCAACGGTGACGAAGGCCGGCTTGTCCGGCGACGGCGAGGCGTAGAAGGTGCCGACCATCGGCGCGCGCACCACGTGGCCCGGCGGCAGATCGCTCGGCTTCGGGGCGCCACCGGTCGCGGCCTGCACCGGCGACTGCATCGGCATCGGCGCGGCGGCAGCGGGGGCGACCGCAGGCGCGGCCACGACCACGGCGGGTGCGGCGGCCGGCGCGGCGCTGGCGCGCGACAGGCGCACGGCTTCCTCGCCCTCGCGGATTTCGATCTCGGTGAGGTTCGACTCTTCGAGGAGGTCGATCAGCTTCTTGATTTTGCGAAGGTCCATGGGGCCTCTCTTCTTTATTGAATTCTTGGTGACGACGTCGGTCAGGCTGCCGCGGCCAGCTTCTTCAGCGCGGCGTCCAGGGCGTAGCGGTAACTGTCGGCCCCGAAGCCGGCGATGGTGCCGACGGCGAGGTCGCTGAAATAACTGGTGTGGCGGAACGGTTCGCGCGTGTGCGGATTGGACAGGTGGACTTCGATGAAGGGGATCGCGACTGCCGCCAAGGCATCGCGGACCGCCACCGACGTGTGGGTGAAGGCCGCAGGATTGATGATGATGAAGGCAGTATCGTTGCCGCGAGCCGTCTGGATGCGCTCGACCATCGCGCCTTCGTGATTGGTCTGGAACGTTTCCAGCGCGATGCCGACCTGTTCGCTGCGTGTCCGCAGCTGTTCGTCGATGTCGGCCAGCGTGGCATGTCCGTAGATGCCGGGCTCGCGCGAGCCAAGCAGATTCAGGTTCGGACCGTGCAGGACGAGGATCGAGGGCATCCGGGGGAGAACGGACGATGGATTGGACGGTGGGCGCGTAGTCTGGCCGATCCCGGGGCTTGCTGTCCAGTTCGGCGACGATGGGCGATTTTAAACGATTGTTTGAGTTGCGATGTGGGTGCGTCAGTCGATTCTTGCCCATTCCGCCAGTTCATCGGCGCTCTGGAACGGTCCGACATGCTGGCGAACGACGCGTCCACCGGCATCGACCAGCAAGGTGTAGGGCAGCACGCTTGAAGGATCACCGAGCAGGGTGGCGTTGGCCTTGGTCGGTTCGGCCAGCAGCACCGGATAGCCCAATGGCCGGCGTTGCACGAAGGCGCGGACATCGTCGGCCTCGTCCCAGGCCACGCCGACCACCCGGGTGGTGCCGCGGCTGGCCAGCGACTCCAGCATCGGCATCTCGTGCAGGCAGGGGCCGCACCAGGTTGCCCAGACATTGATCAACAGCGGTTTGCCGAGATAGGCCGCAGGCAACGGGATGCGCGCGCCCTGGAGGTCGGGGAGTTCCATCTTCGGCAAGGGTTCGCCGTTGCGCGCCATCACCGCGCCCTCCGGCACGTGGGCGCGGAATTGCAGCCAGCGGTTGAGCATGTGCTGACCGATGCTGGTCCGCCACAGCGGTGCGAAGCCCTGGGTCACCAGCGTCACGAACAGCAGCAGGCTGGCGAAGATCGCCGCCAGCGAGACGATGGTGCCGAAACGCGGCTTCATGCGGGCACGCTCATTTCGCCGCGGCGCGCGCCAGGGCGTTGTCGACGATGCCGTTGGTCAGCACCGTTTGCAGCAGTTCGCCATCGCCACCGGAACGCGGATAGACCACGTAGAGCGGCACGCCGACCGCGTTGTGCGCCTTGAGGAAAGCGGCGATATCGGCGTCCTCGTTGGTGAAGTCACCGACCAGATAGACCGCATCGTGCTTCTCCAGCGACTGCTTGAAGGCATCACTGGTGAACACCGCCTTCTCGTTGACCTTGCAGGTGATGCACCAGTCGGCGGTCATGTTGACGAAGACGACCTTGTGCTGCACGCGCAGTTCGGCGAGGCGTTGCGGGGTCCATGGCTGCACGCGGCTGTCGGCATTCGCAGGGAGGGAAGACGTTGCGGTTGGCGTCGGCATCCGCGCGATCGTCGCCAGCGCCAGTCCGCACAGTGCGATGCCGAGGATCGCGGCGATCTTGCCCCAGCGCGCGCGCGACCACGCCCACAGCGCGAACGTCAGCGCGATCGCCGCCAGGCCCCAGGCGAGGACGACATCGGCACCACGCTGGTGGGCCAGCGTCCACAGCATCCATGCGGCGGTGATGTACATCGGGAACGCCAGCACCTGCTTGAACGTATCCATCCACGCACCGGGTTTCGGCAGGCGCTTCGCCAGTGCCGGCACGTAGGCGATCAGCAGCACCGGCAACGCGAGTCCGAGCCCGAGCATCACGAACACCAGCAGTGTCGCAGCCGCAGGTGCAGTCAGGGCATAGGCAAGCGCGGTCACCATGAAGGGGCCGGTGCATGGTGTCGCCACCATCACCGCCAGCAGGCCGGTCAGGAAATCGCCGCGCGCGCTGTCCACGTTCGATGCCGCGGCGAGGCGCTGCGGCGCGAATCCCGGCAACGCCCACAGGCCCGACAGCGACAGTCCGAGCGCGAACATCAGCAACCCGAGCACGGCGACCACCAGCGGCGATTGCAGCCAGAAGCCCCAGCCGGCGGCGTGGCCTGCGCGTTGCAGCAACACCACGGCCAGCCACAACGCGGCCATCGCGGCGAGGATGCCCAGCGTGTAGAAGATTGCGTGGCGTTTGGCATGTTCGCGACTGTGCCCGCCCTGCACCAGCGACAGCGCCTTGAGCGACAGCACCGGTAGCACGCAGGGCATCAGGTTGAGGATGACACCGCCAAGCAGCGCAAACAGCAACGCGCCGATCAGCCCGACGCGATTGACGGGTGCGGTGGCGGTGTTCGCGGGTGTCGTGGCCTGCACCGTCGATGCAGCGCCCGTCGCGGCGACTGCTGCAGTCGTCGCTGCCGCGGTTTCAGCCGGAGTGGCGGATGTCGGCGCCGCGGAAATCGCCGTCTGCACGGGTTCGCTCGTCACGGCCTTCGTCTGCTGCGTCGATGCGGCGGCGGGCAGCGCGAGATTGAAACGGTTGCGCATCACCGGATAGCAGATGCCGCCATCCTGGCAGCCCTGCCATTCGGCATCGAGCGTCACGTTGGCGGCGCGATCGTGCGCGCGCTGCAGCGGCACCGGGATCATCGCTTCGCCGAAGTACACCGCGACATCGCCGAAGTGTTCGTCGTGGTGGGGTTGCGCCTTCGGCAACTGCGGCGTGCCGAGCTTGATGCCGGGGTCGCCCGACAGTTTCAGCTTGAGCTTGTCGCGATAGAGGTAATAGCCCTTCGCCGGCGTCACCCGCAGCAACAGCCGGGAACCGCCATCGGCGATCGCCTCGAACTTGAACGCCTGTTCCGGCGGCAGCGGCGCGTTGGCCTGCCCGCCGATCAATCCACCGCCGGCGTCATTGCGTGCGCCACCGAGGCTCTTGCCGAAGGCCGCGAATCCGGCATCTCCCGCACCATCATTCGCGGCGGGCAACACCACCGACAGCGTGCGGGTCTGCGGCGGATAGCAGACGCCGGCATCGGCGCAGCCCTGGTATTTGATGCGCAGGCTCACCGCGTCGCCGCTGGCCTTGCCCGGCAGCACCGCGGTCACGCTGTCGCGATAGGTCTGAACGTCGCCGAAGAATTCGTCGTGATGTTTCGCGCCGTCGGGCAGTTGCAGCGCACCGGCTTCGAATCCGCCCAGCGGCTGCACGCCGATGCGATGGCGATACAGGTAATAGCCCTTGGCGATCGTCCACGTCACCTCGATGTGGTCGCGACTGGGCGCGCTCGCTTTCGGGATGAAGACGCTGTCGACGGGCGGCAGCTGGCTCGGGTCGACGGTTTGCGCCGCGACGGGCAGGAGCAGCGACAGGCCGACGGCCAGCGTGGCGAGGTGGCGGAACAGGAGCTTCATGGGGCGCGGGTTTCCGTGGCGATCCAGTCGAGATAGGCGGGCAGTCCGCCCGTCGCTTCGACCGCGATCAATTCCGGGAGTTCGTAGGGATGGAGTGTGGCCAGCCGTTCGCGCAGGGCGTCGAGGCGGTCGACGCCGGTCTTGATGACGAGCAGGATCTCGTCGTCGCGCTGGACCTGGCCCTGCCAGCGGTAGGTGGAGCGGACGCCAGGCAGCACGTTGACGCAGGCGGCCAGCCGTTCCTCCACCAGGGCGGTGGCGATGCGGTCGGCGCTGGCGGCGTCGGGGCAGGTGCTGAAACAGACGAGCGGGGTCATATACATAGGGTACGGGTTGGGCTTCGCCGGCGTCTGTGATCGACGGTCCGCGAGACATGCCGGGGCGTCCCCTTGAAACCCCGGGCCGCCGCCCCATCTCCAAGCCATGCCCGTTCGCGGCTCATTGCGCCCGGGATTCTGGCAGTCGCTTCGCCAGACTGCTAAAATCGACAAGTTTTCTCCATCCAATCAACTACTTAAAGAGATTGCGCATGAACCTCAAGCCGCTCTACGACCGCGTGGTCGTCAAGCCGATCGACGCCGAAGAAACCTCCATCGGCGGAATCATCATTCCCGACGCCGCCAAGGAAAAGCCGACCAAGGGTGAAGTGGTCGCAGTTGGCTCCGGCAAGGTGTTCGACAACGGCCAGACCCGCGCCATGACCGTCAAGGTCGGCGACAAGGTGATCTACGGCCAGTACTCCGGCAGCGCCTACAAGGCCGACGGCGTCGAATACAAGATCGTGAAGGAAGACGACATCCTCGCCGTCCTCGCCTGATTCGTTGTTCCAGAAATCAAATTAATTCGGAGTTACACACATGGCTGCAAAAGACATTCGTTTCGGTGAGGACGCCCGCTCGCGCATGGTGCGCGGCGTCAACGTGCTCGCCAACGCCGTGAAGGCGACGCTCGGCCCGAAGGGTCGCAACGTGGTGCTGCAGAAGAGCTTCGGCGCGCCGACGATCACCAAGGACGGCGTGTCCGTCGCCAAGGAGATCGAACTGGCCGACGCGTTCGAGAACATGGGCGCGCAGATGGTGAAGGAAGTCGCTTCCAAGACCTCCGACAACGCCGGTGACGGCACCACCACCGCCACCGTGCTGGCGCAGGCGATGATCCGCGAGGGCATGAAGGGCGTTGCCGCCGGCATGAACCCGATGGACCTGAAGCGCGGCATGGACAAGGCTGTCGCCGCCGCGACCGCCGAGCTCAAGAAGATGAGCAAGCCGACCACCGACGACAAGGCGATCGCCCAGGTCGGCACGATCTCGGCCAACTCGGACGAATCGATCGGCAACATCATCGCCGACGCGATGAAGAAGGTCGGCAAGGAAGGCGTGATCACCGTTGAGGAAGGCTCGGGCCTGGACAACGAACTCGACGTCGTCGAGGGCATGCAGTTCGACCGCGGCTACCTGTCGCCGTACTTCATCAACAACCAGCAGTCGATGTCGGCCGAGCTGGATGATCCGTACATCCTCCTGCACGACAAGAAGATCTCCAGCGTGCGCGACCTGCTGCCCGTCCTCGAAGGCGTGGCCAAGGCCGGCAAGCCGCTGCTGATCGTTGCGGAGGAAGTGGAAGGCGAAGCGCTGGCGACCCTGGTGGTCAACACCATCCGCGGCATCGTCAAGGTCTGCGCGGTGAAGGCTCCGGGCTTCGGCGATCGTCGCAAGGCGATGCTGGAAGACATGGCCATCCTGACCGGCGGCACCGTGATCTCCGAGGAAGTCGGCCTCTCGCTCGAGAAGGCGACCATCAAGGATCTCGGCCGCGCCAAGAAGGTGCAGGTCTCGAAGGAAAACACCACGATCATCGACGGCGCCGGCGAAACCTCGGGCATCGAAGCGCGCATCAAGCAGATCAAGGCGCAGATCGAAGAGACCTCGTCCGATTACGATCGCGAGAAGCTGCAGGAACGCGTGGCCAAGCTGGCCGGCGGCGTTGCGGTGATCAAGGTCGGTGCCGCGACCGAAGTCGAGATGAAGGAAAAGAAGGCGCGCGTGGAAGATGCGCTGCACGCCACCCGCGCTGCGGTGGAAGAAGGCATCGTCCCCGGCGGCGGCGTGGCGCTGGTGCGCGCGCTGTCCGTGATCAAGGGCCTGAAGGGCGCCAACGAAGACCAGACCCACGGCATCGAGATCGCCATGCGCGCGATGGAAGCGCCGCTGCGCGAGATCGTCACCAACGCCGGTGAAGAGCCGTCGGTCATCCTCAACAGGGTGAAGGACGGTTCGGGCAACTTCGGCTACAACGCCGCGACCGGCGAGTTCGTCGACATGGTCGAAGCCGGCATCCTGGATCCGACCAAGGTGACCCGCACCGCGCTGCAGAACGCCGCGTCGATCGCCGGCCTGATGATCACCACCGAGGCGATGGTTGCCGAGGCGCCGAAGAAGGACGAACCGGCGATGCCGGGCGCCGGAGGCATGGGTGGCATGGGCGGCATGGATTTCTAAGAAGTCCATTTGCCATTCGCGACACCAAAAACCCCCGCAGTGATGCGGGGGTTTTTGTTTGGCACGACCCGGGCGGGTGCGGCATCCGGCGCATTGGCTTTTCTGCGATAGTGCGCCTTCTTCCCAGCCAGCGAGGTTCGGTCCGTGAACATGCCTTCGATCAAGATGATTGTGTTGGTTTCGATCACCCTCGGATGCGCCGGCGTTGCGATGCCGGCATTCGCGCAATCGCATGCGCCCGTATCGAAGAATCTCGCGCAGCTTCCGCAAAGCGACGTGACGCTGGTGGAACGCGTAAATCAGCTCGAGAGCATGGTGAAGACCTTGCAGGCTCGCCTGGCCGATGACGAGGCCAAGCTCAAGAAGGCCGAGGATGCCGCCAACCAGGCCAACCTCGGCGTGGGTTTGGTGAACAGCGGGCTGGGCAAGCAGGTGGAAAACATCAAGGCGGAAGAAGCGCAGGTCGAGCAGAAACAGGCGCAAGCCGGGCAAAAACTGGACGCGTTGACTGCCCGCTTCAACAACCACAACCATCGCTACAACACGCTGGAGCTGATCCTGCACCCGGACAACAGCATCAAGACCCTGACCTACAAGGTGGGGAACACGATGGGGCCGAACAACTGACGGACGCGCGCCGGCGCAAGTTCCCGCATGAGGGTCTCCATCAGCCAACGCATTTTCCTCGCTACCTTCGGTGCGGCGTTGCTGATGGCGATCGTGGGCCTGGAAGTGGTGCGCTGGGCCCTGTTGGACAATTTTTCGGCGCGGCTGTATTCGCTTGATGCGCAGTGGCGCGAACTGGAGCCGCTGGAGAATCGGCTCGGCGAACGCTACCTGGTCGCGGGCGGCTGGGATTTCCTGCCCGCCGATGCGGCCGCGCGCAAATACTGGTTGCGCGATGCCCTGACCGAAGCGAAGACGAACCCCACGCTGGGGCAACGCATCGCGTTGTTCGACGAGAACAATCGCTATCTGGCCGGCATCAGGCCGGCGCGACCGCTCATCGTGTTCGCGTCGGTCAATACCTGGGTGCATCCATTGCGCGTGCAGGGGCGGACGATCGGCGCTCTGCAGATCGCGGCACCCGCAAACGCCGAAGACGAGTTGGCAGTGGCCTTCCTGATGGACCAGCAGGAACATCTGCTCATGCTCGGGGTGTTCGCGATCCTGGCCATGGCTGCCGTGTCCCTGCTGCTGGCGGCGCGCATCCGCAAGCCGGTTCGCGACCTCGTCAACGGTGCCCGCCGGCTGGAGAACGGCGAATTCGACACGCGCCTGGATGCGACCCGCAGCGATGAACTGGGCGAGTTGGCGCTGGCGTTCAACCAGCTTGCCGCGCGCCTGCAAGCGATGCGCGGGGAGCAGCGACGCTGGGTCGCCGATACCTCGCATGAACTGCGCACGCCGCTGGCGGTGTTGCAGGCGCAGATCGAGGCGCTGGCCGATGGCGTGCGGCCGGCTACGCCGGAACACATCCAGTTGATGTCGCGGCAAACCAAGGGGCTGGTGCGTATCGTCGATGACCTGCACATGCTGGCGAAAGCGGATGCGGGGCGATTGGATCTGCGGAAAACTTCGTGCGCGGTGTGGCCGCTGGTCGAGGAAGCGACGCAGGCATTCGCTGCGCGTTTCCGCGAAGCCGGGTTGACCGTGTCGTTCACCGATGTGCCAGCGCGTTCGGATGTGTCCGCCGATGCCGATCGCTTGCGCCAGGTGATCGATAATCTGCTCGAGAACAGCCGCCGCCATACCGATGGCGGCGGCCGCATCGAAATCGCTGGTCGCATGGTCGGGAAGGCGTTGCATCTGGATATCGACGACAGCGCGCCTGGTGTTCCGGTGGAATCGTTGCCGCGGCTGGGTGAACGCTTCTTCCGCGTCGATGCATCGCGCACGCGATCGCAGGGCACGGGCGGATCCGGGTTGGGCCTGGCGCTGTGCCGCCAGATCGTCGAAGCGCACGATGGCCAGTTGATGTTCGCGGCGTCGCCATTGGGTGGCCTGCGGGCGACCATCGTCCTGCCGCTGGAGGCTTGAGATGCCGGCACGCATCCTGATCGCCGAGGACGAAACCGATCTGGCAGGCATCGTCCATGACTATGCGATCGCCGCCGGCTGGTCGGCGGAAATCGTCGGCGATGGCGTCGCCGCGGTGGAACGCGTGCAGCGTGGTGGCATCGACGTGCTCGTGCTCGATCTCATGTTGCCTGGGCTCGATGGCCTGTCGGTTTGCAAGGCGGTGCGCGAGTCCTGCGACCTGCCGATCATCATGGTCACGGCGCGGGTGCAGGAAATCGATCGCCTGCTGGGATTGGAGGCGGGTGCAGACGACTACGTCTGCAAGCCCTTCAGCCCGCGCGAACTGATCGCCCGCATCAAGGCGGTGTTGCGCCGGGTGCAGGTGCAGCCCGGCGCGGTCGTGCGACCGCTGGAAATCGACGAGGCCGCGCATGTCGCCCGCGTGCGCGGTGAATCCCTGGCACTGACGCGCGCAGAATTTTCGTTGCTGGCGGCGATGGCGCGTCGTCCCGGGGTCATCCATTCGCGTGCGCAGCTGCTCGACTGCCTGAGCCAGGACCGACTGGATGTCAGCGATCGCGCCATCGATACCCACATCAAGAACCTGCGCCGCAAGTTGCAGCAGATCGCTCCCGACCTCGAGCTGATCCGCTCGGTCTATGGCGTCGGCTATTGCGTCGAGATCCAGGCCGCATAGCACCGCACATAATTTCCCCACATTTGCCCGGGACGATGCCTGCCATCCATCCAGATGACCTGCAGGCATGAACCCATGGAACTGAACCGCATATTCAAACCCCGTCGCCTCGCGATCGGCATCGCCACCGTCGGGGCGCTTTCGGCAGCGGTGGCGATCGCACTGGCAGCGCAAAAGCCCGGCGACGGGCCGCCGCAAAAGGACATGGCCATCGACGCCGCCGCGCGGAAAGAAGCGATCGAGCATGCCGCCGCGCTGCTGCAAGCGCGTTATGTCTATGCCGACAAGGGCGCGACGATCGCCGCCGAATTGCGCAAGCGGCTGCAGGCCGGACGTTACGACAGCATCACCAGCGCCGATGCCTTTGCACACAAGCTCACCGATGAACTCTCGGAGTTGTCGCACGACAAGCACATGGAAGTGCGTTATTTCGAGGCGGCGGTTCCCGAAACCGGAAACGGCGAGCCGTCCGCGGAGGAGCGAGCGCAGGAATTGTTCGAAATGCGCTGGATGAATGGTGGGGTGGATTCCGTGCGCCGCCTGCCGGGCAACCTGGGTTACATCGAGATCCGGATGTTCGCGCGCCCGCAGGTGGCGACTTCGCGCATTGCCGCCGCGATGGGGCTGGTCGCCGAGACCAAGGGATTGATCATCGATCTGCGTCGCTGCCACGGTGGCGATCCGGACGCGGTGCTGCAGGCGGCCAGTTATCTCTACGACGTTCCGACCCATCTCAATGACGTCTACGAGCGCTATACCAACAGCACGGAAAAACGCTGGACGGGCGATGTGACCGGGCCGCGCTACGGTGTCCAGCGCAAGCTTTACCTGCTCACCAGCCCCGAAACGATCTCCGGCTGCGAGGATTTCGCCTACGCATTGCAGGCGAACCACCGGGCGGTGATCGTCGGCGAGACCACCGCGGGCGCGGCGAATGGCGGCAGTCCGCAGCGCCTGGGCACGCATTTCATGATGTTCGTGCCGACCTTCCGGCCGACCAATGCGGTCACGGGCAAGGACTGGGAAGGCGTCGGTGTCGTGCCGGACCATGCCGTTTCCACCAACAAGGCGCTGGAGGTCGCGCAGAAGGACCTGTTGCAGGCGCTGATCCCGATCGAGACCAATCCGATGGCCAAGGAGAAGCTGCAGGGCGCGCTGAAGGATCTTTGAATATCGCGAGGGATGATATGGTGCCGCCAGGAATTTCGATTTCCGGCAGGAAGCCTTTGAAGTCCTGATCTCGCGAGGAGTCCGCATGAAAGCGACATTGATGGCGCTGTTGGCCGCAATCGTTCTCCACAGCGCACCTGCACATGCCGCGCCGGCTGCCGGATCGCCGCTGGCCGGTCATTGGGTGTTGGACACCAACAGCCTGCTGGCGCCACCGGAGGCGCGACCGAAGAGCGTCACCCTCGATTTCGCCACGGCGCCCGATGGCAAATGGGCGACCCATGTCGACATCGTCGACCAGGGTGGCAACAAGATGCAGGGAGAATCCATGTTGTCCCTCGATGGCACGCCCGGCCGTGCCATCGGCAATTACTGGGTCGATGTCATCGCCGCGAAGATGCCCGCACCGAACGTGTTGGTGATGCAATTCGTCTACCAGGGCATCCCGAGGTCGACACGGGTGTATTCCGTGAGTGCGGACGGCAAGGTCCTGACCGAAACCGAGGCATATTTCAAACCGGATGGGACGCCGATGTTGCGCACGGCGTTGTTCAATCGCGCCTCCGGACATCCCTGAGATGAAAACCCCGCAGAAATGCGGGGTTTTTGTTTGTCGTCCGACATGCCCGTGCCGTAAGTCATGGTCAACGTGACGCATTCATGCGCGTTGATTTAGCATCGTTCCAATTCCGTGCGGAATCCTGCGCATGTCAGATTCAAATCCTTCCTCCGCCCCGTCCAGAACCGGCGGCCCGCGTCTTCCGCAGAAATCCCCGAATTCGCGCCGCAATGCGATCCTGGTGATCGTGATCCTCGCCTTGGTCGGATTGGCGGCGTGGTGGTTCTTCGGCCGCGGCAGCGGCGATGCACAGGGACAAGGACAGGGGCGACAAGGTTCAGCTGGCAGTCGGAGTGGTCAACGCAGTGCTGCCGCAACGGGTGGTGGTCGCAGCGGGCGCGGACGGCCATCGGCGACGGTCGGCACGGCCAAGGTCGAGCAGACCGATGTGCCGCTGACCATCAGTGCGATCGGCACGGTGCAACCGACAGTCACGGCGACGGTGCGCAGCCAGATCTCCGGCGTGCTCAAGGCGATCTATTTCAAGGAAGGCCAGTTGGTCAGCAAGGGCCAGGCACTGGCGCAGGTCGATTCCGGTCCGACGTCGCAGGCCGTGGCGCAGGCGCAGGGCACGCTGGCGCGCGACACCGCGCAACTCGCGGTCGCGCGCATGGACCTGAAGCGTTACCAGACGCTGCTGGCACAGGATTCGATCGCCAAGCAGCAGGTCGATACCCAAGCCGCGCTGGTGAAGCAGCTTGAAGGCACCGTGCAGGCCGACAAGGCGGCAGCGGGCACGGCGCAGATCAATCTCGGTTACACCACGCTGCGGGCGCCAGTGAGCGGACGCGTCGGTTTGCGCCAGGCCGACATCGGCAATTACGTGTCGCCGGGCGATGCCAACGGTGTCGCGATCGTGACGGTGGAATCGCCGATCGATGTCGAGTTCTCGCTGCCGCAGGCGCAGATCGGCCAGGTGCGCGAAGCCAGCCGCAGTGGCACGTTGCCGGCGGTCGCGCTCGACCAGTCGGGCAAGAACGAACTCGCGCAGGGCAGCTTCCTCACCCTCAACAACGTGATCGATTCGACCACCGGCACGCTGAAAGCCAAGGCGCGTTTCGAGAATCACGATGGCGCGTTGTTCCCGAGCCAATTCGTGAACATCCGCCTGCAGGTCGGCACCGCCGACCAGGCGGTCGTGGTGCCGGTGAGTGCGGTGCGTTACGGACCCAATGGCAGTTTCGTGTTCACCCTGCAATCCGACGAAACCGCGAAGCTGGTGAACGTGAAGACAGGCGCGACGGTCGGCGACAAGATCGTGATCGCCAAGGGACTGAACGGCGGCGAGACGGTGATCACCGAAGGCGCCGACCGCATCGATGACGGATCGAAGGTGACGCTGGCGGATACCAGCGGCGCCGGCGCGACGCAGGGCGCGAATGGCGGTGGCCAGCATCGTCGTCGCAATGCTGCGCAAGGGGACACGCAAGGTGGTGGACAGCGCCAGGCGACGACATCGCCGTGAGCGACATCGACACTCCGCCGCCGGGCGACGCGATCTCGCAGTCGCACGCGAACAATCCGTCGCGACCGTTCATCGAGCGGCCGGTGGCGACGTCGTTGTTCATGCTGGCGATCCTGCTCGCCGGCATCATCGCCCTGCGCATGCTGCCGTTGTCGGCGCTGCCGGAAGTCGATTACCCGACCATCCAGGTCAGCACGCTGTATCCGGGCGCCAGTCCCGACGTGATGGCGATGACGGTGACTGCGCCGCTGGAGCGTCAGTTCGGGCAGATGACGGGATTGACGCGGATGTCATCGGTGTCGTCGGGCGGCGCAAGCATCATCACCTTGCAGTTTAACCTCAACCTGCCATTGGATGTCGCCGAGCAGGAAGTGCAGGCGTCGATGAACGCCGCGGCGACGATGCTGCCGAGCGATCTGCCGGCGCCACCGGTGTACGCCAAGGTCAATCCCGCCGACGCGCCGATCATGACGATCGCGGTGACGTCGAAGACGCGCACCTTGTCCGACGTGCAGAACCTGGTGTCGCAGCGCGTCGCCAACAAGCTCGCGCAGGTATCCGGCGTCGGCCTCGTGTCGATGTCGGCGGGCCAGCGCCCGGCGGTGCGCATCCAGGCCAACGTCCCGGCGCTCGCGGCGCAAGGACTGACGCTGGAGAACATCCGCACGGCGATTTCCTCGGCGAACGCCAATGGCGCCAAGGGCAGTTTCGACGGACCGACCCGCAGCTGGTCGATCGATGCCAATGACCAGCTCTCGACGGTCGACGATTACAAGACGCTGATCGTCGGCTACAACGGCGGCGCGGCGGTGCGCCTGTCCGATGTCGCCAGCGTGGTCGATGCCTCGGAGAACGCCCGCATCGGCGCGTGGATGAATCGCCAGCCCGGCATCATCGTCGATATCCAGCGCCAGCCCGGCGCGAATGTCATCGCGACGGTCGACGCGATCCAGAAGGCGCTGCCCGATCTCGAGCAGACCCTGCCGGAAGACGTCCACGTCAAGGTGCTGGCCGACCGCACCACCGGCATCCGCGCCTCGGTCGCCGATGTCGAGTTCGAACTGGTGCTCGCCGTCGTGCTGGTGGTGATCGCGATCTTCCTGTTCCTCGGTTCGCCGCAGGCGACGCTGATCGCCGCGATCTCGGTGCCGTTGTCGCTGGTTGGCAGTTTCGCCGCGATGTATTTCCTTGGCTTCTCGCTCAACAACCTCACGCTGATGGCGCTGACGATTGCCAGTGGTTTCGTGGTCGACGACGCCATCGTGGTGATCGAGAACATCTCGCGCCACGTCGAGAATGGCGATTCGCCGATGGAAGCCGCGCTCAAGGGCTCGCGCGAGATTGGCTTCACCATCATCTCGCTGACCATCAGCCTGGTCGCGGTGCTGATCCCGCTGCTGTTCATGGGCGACGTGGTCGGTCGCCTGTTCCGCGAGTTCGCGATCTCGCTGGCGGTGACCATCCTGATTTCCGCGGTGGTGTCGCTGACCTTGGTGCCGATGCTGGCCGCGCGCTGGTTGAAGCCGGGCAACCACGAAGAGCAGGCGCCGAAGTTCGTGCGTTCCTCGCTGCACCTGATCGATCGCGTTGGTGCCTGGTATGCGCGCACGCTCGATGGCGTGATCGCGCGCAGCCGCCTGATGCTGATGCTGTTCGCGGCGACGCTGGTGCTCACCGGCCTGTTGTTCTGGCTGATTCCCAAGGGCCTGTTCCCCGAACAGGACACCGGACAGTTGCAGGCGACGGTGGTGGCCGGGCAGGGCGTGTCGTTCGCGCGCATGGCCGAGTTGCAGCAGCAGGTCGCCGACGAGGTGCTGAAGGATGGCGACGTCGAATCGCTGAGCTCCAACATCGGCGTCGACGGCCAGAACATCACGCTCAACCAGGGTCGGATGCTGATCAATCTCAAGCCGAAGGACGAGCGCAAGGATCATCAGGACGAGACGATGGCGCGCCTGCTCGCTGTCGTGCACGACAAGATCCCTGGCGTCACGTTCTACCTGCGTCCGGTGCAGGACCTGACCATCGATGCCGAGAACGGGCCGACGCAATATCGCTTCGCGCTGCAGGGCGCGACCCAGGCGGAAGTGAACAGCGCCAGCCTCGACCTGGTGCGCGCGCTGCAGTCGGTGCCGGAATTGCGCAATCCGGTCAGCGACGTGCAGATGGAAGGCAATTCGGTCACCGTCAACGTCGATCGCGATGCCGCCGCGCGCGTCGGGGTGACGGCCGCAGCGGTCGATGCCGCGCTCTACGACGCCTTCGGCCAGCGCATCATCTCGACCATCTTCACGCCGTCGACGCAGTACCGCGTGATCCTCGAGGCGATGCCGAACATGCTGGTCGGCCCGGAAGCCTTGCAGAAGGTCTACGTCGCCGGCAGTGGCGGGACCAGCATCCCGCTGTCGTCGATCGCGACCATCGCCACCGGCAATTCCTCGTTGGCGGTGATGCGCGCGCAGCAGTTCCCGGCATCGATCGTCGGCTTCGATCTTGCGCCGGGCGTGTCGCTGGGCAAGGCGGTGGACGCGATCACCGCGACCGAAGCGAAGATCGGCATGCCGGCCGGCATCAGCACGCAATTCCTCGGTGCATCCAACGCATTCCGCGCGTCGCTGGCCAACGAAGGCTGGTTGATCCTCGCTGCCATCGTCTGCGTCTACATCGTGCTCGGCGTGCTCTACGAGAGCTACATCCATCCCATCACGATTCTCTCGACCTTGCCATCGGCTGGCCTCGGTGCGTTGCTGGCGCTGTTGCTGACCGGCAGCGACCTCGGCGTGATCGGCATCATCGGCATCGTCTTGTTGATCGGCATCGTCAAGAAGAACGCGATCATGATGATCGACTTCGCGATCGCCGCGCAGCGCGACGAAGGCAAGCCACCACTCGACGCCATCCGCGAAGCGGCTGCGCTGCGCTTCCGCCCGATCATGATGACGACGTTCGCGGCCTTGTTCGCCGCGTTGCCGCTGATCTTCGGTGGCGGCATGGGCGCGGAGCTGCGGCGTCCGCTCGGTATCGCGGTGGCCGGCGGCCTGATCATGAGCCAGGCGCTGACGTTGTTCACCACGCCGGTGATCTATCTCGCCTTCGAAGCGCTGGCCAAGCGTCGCCGCGAACGCATCGAAGCGCGCGCGGCACAAGAGGCCGCGACATGAATCTGTCGGCGCCGTTCATCCGGCGTCCGATCGGCACCTTGCTGCTGACGATCGGTATCGCGTTGTCGGGCGTCGCCGCCTACTTCGTGCTGCCGGTGGCGCCACTGCCCCAGGTCGACTATCCGACCATCAGCGTGTCGGCGAGCATGCCGGGCGCGAGTCCGACCACGATGGCGAGCAGCGTGGCGTCGCCGCTGGAGCATCGCCTCGCGACGATCGCCGGCGTCACCCAGATGACCTCGTCGTCGGGCATCGGTTCGACCCGCATCAACCTGCAATTCGACCTCAGCCGCAATGTCGATGGCGCCGCGCGCGACGTGCAGGCGGCGATCAATGCCGCGCGCGTCGACCTGCCGGCGGCGCTCAAGAGCAATCCGACCTACAACAAGGTGAATCCCGCAGACGCGCCGATCATGATCCTGGCGCTGACCTCGGACACGCGCGCGCCCGATGCGATCTACGACTCGGTGTCGACGGTGGTGCAGCAGGCGTTGTCGCAGGTGCCGGGCGTGGGCCAGGTCGAACTCGGCGGCGGCGCGCTGCCGGGCGTGCGCATCGATCTCGATCCCAAGAAGCTCGCCGATGCCGGCATCAGCCTCGACACGGTGCGCACCGCGGTCACGGCGACCAATGCCAACCGACCCAAGGGCGTGGTCGAGGATGGTGGCAACGCCTACCAGCTCTACACCAGTGCGCCGAGCCGTTCCGCGGCGGATTTCGCCAAGGTCGTGGTGGTGTCGCGCAACGGCACCAACGTCCATCTCGGCGATGTCGCCCACGTCTACGACGGTCCCGAGAACCAGCGCACGATGGGCCTGTTCAATGGCCAGCGCGCGGTGATGGTGATCCTCACCCGCCAGCCCGGCGCCAACATCATCGCCACCGTCGATGCGGTGAAGAAGGTGCTGCCCACGCTGAGCCAGCGCATTCCCGACGACATCAAGATCAACATCGCCTCCGATCGCACCACCACCATCCGCGCCTCGTTGCGCGATGTCGAGCTGACGCTGCTGATCGCGACCATCCTCGTGGTGCTGGTGGTGAGCGCGTTCCTGCAGTCGTGGCGGGCGACGGTGGTGCCGGCGGTCGCGGTGGTGGTGTCGATCCTCGGCACGCTCGGGGTGATGTACCTGCTCGGCTTCTCGCTCGACAACCTGTCGCTGATGGCGCTGACCATCGCCACCGGCTTCGTCGTCGACGACGCCATCGTGGTGCTGGAGAACATCAACCGTCACATCGAACAGGGCATGGGGCGGATGCAGGCGGCGCTGCTGGGCGCGCGCGAAGTCGGCTTCACGGTGATGGCGATCAGCATCAGCCTGGTCGCGGTGTTCATCCCGCTGCTGTTCATGGGTGGATTGATCGGTCGCCTGTTCCGCGAATTCGCGGTGACGATGACGGTCGCGGTGATGATCTCGATGCTGCTGTCGCTCACCACCACGCCGATGATCGCGGCGACCTTGCTGCGCGAGCGCCATTCGCATGCGTCGGCGCGGACGTCGATCGGTGGCCGCCTCGCGGCGCTGGCGGAACGCGCGGTGACGGGAATGCGGGCGCGCTACGAGCGCAGCCTCGACTGGGCATTGGCCAATCGCGGCGCGGTGTTGTTCCTGTTGCTCGGGGCCGCGGTGCTCAACGTCTACCTGATGGTGGTCGTGCCCAAGGGCTTCTTCCCCGAGCAGGACACCGGCTCGCTCAATGGCGGCCTGCGCATGGACCAGTCGGTGTCCTTCGTGCAGAGCGGCGAGAAATTGCACCAGCTGGTCGACATCCTGCGCAAGGATCCGGCGATCGAGAATGTCATCGCCTTCACCGGTGGCTCGCGCGCCGGCGGCGGTTTCCTCTTCGCCACCGAAAAACCGCGTGGCCAGCGACCGTCGAGCCAGGAAGTGATCCAGCGCCTGCGCCCGCAGCTCGCGCGCATCACCGGCGCAACCCTGTTCCTCAATCCGGTGCAGGACATGCGCGTCGGTGGCCGCAGTTCGAATTCCACCTACCAGTACACGTTGAAGGGTGACGATCCCGACGCACTGGCCCAGTCCGCCGACAAACTCACCGCGGCGTTGAAGCGCGATCCGGTCGTCACCGACGTCGATGTCGATCGCAACAACAGCGCGCTCGCCGCCTATCTCGACATCGATCACGCCGCCGCGTCACGCTTGGGCCTGAGCAGCAGTTCGATCGACTCGATCCTCTACAACGCCTTCGGCCAGCGCCAGGTGGCGACGCTCTACAGCGACGTCAACCAGTACCACGTGGTGATGGGCGTCGCGCAGGAAGCGCAGGGTTCGCCGGAAGCCTTCCACCTGATCTGGCTGCCGACGACAACGGCCAATGCATCCGCCAGCACGGGCACGACGACATCGACCGCGCCCGCCGGCAGCATCGGCATCGCCACGCCGGGAATGACGCCGCTGACCTCGATCGCGACCTGGCACGTGCAATCGGCGGCGGCGGAAGTGAACCACCAGGATGCGGCGCCGGCCGCGACGATCAGCTTCAACCTGCCGACCGGCGTGACGCTGGGGCAGGCCAGCGACGAGATCCGCAAGGTGCAGGCCAGCCTCAACCTTCCGCTGGGCGTGCGCGGCGAGTTCGCGGGATCGGCGCAGGTGTTCCAGCAGACCACCAACACCATTCCGCTGCTGGTGCTGGCCGCCATCGTCACCATCTACCTGGTGCTGGGCATCCTCTACGAAAACCTGATCCATCCGTTGACGGTGCTGTCGACCTTGCCCGCCGCCGGCGTCGGCGCCGCCGCGGCGCTGGTGCTGACGAAGACGCAGTTCGACCTGATCGGATTGATCGGCGTGATCCTGCTGATCGGCATCGTCAAGAAGAACGCGATCATGATGATCGACTTCGCCATCGAGCGCGAACGCCGCGGGCTGGAGCCGTTGGCGGCGATCCGCGAAGCGGCGCTGCTGCGCTTCCGCCCGATCCTGATGACCACGCTCGCGGCCGGTCTTGGTGCGTTGCCGCTGGCGATCGGCTTCGGCGATGGCTCCGAACTGCGTCGTCCGCTCGGCATCACGATCATTGGCGGTCTCATTGCCAGCCAGTTCATCACCCTGTTGACCACGCCCGTGGTCTATCTCGCGCTCGACCGTTTCCAGCGCGCGCGTCGCAAGCGCCCGTCGGACGCGTCGTCCACGCCCCCTTCCAATGACCCGGTGCCGGCATGATGTCCCTCCGTCCACTTCGTTCCGCACTCGCTGCCGCACTGGTGGTTGCCGCCGCAGGTTGCAGCCTGGTGCCGACCTACCAGCGTCCCGCGCTGCAGATTCCCGCCGAATTCAAGGAAGCGCCCGCGGGCTGGCACGCCGTCGCGCCCGCCGACGAGCAATCGCGCGGCGAATGGTGGCGCGGCTTCAACGATCCGGTGCTTGATGGCCTGGAAGCCGATGCCACCGCGCACAACCAGACGGTGGCCGCCGCGGTTGCCGCCTATGACGGCGAACGCGCGCTGTTGCGCGAATCGCGGGCCGGCCTGTGGCCGGACATTTCCGGCAGCGTCGGCGTCAGCAAGAGCGGCGGCAGCGCCAGTACCAGCAGCGGACGTCGCGCCAACGCGACGGTCAGCGGCGCGTGGACGATCGATCTCTTCGGCGGCCTGCGCGCGGCGGTGGCGCAGAACAACGCATCGATGCTGGCGTCGCGCGCCAGCATCGGCAACGCCTTGCTCGCCATCCATGCGCAGCTGGCCAGCGATTATCTGCAACTGCGCGGCATGGACGCGCAACTCGCGGCCTACCAGCGCACCATCGCCGGCTACCAGCGCGCGCTGACCATCACCCAGAACCGCTACAAGGTCGGCGTCGCCGCGCACATGGACGTGTTGCAGGCCGAGACCACGCTGCGCAACGCGCAGTCGCAGGCCACCGACATGCAGCGGCAACGCGCCACGCTGGAGCACGCGGTCGCGGTGTTGAGCGGACGCGCGCCGGCCGATCTCACGCTCGTGGCGCAGCAATGGAACGATCGCGTGCCCGCGGTCCCGGCGGCGCTGCCGTCCGACCTGCTGCAGCGCCGCCCCGATGTCGCCGCGGCGGAACGCTCGGTGATGGCGGCCAATGCATCGATCGGCGTGCAGCGCGCGGCGTTGTTCCCGTCGCTCAGCCTGTCGGCCAGCTCCGGCCGCAGCGCGCAGGTGCTCGGCGATCTCGCCAGCGGCGGCAGTGCGATCTGGTCGCTGGGACTCACCGGCGCGATGACGCTGCTCGACTGGGGCGCGCGTTCGGCGCGCGTCGACCAGGCCCGCGCATCGTACGAGCAGAGCGCCGCCAACTACCGGCAGACGGTGCTGTCGGCATTGCAGCAGACCGAGGACGCACTGGTCGACCTGCGCAGCTACGCGGACGAGGCGGCCAACCTCAAGGCGTCGTCGGAAGCGGCGGACAAGGTCGAGCAAATGACCTTGAACCAGTACCTCGCCGGCATGGCGGATTACACGACGGTCGTCACCGCGCAGAACACCGCGCTGGCGGCGCGGCGTTCGGCGATCGCGGCGGTGGTGCAACAGCAGCAGGCGGCGGTGACGCTGACCCAGGCGATCGGTGGTGGTTGGGACGATACGGTGCCGGCACGCTAAGCTCGCCGTTCCAATCGGAATTGCGGGACGGGAATGGCGGACGCGATTGATGCACTGATCCTCGGCGGTGGCCACAACGGCCTGGTCTGCGCCGCCTATCTCGCCGCTGCCGGCTTGAAGGTGCGCGTGCTCGAGCGTCGCCATATCGTCGGTGGCGCCGCGGTGACCGAGGAGTTCCATCCCGGATTCCGCAATTCGGTGGCGAGCTATACCGTCAGCCTGCTCAATCCCAAGGTCGCCGCTGACCTGCGCCTGCGCGAACACGGCCTGCGCGTCGTCGAGCGGCCGTACTCCAATTTCCTGCCGCTGCCCGATGGCCGTGCCTTCCGTCTCGGTGGCGGGTTGAGCGAAGGCGAGATCGCCAAGTGGTCGCCCCGCGATGCCGAACGCTGGAACGGTTATCTCGAGATGATCGATCGCGTGGTCGCGGTGTTGAAGCAATTGATCCATCTCACGCCGCCCAATGTTGGCGATCGCATCGCCTTCGCCGATTGGCTGCAGTCATACACGGTGGCGAAGAAGCTGGCGCCGCTCGACCTGCGCGGTCGCCGCGACCTGCTCGACATCTTCACCAAGTCCGCGGGCGAAGTGCTCGATCACTGGTTCGAATCCGATCCGATCAAGGCCGTGCTCGGCTGGGATTCGGTGGTCGGCAATTTCGCCAGCCCGTACACGCCGGGCAGCGCCTACGTGCTGCTGCACCATCTCTTCGGCGAAGTGAACGGCAAGCCCGGCACCTGGGGCCATGCGATTGGCGGCATGGGCGCGATCACGCAGGCCATGCGCAAGGAATGCGAAGCGCGCGGCATCGAGATCCTCACCGATGCCGCTGTCGATCATGTGCTGGTGGAGAACGGTCGCGTCGTCGGTGCGGTCACCGCGGACGGGCGCGAACATCGCGCGCGCATCGTCGCCTCCAACCTCAATCCGAAGCTGCTCTACCGCGACATCGTGCCGCAGCAGCATCTCGATGCCGACCTGCGCGATCGCGTGGCGACGTATCGCTGCGGTTCCGGCACCTTCCGCATGAACGTCGCGCTGGCGGAACTGCCCGATTTCACCGCGGCCCCCGGCAGCAACCTGCAGCCGCACCACCAGAGCGGCATCCTGATCGGGCCGTCGTTGCAGTATTTCGAGCAGGCCTATTTCGACGCCAAGTCGAAGGAACACAATGCCGGCTGGGCCCGCAAGCCCATCGTCGAAGTGGTGATCTCGTCGACTCTTGACGACACCCTCGCGCCGAAAGGCCAGCACGTCGCCAGCCTGTTCTGCCAACAGGTACATCCGGACGTCGATGGCGGCTGGGACATGCATCGCGACACCGTCGCCAGGCTGATGATCGACACCGTGAACGATTACGCGCCGAATTTCCGCGCCAGCGTGCTCGGCTACGAAGCGTTGTCGCCGCTCGATCTCGAACGCCGCTTCGGCCTGATCGGTGGCGACATCTTCCACGGCGCCCTCGGTCCCGACCAGATGTTCACCACGCGCCCGTTTCTCGGCCAGGCCAACTATCGTGGTGCGTTGGACGGACTCTACCTGTGCGGTTCGGGCAGCCATCCCGGCGGCGGCGTCACCGGCCTGCCGGGACGCAATGCCGCGCGCGAAATCCTCCGCGACCTGCACAAGCGCCCGCGACCGGATTGACCAGGAGAGCCCTACCGATGAGTCGCAATCTCTTCATTGCAGCGATGCTGGTCCTGTGCTGCTGTTTCCCGCGCGCACATGCCGGCCAGGCGCTTGCCCCCGTGGAGGCGCGGGTGCCGTTTGCGCCTGCGGCGTTCCCCGGAACCGACGGTGCGTTTCATTTGGCCTACGAGCTGCACGTCACCAATTTCTATGGCGATACCGGGCCGCTGAAGCCAACGGGTTTGCAGGTATACGCGGACGATTCGAAAACACCGCTGCTTGTGCTGGACCGCGAACAGCTGTCCAGGCAGGTCCGGCCGACGCCCGCGGAGAATGCCGAAGTGTCGATTGCCTCGGGAAAACGACTCGTCGTTTTCGTGTGGATCACGCTTCCGGCGAATGCCGCCTTGCCGCATCGTCTTCGCCACCGCATCGATTTCGAGACGGACAAGCATGCGATCGTCACGCTCGATGGGGCGACGATACGCGTGGCCGATCGGAAACCGATGGCGCTGGGGTCGCCATTGCGCGGAGGACGCTGGCTGGCGCACGAAGGCCCCGGAGCAGCGCAATCGCATCATTGGGGCAGCCTGGTCGCGGTCAACGGCGCACTCACCATTCCCCAGCGTTACGCACTGGATCTCGTCGGTGTCGATGCCTCGGGCCATGCGCTGCGTGGAGGCGTGAAGGATCTCCAGAAGACCGCCCACTCGGACTGGATCGGCTATGGCGCCGACGTGCTCGCTGTCGCCGATGGCATCGTGCGCGCCTGTCGCGACGGCGAACAGGAACATGCGCCGCTCACTGCGCAACCCGAGCCCGAGTCGTTGACGGCGGACGGACTCTTCGGCAACTACGTCGTGCTGGAAATCTCCCCCGGCGTGTTCGCCAGCTACGCCCATCTGCGCAAGGGCAGCGTCCAGGTCAAGCCGGGTCAGCGCGTGCGTCGCG
This sequence comes from Solilutibacter silvestris, assembly GCF_050574925.1. GTDB lineage: Bacteria > Pseudomonadota > Gammaproteobacteria > Xanthomonadales > Xanthomonadaceae > Solilutibacter > Solilutibacter silvestris_A. The sequence continues at coordinate 922,347 of NZ_JBCMOO010000002.1, read as the reverse complement.
GACAGTTGCTGGCGCAACTCGGGCAATCCGGCAATTCGGCGGCGCCGCATCTCCATTTCCAGCTGTCCGATGCCGCGGCGTTCGAAGGGTCGGAAGGCATTCCCTACGTATTCGAGCGCTTTGATTTCTTCGGGCCGGAATCGGAAGCCCAATTGTTCGGGCAGGGAGAGCCGTGGAAAGAAACGGCGGCGGGACGGCGCCGCCTGCAAATGCCGCTGAACGACGTGGTGATCGGGTTTCCAGGGCCCTGATGTCGCTATCTCCGGCGGGAAATTAGAATATTCGCCATGCATTCGATCGCCGCCAACGCCATCCGCCTCTCGGTCGCACCGATGATGGACTGGACCGACACGCACTGTCGGGCCTTCCATCGGGTGCTGGCGCCGAACGCGCTGCTCTATACCGAGATGGTGCACGCCAACGCGGTGATCCACGGTGATCGCACGCATCTGCTGGCGATGGATCCGTCGGAGCACCCGGTTGCGATACAGCTCGGCGGCAGCGACCCCGTGCTCCTGGCGCAGGCTGCGCGCATCTGCGTCGAGCACGGATTCGACGAAGTGAACCTCAACTGTGGCTGTCCATCCGACCGCGTGCAGGCCGGTCGCTTCGGCGCCTGCCTGATGCGCGAGCCGGCATTGGTCGCTGATTGCGTGCGGGCGATGGTGGATGCCGTCGACGGCGCACTCCCGGTGACGGTGAAGTGCCGCCTCGGCGTCGACGACGACAACGACTATGCGGCTTTCCGTGATTTCGTCGATCGCATGGACGCCGCCGGCTCGGCTTTCATCGTCGTGCACGCGCGCAACGCCTGGTTGAAAGGACTGTCGCCGAAGGAAAACCGCGAGGTTCCGCCGCTGCGCTACGACTGGGCCTATCGCCTGAAAAGCGAACGTCCGGCCATGACGGTGCTGTTGAACGGCGGCATCACAGACGTCGATGCCGCGCTGGCGCATCTCGATCACGTCGATGGCGTGATGCTCGGGCGCGCGGCCTATCACGATCCCTACACCCTGCATCGCTTGCAGGTGGCGATGTTCGGCGGCGAGCTGCGCGGTCGCGAAGAGCTGCTGCGCGCGTATTTCCCTTACATTGAACGCCAGCTCGAACGTGGCGTCGCGCTCAAGCACATCACCCGCCACGTGCTTGGCCTGTTCCACGGACAGCCGGGCGGACGGATGTTCCGCCAGGTGTTGAGCGAAGGCGTGGTGCGCGCGAACGCCGGCATCGGCTTGCTGGAAGAAGCGCTGGCGGTGACGTCGCGGCCGCTCGCCGCCTGAAGCGCGAAATCAGCTGCAGCTGTCGGGCATGTGATCGGCGCCGATGGTCGCCAGCGCCTCGCGCAGGATCGCCATCTGTTCCTTGCCGATGCGTTTGGTCCAGTCGCGCTCGATGTCGGCGAACAATTGCTTCACCATCACCTGCGCGGCGCGTCCGCATTCGGTGAGTTCGATCAGGCGCGCCCGCTGGTCGTCGGGGTCGGGCAGGGCGCGCACGAAGCCGCTGCGCTGGAGATGGGCGATCTGCTGGCTCACCGCCTGCTTGGTCACGCCGCAGCGGTCGGTGATCGCACTGGCGCGCAGCGGCCCGTTGCCGAGATGGCGCAGCACGTTGTGGGCATGCGCCAGCGACAGCGCACTCATATTGCTGGCCTTGATGCGGGCGTCGAACTCCGCGGCGAACGCTTCCTTGGCGGCGCCCAGCAGGGCGGCCACGGGCAGCGCGGCTCCAGGCAGGGGTGTCGCTTTGGCGGGGTGAGTGGGGGAGCTCATGGAATCGAATTCTAGACCGGACTGAAGTCAAGCGCTTGACATTCTCTCTTTCCCCGTTAATATGGTCAATAGCTTGACAATCAAGCGATTGACCACCCCATCGAGCGAGGAACTCCCATGAACGTTGTCACCCTGATCGGCAGCCTCCGCGCCGATTCCCACAATCGCCAGCTGGCCGAGGCCACTGCGGCCCTGTTGCCGGCCGGCAGCCATGTCGCCAATGTCGATTTCTCCACCCTCCCGTTCTATTCCGAGGAGCTGGACGTCGAGGGCCAGACCCCGGCCTCGGTGCAGAAGCTGCGCCAGGAAATCGCCGCGGCTGACGCCGTGATCGTCGCCACTCCCGAGTACAACGGTTCGCTGCCGGGCGGCCTGAAGAACGCCATCGACTGGGCTTCGCGTCCTTACGGCCGCGGTTCGCTGGTCGGCATGCCTGCCCTGGTCGTCGGCGCGTCGATGTCGCCATACGCGGCGAAGTGGGCGCGTGGTGACGCCGTGCGCGCACTCGGCGTCGCCGGCGCCAAGCCGATCGACGACACCATCGGCCTGGGTTCCAGCCACGAATTCCTCGGCGCCGACAAGGCGTTGCCGGAAGAGACCCTCGAGGCGCTGCGTGCCGGCGTGGCGTCCCTGGTCGCCGCCGTCGAGCAGGCGAACTTGCAGGCGGCCTGAAGCCGGGCAGGGGCGGTCGCGACGGAACGTGATCGCCCGAATCTGAACTTCTGCAATCAACGTCGCAGAAGTGTTCAGATAGCGTTAAATCATTAAGGACGAATTCACCGCCGGGGACCCATGCTGGCACGACTCCTGAATGCGTCGGTGCTTCTGCGTCATGTCCCGTCCCCGTTGGCTCCCCCTGTTTGCATCGCTGATGGCCTTGGCCATCGGCAGCACGCCGGCGTGGGCGCAGCATCGTGGCGGCAATGGCGGAGGTTGGCCACCGCCGCCGCATGGGGGACGCAACGACGCGCCACTGCCGCCGCAGGCGTCCGGTCCCCAGGGACGCGATCCTCGCAATGCGCCATCGATGGAAGCCAGCATGCGGCCCCGGCCCAGTGCCAGCGATTGCGGCCGCATCATGTCCCTGTCTCCCGGGGACCAGGTCCTCAACGTCCAGGCGCTGGATTTCGGCGGGCGTGTACAGTGCAGGATCAAGGTCATGGGCGCGGACGGCATGGTCCGCGTCATGACGGTTTCGCCGGGATTCTGAGCGGGCGCGTTTACATCGCCACGACATCCTGAATGAGAAAGTGAATGCGTGTGGATGCCCGTCATCCGCCTACAGGGAGTGAACGATGAGAATTCTGCTGGTTGAAGACGAAGCGCCGTTGCGTGAGACCTTGGCAGCACGCCTGAAGCGCGAAGGCTTCGCCGTGGATGCCGCGCAGGACGGCGAGGAAGGCCTGTACATGGGCCGCGAGGTTCCGTTCGATGTCGCGATCATCGATCTCGGGCTGCCCAAGATGTCGGGCATGGAACTGATTCGTGCATTGCGCGACGATGGCAAGCAATTCCCGATCCTGATCCTGACTGCGCGTTCCAGCTGGCAGGACAAGGTCGATGGCTTGAAGCAGGGCGCCGACGATTACCTGGTCAAGCCGTTCCACGTCGAAGAATTGCTGGCGCGCCTCAACGCGCTGGTGCGTCGTGCCGCGGGCTGGAGCAAGCCGTCGCTGGAATGCGGTCCGGTCATGCTCGATCTCGCCGCGCAGACGGTGGCGGTGAACGGCCAGAACATCGACCTCACCAGCTACGAATACAAGGTGCTGGAATACCTGATGATGCATGCCGGCGAACTGGTCTCGAAGGCTGATCTCACCGAGCACATCTACCAGCAGGATTTCGATCGCGACTCCAACGTGCTGGAAGTGTTCATCGGGCGCCTGCGCAAGAAGCTCGATGCCGACGGCACGCTCAAGCCGATCGAGACCGTGCGCGGCCGCGGTTACCGCTTCGCGATTCCGCGCAACGCCGACACCTGATCGTCGTCACGGCATGATCGCGGTGGCCGTTCGCGCATGAGCGCGCAGTTCTGGAAACCGCGATCGCTGCTGCGCCGGCAATTGCTGGTCAGCACGATTGGCCTTGCGGCGTTCCTTGCTCTGGCCGGCGTTGCGCTTGACCGTGCTTTCGAACAGACCGCGCAGGAAAACATGCGCATACGTCTGTCGAATTACGCGCTGACCTATGCCGCGCGCACCGATTTCGACGTCACCAACGCCTTGGTGCCGCCGGCGATCACACCCGATCCACGCCTCGATCTTCCCGCCAGCGGTCTCTACGCGCAGATCGTCCAGCGCAACGGACGCTGGCAATCGCAGTCGGCGGTTTACGGGCCGCAGCTGCCGTTGCCGCCGTTGCTCGAACCCAACGTGGAAACCTTCAGCGGGCCGGTGGCGCTGCGCGATTCCGCGGGTTTCGGCAGTGCGGTCTATGTCTACGGGCGTGGTTTCGCGTGGTCGGAAGGCAACAAGCCGCCGGTGCCGTACACCATCTACGTGATGGAGGACATGCGGCCGTTCACGATGCAGATGAATCAATTCCGCACGGCGTTGTGGAACAACCTGGCGCTGGCGGGGCTGCTGCTGGTGCTGCTGCAGATGGTGACGCTGTGGTGGAGCCTGGCGCCGCTCAAGCGCGTGATCACCGAGCTCGATCGCGTCAAGGAAGGCATGGCGACCAAGATGAGCGGTGCGCATCCGCGCGAACTCACGCCGCTGACCGAAAGCATCAATGCGCTGATCGACAGTGAACGCCGCCACCTCGATCGCCAGCGCGACGTCATGTCCGATCTCGCGCACAGCCTGAAGACGCCGCTGGCGGTCTTGCGCTCGCAGCTCGACAGCCAGGGACCCGATGCGGAATTGCGCAGCGAACTCGACACCCAATTGCGGCGCATGAACGACATCGTCGGCTACCAGCTGGGACGCGCGCGTTCCACCGGCCACAAGCTTTACGCCGCGCCGATCGCCATCGAGTCGTATGCCGAGGGGATCGTCACCGGGCTGGAGAAGATCTACGCGGCCAAGGGCGTGTTCTGCGAATTCGAGATCGCACCGGAAGCGCGCTTCCACGGCGAGGTCGGCGATCTCCAGGAACTGCTCGGCAATCTGCTGGAGAACGCCTTCAAATGGGCGCGCTCGCGCGTGCTGCTGACGGTCGCGCCACGCCAGGTGCCCGGTTCGCGCCGCGCCGGTCTGCGTATCGCCGTCGAGGACGACGGTCCGGGCGTGCCGAAGGCGCAGGTGATGGAAGTGTTGCAGCGCGGCGTGCGCGGCGACGAGCGCGTGCAAGGCCACGGCATCGGCCTGTCGATCGTGCAGGACATCCTCGCCAATTACGGCGGCGAACTGGAAGTGGGCGATTCCGCGGAAATGGGTGGTGCGCGCTTCGAGGCGTTGTTGCCGCCGCCGAACTGATTCAACGAATCAGCGGAACATCCCGGGCAGGTAGCTCTGGAACCGCATCGTGCCGTTGCGGACGCTGCCATCGGTGCGATTGCGGCGCTGCGGCACGGGAGTCCGTGGCGAGGTCGTGGCGGTGGCCGGCACGTTCGATGTCCGCGAGCCCGGTGGCGTGGCGCTGCCGCTGCTGGCGTCGCAGTCGTCATCCTGGTGCGGAACACAGACGTTATCGCCGCTGGTGCGCGCAGCCGCTGCAAACGCGGAAGCGCTGCAGGACAGTAGGGCGAGAGCGAGCAGGAGGCGCTTCTTCATGGAGCGTCCGGTGCACGGCGGAATCGCGACTATACCCGGTTTCCCCGGATAATGCCGGGATGGACGGCACCCCCCTCGACGACCGCAGCCTGCTGCACTGCCTTGGCCCGCATCCGGTCTCCGGAGCGGAGCTGGCAGCCCGCGCCGGCCAGACCCGGGCGGCGATCGGCAAGCGCATTCAGGCCCTGCGCAAGGCGGGGCTCGCCATTGGCGCCGACCGTGGCCGTGGCTACTGGCTGGAGGCGCCGCTCGACCTGCTGGATGTGGAGGAGATCCGGGCGGCGGTGTCCCCGGACCTGCGCCCCCAGCTGCAAGTGCTTGATGTGGTGTGGCGCATCGATTCGACCAACAGCGCGCTGCTGGCCCGCCGGGCGCCCGAGGTCGGCGTTGCCGCCTTGCTGGCCGAACAGCAGACAGCCGGGCGCGGTCGTCGTGGCCGGACCTGGGTGTCGCCGTTGGCGGCGCATCTCTATCTCTCGGTCTTGCGGCGTTTCGAGGGCGGACTGGCGCGGCTGGGCGGGTTGAGCCTGGTTGCGGGTGTCGCCGTCGCCGAAGCGCTGCGTGATCTCCAGGGGATCGCGGTCGGCTTGAAGTGGCCGAACGATTTGCTGGTCGATGGCCGCAAGCTGGGCGGCATCCTGGTGGAAGGTGGCGGCGAACACGGCGGCCCCGTGCAGGCGGTGATCGGCATCGGCATCAACGTGCGGATGCCGGCGACGATGGCCAAGGACATTGGCCAGCCGTGGATCGATCTCGCATCCGCGAATCCGGACGTGACGTTGCAACGGTCGCGGGTCGCCGCGGCGGTCCTGGAACATCTGATCCGCGCGCTCGATACCTTCGACACGGAGGGGCTGTCGCCGTTCCTCGAACGCTATCGCGCGCTGGACGTGCTTGCCGGCCATGCCATCGACGTGCATGCGGCCGATGGCGTGCACGCGATGCATGCGCTGGGACTGGCGAGCGATGGCGGTTTGCGCGTGCGTCGCGGCGACGGCAGCGAATCGACCGTGCATTCCGGGGAAGTCAGCGTGCGCAGGACGACGGCATGAGTGCGTGGGTGTTCGATCTCGGCAACACCCGGCTGAAATGTGCGCCACTTGCAGGCGCGGGCGAGGCCTTGGCGTTGCCGCACGAAGCGGAAACGCTGGCATTGCCGGACGACGTGCGCGGAGAAGTCGCGCTGGTATCGTCGGTGGCGCCCGAGGCTGCGCGCGTCGCGTTGCTGCAGCGGTTGTCGGAACGCTTCCGGCGCGTCCACCTGGCGCGGACATTGCCCGAATGCGCGGGACTGAAGATCGCCTATCCGGTGCCGGCACGCCTCGGCGTCGATCGCTTCTTGTCGTTGCTGGCGATCGCCGATGAAGGTCGCGACACTTTGTTGGTCGGTGTCGGAACCGCGCTCACCATCGACCTGTTGCGCGCCGATGGTCGGCATCTCGGCGGGCGCATCGCGCCGTCGCCGACCCTGATGCGCGAAATGCTGGCCTCGCGTTCGTCGGCGCTGCCGGTGGATGGCGGTCGCTACGTCGAATTCGCCGACGACACCATCGATGCGCTCGCTTCTGGTTGCGATGGTGCGGCATTGGCGCTGGTCGAGCGCAGTCTTGCGATCGCCGGCGAACAATTGGGCAATGCGCCGCGCTTGCTGGTGCATGGCGGTGGCGCACGGGCGTTGTTGCCTCTGCTGCCCGCCGCCGAAGTCCGCGCGGACCTGGTGCTGGCGGGGCTCGCGCATTGGGCGCGTTGGGCCGGCATTGCATGACGCATTGCATAATGACGCCATGATCGTTCGCCTGTTGCTCGTCGTCCTCGTCATGCTCAACCTCAGCGCCGCGGCGTGGTGGCTGTTCCATCGCGACCCTGCGTTGGCTGCGTCCGCGACGACAAGTACGATTCCGGCATTGAAGCTGGCCGATGCCGCGCACGCAGCGACGGAAGCGGCGCCTCCCGTCATTCCCGCCGATGCGGTGTGTGCCAGCTTCGGACCGTTCACCGACGCCGCGACGACCGAGCAGGCAAAACAGCAGCTGCGGTCGCAGGCGATCCGCGTCGATGCCCGCCAGGTCGCGCAAGCCGGGCGTGGCTACGACGTGATCCTCCCGGCCACGGATAGCACGGGTTCCGCCATGCTGGAACGGCTCAAGGCCGCCGGCATCAAGGACATGTTCGCGATCCGCGATGGCGCCGATGCCGGTGGCGTCGCGCTGGGTCATTTCGGATCGCAGGATGGCGCGCAACGGCGCCTCGTCGAGCTGCAGGGCAAGGGCTTCCAGCCGCGGATCCGCCCGGCCGGGCAGGCGACGTTCTGGCTGGATGTCGTCGCCGCAAACGGCTTCGATCCCGCGCCCGCCGCCGCTGCGGTCCATGCGCCGCACGGCGAACGCGTGTCCTGTCCCGCCGCGTCGGGCTAAAATCCCCGTCCCAGTGCCGCTTTAGCTCAGTTGGTAGAGCAACCGCCTTGTAAGCGGTAGGTCCACAGTTCGAGTCTGTGAAGCGGCACCACACATCAGGCCTCGCAACGCCATGACCGCGCAATCCAGACCCGTCTCCGTCTTCGGCGTGCCCACCGATATCGGCGCCGCCCACCGCGGCGCATCGATGGGGCCGGAAGCGTTGCGCGTCGCGCGCCTGGTCGAATCGATCGCCGCCCGCGGCATCGACATCCGCGACGAAGGTAATCTCGGCGGCCCGCGCAATCCGCTGACCAAGCCGGTCGACGGCTATCGCCATCTCGAGGAAGTGGTGGCGTGGAATCGTTCGATCATGGCGATGTCGACGCGCATCCTCGGCGAAGGCCGCATGCCGATCATGCTCGGCGGCGACCATTGCCTGGCGATGGGTTCGATCACCGCGGTCGCCGACCATTGCCGCGCCAACGGCAAGAAGCTGCGCGTGCTGTGGCTGGATGCGCATGCCGATTTCAACACCCGCGACATCACGCCCAGCGGCAATCTCCACGGCATGCCGGTCGCCTGCCTGTGCGGACTCGGACCGAAGGAGCTGGTGGAGCTGGGCAAGCATGTGCCGGCGCTGCTTCCGGAGCAGATCCGCCAGATCGGTATCCGCTCGGTCGACGCTGGCGAAAAGCGCCTGGTGCGCGAACACGATCTCGACATCTACGACATGCGCTACATCGACGAGATCGGCATGCGCAGGGTGATGGAGGAAGTGCTGGACGGCGTCGACGCCAATACCCATCTGCATGTCAGTTTCGACGTCGACATGCTCGATCCGCACATCGCGCCCGGCACCGGCACGCGCGTGCCCGGCGGCGTCAACTATCGCGAAGCGCAATTGATGATGGAGATGATCGCGGATACCGGCCTGATGGGCTCGCTGGATCTGGTCGAAGTGAATCCCGCGCTCGACAAGCGCAACGCCACCGCGAAGCTCGCCGTCGATCTCGTCGAGAGCCTGTTCGGGAAGTCGACCCTGATGCGCGATTAGCGCATCAGCGAAATCAGGATCGAAGATGCACGACTGAACGCGCATCGTGGAAACGCCCCATCCATGTGACAGACCCGCGGCTGAACGGCATTGCACATTCATCTAGTGCAATGCGGCGTGCATACTTTTTTAGAACACGCAGCTCACTTTTGTTGAATGAAAGCGCGCCCAGAATCGTTCCTGCGATCAGCGTGATCATCGCGCTGACGCAAAACGAGGAGTACGCAATGAACAAAGACATCATTTCCGGCAAGTGGGAACAGGTGAAGGGTAGTGCCCAGGCCAAGTGGGGCAAGCTCACCAACGATGATCTCGATGTTGCCGAAGGCGACGCCAAGTATCTCGCCGGGCGTCTGCAGGAACGCTATGGCTGGCAACAGGACCAGGCCAAGCGCGAAGTCGACGAATTCCAGAAGACATTGCAATAACGCACAACAGGTTCCGTGTCCTCGGAACACAGCGATGGGTCGCGAAAGCGGCCCATCTTCTTCAAGTACAAATTGCTGTGGTCTCGATATGAGAGGACAACATGAGGGTGCAGCGAATTTTGTCCTACGCATGGCACGGATCATTCAGTTGGGTAACTCGTAACCGGGAAACCTGCGATTGATTTTTTGAGAGCCCCGTCATATTTTCAGGGCGTGAAGACTTTTTTCGCCCTCGCTACGGTTTTGTGCCTGCTGGGATGCAAACGGGCGCCCGCACCTGACGCACAGACGCCAGCTGCTAGCCCCGTGTTCAAGCCGGCAGCCGTGCCGACGAATGTTTCCGAAGCCGCTACTTCGGGTGCTTCGGGAAAACCGGCTCCTCAAGAAACTAAGTCGGTTGTGAGTTCACGGGCTCCACAACAGGTGGTCGCCTCTGTCGTACAAAAATCAGGGAGCGATTCACCCAAGCTGCGCCCCTCCTATGACGAATGCATTAGTGCTGCCGGCGGCGTGACGCCGTCGATGCACGACTGCATCGACGCAGAATACAGGTTTCAAGATGCACGTCTGAATAGTGCCTATAAGGCATTCATGGCAAAACTTGGTGGAAAAGAGCGAACAAAGCTTCGCGATGCCCAAAGGCACTGGATTGCAAAGCGGGACGAACAGTGCGCATCCGATCCCGATAGCGGGCAGGCCGGAGCGCTGGACGCCTACGAATGTCGTCTTGAACTGACGGCAAATCGAGCCGCCGAACTCGAATCCCATTGATTTTCTATTTGCGTGCAATGGGCTACCAGGCAGGGAGATAGAAGGTGAGTGGAGGCGAATGGGAGTTGGGTCAGACTTCGAAGCAGTACGAAACTGGCGGCCGCGGTGCGAATACGGTTTCATCCGGGATCGATGATCCCGGGGGCGTGTCCTATGGCTCGTACCAAATGACGTCACAGAGCAAGGCCCAAGATGGCACGGTCGTTATCGGTGGAACCGTGGCCGCGTTCCTGAAGAGCACGAAGTACGGCGAAGAATTCAAAGGGCTGACGCCGGGAAGTGCTGATTTCAGCGCGAAATGGAAAGAGGTCGCAAAAACGGATCCCTCATTCGCGGAAGAACAACACGACTACATCAAACGGACGCATTACGACAAATTGGTCGACAGGCTGAAGGACAAGGGGTTGGATTTGTCCGATCGTGGCCATGCGGTGCAGGATGCGATGTGGAGTACGGCTGTTCAATATGGCCCCGGAAGCGACAAAAAGCCTGGGGGATCAGGTGTTTTCCTGAAAGCGATGGAAGACAGGTTCGGCAAGGGCTATGACCTTGAAAAAATCTCGGACAAGAAAATCATCGAAGCGGTCCAGGACTACAAGGCCGATCACGTCAAAGAGTTGTTTCCTCGGGTGAAGAAACAAAAGACCCTTGATTCTTTGGAAAACCGCGCAGAAAACGAAAAGGCGGATCTGCTCAAGCTAGTTGATCAGGAAAAGTCGATTAAAAGGGAATCTTCGATTGACCCCACTCAGGGAAACCCGAACAAGTCTGCACATGCTGTCGCGGAGACACTTGATCCTAGGGATCGCGCTATTTACGACCGTATCCGTTCCGGCGCTCCCCAGAATGTCCAGGATGATGCAGTGCTCCAGGCTACGGCTGACCTAAAACAGGCAGGGTTAACCAGCGCCCAAAGCATTGACAAGATCGCGCTTCACAACGGAGCACTCTTCATTACAAGTGACCACACTGCGGGCTATGCTCATAGCAAGACAATGGTGGATGGGCAACAACAAGTTCCCGCACGGGCCGCCCAACAAATCGAGCAGGTCAATCAGCAACAACAACAGAACCAGGCCTTCCAGCAGCAACAGCAGCAGTCTCAAACTATGTCGATGGGGCTTGGCTGAGCATTTGCCGAGTTAGATACACCAAAGGCCTGTCGTGCAGTTCCAATTTTAATCGCCGCGCGGCGGATCGGGCACGAAACCGCCAGGGAATGGTTGCGGGCGACGGTTGACCGGCGGACGCCAGTTCGGAATCACGCCGATGCGGCGCAAGGTGGCGACATCGTTGTAGCGCACGCTCACCACTTCGGTCGGGCGATTGCTGGCGCGACGGAATGTCGTCGAATCGACTGGCGACCATTGCGATTCGCCGTGGCCGGTGCCGATGCGTTGCGGTGCCGCGTTGCGCGACTCCGCGACGTTCCCTGCGTTGGGCGCTGCGGCATCCGCCGCCGCCGAGGCTTCGCCACGCGACTTGTTGGCTGCGCCCTCGTACGAGCGCGGCAGCATGATCGGTGGTGGCGGCAGCGGGCGGATGCGGCGTTCGCGGAACACGGCTGCGCCGATCACGCCGATGTTGTCTGGGCGTCCGGTGCGCGCGGCGTAGCTGTCATCGACATCGGTGAACACGAACTGCGCGACGCGCTGCATCGACTTGCGCCAGCCGTCGATCTCGGCGCTCTGGCCGGGTTCGAGCACATAACCCGATTGCTCGGTCGCCGCGGTCTGGCCGCTGATCGCATTGACGCCATCGACCGACAGCACCACCAGCAGGCGTTCCCCCGAAGTATTGATCAGGCGCACCGAATAGCGATGGCCGGGGGCGCCCGGCACCCAGGTATCGCCGCGATGCCGGTATTCCGGCAGGGTCGAGCCGCTGTCGCGATCGACGATTGAGAGATCGAGCCAGTCGCCGGCACGGGCGACGCCTGGAGCAAAAGCCAGCGGTGCCAGTGCGAGGAGGCAGGCGCAGGACAGCGGGAGGGAGCGGGGCATGGCGGTTCTCCGTGGGGATCCTGTAGACCAGCAACGCACCGGCGCGGGGAACGGGGTTGGCCGTTACACTGGCGACACACGATTTGCCATTCGATTCGCCATCCGTTCATGGACAACCGCAAGACCCGCATCCTCACCGGCATCACCACGTCCGGCACGCCCCACCTCGGCAACTACGTCGGTGCGATCCGCCCGGCGATTGCCGCCAGCCGCGCCGACAATGCCGAAAGCTTCTATTTCCTCGCCGACCTGCACAGCCTGATCAAGGCGCAGGATCCCGCGCGCACCCAGCGTTCCACGCTGGAGATCGCCGCGAGCTGGCTGGCCTGCGGACTCGATCCCGAACGCGTGTGGTTCTATCGCCAGAGCGACATCCCCGAGATCAGCGAGCTCACCTGGTTCCTGACCTGCGTCGCCGGCAAGGGCATCCTCAATCGCGCCCACGCCTACAAGGCGGCGGTCGACAAGAATCGCGCCGAAGGCGAGGACGACGATGCCGGCGTGACCGCCGGCCTCTTCATGTATCCGGTGCTGATGGGCGCCGACATCCTGATCTTCAATGCCGACCAGGTGCCAGTCGGACGCGACCAGATCCAGCACATCGAGATGGCGCGCGATTTCGGCCAGCGTTTCAACCACATCTATGGTCGCGAATACTTCACGTTGCCGGAAGCCCTGGTGGACGAGGAAGTAGCGACGCTGTCCGGTCTCGATGGCCGCAAGATGAGCAAGAGCTACAACAACACCATTCCGTTGTTCGCGCCCCGCGAGCAGCTGAAGAAGCTGGTGTTCTCGATGCTCACCGATTCGCGTGCGCCGGGTGAACCGAAGGAGACCGAAGGTTCGCCACTGTTCCAGTTGTACAAGGTATTCGCGAGCGCCGAGGAAACCGCAGCCTTCGCGCGTGCCTACGCCGATGGCATCGGCTGGGGCGATGCCAAGCAGCAGGTCTTCGAGATCGTCGATCGCGAGATCGCGCCGCTGCGCGAACGCTACGAGGCATTGATGGCGCGACCGCAGGATATCGAAGTCATCCTGCGTGATGGCGCGAAGCGCCTGCGCGAGCGCTATGCGATGCCGTTCATCGCCGAGCTGCGCGAAGCGGTCGGATTGCGTGACCTGTCGAACGCGAGTGCGGTCGCGGATCCGGACGACGAAGCACCCGTCGAAGCGCCGGTGCCGACTTTCAAGCAGTACCGCGAAGCCGACGGCAAGTTCTATTTCAAGCTGATGCAGGGCGATCGCCTGTTGCTGACCAGCATCGGCTTCGATTCGCCGCGCGATGCCGGCCGACGCGTCGCCGCGATGAAGGAGGGCGCGCTGGAAGGCAACGAGGACTTCCGGCTCGCCGATGGCGTCAGCAGCGATGAGGTCAATGCTGCCTTGGCGCGCTTTGTCGCGGCGCAACTCGAGCAGAACTGACGCTCACCAGGTTTCGCGCATCCACGTGTCGGCGACTTCGCCGGCACGCGCGGGATCGCTGGTGACAAGCACCAGGTTGTGGTCGTGGTCGCTGTAGAGCACCTCGATATTCACGCCGGCGTCGGCCATGCGCTGCGTCAGCAGGCCAAGCTGTCCCGGTCGCGACTGATGCAGTCGCAGCATCACCACCTCGCTGACGCGCGCGACATTCAATCCGCGATTTTCCAGCGCGGTGCGCGCGGCGTGGCCGTCGACGAACAGGAAGTGGGCGACGCCGCGTCCTTCCACCACCCAGGCGCCGCCGCCTTCGATGCTCAACCCGGCATCCGCCACGGCGGCACCCATCTTCGCCAGGGCGCCCGGAACATCGTCGAGCAGGATCGCGACGTCATGCATGGTCCGTGTCTCCTTCGATCACCGGTTCGTGGGTGATGCGCGACTTCACCGAATTGGCCAGGAAGCAGCGGTCGTGCGCCTCGGCGTGGGCGGCGTGGAATTCATCGGGCGGCGGTGCGACGCCGGCGAAACGCACGCGTGGCCGCAGCACGACTTCGGCGACCATTTCGCGGCCATTGGCGGCGGTGCCCATGTGGCCGAGGGCATCGTCGCTGTAGTCGTCCACCGTCCAGCCGCGTTCGGCGGCGAGCGACAGGAACCACAGCATGTGGCAACTGGCGAGACTGGCGACGAAGGCTTCCTCGGGATCGACCAGCGTCGGATCGGAGAATGGCGTGCGCACCACGTGGGGCGAGGACGATGCGGCGATGCGCGCGCCGCCATCGAAGCTCCAGTCGTGCACGCGGCTGTAGCGATTGTCGGTGAAGCGCGCGCCATCGCGTCGCCATTCGATTCGGGCGGAATGGGTACTCATGCGGGTTGCAGGTCTCCAAGTCTGGTCAAAAGATCGTCCACCAGCCGTTTGCGGCTGCTGTGCGGATATTCAGCGGGGGAAAAGGGCATGCAGCTTCCGGCGTAATCGAGGACCAGCGCATGCAACTCAGTCCTGGAAATGGCATCCGGCGTGATGGTGCTGCCGTTGTGCGTCACCGCGGTCAGCTTTTCCTGCAGGATTTCCTTGCGCGCGATGGACGATGCGCTGGACGGATCGGCAACGCAGAGATTGAAGGTTCCATCGAGGAAGCTTTGCCATGCCGATTCCGCTCTCCGTTCGATCCCGCTCGGGATTTCATTCCCTTCGTCATCGAATGCATCGGCCAGGCGCCATGTCGTTTGATTCAGGCTCGTCAGCGCCTGCCTGAATTCGCGAGTGAAAGCATCGTGCATGGCATGGGCATCGTTCAATCGCCTTGCCAACGCGATCCAGGGGGATGCGGCGGTCCTGAAGTAGAGGCCGGGCGCGGCATCGCCGGCAGGAGAGGCGCCGAACACACGCGAGGAGATCATTCCATTCGCGGCAACGACATAGGACGGCCCCGGGGCGGCGATTCCAGCCAAATCACGCAAGTCTGCCGTCGTGATGCCACAGTGCGCGGCGAATTCCGCCTCGGTCTGGAAATGGGTCGCGAGGTAGGCAGCGATGGCGTCCATGGGCGTTCCGGCAGGGCACGACACCACTGTAGACCTTGAATGACGAGAATGTTTCGACCATGATCGAAGCATGGGCGCACGCGATCCCTGGCAACCCGATATCGCACGGTTGGCGGCACTGATCGCCGATCCGGCGCGGGCACGCATGCTGGTGGCGTTGCTGGGCGGGCAGGCGCTCACCGCCGGGGAACTGGCGCGGATCGCCGACATCACCCCGCAAACCTGCAGCAGCCATCTCGCCCGCCTGCGCGAAAGCGGACTGCTGAAGATGGTCGCGCAGGGGCGGCACCGCTATTACGCATTGGCGGATGCGCGCGTCGCGGCCTTGCTCGAACATCTGCACGATCTCGCCGGCGACCAGGTGCCGACCGACCTGCAACTCGGACCGAAGGACGCGCAGCTGCGTCGCGCACGCGTGTGCTTCGATCATCTCGCGGGCGAAAGCGGAGTGCGGATGTTCGATGCGTTGATGCGTCGACGCTGGTTGCGGCGTATCGGCGATGCAATCGAACTCACGCCGGCCGGCGAATCGGGGTTGTCCGGATTCGGCATCGATGTCGATGCCTTGCGCGCGCAACGCAGGCCGCTATGCCGCAGCTGCCTCGACTGGAGCATGCGCAAGCCGCACCTGGCAGGCGGGCTTGGAGCCGCCTTGCTCGATCATTTCTTCGATGCCGGTTGGGCGAAGCGCCAACGCGGCAGCCGCATCGTGGTGTTCAACGCCGAGGGGCAGCGGCGGTTCGATGCCCTGTGCGACTCGACGCGGGCCTGATTGCTTTAGTCAATCCCAGCTTTTCGGCGCGGCGCCGCGTTCGGGATGATGCATCTTCACCACGCAGAAGCGTTGGCCGGTCGGTGCTTCCATCACCCACCAGCGCTTGACGAAGGCGATCTTCTTCGCGCCCAGCTTCTCGAGACGATCTGCTTCGGCATCGACGTCGTCGGCCTCGATGTCGAGGTGGACGCGCGAGGGATGCGTGACCTTCTGCACTTCGATGTGCAGGTCGCCCGGCGTGTCGCCGAATTGCTGGTATTCCGACGTCGCGTCGCCGGCATCGCGATTGGCGATGGTGCAGCCCAACGCCTGCGACCAGAAATCGGCCGCGGCGTCGAGGTCATCGGTCTGGCAATCGATGATGAAACCGGCGAGACGACTGCGATGCGCCATCAGTTCGGCGATGCCATGTCGTCGAGCAGCGCCTTGAGGAAGCGCGCGGCTTCGCCGCCGGTCGCGGCGCGATGGTCGAAGGTCAGCGAGATCGGGATGCGGCGATGCACCTCGATGCCGCCCATCACCGCGACCACGTCGTGCGAGAGCTTGCCGGCGCCGACGATGGCCACGCACGGCGGTACCACCACAGGCGTCGCGTAGCGGCCGGCGAACATGCCGAAGTTGGACAGCGAGATGGTGTAGCCGCTGAGCTCGCTGGACGGGATCGAACGATCCTCGACCTGCGCGCGCAGGCGCTTGATCGCCGCACGCACGCCGTTGCCGTCGAGCATGTCGGCGTTGCGCAGCGCCGGGACGAACAGGCCGTCATCGGTATCCACCGCGATGCCGATGTCGACCTGCGGATGCAGGGTGCGGGTGAGGTTGGCGCCGTCGAACCAGGCGTTGAGCGCCGGCACCGTCTTGCAGGCGGTGACGATCGCGCGCACCAGGCGCGAGGTGATGTCCTGCTTGCCGATCCATGCATGCAGGTCGGCATCGTCGACCAGCGTGGTCGGGACGACTTGCGCGTGCGCGTCGGCCATCACGCGCGCCATGTTGCGGCGCACGCCCTTGAGCTGTTCCGGCTGGCCGGTGACGGCCACGCCCGGCGGCTGGGTGCGCATCGGTTTGCCCGACTGTGACAAGGTGCTGCGCTGTTGCGCCGGTGCTGCAGCGGCAACCGGTGCATCGACGGCACGCTGCGCCGGCGCGGCGCCGATTTTCGCGGAACCATCTGCGGCGGCCTGCTTCACGTCCTGCATCGTCACCACGCCGTCGGGGCCGCTGGCGCGGACGCGGGCGATGTCGACGCCGAGCTTGCGCGCCATCGCGCGCACCGCGGGCACGGCCTTGACGCCACCGATGCTGGTCGCCGCTTCGGCATGCACGGAATCGCCGACCTGCATCGCGCCGACCACGGTGCCGGCGTCTTCGCTCTTGGCCGCAGCAGGTGCCGGCGCTGCGGCAGGCGCCGGTGCCGGTGCGCCGCCATGGTGATGGCCGGTGTCCTGGCCTTCCGCGCGCTGCGGCATGTTGGGATCGATCTCGAACTCGGCCAGCATGTGGCCGGTGATGATCACGTCGCCTTCGCCGCCGGAAAGTTTCAGTACCTTGCCACTGACCGGCGAGGGCACGTCGACCACGGCTTTCGCCGTTTCCATCGACACCAGGTTGTCGTCGAGGCGGATGGTGTCGCCTTCCTTGACGTACCACTTGACGATGGTGGCGTCGGGCAGGCCTTCGCCGAGGTCGGGGAGATTGAAAGTCTTGTTCGCCATGTGTGTTCCTTACTTGTGCGCCATCGCGCGGTGCGCGGCGGCGGCGACCTTGTCCACGCTCGGCATGAACTTCATTTCGAGGCGGAACAGCGGGATGTGGGTGTCGTAGCCGGTGACGCGCTCGACCGGCGCCAGCAGGTCGAACAGGCATTCCTCGGCGATGCGCGCGGCGATCTCGGCGCCGAAGCCGGCGGTCTTCGCCGCTTCGTGCACGATCACGCAGCGGCCGGTCTTGGCCACCGACTCGGCGATGGTCGCGAAGTCGAGCGGCTTCAGCGTGGCGACGTCGATCACTTCGGCGCTGATGCCTTCCTTCGCCAGGGCGTCGGCAGCTTCCAGCGTTTCCTTGACCTGCGCGCCCCACGTCACCAGGGTGATGTCGCTGCCGTCGCGCAGCACGAAGCAGACGTCGAGCGGCAATGCCTCGCCGTCATCCGGCACCAGTTCCTTGTACTGGCGATAGATGCGCTTGGGCTCCATGTAAATCACCGGATCGGGATCGCGGATCGCGGCCAGCAACAGGCCGTAGGCGCGCTGCGGCGACGACGGCATGACCACGCGCAAGCCGGGCACGTTGGTGAAGATCGCTTCGTTGGCTTCGGAATGATGTTCCGGCGCGCGGATGCCGCCGCCCCACGGCACGCGCAGCACCATCGGGCAGTGCAGGCGTCCGCGCGTACGATAGCGCATGCGCGCGGCGTGGCTGACGATGAAGTCGACCATCGGGTACATGAAACCGTCGAACTGCGCTTCCGCGACCGGCTTCATGCCCTGCGAGGCCATGCCGACGGTCAAGCCGGCGATCGTGGTTTCGTCGAGCGGCGTGTCGAGGATGCGCTGGTCGCCGAAGCGCTGCTGCAGGCCGGCGGTGGCGCGGAACACACCGCCGTTGACGCCGACGTCCTCGCCGAGCACGACGACGGAATCGTCGTGGGCGATTTCATAGGCCAGCGCCTGCGTAATCGCTTCGATCAGCGTGATCGGTTGTGCTTCCTGGCCGCTCATGCGCGCTTCTCCAGGGCGATGGCGGCATCGCGTTGTTCGCGGATATCGGCGGGCATGTCGGCGTACAGGTAATCGAACATCGCTTCCACCGGCTGCACCGGCGTCTCCAGATAGGCGTTGATTTCAACGTCGACGACCTTGCCGCATTCCTCGATCCACGCGGCTTCTTCCTGTTCGCTCCACACCTTCTTGTCGATCAGGAATTTGCGCAGGCGGAGGAAGGGCTCGCGCGTCCAGGCGTCCTTCACTTCGTCCTCGCCGCGATAACGGCGGGCGTCGTCGGCGGTGGTGTGATCGTGCAGGCGATAGGTCATGAACTCGATCACGCTGCCGCCTTCGCCCTTGCGTGCGCGTTCGTTGGCGCGGCGCATCGCTTCGAGCACGGCGATCAGGTCGTTGCCGTCGACCTGCAGGCAGCTCAAGCCACCGGCCAGGCCCTTCTGCGCCAGCGTCTGCGCGCCGGTCTGCGATTTGCGCGGCACCGAAATCGCCCAGCCGTTGTTGATCACGCACAACACCAGCGGCAGCGAATACGCGCCGGCGGAATTGACCGCGGCGTAGAAATCGGTCTTCGACGAGCCGCCGTCGCCGCAGCAGGCGACCGCGATGCGCGGCTGCTTGCGCAGCTTGAACGCCAAGGCCGCGCCGGCTGCCATCAGGCATTGGGTGGAAATCGGCACGCACCACGGGTAGTCGTTGCGCGGGCCTTCGAAATCATTGCCGCGCTCGTCGCCGCCCCAGTACATCAGCACTTCGCGCGGACGCACGCCGCGCATGAATTGCGCGCCGTATTCGCGGTAGCTCGGGGCGAACACGTCTTCGGGCGCCATCGACGCACCGATGCCGACATGCGTCGCTTCGTGGCCGAGGCTGGCGGCATAGGTGCCGAGCTTGCCGGTGCGCTGCAGGGCGATTGCCTTGGAGTCGAAGGTGCGCACGAACAGCATGCGCTTGAACAGCGGAACCAGCTTGGCGGGATCGTTGAACGCCGCCGGCAGTGGTGCCGCCAGCGTGCCATCGGGCTTGAGGTATTGCAGGTATTCGATCTCGAACGATGCAGCGATGGTCATCTGGGCTCCGTGGGCGGACCAAGACCGCCAATGATACCGGCGGAGTAGAAAACTCCCGTTGCGCGCTGCGCAAATGCCGGGCGCCAAATGGAAAACCCGGCCGGAGCCGGGTTTTCCTGGTGATGCACGGGAACGGCAATCAGGGCACGCCGACGATGCGGTTGCTGTAGTTCGCCGAATTGTTGCCGGAGACCGGGTCCGGCGTGCTTGCGGACGCGCTGGCGTTCAAGTTCAGGCTTTGCGTGCTGTTCGGGCGCGCCGGGATGGTGATGGCGAAGTCGAACTGCTGGCGCTCACCGGAGGTGAACTCCATCGTGGACTGGCAACGCGTGGTGAAATCGCCGCTGCCGCCGGTGGTCGTGCAATTCCAGCCCGTGGGCGCGCCCAGCGAGACGTTCGCGGCCGGGGCGTCGCCGTGCAGGACCAGCACGGGTTGCCACGCCGTGTCCGGTCCGGCATTGCGGAGTACCACCGGGAAGGATTCGACACGGCCGTAGTGCAGCTTCTTCGCCGGTCCGGACATCGAAACCGCAAGATCGGCGTTGGCATTGACCGTGACCACGGCATCGGCGCGGTTGTTGCCGCCGGCCGGATCGGTGGTCTGCGAGGTCGTTGCCATCGCGACATGCAGCTTGCCGCCGCCGTTCGCAGGAGGCGTGACCACGCTGATCGAGAACGCGGCGTGTGCGCCCGCGCCCAGCGACGGCGTGGCGCAGGCGACGGTGGTGGTCGTCGCGGACACGACCGGCTGCTCGCAGATCCAGCCCGCCGGTGCGGAGACTTGCGGCGAGACCTGCGCGTCGAAGGCGAAGGCGACGCTGGCCGCTTCCGCCGCACTCGGACCGGCGTTGGACACGTCGGCGACGAACTGCGCGGCGTCGCCCACGTGCACCGAGTCCGTGCGCGCGACGAGCACGGCCGCGAGGTCGGCGCTGCGGAACGCCGGCACTGCGATCGCGATCCGCACCGGGTCGTGGTCGGACACGCGCACCGGCACGCTGGCGTTGCCGAAGTTGTCGACGCCGAACTCGGCGTTGATGCGCGCGTGATCCACCCGCACGCCGAGCGCGGAGTCCAGCAACGCACGGTTCAGCAGCGCGTGGTCGAGCGATTGCGCATTGCCCTGGAACACGTAGGAGTAACGCTCCGCCGGGTCGGTGATCAGCGACGAGCCGTCGACCAGCGGCGTGGTGACCGGGCTCGGCACCCAGGTCAGCACCTGGTCTTCCGGCACCTCGTTGCCGCGGATGATGCCGAGCACGTCGACATAGCCGTCGTTGAACTCGAAGGCGTTGAAGTCGCCGAGGAGGGCGATGTGCTGCGACGGGTCCGCCTGCTGCAGCTGCTGCATCAGGTTGGCGAGGTAGGCGGCCTGCGCGGCGCGCTTGGCGCGCACGCGGGCACCGCCGGTGGACCAGCCGTTGCCGCCGGCGGTCACGTCGTCGACGCCGTTCAGTGAACGCAGGTGGTTGATGATCACCGTGACCGGATAACCCGCGCCGTTGTCCTGGTGCACCACCGCGCGCAGCAGCAGCGGCGGGCGGTCATTGAGCAGGCTGGTGCTGCCGTCCGGATTGGCGAAGGTCGTGGTCTTCCCGTACTGGGTTACTTCGGCCACTTCCACGCGCGGCACGCCGGCGCCGTTGTCGCCGGTTCCAATCAGGCGGGTACTGACGAGGAAGCCGACGTCGATGCCGCCGACGTCGTTGCCTTCGACCAGGTACGGAACGTACTTCGGTGCACGCGGGCAGGTGCCGTTGATGCGGTCGGCGAGCAGCTGCAGCACGTGCAGGTTCTCGACCTCGACCACGCCGAGGATGTTCGGCGCCTTCAGGTAGTCGCAGATCGCGCCGCTGGTCTTGCCGAGGCGCTTGTCCAGCGCGGCCGCGGTCAGGGTCGGCGCGCTGTTGCCGTCGGCGACGTCATCGAAGAAGCGCTCGAGGTTGAAGCCGCCGATGGTCACGTCTTCGTAAGCGACGTCCGGAACCGGCTGCGGCGCCATGCCGCCGGATACCGTCGGCGGCGTCGCGCTGTCGGGGAGCAGCGCCCAATCGGCGTCGTAGTAGTCGAGCACGCCGACCAGGCCGTCGACCTGCGCGCCCTTGTCGACCGAGATCGGCTGCGCGCCGATCTGCTGGAAGCTGCGCACCATCAGCCGTTCCGGATTGTGGTCGAAGCGCGGCGGATGCTTGTCCGCTGGCACCGGGACTGCGTCGAGCACGTCGAGTCCGGCCTCGCGGAACGGCGTGGCCGTGGTCGGCAGGGTGACGTAGAACACGCCATCGCTGGTGGAGGTGGCATTGGCCTCGTCGATGCTGCCGTCGGAGGCGCCGACCACGATCGAGTGGGCGACGCTCACGCGCATGCCTTCATAGCGTTCCAGCGTGAGCGGCGTGGCGGCCGGCGACAGCTCGGCGGCGCCGAGTTCGATCGGCGCGGGCAGTGCGTTGCCGGTGCTGACGACCTCGACCGTGGGCGACACGATTTCGGTGATGCTGAGCTGGCTCGGGTTGGAGGCGGGCGTGAATTCGCTCACCTTGCCCGTCACGCGCACGCGGTTGCCCACCGCGGCCGACGCAGGCGGCGCGCTGCCGGTGTAGACGAACACGCCGTCGGAGGTGGCCGGGTTGCCGTCGCCGGTCGGATCCTGGAGGAAGAAGCCGCTGTTGTACTTGCGCGCGGTGACCACGCCTTCGGTGATCACGTTCTCGCCGTTGTGCGAAGACACCAGGTCGGCCCCCTGGATTTCGGGAATGGTCAGTGCGGTCGGCGGCGCCGGCGGGGCGGAGCCGCTGTTGCGCGGGGCGGGGGCGCCGGTCGCGAAGTCGGCCGCGTTGTTGTTGCTGTCGATGGCGCCATCGCCCTTGCGCAGGATCGCGCTGGAGTTGCTGGGGGCGGGGGCGGCTGCGCTGCCTTCGAAGCAGTTGGCGCCGCCGAAGCCGACCAGGTCCAGGACCGCGCCACCCAGCGGGCAACTGCCGCTGAGCGTGGTCTGGGCGCCCACCAGTGCGACCTTGCCCGCGGTCGCGGACATGGGGATCGTGCCGGTGGCGTCGGGCGCGGGCAGGCTGGTCGTACCGCCAGTGCCGTCGGCTTCCTTGACCAGGTAATAGGCGCCCGGCGCGATGCTGCCGGAGAGGTTGGTGCGCTGCCAGCCGGTGCCTGCGGCGGAGGTGTATTGCACGCTCCAGCCGTCCACCGACACCGCGGTCGCGCCGTTGTTGCGCAACTCGATGAAGTCGCTCTTCAGCGTCGCGCCGGAATTGCCGCCGCCCCCGTAGATTTGGCTGATCACCACCTGCGCATTCGCGGCACCCGCGACGAAGGTCAACAGGAAAGCAAGCGCCCAGCGGCGCATGGAAGCGTTGGTCATCTGGTTTTTCCCCTCAAAGTGGCGCACGCGGGGCGCCATGATTCGATGATGCCCCAAATCGATGCCAATGATGTGACAGCCGACCCACTTCAATGGCGCATGCGAGAATCGCCGGATGAGCATCGAAGACAACACCCGCGCGCTGGAAAGCGGCATCCATACGGACCTGTCCGGACGCATGACCTATGCCGGCTACCTGCAGCTGCCGACGCTGCTGTCGGCGCAGCAACCGCTGTCGCAGCCACCGCACCACGACGAGATGCTGTTCATCATCCAGCACCAGACGTCCGAGTTGTGGCTGAAGCTGCTGGTGCACGAACTGACCGCAGCGGTCGAACAGTTGCGGGAAGATCGCGTCTGGCGCTTCGGCAAGATCGTCGCGCGCTGCAAGCGCATCCTCGACCAGCTCACCGCGCAATGGTCGGTGCTGGAGACGCTGACGCCGTCCGAGTACCTGGAGTTCCGCGACATCCTCGGGCCGTCGAGCGGCTTCCAGTCGCGCCAGTACCGCACCGTCGAATTCCTGCTCGGCAACAAGAATGCGGGCATGGTCAAGGTGTTCAAGCACGACCCGGTCGAACAGGCGGCGCTTGAAGCGGCATTGCTCGCGCCGAGCCTCTACGACGAATTCCTGCGCTACCTCGCGCGCTGGGGCCACGCGATCCCCGAACGCCACCTGCAACGCGACTGGTCGATCGCGCACGCCAGCGATCCCGAACTGCTGCCGGTGTTCCGCAATATCTACGAACACACCGACCAGTACTGGCGCGAATACCAGTTGTGCGAAGACCTGGTCGATCTCGAGACGCAGTTCCAGTTGTGGCGCTTCCGCCACATGCGCACGGTGATGCGGGTGATCGGTTTCCGCCGCGGCACCGGCGGTTCCTCGGGCGTCGACTTCCTCAAGCGCGCGCTCGACCTGACCTTCTTCCCGGAACTGTTCGAGGTCCGCACCCACCTCGGCGTGGAAGGCGAATGATCCCGCAGGCGTGACCGCTGCCCGGAAATCACGGGGATGAATGGGGTTCCGGTTTGACGGCGACCGCCAAAGTCCGGTAAATCTCGCAGGATTGCCCACCGGGCGCCTGTTCACCCAAGGAAAACCGCATGACCACAGCCATGCCCGATCGTGTCGAGCCTGCCGGCCCGGCGATGGAAGCGCCCAGCAACGGCAACCCGCCGGATTTCGCCACGATGATGGGGCACCCACGGCCGCTGTGGATGCTGTTCATGACCGAGTTCTGGGAACGCTTCGCGTTCTACGGCATTCGTTGGGCGATGGTTCTCTACATCGTTGCGCAGTTCAAGAACGGCGATCCCGCCGGACAGAAGGACGCCAGCCACATCTACGGTGCCTATCTGGCATTGGTCTACGCCGCCGCGATCTTCGGCGGTTACATCGCCGACAAGCTGATTGGCTACCAGCGCTCGATCCTGACCGGTGCGCTGATCATGGGCGCCGGGTTGTTCATGCTGGCATCGCCGACCGAACCGCTGTTCAAGCTCGGTCTCGCGACGGTCATCGTCGGCAACGGCATGTTCAAGCCGATCATCTCGACCCTGGTCGGCAAGATCTACCGGCAAGGCGATGAACGCCGCGACTCCGGCTTCACCATCTTCTACATGGGCATCAACCTCGGCGCGATGATCTCGCCGATCATCACCGAGTACCTTGCGCGCAACGTCTTCGGCATGGGCGACCAGCCGGCCTACAAGGTGGTGTTCGTCGCTTCCGGCGTCGGCATGATCCTGAGCTTCCTGTGGTTCTGGTTCGGCCGCGCGCAATTGAAGGGCGTGGGCGCACCGGATGCCGCGCAATCGAGCGTCGCCCGTCTTGCCGGCGTGATCGTGGCCAGCCTGGTGATCGGCATTCCGCTCTACTACTTCCTGCTCAACATCGACGCCAAGATCCTCAACTGGATCCTGATCGCCTGCCTGATCGGGCCGGCCATCATGCTGGTGGTCGAGGGGCTGCGCGAAGGCAAGGTGCCGCGCGACAAGGTGGTCGCGATGCTGATCATCCTCGTCTTCAACGTGTTCTTCTGGGCCTTCTTCGAGCAGGCCGGCAGCAGCTTCACCTTCCTCGCCGACAAGATCGTCAACCGCGACCTTGGCTTCACCATCTTCCAGAACGCATGGTTCCAGTCGGTGAACTCGGTGGCGATCATCTGCCTCGCGCCGATCATCGCGTGGATCTGGGTGAAGATGGGCCGCAACAATCCGACCATCCCGCGCAAGTTCAGTCTTGGCCTGATCTTCAATGGCCTGGCCTTCCTGTTGCTGATGTTCGCGCTGTCGTCGCTGGTGGACCCGACGACCGGCAAGATCCCGTTCTGGACGCTGTTTGCGGTGTACTGGATCCAGTCGATCGGCGAGCTGTGCCTGTCCCCGATCGGTTTGTCGATGACGACCAAGCTGGCGCCAGCGCGCCTGACCGGTTTCGCGATGGGTGCGTGGTTCCTGTCGATTGCCGTGGGCAACAACCTGGCCGGCCTGTTCGCGGGCGAGGCCAGCGGCGAGGGTGGCATGACCGTCCAGTCCGCGCATGCGGCCTATACGCAGGGCTTCTGGATCCTGATGATCGCGGGCGTGCTGCTGTTCCTGGTCGCACCGCTGGTCAATCGCCTGATGCACGGCGTGAAGTAATCCGCGCCGATGCGAAAACGGCGACCTTCGGGTCGCCGTTTTTGTTTGCGGGTGATGAAACGTCTCAACCCTGTGGCGCGTCGCCGTCCTTGCCGGCGTGTTCCGCGCGCAACTCCATCTCGTCGAGGCGGTCGAGCAGGCGGAACAGCAGGGCGCGTTCTTCCTCCGCCATGCCTTCCAGCATCTGGCGCTCGAAGCCCAGCGCCAGCGGCGCGATCTGGTCGTAGATGACATAGCCGGCCTCGGACAGCCGCAGCACCGAGCGGCGGCGGTCGTCGTCGTCGAAGTCGCGGGCGATCCGTCCGGAATCGAGCAGGCGCGCCACCGCGCGGCTCACCGCCACCTTGTCCATCGCCGTGCGCTGGGCGACCTGGGTCGCCGACAGGCCCGAATAGCGCCCGAGGACCGCCATGACCCGCCACTCGGTGATGCTGAGGGCGAAGCGCTGCTGGTATTCGCGGGCGATCGCGCCGCTGATGCGATTGGACAGCACGCTCAGCCGGTAGGGCAGGAAGCGTTCCAGGGCGAGTTCGGCGTGGCGGGCAGGGCGGGGCTTGGTCATCCGGGAGGGGGTACCTTGAGATGGTTGCAATTGAAACTATAGAATGGGGGTTCAACGAGAGGAAGCTTGCCATGAACGCGCAACCCAACGTCGGCATGACCGTCACCACCTTCGAGAACCCGATGGGAATCCACGGATTCGAGTTCGTCGAGTTCGCGGCGCCGGCCGGCCAGGGCCAGGCCATGCGCGCCTACCTCGAGAACCTCGGCTTCACCGCGGTGGCCAAGCACAAGTCGCGCGACATCACCCTGTTCCGCCAGGGCCGGATCAACTTCCTGCTCAACGAAACCGCCGACTCCTTCGCTTCCGATTTCGCGCAGAAGCATGGCCCGTCCGCCTGCGGTTTCGCGATCCGTTTCCGCACGCCGAGCGCCGAAGTGTTGAAGCATGTGCTGGCCAACGGCGGCGAAAAAATCGACTTCCGCGCCGAGACTGGTGCGGTCGATGCGCAGGTGATCAAGGGCATCGGCGATTGCATGCTCTATCTGATCGATGACGGTCGTGAGGACCTTTACGTCGATTTCGTGCCGCTGGCCGGCGTCGACCAACATCCGCCGGGTTTCGGGCTGACCTTCATCGACCACCTGACCCACAACCTCTTCCTCGGCAACATGCAGAAGTGGTCGGATTACTACGAGAAGCTGTTCAACTTCCGCGAGATCCGCTACTTCGACATCAAGGGCGCCAAGACCGGCCTGCTGTCCAAGGCGATGACCGCGCCGGACGGCATCGTGCGCATCCCGCTCAACGAATCCAGCGACGAGAAGTCGCAGATCAACGAATACCTGCGCGAATACAACGGCGAAGGCATCCAGCACATCGCGCTGTTCACCGACAACATCTACGACACGGTGGAAGCGATGCGCGCCAAGGGCGTCGATTTCCTCGACACGCCGGACACCTATTTCGACGTGATCGACATGCGCGTGCCCAACCACGGCGAGGACGTGCCGCGCCTGGCGAGGAACAAGATCCTGATCGACGCCGATCCGGAAACGCACCAGCGCAAGCTGCTGCAGATCTTCACCAAGAACGCGTTCGGTCCGATCTTTTTCGAGATCATCCAGCGCAAGGGCAACGAAGGCTTCGGCGAAGGCAACTTCCAGGCGCTGTTCGAATCGATCGAGCGCGACCAGATGCAGCGCGGCGTGCTGTAATCGATCCGGCCAACACCAGCGAAGAAGCGCCATGACCATCGCGAACAACGGCTACATGTCCGGCTTCGGCAATGAGTTCGCCACGGAGGCGGTTGCCGGCGCGTTGCCGGTCGGGCGGAATTCGCCGCAGCGTGTCGCCCATGGTCTCTATGCCGAACAGCTGAGCGGCACCGCCTTCACCGCGCCACGCCACGCAAACCGCCGTAGCTGGCTGTACCGCATCCGCCCGGCGGCGATGCACGGGCAGTTCTCGCTGCTCGGCCATCCGCATTTCCATAACGACTTCGGCGATGGTCCGGTCACGCCCGACCAGTTGCGCTGGAATCCGCTGCCGATTCCATCGGCGCCGACCGATTTCGTCGATGGCCTGTTCACCATGGGTGGCAACGGCTCGGCGGCGGCGCAGCACGGCATCGGCATCCACTTGTACGCGGCCAACCGCGACATGCAGGGGCGCTACTTCTACGACGCCGATGGCGAATTGCTGATCGTGCCGCAGCAGGGCCGGCTGCACATCGAAACCGAACTCGGCACGCTCGATGTCGAACCGCATGAGATCGCGGTGATCCCGCGCGGCCTGCGTTTCCGCGTCGCGCTGCCCGATGGCGATTCTCGCGGCTACATCTGCGAGAACTTCGGCGCCTTCCTGCGCATCCCCGACCTCGGTCCGATCGGCAGCAACGGCCTGGCCAATCCGCGCGATTTCCTGACGCCGAACGCGGCCTATGAAGATGTCGAAGGCGACTTCGAGCTGATCGCGAAATTCCAGGGCCATCTGTGGCGCGCCGACATCGGCCACTCGCCGCTGGACGTCGTCGCCTGGCACGGCAACCACGTGCCGTACAAATACGACCTGCGCAAGTTCAACACCATCGGTTCGATCAGCTTCGACCATCCCGATCCGTCGATCTTCCTGGTGCTGACCTCGCCGTCGGATACGCCCGGCGTTGGCAACATGGACTTCGTGATCTTCGGGCCACGCATGCTGGTCGCCCAGGACACCTTCCGCCCGCCGTGGTTCCACCGCAACATCGCCAGCGAATTCATGGGCCTGATCCACGGCGCCTACGACGCCAAGGCCGACGGCTTCGTGCCCGGTGGCGGTTCGCTGCACAACTGCATGACCGGCCACGGCCCGGATGCCGAGACGTTCGAGAAAGCCAGCGCCGCCGATACTTCCAGGCCGCATGCGATCACGGACACCATGGCCTTCATGTTCGAATCGCGCAACGTGATCCGTCCGGCGCAACAGGCGATCGACGCGGCGCACCGCCAGCGCGACTACCAGCATTGCTGGGCCGGTTTGCAGAAGCACTTCGATCTCGGGAAGAAGTGATCAAGCAGGCTCCTTGGCCTGCGAATTTCCCTGGCGCGTGGCGACGCGTTGATTTATCCGGCTCGGGGCAGGGCTTGTCGCGGCGCCATTTCGAACCGAACCACGTTGCTGCCGGTGTCGGCGGCCGATAAGTCGTTGACGATCATCTGCTGCCACGCCGCTTCGATTCCGGCGAGATAGGCCTCGGGCACGATTTCCTTCAAGCGTTCGGCCACGCGTTCGCACACCGAGGCCTTGGTCGCTGTGCGCAGCCAGGTCAGCGCATCGACCAGCGCCAGCGCGCGTTCGTCGTCGTCCTGCGCCGTCTGCAGCGCGACCGCCAGCGATGCCGCTTCCGGCGTGCGTTGCAGTTGCAGCATGTCGATCATGTACATCTTGCAGGCCGCCATCGAGCGCCGCGATTGCGTTGCGCGCGGGGGCGTCGAGGCGACTGGGGCTGCTGCCGCGGCAACGGCGGGCACGGGAGCCGGGGCTGCCGGTGCTGCAGGTGTTTCCGGCGCGGGTGTCGTGGCCTGGCGCGGACCTCCGGCGAGACGACCGAACAATCCCTTGCCTGCCGACGGTGTCGGTGATGGCGCCGCGGCCGCGCCTTGCGCGAGATAGCCCGAGGCGATCAGCGACTGGATCATCCCCAGCGAATCGACGCCGAGCATCGAGACGATGTCATTGAGGTTGCGCTGTCCATCGCAGAGGATCAGTACCTGGCGTTCGCGCCGGCCCAGTTCGGTGCCGGTGCGGGCGAGCGTGGCGCGTGCGAGTTCGGTCTTGTGCAGCAGCATGTCGGGGGCAACATGTGGGTCGGGAGGACTGCAAGCTAGTTGTCGCCGATGTACGTTCGATGACGCTGGCGTGGCAACGCCTCTCGCGAATGAGCGAAACTACGGAAATGCCGGACCACGTCACGAAATCCGTTCGCTTCGACATGCGCATGCGGGCCATGCGCGCGTTGCAGGAATTCTTCCGGCTGGAAGCGGCGGGCGGATTGCTGCTGATCGTGGCTGCGGCCTTGGCATTGGCCATCGCCAATTCGCCGTGGCAGGCCGTTTACGCGCAATGGCGTGGCCATGCATTGCACTGGATCAACGATGGCCTGATGGCGGTGTTCTTCCTGCTGGTGGCGCTGGAGATCAAGCGCGAAACGGTGTCGGGGCAATTGTCCGGAAGAGGGCAGCTGTGGTTGCCCGTGGCCTGCGCCTTCGGCGGCATGGTCGTTCCGGGCATCTTCTATGTCGTGCTTTCCGGCGCTGACCCGGGCGCGCAACGCGGCTGGGCGATTCCCACCGCGACCGATATCGCGTTCTCGCTCGGTGTGCTGGCGCTGCTCGGTCGCCGCGTGCCGACCGCGTTGCGCCTGCTGCTGTCGACGATCGCCGTCGCCGACGATCTCGGCGCGATCCTGATCATCGCGCTGTTCTATGCCGGGCAGTTGTCGTGGCTGGCATTGGCCGGTGCGGTATTGGCGTGGCTGCTCATGGTTGCGCTGAATCGCAAGGGCGTCCGCAGCGCGTGGCCGTACCTGCTCGTCGGCGTGGCGATGTGGGCCTGCATGCTCCTTTCGGGCGTGCACGCGACACTGGCGGGCGTGGTCACGGGGTTGATGATTCCGCATCGCGCCGCCATCGATGACGACACAAGCGAGACGCCGCTCGAATCACTCGAACACGCGCTGCATCCATGGGTGGCTTACGCCATCCTGCCGATCTTCGCCTTCGCCAACGCCGGCTTGACCCTGCATGGCCTGCAGTTGGGCGATCTCGCGCACGGGGTGCCGCTGGCGGTGATCGCCGGACTGGCGCTCGGCAAGCCGCTCGGCATCTGTGCCGGCGCCCTGTTCTGCCATGCCACGCGTCTTTCCACGCTGCCGGCGGGAATTTCGCCGGGCGCGTTGCCCGGACTCGGCATGCTCTGCGGAATCGGCTTCACCATGAGCCTGTTCATCGCCTCGCTGGCATTCGGCGGCGATGGCCAGCACTTCGATGGCGCGGTGCTCGGCGTGTTGTGCGGATCGCTGATCTCGGCCTTGCTCGGATTGGCGTGGCTGCGTTTCGTCCCGCGTCGCGTCGATCAGGTTTCCGGCACTGGCGGCGATACCGCCTGACGACCGCGTTGCAGCTGGCGGATGGCGATGACGAACACGCCGCCCAGCACCAGCGCGCCGCCGATCCATACCCGCGTTCCCGGGCGATCGCCGTAGAAGGCGATGCCGAGCGCCATCGCGAACACCGGCACCAGCAGCAGCCACGGCATCAGTTGTGCGACCGGACGCCGTTGTACCAGGTAGTAATACAAGCCGTGGCCGAGCAGCGACGATGCATAGGCTGCGAACGCCGCGCCGAACCATGCCTTCCACGACACCTGCGGCAGGTGCGCGATCGCGCCCGGTTCAAGCCATGCGCTCAATGCCAGCAACGGGAGGATGCTGAGCGCGGCCATCCAGCCTTGCTGCGACCACACGCTGATGCCGGACTGTCCCTTCATCATGATGGTGGCGATGGCCAGCATCAATGCCGCCGTCAGCATCGCCAACGACGCCATCGGTTTCGCCAGCACGTCGGGATCGAGGCCGAGCACCAGCACGCCGACGAAACTCGTCGCGATCGCCAATCCGGTGCGCCAGCCGAAACGTTCGCCGAGCAGCCACCACGCCAGCAGCGTCGTCATCGGCACATAGCTCTGCATCAGGATGGCGGGCGAGGTCAGTTGCCCGGCCAGTTTCACCGCGACGAAGCCGAGGGTGAAATGCAGCACGCCGACCAGCAGCGAACTGGCGATCAACCGTGGCCATTGCGCGGGTGGCGGTCGCCGGATCAGCGGCAGCAACACGACCAGCAACAGGATGAAGCGCAGTGCGGTGAACAGGATCGGCGGCACTTCGCGCAGCGCGATCGCCGAGGTCAGGAAATTGCAGGCCCAGGTCAGGCAGACCAGCATCAGCAGGGCGATATCGCGCCCGCGCAGGTCGCCCGCCGCCATTTCAGTACGCGATGCCGAGCTTGCGATAGAGCTTGGCGAGCACCCACAGCGGGCCGATCAGCAAATAGGTGAGGTCGGTGAAGAAGCTGGGCTTGCGTCCTTCGATCTTGTGGCCGATGAACTGGCCGATCCACGCTACAACGAACACCGCCAGCGCCAGCCACGTCAGTTGCATGCCGCCGATCGCGCCATGCAGCCAGCGCATGCTCCAGGAAATGACGATGAAGACCAGCAACATGCCGAGCCCGAGTGGTCGCGACAACCGGAAGTAGTACGACCACGCGATGAACATCGCCAGCGCCGCCCACAGTCCCTGGCGGAACAGCGAGCCCGGCACCGGGATGCACCACAGCAATGCGATCACCGACCAGAAAATCGCCGGCACGCAGACGACATGGATCAACTGGTTGGTCGGATTGACGTGGTCGCCCGAATAGCTCGAGAACCAGCGATCGACCGGGCGTTCGGCTTGGGTGTTCATGCGTCGATTCCTGCAAGGCGTTGCAGCGCTTCCGCGTACTTGGCGCGGGTCTTGGCGATCACGTCGGCGGGCACGTTCGGACCCGGCGCGCGCTTGTTCCAGTCCAGCGTTTCCAGATAGTCGCGCACGAACTGCTTGTCGTAGCTCGGCGGGCTGGTGCCGACGTGGTAACTGTCGGCCGGCCAGTAGCGCGAGGAGTCCGGCGTCAGGATCTCGTCCATCACGTACAGGGTGCCGCTGTCGTCGGTGCCGAATTCGAACTTGGTGTCGGCGAGGATGATGCCGCGTTCGGCGGCGTAGTCGCGCGCGAACGCATACAGCTTCAGCGTCGCGTCGCGCACCTGCGTCGCGAGGGATTCGCCGACCGTCGCGGCCGCCGTGGCGAAATCGATGTTCTCGTCATGGTCGCCGACCGCCGCCTTGGTCGACGGCGTGAAGATCGCTTGCGGCAACTGCTGCGCCTGCTGCAGGCCGCTCGGCAGTTCGATGCCGCTGACCTTGCCGGTCGCCTGGTAATCCTTCCAGCCGCTGCCGATCAGGTAGCCGCGCGCGATGCATTCCACCGGCACCGGCTTCAGCTTCTTGGTCACCACGCTGCGCTTGGCATACAGCCCCGGATCGACGCCGGCCGGCAGCACGCTGGCGACGTCATCGCCGGTCAGGTGGTTGGGCAGGAGGTGCGCGGTCTTCGCGAACCAGAAATTGCTGATCTGGGTCAGCATCTCGCCCTTGCCGGGAATCGGATCGGGCAGCACCACGTCGAACGCCGACAGGCGATCGCTGGCGACCATCAGCAGGCGGCCATCGTGCAGGTCGTAGACATCGCGGACCTTGCCGCGGTGGATCAGGTCGAGACCGGGCAGGTCGGACTGCGAGAGAGTGGTGGCCACGCGGGACTCCGGCAAAAAACCATTGTATCGGGCCGCCGGCAGCGGGCGGGTATCATGATGCGATGAGTGGCCACTGGACAGGACGGGCGATCGCTGCCGTGGCGGGCGCCCTGTTGATGCGCGGCAATCCGCTGATCGGCGCCCTGATCGGCGTGCTGCTGTGGATCCTCGCGCTGGAACGCCGTTTTCCGGCGAACCGTCCGGCCAACGCAGGCACCTCCGATGATCCCTATGCCGTCCTTGGCGTGAGTCCGCAGGCCAGCGATGCCGAGATCGAACTGGCGTGGCGACGCGCGGTTGCAGCGGCCCATCCCGATCGCCAGGTCGATGCCGCGGCGCGTGCCGCTGGCGAACGACGCATGCACCAGCTCAACGCGGCGCGCCGCCGCATCCAGGCCCTGCGCCGCAACCGTTGATCCAGGAAAGAGATTCCATGCAATCCACCGTCATCGCCCCATCGATCCTGTCCGCCGATTTCGCCCGTCTCGGCGAAGAGGTCGACAACGTCCTTGCCGCCGGCGCCGACTGGGTGCATTTCGACGTGATGGACAACCACTACGTGCCCAACCTCACCATCGGTCCGATGGTGTGCGAGGCGCTCCGCAAGCACGGCGTGACCGTGCCGATCGACGTGCACCTGATGGTGGAGCCGGTCGATGCGCTGGTGCCGATGTTCGCCAAGGCCGGCGCGACCCATATCAGCTTCCATCCCGAAGCCTCGCTGCATCCGCATCGCACCGTGCAGCTGATCCGTGCCAGTGGCTGCCAGCCCGGCGTGGTGCTGAATCCGGCAACGCCGGTCGACGTGCTCGACTATCTGCTGGAAGACCTCGATTACGTGCTGCTGATGTCGGTCAATCCCGGCTTCGGTGGCCAGGCTTTCATTCCGTCGACGTTGCGCAAGCTGCGCGAAGTGCGCGCGCGCATCACGGCGTTTGGCAAGCCGATCCGCCTGGAAGTCGATGGCGGGGTCAAGCCGGACAACATCGGCGAGATCGCAGCTGCGGGTGCCGACACTTTCGTCGCCGGATCGGCCATCTTCGGTCAGCCCGACTATCGCAAGATCATTGCGGAGATGAAGGCCGCGGTCGCCGCGACGCGCTGATCGCCGCGGACAAAAAAAGGGCGCCCGGAGAGGCGCCGTCGTCTCGAAATTGAATGGCGCCCAAGGGCGTCATCCGGAATATTTGGAGGCTCCATCCCCCGCGTTTCTTCCCTGCGATGGCCTTCCATGCTGCAGGTGCGTCATGACGCGCGAATGACACCGCTCCGGGACATGACCAAATGTTCATGTTGGGGCAAACCTGCGGGCAACCCGGCCGGCGCACTGTGGGCCCACGGTGGATGTCCCACCGCGTGTTGCACCCCCACACAGTCATGAGGAAGTTCAAATGAAGCTCTCCGCCCTGCTGTTCGCCGGCCTGCTCGCCTTCGGCGCCAATGTTGCCTTTGCCCAGGACGCCACTCCGGCTCCGGCCGCCGCCCCGGCTTCCGATGCCAAGCCGATGGCCAAGCATCATCACAAGAAGATGCATCACAAGAAGCATCACAAGCACCACAAGGCTGCCGCCGCCAAGACCGACGCCGGCATGGATGCTCCGAAGGACGCGACCCCGGCCAAGTAAGGGACGCGCACCCGATGCGGGGCCGCAGGGCACCCGCATCGCGGGAACCAACGAACCGCCCGCCCTGCGCGGGCGGTTTCGTCTGAAAGAACGGAGAACGGATGATGTGGCGGGTGGCGTTCATCGCGATGTTGCTGGTGATGGTGGGTGCCTCGGCGCACGCCGTGCCGGTTGCCGCTCAGGTGGCCGCGAGCGAGCCCGCAGTGACGGCGGTTGATCCCGTCGATCCCGGCAACGCCGCCGGCCATGTCCGCAAGAAAGTGGTGCGTCGCTGCGCACGCCGCAGCCATCTCGGCATTTGCGAACGCTGGAACATGCCGAAATCGGCGATGCCGGCCAAGCCCGATCCGGGTGCCGATGCACGGAATACACCGACGAAGCATTAAGCTCTCGGTTTCGGTCTGAAGCGGAGTTGGTGCATGCGGATCCTGATCATCGAGGACGATACGCAGACGGCGGATTTCGTCCTCAAGGGATTGCGCGAGGACGGCCACACCGTCGATGGCGCCAGTGACGGCCGCGAAGGCCTGTTCCTCGCCACCACCGAACAGTACGACGCCATCGTCATGGATCGCATGCTGCCGGCCCTTGATGGCCTGACCGTGCTGCGCACGCTGCGTGGCGCCGGCAACCGCACGCCGGTGCTGCTGCTCACCGCGCTCGGCGATGTCGAACATCGCGTCGAAGGATTGCGCGCCGGCGCCGACGACTATCTCGCCAAGCCGTTTGCCTACGCCGAACTGAGCGCGCGCCTCGACAGCATCGCGCGTCGCGGCAATTCCGGCGGTTCCGAACCGGTGCGGCTGAAAGTCGCTGACCTCGAGCTCGACCTGCTCAAGCGCGAAGCGGTCCGCGCCGGCAAGCGCATCGAACTGCAGCCGCGGGAATTCCGCCTGCTCGAATACCTGATGCGCCACGCCGGGCGCGTCGTCACCCGCACCATGCTGCTGGAATCGGTGTGGGACTACCATTTCGATCCGCAGACCAACGTCATCGACGTCCACATCAGCCGCCTGCGCCAGAAGATCGACAACGGCTTCGATCGTCCGCTGCTGCAAACGGTGCGCGGCGCCGGTTATCGACTGGACGGCTGAGATGGCGCCGTGGCGCTCCACCAGCCGGCGCCTGGCGTTGATGGTGTCGGCCGCCTTCCTGCTGGCCTTCATGTTGATCGGCGCCGGCGTGTATTTCGGCGTATCGGTCCTGCTCGAGAAGGACAGCCAGGATGTGCTGCGCCTGCAGACCGCCGGCCTCCTCGATGTCGCGCGTTCCGGCGGCATGCCGGCGTTGCGCCAGGAAGTGCAGTCGCGCACCGAGCAACCCGACGATCCCGACAGCGCGTTCGCGTTGTGGGATGCCAATGGCCGCCTGTTGGCAGGCACCGCACTGCCGTTGCCCGCCGGTGGCGCGACCGCCGCCGTCGGCACCAGCCACAGCTATGAATTTTCCGACGAGGACACCGACGACGATGCCCGCACGATGGCGCATGCCACGCCGCTCGGCGATGGCAGCGTGCTGGTGGTGGCCTTGCGCACGCGCGCGCAGGACGGTTTCCGGCGGCTGATGTTGCGCACCTCGGTCGCGACGCTGGTCGCCGGCATCGCGCTCGGCATGTTGCTGGGCTGGTTGGTTTCGCGCTGGGTGACCGAACGCCTGCGCGCGCTCGATGCCACCGCGCAACGCATCACCGCCGGCGACATGACGCAACGCGTCCGCGTCGACGGAAGCGGCGATGCCTTCGACCTCATGGCCCAGCGCGTCAACAGCATGCTCGATCGCATCAATGGCTTGATGGAAGGCGTGCGCGCCGCCACCGACCACATCGCCCACGACCTGCGAACGCCGCTGACGCGCCTGCGCAACCGTCTCGACGATTTGCGCGAGGACGCGGAACCGGGATCGTCGCAACGGACGTCGCTGGATACCGCGGTCAATGACACCGACCAGTTGCTCGGCACCTTCGCCGGCCTGCTGCGGCTGTCGCGCATCGAGGCGCAATCCCTCGGGCCGGACGCGCCACGCGTCGCGCTATGGCCGCTGCTGGAAGACGCGCAGGACATGTACGCGCCGATCGCGGCGGAACGTGGCATCCGCATCGAACTGGGGGGTGAAGCCGCGGACACGCACGGCGACGCCGACCAGTTGTTCCAGATGGTGTTGAACCTGCTCGACAACGCGATCAAATACACGCCCGATGGCAGCGCCGTGCAACTCGCGGTACGGCCCGATGGCCCTGTCGTTCTCATCGATGTCGCCGACCAGGGCGCCGGCATTCCCGAGGAGGACCGCCTGCGCGTGTTCGACCGTTTCGAACGCCTGGAAGCGCATCGCGGTTCGCCCGGCAGCGGGCTGGGGTTGAGTCTGGTGCGCGCGATCGCCACCCGCCACGGCGGCCGCATCGAGTTGCTCGATCACCACCCAGGCCTGCTGGTCCGGGTTACCCTTCCACGCGCCGTTGCCTGACGCCAGGCTTCAAACAAACTCATTCGCCTTCCATGCCCGACCCCGGACATTTCGTCGTTTTCGATTTCGACCACACGCTCTACAACGGCGATTCTGGCAGCCACCTGTTCGCGTGGCTGATCCGTCGCAGCTGGTGGCGCCGCCTGCTGGCACTGCTGATCCTGCCGGTCGCGGGGCCGATGGTGGCGTGGTTGCCGACGCGTCGCCACGGCATTTCGGCATTCGTCTGGGTCGGAACGGTGGGGATGCATCGCAGCCGCGACCTCGACGCGCTGATCGACGAATACGTCGCGACCCACGCCGACCAGATCCGCGCCCGCCTGCTGCCGGATGCGCTCAAGGTGCTGCACCTGCATCGCGCCCGTGGCGATACCGTGATCGTTGCGACCGGCGCGCCGCCGGAACTGGCGCGCGCCATCCTCGATTTCGTCGCGCACGACGACCTGCCGGTGATCGGTACCGAGGTCGGGCCGCGCTTCGGTGGCGTGGTGGCGACGCGCCACTGCCATCACGAGATGAAGATGGCGATGATCCGCGATGCGGGCTACACCGCGCCGATCGATGCCGCCTACAGCGACAGCACCGCCGATCTGCCCCTGTTGCTGTCGGCGCGGCGCCCGGTGGTGGTGAATCCCAAGCCCGGTTCGGTCGAGGTGTTCCGCCGCCTGCTGCGTCCGGACACGCCCATCCTCAACTGGGGCTGCCCCGGCCGCGCCGGCGATCCCGATCCTAGAGCGATGGCGCGAGGTTGAGGCGCAGCGTCTCGATCAGCGCGCCGATGTGCTCGCGCCAGGTTTCTTCCGACACGTCGCGAAACTCGCCGGCATCGTAATAGCGGCCGTAGCAATTCAGGCAGCTCTCGAAATGGATGTGCGGCTGGGCGCTGTCCACCATGTGGATCAGTTCGCGGTCGACGCAATACGGGCACGGCATCGTGCGATGGTCATCGGCATTGTTGGGGCGATCGGCCGCCACGGCGCCCGTGTCGATCGCGTCGGCCTGCTCACGCAGATGGGCGTAGGCGTTCATGCCCAGCCACAATCCCTTGCACTGTTCGCAACGCCAGGCGTCGTCTTCGGCGATCGCCAGCTTGGGCATGTTGCCGCCGCACTTGGGGCAGGTCAGGGATTTGGGAACGATGGGACTGCTGGACATGTTCAGGCGGCGCCGAGGTATTTGACGAAACGGACGGTGCCGTCGCTGTAGTTGTTGTCGCGGTAGAACTTGTGGGCGTCGGTGCGCTGCGATCCGCTGGTCAACTCGATGCGGGCGGCGCCGGCGGCGCGCGCGCGACGCTCGGCCTCGCGCAGCAACTGGCGACCGATGCCGCGCCCCTGCGCTTCCGTCGTCACCACCAGCGCGGTGATACGGCAGGTGGTCGTGTCCAGCGGCAGGTAGTACATGAAATCTAGAGCGATCAGGCCGGAGACCGCGCCATCGGAACCGCGCGCCAGCACCAAAGTCTGGCGATCGTTCTCGATGATGGTGAGGATGCGATTGGCCGCGTCATGGCGATCACAGGGATAGCCAAGCGTGGTCAGCAGCGAAGCGACATCCTCGGCATCCATCACCGAGGCCAGCCGCAGGTCGGCCTCGGGCAGGGCGCCGTATGGATCGCGGGTCACAAGGGCCTATTAGCGCTATCGGCACAGGCCATGTTGCCGTGTCCGATTGTCAGGTGGTCGCGCGCGGCGCAGCGACAGGCTGGCCGCCTGTTCAAGCCGCGCGCGACCGCATGGCGGCCGGACACGGCAACCCGAAGGGCCGCGTCAAGGCGCACGCGCTGCATCGTCATCACTCGCTCATTTATTGGCCGCCTGTTCAAGCCGCGCGCGACCGCATGGCGGCCGGACACGGCAACCCGAAGGGCCGCGTCAAGGCGCACGCGCTGCATCGTCATCACTCGCTCATTTATCGACATAAACTCGTTCGTTCTTCCTTGCATCGCATGCGCCTTGGCACGGCATGGTCTGTGCCGATAGCGCTAACAGGCCCTAGCGGCTGCCGTAGAGGACGATGGTCTTGCCGCGGGCGTGGAGCAGGCCGTCGGCCTGCAGCTTCTTCAGCACGCGACCGGCCATTTCGCGCGAGCAACCGACCAGGCGGGCGATTTCCTGGCGGGAAATGCGCAGCTGGGTGCCCTGCGGATGGGTCATCGCCTCCGGTTCCTGCGCCAGGTCGTGCAGGGTGCGCACGATGCGGTCGGTCACGTCGAGGAAGGCCAGGCGGCCGGCCTTGCGACCGGTATCGCGCAGGCGGCGGGTCAGCTGGGCGCCGATCGCGAACAGGATCTTGGGGGCGTCCGCGGCCAGCTCGCCGGTCAGCAGCTGGGTCAGGTGCTCGTAGCTGATTTCGGCCAGCTCGGTCTGGGTGCGGGTGCGCAGGGTGACTTCGCGACGCTCGGAATGGATGTAAAGGCCCATTTCGCCGACGAATTCGCCCTTGCCGTAGTAGCCCAGGATCAGTTCGTGGCCGTCCTCTTCCTCGGTCAGGATGCTGACCGAGCCATCCAGGACGTAATAAAGGGTGCTGGCCGGGTCGCCGGGACGGAACACGTCGACCCGGGACGGGTAGCGGTGGCGCTGGCAGCGGGACAGGAACCGGTCAACTGTCGCGGCATCGAGGGACAACGGGCTCGCGGGAAGGCGTTGGGCACCGATTTGCGACAGGGCGTGGTAGTTCATTCTGAACCGTATGGCATGAAATCTCCCCAAGAGTATGGCGAAGAATTGTCCACGGCAACTCGTGACCGCCACCTGCGGTCACACATGGATTCATGACGGGG
The DNA here is from genome assembly GCF_050574925.1 of Solilutibacter silvestris. GTDB lineage: Bacteria > Pseudomonadota > Gammaproteobacteria > Xanthomonadales > Xanthomonadaceae > Solilutibacter > Solilutibacter silvestris_A. Next base: position 882,381 of record NZ_JBCMOO010000002.1, on the reverse strand, counting down.
TTCCGTTCAGGTTCGCGATGGCTGTCATGGCGCCGCGGTTTCGGCGGGGGGAGGTTTGCCTCATAATCGCCGCCTTGCCGGATCCTTAAGGCCCGCTGGTGATCAAGCCGCTGCCCCGTTTGAAGCTGCAAGGCTTCAACAATCTCACCAAATCGCTCAGCTTCAACATCTACGACGTCTGCTATGCGGCGTCGGAAGACGAGCGCAAGCGCTACATCGAGTACATCGACGAACAGTACGATGCCGACCGCCTGACCCAGATCCTGACGGACGTGGCGGAGATCATCGGCGCCAACATCCTCAACATCGCGCGCCAGGACTACGATCCGCAGGGCGCGTCGGTGACCATCCTCATTTCCGAGGAGCCGGTGATCGACAAGGCCGATGCCAAGGGGGTGATTTCCGACGCGGTGGTCGCCCACCTCGACAAGTCGCACATCACCGTGCACACCTATCCGGAAACGCATCCGGACAACGGCATCGCGACCTTCCGCGCCGACATCGACGTGTCGACCTGCGGCGTGATTTCGCCGCTGAAGGCCCTGAACTACCTGATCGAAAGCTTCGAGTCGGACATCGTCGTCGCCGATTACCGCGTGCGCGGCTTCACCCGCGACATCAAGGGCAAGAAGCACTTCATCGACCACAAGATCAATTCGATCCAGGACTACCTGGCCAAGAACATCAAGTCGCGCTACGAAATGCTCGACGTGAACGTCTACCAGGAAAACCTGTTCCACACCAAGATGCATCTCAAGGAATTCGACCTTGATACGTATCTGTTCGAGGAGAAGGCGAAGAACCTTTCCTTCAAGGAACGGATGAAGATCGAAGCGCGCCTGAAGCGCGAGATCGAGGAGCTCTACCAGGGCCGCAACCTGGTCGAATGACGAATGAGAAGCCGGCGCAAGCCGGCTTCGTTGTATGAGGCTTCAGATTCTGTAAGCCACCGTCTTCATCAACCAGCTGGCGGCCGTCATCACCTTCGGGATCGGGAAGGGCAGCTTGCGCGCGCCGGCCGCCTCGGCGGCGTCGGCGTGGCGGGCCTCATCGGCCTTCATCGTCTGCAGGATGGCGCGGCTGCGCGCGTCGGCGGCCGGCAGTTCCTGCAGATGTTCGTCGAGGTGGGCCTCGACCTGGCGCTCGGTCTCGACCACGAAGCCGAGGTTCCAGCCGTCCCCGCGCAGGCCGGCCAGGGCACCGATGGCATAACTGCCGGCGTACCACAGCGGGTTGAACAGGCTGGGGCGGCTGTCGAGCTCTTCCAGACGGTCGGCGCACCAGGCGAGGTGGTCGGTTTCCTCCTGCGCGGAATGCAGCAGGTGGGAGCGGGTGGCAGGGTCGCGGGCGACTGCGGCCTGGCCGAGGTAGAGCGCCTGGGCGCAGACCTCGCCGACGTGGTTGATGCGCATCAGCCCGGCGGCGTGCCGGCGCTCGGGCTCGTCCAGCACCAGGTCGGCCTCGCCGTCGCCGGGATTGGCGCGCTCGGCGACCGGGTGCCCGGCCACCGTCTGCACGGCGTTCTGGGCGTCGGCGAGCAGGGCGTCGAGGGCGGAAGGCTGGCGGAACATGGCGGGATTGTTGCACGACCCCGGAATCCGGGCTATCATTCCGCCTCTTTCGTCCCCGATTCGCACATCGCGTGGTGAAGTTCCGTCCCGGAACCAGCCCGACCATGTACCGATCACACAGAGTCAATGCTCATGAAGACCTTTTCTGCCAAAGCTGACAACGTGCAGCAAGATTGGTACGTGGTGGATGCCGAAGGGCAGACCCTCGGCCGCCTCTGCGTCGAACTGGCGCACCGCCTGCGCGGCAAGCACAAGCCGACCTACACCCCGCACATGGATACCGGCGACTACCTCGTCGTGATCAATGCCGAGAAGATCGTGGTCACCGGCAACAAGCTGCTGGACAAGAAGTACCACCGCTTCACCGGCTACATCGGCAACCTCAAGACCGAAACCCTGGGCCAGGCGCTGGAGCGCCACCCGGAACGCGTCATCGAAATCGCCGTCAAGGGCATGCTGCCGAAGAATCCGCTCGGTCGCGCGATGTACCGCAAGCTCAAGGTCTACGCAGGCTCCGAGCATCCGCACGCTGCCCAGCAGCCCAAGCCGCTGTCCTTCTGAGAACTCACATGGCTATCCAGCAGAATTACGGCACCGGCCGTCGCAAGTCCTCCACCGCTCGCGTGTTCCTGCGCAAGGGTCAGGGCAACATCACCATCAACGGTCGTTCGATCGATGAGTTCTTCGGCCGCGAGACCGCGCGCATGATCGTGCGCCAGCCGCTCGAGCTCACCCAGTCGACCGACAAGTTCGACGTCGTCGTCACCGCCACCGGCGGCGGCACCACTGGCCAGGCCGGCGCCATCCGCCTCGGCATCGCCCGCGCGCTGGTCGAATACGACGAGTCGCTGAAGTCCGAACTGCGCAAGGCCGGCTTCATGACCCGTGACGCCCGCGAAGTCGAGCGCAAGAAGGTCGGCCTGCACAAGGCACGTCGCGCAACGCAGTACTCGAAGCGCTAAAATACGTTCCATAGCCCGTTCGCCAAGCGGTAAGGCACCTGACTCTGACTCAGGCATTCGGAGGTTCGAATCCTTCACGGGCTGCCACACACCAACCGGTTCGCCGGACGCAAAAGCCCGCCTCGGCGGGCTTTTCGCGTTTTATAGTGGGATGAACATGAGCGACATCAGCTTCCCTCCACCGTACACGCCACTGGCGCGACTCCATGAAGCCGTGCGCACGCGCGGTTTCGCGGTGTTGTCGCCGGCGGATGTCGCGGCATTGGCCGGTGTCGACGAGGGCGCATTCGATGCATTGCTGCCGTCGTGGAATCATCTCGAACCCGATGGCTATCTGCGCGATGGCGGGCGCTATCGCCGTCGCCGTCATTCCAGCTTCATCGTCGAAAACGATGCCTTGGCGTTGCAGCCGCATCGCGCGCACTGGCAGCCGGTGGAATACAACGCGCTCCATGGCGGCATGCAGCGCTGGTTCGAGCCGATCGAGGAGGCGACGCTCGCGCAATCGGTCTGGTCGAAGCTGTTGCTGGCGCTCGCGTCCGCCTGCAGCGCGCTTGCCGCGAATCCGCCACACTGGCACGTCGAAGCGCACCAGTTCCGTATCGATACCGCCGATGGCATCGGCCGGCCGACGCCGGAAGGCGCGCATCGCGATGGCGTCGATTTCGTCGCGGTGTTGCTGGTGGGGCGCGTGGACATCATCGGTGGCGAGACGCGGGTGTTCGATGTCGCCGGCCCCGATGGCCAGCGTTTTACCCTCGATGCCCCGTGGAGCCTGTTGTTCATGGAGGATGCGCGCGTCATCCACGAATCGACGCCGATCCGTCCGCGCCAGGGCGCGGCATCCGGCCATCGCGACACGCTGGTGGTGACGTATCGCGCCAGTGGTTTCCTCGGCAGCGATTGAAAAGTTACAATTGAAACCAACGACACATCCATCATTTTGAGTCTGAGGGCGCGATGAAACTGGGTTCACTGAAGGAAGGCGGACGCGACGGCACCCTGATCGTGGTTTCGCGCGATCTCGGCAAGGCCGTGCGCGCCACTGCGATCGCGCCGACGCTGCAGCGCGCGCTGGAAGACTGGTCGAACGTGGCCCCGCGCCTCAACGCACTGTCCGAAGCCTTGAACGCCGGCAACGCCGAAGGTGCGTTCGATCTCGACATGGCCGATCTCGCCGCGCCGATGCCGCGCGCCTACGAGTTCGTCGATGGCAGCGCCTACCTGCCGCACGTTGAGCGCGTGCGTCGCGCCCGCGGCGCCGAAGTGCCGGAGAGTTTCTATGTCGATCCGCTGATGTACCAGGCGGTGAGCGCCGGTTTCTATGGCCCGCGCGACGCGGTGAAGGTGACCAGCGAGGACTACGGCATCGATCTCGAAGCCGAGGTCGTGATCGTGACCGACGACGTGCCGATGGCGGTGACGCCGGCCGATGCCGCCGCGCACATCCAGCTGGTCGGCCTGGTCAACGATGTCAGCCTGCGCGGCCTGATTCCGCCGGAACTCGCCAAGGGCTTCGGCTTCCTGCAATCCAAGCCGCGTTCGGCGTTGTCGCCGGTGTTTGTGACGCCGGACGAGTTGGGCGATGCCTGGAAGGACAACAAGGTCCACCGTCCGATGCTCACCCACATCAACGGCAAGTGGTTCGGTGCGCCGGAAGCGGGCGTCGACATGCAGTTCGATTTCGCGCAACTGGTCGCGCACGCCGCCAAGACGCGTCCGTTGACGGCCGGCACCATCGTCGGTTCCGGCACGGTTGCAAATGAAGACACTTCGCTCGGCGCATCCTGCTTTGCCGAGCAGCGCACCGTCGAAACCCTGCGCGACGGCAAGCCGTCGACGCCGTTCATGAAGTTCGGCGACACCGTGCGCATCGAGATGCTGGATGCCGAAGGCAAGACGATCTTCGGCGCGATCGAACAGAAGATCGAGCGCGCGGGTTGATCATGGCCGACGCGTCGCTCCGGCTGTTTGCCTATTGGCGTTCGAGCGCGTCCTATCGCGCGCGGATTGGTCTTGCATTGAAGGAACTGCAATACGAACTGGTGCCGGTCCACTTGCTGAACGATGGCGGGCAACAGCATTCGCCCGAACACCATGCACGCAATCCCCAGGAGCTGGTGCCGGCACTCGAACATGATGGCCGCATGCTCGCGCAGTCGCTGGCAATCCTCGAATACCTCGACGAGGTCTGGCCGGATCGTGGAGTCCGTCTTCTTCCGGGCGATGCCGTGGACCGGCAACGCATCCGCGCGCTGGCCCAGGCGATCGCCTGCGAGATCCAGCCGCTCGGCAACCTGCGCGTGCTGCAGGCGTTGACGCGCGACTTTGGCGCCAGCGAGGAGCAGCGCTTGGCGTGGGCGCGGCACTGGATCGAACTGGGCCTCGGCGCCGTCGAGGAAATGCTGTCAAACGCACCGCGGCAGGGTCGCTATTGCTTCGGCGATGCGCCGACCCTGGCCGATTGCATGCTGGTTCCCCAGCTCTACACCGCGCGTCGCTTCGGAGCCGATATCCAGGCGTTCGAGCGCATCATCGCGATCGATGCGGTATGCGCGCAGCATCCGGCCTTCATCGCCGCGCATCCCGACAACCAGCCGGACGCGCCGAAGGCCGCCTGATCGCGAATGACGAAACGGCACCCGTGGGTGCCGTTCGTTCGATCAATACATGTTCTCGAAGCCCTGGCTCAGGTTGGGCATCGTTGGTGGCGTGATCGCCTCGTCCTTGCCCGGCGTCTTCGGTGCTTCCGCTGCCGGCTCGGCTGCCGGGGAAGGTGCGGATGCGGCCGCGGCTTCCTGGGCCTTGAAGATTTCGGCGTAGGGATCGTGGTCGGCGTCGGCGCCTTCCGACAGGCGGAATTTCACGGCGAGGCCGTCGCGCGAGTCGGCGGCGTTGAGCGCTTCTTCCTGGGTGATGCGCCCGGTCTTCGCCAGCTGGAACAGCGACTGGTCGAAGGTGTGCATGCCTTCCTCCAGCGATTCCTCCATCGCCTGCTTGATCGCATGGACCTGTCCGCGGCGCATCAGGTCGCGGATGTGCGGCGTATTGATGAGCAACTCGGTGGCGGGCAGGCGCTTGCCGTCGACGCCCTTCACCAGGCGCTGCGAAATCACCGCGTGCAGGTTGAGCGACAGGTTCATCAGCACGTTCTTGTGCGCGGCTTCCGGGAAGAAGTTGAGGATGCGTTCCAGCGCCTGGTCGGCATTGTTGGAATGCAGCGTCGCCAAACATAGGTGGCCGGTTTCGGCGAAGGCGATCGCCGCCTCCATGATCTCGGCGTCGAGGATCTCGCCGATCAGGATCACGTCGGGCGCTTCGCGCATGGCATTGCGCAGCGCGCTGTGGAAGCCCTTGGTGTCGATGCCGACTTCGCGCTGGTTCACCAGCGAGCGCTTGTGGCGGTGCAGGAACTCGATCGGGTCCTCGATGGTGAGGATATGGCCGGTCATCGTGTTGTTGCGATGGTCGATCATCGACGCCAAGGTGGTCGACTTGCCGGAGCCGGTCGAACCCACCACCAGCACCAGCCCGCGCGGGGTGCTGATGATGTCGCGGAACAGCGGCGGCAGCTGCAGCTCGTCGATGCTCGGGATCTGGGTGCGGATGGCGCGGATCACCATGCCGACCTCGCCGCGCTGACGGAACACGTTGACGCGATAGCGCCCGGCATCGGCCAGCATCAGGCCCATGTTGAGCTCCATCTCGCGCTCGAACGTGGCCTGCTGTTCCTCGTCCATCAGCGAATAGGCGATCCGCTTGACCAGTCCCGGCGGCAGCGGCGAGGTGCCGAGCGGGTGGATCTTGCCTTCCACCTTGATGTGGATGGGCGCGCCGGTGGTCAGGAACATGTCCGACCCGTTCTTCTGGGTCATCAACTGCAAGAAATTGGTGATTTCCATGGCGGGGGGACCTGGAACCCGGAACCTGAATTCGATCTTCACATGGCAGCACGCCGGCGCCATTTGTGCAAGCGCGGGCACAGGGAGATTTCCACCATTCGTGGCCGTATGGAAGGCGTTTATCCGTTCCCTTCAACTTCAATGCGGCCCGGGACTTGCGGGCCGGGAAGGCAGGGGAGTAGGGTCGAATCGTGGTCAATCCACCGATCCCCCACGGCGCCGGCGGCGCCCACAACCCAGGAGGTTCTGCGATGTTCGAAGGGCAACCCCAGGAATCGATCGAGACGTTGATGAAGGCCAACCCAGAGTTCCGCCAGCTGTATTACCGACACCAGGAACTCGACCGCAAGACCGCCGAGGCCGGACTTGGCGTCCTTCCACTCGATGATGCGACCCTGGGCAGCATCAAGCGCGAAAAACTCCAGCTCAAGCAGCAGCTCAACCGGATCTACGCCGACCTCAGCCACTGACGGCGAGACAAGCCAACACGAAGCCGGCGCGGACGCAGAGGCGTCTTCGCCGGCATTTTTGTGTTCACGATGAGGCCACTTGATCGGCGATAATGGCCGATCGTCACATTCTGCGTGCCCGCCGTCCATGAGCCGATCGAATACCGTCCGCGAGCTGATCAAGCGCGCCCCGATCACCACCAACCCGGCCGATCCGCTATCCGAGGCCTATCGTCTGATGCGCGAGCACGACGTCTCGCAGCTGCCTGTCCTCGATGGCGACCACATCGCCGGCATCGTCGACGAGTCCGACATCCTGCTGCACGTCTATGGCGATCCGAAGCGCTTCGCCGATCCGGTGTCGATCGCGATGGTCACCCGCCTCGAGCTGACCCCCGCCGATGCGTCGCTGGAAACCCTGCTGCCGATCTTCGAGCGCGGCCATGTGGCGATGATTGCGGAGGGCGGGAAATTGACGGGGCTGATTACTCGGGTGGATTTGCTGGATTGGTTGGGTGAAAAGCGTTGAACGGACGGTGGTCTGAGCGATGAGTTCGACAATCCATTCGGGCTACTTTGCCCCCCTAGCCATCATCAAGCATCGATTTCTTCTGCACCAGCTCATCCGCCGAGATGTTCTGGGACGCTACAAGGGATCATGGCTCGGATTATTGTGGTCGTTCTTCAATCCCCTGCTGATGCTGTTTGTTTATACCTTCTTCTTTACCGTTGTTTTCAAGGCGAAGTGGGGGACTGACGCGTCGGGAAATAGGGCGGAATTCGCAATCTTTGCTTTCGTCGGGATATTGGTTCACGGCCTCGCAGCCGAATGCATCAATCGCGCTCCCGGACTGATTACAGGGCATCAGAATTATGTGAAGAAAGTGGTATTCCCGCTGGAAATCCTTCCCATGGTTTCGCTTGGGACGGCATTGTTCCATTGCGGGGTCAGTGTTGTGGTTTTGACTCTTGTGCAAATCATGCTGGGGGCGCCACTTCACTTTACGGCGTTTCTCTTTCCATTGGTCCTGTTGCCGCTGGTGCTGCTGATTCTTGGGGTTTCATGGTTCCTTGCGTCGCTAGGAGTCTTCATCAGGGATGTTGGGCAAGTTACAGGGCTAGTCATGACGATCTTGTTGTTCATATCCCCTGTATTCTTCCCCGTGAGCGCCATGCCGGAAGGGTTTCGGAAATGGCTGGAATTCAACCCCTTGGCAGCGGTGATCGAGAATGCACGCGCTGTTCTTTTGATGGGTGTCGTCCCGGATCCAAGGCAATGGGCATTCGCATGCCTCATCTCCTTGGGGGTCGCATGGTTGGGTTTTTGGTGGTTCGAAAAAACAAAGCGCGGATTTGCTGATGTCCTCTGAAATTGCCATTCAAGTCCAAGGCTTGAGCAAGTGCTACGAGGTTTACTCAAAACCCCTGGATCGCTTGATGCAATTCGTTGCTCCTGCCTTCTCGAAGTTCAGGAGTCAGTCGAATTTTTATAAGGAGTTTTGGGCGCTCTCCGATATCAACTTTGAAGTTCACAAAGGGGAAAGTGTTGGCATTTTGGGGCGGAATGGTTCCGGGAAATCAACCTTGCTGCAGCTCATTACCGGAACTCTCGCGCCAACGACAGGTGTCGTGCGCACATCCGGTCGGATTTCCGCGCTCCTAGAGCTGGGTTCTGGTTTTCACCCGGACTTTACAGGGCGGGAAAACGTTCATCTTGGCGGGGCGATGCAGGGTTGGTCGCCCGATGAAATGGATCAAAGGTTTGCTGCCATAGCTCAATTTGCCGACATCGGCGAATTCATGGACATGCCCGTCAAAACATATTCAAGCGGCATGTACGCACGGTTGGCATTTTCGGCGGCCATCCATACGGATCCCGAGATACTCATCGTCGATGAAATACTGGCCGTCGGTGATTCGGCTTTCCAGCAGAAGTGCATCAAGCGCATCTATTCGATGATGGATCGTGGCGTTTCGGTCCTTCTTGTTTCCCACGATGCATATCAAGTGCGTTCGATTTGCCAAAAAGCCCTGGTGCTGCGGAATGGGCGTCAGGTTTTTTTCGGGACAGCCACGCGTGGAATGGATGAGTACATCTCCATCTTGAGCGAGGCTGAACAGGAGCCCGGTGCAGACGGCCAAAACTTCGAGCCTGACGTGCAAAGTGATGCGCCTGAAATTGCGCCGACCAATGGATTCGCCATCACGATCCATGATGTGGAGATGCGCAATCCGGAGACCACCGGATGCACTGATGCGATCCAGAGTGGGGATCCTGTCGAGATCTCATTCGAGTACCGGGTACATGGGCAGTACGACGGAGATCTCAGCTTCGTCATCAATCTCTACCGCGACGATGGCATCTACGTGTTTGGGGCGACTACCTCCATGCGCAAGCTGGCACCGTATGATGCGATGCTGCGCGGGCGCGTTACTGCACATTTTCCGAGCCTCAAGCTTGTGTCAGGCAACTACAAATGGAGGGTCGCCGTCAACGATGGACGAGGTCTCCACATCATCGCGGAGGCCGTTCCGGTCTGCCCTTTCGTTGTTGAAGATGACTTCCGTGCAGTCGGAGTCTACGATATCGATCACGATTGGCATGCAGTTGCTATTGTCGGCTGAGAATGGAAAGGCTTCACTCCGGGCACTTCGAGCTAAAATCACTTGCCGATGAGCACGCGCATCGATATCAGATCGTTGCGCGGATGGCACACGGCATGGTGGTCGATTGTGCTTGCGGGATTGGGTATGGCAGCGAGATTCTCCTCCAGAACCCTGACGTCCTGAAATATATCGGTGTTGATCCTTCCGAAGCTGCCATTCACGAGGCTGGAAAGAGATCAGCCCAAGACAATGTTGTCTTCAGGCTGGGCAGTCTGGAATCTCTCCCGGATGAAGTGCGTGGTGCTGATACCTTCGTGATGCTGGAAACCCTGGAGCATACGACGGACCCCGATGCAGCCTTGAAGTCCGTTGCCAGCGTGCTCGGCAGGAACTCCATCCTGATCGGAACTGTTCCCAGTAAAGCCTATGAAGAGCTGTGCGAAAAGGCCTATTCTCCAAACCCATATCATTTGCAGCGATTTGCCCAGGAAGAACTGACAGGTCTATTGAGCAAACATTTCCCCGCGCATGAGTTGATGGCTGCCGAATTCAGGGTAGGCACTTTGTTGCGGCGTATCGCCGACGAAAGTCTTGGCCCTGGAGAGGTGATATCCATGCCTCCGGATCAGCGCGGGCGAATTGCCGGTTCTATCTTGTTTATTGCTGGCCATCAGCACATGGTGAAGACCGCGTTGGCCAAGCTTGGAAGCGCCTGCCAGTTCTATCCAAGCATCAGCAAGGCGGAGATGGATCTGCAGGAGATCAAGCCAGTTCGTGAGGCATTCGCCGATGTCGAGGAGCGAGTCAGGCACAGGGACATAGTAATCAAAGCACAAGCGCAGCTTGTCGATGACCGCGATCATCTGATCCGCAGCCATGACGCTGCGATTGCGGCACGCGATGCAGCAATTCGCGAGCAGACCGCAATGATCGACGATCGCGTTGAAGCGATGCGGCGCTTGGAAGAGATGATCGTGGCTCGGGACGAAGCGGTAGCAGCGCAAAGTCGGATGCTGGAAGAACGAGAGGGCGTGATGCTGCGCCTGGAAGAGATGATTGCGGCACGGGACGATGCAGTAGCAGCGCAGGGGCGGATGCTGGAAGAACGGGCAGGCGTGATGCAACGGCTGGAGGAAATGATCGCGGCGCGGGACGAAGCGGTGGCTGCTCAAAGCCGAATGCTGGAAGAGCGAGCCGGTGTCATGGGGCGTTTGGAGGAGATGGTCGCGGCGCGCGATGAGGCCGTGGCCGCGCAGGCAAGCCTGATTGACGATCGCGATGATCTGATCAAGACATTGGAGGCCTCAATATCGGAACGCGTTGCCTTGATCCACGCGCAAATGGCGATGATTGACGAGCGCGACCGTATGTACAAGGATCTCGAGGCCACGGTTAAGAAGCGTGACGGTCTGTTGGAATCACAGGGCCGCGAACTGGAAGAAAAGGCGGCAGCAATGCGCCAACTGAGGACTGCAATCACCACAGGTGAGCAAGGGTTGCAGGAAGTTACTTCACGGTTGACGGAATCGGATTCAAATCGCGAGGAGCTGGCCCGGGAGCTTGCGAAACTGGAGTCGAATGCCCTTGTGCGATTATTGCGCTTTTTGCGGGTCATGCCGTCCTGATGCAGTCATATTGAGCCCACAGGCACTATGGTAGAGTGCCGGGCTGATGTGAGTTCTCGATTGGAAATCAATCACTTATCGTGAATATTTAACTATCCGGAGATGAATTTTATGAATCGTACGCGTATTGTCGCCATGCTCATCAGTGGGGCACTTGTGATCACGGCGGGCTGCAAGAAGGATGTGGCTACGGAACCGCAGCCGGCTGCGAATGCATCGGCCCAGTCCGCCGAAGCACCTGCGCCGACGGGCAAGAAAACGCATGTGACGATTACAGCAACTACTCCGGGGTCGGTCGAACTTGCATTGCCCGTGAACTCCAACAACAAACGCATCCGGTTTGAAGAGCTGAAGGATGTCAAGGGCAACTGGGAACAGACCTTTGGCGGCGAGCGCATTCGCAGTCTCGATAATGGTGCTTCCGTGACTTTCGACATCGTGTCGGACAAGCCGGAGATCCCGTTCCTGCAAACGGCCGACGGTGCCGATGTAACGTTGATGGTCGATGGCCAAGCCAGGCAGATCTCGCTCAAGGGACCGAAATACGATTGGCGCCCCGAGAAGCTGTACTGACGTCCATAAGTCGGCTATAAAATCATGCGAGACTCAGGTCGGACGATGTTCGCCCTTTCGGGCGCGTTACTTGTCGTTGTCGGTGTAACTCTTTATCTGCTGGGGGCTTTCTTCGGCGCTATCAGAGCGGTTCTCTTTGCTCATGTGATCGACAAGGCGTGGATTGAATGGTTGCTGTGGTATTCGGCACTTCCGATTGTCGCGGGCATTTTGCTTTTCCTGTTCGACATCAGGACCGTGCACGGGAAGAGGGGCAAAAAAAGCCTTCTGGATGCCCCTGTCAACGATGAAAAGTTCACCGTTGCGCTTACTGCATACAACGATGAACTTTCAATTGCGGAAGCGGTTCGTGATTTTCAAGCACATCCAAATGTTCAGCGTGTCATCGTCGTAAGCAACAATAGCTCCGACAGGACTGAAGCTTTTGCGCGCGAAGCAGGTGCTATCGTCTTCAATGAAACGGTGCAAGGCTACGGCGCGTGCGTGCGGCGCGCCATTACCGAAGCGGCTGCCTACGACGACACCGAAATGATTGCACTTTGCGAAGGTGACATGACATTCCGGGCCTACGATCTGGACAAGATGAGGCCTTACCTCAATCATTCGGATATCGTAAACGGCACGCGCATTGTCGAGGGCTTGCAAGAGAATGCCACGCAACTTACGACATTCATGCACTATGGGAATCTTGCAGTAGCCAAGCTGCTCGAGCTGAAGTATTTCGGAGATGCGACGCTGACGGACGTCGGCACGACTTACAAGATATTCCGAACCGAAAGCGCAAGACGTCTGCTGCCCAAATTGACCGTTCCCATCAATCTGGAGTTCAATCCGTATTTGATGGAAACCGCCATCTCGAACGGCATGAAATTCATCGAAGTACCCATTACTTTCCATCCCCGGATTGGTGTCAGCAAGGGAGGAAACATTTCCAATCGTGTAGCGATCGGAGTGGGACTGCGGATGATCAAGGGAATCGTGACTGGATGGCGAGCTCCATGAGTGATGCGAAAAGCGAGAACTACCATTCAACCAGGCTCGTCTCTGATCGCCGCAGGGATGTGTTGTGGGAGGTTTTGTCGCGGCACTTTCAGCGATACATTCCGGCCAACGCCACGGTGCTCGATTTCGGGGCTGGCTATTGCGGGTTCATTAATGGCATCAAAGCCCCCAATCGATATGCCTTTGATCAGTGGGAAGGCATCAAAGAGCATGTTGTGCCAGGGGTCACCCCCATTTTCGGGCCTTTCTCGGCCCTCACGGAATCAGTGCCGCCAGGCAGTCTAGACGTTATTTTTTGCAGCAATGTCTTCGAGCATTTCGCATCCCAAGAGCTTGAACATGTTCTTGCAGATCTGCGCGCCCTTCTAAAGGTAGGCGGGCGACTGCTGCTGCTGCAGCCCAACTATTACTACGCATACCGTAATTACTTCGACGATTACACGCACAAGTCGGTATGGACGCATGTCTCTCTTCCAGATTTTCTTGGAGTCAACGGGTTTGAGACGGAAGTGGTAAAAAAAGCCTTCTTGCCTTTGACGGTCAAGTCCCGTTTGCCAGTCAATCCATTGTTGATCGAAGCTTATTTGATATCGCCCATCAAGCCCATGGCGGGGCAAATGTTTATCGTTGCAAGAAAGCGTTGAGTGCAAATGAATATTCTCGTCCTTATTGCAATCGTCATTGCGGCATCCATCGGACAGGTCTTGCTGAAACTTGCTGTCGCTGGAGTCAAGCACGAAAATTCGATGCAATGGTTGTCATTGCTACATAACGTCTATTTCTGGGGTGGCGTTCTGACATATGGCCTCACATCGATAGCGTGGTTGTGGGCATTGAAAACGTTTCCACTCTCCAAGGCATACCCGATGCTTGCGCTCACATTCGTCACTGTTCCCTTGTTGGCCCACTTGTGTTTTGGAGAAACCATCAAGCCGATCAATGCGGTTGGTATTGCAGTTATCGTGATCGGGGTTATCTTGGTCAATTCGGGAAGCGTACGGTGAGTCGACTTTGGGTCCGGCACAGGGATTTTTTGCTGACGGGGTTGCTCTGCATCGCGTTGTCGATATTTTGTTTGCGCTTATGGTTCAGTGCTTATACGTCGGGTGACGATGGTTACACTGCGTTCGCAGCCTTGAATCCAAATGGCTTGTGGGCATCAGCAAAGGAAATGGCTTTTTTCCAAGGCCGCTTCTATCAACTGCTGGTATATCCAGTGGCCATGCTGCCGTTTAAGGCGGAAAGCATGGATGTCTTCAACATCTGCCGCATAGCCAATTTTCTCTTTTACATGGCGGGCTTTGCCTATCTGTGCTGGGTGGCGTTCGGCAAAAGCATCATGTGGTTGTCGCTGTTCCTTTTCATTGGGTTGTATGACACCGTAGGCGGTTCCTACAATCCTTTCCATGGCCTGCCATTGTGGTTTGGTGTGGGGTGCGGGCTGCTGTGTTTCAGCATCGGCAGTTTCACGACTGCAATACGGGCTGGACGATACCCCGTCATGGCGACTTTGCTGTTCGCCCTCTCGTTGCTTACGTATGAAATTGTGCTGCTGTATGTGCCTCTATATGGGCTCATTGCCATGTGGGTCCAGGGCAAGGGCCGAGAGCACTCAGCGCGAACGAGAATTTTTTGGGCGTTGAAATCGACCAGCGGTATTGCACTTGTCTCGATCGCGTATCTGATCGCGTATGCGGTGTTCCGGAAAATCCATCCCGCAAGTTACGTGGGGGCGGAAGGGCTGAGTCTGGGAAGTCCGTTGGCGACCTTGAAGCCCATTTACGAGTTCTCAGTCCTGTCCCTGTACTGGACGACAAAGTATTCAGGGGCGCATGGATTGACTGCCCAAAGTCTATTGCTCGCTATCACGGTATTGGTGGGGATATTTGCCTCCCTCAGACAATTCGGACGAGCTGGCCATGATGGAGCAATTGCCGAAAGTCCCGGAATGGTCCTCCTCATTGCCGGCTATGTATTTGTCCCGAACATATTGTTCGGGCTGACACAGCGTTACAGGATCTGGTCCGGAGACGGTGTTCAATTCTATCTGGGCAGTCTTTCGTCCGCGATGGCCATGTGCATTCTCCTGGCGGTGATTATTGCCATGCTCCGCCCCAAGTTTTCTGCTAGAACATGGCAGTTGGTCGGAGGAGGCATTGCGCTTGGAATTGCCGTGCTGGGTTATGCCAATTCCAGGAACTCACAGAATTTTTTCGCCCAGAGCGAAGAAATGTCGAGTCGCTGGGGATTGGCTGACCTGGTATCCGCAAGGCTCAAGAATGAGTTGCTGGATGCGAATGCGCCAGTCCCGGCTCCCTATGTGATTTGCGGTGACGGATTTACACAAACGACACAGCTCCCGGTCTATTTCAAAAACCCGGACATGCTCGCCGATGCGGATCTCTACTGGTCGCGTTACTTCTCGAGGCAGATGAAGCGAGACGTCAAATACACCAGCAAAGGAGTGGCGCCGGGTCACTGTGATGCTTCGATCGCGTTGGACTATTCACATCACATGGCGACTTATTCACGCATAGGCGCTGCTGCCACGCAAATCCGGTTGCCCGAAAACCATCATTTGGAGTGGTGAGTTCGACGGAACAACAGCATTGGATCTGGCATAGATCAAGACTGTCTCAAGCGCGCGTACTGCATTTCGTGCCATGTAAATCCGCGTCGAGGGAGACTTTGCATTCCTTGAGATGTGGTGCGGCTCGGAATGATGCGGTTCGAATGGCTGATATGGGCAGAATGAAACTGCCTCGCGTCCCAAGCCTTGTGCTGCTGAAGCTGCTGTATGAACCCAACTGCCTGTTGCGATTTCGCTCGATTGCGGCGTCAGTGTAGCTGTACGTGGTTCACTACACATTTTGTGTCAACCTTATTACAGTCTGCGCGTTATACCCATGCGGGCTATGTATTGCGGGATTCCTAGGCCGCGGTACTGGCTTGAACACGTCAAAAATCTCGGTGCTGTCCGGCCCGTATGGCTGGCCCAGCGCAAGACAGGATGCTGCATGGAATGTAACGGTGATCGCCAGTTGTTTATATTCGGACCGCCCAGATCCGGAACGACATTTCTTTCCGCACTTCTGAATACCCATCCGCGGATCTTTGTTACGAACGAGCTCAGGGTTCTGGACTTTGTAAACGCGACCATGCGCGACAAAGCATCGGATCATCATCTCATCCACAATGCCGAGTATCGAAACGAGTTCATTGCGAAGATCGAGCCGAGTTTCGCAAGCTTGATCAAGGATTTTTACGTCGAGAAGTTGAGAGCAAAAACCCCGGAGGCAGGCATCTGGGGCGACAAGACTCCAGGTTATGGCGATCCGCGCTTGTCTCCGGGGTGCCTCGAGACCATAGACAGGCTCTTTCCCGAATCCAAATTTATTTTGGTCGTCCGCAATCCTTTCTCCTGCGTAAACTCGATTGTCGCGAAAAGATGGGAGACCCTTGATGGCGCAGTCGATCTCTGGAGCAGGATTATCCTCAACGGCAGGCGTTTCGGGCGCGAGATTGGATCGAGCCGCTTCCTCGAGGTGTCGCACGAGCGGATGCTCAAAATGCCGTTCGCTGTTCTCGCCGAACTCGAAGAATTCTTGGGGATTCAACCGAGTGCCGAACTTCGTGTCTTCGTCGAAGGACAGGAGCAGAAAAGAATCCCTTATTCGGATCCGGTATCAATGAGCGCGGATCCTTATCGTATGACCGAGGAGCAGGTAGCGCGGATGCGCGAACTTCTCGGGATGGATTTGATCGACGTGGATGCCTCGCTTGCGCACTATTCTGGTGTCGAGAAAGACGATCCGTTTCGTCTGCAGATTCTTGAAACCAAGAATGAACCCCTCCCGTTTCGAGTGGAATCATCGAAATGCTCCGGCGAAGGCGAGATCATGATCACGGCCTTCGATGTCGCGGTCAATGGCGAGAAGCGACAGGCCGCGGATCTCGAGTGCCTGACGACGAACTGCGAGATTGTTGTGGAAATGGATCTCGATGCGACACGTGCAATAGAGGAGCTCGTCGTCGGTTATATACTTACCGCCACAGACGGCGCACATCTCCACGCCGAAACGAATATCTCGCGAGGGCTTGCTCCGTGCGCGATCGGGACGGGGCGAACTCGCGTGGTCCAACATTTTCGTTGGCCCAGCATCGGGGAGCAGCCATGCACGATGACCCTTGTGGTAGGTGAAGGGAATCATTCGACGAATCATGTGCGACAGTGCTGGGTGCACCATGCAATAAAATCTGCGCCGATGTCACTTCCAGAATTCGCAGGTTGAGATAGCCATATGACTGATCCGTGGGCCAGGCTACGCTGCTATCTCGGCTGGAGTATTGCTCTCAGGGCCAGTATTCCCTGAGAAAGCCATAATGCCGCTTGAGCTCGGCCAGTCGAGGGTGGCGCTGGACGAAGCTTTCCAGTTTCCTGTCAGGCCTCTGGGGTTTGGCGGCCAGCCGCTGATTTTCCAGCTCCACGTACTCAGCCATGGACTGGGAATTCCGGTTGCGAATGGTTTCTCGATCTGGAGAATCTCCAATTGAAATCAAGGCATCGAGGAATTCGCGCGAAGACTGCGTCCAATCAGGCCAGGCTGCTGCGGTCTGTGCAGCAGCTTCTTTCATGCTAGCCAACAATTCCGGATCGTCGTTGAGCCGGTTGAGCGCATTGATAACCCCATTTTCGTCATCGCGAGCAACAACCATTGCGTTTATGCCATCGCGGATATATTCGTCATGTCCGGTCACGTCATAAACCACGGATGTGCCTCCGCAGTGGAACATCTCAAGAGGCGGCCCGAACATCCCTTCAACATAGCTGAGCTTGAGCAGCACGTCGCATGATCGATAGATCTCGGGTGTCGATGCGACGGGAACGTGCGAAAACACCCTGTCGATGAAGGGCAGGGTTCGAATGCGAGTCGATGTCAAAAGCCATGTCGATTCGGCGCGGCTTTTCCTGGACAACCGCAGACTATTTCCCACGTTCTTGAATGGAACACCCATGGGGCCCTCAACCAGAACGCGCATGCGACCATGGTTGGGGCGAGCTGCAATGGCAGGGCCATTTTGCGTATACAGATCCTTGCGGATGCCGTTGCGCACGAGATCAGCTGTACAGTGATGCTTGGTGCGAAGGTATTCCTTGATCCAGCTCGCTTCTGTAATCGTCGGCAATCCGAGGTCGTAGGTTCGATCCACCAGCCCTTTGAGCGGTATTTCTTCGTCCGGATAAAAGCGCGACTCGATCGACTGGACGAAAAATGCATAACGACTCGCTTCGAGGGTGTGCAGCTCGGTGGCTGTTTTCCACCATGTGGCGACTGCCAGATCGAAATGCTCCTGGCCGACTTCAGCAACGGGGACGAACCGTAGTTGTCGTGTGGCAGGGTGCCAGCCAAGTTGTGATTGATCATATGGGTACAGGACGACGATTGTGACGTCATGACCACATTGGCTCGCATGCAGGGCATGCTGGTAGATCACGTATGTTCCGCCGCTGATGTCGACGGAGCCGATAAAGAACGCGATCTTCATTTATTCCCCGATGAGCTTGAAGCGTGAATTGGCATACCGCAGAGCGACTAATGAACCGCCTTGTTGATAAACCTTGAGCCAAGGCCAAAATCCCAGGTCGACAGCTGCTGGATGCTTTCGGAGCTTGAGGTAGAACAGAATGCCCTTGAGGGGGTTTGGCCATCCCCGTGCAGGTTTGCCGAACGTCGACGCTTCGAACACTCCGAAATTTTCGACGTGATAGACGTTTTCGAACCAGTGGATTTCCTTCTGCCTTGGGCGAAGCACCATGCGCGCATGTTGTCTCGCCGTGAACGCAAGCAAGCGATTGCGTGGGTAGAACGTGTCGCGAAGGACGTCATCGATGGCCTGGAAACGAGATTTGAGGTTGCGCTGTAGTGGGCGGATTTTCGATGCGAAAAGTTCGGCTTCTTCGAACTCGCTTTCCTTGATGATGGGAGTACCCGAATCGGGATCGAATTCATAGGACTGCGCGGAGCCATGATCTGCTCCAAGCGCGACCTCGAACAATGCCCTGTTTTCGTTGAATACGTGGAAGTTGCGCGATAAATGGCCGATGCATGAAAAGATCACCCCCGATTTTTCACTGTCCGAGCGAACGTTGCCCGAAGCGATCAAGCCCAAGTAGTGACCGGTGATCTTGAGGGAATCATAAGGCTGCCCGAGGAGATCGAAGATATTCCGTAGGTTGTCCTGTATGGTGCCCTTCCAGCCTACATCGACGAAATGGACGCCATTGACATGTTCGAAGTCGGCGCCAAACGATTCAAGGTAACGGCGAAACGCCGATTGCCGTGTCAATCTTGCAGCTTCGTATGAGTCACGGAAAAAGCTGTTGGAGAGCAGGGCAGCGAATGCCTCGCTGGTTGGCAAGTCTTCCTGACGTTCGGCGAGAGAGTACGGGAATTGTGCTCTCAATGTGCTGGCAATTCCGTCGAGGCCCAAGCTGCCCAGGAATTCCGCGATGGATATCCGCCGGTATTGCCGGAACAGTGTAAAGAAATCTTCTTCGTCCACGGGGCGAAGCGAAGGAAGGAAGGTGGCCCTGCGAGACACCTTGAAATAGTGGGGCCGGATCCGGGATTCCCCGCTCAGGCCACGACTGTCCTGGTATTTCTTGAACAGCTTTCTAAGGAGTTGGCCTTCCCGTGCCATGAAGAAGACGTCACGAGCGCCATTCTGCTTCAATCTATGAAAAAGATCGTCAATGAAGGCATATAACGTAAGCGAAAGTTCGCCGAATACATCCGTACGATCGTCATGGCGAAAAATCTGCATCAGCCTTGATTCGATCCTGTCATGGTTTCCGGATGTACTGGAGAGTTTGGCGTACTCTGCGTGCTGATGCTCGCGATTGAGCCAGATCGACGGAATCCCACGGCTGTTTGCCGAGGCCCCGTCGGAATGAATGTTGTCGCCGATCATGAGTATTTTGGAGGGTTGAATACCCTCCGCGTCTATGATCGTGTCGAACAGTCGCCCACTGCGTTTGGTCAACAGGGCATCACTTGAGATGTAAACATGATCGAACAGGTCGAGGATGCCCATCCGTTCCAGCATCCGCTTGAAGTGGACGAGCGGGATATAGAAATCGCTGGCCAGTACTATCCTGCGTCCCTTGCGTTTTTGCGCATGCAACAGGTCGACCAAGCCATGATCGAGTATCTGGACGGAGCATTCGATGGATAATTCCGTTTCAACTGCTTCCTGAATGAAGTGGGAGGCAGTCATGTCTTGCAGGAATGATTCCGAGTGCCAGAGTCTTTCCAGCAGAGCCGGCAACGTGAATTCGAGATCCTTCCCAGACGCCTCGTTCTCGCGACAGCATTCCACTTCCAGTGCGGAACGGGCTGCATAGAGTGCGCTGCCCCGGTCATTGCTGCCAGCCATGCGACTGATCCGTTCGCAGGCTATTCGCTTGACGTCCTCGGGAGCGATGGTGCGTCGGACCAAGGTGTCGAAATAGTCAACGCAAATCAAAGACGGGTCGAAACGGTCGATGATTGCACTGAGTTCATCCCGAAAATCCGGCCGAGTGGTATCTATCTTGACAAGTAGGGGGTAATCGGCTGGAACATCCATTCTCGAGGCGTTATCGGCTGGGGGCGCTCAAAGTGTTGCCGACAGCGTGTGAAGAACCTCGAAAAGGTCTCCCACCAGGCCCACGTCCGCGATCTCGAAGATCGGTGCGTCGCCGTCCTTGTTGATGGCGACGATCGTGCCGGCGTCCTTGATGCCAGTCAGGTGCTGGATGGCGCCCGATATGCCGACCGCGACATAGAGCTCCGGGGCAATGATCTTGCCGGTCTGGCCGACCTGTAATTCGTTCGGCACATAGCCGGCGTCAACTGCCGCGCGCGAGGCGCCGACTGCCGCACCAAGCTTGTCAGCGAGGTCGTAGATGATCTTGAAGTTTTCGGCGCTGCCGACACCGCGGCCGCCGGAAACCACACGCTTGGCGCTCTGCAGGTCAGGGCGATCGGACTTGCCGGCGGCCAACTCGACGAAGCGGGTATGCGCCGGCAGGACGGCGCTGACATTGGCCGCTTCGATCGTCGCGCTGCCGCCCTTCGCGGCCTCTGGCCATGAGGCGGTGCGCACGGTGGCGACCACCGCATGGTTTGCAGGGGCCTCGACGGTGACGATGGCGTTCCCAGCGTACATCGGGCGCTTGAAAGTATGTGTCCCTTCGACGGCCATCAGGTCCGAGACCTGGCCGACGTCGAGCAGAGCTGCCACGCCGGGCATCACGTCCTTGCCGAAGGTGGTGCTCGGGCCGAACACGTGGCTGTAGCCGTTCTTTGCGACTTCGGCGATCTGTGGCGCTAGCACCTGGGCGATTGCGTGGGCGTTCGCAGCGTTGGCGACAGTCAGCACCTTGGCAACGCCGGCGATCTGCGCGGCCTCGGCAGCGACAGTATCGGGCGCGTCGGACAGCACCAGGACATCGATGGCGTCCGCTTTCAGCGCCTGGGCGGCCGACACGGTCTTGGCAGTAGCAGCATTGAGCTTGCCGTTCAGGTGTTCAGCAACGATGAGAACCTTGGACATCAGAGCAACCCTTTCTGCTTGAGCACGGCGACCAGTTCGGCCGCATCCTTGACCATCACTCCGCGCTGACGTTGGGCCGGCGGCGCGTAGCTGGTGGCCTTGGGCGCATCGGTGGCGGCGATGGCGAGATCTGCCAGCGGGATGGTTTCCAGCGGTTTGCTCTTGGCCTTCATGATGTCCGGCAGCTTGATGAAGCGGGGTTCGTTCAGGCGCAGGTCGGTGGTGACCACGGCCGGCAGGTCGACCTCCAGCGTTTCCAGGCCGGCGTCGACCTCGCGGGTCACGGTGGCCTTGCTGCCGTCGACCACCAGCTTGCTGGCGAAGGTCGCCTGCGGGCGGCCCCACAGGGTGGCCAGCATCTGGCCGGTCTGGCTGGAATCGTCGTCGATGGCCTGCTTGCCCATCAGGACCAGGTCGGGCTGTTCCTTCTCGATCAGCTTGAGGAAGGCGCGGGCGGCGGCCAGCGGCGGCACGGCTTCGTCGGCGACCACGTGGATGGCACGGTTGGCGCCCATGGCCAGACCGTTGCGCAGGTGCGGCTGGGCATCGGCGGGGGCGATCGTGGCGACCACGACCTCAGTGGCCTTGCCTGCGTCACGCAGGCGCAGGGCCTCTTCCAGCGCGATGTCGTCGAAGGGATTGGCGGAGAGCTTGACGCCGTCGGTGACGACGCCGCTGCCATCGGGTTTGACCTGCACGCGGACGTTGGCGTCCACCACGCGCTTGTAACCGACCAGAATCTTCATGGATTGAACCGAACCTTGAACGAAACCCCTCCATTCTAGCCGAAGCCCATACCAATCCGGCTGGAGAGCGTGACGGCTGGCCCACTACAATGGCCATTCTTTGGACGAGGGAATTCCTGGATGCCTATTTGGCTCGTGACCGGCGGTGCCGGCTTCATCGGCGGCAATTTCGTGCTCGAGGCGGTGCGGAATGGCGTGAAGATCGTCAATCTCGATGCGCTGACCTATGCCGGCAACCGTGACACCCTGGCTTCGCTGGAGGGCAATCCGAACCACGTCTTCGTCCACGGCGACATCGGCGATCGCGAGCTTGTGTCGAGGCTGCTGGCTGAACATCGCCCCGATGCGGTGGTGAATTTTGCCGCTGAAAGCCATGTCGACCGTTCGATCGATGGGCCCGCCGCCTTCATCCACACCAACGTTGTCGGCACGCTCGGTTTGCTGGAGTCGGTGCGCGACTATTGGAAATCGCTGGAAGACGCCGCGCGCGCCGGCTTCCGTTTCCACCATGTCTCTACCGACGAAGTCTACGGAACGCTCGGCGAGACCGGTCTGTTCACCGAGGAAACGGCATACGCGCCCAACTCGCCCTATTCGGCATCGAAGGCGGCATCCGATCATCTGGTGCGCGCGTTCCACCACACCTACGAACTGCCAGTGCTGACGACGAATTGTTCGAACAACTATGGCCCATACCACTTTCCGGAAAAACTCATCCCGCTGGTGATCGCGAAGGCCTTGGCTGGCGAGCCGTTGCCGATCTACGGCGATGGCAAGCAGGTGCGCGACTGGCTGTATGTCGGCGACCACTGCGCCGCGATCCGCACCGTGATTGCCAAGGGCAAGGTCGGCGAAACCTACAACGTCGGCGGCAATGCCGAGAAGCAGAACATCGAGGTGGTGGAGACGATTTGCGCATTGCTGGACCAGCGCAAGCCGAAGGCCGATGGCTCGAAGTACGAAACGCAGATCACCTACGTGCAGGATCGTCCGGGCCACGATCGCCGCTATGCCATCGACGCATCGAAGCTCAAGCGCGAACTCGGCTGGGAACCTGCGCACACCTTCGAACAAGGTATTGCCGACACGGTCGACTGGTATCTCGCCAACCAGCCGTGGGTGAATCGCGTGCTGGATGGGAGCTATCGATTGGAACGCATCGGTCAGGGCTGAGGAGACGACATGCAACGCAAGGGCATCATTCTCGCCGGCGGTTCCGGCACGCGGTTGTATCCGATCACTCAGGCGATCAGCAAGCAGTTGTTACCGGTCTACGACAAGCCGATGATCTATTACCCGTTGAGCGTCCTGATGCTGGCGGGTATTCGCGAGGTGCTGATCATCAATACGCCGCATGAGCAGGCGTTGTTCAAGGCACTCCTTGGCGATGGCTCGCAATGGGGCATGAAACTGGAATATGCCGTGCAGCCCAGTCCGGACGGACTGGCGCAGGCCTTCACCATTGGCCGTGACTTCCTTGCAGGGGCGCCGAGCTGCCTGGTGCTGGGCGACAACATCTTTCACGGGCCTGGCCTCACCGCGATGCTCAAGCGCGCCGATGCCCGTGATCATGGGGCAACGGTGTTTGGTTACTGGGTGCAGGATCCGGAACGCTATGGCGTCGCCGAATTCGATGGCGATGGCAAGGTGGTCGGGCTCGAAGAAAAGCCGCCGAAGCCGCGCTCGAACTATGCGGTGACCGGATTGTATTTCTATGACGGTCGCGCCCCGGAATTCGCAGCTGCGCTGAAACCATCCCCTCGCGGGGAATACGAGATCACCGACCTCAACAAGTGCTATCTCGATGAAGAGTCCTTGCACCTCGAGCGGCTTGGACGTGGTTATGCCTGGCTCGATACCGGTACGCACCAGTCGTTGCTGGAAGCGGGCAACTACATCGAGACGATCGAGGCGCGCCAGGGTCTGCGCGTTGCCTGCCCGGAGGAGATTGCCTACAACAATCATTGGATCGATCGTGATCAGTTGTATGCACTCGCGAAGCCACTGGCTAAGAATGGGTATGGTCAGTACCTGATGGCGCTGCCGGAGCGAGGTTACGTACCATGAAAGTGATCGAAACTGGTCTTCCGGGTTGCATCGTGTTCGAGCCACGCGTATTTGGCGACGACCGCGGCTATTTCTACGAATCGTTCAATGCCGACAAGCTGGTACCGCTGGGCCTCGATCTGCAGTGGAAACAGGGCAACGTGTCGTCGTCGTCGAAAGGCGTATTGCGTGGTCTGCACTACCAGTGGCCGAAACCGCAAGGCAAGTTCGTATCTGTGTTGGAGGGCGAAGTCTGGGACGTGGCGGTGGATATTCGTTGCGGCTCGCCGACCTTCGGCAAGTGGACCGCGGTGGTATTGAGTGCCGAGAACAAGCGCCATTTCTGGATTCCACCAGGATTCGCCCATGGCTTCGCCGTGTTGAGCGAGCGCGCGGTATTCACCTATCTCTGCACCGAAACCTACGATGCGGCTGCCGATGCCAATGTCCGCTGGGATGACCCCGAACTGGCGATCGATTGGCCGATCGGCGATCCGTCGCTGTCGCCCAAAGATGCTATAGCTCCTTTGCTGAAAGACATTCAGCAAGATCGCCTGCCGACGTACCAGGGCTGAACCATGCGCATTCTGCTGGTAGGGGGCAATGGTCAAGTCGGGCACGAATTGCGTCGCAGTCTCGCGCCGTTGGGCGAGGTCATTGTCACCACGCGCAGTGGTGAACTGGATGATGGACCGGCTCTGGCCTGCGATCTGATGGAGCTTGGCGCGCCGGCTGCGATTGTGCAGGAGATACAGCCGGATATCATCGTCAATGCGACAGCATATACCGCGGTCGACAAAGCCGAGAACGATCGTGATGTGGCATTCCGCGTTAATGCAGGTGCCGTGGAGGAACTGGCAAAGGAATGCGCGGTGTTCGACATTCCGCTGATTCATTACTCCACCGATTACGTCTTCGACGGGCAGGGCGAGCGCCCATATCTGCCGAATGATGCGACATCACCACTTGGTGTCTATGGCGAAAGCAAACTTGCCGGTGAGGAAGCAATTCGGGCTTCAGGCGCGAAACACATGGTCCTGCGCACGGCGTGGGTCTATGGCATGCACGGCCATAACTTCCTCAAGACCATGTTGCGCGTCGGCGCCGAACGCGACGAGCTGCGCGTGGTTTCCGACCAGGTCGGTTCGCCAACGCCGGCGTGGCTGATCGCCAATGTCACCGCACAGATCCTGCAACAGGGCATTGGAGCGAATGGAACGCACCACGTTGT
This sequence comes from Solilutibacter silvestris, assembly GCF_050574925.1. Lineage (GTDB taxonomy): Bacteria > Pseudomonadota > Gammaproteobacteria > Xanthomonadales > Xanthomonadaceae > Solilutibacter > Solilutibacter silvestris_A. The sequence goes on along the minus strand of NZ_JBCMOO010000002.1, from coordinate 857,069 downwards.
AAGTGCGGGACAGGCAAGCTGGCATGGTTTTGCCGAAGCGATCTTCGATGAAGCCGTCGCCACAGGAGCGTTGCAACGCAAGCCGGTCGTCCATGCCATCCCGACCAGTGAATATCCAACGCCTGCCCGTCGTCCGGCATGGTCGGTACTGGACACCGGTAGTCTCCGCGAGGCGTACGGGATCGTGTTGCCAGGCTGGCGCGAGGCGCTGTCCCAAACCATGATGCGGGGTTGACGACACGTCAGCCCGTTCCGCTGCGATAATCGGAAGGTCTCCACGGTTTCAAGGGCGACCCATGCTTTACCCGGTAATCCTCAGCGGCGGCTCCGGAACGCGGTTGTGGCCGCGTTCGCGCAGCAATACGCCCAAGCAGTTCCTGCCACTGGCGGGCGACCAGACCCTGTTCCAGCAGACGGCATTGCGCGCTGCACGCCTGCCCGACAGTGCGCCAGTGCTGACCATTGCTTCCGACGAACACCGCTTCGTTGTCGGCGAACAACTACAGCAAGTCGGTGTTGGCAGCGCCGCCATCCTTCTGGAGCCGGTTGGGCGCAATACCGCGCCGGCAATCGCGCTGGCTGCCCTGCATCTGCAGGCGCAGTATCCAGGTGCTTTGATGCTGGTCCTGCCGGCCGATCATCTGATCCGTGACGTCGATGCCTTCGCTGCTGCCGTTGCGCAGGGACGCGAAGCGGCGGAGCAGGGTTGGCTGGTGACTTTCGGCATTCGCCCCGACCGCGCGGAAACCGGTTATGGCTATATCCGCGTCGGTGAACCGGCGGTTGGTGACGCCAGGCGTGTCGATGCCTTCGTCGAGAAACCCAATCTCGAACGTGCACAACAATATCTGCATGATGGTGCCCATTTGTGGAACTCGGGCATGTTTCTGTTCCGTGCTGATCGCTACATCGAGGAGTTGGGCAAACACGCGCCGGCGATCCTCGCAGCCTGCGAACGCGCGTTGGCCGCGACTACGCCCGACCTCGATTTCATCCGCGTCGATGCCGAGGCCTTCAAGCAGAGCCCGAGCGATTCGATCGACTATGCGGTGATGGAGAAGACAGATCGCGCAGCGGTGGTTCCGGTCGATTGCGGCTGGAGCGATGTCGGCTCGTGGTCGTCGTTGTGGGAAATCGCCGCGCGTGACTCTGACGGCAATGCGCTGCGTGGCGACGTGATTGCCTTCGATGCCAGGGATTGCTTGGTAGATGCCGCATCTGAACGACTAGTCGCAGTACTCGGCGTGCAGGATCTGGTGGTGGTTGATACCCCAGACACTACGCTGGTCATGCACAAGGATCGTGCGCAGGACGTCAAGGCCGTGGTTGATCAACTCAAGAACGAAGGACGCACCGAGCATCTCCACCACCGCAAGGTCTATCGCCCTTGGGGTAGCTACGATTCGCTGGCGATGGGGCCGCGTTTTCAGGTCAAGCGCATCACCGTCAAGCCCGGTGGCACATTGAGTTTGCAGCGCCACCAGAAACGCGCCGAACATTGGGTTGTCGTTTCCGGAACGGCGGAGGTGACCTGCGGCGACAAAACCTTCCCGTTGCGCGAGAACGAAAGTACCTTCATTCCATTGGGCAGCGTGCATCGCCTGCGCAATACCACAGACGAGCCGGTGGAACTGATCGAGGTGCAGTCTGGCCACTATCTCGGTGAGGACGACATCGAGCGGCTGGAAGACATCTATGGGCGCCAAGGCACGACGTGACAGAAAAGGCGATCCTGGACCGGCTTGAAGCCGACAGCATCCGCATCCTCCGCGAGGTTGCGGTCTGTTTCCGCAATCCGGCTCTCCTGTACTCGATCGGCAAGGACAGTTCCGTCCTGATGCACCTGATGCGCAAGGCATTCTGGCCAGCGCGCGCGCCGATTCCGTTGTTGCACGTCGATACCGGCTGGAAATTCGCCGAGATGATCGCCTTCCGTGATCGTCGCGTGGTCGAGGAGGGCATGACCCTGCATGTGCACATGAATCCCGATGGCATTGCCCAAGGCGTTGGCCCGATCAGTCACGGTGCGACGGTCCACACCGACGTGATGAAGACGCAAGGACTCCGTCAAGCGCTCGAAAAATTCGGCTTCGATGCCGCGATCGGCGGTGCTCGCCGCGACGAGGAAAAATCGCGCGCCAAGGAGCGCGTATTCTCGTTCCGCAATGCGCAGCATCGCTGGGATCCACGCCAGCAGAGGCCCGAGTTGTGGCATTTGTGGAACACACGACTCGGCCCCGGCGAGAGCGTGCGGGTGTTTCCGCTCTCGGACTGGACCGAACTCGATGTCTGGGAATACATTGCGCGCGAGGGAATCGAAGTGCCATCGTTGTATTTCGCGAAGGAGCGTCCGGTAGTCGAACGCGAAGGCGCGTTGATCATGGTCGATGATGCGCGCCTTCCGCTCGCTTCCGGGGAAGCACCGATCATGCGCAAGGTCCGTTTCCGCACGCTCGGGTGCTATCCGCTCACCGGTGCGATCGAATCCGATGCCGAAACGCTGGATGAAGTGATCACCGAGTTGCGCGCATCGCGGCTGTCGGAACGTCAGGGCCGGATGATCGACCACGACCCCTCGGCGTCGATGGAGCGCAAAAAGCGCGAGGGTTATTTTTGATGACGACGAACGCGCGCCCATTGTTGCGCTTCATCACCTGCGGCAGCGTCGACGACGGCAAGAGCACGCTGATTGGTCGCCTGCTGCACGATACCGATTCCCTCACCGATGACCAGCGCGTCGGTGCCGGAGCTTCGCCCGACTTTGCCGCACTGCTCGATGGCCTTGAGGACGAACGTACGCAGGGCATCACCATCGACGTTGCGTATCGCCAGTTCGCGACGATGGCCCGGCGCTTCATCGTTGCCGATTGCCCTGGCCACGAGCAGTACACCCGCAACATGGCGACCGGCGCATCCACCGCCGACCTTGCAGTGGTGCTGGTGGACGCGCGCAAGGGGTTGTTGCCGCAGACATTGCGCCATACCGCCATCGTCGCGATGTTCGGCGTTCGCCGCGTCGTGCTCGCGGTCAACAAGATGGATGCGGTCGAATGGTCGCGCGATGTATTCGAAGGCATCGTGTCCGGTTATCGCGATCATTTGCAGCGGCTTCATGCCGAGTTGTCGTTCGAGGCGATCCCGCTGTCGGGGTTGGCGGGCGACAACGTGGTCGAAGCATCGTCACGAATGGCGTGGTATTCGGGGTCGACCTTGCTGCACGTGCTGGAGGACGCCGAAGCCGTGCCGCCGAGCGCAAGTACGGCATTCCGCATGCCGGTGCAATGGATGAATCGTTTGCCCGATGGCCGCGGCTACGCGGGAACCGTCGTGGCTGGAGTGATCAAGGCTGGCGATCATGTCCGCGTCGAACCTGCAGGGACCGATGCGAAGATCGCCCATGTTTACGGGCTGGATCGAGAGGTTGAATCTGCAGTCCAAGGCGATGCGATCACGGTGGTGCTTGATCGTGAACTCGATGTCGCGCGCGGTGACGTGCTCTGCGATGCCAATGTTCCGGCACCCGCAGGGGATCAGTTCTCGACCCGTGTGCTGTGGATGGACGGCGAGCCGTTGCTGCCGGGGCGTTCCTACGCGATGCAGGTCGGAACGCGCAGTGTCCGCGCGACGCTGACGACGCTCAAGCATCGCCTGGACGTGGAGAGTGGAGCACATCTCTCAGCGACGCAGCTGCGCATGAACGAAATCGGGACCTGCGAATGGCATCTCGACCAACCCGTTGCATTCGAGGCGTTTGCCGGCAACCGCGAGCTTGGCGGCTTCATCCTGGTGGATCGCCACAGCAATGCCACCGCGGGCGCTGGCGTCATCGATTTCGCGCTGCGGCGTTCCGGCAACCTGCATTGGCAGGCATTGCAGGTCGATCGTGGTGCACGCGCACGCATCAAGGGCCACCAGGGGCGTTGCATCTGGTTGACGGGTTTGTCCGGCGCGGGCAAGTCGACCATCGCCGATGCGGTCGAGGCGCAACTCAATCTGCGCGGTGTCCACACGTATCTGCTCGATGGTGACAACGTGCGCCACGGCCTCAATCGCGATCTCGGTTTCACTGCCGCCGATCGCGTGGAGAACATCCGTCGCGTCGCCGAAGTGGCGCGACTGATGGTCGATGCCGGCCTGGTGGTACTAGTCAGCTTCATCTCGCCATTCCGTGCCGAGCGTGAAATGGCGCGCGAGTTGTTCGCACCGGGCGAGTTCCTGGAAGTCTTCGTCGACACGCCGTTGGCAGTCGCGGAATCGCGCGACCCCAAGGGCCTCTACGCCAAGGCAAGAGCCGGAAAACTTCCGAACTTCACTGGCATCGATTCGCCTTATGAACCCCCGGAGCATCCGGAATTGCGCCTTGATACCGGCCGCCAGTCCGTGGCAGAAAGCGCCCGCGCCATCCTCGACCTGCTCGGCTGACCCCTGTCCGGAAGTGCAAGGGCCGGCGTCATCTCCGCCCGTTACACTAAGGGGGTACTGCAACGGACCCACGACATGACCGTTTCCAAGATTCATCCGGACGCCGACACCGCGCTGTCCGGCATCGTCGCCGACGGCCAGACCCTCGCGGTTGGCGGCTTTGGCCTCTGTGGCATCCCCGAAGCGCTGATCGCTGCCTTGCGCGACTCCGGCGTCAAGGGCCTGACCGTGATCTCCAACAACGCCGGCGTCGACGGTTTCGGCCTCGGCCAGCTGCTGACGACGCGCCAGATCAAGAAGATGATCTCGTCCTATGTCGGCGAGAACAAGGAATTCGAGCGCCAGTTCCTCGGCGGCGAACTCGAACTCGAATTCAATCCGCAGGGCACGCTGGCCGAACGCCTGCGCGCGGGTGGCGCGGGCATTCCCGCGTTCTTCACCGCGACCGGCTATGGCACCGTGGTGGCGGATGGCAAGGAAACCCGCGAATTCGACGGTCGCTACTACGTGATGGAAACAGCCCTCAAGGCCGATGTGTCGCTGGTCAAGGCGTGGAAGGCCGATCGCGCCGGCAACCTGGTGTTCCGCGAGACCGCGCGCAACTTCAATCCTGCCTGCGCGATGGCCGGCAAGATCTGCGTGGTCGAAGTCGAAGAACTGGTGGAGACGGGTTCGATCGATCCCGACCACGTCCACCTGCCGGGCATCTATGTCGATCGCATTGTCGTCAACGCGCATCCCGAGAAGCGCATCGAACAACGCACCGTGCGTGTCGTGGGAGACAAATAATGGCCTGGAATCGCGATGAAATGGCGCAACGCGCTGCCAAGGAACTCACGGACGGCGCTTACGTGAACCTCGGCATCGGCCTGCCGACGCTGGTGGCGAATTACATCCCCGAGGGCATGAACGTCTGGCTGCAGAGCGAGAACGGCCTGCTCGGTATCGGCCCGTTCCCGACTGAGGACGAGATCGATGCCGACCTGATCAATGCCGGGAAGCAGACCGTCACCGCGGTATCGGGCGCGAGCTTCTTCGGCAGCCACGACTCCTTCGCGATGATCCGCGGTGGCCACATCGACCTTGCCATCCTCGGCGCGATGGAAGTGACCGACAAGGGCGATCTCGCCAACTGGATGGTGCCGGGCAAGATGGTCAAGGGCATGGGCGGCGCGATGGATCTTGTCGCCGGCGTGCGCAAGGTCGTGGTGCTGATGGAACACACCACCAAGACCGGTTCGCCGAAGATCATCCCGCAATGCACGCTGCCGCTGACCGGCCTCGGCGTGGTCAATCGCATCATCACAGAGCTCGGCGTGTTCGATGTGACGCCACAAGGCCTGAAGCTGGTGGAGCTTGCGACAGGCGTCAGCGAGGATGAGGTGAAGGAGAAGACAGGCGTGCCGTTGCACTGAGCAAAGGTGCGCTGATTCAAGAAAAACGCCACCTTAAGGTGGCGTTTCGTTTTTGACGATCAAAGATTCTGGTAATTCGGCCCGCTGCCGCCTTCGGGCGTGGTCCAGTTGATGATCTCGTAGGGGTCCTTGATGTCGCAGGTCTTGCAATGCACGCAGTTGGCTGCATTGATCTGCAGGCGCTTGCCATGCGGCTGGCTGGCGTCTTCCACCATTTCATACACGGCGGCCGGGCAGAAGCGCGTGCAGGGGTTGCCGAACTCCTCGACGCACTTGGTCGCGCAAATATTCGTGTCGGTAACCTTGAGGTGGATCGGTTGGTCTTCGTCGTGCGAGGTCGAGGCGAAGAACACGCCCTGCAGACGATCGCGCGGCGCCAGCGTGCGCTGCACGTAGTCGTGCGCTGGCTCGGCGGTACCGAGGCGGTCGAGCGATGAATAATCCGCGCTCTGCTTCAGCGTCCATGGCGACAGTCCGCCGGTAGCGGTTTCCCAAGCGGCGTTCGCCAGGCCGAACCACAAGCCCTTCTTGAAGCCGGGCTTGATATTGCGGACTTTCTTCAACTCGGCCATCGCATCGGAGGCGCGCAGCTTGGCATCGAAACCATCGGCGACGAGTTGCGTCGCGGCGAGATGTTCGGCGGCGAGCATGCCGGAACGGATCGCCTGGTGCGTGCCTTTCACCTTGGGCACATTGAGCAGGCCGGCACTGTCGCCGATCAAGAGTGCACCGGGCATCTCCACCTTCGGCAACGATTGCCAGCCACCTGTGACGATCGCACGCGCGCCGGCGGAGACGATGTTGCCGCCTTCCAGCAGCGGTGCGATCAGCGGATGCGCCTTCCATTGCTGGAAGGCTTCCCACGGCTTGTAGTCGGGATCGTGGTAGTCGAGCCCGCTGACGTAGCCGATGGCGACGCGATCCTTGTCCAGGTGATAAAGGAAGCTGCCGCCGTAGGTGCGGTTGTCGGCGGGCCAGCCGAAGGTATGGACGATCTTGCCGGGCGTGACGCGACCGGCGGGCAGCTGCCACAGTTCCTTGATGCCGATCGAATAGGTCTGCGGATCGGAATTCGCATCCAGCGCGAAACGCTTGACCAGCTTCTTGGTGAGCGAGCCGCGTGCGCCTTCGCCGAGCACGGTGACCTTGGCATGGATGTCGATGCCGGCGGTGAAGCCCGGCTTGTGCGAGCCATCCTTGGCGATGCCCATGTCGCCGATGCGCACGCCAATCACCTTGCCGCTATCGTCGTGCAGGGTTTCCGCGGCGGCGAAGCCCGGGAAGATCTCGACGCCGAGCGCCTCCGCCTGCGGTGCCAGCCAAGCGCACAGCGCGCTCAGCGAAACGATGAAGTTGCCATGGTTGTGCATGCCGGGCGGCAGCGGCAGCTTGCGATGCCCGGTCTTGGACAGCATCCAGAATTCGTCTTCGGTCGCCGGCACGCAGATCGGCGGCGGGGCATCGCGCCAGCCGGGGAGCAGGGCATCGAGCGGGCCGGGCTCGATCACCGCGCCGGACAGAATGTGGGCGCCGACGGTCGCGCCTTTCTCGATCACGCAGACCGAGGTTTCGGGGCTCAGTTGCTTGAGGCGGATCGCGAAGGACAGGCCAGCCGGGCCGGCGCCCACCACGACCACGTCGTATTCCATGATGTCCCGCTCGATCGGGCTCTGTTCAAGCTGGCTCATGTCGCGTTCCTCGTCGATATGAACGCGATTGTCCGGGTTTCACGCCGGTGCGGCAAACTCCGGGGCATGACCGTTCCCGATCCCGATGTCCTGCTGGAACGCGGCTGGCTTCCACCGGAAGCCGCCGATCGCCTGTTCGCGGCGTTGTTGCAGGAGTTGCCGTGGTCGGTGCACCGGATTCGCATGTTCGGGCGCTGGGTCGATTCGCCGCGCCTGAGCTGCTGGCTGGGGGACCCCGGCACCGATTACGCGTATTCCGGCGGCCGTTTCGAGCCATTGCCATGGTCCCCGGCGCTGGCGGAATTGCGCGAACGCCTGGTGCTTAAGCTCGAGGCGCCGTTCAACAGCGCGCTGGCCAACCTCTACCGCAACGGCAATGATTACGTCGGCTGGCATCGCGACAACGAGCGCGAGCTCGGGCCGCACCCGTTGATCGCGTCGGTCAGCCTCGGCGCGACGCGGCGCTTCGTGCTGCGCGCGAACGACGATCCGAAGCGCCAGCAGGAGTGGTCACTGGAACACGGCGACCTGCTGGTGATGGCGGGCAGCACGCAGCAATACTGGAAGCACGCCTTGCCGAAGAGCGCGAAGGTGAAGCAGCCGCGCATCAACCTGACGTTCCGCGTCGTGCATCCGGATTAGTTAACGTCCGTTCGCCATCGTGCCCAGCGCCCAGCCCGCGATGTCCTGGCTGTCTTTCGCCAGCGATTGCTGGAACGCCTGCGCGACTGCGGGTACCGCAGTGGATGTCGCCGGAGTCTCCGCATGAAACACCCGGAACGCGACCACGCGACCATCGTTCGAAACCAGCCGTGCGGCGATCTCCACCACTGCATTCGGCGCGTTGCCGCCGGCGTAATCGGAATCGAAGCGCCGGATGTCCGTCGCCAGTTCGTAATCGCTGCTGAGGCCACCGCCGCGCGTCGCCACGCCCTTGAGGCGGCCGCTGTCTTCCAGCAGTTGCAACAGCGAGCGCTGGACCATTTCCGGCGGCGGTTCCGCCCAGGTGGCGCCACGATAAACCTGCAGTTCGCCGGGCGACGGCCGCACGACGATGCGCGGATCGGCCAGCATGCGTTCCGCAGTCGGTCGCGCAATCGCCAGTTGCGCGCGCACTTGCGGCCATGACGGACTGGGCGCGGACTGCGCCACCGCGGTGTAGATCGTGATGTCCTCGTGCTTGGGCAGGATGCTGCAACCGGCAAGCAGGGCCAGCATCGCGATGGCCGCCAGGGCGCGCGTGATTTTCATCGGCGTGGACTTCATTTCGGCGTGAACTCCTTCGGCTGCTGGCGACCCAGGATGTAGCCGGCGGGGCTGCGGTTGAGGCCATTGGCGACCCCACGCAGGTCACGCGTCAGCGCGCGCAATTCCTCCAGCGTCGGGGCCAGCTGCTGCAAGCCGTCGCGGGTGAAGCTGCGCAACGGGGCGCGGTTTTCGTCGATCAGCAAATTGGCGTTCTGGCCGGCGGCCTGCAGCGATGCGATGGTCTTGTCGAGCTTGTCCATCGTCGCCGGCAGCTTGTCGATCACGCCACGGTTGACGTTGTCGATCGCGCCATTGGCGCTCTTCAGCGTGGTGCGCAGGTCGTCGCTGGCCTGGCGCGCGTTCACCAGCAACTGGCGGATGTCCTCGCGCTGCGAGGCGATGCTGTCGGTGGTGGCCTTGAGGTTTTCCAGCGTCGCGGAGATACGCTTGATGTTGTCTTCGCTCAGCATCTCGTCGAGGCGCGTGACCAGCTTGCTCGCCGTGTCGGAGATGTTCTGCAGCGTCGAGGGTTCGGTCTGGATGATCGGAATCTCGTTGCTTTCGCTCGGCAGCAATGGCGCGGATTGCGGCGCCCCGCCCGAGAGCAGGATGAACGGGCTGCCGGTGATGCCTTGCTGCGACAGCTTGGCGCGGGTATCGACCTTGATCGGTGCCTCGACATTGAGCTTGAGCAGCGCGCGCACCCGGCGTGGATCCTTGGGATCGAGCTTGAGGCGTTCCACGGTGCCGATGCTGATGCCGTTGTACTGCACCGAAGAGCCTTCGGTGAGCCCCGTCACCGCCTCGTTGAAGATCACCTCGTAACGGTTCCAGTTGCGGTCGGAGGCGAACTTCGCCGCCCACAGCCCGAACAGCAGCAATCCCACCGAGACGATCAGCGTGAAGGCACCAATGAGAACGTAATTGGCTTTGGTTTCCATCGTTTAACCAACAGTATGGTCGATGAGGTTGCGGCGTTGGGCGTCTTGCGCTGCACGTGCCCGCGGACCGTGGAAGTATTCCTGCACCCACGGCTGATCGTAGCGTTCCACTTCCGACAACGGTGCATTGACCAGCACTTTGCGGTCGGCAAGCACCGCGACACGGTCGCAGATCGCATACAGGGTATCGAGATCGTGGGTGATGAGGAATACCGTCAGCCCTAGGGCGTGCTTGAGGGTGAGGATGAGTTCATCGAACTGCGAGGCACCGATGGGATCGAGGCCTGCGGTCGGTTCGTCGAGGAACAGGATCGGCGGATCCAGCGCCAGCGCGCGCGCCAGTCCGGCGCGCTTGCGCATGCCGCCCGACAACTGCGATGGCAGCTTGGTGACGGCATCGGCGGGCAGGCCGGCGAGCTTGACCTTGAGCAGCGCCAGTTCCTTGCGGATGCGTGGTTCGAGATCGGGATGGTGTTCCTTCAGCGGAACTTCGACGTTCTCGCCGACGGTCAGCGACGAGAAGAGCGCGCCGTCCTGGAACAGCACGCCGGTGTTGCGTTCGATCGCATGGCGATCGGCGCCGCTGCCGAACGGGTTGTGGTCGAGCACGCGCACGTTGCCGCCATCGGGTTCGTTCAAGCCGAGGATGGTGCGCATCAACACCGACTTGCCGGTGCCCGATCCGCCGACGATGCCCTGGATTTCGCCCTTGCGGACATTGAGGTCGAGGTCATCGTGCACCACTTGGGTGCCGAAGCGATTGACCAGTCCGCGCACGTGGATCGCGAGATCCGCGTCATCGCCGTGGTGTTCTGCAGTGGCGTGGTGATGGTCCATCAGAATCCCATGTACATGAACCACATCGCGGCCAGCGCATCCAACACGATCACCAGCGAGATCGATTGCACCACGCTGGACGTGGTGCGTTCGCCCACCGATTGCGCGGTGCCTTCCACTTGCAGGCCCTGCAGGCAGCCGATGAGTGCGATCACCATCGCGAAGAAGGGCGCCTTGGTGATGCCGACCACGAAATGACGGACTTCGATCGTGCTTTCCATGCGCGACATCCATGCCTGCATCGGAATGTCGAGGCTCATGGCGCCGACCGTCATGCCGCCCAGCAGGCCGGCCAGCATCGCCAGGAAGGTGAGCAGCGGCAGCATCACCAGCAAGGCGATGACGCGCGGGATCACCAGCACGTCGACCGGATCGAGTCCGAGCGTGCGCATCGCATCGACTTCCTCGCGACTCACCATCGCACCGATCTGCGCGGCGAAGGCGCTGGCGGTGCGGCCCGCGAGCAGGATCGCCGTCAGCAACACGGCGAATTCACGCAGGAAGGAGATATCGACCAGTTCCACCACGAAGATGGTCGCGCCGAAATCCTTGAGGACGTTGGCGCCGAGGAAGGCGATCACCGCGCCGACCAGGAAGTTGAGCAGGAGGATCAGCGGCACCGCGTCGAGGCCGACCTGTTCCATCTGGAACACCACGGACGTCAGCCGGATCCGCTGCGGCTGGCCGACAAGCCGTACCATCTTCGCCAGCGTTTCGCCCAGGAAACCGACCAGGGTGACGATCTGTTGCCAGTTGCGCACCACGCTGCGGCCCATGCGATCGAGCACGGCGCGAAAGCCGAAATCGCGTGGCGGCGCGGGGCGATCGTCCGAGACCTCGCGGATCGCCTCGATCAACGCGGCCTGGTTGTCGTTGAAGGTGATCGCGTCTTCGCCGATGTTGACGGTACGCGCCAGGTGCAACAGCGCCAGCGCGCCCAGCGAATCCAGCATCCGGATGCCGCTGGCGTCGATCGCGCGCGGGCCCGGCGCCAGCCCCTTCATCGATGCGGTGATGGCGTCGACATTCCGCAGCGTCCAGTCGCCGGACAACAGCAAGGTGTTGCCGTCGCGACGCAGGGTGGGGCGGATGGTGGAATCGGAATCGACCATGGGGACGGGGGATGGCAATCCTGCAAGCCTACCGCGTCGGTGCTGATCGTTGTGTTGCGGCGTGCGATCCTATGTCGATGCCGCCCGTCATGCCCGCCCTCGCGCCGTTCCAGTCCCGCGTCGACTTCCTGGTCGCGCTGGCGACCCATCTGCACACCTGCGGGACCACCGCGCAGCGCCTCGAAGGCGCGGTGCTGGGCGTTGCACGGCGGTTGAAAGTGGAATGCGAGCCGTGGTCGAACCCGACCGGGATGATCCTGTCGTTCCGTGATCCGGCGCAGGCCAGTCCACTCACCGAAACGCGGGTGATTCGCCTGAATCCCGGCGATACCGATCTCTATCGCCTGAGCGAAACCGATCGCATCGCCGAGGAGGTCATCAGCGGCAACATCGGTCTGGAGGAAGGCCGGGCGGCTTTGCGCGCGCTCGACGCACGTCGCAAGCCGCCGCGGTTCTGGACCGAAGCCCTGAGTTTCGGCCTGATCTCGCTGGCGGTTGCCGCATTGCTGCGGCTGCCATGGCTCGACATCGCCACTGCGGGCATTGCCGGAATGGTGATTGGTGGCTGGATGAACTACGTCGGTCGCCGCAGTGCGCTCAAGGAAAGTTCCGAGGCGATGGCGGGCATTCTCGCTGCGACGGTCGCGGTCCTGGTGGCGGCCTTCGTGGCACCGCTCAATCTCAACACCGTGATCATCGCGTCGCTGGTGGTGTTGCTGCCCGGCATGTCGTTCACCAACGCCATCAACGAGCTCACCAGTCAACACCTGGTCTCGGGCACCGCGCGTTTCGCCGGTGCGCTGACGTTGATCCTCAAGCTCACCATCGGGGTGATGATCGCGCTGGCCTGCGCCGAGGCGCTCAACATCGATCCACAAATCCGTTATGCGCGCCCGCAGCCGGACTGGGTGGAAGGCGCCGGCCTGCTGCTCGCGGCAGCCTCATTCGCGGTGGTGTTTCGCGCCGATCGCCGCGATTACCCGGTAGTGATGCTGTCGGCGATCGCCGGGTACCTGATTTCACGCTTCGCCGGGCAGGCCGGCGATGGCGTTGCCGGGACCTTCCTCGCCGCGTTCGCGATGACCGCGATCGGCAACGCATTCGCGCGGCACTTCAACCGTCCCGGCGCGATCGTGCGCCTGCCGGGCATCATCCTGCTGGTGCCGGGAAGCGCGAGCCTGCGCGGCCTGATGACGATGGTGCAGGAACAGAGCGCCACGGCCGGGCAGGCGGCATTGCTGGCGGTGCTCAACATCCTTGGCGCACTGATCGCCGGCCTGCTGTTCGGCAACCTGGTGATCTCGGCGCGCCGCAATCTCTGACGCACCGCCGGGCTCAGCCGGTCTGGAAGTCCTTGGTCGACCCGGTTGGCGGCGGAGGTGGCGACGCCTCTGCCATCGCCAGCATGGGTGGGGGCGGCGGCAGCTTCATGCCCGCCGGCTTCTTCGTCGGGATCTTCCTGGTTGCGACTTTCTTCGTGGTTGCCTTCTTTGCAGAAGTCTTCTTCGCGACCTTCCTGACGATCTTCTTGGCTGCGGTTTTCTTCGTCGCGGTCTTCTTGACAGTCTTCTTCGCAGCCTTTTTCACAGCCTTCTTGGTTGCGGCTTTCTTTGCCGCAACTTTCTTGGCGGTCTTTTTCGCGACTTTCTTCGTCGCCTTTTTCGCGGTCTTCTTCGTGGTCATGTCACGTCCTTGGTCATGAGATTGCGGTGAAGAATTCTCGCTCGTCAGGCGCCCAACCTGGCGAGCAGTGCGTCACGGTCCAGCGATTCCGCCTCGGCCGCGCGACGGTGACGATACTCGAACTGGCCGGCGGCGAGGCCGCGTTCCGACACCACGACCCGGTGCGGGATGCCGATCAGCTCCATGTCGGCGAACATCGCGCCGGGGCGCAGGCCCCGGTCGTCCAGCACCACGTCGATTCCACGCTGCTGCAATTCGTCGTGCAGGGCCTCGGCGGCAGCAGCCACCTGGGGATCGTTCTTGGGGTTGATCACGCACACCGCGACCGTCCACGGCGCCATCGCCTCGGGCCAGATGATGCCGGCCTCGTCGTTGTTCTGTTCGATGGCGGCAGCGACGATGCGCGACACGCCGACGCCGTAACAGCCCATCGCCGGATTGACCGGCTTGCCGTTGGCGTCGAGCACGGTGCACTTCATGGCTTCGGAATACTTGCGGCCGAGCGCGAACACGTGACCGACCTCGATGCCGCGCGCGATCTGCAACACGCCCTTGCCATCGGGCGAGGGGTCGCCGGCGACGACATTGCGGATGTCGGCGACTTCCGGCTCCGGCAGGTCGCGGCCCCAGTTCACGCCGGCGATGTGGAAACCGGGTTTGTTGGCGCCGACCACGAAGTCGGACATCGCCGCGACGCTGCGATCGGCGATGACGCGGATCGGCTTCTTCGCGTTCAACGGGCCGAGGAAGCCGGGTTCGCTGCCAAGGTGGTCGAGGATTTCCGCTTCGGTCGCCAGGCGGTATTCGCCGAGGCCGACCAGCTTGGCCAGCTTGATCTCGTTGATCATGTGGTCGCCGCGCACCAGTGCCAGCACGAACGGGTCGTTGCCATCGGCATCGCTGCCGACGATCGCCACCGACTTGGCGGTGCGTTGCAGCGGGATGCCCATCAACGCGGCGACGTCCTCGCAGGTCTTCTGCGTGGGCGTGTCGATGTCGCGCAAGGCTTCCGTCGCGGCGCCACGCGGACCGGGCGAGACCGCTTCCGCCAGCTCGACGTTTGCTGCGTAATCGGAACCGTCGGAGAACACGGTGGCGTCTTCGCCGGAGTCGGCCAGCACCTGGAATTCGTGCGAGGCACTCCCGCCGATCGCGCCGGTATCCGCCGCCACTGCGCGGAACTTCAGCCCGAGGCGGGTGAAGATGCGGGTGTAGGTGTCGTACATGTTGCGGTATTCGGCGTGCAGCGAGTCATCGTCGAGATGGAAGGAATAGGCATCCTTCATCAGGAACTCGCGCGCGCGCATCACGCCGAAGCGCGGACGGATCTCGTCGCGGAACTTGGCGCTGATCTGGTAGAGATTGATCGGCAGTTGCTTGTAGCTGGTCAGTTCGTTGCGCGCGAACTCGGTCACCGCTTCTTCGGCGGTGGGGCTGAAGCAGTATTCCTGCTCCTTGCGATCCTGGATCTTCAGCAGCTGGTTGCCGAACTTCTCCCAGCGTCCGGTTTCTTCCCACAATTCCTTGGGCTGGATCAGCGGCAGCGCCATCTCGATCGCGCCGGCGCGGTTCATCTCCTCGCGGACGATGCCCTCGACCTTGCGCAGCACACGCAGGCCCAGCGGCGACCAGGCGTAGAGCCCGGCGGCGAGCTTGCGGATCATCCCGGTCCGGAGCATCAGCTTGTGGCTGGTCAGCTCGGCCTCGGCGGGGGTTTCTTTCTCGGTCCTGAGATGGAATTGCGAGAGGCGCATTACAGCAGTATCCAAAGTGCGACGACCCCCGATTGTGCCATGCAGCAGGCATTTCCGGCCGAAAACGACGCGTCCCGGGTACACTGCCGCCAATGAGTGTCCCGACCCCGTCGCCCGCGCGCCGCAGCGTCTACCTGCTGCCCAACCTGTTCACCACCGGTGCCCTGTTCTCCGGCTTCTACTCGATCATCGCCTCGTCGCAGGGGCTGGTCGAACACGCCTGCATCGCGATCTTCATCGCCGCGATCCTCGATGGGCTGGATGGCCGCGTCGCCCGCCTGACCAATACCCAGAGCGAATTCGGCGTGCAGTACGACTCGCTGTCCGACCTGATCAGCTTCGGCATGGCGCCGGCGCTGCTGGTCTATCACTGGGCGCTGGAATCGCTGCGCGACCAGGGCGCCACTGCCGGCAAGCTCGGCTGGCTGGCGGCCTTCCTCTATGCCGCCTGCGCGGCGCTGCGGTTGGCGCGTTTCAACAGCCAGGTCGGCACCGTCGACAAGCGCTGGTTCATCGGCCTCGCCAGCCCGGCGGCGGCGGCCGTGGTGTCGAGCTTCGTCTGGACCTTCCACGGACTGGGCTGGAAAGGCAACGAACTGAGCATGCCGGCCCTGGCGCTGACGGCGATCGTTGCGCTGCTGATGGTCAGTCGCGTGCGCTACACCAGCTTCAAGGGCGGTGGCAGCGGCCCGCGTTCGGAACGCGTGCCCTTCATGATGCTGGTGGGCGTGGTGATCGCGTTGATCGCGTTGGCGCTGGAGCCCGCGCGCACCTTGCTCTGCGTGTTCGGACTGTATGCACTGTCCGGTCCGGTGACGATGCTGGTACGCCGTCGCCCGGGGACGCCTGCGTGAGTTGGGATCCTTTCCAGCGCGAGGCCCTGGCCGAGCTGGGGATCGAGCTTTATG
This sequence comes from Solilutibacter silvestris, assembly GCF_050574925.1. GTDB lineage: Bacteria > Pseudomonadota > Gammaproteobacteria > Xanthomonadales > Xanthomonadaceae > Solilutibacter > Solilutibacter silvestris_A. The sequence continues at coordinate 841,061 of NZ_JBCMOO010000002.1, read as the reverse complement.
CCCTCGGCGGCGGGAATGTCGTCGCTACGGCCGAGGCGAGCGCACCCGATGCGCCGCGTGCACGTGCGGAAACCGGTGATGTGTTGTTGCGCAATCTGCTGAAGGCGGCGGGTGGCGAAACGCGTGAACAGGCCGTGCTGGCCTTGGCGGAGCCGCTGTCCGGATTGCGCGGCAACGCCGCCGCCAAGCGCGCGCTGTGGCCGTTGCTGAGGCGGTTGCGGCGATCGTGAGCGCAATCCCGTCGCCACCACCGATGCCGGCCGGTCGCCTGCGCCCGATCCGCGAAACCGATCTCGACGCGGTGATGGCGGTCGAGGAACGCGGGTATCCGCACCCGTGGTCGCGCAAGGTTTTTCGCGACTGCCTGCGCGCCGGCTATTCGGCATGGATGCTCGAAGACGGGATTGGCGACGTGCTCGGCTATGGCGTGCTGAGCCACGCCGCCGATGAATGTCATCTGCTCAATCTGTGCATTGATCCGCGCGTGCAGTCGCGCGGATTGGGACGATCCTTGCTGACGTCGTTGCTGCAATTGGCGCGCACGCGTGGTGCGCGGCAGATGTTCCTCGAAGTCCGGCCGTCGAACACGCATGCGATCGCGCTGTACCACGGTATCGGTTTCAACGAGATCGGGCGGCGTCCGCGCTATTACCCGGCGGCGAACGGCCAGCGCGAAGACGCGATCGTGATGGCGATGGAGTTGTTGGGCGACTAACGCACGTGCTGCTTGGCGGGCTCGTTCGCCAAAAGCATCGCCCGGCTGAGCGCCTGCTGCGGTTATCCGTATCGCCGACACGCCGTGAATCCATCCATGGAGGCTCGACTCGGCATCCATGCCTCGTATGGTCGGCGAGACGGACGAACCGCACAGGCGCCGCCGGTGGCGAGCTTTTCGCTTCTTTCTCAGAAGGCAGCAACACGCGCGCGGCGGTGGGTGCGCCAGTCCGGGGCGTGGGCGTTGCGCCGCATGGATGCGGCGCACGAGCCTACATGGACGTATTCACGGCGTCCCACGCACTGGAGCTGGCCACCCACCAGGCCAGCGCGTGCAATGCTGTTACCCCAACCGTGCGCGCTGTCCCGCCAAGGCATCGCGCTGTGCGGTCCACTCGCCGAGACGCTGGCGTTCCTGCTCGATCACGTGCGCGGGCGCCTTGCCTTCGAATGCCGCGAGCTTGTTCTGCGACTTGGTCAGCTCGCCTTCGACGCGCTTCAGTTCCTTGTCGAGGCGGACGCGTTCGGCGTCGAGATCGACCAGGCCTTCCAGCGGCACGAACAGGTCGAGATCGCCGACGCGCGCAGCCGCAGCGGCCGGCGGTTCGCCATCAAGGCGTTCGATGTGCTCGATGCGGGCGAGGAAGCGCAGCGCCGCATTGAAGGTCGACACCCGTGCGGTATCGCCCGCGTTGTCGCCGCGCACCAGCAGCGTGACCTGCTTCTTCGGCGGAATGCCGAGTTCGCTGCGCACGCGTCGCAACGCCGTCACCATCGCCTTCAGCCACTCGATGTCGTCGCTGGCCTGGCCGTAGGCGCTGGCATCGAAATCCGACGCCTGCGGATAGGCCTGGGTCATGATGCTGCCGGACTTGCCGAGCTTGGGCGCCACGACCTGCCACAGCTCTTCGCTGACGAACGGCACCAGCGGATGCAGCAGGCACAGCAGGCGTTCCAGCACGAACAACAATGTGTGGCGGGTGGAGTTGGCGATGGCCTTCTCTTCGCCGTTCAGCGCCGGCTTTGCGAGTTCGACGAACCAGTCGCAGAACTGGTTCCAGGCGAATTCGTACAAGGTCTGCGCCAGCAGGTCGAAGCGATAGTTGGCGAAATGTTCACCCGCTTCTTCGCTCGTCTTGGCCAGCTGCGCGAGGATCCACTTCTCGGCATCGGTCTTCGGTTGCGGCACGCCGTTGAAGCTCACGCTGTCGTCGAGCTTGTCCAGCGCGAAGCGTGTCGCGTTCCACAACTTGTTGCAGAAATTCTTGTAGCCCTCGGCACGGGCGAGGTCGAACTTGATGTCGCGGCCGGGGCCGGCCAGCGCGCACATGGTGAAGCGCAGCGCGTCGGCGCCGTGGGCGGCGATGCCCTCCGGGAACTCCTTGCGCGTCGCCTTTTCGATCTTGGGCGCGTCCTGTGGCTTCATCAGGCCGGTGGTGCGCTTGCCGACCAGCGCGTCGGCGCTGATGCCGTCGATGATGTCGATCGGGTCGAGGATGTTGCCCTTCGACTTCGACATCTTCTGGCCGTCCTTGTCGCGGACGAGCCCGGTGATGTAGACGTCGCGGAACGGCACTTCGCCGGTCAGCGCGTCGGTCATCATGATCATGCGCGCGACCCAGAAGAAGATGATGTCGAAGCCGGTGACCAGCACGCTGGTCGGCAGGTAGCGATCGAAGCCGCGTTCCGCCATCGCCTGCGCGTTCGGCCAGCCCATGGTGCTGATCGGCCAGATCGCCGAGGAGAACCAGGTTTCCAGCACGTCGTGGTCCTGGCGCAGCGCCGGTGCGGTGCCGCCGTGCTTCGCCGCGGCCTGCGCGCGCGCTTCTTCCTCGTCGTGCGCGACGTAGACATTGCCGGCGTTGTCGAACCATGCCGGGATGCGGTGGCCCCACCACAGCTGGCGGCTGATGGTCCAGTCCTGGATGTTCTCCATCCAGTGGCGATAGGTATTGATCCAGTTCGGCGGCACGAACTTCACCGAGCCCGGCTTTCCATCAACACCTTCGACCAGTTCGAGGCCGCGCTTGGCGAGATCGTCCATCTTCACGAACCATTGGTCGGTGAGGTAGGGCTCGATCACCTGGCCGCTGCGATCGCCGCGCGGCACCTGCAGGCGATGCGGCTTGGTCTCGACCAGATGGCCCTGCGCTTCGAGATCGGCGAGCACGGCCTTGCGGGCGGCAACGCGATCGAGGCCACGATACTGTTCCGGCGCGTTGTCGTTGATGCAGGCGACGTCGGTGAAGATGTTGATCAGCGGCAGGTTGTGGCGCTGGCCGACGGCGTAGTCGTTGAAGTCGTGCGCGGGCGTGACCTTGACCACGCCGGTGCCGAATTCGCGATCGACGTAGTCGTCGGCGATCACCGGGATTTCGCGACCCACCAGCGGCAGGCGCACGCGCTTGCCGACGAGGGCGGCGTAGCGTTCGTCTTCCGGATGCACCATCACCGCGGTATCGCCGATCATCGTTTCCGGACGCGTCGTCGCGACCACGACATGGTCGGGCTGGCCGGGTTCGGCATCGATCACGTCGTAGCGGATCGACCACAGGTGGCCGTTCTCTTCCTCGCTCACCACTTCGAGATCGGACACCGCGGTCTGCAGCACCGGATCCCAGTTCACCAGGCGCTGGCCGCGATAGATCAGGCCGCGCTCGAACAGGCGCACGAAGGTTTCGATCACTGCGGCGGACGGCGCTTCGTCCATCGTGAAGGTCTTGCGCGACCAGTCGCCCGACGCGCCGATGCGGCGCATCTGGCGTTCGATGTTGTCGCCGGACTGGCCCTTCCACTCCCAGACTTTCTCGATGAACTTCTCGCGGCCGAGCGAATCGCGGGTTTCGCCGGTCCCCGCGATCGCGAGATTGCGCGACACCACCATCTCGGTGGCGATGCCGGCATGGTCGCTGCCGACCTGCCACAGCGTGCGGAAGCCGCGCATGCGGTGATAACGCACCAATGCGTCCATCAGCGACAGCTGGAAGGCATGGCCCATGTGCAGCGTGCCGGTGACGTTCGGCGGCGGCAGCAGGATGGTGTAGGCGGGGCCATCGCCCTGCGGCGCGAAGACGCCCGACGCTTCCCATTGCGCGTACAGGCGGCTTTCGATGTCGGCGGGTTGGTAGCTCTGGGCGAGGTTGGTCATGTCGATAATGAAGCGTGTGCTTGGAATGGAGGGGATCAGCCGCGCAGCGCGCGGCGGATCTTCTGGTCGGTGTGGTACTGGCTGACGGCGTAGGCGGCCCAGATCGCGGCCGGCACCCAGCCGATCACCGTCAGGTGCAGGATCAGGCAGACGATGCCCGAGATCGGGCGACCGATGGTGAAGAAGGCGAACCAGGGCAGGAGCAGGGCGATCAGCAGGCGCATCGGTGTTCTCTCATCGGCTTACATGTCGTGTTTCTTGACGTCGAATCCGTTCGATTGATAGTGCTTCCAGCGTTCGCGCAACGGCGCGCGCGCGGCGGGATCGGCGGGCACGACTTCCAGCACGCGATCGAACGTGCCTTCAACCACGCCATCGCGCAGGTTGATGACCAGCGGGCGCAAGGCGACATCATTGTCGGGCGCGGCGATCAGCACCGCGGCTTCGTCCTCGTCCTCGTCGCTGCCGGCGATCTGGTGCGGGATGTAGGCGTCGGGATCGAACGACCACAGGAGGTCGTCGAGCGCTTCCGCCTGCGTCGCGTCGCGCGTCAGCACCAGCGTGTAGAGCCCGGCTTCGAAGGCCTTGCGTGCGAGTTCGCACACCAGCAGCAGCGGTTCCTCGCGAAACCGCGGCTTGTCGATCAGGTAGAAGTCGGCGCGTGGCACTCAGTTCACGCGGCGCGGTCGAGCAGCCACTGGCTGAGCAGGCCGACCGGACGACCGGTGGCCATGCCCATCTTGCCCTCGCCATTGGCGACGCCGGCGATGTCCATGTGCGCCCAGCGCTGACCCTCGGTGAAGCGCGACAGGAAGCAGCCGGCGGTGATCGCGCCGCCCCAGCGTCCGCCGATGTTGTAGACGTCGGCGAAGGCGGAATCGAGCATGGTCTGGTATTCGTCCCACAGCGGCATCTGCCAGGCGCGGTCGAACACGGTTTCGCCGGCATCGATCAGTTCGCGGGCGAGGTCGTCGTTCGACTTGGTCATCACGCCGGTGGCGAACTTGCCGAGCGCGACCATCATCGCGCCGGTCAGGGTGGCGACGTCGATCAGCGCCTGCGGCTCAAAGCGCTGCGCATAGGTCAGCGCGTCGCACAGGATCAGGCGGCCTTCGGCGTCGGTATTGCCCACTTCAATCGTCTTGCCGGACATGCTGGTGATGACGTCGGACGGGCGATAGGCGTCGCCGTCGATGGCGTTCTCGACCGCAGCGGCAATGGCGACGAGGTTGATCGGAAGATCCATGCCGACCGCCGACACGAAGGCGCCGAGTACGCTGGCGGCGCCGCACATGTCGTACTTCATCTCCTCGATGCCGCCTTGCGTCTTCAGGTTGACGCCGCCGGTATCGAAGGTGATGCCCTTGCCGACCAGGACGTAGGGCTTGGCATCGCCGGCGTTGGAAAATTTCAGCACGACCAGGCGCGGGCGCTGCGCACTGCCGCGCGCCACGGCCAGCAGCGAGCCCATGCCCAGGGCTTCCATCGCGGCATCGTCCAGCACTTCGCAGCTGACCTTGTCGAAATTCTTCGCGAAGGACTGCGCCTGTTCGGCGACGTAGGCGGGATTGCACACGTTCGGCGGCAGGTTGCCGAGTTCGCGGGCGAAGGCGACACCACCGGCGATGGCGATGCCGTGGGCGAGGGCGAGGTCGTCGCTGCCCTGGATGGCGAGATGCTCGAGACCGGTTTCCTCGCGCTTCTTGTTGTCCTTGCCCAGCGTGGCGACGTAGCGGTAGCAGGCGTGGTCGGCGGCGATCGCGGCCTGGCGGATCGCCCAGGCGGCATCTCGGTCCTTGACCGCCACTTCGCTCAAGGTGAACAGGGCGCGCTTGATCGGGCCGGTGCGCAGGGCGCGAGCGGCATCGCCCACGGCCTTGAGGTATTGCGGGGTGGCGAATTTGTCGGCATCCCCCAGCCCGATCACCAGCACGCGCGGCGCGCTGACACCGGCGACGTCATGGAGCAGGGCGCTGGCGCCGGTCTTGCCGGAGAGGTCGCCGCGTTCGGCCAGTTTGGACAGATGGCCGCCGCTGGCGCGATCCACGGCCTGGCCGGTCGCGGTGAAGGTCTTGTCGGCGAACAGGCCGATCACCAGGCAATCGGTGTCGAAGTGAACGGGATCGGCGTGGTTCAGTGCAAATTCGAGGGCCATCAACGAGATTCCTGCAGACTTACGTACAATCCCCCATCCCCCCGCGCGGGGACGGTCCCAGGACTGCGTCGCGTGAACCCACTAGTTTAGCGGTAACAGGCCCAACTGCCCCGAATGAAGACGCTCGACAAGTACCTGATGCGTGAATTCCTGCAGTCGGTGTTCGCCGCGCTCGTGGTGTTGCTGATGGTGATGGTCGGAGCGGCTTTCATGGACGTGCTGCGCGACATCGCCACCGGGCGCATGCCGGCCGGGATGATGTTCGCCCAGCTCGGACTGGTGATGATCGGCTGGATGCCGCTGATCCTGCCGCTGGCGCTGATGCTGGGCCTGCTGCTGGCGATGAGCCGCCTCTATCGCGATGCCGAGATGCCGGTGCTGGCGTCGGTCGGTGTTGGCCCGCGCCGCCTGCTGGGTCCGCTGCTGCCAGTGATCCTGCCGATGGTGGTGGTGATCGCGCTGTGCTCGCTGTGGCTGGCGCCGTGGTCGGACCGCTACAGCCGAGCGATGGTGAAAGAGGCCAATCGCAACATGCTGATCGCCGGCCTGGAGCCGGGCAAGTTCACCCAGCTGCCGGGCGCCAATGGCGTCGTCTACGTCGGCGACATGACCGCGGACGGCAGCCGTTTCCGCCGCGTCTTCATCTATCGCGAGAAGAAGGGCCGGATGGACGTGACCACTTCGTCCGACGGCACGGTGTGGCTGGATGGCAGCCGTGCGCGCTATCTGCGCCTGACTGACGGCTTCGAGGTGGAAGGGCCGCTGGGCGCCGGCACGCTCGACTACCGCCTGCTGCAATACAAGACCAATGACGTGAAGATGCCGGATCGCGACAACGGCGACGTCGACGATCGCATCCAGAGCCAGCCGACGTCGGCATTGCTGGCCGCCCCGGCCCGCGAAGCCAAGGCCGAACTGCATTGGCGCATCGCGCCGCCGCTGGTGGCGCTGGCGCTGGCCTTGTTGGCGATTCCGCTGTCGCGCAGTCCGCCGCGACAGGCGCGCTACGGCCGCATCGTCACCGGCGTGGTCGGCTACCTGCTGGCGGCGCAGTTGATGTTGCTGGGCAAGCAATGGCTGGGCAACGGCAAGATTCCGATCGCGCTCGGCCTGTGGTGGCTGGTGGTGCCGTTGCTGGCACTCGCTTTCTGGTCCTACTTCCGCGACGGCAGTCCGGGGAAATTGCGCCGATGATGCCGTTCCCGAAAATCCACGATCTCTACATCGGCCGCGTGGTGCTGGTCTACGTGCTGGCGGCGTGGTTCGTCGTCGTCGGCATGGACTTCATGATCGGCGGCGTGCTCACCGAGATGGGCAATGTCGGCAAGGGCGCGTTCACGGCGATGGATGCGGTGATCGTCAGCCTCTACACCTTGCCGTACCGGCTGTATTTCCACTTCCCGACTGCGGCGGTGATCGGTTCGCTGCTGGCGCTCGGCCAGCTGGCGGCGACCTCCGAACTGACGGTGATGCGCGCGCTCGGCCTGTCGCGTCGTCGCATCAGCCTTGCGGTGGCGATGGTGGTCGGCCTGATGACGCTGGTGATGATGATCAACGTCGAAACGGTGTCGCCGTGGGCGCAGGACCGCGCCGCCGCCTACCGCACCGCGCGCAAGACCAACGACACGATCATGCTGCAGTTCAAGGGCGTGTGGGCGCGCGAAGGCGATACCTTCATCAGCGCGACCGAAGGCCAGAACCACGACAGCGGCAAGGATCGCTGGCTGGAACTGCGCGGCATGCGCCTGTACGAATTCGAATCGAACGGGCGGCTGAAGTCGATCGCCTACGTCCAGAGCGGCGAACACCGGCCCGGTGGCTGGGTGTTGAAGGGCGTCGACCGCATGACGTTCTCAGACGACGCCGTGCAGAAGACCCATGCCGACCAGGAACAGTGGCAGTCGACGCTGGATGACACCGCGCTGGCCAGCACGGTGAGCCGGCCGCGCTACATGAGCACCAGCGATCTCAAGCAGGCGCTGGAGTATCGCGAGCGCAACCAGCTCGACCCGGGCGAAGTCGAGGAGCACTACTGGTCGCACTGGTTCTATCCGTTGAACGTGCTGGCGCTGTGCCTGGCGGCGATTCCGTTCGCGTTCGGCACGCTGCGCAGCGGCGGCCTCGGCAAGCGGCTGTTCCTCGGCATCGTGTTCGCGATCGGCTTCATGATGCTGCAGACGCAGATGGCGCGACTGGCCGGCGCGTTCAAGCTCGATTTCCGCATCGCCTACCTGATCCCGGTGGTGGTGATGCTGGGAATCTCGTGGCTGCTGTTCCGGCGGCGCTCGAGCTAAGCGCTCGCGCTATCCCGCTGCAGGTCGCGCACGAAGCGCGTGCCGCTCGCGCGGTCGTGCCAGGTGAGGCGATCGCGATCGAACAGCGCCCACCAGAAACCGAGCCCGCCGAGTCCCAGCGACACGCAGCCGACGAGGTAACGGATCCACAGCGCGCGCAACGATGCCTGTCCGCCGGATGCGGCATCGACATAGACCCGCCAAGGCTTCATCCCGATCGTCTGCCCGCCGCGGCGCCAGCTGACCGTCGCGTAGACGCCGGTGACAGCAAACATCAGCAGCGTTTCCAGCCAGCCCGCCCAGGTGCCGCTCTGCACCGCTTCGCCGCGATTGATGGCCAGCATCACGATGATCGTGACGAACCACAACGCCAACATCGGGAAGAAGTCGTAGGTCAGGCACAGCAGGCGCCAGCCGAGCAGGGCGCGTGGACGCGGAGCGGAATCGGGAGCGTTCATCCTCACAAGGATAAGCGTTAGGCTGCGCGCATGAGTGCACGGACTCCCGCCGAACGCCGCATGGCCGCGCTGCAGCTGCCGGATGCGGTCGACGCCGACATCGCCGCGATCGAATCCTGCCTGGAATCCGCCTGGGCCGAACATGGCCTGGCGCGCGCCACCCTGGACAGCTATCGACGCGATCTCGAAGGTTCCGCGCGCTGGTGCGCGACCAAGCGCGTGCAACTGGTCGACGCCAATCGCAGCGATCTCTACGGATTGCTGGCGTGGCGCAGCGAACAGCGTTATTCGCCGCGCAGTACGGCACGCCTGTTGTCGGCACTGCGGATGTTCTACGCCGATCGCATTCGCCGCGGCGCGCGCAGCGATGATCCCGTGGCATTGCTCGACAGCCCGAAGATGCCGCGCAGCCTGCCCAAGGCGATGGCGGAGGGCCAGATCGAAGCGATGCTGGGGGCGCCGGATATCGAGACCACCGAAGGCCTGCGCGATCGCGGAATGCTGGAATTGATGTACGCCTGCGGCCTGCGCGTGAGTGAACTGGTCGATCTTCCGGCGACTGCGCTCAACCTGCGCCAAGGTGTGCTGCGCGTGCGCGGCAAGGGCAACAAGGAGCGCCTAGTGCCGCTGGGCGAGGAAGCCCAGCATTGGCTGGAGCGCTATCTGCGCGAGTCGCGCCCGCAGCTGGCCGGACGACGCACGCTGGAAGCGTTGTTCCTGACGACGAAAGCCGAGCCACTGACCCGCCAGGCGTTCTGGAGCCTGGTCAAACGCTACGCGGTGGTCGCGGGAATCGATCCGGCCCGGGTCAGTCCGCACGCGCTGCGCCACAGTTTCGCGACGCATCTCCTCAACCATGGCGCAGACCTGCGCGCGCTGCAGATGCTGCTCGGGCATAGCGCGCTCTCGACCACCCAGATCTACACCCTGGTGGCGCGCGAGCAATTGAAGTCCTTGCATGCCCGCCACCACCCTCGCGGCTAGGTGTTCAGGTTGTGAGGCGGTGTTTCCGGTGATCCATGCGAAAATGCCGCCGTGACCAGAATTCTCCGGACCCTGATGAACCCGCGCCTTCTTCTTGCTACCGCGACCGCGGCCGCCAGCCTGGCCGCCTGCGCCAAGCCCATGGCTGCCGAAAACGCCAAGGCCGGCGATGCCAAACCGGTGCCGGTTGCCGGCGCCATCGCCAAGCCCACCGCCGGTTCGCCCGAGGCGCGCGCCATCGATGCCCTGCACAAGGTCAATCCGGGGCTGAAGGTCGATCGCGCGACTGCCGCGCCGATAGCCGGTTTCCGCGAGCTCATCGTGGGTGGCCAGACCCTGTACGTCTCCGATGACGGTCGCTACGTGCTGCAGGGCAATCTCTACGACGTCAACGCCAAGAAGGACTTGAGCCAGGACACGATGGCGGCGCTGCGCCGCGAGGAACTGGCCAAGGTACCGGCGTCCCAGCGCATCGTGTTCGCGCCGGCCAATCCGAAGTACACGGTCAGCGTGTTCACCGACATCCAGTGCGGGTTCTGCCAGAAGCTGCACAGCCAGATCGCCCAGTACAACGCCCAGGGCATCGCCGTCGAATACCTGGCCTTCCCGCGCATGGGACCGGCCAGCGACGATTTCAGCCAGATGGAAGCGGTGTGGTGTTCGGCCGATCGCGGCAAGGCGCTGACCGATGCCAAGAACGGCAAGCGCATCAATGCCGCCCGCTGCACCAACCCGGTGGCGATGGAGTACGACCTCGGCCGCCGCCTGGGCCTGACCGGTACCCCGATGATCGTCGCGCCGAATGGCAATGCGGCGCCGGGCTATCTCGACCCGACGCGGATGAAGCAGTGGCTCGATTCGGGAGCCACGCAGTAAAGCCAGGTCGTCCGCCACCCGGCGGCAAGAGGCGAGGGCCGTTACAATAGACGACCATTCGCCACGGTTTTCCTGGACATGATCGTGCTCGAGGGCCAGCCGGCCCTGTCGCCGTTCCGCCGCGAACGGCTGGAAGCTCGCCTCCGCGCCATCGCCCCCGAACTCGGCATCACCGCAAGCTGGTTCACCTACTGGGTGCAACCGCAGGACGGCGTCTCGCCGGGCTCTGACAAGATTGATCTCGTCAAGCTCGGTCGCATCCTCCAGGCCAGCCCGGACGCGCAGCCGCGCGCCGCGGGATCGATTTCCCGTTACGTCAGTCCGCGCCTCGGCACCATTTCGCCGTGGGCGAGCAAGGCTGGCGAACTGCTGCAGGGCGCCGGGTTGCCGGTGCAACGCGTCGAACGCGGCATCCGCCTCGACGTTTCCGGCTGGCCGACCGATGCCGCCACCCAGGCCGCGTTGTCGAAGGTGCTGCACGATCCGATGACGCAGTCGCTGCTCGACGATGTCGCCGACGCCGCGCATCTGTTCGAAGCCCATCCGCGCGCCGCGCTGGAACGCGTGCCGCTGGACACGCTCGCCGCCGCCAATCGCCGCCTCGGCCTCGCCCTGGCCGACGACGAAGTCGAATACCTGCAGCAGCGTTATGGCGAATTGCAGCGCGATCCCGCCGATGTCGAACTGATGATGTTCGCGCAGGCCAACTCGGAACACTGCCGCCACAAGATCTTCAATGCCAGCTGGACGCTGGATGGCGATGCGCAGGAGCGTTCGCTGTTCCGCATGATCAAGAACACCCACCAGCGCACGCCGCAGCACACATTGTCGGCATACAGCGACAACGCCGCGGTGGTGGAAGGCTACGAGACGCGCCGCTTGCAGTCCGATCCGGTCACCCACGAATGGGTGCTGAAGCCGGCGCAGGAGTCGGCGTTCGCGATCAAGGTGGAAACGCACAACCATCCGACCGCGATCTCGCCGTATGCGGGTGCGTCCACCGGTTCCGGCGGCGAAATCCGCGACGAAGGTGCGACCGGCCGCGGCGGCAAGCCCAAGGCCGGCCTCTGCGGTTTCAGCGTGTCCGAACTGCGCATCCCGACGCTGCCGCAGCCGTGGGAACAGCCGCGCGTGCTCAATCCGCGAATGGCGCCGGCGCTGCAGATCATGCTGGAAGGCCCGATCGGCGCGGCCGCGTTCAACAACGAATTCGGCCGTCCCAATCTCGCCGGGTATTTCCGCACGTTCGAAGCGGTGCAGCCCGATGGCCTGGTGCGCGCCTACGACAAGCCGATCATGCTCGCCGGCGGTCTGGGCGCGATCGATCGCGCGCTGGTCGAGAAGCGTCGCCTGCAACCGGGCGATGCGGTGATCGTGCTCGGCGGTCCGGCGATGCTGATCGGGCTCGGCGGTGGCGCCGCGAGTTCGCTGGCCTCGGGCCAGAGTTCGGAAGAACTCGATTTCGCCTCGGTGCAGCGCGACAACCCGGAAATGGAGCGTCGTGCCCAGGAAGTGATCGACGCCTGCGTCGCCCTGGCCGAACGCAACCCGATCCGCAGCATCCACGACGTCGGCGCCGGCGGTTTGTCGAACGCGATTCCCGAACTGCTGCACGATTCCGGCGTCGGTGGCGTGATCGATCTCGATCGCGTGCCCAGCGACGATCCCACGCTGTCGCCGATGCAGCTGTGGTGCAACGAATCGCAGGAACGCTACGTGCTCGGCATTGCTGCCGATCGTGTCGACGAATTCGCCGCGCTGTGCGCGCGCGAGCGTTGCCCGTTCGCGGTGGTCGGCCACGCGACCGCGGAAGAACGCCTGGTGGTGGGGTATGGCGCGACGGTCGAATCGATCGCGCTGCCCAAGGCCGAAGCCAACGCCATCGACCTGCCGATGGACGTGCTGTTCGGCAAGGCGCCGAAGATGCATCGCGACGCGGAGTCGCCCAAGGCGCCGCGCTGGAACGAACTCGCGACCACGGGCCTGTCGCTGCGCGACGCCGGTTTGCGCGTGCTGGCGCATCCGACCGTCGCGTCGAAATCCTTCCTCGTCACCATCGGCGACCGCAGCGTCGGCGGCCTCACCGCGCGCGACCAGATGGTCGGGCCGTGGCAGCTGCCGGTGGCCGACGTCGCGATCACGCTGGCCGGCTACGACGGCCACGCTGGCGAAGCGATGGCGATCGGCGAACGCACGCCGCTGGCGCTGATCGATGCCGCCGCCAGTGCGCGCATGGCGGTCGGCGAAGCGATCACCAACCTGTGCGCGGCACCGGTGGATGCGCTCGAACGCATCAAGCTCTCCGCCAACTGGATGGCTGCCGCCGGCACGCCGGGCGAAGACGCCCGCCTGTACGAGGCGGTGCAGGCGGTCGGCATGGAGCTGTGCCCGGCGCTGGGCCTGAGCATTCCGGTCGGCAAGGATTCGCTGTCGATGCAGGCGCAGTGGCAGGTCGACGGCGAGACGCACAAGTCGGTGTCGCCGGTGTCGCTGATCGTCACCGCGTTCGCGCCGGTGCACGACGTCCGCAAGCAACTCACGCCGCTGCTGTCGCGCGAAGACGATACCGAACTGTGGCTGATCGGCCTGGGTGCCGGCCAGCGTCGCCTGGGTGGCTCGATCCTCGCGCAATGCTTCAACGCCTTCGGCGGCGACGCGCCCGACCTCGACGATCCGGAATTGCTGCGTGGCTTCTTCGAGCTGATGCGCGATGCGCGCGAAGCCGGACTGCTGCTGGCCTACCACGACCGTTCCGATGGCGGCGCGTTCGCAGCCCTGTGCGAAATGGCGTTCGCCTCGCATCGCGGGCTCGACATCTCGCTCGACGGCTGGGCCACCGCCCACGACGACGATCCCTTCGAGGTGTTGTTCAACGAGGAACTCGGCGCGGTGGTGCAGATCCGCAGCGAGGATCGCGCCGAATTCGCCGATCTCGTCGCGCGCCACGGCCTGGTCGAATGCGCCCAGCGCATCGCCAAGCCGACCACCGCCGACGACATCCGCGTGCTCGCGGGCGGCAAGACCGTCGCCGAATGGCATTGGCACGAATTGTTCGACGCCTGGTGGGCGGTGACGCACGCGATGCAGCGCATGCGCGACAACCCGGAATCGGCCGACCAGGAACGCGAACTCGCGCGCCGCTTCGATGCGGCAGGTTTGGTGCCGAAACTGGCCTTCGATCCCGAAGACGATATCGCCGCGGCCTTGATCGCCGGTGGCAAGCGTCCGCGCGTCGCCATCCTGCGCGAGCAGGGCGTGAACGGCCAGGTCGAGATGGCGTCCGCGTTCATGCGCGCCGGCTTCGACGCGCAGGACGTGCACATGAGCGACCTGATCGAAGGCCGCACCACGCTCGACGATTTCGTCGGCCTCGCCGCCTGCGGCGGTTTCAGCTACGGCGACGTGCTCGGTGCCGGTCGCGGCTGGGCGACCTCGATCCTCGAACGTCCGGCCCTGCGCGCGATGTTCGAACGCTTCTTCGCGCGTTCCGACACCTTCACGCTCGGCGTGTGCAACGGCTGCCAGATGCTGGCGCAGTTGCGCGACATCATCCCTGGCGCCGCGCATTTCCCCGACCTGCAACGCAACGCCAGCGAGCAGTACGAGGCGCGCCTGTCGCAGGTGGAAGTGCCGGAATCGCCGTCGATCCTGCTGCGCGGCATGGCTGGTTCGCGCATCCCGGTGGTGGTGGCGCACGGCGAGGGCCGCATGCAGTTCGCCAGCGCAGAGGGTCAGGCGAAGGTCGCGGTCGTGGCGCGTTATGTCGATGGCGAAGGTCGCGTCGCGACCAGCTATCCAACCAATCCCAACGGTTCGCCCGATGGCATGGCCGGCGTCTGCAGCGATGATGGCCGCGTTACCATCCTGATGCCGCATCCGGAACGCACGCGGGTCACCGCCAACTTCAGCTGGCATCCCGAGAGCTGGGGCGACACCTCGCCGTGGGCGCGGATGTTCCGCAACGCGCGGGCCTGGGTTGGTTGATGCCGGAACTGCCCATCATCCTGTTGCCGGTTGGCCCGGATGATGTGGCGCTGGATGCCTGTCTCGCCGCGCTCGATGCCTCGACGCCGGCGGGTGCGCGCGTCTGGTTGATCGATGACGCCCAGGCCGGTCCGCGCAGCGCGCGCGTGATCGAGCACTGGATCGCGCAGACGAAACTCGAACCCGATTACACACGGCGCGGTCGTTCGATCGGCGAGAGCGCGCATCTCGCCGAAGCGCTCGATATCTGCGGCGATGCCGACGTCGCCGTCCTCGCCGGCGATGCCGTACCGGTGCCAGGCTGGCTCAACCAGTTGCAGGCCTGCTTTGCCCGCGATGGTGCGATCGGCACGGCGACGCCGTGGAGCAATCTCGGCGAACTCGCGTCGTGGCCACGGCTTGGCGATCTCAATCCCTTGCCCGATGAGCCGTTGCGCTTGGCGAATGCCTTGCGCGGGATGGCGCCGGTGCATCCGGAATTGCCGGCCGCGGTAAGCCATGCGGTATTGCTGCGCGGTCGCGCGCTGCGGAAGGCTGGCGGCATCGATCATGCGAGTTACGGGTCGTGGTCGGCGGCGCTGGCCGACCTCTCGCTGCGCCTTGCCGGGTTCGGCTGGCGCAACGTGTTGTGCGAAACCGCATTCGTCGGGCGCATGGCCGAAGGCGAATTGCAGGATGGCGACCAGGATGCGCTCTCGGTGCGCTGGCCGGACTGGTATTCGCGGATGGCGGCAATGCTGATGCACGATCCGCTGCACGAGCTGCGCGAACAGCTGGCGCAACGTGTTGCGACCGCCGAGCCGTTGCCGCCGCAGGCGGAGTTGTTCGAATGAACGCCGATGACATCGCCGCGATCGTGGTGAGTTATCGCAGCGCGGCGACCATCGACGCCTGCCTGCGCCATCTGCGCGCGGCGCGTGACGTGGTGCAGATCCGCGTCGTCGACAACGGTTCCGACGACGGCACGATGGAATGCGTGCAGCGCCATGCAGCCGCCGATCCACGCATCCGCTTCGTCGCGAACCCGGACAATCCCGGATTCGCGGTGGGCTGCAACCAGGGCGCGAACGACAGCGACGCGCCGTGGCTGGCCTTCGTCAATCCCGACCTGATGGTGGCGACGGACGACCTGGCGCGACTGCGCGACGATGCACGCTTGCTCGGCGAAGCCCTGGTGGGCGCCGACCTGGTCGACGAATCCGGCGACCACGATCCCGCCGCGCGCCGTCGCGATCCCGACTTCGCGGCGATGCTGCGCAATCCCGCGATGCGCGTCCTGTCCGTTGCGTCGAATGGCGAACCCTTGCAGCGCGTCGCCGCGGTGTCCGGGGCCTTGATGCTGATGTCGCGCGCGTTGTTCGAACGCATCGATGGCTTCGACCAGGAATATCGCCTGCACGCCGAGGATCTCGACCTGTGCCGGCGCGTGCGCGCGGCGGGTGCGATCGTTGCGATCGACAATTCGGTCGTCGTGACTCATCTGCGCGGGGTGTCGTCGCGCTCGCGTCCGATCTTCGTGGAATGGCACAAGCATCGTGGCCTGTGGCGCTATTTCCGCAAGTTCGATGCAGTCGATCACGGGATTGCGACGCGAGTGCTGGTGTTCGCGATGGTCTGGGCGAGGTTTCCGTTGGCGGCGATGCGGGCGATGGCGCGAGCGGGCTGATCGCGGAGCGTCTGCCTGCCGTTTGCCGGGTAAGATGCCGGATTCGGAGAGGGGATCCCGACGTGCACGACACCAATGCCTGCGCCAATTGCCTGCGCGCAATCGACGCAACCGACCAGCGTTTCTGTCCGGGCTGCGGCCAGCCGACGCCGGCGCACCGCATCGACTGGCATTTCATCAGCCATGAGCTCGAACACAGCGTGCTGCACATGGACCGCGGCATTCTTTTCACGCTCAGGCAACTCGTGCTCCGGCCCGGCGACCTGATCCGCGATTACATCGAAGGGCGCAGGGCCAACCTGGTCAAGCCGCTGTTGTTGCTGATGATCCTGTCGGCCGCGATCGTGTTCCTTTCGAGCATGCAGGGCGTCGGGACGATGGCGGTGCAGTTCGATGGGGCATCGGTTTCACAGGACAAAATCTTTCGCCTCGTGGATGACTGGATGACGGCGCATTTCGCCCTGGTCACCATCCTGCTGCTACCGCTGGAGGCGCTGGCATTCAAGCTGGTGTTCCGCGGGGCGCAGGGCCTGAACTATCCGGAGTGGCTGGTGATCATCGCTTTCCTGACGGCGCAGACCATGATGCTGTGGATCCTGGCTTTGTTGTTGCAGCGCTGGATGCCGCACCTGCCGCAATGGGCGGTGTTGTTGTCGATGGTTTACGGGGTTTTCTCCCTCGTGCAGTTTTTTCGCGACGAACCACGCTGGAAAACCGTGCTGCGCAGTCTCGGCAGCTATCTTGTCTTCATCGTGATGAATCAGGTGCTGGTGTGGGCCGCTTTTTTTGTCGTCTTCGCCCTGACCAGGCACCACTGAACGATCAAAGTTCCATCAGGTCGCGGCCGACGACGATCCGCCCCTTGTAGTGTTTGGCGACGGCATTGCGCCAGATGTCGTCGGTCAGCGACGGGTCGCCACCGGGAACAAAGTGGTTCAACACCAGCGTCTTGACCCCGGCTTCGGTGGCGATGCGTCCGACCTGCTCGGTGGTGGTGTGGCTGGCGAGCAGGTGTTCGCGCAAGCGCGCGGCCTGCGATTCGGCGGCAAGGATCTTGTCCAGCGCGGGCAGGTACATCACTTCGTGCACCAGTACGTCGGCGCCGCGCGCGAGTTCGACCAACGATGCCGATGGCCGGGTGTCGCCGGAGAACACGATCGAGCGATCGGGGCAATCGAAGCGATAGGCGAACGCCGGCGCGACCGGTGGATGCTGGATGAGCGCAGCCGTCACCTTGACGCGCGCGTCGTGCATCACCGGGCCCGCATGCGTCAGCTCATGCGGACGAATCAGCGGTGCAAGGGGTGGGCGACCCTCGTCGGCGATGCGGGTGCGGATATCGGCATCGTTCATTTCGAGGAAGAGCCGCGTCATCCGCGACAGTGGCGGCGGACCCCAGGTATCGACCGGATGCGCCAGGCTTCCGGCCCAGGCCAGCCATAGCAGGTTGCCGTAGTCGGCGGTGTGGTCGGAATGCTGGTGGGTGATGAAGACGTTCGCGATCTTGTCGAGCGCGATCCCGGCCAGCGCGAGTTGCCGCGCGACGCCATTGCCGCAATCGATCACGTAGACGAGGCCATCGACGATCAACGCGCCTGAAGGTGCGGCGCGCAGCGCCTTCGGCGTCGGGCCGCCGGCGGTGCCGAGCAGGACCAGGCGCGAACGCGGTGGTTCCGCGAGCGACAGCTTCGGCAGTGCAAGCGCACCAAGTCCGGCAAGGCCTGCGGACAGCAGCAGGCGGCGGTGGCGATCGGGCGTGTCTTCCATGCCCGCAGCCTACGCCATGCGCAACAGGTCAGCGATGGCGGTTGATGGTGTCGCGCAGTTCGCGGGCGGCGCGCGCGGCCGCATCGGCGTAGTCGTTGCCCATCGAGGCGTAGAGGATGCCGCGCGAGGAATTGATCATCAGTCCGCTGCCGTCGGCGCTGCGACCGTTCTTCACCACGGCTTCGACATCGCCGCCCTGCGCGCCGACGCCGGGGATCAGCAGCGGCATGTCGCCGACGATGCCGCGGATCACCTTCAGTTCTTCCGGGAAGGTTGCGCCGACCACCAGCGAGCAGTTGTTCGCGCCATTCCATTCCGTGGCGATGGTGCGGGCGATGCGCTGGTAGAGCGGTTCGCCGCCGCCGCTCTTGTCAGGCACGGTGAGTTCCTGGAAATCGCGGGCGCCGGGATTGGAGGTGTGGCAGAGGAAGACGCAGCCGCGATCGCCGCGTTGCAGGAAGGGCTGCGCGGAATCGCGGCCCATGTAGGGGTTGAGCGTCACCGCGTCGGCGCCGAAACGGTCGAAGGCTTCGACCGCGTATTGCTCGGCAGTGCTGCCGATGTCGCCGCGCTTGGCGTCGAGGATCACCGGGACCTCGGGATGTTCGGCATTGATGTGCGCGATCAGTCGCTGCAACGCCACCTCACCACCGTTGTGGGCGGCGAAATAGGCGATCTGTGGCTTGAAGGCGCAGGCGTACTCGGCAGTGGCGTCGGCGATGTCGCGGCAGAACGAGAACAGTGCGTCCTCGTCGTCGGCGAAGGCATCGGGGAATTTCGCGGGATCGGGATCCAGGCCGACGCAGACCAGGGTGCCGGCGGTGTTCCAGCGTGCGCGCAGTTTGGCGGCGAAGCTCATGTCGACCCGTGCGTCATTCGATGCCCGCTATTGTGCCAGCCTGGGGTCGCCGTTTCCGGGAGAGGCAATCATGAAGGTCATCGTCTATGGCGCCAGCGGCATGGTCGGGCAGGGCGTCCTGCGCGAATGCCTGGCGGCGACGGATGTCGAGGAAGTGCTGAGCATCGGCCGCAGCCCATTGGGGCAGGCGCATCCCAAGCTGCGCGAACTGGTGCAGCCGGATCTGTACGACTACAGCGAGACCGCCGCGCGCCTGGCCGGCTACGATGCCTGCTTCTTCTGCCTCGGCGTTTCCGCGGCCGGCCTCGACGAGGCGGCCTATACCCGCATCACCCACGATCTCACCCTGGCCGCGGCCGAGGCGCTGGCGCCGCGCAATCCGCAGATGGTCTTCACCTATGTCAGCGGCACCGGCACGGATTCCAGCGAGCGGGGCGGGGTGATGTGGGCGCGGGTCAAGGGGCGCACCGAGAACGATCTGCTGAAACTGCCGTTCAAGGCCGCCTACATGTTCCGTCCGGGCGCGATCCGCGCGCTGGACGGCATCCGGTCGAAGACGCCGGCTTATCGCTGGGCCTACCTATTCGTGGGCCCTCTGCTGGCGCCGCTGCAGAGGCTGTTCCCCACGCGGATCGTCACCACCCGCGAGATGGGGCTGGCGATGCTGGAAGTGGCGCGGCATGGGGCGGATCGAAGGATCATCGAGCCGCCCGATATCCACGCGCTGGCGCGGACCGGCGTTACTTCAGCGCCTTGAAGCGGAGGCGGTGCGGGCCGGCGTTGTCGCCCATGCGGCGCTTCTTGTCTTCCTCGTATTCGCGGTAGTTGCCCTGGAAGAACTCGACGTGCGAATCGCCTTCGAAGGCGAGGATGTGCGTGGCGATGCGATCGAGGAACCAGCGGTCGTGCGAGATCACGAAGGTATTGCCGGGGAATTCCAGCAAGGCGTCTTCCAGCGCGCGCAGCGTTTCGACGTCGAGGTCGTTCGACGGTTCGTCGAGCAGCAACACGTTGCCGCCCTGCAGCAGCGTCTTGGCGAGATGCAGGCGTCCGCGTTCACCGCCCGACAGCGAGCCGACCATCTTCTGCTGGTCCTGGCCCTTGAAGTTGAAGCGACCGATGTAGGCGCGCGACTGGATCTCGATGCCGTTGATGTTGAGGATGTCGAGGCCGCCCGACACTTCCTGGAACACGTTGTGGTTGCCTTCCAGCTTGTCGCGGCTCTGGTCGACGTAGGCGAGGTTGACCGTCGGGCCGAAATCGATCTCGCCGGAATCCGGCTTCTCGAGGCCCATGATCATCTTGAACAGCGTCGACTTGCCGGCGCCGTTGGGGCCGATGATGCCGACGATCGCGCCCGGCGGCACCATGAAGCTGAGGTCGTCGATCAGCAGGCGATCGCCGAACTTCTTGGTGACGTGCTTGAACTCGATCACCTTCTGGCCGAGGCGCTCGCCCGGCGGGATGAAGATTTCATTGGTCTCGGCACGGCGCTGGTAATCGACCGACTGCAACTCGTCCAGTCGCGCCAGTCGCGCCTTGCCCTTGCTGCGGCCGCCCTTGGCATTCTGGCGAGCCCACTCGAGCTCCTTCTGGATCGCCTTCTGGCGCGCCTTCTCCTGGCCTTCTTCCTGCTTCAGGCGCTCGTCCTTCTGCACCAGCCATTCGGTGTAGTTGCCCTTCCACGGAATGCCGCGGCCACGGTCGAGTTCGAGGATCCACTCGGCGGCGTTGTCGAGGAAGTAGCGATCGTGGGTCACCGCCACCACGGTGCCGGTGTAGCGGGCGAGGAACTGTTCCAGCCATTCGACGGATTCGGCGTCGAGGTGGTTGGTTGGTTCGTCGAGCAGCAGCATGTCCGGCTTCTGCAGCAACAGGCGGCACAGCGCGACGCGGCGCTTTTCACCACCCGACAGTGCACCGATCTTGGCGTCCCACGGCGGCAGGCGCAGCGCATCGGCCGCGACTTCCAGCTGGTTCTCCAGCGTATGCGCGTCGCCAGCGGCGAGGATCGCCTCGAGGCGTTCCTGTTCCTTGGCCAGGGCATCGAAATCGGCGCCTTCTTCCGCATAGGCGTCGTAGATCTTGTCGAGCGCGGCCTGTGCGTTCAGCACTTCGCCCACGCCTTCCTCGACCGCTTCGCGCACGGTCTTGTTCGGGTCGAGTTCCGGTTCCTGGGGCAGGTAGCCGACCTTGATGCCCGGCTGCGGGCGCGCTTCGCCGACGAAATCGGTGTCGACGCCGGCCATGATCTTCAGCACCGTCGACTTGCCGGCGCCGTTGAGGCCGAGCAGGCCGATCTTGGCGCCCGGGAAGAACGACAGCGAGATGTCCTTGATGATCTGGCGCTTGGGCGGAACGGTCTTGGAAACGCCGTTCATGGTGTAGATGTATTGCGACATGCTCGCTCCGGCGCCCGCTGGGGCACCCAGGTTCTGTGGATGATGTCGCCAATTATACCGGCGCCCATCCACAGGCTGAATGCGGCGCTTTCCGGCAGCTAAATGCCCCGTGGCAAAGCACTATCCCTTCAGCCGCAAACGCGCATATTGGCGCCGTCACCACACGCACGGCCGGGAGGTCGTCATGAAGACCACGATGAAAGGTGCGGCACTGTTCCTGGCCCTGTCGGCAGTTCCGTTCGCCGCATCCGCCCAGGATTGGCGGGATCACGGCCGTGATCGCGGCCAGCAACAGCAGCCGTCCGATGGCAACAACGGGAACAACGGCGGCCAGCAGCACGATCGCGGCAACAATGGTCGTGGCTGGGGCAGTCGCGACAACGGCAACAACGGCAATGGCAATCGCGACAACAACCGTGGCTGGGCGAATCGCGACAACGGCAACAACAACGGCAACAACAATGGCCGCGGTTGGGGCGATCGCGGTGGCTGGCAGCAGCGCGACGGCAATGGCTATGGCCAGCGCCCGCAGATGCCGCCGCCGCAGGTGAACAACTACTACGGACGTGGCAGTTACGGCTATCGCGGCCACGACCGCGATCGCGATCGCGACTACCGTTACGCTCCGCCGCCG
This sequence comes from Solilutibacter silvestris, assembly GCF_050574925.1. Lineage (GTDB taxonomy): Bacteria > Pseudomonadota > Gammaproteobacteria > Xanthomonadales > Xanthomonadaceae > Solilutibacter > Solilutibacter silvestris_A. The sequence continues at coordinate 819,120 of NZ_JBCMOO010000002.1, read as the reverse complement.
CGCGCGTACTACCCGAGCCGTGGTCGCGGCTACTACAGCGTTGGCTACGGCTATCGTCCGGAACCGGTGTGGACCGTCGGCAACGTCTATTACGGCGACGACTACGCCCCGACCTACAGCGTCGACGACTATGGCGATTACGGCCTGTACGACCCGCCGCGCGGCTATGGCTGGCGTCGTGACGACTTCGGCCACTACCTGCTGGTCGCGATCACCAGCGGCATCATCGCCGACCTGCTGTTCGGCCACTGATGAATGAGAAAGCTTTGCCGCTCCAACCTGAATGGATGGAGCGGCCGATTTGAAGATCCAATCTGCGTTCAGGCGACTTCGGTAGATTCGACAGCGTGCACAGTGCACATCCCGCAGGGAGACACGATATGAAAACCACATACAAGCTCGCTTCGATGGCGCTGGCCGTGCTGGGCGCCGTTTCGCTGCCGGCGATGGCAAAGGATCACGGCGACGGCCGTCCGTATTACGTTGCCTATGGCGATGACGGGCATGGCCGCGGACACGGCCATGATCGCGACGACGACCAGGGTCGCGGCCGCGATCGCGATGACCGCCGCTACTACGGCGACCGCTATGACGACCGTGATCGCCGCTGGCACAAGAACGGTCACTGGGATAACGGCCGTCGTGGCCCGCCGCCTTGGGCGCGCGGTCGCGACTACCGCACCTATGGATACCGCAATGTGTATGTCGTCCCGTACGCGCAGTACCGCCCGTACGGCCTGTACGCCCCGCGCCCGGGCTATCGCTGGGTGCGTGACGATGGCGGCAACTTCCTGATGGTCGCGATCGCCAGCGGCATCATCGCTGACGTCCTGCTGCATCATTGATCTAGCTACCCAATAGCTGGTAGATGGAGGAAAGGCGCGCTTCGGCGCGCCTTTTCCGTTGGAGCCGGGCAGCGCCGCTACAATGGGGGTTTCCGCCTTCCGGAGTGCCCGATGTTCCCCCGCGACAGCCGTATCGAAGGATTCGACCCCGAACTCGCCGCCGCCATCGCCGGCGAAGATCGCCGCCAGGAAGATCACGTCGAGTTGATCGCCTCCGAGAACTACGCCAGCCCGCGGGTGATGGAAGCGCAGGGCAGCAAGCTCACCAACAAGTACGCGGAAGGCTATCCGGGCAAGCGTTATTACGGTGGCTGCGAATTCGTCGACATCGCCGAGCAGCTGGCGATCGACCGCCTGAAGCAGTTGTTCGGAGCCGATTACGCCAACGTCCAGCCGCACTCGGGCTCGCAGGCCAACCAGGCCGTCTACCTCGCGCTGCTCAATCCCGGCGACACCATCCTCGGCATGTCGCTGGCCCACGGCGGCCACCTCACCCACGGTGCCAAGGTCAACGTCAGCGGCAAGCTGTTCAATGCCGTGCAGTACGGCGTCAATGACGAAGGGCTGATCGACTACGACGAAGTCGAACGCCTCGCCGTCGAACACAAGCCGAAGATGCTGGTCGGCGGTTTCTCGGCTTATTCGCGCGTGGTCGACTGGGCGCGCATGCGCGCGATCGCCGACAAGGTCGGCGCGATCTTCTTCGTCGACATGGCCCACGTTGCTGGCCTGATCGCCGCTGGCGTCTATCCGAGCCCGCTGCCGCACGCACACGTGGTGACCTCGACCACCCACAAGACGCTGCGCGGTCCGCGCGGCGGCATCATCGTCGCCAAGGGCGAGGGCGAAGCCTTCGACGAGATGGCCAAGAAGCTGCAGTCGATCGTGTTCCCGGGCATCCAGGGTGGTCCGCTGATGCACGTGATCGCCGCCAAGGCAGTCGCCTTCAAGGAAGCGCTGGATCCGTCGTTCAAGGAATACCAGCAGCAGGTCGTCAAGAACGCGCAGGCGATGGCGAAGACGATCGTCGCGCGCGGCTACAAGATCGTGTCCGGCGGCACCGACAACCACCTGATGCTGATCGACATGATCGGCAAGGGCGTCACCGGCAAGGCCGCCGAGGAAGCGCTGGGTCGCGCCCACATCACCGTCAACAAGAATGCGGTGCCCAACGATCCGCAGAAGCCGTTCGTGACCTCGGGCCTGCGCATCGGCACCCCGGCGGTGACCACGCGCGGCTACAAGGAACCGGAATGCGTGGCACTGGCGGAGTGGATCTGCGACGTGCTGGACAACCCGAAGTCGGAAGACGTGATCGCCGGCGTCCGCGCCAACGTCGAACTGCAGTGCAAGCAGTTCCCGGTTTACGGTTGAACTGATTCAGCGGGCGGCAGTGCCGCCCAGCGTCTTGCGGAAGAATGCCAGCGCATCGGCATTGATCCGCACATGTTCCGCGGCCCGGTCCACGCCCGGCGGGTCGCGGCAGATGTCCGGCACGTCGGCGGCCAGTTCGCGCGTGCACGGCGGAATGAACACCCAATGGTCGGCCTTCGGGATCGAGCGCACGCCGACCAGCGTCTTGAGCAGCGGCCGGATGCGCGCGGCGTTCTCCGACGGGCGGAGCACGCTATCCGCCTCGCCGTAATACAGGAACACCGGCCGATCGATGCCGGACAGGCTGTCGGCGTCGAACATCACGCTCATCGGCGCCATCGCGAAGGCGGACTTCACCCGAGGGTCGGAAGTGCGGCCCCAGTCGCCGAGATGATCCTGGATGCCCTGCAGGAATTGCTCCAGCGTCTGCCCGTGGCGCGCCGCCTCGGCGCGGTAGGCCTCCGCGCCGGCGCACATCGCGTCGCGTGCGTAGCGGGCGCAGTATTCGGCGAAGCGGGGCACCCGTGCCTTCGCCCCGACCAGCGTCAACGCGGTATAGCCGCCGTTGGAGAACCCGGCCACGCCGATGCGGCCCGGATCGATCAGCGGACTCCAGCGCGGATCGCGCAGCAGTGCGTCGATGGCGGCCGAAATCTGCACCGGGCGGCCTCCCCAGACTTCGGCATGGCCGTCGAGGCTGGCGTCGCGGAAGTTGTCGCCGGGATGGGTGACCGTCGCCACCACGAAGCCGTGGCCCGCCAGGTACGTGGCGAGATCGGCATGTCCCAGCCCGGACCCGCCGTGGCCGTGCGAGATCAGGACGAGCGGCTTCGCACCGGGCAGCGGACGCGCATCGGCCACCGCATCGATGTCGTAGACCCCGACCCGCATCGGTTTGCCCGGCTTGATCGCCGCCGGATAGAACAGGTATCCCGTCATCGGGCCGCCGCGCACGGGATCCCGGGTCTCGAAGGTGGTGTAGCCGACGCCGCCGGCCGGACCGGGCGGCTGCCCGGCGATCGCGGTGGTGCAGGCCAGCCATGCGAGGGCGATCAGGAACAGGCGAACGGCGATGTGCATGCGTGTCTTCTCCACGGGGTGGGTCATCATGCCTTGCGCCGGATGGCATGCGTTAAAGTGTAGGGAATCCACTCGTCGACGTGCGAATTCCGCGTGCATTGCCCGTATTGCCAGCACTCCGATACCCGCGTGATCGATTCGCGCGTGTCCGACGACGGCGCGACGATCCGTCGTCGTCGCGAGTGCGAGGCCTGCGGGGAACGGTTTTCGACGCTGGAAACCATCGAATTGAAGCTGCCGGCGATCGTCAAGTCCGACGGTCGCCGCGAGAACTTCGACGCCCGCAAGTTGCGCCTGAGCTTCGACCGCGCGCTGCACAAGCGCCCGGTGTCGGAAGAGCAGATCGAGGTCGGCGTGCGCGCGGTGGTGCACCAGCTGCGCAGGACCACCGAACGCGAACTGCCGTCGCGACGCGTCGGCGAATTCGTGATGGCGGAACTGCGCAAGCTCGACCAGGTCGCCTTCGTGCGTTTCGCCTCGGTCTATCGCAAGTTCGAGGACGCGGCCGATTTCCGCGAGGAGCTCGATCGCCTCGAGCACGATCTCGCCGGCGAAGGGCAATTGCCGTTGCTCGGTGGCGAAGTGGTGCCGATCGACAGGAACAAGAAGCGCTGAGGCAATGAGCGTGTTCACTGCTTTCGACCACGCGATGATGGCGCGGGCACTGCGCCTCGCGGAGCGGGGTGCGTACACCACCAAGCCGAACCCGATGGTCGGCTGCGTCATCACCCAGGATGAAGGCGTGGTTGGCGAAGGCTGGCACGAACGCGCCGGCGAGCCCCATGCCGAAGTGATGGCGCTGCGCGATGCCGGCGGCCGTGCCTACGGCGCGACCGCCTACGTGACGCTGGAACCGTGCGCGCACACCGGGCGCACGCCGCCATGCACGGAAGCGTTGATCGGCGCCGGTGTCAGCCGCGTGGTCGCGGCGATGCGCGATCCCTTCCCGAAAGTCGATGGCGCGGGTTTCGCGCGTTTGCAGGCGGCCGGCATTGACGTCGCGTCGGGCCTGATGGAGGCGCAGGCGCGCCAGCTCAATCGTGCCTTCCTCGCGCGCGTCGAACGCGGGCGGCCGTGGGTGCGGATCAAGCAGGGCATCAGCCTGGATGGCCGCACCGCGCTGGCCAGCGGCGAATCGAAATGGATCACCAGCCCGCAGTCGCGCGAGGACGTACATCGCTGGCGCGCGCGCTGCGGCGCTTTGTTGACCGGTGCGGGGACGGTGCTCGCCGACGATCCGCACCTGACCGTGCGCCTGCCGAATGGCGTGCCGTATGTGCCGCCGTTGCGCGTGGTGCTCGATCCCGGCCTGGCGACGATCGCGCGCGGCCATGTCCGCGAAGGCGAAGTGCCGACGCTCTACATGCACGCGCCGGACGCCAAGCCGCCGCGTGAATTCAATGCGCAGCGCATTGCCGTTCCGATGCAGGGCCGGAACCTCGACTTGCAGGCGGTGCTGGCCGAACTCGCCCGCCGCGAGATCAACGAAGTGCAGATCGAAGCCGGCGCCACGCTTTCGGGCGCGTTCCTGAGCGCGGGACTGGTGGACGAGCTTCTGCTCTACGTCGCGCCATTGCTGCTCGGCGATCGCGCGCGTCCGATGTTCGACGGGTTGTCGATCGAAACGATGGCCGATCGCCACGAACTGGAAATCACCGACATGCGCCAGGTCGGGCCGGACCAGCGCCTGTTGTTGCGGCGGAAGGGATCATGAGCTTCTCCGACCATTTCTCCGCGGTCGCAGCCGATTACGCCGCCGCGCGCCCGGAATATCCGCCGGCATTGTTCGACTGGATTGCCTCGATCGCGCCGGCACGCGGCCTGTGCTGGGAAGCCGGCTGCGGCAGTGGCCAGGCCACGCGCGATCTCGCCCGCCGTTTCGATCGCGTGCATGCCAGCGATCCGAGCACGGCGCAGATCGCGCAGGCGCCGAAGCTGGCCAACGTCGACTTCGTGGTCGAGCCCGGCGAACGCTGTGCCTTGCCCGATGCCAGCGCCGACGCGGCATGCGTGGCGCAGGCATTGCACTGGTTCGATCGTCCGGCCTATTTCGCCGAAGTCGCGCGTGTGCTCAAGCCGGGGGGCGTGCTGGTGGCCTGGGGCTACCAGGACATCGTCGTGCCGCCGATGCTGGAAGCGGTGAATGATGCTTTCCAGTCGATGATCCTCCCGTACTGGCCGCCGGAGCGCGAAGACATCAATGCGGCGTATGCCGGTTATGCCTGGCCATTCCCGGCGATCGAAGTTCCGGAGTTCCACTTGAGTGTGGAGTGGCCACTGGCGCGCATGCTCGGCTATTTCTCCAGCTATTCGGCGAGCAAGCGCTATCGCGAAGCCACCGGCGTCGATGCGGTCGCAACGGTTCGCCAACAATTCGAATCCGCATGGGGCGATGCGCCGATGCAGCAGTTGCATTGGCCATTGTTCGTGCACGCTTTCAGGAAACAGTATTGATGTTCACGGGGTTGATCCAGGGTGTCGGCGGTTTGCGTGGCAGCGAGCCGCGCGATGGCGGGCTGCGCATGCAGATCGATGTCGGCAGCCTGCCGTTCGCCGATGTCGAATTGGGCGAGAGCATCGCCGTCAACGGCGTCTGCCTGACGGTGGTGCAGTTCGATGCGGAGTCGTTCGCAGTCGATGTCTCCAGCGAGACCTTGCGCCTGACCACGCTCGGGAATTTGAAGGCGAACGCGGTGTTGAACCTCGAACGCGCGATGCGCCCGAGCGATCGTTTCGGCGGCCATGTCGTCAGTGGCCACGTCGATGGCATGGGCAAGGTGCTGCAGGCGGGCACTGCCGATGGCGAACAGGTCTGGCGTTTCGCCGCCCCGCGCGAGCTGCATCGCTACATCGCGAAGAAGGGTTCGATCTGCGTCGATGGCGTCAGCCTGACCGTCAACGAAGTGGACGACGAAGGATTCGCGGTGATGCTGATCCCGCACACCATCAGCCATACGGCGTTTTCCGCGACCCGTGCCGGCGACGCGGTGAACCTTGAGGTCGACCTGATCGCGCGCTACGTCGAACGCATGCTGGGAGCACAACGATGAGCTTCGCCACCATTCCCGAAATCCTCGACGAATTGCGCGCTGGGCGCATGGTCGTGATCGTCGATGACGAGGATCGCGAGAACGAAGGCGACCTGATCATGGCGGCGGAGCTGGTCAAGCCCTCCGACATCAACTTCATGGTGACGCATGCGCGCGGACTGGTCTGCCTGTCGCTGCTGCGCGAACGCTGCCAGCAGCTCGGCCTGCCGCCGATGGTGCGCGACAACACCTCGCCGCACCACACCAACTTCACCGTCAGCATCGAGGCGGCGGAAGGCGTCACGACCGGCATCAGCGCCTACGATCGCGCCCACACCGTGCGCACCGCGGTGCGTCCCGACGCGCAGCCCAGCGACCTCTCGCAGCCGGGCCACATCTTCCCGCTGATGGCGCAGCCGGGCGGCGTGTTGAGCCGCGCCGGCCATACTGAAGCGGCCAGCGATCTCGCCTTGCTGGCCGGACTCGAGCCGGCCGGCGTGCTGGTGGAGATCCTCAACGCCGACGGCAGCATGGCGCGTCGTCCCGAGCTGGAAGTGTTCGCGCGCGAACACGGCCTGAAGATGGGGTCGATCGAAGCGCTGATCCGCCATCGCCTCGCCACAGAGCACACCATCGATGCGGTCGACGAGCGCACGATCGCGACGCCGCACGGCGAATTCGTCCTCCACACCTTCCGTGACCGTCTCAGTCACCAGCTGCACTTCGCCCTGCAGCTCGGCAAGGCCGATCCGCAGGTGGCGACACTGGCGCGCGTGCAGGTCGCCAATCCGCTGGTCGATGCGCTCCACTGGCAGCGCGACGATCTCGGCCTGCCCACCGGCGAGGTGCTGGCGATGATCGCCGCGGCCGGGTCCGGCGTGCTGGTCCTGCTGTCTGAACCGCAGTCGCCCGACGCCTTGCTGGAACGCATCCGCGAACCCGCGACCGGCACCGCCAAGGCGCCGGCGGTGCAGCAATGGCGGCAAACCGGCGCCGGTTCGCAGATCCTCGCCAGCCTCGGTTACGGCCGCCTGCGGGTGATCGGCACCCCGCGCAAGCAGGTCGGTCTATCCGGCTTCGGCCTGGAAGTGGTCGAGCACGTGGCCGGCCCGCGCTAAACTGGGCGTCTTTCCCGCATTCCGGACCTCCATGCCCAGTTTTGAAGGCGATCTCCGCGCCGCCGAAGGCGCCCGCTTCGCCATCGTCGCCAGCCGCTGGAACTCGCGCATCACCGAAGCGCTGATCGAAGGCGCGCGCTCCGGCTTCAAGGCCAATGGCGTCGACGATGCGCAGATCGACCTCGTGCGCGTCCCCGGGGCCTGGGAATTGCCGGTGACCTGCGCGGCGCTGGCCAAGGGCGGTCGCCATGCCGGCATCGTCGCCCTCGGTTGCGTGGTGCGCGGCGATACCCGCCATTACGAACACGTCGCCGACGGTTGCTCGCAAGGCCTGATGCAGGTCGCGCTGGAGCACGGCGTGCCGGTCGCCAACGGCGTCCTCGCGGTGGAGCAATATGAAGATGCCGAAGCGCGCGCCGGTGGCGCGCACGGCAACAAGGGCGAGGAGACCGCATTCGTGGTGCTGGAAATGTCCAACCTGCTGGAGCGCCTGAAGTGACCGGTACGAGCGGTCATGGCCACCGTCGCCACGACGGCATCGATCCGGTCCTGCGCACGCGCGCACGCCGCCGCGCCATGCAGGCGATCTACGCCTGGCAGATGTCGGGTGGCGAAGCGCGCCAGGTGATCGCGCAGTTCGCCCACGAACAGGCGCGCGAGCAGGCCGACCTCGTCTACTTCGAGGACATCGTGAAGGGCGTGCTGGCGCATCGCCACGACAACGACGAAGCCCTGCGCAGCCTGCTCGATCGCGATGTCGACGAAGTCGATCCGGTCGAACGTGCGGTGCTGCGCATCGCCACCTACGAACTGCGCCAGCGCATCGACGTGCCGTATCGCGTGGTGATCAACGAGGCGATCGAAACCGCCAAGCGTTTCGGCGCCGAGCACGGCCACACCTACGTCAACGGCGTGCTCGACCGCGCTGCCGAAGCCTGGCGTGCGGTCGAGGTGAACGCCGCGCGCAAGTGAGCGGCGAGTTCGACCTGATTTCCCGGATCGCGGCCCGCGTATCGCCGCGATCCGACGTGATCCTGGGCATTGGCGACGACGGCGCGATCCTGCATCCGCCGGCCGGCAGCGAGCTGGTGATCGTCACCGACACGCTCAACAGCGGCGTGCATTTCCCGGAATCGACCGCTGCCCATGACGTTGGCTGGAAGGCGCTGGCGGTCAATCTCTCCGATCTCGCGGCGATGGGCGCGACACCGGCCTGGTGCACGCTGGCGTTGTCGCTGCCGTCGCCCGATGATGCCTGGCTGGATGCCTGCATCGATGGCTTCCTCGCACTTGCCGAACAACACGGCATCGCCCTGGTCGGCGGCGATACCACGCGCGGACCGCTGTCGCTGACCGTCACGGCCTGCGGCTTTGTTGCGGCAGGAACCGCCTTGCGTCGCGATGCCGCGAAAGTTGGCGACGATATCTGGGTGAGCGGCACGCTGGGCGATGCTGCGGCTGCCTTGCGCGAAGTGTTGCAGGGCAAGTCGTGTGTGGATGTATTGCGATCGCGCCTCGACCGACCGACGCCGCGTTGCGCGCTGGGGCAGTCGCTGGTCGGGATCGCGCATGCCTGCATCGATGTGTCCGATGGGGTGTTGCAGGACCTCGGGCACGTCTGTGCCGCGAGCGGAGTCGGCGCGGAAATCCGGCTGGATGCGTTGCCGACGTCGGATGCGCTCGTTGCGCTAACGGTGGGCGCGGAACGCTGGCGGCTGCAATCCGCTGGCGACGATTACGAGCTTTGCTTCACTGCCGATCCTTCGCAGCGTGATGCGTTGGTGACGATGTCGAATACGCTTGGTGTTCGCTTGACATGCGTTGGTCGTGTCGTTGCCGGCGACGGCGTGCATGCATTCGATGCGAATGGTCGCGAGGTACGGCTACAGACGTCTGGCTACGAACATTTCGCTTGAAAAGCATCGCCCGGCTAAACGCCTGCTGCGGTTATCCGTATCGCCGACACGCCGTGAATCCATCCATGGAGGCTCGACTCGGCATCCATGCCTCGTATGGTCGGCGATACGGACGAACCGCACAGGCGCTGCCGGTGGCGAGCTTTTCACTCTTTCTTGAAAGCAACAACACGCGCGCGGCGGCGGGTGCGTCAGTCCGGGGCGTGGGCATTGCGCCGCATGGATGCGGCGCATGAGCCTACATGGATGTATTCACGGCGTCCCACGCACCGGAGCTGGCCCCCCGCCAAGCCAGCGCGTGCGGTTACCGCCCCGACCGATTGATCAGTTTCCACAGCGCGACGCCGCCGAATAGCGGCAACCACACCCAGTGCAGTTCCGACACCAGCGTCGCCATTCCGCGCGCGCTGAAGAATCCCGCGCCGATTGGCGAAACCAGGATCGGCCGCCACGGCGCGAACCAGCGGACGTCGCTCCACGGCCATGCGATCGCCACGCCGAGCCCGCCTGATGTCATCGCGTCCAGCAGGGGATGCGAGATCGCGCAGACGAAGAGCCACGCAGCGGCCTGCCAGCGATTGCTGCTTAGTCGGCCTGAAAACAATGCGCCGATCACCGCGACCAGAACCGCGAACAACAACGAGTGCGTCGCGCCGCGATGGCCGAACGCGCTCTCGTAGGGAATGTGCAGCGCGAACGACAGCACATCGATATCCGGCAGCATCGACGCGACCACCCCTGCGACCAGCAGGCGCGGCGGGATCCGGCCATGCTCGGCGGCTGCATACAGCGCGAGCGGGACGGCGGCGTGGGTGATGATCGAAGGCATGTTTCAAATCTCGTCGGCGCGGAATGCGGAGGCGATCCAGCGCAGGGTGGGGGAGGCGGGATCGCCGTGGGCGTCAATCACGTCGAAGCGGCAACTGCGGTCGCGATGTTCGGGATGGCGTTGCAGCCACGCTTCGGCGGCGCGCACCAGCCGCCGGCGTTTCTTCCAGTCGACCGAATCCGCGCCAGTGCCGAACGCGCCGGGCGTGCGGTAACGCACCTCGACGAACACCAGCATCTCGCCGTCGCGCATCACCCGATCGATCTCGCCGACGCGGAAGTTGGCGTTGCGTTCGATCAGCATCAGTCCGTGCGAACACAGCAGCGCTTCGGCCGCCGTTTCGACCTGATTGCCGATCTCCCGGCGATTGCCGCGATCAGCGTTCGGCAAGCGGAACCGGCTGACCCTGGCGGAACACCGACCAGCCCGGCATGCGCACGACATTGCCATCGTGGTCGATGCGCAGGTCGCCGGTCGCGCCACGCACGCCGCCTTCGCGGCCGCCGTTGAGGTGTTCCGGATAGGCGGTGATCAGCCACGCGTCGTAGCCGAACGCGAACAGCTTGGAGGCCGCGCCGCGCGCGGTCGGCGACAATGCCGCAAGGCTGCTCGCCGACGGCGCCAACGCAGTCTTGCGCACGTTCCAGGCTTCGGTCGGGAACACGATGTTGTCGAGCGCGCTGTCGTCGCCCTTGCCGATGCCGAGCTGGATCTGCGAACTGGCGAAACGACGCGCATTCGCCACCGGCGATGCCGCGAGCTTCGGCGCCAACGCTTCGATCTGGTCGCCCTTGAGCGCGAGGAACACGCCATCGGCGCCGCCCAGCGACTGCGCCGCCTTCTGCAACTCTTCGCCGACAGCATCGCCGTTCGTGACTGCCGGCGCAGCCTTGCCGCCGTGTCCGTTGAAGTAGGTGATGAACGCAGTCGCGGCGCGCTTCTGGATCGCATCGCCGCCGCTGATCACCACCGCCTTGTGGATGCCCGACGACAACTGCGCCTGCGCGATCGCTTCCGCTTCGTCTTCCGGCGACAAGGCGAAACTCAGGCTGCCGGCCGGCGTCTTCGCATCGGACTGGTTCAGCGCCAGCACCGGCACCTTAAGTCCGTCCTTGGTGAACAGTTCGGTGACGCCTTCGCGTCCGAGCGGCCCGACTACGTAGTCGGCGCCATCGGCGACGGCCTTGGCATACGCCGCATTGGCGCCGATCGACGAATCGTAGAAATGGACTTCCGGTCGACGACGACGTTCGTTGTAGTAACCCGCCATGAAGCCATCACGCACCGGCGTGGCGGCGACCGCCAAGCCGCCGCTCAGCGGCAGCAATACGCCGACCTTCAGCGGGGGGCGATAGCCATCGGCATCGCCCGGCGGGCGGCGGCTGACATCGACGTGGCCATATGCGACCGGAACCGCCGAGGCGGCTGGCGCGATCGGTGCCTTGCTGGTGCTGGTGGTCGCGCAGGCCGCGAGCGCGGCGACCAGCGGCAGGATCACTCCAAACTTGGCGAAGGCAGTGCGCATGGAGATGACTTCCGGTGCAATGGGCTGGCTTCGATTCTACCTGCCGCGCGCGTGAGAGGTTGCGATGCGGATAATGGCCGGATGAACACGCCCGCACCCGGAACACTGCACGTCGTCGCCACGCCGATCGGCAACCTGGGGGATTTCACCCCGCGCGCGGTGGAGGTGCTGAAGCAGGTCGCGGCGATCTGCGCCGAGGACACCCGGCGCACGCGCCCATTGCTGCAGCAGTTCGGCATCAGTACGCCGCTGATCGCGCTGCACGACCACAACGAAGCCGAGGCCAGCGCGAGCCTGGTGCGACGGATGCTCGCCGGCGATTCGCTGGCGCTGGTGTCGGATGCGGGCACGCCGCTGGTCAGCGACCCCGGTTATCGGCTGGTGCATGCCGCGCGCACGGCGGGCATCCGCGTCAGCCCGGTGCCGGGTGCCGCGGCATTGATCGCCGCGCTGAGCGTGGCCGGATTGCCCAGCGATCGTTTCGTCTTCGAAGGCTTCCTGTCGGCCAAGGCGTCGACGCGACGCGAACGCCTGCAGGCGCTTGCAGCAGAGTCGCGCACGCTGATCTTCTACGAATCCTCGCATCGCATCCTCGAATTCCTCGGCGATGCCCGTGATGCTTTCGGTGCGCAGCGACGCGCGGTGGTGGCGCGCGAACTCACGAAACTGTTCGAGACCGTGCTCGATGGCGACCTCGACGCGCTGGTGCAGCGCGTGCAGGCCGATCCCGACCAGCAGAAGGGCGAATTCGTGGTGCTGGTGGAAGGCGCAGGCGACGACGGCGATGCGCGGCTGGTCAGCGGACGCCGCATCTACGCGAAATTGAGCGAACACCTCCCTCCTTCGGCCGCGGCCAAGCTTGCGGCCGAACTCAGTGGCGCACCGCGCAAGTCGCTGTACGGCGGCGAGGCGGGTTAGTCGCGGCTCCGGCGGGTTATTTCACCGGTGCCATCAGGTGTTGATACGGCGTTCCCGCCCACATGACGTAGGGCTGTGTCGTATCAGGATCCGCGGACTTCGGGTACGAATCGTAGAAGCTGGCGTCGGCGCCAACGATCATGATGTGCGGACCGGTCTTGACCCAATGATTGCTGGCCGTCGGTTTGGCGGCGTACGGATCGGTGTTGCTCGCATCCGTGCCCCCCGAGAGCATGTACATGAGTCCGACCTTGCCCGCGGGCGGATCCTTGTGCTCCATCCAGGCATTGACCCAAAGCATGGCGTTTGCGTCGAAGCACATCGGGTCGGGCCCGGGGGTTTCCGGGTTGTCCGGCATGCAGGTGAAGCTGTTGGTGCCCTTGCGCAAGGTGCGCATCTTGCCGTTGGCGTCCATTGCGATGATCGTGGCGCCACTGGTGACCTTGGCTGGTCCCGCACGCATCGCGCTGGCGATCAGGGCGGCGTCGCCGGGCATTTTCGATTTGTTCTTCCTGGCGGCTTCGGAGGCATCGGCAGTGAACGCCGAGGCGAGGGCAGCGGAGAGGGTGCAGATCGCCAGGAGTTGGCTCGTACGTAGTGCCGTCATGGCAGCTTTCTCCTTGTTGTGATGACGCGGGGGATGCGTCGGCGCCGATGCTTCTCCTGTCCCCAAAGCCTGTCAACTCATGCACTGTGTGCAACTTTTGGGGGTCATTCGACCGCGTCGCGGTAGAATGACCATGCGGAGTCGGCCAGGCAGTCGCGGCACTGGAAACAGTGCCGAGGAAAGTCCGGGCTCCACAGGGCACGATGCCAGGTAACGCCTGGGCGGCGCGAGTCGACGGAAAGTGCAACAGAAAGATACCGCCGGCGCGTTCTCCGGAATGCGTCGGTAAGGGTGAAATGGTGCGGTAAGAGCGCACCGCGAGCCGGGCAACCGGCCGGCACGGCAAACCCCATCGGGAGCAAGACCAAATAGGGAACCATTGGCGCGGCCCGCGTTGGTTCCGGGTAGGTTGCTTGAGCCGTCCAGCGATGGGCGGTCTAGAGGAATGACTGTCCACGACAGAACCCGGCTTAAAGGCCGGCTCCGCACTTTTCTTTCGCCCCTTCCATTTTCGCTGGAGACGGGGTATCGCCCGGAAATTGCTGCAAAGCAACATGAATGGGTTAGCGCTGTTTCCACCCCGATCGACCGGATTGGGCTGGGCGGCCCAGACTGAACAATCTCAAAATTTGAGACGAAACAGTCGCTTGTGGATAAATCTTGAACAATTCTCTGAAAAGCTTCGCAAGTCATTGACCTGCTTGACGAAATTCCCCCAAAACGATTGTTGACATCCCTGAAATCGACTCCTAAGGTGGGCTCTTGTGGGATCACCGGGAAATTGGTGGTTCTTTGTGGAACCAATGCGACCCGACGTGGGGCGCAGCCCGAGGGCAGAGATGTTTCAAGGCGAGACCGCCATCACCGTGGACGACAAGGGCCGGGTAGCCATTCCCGCAGCCCATCGTGACGCCGTGTCGGCCTGCGGCAACCGCCTGGTCATCACCTACAACCCCTTCGAGTCCGGCTGCCTCTTCCTCTATCCGCAGGACGTGTGGGAGAAGGTGCGCGACCAGGTCAACGCCTTGCCGGGATCGCTCAGCGCGCATCGCCGCCTGCAGCGCAACCTGGTGGGTTCGGCCATGCCGGTCGAGCTCGACGCCAACGGCCGCATCTCCATTCCGTCCAGCCATCGCAGTGCCGTCGGCATCGAGAAGAAGGCGGTGCTGCTGGGCATGGGCGACAAGTTCGAGTTGTGGAGCGAGCAGGCGCATCACGCGCAGATCCGTCAATCGATCAGCGATGGCGATCTGAGCACGCAGATGCTCGAGTTGAAGTTGTGACGGGCGGCGCGGCGGCTGCGTCCGCCACGCAGTCCCACATTCCCGTTTTGTATTCGCAAGTGATGGAAGCACTGCAGGTGACAGGGGACGGAACCTATTTCGATGGCACGTTCGGTCGTGGCGGCCACGCCCGTGGCGTGCTCGACATGCTGGGCGCTGGAGGACGGCTGCTGGTGATGGACAAGGATCCCGAAGCGATCGCGGAGGCCACTCGACTGGCTGCCGCCGACGCGCGGGTATCGCTCCGCCAGGGCTCCTTCGCCGAATTGGCGCATTGGGATGCAACCGCCGCCGGCCTCGATGGCGTGCTGCTCGATCTCGGCGTGTCGTCGCCGCAGCTGGACGTCGCCGAACGCGGTTTCAGCTTCGGCAAGGACGGTCCGCTCGACATGCGCATGGACACCGGCAGCGGCGAGAGCGCCGCGCAGTGGCTGGCGCGCGCCGACGAGCGCGAGATCGCCGACGTGTTGTGGACCTTCGGCGAAGAACGCATGTCGCGCCGGATCGCCCGCGCCATCGTCGAGCGCCGCGCGACTGCACCGCTCACCCGCACCGCCGAACTGGCGGAGCTGGTTGCGCGCGTGGTGCCGCGCGGCAAGGACACCAGCCATCCGGCGACACGTACCTTCCAGGCGATCCGCATCCACATCAACAGCGAACTGGCCGATGTCGAGGCCGGGCTCGCCGCCGCCCACGACCGCCTCAAGCCCGGTGGTCGCCTGGCGGTGATCAGCTTCCATTCGCTGGAAGACCGCATCGTCAAGCAATTCATCGCCCGCCACGCCAAGGCGCCACCGGCCAATCGCCGCCTGCCGCAGGTCGAAACGTTCACGCCGACCCTGCGCGCGCTGGGATCGGCCATCCGTGCCGACGCACAGGAGCTCGCCGTCAATCCGCGCTCGCGCAGCGCGGTGCTGCGCGTGGCCGAGAAGCTGGAGGTGGCGGCATGAGCGGCTGGGCGTTGTTCGCGCTGCTGCTGGCCGCGAATGTCGTGAGCGGCATTGCCGTTGCCTACGACCGTTTTGAGCATCGCCAGCTGTTTTCCAAACTCAACAAGCTGGAACGCGCGCGCGACGAACTCGACCTGCAGTTCAGCCAGTTGCAGCTGGAACAGGCGACCTGGGCCGAGCCGACGCTGATCGACAAGGCCGCGCGCGAACACCTGCGCATGGACAATCCGCGTCCGGAAGACACCGTGGTGGTGCGCGAATGAACCTGCGCGATGCCATCCGCGGCCTGATCGATCGCGAGCGCAGCACGCGCATCGGGCGTTCGCGCTACGACATCCGCGGCCGCGTGCTGATGGTCTGCGGCGGCCTCGGCCTGTGCAGCGTGGCGCTGATCGCGTTCGCGGTCGATCGCCAGCTGGTGCACACCGACTTCTACCAGAAGCAGGGCAACGTCCGCTTCCAGCGCGATGTCGAGATCCCGACCACGCGCGGCATGATCACCGATCGCAACGGCGAGCCGCTGGCGGTGTCGACGCCGGTGATGTCGCTGTGGGCGAATCCGCAGGAACTGGCCGGCGACGAAGAAGAGATCGGCAAGCTGGCGCAGGCGCTGGGCATGCCGTCCGACGAGCTGGCGCGCAACTTGTCGCAGAAGGCCGACAAGGAATTCCTGTGGCTGCGCCGACGGATGAACCCGGCGGTGGTGCAGCGCGTGCTCGACCTCAAGATTCCCGGCGTGTATGGCGTGCGCGAGTTCAAGCGCTTCTACCCGCAGGGTGATGCCGTCGCCCACGTGCTCGGTTTCACCAACGTCGACGACCACGGCCAGGAAGGCATCGAGCTCGCCTTCGACGAATGGTTGCGCGGCAAACCCGGCGAGAAGCGCATCCTGCGCAACCGCCAGGGCGAAACCGTCGAGAATGTCGACCTGCTCAAGCCGGCGCAGCCGGGCAAGGATCTCGCGCTCAGCATCGATCGCCGCATCCAGTACCTCGCTTATCGCGACCTGCAGCAGGCGGTGACGAACGCCGGCGCCAGCAGTGGTTCGGCGGTGGTGATGGACATCCATACCGGTGAAGTGCTGGCGATGGCCAACGTGCCGTCGTACAACCCCAACAACATCAACGGTACCAATCGCGACACCCATCGCAACCGCGCCGTCACCGACCTGCTCGAACCCGGTTCGACGATGAAGCCGCTGACCGTGGCCGCCGCGCTCGAGGCGCACGTCATCACCACGAACACGATCTTCAACACCAACCCGGGCCGCATTCCCAACGGCAATTACTGGACCACCGACACGCACAACCATGGCGTGCTCGATACCACCGGCGTGATCACCAAGAGCTCGAACGTCGGTGCGGCGCTGATCGCGCGTCGCCTGAGCAACGAACAGTTCTACGATTTCATCCGCCGCTTCGGCTACGGCCAGAGCACGCACAGCGGTTTCCCCGGCGAATCGGTCGGCCTGTTCCCGGCGCCGCCGCGCTGGTACGGCACCACCAAGCAGTCGATGTCCTACGGCTACAACCTGTCGGTGACGCCGCTGCAGATCGCCCATGCGTATTCGACCCTGGCCAATGGCGGCGTCGCCACCGTGCCGTCGTTCGTGAAGGGCGGCAGCGGCGAGACCAAGCAGGTGATCACGGCCGAACTCGCGCACACCATCATGAAGATGATGCAGACGGTGACCGAACCCGGTGGCACCGCGACGCAGGCCGCGATCCTCGGTTATCACGTCGCCGGCAAGACCGGTACCGCGCGCATCGCCAGCAATGGCGGCTATGCCGCGCAGAAGTACCTGGCGTTCTTCGCCGGCGTGGTGCCGGTGGACAATCCGCGTTTTGCAATGGTGGTCGTGGTCAACAACCCCGACATCTCCAAGGGCTATTACGGCGGCGTGGTGTCCGGCCCGATCTTCCGCAACGTGATGGAAGGCGCGCTGCGCCTGCAGGACGTGCCGCCGGACGACATCAACACCTGGATCGCCGCGCAGGCGCCGGGTCACAAGAAGAAGCCGGTCGTGACGGACGATGACGCCGCGACGCCGGAACAGATGCGGGAGTCGCTGCAATGAAGCGTCGCCTCGCCGAACTGTTGCCGGACATCGCCGGCATTCCCGCCGACCTCGAGGTGACCGGTTTCGCCTCGGACAGCCGTGCCGTGCAGGCGGGGCAGGCGTTCATCGCCATCCTGCCGACCAGCAACGACGTCAGCCGCCATGGCCTGCGCCATGTCGATGAAGCACTGGCGCGCGGCGCGGTGGCCGTGCTCTATGACCCGCCGGCGCCGAGCGACGTCGTCGTTCCCGCGAACGCGATCGCGGTTCCGAAGTTGCGCGCGCGCATGGGCGATTTCGCCAACGCCATCCACGGCGATGTCACCGCGACGATGGATGTCGTCGGCGTCACCGGCACCAGCGGCAAGACTTCGACCACGCAGTTGATCGCGCAGGCTTGGACCAGGCTGGGCGTGACCTGCGGCACCATCGGCACGCTCGGGGCGGGCCTCTACGGCCAGGAACAGGCGACCGGTTTCACCACGCCGCTGGTGCTGGAAACGCACGAACTGTTCGTCGAGCTGCGCGCCGCTGGTGCGACCGCGGTGGTGATGGAGGTCAGCTCGCACGCGCTGGAGCAGGGCCGCGTCGACGGCGTGCGCTTCGACATCGGCGTGTTCACCAATCTCACCCGCGATCACCTCGACTACCACGGCGACATGGCCAGCTACGGTGCGGCCAAGGCGCGACTGTTCCAGCGTCCGGAACTGAAGGTCGGCGTGATCAACATCGACGACGCCTTCGGCCGCGAGCTGGCGGCGAAGCTGCCGGCGCACGTGCGCGCGATCACCACCTCGGCCCACGGCGACGCTGCCGCCGACATCGCTGCAGAAGCGCTGGCGCTCGATGCACGCGGCATCGCCTTCGACCTGCGCATCGGCGATCGCCGCCAGCGCATCCAGTCGCCTTTGCTTGGCCGCTTCAATGCCGACAACCTGCTGGCGGTCGCCGGCGTGTTGCATGCCCAAGGTCGCGATTTCGACGCGATCGCCGGGTTGCTGCCGCAGCTGCGTCCGGTCGCGGGCCGCATGAATCGCCTTGGCGGTGATGGCCGCCTGCCGCTGGTGGTGGTCGATTATTCGCACAAGCCCGATCCGCTGGAACAGGCGCTGGATTCGCTGCATGCGCACCTCAAGGGCCGCATGGTCTGCGTGTTCGGCTGCGGCGGCGAACGCGATCGCGGCAAGCGTCCGCAAATGGCGCGCATCGCCGAGGACAAGGCCGGGCTGGTCGTCGTCACGGATGACAATCCGCGCAACGAGGACGGCGACACCATCGTCCACGACATCGTCGTCGGTTTCCTGCATCCGGAGAAGGTGGTCGTCGAACGCGACCGTCGCCGCGCCATCGATCTCGCCATCGGCGAATCCGGCCCCGACGACATCGTGCTGATCGCCGGCAAGGGCCACGAAACCTATCAGGAAGTGAAGGGCATCAAGCATCCCTTCGACGACCTCGCTGTTGCGCGCGCCGCGCTGGAGGTCCACCCGTGAAGGCGCAGGCGTTGAACGACATCGCACGCATGACCGGAGGCCGGGTGATCGGCAATGGCGACGTGCGCGTCGATGCCGTCTCCAGCGACAGCCGCGCGCTGCCCAATGCGCAAGGTCGTGCCGTTTTGTTCGTCGCGTTGAAGGGGCCGGCCTTCGATGGCCACGATCATGTCGCCGGTGCCGCCGCCAAGGGCGCGGTCGCGGCGCTGGTCTCGCATGAGGTCGGTGGCGTCGCGATCCCGCAGATCGTCGTTGCCGATACCCAGCTCGCGCTGGCGGCATGGGCCGGCGCGGTGCAGCGCACGCGGGCGACCAGGGTCGCCGCGATCACCGGCAGCAACGGCAAGACCAGCGTCAAGGCGCTGCTGACCGCGATCCTGAAAGCGCATGGCCCGGCGTATTCCACGCCCGGCAATCGCAACAACGAGATCGGCCTGCCGCTGGCGGTGCTCGACGCGCCCGACGACGTGCCGTTCGCGGTCTACGAGATGGGTGCCGGCCAGCCCGGCGACATCGAATACCTCACCCGCATCGTCCAGCCGAACACCTCGGTGGTGAACAACATCGCGCCGGCGCATCTCGAGCGCATGGGCAGCCTGCTCGGCGTTGCCGACACCAAGGCCGCGATCTACGACGCGCTGCCGTCCGATGGCGTCGCCGTGATCAATGCCGACGATGCCTTCGCGCCGTACTTCGCCCGACGCGCGCATGGTCGTCGCCTGTTGCGTTACGGCATCGATGCCAGCGCCGACGTCACCGCGCGCGACATCCGCGCGAACGCGGACGGATCGCGCTTCCATCTGGTCACGCCGCAGGGCGAAGCCGACATCCAGCTCGCATTGCCCGGTCGCCACAATGTCGCCAACGCGCTGGCGGCGACGTCGCTGGCGCTGGGCCTGGGTATTCCGTTCGACACCATCGTGCGCGGACTTGCGGCGGCGACATCGGTCGATGGCCGTCTCGCCACCCATGTGCTGGCCAATGGCGCGGTGCTGGTCGACGACAGCTACAACGCCAATCCCGGTTCCACCGCCGCGGCGATCCAGACCTTGGCGACATCGCCGGAGCAGGAACGCTGGCTGGTGCTCGGCGACATGCGCGAACTCGGCCACGATGCCGCCGCATTGCATGCCGAAGCCGGTCGCCAGGCCAAGGCCGCAGGATTGCAACGCCTGTACGTGCTCGGCGCCTTGAGCGCCGAAGCCGCCCACACATTCGGTGACGGTGCCCGCGTGTTCGACAGCCATGACGCATTGATCGCCGCACTGGCCGGTGAATTGCACGCCGGCGTGCGCGTGCTGGTGAAGGGTTCGCGTGGCAGCGCGATGGATCGGGTGGTGCGTGCTTTGACGACGGGGGAGCGCCATGCTGCTTGAATTGTTCCGCTGGCTCGGGCAGTTCCAGATCCATTTCGGACTGTTCAACTACCTCACCTTCCGCGCGATCATGGCGGCGCTGACCTCACTCGGCCTGTCGCTGTGGTGGGGCCCGCGCGTGATCCGCTATCTCGCCTCGCTCAAGAGCGGCGGCCAGCCGATCCGCACCGACGGTCCGCAATCACATTTCTCCAAGGCCGGCACGCCGACGATGGGTGGCCTGCTGATCCTGCTGGTGGTGATCGCGGCCGTGCTGTTGCTGGCCGACCTCCGCAACAAGTACGTGTGGATCGTGCTGTTCTCGATGGTGGCCTACGGCGCCATCGGCTGGTGGGACGACTGGATCAAGATCGTCAAGCGCGATCCCAACGGCATGAAGTCGCGCTGGAAGTACCTGCTGCAGTCGATCTTCGGACTCGGTATCGGCATCTACCTGTGGGCTTTCGCCGACGTGCCGGCCGCAACCACGTTCTACGTGCCGTTGTTCAAGTCGATCGCGCTGCCGCTGGCCGGCATCGGTTTCATCACGATCGCCTACCTGTGGGTGGTCGGTTTCTCTAATGCGGTGAACCTGACCGATGGCCTCGATGGCCTCGCGATCATGCCCTCGGTGATGGTCGCCTGCGGCCTCGGCGTGTTCGCATACGCATCGGGCAACGCCGAATTCTCCAAGTACCTGGCGATTCCCGCGGTGCCGGGCGCAGGCGAATTGTTGATCATCTGCTCGGCGATCGCCGGCGCCGGTCTCGGCTTCCTGTGGTTCAACACCTATCCGGCGATGGTCTTCATGGGTGACGTCGGCGCGCTCGCGCTCGGCGCGGTGCTCGGCACGATCGCGGTGATCGTCCGCCAGGAACTGGTGCTGGTGATCATGGGCGGCATCTTCGTCATCGAAACGCTGTCGGTGATGATCCAGGTGGCATCGTTCAAGCTCACCGGCAAGCGCGTGTTCCGGATGGCGCCGATCCACCACCACTTCGAACTGAAGGGCTGGCCGGAACCGCGCGTGATCGTCCGCTTCTGGATCATCACCGTGGTGTTGGTGCTGGTCGGCCTCGCGACGTTGAAGGTGCGCTGATGGCGACGATCGCATCCCGCATCCAGCAAGCGACCCGCGCCGATGCCATCACCGGGCGCTACGACGCGTGGCTGCTGATCGGCGGCCTCGCGATGCTGGCGTTCGGCACCGTGATGGTCGCTTCGGCCTCGTTCCCGGAAGCAGTGAGCAACGGCAAGTCGCCGTTCTATTTCCTCGAACACCACGTCGTGTTCCTCATCGGCGGCATGTTGCTGGCGTGGGGACTGATGCGCACCGAACTCAAGGACATCGAGTCCTGGAGCAAGCTGCTGCCGCTGGTGTGCATCGCGTTGCTGCTGGTGGTCGCGGTGCCCGGACTCGGCGTGACGGTGAAGGGCGCGCGGCGCTGGATCAACCTGGGCATCACCCGCTTCCAGCCGGTGGAAGTGGTGAAATTGCTGATGATCGTCTGGCTCGCGAGCTATCTCGTGCGCTTCCGCGACGAAGTGAACGGCACCTGGAAGGCGATGCTCAAGGCGATCCTGGTCGCCTGCGTGATGGGCGCGATCCTGTTGGTGGTGCAGAAGGACTTCGGTTCGACCGCGCTGCTGCTGGCGATCACCGCGGTGATGCTGGTGCTCGGCGGCGTGCACATGCCGCGCATGCTGATCCCGGCGATCCTGGCACTGCCGGCACTGGCCTTGATGATCCTGATGGAGCCCTATCGCATGAAGCGACTGGTCTCCTACCTCAATCCGTGGGAAGACCCGCTGGGCAGCGGTTACCAGCTGACCAACGCGCTGATGGCGATCGGTCGCGGCGAATTCTGGGGCGTCGGCCTCGGCGGTTCGGTGCAGAAGCTGTCCTACCTGCCGGAAGCGCATACCGACTTCATCATGGCGGTGATTTCCGAGGAACTCGGCTTCGTCGGCGTGTGCGCGGTGATCGCGATGTACATGCTGGTGGTCGGCCGTGCCTTCGTGATCGGCTTGAAGTGCGTGGAGATGCGTCGCCACTTCGCCGGCTTCTGCGCGTTCGGCATCGGCACCTGGATCGCGCTGCAGGCCTTCATTTCGATCGGCGTCAACCTCGGCCTGCTGCCGACCAAGGGCCTGACGCTGCCGTTCATTTCCTACGGCGGATCGAGCTTGCTGATCACCTGCGCCGCGCTCGGGCTGCTGCTGCGCGTGTCGTACGAACTGACGCGTGCCGAACGCCAGGTCGCGATCCGTCGCGGCGAAGTCGCGTCCACGCCGCAGGCACCGGAAGTGACCGTGCCGTCGATGAGTTCGGTGCGCACCGCGGCCGACGATGCACGTGCGGCGGTCGCCCATAATCTCGGCAAGCTGCTCCGTCGCGGTCGTCCGTCCGGTGATCAGCAACGTCGCCGCATTGAGCCAAAGCTTGGAAAAGAGCTCGAACTCGACAAGGCGGAGCGCGAATGAGCGGCCAAGGACCCGTGATGATCCTGGCTGGCGGTACCGGCGGCCACATCTTCCCCGGCCTCGCCGTGGCCAAGGTGCTGCGCGACGCAGGCATCGACGTGCGCTGGCTCGGCGCCGACGGTGCGATGGAAACGCGCCTGGTGCCGCAGTACGACATCCCGATGGACACCATCGCGGTGAAGGGCGTGCGCGGCAAGGGTGCGAAGGCGTTGCTCGGTTTGCCGTTGCGCCTGCTGCGCGCGGTATCGGCCGCCCGTGCCGTATTGCGCAAGCACTCGCCGCGCGCGGTGATCAGCTTCGGCGGCTATGCCGCCGGTCCGGGTGGACTCGCCGCGCGCCAGCTCGGCATTCCGTTGATCGTGCACGAACAGAACCGCGCCCCCGGCATGACCAATCGCGTGTTGTCGAAGATGGCGCGCGAAGTGCTGACCGGGTTCCCGGATACGTTCGCGGGCGAGGTCGTGGTCGGCAATCCGGTGCGCGACGTGATCGCGCGCGTGCCGACGCCGGAACAGCGCATCGAAGGGCGCGGCGATCGCGTGCGCCTGCTGGTGCTCGGCGGCAGCCAGGGCGCGCGCGCGTTGAACGAAGCGGTTCCGCGGGCGCTGGCGCAGGCCGGCCAGAAATTCGAAGTGCGCCACCAGTGCGGCGAGAAGCAGGTCGCCGACGCCGAAGCCGCGTATGCACGCGCCGGTGTCGAGGCGACGGTCGAAGCCTTCATCTCCGACATGGCGGCCGCCTATGCCTGGGCCGATGTCGTGGTCTGCCGCGCCGGCGCGTTGACGCTGGCGGAAGTGTGCGCCGTCGGCGTCGCCAGCGTGCTGGTGCCATTCCCTGAAGCCGTCGACGATCACCAGACGCGCAATGCGCAGTACCTGGTCGATCACGATGCCGCGATCCTGCTGCACCAGGACGCGCAGCTGGCCGACAACCTCACAGGTGTGTTGCGCGACCTCGCCGCGAATCCGTCGCGCCGCCTCGCCATGGCGCGTGCCGCACGCACGCTCGCCCGTCCCGATGCCGCGCAGCGTGTCGCCGAAGCCGTCCTGAAGGTGGCCGCATGATCTCCACCATCCACGAGCGCCGGTTGCAGAACGCGGGCGATCTTGCCCAGCAGTTCCGTCGCGTGCATTTCGTCGGTATCGGCGGCGTCGGCATGAGCGGCATTGCCGAAGTGCTGTGCACGCTCGGCTACCAGGTGTCCGGCTCGGACAATGCCGACAACGCATCGACGCGTCGCCTCGTGCAGCTTGGCGCGACGATTCACCGTGGCCACACCGCGTCCAACGTGCTCGGCGCCGACTGCGTGGTGGTGTCTTCCGCGATCAAGGCCGACAACCCCGAATTGATGGAAGCCCGTGCGCAACGGATCCCGGTGGTACCGCGCGCGGAAATGCTGGCCGAATTGATGCGCTTCCGCCGCGGCATCGCGATTGCAGGCACGCACGGCAAGACGACCACGACCTCGCTCGCCGCCAGCGTGCTCGCCGAGGGCGGACTCGATCCCACGTTCGTGATTGGCGGCCAGCTGCTCGCGGCCGGCGCCAATGCCAAGCTCGGCGGTGGCCCGTGGCTCGTCGCGGAAGCCGACGAAAGCGACGGCAGCTTCCTCCGCCTCAATCCGCTGATCGCCGTCATCACCAATATCGACGCCGACCATCTCGAGAACTACGGCGGCGATTTCGCCAACGTGCGTCGCGCCTTCTCGGAATTCCTGCACCGCCTGCCGTTCTACGGACTCGCGGTGCTGTGCATCGACGATGCCGATGTCGCCGCGCTCGCCGCCGACACGCCGCGCCACGTGTTGACCTACGGCTTCCACGAAGACGCCGACGTGCGCGCCTGCAATGTCAGCCAGCAGGGCGCGCGCATGCATTTCGAACTGTGCCTGCCCGACGGCACCTGCACGCCGATCACGCTGGCCTTGCCGGGCCGCCACAACGTGCAGAACTCGCTGGCCGCGGCTTCGATCGGCTGGCAGCTGGGCGTCGATGCCAGGGCGATCGCGCGCGCGCTGGAAGGTTTCGCCGGCATCGGCCGTCGCTTCAACCAGCTGGCGAAACTGACCCTGCCGCAGGGCGGCGAGGTCACCGTGGTCGACGACTACGGCCATCATCCGCGCGAACTCGCCGCGGTGTTTGAAGCCGCGCGTGGCGGCTGGCCGGATCATCGCCTCGTTGTCGCGTTCCAGCCACACCGCTACAGCCGCACCCGCGATCTCTTCGACGATTTCGCCAACGTGCTGGCGAGCACCGATGCATTGCTGCTCACCGAGGTCTATCCGGCCGGTGAAGCGCCGATCGCCGGCGCCGACGGCAAGTCGCTGGCGCGTGCGATCCGCACCCGCGGTCGTGTCGATCCGGTCGTCGTGAACAGCGCCGCCGAATTGTCGGACGTGCTCGCCAACGTGCTGCAGGATGGCGACCTGTTGCTGATGATGGGGGCGGGCGATATCGGCGCCGCCGCGCAGAAGCTGGCGCGCGAAGGCTTCACCTCGCAGGAGGGCGCGCAATGAGCACGATCGTCGTGCCCGCGCTGCGCACCACCGATGCCGCCACGTTCGGTCGCGTCGCCGTGCTGTTCGGCGGCGTCAGCGCCGAGCGCGAAGTCTCGCTCAATTCCGGCGCCAACGTGCTGGAAGCATTGCGCTCGCGCGGCGTCGATGCCCACGGCATCGATGGCATTCCGGCGCTGGTCGAACAGCTTGCAGCGAAGAAGTTCGATCGCGTGTTCAACATCCTGCATGGCGGCGATGGCGAGAACGGCGTGCTGCAGGGCCTGCTGCAATCGTTCGCCGTACCGTACACAGGCCCCGGCGTGCTTGGCAGCGCGCTGACGATGGACAAGATTCGCACCAAGCAGGTGTGGTTGTCGGAGGGCCTGCCGACCGCGCGTTTCGTGCGCCTGCCTGCCGGCGCCGATGTCGCCGCCGCGGTGCGGACGCTGGGCTTCCCGGTCTTCATCAAGCCGTCGGCGGAAGGATCGAGCGTCGGCGTGTTCCGCGTGATGGGCGAAGACGATCTCGCGCCCGCGATCGAATTCGCGAAGACCTACGAACACGAATTGCTGGCCGAACAACTGGTGTCCGGCGGCGAATACACCGTCGGCATCCTCGGCGATCTCGCCCTGCCGTCGGTCAAGATCGTGCCGCCGGGCGAGTGGTACGACTACCACGCCAAATACATTTCCGACGATACCCAGTACATCTGCCCGGGCTTGAGCGGCGATGACGAAGCGGAGATCCGCCGTCTCGCGATGGCCGGCTTCCGCAGCGCCGGTTGCAGCGGCTGGGGCCGCGTCGACGTGATGCGCCACGCCGATGGCCGCTTCGCGCTGATGGAAGTGAACACCGCGCCGGGCATGACCAGCCATTCGCTGGTGCCGAAGGCGGCATCGCAGGTCGGCATCGATTTCGCCGAGCTGTGCTGGCGCATCCTCGAGCAGACATTGGAGGGGCATCCCTTTGGAGGGGCAGCATGAGGAACCTGCTGCGCGTCCTCGCGGGACTGGTGGCGATCGGCGTGATCGTGCTGCCGGTGGTCGCCGTGCTCAACGGTTGGATCGGCACCGAGCGTTTCCCGTTCCGCAAGCTGCACGTCGAAGGCGATCTCAGCGCCGCCGACGCCACGGAACTGCGGCAGACGCTGGCGCCGCTGACCAAGCGCGGCTTCTTCGCCACCGACCTGCACAAGGCGCAGGCTGCGTTGTCGGCGCTGCCGTGGGTCGCGCATGCGGAAGTGCGCAAGCGTTGGCCCGACGAGATCGACGTCAAGATCGAGTCGCAGCGCCCGTTCGCCTATTGGGGCAAGTCGCAGCTGGTGTCCGACAAGGGCCTGCTGTTCCCGCGCCAGGACGGCATGGCGCTGCCCAAGGGCATGCCGCAACTCGATGGCGATCCGCGCAATGTCGCCGACGTGCTGGCGCTCTATGCCAAGTCGCGCGAACTGTTCGCGGCTGCCGGCATCGGCGTGAAGGAACTGACGCAGGATCGCCGCGGGAGCTGGAGCATGGCGCTGTCGGACGGCACGCAGGTGATCGTCGGCCGCAACGATGCCGAGGCGCGCATCGAACGCTTCGCCGGACTGATGTCGCGCCTGGTCGCGCAGCAAGGGCGTCCGCTGCAGCGCGCGGACCTCCGCTACACCAACGGCTTTGCGCTGGTGTGGAGCGGGGCGCCCGCGAATGGCGCCGGCAACGGCAAACCGGATGCCGCCAAGCCCGCGACGCCGACCTCGACCCCATCGACGACACCGGCACCGGCATTGCCCGCGCCGCTGCCAGTACCGATTGCAGCAACCACATTCCGCATTCCGTTCCACGCTCCAATCACGGCGTACCGCATCTCATGAATCGCAAAGGCGACAAGTCGCTCATCGTCGGACTCGACATCGGCACCTCCAAGGTGACGGCGTTGGTTGGCGAATACTCCCCGGGCAATCCGATCGAAGTGATCGGTCTCGGCACCCACGAATCGCGCGGACTCAAGCGCGGCGTGGTGGTCGACATCGAATCGACCGTGCAGTCGATCCAGCGCGCGGTCGAGGAAGCCGAGCTGATGGCCGGCTGCGAGATCCGCTCGGTCTACGCCTCGATCACCGGCAACCACATCCAGTGCCGCAATTCGCCGGGTATCGTCCCGCTGCGCGATAGCGAAGTCACCTACGACGACCTCGATCGCGTACTCGATGCCGCCAAGGCAGTCGCAATCCCCGCCGACCAGCGCATCCTCCACGCCATCCCGCGCGAATACGTGCTCGACGACTCGCAGGAAGGCATCCGCAATCCGGTCGGCATGAGCGGCGTCCGCCTCGAAGTGCATGCCCACCTCGTGGTGTGCGCGCAGTCTGCCGCGACCAACATCGTCAAGTGCGTGCAGCGCTGCGGCCTGCAGGTCGACGAGCTCGAACTGGCATCGCTTGCGTCGGCGACCGCAGTGTTGACCGAAGACGAACGCCAGCTCGGCGTCGCCCTGGTCGACCTCGGCGCCGGCACCACCGACATCGCGGTGTTCGTGCAGGGCGCGATCTCGCACACGGCGTCGCTGCCGATCGCCGGCGACCACGTCACCAGCGACATCGCCCACATGCTGCGCACGCCGACGCCGGAAGCAGAACAGATCAAGGTGCGCTACGCCTGCGCGCTGGCGCAGATGACCACCGCCGAGGAAACCATCCAGGTGCCGAGCGTGGGCGATCGCCCGCCACGCCGCTTGCCGCGACAGACGCTCGCGCACGCGGTGCAGGGTCGCTACGAGGAAATCTTCGAGATGGTGCAGGCGGAACTGCGTCGCTCGGGCTTCGAGGAACTGGTGCGCGCCGGCATGGTGCTGACCGGCGGCGCCGCGAAGATGGAAGGCGTGGTCGAGCTGGCCGAGGAAATGCTGCAGATGCCGGTGCGCATCGGCATTCCCCAGCACGTCACCGGTCTCGGCGAAGTGGTCGGCAATCCGGTGCATGCCACTGGGGTCGGCCTGCTGCTGATGGGTGCGCAACACGAACAGCCGCGACGCTCGCGTCCGCTGCTGTCGGGTGGCGGTCGCGCCGGCGGCTTCCTCAACAAATTGAAGGATTGGTATCGCGGCGAGTTCTGAGGCCGCGACAAGGCAAGTGCGACATCGCAACACGCAACAAGGCAACAGCAACGCAGCAATGCATCACATCGCCAGAGGGTCCACGGGAGGCGCATCCCGCCAATGGCATCAACCAGCGAGGGTATACACATGGCACAGTTTGAATTGGTAGAGCGGATGACCCCGAATGCGGTCATCAAGGTGGTCGGCGTGGGCGGCGGCGGCGGAAATGCCGTGGCGCACATGGTCAACAGCAGCGTCGATGGCGTGGAATTCATCACCGCCAACACCGATGCGCAGGCGATCAAGAACTGCGGCGCGAAGATGCAGCTGCAGCTCGGCGGCAACGTCACCAAGGGTCTTGGTGCGGGCGCGAATCCGGAAGTGGGCCGCCAGGCCGCGCTGGAAGATCGCGAGCGCATCATCGAAGCGCTGCACGGCGCCGACATGGTCTTCATCACCGCCGGCATGGGCGGCGGCACCGGCACCGGTGCGGCGCCCGTCGTCGCGCAGCTGGCGAAGGAGATGGGCATCCTGACCGTCGCCGTCGTCACCAAGCCGTTCCCGTTCGAAGGCCGCCGCCGCATGCAGGTCGCGCTCAAGGGCATCGAGGAGCTGTCGCAGCACGTCGATTCGCTGATCACGATCCCGAACGAGAAGCTGATCACCGTGCTCGGCCGCAACGCGACGATGGTGCAGGCCTTCCGCGCCGCCAACGACGTGCTGCAGGGCGCGGTGCAGGGCATCGCCGACCTGATCGTCCGTCCGGGCCTGATCAACGTCGACTTCGCCGACGTCCGCACCGTGATGAGCGAAATGGGCCTGGCGATGATGGGCACCGGTCACGCGCGTGGCGACGATCGTGCCCAGGCCGCTGCCGAAGCCGCGATCCAGAACCCGCTGCTCGACGACGTCAACCTGTCCGGCGCCAATGGCATCCTGGTCAACATCACCGCCGGCCCCGACTTCACCATGGCCGAGTTCGACGAAGTCGGTCGCACGGTGGAGAACTTCGCTTCGGAAGACGCGACCGTCGTCATCGGCACCGTGCTCGATCCCGACATGCAGGACGAAGTGCGCGTCACCGTGGTTGCCACCGGCCTCAACCCGGTCAACGCCGGTCGCATCGCCCCGCGCAGCGACAGCTACGAGCGCGCCAGCGCCCCGCAGCGTCGTCCGCAGGTGGAACTGGTGCGCGAGCGCCCGAAGCTGGACGGCACCACCGGCCTGCCGGTCGATGCGGTCAGCGATCCCTACAACCCGACCCAGTCGATCTCGTCGGTGTTGCGCGGACGCAGCCAGGGCGCGGGTGCGGCGGCGAGCCAGTCTGAGCCGAGTGCGGCCCCGGCGATCGCCGACCTGCCCAGCGACTACCTCAACATCCCGGCCTTCCTCCGCCGCCAGGCAGACTGATCGTCCGGTTGGTTCTGGCCGGCCGGTCCTGACGCCGCCCACACCCTCCCTCGCGGGCGCGAGGGGCCGGCCGGTCGGCTTGATACATCCCCCGCTAGCTGCGCCGCTGGCGGGGGCTTCCTTCCCCTTCTTAAATGTGGATTCAGCACCCTCCGTGGTAACCTGAACCGCTGCGTCAACCGCCAGGCGGTCGGCGCGTCTTCTTTCATCAAGGCCGTCGATCCAACCAGCGCATGATTCGTCAACGCACATTGCGAAACGTCATCCGCGCGACCGGCGTCGGCCTGCATGGTGGCGAAAAGGTTTTCCTGACCCTGCGCCCCGCTCCGGTGGATACCGGCATCGTGTTCCGGCGGGTCGATCTCGACCCGGTTGTGGAGCTTCCGGCGCGCGGCGACCTGGTCAGCGAAACCATGCTGTGCACCGGCCTCGCCACCGATGGCGTGCGCGTCAATACCGTCGAACACCTGATGTCGGCTCTTGCCGGGCTCGGCATCGACAATGCCTGGATCGACCTGTCGGCGCCGGAAGTGCCGATCATGGACGGATCGTCCAGCCCGTTCGTGTTCCTGCTGCAGTCGGCAGGCATCGTCGAGCAGGACAAGCCGAAGAAGTTCATCCGCATCAAGAAGACGATCGAAGTGCGCGATGGCGACAAGCGCGCCGCCTTCGATCCGCACGATGGCTTCCGCCTCGACTTCACCGTCGACTTCAACCATCCGGCGATCCCGGCCTCGCTGTCGCGGGCGACCGTCGACTTCTCGACCGCCAGCTACATCCGCGAAGTCAGCCGCGCCCGTACCTTCGGCTTCATGCGCGACCTCGAGTTCATGCGTGAACGCAATCTCGGCCTCGGCGGTTCGATGGACAACGCCATCGTCCTCGACGAGTTCCGCGTGCTGAACGAGGACGGCCTGCGCTACGCCGACGAATTCGTCCGCCACAAGATCCTCGACGCCGTCGGCGATCTCTACCTGCTCGGCCACCCGGTGCTGGGCGCCTATACCGGCTACAAGTCCGGCCACGCCCTCAACAACGCCCTGGTCCGCCAGGTGCTGGCCACCACCGATGCC
The DNA here is from genome assembly GCF_050574925.1 of Solilutibacter silvestris. Classification (GTDB taxonomy): domain Bacteria; phylum Pseudomonadota; class Gammaproteobacteria; order Xanthomonadales; family Xanthomonadaceae; genus Solilutibacter; species Solilutibacter silvestris_A. The sequence goes on along the minus strand of NZ_JBCMOO010000002.1, from coordinate 788,200 downwards.
TGGGAGCTGGCCACCTTCGAGGACGAGCCGACGGCCGATACGGCCCAGCGGCCGGCCATTTATGGGACTTACGTCCCGGTTTGAGGCTGAACAGCCAGCGATCCCTTAACACCCCGGGTCGCCAACACCCCTAGGATGCACCCTCCGGTCGGGAAGGGCGCCGTGCGCGCAACCGTTCCGCCCGGGTGGGCTTGGGTGCGTTTTCATCACTCGGGTCCCCGGCAGGCCCTTGCGCGATCAGTTCGCGCACGGTGCGCAGAGCAGTCCGCTCGGTGCCGGAAGCAGATCCTCGGGGCGTGGGCTGCGTGACACCCATCCCCGGCTGCGCAGGCATCCGCACCACGCGGATCGCCAACGCATCCACGGCCAGTCCGAGGGAACGGGCGGCTTCGAGGATGGCATCACCGGACAGGCGCAGGCGACTGCTCCAGGCCGGGCCATCCACTGAATACACCAGGCGGTTTCCATCGACGTTGGCCAGCCGGGCATGTGCGGCCAACTGCAACGGCAAAGCGATGCGCAGCTGGTGATCCAGCGACGCCAGCCACTCGGCCCGCTTCAACGGGTCGGCGGCACTGCCGGCCAGGGCAGCCTGCCAGGCGCTCGGGGCCGAGCGGGGCGGGTTTTGTCGGGGAATGCGCGGTTTGGACATCGGAGACGACGTTGAAGAAGACAGGTTCAGGCTACAAGGCCGTACGACACTTTAAACGCCCGCGCGTGAGCCGCAGCTGGGTCCGCAAGGAGCCGGGCTATCGCTTCGTGTTCCACCCGCGCTTCCATGTCGAGGCGCCGGTGTCGAGCCTGGGCTCGCGCCTGCGTGCGACGGCCCAGCGCCTGCTGGCCCGCGGTGGCCAGCGCCTGGCCCGCAATCCGTATCGCGCGCTTGCTGCCACTTTGGTGGTGGGCTTGATGGGTGGCCTCGCCGCGATGGCGGCGTTCGACCACGCCGAAGTGGCCGCGCAGACCGCCGGCACCGAGCAGATCCGTCGCGACACCCAGCGCGAACTCAACGCGATGTCGGCCCGCCTGGCCGAATTGCAGGCGCAGGCCACGCGCTTGAATGCGGTCGGCCAGCGTCTGGTCGATGCCAGCGGCCTGCAGGGCGGCGAATTCAACTTCTCGGCGCCGATCGGCCAGGGCGGTGGCGGTCCCACCAGCGACATCACACCGGCGCAGATGCGCAGCGGCCTGGATGCCGTGCAGGCACAGTTCGACAACGCCGGCGGCCAGCTCACCGTGCTCGACACGCTGCTCGCTAGCCGCACCGCCAAGGGCAGCCTGGAACGCGCGATCGCGCCGACCGCGCACAGTTATGTGACCTCGACCTTCGGCGCGCGCGCCGATCCCTTCGGTGCCGGCGAGCAGTTCCACAAGGGCATCGATTTCGCCGCCCAGGTCGGCGATCCGGTCTACGCCGTCGCCGATGGCGTGGTCAGCTTCGTCGGCGTCCGTACCGGCTACGGCAACGTGATCGAGGTCGACCACGGCAATGGCTACGTCACCCGCTATGCGCACAACTCGCAGCTGCTCAAGCAGGTCGGCGACCTGGTGCGGGCCGGAACCGAGATCGCCAAGGCCGGTTCGACCGGGCGCTCCACCGGCGCGCACGTGCATCTGGAAGTGTGGAAGGACGGCGCCTACGTGAATCCGGCGCCCTTCCTGGCCGGACGCAGTTCGGTGAAACGCGCGTGAGGACTTGAGGGCGGGCGATCCCGTCCCCAGCTACAATGTACGGTTCCAAAGGGCGCTTTGGCGCCCTTTCCTATTTCCCGAGCGACGTCTCGAGCCAAGCGACTCCATGTTCAACCGACTCCTTACCAGCGTTTTCGGCAGCCGCAACGAGCGCCTGCTCAAGCAACTCGACGGCATCGTCCGCAAGATCAACGCACTCGAGCCGCAGATGCAGGCCTTGTCCGATGACGCGCTGAAGGCCAAGACCCAGGAATTCAAGGACCGCATCGCCAAGGGCGAATCGCTGGACAAGCTGCTGCCGGAAGCGTTCGCGGTCTGCCGCGAAGCCTCGGTGCGCGTGCTCGGCATGCGTCCCTACGACGTCCAGCTGATCGGCGGCATGGTGCTGCACATGGGCAAGATCGCCGAAATGCGCACGGGCGAAGGCAAGACCCTGGTCGGCACGCTGCCGGTCTATCTCAATGCGCTGGAAGGCAAGGGCGTCCACGTCGTCACCGTGAACGACTACCTCGCGCGCCGCGACGCCGCGCAGATGGGCAAGCTCTACAACTGGCTCGGGCTGAGCGTCGGCGTGGTGTTCCCGGGCATGCCGCATTCGGACAAGCACGAAGCCTACGCCGCCGACATCACCTACGGCACCAACAACGAATTCGGTTTCGACTACCTGCGCGACAACATGGCGCTGGCCAAGGAAGACCGTTTCCAGCGCGGCCTCCATTACGCGATCGTCGACGAAGTCGACTCGATCCTGATCGACGAGGCGCGCACGCCGCTGATCATCTCCGGTCCCGCCGACGATTCGCCGGAACTGTACATGCGCGTCGATGCCATCGTGCCGCGCCTGACCCGCCAGGAGAAGGAAGAGGGCGTCGGCGATTACTGGGTCGATGAGAAGCAGAAGCAGGTGCATCTGTCGGAATCCGGCCAGGAACTGGCGGAAGAACTGTTGCGCGCCGGCGGCATCCTCGGCGAGGACGACAGCCTCTACAACCCGCAGAACATCCACGTCGTCCACCATCTGAACGCGGCGCTGCGCGCCAACGCGATCTACCAGAAGGACGTCGACTACATCGTGCGCGACGGCGAAGTCATCATCGTCGACGAATTCACCGGCCGCACGCTGCCGGGTCGCCGTTGGTCCGATGGCCTGCACCAGGCGGTGGAAGCGAAGGAGCGCGTCGAGATCCAGCGCGAGAACCAGACGCTGGCGAGCATCACCTTCCAGAACCTGTTCCGCATGTACAAGAAGCTGGCCGGCATGACCGGTACGGCCGACACGGAAGCCTACGAATTCCAGAGCATCTACGGCCTGGAAGTGGTGGTGATCCCGACCCATCGCGAGATGATCCGCAAGGACCATCCGGATCTCGTGTTCCTCAATCGCGCCGGCAAGTTCCGCGCGGTCGCGAACGAGATCCAGGACGCGCACAAGAAGGGCCAGCCGGTCCTGGTCGGCACCACGTCGATCGAAGTGTCGGAACTGCTGAGCGATTACCTCAACAAGTTCAATGTGCCGCACGAAGTGTTGAACGCCAAGCAGCACGAACGCGAGGCGCACATCGTCGCCCAGGCCGGTCGTCCGGGCGCGGTGACCATCGCCACCAACATGGCCGGTCGCGGTACCGACATCGTGCTTGGCGGTTCGCTGGAAGCGGAGCTCGCCCAGCTGGAAGCGGCGGGCACCCCGGCGGACGACGCCACCAAGGCGCGCATGAAGGCCGAGTGGCAGGAACGCCACGAGAAGGTCAAGGAGCTCGGTGGCCTGCACATCCTCGGCACCGAACGCCACGAAAGCCGTCGCATCGACAACCAGCTGCGCGGTCGTTCCGGTCGCCAGGGCGACCCGGGTTCGTCGCGCTTCTACCTGTCGCTCGACGACAACCTGATGCGCATCTTCGCCGCCGACTGGGTGCAGAAGATGATGGAGCGCATGGGCCTGAAGGAAGACGACATCATCGAGTCGCCGCTGGTCACGCGCCAGATCGCCAACGCCCAGCGCAAGGTCGAGGCGCACAACTTCGACATCCGCAAGAACCTGCTCGATTTCGACGACGTCAACAACGACCAGCGCAAGGTGATCTACCAGCAGCGCGACGAGTTGCTGGAAGCGGAATCGATCAAGGACAACATCGACGGCATCCGCACCGACGTGGTGGCCGACACCGTGCGCCGCTACGTGCCCGAGGAATCGATGCACGACCAGTGGGACCTCGAAGGCCTGCAGTCGGAACTGGCCAACGACCTCGGCGTGCAACTGCCGCTGGTCGATGAGATCGGCAAGCGCGAGGACGTGGAATCGTCCGACGTCGAGGAAGAAGTGCAGAAGGCGGTCGACCAGCACTTCGTCGACAAGGAAGCCGAAGTCGGTCCCGACACCATGCGCATGATCGAGAAGCACCTGATGCTCTCGGTGCTGGACCAGAACTGGAAGGAGCATCTCGCGCGCATGGACTACCTGCGCCAGGGCATCCACCTGCGCGGTTTCGCCCAGAAGCAGCCGAAGGACGAATACAAGAAGGAAGCGTTCCAGCTGTTCTCCGAGATGCTGGAAACCGTCAAGCGCGAAGTCACCACCACGCTGGGACGCGTGCGCATCCGCAGCGAGGAAGAGATCGCGGCGATGGAAGCAGCCGAGCGCCAGCAGGCCCAGGCCGCCGCGCAGCAGATGCAGTTCCAGCACCCCGACATGGGTGGATACGGCGCCGACGAGGAAGCGCGCGCCGTGCAGCAGGCACAGCTCGCCGATGCCAATGCCGCGCCGATGGTTGGTCGCAATGATCCGTGCCCGTGCGGCAGCGGCAAGAAGTTCAAGCACTGCCACGGGCAGCTCGCCTGAAACCCATCCACGTCGTCGCCGGAGTGATCCGCGACGTGCGCGGACGGATCCTGCTGGCGCGACGCACGCAGGGTCGCGATCTTGCCGGCCGCTGGGAATTCCCGGGCGGCAAGGTCGAGCAGGGCGAAACGCCGGAACAGGCATTGCAGCGCGAGTTGCAGGAAGAACTCGGGATCGATGCCACGGTGGGTGACGCGATCATCGCGGTTCCGCAACATGCGCCGAAGGCACTGACGCTCGACGTCTACGAGATCAAGCCCTACCGCGGTGCGCCGCGTGGCCTCGACGGCCAGGCATTGGCCTGGGTGCCGCCGGACAAGCTCGCGCAATATCCGATGCCGCCCGCCGATGGGCCGGTCGTGGCTGCGCTGCGGCAACCCGATCGGCTGCTGATCACCCCGGAACCCGGCGATGTCGATGACTGGTTGCAGTCATTGCATTCGGTAGTGACGCGACACGGCATCCGCCGCGTGCAGCTGCGGGCACCGGCATTCGCGAGCGCACATCCCGAGGCATGGCGCGCGCTGGCCGGGCAGGCGAGTACGTGGCTGCGCGAACAGGATATCGATTGCTGGATCAATGGCGATGTAGCGTTCGCGCGTGAATTCGGCATCGGCCTGCACCTGCGTTCATCGCAGCTGACTTCGGCACATGACGACTTCAACGGCCTGCGGCTTGCGGCCTCCTGCCATTCTGTCGCGGAGCTGGAAGCTGCGGCAGGGCTAAGCTGCGCGTTCACGTTATTGGGTCCGGTGCGCGAAACCCGCAGCCATCTCGGTGTCGCCGGCATCGGCTGGGACGCGTTCCGCGAGCTGCGTGCGTATGTGCCGGCGCTGCCGGTCTATGCATTGGGCGGGATGGAATCGGAGGATGTCGCAATTGCGCGTCGCAATGGTGCGCAGGGCGTCGCGGCGATCAGCGCGTTCTGGAGTGCTTAGGACTTCGCCAATCCCCGATACAGGCGGTCGAGCGCATCTGCCGCCTTGTCCAGGTCTTCAAGGGAACCGCTGTTCGCGACCACGTCGTCGGCGATCGCCAAGCGTTGTGCGCGGGTTGCTTGTGCGGCGATCATTCCGTCCGCCAGCGCAGCATCGATGCCGTCGCGTGCAAGCAGGCGCGCGCGCTGCAATTCCATTGGCACGTCGACGATCACGATGCGGTCGAGCCAGGGGTAGACAGTGCGTCCGCCGCCTTCGGTCAACAACGGAATCGCGGCCACCGCGTAGGGGGCATCGGCGGCCATGCAGGCATCGTGCAGGGCGGCACGGATGCGCGGATGGGTGATCGCTTCGAGTGCCTTGCGCTCGGCAGGGTTGTCGAAGATGCGTTGGCGCATCGCGGCGCGATCGAGGCCGCCATCGGCCTGCAGCACGTCCTTGCCGAAATGCGCGGCGATCTCCACCAGCGCGGGTTGCCCGGGGGCAACGATTTCCCGGGCGATGACGTCTGCATCGGCGAGGAAGGCGCCGCGCGCGCGCAAGCGATCCGCCAGTGCCGATTTGCCTGAAGCAATTCCGCCGGTGAGCCCGACGCAAAACACGCGCTAGGGCCTGAGCCCGGTGATGCGCATGTAGGCGTCGATGATCTGTCCGCCCCACATGAAGACGATCCAGCCCGCCAGCGCCAGGTACTGCCCGAACGGCAGTGGCGTCGCCTTGTCGCGGCCTTGCACGGCCAGCAGGATCGCGCCGATCACCGCGCCCAGCACCGAAGAAATCAGCAAGGTCGGCAGCAGGGCCTTGGATCCGCACCATGCGCCGATGGCCGCCAGCAACTTGAAGTCGCCGTGGCCCATGCCGTTCTTGCCGGTGAGCTGCTTGAACACCCACCACACGATCCACAGCGAGACATAGCCCCAGGCCGCGCCGAGGATCGCCGATTTGGCCGGGACGTAGAGGTGGTCGCTGGCCGCGATCAGTCCCAGCCACAGCAGGGGCAGGGTGAGCTTGTCGGGCAGCAGCTGGGTGCGAACGTCGATGCCCGAGAGCGCGATCAGGAACCAGCTGAAGATCAGCGCCCCCCAGCCCTGCCAGCCGAAGCCGAAGCGCCAGACGCAGGCCAGCGACAGCAGCATCGTCAGCAGTTCAACCAGCGGATATTGCAGGGAAATCGGCGCGCCGCAGTGGCGGCATTTGCCGCGCAAAGCGATCCAGCTCAACAGCGGGATATTCTCGTACCAGCGCAACGGCGTCTTGCAGTGCGGGCAGTGCGAGGGCTCCACCGCGATCCCTGGCGGTGCCGGCTCATAGACCTCTGGCAATTCCAGGGCTTCACGGGCGTCGCGTCGCCACTCCCATTCCATGCGCTTGGGCAGGCGCAGGATCACCACGTTGAGGAAGCTGCCGGTCGCCAGGCCCAGACCGGCGATCAGGCCGTAGCCGAGCGCCGGCTGGGTGTCGAGGTAGGCCATCCGTCAGCCGACCACCGATGCCAGCTTGAAGATGGGCAGATACATGCCGATCACCATGCTGCCGACCAGGATGCCGATCACCACCATCACCAGCGGCTCGATCAGGCTCGACAGCGCGTCCACCGAGTTGTTGACCTCTTCCTCGTAGAAGTCGGCGACCTTGTACATCATGGTGTCGAGCGCGCCGGCCTCTTCACCGATGGCGGTCATCTGCACCACCATGTGCGGGAACAGGTTGGTCTGTTTCATCGCGGTGTTGACCTGGTAGCCGACCGCGACGTCATCGCGGATGCGCTTCACCGCATCGGTATAGACCATGTTGCCGGTCGCGCCGGCCACGGAATCCAGTGCCTCCACCAGCGGCACGCCGGCGGCGAAGGTCACGGCCAGCGTGCGCGCGAAGCGGGCGACGGCCGAGTTGTTGAGGATGGTGCCGATGATCGGAATCTTCAGCGAGATGCGATCAAGAAAGTGTTGGAACTTGATCGAGCGCTTGTAGAACCAGATGAAACCGAAGATGCCACCGACGATGGCGATCAGGATGATCCACCACGTCTTCACTACGATTCGACTCGCAGCCACAATCATCTTGGTGAAAGCCGGCAGATCGGTGCCGAAGCTCTTGAAGATGTCCTCGAACTGCGGGACCACGTAGACCAGCAGCACGCCGCTGACCAGGATCGCCACCGCGATCACCATCGCCGGGTAGAACAGGGCCTTCTTGATCTTGCCCTTGATGGTCTCGATGTTTTCCTTGTAGCTGGCGATGGTTTCCAGCACGGTCTCGAGCACGCCCGCGCTTTCGCCGGCACGCACCAGGTTGCGGTACAACTCGTCGAACTGGACCGGGTGCTTGCTCAGGGTCTCGTAGAGGGACGAACCGCCGGAGATGTCATCGCGCAGGGCCATGACCATGTTCGTCATCTTCGGGTTTTTCTGGCCGCTGCCGATGATTTCCAGCGATTGCACGATCGGCACGCCGGACTTCATCATCGTCGCCCACATGCGGCTGAAGTTGGCGATGTCGCGGGCAGTGATCTTCTTGCCGGCGCCGCCGAACAGCGGCTTGGCCTTGGGCTTGACCACATCGGGGACGATGCCCTGCTTGCGCAGCTCGGCCTTGACCAGGGCCTCGTTCTTGGCGTCGGTTTCGCCTTTCATCACCACGCCACGCTTGTCCTTACCCTTCCAGGTAAAGGTCTTCATGGCATTGGGGTCGGGTTTCGCCTTCGGGGCGAACAGCCCGGTGCGGGCGGCAGTCCTGGGGGAGGAAGACATGCTCAGTCCTTGGTGACTCGGTTGATTTCGGCCAGGCTGGTGATTCCGTTCTTCGCCTTCAGGAGCGCCGACTGGCGCAGGTCACGGATGCCGCTGCGTTGCGCGGCTTCCCCGATCTGCAGCATGTTGCCGCCCTTCAGCACGATGGCTTGGATCTCCTCGTTCATCGGCATCACCTGGTAGATGCCGGTACGCCCCTTGTAGCCCTCGGTACAGTCAGGGCAGCCGACAGCCTCATACAATGTGATGCCGGCGTCAACTTCTTCCTGCGAGAAGCCTTCCGCCAGCAGGGCCTCGGCGGGCAGCTGGACCGGGCGCTTGCAGTCGTGCAGGCGGCGGGCCAGGCGCTGGGCGATCACCAGCGTGACCGAACTGGTGATGTTGTAGGGCGCGATGCCCATGTTCATCAGGCGCGAGATGGTCTGCGGGGCATCGTTGGTGTGCAGGGTGGACAACACCATATGGCCGGTCTGGGCGGCCTTGACCGCGATTTCGGCGGTCTCGAGATCGCGGATTTCGCCGACCATGATCACGTCCGGGTCCTGGCGCAGGAAGCTGCGCAGGGCGGCGGCGAAGGTCATGCCGCGCTTCTGGTTCTGCTGCACCTGGTTGATGCCGCCGACGCGGATTTCCACCGGATCCTCGACGGTGGAGATATTGCGCGACTCATCATTGAGGATATTCAAGGCGGTATACAGCGATACGGTCTTGCCCGAACCCGTGGGTCCGGTCACCAGCACCATGCCATAGGGCTTCTGGATGGCGTCCTCGAACAACTTGCGCTGGTCGTCTTCGTAGCCGAGCTTGTCGACGCCGAGCTTGGCGGCACTGCCATCGAGCAGGCGCAGCACGATTTTCTCCCCGAACAATGTCGGCAGCGTGCTGACGCGGAAGTCCATCTGCTTGGTGCGGCTGACGTTGAGCTTGATGCGGCCGTCCTGGGGCACGCGCTTCTCGGCGATGTCGAGCTGGGCCATCACCTTGATGCGGGCGGCGACGCGATCCTTCATCTTGATCGGCACGCGGGTCATGATCCGCAGCAGGCCGTCGACGCGCATGCGGATGCGGTATTCGGACTCGAAAGGCTCGAAATGGATGTCTGACGCGCCACGGCGCACCGAATCCAGCAATACCTTGTTGACGAACTTGACGATTGGCGCGTCGTCGCTGCCGTCGCCCACCACCGCGTCACCGCCACCGGCTTCATCGTCGCTGGCATCCACTTCCAGCCCTTCCAGGCCTTCGGCGTCATCCATCATGGCGCTGAAACTTTCGCCGGCGGCCTGCCAGGCTTCCAGCGTGCGTTTGAGCGTAGCTTCGTCGACCAGGATGGTTTCGATGCCGGTGCTGCCGGACTGGAAGCGGATTTCTTCCAGGCCCTGGGTGTGGGTGGGGTCGGAGATGCCGATGTAGAGGCGGCTGCCGCGGCGGAACAACGGCAGTACGCCATGCTTGGCGATCATCTCGGGCGAGACAAGCTTCATCGCATCGAGCTGGGGATCCATCGCCGCCGGATCGAACACCGGCAAGCCGAACTCCATCGATTGCGCTGCGGCAAGGGCGGGGGCGCTTGCCAGGCCATGCTCCAGCAGGTAGTTGGCGATCGGCTTGCGTTCCGCGGTGGCGGCGTCCTGGGCGTGGCGCGCGGCATCGGCGTCAAGCGCGCCGTCCAGCACCAGGCGCCGGGCGATGCCGGTAATGCCGAGCAGGTTCTGCGAGGGGGCTGCGTTCATTGCGCGGGCAAGACTCCAGTCGTTACCGGAAATTTAACGCACCTGCCCGCAGGAAGCGAATTTGGAGCAGGCGGTACCGTAAACTCGTGTGAAGACTGGGTCATTGGGGAAATACTGCATGCAGTTGTCGATCATCCTGCCGGCCAAGAACGAGGAAGCCGGGCTGGCCAAGGCATTGCCCGCGTTGCGGGCGCGCTGGCCGGAGGCCGAGGTGATCGTGGTCGACGACGGTTCGACAGACCGGACCGCGGAGGTGGCCAGACAGCATGGGGCGACAGTGCTGTCCTCGCCCTATTCCATGGGGAATGGGGCTGCGATCAAGCGCGGTGCGCGCGCGGCCTCGGGCGACATCCTCGTTTTCATGGACGCCGACGGCCAGCACGATCCTGCACATATCCAGTCGTTGCTGGATCAATTGGCCGCGGGTTACGACATGGTGGTGGGCGCGCGCGATGGCAGCGGCCAAGCCAATGCCGGTCGCGGATTGGCGAATGCCCTTTACAACCGCTTGGCCAGTTGGATGACCGGCCATCGCATCCTCGACCTGACTTCCGGGTTCCGCGCAGCGCGAGCCAGCAAGTTCATGGAATTCCTCCACCTGCTCCCCAATGGATTCAGCTACCCGACGACCAGCACCATGGCGTTCTTCCGCAGTGCCTACCCGGTGGCCTATGTGCCGATACCGGTGGCCAAGCGCGTTGGGACGAGTAGTCATATTCGTCCGATCAAGGATGGCATCCGTTTCCTGCTGATCATTTTCAAGATCGCAACGCTGTATTCACCATTGAAGTTGTTTGCGCCAATAGCTAGCTGTTTCGGAATGGCAGGCCTGGGCTGGTATGCGTGGACATTTCATGAGAGCGGGCGTTTCACCAACATGAGTATGTTGCTGTTGAGCGCGTTCGTCATTGTGTTCTTGATCGGTTTGATATCGGAGCAGATCACCAGCCTGACTTATCGGCGCGAATGAGTATGGTGGAGCGAAGTATTTCGACTCGTTTCAGGAACATATTTTTCCCATGAGTCGTCGAGTCGCCAGCAATGCAGTGTGGAATGTCGGGGGTGCGCTTGCATCATCGTTCGTTGGCCTTGTGGCATTGGCAGTGCTGGTAAAACAGCTGGGGGCCGCACGAATGGGAGTATTCACCCTTGCTCTCGGATTAATCGGGTTTTCGGGAATCTTGGATTTCGGCTTAGGCCGTGCACTCACACAGAAGCTGGCAAGCGACATCGGTGTGGGTAAGGCGAGGATCGAGCTCGGAGCTTTGGTGTGGAAAACGCTCGGGCTGTTGGTAGCTATTGGCGGAATGGCCGGCGTTGTTTTATGGATGATCATTCCTTGGGCCGTTCATAACATTTTCCACCTTGAAGGCCCTCTAGTCGAGGAATCTATCTTCGGTTTGCGCATTGTGGCGTTGTCCATGCCGTTTGCACTGGTGTCCACTGCGGCGGCGGGTGCACTTGAAGGGCTGCAGGAATTTCGTCGTGTGAGTACACAACGGGCTTTGCTCAGCATCATGCAGTTTGGCCTACCGACACTGGTTTCCTTTTGGAGGGAAGATGCTGGCTTGGCGATCTGTGGTCTTGCCGCAAGTCGGGTAATAGCGACGATTGCATGGCTGCAACTGCTTCGGAAGCTGCTTCCGTACGAGCGTGGACAAATAGCAAAGGGTGAGGACTATCTACAGTTGCTCAGGTTTGGTGGGTGGTTGTCGATCAGCAACGCAGTAGGGCCGTTGATGGTGTATGCAGACAGGTTTTATCTTGCGAGCATATTTCCACCTGCCTCGGTCGCCTACTATGCGGTACCTGTCGACAGTCTGTTCCGTATAACCACATTACCGGTAACGGCAATGGGCGCCGTTTTTCCTGCGCTTGCCGGGTATCGCTCGAATTCAGTCAAATCGGTTGCCATGTTGCAGGTATCGTTGATTGCTTTGATCATGATGCTCCTGCCCGCGCTGTTGTTGGCCTCCATGCTGTCGACGCAACTGCTGATGGTATGGCTTGGTCAGGATTTTGCGATTCATGCGAGCGACATTTTCCGATGGGTTGTACTGGGTGTGTTTGTCAACAGCGTTGCGCATATACCCTATGTCTTGTTGCAGGGTCATGGGCGCGCGGACATCACAGCGAAATTGCATGTGCTTGAGTTGCCGCTATTCGTTGCAATACTGGTATTTGGGATTTCTCGGTGGGGAGTGGTGGGGGCAGCAATCGCGTGGGCTGCGCGTGCGATGCTCGACGCTGGTCTGTTGTACCTCACGGCGATCCATGTCCATCCGACATATGCGTCGATGCTTACGCGTGGCGCTGGATTGGTAATGCTGTGTTGTTGCATGCTTGTCGTTCCGCTGGTGACATCCGATCCGCGTTGGTTCGCGGTAAATGCCGCTGTGGTGATAATGGCATTTACCATTTTCAGTCGTCGCATCTGGCGTCAATATCCGAGGGAAGCCGCATGATCGACCAAGCATGGCCGGACACCGATCTGGAGCGCGTGCCTTCGTGCCCGGTATGCGGAGCAGTTGAGCGGGAACTACTGCATTCAGGCCTGACCGACCGCGTGTTCGGTGTGGCGCCCGGGCAATGGGATCTGTGGCGTTGTGAGGCCTGCTCTAGCGGGTATCTCGATCCTCGGCCAACGCCGTCCAGCGTGGGCAGAGCGTACGAAGCCTATTTCACGCATGTTGCCAAAGACCATCGAGTAGTGCGTCGCGTGGGAAAGCTACGGACGCTTCTGCACGACCTGATAAACGGGTACCAAAACCATCGCTACGGCCTTGCGCTCGAGCATGCCGGCATTGCGGGTCGTTGGCTGCTTCCGCTGTTGCCTTCGCTGCGGGCGGCGGCCGATGCCGAATGCCGTCACCTCCCGCCGTTGCCAGCTTCGGGAGGCCGCTTGTTAGACGTGGGTTGCGGCGATGGTGGTTTCCTTGCGTTAGCCCGACAGGGAGGTTGGTCGGTGGAGGGGATCGATTTTGACGAAGGCGGCGTCGCTGCGGCGCGTTCGCGTGGTTTGTCGGTGCGGTTGGGAGGTATAGATCTGTTCGATAACAGCGATGAGCGTTTCGACGTGATTACCATCAGCCATGTGATCGAACACGTGCATGATCCGCTGGAAACATTGCGATGCATCTACCGATTGCTTAAACCAGGCGGCATGCTTTGGCTTGAAACCCCGAATATCAACAGCCTTGGTGCCAAGCGTTTTGGCGTCGATTGGTTTGGGCTCGACCCGCCGCGTCACCTGGTGTTGTTCAATAGAGATTCCCTGTCGCAGGCACTGCGCGAGGTTGGGTTCCGGTCGATCAGGCAGGCGTGGAGGGGAATGTCCGTGTTCGATGTGTATGCCGCCAGTGAGTCCGTTGCATCCGGCCATTCGGGTATGGCCGGAAGCTACGGCGGGCGGCCGCCAGAGCATGCGATTCGCGCTGAATTTATGGAAATGTTCCGTGCGTCGAGTAGGGAATTTCTGACGTTTTTAGCGTTGAAATGAAAGATGTACGCGTACATGCGGTGGTAGTTACGTACTTCCCGGAAGTATCTGTGCTGCGCGAGTTGATCATGGCTATTGTTGGTCAGGTCGATCGAATCCACATCGTGGACAACACGCATCTCGATGACACACGGCTTGAACAGTTCATGCAGTCCGGCATCCCGGCAGGGGTCAGCTTGCAGAGGCTTGGCGGAAACCTTGGAATTGCAAAGGCACTAAACGTTGGGATTGAAGCTGCACTTGCCGAGGGTTCCACGCATTTATTATTCAGTGATCAGGACAGTCTGCCGTCCGAAGAGATGGTGACAGGACTAGTGGCTGTGCTCGCGGATCTTGATTCGCGTGGCCGAAAGGTTGCCGCGATTGGGCCGGTTTTCATGGATGAAAACACCGGAGCAGTACGACCTTTCCAGGTGGAGAAGCCCGGAAGGTTTTTTTATGGTCATACACTTCCTGATGCAATGATGCCCACAGTGGAGGCGATCACTCTGATCACTTCTGGAATGTTGGTTCCCGCTTCCGCGCTGCGAGATGTTGGTTTAATGCGCGAGGATTTCTTTATAGATAGCGTTGACAATGAATGGTGTCATCGCGCGCGCTCGCATGGTTGGCGACTGTATGGCACGACCAAAGGCGCCATGCGGCACAGAATGGGTGAGCAAGATAGCTTGCGTGTCTGGTATTTTGGATGGCGCGTTGAAAGCGCATATCCACCAATCCGTATGTACTACTGCGTGCGAAATTTTATTGCGCTAAGTAGGTTGGATTACATCCAGGTACGATGGAAGATTCGTAATGCATGGTACATGGCAGGCTTTGTGTATAGCCAGACCGTGTTTGGTAGGCGCAAGCTTGAATCATTGCGAATGGCGTTTCGCGGCCTCGTTGATGGGTTGAGTAAGCGGATGGGAGCCTACAAGGATGTATAAACCGAACAGTGTCAGTCCAGATTTGGGATGCCATGACGCAATAGCATCCGCAACTTGTGCGGAAGCCAATCCGTGAAAGCGAACAGACCATTGCTGTCTACCTGTTTTTGGCGCATCAATCTTTCCCTCAAGGCGCAAGCATTGCCCCTACATCGCCACATCGCGCCCGGGATGCTGGCATAGATTCGCCATACGGCGGATGGCTTAGTCCCTACGAGCAAGAGGAATGTGGCCTCGAGGAGAAGCGATACCGCATGTAGGGGCATCAATGCTGTGATGACTGGCCACGGATAACAACACAGCATGACGAAAATCTTGTTCCGCTCGCTCAGGGTGCGTCGTCGAACTGTGGATTGAAGGGTGCTACCCACAAGTTTCCCGCCGCCAAGATTCTTTCCTATCCAGTGATCGAAGCAGGGCGTCGCGAGAACCACAACTCGATACCCCAGAAGCCTTGCAGCCATGCACAGGAAGATATCTTCGGCGATCGATTCGAACCATTCCGGGAATCCCCCCACGTCCCCCCAAATTTTTTTCGGAATCCACAGGCACGCGCCGGTGGCCACCCCGACTTCATGGGTGTCCTGGGTCAGGATGGGGATAGGATTCAGGAATGGATCAATTCTATAGCCGTGATCAACGATTAGATTGTCGGCGAGGGAGCGCTGCGGTAATCCGAGGATGCAGTCCTGCAGCCCGCCTTCTGCGGAAGAGAAGAAGGCCTGCAGGCTGCCATCGTGCAGAATCGCATCGTTGTTCAGAAGGAGCACGTATCTGCCACGTGCGGCCGATGCCATACGGTTGTTGCTGACGCAGAATCCGGAATTCTTGGTGCTTCGGAGTAGCAATGCTTCTGGGAATAGCCGTTCAATCGAATTGGCTGAATCATCGGTTGATGCGTCGTCGTGAACGATAATTTCAATCGTGAAATCGCCCTCCTGCCTTCGGACGGACTCAAGGCATTCCAGAACGAACTCTCCCCCGTTGTAGTTGGCAATGCATACACTGATATCGGGGTCGAATTCAAGGTTCATGATGCAGCGACCTTCGCGAAATCGTTTTGCAGTTTGGACAGCGCCTCACCAAGGCGAGTACCGATTGCGGTCGATGAATACCGTTGGTTGTGCAAATCCTTCGCCCGCATGCCCAGGGCTGGCAATTCGTGCCGGTTGATGTATGCCCATCGGATCGCTTCGGCGAGATCTTCCGGATTGCCTTGCTCGACAAGAAGGCAGTTCTGTTTATCGATGAATCCACAATCTTCCGTGATCTTCCCGACCACAGTTGCCTTGCCTAACGCGATTGCTTGATGCGTTTTGCCGGTAACAACTCTGCGCGCTTGCGGAGTGCCGCCGAATGGCCCGCCAAGGCATAAATCGCAACCAGGGATTTCCTCGTCGAGGATCCGGTCAAAATTCACCCATCGCCTATGGGTGAAATTTCTAACGCCGTTCTTCCGCAAATTCTTATCGAGTTGAAGAGCATCGCGTCTATTTCCCCCGATGAAGTCAAATCGAACGGGCAGGTCGGTGACTTTCGCCGCCGCGGAAACGATGGTGTCAATGCCGTGCAGAGGCAGGAATGAACCGTAGAACAGTACACGGAAAGGGGAGTCACAGTGCGGCGGTGTGTAGTTGACGGCGGGTTTTTCGATCGCGCCGACGGGGATGACGATAATCTTGCTTGCAGGTATCCCGAATTCCGATTGGTAGTATGCAGAATGCGATTGGGTATCGGTCAGGATGGCATCAGCATTCCTCAAGGCGGAATGCTCGATCGGTCGCCACAGCTTTGCGAGAAGGGTCCCGCGCCACCCGAATTTGCGTTCTTCTGTAAGAGCGGAATAGGGGGACATCATTGCATCGAACACGAACATCTGTTTCTTTGCTAGATGACGGATCAGCCAGGCAATTTCATGGCCTCTGAACGCAAGGATGTAGGCGTCGGGGCTCGATTTTTTTTTAATCGCTAGGAGCTTGTGAATTGCCTGCCAATAACGGGCCACGCCGCCAGACGTATTGAAGGCCTGGGTGAGCTCGACGGTACGTATCGTGCGTGCCGCAGCCATCAAGGTCAGGCCGCGGATGTAATTCGGTGCGGCGTATGCCTGTACCAGGCACACACCGATTGTTCCATATACGTTTGACTCGGCGGTTTCGCCAAGACACAGCGTTTTCATGTTTCTGGCGAATTCCGGTCGATATTGCGAAATTGCTTGGAGGCGTGGGGACGCAAGCTAAATCCCGTTGCCGGTTATGTGGGCAGTCCGATTTTGGTCGATGGTTTCCAATTTGCGTGCCCAATCCGTTCGACCCTGGCGATCGAGATCAGTAATTAGCTCGATCGTATGGGGATCGCCGGGGGGCAGCATTTCCACGGCTCGTGCGAAATATGGATAGGCTCTGTCCGGCTGGCGAGTCCGGCCCAGGGTGAAGTAACCAATTGCGGCGTATTCGCCGGGATCCAGTTGTTTACGAGTCAAGACGATATCGATGGCCTTGAACACGTTATTTTCGTCAAACGGGATGCCGGCCCGAAAGTTATTGATGATTGTCCAAATGGACTGGTTGTTTTCAGGCCCGAGATTCACGTGTTGCAGTCTTTCAAGGTATTGCGCCCACTCCAGTCGCGTGTCGAGACCACGCCATGCCTTGAAGGTAAGCAAACTGGTAATGTTGGTGAGTGAGTAGGGGGCTGCCGCCGCGCCTTTGCGGCACGTATCGATTGCCTTGTCGATATAGGGGTTGCCCGGAACCTTGCCTCCGCCAAGGTCATAGTAATAAATACAGAGGGAATACCAAGCACGCGCGGATTGGGGGGCGAGTTGAGGTGTCCTATATACGAATTCCTTCTCGCTGCCCCACATGCTCGCACGTGAGATTGTTGCTCCGCTCAGTCCTATCAAAAGTAAGGTGCAGGTTGTTGCGAGCATAGCGGGGCGGAAGCGAAGGTATTGCGCGGCAAGAACGAGAAGATCGCCAATTGCGAGAACGGCCCCGATTAGCGGGAAGTGGTTGCGGTGCTCAAATGCCATCTCGAGTCCGAGCACATTGCTGGCCATGAAATGGCCTGCAAAGAACAGGAAGACACCGAGGGCAAACAGCCGATGCTGCTTGCGAACAACCCATGCCGCGATAAGCAGTGAAACCAGTAATACGATGGAGGGCAGCGTAGTCCACGGATGGAAAAGATCTTTCGACGGCTGCACCCAGTCGTAATAGAACGGCATATGGCTAGGCAATGGCACAAGGATTTCCCACAAGTACATGCACAGCACGCGGGCCTGGGTCAGGAGACGTTCGCTGCTTGAAAAGTCGCGGCCCGGATATAAAGACGAAGACCAAAAATGAGGGGCCACCACAAACAGATATAGCGCCATCCCAACGAACGTGGCGATCATGTAGCCTTTACGCAGTCTGCCTGCAAGTTGCGGATTTGCTGCTGCAAAGCCGAACACGGTGAGTTCCAACGCTAACGCATAGATGGGCAGCAGGGCGGCATCCTCTTTGCATCCAGCTGCCACGACCCAGAACAGCAAGGCCAGCAACCAGCCAACGCGCCCGGGCCGACCTGCGAGTTGTTCACGTCTGCCAATCACGTAAGAGAGTAGGGAGAGCACGATGAAGAACGTGCACATCGTTTCCATGCGTTGTACGACATACAAGACGGATGACACCTGCAAGGGGTGCACTGCCCAGGCAAGTGCAAGCGCCAGAGCCGCGAATTGCGCTTTCCGTTTTGGTGCTTGCACGGACAACAGGATTTCACGGAACAACCATGTCAATGCCAGTGTCGTCAGCGTGTGGATGAAGATGTTGGTAATCTTGAACTGGACGGGGTCGAGTCCTCCACTGCGCCAGAAGTCGAAAGCGAAGCTCAAGGTAGGTAAGACACGCGAAATTCCACCGGGTTGCTTTCCAAACGCAACGTCGCTAATTGAGCTGGCGTTCAAAGTGGAAATCTGGACAGCCTGGTTGCTGACAATGTTTGCAACATCGTCGAAAACAAAGCTCCCATGTAGGCCGGGAAGAAAGGGTAGGCCTGCGATCGCAGCGCAAATCAAGCCGGAAATGAGAAACCAGCGGTTCGGCGAAGTCATAAGCGGAGAGATGGCCAATCGATCGTTGATTATCGATGATTGGTGAAGCCTTTGGGGGCGCCTGTCGAACCTGCGCTCAGGGCGCGAGCGTGCAGTTACCACTCTGCATGCTACACGTGGTCAGCTTGTTCCCGGGCTGTTGCGGCGTGCCGGTGATCGGGGTGCTGGTGTTGGTGGCCTTATCTGCAGCAGCGCAGGCCTTCAGAGGTGCGCTGCTCGGTGCGCTTCCGTTGTACATAGTGGCGAGGGAAAAGTTGGCGTAATTCTTCATTTCCAACAGGCAGGCGTTATTGGCCGACTTGATACGGTAGTTGTTGTAAGCCGGCAGAGCGATGGCGGCCAGGATGGCGATGATCGCAACGACGATCATTAATTCGATCAGCGTGAAGCCGTGTTCTGTATTGCTCATGGCCTGTATTCCCCCAAAGACTTACTGCAACTAATACCTAAGCAGGAGTCATGCCAAGCAGGCGGATAAAAGCAAAAAAAACCCCTCGCAAGAGGGGTTTTTTGCTTTTATTTGATGATGTGGGTGAATTACGGAGCAACGCCCGGCTGAGCGCAGGTAGCGGAATCCGATTTGCACTGGGTCGTCTTCACGCCCGGGCCCTGCGGATTCCAGGTCTTGACTTGGGCATTCTTCACGTCGGCGCTGGTCAGCACGATCGTTTCCTTGCAAGCCTTGCCCGGTGAAGTTGCGACGGTCATGTTCGACATGACGGCGGCGACGGCCGAGTTCATGTAAGCCTTGGCTTCGCCCTGGCAAGCGCCTTCGGCCGACTTGATGCGGTAGTTGTTGTATGCCGGCAGCGCGATGGCGGCCAGGATGGCGATGATTGCGACCACGATCATCAGTTCGATCAGAGTAAAGCCTTGCTGCTTCTTCATTTGGATAACCCCATGGAGTGGAAAATTCACGATCCACGTGCTGAAGCCGCAAAGGAGGGCGGATCCGGGAAAGGCCGCAGGCGCGTGAAGCTCGAATGAAGCAAGTTCTAAATCCTACGTCAACGGCTTTTGTGTGGACGGTGCACTATTCCGGACAAACGGTTGTTTCGGCAAAAGAAAAGCCCCTCTTGCGAGGGGCTTTTGCACTCATCAGATTTACTCTGGTGAGTTACGGAGCCACACCCGGCTGGGCGCAGGTGGCGGAATCCGACTTGCACTGGGTCGTCTTCACGCCCGGGCCCTGCGGATTCCAAGTCTTGACTTGGGCGTTCTTCACGTCGCCGCTGGTCAGCACGATCTTTTCCTTGCAAGCCTTGCCCGGCGAAGTTGCCACGGTCATGTTCGACATGACGGCAGCCACGGCCGAGTTCATGTAAGCCTTGGCTTCGCCCTGGCAGGCGCCTTCGGCCGACTTGATGCGGTAGTTGTTGTAGGCCGGCAGCGCGATGGCGGCCAGGATGGCGATGATCGCGACCACGATCATCAGTTCGATCAGGGTAAAGCCTTGCTGCTTCTTCATTTGGATAATCCCCATGGAGTGGTTGTTTCTCGTATCACGTGCGCCGGGCCGGGGGATCCAATCCTTCGGAGCCTGACGACAGGACACGTGCCGGGAGAGTGAAGCAGGCGTCATGCCAGTCGTCAATCCCGAGCTAACTCATTGATAAATGGTGCGAGAGGGGAGGCGAGAGGGCATAAATTCACATTCCTGAAGCAAAATGTGACGAAACGGGGCATAAATGGGCTGGTTACGGCCCTTGCTTACTCCATCCCAAGCTTTTTCAGCTTGTAGCGCAGGGCCCGGAAGGTAATGCCCAAGGCCGCTGCGGTCTTGGTCTTGTTGTAGCGGTTTTCCAGCAGGGCCTTCTCGATGGCCGCGCGTTCCAGCTGTTCCATGGCGCCGGTGAGGTCGCCATTGGTGCTGGGCGTGGCGGGAACGGTTGACGCGGTGACAGGCGCTGCCGGTGCCGGGGCGATGACCGTCACGGGGGCGGCAGGTTCGGACATTGGCACCGGAGCGGCCTGCGGCAGGCGCAGGTCGCTGACATGGATCGACTCGCCGTCGGCCAGGGTCATCGCGCGCTCGAGGGTGTTCTCGAGCTCCCGGATGTTGCCAGGGAAGGAATAGGCGCGGAGGGCGGCAAGGGCGTCGTCGGACAGCGACGGCGGTGTCGGCAGTCCATGGCGTTCCGCCAGCTTGGCAAGGATGGCTGCACTCAGTACCGGCAGGTCGTCGCCACGTTCGCGCAGCGGCGGCACGTTCAATTCGATGACATTGATGCGGTAGTAGAGGTCGTGGCGGAAGCTGCCCAGTTCCACCAGCTTCGCCAGGTCCTTGTGCGTCGCCGAGAGGATGCGCACGTCCACCTGTTCTTCGGCTTGGCCGCCGACCGGACGCACCGATTTTTCCTGGATCGCGCGCAGCAGTTTCACCTGCATGCCCAGTGGCAGTTCGGCGACTTCGTCGAGGAACAAAGTGCCGCCGTTGGCCGCCTGGAACAGGCCTTGCTTGTCGGCGTGGGCGCCGGTGAAGCTGCCTTTGCGGTGACCGAAGAATTCGCTTTCCATCAGTTCGGCGGGAATCGCGCCGCAGTTCACCGGCACGAAGGGACCGGAGGTGCGCGGCCCGCTGTGGTGGATGGTACGGGCGACCAGTTCCTTGCCCGATCCCGATTCGCCGTGGATGTAGACCGGCGCCTGGCTGCGCGCGACCTTGTCGATGGTCTGGCGCAAGGCCTGCATCGCCGAAGACTGGCCGAGCATGCGTCCGGCGGGCGATTGGGCCTGCGCGGTTTCGTGTTCGGAGCGCAGGCGCAGCGCGTTGCGCACCAGTTCGCGCAGGATGTTGAGGTCGACCGGCTTGCTGACGAAATCGAAGGCGCCGCGCTTGAGTGCTTCGACCGCGGCTTCGACGTTGCCGAAGGCAGTGATCATCGCGACCGGCATGCCTGGACGCACAGCCGCGATATGGGTGATCAGGTCCATGCCCGAACCGTCGGGCAGGCGCATGTCGGTGAGGCAGAAATCGAAGTCCTGGTTGGCCAGTTGGGCCTTGGCGGCAGCGATGGTGGCCGCGGTTTCCACCCGCAGGCCCATGCGCGTCAGGGTGACCACCAGCAGTTCGCGGATGTCGCGCTCGTCATCGACCACAAGGGCGCTTTGCGTATCCGCCATGCCGTGAATTCTGATTGTCTCGGGGGAGCCGCCAGTTTAGCGCGACGATTGCGTCGTGGTCGGCAGCAATGCCGTGGCGCCCTGCAGGCTGAGCCGGAAACAGCTGCCGAAGGGCAGGCGCAGGTAGCTGAGTTCGCCCTGATTGGCGTGGGCCAGCTCGCGCGCGATGTGCAGGCCGAGACCGGTACCGTGTTCCGAGGTGGTGAAGAACGGCCGGAACAGGTTACGTTCGTCGGCTTCGGCGATGCCGGGACCGGTGTCGAGCATGTCCACCAGCGCATGCTGGCGTTCGCGGCGCACGCGCAGGGTGATGCGTGCCGGCTCGCCGGGCATGCGGCCGTAGTAGCGGGCATTGCTGACCAGCACCAGCAGGATCTGGTGGACATGCTTGGGATCGGCCAGTGCCGGCTGGGGTTCCTGCGGCAACACCAGTTCCAGGGTGTCGGCATCGAGCGGGTAGCTGCGCCGGTATTCCTCGGCGAATTCTTCCACCACGATGCGCAGGTCGATCGACTGCGGGTTGGCGCGTTCGCGCCGCGCCATGCTCAGCACGCTTTCGACGATGCCGTTCATGCGCGTGGTCTGCTTGCGCACGATCTCCAGCATCTTGCGGTCCATCATCGTGAGGTCGTCGGATTCCTCGAGCAGCTGGGTGGAATAGCTGATGGCCGAGAGCGGATTGCGGATCTCGTGGGCGAGGCTGGCGGAGAACCGGCCGAGGGCGGCTAGGGTGATGCCTTCGGCGCGGCGCGATGCCTGCGAAGTGTCGTCCAGGAAGACCAGTACGTCGTCGCCACCTGCGTGCAGGCGCAGGAATTGCGGGAGGATTTCCGCCTGGTCGGGTCCCATGCGCAGCGGCTGCGTATTGGGCGTGCCGTCGGCCTGCCAGTCGCGCAGGCGTTGCGCCAGTTCTGGTGATGCCAGCCCCAGCGGGCGATGGCCGTCGCCGGCTTCGCCGAGCAATGCGATCGCGGCTTCGTTGGCGAGGCGGATCAGTCCATCGCGTTCGACGATCACCACGCCAGTCGGCATGCGCCGGATGATCAGTTCATTCAATGCCGCGAGGTCGGCGACTTCCTCGCCACGTCGCGTGACTTCCGATTCGGTGCGCACCATGCGCTGGGCCATCACGTGCGCAAGCCAGGCGATGGCGAAATAACTGGCGCCGAAGATCAGCGGTTCGATCCACGGATGATTCCATTCCGTGCCGAACAGATCGCGCCAGATCAATGGCGCGGCGAAGGTGAGGGTGGCGAGTGCCGCGGTGATCATGCCGAATGTCAGCGACAGCAACAGCGACGCCGCGGCGACATTGAGGATGAGCATGATGGCGATCACCGGCGATGCTTCCGGGATCGCGTTGATCGCCGCGTTGGCGA
Source organism: Solilutibacter silvestris (assembly GCF_050574925.1). Taxonomy (GTDB): domain Bacteria; phylum Pseudomonadota; class Gammaproteobacteria; order Xanthomonadales; family Xanthomonadaceae; genus Solilutibacter; species Solilutibacter silvestris_A. Next base: position 765,222 of record NZ_JBCMOO010000002.1, on the reverse strand, counting down.
AGAACACGTCGATCAGGGTGCCGATGGCGATCTGCGGACCCACGCGCATGCCGGTGCGCGCGAACAACATCAGGATGACGGCGAGGACGAGATAGCCGCAGCTGATCCAGGTCGCCAGCATCGGGTCGTCGAATTCGCCCAGCCAACGGCCGCCGATGCCGGTGGTGACCGCCGCGATCATGGCGGCCGCGAAGGCGCGATAGATGGCATAGGCGCGCAGTTCGCGGCGGATGCTGTCGTCGTCGAAACGCTGGATGGAACGGGTTCGGGCCACGGGATCTCCTTGATCCGGGCGAGTGTATCGGGCGCCCGCCGGCCCGGGTTTTGCCGCAGTGCGTCATCTGCGCGACAATAGGGGGCTGGCCCGGCTCCTCCGCGGCCTGTCTCCCCTTCCCGACTTCCGGTGCGCCATGAATTTCCACGAGTACCAGGCCAAACAATTGTTCGGCGACTACGGCATTGCCGTCCCCAAGGGCCAGGTGGCCCATTCCCCCGATGAGGCGGTTGCAGCCGCCAAGGCCATCGGCGGCGATTTCTGGGTGGTGAAAGCCCAGATCCACGCGGGCGGCCGCGGCAAGGCCGGCGGCGTCAAGCTCGCCAAGACCCTGGATGAGGTCAAGCAGTACGCCAAGGCGATGCTCGGCACCAAGATGGCGACCTACCAGACCGCCGGCGTCGAGTTGCCGGTCGACAGCGTGCTGATCACCCAGGCCACCAATATCGACAAGGAGCTGTACCTGTCGGTGCTGGTCGATCGCGCCACCCAGACCGTCACCTTCATCGCTTCGGCGGAAGGTGGCATGGACATCGAGCAGGTCGCCCACGAGAAGCCCGAGGCGATCAAGACCCTGCACGTGAACTACGTCGAAGGGCTGCAGCCCTACCAGTGCCGCGACCTTGCCTTCGCGCTCGGCTTGAACGCCAAGCAGGCCGGCCAGCTGACCAAGATCATGCTGGGCCTGTACAAGCTGTTCAACGACAAGGACCTGGCGCTGGTCGAACTCAACCCGCTGGCCATCCTCGACGACGGCAACCTCGCGGTGCTCGACGGCAAGATCAACTCCGACGACAACGCCAACTTCCGCCACCCGGAACTCGTCGCGATGCGCGACGTGCGCCAGGAAGACGAGACCGAAGTGCTGGCCTCGAAGTACGACCTCAACTACGTGACCATGGACGGCAACATCGGCTGCATGGTCAACGGCGCCGGCCTCGCGATGGCGACGATGGACGTGATCTCGCTCAACGGCGGTTCGCCGGCCAACTTCCTCGACGTCGGCGGCGGCGCCAACAAGGAGAAGGTGACCGAGGCGTTCAAGCTGATCCTGCGCTCGCCGACCGTCAAGGCGATCTTCGTCAACATCTTCGGCGGCATCGTCCGCTGCGACATGATCGCGGAAGGCATCATCGCCGCGGTGAAGGAAGTGGGCGTCAAGGTGCCGGTGATCGTGCGTCTTGAAGGCACGAACGTGGATGCGGGCAAGGAGCTGCTGAAGAACTCCGGCCTGGCGATCATCCCGGCCGACGACATCAACGATGGCGCGAAGAAGGCGGTGGAAGCCGTCAAGAACGCCGCCTGATCACACCTTCAAGGAATCAATGAAATGTCTGTCTTGATCAACAAGAACACGAAGGTGCTGGTGCAGGGCTTCACCGGCTCGCAGGGCACCTTCCACGCGCAACAGATGCTCGATTACGGCACCAAGGTCGTTGGTGGCGTGACCCCGGGCAAGGGCGGCACCGAACACCTCGGCCTGCCGGTGTTCGACACCATGCAGGAAGCCGTGAAGGCGACCGGCGCCGATGCCTCCGTCATCTACGTCCCGCCGCCGTTCGCGGCCGACGCGATCATGGAAGCCGCGGCCGCCGGCATCAAGGTGATCGTCTGCATCACCGAAGGCATCCCGGTGCTCGACATGATGCGCGTCAAGAACGTGCTGAAGGCCTATCCGGATGCACGCCTGATCGGACCGAACTGCCCGGGCGTGATCACGCCGGGCGAGTGCAAGATCGGCATCATGCCGGGCCACATCCACATGCCGGGCAAGGTCGGCATCGTGTCGCGTTCGGGCACGCTGACCTATGAAGCCGTGAAGCAGACCACCGACGCCGGCCTCGGCCAGTCGACCTGCATCGGCATCGGCGGCGACCCGATCAACGGCACCAACTTCATCGACGCGCTCAAGCTGTTCCAGGACGATCCGCAGACCGAAGGCATCATCATGGTCGGCGAGATCGGCGGCAGCGCCGAAGAGGAAGCAGCCGAGTACATCGCCAAGCACGTGACCAAGCCGGTGGTCGGCTTCATCGCCGGTGCCTCGGCGCCGAAGGGCAAGCGCATGGGCCACGCCGGTGCGATCGCCTCGGGCGGCTCGGGCACGGCCGAAGGCAAGTTCGCCGCGATGGAAGCGGCTGGCGTGACCACGGTGAAGTCGCCGGGCGACCTCGGCGCCGCGATCGCGAAGCGTTTGGCGAAGTGAGTGTCGGGCCCATCCGGTCCTGACCGGGGCGGCGCGCACAAATCCGGAACACGAAAAGGCCGCCTTGTGCGGCCTTTCTCGTTTTCGCCATTCGCCATGCCGAATACCTGATTTCGGGGGGTGTGGTCGCAATGGAACTGGACTAGAGTCATATAGATGAATGTGGCCATGTCGGCTGCATTGCACCGGGGCAGGGGATTTCTGTGATGAACACATCGGACTTGGGCCGGCGTTTCCGGCATGCCTGTGCGGCATGGGGATTCGCCCGGCGGTTATGGGCGATTTCCTTGCTGATGTTGGCGACGATGTTGCCGATTCAGGCGCTCGCACAGAACGCGACAACGGTGACCATCAGTGGTTCCAGCCCGGCGACATATTTCACCGCCGCAGGACAGACGTTGACCTTCCAGGTCACGCTCTGGACCGGCAATACCGATATCGACAGTCTGGTATTTACCAGTGGTAGCCCTGCTGGCATGTCGGCCTTGAACTGTCCGGGAATGCCTGCCTCGATCTTGTCGTCCACCGTGTGCACGTTCACCTACACGACGACGGCAACGGACATTGCATTGGGCCGCGTATCGGCGTTGGGGCGTTGGCGGGCAACGCGGCCGACTGGAGGATCTCGCTCCGGAACGACCAACACGCTGAATGTCCCTTACGTGGCACCTGCCCCGCCGACAGTCACTTCCTTGTCGCCGACCAATGGTGCCGTGGCAGGCGGCAACACCGTGGTGATCAACGGTAATGGACTGGCCTGGGCCACCGCCGTGAATTTCGGTGGGGTGCCCGCAACATTCACGGTGAGCAGCGATTCGCAGATATTGGCCACGGCGCCGCCCGGAGCCGCCGGTCCGGTCGATGTAACCGTGACCACGCCTGGTGGCACCAGCGCGACCAGTGCCGCCGACCAATACACCTATGTGCCCGCACCCACGGTGACATCGATTTCGCCGATATCCGGGCCGACTGGCGGTGGCACCACGGTCGTGATCACGGGGACCGGTTTCAGTTACGCATCGCCATCGGGCGCGGTGAAGTTCGGTGCGACCAACGCGACCTACACGATCAACAGCAATACGCAGATCACCGCGACCGCGCCGGCAGGGGCGGCCGGTACGGTCGATGTCAGCGTGACGACAGTCGGCGGAACCAGCGCGACCAGTGCAGCGGATCAATACACCTATGTGCCTGCACCGACAGTCACATCGATCTCGCCGACCTCCGGTCCGACAGGCGGCGGAACCACGGTCGTCATCGTCGGCAGCGGTTTCGCGTCGGCAGCTCCCACAGGAGCGGTGAAGTTCGGTGCGACAACCGCCTCCTACACCGTCAACAGCAATACCCAGATCACCGCGACCTCGCCGGCAGGGGCAGCGGGCACGGTCGACGTGGCGGTGACTACGCCTGGCGGCACCAGCGCGACCAGTGCGGCCGACCAGTACACCTACATCGCTCCGCCTGTCGCCAACGACGTCAGCGCCGCGGTGGCCTATGGCAGCAGCAACAATCCGATCACGCTGAACATCACCGGCGGTGCGCCTACCAGTGTTGCTGTCGGCACCCAGGCAACGCATGGCACCGCAACGGCGTCGGGTATGTCGATCACCTATTCGCCTGCCGCAGGTTACGGTGGTTCGGACAGCTTCACCTATACCGCGACCAATGCATCGGGCACCTCGGCGCCTGCCACGGTTTCGATCACGGTGACGCCTCCGACGATCTCGCTGTCGCCGGCATCGTTGTCGAACGGGACGGTGGCGACGGCATACAGCCAGACCATCACGGCATCCGGTGGCACGGCGAGCTACAGCTATGCCGTCACCGCAGGTGCATTGCCGGCTGGCCTCACGTTGAGCACGGGTGGCGCGCTTTCGGGCACGCCGACTGCGGGCGGCACCTTCAACTTCACGGTGACCGCAACCGATTCATCCACCGGCACCGGTGCACCGTACACGGCCAGTCGGGCCTATACGCTGACGGTTGCCGCGCCGACAATTTCGGTGTCTCCGACGACGTTGCCCAACGCTACCGCCGGCACGGCGTATAGCCAGGCAATCACGGCCAGCGGGGGCACTTCACCTTACAGCTACGCGGTCACTGCGGGCACGTTGCCTGCCGGCATGGCGCTGAACGGCGGGACTGGCACGTTGTCGGGCACGCCGACCGCAAGTGGCACGTTCAACTTCACGGTGACTGCAACCGATGCATCCACTGGCGCCGGCGCGCCATACACGGGTAGCCGCGCTTATACGCTGGTAGTGAATGCTCCGACAGTCTCCGTGTCTCCGGCATCGCTGCCGAATCCGGCGATCGCGACGGCCTACAGCCAGACGATCACGGCAAGCGGCGGCACTGCGCCGTATTCCTATTCGTTGTTGGCGGGCGCATTGCCACCGGGGATCGCGCTCAGCAGCACGGGCGTGTTGTCGGGAACACCGACTGCCGCCGGCAGTTTCAATTTCACCGTGAAGGCGACCGATGCCAATGGCTTCACGGCTAGCCAGGGATATACATTGGTCCTCGGTGCGCCGACCATTTCGGTGTCGCCGGCATCTCTGGCGAGCGCGACGGCCGAGGCCACGTACAGCCAGACCTTCACCGCCAGTGGCGGCACGGCGACTTACACGTATTCACTGCAGGCGGGAAGTTTGCCTGTCGGAATGTCTTTGAGCAGCAGCGGCGTGTTGTCGGGTACGCCGACGGTCGCAGGAACATTCAATTTCACCATTCGCGCGACCGACAGCACCACCGGCACCGGGGCACCGTTCTACGGCAGCCAGGCCTATACGCTGGTGATCAGCGCGCCGACGATCAGTCTGTCTCCGGCGACATTGCCGAATGCCACGGGTGGCGTTGCCTACAGCCAGACGATCACGGCCAGTGGTGGTAATGGCAGCTACACGTACTCGCTGTCGGCAGGCGCATTGCCGCCGGGTGTCGGACTGAGCAGTGCCGGAGTGTTGTCTGGAACGCCAACGGCCGCGGGCAGCTACAACTTCACCGTCACCGCAACGGATGGCAACAGCTTCACCGGTAGTCAGGCCTACACGCTGGCGATCAATGCGCCGACGATCACGCTGACGCCGGCAACGGTGCCGGGTGCGACGGTGGGCGTGGCTTACAGCCAGACGATCACTGCCAGCGGTGGCAATGGCGGCTATACCTATTCGTTGATATCAGGTGCGTTGCCGCCGGGTGTTGCATTGAGCAGTGCCGGCGTGTTGTCGGGAACGTCGACGACGCCGGGCAACTACAGCTTCACCGTCAAGGCGACGGATGGGTTCGGCTTCAGCGGCAGCCAGGCCTATACGGTCGCGGTGATCGCACCGACGATCGCGCTGTCCCCGGCGACGCTGCCGGGTGCGACAGTGGGTACGGCATACAGCCAGACGATCACCGCGAATGGCGGCACCGCGCCCTACACGTATTCACTGGTGACGGGATCGCTGCCGACGGGTGTTGCGCTGAGCAGCGCCGGCACGTTGTCGGGAACCCCGACGACTGCGGGAACGTTCAACTTCACCGTCAAGGCGACGGACGCCTATGGTTCGAGCGGTTCGGCCGCTGTGTCGATCACGGTGGGGGCCGCCGCCCAGGCGATCACCAACTTCAAGGCCAATCCGACAACGCCGACGTATGCGCCGAACGGCACGTTCGCGATCAGCGCGACGGGTGGGGCATCGACCAGTCCGGTGGTGTTTGCGTCGGCCACGACCAGCGTCTGCACCGTGAGCGGTTCGACAGTGACGATGCTGGCGGCGGGCACCTGCGCGCTGACTGCCAACCAGGCGGCGGATGCGAATTACCTGGCGGCTCCGCAGGTGAACTTGAACGTGACGATCGTGGCGGCGGCGCAGGCGATCACCAACTTCAAGGCCAATCCGACGTCACCGACCTATGCGCCGAACGGCACGTTCGCGATCAGCGCGACGGGTGGGGCATCGACCAGCCCGGTGGTGTTTGCATCGACCACGACCAGCGTCTGCACCGTGAGCGGTTCGACGGTGACGATGCTGGCGGCGGGCACCTGCGCGCTGACCGCCAACCAGGCGGCGGATGCCAATTACCTGGCGGCTCCGCAGGTTGCATTGAACGTGACCATCGCGGCGGCGGCCCCGGTGATCGGTTGGGTTGGCGCAATCCACAAGACCCAGGGCGAGGCCGCATTCGACCTGCCGTTGCCGACCAGCAACAGCACGGGTGCTTTCACCTTCACCAGCAGCAATACCTCGGTGGCGACGGTGAGCGGGCGCACGGTGACGATCGTCGGCAGCGGGACCGCCACGCTCACTGCGACGCAGGCGGCAACCGCGAACTACACCGCGGGTTCGGCTACTGCGAACCTGACCGTCGATGCGCGTCCGGACCCGACCAAGGATCCTTCGGTGAGTGCGGGCCTGCAGGCGCAGGTCGATGCCAGCCTGCGCTTCGCATCGGCGCAGGAAGACAACGTGCGCGATCGCCTGCGCCAGTTGCGCACGACCAAGGGCACGCCTGCCCACAACGGCCTGACCTTGAGCGTTGGCGGCGGTCGCGGTGGCATGGGCATGTCGTTGCCGGTCGGAGTGGGTGCAGCAGGTGGTGCGGGTGCCAATGGCATCAACGGCGGCTGGTTGGGCGGCAGCATCGTCTACGGCCAGCGCAGTGGCATGCCGGGCCGCGAAGGATATGACCTGCGCAGCGATGGCATCAGCTTCGGCATCGACCATGCCTTCGGCGATTACGTCTTCGGCGCGGCCCTCGGTAGCGGCTGGGGCAACACCGACTTCGACGATGGCCGTTCCAAGCAGGATGCCAAGCATCGTGCGTTCACCCTGTACGGCCTGTGGCGCGGCAGCGAGCACTGGTACGCCGAAGGCCTGATGGGTTGGGGCCAGCTCGACTTCGACCTGCAGCGCTGGAGCAATGTCGCCAATGCCATGGCATCGGCACGTCGCAAGGGCGACCAGCAGTACGGTTCCTTCAGCATTGGCTACACACAGCGCAACGACAGTTACGAGCTGACCGGCTATGGTCGCGTCGAAGGCAATCGCACCACGCTGGATGCGTATCGTGAAAACGGGTTGGGGATCTATGACCTGACGTATCGGCGCCAGCGCATCGAAACCAGTCTCGCGGCCGTCGGCATCGAGGGCAGCTACCACGGCAAGCTTGGTCGCCATGCGATCCGTCCGTTCTGGTCGCTGGAATATCGCGATGCCCTGGGCAACAGCGGCAATGCGGCGATCAACTACGCGGTGCAGCCTTCGGCCAATGACTACCTGCTGGCCCTGCATGGCTATGCCGACAGGATGTGGGCGCTGGGTGGCGGCTTCGATCTCGAACTCGCGCGTGGCTGGCAGATGTCCTTCCAGTACCGTCGCGAGGAATACAACGGTCTCCGCAACAATGTGTTCGGCTTGCGCGTGGTATTCGGGCAGGGCGGGGCATCACCGGCCTTCACGCTGACGCCGGCGCAGTACAAGAGCGTGGCGATCTACCCGCAGCCACGGCAACAGCCCTGAGCCAAGGGCGAGGAGTGAAGAAGCCGCCTTCGGGCGGCTTCTTCATTTCATGGCGTCGCCCCGCGGCCCGCTACAATTCCGCCGTACCCGCAGGAATCTGGGCATGGCGCTCCGCATCGCACTCGCGCAATTCGATTTTCCGGTCGGCGATGTCGCCGGCAACGCGCAACGCATCACCAGGATGATCGCCGAGGCGCGCGACCTCCATCGCGCCGACGTCGTGATGTTCCCGGAACTGGCGATCTCCGGTTATCCGCCGGAAGACCTGCTGTACCGGCCTTCGTTCCTGCGCGACTGCGAACTGGCTCTTGAGTCGGTGGCGCAGTCGGTCGAGGGCATCGTCGCCGTCGTGGGGTGGCCGCAATCGGCCGGCGCGGTGGTCTATAACGCGGCCAGCGTGTTGCGGGATGGTCGCGTCGAACGCACCTATCGCAAGCGCGAATTGCCCAACTACGCGGTGTTCGACGAGCGCCGCTATTTCGACGTCGATCCCGATCGCGACGATTGCGTGTTCGAGGTCGAGGGCGTGCCTGTGGGATTGGTGATCTGCGAGGACCTGTGGTTCCCGGAACCGATCGCTTCGACGGTCAAGGCGGGTGCGCAGCTGGTGCTGGTGCCCAATGCGTCGCCGTTCGAACGCGACAAGGCGGCGCAGCGCGATGCCCTGATGGCCGAGCGCAGTCGCGACAACGGCGTCGGCATCGCCTACCTCAACGTGGTGGGTGGCCAGGATGCGCTGGTGTTCGATGGCGCTTCGGTGCTGGCAGATGGCGATGGCACCGTGCATCCGGCGGCGCAGGCCTTCGCGGAGCATTGGCTGGTAACGGATTACGACGCCGCGACGCGCAAGTTCAGCCAGGTGCAATGGCCGGCCGAAACCGACGAGAGTCGCGAGAGCCTGGCGTGGCGGGCGATCGTCCGCGGTATCCGCGATTACTGTGGCAAGAACGGCTTCAAGACCGCATGGCTGGGGTTGTCGGGCGGCATCGATTCGTCGCTGGTGCTGGCGCTTGCGGTCGATGCGCTGGGCGCGGACAACGTCACCGCGGTGCGGATGCCGTCGCGCTACACCGCCGGGCTTTCCAACGATCTCGCGCAGCAGCAGTGCGACGTGCTCGGCGTGCGCCTGTTGGCGTTGCCGATCGAGCAGCCGTTCAAGGCCTATCTCGATACCTTGCACGAAGCGTTCACCGGCAAGGCGGTCGACGTCACCGAGGAGAACCTGCAATCGCGCATCCGTGGCGCGCTGATGATGGCGATGAGCAACAAGTTCGGCGGACTGCTGCTGACCACGGGCAACAAGAGCGAGTACGCGGTCGGTTACGCCACCATCTACGGCGACATGTGCGGCGGCTACGCGCCGATCAAGGATCTCTACAAGACCGAGATCTTCGCGCTGTCGCATTGGCGCAATGCCGCGACCGCGCGCGAGGAAATCCCGGTGGCGGTGATCGAGCGCCCGCCCAGCGCGGAATTGCGCGAGAACCAGAAGGATCAGGACTCGTTGCCGCCCTACGACGTGCTCGATGCGATCCTGCTGCGTTTCGTCGACCAGGAACAATCGCGCGACGAGATCGTCGCCGCCGGCTTCGATGCCGCGCTGGTCGACAAGGTGGTGCGGCTGGTGCGCATCAGCGAGTGGAAGCGCCACCAGGCCGCGCCGGGGCCGAAGGTGTCGCGGCGCGCGTTCGGCAAGGAACGCCGTTACCCGATCAGCAACGGGTACCGCGGATAGCACCAACAAAAACGGGACCCGCGGGTCCCGTTTTTTCATGCATCCATTCCTGTTCGATCAGTGGCGACCGATGGCCTCGTCGCCGCCGCGCGCAAACGGGTTCAGGCGGTGGAAGATCGACGGATTCTTCGGCCAGCCACCCTTGAGCCAGGGATGGTTGGGATCGTTCTGGGCCAGCACGCGCTTGGCGTCATCCGCCAGCGTCTGGTTGCCAAGGCGCGTGTAGGCTTCCGCCAGCACGGCGACGGCATCGTTCTGGTATTCGCTCTGCGGGTAGGTTTCCAGCAGGTACTTGGCGCGGTCGGCGGCACCGACCCAGGCGTCGCGACGCAGGTAATAGACCGCGGTGCCGAGTTCGAAGCGGGCGAACTGTTCGCGCAGGTAGATCATGCGCTGGCGCGAGTCGCCGGCGTAGCGGCTGTTGGGGAAGCGTTCGACGATCAGGCCGAAGTCGTTGTACGCCTGCATCGGCGCGGCGAGGTCGCGCTGGCTCATGTCGAGGTCGAACACGTGCTGCAGGAACACCGCGTTGCGCGACTGGTTGGCCAGGCCGCGCAGGTAATACATGTACGGCACGTTGCGGTTGGTCGGGTAGGTGCGCAGGAAGCGGTCGATCGAGGAGATCGCGTCGTCGTTGTTGTTCGACTTGTATTGCGCGTAGGCCATTTCCATCAGCGCCTGTTCGGCGTACGGGCCGTATGGGTACTGCGCGATGAGGCGCTTGAAGTCCTCTTCGGCATTGCCGTAGCTGCCGCTCATGATCTGGTCATGCGCCTTCTCGTAGATCGTCGCGACGGGCTGGCCCTCGACATCCTTGCCCTTCTTGGATTTGCCGAACGATTTGCAGCCGGTCATGGCCACGGTGATGGCCAGCAGGAGCACGATGGCCGGGGAGATGGAGCGCAGGCGTGGGGTCATGGATCGCGGGCAGGACGCCGGGAAAGCGGAACCGCGATAATACCCCAGCCGATCCGGCGGCCCTGCTGTCCGGATGAACGCCACCCGACTCATCTGGCCTGCCGTGACCGATTCCGCACCGAACCCCGATTCCGAAACCCTCGTCGCCAGCGTCCCCAACGCGATGGCCGGCAAACGCCTGGACGCCACCCTGGCCGAGCTGTTCCCCCAGTATTCGCGGGCGCGGCTGACCGCCTGGCTCAAGTCCGGCGAGGTCAGCGTGGACGGCGTGCGCGACCTGCGTCCGCGCGACATCCTGCGCGGTGGCGAGGTGGTCGCGCTGGCCGTGGTGCAGGAGACCCAGACCCACGCCGAGCCTCAGGACATCCCGCTGGCCATCCTCCATGAGGACGCCGACTTGTTCGTGATCGACAAGCCGGCCGGCCTGGTGGTGCATCCGGGCGCCGGCAATCCCGACGGCACCCTGGTCAACGCGCTGCTGTACCGCGATCCGTCATTGGCGGCGCTGCCGCGCGCGGGCGTGGTCCATCGCCTCGACAAGGACACCTCGGGGGTGATGGTGGTGGCGCGGACCTTGCCGGCGCAGACCAAGCTGGTGGAGATGCTGGCGGCGCGCGACGTCCACCGCCAATACCTCGCCGTGGTGGTCGGGGCATTGGTCTCGGGCGGAACCGCGAACGCGGCGATCGATCGCCACCCGCGCGATCGCCTGCGCATGGCCGTGCGCGAGGATGGCCGCGACGCGGTGACGCACTTCCGCCTGCGCGAACGTTTCCGCGCGCATACCGCGCTGGAGTGCCGGCTCGAGACCGGACGGACGCACCAGATCCGCGTCCACATGCAGCACCTCAAGCACCCCATCCTCGGCGATCCGCTGTACGGCGGATCGTTGCGCCTGCCCAAGGGCGCGAGCGAGGAACTGGCCACGACGCTGCGCGGCTTCAAGCGCCAGGCCCTGCACGCGGAAGTGCTGGAATTCGCGCATCCGACGACCGGCGAGATGGTGCGCTGTCAGGCCGACGTGCCGGCCGACATGCGCGGCCTGATGCAGGCGCTGCGCGACGATGCGCGCGCCCACGAAGAAGCGAACAGCGGCCGCCGATGAGCGCTTGGCTCGATGCCGATTGGCCGGCGCCGCCGCGCGTCCGCGCGCTGACGACGACGCGCCACGGACTCGGCGTCTCACAGCCGCCGTTCGATCATCTCAATCTCGGCTTGCGCAATGGCGACGCCATCGAATCGGCGTTGGAGAATCGGCGCCTGCTGGAACGTGCGCTGGAGCTGCCGTCATCGCCTCGCTGGTTGCGCCAGGTGCACGGACTTGATGTGGTGCGCTTCGATGACGCAGCTGTCGATGCAGCCGTTGCCGATTCGGAGCGGCAGGCTGATGCTTCGGTGACGTCGACACCCGGCGTCGTGCTCGCCATCCTCACCGCCGATTGCCTGCCGATGGTGGTGGCTGCGCGCGATGGCAGCGAAGTCGCGGCGGCGCATGCCGGCTGGAAAGGACTTGCCGGCGGCGTGCTGGAAGCGACCGTTGCATCGATGCAGGCGGCCCCCGGCGATTGCGTCGCCTGGTTGGGGCCGGCGGCGGGACCGCAGGTCTACGAGATCGGCGAGGAAGTGCGTGACGCGTTCCTCGCCCATGATCGCCGCGCCGACCGTCGTGTCGAATCGGCCTTCGTGGCGACGCGCCCCGGGCACTGGCTGGTCGATCTCTACGCGCTCGCGCGCCAGCGCCTGGCCGATGCCGGGGTGAACGAGGTGCATGGCGGCAGCCACTGCACCATCAGTGAATCGCAGACATTTTTCTCGCATCGCCGCAGCACATCTGATGGGAGCCGCAACAGCGGACGCATGGCGACGCTCGCATGGATCGAACCTTGAGCATCACCTTGTTCCAGCGCCTGCTTGGCGCCGAGTTCTTCCACCTCGCGCCGGCCATCAAGACATTGCATGGCCGGCGCGGCGAATTCCGCTATGCCGGGATCGCCAGCGTCCGTCGCGGTCGCGGCCTGCCCAAGGCATTGCTGGCACGCATCGCGCGCTTGCCGCCAGCAATGGAGGACGCGCCGATCGCAATCCGCTTCAATGCGAGCCCGGAAAGCGAATCGTGGCAGCGCCGTTTCGGCAGCGCATCGATGCAGACACGATTGCAGGCCCGCGATGGCCTGCTGAAGGAACGCCTGGGGCCCTGCACGTTCGCGTATCGCCTGGTGCGCGTCGACAAGGAGCTGGCGTGGACGGTGGAGCGCGCGCGGGTGCTTGGCATCGTCCCGTTGCCGGCAAAACTGTTCGATGGCGTGCGTTGCCGCGAATCGCAGGATGATGCAGGTCGCTACTGCTTCTTCGTCGAGGCGAGGCTGCCGGTGCTCGGCCTGCTGATCCGCTACGAGGGCTGGCTGGAGCCGGACGATGGCGCAGGGACAGCCGCGGTCAGCGCGGCATCAGGCCGAATTGCTTGAGCCAGGGATCGAGTTGGCCGCTCCACCAGGCGTAGTAACCGGCGCCGGCGATCACGGCGATGATGATGAGCCACACCAGCCAGCCCATGCCGCGTTGCTTGTTTGCCGACGGCCGGTGATACGGCTGACGGTCGGCACGGGGATCGGCGGCGAATCCCGCGGATGAGTTGATTGCCGGCGAGGCGAACGCGGCGGCCATCTCTTCGGCGCGGCTCGGCGGCGTTTTCGGGACCGAATTCGGCGAACGCAGCGACGACGATTGCGGTGCGATCGTCGGGATGATCGGTGTCGGCATTTCCATCACCGAGGATTCGACCGTTTCGACGACAGGTTCGTCGGCGGCGGTGGATTCGTATGCGCGCGTCGGCGCGACGTTCCCGGGCAATCGTCCATTCGGGGTGAGTTCGCCGACGATGCGCGGCAGCACGCCGGCAATGGCGGCGGACAACGTGGCGCGGCTGGTGCCGAGACGGGTGCTCCAGTCGTTGAGCAGGCCCTGGCCGAACACGGTGCCGACGTCACCGGCGTTCAATGCACGGCCATTGCGCGGGTTGCCGAGCCATGACGTGACCATGTCGCCGTGGCCCTGTTCGCGGAATCCTTCGACGAAGCCGCCGAAGCCGCCGCGTCGATCATTGAAAATGTAGCCGACCAGCAGGCCGAACAACTCTGGACTGCGATCGCCCAATCCATAACGATCGGACAAATCATTGACGACGGCATCGAACATCGGGGCTCTCCGGTTGAGCGGCGCCCCCTGCACCACATGGTTTGAATATGAATGTTATGCGTTGATGCTAACGGTCGTCGTGGATGTGTTCCTAAACGGCGTCGGAACAGAAAGTGAATACGCAGGGATACCAAGGGCTCAACGCGGCGTCTGCGCAAGTCGATGCATCAGGATCGCAGCGCGTTTGGCCTGTCGCTTGATGGAATCGAGATCGGCGGTTTCTCCAGGCGCATGGCTGCCCGATCCCGACACGCCCATGCCGATCAATCCATCGGTGTCCGCAGCGACGAACGAGATGTCGCCGGCGCCGCGCTTGAGCGGATCGAGTTCGGCCATTGCCGGCAGGCCGAGATCGCGGTTCACGTCGTTGAGTTTCGCCAGCAGCGCGCGATTGCCCGCGGTCGGCGCCATCGGCGGGTAGTGCTCCTCGATCTCGATCGTGGCGTCGGTCTTCGGCAGGTGGCGGGCGACGATCGCCTGCATCTTTTCCCGAACCCGCTTGGTCTGCTCGACGCTGAGCGTGCGGAAATCGCCACGCGCGACCGCGACCGGCGGGATGATGTTGTCCTTGCCGCTGGCGCTGACGCGCGACTTGCTGGCATCGAACGCCGCTTCCTGGCCACCGCCGATCAGGCCGACGTTGAAGGTGAGATTGGGTTCCGGAAGTTCGCTGCGGAATGCAGCGATGATCCGCGCGAGCTCGAAGATCGCGCCGTCGCCCTGCGATTCCGAAAAGATCCCCGAACTGTGGCCGGACTTGCCGCTGACGGTGAGCGTCCAGATGTTCGACGAGCGCCGCGCGATCGAACCGATGTCGCGTCCGTCCTGCTGCGAGAGATTCTCGAAGTCGAGCGCGACGTCGGCGCGCTTGCCGGCGGCGATCAGGTCGGCACGCGCGATGTCCAACGGACTGCCGACGTCTTCCTCGTCGCCGGTCAGGACCACTTCGATATCGGCATCGCGCAAGGTGCCGGCGGCCTGCATCGCGCGCAGCGCGGCGAGGATCACCATGTCGCCGCCCTTGTCGTCGCCCACGCCCGGTCCGATGGCGCGTTCGCCCTCGCGCTTGAAGCCCTTGAACGGACTGTCGGCCTCGAACACGGTATCGAGATGGCCGATCAGCAGGATCCGCTTGCCCTTGCCGGAGCCGGCGTGGGTGGCGACCAGGTGGCCGGCACGCTTCGTCTGCGTCATCGGCTTCCATTGCACGCGGAACCCCAATGCCTCGAATTCGGGTTTGAGCATTCGCGCGATCGCTTCCACGCCGGCCAGGTTGTAGGTACCGCTGTTCTGTTCGACCAGCCGTGCGAGCATGGCGATGTCGTTCTCGTAGCCGGCGTCGACCGCTGCCGAGATTTTCCGTTCCTGCGGGGAGAGTCCATCCGCTGCCCACGCGGGACCGGCCAACAACAGGCAGGAAATCGCGGCGCAGGCGAGGCGGGTGATCGATGGCATGTCGGCGTGCTCCGGCGGAGATGAGTCGACGATAACTCAGGCGCCGCACAGGCACGCAGTCGTGCCTTGAGAACGCGGGCAAAAGCCACATTTCAGGCGTATTGTTGGCCGTCACGCAGGCGGCCCTTCCAAGGATCTTCCATGCGCATGGACAAACTCACCTCGCGGTTCCAGCAGGCGCTCAGCGATGCGCAATCGCTGGCGATCGGCCGCGACAATTCCATCATCGAACCCGCCCACCTGCTGCTGGCATTGCTCGAGCAGCAGGGCGGCGGCACCCGCCCGTTGCTGGCGCAGGCTGGCGTCAACGTGCCGGTGCTGCGCGAGCGGCTGGTCGAATCGCTCGACAAGCTGCCCAAGGTCAGCGGCCAGGCCGGCAACATCAGCGTCGGCAACGATCTGGCGCGCCTGCTCAATGTCACCGACAAACTGGCGCAGCAACGCGGCGACGCCTTCATCGCCAGCGAATTGTTCCTGCTGGCGCTGATCGACGACAACAGTGACGCCGGTCGCGCGCTCAAGGCGGCGGGCGGCAATCGTGCGGCGCTCGAGGCCGCGATCGACAAGATGCGGGGAGGAGAAAAAGTGCAGGACGAGAACGCCGAAGAACAGCGCCAGGCGCTGGAGAAATACACCATCGACCTCACTGCGCGCGCCGAGAAGGGCAAGATGGACCCGGTGGTCGGCCGCGACGAGGAAATCCGCCGCTGCATCCAGGTGTTGCAGCGTCGCACCAAGAACAACCCGGTGCTGATCGGCGAACCCGGCGTCGGCAAGACCGCGATCGTCGAAGGGCTGGCGCAACGCATCATCAACAACGAAGTGCCGGAAGGGCTGCGCGGCAAGCGCCTGCTCTCGCTCGACATGGGCGCGTTGATCGCCGGCGCCAAGTTCCGCGGCGAATTCGAGGAGCGCCTCAAGGCGGTGTTGAACGATCTCGCCAAGAACGAAGGCCAGATCATTCTCTTCATCGACGAAATCCACACCATGGTCGGCGCCGGCAAGGCCGATGGCGCGATGGATGCCGGCAACATGCTGAAGCCGGCGCTGGCGCGTGGCGAACTGCATTGCATCGGCGCGACCACGCTCGACGAATACCGCAAGTACATCGAGAAGGATGCGGCGCTGGAACGCCGTTTCCAGAAGGTGTACGTGGGTGAACCCAGCGTCGAGGACACCATCGCCATCCTGCGCGGGTTGAAGGAGAAGTACGCGGTCCACCACGGCGTCGAGATCACCGATCCGGCGATCGTCGCCGCCGCCACGCTGTCGAACCGTTACATCGCCGATCGCCAGCTGCCCGACAAGGCCATCGACCTGATGGACGAGGCGGCATCGCGCATCCGCATGGAGATCGACTCCAAACCGGAAGAACTCGATCGCAAGGAACGCCGCCTGATCCAGCTCAAGATCCAGCGCGAGGCCTTGAAGAAGGAGAAGGACGACGCCTCGAAGAAGCGCCTCGCCGATCTCGAGGACGAGATCTCGAAGCTCGAGCGCGAGTACAACGACCTCGAGGAAATCTGGAAGTCCGAGAAGGCCACGTTGCAGGGCGCGACCAAGATCAAGGAAAAGATCGAGGAAGCCAAGCTGCACCTGGAGACCGCGCAGCGCGCGCAGGATTTCGCGCGCATGAGCGAGATCCAGTACGGCGAATTGCCGCAGCTGGAAAAGGAGCTGCACGCGGCGCAGGAACGCGAGGCCGACAAGAGCGGCTTCAAGTTGTTGCAGGACAAGGTCACTGCCGAGGAAATCGCCGAAGTGGTGTCGCGCTGGACCGGCATTCCGGTCAGCAAGATGCTGGAAGGCGAGCGCGACAAGCTGCTGAAGATGGAACAGCACCTCGGTACGCGCGTCGTGGGCCAGGAAGAGGCGATCAAGGTGGTGTCGGATGCAGTGCGGCGTTCGCGCGCGGGATTGTCCGATCCCAATCGCCCGAGTGGTTCCTTCCTGTTCCTCGGCCCGACCGGTGTCGGCAAGACCGAACTGACCAAGGCGCTCGCGGATTTCCTGTTCGATTCGGGCGATGCCATGGTGCGCATCGACATGAGCGAATTCATGGAGAAGCACAGCGTCTCACGCTTGATCGGCGCGCCTCCCGGCTATGTCGGTTACGAGGAAGGCGGCTACCTGACCGAGGCCGTGCGTCGTCGCCCCTATAGCGTGGTGCTGCTCGACGAAGTCGAGAAGGCGCATCCGGACGTGTTCAACATCCTGCTGCAGGTGCTGGACGATGGCCGCCTCACCGATGGCCAGGGTCGCACGGTCGATTTCCGCAACACCGTGATCGTGATGACCTCGAACCTCGGTTCGCACCAGATCCAGGAGATTGCCGGTGATGATTCACCGGAGGCCTACCTGCAGATGAAGGCCGCCGTCATGGGCGTGGTGCAGGCGCACTTCCGTCCCGAGTTCATCAACCGCCTCGACGACATCGTGGTGTTCCACCCGTTGACCAAGGCCCAGATCAAGCAGATCGCCGCGATCCAGCTCAAGGGCCTGGAGAAGCGCCTGGCCGAGCGCGGCATCGGCATCGAGCTCAGCGACAAGGCATTCGAACTGCTGGGCAACGTCGGCTTCGATCCGGTCTACGGCGCGCGCCCCCTCAAGCGCGCGATCCAGCAGCAGATCGAGAACCCGCTCGCCAGCGAGATCCTGCAAGGGCACTTCGGCAACGGCGACGTGGTGAAGGTCGATGCGCAGGGCGGCAAGCTGGTGTTCGTGAAGTGATCGCACAAAAAACAACGGGCCCTCGCGGCCCGTTGTCGTTGTTGCGGAAGTCAGCCGGCAATCACCAGCTAAAGCCGACCTTGCCGTACACGTAGCGACCGCTGAAGCCGAAGGGCGACAGGCTGCTGTACGGGAACTGGCCGCTGGTCGAGTTGACGAAAGCGTTCTCGTCCGGATAGGTGTTGAACAGGTTGTCGGCACCGACCGTGAACTTCCAGCCGCCCAGCTTGTAGCTGACCGCCGCATCGGCGATCCACTTCGCGCTGTAGGTCTGGTCGATCGTGGTCGTCGGCGGCACCACGCGCGAGGTCACGCTGCCATAGCGGGTGCCCGACAGCGAGGCCTCCCAGTTGCGCGCTTTCCACAAACCGGACAGCGTGATCTTGTTGCGCGGGAAGCCTTCCTCGATGCGGCCGATTTCCGTGCGATCGATGCGCTGCAGGTTCAGGCCGGCCGACTGCAGCACTGCCGGATTCGGCGCGATATGCGTGATCTTGGTGCTGCTGTAGTTGTAACCGGCGGTCAGGTCGAGCGTGCTGCCGCCGTCCAGGCGCCAGCGATAGCTGCTCACCAGGTCGACGCCGCGGCTGCGGGTATCGACCGCATTGGTGAAGTAGCGGCCGCCGGTCACGCCGAAGATGCCCTGCGATTGAAGCAACGCGATCACGCCATTGCCGGTGAGGTTGGAGGACAGCACGATGCGATCCTTCACGTTCACCTGGTAGGCGTCCACGGTCACGAACAGGCCATGCAACGGTTGCGCCACCACGCCGAGGCTGGCCGACTTCGATGTTTCAGGTTTCAGCGGTTCGGCGCCGAAAGCCTTGGCGGTCGCGCTGCTGGCCGGGAAGGTGCGGATTTCGAACGGATTCGGATTGCCTGCCAGGAAGTTGGTGCTGACGGTCTGGAAATACTGCTGTGCCAGCGACGGTGCGCGGAATCCGGTCGAGACGGTGCCGCGCAAGGCGAAGTTCGGAGTGAAGGCGTAGCGCGCCGAGAGCTTGCCCGAGGTCTTGCTGCCGAAGTCGCTGAAGTGCTCGTAACGCACCGCCGCGTCCGCGCTGAACTTGCTGGTGATGTCGGTTTCGGCATCGGCGTACACGGCGTAGCTGCGGCGGTGGTAATGGCCGGACACCGACGGCGCGAAACCGCCGAAGCCCTGCGCACCTGGCCTGTTCGGGTTGATCGCGGCGTAGGAGAGGTATTCGCCCGGCGACTGGTTCCACTTGTCGTAGCGCGATTCGGCGCCGAAGGCGACGCTCAGCGGCGATGCGGCGCCGATGTTGAACTGCTTGCGCAGGTCGAGGTTCACGACGTTCTGGGTGGTTTCCAGCGCGCCGTCGTAGAACTGGGTGGGCGAAGCCGTGCCAAGGCCGACGTTGAGGGTATGGCGGGTATAGAAATCGAGGTGGTTGTAACCGTAGTTGTAGCTCAGGTCCCAATCCCAGTCGTTGCCGAGGGTGCCGCGTGCGCCCAGCACAGCCGAGTTGTCCTTGGAGATGTTGTTGATCTCCGGCACGTAGCCGAGCGGATAGACCGCGGGAACGTTGTTGGCGCTGCCCGGTGCGCGGAAGAACGCGTAGGACGTGATGTTGCGGTTGCTCGCCGTGCCCCAGCCGTACAGCTCGATCTTGTCGTTGATCTTGAAGCTGCTGTTCACGGAGATTGCGTGGGCGCGAACCGAAGGCTCGCCGAAGATGAAGGCCGTCTGGCCGACCGCCGCCTGCGCGGGCGACGGCGCGCCCTGGTACGGGCCTGCGCGATTGGTGTGTTCCTGCCGGTTCACTTGTGCGGACAGATGGACGGAGCCGCGTTCTCCCGCGAACTTGAAGCCGGCGTCACCGGCGACTTCGACACGTTCGCCATCGCCTTCGGCGGTCTTGCCCTGCGAATAGGACAGGCTGCCGCCGTGATCGGCGCCCTTCAGGATCACGTTGACGACGCCGGCGATGGCGTCGGAACCGTATTGCGCCGACGCACCGTCACGCAGCACTTCGACATGGTCGATGGCCGACATCGGAATGGTGTTGAGATCGACCGGCGCCGAGCCGCGACCCACCGAACCGTTGATGTTCAGCAGCGAGGAGGTGTGACGGCGCTTGCCGTTGACCAGCACCAGCACCTGGTCGGGCGCGAGGCCGCGCAGCTGCGCCGGGCGGATCGCGCTGGTGCCATCGGTCAGGGCCGGGCGGGGGAAATTGAGCGACGGCAGCACGCGCGACAATGCGGTCGCGAGCTCCGAGGTGCCGGTGGCCTTCAGCGTTTCCGCCGAGACGATGTCGATCGGCGACTGCGAGGTCACGACGGTGCGGGTGCTGGTACGGGTGCCGGTGACCACGACCTTGTCGAGATCACTCTTGTCGGCCTGGGCTGCCGGCGCGGCCGGGGCAGCGGTCTGGGCGAAGGCGGCCAGCGGACTGGCAAGGCTGGCGGCAATGGCCACGGAAAGCAGGGAAAGACGGGTCATGGGTGACCTCCTTGTTTGAGTTAACGCAGAATTAACATTGATGTTGCAGTGCGTCAATTGCATCTGCAGGCATGACGTTATTCCTTTTTAACGCATTTTCAACGAATCGCGTAAACGGTTTCACACGAATCAATCGTGGACTGCGTCATCCACGCTCCAGTAGCGCAGGTCCGCGGGCGGCAGGTCCGGCAGGCGGGCACGGTCCAGCAGGTCGACGATGCGCTGGCGCGGGCGGGCGATCCGCAGCCCGATGCCGCGGTTGGACAACCAGGTGGCGAAATTGCCGAGCACTTCCACCGAGGTGCCGTCGAGGTCGGAGGAGGCTTCCAGGCTCACCACCACGGTGTGGATGCCGTGAGCCTCGAGGACGCGGGTGTGGGCGACATCGAACATCGCCGCGGCATTGCCGAAGAACAGCGGTTCCTCGGGACGCAGCACCAACCAGCCGGGAACGGCGCGGGCATCGGGATGCTGGTCGATGCGGACGAAATCGTGGCTGCCGGGCAGGCGCCCGAGCACGCTCAGGCGCGGCGTCGAGACCTGGTGCAGCCACAGCACGATGCTGAGCACGACGGCGATCAGCAGGCCGTTGAGGATGCCGAACACCAGCACCGCGATCGCCGCGGCGATCAGCAACAGGCGATCGCGCCGCCACAGGAAATAGGGCCGGAACGCCGAAGGCGCCCAGGCGCCGGAGACGGCATGGATGACGATCGCCGCCAACACCGGCAGCGGGATGCGCGCGATCAGCGGCGCACAGACGATGACGAGGATCGCGCTGGCGAGGGCCGCGAAGAGTCCGGCACGGCGTGACTGCGCACCGGCATCGTCATTGGCGCTGGTGGCGGTGAAGCCGGCGCCGACCGGCAGTCCGCGCAACGCGCCCGACGCAACGTTGGCGACGGCGAGTGCGAACAGGTCGCGATTGCGCTGCACCGGATCGCCGTGGCGCATCGCCGCTGCGGTGATCGCGCTGTAGGACTCGGCGTAGAGCACCAGCACCAATGCGGCGCCGAGTTGCAGCGTGCCCAGCCATTCGCCTGCAGGCGGCAACGCAGGCGCGGCGAATGTCGGCAGCAGCGTCGACGGGCCGACCGATGCGACGCCATGCGCGGACAACCATGGCGACAACGCGATGCCGACCGCGGCGACGACGAATGCGCCCGGCAGTTTGCGCAGGCGTGCGAATGCGAACAGCAATGCGAGTGCCGCGATGCCGGTGGCGAGGCTCGGCCACGCCCAGCGCGAATATCCCTGCAGCAGTTCCGCGAACATCATCAACGGTTGCGCTTGCGTCGACGGAACCTGCACGAGATGCGCGCATTGCTTGATGGCGATGACACAGGCGAGTCCGGCGGCATAGCCGCGCAGGACCGGTCGCGCGATCAGGTTCGACAATCCGCCCAGCCTGAGCAGTGCCGCGATTGCGAAGCAGATGCCGGTGGCGATCACCAGCGTGGCTGCGAACGCGGTGCGATCGACGGCCGAATGCGCCGCGGCGATATCGGCCGCGAGCAACGCCGCCGCCGATGACGTTCCGGAAACGATGGCGAAGCGGCTCTGGCCGAGCACGCCGTACACCAGCAGGCCGACCAGCAATGCGATGACGCCCGCGCTGGGCGGCAGGCCGGCGATTCCGGAGTAGGCCAGCGCTTCCGGCACCAGCAATGCGGCGACCGACAATCCGGCAATGACGTCGCCGCGCAAGCCGGAAGCAGCGGGCGTCGTGTTCACGCGTGGTGCGGTCCGCTCCAGCCGGGCAGGTAGGACGCATCGGATTGTTGCGCCAGCTCCACCGCGCGCTTGATGTCGGCCTTGGCCGGGCGCGATTTCTTCAGCTTGAACTGCGGCCGGAAGAAATCGGCCCAGAGGAATTCCGAATAGGGCAAGGCATCCTTGGCATAACCGCCATGCGTGCGCACGTAAGCGGACAGCGCGCGATAGGGATCGTCCTGCATCTCGTGCAGGGATTCCGGGATTTCCGAGAAGGCGACGCGATGGCCGTCGCGATCGTAGGGATGGGCCCAGCGGAAATATTCCATCGTCCGCCAGAACACCGATCCTTCCAGCATCGAGAAGTCGCGCTGGATCATCGCCGTTGCAGTGGTGATGCCGTCGAGCAGCATCGCCAAACCAAGATGGTGGTGGTCGACGATGTAGATCTGTCGATCCGGGCCGAGCACGCCGGGGAAGACGTGCGAACCGATCATCTCCTGGCGCTTGTTGCGTCCGAGTTTCTGCCACTCGCGGCGCTTGTCGTCCACTTCGGCCATGCCGACGGAAATCTGGGTGGGACGCGCCGCGCGCAGGTCGAGCGTGGCGATGGTGGGGTGGAACGGTTTCGATTTCTTCGGCATCGCGAAGTCCTCAGGAATGGTACGGGCGCTCGCGCATCCACTTGGTGGCGATCCACTTCTCGCCCGCGGTCACCGGCGCGCCGCCGTGGAAGGACATGGTGTCGCTGCGGCCTTCGCGATCGGTATAGGCGAAATAGACCGCGTTGCCGGTTTGCGGCACCACTTCGATGTCGCCATTGGGGAAGGTGGTCTGGCCGCCGCCCTCGACATCGTTGAGATACATCACCAGCGTCGCGACGCGCTGGCCGAACTTGAGGTGCATGGCTTCGCCGGGCGAGGCGAAATCGAAATAGTCGTAATGCGCCTGGTATTCGGCGCCGACCGTGTAGCGCATCACCTGCAGGCCTTCGCCGTGCGGCACCGGGATGCCGGTCAGCGCCTCGATGCGCTTGTCGATGCGATCGATCAGCGGCGTTTCGGCCAGACGCAGCATCACCAGTTCGCTCGTGCGACGCTCGTCCACCAGGTCACCGCCATCGACGCTGTTGACCACGGTGGCGCGGCTGATGCGGCCGCGCGCGTATTCGATCAGTTCGTGGCATTCGTCTGCGGTGAGGAAGTTCGCCAGCGCCAGCACGTAGGGACGGCCGGAGCGCGCAACGATCTGGATGTCGCCATGATCGGCGGGGACGCGATTGCGCGCTTCCGCCATCGGGATCGGATGCGCGGGCGTGAATTCCTCGGCCCAGGTGGCGGCGGGCTTGGCGTTTTCGGCGGCCTTGGCCTGCTTGGCGATGATTTCGTCGAGCTTTGCCGGCGTGTCGAAGGCGAGCGCGCAGGCTTGTTCGGTGGTCTTGGCGTCGTAGCCGGTGCCGAGCATCGAGGCCATCACCATCTCGCGCGAGGTGCCGTCGTCGAGGCGATCGCGCAGCCAGCGGGCGAGGTCGATATGCAGTTGCAGGCTCATGGGTCCGGAGTGTGCAGCGTTGCCAGCGCCCAGTGTAGCCGGCGGCGATCGGGTAGACTGTGCGGGCCTCGGTGACCGCGCGAGCGGTTGAAACGGGAATCCGGTGAAATTCCGGAGCTGCCCCCGCAACGGTAGGCGAGCAGAACCCTCAAGGGTTCAGGACAGGCGAATGCCACTGTGCTTCGAGCATGGGAAGGCGCCGTTCCGCAACGCTCGCGAGCCCGGAGACCGGCCGAAGCATTCCCGGACATGCGGTGGGCATGGTGGCGGTGATCGCGGCCAGTCCGCGTGTCCGTTACGCGCTCCTGCATGTCGTTTCCATCGACTTTCTCCGCGCGGGCAGGCGCGGAGCAGGAGCCAACATGCCATCCAACCAAACCCTTTCCCCGCGCGTGCTCGCCATCGCGCTGGCCATTGCCGCGTCGCCGGCATTCGCGCAACAGCAGGCCGACCAGAGCGATCTCGGCACCGTCAGCGTCACCGGCACCCGCAGCGAACGCGGCCCGGCCTCGCTCGCCGCCAGCACCACCATCACCCGCGCCGACATCGAACGCCTGCAGCCGTCGTCGCTGCCGGAACTACTGCGCGGCCAGCCCGGTCTCGCCATCTACAACCAGGGCGGCGAAGGCAAGGTCTCGGCGGTCTTCATGCGCGGCACGGGCAACGGCCAGACGCTGGTGATGATCGATGGCGTGAAGGTCGGCTCGGTCTCGGCCGGTTTCGCCGCGCTCACCGACATCCCGGTGTCGCAGATCGAGCGCATCGAAATCGTGCGCGGCCCGATGTCGTCGCTGTACGGATCGGAAGCGATGGGCGGCGTGATCCAGATCTTCACCCGTCGTCCCAATGCCGATGGCGTGGCGCCGCATGTTGGCGTGTCCTTCGGCACCTACGACACCTGGAAGGGCGACGCCGGCATCGACGGTCGCCACGGTGGCCTGTGGTATTCCGCCAACGTCGGCTACGACCGCACCCGCGGCTTCAACGCCTGCAATGGCGATCCGATCACTTTCGCCGGCTGTGGCACGTATGAGCCCGATCGCGATGGCTATCGCAACCGTTCCGCCAACGTCGCGCTCGGCTACCGCTTCAACGATGCCTGGAAGGCCGATGCCCGCGTGATGCGCATCGAGGGCGACAACGAGTACGACGGCTCCTGGGCCAATCGCAGCAAGATCGTGCAGCAGGTCGCTGGCGCGCACGTGCAGTACGCGCCGCTGGCGTGGCTGGCGTTCGACCTCAATGCCGGCCGCAACGACGACCAGTCGAAGAACTATGGCAGCTACGGTTTCGCGGGCTACATCAACACGCGCCGCGACACCGCCAGCCTCAAGGCCGACATCGGCACGCGCACCAATCTCGCCACCGTCGGCGTCGATTGGCAGCGCGATTCGCTGGCCAGCGACACCGTCTTCGATGCCACGCGTCGCAATACGCACGCCGTGTTCGCCGATTGGCGCGGCGACTTCGGTTCGCAGCATCTGCAGCTGGGCGCGCGCCACGAGGACAACAGCCAGTTCGGCAAGCACGATACCGGCCACGTCGCCTGGGGCTGGGACATCACCAAGGCGCTGCGCGTGAGCGCGAGCTACGGCACCGCCTTCCGCGCGCCGACCTTCAACGATCTCTACTATCCCGGTTTCAGCAATCCGAACCTGCGTCCGGAAACCTCGCGCAGCATCGAACTCGGCGTCGACGGTTCGCAGGGCTGGGGTCGCTGGAGCGTGCATGCCTATCGCAACGAGCTGCACGACCTGATCGCGTTCAATCCGTTCCTGACTTCGCCGCGCAGCCCGTGGGGCATGCCCGACAACATCCAGCGTGCGCGCGTCGATGGCGTCGAAGCTTCGCTGGGCACCACGCTGGCGCAGTGGGACATCAACGCGACCGCCAGTGTGATCGATCCACGCAACCGCACGGTGGGCGCCGACTACGACAACCTGCTCAACCGTCGTCCGCAGCGCATGGGACGCATCGACGCCGATCGCAAGTTCGGCAAGTGGAGCGTCGGTGCATCGATCAATGCCGCCAGCCACCGTTTCGACGATCCGTCCAACAAGGTGCGCATGGGCGGTTACGCCACCAGCGACCTGCGCCTGGCCTATCGCCCGGACACGGCCTGGACGCTGCAACTGACGGCGCAGAACATCTTCGACAAGGCCTATGAAACCGCGCGCTGGTACAACCAGGCCGGTCGCACGCTGATGTTCAGCGTGCGCTGGTCGCCGAAGCAGTAAGGAACGCCTGAATCAAGCCACGCCGCGAAGCGGCGTCGGCTTGCATTCAATTCGACTTGCCGGCCTGGTCGCCGTATTCCCATTCGTAAGGCACGCCGGTGTCGCCAAGGATGAAGCGCACCAGGTCGGCGAAGCCGGCTTCGGCGCGCACGTCGTTGGCAAGGACCAGCACGCAGCGCTCTTGCGCTTCGACGCAGACGAGCGTGTTGCCGGTCTGCTCGTCATGGCCGCCCTTGAAGAATCCGTGTCCTTGCGGACCATCGAATGCGACCACGCCGAGCCCGGCATACAGGTCCTTGCGCTGCTGGTCGAGGGGCAGGTCGTTTTGCATGGTCGGGAACTGCGTCCGCGTTCCGATATGCAACTGCGGTTTGACCATCTCCGCTCGCGAGGCGTGCGACAGACCCGTACCGCTCACGAGCGCGGCGGCGAACTTGGAAAGATCGTCGATGGTGGTGTCCATGGAACCGGCAGCGCGAACCTTCGAGCGCTCGTCGTGTGGTCGCGGCTTGCCCTTGTCGTTCCAGCCATCGGCGAGATTGCCCGCGAAGTCCGCACGCCACATCAGCGAGCTGCGTTTCATGCCGAGCGGCGCGAACACGTTCTCCCGCGCCAGATCCCCGACATCCATGCCCAAGCCCTGTGACTTGCGGCCGTTCTCGATCGCGAACTGCAGCAGGATCATCCCTTCGCCCGAATAGCTGAAGCGCGAACCCGGCTCGAAATGGATGCGCAGTTTCTCGTCGGGCTCGAGCCAGTAGAAGTTGAGGAAGCCCGTTGAATGGGTCAGCACCATGCGCGGGGTGATCTTCTTCCAGCGATCATCGCCCGCGAGGTCCTTGTACGGACCGTACTTGTGGGGATGGATCGCCTCGGTGTCGTAATCGGGTAACGGCCTGTCGAGGTCGGCGGCGATCGGTGTATCGAGATCGATGCGCCCTTGATCGACTAGCCGCATCACCGTATAGGCGAACACCGCCTTGGTGATTGACGCGGCGTACATGATCGTGTCGGTGCGCAGCGGTTCGCCTTTCGCATTCCTCGCGCCGTAGGCCTTGACGTAGGTCACCTTGCCGCGATCAATGACGGCAATGGCCAAGCCCTTGGCGCCGGTGCGCGCCATCAGCTTTTCGACGTGCGCGTCAATGGCAGGGTTCGCGGGGAGCTTTCCCGGTTCGCGCGCGATGAGAGGAGCGGCGAACAACAGCAGTGCAAGCAAGCAAATGCGCTTCATGGTCGCTCCCAAAGCATGAATTCCTCCGTGGAGCCTAGCCTGCTTTATCGGCACAAGGGGAGGTGACCTGTGGCATATGCCGCAGGCCATCTCCCGGCGCACACTCGGGGAATTCATCCCCGGGGAGTCGTGCCATGTCGAAATCGATGCCGCGCCATGCACTGGCGCTTGCGCTGATCGTTGCCAGCCAATCCGCCCTTGCCGGGACGCCACTGCGCGTCGAGTTGCCCGCAGGGAGTGCTGCGGCATCGGGTCGCCTGCTGGTCAGCCTGCAACCGGCCGCGGAAGCCGAGAAGGCCGCGAAGGACGGCAAGGTCACCCAGGTCGAGGTCAGCCCCTTTGGACGCAGCAACGGTGCGCTGATTGGCATGGACGTGCCGGGGCTCGATGCCGGCAAGGCTTTCGTGGTCGATACCGAAACGGTGGCGTATCCGACCGGACTCGCGGCATTGCCGGCGGGCGACTACTACATCCAGGCAGTACTCGATACCGCGCGCGACAACAATTACGGCGGCAGTAGCGATGACATCTCCAGCACGCCGCAGAAGATCACCCTCGGCAAGGGTGGCGATCTTCCATTGCTGATGCTCGACCAGCGCGAAGCGGCGCCAGGGGACTACTGGGATCTGCCGAAGGGCATGCCGGAGGTGATGCGCACGCAGGTGCTGGCCGCCAAGCCGCACGTGAAGCTGCTCGACATCGTCAGCCCGAAACTCAGTGCGTTCTGGGGTCGCCCGATCCACATGCGCGGTTGGGTGGTGCTCCCGCCCGGTTACGACACGGGCAAGACGCGTTATCCGATCGCCTATTCCACCCACGGTTTCGGCGGCAACCTGCGCAATTCGCTATATCCCGCCGCATCGGCATCGGCCAGCATGGAGAAGGGCGAGACACCGCCGATGATCTGGGTCTTCCTCGACGAATCGAGCGCGACCGGCACGCATGAATTCGCCGACTCGGTGAACAACGGGCCCTGGGGCGCTGCGCTCACCGAAGAGCTGATTCCGCAAGTCGATCGCGACTATCGCACCGATGGCAAGCCGGCGAGCCGTTTCGTCACCGGGCATTCTTCGGGCGGTTGGGCATCGCTGTGGCTGCAGGTGCGCTACCCCAAGGTCTTCGGTGGCGGTTGGCCGACCTCGCCCGATCCCAGCGACTTCCACGATTTCACCGGTGCCGATCTCTACGCGCCCAATGCGAATGTCTATCGCCGTGCGGACGGATCGCAAATTCCGCTGGTGCGCGACCACGCCAAGGTGATCGCCAGCTTCGAGCAGTTCGCCAAGCTCGAGGAAGTGACCGGCCCGGTCGGCGGGCAGATGGCTTCGTTCGAATGGGTGTTTTCGCCGCGCGGCACGGATGGCCGGCCGATGCAGATGTTCGATCGCCGTACCGGTGCGGTCGATCCGCAAGTCGTCGCCTATTGGCGCGATCACTACGACGTCGCCCATCGCATCACCACGCAATGGAACACGCTCAAGCCCGATCTCGACGGCAAGGTCCACCTGATCGTCGGCACCGCCGACACGTTCTATCTCGATGGCGCCGCGCGCAAGCTCGAGGCCGCGATGAAGTCGGTGGGCGCCAAGACCGATTTCCGCTTCGTGCCCGATCGCACCCACGGCGATCTCTACGTCATCGGCAGCGATCGTCGCGCGCTGTCGCGGGTGATTGCATGGGAGATGTATCGCGTCGCGCGCCCGGATGCGAAGTTGCCCGCCGATTTGCCCAAGGTGCCGGTCGAAGCGCCGGCGAAATGACACGATCCCCCGAAGGAAACGCACACATGCAACGCAAACTCCTTGCCGTCGCCACCACGTTGTTTCTCCTTGCACGCCCTTTGCAGGCAGCGCCCGGTGACGCCACCGATGCGCAGATCGCGAAGATCATCAATGAAGGCCTGAGCCACAGCCAGGCCATGGCCAATGCTTCGGAATTGATGGACGGCATCGGGCCGCGCCTGACCAATTCCGAGAATTTCGACAAGGCCGCCGACTGGGCGCTGGGCAAGTTCCGCACGTATGGATTGAGCAACGTCCACAAGGAGTCGTATCCGTTCGGCGTCAACTGGAACCTCGACTCCTGGGACGCCAGGGTGGTGCAGCCGCGCGCGATCACGATGCGCGCGATCCCGGTGGCGTGGACGCCGCCGACCAATGGCACCATCACCGCGCCGGTGATCCTGGCGCCGATGAGCAAGAAGGAACACTTCGAGAAGTGGCGCGGCAAGCTTGCCGGCAAGATCGTGCTGGTCAGCCTGCCGGGCGAGGCCAGCCAGTCGGAGAAGGGGCAATTCCATCGCCTCGACAGCAAGGATCTCGCCGATCTCGACAAGTACGACCTGCCGAGCGACGAGCTCGAGCCCTACAAGGGCTTCACCAAGCAGGTGTCGTTCGCGCGCGAACTCTCGCAATTCCTGAAGGCCGAAGGCGCGGTCGCGATGGTGCGCAAGAGCTATCGCGAAAACAGCCTGGTCAGCGGCGAGGGGTACAACATCGATCCGGCCAAGCGGCTCGAATTGCCGTTCATGGAATTGTCGTCGGAAGACTATCGCCGCCTGGCGCGACTGGAGACCACGGGCAAGCCACCGGTGATCAGCCTCGCCATCGCCGCGCATACCAATGATGCGGACACCACCGCCGATTACCTGATCGCCGACATCGCCGGCAGCGATCCCAAGTCCGGCTACGTGATGGCCGGCGGCCACTTCGACAGCTGGATCGCAGGCGACGGCGCGACCGACGACGGCGTGCCGAGCGTGATCGTGATCGAGGCCGCGCGTATCATCAAGAGCCTCGGCGTGCAGCCGAAGCGGACGATCCGCTTCGCGCTGTGGTCGGGCGAGGAGCAGGGCCTGCTCGGCTCGATCGCCTACATCGAGAAGCATCTCGCCACCCGCCCGGTCGACCGCAACGCCTACGGCGTCGACAAGTTCGTCAAATGGACGACGCAGTTCCCGATCACCAAGGGCGCCGACTACGACCAGCTCAAGGCCTATTTCAACCTCGACAACGGCGCCGGCAAGATTCGCGGCATCTACGCCGAGAACAACGTGGCGGCCGAGCCGCTGCTGAAGAAATGGCTGGGTCCGTTCGCCGACATGGGGGCGGGCACCGTGGTCACCAGCCGCACCGGCGGCACCGACCACGAGTACATGCAGGCGGTCGGGCTGCCGGGCTTCGAGTTCATCCAGGATCCGCTTGATTACGGCAGCCGCGTCCACCACTCGAACATCGACACCCTCGACCATGCCCCGCCGGACGACGTGCGCCAGGCCGCGACGGTGCTGGCGGCGATGCTGTGGCAGGCCGCGAACAGCGATGCCGTGCTGCCGCGTCCGCCGCTGCCGACCGCGCCGAGCAAGAGCAATCCATTCAAGGTTGACGATCCCGACAAGGACTAAGAAGCAGTCGGACCGTCACGTTCCGTCGCGAGCGAAGGCCTGCGGTTCGTGGTGGAGCGCAGCAAGCGCAGCGTACGAGTAGTACATGAGCATTGCGAGCACCGCACGCGGACCGCGGGGCGAGCGCAGCAGGAACGTGGGCGGGGTAAAATGGCTGCATGATTTCCTTTCGTAACTTCGCCCTGCGCCGGGGCGAACGCCTGCTGCTGTCCGACGTCGACCTGGCCCTCCACGCCGGGTATCGCGTCGGCGTGGTCGGCCGCAATGGCGCCGGCAAATCGTCCCTGTTCGCGGCATTGCTCGGTGACGTCGAGCCCGACAAGGGCGACCTCGATCTCCCCGGCAAGGCGCGCATCGCCAGCGTCGCCCAGGAAACGCCGCACCTGCCGGATCCCGCGCTCGACTTCGTGCTGTCGGGCGATGTCTCGCTGCACGACGCCGTGCGCATGGAGCGCGAGGCGATGATCAACGAGGACTGGGAGGCGGTCGCCGAGGCGCACCATCGCCTGGCCGAGCTCAACGGTTACGACGCCGACGCCCGCGCCGGTCGCCTGCTGCATGGTCTCGGGTTCCCGGCGACGACGCACGATCGCCCGGTCTCCGACTTCTCGGGCGGCTGGCGCGTGCGCCTGAACGTGGCGCGCGCGCTGATGACGCCGAGCGACCTGTTGCTGCTCGACGAACCGACCAACCACCTGGATCTCGATGCCGTGGTGTGGCTGGAAGACTGGCTGCGCCGTTACGACGGCACGCTGCTGGTGATTTCGCACGACCGCGAATTCCTCGACAACGTCACCACCCACATCCTCCATCTGCACGACGGCAAGGCCAAGCTCTACGTCGGCAACTACACCGCGTTCGAGCGCCAGCGTGCCGAGCATCTGCGCCAGCAGCAGATCGCCTTCGAGAAGGAGCAGGTCGAGCGCGCGCACCTGCAGAAGTTCATCGATCGCTTCAAGGCCAAGGCCAGCAAGGCGCGCCAGGCGCAAAGCCGCATGAAGCGACTGGAGAAGCTCACCGGAACCGAGGCGGTGCGCGCCGAGCGCGGCATCCACATCGATTTCCCGGAACCGGCGCGGATGCCGAACTCGCTGCTGTCGCTGCGCCACGTCGATGCCGGTTACGGCGCCGGGGCGAAGATCCTGTCCGACGTTGGCTTCGCGCTGGAAGCGGGTGATCGCATCGGTCTGCTCGGTCCGAACGGCGCGGGTAAATCGACATTGGTGAAGACGCTGGTCGGCGATCTGGCGCCGATGTCCGGCGAACGCATCGCCCATCCCGATCTCGTCATCGGTTACTTCGCCCAGCACACGGTGGAATCGCTGGTCGCCGGGACCTCGCCGATCGATCACTTCAAGGAACTGTCGCCGAACACCGCGACCCAGGACTTCCGTAATTTCCTCGGTCGCTGGCAGTTCGTCGGCGATCGCGCGTTCGAAGTGATCGACAACTTCTCCGGCGGCGAGAAGGCGCGACTGGCGCTGGCGCTGATCGCGTGGCGCAAGCCTAACCTGCTGTTGCTCGACGAACCGACCAACCACCTCGATCTCGAGATGCGCGAAGCGCTGGCCGAAGCGCTCAGCGATTTCGACGGCGCGATCGTGATGGTCAGCCATGACCGCCACCTGATCGGCCTGGTCTGCGACCAGTTCTGGCGCGTCCACGATGGCGAGGTCGAACCGTTCAATGGCGATCTCGACGATTACGCGGCGTGGTTGCGTTCGCGCCCCGCAGCGGGCGAAGCGAAGCCCGAAGCCAAGAAGGAAGCCGCGCCGGCACCGGCGCCCGTACCTGCGCCTGTCGCCAAGAAGCCGGTCAGCAAGATCAACCCCCACAAGCTGGCACAGGCCGAGGCGCGAGTCGCACGGCTGGAAGAGAAGCTCGCCGAATGCGATGCCCAGCTCGCTGATCCGGCGGTGTATTCCGATGGTGCGCGTGTCGCCGACATCGGTCGCACCCAGATGCAATTGCGCGGCGAACTCGAGGACGCCGAAGGCGAGTTGCTGGCCTTGTACGAGTGAGGCTCGGCCTGTGCGTCAGGCGCGCAGGCGGGCCAGTGCGCGCAGCAGGTAGGCCAGCGCGAGGAACGCCACGCCCAGTCCGGCGCAATGGATCAGGGTGCGGGTGATTCCGAGCGCCGGCACATCGATGAAGGGGTAGGGATAGAACCCGGTGATCGCACCGCGAATCAAGGCATATACCGCATAAAGCAAGGGCCATTGCAGCCATTGCAACGGTGCGTTCGCGGTGATGTGCCGGCGTGGCGGCAGCAGCAGCCACCATGCCAGTGCGGCCAGCGGAACGGCATAGTGCAGCAGCGCGTTGGACAGCCAATCCAGTCCGGTCGGCGTCGAGATGTTTCGCAGCAGTAGGTGGTAGCCGAGCCCGACCAGCACGATCGATGCGACCGCGCAGCCGCGCCATTGCAGGTCGCGTCCCCCGTCGCTGCGGCGTGCGGCAACGGTGGCGGTGATCGCCACCAGGAGATTCGTGAGCACGGTGAAGTAGGCGAGATACATCCACAGGCCGTGGGCGACGCCGTTGCCGTTGTCGATCGACAGGCGCAACGACAGGAACAGCTGCAACAGCAGTGCAGCCCATGCCAGCGCGGCGACGATCGCCGCGGCGATGCGTGCGTTCATCGCCTTAGTCTTTCAGGAAATATTCGACGGTGCTTACGACCCGCACCTTCTTCACCTGCGGGCTGCCGGCATCGCGGTTGCTGATGTCGACCACGCCCTGGTTGGCGGTGCGGATGCCGCCGATGCGCGCGCCGCTGTCCTTGGCGAACTGTTCCGCGGACTTGCGTGCATTGGCGGTCGCTTCCGCGATCAATGCCGGCTTGATGTCGTTGAGCTTGGTGTAATCGAATTCCGGTCCGCTCGAGGACTCGCCTTCGCCGCCGTTGCCACCCAGCATCACGCCCTTGGCGAGCAGGTCGCCGGTGCGGCGCAATGCCTGCATCGCCTTCGCGACCTTGGTGGTGCGCAGGGTCACGGTGGTGGAATAGCGATAGCGCTCCGGTGGCTTGTTCTCGCCGTAGGAATAGGCCCAGCGGTCCTCGAGCCTGGCCGGCGCGACGACGATTTCGTCGTCGCCGAAACCGGCCGTCTTGAAGAAATCGCGGATCGCGGTGGTGTTGGTTTCCAGTCCGCGCTGCACTTCGCCGAGGTCGTTGCCGCTCACGGTATGCGCCAGCGGCCAGACGACGAGGTCGGCATCCACCACTTTTTCGGCGGACCCTTTCACCGAGACGTAGCGATCACCGGTGCGGAGACCGGCCAGTCCCTTCGACATGAACCAGCCGCCGGCAGCCAGGCCGAGCGCGACGATGACCGCCGCGACAATCTTGTCGGTCTTCATGCGCCCGTCCTCAACGCGCGCCGAACCGGGCGCGGCAACCGCCGCTCACCCACAGGCCCTGGCGGGCGTTGTAGCCCCAGGTGCGTCCTTCGGTGCAGGCCGAGTTGGACAGGCGCTGCAGCACATAGGGGTGTCCCTGGTTGCGATCCCAGGCGCAGGTGGTCGGACGCGACCCGTGGCTGGAGCAGGTCACCGAGTAGTTGCTGGCGACACGCGCGAACTCGCCGCGGCAGCCGTGGTTCACCCAGACTTCGCCGTTGCGCGAATCCCAGCCGCGCCCGCGCTCGCAGCCGCTGTTCGAGAGTTGCCGGACCAGCCGCGATTGACCCTGCCATGGCGTCCGGCAGGTGTTCAGGCGGTTGCCGGTGCTTTCGCAGCGGATGGTCTGGTTGATCGGGCCGGGGCCGGGACCCGGGCCGGGAATCCCGCCGCCGTTGCCGGCGAGGGACTTGGCGATATCCGATTTGATCTGGCTGAAGGTCCAGTTCGAACGATTGACCTGGTCGAGGTAGAAGCGCAGCTGGTCGTCGGGGATGCTGCGGCCGCGCGCCTGTTCGGAATATTCCAGGCTGATCACGCGGATCTGGTCGTTGCGCGAGAGCGTGCGCAGGTTCTCCGGCGCATAGGCCCGGGTCTGGACCTGCGCGGATGCGGCGACCGGAACCAGCAGGGCGAGTGAAGATGCGAAGACGAGCGATTTGAACAGTGAAACCATGGCGACCCCTCCCGAAGATGGCGTATGGATATCCTGTAGCGGTGGTCGCGCCGAGAGGACCTTCGTCGGAATCGGCGCGACGGCCCACAATACCTGTTTATATCCCTTAACACACGCCACGCCTGCGACCCCGGCGCACCGAAGTGGACGCGGGCGCCGCCTCATCCGTATTTACTTGGCGATCAATACCAGCACCGAACGTGCCTCCAGGCCGTAGGTGGCATATTCGCCACCGATCAGCGCTTCCGATCCCGGTACCGCCACGGTGTTCGCGCCTTCGTTCCAGGTCGCGGTATCGGTCACGCGATACCACTGCTTGCCATTGCCCGCCCACGGCAGCACGAAGTTCACCTGCGCCGACCAGCCGTTGTAGGCGATGTAGATCGCGCTGGCGGAATCGCCGAATTCGCTGCCGTCGATGCGCCAGGCGATGGCGTGGTTGTTGCCGTCGTTGAAATAAGCGGAATCCGCCTGCGCGCCGTCGGGCTTGAACCAGCGCAACTGTTCCATCACGTTGCCGTTGTTGTCGACGCCGGAATAGAACGTGGCCGGGCGCAGGGCCGGATGCGTCTTGCGGAAGGCGATCATGCGCTGGGTGAAGGTCTGGAAATCGCTTTCGAAACTGTCACGACTCCACAGCAACCAGTTCGCCACCGAATCGAGGTTGTACGGATTGTTGTTGCCGAAAGTGGTGCGCAATGCCTCGTCACCACCGGTCATCATCGGCACGCCGGCACTGAGCAGCATCAGGGCCATGCCGGTGCGCGTGGCGCGTCGCTGGTTCAATGCGCTGCCGCCCTGGTCCCAGCTGTTGTTGTTGTCTTCGCCACCATCGGACGGACCGTAGGGCCACGCCTGGCTGTTCTGCTTGGTGTTGTAGGCATACAGGTCGCTGAGGGTGAATCCGTCATGCGCCACCAGGAAATTCACCGAGTTCCACGGCTGGCGCCCGTCGTCGCCGTAGAGGTCGGACGAGCCGGCGAAGCGCGTGGCGAGCGTGCCGGTGGTCACCGTGGCCACGCCGAGCTTGTTCTGCGCCTGACGCACGGCATCGCGGTACATGCCGTTCCATTCCGACCAGCCCGAGGGGAATCCGCCGACCTGGTAGGAATTGCCGCCGATGGCCCACGGCTCGGCGATCAGTTCGATGCCGGCGCCGCCGCTGGCGGGCCGGGGCGGCAGTTCGGCGACGATGCGATTGAGCGCGTTGCCCGAATCCATCTTGTCGAAGTTGTAGCAGCCGTGTTCGCAGGTGTTGCCCAGCACCGACGCCAGGTCGAAGCGGAAGCCGTCCACGCCCAGCGCATCGCGCCAGTAGGCGAGGGAATCGACGATCAGGTTCTGCGCGATTGGGTTGTGCGTGTTGTAGTTGCCGCCCACCCCGGTGTTGTCCCATGGATGCTGGTAGTCGCTGGTGAGCGAGTAATAGGTCGGGTTGTCGAGGCCGCGCCACGACAGGAGGTTGTACACCGTCAAACCGTCGGTTCCGCCCCACGGGCCACCTTCGCCGGTGTGGTTGTAAACCGTATCGACATAGACCTTGATGCCGGCGTCATGGAAGGCCTTGACCATCGCCTTCCATTCGCGCGTGGGGCCGCCGGCGCTCTTGTCGAAAGCGTAGCGGCGATCCGGCGCAAACCAGTTGAGGGTCATGTAACCCCAGTAGTTGTCGCCGGTGTCGGAATTGGGATCGATGTCGTTCTGGTCGTTCTGGGTTTCCTGCACGGGCAGGAACTCCACCGCGGTCACCCCGAGCGAAGCCAGGTACGAGGCTTTCTGTGCCGCCCCGGCGTAGGTGCCACGCTGGTAGATCGGGAGGCTGGTGTCGTTCATGGTCAGTCCGCGCACGTGCACTTCGTACACCACGTCGTCCTTGAACGCGCCGGTGGGTTTGGTGCCGATCGAACTGGTGTCGGTCGCCAGCACGATGCCCTTGGGCGCGCAGGCGCCGCTGTCGATGGCGCGATAGCTGGCGCCACTGGCGTAGATCGTGCCGTCGTTGCAGCTGGACGTATTCGGGTCCTGGCTGATCTCGCGCGTGTAGGGGTCCAGCAGCAACTTGTTCGGATTGAAGCGATTGCCGGCGGCATCGATGTCCTTGACGAAACCGATGCTGCTGCCCTTGGTCCAGCTGCTGCTGTAGGTCCAGTTCGGACCCCAGGCGCGGTAGCCGTAATAGACGGGTCCCGTGATGCCGTAGGTGTTCTGGAGCGTGGAAACCGATGCCGTCTTCGACCAGATGTTGGTGGTCGAATCCTTGGTCATGACGTAGTGCGCGACTTCCTGCGCACCGGATGGCGTCTTGTACAGCCAGACCTCGATGCGCGTGGCGCGCGAGGAATAGACCTTGAAGGTGATGTTGCTCTGGGTGCCGTCGTAGCGCGCGCCGAGGCTGTAGGCGTCGATCGCCGCCTTTGCCTTTCCGCTTGGCCACAGGGCCAGCAACGTCGCGATCAACAAGCCGTATCCGATCCGAATCCCGTGCGCCATCGCGTGTTCTCCGATCCCGTTTGCGCCTTGATTGCAGGCTGTTCGCACTATCACCGGATGTGCGAATGCACATGGCCGTGCCGGTCGCACGTGCAAACGTATTCAGTGCGTGGATGGCGAAGTCGCGGTGTGCGTCCCGGTTTTTTGGCGGCGGAGCAGGGGGATGTACCGTTCAGGCTTGAAACTTCGGGGCGCGGCCCCAAAATGGTCACAGTCCGAGTTGTTTCCTCAGCCATGCCCATCTACGCCTTCGTCTGTGACACCTGCGGCGACGAATTCGACCGCCTGCAGAAGATGTCCGACCCCGATCCCGACACCTGCCCGAAATGCGGGGCGCATACGGTCAAGCGCAAGCTGACCGCGCCCAGCTTCCGCCTTGCCGGCGGTGGCTGGTACGAGACCGACTTCAAGAAGGACGGTGACAAGAAGCGCAACCTGGCGGGAGATGGCAGTTCGCCAGCCCCGGCTCCGGCCCCCGCGGCGCCGAAACCGTCGGATTCCTGATCCGGGCGTCCCACGGGCTAAAATGACCGGTTCCCGGCACCGTGGCCGGGCTTGCAGCCGATTTCCCGGAGTTTCCATGCGTGACCATTTCTGTGGCCTGATCGACGAGACGTTGATCGGCCAGACCGTGACCCTGTGCGGCTGGGCCGACGTCGCCCGCAACATGGGCGGCCTGGTCTTCATCGACCTGCGCGACCACGAGGGCATCGTCCAGATCGTCGCCGAGCCGTCGTCCGCCGAGGGCAATGCCGATGTCCTGGCCGTCGCCGCGCAGATCGGCTACGAGGACGCGCTGCAGGTCACTGGCGTGGTTCGCAAGCGCGAGTCGGTGAACAACAAGATCCGCACCGGCCAGGTCGAAGTGGTCGCGACGAAGATCGAGGTGTTGAACAAGGCCGAGCCGCTGCCGTTCCACCACCACGAGAATCCGGGCGAGGACATCCGCCTGAAGTATCGCTATCTCGACCTGCGCGCGCCGGAGATGCAGCGCAAGATGCGCACACGCACCAGACTGGTCGCGAACCTGCGCCGCTACCTCGACGAGCGCGGTTTCCAGGACATCGAAACGCCGATCCTGACCAAGGCGACGCCGGAAGGCGCGCGCGACTTCCTGGTCCCGGCGCGCATGCATCCGGGCGAGTTCTACGCGCTGCCGCAGTCGCCGCAGCTGTTCAAGCAGATCCTGATGATGGCGGGCTTCGACCGCTACTACCAGATCGCGCGCTGCTTCCGCGACGAGGCGCTGCGCGCCGACCGCCAGCTCGAATTCACCCAGCTCGACATGGAATTCGCCTGGGTGGACGAGAAGATCGTGCAGGACACCGTGGAAGACATGATCCGCGAAGTGTTCAAGGAAACGATCGGCGTCGAACTGGCGAGCACCTTCCCGCGCATGACCTATGCCGAGGCGATGCGTCGCTACGGTTCCGACAAGCCCGACCTGCGCATTGCGCTCGAGTTCGTCGATGTCGCCGAGTTGGTGAAGGGCAGCGAGTTCAAGGTGTTCACCGATGCCGCCAACGATGCCGACGGCCGCGTCGTCGCGTTGCGCATTCCCGGTGGCGCTGCGCTGTCGCGCAAGCAGATCGACGAATACGCCGCCCATGCCGCCAAGTTCGGCGCCAAGGGCCTGGCCTACGTCAAGCTGGACGAAGCCGGAGCGGTCAATTCCCCGATCGCCAAGTTCTTCGCCGACGATGCCTTCAAGGCGTTGCTGGAAGCGATCGGCTTGAAGAATGGCGACATCGCCTTCTTCGGCGCCGGCAGCTACAAGACCGTCAGCGATTTCATGGGCGCGCTGCGCCTGAAGGCCGGTAAGGATTTCAACCTGGTCGCCGAAGGCTGGGCGCCGCTGTGGGTCACCGATTTCCCGATGTTCGAATGGGATGACGAGGAGCAGCGCTACGTCGCGCTCCACCATCCCTTCACCGCACCCGCGGTCGATTCGATCGACGACCTGCGTGCCAACGCCAAGACTGCTGTGAGCCGCGGTTACGACATGGTGTTGAACGGCAACGAGATCGGCGGTGGTTCGATCCGCATCCACAGCTCGAAGATGCAGTCGGCGGTGTTCGAGCTGCTCGGCATCGGTGCGGAAGAAGCGGAGGCGAAGTTCGGCTTCCTGCTCGACGCGCTCAAGTACGGCGCGCCGCCGCACGGCGGCATCGCCTTCGGCATCGATCGCATCGCCGCGCTGATGGCCGGCAGCGAATCGATCCGCGACGTCATCGCCTTCCCCAAGACCACCAGCGCGCAGTGCCTGATGACCGGCGCGCCGTCGGAAGTGCCGGACAAGCAACTGGCGGAAGTGCACATCCAGGTGCGCGAAGAGAAGAAGTGATCATCCGTCGCGCCAGCGCCGCCGACGCCGAAACGCTGTCGGCGTTGTCGCGCGACACCTTCGACGACACCTTCGGTCACTGCTACACGGCGGATGACCTGCAGCACTATCTCGATACCACGTACGATCCGGCACGTTATGCGGCGCAGCTGGACGAACTGGGCTGCGCGGCCTGGCTGCTGGAAGACGAAGGGCGTGCCGTCGGCTACGTGATGGCCGGTCCCTGCAAGCTGCCGCATGCCGATGTGCAGCCGGGGGACATGGAGCTGATGCGCCTGTACGTGCGCCGCGGGCTCCAGAATGGAGGTCACGGCGCGCGCCTGTTCGCGCAGGCGATGGACTGGATCGCCGCCAACGGCCCGAAGTCGTGCTGGCTCGGCGTGTGGAGCGAAAATCCCGGCGCCCAGCGCTTCTACCAGCGCCACGGTTTCGACAAGGTCGGCGAGTATCTGTACGAAGTCGGAACGGCACGGGACCTCGAATTCATCTTTCGTCGGGACATGGGCTGAAAGCGCATACTGGCGACATCCCCCGAGTGGAGACTGCCATGCGCATCCTGACCGTCGCACTTCCCGCCTTGTTGCTCGCCGCCTGTGCTTCCACGGCCGGGACGCGCGGCCCGCAACAGTTGCAACTGCCTGCCAACGACCGCGTCAACGTGTCGTGGGCGGATCCCGCGAGTTTCAGCGAACACAGCTGCGACTTCGCGCCGGGTGGCCGCGATACCGAGTGGGTTCGCGATCTCGCGAAGTACACCCGTGACCGCGCCGAGAAGAGCCTGCCTGCCGGTGCCAAGCTCGACGTGCATTTCATCGACATCGATCGTGCCGGCGAATGCATTCCGCGCATGGGCGGCGAGCAGATTCGCGTCATTCGCGATGTGTATCCGCCGCGCATCAATCTCCATTACCGGCTGTCCGGCAATGGCGTGACCGCGGCCGATGCGGACGCCAAGCTGCTGGACCTGGCGTTCACGATGAACCCGCCCGGCCTGCCGGGAAACAGCGATCCGCTGCGCTATGAAAAGCGCATGGTCGACGACTGGTTGCGCAAGCTGCTCGGCAAGCGTTGATGCCGCGTCCCCGCGTCGTCCTGCTGCATGGTCTGTGGATGCACGCGCCGGCCATGCAGTGGTTCGCGTCGCGCCTGCGTCGTGATGGTTTCGATGTCGCGCCGATGGGCTATTTCAGCGTGCTGGAAAGCACGGAGAACGCCGTCGCACGGATCGTGCGGGCGCTGGATCGCCAGCCGGGCACGCATCTGGTCGGGCATAGCCTTGGCGGATTGATGGCGCTGCAAGCCGCGGCTCGGGCGCGAGCGGGACGGGTGGTGTGCCTGGGATCGCCGCTGGCGGGAAGCCAGGCTGCCGATGGCGTGGCATCGCGGGTACCCGGCGGGCGCGGCCTGATCGGACAGCACCGCGAATTGCTGCTGCGGGGCGCCGGTACCCTGCCACCGGGCATCGAGGTCGGGATGGTCGCGGGCAACCTGCCGCGCGGGTTGGGCGGCGCGGTCGCGCGATTGCAGGGCCCGCATGACGGTACCGTCGCGCTCGCGGAAACCCGGATTCCGGGACTCGCCGCCCATGTCGTGGTCGAAGCCAGCCACACCGGCCTGATCTTCTCCCGGGAAGCGGCCAGCCTCGCTGCCTGCTTCCTCCGCGATGGGCGTTTCGCGGAGACGGCGGCGCTGGCGGCGATCGCCTGAAGCGAATCAAGTAAAATCGCGGCTTTCCCCGATACGGTTGCATCCATGGGTCGTGGTCCCTCGATCGAACAGCGCAAGAACGCTGTCGATGCCCAGCGCGGCAAGATCTTCACCAAGGTGATTCGCGAGATTTCGGTCGCGGCGCGCGCCGGTGGCGGCGATCCCGCCAGCAACCCGCGCCTGCGCAGCGCCATCGACAAGGGCCTTGGCGCCAACATGAGCAAGGACGTGATCGAGCGCGCGATCAAGAAGGCGACCGGCGAACTCGAAGGCGTCGAGTACGAGGAAATCCGTTATGAAGGCTATGCCCCCGGTGGCGTCGCGGTGATCGTCGACTGCCTGACCGACAACCGCGTGCGTACCGTCGCCGACGTCCGCCACGCCTTCACCAAGTTCGGCGGCAACATGGGCACCGAAGGCTCGGTCGCCTTCATGTTCCGCAAGCTGGGTGCATTGAGCTATGCCGCCGGCGCCGACGAGGACCGCGTTACCGAGGCCGCGATCGAGGCTGGTGCCGACGACGTGGTGGTGTACGACGACGGCGCGATCGACGTCATCACCTCGCCCGAAGCCTTCAACGACGTCAAGGACGCGATGGTCGCGGCGGGACTCGCCCCCGATCTCGCCGAAGTCACCCTGCGCGCCGACAACGACATCGCCGTGAGCGGCGATACCGCCGACCAGGTACGCAAGCTGCTGGCGCGCATGGAAGAAATGGACGACGTGCAGAAC
Organism: Solilutibacter silvestris; assembly: GCF_050574925.1. GTDB lineage: Bacteria > Pseudomonadota > Gammaproteobacteria > Xanthomonadales > Xanthomonadaceae > Solilutibacter > Solilutibacter silvestris_A. The sequence continues at coordinate 723,246 of NZ_JBCMOO010000002.1, read as the reverse complement.
GTCTATTCCAACGCGGAGTTGCCGGAGTGACGATCCGCACCGGATTGCCTGCGTGAGTGGCGCAGTCCGCATCCTCGGCATCGATCCCGGATCGCAGCGCACCGGCGTCGGCATCATCGATGTCGGGGTGGACGGCAAGCTCGCGCATGTCCATCACGCGGCGATCAACCTGCTGGGCGCCGAGGATTTCCCGCAGCGCCTGGGCGAGCTCGTTGCCCGCCTCGGCGAATTGATCGTGGAATGGCAGCCGGACGAAGTGGCGATCGAACAAGTATTCCTCGCACGCAATGCGATGTCGGCGTTGAAGCTGGGGCATGCGCGCGGGGCGGCGATCGCCGCCTGCGTCAGTCGCGGCCTCAAGGTCAGCGAATACGCCGCCAAGGAAGTGAAGCTGGCGCTGGTCGGGCGCGGTGGCGCCGACAAGGAACAGGTGCAGCACATGGTTGGCGCGATGCTGAATCTGAAAGGCAAGTTGCAGGCCGACGCCGCCGATGCGCTGGCCGTCGCGGTGACGCATGCGCATGTGCGCGCGAGCGCGGCGCGACTGGGTGTCGGCGTGCGCCAGGCATGGGCGAGGAGGTGAAGCGGCGCGTTTGCGAACCATTGGTTCGCGCGCCGCTGAACGACCGGCCATGGATGGCCGGGCCGTGGGTTGTTTCGTCAATGGTGTTCCGCCACGGATGGCAACGAGTGAAGGGGATCTTGCAGTGATTGGTCGACTGAAAGGCGTCATCATCCACAAACAACCGCCATGGCTGGTGGTCGACGTCCATGGCGTCGGCTACGAGCTGGAAGCGCCGATGAGCACGTTCTACGACCTGCCGGACGTCGGCAAGGACGTGGTGCTGTTCACCCATTACGCGCAGAAGGAAGACAGCGTTTCGCTCTACGGCTTCCTCACCGAGAGCGAGCGCCGCCTGTTCCGCGACGTGCAGCGCGTCAGCGGCATCGGCGCCAAGATCGCGCTCGCCGTGCTGTCGGGCGTTAGTGTCGATGAATTCGTGCGCCAGCTGCAGGCCTCCGATGTCACCGCGCTCACGCGCATTCCCGGGATCGGCAAGAAGACCGCCGAACGCATGGTGGTGGAGTTGCGCGATCGCGCCGCCGATCTCGTCGGGGTCGGGGCATCGCCGATGCTGCAGGGGCCGGCCGATCCGCAGTCGGAATCGTTGGTCGCGCTGCAGCAGCTCGGTTACAAGCCGGCCGAAGCCGAGCGCATGGTCAAGGCGGTGGCCGTCCAGGGCGATTCCGTCGAGGCCATCATCCGCAAGGCCCTGCAGCAGGCGCTGCGCTGACGCCATCACGGCATCGGCGTACCATGCGCCCCTGGACGGTTTCCCTCCCGAAATGAACGGCCACACCAAGCCCGCAGGACACCCGCAGAACAGTCATGGCCATCAGGCGCCCGGTGGGCTGCCGGGCCTCGTGCTGGGCGCGATCGGCGTGGTGTTCGGCGACATCGGCACCAGCCCGCTGTACACGCTCAAGGAAGCGTTCATTCCGCACTACGGACTGACGCCCGACCACGACACCGTGCTCGGCGTGCTGTCGCTGGCGTTCTGGGCGCTGATGATCGTGGTGACGTTGAAATACGTGACCATCATCATGCGTGCCGACAACGAAGGCGAGGGCGGCATCATGGCGTTGATGGCCCTGGCCCAGCGCACGCTCGGCAAGACCTCGCGCTCGTTCTACGTGGTCGGCATCCTCGGCATCTTCGGCGCCTCGTTGTTCTTCGGCGATGGCGTGATCACGCCCGCCATCACCACGCTGTCGGCGGTCGAAGGCCTCGAGGTCGCGGCGCCGGCGCTGCACAGTTTCATCCTGCCGTTGACCATCGTCATCCTGATCGGCCTGTTCGTCAGCCAACGCTTCGGTTCGGCCAAGGTCGGGCGCGTGTTCGGGCCGGTGATGGTGGTGTGGTTTCTGGCGCTGGCGGCGATCGGCGTGCACAACATCGTCGACGCGCCGGAAGTGATCCATGCGCTGAATCCGTGGTGGGGCGCGCGCTTCTTCGTCGAGCACGGCTGGCACGGCATCTTCATCCTCGGCGCGGTGGTGCTGGCCGTCACCGGCGGCGAGGCGCTGTATGCCGACATGGGCCACTTCGGCGCAAAACCAATTCGCGCCGCCTGGTATTTCTTCGTGTTGCCCTGCCTGGTGATGAACTATCTCGGCCAGGGCGCGCTGCTGCTGGAAAACCCGGACGCCAAGAGCAATCCGTTCTTCCAGGCGGTGCCCGACTGGGCGCAGGTGCCGATGGTGGTGCTGGCGACGATGGCGGCGATCATCGCCTCGCAGGCGGTCATCACCGGCGCGTTCTCGGTCGCGCGTTCGGCGATGCAGCTCGGCTACATTCCGCGCATGTTCGTGCGCCACACCTCGCGTGACACCATCGGCCAGATCTATGTGCCCGGCATCAACTGGTTCCTGATGGTCGCGGTGATCGCGCTGGTGATGACGTTCCGCACGTCCACCGCATTGGCCACCGCCTACGGCGTCTCGGTGTCCGGCACGATGCTGATCGATACCTTGCTGCTGGCGCTGGTCGCCAACCGCCTGTGGCCGAAGCAACGCAAGTGGGTGTTGCCGCTGTGCGTGGTGTTCTTCGTGGTCGACCTCTCCTTCCTGGTCGCCAACGCGGTGAAGTTCTTCGATGGCGCGTGGTTCCCGCTGCTGCTGGCGGCGATCATCTTCACCCTGATGCGCACCTGGCGCCGCGGTCGCGAACTGCTGCGCGCGGAAGTGCAGAAGGAGGGCATCAAGCTCGACAGCTTCCTGCCGGGATTGATGCTGGCTCCGCCGGTGCGGGTGCCGGGCACGGCGATCTTCCTGTCGGCCGAGCCGACGATGGTGCCGCACGCGCTGTTGCACAACCTCAAGCACAACAAGGTGCTGCACGAACGCAACATCTTCCTGACCGTGAAGACGCTGACGGTGCCGCATGCCCATCGCGACCAGCGCCTGAAGGTCAGTTCGATCGGCGACGAGTTCTACCGCATCGAGGTTTCGTTCGGCTTCATCGAAACGCCGGACGTGCCCCGCGCGCTGATGCAACTGGCCGATTGCAGCCAGATGTGCCTCGATCCGATGGACACCACCTATTTCGCCAGCCACGAAACCATCGTCGCCAGCGCCCGTCGCGGCATGCCGATCTGGCGCGACAAGCTGTTCGCGCTGATGCATCGCAACGCGGTGTCGGCGACATCGTTCTTCCATATTCCCGGCAATCGCCTGGTCGAACTCGGCGCTCCGGTCCAGATCTGATCTGACACGATCCCATGAACACATCCGCAGACGAGCATTCCGGTTCGCAATCCGCGCATGGCCATCACGGCCCGCTTGCCGCATTGGCGGTGAGCGCGCTTGGCGTGGTCTTCGGCGACATCGGCACCAGCCCGCTGTACACCATCCAGGAAGCCTTCACCCCGCATTACCAGCTGGCGGTGAACCACGACACCGTGCTCGGCCTGCTGTCGCTGATCATCTGGACGATTGTCTTCGTGGTGACGGTGAAGTACGTCGCCATCATCATGCGCGCCGACAACGAAGGCGAGGGCGGCATCATGGCGCTGATGGCGTTGGCGCAGGGCGCGCTGGGCAAGAAGGCGCCGAAACTGATGTATCGCATCGGCATCCTCGGCATCTTCGGCGCATCGCTGTTCTTCGGCGACGGCGTGATTACCCCGGCGATGACCACGCTTGCGGCGGTCGAAGGCCTCAACGTGGCGACGCCGGCATTCAGCCATTACGTGCTGCCGATCTCGCTGGTGATCCTCGTCATCCTGTTCGTCGGGCAGCGTTTCGGAACGGCGCGCGTCGGTCGCGTGTTCGGCCCGGTGATGATGGTGTGGTTCATCGCTGTCGCGCTTCTCGGGATCTGGAACATCCGCCTGGCGCCGGAAGTGCTGAAGTCGCTCAACCCGTGGTGGGGCATGAAGTTCTTCCTGGACCATGGCGTTGCCGGGCTCACCATCCTCGGCGCGGTGGTGCTGGCCGTGACCGGTGGCGAAGCGCTCTATGCCGACATGGGCCATTTCGGCGCCAAGCCCATTCGCATCGCCTGGTATTTCGTGGTGCAGCCCTGCCTGATCCTCAATTACATGGGGCAGGGCGCGCATGTTCTTGCGCATCCGCAGTCCATCGGCAATCCCTTCTACGAATCGGTGCCGAAAGCCTTGCTGATCCCGATGCTGGTGCTGGCGACGATGGCGGCGATCATCGCTTCGCAGGCGGTGATCACTGGTGCGTTCTCGATGGCGCGCTCGGCGATGCAGCTCGGCTACATCCCGCGCATGCAGATCCGCCACACCTCGAGGGACACCATCGGCCAGATCTACGTGCCGGCGATCAACTGGACCCTGCTGCTGCTGGTGATCGCGGTGGTGATCGGCTTCGGCAGCGCGACGCGACTGGCGACGGCCTACGGCGTGTCGGTGACCGGCACCATGCTGATGACCAGCATCCTGATGATCGTCTATCTCAGCAATACGCGGAAAATGCCGCTGTTGTTCTGGCCGGCGGCAGCGATCTTCGTGCTGGTGGACGTGGCCTTCCTCGGTTCCAACCTCGCCAAGTTCATGGATGGTGCGTGGTTCCCGTTGCTGCTCGGTCTCGTCATCTTCACGATGATGCGCACCTGGCGTCGTGGCCGCGACCTGCTGCGCGAGGAAATGCACAAGGACGGCATCCAGCTCGACACCTTCCTGCCCGGATTGATGCTGGCGCCGCCGGTGCGGGTGGCGGGCACGGCGATCTTCCTGACCGCCGACAAGACGATGGTGCCGCATGCCTTCCTGCACAACCTCAAGCACAACCGCGTGTTGCACGCGCGCAACGTCTTCCTGACGGTGGCGACGCTGACGGTGCCGATGGCGCCCCGCGGGCAACGACTGTCGGTGCAGGCGATCGGCGACGACTTCTATCGGGTGATCGTCCGTTTCGGTTTCATGGAAACGCCGGACGTGCCGCGGGCATTGATGGAGCTGTCGGATTGCAGCCAGATGTGCCTGGACCCGATGGAAACCACCTATTTCGCCAGCCGCGAACGCATCATCGCCAGCCGCCACCACGGCATGCCGATCTGGCGCGACAAGTTGTTCGCCTTCATGATGCGGAACGCCGCGCCGGCCAGCGATTTCTTCAACATCCCCAGCAATCGCCTGGTTGAATTGGGTACGCAGGTTCAAATCTGAGCCACGCTGCGCTTTCCTTCATAATCGGGGCATGACCGAAGACCGCATCATCGCTTCTGGCGCCACCCGCGAGGACGAGGCCAGCGAAGCCAGCATCCGTCCCCGCCGCCTGGCCGATTACCTCGGCCAGCAGCAGGTGCGCGAGCAGATGCAGATCTACATCGATGCTGCCCGCGGTCGCGGCGAGGCGCTCGACCATGTCCTGATCTTCGGGCCGCCCGGACTGGGCAAGACCACGCTGTCCCACGTCATCGCCAACGAGCTCGGCGTCAGCCTGCGCGTCACCAGTGGCCCGGTGATCGAACGCGCCGGTGACCTTGCTGCGCTGCTGACCAACCTGCAGCCGCATGACGTGCTGTTCATCGACGAGATCCATCGCCTGTCTCCCGTGGTGGAGGAAGTGCTGTATCCGGCGATGGAGGATTTCCAGATCGACATCATGATCGGCGAGGGTCCGGCCGCGCGCTCGATCAAGCTCGATCTGCCACCGTTCACCCTGGTCGGCGCGACCACGCGCGCGGGCCTGCTGACCGCGCCGCTGCGTGATCGTTTCGGCATCGTCCAGCGCCTCGAGTTCTACAGCACCGCAGAACTCACGCAGATCGTCGTGCGTTCGGCGCAGATCCTCGGCATCCATTGCGAAGGCGAGGGCGCCGCCGAAATCGCCCGCCGTTCGCGCGGCACGCCGCGCATCGCCAATCGCCTGCTGCGGCGCGTGCGCGATTACGCGCAGGTGCGCGCCGATGGCCGCATCGATCACGAGACTGCGCGCGCGGCGATGCAGATGCTCAAGGTCGATCCCGAAGGCTTCGATGAGCTCGATCGCCGCCTGCTCAACCTCATCATCGAGAATTTCGACGGCGGCCCGGTCGGCGTCGAATCGCTGGCCGCGGCGCTCAGCGAGGAGCGTGGCACGCTCGAAGACGTGATCGAGCCCTATCTGATCCAGCAGGGTTTCCTGGTGCGTACGGCGCGCGGGCGCATGGCCACCCACAAGGCTTATCGCCACCTCGGGCTGAAGCCGCGCGGCGGCGCCGAGGTTGGGGAATCGGGGAACCTGATTTGAACGCAGGCCCAACCGCCGGTGCCGCAGGGCTTGTCTTCGAGTGGCCGGTGCGGGTGTACTGGGAAGATACCGATGCCGGTGGCGTCGTGTACCACGCGCAGTACCTGGCCTTCATGGAACGCGCGCGCAGCGAATGGATGCGCGCCATCGGCCACGGCCAGGAACTGTTGCGCGAACGCGACGGTCTGGTCTTCGTGGTGCGGGCGATGCAGGTCGATTTCCGCGCACCCGCGCGCCTCGACGATGCACTGTCGGTGAGCGTGGAGTTGCGCGAATGCCGGCGGGCGTCGCTGGTGCTGAAGCAGGAGATCCGCCGCGATGGAGCGCTGCTGGTCGATGGCGAAGTCCGTATCGCCGCGCTGCTGGCGCAAACCTTCCGGCCATGCCCGTTGCCGCCGGCCTTGTACGAACAATTGAAGTTGCACGAACGCACAGGTGATTGATGCTTTCCACGATGCTTGACGCACCCGCCGCGCTGCCGGCTGGCGATATCAATCCTTTGCAACTGGTCCTGCACGCATCGCTGCCGGTGCAGCTGGTGATGGCGATCCTGCTGGTGGTGTCGGTGATGTCATGGGCGATCATCTTTCGCAAGCGTGCGCAGCTGGCCGCGGCAGAGCGCGAGGCCGCCGATTTCGAGGAACGCTTCTGGTCGGGCGCGCAGCTCGGCGACCTGCATGCGCGCGCCGGCAAGAACGACGGCATCGATGGCATGGAGGCGATCTTCGACGCCGGCATGCGCGAATACCATCGCGTCACCCAGATGCGCGGCGCCGACAGCCGTCTGCAGCTGGAAGGCGCGCAACGCGCGATGCGCGCCGCCACCGCGCGTGAACTCGACAATCTCGAACACAACCTCGAATTCCTCGCCAACACCGGTTCGATCAGCCCGTACATCGGCCTGTTCGGCACGGTGTGGGGCATCATGATTTCGTTCCAGGGCCTCGCCAGTCTCAAGCAGGCCACGATCGCCACCGTCGCGCCGGGCATCTCCGAGGCGTTGATCGCGACCGCGATGGGCCTGTTCGCCGCGATCCCGGCGGTGTGGGCCTACAACCGCCTCGCCACCCGCGTCGACCGCCTGGCCTCGCGCTACGACGCGTTCTCGGAAGAGTTCTCGTCGATCCTGCAACGTTGGTCGCCGCTGCCCGACGCGCGCTGACATGGCCGGACGTTCCACATCGCGGCGACGCAAGCACCGGCTGAAGTCGGAAATCAACGTCGTGCCGTACATCGACGTCATGCTGGTGCTGTTGATCATCTTCATGGCGACCGCGCCGCTGCTCAATCTCGGCGTCGATGTCGACCTGCCGCAAAGCAGCGCGCAATCGATCCAGGTGGATGTCGAGCCGGCGATCGTCAGCATCGATGCCGAAGGCGCGCTGTCGCTCACCATCGATGGCACCCGCAGCGCCACCACCCGCGACGAAGTGGTGCAGCGCGTGCAGGCTTTCGTCGCCGCACACCCGAAAGCACCGGTCTACGTTGCCGGCGATGGCAAGGCCTCGTACCAGACCGTCTATGACGTACTCAGCCTGCTGCAGACGCAGGCGCACGTGCCGCGTGCCGGATTGATGAGCATGCCGAGCGGAGCGCCGGCAAAATGAAGGAGCAGCGCGCCGCTGCTGCGCGCGGGACCGGCTACGCGATCCTGCTGCATGTGGTCCTGATCGGGCTGCTGTTGTTCGGTCTCCATCGCGTCACCCAGCAAGGGGGCGATGCCGGCGGCGATGGCGCTTTGCAGGCGGATGTCGCTTCGGTGAACGATCTCTCCGCGAAAACGCGCCGCGCCTTGCTCGGCGAGCCCAAGGAAGCGGTGCAGCCGTTGCCGCAGCCGGTCGAAACCCCGCAGGAATTGCCGAAACCGGTCGAAACACCGGTTGAAAAACCCGTCGAACCGACACCGCAGCCGGTCGCGAAGCAGGCGCCGGCGGAAAAGCCCGCGCCCGAACGTCCGCAACCGCCGATCAAGATGCCGCCGCCGAAGCCCCAGCCGGCATCGGTCGACATGAGCAAGAAAGTGCCGACGCCCGAACCGGCGCCGTCGAAGAAATCTGCGGATTCCGATCTCGCGGCGCGGGCCGCGGCGGAAGCCGCGCGCCTGGCGAAGGCGACGAATCTCGCCAAGCAGCGCGCCGAGCAGATGGCGGACGCGAGGTCGCCGACCGGCGGCAACGATCAATCTTCGTCATCGGCGCGGCCGGGCAGTGGCGCGGGCAAGAGCCGCAACAGCGGCCAGCAGAAATGGCTGGATGCGGTCGGCCGGGCGATCGAGGCGAAATGGCTGCGCCCGGACGATATTCCGCCTGGGCAGGCCTGCCCGATCCATATCCGCATCATTCCCGGCGGCGAAGTGATTGCGGCTACCGTTCAGCCGGGTTGCCCCTATTCCGACGAAGCGAAACGCAGTGTCGAGAAGGCCGTGCGCGACGCCAGCCCGTTGCCGTTCAAGGGCTACGAGGACGTCTACTCCCGTGATTTCACTGCGAATTTCAAACCATCGCGATGATCGGCAGTGCCCCACGGTGAACCGGCATTCAGCTAAATGACGCCCCCGCGTTTACCCTAGTCGGACGCATCCCAACGTAGAACTCCCCTGATGCGATTCTTCTTCGCAATCTGTGTCTTCAGCTTGTCGAGCGCGGTGTTTGCGCAGTCCAACCCGCAGGTCGACGTGATCGGCGGGCGCGATGCCGCCCAACCGATCGCGGTGGTGCCGTTCGCGGGCAGTGCGCCCGGCGAGAGCGATATCGCTGCCGTGATCCGCGCCGACCTCCAGCGTTCCGGCCAGTTCAAGGCGATGCCGGAATCGGCCATGCCCGAGAAACCGAGCACCGCCGCCGAGCTGCATCTGCCGGTATGGCAGGCCGCGGGGCAGGGCCTGGTACTGATCGGCCGCGTCAGCAACGGCGCATCGATGCGCGTCGAATACGAGTTGTACGACGTGGTGCACAAGCAGCGCCTGCTCGGTTTCGCCAAGAGCGGCCCGGCCAGCGCGGCACGCGACATCGCCCACCAGATCGCCGACGACATCTACCAGAAAGTCCTGAACGTGCGCGGCGCGTTCTGGACGCGCATGGCCTACGTGCGCGTTTCCGGCCTCGGCAAGCGTGCGACCTACAGCCTCGTCGTCGCCGACGCCGATGGCCACAACGCCCGCGTGCTGGAAACCGCCAACGCGCCGATCATGTCGCCGACGTGGAGTCCGGATGGCAGGCGGATCGCCTACGTGAGTTTCGCCAACGGCAATTCCACGGTGAAGGTGCGCAACCTTTCCGGCGGCGACGTCACCGTCACCTCGTTCGCCGGACTCAACGCCAGTCCGTCGTTCTCGCCGGATGGCGCGCGCCTCGCGGTGACGCTGTCGCGCGATGGCAATCCCGAGATCTACACGTTGCCGGCCAGCGGCGGTGCGCCGACGCGCGTGACCCACCAGCTCGGCATCGATACCAGCGCGGCGTGGACGCCATCGGGCATCTACTTCACCTCGGATCGCGGCGGTCGTCCGCAGATCTACAAGACCTCCGCTTCCGGCGGCGGCGCCAGTCGCGTGACCTTCCAGGGCGATTACAACGCCGATGCCGCGTTCTCGCTCGACGGCAAGGTGATGGCAGTGACGCAGGGCAACGGCGGCAACTATCGCATCGCGGTGTTCGACACCCGCAGCGGTCCGGGCCAGTGGACCACGGTGTCGCCGGGATCGCTGGACGAATCGCCGAGCGTGGCGCCGAACGGCAGCATGGTGATGTACGACGCGCACGAGGGCAGCCGCAGCGTGATCCATGTCGTGTCGGCCGATGGCCGCGTGCGCGAACGCATCGATACCGGCGGAAACGCCCAGGATCCGGCGTGGTCGCCGTATCGCAGCAACCCCTGATTCCAGCTTTGAAACCGCAGTCTCCGAAGGAGTCGACAATGAACAACTTGCGTGCCGCCGTGATCGCCCTTGCCTGCATTGGCATGGTCGCCTGTTCCACCAAGACCAAGGACACGCCGCCTCCGCCGGTGGTGGATTCCGGCGCCCAGAACAACGCCGGCAACAAGAACGACACTGGTGTTTCCACGGCGCCGATCGCTGGCGCCTACGGTCCCGGCGATCTCGACAAGGACGCCTGCCTGAAGAATCGCTCGGTGTACTTCGACTACGACTCCGACACCACCAAGCCGGAATTCCAGGCATCGATCGGCTGCCATGCCAAGTACCTGCGCGATCGTCCGTCGGCGCGCATCACGCTTGAAGGCAATACCGACGAGCGCGGCAGCCGCGAATACAACCTCGCGCTGGGCGAACGTCGTGCCCGCAGCGTGTCCTCGGCGATGCAGGCGATGGGCGCCAGCGGCAGCCAGCTCAACGTGGTGAGCTATGGCGAGGAACGCCCGGAATGCCGTGAGTCCGACGAGGCGTGCTGGCAGAAGAATCGCCGCGTGGACATCAACTACACCACGCCTTGAGTTGGACCATGCGCATTCTTCCTGCACTGATGATTGCGTTGATGCTGCCCGCCCTGCCTGCGATGGCGCAGCGGGCCAGCCTTGCCGAGCGCGTCGATGCGCTGGAAGCGCATGCCGCCGACAACAGCGACAAGCTGGAAACGCTGAACCAGATCAATGCGCTCAAGGAAGAAGTGCGCAACTTGCGCGGCCAGGTGGAAGAGCTGCAGCAGCAGCTCAACCAGCAGAAGGAATCGGCGCGCAGCCAGTATCTCGATGTCGACGGTCGCCTGAATCGCCTCGAGGGTGGCGGCAAGCCTGCCGATGGCAATGGCCAGGGCGCGACGCCTGCTGCAGGACAACCGGTGCAGCCTGAAGCGAATGCGCCAGCGGAAGCGCCGGCGGCGGCATCGAGCGGCAATGACCGCGCCGATTACGATGCCGCGTTCAAGGCCTTGAAAGCTGGCGATTACGTCAAGTCGTCGCGCGGCTTCAAGGCCTTCATCGATCGCTGGCCCAAGAGCGCGCTGATCCCCAATGCGCGCTACTGGCTGGGCGAGAGCTATTACGCCACCGGCAACTACGAGATGGCGGCGGCACAGTTCAAGCAGGTGGTCGATACCTATCCGACCCATCCCAAGGCCTCCGATGCCGCGTTGAAGCTGCGCATGTCGGAGCAGGCGCTGAAGCAGCCCAAACCGCAGAAGAAGCCTGCCGCAAGGTAAAATGGCGGCATGAATGCCGTCGCAACCCCAGCGGTCGAGACCGCGCCGGAGCCAGCATCCGAGCGCCTCCGGATCACTGAAATCTTCCTGTCCCTGCAAGGCGAAGCCCGCGATGCCGGCTGGCCGACGGTGTTCGTGCGCCTGACCGGCTGCCCGCTGCGCTGCCTCTATTGCGACACCGCCTATGCCTTCCACGGTGGCGAATGGATGGGCATCGACGACATCGTCGCGACGGTGACCCGCCATGGCGTGCGCCACGTCTGCGTGACCGGGGGCGAACCGCTGGCGCAGAAGCGCTGCGTGCAGTTGCTGAAGAAGCTGTGCGATCTTGGGTTGATCGTGTCGCTGGAAACATCCGGCGCGATCGATATCGGCGAGGTTGATACGCGGGTATCGCGCGTGGTCGACATCAAGACGCCGGGTTCCGGCGAAGTCGAGCGCAATCGCTTGGAGAACATCGCCTTGCTGACGCCGCACGACCAGGTCAAGTTCGTGATCTGTTCGCGCGAGGATTTCGACTGGGCGCGCGCTGTCGTTTCCAAACATGCATTGAACGAACGCTGCGACGTGCTGTTCTCGCCCAGCCACGGACAAGTGGCGCCGCGCGAACTCGCCGACTGGATCGTGGCCGAACGTCTGCCGGTGCGCTTCCAGACGCAACTCCACAAGCAGTTGTGGGGCGAGGAGCCGGGCCGATGACCACGCCTGCGGTCGTACTCGTTTCCGGTGGCATGGATTCCGCGGTCGTGCTCGCGATCGCGCGCGAGCAGGGATTCGCCGCGCATGCGATGAGCGTGCGCTACGGGCAGCGCCATCTCTCCGAGTTGGAAGCCGCGCAACGCGTCGCGACGATGCTCGGTGCGGTCGAACACAAGACGGTCGAGATCGACCTGCGCACCATCGGCGGTTCGGCGCTGACCAGCGATATCGACGTGCCGACGGATGCCGACGGCCATGAGATCGGCAATGGCGACATCCCGGTAACCTACGTGCCGGCGCGCAACACCCTGATGCTGTCGGCCGCGCTGGGTTGGGCGGAAGTGCTGGGTGCGCGCGACATCTTCTGCGGCGTCAATGCCGTCGACTATTCCGGTTACCCCGATTGCCGGCCGGAATTCATCGCCGCGTTTGAAACGCTTGCCAACCTTGCCACCCGGGCCGGGGTCGAGGGCACGCGTTTCCGCGTCCATGCCCCGCTGATGCGGATGAGCAAGGCCGATATCGCCCGCGAGGGCGAGCGGTTGGGGGTGGATTTCGCCCAGACGGTCAGCTGCTACCAGGCCGACGAGGCCGGACGTGCCTGCGGCCATTGCGATGCCTGCCTGCTGCGTGCCCGCGGCTTTGCCGACGCCGGGCTGGCCGACCCCACCCGATATCGCTGATTCGTTACAATACGCGGCCCGGTGCAACGCCGGGCCGTGTGACCGGGTCGTTAGCTCAGTCGGTAGAGCATCGGACTTTTAATCCGCTGGTCGATGGTTCGAATCCATCACGACCCACCATTTCGTCGCTTTCACTGATCGGATGAACGTGGAATCAGCATGACTGATTCATGTTCATGTTGCGCTCCATGTGAAGAACACGATGGAAGCCGCGAGGATGTCCGTCACAGATTCGAAAGACGAAATTTTGTTGAAAAACGGCGCGAATGCATTGGTCATCACATAGTCATGACGCCATGCGCTGATTTTTGTGAATTGGTGCCATTTTTTCGCCTCCATTTCTTACCGGCTTGCTAAGTAATGTGAAATTTCATTGATTTCCTGCCGATAGAATGGCGCCCGTTTAGCTGGCTGGACGGCCAGTTTGTGCGCATTAGCAGGGGGGTATGGAGTGTCATTTGTTCATCGGATGAGCGCGATTTTCGCGCGTGCGCGGCATGCGAATGCTGTTGCCCCTCTGCTTGCCTTCATGCTGGCTGCTGCGCTGGGTTCCCCTGTCGCGATGGCCCAGACCGTTTCGAATAGCGCGAGTATCGCGCCGCCGAGCGGTATCACCAATTCCGGCACGGCTTGCCAGGCCACCACTCCTCCCGGCGTATATAACTCGGGGACCGGCACGTGTACGGCACGGACACCGACACGGTGACGCCGGTGGCGGACCTGGTGGTGACGAAGACGAACAACGTCAATGGTGTGACCGCGGGTCAGCCGACGACGTACACGATCACGGTGACCAACAATGGTCCGTCGGCCTCGACGGCGACGGTGACCGATCCGGTGGCGACCGGTCTGACCAAGACGGCGACGGCGTGCAGTGCGACGCCGGGCGTGTGCACGACGGCGCCGACGATCGCGGGTCTGGAAGGCGCGGGCGTGGTGACGCCGAGCATCCCCAGTGGCGGCACGTATCAGTTCACGGTGACGGCGAACGTGACCGCGACCAGCGGTAGCGTGACGAACAGTGCGACGGCGCAGCCGCCGGCTGGAACCACGGATCCGACCCCGGGCAACAACACCGGCACGGACACCGACACGGTGACGCCGGTGGCGGACGTGCAGATCACCAAGACGGCGACGACGGCGGCAGTGCCTGGCCAGCCGATGACGTGGTCGATCACGGTGAAGAACAACGGTCCGTCGGATGCGGCGGGCGTGACGACCAGCGACAACGTGCCTGCTGAGGTGACGGGTCTGACGCTGGGCGGCGCGGATGCGGGCGCGTGCACGGTGAGCGGCCAGACGGTGTCGTGCAACTTCGGCACGGTGACCAACGGTGCGACGAAGACCTACACGGTCACGGGCCTGCTGGCGTCGAGCGCGACGGGCAACGTGGTGAACACGGCGACTGTGGCGACGACGACGACCGACCCGACGCCGGGGAACAACACCTCGACGACGACGACGCCGACGGCGGCGAGCGCGGACCTTGCCTTGGTGAAAACGCTCGTGTCGCCTTCGCCGGCAACCACCGGCTCAACGGTGACTTATAAGATTGTGGTCACCAATGCGGGTCCTTCGGATGTCACGGGCGCTGTCATCAGCGATACGGTGCCTGCCGAACTGACTGGAGTCACGTGGACGTGTGCTGCGAACGGCAGCGCCACTTGCGGGGCAGCTAGCGGTAGCGGTAATGCCATCAGTCTGACTGGGTCGATTGTTGCCGGTTCTGGCAACAACCTGACGATCATGGTGACGGGTACGGCGCCGTCGACTACGCCGAGCACGATCGCCGCGAATATTGCGTCGGTAAGCCCGCCTGCAGGAACAACCGACCCGACGCCGGGGAACAACACCTCGACGGTACCTCCGGTTCCGGTGAGCGCTTTCCCGATCGTGGCGAATGCCGATACCTATACCGGTATCAATGGTGCGACTGGCGCGACGACCGCAAGCACGATCGTCAACGACACGCTGAACGGCGTGGTGCTGACGACGGCCGACATCGGCACCAAGGTGACGTTGACGCCCGGTGCGGCGCCGACGACGACTTCCGGTGGGTTGGTGATGAATGCCGATGGCACCATCACGGTGAAGCCGGGTACGCCTGCCGGAACGTATGTGTATCCGTACACGATCTGCGAGAAGCTCAATCCGACCAACTGCTCGACGGCAAATGCGACGGTGACGGTGAGCGCGGCTCCGATCGCGGCCACGAACGACACCGGAACGGCGAATGGTGCGACCGGCGGACAGGCGATTGCGACGGTGTTGACGAACGACACCTTGAACGGTGCGCCTGCGACGACGTCGACCGTGACGATCACGGTGGCGGCGGGCTCGACGGTGCCGGCGGTACTGACGTTCGATACGACCACGGGTGCGGTGGACGTCAAGCCGAGCACGCCGGCGGGGACGTACACGTTCAACTACACGATCTGCGAGAAGTTGAACCCGAGCAACTGCTCGACGGCGACGGCGACGGTGACGGTGAGTGCGGCGCCGATCGTGGCGAATCCCGACAGCTACACCGGCATCAACGGCGCCACTGGCACTCCGAACGCGGGCAACGCCTATGCCAACGACACGTTGAATGGCCAGCCGGTGAACGTGAGCCAGATCACCGGTTCGGTGGTCACGCCTGCGACCTCGATCAATGGCGGTCCGGTGCCGAGCCTGGATCCGGCAACCGGTACGGTGAGCGTGCCGGCCGGTACGCCGGCGGGCGACTATCAGATCAGCTACAAGATCTGCGAGAAGCTCAACCCGACCAACTGCTCGACCACGACGATCGACGTCAAGGTGACGGCAGCCCCGATCGATGCGGTAGATGACAACTACAGCAGCACGCCGATCAACGGCATCAACGGTGGTTCGACGCCGACGGTGCTGGCGAACGACACGCTGAACGGCCAGCCGGTGAAGGCGGCGGACGTGACGCTGACGCCGGGAACCGCGCCGACGACGGCTTCGGGTGGAATCGTGATGAATGCCGACGGCACCATCACGGTGAAGCCGAACACGCCTGCCGGGACCTACACCTACTCGTACAAGATCTGCGAGAAGTTGAACCCGACGAATTGCGACACCGCGAATGCGACTGTCGTGGTGAGTGCGGCGCCGATCGTGGCGACTCCGGACAGCTATCCCGGCATCAACGGTGCCACCGGCAATCCGAACGCGGGCAATGCTTACGGCAATGACACCCTGAACGGTCAGCCGGTGGACCCGGCGAAGATCGTCGGAACGGTGGTCACGCCTGCGACCTCGATCAATGGCGGCCCTGTGCCGAGCCTGGATCCGGCAACCGGTACGGTGAGCGTGCCGGCCGGTACCCCGGCGGGCGACTACCAGATCAGTTACAAGATCTGCGAGAAGCTCAACCCGACCAACTGCTCGACCACGACGATCGACGTCAAGGTGGTGGCTGCGCCGATCGTCGCCAAGGACGACAGCTCAGACCCGATCAATGGCGGCAATGGCGGATCGACCCCGTCGGTGCTGGCCAATGACACCTTGAATGGCCAGCCGGCAACGACGACCACGGTGACGCTGAAGCCGGGTACTGCGCCGGCGACCACCTCGGGCGGCATCGTGATGAATGCCGATGGCACCATCACGGTCAAGCCGGGCACGCCGGCGGGCGATTACAGCTATCCGTACACGATCTGCGAGAAGCTCAATCCGACCAACTGCGCCACTGCAACGGCGACGGTGAAGGTGACGGCTCCGGTGATCGTGGCGAATCCGGATGCGGCGCCGGCCATGCCGGCCGTCGACAGCACGACCGGCGGCAACACGCCGAGCGTGATCGTCAATGACACGCTGAACGGCGTGGCGCTGACGACGGGTGACATCGGCACCAAGGTGACGCTGACGCCCGGGACCAGTCCGAATCCGTCGCTGTCGATGAACCCGGATGGCACCATCACGGTCAAGCCGGGCGCGCCCGCAGGCACGTACGTCTATCCGTACACGATCTGCGACCGCATCAACCCGACCAATTGCGCCAACACCACGGCAACGGTGGTGGTGACTGCGCCGGCATCGATGCGCGTGACCAAGACGGCCCAGCCGAGCAATGTCCATGTCGGTGACCTGGTGCGCTACACGCTGACGATCGAGAACACGGGCAGCGTGCCGGTCAATGGCGCAACGCTCGTGGATACGCCGCCGGCAGGTTTCAGCTACGTCGAGAAGTCGATGACGGTGGTCGATCGCGACAACAAGGCCAACATGATCGCAATTCGCTCGCTCACGGTGTCGGGCATCGACATCGACGTCGGTCAGCGTGCGGTGGTGACCTACATGCTGCGCGTGGGTGCGGGCGTCCATCCGGGCACCTACACCAACCAAGCCTTGATGCAGGACCGCGGCCGTGATGCGTCCAATGTCGCCACCGCCAATGTCCAGGTGGTGGGCGATCCGATGACGGACGACAGCCTGATCCTCGGCACCGTGTTCGATGACCGCGATGGCGACGGCTGGCAGGATTCCGCCGATGCCTCGGGCCTGAAGGTGCAGGGTGGATTCTCGCCGGATGCCTACATCGCCAACTCGACCACGGTCGACCATGGCGATGGTCCGAAGCCGGAAGCCGACCATAGCTCGCCGATGCTGCACGGCATCCCCTTGGGCGAACTCAAGGGCCGCCAGTCGGATGCCGACCCGGTGTCGAGCCATCAGGTCGTGATCCGCCAACGTC
This sequence comes from Solilutibacter silvestris, assembly GCF_050574925.1. Lineage (GTDB taxonomy): Bacteria > Pseudomonadota > Gammaproteobacteria > Xanthomonadales > Xanthomonadaceae > Solilutibacter > Solilutibacter silvestris_A. Next base: position 705,745 of record NZ_JBCMOO010000002.1, on the reverse strand, counting down.
TGCGCGAACTGGCCTTCAACGACGACTTCGTGCTGACCTCGAAGGAAGGCGTGACCGTGCGGATGGATGCCGCCGGCAAGACGCGCGTCGAGACCAGCGGCGATGCCGCCAAGGGCTTGAATGCGGTGGACCTGAAGGTGGAGCGCAAGGTTGCCCAGGATGCGCAGGGATATGTGGTCGACTACGTCATCAGCAATGCGGGCGTGGACGAACGCGGCATCCCGGGCGTGCGCATCGCGAGCGTGGAAGGCTTGCTGGTCGAAACCGATCAGTTCGGCCGCTACCACATCGCTGCCATCGATGGCGGTGGCGATCGCGGGCGCAACTTCATCCTCAAGGTCGATCCGTCGACGCTGCCGCCGGGCACCACCTTCACCACCGACAACCCATTGGTGCGCAGGCTGACCCCGGGGCTGCCGGTCCGCTTCGACTTCGGAGTGAAGCTGCCGCAGGCCGTGATCGAAGGCGAGACTTCCCTGACGGAAATGCAGCTGGGCGAGGTGTTCTTCGCCCCGGGCAGTGCGGAAATCCGTGCGCAGTACAAGTCCGCCATTGAACAGGTGGCTGCCGGCGTGCGCGAGCACAAGGGTGCGGAAGTGGTGATCAATGCCAATGGCGAGAACGGCGCTCTGGCCTATGCACGTGCGCTGGCGATGAAGGAAGCACTCCTGGCCGCGCTGGATCCCGAATCGGCGAAGGCGCTGGTGGTGAACACGCGTACGGACATGGAAGATCCCGCGACGCTGGTCGCTGGCGTCGACGCGAAGGGAACGCTGCTGGGGACTGTGCTGTTCGATACCGACAAGTCGGACATCCGACCGGAGTTCGGGCCCCTGCTCGACGCGGTTGCCGCCGGTCTCGAGAAGCGCGGCGGTGGCGTCATCGCCCTCGTCGGCCATACCGACGTCCGCGCCTCGCATGCCTACAACACTGCACTCGGCATGCGTCGCGCGAAGGCGGTATACGAAGCGCTGGCCAAGCGATTGAGCACGAAGGCGCGCGCCAACGTCCGCGTCGAAACCAAAGACGATCCGACGGCCCCCGTCGATGTGAAACGTGGTAACCAGGGGGGCGGGCCATGAAGAAGATGAGAACGAAAATGAAGCTGCTTGACTACGCGCTGCTGTGCGCACTGTCAGGCATGAGCGCCTCGGTGCATGCGCAGAGCGCATTGCCGTTGACCGGCAATGCGTCCCCTGCGGATGCGCAGCAAGCGACTGCGCCACAACCGACGCAGGACAAGCCTGCGGACAAGGCGGCGTTGCAATGCAACGACGACAGCTGCAGCAGCAAGGATGGCCTGGTCTTCCGTTTGCGTACCCGCAGCTATGACCAGCCGGTCACGCAGGGAACCGACAAGAAGTCGACGTCCAAGGCATTGCAGCCCGACCGGCGCGTCACGATCCAGGTCGACGAGCCGGCCAAGCCGGTGGCGCTTCCCGGCAAGGCGACGGCCGTGGGCAAATGGTCGGTGCAGCTTCCCAACGGCGGCGTGATCTGGGCGACCGAAGATCCCAGTCTCGGCCAGCCGCAAATGGCGGTGTCGGGCAACAACCTGGTCGCCTACGACGGCAGCAAGGTCACCAAGCCGGTGAAGTTCTACGGCAGCACCAACTATTCGGCGTTCATGAAGCGCGCCGAAGTCGTGGTGTTCCGCGGCAGCGACAACGATCTTGTCACGCCGCTGGCCACGATTCCGCTGAAGCTCGGCGCGATCATGGAAGGCGAGTGGGATGGCAGCATCAATGCCTCCACCGGTGCGCCGCTGCGTGTTGGCGACGAACTGATCTACGTCGTACGTGCATGGTCGGACGACAAGACCTACGACGAAACCTATCCCAGCCGCATGCAGCTGGTGCGCCCGGATGAACTCGAGGTGCAACAGCAGCGCACCACCGCGCAGGCCGTGCAGAACGGGCAGCGTCCGCTCACCGACGCTGCCGCCAGCGAAATGCTGCAGATCCAGCAGGTGTTCGGCCAGAACACGCTGCGCCTGCAGAACATTCCGGTGTACGGATCGCGCGTGCGCATCCAGGGCCGCAACGTTCCCGATCAGCAGGTGGTGACGATCAACGGGCAATCGATGCCGGTCGATCTCGAGCGCAAGTTCGTCTCCGAATACCTGCTGCCGATCGGCCACTACGCATTCGACGTACAGGTCGGCAAGGGTGGCGATGCCAGTGGCGCCCGCAAGAAGCTCGACATCGATGTGACCGGGCGTTATTTCTTCGGTGTCGGCATCGCCGATTTCACCCTCTCGGGCAACAGCGTCTCGGGATCGGTGGAACCGCTAGCCAACCAGCCGCAATACACCAAGGACAGCCTGCTGGAAGGACGCCTGGCGTTCTATCTCAAGGGCAAGGCCAAGGGCAAATACCTGTGGACGGCGCAGGCCGACACGCGGGAAAAGCAGGTCTCGCAACTGTTCACCGGATTCTGGAAAGCGGATGCGACCGATGTGTTCCGCCAGCTCGATCCGGATGCGTACTACCCGGTCTATGGCGACGACTCCACCACGTATCGCGACGTCGATACCATGGGTCGACTGTACCTGCGCGTCGATTGGGACAAGAACCAGGCGTTGTGGGGCAACTACAACACCGGCCTGACCGGTACCGAGTACGCCCAGTACAACCGCGATCTTTACGGCGCTGCGCTGGCGTGGCGTTCGCAGAACACGACGAAGTACGCGGAGCCGAGCAGCGTGTTGCGTGCCTTCGGTTCGCAGGCGCAGAGCGCGCCCGGCCACAGCGAATTCCTCGGCACCGGCGGCAGCCTGTACTACCTCAAGCACACCGGCATCCTGCCGGGTTCCGAACAGGTCGTGCTGGAGATTCGCGATCCCACCACGGGATCGGTGATCAACCGCGTCACCATGGTCAGCGGCGTCGATTACGAAATCGATGCCTACCAGGGCCGCATCCTGCTGACGCGTCCGTTGTCGCAGGTCGCTAGCGAGAACGTGCACACGTTGACGCGCGATACGCCGCTGACCGGCTATACGCAATTGCTGATGGTCGATTACGAATACGTGCCGACCGGCTTCAAGGCCGACGACGTTGCCGCCGGCCTGCGCGTCAAGCACTGGTTCGGCGATCACGTCGGCGTTGGCGCCACCTATGTCGACGAGAATCGCGCGGGCGACGACTACCGCATGGCGGGTGCCGACATCACCTTGCAGGCGGGGCGGGGCACTTACCTCAAGATCGAGCAGACGCATACCCAGGCGACCAGCGCGCCGATCTTCTATTCGACCAACGGCGGCTTGAGCTTTACCCAGACCAATGCAGCGCAGCCGGCGAACGGCAGCGGCACGGCGCGGGCGGTCGAGGCACGCATCAACACCAAGGAACTCGGCTGGACCCAGCGCGAATGGACCGCGGGCGCGTGGTGGCGTGATGTCGACGCGGGATATTCGATCTCGCGCTACAGCATCGGCCAACCCGTGCATGAAGTCGGCGCCGAAGTGCTGGGCGATGTCAGCGACGTGCTGCGGATGTACGCACGCGTCAGCCGCGCCGAACGCGGCAACGACCTGCTCGAACAGGAGCAATTGACGGCAGACTGGCGCTTGAACGAGCGTTCCCTGTTGAGCGCCGAACTGCGTCGCGTCGACCAGCGGACCAATGGCGTCGAAAGCGTCGGCACCTTGTTGGCCGCCCGCTATTCCAAGCACATCGGGACCTCGCTCGACATCTACGGCATCGGCCAGGTCACGCTCGACGACGATGGTGGCAAGTACGCCAAGAACAATGCGTTCACGGCGGGCGCCAAGTACATCTTCGGCAACCTCTCGAACATCGGGGGTGAAGCGACAGTCGGCGATCGCGGCAACGCGGTCAGCGTGAACGGTGAATACCGCGTCAGCCAGAACCACACGCTGTACGCGAACTACACCTATTCGACCGACACCACCCAGTACGACCCGCTGTTCAATCCCAGTGTCACGCCGGGCTGGACCGTGGGCCAGCGCTGGCAGCTCAACAGCAAGGTCAACGTCTTCAACGAAAGCCAGTTCCTGAAGGCGCCCAATCAATCCGGTCTTGCCCATACCTTCGGCATGAACTTCTACCCGTCGCAGGGCTGGAACACCGGGTTCACCCTGCAGCAGGGATCATTGGAACAGGCCGACGGCAAGACCGATCGCCAGGCGATCAGCATCACCGGCGGCTATACCAGTCCGATCGCGCAGTGGCAGAGCAAGCTGGAATGGCGCAAGGACACCGGCGCCGAACGCCGTCGCCAATGGGTGACGACCAACTGGTTCAACTACAAGTGGAACGAGAGCCTGCGCTTCGCCGGGCGCCTCAATATTTCCGATACGCAGGACCAGACGCAGTCGATCGCCGGTGCGCGTTTCGTCGAAGGCAATGTCGGCTTCGCCTGGCGTCCGTGGAACAGCACCAAGTACGCGCTGCTCGGCAAGTACACCTATCTGTATGACGTCTCGGCGTTGCCGCAGGTCGGCAACGACACCGCGTACTACGACCAACAGAGCCGCGTGTTCTCGATCGAGGGCATCTACCACCCGCTGCCGCGTTGGGAGTTCTCCGGCAAGCTGGCGCGTCGCGATGGCGAAGTCCGTTTCGGCCGCTTCACTGGTGCCTGGGAAAGCTCCTCGGCGACATTCGGCGCGGTGCAGGTGCGCTACGGCTTGATCCATACCGACTGGAATGCGCTCGCGGAATACCGCTGGCTGGGTGTCGACAAGGGCGGTATCCGCAAGGGCGTGCTGCTCGGCATCGACCGCAACATCACCAAGGGCCTGCGTGTCGGTGTCGGCTACAACTTCACCGATTTCAGCGACAACCTCACCGATTTCAGTTACCGCCATCGCGGCTGGTTCCTGAATGTGGTCGGCAGTTATTGAGGACCGAAGATGTCGCTTGTCGGCAACATCGATTAGACGCAGGGCAAGACCGGGTTGATGACCAGTGCATCGATGCCCGCATTGTCGTGAGGAGAAGAGGGGTGCGGGTGATCAAACGATTGGAATGGAAGGGCATTGCATATGCCCTGCTGGGACTTGCATTGATGCTGTGTGGCATCGATGTACAGGCGGCACTGCTGAGTTGCGGCCCGGTCTATTCCTCGCAAATCATCAATGGCGGCACATTCTCGAGAAACCTGTATACCCTCAGCGGGACCACCGCAACGTTCGTATCGTCGGCCGGGCAGAGTCTCAATGGCATCGGCCAGGCGACTACCGGCATCATCTATTTCGATAATGGCGGCAACAATACCGTCCGCAGCTATGACGGTATGTCGACGGTCTCTTATGCCCCCAACAATTGGTTGAGCTATGGCAGTGGGTCGGGCCCGGGCGGGGCCCCTGACGGATTTATCTATTACGTCGGCAATGGCACCACCAAGCATCTGTTCCGCGTGAACACGCTGGGCGTGGTCACCGATTTGGGCGTGATCACTCCGAGCGCCGGTGATTCCATTTGGCAGAACATGACCGCCGGCGACCTGGCTGCCGATGCGAATGGTCGCCTGTATTGGCTCGGCAGCAGCGGTGCATCGACCTATTTGTATCTGATCAATCCGACCACGCTGACTGCACGCAGCCTGGGGACTTACGGACCTTCCGGCGCAACGGGGCTGGCATTCGATACCGCGGGCAAGCTCGTGAGCACCGTGGTTACCGGCAATACCACGACGGTCTACTCCATCGACCTGTCCACGCCGAATACCGTCGGCACGAATCTGGGTACGGTGACCGGCTATTCGAACAATGGCGCCGCGCTGGATCTTGCTTCGTGCAATGCGCCGAACGTCAATCCGGCATTGAGCACCACGAAAACGGTTTCGAATATCACCCAAGGCCAGACGCCGGCCACGCTGGCCAGCCCGGGCGATATTCTCGAATACACCATCACGGTGACCAATAACGGCACGTTGCCTTCGGATTCGGCGACGCTGAGCGATGCCATTCCTTCGAACACGACATACGTCGCGAACTCGACCACGCTCAATGGCGGCGCGGTGGCCGATGCGCCCGCGGGCACCATGCCGTATTCGCCAGCCAGTACCGGCACGCGCGAGATCCACGGCAGTGGACGCACCGCTGGCGTGATCCTGGTCGGTGCAGGCAGTGCCGCAGTGATCAAGTTCAGGGTCACGGTGGGCGCTGCGCCGTTGCCGGTCACCATCGACAACCAGGCGACAGCCTCCTATCCGATCACGTCAGGCGGCACGACCAGCACGCAAACTGCGCCATCCACCGTGGTGAAGGTGCCTACGCCCAAGCCCAAGCTCACTCTGACCAAGACCGTGACCAACGACAACGGAGGAACGCAGCTGGCCACGGCGTGGACCTTGAGCGCGTCCGGTCCGACTCCGATCAGCGGAGCCACGGGATCGGCTGCGGTCACCAATGCGGTGGTCGATCCGGGCACATATACGTTATCGGAAAGCGGGCCGCCCAATTACGTCGCCAGTGCCTGGAGCTGCACGGCAGGGACATTGTCCGGCAGCAGCCTGACGCTGGGGTACGGGCACGTCGCCAATTGCACGATCAACAACAATGACAGCAACGTCGCGGACCTTTCCATCATCAAGAAAACCACGACCAGCCCGGTGGTTTCCGGGCAGTCGATTTCCTACGCGATCACGGTGAGCAACAATGGCCCCGCAACCGGGATAGGCGCGATCGTGAAGGACAGTCCCGTCAACGGCATCACTTGTCCGACGACCAACACGGTGACTTGCACCGGCACCGGTTGTCCGGGGGGATCAATCACCGTCAACAATCTGCTGTCCGGCATCACGATGGGGACGATGGCGGCAGGTTCGTCGGCAACGCTGACGTTCAGTTGCACCGTCAACTAAATGGATGTTGCCATGAACGTTCGAAGATATGCCCGCCCGTTCTTGCTGGCTGCAATCGCATTTGTCGTGCCATCCGCGTGGGGGCAGTCGACTTGCACAGCGATTCCTCAGCGCGTGCTGACGAATCCGCAATTGACCGTCACAGGACAGACGACGACGGCCAACCAGAACATTGCCGGCTGGACAGCGTCTACCGTGGCGAACGCCCCTACTGGCGAGCAAGGCTTCATGTCGGCGGGCGCCGGCCTCGGTGTTCAACATTGGAGCGATCAGTGGTCCGGAGCAGGTCAAGTCACGCCGAGCGGGTTCGATAGCCTGTCCCAGGCGCTGACCAGCGTATCGGGTGGCGCAGTGGTGTCGTTCGACATCGCATGGAACAACGGCAACGGCCAGAACTCGTCGAATCAGCAGGATTGGGACGGTAACCAGACGCAATTGGTGGTGCGCTACGTCAATAGCGCCGGCACTGTCACCGATTACCTCACCTTCGTGACATCTCCCTTCGTGAGCAGTACGGCCAATGCTGCACCAGGGCCGTCGACTGGTGCGGCCGTTACCTTATCGAATGGTGCAACATCGATTTCGACACCGACGCCCGGAATCACGACCTATCCCAATCTGGTGTGGACGACTCTTTCATTTGCCTTGCCGGACAACGTAGCGCAGTCGGGCAATCTCACCTTTGCGATACGTCGCACGGAAGACAAGGCGACCGGGGGCAATTCCGGGCATGCGACGGACGATATTTATTTGCGTAACGTCAGCGTCAACGATCGCGCGCTCTGCCTGGTCAAGAGCACCCCGATCGGTTCCGGGACATTCGCGTTCACCAGTACCAATCTCGACACGAACCTGGTGACTGCGGGCAATCAAACCGCACTATCGATCACCACGGCCGGAGCGACGGCGGTCGCCTACGATGCCGATAGCGGCACCGGCGGTGCGCAACCTTCGCTCGTCAATGCCAATCCGGTGACGGTGACGGAAACGGTGCCGACCGGATTCAACCTCACCTCAGCGACTTGCGACAACGGCGTCACCGGCACGATATCGGGCGGGAATCTCATCACTTTCTCGACAGTGCCCCCCGGCACGCAGGCGACTTGCACGCTGACCAACTCCCGGCCACGGATTCAATTGCAGAAAGCATTGCCGGGCGGGCGCGTGCTGGGATCGGACCAGTTCACGCTGACGGTGTCCGGGCCACGCAATGGAAGCAATACGACGACCACGGTCACGACAACAGGGAGCGGTACGACCGCGACAGGAACCGCGGACTTCAATCCCGGTGATGCCGGCGGCACCTATACCCTGTCCGAGGCAGCGGGCAACATCACCACGCTGATGGGGCTTTACAACTCGAGCATCAGTTGCAGCAATGCGACTGCCGGGTCTTCTACCGTGCTGCCGAGCGGGAGCGGAACCAGCTTCTCGCTAGGCCCCGTGGCGGCATCCGACAACATCACCTGCACCTTCTCCAATAGCCGCAAGCCGGCGCCGACGATAACGATCCAGAAGATCAGCCTGGGCAGCACCGGTACCTTCAACTTCAGCGGAACGAATGGAATCGCCAACCAGGCGATCACGACAGTCACGGTCGGAACAGCGCAGGCCGGCGCCGCACAGACGCTGACGGCAGGCTTGACCGCGACCACCGTGACCGAAGCGGCACCACCTGCCGGATTCATCCTGCAAACGATCACCTGTTCCGGATTGGGGGCAGGGGGTACGGCGACGCCGACCATCAATGGCGCAAGCGGCGGCAGCGTGCTGCTGGATGCTGCGGCGACTGCACCGGGAAGCAATATCGTCTGCACGTTCACCAACACCAACCAGGCGGATCTGTCGATCACCAAGACCAATGGCATTACCAACGCGGTGTCCGGCGCGATGACGACCTACACCCTGGTGGTGAAGAACAATGGGCCGGTCCCAGCGACGGGTGCAGTGGTCAAGGACGCGCCGGTCTCGGGCCTGACGTGTCCTGCCGGGAATGCCGTGACCTGCAGCGGCACCGGCTGTCCCGCGGGGCCGCTCACGATGTCCAGCCTGACGTCCGGCGTCACGATGGGGACGATGGCAGCGAACACCAGCGCGACATTCACGGTCACTTGCAATGTCAATTGAGTCCAGGGACTGCGGAATTCCCTGCTACGCAACCTTGCAGTGGTTGCCTGTAAGGTATGCGCAGCCCATGCCGAAGCTGGTTTTTCGACATGGCAGGGAAATACAGAGTGCGGTTTATGCAACGAGTCGAGACCATGCCTAAGGCAGTAGCCAAATCCGAAGTCTTCCGTGGCCTGATGACACGCGTGTTGTGGTTGGTCATGGCGCTTGCCTGCGCGCAATCGGTGTCTGCCCAGACCTGCACGGCGATACCGCAGCGGACGACGAACCCCACCATGGCCAGCCTCACGAATTGGACGGCCGGTGGTGGATGGACATCCATTTCAATTCTGGGCAGCCCGGCAGGCGCACAGATATGGACCAATAACGCCAATGGTTCGACGTTGTCGCAGAACCTGACTCGCGTTTCCGGAGGCGCGGTCCTGCAATTCGATGTGGCATGGAACAATGCCGAAGCGCCGAGCGGGCCGCCCAATTGGGTCGATGGCAACCAGACTCGTCTGGATGTGGTGTATGCGGGCGTCGTCTATGCAAGCATCTTCACCTCGACATGGCAGGGCGGAGTAAACATGACGCGCCCCGGCCCGACGACCGGGTCGACGATTACCATGCAAAACGGAGCCACGCTGCTATCGGGGAACAACCCACCGTTGCCGACGAACCTGAGCACGGCGTTCACCTGGAACACCCTGCAAATGCAATTGCCGGACAACGTGGTTCAGTCCGGGCTTCTGGAGTTCAAGATGTACCGCATGCAGAATGCGGCCGGATCGGGGGGCGCGGACGACGATTTCTATCTCAGGAATGCGACCGTGGCGGATCGCACGCTCTGCGTGGTCAAGAGCACGCCGATCGGTTCCGGCACATTCGCGTTCACCAGCACCAACCTTGATACGGACCTGGCGACTGCGGGGAACCAGACCGCATTGTCGATCACCACGGCAGGTGCGACGGCAGTCGCCTACGACGCCGATACGGGCACGGCTGGCGCGCAGCCTTCTTTCGTCAATGCCAATCCGGTGACGGTGACCGAAACGGTACCGACCGGATTCAACCTCACTTCCGCCACCTGCGACAACGGCGTCACCGGCACGATATCGGGCGGCAACAAGGTCACCTTCTCGACGGTGCCCGGCGGCACGCAGGCAACTTGTACGCTGACGAATTCCCGCCCGCGCATCCGCTTGCAGAAAGCACTGCCTGGTGGGCGCTTGCTGGCGACCGACCAGTTCACGCTTACGGTGTCCGGCCCACGCAACGCCAGCAATACCACCGCTACGGTGACCACCACGGGTAGTGGCACCACCGCGACGGGCGTCGCCGACTTCAATCCGGGCGATGCCGGTGGGAGCTACACCCTCAGCGAAGCCGCAGCTGGCACGACCGTCATGGCGGTCTACAACCCGAGCATCAGTTGCAGCAATGCGACTGCCGGATCTTCCACCGTGCTTCCGAGCGGAAGCGGCACCAGCTTCACGCTGACCGCGGCGGCGGCGGATGACATCACCTGCACATTCAGCAATCCCCAACGCCCATTGCCGACGGTGACGGTCCGCAAGACCAGCCTGGGCAGCACGGGCACGTTCAATTTCAGCGGAACGAACGGGATCGCCAACCAGGCGATCACGACCGCCACGGTGGGAACCCCACAAGCAGGCGCCGCGCAAACACTGACGGCAGGGTTGACCGCCACCACTGTCACCGAGGTCGCACCGCCAGCCGGGTTCATCCTGCAATCGATCACCTGCACGGGACTGGGCGCAGGCGGTACGGCGACGCCGACCATCAATGGCGCAAGCGGCGGCAGCGTGTTGCTGGATGCCGCGGCGACGGCATACGGAAGCAACATCGTCTGTACGTTCACCAATACCAATCAGGCGGACCTCTCGATCACCAAGACCAACAGTGTGACGACGGTGACTTCTGGGACCAGCACGACGTATACGCTGGTGGTGAACAACAACGGTCCTGCGCCAGTCACGGGTGCAGTGGTCAAGGACGCGCCGGTCTCGGGCCTGACGTGTCCTGCCGGGAATGCCGTGACCTGCAGCGGCACCGGCTGTCCCGCCGGTCCGCTCACGATGTCCAGCCTGACGTCCGGCGTCACGATGGGCACGATGGCGGCGAACACCAGCGCGACATTCACGGTCACCTGCAACGTCAACTGATAGCCGTATCTGTTCGCACGAAGCGAACACTGCGTTCGCAACTGCAAGAGAAAAATTCACGTGCTGCGCATGTGGATTTTGAGAGGCTAATCCAAGGGCAACGGTAGTTCCCCACGAAGACGCTGGCATCGCATTCCTCGGGGTTGAGGATGCGATGAATCGCGCAACAAGAACCGCAAAGTCGGAGCCTGCAGCTCCGGCGCCAATCGACTGATATCCCCCCGATCCGGCCCCCGGAAAGTCGGGTGCAGATCCGGTCGGAATGGCTTGCGCGGAAGAGTGGAGAAAACGCCGCATTCCCGATGTGGCGGAGTTGGCAAATCACAGATCGAGATGAATCAGGATGGAAAATCCGGTGAATAATGCTGGACGCGTGTGGGCTCTTTCGTTGCGAGGGCAGCCAGACATGAATGAAGGAACATTCCAACCGAAACTCTCCGGGCGGCTGGCGCTGGCATTCATCCGATTGTGTTTCGCGGTGACCGTGATGGTTGGCGCACCGATGGTCGCGCATGCGCAGACCGTGGTGTTCAAGGAAGATTTCGAGAACAATCCGGACAACACGACAACCGGTGAAAAAGGGCTGGCGCCTCCCATCGCGGCCGGGGAAATCCAATACGTCGCTGCAAGCGGCATGACGTATTCGGCGTCGACACAGTGGGCGAATGCCAATTTCTGCAACGGCATTGTCCTGAGCGCGGCCAACGGGGACTACCAAACGGCAGGCTCCACGACTTCAAGCGCAGCCACCGCAAGTGGTTCCGAACTGCCATGGACATCGCTCGATAACGGCAAGTGCCGGCCTGCGGCTGGTTCGCAGTCCTATAACGCGATTCGCAGCCTGGCGCGCGGCATCGGGCAATTCCTCATCAATGCGGGGATACCGAACGCCGACAGCAACATCGATCACAATCACATCGTCAGCAGTTACACCGAATGTCCGGCTGGCACCTGCGGCACACTCGGCACTGGCAATACCAACGGTCGCATGTTCGACATGCCGACCACTATCGCCGTCACCGGCAACCATTACTACACGATGTCGATCGTCGTCGGTGCGGCGAATTGCACGAATCCTCCGCAATTGCAGTTCCAGTTGTTCGATGCCGCAACCCCGAACAGTCCGGTGAACATCGGTACGCCGCAGGATCCCTGTGTCGGAGCGACCACGATCTCGGTGACAAATCTCCAGATATCGCCGTTCTCATCCCCGTCAAATATTTCCGTCCGACAAGTACCGGCCAATGCCGCCGTCAAATTCACCGGTACGCAGCTTGGGTTCCGCGTCATCAACAACCAAGGCGCGGAATTCGGCAACGACACCGGGTTCGACAACATCGTCGTGACCGACGTGACGCCGCGTCTGAGCAAGGCATTTTCCCCGGCGATGGTGACGCCTGGAAGCACGGCGCAAATCACCTTCACCGTGACCAACACCAGCGACAACCTTGCCAAGGCAGGATGGTCCTTCACTGACAACCTGACCTCAGGCTTGACCCTGGCCAATACGACGATTGGCGGCACCTGTCTGAACAGCGCAGGCACCGCCGGAACAACCGCGAGCCTGACCAGTGGAGCCGCAGGCAGCACTTCGTTCACGATCGGCGGCAGCCTGCCGGCGGTCGCTTCGTGCACGATCACCGTCAATGTTCAAGTGGCCGGTACGGTGACGGCGAATCAGTTGCAGAACTGCCCAGCCAACATCGCCAACCTGAGTTTCATCAATCCGCCGACGATCTGCGCGACGCTTGCCATCGCACGCAATGTGTCGTTGACCAAGCAGTGGGTGAATGCCATCTCCGGCAACGCAGTGAGCCTGGCCGTGCAAAACGCGACGCCGGCGACGGTCGCCAGTGGCACATCGACGGCACCGGCGAGCGGCGCGACGCCCAACGGCGCGATCCAGATCGGCACGACGGCAACGATCTCCGAGGCCTTCACTTCGGGGAGTGCGAGCTCCTACGTGCAAACGTTCGTCTGTCGAAAGACCAGCGACAACAGCGTGGTCACGACGACGGCGAGTGGCTTGAGCGCCAGCTTCACCGTTCCCGGCGACAGCGACGTGACCTGTACCGTCACCAATACCGGGACGGCCAAGTTGACCATCCGCAAATCGGTTCCGAGCGGGCAGGGCACGTCGTTCGATTTCAGTCAGAGCGGTATCCCCTCGCCGGCAGTCACGACGTTCTCACTCAACCCCAGTACCGCGGGTTCGGGCGGAACGTTGTTCGCCGACCAGGTGTTCACTGGTGTTCCTTCGGGAACTGCCATCAGCGTCAACGAGCTTGCCTCGGCATCCACGTCCGCGTATTCGGTGACGGATCTCACCTGTACCAACCAGGGATCGGGTTCGACGGGCAGCACGTTCGCCTACACCATCAGCAACGGTGCGTTGAATGGATCGCCCAAGGCGACCGCGAACGTGACCCTGACTGCTGGCGCGGACGTGTTGTGCACCTACACGAACACGAAGAACGCCAGCATCGTCATCACCAAGAACACGGTGGGAGGCGACGGCACGTTTACCTTCAACGAAACGGCTGCTTCATTGGGCGTGTTGCCGGTCGGCGTCACTCCCACGCCGCCCCATACCTTGACCACCAGCGGCGGCACTGCGGCGATCAATACCCAGATCACTGGAATCACCCTGCTGGGCGCCAATGTCACCATCAGCGAAAATGCGCCACCGGCGGGATTCTTCCTGCAAAGCATCGCCTGCACCAACCTGGCCACGGGTACTGCATTGACGACAGCAACCACGCCATCCGCCACGGTCACCTTGGCCAGCAGGCAGGTGGTATTGGGTGGTGTGGTGACGGGCAATCAAATCAACTGCACGTTCACCAATGGTGCCTTTCCCAAGGTGACGATCAAGAAACTGTCCAATGGCGGGACCGGAAGTTTCAGTTTCAGCGGCGGAACCAACGGTTTGCCGGCAGCGTTGACGCTGGATACCACCACGACCAATCCGCAAACTTCGACCACCTACACACTGGCGGCCGTGAATACCGCAAGCAGCCTGACCGAAACCATTCCCGCAGGGTGGATGTTGAGTTCGATCGTTTGTACCGATGTCGCCAACAACGCGATTTCGGTGACCGCCAATACCGCGACCGGACAATTGACGATTCCCGCGGCATCCGTGGTGGCCGGCGCCAATTACACCTGCACATTCACCAACGCCAAACAGCCGACCCTTACCCTGGTCAAGACAGTGACCAACGACAACGGCGGCACGCAGCTGGCGACTGCATGGACGCTGACGGCGACGGGGCCAGTCACCATCACAGGTGCGACGGGTTCGGGCACGGTGACGAATGCGGTGGTTCCGACGGGAACCTACGCGTTGAGCGAAAGTGGCCCGGCCAATTACGTGGCCGGACCGTGGAGTTGCACGGCGGGGACATTGTCGGGAAGCAGCGTGACGCTGGCTTCCGGCCAGAATGCAACCTGCACCATCAACAACAACGACAGCAATCAGGCTGACCTGTCGATCATCAAGACCAACGGAGCGAACAGCTTGGTGTCGGGGGCGACCACCACCTACACCATCACGGTGTCGAATGCCGGCCCGGCTACGGCAACGGGTGCGATCGTCAAGGACACACCCACTTCGGGCCTGACTTGTCCGCCTGGAAATGCCGTGACATGCAGCGGCACGGGTTGTCCCGCCGGTCCGCTCACGGTGACGAGCCTGACGTCCGGTGTCACGATGGGGACAATGCCGGCGAACTCCACCGCGACATTCACGGTCACCTGCAACGTCAACTGACGAGTCGATAGGAGCGCTCTATCGATTTTTTGGCGATATGTAACGAGAACGACGTCTCCCTATCTGAAGAATTCAACCCATTTCCCCGCAAGATAGGCTTCGGGATGGCAAAATGAACAAGTTATTTTGTTCATTTATGTGAGTTCAGATTTCATGGCCGGAATGGGGACGGTTCGGTCCGCGGGTACAAGGGTTGCCGCGGCTCTCGGGGGGGGTTTCAGCAACTGGAACAAGCGGAAGTCATGGGCGACCGGTGCCGGCCATATGGCCCGTGCACATGCATGGCGGTGCGTTGTCATTGCTGGCCTGGGGCTGTTCGGGCCATTGCAAGTACAGGCTGCAACGACCGGAACCTGGACAACC
This sequence comes from Solilutibacter silvestris, assembly GCF_050574925.1. Taxonomy (GTDB): domain Bacteria; phylum Pseudomonadota; class Gammaproteobacteria; order Xanthomonadales; family Xanthomonadaceae; genus Solilutibacter; species Solilutibacter silvestris_A. The sequence goes on along the minus strand of NZ_JBCMOO010000002.1, from coordinate 690,481 downwards.
AGTGCGACTGGCGGAACGGCGACAGCCAATGGCGTGACCGTGACATGGACGGATGCCAGTTCCGCTGCGACGTATTCGACGGATTTCTTGAACGCAACGAATTTCTGGTCGAACCCATACGGTGCGGCAGTGAATGGCAATGCCTCGCTGTCTCCGACGTTCAACAACATCGGCGTGGCAGGGTATTCGAAGACGATCACGGTGACCTTTAGCAAGGCTGTCGATAATCCGGTCCTGCACGTGGATCGACTGGGTGGCGGTACCGATCTGTTGAATACGGGCGTATATACGCCGACTTCCACGGTCTGGACGCTGAGTGGCGCAAGCGCATCAGGTGGCCCCGTCACCATCACGCAACTCGCGGGAAACGGCGCGTTTCAGCTGAGCGGGAACAGTTTTCAGCGCAGCATCGTCGGAACGACGGATGGCATCGGCGAATGCACGAGTTCGGCGACAGGCAGCAGTGGTACTGCTTGCGGGTCGGTGAGATTCAATGGGACTGGCATTACATCACTGACGTTTACCGTGACGTCAGTGGGAGGCACCAATGCGCTGACCGGTACTTCCGGCGACGGTTTGGAGTTCGCCTGGTCGATCAAGGGCGCGACCCTGCAAGTCAGGAAACAATCGCTGGGGGGCACGCAAAATTTCTCCTTTACCAGCACCAATGGTTTTTCCGGAACCCTGAATCTCAATACCGGCACGTCCAATCCGATCACGGGGCCGGTCCCGGCCGCTGCGATCCCGAACAATAGCCAAGCGATCACGGTTGTCGAAGGGAATCCGGGCGGTGCCTGGACCCTGCAATCGGCGTCCTGCCAGGACCAGAATGGCAACACCGTTGCGTCGTCGCAGTCCGGCGGAGGCAACAGGACCCTGACCATCGCTGCGGCGGCCTACCAGGCCAATCAGGACATCCTTTGTACTTTCGTCAATGCCAATCCCCCGACGCTCACCCTGGTCAAGGTGGTAAGTGGGGGCTCGAACCTGGCTACCGACTGGACGTTGACCGCGACCAGGAGCGGAGGCGGGACGATCATTTCCGGCGTAACGGGTTCGGCCGCGGTAACAGGCGCATCAGTGACGACGGGCACTTACACATTGAGCGAAAGCGCGACACCGACCGGATATGCCGCCAGCCTGTACTCCTGCAGCAAGAATGGTGGCGCAGCCGTCAGCAGCAATAGCGTCACGATTGCCGGTGGCGATATCGTCACCTGCACCATCACCAACAGGAGGCTCACGGCGGATCTGTCGATCACCAAGAGCAATGGGGTTACATCCGTCGTTTCCGGCAGTACCACGACGTACACCATCCGCGTCACCAATAGCGGACCGGACGCCGCCACGGGCGCGATCCTCAAGGATCCGGCTGCAGCAGGCCTGACCAAGACGGCGGTCGCCTGTTCGGGAAGCCCGGGGCAGTGCACGGCTGGAACCACGCCGACGATTGCGCAGCTGCAAGACACGGTGAACGGATACGCATTGCCGACCTTGACGGCTGGACAGTTCTACGAGATCACCGTGACTTGCAGCGTCAACTGATTCGGTCAGTTGTGCAGCAGGAAGATCGTTGCCAGCCCGAGGAAGCTGAGGAAACCCATCACGTCGGTGATGGTGGTGAGGATGACGCCGCCGGCGAGGGCAGGATCGAAGCCCATGCGCTTCACCATCACCGGCACGAACACGCCGCCCAAGGCGGCGGCGGTGAAGTTGATGGTCAGCGCCATCGCGATCACCAGCGCGAGCATCGGATCGCGGAACCACAGCAGCACGACCAGTGCGAGCAGTATCCCGATTCCGATGCCGTTGATGATGGCGATGCGGACTTCCTTCCACACCAGCGTCATCACGTTGCTGGAGCCGATCTGGCCGAGCGCAAGACCTCGCACCATCAGCGCGAGTACCTGCGTCCCCGCGTTGCCGCCCATGCCGGCGACGATCGGCATCAATACCGCCAATGACACCAGATGGGCGATGGTGCCCTGGAACTGGCCGACCACCGATGACGCCAGGAACGCGGTGGCGAGATTGATCGTCAACCACAGCATGCGGCGGCGGAAGGCGCGACGCACCGGCGAGAACAGATCCTCTTCCTCGTCGAGGCCGGCGGCCGACAACACCTGGTGTTCGGCCTGGTTGCGGATGATGTCGACGACGTCATCGATGGTGATGCGGCCGAGCAGGATGTTGTTGTCGTCCACGACCGGGGCCGAGATCCAGTCGTGGTTGGAGAACTGGCGCGCGACTTCGTCGGAAGTCTCGTGGACGTCGATGGCCGGCTGTTCGCCGTCCATCAATTCGTTCACCGACGTGTTGGAATCGTGGGTGAGCAAGGCTTGCAGCGCGATGCGACCGAGATACTGGTGGCGCTTGCTGACGACGTAGAGGTGGTCGGTGTGTTCCGGCAATTCGCCGCGCAGGCGCAGGTAGCGCAGCACGACGTCGACGGTGGTGTCGGTGCGTACCGTGACCACGTCGGGATTCATGAGGCGGCCGGCGGTGTCTTCCTCGTAGGACAGCACCTGTTCGAGGCGCTCGCGGTTCTCGCGGTCCATCGACTTCAGCACTTCGTCGACGACCGTGTCCGGCAGATCCTCGGCGAGGTCGGCGAGGTCGTCGATGTCGAGGTCCTCGACCGCGGCGAGTAGTTCGTCGGGATCCATGTCGGCGATCAGGCCTTCGCGGACTTCCTCGCCGACGTGGACCAGCACTTCGCCGTCGTCCTCGGGATCGACCAGTCCCCAGACCACGCTGCGCTTGGCAGGTGGCAGGGATTCAAGCAGGTTGCCGATTTCCGCCGGCGACAGCGTATTGACCAGTCGCCGCACGGGGCCGAGGCGACCACTGTCCAGCGCGTCGCTGAGCAGGCGCAGCTGTCGTGCAGTCTTGTCGTGGCGGAGGATTTCGGCCAAGGCGCGGATTCCGTTGGGCGGCCGCGCCAAGGCGCGACGGATCAGGCGTTCATGGGCCGATTATCGCCCGCGAAGGTTGCCGCCGTCACCCCGCGGCGGGATTGTCCTGCATCCATTGCTCGATGGCGGCGCGATCCTGCAGGCGCAGCAGGTGCGGCAGCATTGCGCGGCGCGCTTCATAGCTCGTGGCGCGGACGGCCTTGCGCACTTCCAGCAGGCTCGACGGATGCATGCTGAATTGCTCGAGTCCGAGCGTGAGCAACAGCGGTGCGTAGAGCGGGTCGGCGGCGAATTCGCCGCACATCGCCACCGGGCGTCCGCGCAAGCGGGCGGTGCGGATGATGTCGGCGAGCACCCGCAAGACCGCCGGATGCAGCGGTGTGTAGAGGTCGTCCAGCGCGTCGTTGCCGCGATCGGCGGCAAGCAGGTACTGCACCAGGTCGTTGGTGCCGATCGAGACGAAATCGACCAGGCCGATCCAGCGCGACAGCGACAGTGCCGCCGAAGGCACTTCGATCATCGCGCCGAGTGGCACCAGTTCGCGGATCGCCGTATGCGTCTTCGACAGTTCAGCATGCAGGCGCTTCAGGCGCAGGCGCACCGATTTGATCTCCTCGCGTCCCGACACCATCGGCAGCAGGATGCGCACCGGTCCGTAGGCGGAGGCGCGCAGGATGGCGCGCAACTGATCGTCGAACAGGTCGGGGCGGCGCAGCGACAGGCGGATGCCGCGTACGCCGAGCGCGGGGTTGGGTTCGCCGGTCAACGCGAGTCCGGTGCGGTCCGCCTTATCGGCACCGATGTCGAGCGTTCGGATGGTGACGGGACGTCCGGCCATGCCGAGCACGGCGTCGCGATAGGCGAGGAACTGTTCCTCTTCGCTCGGCACTTCGTCGCGTTGCAGGAACAGGAATTCGGTGCGATACAGGCCGACGCCGTTGGCGCCGAGCATGTGGCCGGTGGCGATGTCCTCGCGGGTTTCCGCGTTGATCCACAACTCGATGTCCTGGCCATCGCGGGTGCGGGTGCGTTCGCGCCGCAGCTTTTGCAGCGCCTTGCGTTCGCGTTGCTCCTCGCGCGCCTTGACCCGGTGCTGGCGCAGGTCGCTGGCGGATGGCTCGACGATGATCGTGCCGGTGTCGCCATCGACGATCAGCACGTCGCCGTCGTTGATGTCGGCAAGCGCCTCGACCGATCCGCTGACCATCGGCAGGTGCAGGCTGCGCGCGAGGATGGCGCTGTGCGAATAGGCGCTGCCAGCGATCGTGACGATGCCGAGCACGCCCTGCGATGGCAGGCGGGCGAGATCGGCCGGCGCCACGCTGGGCGTGACGAGGATGTCGCCGGCGGCACCGGCGACTTCGGCGTCGCGCTGGTGCAGTGCGCTGTGGATGCGCAGGATCACCTGGTCGATGTCTTCCATGCGTCCGCGCAGGTAGGCATCATCCATCGCCGCGAAGGCCTCGGCGACGCGGTCGCGTTGCAGGCGCAGGGCGTAATCGGAACTGCACAGCTCGTCCTGCACCAGCGACTTCAGGCCGCGCAGCAATTCGGGGTCGTCCAGCACCAGCGTGTGGACGTCGATCAGATCGCGGACTTCCTTGGTCAGGGTGTCCTGCAGCTTCTCGCGCAGCGCCGCCATCTCGCCGCGCACCACGCCGATCGCCGAGCGCAGGCGCGCAAGTTCGGCCGGGACATCGCTGGCACGGATGCGTTCCTCGCGGATCTGCAACGGATGGGTGTGCACCACGCGGGCGCGACCAAGCGCACTGCCGCGCGCGGCCGGTTGCGCCTGGTACACGCGCCGCATCGCTTACTCGCCCTCGTCGAAGCGGCGTGCGAACAGGTCGACGACCGCGGCGACCGCGGCATCGGCGTCTTCGCCTTCGGCGCGCACCACGACCGTGCTGCCGACGCCGGCCGCCAGCATCATCACGCCCATGATGCTCTTGGCGTCCACTTCGCGGCCGCGTGCGGCAAGCATGATCTTCGCCTTGAACGGCGCCGTGGTTTGCACCAGTTTCGCGCTGGCCCGCGCGTGCAGGCCGAGTTTGTTGATGACGGGGATCTCTTGCTCTGCCATCGCTCAGCCCTCGTCCAGGACAACACCGTTGCGACCACCCACCGAGGCGATCGACTGCAGCCCGGCGAGATCGTGGTCGGCGTAATTCATCACCCGCAGCACCATCGGCAGGCTCACCCCCGACACGCGTCTCGCAGGCGTGCCCAGGCGCACCAGTTGCGCGGCGAGATTGCTCGGGCTGGCGCCGTAGACATCGGTCAACACCAGCACGCCTTCGCCGTCATCGACCTTGCGCAACTCCGCGCTCGCCAGCGGCAAGGCGGTTTGCGGATCGAGATCGAACGGCAATTCGTAGACGCCGGTTTTCAGCGGCAGGTTGCGCAGCAGACGCTCTGCCGCGGCCAGCATCGGCCTGCCGATGCCTTCATGGGTGACGAGGAGGAGTCCGACGCTCATGCCATCAAATTAGCATGAGACCGTGGCGATCACTCGAGTTCGCGATGGAAGGTCGCGACTTCTTCCCAGCCACGATCACGGGCGTGTTCGGCGATCACTTCGGCGAGGTAGACCGAACGATGGCGACCGCCGGTGCAACCGAAGGCGACGGTGACGTAGCTGCGGGTTTCGCCTTGCAATTTGGGCAGCCAGGTGTCGAGGAAGTCGGTTACCTGCTTCACGTAGGTGGTGACTTCCGGCTCGCCTTCGAAGTATTCGCGCACCGCCTTGTCACGTCCCGAGAGCGGACGCAGCGCCGGTTCCCAGTGCGGGTTGGGCAGCATGCGCGCGTCGAGCACGAAATCGGCATCGGCGGGAATGCCGCGCTTGTAGGCGAAGGATTCGAACAGCAGCGACAGCTGGTGGTCGGGCGTGGCGTCGAGTTCCTTGGTCAGCGTGCGCCGCAGCTGGTGCACGTTGAGCGCGCTGGTATCGATCAGCACGTCGGAGAGTGCGCGCAGCGGCTTCAGCGCCTGGCGTTCGAGGCGCAGGGAGTCGGCCAGTGCCAGGCCGAGATGGCTGAGCGGGTGCTTGCTGCGCGATTCCGAATAGCGCTTCACCAGCACTTCGTCGGAGCTTTCGAGGAAAACCAGCTGTGGGTCGAGTCCGATCGCGCCGACTTCGCCCAGCCACTCCGGCATCTGCGCGAGGTCGCTGCGGCTGCGGATGTCGATGCTCGCGGCCATGCGTTCGATCGGGAAGCCGTCGTCGGCGATCATCCGTCGCGCCCATTCCGGCAACATTTCCGCGGGCAAGTTGTCGACGCAGTGGAAACCGAGGTTTTCCAGCGTGCGCAACGCGACCGATTTGCCGGAACCCGACATGCCGGTGACCAGGATGAGGCGGGGCGTGGTCATGGCGAGGGTTCCAGGAAGTGCGAATGACGGGCCATGAAGGCGGCGGCGGGATCGACGCCCTTGGCGCGCAGGATGTGCTGGCGCGTCGCGGCTTCGGTGAGCACGGCGAGGTTGCGGCCGGGCATCACCGGCAGGGTGATGCGCGGGACGTCGAGGTCGAGGATGCGCTGGGTGTCGAGATCGCCGGTGAGGCGATCCATGCCGCCCGGTTTCGGCTCCAGGTGCGGGCGGGTGAGGTGCACGATCAGGCGCAGGTACTTGTTGCGCTTCACCGCGGTGTCGCCGAAGGTCTGGCGCACGTTGAGCACGCCGATGCCGCGGACTTCCAGCATGTCCTGCAGGATTTCCGGACAGGTGCCGTCGAGCACGTCGGGCGCGATCTGGGTGAACTCGGGCGCATCGTCGGCGACGATGCGATGGCCGCGCGTGATCAGTTCCAGCGCCAGTTCGCTCTTGCCCGAACCGGATTCGCCTGTGATCAGCACGCCGATTGAATAGATCTCCATGAACACGCCATGCAGCGTGATGCGCGGCGCGAGCCGGCGCGCGAGGAAATACTGGATGTGGTTGAACAGCTCATGGCCGCGGCGCGGCGACACCCAAAGCGGCGTGTCGTTTTCCTCGGCCGCGCGCAACAGGTCGGAGGGGCAGTCCTGGTTCTTGCTGATCACCAGCGCCAGCGGGCGCGCGTCGATCATGCGGCCGATCACGTCCCAGCGTGGGCGGGCGTCCAGCGAATCCAGCCACGCCAGTTCCTCGGCGCCGAGGATCTGTACCTTGTTGGGATAGATGATGTTGAGGTAGCCCGCCAGCGACGGACGGCGTGCGTTGGTCTCAACCGCTTCCAGGACTTGCGAATCGCCGTTGAGGCCCGCCAGCCAGCGCAGGTCCAGTCGCGATTCCAGTCCGTCGAAGGTTTCGCGTGCGGTGACCGACAGCGTCATGACGATGCTCCCTCGGCGAGCAGGTGGAACAGCACATCGTCGTTGACCGCACTGCGCAGGCGTTCGCGCACGTCGTCGTCGGAAAACAATGCCGCGATATCGGCCAGCGCGTGCAGATGCAATTGCGGATTGTCCGTCGGCATCAGCAACGCGAATACCAGATCGACGTCCTGATCGCCGAATCGCGTTGGTGTCGGGAGACGCAGGAAAGCGCCAACAGGCGCCTTCAAACCGGCGATGCGGCCATGCGGAACCGCGACACCGTGGCCGATCGCGGTGCTGCCCATCTGTTCGCGCTGGAGCAATGCTTCAAGCGCGCCGGGTTGGCCGAGCAGGTCGGCGACGGCAGCCAGGGCGTCTTGGCGATCGAGCGCGCGTTTGCTGGTGCTGACGCGCTCGCGATTGAGCAATGAGGCAATCGGCATGGACCAGGCCGGGGAAGTGCTGGCGGGAAGGATATAGCAGAACGGGTGAGGGGCCCTGCCGGGTTCATCTTCCTGTCCCCGCAGATCCATATTGCAGGGCAAAAAAACGGCACGGATCGGAGCGAGCCCCAAACCATGGACGCTGACGCTGAACGCGCGAAAACCCGCTTGAAAGGCCAATGAAAGGAATTGCCGGGGTTGCCACGGCCTGGTCGCGGCTTGCGGCAACTGTGCCCCTGTGCAATATAAAACCGGACATGGGCCACAGTTTGTGGCCCTGTGTATGTATCACCCCGTTCCGCGTTGTTCCCAACAGACATCAACAAAGGAATCGAGAATCATGAGAAGGACGTATCACCTCCGACATCTTTTGCCGGCTGCTGCAATCGGCGTCATCTTCCTGGCCGGAACCACGGTACAGGCCGCACAACCGGCGGACAAAGCCGCCGCCAAGGCAGCGAAGCGGGAGGCCTTCCTGCGTGGCGATGCCTCGTCGAAAGGCAAGCGCCTGGTGATGCCGCGGACTGAAACCGAAGCCGTGGCCGCAAAGCGCGTACTGCCCGCCGGCATCGTCGAGATTCCCGTTCCGGAAGACCGGCTGATGAATGTCTACGCGGTGAAGCGTGCCGACGGCACCTACACGACTTCCCATGACGAGAAGCCGGTTGCCCCGGTCCGCAAGGAGGCGATCAAGTGAACAAGGGCCTTCTTCTCCTTCTCTCGATCGGCTTGACGCTCGCCGGCGCCGCGCAAGCGGCCGAGATCGTGCCGATCAATGTCGATCCGGCCGGCAAGGGTTTGAACGACACCACTGCACGTGCGCCCGAGGGCGGCAATCCCGGCACCACGATCGGCGAACAGCGTCGCATCGTTTACCAATATGCCGCCGATCTCTGGGGCTCGGTGTTGCAAAGCGATGTGCAGATCCGGGTCCAGGCGAGCTTCGAGCCGTTGACCTGTGATGCCACCGGCGCGACGCTGGGGTCCGCGGGGCCGGCAACGGCTTATCTGCTCACTGCGGATGGACAGCCGACACGGATCTATCCCGCCGCGTTGTCCGATGCCTTGATCGGCACCGATCTGCAGAATGGCGCGGGTGTCGACATCGTCAGCCGTTTCAATTCGTCATGGGGCGGCAGCAATCCCGATGGCACGCCGTGCTCACCCGGGTCGGGCTGGTACTACGGCCTGGATGGCAAAACGCCAGCCGGGCAGATCAACTTCCTCAACGTGGTCATGCATGAAATCGGCCACGGTCTCGGCTTCCTCGGGTTCGGCAATGTCAACACCGGTGCGCCGCTGGCCGGCTACCAGGACATCTTCTCGAGCTTCGTTTACGACGATGCCACGCAGAAGGGTTGGTACGAGCTGACCAACGCCGGTCGCGTGACCGCGGAGAAGGCCGGCAAGCTGGTTTTCCGCGGGCCGAACGTGACCGCACAGGTTCCGTTGGTGCTGGGTGAGGCGCTCGGCTTGCGCGCCAGCGGCAATACCGTCGGCAACTACGAGTACGGCACCGCGGTATTCGGTCCGGCAGTCACGACCTCCAACTTCAATGGCCAGGTGGTCGTGGTCAATGACGGCAGCGCCGCACCGACGCAGGGCTGCTCGGCATCCCCCGCCGGTGCCTACGCCGGCAAGATCGCGCTGGTCGATCGCGGAACCTGCGGTTTCGAGCTCAAGACCAAGAACGCGCAGGATGCCGGTGCGATCGCCGTCATCGTCGCCAACAACACCGCGGGCATTTTGAACATGGCCGATGATCCGACGATCACCGCGACCATTCCGGCGCTGATGATCAGCCAGGCCGATGGTGCGGCGATCAAGGCCGGTACTCCCGGTGTGAGCGTCGCGGTGGCCGCGGTGCCGGGTTGGCACGCTGGCGCGGATGCGGCAGGTTACGCCCGACTGTATGCGCCCGCGACATTGCAGCCGGGATCGACGTTCTCGCACTACGACGTGTCGGCAACGCCGAATGCGCTGATGGAACCGGCGATCACGGATACGTTGAATGCGAATCTTGATCTCGACCTGACGCCTGCGGCGTTCCAGGACATCGGCTGGACCCTGAATCCGAACAATGCGCTGATCGATGGTTGCGATACCGGTGTTCCGGTCATTTCCACGGGCGGCATCATCATCGGCGCCAGTGTCCAGGCGCGCGATGATCTGTGCATGGCTGCGGCGTCGAACAAGGGCGGGTATCAGAGTTGCATGAGCAACTACAAGAACCAGCTGGCGGCCAGCGGCCTGCTGCAGGGCAACCAGGGCGGACGCATCGCCAGTTGCAGTGCGCATCGCTCCAAGAAGTAAACATCCTGTCGAAACATGCAGCCCGGCGCTTCACGGCGCCGGGCTGTTCTTTTTGAGAACATGGATGCACGGCATTCAATGGAGTTTCGCCATGAAGCGCGCCTACCTGATCATTCCACTGGCATTGTTGGCGAGCTGCCAGCGCGAACAGGACAAACCCGTTCCCTCGCCAACGGCTGAAACATCACCGGCTGCGGCGCAACCAGTCGTCGCGGAAACGCCGGCACCGGTGCCTGCACCCATCGAACAACCGAAAATCGCGAAGGGTGAAACACAGAAGGTGCAGGCCGGCATTCCACGCAAGATCAAGCTGCCGCCGCCGGAAACGCCGACGCCGATGCTGGCCCCGCAAGCCGAAGTGGCCTACGTCTGCGAAAACGGCACGCAATTGCGCGTTTCGTACCAGGGCGTGACGGCCAATGTCGCGTGGAGTGGTGGTCGCAAGCTCAAGCTCGCGCGCGGTGGCCGCGATGGCGCAGGCGAAACCTACGCCGGCGATGGCTACACATTGCAGCGTCGCGGCAATGTCGTGCAGTTCGACGCACAGGCCGGCGGCACGTCGTGGAAATGCGAGGAGTCGGCATCCAGCGCGTGAGTTAGACGCGCTGGATGCATGCGTGCTGATTACGCCTGCTGTCGCACCGAATCGCCGCGACCGTGATCGACCATGCGGTCTTTCACTTTCATCAACGAACGATCCAGCTTGTCCACCAGCATGTCGATCGCCGCGTACATCGTCGGTGCGCTGGCTTCGGCATGCAGGGTACGGCCGTTGGCGACCACCGTGCCTTCCGCGCAGTGGTTCGGCTTGTCGATGGAGAGCTGGATCTTGGAGTCGAACGGATGCTCGAAGTGACGGCCGAGTCGCTGGAACTTTTCGTTCGCATAGCTGCGCAGGGCGTCGGTGACTTCAAGCTGATGGCCGTGGACTTCGAGATTCATGGCGGCTCCTGTGTCGCCCGGATGGGCGCATCCAGCATTGCGCAATCCGCGGCGAGTGGCGTGAAGATTTCGTCAATTCATTCGCACGCGTTCGTTCGACGGAGGAATGCGCAGGAGGTCACGATATTTGGCGATGGTGCGGCGGGCGACCGGTATTCCGGACAGCTTCAGCTTGTCGGCCAAGGCGGCGTCCGATAGCGGCTTGCGCGGGTCTTCGGCGGCGATCAACTGGCGCAACATGGACTGGATCGCGGCGCTCGATGCTTCGCCGCCGGCGCCGGTATCGATGCCCGAGGCGAAGAAGGCACGCAGCGGCAGGGTGCCGCGCGGGGTGCGCACGTGCTTGCGGGCGATGGCGCGGGAAATCGTCGATTCGTGCAGGCCGAGTTTCACCGACAGCTCGCGCAGGGTGAGCGGGCGCAGCGCCTGTTCGCCGAATTCGAGGAAGCCCGATTGCTCGCGCGCCAGGCAGCGCACGACGTTGAGCAGGGTTTCGCCACGGGCGCGGATCCCCTTGAGCAGCCAGCGCGCTTCCTGCAGCTGGCCGCGCAGGTAGCTGGCGTCGTCACGGTTGGCGCGGCGGATCATCCGCACATACCCCTCGTGGATGCCGATGCGCGGCACCGAGTTGCCAGTCAGGGCGACGTTCCAGACACCGCGGTCGCGCCAGATCACCGCATCGGGGATCACGTAGGTGTCCTGTTCCAGCGATGCCATCGCGGAGCCGGGCTTGGGATCGAGGCTGCGCAGCAGGGTGATCGCCGCGGTGGCGTCCTCGTTGTTGCAGCCAAGCAGGCGGGCAGCGCCTTCGATGCCGAGTTTCGGCAGGCGTTCCAGTTGCGGGCCACACAGGGTCAGGGCGAGATCGCGTTCGCGCGAAGGCGGCAGCATCCGCAGTTGCAGTGACAGGCATTCGCCGAGATCGCGGGCGCCGACGCCGGGGGGATCGAAGCGCTGCACCTGCTCCAGTACCGTGGCGATTTCGTCGTGGCTGGCGTCGATGTCGGGACGCAAGGCTTCGGCGATCGCGTCGAGAGCGTCGCGCAGGTAGCCATCGTCGTCGATGGCATCGACCAGCGCCACGCCGATCGCTTGGGCGCGGGCATCGAGCGGGCTCAGGTGCAGCTGCCAGCGCAGGTGTTCCTGCAGCGATTCCTGTGCCGCGCGATTGAGTCGCGGATCCTCGTCGTCTTCGTCGCTCGGCGTCCATTGGCCGACGACGTCGCCTTCGTCGAGTTTCCATTCGATGTCGCCGAGATCGGCGGCTTCGCCGTCTTCCCGCGTCGGCTCGGCCTCGCGCACGTCGGCATCCTCACCGGACTCTCGCGCTTCGCTGGTGCCGAGCTCGCCGCCTTCCAGCCAGTCGAGCAGGGGGTTGTTCTCGATCGCCTGGGCGACTTCCGCTTCCAGCTCCAGCGCCGAGAGTTGCAGCAGATGCAGCGACTGGCGCAGCTGTGGCGTGAGCGACAGCTGCTGCGACTGCGAGAGATTGACCTGCTGCTTCAAACCGCCTCCGGGGGGATCGGATCAGGCGGTTTCCATCAAGACAGGGTTGTCAGAGACGGAAGGATTCGCCCAGGTACACGCGGCGCACATCGGCATTGTCCAGCAACGCCGCGGGAGCGCCCTGGGCCAGTACCGCGCCTTCATTCAGAATATACGCGCGATCGCAGATGCCAAGCGTCTCGCGGACGTTGTGATCGGTGATCAGCACACCGATGCCGCGATCCTTGAGGTGGCGGACGATGCGCTGGATTTCGTTGACCGAGATCGGGTCGACGCCCGCGAACGGTTCGTCCAGCAGCATCAGGCGCGGACGCGCGGCCAGCGCGCGGGCGATTTCCACGCGACGACGCTCGCCACCGGACAGGCTGGCGCCCATCTGGTCGGCGACGTGGGCGACCTGCAGTTCGTCCATCAACGATTCGAGTTCGCGCCGGCGGCCGTTGGCGTCGAGGTCGGTGCGCAGTTCCAGCACCAGGCGGATGTTGTCGGCGACCGACAGCTTGCGGAACACCGAGGGTTCCTGCGGCAGGTAGCCGACGCCGCGCTTGGCGCGGGTGTACATCGGCAGCGGGGTGATGTCCTGGCCGTCCAGCGTGATGTTGCCGGAATCGGCCGGCACCAGTCCGACGATCATGTAGAAGCAGGTGGTCTTGCCGGCGCCGTTGGGGCCGAGCAGACCAACCACTTCGCCGGCATCGAGCGTGAGCCCGAAATCGCGCACGACCTCACGCGACTTGTAGCGCTTGCGCAGACCTTCAGCGACCAGCACGTCAGGTGCCCGACTTCGGTTGCAGCACCATCTTCACGCGGGTGCCGTCGCCGCCGCTGTTCACGGTGCCAGTCTTCATGTTGTAGGTGACCTTCTGGCCGTTCATCGTGCCCTTGGGCTGGGTCAGCACGACATTGCCGGTGAACACCGCGGTTTCGGTATCGAGGTTGTAGTCGACTTGGGCGGCGGTCGCCTTCATCGGCGAGCCGTCATCGAGGGTTTCGGTCAGCACCACCGGCGATCCCGTCATCAGGATGCGGTTGGTCTTGCCATTGGTCGCCCACACCGTCGCATGCGCGCCTTTCGCCGTCATCGTGCCCTGGATCACCACGACGTTGCCGTCGAGGACATTGGGAGCGGTGGACTTGGTGGAATATTCCACGCGGTCGGCTTCGATGTTGGTCGGCTGCTTGCGATCGGAGGTCTTCGCCTGGACCACGGCGGACGCAGCGAGGGCGAGCAGCAGGGCGATCAGACTGGCGCGCGACTTAGGGGGCATATTGAATCCTGACTTCGTTATGGAGCACGACGCGATCCTGGTTGAAATCGGCGTCCAGGCCCCGACCGCGAATTATAGTGCCCGGCTTGGTAATGACGACCGCATCCGGCGTGGTGGCGCGTTCCTTGCCTTTTTCGGTGAAGACATCGAGGGTCGGGCTGGAAATCCTGCCCTGGTCGGCATCGCCGGTCGGTGAGTCGATCACGGCGTCGCCGCGCAGCTTCACCTGCTCGCCTTTGGCGCTGACCCAGGCCGTCTTCGAGGTCGCCCGCCAGCGCCGGTTGTTGCGGTCGGGGAACAGGAAGGTCGGGGTGTCGAGGTCCATCGCCTGGGTATCGGGATTGCGGCGTAGCTGGGGCGCCGATACCGTCAGCGCTTCCTTGCCCTTTTCATCGAGCGAGACCATGGTGAAATCGGTCAGCACGTAATCAGGGCGGTACTCGGCCTCGCCGCGGGTCTTGAGGTGGTTGTTCTCATTCCAGATCGCTAGGCCGGCCAGCAGCGCGGCCACGCCCAGTGCGACGGTCAGCCATGCGCGCCAGCTCACGGGTGCTCTCCCAGTGCGAGGATGGCGTCGAGCTTGCCATGGGCGGCTAGCAGCAGGTCGCAGGCGTCGCGGGCGGCGCCGCGTCCGCCCTTGCGCGGGGTGATCCAGTTCGCTTCGGCGAGGACCCAGGGATGGGCGTCGGCCGGCGCGATCGAGAGGCCGACCGCACGCAAGGTGGCGAGGTCGGGCAGGTCATCGCCCATGAAGGCGACCTCGTCCATGCCCATGCCCATTTCGGCAGCGATGGCCTGCATGCGTGCCAGCTTGCGGCGCTCATGGGTGTGGATGTGGCGGACGCCCAGCGATTTGCCACGCAGTTCCACCAGGTTGCTGACGCGCGCGGTGACGATCGCGGTCTCGATCCCGGATTCGCGCAGCAGCACCATGCCCATGCCGTCCTGCGAATGGAAGGTCTTGGATTCGTGGCCGTGGTCGTCGAATTGCAGGCGGCCATCGGTCAGCGTGCCGTCGACATCGAAGCCGATCAGGCGGATGCGGGCGGCGCGGGCGAGCAGGTCGGGGGAATAGTTGGAATGCATGAATGGCCGATCACACCACGCGGGCGCGCAACAGGTCATGAATGTTGAGGGCGCCGACCACCCGGCGTTCGCCGTCGATCACGATCAGCGCGTTGATCTTGTGGGCTTCCATCAGGCGGGCGGCCTCGACGGCGAGGGCGTCGGCACTGACGGTGCGCGGCGTCTTCGTCATCAGGCTGGCGATCGGGGTGGCGCGGACATCGATGCCGGCATCGTCCAGGGTGCGGCGGAGGTCGCCGTCGGTGAACAGGCCGAGCAGGTGCTGGCCCTCGTCGACCACGGCGGTCATGCCCAGGCGCTTGCGGCTCATCTCCACCAGTGCTTCGCCCAGGGTGGCGCCGGCGGGTACGGTCGGCACCGCGTCGCCGCTGTGCATGACGTCGCGGATGTGCAGCAGCAGGCGGCGACCGAGGCTGCCGGCCGGATGCGAGCGCGCGAAGTCCTCGGCGGTGAAGCCGCGCGCTTCCAGCAGGGCGACGGCCAGCGCATCGCCCATCGCCAGTGCGGCGGTGGTGCTGCTGGTCGGTGCGAGATCGAGCGGGCAGGCTTCGGCGGGCACGCTGACGTCGAGATGGACGGCGGCTTCGCGGGCGAGGGTGGAGTCGGGGCGTCCGGTCATCGCCACCAGCACGTTGCCCTGGCGCGCCAGCACCGGCAGCAACATCAGCAATTCGTCGGTCTCGCCGGAATTCGACAGCGCCAGCACGGTGTCGGCGTCGGTGATCATGCCGAGGTCGCCGTGGCCGGCTTCGCCCGGATGCACGAAGAACGCCGGGGTGCCGGTCGAGGCCAGGGTCGCGGCGATCTTGCGGGCGACATGGCCGGACTTGCCCATGCCGACGCAGACCACGCGACCACGGGTGGCCAGCAGCAATTCGCAGGCGCGGCTGAAGTCGCCGTCGATGCGTGCGCCGACCGCGCGCAGGGCGTCGATTTCGACGTCGAAGACGCGTTTTCCGCTGGCGGCGAACGTCGGTGCAGTGGGTCCGGTTCCGGACATTTCCCCGGGATTCCTTTAATCTTGTGGCCGTTATTGTAGCCGTGGACCCGTAGCGCCGATGCGTGCAGAAACCATCCAGGAATTGATCGAAACCGGCCTGCCCGGTGCCCGTGCCCAGGTGCAGGGCGACGATGGCGTCCATTTCGAGGGACTGGTGGTGAGCGCCGACTTCGAGGGCAAGCTGCCGCTGGCCCGCCACCGTATGGTCTACGCGACCTTGGGCGAGCGCATGGGAGGCGAAATCCACGCCCTGTCGCTGCGTACCCTGACCCCCGCCGAGGCGACCGCCGCCGGCCTGTGATCCGAGAAAACTGATGCAGAAAATCGTTGTGCAAGGTGGCGTCCCGTTGCGGGGCGAGGTGCGTATTTCCGGCGCCAAGAACGCGGTGTTGCCGATCCTGTGCGCCACCTTGCTGGCCGACGAGCCGGTTGCGATTTCCAACGTGCCGCACCTGCACGACGTGGTGACCACCACCCGCCTGCTGGCCGGGCTGGGCGCGGGTATCACCATCGACCAGGGCACGCTGGGCACCGGCAAGGCGAGCGCGGTGGAAGTCGACCCGCGCAGCGTCAACAGCCATGTCGCGCCGTATGAGTTGGTCAAGACCATGCGCGCCTCCGTGCTGGTGCTGGGTCCGTTGCTGGCGAAATACGGGCAGGCCGAAGTGTCGTTGCCGGGCGGATGTGCCATCGGTTCGCGTCCGGTAGACCTGCACCTGAAGGGGATGGAAGCGCTGGGCGCGACCGTTACCGTGGAGCACGGCTATATCCGCGCCGAAGTCGAAGGTGGGCTGCGCGGCGGCCGCGTGGTGTTCGACATGGTCAGCGTGGGTGCGACCGAGAACGTGATGATGGCGGCGACGCTCGCGCGCGGCACCACGGTGATGGAAAACTGCGCGATGGAACCGGAGATCGTCGATCTCGCCGATTGCCTGATCGCGATGGGCGCGAAGATCGAAGGCGCCGGCACCCCGCGCATCACCATCGAGGGCGTCGAGCGCCTGCATGGCGCGCATCACGCGGTGCTTGCCGATCGCATCGAAACCGGTACTTTCCTGGTCGCCGCGGCGATGACCGGCGGTCGCGTCACCGTGGTCAACGCGCATCCCGGTTCGTTGGATGCCGTATTGCAGAAGCTCGAACAGGCTGGCGCGGAGATCACCATCGACGGCGATCGCATCACCCTCGACATGCATGGCCGTCGACCGAAGGCGGTCGACATCACCACCGCGCCGCATCCCGCTTTCCCCACCGACATGCAGGCGCAATTCATGGCGATGAACTGCATCGCCGACGGCGCATCGATGACCAACGAGACGATCTTCGAAAACCGCTTCATGCACGTGCAGGAATTGCAGCGCCTCGGCGCCGACATCCACGTGCAGGGCCATAGCGCGATGGTGCGCGGCGTGCCGCAGCTGTCGGGCGCGCAGGTGATGGCGACCGATCTGCGTGCGTCGGCGTCGCTGATCCTCGCCGGCCTGGTGGCCGATGGCGAGACGGTGATCGACCGTATCTACCATCTCGATCGCGGCTACGAGCACATCGAGGAGAAGTTGTCTGGACTCGGCGCGCGAATTCGGCGCATCGACTGACTGACATCTCAGAAAAGCATCGCTCGGCTGAGCGCCTATCGCGGTTATCCATATGGCCGACACGCCGTGAATACATCCATGTAGGCTCATCCGCCGCATCCATGCGGCGGAAAATGGTCGGCCATACGGACGAACCGCATAGGCGCTGCCGGTGGTGGCTTTCAAGCGTCTGAGAAGGCAGCGATTCGCGCGGTGGGCTCGCCAGTCCGGAGTAAGCAGGTAGAGACTTGAAAGCAACAGCTCGCGGGCTGTTGCTCTTACTCACGCCCCGAGAAAGCCGCAACACGCGCGCTCAGTGGGTAGCCGGTCCGGTAAGCGGGCGTTGCGCGTCATGGATGACGCGCACGAGCCTACATGGACGTATTCACGGCGTCCCGCGCACCGGACCGGCAACCCGCTGAGATAGCGCGTGCCGTGAGCTTTCGCCCTCAATCAATGCTTTGCAGCTTCAGATCGATGTTGTCTTGGTTCTTGTGGATGCGGACGGGCACCGGATAGCCGCTCGCCACCCACAGCACCAGGTCATCGCCGTTCACTTTCGTTGCCTGCACCTGCTTGCCGGCGATCGTGAGCGTTTCCTTGCCGGCGACGGTGAAGCTCACCATCTTGGCCTTGCCGTTGTCGACCAGGCGATAGCGCAGCGGCTTGCCGGCCTCGACGTCGCGGACGATCGCGAGGTTCATCAGCATCGCGTCGACGTCGCCGGACTGCAGTGCGATCGGGCCACGGCGATCAGGCTTGACCTTGCCCGACCAGGTCGCTTCGCGCTTGCCCCAGTCGTAATTGGCGTTGCGCAGGTCGGATCGGAACAGCACGTTGGTGCTGTCCTGTCCGTTGAGCGGACGCCAGGTGCCACCGACGTCCTCGAACGTCGTGCTCTGCTTCGCCGAACCGACCTTGGCGGCGATCGACATGCTGTATTTCCACTGGCTGCCGCCCTGCGATACCAGCGTCATCTTGCCGACCGCATCCATGCCCATGTAGGTGGCCTGGTAGGTCGCGTTGAACGGCTTGAGCGCGGCGTGCGCCGACAGGCTGGCGGAGAGCAGGCCGATGGCCAGCAAGGAGTTGAAGATCGTTTTCATTTCGCGGGCCCCTTGTAATCGGTCAGCAGCAATTCGAGTGTGCCGGTATCGCTGTCGTTCTGCAGGATGCGCACCGGTGTCGGCACATTGTCCGATACCCAGGCATCCATGCCGTCGCTGCCGGCATTGGTGCGGCTGACGCGCCAGGCATCGTAGGAGAGGTCGCCGACGGTGACGACTTCCTTCGCGGCGGACGTGGTGAAGGTTTGCAGGCGCGCGCGTCCGTTGTCGACCACGCGGTATTGCAGCGGCTTGCCGGCGTCGGCGTCGCGGACGACCGCGAGATTCACCAGCAGCGCGTTCATGTCGCCGGCCTGGAGGACGACCGGCGCGCGGCGCTTGGAACTGACATCGCCCGTCCACTGCGCGGAATTGCGCGACCAGTCGTAGGTGCCGGTGATGCGCTTGTTGCTCATCATCAGGTGCTTGATGGTCGCCTGGCTGATCGGACGGAAGGCATCGCCCACGCGCTCGAACACGGTGCTTTGCTGGAGATTCAATCCGGCGAGACCCGCCAGCCCTTGCGTGCCGCGGATGCCGAGGTCGAGTCGCCAGCGACCGCCGCCGAGATCGACCACCTGCATCGAGGCGACACCGGCCGGGCTGCCATTGCGCGCCACCGAATAAGTCGCACGGAAGGGCACCAGCACCTTGCGCATCAGCGGGGGCAACGCGGCATCCGGCGCGACGATCACCTGCTGCGGACTGGTTGCCGCAGGCGCGGTCTGGGCGATCGCCAACGGCGACAACAGGCAGGCGATGCCGGCCAGGGTGCTGGCGACAAGAGGCTTCACGGCGGATGGACCCGTATTCATCATTCGGCGAACTCTAGCCGCCGCGGTGTAAACAGCGTATGACCGTCGAGCACCGCGGTGCCGTCACGTTCATGCAACCGTCCCGCCACCGCCCAGCGCAGGACCTCCGGGTACAGGTGGTGTTCCTGCGCCTGCACGCGTTCCGCCAGGGATTGCGGCGTATCGCCCGACTGCACCGGAACCACGACCTGGGCGATCACCGCGCCGGCATCCAGCTCCGGAATGACGAAATGGACGCTGGCGCCGTGCTCGCGGTCGCCGGCTTCCAGCGCGCGCTGGTGGGTGTCGAGCCCGCGATGGCGCGGCAGCAACGAGGGATGGATGTTCAGCAGCCTTCCGCGGAAGCGTTCGACGAAGGCGCTGTCGAGGATGCGCATGTAGCCGGCGCAGACGATCCAGTCCGGACGCGCGGCGGCGATGGCATCGCCCAGTGCCTGGTCGAAGTCGCCGCGACTGGCGAAATCGCCCGGTTTCGCGCTCCAGCGCAATGCCTCCGGAACAAGCCGCAAGGCAGCGCATTTCGGCTTGTCGGAAAACACGCCGACGATCTCCGCATCCAGCGTTCCCGCGGCGATGGCGGCAAGGATCGCGCCGAGGTTGCTGCCGCGTCCCGAGCACAGCACCGCGAGGCGCGGCAACGGAGCGGTATCGCTCACGATATCAACGGATGTGCAGGCGTTCGTCGCCGCTGGCAGCCGTGACTTCGCCGATGCGCCAGTGGGCGAGGCCCTGGCCGTCGAGGCTGGCTTCGATCGCGGCGACATCGCCGGGCGCCGCCATCAGCACGAAGCCGATGCCGCAGTTGAAGGTGCGCCACATTTCCTCGCGCGGCACGTTGCCTTCGCGCTGCAGCCAGTCGAACA
This sequence comes from Solilutibacter silvestris, assembly GCF_050574925.1. GTDB lineage: Bacteria > Pseudomonadota > Gammaproteobacteria > Xanthomonadales > Xanthomonadaceae > Solilutibacter > Solilutibacter silvestris_A. The sequence goes on along the minus strand of NZ_JBCMOO010000002.1, from coordinate 670,349 downwards.
CCGGCGGCAGCGGCCACGACGAGGTATCGATCTCGAGGCCGAATTCCTTCGGCACCACGCGGATGATCTTCTCGACCAGCGCGCCGCCGGTGACGTGGGCCATGGCGTGGATGTCGTGCTTCGCCAGCAATTCCAGCACCGGCTTGACGTAGATGCGGGTCGGTTCCATCAGCGCGTCGGCGAGCTTGACGCCACCGACATCGAGGTCGAGTGGGTTGCCGGCGCGCTGCAGGATCTTGCGCACCAGCGAATAACCGTTGGAATGCGGACCGCTGGAGGCGATGCCGATCAGCACGTCGCCGGCGCGGACCTTGCCGGAGTCGATCAGCTTCGATTTCTCGACCGCACCGACGGTGAAGCCGGCGAGGTCGTATTCGCCCGGCGGGTACATGTCGGGCATCTCGGCGGTTTCGCCGCCGATCAGGGCGCAGCCGGCGATTTCGCAGCCCTTGGCGATGCCGGCGACCACGTTCACGGTGGTGTCGACGTCGAGCTTGCCGGTGGCGAAATAGTCGAGGAAGAACAGTGGTTCGGCGCCCTGGACCAGGACGTCGTTCACGCACATCGCCACCAGGTCCTGGCCGATGGTGTCGTGGCGGTTCAGCTGCTTGGCGAGGATCAGTTTGGTGCCGACGCCATCGGTGCCGGAGACCAGCACCGGTTCCTTGTAGCGACCGGCCAGGTCGAACAGTCCACCGAACAGGCCGACGCCACCCAGCACTTCCGGGCGCATCGTGCGGCGGACCAGTGGCTTGATCCGCTCGACCACTTCGTTGCCCGCGTCGATATCGACCCCGGCGTCGCGATAGGTCAGGGGCGTCGGGGTCTGGGACACGGCGGAAATTCCGGGAAAACGGGCCCGCAAGTTTAGCCGGGATGGACGCATCACGCCCCGTGCGGCACCATTCGAGGGTGTGCGTGCCTTGTGACGGCGCGCAAGGAGTCCTGATGCGAGCGTTCAAACTGTTCTGCTGCGCGTGCCTGCTGGCATTGGCGATGCCGGTGCTGGCCCAGCGCGTGGAAGGCGACCGCGCCGTGGCGGAAGGCCAGTACGCGACCGAAGTGCCGGTGCGCAACCAGTCCGAGACGGAACGCAACAACGGTTTCTCGCGCGCGCTGCTCAAGGTGCTGACCAATCTCTCCGGCGAGCGCAACCCGATCGCCCGTCCCGGCGTGGCGGATGAAGTCCGCAACGCCAAGGCCTATGTCACCAGTTTCGACTTCCGCCAGGACGAAGGCGTTTCGACCACGGGCGCGCCGTCCTTCAAGACCATGCTGGTCGTGCGCTTCAATCCGGCCAAGGTGAACGAACTGGTCGGCAAGACCGGCATGGCGAGTTGGCCGGAACCGCGCCCGAAGCCGGTCCTGTGGCTGGCCATCGATGACGGCAGCGGTCCGCGCCTGGTCGGCCTGGCCCAGGCCAATGCCGCGCGCCCGGTGCTCGATCGTGCCAAGGCGCGCGGGTATCGCCTCGGCCTGCCCACCGGCAATGCTTCCGAACAGGTGATGGCCGGCTCGATCTGGCGCAGCGATGTCGCCGCGGTGGCGCGTGCGTCGGCTGCCTACGATCCGCCGATGCAGTTGGTCGGCAAGCTCTATCGCACCGGCCCGACCTGGCGTGGCGACTGGATCTTCGTCGACAAGGGCAGGGTGCTGGCACGTTCGTCCACCAGCAGTGCCGATGCCCGCACCGCGATGTCCGGTGGCGCCGACATCGCCGCCGATGCGTTGATCCGCAAATACGCACGCCCCGGCAAGCCGGTACCGAAGCCGCCGAGCAACGAGGTGTCCGACTTCACCATCCAGCTGGTCGGAATCAATTCCAGCGAGGACTACCTGCGCGCCATGGCGTGGCTGGAAAGCCAGCCGCAGATCAAGCGCGTGGTTCCGGTGGATGCGACCGCCGATGGCCTGCACCTGCGCATCTCGGTGGCGGGTGGCGGCGCCGGCCTGGCAACCATCGCTGCCAACGGTGGCGTGGTGGTGCCTGAGGCCGCGCCTGCGCCGGCCGTCGATGCCAATGCGGGTGGCGACAAGAAGCCCTCCACCGATGCCGACAAGACGCCGGCGCCGGTGCCCACCATTTATCGGGTGCGATGAACACCGGTTCGCCGCGGGCGTCGCTCGCCGGCATCGCTGCGTTTTTCCAGCGCGTGCAGTTCGCTGCCATCGCGCTTGCGGTGCTGTGGTTGCTGGCGCATCTCGCTTCGGTGCTGGTGCCGTTCGCGGTCGCGCTGCTGCTGGCGTGGCTGGGCGATCCCTTCGTGCGCCGGCTGCAGGGATACAAGCTCTCGCGCAATCTCGCGGTCGTGGTGGTGTACCTGGTCATGCTGCTGATCGTCGTGATCGCGGCCCTGGTGCTGGTGCCGTTGATCGAACACCAGATCGCCACGCTGATCGCGGCCTTCCCGCGTTACCGCGACTGGTTCCTGGCCACCGCGATTCCATGGGTCGAAAGCCATTTCGACGTGCGCATCACCGAGTGGCTCGACACCGGACGGATCACTGCCTGGGTCGAAGAACACTGGAAGCAGGCGGGCGGTTATGCCACCACCGTGCTGAGCGTGGTGTCGCGTTCGGGATTCCGCGTGCTCGGCTGGGCGGTGAACCTCGTCCTGATTCCGATCCTGACCTTCTTCTTCCTGCGCGATTGGGACGAGGTCGTGCGTCGCGTCGCCAGCCTGGTGCCGCGCGACCACACCGACCTGGTACATCGCCTGGCCAAGGAATCGAGCGAAGTGCTGCGGTCGTTCCTGCGCGGCCAGTTGCTGGTGATGCTGATCCTCGCCGTGCTCTACGCGGTGGGATTGCGCGTGGCCGGCCTCGAGCTCGGCATCCTGATCGGCCTGCTCGCCGGCGTGTGCTCGTTCGTGCCCTACCTCGGCCCGATCGTCCTGCTCACCCTCGGCTGCGGCGCGGCGCTGGCGCAGTACGGCGACTGGCATTACCTGCTCGGCGTGTTCATCGTGTACGGCGTCGGCCAGTTGCTGGAAAGCTACGTGCTCACGCCGAAACTGGTCGGCAAGAGCATCGGGTTGGGCGAAGTCTCGGTGATCTTCGCGGTGATGGCCGGCGAGGCGCTGTTCGGCTTCCTCGGCATGCTGCTGGCGTTGCCGGTCGCGGCCGTCGCCAACGTGCTGATGCGCCATGTCCACCAGACCTATCTGTCCAGCAAGCTGTATCGCGGCGACGAGCCCGCGCAGTCGCACATCATCGTGCCCGACAGCATCGGCGAAGCACTGAACGACATCGACATCCCCGAGTGAAGTGAGCCGGCATCGCATCCAATTGCCATTGGCGCTGGCGACCCGCGCTGATCGCCGTTTCGACAATTTCGTCGGCGCGGCCGCGCAGGTGCTGGCGGATGGCATCGATGAAGGACGACGCGCCTGGTTGCTGACGGGACCTGCCGGCGTCGGCAAGACCCATCTGTTGATGGCGGCGCATGCCGCGAGTGGCGGCGAATCGGCCTATCTTGCCCTGCCGCAGGTCGCGGGCAGTCTTGCCGATGTCGCGCCGATGTTCGAACGCCATCGCCTGCTCGCGCTCGATGGCCTCGAAGCGATCGTCGGACATCGCGACGACGAAGTCGCGTTGTTCGATCTCCACAATCGCGTGCTCGATGGTGGCGGCCGCTTGCTGTATGCCGCGCGGTCGACGCCGGAGCAGCTGGAATTCGCCTTGCCCGATCTGCGCTCGCGCCTGGGGCAAGCGACGCGCCTGCCGTTGCCGGCACTGGACGAGGCGCAGCGCCTCGGCTTGTTGCGCGCGCGTGCGCAGCAGCGTGGATTGGTGCTGGATGATGCATCCGCCGAGTGGCTGATGCGCCGCTGCGATCGCGATCTCGGCAGCCTCATGGATGTGCTCGATGAGCTCGATCGCGCGTCGCTGGCGGCGCAACGGCGCCTCACCGTGCCGTTCTTGCGCGAGGTGCTGGGCAGCCGCGATTAACTATTCGCGCGCAGTTCCGCATCCAGCGCCGCCAATCGCTGCGGCGTGCCGACATCGGTCCAGCGGCCGCGGTGATGAATCGCGGTCATCGCATCGCGCGCGATCGCCGCCTTCATCAGCGGCAGCAGGCGGAAACGCGGCGGTGTTTCGTCCGCACCCGGTGCGTCACCGACGCACTCGCGCCAGCCATCGAGGAACTGCGGACGATAGACGCCGATACCGGAGTAGGTGAGTTTGTCGTCGCCATCCATGCGGACATGGCCGTCGACCGCCAATGCGAAATCGCCCTGTGGATGCTGCGAAGGATTGTCGACCAGTACCAGGTGGGCATCGCCGACGGGTTCGCGCGGCAGCAGCGCGAAATCGAAATCGGTCCAGATGTCGCCATTGACCACCAGGAACGGCGCATCGCCAAGCAGCGTGCGCGCATTCCACATGCCGCCGCCGGTTTCCAGTGGTTGCGGACCTTCATGGATGAAATGCAGGCGCAGCCCCCAGCGCGAGCCATCGCCGAGTTGTTCGGGAAACTGTTCCGCCAGCCACGAAGTGTTGATCACCACGTCCTGGATGCCGAACGCGGCGAGTTTCTCCAGGTGCCATTCGATCAGCGATTTTCCGCCGGCATGCAGCAGCGGCTTCGGCGTGCGCTCGGTGAGCGGGCGCATGCGCTCGCCGAAGCCGGCGGCAAAGATCAACGCCTTCATCGTGCAGCATCCGCGCGTTCGGCCATCGCGGGTTTCACCCGGCGCTGGATGAAATCGTGCAGTGCCGCGAGCCTGGGGTGCCGCGGCAGCACGGTGTCGAGATAGGCGATGAAGCGCGGCGCGTCTTCGAGATATTTCGGCTTGCCGTCGCGATAGTTCAGGCGCGCGAAGATGCCGAGCACCTTGAGGTGTCGATGCACGCCCATCAGGTCGACGTCGTGCAGGAAACGCTCGATCGGCGGCAGCGGCAAGCCGGCGGCGATGGCGCGGCGATGGTATTCGTGCAGCCATGCCTGCACGCGATCTTCCGGCCAGCTGATGAAGGCGTCCTTGAACAACGAGGCGGGGTCGTAGGCGATGGGGCCGGCGACGGCGCCCTGGAAGTCGATCACCGCAGGCGATTCGCCGGTCGAGGTGCGCATCAGGTTGCGTGGCATGAAGTCGCGATGCACCAGCACCTGCGCTTGCGCCAACGCGGTGTCGACGAGGTGCAGATAGGCCGCATCGAGCATCTCCATCTCGCCGCAATCCAGCGTCATTCCGAGATGGCGGATGCAGAACCATTCGTCGAACAGGCGCGGTTCCATCGACAGTCGTTCGTGGTCGTAGCGCGGAAACCCGGCCGGCGGCGCGATCGCCTGCAGTTTCGCCAGTTGCGCGAATGCGCCATCGAACAACGCATCGGCATTGTCGGCGTCGAGATCGTGCAGGTAGGTGTTGACGCCGAGGTCTTCGAGCAGCAGGAATCCGTGTTCGATATCGGCGGCCAGCACCTCAGGCACGCGCACGCCACCGTTTCCGAGCAGGTCGCGGATCTCCAGCCACGGCGCCACGTCTTCCAGCCCCGGCGGCGAATCCATCACGATTCGCGTGGGCGAGGTGTCGGTGCGCCAGTAGCTGCGGAAGCCGGCGTCGAACGAGGCGCGATGCTGGGTGGTGCCGGCGCCGAGGATTTGCGTGGTCCACGCGATGCGTTCGAGGTCGCGGGGAGACGGTGTTTCGTGGGTCATCCGCCCAGCTTATCAATCCCGGGCGGTGATCCGGTAGCCGTCGATGGTGTGCATCGACGTCATGAACTTGTACTGATAACGCCCATCCGGGACCACCATGGTTTTTTTCGTGAGATCCAGGATCCCGAGCTGGTGGTAGGTCACCCCCCAATCGCCGACGATGTACTGCTTGTCGCTCGCGGCTTCGTTGGTTTTTCCATTCATCACGGTGGTGGTCTGGCAACTCAACTGCCAGGCGTCCCCCGGCAGCTGCGGGCTCAATGTCGACGCCGCCACCTTGGCGATGATCCGGCATTTCGTCGCCACGCTACTGTTGTAGTCGTGGTTCTGCACGTATTCGTAGTCGTAGCGCAAGGATATTTCCGCGCCGACGTGCAGGGGATACAGGCTGCCCTGGATTTCGTGGATCTTGCTCAGTCGCCCGATGGCCCCGCCTTCGGCATTGACTGCGCCCAGGTCGAGGATGCCGCCCAGGAAATAATTACGGCTCGACGTCGTCTGCGGAGCGCCGCGTCCCCCGTTGCTGTTGGTCCAGGAAATTTCCTGTCGCTGTTCCACTTCCTGGTAGCCCTGCGCATCGGGCAACGGCACGATCCGCTTGTTGACGACCTGGTTGGTCTGCACATGCAGCTTCGCGAAGTCGGAGTCGGTGACGTCGGTGTAGGCGATCTCGATGGTCTTGCGCGGATAGGTGGCGCGCACGAGATCGGATTTCTCGATCGCGTTCCAGACGTCGTCGCTCAGTTCGAACGGCAGGTGGGGACGCGTGACTGCGGTCGCTTTCGGGACCACGGATTTGGCCGGTGCGGTGGTTGCAGCGTTTGATGTGGCCGGTTGCGCGCCGCTCGCATCTCCGAGGATTGCGAGCTTCACGCGCGCGGCGGCAGCGTGGCGGCCCTTGGGGAATTCCTTCAGATAGGCCTTGAATCCGGCCGTTGCGCCGGCATCGCGCGCCGCGATCCAGGCTTCTTCGTCGGCATCCCTTTTTTCGGCCGCGGTGATCGGCAGGCTGGTTGCCGCTGCCAGCAGGCAGGCTGTCCAAAGCAGGCTGGGGCGCATGTGTCGAAGCCGGTTGTCCAATGTGCGCCCGACACTAGCACGCCGGAAAAAGCGGCCAAGCGTCTTCGCGGGCATGGGTCGATGCCAGTGCGCGGAACTGTGACCCATACGACAACGCCCCGGCGAGCCGGGGCGTTGGTGCGTCGCATCGTTGCCGATGGAACGTCAGGAGTTGCTGCTGCTGGCCATCTTGCCGCGGATGAACTCGTAGAGGAAAAGCAGCACGATTGCGCAGATGATGGAAATCGCGAAACCGACGAAACCGCCGCCGTGGTACAGCAGGCTGCCGACATACGCACCGGCGATACCGAGGATGATCGTCAGGATCCAACCCATCGGATCCGCACCGGGCTTGAAGAAGCGCGCAAGGATACCGATGACCGCGCCGATGATGATGGTGTACAGGATGCCGCCCATATCTCTGAATCCCTCTAGGTGGTGGGAAGTGTTGCGGGCCGATCCTAGCAAGGTCCGTGTGCGTGGTGTGTTGCTATGCGGCAAGGCTTCAGACCCAGGCGGGGATCAGGCGGCGCGTGCCAGCGCCGGGAGCCCCTGCAGAGGGGAGGTGCCAAACCAGTGCAGGCGTGTCGCCAGTGCCGCCACTTCGCCGACGAACAGGATGGCGGGCGCGGCGACCCGATGCACGTGCGCGAGTTCCGGCAGTTCGGCCAGGGTGCCGACGACCACCCGTTGCCCGGCGCGGGTGCCGTTTTCGACCAGCGCGACCGGCGTGTTCGCACTGCGCCCATGGACAACGAGGCGATCGCGGATGCGTTCCAGCCCGGACACGCCCATGTAGAAGGCGAGGGTCTGGCGATCCTGCGCGAGGGCGCGCCAGTCGATGCCGTCGTCGGCATCCTTGGTATGGGCGGTGATGAAGCGCACCGACTGCGCGTGGTCGCGATGGGTGAGCGGGATGCCGGCGTAGGCGCCGCAGGCGACCGCGGCGGTGATGCCGGGCACCACTTCGAAATCGATGCCGTGCAGCTGCAGCGCTTCCAGTTCTTCGCCACCGCGCCCGAAGACGAAGGGATCGCCGCCCTTGAGGCGGACCACGCGCTTGCCCGATCTGGCATGTTCGACGAGCAGGCGATGGATGGCCGATTGGGTGGCATGGTGATCGCCGCCAACGTGCTTGCCGACTTCGATCAATTCGGCATCGCGGCGTGCCAGCGCCAATACCTCGTCGCTGACGAGGCGATCGTGGAGGATGACATCGGCTTCGTTGAGCAGGCGCAATGCGCGCAACGTCAGCAATCCGGGATCGCCGGGGCCGGCGCCGACCAGCGCGACCCGGCCGCGCACGGGCGCCGCGGAATCGATGTTCGCCTGCAAGGCGCGTTCCGCGCTGATCGCGTCGCCACGCCGCAGCAGCGCCGGGATCGGGCCCTTGAGGATGCGATCGAAGAAGCGCCGGCGCGCGGGAAGATCGGGCAGCTTCGCGCGGATGTGCGCGCGCGACCGCTGCAGCAGTTCGGCCAGCGCGCCCAGCGATTCGTCGAACTGCGTTTCCAGTTGCTCGCGTAGGTGGCGCGCCAGCATGGGCGCGCCGCCGCCGCTGGAAATGGCGATCTGCAACGGACCGCGCTCGACGCGCGCGGGCAGGTGGATATTCGACAGTTCGGCATCGTCGACGACATTGGCCCAGATGCGTCGTGCCTTGGCAGCCGCGGCGATCGCGCGATTGGCACCGGCATCGTCGGTGGCGGCAATCACCAGCCAGGCGTCGTCGAGCCAGGAATCGACGAAGCTGCCCGCGATCGTCTCGATCCGCTCCTGGTCTGCCAACACGGCAAGCTCCGGATCCAGCGCCGGCGCCCCGACCACGATGCGGGCGCCGGTATCCAGCAATGCCGCGATCTTGCGCCGGGCCACGCCGCCGCCACCGACCACGAGGACGGTGCGGTTGCGGAGATCGGCGAACAGGGGAAACAGCCGGGCGGTCATTGGTCGGGCAGGCGGAATGGGCTCATCCCACCTTGAAACGACAGGGGGCCGGACGGAAATAACGACCGCGATTTGGCTTATTCTGTAAAGGCATAAGCCGCGATGGACAAGGGTGTCGTCGGGGTAGTAGATTTATCTCTCTATTCGAATAAAGAGATAACCATTCGGCAGGATTGCCGGTGGCCTGATCTCTGCCGGCTTACGTCATGACCCTCACCCAGCTCCGCTACCTTGTCGCCATCGCCGATTCCGGCCTCAACATCACCGTCGCCGCCGAGCGCGTGCACGCGACGCAGCCGGGCATGTCGAAACAGCTGAAGCAGCTCGAGGACGAACTCGGTTTCCTGTTGTTCTCGCGCAAGGGCCGCAGCCTCGACGGCATCACCAGCGGCGGCATGCAGGTGTTGGTGCATGCGCGCCGCCTGCTCGCCGAGGCCGCCAACATCCGTGCCTATGCCGCCAACCAGCGCAGTGACGCGAACGGCCGCCTGGTGCTGGCGACCACGCACACGCAGGCGCGTTTCGTGCTGCCGCAGGCGGTGGCGAAATTGAAGCGCGCCTATCCGCAGGTGAGCGTGCACCTGATGCCGACTTCGGACAGCGAAGTGCTGAACATGCTCGCCAGCGGCGAGGCCGATTTCGCCCTGATCAGCACCGCGGGCCACGTGCCGGATGGCGGCATCGCGGTGCCGCTGTTCCGCTGGCAGCGCAAGGTGCTGGTGCCGCGCGACCACGCCTTGGCATCGATCGGCGCACCGACGCTGGCGCAACTCGCAGCCTATCCGCTGGTGAGCTACGAATCGTCGATCCGTCCCGATTCCTCGCTGCGGCGTGCGTTCGCGGCGGATGGGCTGGAGCCACAGTTGGCGATGACCGCGCGCGATGCCGATCTCATCAAGACCTATGTGCGGGCCGGGCTTGGTGTCGGTTTGCTGGCCGAGATGGCGTTGACCCCGGAGGACGCCGTCGATCTGGTGGCATTGACGGCCCCGGCATCGATTCCCGAATGCATCGCCTGGGCGGTATTGCCGCGCGAACGCGTGCTGCGCGACTACGCCACCGAGCTGCTGCATGCGGTGGCGCCGCAACTCGATCGCCGCGACGTGCGCCGCGTGCTGGAAGGCAATGTCGAAGCGGATTGGCCGACGCCGCCGAGCTGGACGGAACTCAGCGAGAAGATCGCGACTTACGTGATCTAGCGCGAGGCGCGATCAAGCCGCGGCCTGGCCGGGATCGTTCCAGGCTTCGTGCAGGCCGCATTCGCGCTTGAGCCCGAAGAAGCGCGTGTCTTCCTCGCTCATGCCGTCCTCGAGGCGGCGCGTGGTGTGGACGTCGCCGATCGAGACGTAACCGTCGTGCCACAGCGGGTGATAGGGCAGGTCGTGGCGCTGGAGATAATTCCAGACGTCGCGATCGCTCCAGTCGGCCAGCGGATGCAGTTTCCAGCGGCCATCGCGACGCTGCAGGATGTCGGTGTTGGCGCGACTGCGCGACTGGCTGCGGCGGATGCCGGAGATCCAGGTTTCCGCGTCGAGCTCGTTGAGCGCGCGCTGCATCGGTTCGACCTTGCGCAGGCGGTTGTAGCGTTCGATGCCGTCGACGCCCTGTTCCCACAATTTGCCGAAACGCGCTTCCATCCACGCGATGCCGATCTGCGGGCGATAGACCTTGAGGTTGAGCGACAGCCGCTCGCTGAGTTCGTCAATGAAGCGATAGGTTTCCGGGAACAGGTAACCGGTATCGATCAGCACCACCGGCATGTCGGGTTGTTCGCGGGTGACCATGTGCAGCGACACCGCGGCTTGCGCACCGAAGCTCGATGACAACGCGTGGATGCCGGGAAGTTCGGCCAGCGCCCAGGCGACGCGCTCTTCGGCGCTGCGTTGTTCGAGCCAGTGGTTGAGGGAAGCCAGCGCCTGTGGCGATTGCGCGGCTTCGGCGGGATCGGGCGGAGTCATGCGGCGAGTTCCAGGTTCAGGGCGCGGGCGACGACAACGCCGGAACGCACGAGGAAGTCGCCGAAATATTCGTCGTCCCTGCGTTCCGCGGCGTAACGCGCCAGCAGTTGATCGAGTTCGGCGAGGATCGCGGCCTCGTCGATGTTTTCGCGATGGAGCACGTTGAGGCGCTGGCCGCGATGGTCGCCGCCGAGCATCAGGTTGTAGCGACCCGGCGCCTTGCCGACCAGCGCGACTTCGCCGAGATACGGCCGCGAGCAGCCGTTGGGGCAGCCGCTGATGCGGAAATGGATCGACTGGCTGGAGAGGCCATGTTTGGCGAGCAGCGCTTCGAAGCGCGTCAGGATGTCCGGCAGGTAGCGTTCGGCTTCGGCCATCGCCAGCCCGCAGGTCGGCAGCGCCACGCAGGCGATCGCGTTCTGCCGTAGCGGCGATGCGACCTCGTGGATGGCGAGCCCGTGCGCGGCGACGAGGGCATCGACATGCGCGCGTTCGCGGCCCGGGATGTTGGCGATCACCAGGTTCTGGTTCGGCGTCATCCGGAATTCGGGTGCGGATGTTGCATCCGGTTCGACCGCGAGCAGGTGCGTCGCGATCTCGCGCAGACCGGTGAGATGTGACTGTTCGCGATCCCAGATGCGGCCGGCGACGATCCGCAGTGTCAGGTGCCACAGGCCGTTTTCGCCCTGGACCCAGCCGAAGCGATCGCCATTGTGGATGAAGCGGTAATCGCGCGGTTCCGCGAAGGCGATGCCGGAGCGCGATTCGACTTCGCGCCTGAAGGCATCGAGCCCGTGGTCGTCGATGGTGTATTTCAGGCGCGCACGCTTGCGCACCGCACGATTGCCCCAGTCGCGCTGGGTGGTGACGACCGCTTCGGCGATCGCGGTGACCTGGTCGGGCGCGATCGCACCGAGCAGGCTGCCAAGGCGGGGATAGGTTTCAGGATCGCCGTGGGTCGCGCCCATGCCGCCGCCGACGGTGACGTTGTAGCCGACCACGGCGCCGTTTTCGATGATGGCGATGAAGCCGAGGTCCTGCGCGAACACGTCGACATCGTTGTACGGCGGAATCGCGAAACCGATCTTGAACTTGCGCGGCAGGTAGGTGTCGCCGTAGATCGGTTCGTCTTCGTCGCCGCTGCCGGCGATGCGTTCCTCGTCCAGCCAGATTTCGTAGTAGGCGCGGGTGTTCGGACGCAGGCGTGCGGAGAGCGCGGCCGCCTGCGCGTGGACGAAGGCGTGCGCCCGCGATTCGTGCGGATTGGCCGCGGCCATGATGTTGCGATTGACGTCGCCGCAGGCCGCGACGGTATCGATCATCGCGGCGTTGATCGCCTGCATCGTCGCCTTGAGTTCGCGCTTGATCACGCCATGGAACTGGAAAGCCTGGCGCGTGGTGATGCGCAGGCCGCGTTCGGCGTAGGTGGTCGCGATGCGATCGAGCTTCAGCCACTGCTCCGGCGACACCACGCCGCCCGGCGTGCGGGTGCGGATCATGAAACTGTAGGCGGGTTCGAGCTTCTGACGACGGCGCTCCTCGCGAATGTCGCGATCGTCCTGCTGGTAGCTGCCGTGATACTTGATCAGCGTCTGGTCGTCCTCGGCGATCGCGCCGGTGACCTGGTTGGCCAGCGACTCGACCAGCGTGCCGCGCAGGCGATGGCTGCCGCGCTTGATGTCTTCGACGGAGTGGGCGCTCATCAGTAGACGTCTCGTGCGTAACGACCCTGCGCCTGCAGTTCGTTGAGGTAATCGCCGGCTTCGTCGGCCGACTTGCCGCCATGGCTGGCGATGATCTCGAGCAAGGCCGCGTGCACGTCCTTGGCCATGCGGGTGGCGTCGCCGCAGACGTACAGGTGCGCGCCCGATTGCAGCCAGGCGAAGACGTCGGCGCCGCGCTCGCGCAGGCGATCCTGCACGTAGATCTTGTGCGCCTGGTCGCGCGAGAAGGCGAGGTCGAGGCGATGCAGCGCGCCGGACTTCAGGGCGTCCTGCCATTCGAGCTGGTAGAGGAAGTCGCTGTGCGCGTGCGGATTGCCGAAGAACAGCCAGTTGCGGCCGCTGGCTTCGTTGTCGGCGCGTTCCTGCACGAAGGCGCGGAACGGGGCGACGCCGGTGCCGGGACCGATCAGGATGACGTCGCGATTGCCATCGGCGGGTAAACGGAAACGTTCGTTACGTTCGATGAAGACTGGAACCGTCGCGCCTTCGTCGCTGCGCGCGAGGAAGTTGGACGCTGTGCCCCAGCGTGGATCGGGATCGCCTTCCACCGCGTATTCGACATGGGCGATGGTGAGGTGCGCTTCCTCGCCAACGACGCGCGGGCTCGACGCGATCGAATACAGGCGCGGCACCAGCGGACGCAGCGCGGCAACCAGTTCGTCGGCGCTCCAGGTCGCCGGATGGTCGCGCAACACGTCGATCAACTGGCGATTGGCGAGGAGGTCGGCCAGCGCCGCCGCGCCATCCGCCGAGAGGGCGGCGTCGAGCGCGGCGGCACCGGCACGATGGGCGTGCTGGCTGAGGAACGGGCGCGTCAGGCGGGTGATCTCGCGCTTGGTCGACAGCCATTCGCGCAGCGACAGCGTCTGTTCGCCATGGCTGACGGATGCATCGCCGTCGAGCTGAAGCGTCGCCAGCAGCGCATCCACCAGGCGCGGCGGATTCACCGGCCAGACGCCGAGCGCATCGCCCGGTTCGTACTTGAGGCCGGAGCCTTCCAGCGACAACTCGACATGGCGAATGTCCTTGTCCGATGTCGCCCTGTGCCCGCCGCGGCCGGTGATGCGCTGGTTCACCAGCACTTCGGCGGGGAACGGGCGGTCGCGCGTGTAAAGGCTGGCAGCCGCTTGCGCATGGGGACGCAGCGGCGTGACGGTGGCCAGCGGCACCTGGGGCTTCAGCGCATCCTTCGCTGCGGCCAATGCGTTCGCCATCCACGGCGTGGCGACGGTTTCGATGTCGAGATCGGCATCGCCGCGTTCGAACCAGCGCTTGGCGCCAAGCTCGGCGAGGCGTTCGTCGAGCTGGCGGCCGATCGCGCAGAACTGCGGATAGCTGGAATCGCCGAGCGCGAGCACCGAATAGTGGAGATCGGGCAATTTCGGCGCGCGCTTGCCGGCGATGAATTCGACGAAGGCGCGGGCGTCGTCCGGCGGATCGCCGTCGCCCTGGGTGCTGATGACGATGACGAGGTACCGTTCGTTCTTCAGCTCGCGCAAGGGATAGGCATCGGCGCGCAGCAGGCGCACGCCGAAGCCGGCGGCCTCGACCTGCACGGAAAGCGTTTCGGCCTGGCGCTTGGCGTTGCCGGTCTGGCTGCCGTACACGATGGTGAGCTGCGGCGCGGCGATCGTTTCATTGGCGACCGCAGCCAATGCGGTCGTCGGCGCCGTGCGTCCGCGGGCAAGGCCGGCGGCATAACCGGACAGCCACCACAGCCCGCTGTGATCCAGCGCATCGGTCAGGCGATCGAGCAGGGCGGCCTGTTCGTCGGTGATCGGCTGAAATTGCGATGGCAGGACGGCGGACATGGCTGGGCAGGGGCGGTATTGCGTTAACGCAAAGACTAGGCAAGCCGGCCGCCCGCCGATAAGGATGGATGGTTATGCGGATATACCCGTCGGCGCATAAGCACCTGCGGTTATGCCGTTATGCCGTGCCTGCATTTCCGGCCCGAGGGTGCGCTGCCGATACTCGACGTCGTCCGCAGTCGTGCGGTCATTTCCATGCCCGCACCAGGACTTTCGCCGTGTCGTCGCAACTCGCCCCCGCCATCCAGCCCGTCGCCGACGCTCCATCGCCCGTCGTGGCGCTCGGGCATCTCGATCGCCTCGAGGCCGAGAGCATCCACATCCTGCGCGAGGTCGCCGCCGAGTTCCGCAACCCGGTGCTGCTGTATTCGATCGGCAAGGACAGCTCGGTCCTGCTGCACCTGTTGTTGAAGGCATTCGCGCCGGGACGGCCGCCCATTCCCCTGCTGCATGTCGACACCGGCTGGAAGTTCCGCGAGATGATCGCGTTCCGCGATCGCCGTGCCGCCGAGACCGGGATCGAGCTCCGCGTGCACAGCAATCCCGACGGCATCGCGCGCGGCATCGGTCCGATCACCCATGGCGCCGCCGTCCACACCGACGTAATGAAGACGCAGGCGCTGAAGCAGGCGCTGGATGCCCATGGTTTCGATGCCGCGATCGGCGGCGCCCGCCGCGACGAGGAGAAGTCGCGCGCCAAGGAACGCATCTTCTCCTTCCGCAATGCCCAGCATCGCTGGGACCCCAAGCAACAGCGCCCGGAACTGTGGTCGCTGTACAACACGCGGATCGCCGCCGGTGAATCGGTGCGGGTGTTCCCGCTGTCGAACTGGACCGAACTCGACATCTGGCTCTACATCTATCGCGAGGGGATCGAAGTGCCTTCGCTCTATCTCGCCGCCGAACGCCCGGTGGTGGAACGCGACGGCGCCTTGATCATGGTCGATGACGCGCGCCTGCCGCTGCACGCGGGCGAAACGCCATCGATCCGCCGCGTGCGCTTCCGCACCCTTGGCTGCTATCCGCTGACCGGCGCCGTCGAATCCGATGCCGACACGCTGGAAAAAGTCATTGGCGAAATGCTGGTCGCGACCACCTCGGAACGCCAGGGCCGGATGATCGACCACGATCCTTCCGCCTCGATGGAGAAGAAGAAACAGGAGGGCTATTTCTGATGGGCGTCGCCGACTATCTCCGCCATCACGAGGCCAACACCCTGCTGCGCTTCATCACCTGCGGCAGTGTTGATGATGGCAAGAGCACCCTGATCGGGCGTCTGCTCCACGACAGCAAGGGCCTGTTCGCCGATCAGCTCGATGCGCTTGCGCAGGACAGCCGTCGCCATGGCACCCAGGGCGACGACATCGACTATGCCTTGCTGCTCGACGGGCTCGCCGCCGAACGCGAACAGGGCATCACCATCGATGTCGCCTACCGCTTCTTCGGCAGCGAAAAGCGCAAGTTCATCGTCGCCGATTGCCCCGGCCACGAGCAGTACACCCGCAACATGGCGACCGGCGCATCCACCGCCGACGCCGCGGTGGTGCTGGTCGATGCCCGCAAGGGACTGCTCCCGCAGACGCGTCGCCACAGCTACATCCTTGCCTTGTTCGGCATCCGTCACGTGGTGCTGGCGGTCAACAAGCTCGACCTCGTCCGCTATGACCGCGACGTGTTCGAACGAATCGAACGCGACTACCGCGAACTGGCGACGCAGCTCGGCATCGCCAACGTGCAGGCGGTGCCGCTGTCGGCGCTGAAGGGCGACAACCTGCTGCTGCGCTCGGAGGCGACGCCGTGGTATCACGGCCCGACCTTGCTGGAGTGGCTTGAGCGTGTTGATGTGGAGCAGGTCCAGGCCGAAGACGCCCGCGACGATGCCGGCTTGCGTTTCCCGGTGCAGTGGGTAAACCGTCCCAACCAGGATTTCCGCGGGTTCTCCGGCACCATCACGTCCGGGCGCGTGCGTCCCGGCGACGAGGTGGTGGTGCTGCCCTCGGGCCAACGCTCGCAGATCGCGCGCATCGTCACCGCCGATGGCGATCTCGCCGTGGCGACGGTGGGGCAGGCGGTCACGCTGACGTTGGCGGATGAAGTGGATGTCAGTCGTGGCGACGTGCTCGCCGCCGCCAGCCAGCCACCGCAGGTCGCCGACCAGTTCGCGGCGCATGTGCTGTGGATGAGCGAGTCGCCGTTGCTGCCCGGGCGCGCCTATCTGCTGAAGTCGGGCACGCGCACCGTCAACGCCACGGTGACCGAGATCAAGCACCGCATCGACGTCAACACCCAGGCGCAACTCGCGGCGCGCCAGCTCGATCTCAACGAAGTCGGTGTCTGCAACCTCTCGCTCGACCAGCCGATCGCATTCGAGAGTTATGGAGACGATCGCGCACTCGGCAGCTTCATCCTGATCGATCGCCTCGACAACGCCACCGTCGCCGCCGGCACCTTCGATTTCGCCCTGCGCCGCGCCGGCAACATCCACTGGCAGCATCTCGACGTCGACAAATCGGCACGCGCGCGCAGCAAGGGCCAGGCCCCGCGTTGCGTGTGGTTCACCGGGCTGTCGGGTGCGGGCAAGTCGGCGATCGCCAATCTCGTCGACAAGCGCCTGCACGCGCTCGGCCTCCATGCCTTCGTGCTCGATGGCGACAACGTCCGCCACGGGCTCAATCGCGATCTCGGCTTCACCGATGTCGACCGTGTCGAGAACCTGCGTCGCGTCGCCGAGGTGGCGAAGCTGATGACCGATGCCGGGTTGATCGTGCTGGTCAGCTTCATCTCGCCGTTCCGCGCCGAACGCAAGATGGCGCGCGACCTGTTCGACCGCGGCGACTTCATCGAAGTCTTCGTCGACACGCCGCTGCAGGTCGCCGAAGGCCGCGACGTGAAAGGCTTGTACGCCAAGGCGCGTCGCGGCGAGCTTCCCAATTTCACCGGCATCGACTCGCCCTACGAAGCGCCGGAATCCGCGGACATCGTGCTCGATACCACCACCGCGTCGGCCGAAACCCTTGCGGAACGGGTGGTGGCACGTCTCCTCGAAGGAAATTACGAAATATGAACAGTCGCCGTGCCAGATTCTTCCGAAGCCGACGTGACGCCGGCGACGCGACCGCTGCAGATTTCCCTTCCGATTCTGTCAAGGATTCCGCGATGAACAAGATCTTCCTGAGCGTAGTGGCGGGGCTGGTGCTGGCCACGGCCGTGGTCAATGCCAAGGCTGCCACGCTGCTCAACGTCTCCTACGATCCGACGCGCGAGTTCTACGCCGACGTCAACCAGGCGTTCGCCGCGCAATGGAAGCAGCAGACCGGCGAAGCTATCGATATCCGCGCTTCGCATGGCGGTTCCGGCAAGCAGGCGCGCGCGGTGATCGATGGCCTCGAAGCCGATGTCGTCACGCTGGCACTTGCAGCCGATATCGACGCGATCGCCGACAAGGGCAAGCTGCTGCCGGAAAACTGGCAGTCGCGACTGCCGCACAACAGCTCGCCGTATACCTCGACGATTGTGTTCCTGGTGCGCAAGGGCAACCCGAAAGCCATCCGCGACTGGAGCGACCTGACCAAGCCCGGCGTCGCCGTGATCACGCCGAACCCGAAGACCTCCGGTGGCGCGCGCTGGAACTATCTCGCGGCATGGGCGTGGGCGTCGCAGCAGTATCGCGACGGCGGCAAGGTGCTCGACTATCTCACGCGCCTCTACGGCAACGTGCCGGTGCTGGATACCGGCGCCCGCGGTTCCACCACCACCTTCGTCGAGCGCGGCATCGGCGACGTGCTGATCGCGTGGGAAAACGAAGCGTTGCTGACGGTGAATGAAGCGGATACCCGCGGCAAGTTCGAGATCGTGGTGCCGTCGCTGAGCATCCGCGCCGAGCCGCCGGTGGCCTGGGTCGACAAGAACGTCGAGAAGCACGGCACCCGCAAGCAGGCCGAAGCCTATCTGCGTTTCCTGTATTCGCCGCAGGGACAGCTGATCGCCGCCAGGCATTTCTATCGCCCGGCCGAACCGGACAAGGTGCCCGCCGCCGAACTCGCGCGCTTCCCCAAGGTGAAGCAGGTGACGATCGACAACGCATTCGGTGGCTGGAAGAAGGCACAGGCGCAGCACTTCGCCGATGGCGGTTTCTTCGACCAGATCAACCGCAAGCGCGCGCATTGACGGCTTGATCGAGTGAACGCGCCGGCCCTGTCCATTCCATTGATCGCGCCGCGTCGGCGGCGCCCGCTGCCGGGATTCGGATTGAGCCTTGGCCTCGGCATGGCATGGCTCGGCATCGTGGTGCTGCTGCCGTTGCTGGCGTTGACCTGGCATGCGCTGGGACTGGGGACGGCAGGCTGGTCGCGCGCGATCCACGATCCGCGCGTGCAGGCGGCGCTGAAGCTGAGTTTCGGCGCGTCGCTGGCGGCATCGCTGCTGGCGCTGGTCGCCGGTGCATTGGTGGCGTGGGTGCTGGTGCGTTATCGCTTTCCCGGTCGGCGCCTGCTCGATGCCTTGGTCGATCTGCCCTTCGCCTTGCCGACGGCGGTGGCCGGCATCGCGTTGACTGCGATCTATTCCAGCCATGGCTGGATCGGTCGTTTCGTCGAGCCGATGGGCCTGAAGGTCGTCTATACCTGGGTCGGCATCGTCATCGCCCTGGTCTTCATCGGCCTGCCATTCGCGGTGCGCACCGTGCAGCCGGTGCTGGAAACCCTTGGCCGCGAACAGGAAGAGGCCGCGGTATCGCTGGGCGCATCGCGCTTCACCACGCTGCGACGGGTGATCCTGCCGGAACTGCTGCCGGCGCTGCTCACCGGGTTCTCGCTGGCGTTCGCCCGCGCGCTGGGCGAGTACGGTTCGGTGATCTTCATCGCCGGCAACAAGCCGTATTCGACAGAAATCGCGCCGTTGCTGATCACCATCCGCCTCGAGGAATACGACTACGACGGCGCGATCGCGATCGCGGCCCTGTTGCTCGCGGCATCGTTTGCCTGCCTGCTCGCGATCAATGCGTTGCCGTCGCTGTCCGCCTATGCACGCACGAGGCGCGGCCATGGATAACGCGCTGCGCGAACCGTGGTGGTTGCGCGTCGTCCTGATCGCGCTCGCGGTGTTGATCCTGCTCGGACTGGTGGTGCTGCCGCTGCTGATGGTGCTCGCCGCCGCATTCGGCGACGGCTTCCACGCCTGGTGGGCGGCGCTCAGCGATCCCGATGCCGTCGCCGCGCTCAAGCTGACGCTATTCACCGCAGCGGTGGTGATCCCGGTCAATGCCGTATTTGGCACCTTGATGGCCTGGGCGGTGGTGCGCTTCGAATTCACCGGCAAGCGCGTGCTGCTGACGCTGGTCGACCTGCCGTTCGCGGTATCGCCGGTGGTGGCGGGCCTGTGCCTCGTCCTGTTGTTCAGCACCACCCACGGCTGGTTCGCGCCATTGCTCGAACGCTTCGACATCAAGATCCTGTTTGCCCGTCCCGGCATCGTGCTGGCGAGCTTGTTCATCACCTTTCCATTCGTGGTGCGCGAACTCATCCCGCTGATGCAGCAGCAGGGCAGCGACGAGGAACTCGCCGCGCGTTCGCTCGGTGCGGGTGCATGGACGATGTTCCGACGCGTGACCCTGCCCAACATCAAATGGGGACTGCTTTACGGCGTGCTGCTGTGCAGTGCGCGCGCGATGGGCGAATTCGGCGCGGTATCGGTGGTGTCCGGCCACATTCGCGGGCTCACCAACACGCTGCCACTCCATATCGAAATCCTCTACAACGAATTCAACGCCACCGCGGCCTTCGCCGCGGCATCGCTGCTCAGCGGGCTCGCGCTGGTCACGCTGCTGGCGAAATTCTGGCTGGAATCGAGTCACGGCGATTCGCTCGCCCAAACGCATCGGAAGCATCACGCATGAACGCCGCCATCCACCGCGCCCCGGCCGTGACACGCGATGTCACGCCCGAATGGCATCATCCCCCGACGGCCATCCACTCCGGGGTGGCCGCTGCGAGGCAGGGCATGGATCTCCACATCCGCCAACTCGGCAAGCGTTACGGCAAGACCGCCGCGCTCGATGCGGTCGACCTCGATATCGCGTCGGGCGAGCTGGTCGCGTTGCTGGGACCGTCGGGTTCGGGCAAGACCACGCTGTTGCGCGTGATCGCCGGCCTGCTCGATGCCGATTCCGGCCAGGTGCTGTTCGGCGATGTCGATGCCACGCGCCTCAGCCTTCGCCAACGCAATGTCGGCTTCGTGTTCCAGCATTACGCGTTGTTCCGCCACATGACCGTCGCGGAAAACATCGCCTTCGGCCTGCGCAGCCGCCCGCGCTCGCGCCGGCCGGACAAGGCGACGATCCGCCAGCGCGTGCAGGAGTTGCTGCGGCTGATCCAGCTCGACGAATTCGGTGGCCGCTATCCCGAACAGTTGTCGGGTGGACAGCGCCAGCGCGTGGCCCTGGCGCGTGCACTGGCGATCGATCCCAGCCTGCTGCTGCTCGACGAACCGTTCGGTGCGCTCGATGCCAAAGTGCGCGTCGACCTCCGACGCTGGTTGCGCACACTGCACGAACAGACCGGGCAGACCACGCTGTTCGTCACGCATGACCAGGAAGAAGCGTTGGAGCTTGCCGATCGCGTGGTGGTGTTGCGCGAAGGCAGGATTGAACAGGTCGGTACGCCACGCGAAATCTACGAGGCACCGGCGTCGGAATATGTCTTCGACTTCATCGGGCGCGCCAACGCGCTGGATGGCCGGGTGATCGACGGTCGTTTCGGCATCGATGGCCACGGCTTCACGGTGCCCAGCGACGTCGCCGCGGGGCACGCGCGCCTGTACGTGCGTCCGCACGATCTCGAGATCGTCGATGCCGCATCCGGGATTCCGGCGACAGTGCTGGCGACGCATCTGCGTTCCGGCCGCATCACGGTCGAAGCGCAGGTGGATGCGCAGTCGCGATTGCTGGAGCTCGATCTCGCCGTCGGATCGGACACCGATGTTCCGGCCGTCGGCGCGACGATCAACGTGTTGCCGCGCGCGTGGCGGATTTATCCATCGGAGCGTGGGTAAGCGTCTTCGCGAAAGCTACCGCACGGCTGTGCGCCTTTAGCGGTTATCCGCAGTGACCGACACGCCGTGAATCCGTCCATGGAGGCTCGACTCGGCATCCATGCCTCGTATGGTCGGCCACTGCGGACGAACCGCACGGCGCCGCCGGTGGATGCTTTCAAGCCTCTGAGGAAGCGCACCACGCGCGCGGCGGCGGGTGCGCCAGTCCGGAGTGCGGGCGTTGCGCGTCATGGATGACGCGCACGAGCCTACATGGATGTATTCACGGCGTCCCGCGCACCGGAGCTGGCCTCCCGCCAAGCCAGCGCGTGCCTTGAACGCTGCAGGTACACAGCCGGGCGATGCTTTTTCAGGCGCAACGCATGCTTAGCAGCAGCCGTGGTCTCCGTGGCGTTGCCCGCTGTCCGGCGCAACCGCACTGCCGGTCGTCTCGCCACGCAAGCTCGCCGCATGATGCGCCGCGACCACCTGCGCCACGCAGGCGGTGACGCCCTTGCCCATGGGAATATGCAGGAACTCGTTCGGGCCGTGCGCATTCGAATGCGGGCCGAGCACGCCGGTGATCATGAACTGCGCGCCCGGGAATTTTTCGCCGAGCATGCCCATGAACGGAATCGAGCCGCCTTCGCCCATATACATCGCCGGCTTGCCGAAACTGGCCTCGCTGGCGTCGTCGATCGCCTGTTCCAGCCACGATGCCAGCGCCGGTGCGTTCCAGCCTGCCGACGACTTTTCCAGTTCGAAGCTCACCTTCGCACCGTTCGGCGGATCCTTCAGCAGGGTATCGCGCAGCAGGTTGCCGGCAGTCGCACCATCGAGCGTCGGCGGCAGGCGCAGCGACAGCTTCACCGCGGTGAACGGACGCAGGACGTTGCCGGCCGACGACAGTGGCGGCATGCCATCGACGCCGGTGATCGACAACGCCGGACGCCAGGTGCGGTTGAGCACGCGCTCGGTGTTGTCGTCCGCCATCGGCACCATCCCTTCCATGAAGGGGAACTTGTTCCACACCTCGTCACCGAGGACATTGGCGACCTTCGCCGCCTGCGCCTTGCGCTCGGCGGGAATGTCGACGAACAGGCCGTCGAGGCGGATCTTGCCGGTCTTCTCGTCATCCACGCGATCGAGCAGTTCGCGCAGGATGCGGAAGCTCGACGGCACGATGCCCGACGCATCGCCGGAGTGCACGCCTTCGTGCAGCACGTCGACGCGCAGGTTGCCGCCGGCGAGGCCGCGCAGCGACGTCGTGCACCACAGCTGTTCGTAATTGCCGCAACCGGAATCGAGGCAGACCACCAGCGACGGCTTGCCGATGCGCGGGGCAAGGTGATCGACATAGGCGGGCAGGTCGTAGCTGCCGGATTCCTCGCAGGCTTCGATCATCACCACGCAGCGCGCATGCGGCAGGTTCTGGTCGCGCAGCGCAAGGATGGCGGTGAGCGAGCCGAAGATCGCGTAGCCGTCGTCGGCGCCGCCGCGGCCATAGAGGCGATCGCCCTTCAGCACCGGCTTCCACGGGCCGAGGTCGTCGTCCCAGCCGGTCATTTCCGGTTGCTTGTCGAGGTGGCCATAGAGCAGCACGCAATCGTCGCCGCTGCCTTCTCCACTCGCCGGGATGTCGAGGAAGATCAGCGGCGTGCGGCCTTCCAGGCGTACCACCTCGACCTGCATGCCCGGCAGATCCTGCGCCTTGGCCCAGGTTTCCATCAGCGAAACCGCCTGGTCCATGTACCCGTGCGCCTGCCAGTCGGCGTCGAACATCGGCGACTTGTTGGGGATGGCGATGTAGCGCACCAGCTGCGGGACGATGTCCGCGTCCCATTTGTTGCCGACAAAGGCCTTCAGTTTGGCGATGTCCACGCGCGACTCCGGTGCGAAAACGCCATTTTAGCGCCGACGGCGCGTGTCGGATTTCCCTGACCCCACGATGCGTCTCGCACCGACAGACGGCTGCGGCACGGCGGTGGAGACTTGCAGCCATGGGGGAGCAGCAACGCGTCGATGCCGGGAGTGGGCAAGGCGCGCTGCGGTGGGCATGGATGCCCGGGTAATCGCAATGGGGGGAGTGACAAGGAAGTCGGTCGTCCGGTCGCATTGGGAGGTGCGGCCGGACGGCCAGTTTTCGTGGCGCACTACACTGGCGCGATGAGCATCCGCATCCTCAGGTTCGATGACAGCCGACGCCAGCCCTGGGCCAATAGCGCCGGCAGCACTCGCGAATTGATGCAGTGGCCGGGCGACGGCCAACCCTGGCAGTGGCGGCTGTCGATCGCCGACGTCGATCGCGACGCACCCTTCTCGAGCTTTCCCGGCGTCGATCGCATCCTCGTGTTGCTGAGTGGCGACGGCCTGGTATTGCGTTTTGCCGCTGTCGATGGGGAATGCGGTCGCGAGGAACGCCTGGAGTCTCCGTTCGCGATGGCACGTTTCCCTGGCGAAGCGGAATTGTCCGGCGGTCCGATCGACGGTCCCACCACCGACTTCAACCTGATGTGGCGGCGCGACAGTTTCGATGCCGAGCTGTGGGCGCGCCCGATGGTGGGGTCGATCCAGTTGTTCGCGTCACCCGGCGAAACCTGGGCGTTGCATGTCGCCGCCGGCCATGTCGATGGCGAAGACGGCTTGCATCTCGATGCTGGCGACACCCTTGTCAGCCGTAACGACGGCACCGCGCGACACCTGCGCCTCGACGGCGCAGGCACGGCCTTGCTGGTGCGCTTACAGGAACGCCAACACGAAGGCTGAGCCGGTCGCCAGCGCTGCCAGCGCGAACACGCTCATCACCATTTCCTTGACACCGCGCCCGCGTGCCCACATCCACAGGCCGGTCAGGGCGAGCAGGATCATCGCGATCGCATAGCTGTCGCTGAGCACGCGCCACCAGGTGCCACCGATGCCCTTGTGCAGCTTGTTGAACACCGCGAGCGGACTGCTGGTGCTCCACTTCACGTCGACGTTTTCGCCGCCGACCACGTATTCCGCGCTCCAGCTGTTGCGCGCGCTGCCGCCGGAGAAATTCCACTTCTGCGGGCCATCGGGACGGCCGCCTTCGCCGCCGCCGGGACGTGGCTTGCGGATCATGTCCGCGTCAAGGCCACGCGTCTGTCGCAGCCAGGTCGACATCGCTTCCGGCGACGTGCGCACTTCGGCCGGCGCGACGATCTGTTCCTTGCGCACCGGTTCGGTCTTGCCCTGCGGCCAGGCGTTGTCGCCGATGCGGTGGTTGAGCACCAGTCCGGTGATGCCGAACAGCAGCGCGGCGATCGCGCCCCAAGCGCCGATCCACAGATGGAGCTGGCGCATCCAGCGGAAGGTGCGGTGGTGACTGAAAATCTTGAAGGCCATGTGGCAAATATTCCGTTGTCGATGGCGTGGAAATCAGCTGTCGGCCCAGCGCCGCAGCAGGTTGTGGTAGATACCGGTCAGCCGCAGGGTCGTGGCGTCGTGCGCGCCGCCGCCCAGTTGCCGGATCGAAAGGTCGAGGTCGAACAAGGTCTGCCGCTGGGCATCGTCGCGCACCATGCTCTGGATCCAGAAGAACGATGCCAGCCGTGCGCCACGGGTGACAGGCGCGACGCGATGCAGGCTGCTCGACGGGTAGAGGATGAGATCGCCCGCGGGCAGCTTGACCTCATGCTCGCCGTAGGTGTCGTGGATCACCAGTTCGCCGCCGTCGTATTCCGCGGGATCGCACAGGAACAACGTGCACGAGAGATCGGAACGGACATAACCGTCGCCCGATCGCATCATCGCGCCATCGACATGGAAGCCGTACTCGCCGCCATCGGTATAGCGGTTGAAGCGCGGCGGCAACGTCTTCAGCGGCAGCGCCGCACCGAAATAGTCGGGGTTGCGCGTGAGTGCGGACAGCACCATCTGCCCGAGCTGCGATCGCAGCGGCGAAGCTTCCGGCAGCTGCTCGTTGCGCTTGGCGCGCGCGCCCTGGGGACCGACGGTTTCGCGGCCATCGGTCCAGTCCGCCGTGTCCAGCGCACCACGCAGGTGCGCCAGTTCGTCGGGGGCCAGGACGCCGGGAAGATGCAGCAACATGATGTGACGTTGTATCAGCCGCGGCTCAGAAGCGGAAGTCCGCGCTCAGCAGGAAGGTCCGCGCCGCGCCCGGCATGTAGCGGTAACCGCTCTTGTTGATCGCCGCGACGTAGTGCTTGTTGCCGAGGTTGTAGCCGTTGAGGCGCAGGGTCAGGTTGCGGTTGATCACCTGCGAGATCACGGCGTCGTAGACCGTCCAGGCCTGGGTGTAGAGCGGGGTGCCCACCGCACTGTCGGTACCACGATGCAGTTCGCCGGAATGACGCGCGCCACCACCGATGCTCAGGCCGGAATCGAAACGATAGGTCGTCCACGCGGTGAAGGCGTTGTCCGGGGTGTAGGTGAGGTTGGGCGAGCCGTCCTGCGTGGTCTTGGCACCTTCCACCACACGGGTCTTCAGGCGGGTATAGCCCGCAGAGACCTGCCAGTGTTCGTTGATGTTGCCGACTGCCGACAGTTCGATGCCTTCGATGCGCTTCTTGCCGGTCTGGGTCGGATTTCCGGCGTCATCCAGCAGCTGCGTGTTGATCTCGTTGCTGACGGTGGTGCGGAACAGCGCCGCGTTCAACGACAGGCGCTGCTGCAGGGGACTCCACTTGGCGCCGATCTCCTGCGTGCGCGCCTTCTGCGGGCGCATCGCCGGATTGTCGGCGCTGTTGTTGAGGCCGCTCAACGAGAAATTGGTGCCGCCCGGCGGCTGTTGCGACAACGCCGAGTTGGCGTACAGGCTCAGCGTTTCGTCGAACTTCCAGACCGCGCCGAGCTTCCAGTTGAGCAGTGTGCCCGACGATGAAGCATCGACGCTCGGCAGCACGGTGCCGGCCGGCTTGGTTCCGCAGAACGGTGCGCGCGTCGTCGAGCACACCGCGGATGCGACGTATTGGGTGCGGTAGCGATCGGCGCGCACGCCGCCGGTGAGCAGGAAGTGCTCGCCGAACTTCAACGTGTCGAACAGGTAGGCCGACGTCGTCGTGGTCTTGCCGCGTCCGTCCGCACCGTTGTGCGCCCAGGTCAGGCCCGTGGCGTTCCAGTCGGGATCGTAGAGATTCGCAGGCGTCCACGCGCTGCCATTGGTTGCAGCCTGTCCGAGCGCGACCTGCGTTTCACGGGTGAATTCCAGGCCCGCGGTCAGGTAGTGCTTCACCTGGCCGGTGGCGAAATCGGCACGCAGGTTCAGCTGGTCGGTGAAGATGCGGTTGTCCTGGTCCTTGAAGTTCGGCGTGCTGCGCGCCAGCGTGTAGGTGGAGAGATCGGCGGGGTTGGTCCACTTCACGTTGCCGGCCATCGGGTTGGCCGCGGTGCCGCCGGTGACCATGAACGAGGTGAGCAACAGGTCCTGCGAGGTGCGACCCCAGCGCGCGGTGTTGGTCAGCATCACCTTGTCGGAGAAATCGTGTTCGATGCGCAGCGTCGCCATCGCCGTGGTCGCATCGTCGTGGTCGGCGCGGGTGCCGTAGAAATTCTTCGGATCGACCGGATGCCCGGCCAGCTGTCCCAGTCCGGTTTGCGGCGTCCAGCTCGGCAGGCCGATGGTCGGCACGAATCCGTCCGGAGTGTTGTACTGCTTCACGTAGAGCAGGTTGATCCAGACGCGGGTATCGCCCTTCAAACCGAAGCCCAGCGACGGCGCGATGCCCCAGCGGCTGTTGTTGACGTGGTCGCGGCCGGGGACGTCGCTGTCCTGCCACATCAGGTTGAGGCGCAACGCGCTGTCGGCGCCGAGCTTCTGCTTCCAGTCGGTGGTGACGCGCTTCTGGCCGTCGCTTCCCGCCGTCACGCTGCCGGACACCGCGTCCTGCATCTGCGCCTGCTTGCTGACCATGTTGATCGAGCCGGTCGGTGCGGCACGACCGGTATCGGTGCCGGCCGGACCCTTGATCACTTCGACCTGTTCGATGTTGAAGACATCGCGCGAGACGCTACCCAGATCGCGCACGCCATCGACGAAGATGCTGTTCGAGGTATCGAAACCACGCATGCTGATGGTGTCGCCGGTGCTGGTGTTGCCGTTTTCGCCGGCATAGAAGGTGCCGACGCCGGCACTGTTGCGCAGTGCTTCGGTCAGGTTGGTCGCGCCCTGCTGGTTGAACAGGTCGCTGCTGATGATCTGCACGGTCTGCGGGGTGTCCTGCAGCGGCTGGGTGAACTTGGTCGACTGCAACTGGTCGCGCTTGATGCCGCGTTGGCCCGTGACTTCGACGCGGCCGAGCTGGCTGGCGTCGTCGCTGGATGCGGCGGGGGCGTCATTGCCGGTGGTTGCCGAGGCGGGCAGGGCGAGGGTCAGGCCGGTGGTGAGGACGGCGACGGGCAAGGCGTGCTTGCGCGACTTGATGTAGGCCATTGCGGCGATTCCGGGGTCTCTGGGACAGTCCGGAAATCATAAATGATAATTATTATCATTTGCAACAACTCAGCGGTTGTCGCGCGTCCACACCGCTCCGTTGACCACCTGCACCGGAAAGCTCGCCACCGGGGTATAGGCGGGCGGACACATGACGGCGCCGTTGCGCAAGTCGAACTTGGCGCCATGCAGCACGCATTCGATGCTGCTGTCTTCCTGGTTCACTTCGCCGGCGGAGAGGTCGAAGTCCTCGTGGGTGCAGCGATCCTCGACGGCGTAGTAATCGCCATCGAGATTGACGACGAGGATCGGGGTATCGCCGTCCCAGACCGTGCGCTTTTCGCCGGGCAGCAATTCGCCTTCGTTGCAGACGTATTCCCAGCCCTTCAGGGCGTCGTCGCTCACAGCCCCGCTGTTCACAGGGATTTCTCGAGGATCTCGAAGCGCAGGTCGTCGCGCTTCGGCAGGCCGTAGCGGGCATCGCCGTAGGGGAAGGGCTTGCGGATGCCGGTGCGGCGATAGCCGCGACGTTCGTAGAAGGCGATCAATTCGCTGCGGATGTCGATCACCGTCATCCGCATTGCCGGCAGCGACCAGTCCTCGTGGGCGACGCGTTCGGCTTCGGCCAGCATCAGCTTGCCGAGTCCGGCACCCTGCAGGTTCGGACGCACCGCGAACATGCCGAAATAGCCGGCGTCGTCTTCGTCCATCACGTGCGCGCAGGCGAGCATTTCGCCGTCGCGCTCGGCGATCAGGATGCGGCTGCGTTCGCGATCGAGGTCGGCCTGGATTCGCTCGCCATCGATGCGCATGCCGTCGAGCAGGTCGGCTTCGGTGGTCCAGCCGGCGCGGCTATCGTCACCGCGATAGGCGGACGTCACCAGGTCGACCAGTGCGGGAATGTCGCGGCGGTCGGCCGCGCGGAATTGGATGGGTTGGTTGTTCATGCCAGGAGTGTACGAACCTTGCGAAGTGCGGTGGCGAAGCGCTCGATCTCGTCTTCGGTGTTGTAGAAGGCGAACGAGGCGCGGCAGGTGGCGGAGACGCCGAAGAATTGCAGCAGCGGATGCGCGCAATGCTGGCCGGAACGCACCGCGAAGCCTTCGATGTCGAGCAGGGTGGCGAGGTCGTGGGCGTGGGCGCCCTCGATCGCGAACGAGATGATCGCGGCCTTGCCGGGCGCGGTGCCGAAGATGCGCATTCCCGGGATATCGGACAGTGCCGCAGTGGCGTGCGCCAGCAACTGCGCTTCACGGGCGTGGATCGAGTCCATGCCGATGCCTTGCAGGTAATCGACCGCAGCGCCCAGCCCGACGAAGCCGGCGATGTTGGGCGTGCCGGCTTCGAAACGGTGCGGCGGCGTGTTGAAGACGGTGCCCTCGAAGCTGACTTCCTTGATCATTTCGCCACCGCCGAGGAAGGGCGGCATCGCTTCGAGGTGTTCGCGACGTCCCCACAGCACGCCGGTGCCGGTCGGGCCACACAGCTTGTGGCCGGTGAAGGCGTAGAAATCGCATCCGATCGACGCGATGTCGACCGCCATGTGCGGAACCGCCTGCGAGCCGTCGACCACGGTGACGATGCCGCGCTTGCGCGCTTCCTTGCAGATCTCGCGTACCGGATTGACGGTGCCGAGCACGTTGCTCACATGCGCCACGCCGAGCAGCTTCACGTCGGGCGTCATCGCTGCATAAAGCGCATCGAGATCAAGCGAGCCGTCGGGACGCAGTTCCGCGACCTTGATGCGTGCGCCGGTGCGTTCGGCGATCAGTTGCCACGGCACGATGTTGGCGTGGTGCTCCATCCGCGTCAGCAGGATGGAATCGCCGGCCTTCAGTCGCGGTAGCGCCCAGCTGTAGGCGACCAGGTTGATCGCGAACGTGGTGCCGCTGCACAGCACCAGTTCGTCGGCGCGGACATTGAGGAAGGCTGCGAGCTTGCGGCGCGCGCCTTCGTAGGCTTCGGTCGCTTCGCTGCCGAGGGTATGCACGGCGCGGCTGACGTTGGCATTGTGCTGGCGATAGAAATCATCGACCGCCTCGATCACCGCCGCCGGTTTCTGCGAGGTGTTGGCGGAATCGAAATAGACCAGCGGCTTGCCGTTCACCTCGCGGGTGAGCAGCGGGAAATCGCCGCGGATCGTGGACCAGTCGGGAGTCGCCGTCGTCATGCGTTGTCGCCCGGATCGAGTTGCTTCAGTGCCGCGGACAGTCGCGCGTCGAGCAGGGTGCGAATGTCGGCGTCGTCGACCTGCGACAGCAGCGATTGCACGAAGGCGGCGGTGAGCATGCGTCGCGCCTGCGCTTCCGGCACCCCGCGCGAACGCAGGTAGAACAGCGCGTTGGCGTCGAGCTGGCCGACCGTGGCGCCGTGGGCGGCCTTCACTTCATCGGCATGGATCACCAGCACCGGCTGGGTGTCGATCTCGGCGTTGTCGGACAGCAACAGGTTGCGGTTGGAGAGTTGGGCGTCGCTGCCGTCGGCGCCGGCGTCGATGCGGATGCCACCATGCATCACCACGCGCGAGCGGCCGCTGGCGAGTCCGCGCCATTGCAGGTCGCTGCGGGTGTCGCGGGCGACGTGTTCCACCTGCAGCCGGGTTTCGATGTGGCGCTTGCCGGTGCCGAGCAGGGCGCCGTGCGCCGCGGTGGATGCTTCGTTGCCGTCAAGGCGGACGCGCAGTTCGTGGCGGCTCAGCGCCGCGCCGAGTTCGAGGTCGAAGCGGGCGTAATGGGCTTTCGTCGCGACACTGACATCGGTGTGGAGGAAGCGGGTCGCGCCATCGGGATCGGCGTTGACCCGCGCATGGCGCATGGTGGCGCCGGCGGCGAGGGAAACACGGACTGCGCCGTTGGCGAAATGCGAATGCGCACCACTGGCGATCTGGTGTTCGACCAGGGTGAGACTGGCATCGGTGCCGACATCGATGTGCAGGTGCCGATGCCAGAGTTCGGCGTCGCCAGTCGGCAGGCCCAGCTCGACGATGTGCAGCCGCGCGCTGGAAGCAGGTGCGAGCACGATCTTCGTTGCCGCCTGCGCCAGTGCGCTGCGGGTGAACGTGGACGCGCCTGCATCGGTTGCGCCATCGAGGACGACGTCATGTTCGATGGTGAAGCCATCGGCGAGGCCGGTGAGGTCGCTCAAGGCTTCGTTCAATGCGCCGTGGACGAAGACCAGGCGTGGCGTCGGAACATCCGCCACCAGTTCCGGGGATGCGGACGGGTGCGTCGCCGCGACGAATGCGCGGCGCTCCAGCACCCGCAACGGCATGCTGCGCCAGGCTTCCTCGCGCGGTGTCGGCAGCGCCGATTCGGCGACGGCGAAGGAATCGGAAAGCGCGCTCATCTCAGGCCGCCGCTTCCGGGGTGACGCGATCCTTCAGCCACGCATAGCCGTGTTCTTCCAGCTGCAGCGCCAGTTCGGGGCCGCCGGTTTCGACGATGCGGCCATCGGCCAGTACATGCACCACGTCGGGTTTGATGTAGTCGAGCAGGCGCTGGTAGTGGGTGATGACGATGAAGGCGCGATCCGGCGTGCGCAGCGCGTTGACGCCGTCGGCAACCGCCTTGAGCGCGTCGATGTCGAGGCCGGAGTCGGTTTCGTCGAGGATGGCCAGCTTCGGTTCGAGCACGGCGAGCTGGAAGATCTCGTTGCGCTTCTTTTCGCCACCGGAGAAGCCTTCGTTGACGCCGCGGTTGAGCAGGGTGTCGGGCAGGTGCAGCACCTTGATCTTCTCGCGCACCAGCTTGAGGAACTGCACGGAATCGAGCTCGGGTTCACCGCGCGCCTTGCGTTGGGCGTTCAAGGCGCTGCGCAGGAAGTAGGTGTTGTTGACGCCGGGAATCTCGACCGGGTACTGGAAGGCGAGGAAGACGCCGGCGGCGGCGCGTTCTTCCGGCTCCAGCGCCAGGAGGTCGCGGTCGTCGAAATCGACATGGCCCGCGGTGATGTCGTAGCCGTCGCGTCCGGCCAGTACGTTGCCCAGCGTGGACTTGCCGGCGCCGTTCGGGCCCATGATGGCGTGCACTTCGCCCGGCTTCACGTCGAGCGTGAGGCCCTTGAGGATTTCGCGCGCGCCAACGGAGGCGTGGAGGTTGTCGATCTTCAACATGTTCTCTGTCTCTTCGATTCTTCGTAATGCCTGGCTTCGTCTTGCTTAGCCGACGGCGCCTTCCAGCGACACTTCCAGCAATTTCTTCGCTTCCACCGCGAATTCCATCGGCAACTCGCGGAAGACCTGCTTGCAGAAACCATCGACGATCAGCGACACCGCATCCTCCTCGCCGATGCCGCGGCTGCGGCAATAGAACAGCTGGTCGTCGCTGATCTTGGACGTGGTGGCTTCGTGCTCGACGGTGGCGTCGCTGCGCTTCACTTCGATGTAGGGGAAGGTGTGGGCACCGCACTTCTTGCCGATCAGCAGCGAATCGCATTGGGTGTGGTTGCGCGCGGCTTCGGCGCCGCGTTCGACTCGCACCAGTCCGCGATAGCTGTTCTGGCCGTGGCCGGCGCTGATGCCCTTGGACACGATCTTCGATTTCGTGCGCTTGCCGACGTGGATCATCTTGGTGCCGGTATCGGCCTGCTGGCGATGATGGGTCAGCGCGACCGAGTGGAATTCGCCGACGCTGTCGTCGCCCAGCAGCACGCAACTCGGGTACTTCCAGGTGATCGCCGAACCGGTTTCCACCTGCGTCCACGTCACCTTGCTGCGCGCGCCACGGCATTCGGCGCGCTTGGTGACGAAGTTGTAGATGCCGCCAACGCCGTTCTCGTCGCCCGGATACCAGTTCTGCACCGTCGAATACTTGATCTCGGCATCTTCCAGCGCCACCAGTTCCACCACCGCGGCGTGCAGCTGGTTCTCGTCGCGCATCGGCGCGGTGCAGCCTTCGAGGTAGCTGACGTAGGCCTTGTCCTCGCACACGATCAGCGTGCGTTCGAACTGGCCGGTGTGGCCGGCGTTGATGCGGAAGTAGGTACTCAGCTCCATCGGGCAGCGCACGCCCCTGGGGATGAACACGAACGAGCCATCGGAGAACACCGCGGAGTTGAGCGCGGCGAAGTAGTTGTCGCCGACCGGCACCACGCTGCCGAGGTATTGTTGCACCAGTTCCGGGTATTCACGGATCGCTTCCGACATCGAGCAGAAGATCACGCCCTTTTCTGCCAGCTCCTTGCGGAAGGTGGTGCCGACGCTCACCGAATCGAACACGGCGTCGACGGCGACGCCGGCCAGCTTCGCGCGTTCGTGCAGCGGCACGCCGAGCTTGTCGTAGGTCTCGATCAGTTCCTTCGGCACTTCGTCCAGCGACGCGTACTTGGCCTTGGGCGCGCTGTAATAGCTCAACGCCTGGAAATCGATCGGCGCGACGTTCAATTTCGCCCAGTGCGGCATCGGCATGGTCAGCCAGTGGCGATAGGCGGACAGGCGCCACTCGGTCATCCACTCCGGCTCGTTCTTTTTCGCCGACAGCGCGCGGATGATGTCTTCCGACAAGCCCGGCGGCAGCGAATCGGATTCGATGTCGGTGACGAAGCCGGCGTCGTAACGGCGGCCCAGTTGTTCGATGATTTCAGCGTTCTGGGTATTCATGATCTGATCCTCAGGCGGTCAGGCGCACCGGGATGCCGCGCGCAGCTCGCGGCGGAGTGGATTGCGCCATGCTGGCCAGGCTCACGCCGCGCAGGGCGTCGGCGATGACGTCATTGACGCGCAGCCAGTTCACGCGCACGCCGCAGGACGTCTCGATGCCGCACTGGCCTTCGTGGATGCTGCATTCGGTCATCGCCAGCGGGCCTTCCATCGCCTCGACGATGTCGGCCAGGGTGATCGACTGCGGGTCGCGCACCAGGCGATAGCCGCCATTGGCGCCGCGCACGCTCTCGGCCAGGCCGGACTGTGCCAGCGGTTTCAGCACCTTGGCCACGGTCGACAGTTCCAGCCCGGCGCGCGCGGCCAATTCCGACGCACTCAGCACCGTGCCGGCCTCGCGGGCCAGCACCGTCATCAGGACGGTGGCGTAGTCGGTGAGCTTGGTAACGCGGAGCATGGCGGTGGCCCGGCGCAAATCAGGACCAATATTGTACTGATTCGCGCGCTGGCCTGCCAGAACGGGGTTTCCGGGCTCATCGGTGATGACGAGTGCAGCGTGGATGAGCGAGAATGCCGCTTCAACTCCTCAGGCCATCCCATGCCCAAGAAGCACCGCAAGATCGAACGCCGCAAGTCGGAGATCCACGGCAACGGCGTGTTCGCCACCGAGTTCATCGCCAAGGGCGAACGGGTCGTGCGTTACAAGGGCACGCTGCGCAGCCATGACGAAGTGGACAGCATGTACGGGGACAAGGACGAGGACGGCCATACCTTCCTGTTCACCCTCAACGACGACTACGTGATCGACGCCAACGAGGACGGCAACGTCGCGCGCTGGATCAACCACAGCTGCGCGCCCAATTGCGAGGCGGTGCAGGAAGAGAACGCCAAGGGCAAGACCCATAAGGACAAGGTCTTCATCGAGGCGATCCGCGACATCCAGGCCGGCGAAGAGCTGAGCTACAACTACGGCATCGTGCTCGACGAACCGCATACCGCGAAGCTCAAGAAATTGTGGGGCTGCCGCTGCGGCGCCAAGGGCTGCACCGGGACGATGTTGCAACCCAAGAAGAAGTAAGCCCACCCGGGCCATCGCTCGCGGCGGGTCCGCGAGCAACGCCATGACGGAAGTCATGTGACTTCAGGCAGGCGCGGATGTCATGCGCGTTCCATAAGCTGAACCCATTGCCCAGGGATCAGCTTCACGATGAAAATCCGCACGCTTTCTGCCGCGTTGTCGCTCGCCTGCATGGGAACGTCCGCCATGGCTGCGGACATCAAGATCGACGGCAAGATGGATCCCGGTGAATGGGACGGTGCGCAACATGTCACCGATTTCCGCACCGTGCAGCCCTTCACCCAGCAACCGGGCAGCGTGCCGACCGAAGTCTGGTACATGGCGACGCCGAAGGGGCTGGCGGTCGCGTTCCGCAACCACCAACCGGCTGGCGTGGAACGCCGCCGCCAGAAGACCCGTCGCGACGAGGACGCGCAAACCGATCGCGTCAACGTGATGCTCGATTTCAATGGCGACGGCAACCAGGGGTACGACTTCACGGTGATGCTGGGCGGGGGCATCGAAGACGGCACCATCACCAAGCTCGGCAATTTCAACAACGACTGGGACGGCAACTGGCTGCACGCCGTCAGTGAGGACGACGAAGGCTGGACCGCGGAAATCCTGATCCCCTGGAGCGTCGCCACCATGGGCAAGGCCCACGGCCAGACGCGCAAGCTCGGCGTGTACTTCGATCGCGTGATCGGCGTCAGCAGCGAGCGCATGGGTTGGCCGGCGATCACCTTCGAGCGCCCGCAGTTCCTCGCCAAGTTCCAGCAGATCGAGGTGCCGGCCTACAGCCAGGCGCTGCTCGCGCTCACGCCCTACGCCTCCAGCGCGTACGACATGGTCGGCCACAAGACCAAGAACAACGCCGGCATGGACGTGTTCTGGAAGCCCAACGGGCAATTCCAGCTGAGCGGCACCATCAATCCCGACTTCGGGCAGGTGGAAAGCGACGACCTGGTGGTGAACTTCAGCGCGCAGGAAAGCTTCTTCAGCGACAAGCGGCCGTTCTTCACCGAAAACCAGACGATCTTCGATTTCAACCTGCTGCTGGACAACAGCCAGCTCATCTACACGCGCCGCATCGGTGGCCCGTCGGACGATGGCAAGGGCACCGCAGACATCAATGCCGCGGTCAAGTTGAACGGCAGTTTCGGCAAGACCAACTACGGCCTGTTGTGGGCGGAAGAACGCGGTGATGCCGGTCGTTCGTTCCGAGCGGCACGCGTGACCCACGCCTTCGACGACAACACGCTGGGCGGAATGGTGACCCAGGTCGTGCACCCGTTCCTCGATCGCACCGCAACGGTGTACGCCGTGGACGACCAGTGGAAGCCGAGCGCGCATTTCACCCTGACTGCGAATGCCTCCCAGAGTGCCATCGCTGAAAACGGCAGGACCGATCGCCACAACGGCGCGACCTTCCTGGCCGAATACGAGATGAAGGACGGTTGGCGCCAGCAATGGATCGCCATGCATTTCGACAAGGGTTATGACATCAACGATTTCGGCTACCTCGGCCGCGACAACCTCAACTACGCACACTGGGAAGTCGGCAAGCGCTTCACCAATCTGCCCAAGGATTCGATCTACGCGTCGCACAACTGGCGTTGGCGCTATGACATGCTGACCACCGCGAACGGCGACGTCGTGCTGCAGCGCGAGTTCCGCATCCAGCGCAACAGCCAGCTGCGTGACGGCGGCAGCCAGATGTTCCTGGTCAATCTGCGCACGCCGGCCCACGACGATTCACTGACCTTCTACCACGACATCGTGCGGATCACCCCGGGTTATTACGCGACCTTCGACCACGAGCCCGGGCGCCGCGGCAACTGGCAGTGGTGGACGACGCTGGAATCCGCCTACGGCATGGGCGTCGATCCCAAGCGCCGGCCGATGTACAGCGTGACGCTGGGCTCGCGCTATTTCTTCAGCGACTCACTCAACGCTCAGGCCAGCCTGTTTGCATTGCGCGACGGCGAGTGGTTGCTGTGGCAGCACGACAACCTGCTCGGCATGTACGACCGTCGCCAGTTGCAGCTCTCCGCTGCGTTGAACTGGAACATCAGCCCCAAGCAGGAATTGCGCGTCAAGTTGCAGGCGATCGGCCTGACGGGAAGCGCGCGCAAGTCCTTCCGCGTGCAGCCGGACACCAGCGCCGTGGTCAGCGGCGAATATCTCGCGCCGTTCAACCTGCACACGCTGGGCTTCCAGATCCGCTATCGCTACGAACTGGCGCCGCTGTCGAACATCTACGTGGTCTACGGCCGTGGTGGCTATGACCAGGGCGAACTGTTCACCGATGCGCCGGGCGAATTCCGCCGTGCCTTCAACCTGCGCGACACCGAAATGCTGATGGTGAAGCTGGCCTACCGTTTCGAGCTCTGATTGCAGTCATGGCAGAGGGGCTATCGCCAGGGATGGCGAAGCTGCAATCAGGGCCGTTTTATTCAATCGTCTTTCTGCAGGCGCGCCGACTGGATGCGCCATTTGCGCTGTTCGGCGCTGGCGCCGTCGACCACGCTGCGGCGCAGGACGTAACTGCCGCTATAGGTGCTGCTGCCTTGGTCGCGGCGGGTGGCGATGACCCGCACCGGGATTTCGAGGTAACGGCTGCCGGCGGCGGCATCGACCGTGGAGGGGCGCTGGATGTCGACGGAGTCGCGCGCGGTATCGGCGAAGCCATCGCTGAACTGCTGCAGGGTCTTGCCGCTGGCCGCGCCGTGGTCGCTCCATAGCGCGTAGGCGCGATCGTAGGCGCCGCGATTGATGGCGTCGTAATAGTCGCGGACCACCCGCATGCCATCGTCGATGGTCGGCTCCGCGGTGTCGCCGATCACCATGCCTTGCGCACCGTTTTCCGCCGATGCAGCGGGCGTTGCCGGAGGTGGGGTGGCGTCGTCGTCGGTCGATGGCGGCAGTGTCGCCGGATCCGTGGTGGGTGCAGCTGCCGTGGCGACCGCATCCGGAGCGACAGCCGCGGGCTGCATGCGCGCATCCGGCATTCCGGTGATCGGGCGGCCATCGGCTTGCGGGCGCGGCAATGGTGGCCGCGGCGTGTCGGGGTCGTCGGATGTCGCCACGCCGGTGCCGGTCGGCTTGTTGCCGTTGCAAGCGACAAGCGGCAGGGCGACGAGCGCGATCAACGCCAGCCGAAGCGGCATCTCCACCCTCATTTGCCACTCCCGAGTTTGACCTGCAGGCCGGACGCGGTGACGTCGATGTTGGCGATGCTGCGTCCGCGCAATTTGTCCTGGTCGGATGCACTGAAGCGGTAGACCGGATCGTTGCGCGCTTCGTCCTGCAGCCATTGGTTCAACAACGATTCGATCGCGCCCTGGCCCATGCCGGCGAAGGCGGGGATGTCGGCGCGCTCCACCATCGGCGCGTCCAGCATCAGGGCCATTGCGGCGGGATCGAAACGCAAGCCGCTGCTGATGGTGAAGTGGCCGCGTGGCGTCGACGGATCGGAACCGAAGGCGGCGACGCCAGCGTCGAAGTCCAGCTGGAGACGGTGGCGTTCCGGTTGCAGACGCAGGCGCGGATGCATGACGCGCACGCTGACCATGCCGCCGAGCTTGCGGTAATCGCGCGGGAAGCGGCGGTCGAGTTGCGACTGCAGTTGCTCGGGCGACACCGTGACCCGGTTGGACAGCAGGTCGCCGACGGTGGAGCAGGCGACCAGCGCCAGCGAAAGCAGCGCCGCGATCGCCAGCCGGAATGTGAGACGACGGGGCATGCGGATCGGTTTCCGTTGTGCGTTGCGATGTGGGCGAGGATGCGCGCGGATGGATGAACGCGATCCCACGGACATGAAAAAAGCCGGCACTGGGCCGGCTTTTTTCTGCGTCGCGGCAAGAATCAGGCCGCGGCGTCCTTCAGCTTCTTGAGCGGACGAACCTTGACCTTCGTCGACTTCGGACGGGCCTTGAACGTGACCTCTTCCTTGGTGAACGGGTTGATGCCCTTGCGTGCCGGACGGGCCGGAACTTCCACGGCGGTGATCTTGAACAGACCCGGCATCGTGAAGGAGCCAGTGCCCTTCTTGTTTACCGAAGCGTGCACGGTGCTTTCCAGCGCAGCCAGGACGGCGCGCACGTCGCGCGACGCGACGCTGGTGAACTCGGCGATGTGCGCGACCAGACCCGACTTGGTCAGGGCTTCCTTGATCGGCTTCATCGTGGCTGCCTTGGGGGCAGCTTTGGCGGCCTTGGTGGCCTTGGCAGCTTTGGCTTTCTTCGTGGCCATGTGTTTTCGCTTTCCTCAGAAAAGTGTGGAATTTGGTTGCGCGGTTGCGACCGGCAACCAACTGTATTGCATGTAAACCGCGTCGCCAAGCCCCGTGGTGAACTTTTTTGCCTTGTTTTTGCGGGGCGGAATCGTCCGGGTGGAATCGCGGGCAGTGATTGCCGCGTGAATGCGTGACGGAGGAAACGGAAGCCACGCTTCCGCGACTTGAAGTATTGGATGAAGAATGCCGTCCGAAGACGCCGTCGCGACTCAGCGCCAGTCGAGTTCGCCGCGGATCACCGTGCACACGCGACCGCCCGACCACACGTCGCCGTCCGCATCGACGGTGAGTTCGATGATGGCGTCGTGGCCGACTTCGCGGCCCTGGCTGATGCGATAGAAACCGCCGGGACCGGGCAGCGCGTCGCGCTGCGCCAACCATGCAGCGAGCGTCGCGTTGGCCGCGCCGGAAGCGGCATCCTCGAATTGCGCGGGGGCGCCCACCCAGGCGCGCACCGCGAGGTAATAGACCGGATCGCTGCTGCGCGCGAACGCGCACAGGCCCATGCTGCCGGTGCTTTCGGCGAGTTTCGCGATCGCGTCCCAGTTCGGCGTCGCCGCGCGAAGTGTGGCTTCGTCCGCGATTTCGGCCAGCCACCAGCGGCGTCCGCCATCCATCAATGCCGGCGGCAATG
The DNA here is from genome assembly GCF_050574925.1 of Solilutibacter silvestris. Lineage (GTDB taxonomy): Bacteria > Pseudomonadota > Gammaproteobacteria > Xanthomonadales > Xanthomonadaceae > Solilutibacter > Solilutibacter silvestris_A. The sequence goes on along the minus strand of NZ_JBCMOO010000002.1, from coordinate 631,163 downwards.
CGCCCAGCGGCAGGTTGGCGAGGACATCGCGCAGGCGTGGATCCTCGGCGTTGGCGGTTTCCAGCAGGCGTGCGCGAGGCGTGCGCACGGCGATCGTGCGTTCGGCGCCATGGCCGGCAACGCGCAGCGGCAGGGCACCGGCGATGCCGTCCTGCACCAGCAGTCCGTCTTTCGGTTCGGCAAGCCCGGCTTCGAGCACGGCGTGGGCGGTGCCGACGCTCGGGTGGCCGGCGAAGGGAACTTCGCGGCGCGGGCTGAAGATGCGCAGGCGATAGCTGGTGCCGGGCTTGTCCGGCGCCAGCACGAAGGTGGTTTCCGGCAGGCGCGTCCAGCGCGCGATGTCCTGCATGGTGGCGTCATCGAGGCCGTCGGCATCGAGCACGACTGCGAGCGGGTTGCCGGCGCCGGGGCGATTGGCGAAGACGTCGACCTGGGTGAAGCGCCGACTTTGCAGAGAAGAAAAAGACATGAAGGATCCGGGGGAATAACGCGGGTAATTCGCTAGAATCGAGGGTTCACGCCCACAGTCGGGCACAGGATGAGTGTAATGCCGCAGATCGCCTCCCAGCCGCGTTGGATCGTACTGAAGTTCGGCGGAACTTCAGTGTCGAAACGCGAGCGCTGGGACACGATCGGGAAACTGGCGGGCGAACGCCGGGCCGAAGGCGCGCGCGTGCTGGTGGTGGTGTCGGCACTGTCGGGCGTCACCAACCTGCTGCAATCGGTGGCCGAAGGTGGCGGCAATGGCGCGGAGGTCTTCGCCCAGCTGGACGTCCGCCATCGCGATTTCTGCACGAACGACCTTGGCCTCGATGCCGATGCGGTCATCGGCGAGCGCCTGGCGCATCTGCGCGGGTTGCTGGTCGACGACAAGCGCGCGGCGACCCGCGAGCTCGAGTGGCAGGCGGAAGTGCTGGGGCAGGGCGAACTGATGTCGTCGACGCTCGGCGCCGCCTACCTGAGCAGCCGCGGCATGGGCATGCGCTGGGTGGATGCGCGCGAGTGGTTGAACGCGTTGTCGCTGCCCAACGAAAGCCCGTGGTCGGCGCGGCTTTCGGTCAACTGCGAAATCACCGCCGACGCCGGCATGCGCGAACGCTTCCACGCACAGGCGGGCGATCTCGCCATTACCCAGGGCTTCATCGCTCGCCACGCCGATGGCGGCACCGCCATCCTCGGCCGCGGTGGTTCCGATACCTCGGCGGCGTATTTCGGTGCGCTGCTCGGCGCCGAGCAGGTGGAGATCTGGACCGACGTGCCGGGCATGTTCAGCGCCAATCCGCGCGAAGTGCCGGATGCGCGCCTGCTGGCGCGGCTCGACCACGCCGAGGCGCAGGAAATCGCCACCACCGGCGCCAAGGTGCTGCATCCGCGTTCGATCGCGCCCTGTCGTGAAGCCGGCGTCACCATGCGCATCCTCGACACCGGCAACCCGCACCTCGACGGCACCCGCATCGACGCCAGCGGCCGCACCGTGCCCGGCGTCAAGGCGGTGAGCCGCCGCAACGGCATCGTGCTGGTGTCGATGGAAACCATCGGCATGTGGCAGCAGGTCGGCTTCCTTGCCGACATCTTCGATCGCTTCCGCGCGCACGGCCTGTCGATCGACATGATCGGTTCGTCGGAAACCAACGTCACCGTGTCGCTCGATCCCAGCGAAAACCTGGTCAATACCAGCGTGCTGGCGGAACTCTCCGCCGATCTCGCCCAGGTGTGCCGGGTGAAGGTGATCGCGCCGTGCGCGGCGATCACCCTGGTCGGGCGCGGCATGCGTTCGCTGCTCGACCGCTTGTCCGGCGTGTGGGCGACGTTCGGGCGCGAGCGCGTGCACCTGATCTCGCAGTCGTCGAACGACCTCAACCTGACCTTCGTGGTCGACGAATCCGACGCCGACGGCATGATCCCGGCGCTGCACGCGGAACTGATGCGCAGCGGCGCGATGCCGGTGCACGAGCCCGGCGTGTTCGGTCCGAGCTGGCAGCAGCTGGTAGCGCCGCGCGCGCCGCGACCGCAGCCGTGGTGGGTACAGGAACGTGCGCGCCTGCTCGACATCGCGGCGCGCCATACGCCGGCCTATGCCTACCACCTGCCGACCGTGCGCGAACGCGCGCGTGCGCTGGCCGCGATTCCCGCGATCGACAAGCGCAGCTATGCGATCAAGGCCAATCCACACCCGGCGATCCTGCGCGCGCTGGTTGAGGAAGGTTTCGGCCTGGAATGCGTGTCGCAGGGCGAACTCGAACATGTCTTCGCATCGGTGCCGGGATTGAAGCCGGAGCAGGTGCTGTTCACTCCGAATTTCGCGCCGATCGACGAATACCGCGTGGCGCTGGAGCGTGGCGTCATCGTCACCGTCGACAACGTCGAACTGCTGCAACAGTGGCCGGAAGTCTTCCGCGGCAAGTCGCTGTGGCTGCGCATCGACCTCGGCTACGGCGACGGCCACCACGCCAAGGTCACCACCGGCGGCAAGGACGCCAAGTTCGGGCTGTCGACGCAGCGCTTCGACGAGTTCGTCGATCGCGCGCGCGCGATCGACGTGCGCATCACCGGCGTGCACGCGCACCTTGGCAGCGGCATCGAGACCATCGGTCACTGGAAGGGCATGATCGATGCGATGGCCGGTTTCGCGCGCCGCATCGGCAGCGTGGAAATCCTCGACATCGGCGGCGGCCTGCCGATTCCCTATCGCCCCGACGAGGATCCGTTCGATCTCGCCGCGTGGTCGCAGGGGCTGTCGGAGATGAAGGCGGTGCATCCGGCGTTCAAGATCGCGATCGAGCCGGGCCGCTATCTGGTGGCGGAGGCGGGTGCGCTGCTGACCCACGCGACGCAGGTGGTGGACAAGGATGGCGTGCGCCGCGTCGGTCTAGATGCCGGCATGAACACCCTGATCCGTCCGGCGTTGTACGACGCCTGGCACGGCATTGCCAACCTCAGCCGACTCGGTGACGGCGACGAGCGATTGTTCGACGTGGTCGGCCCGATCTGCGAATCCAGCGATCTGTTCGGCAAGGAACGCAGCCTGCCGCGCGCGACCGCAGCGGGCGACGTGATGGTGATCGCCGACGCCGGCGCCTACGGCTACAGCATGGCCAGCACCTACAATATGCGTCATTTGCCGCATCAGGAGATCATTGAATGACAGCGTGGGCCTTCCAGCGCGATTCCATCCGCGCCTTCCGCTTCGTCGATTGCGGCTTCGATCCGCAGACCGGCGTCGCCAGCCTGCGCTACGCCTTCGATGACAGCCCGGTCCTGACCGAGACGGTCACCATTCCTGGTGCGCCGTTCGTACTGGACAATGCCCGCAAGCGCGCAGTGGATGCGGCGACGCGTCTGCTGCACCTGATCGCCGGCGTCAGCTATTACAAGGCGGCCGTGCCGGAGGAGATCCGCATCGAGAACGGGCCGATCGATGCATCGGTCGCCGAGTATCTCGAGAGCGTCTACCTCAATGGCCTCGGCGAGTTCGCCTATCGCAATGGCCTGAGCCTGCATGGCCGCATCCGTTTTCCGCATTCCGATGCGTCTTCGCAGCCGGCGCCTGCGCTTGGCTTGCGCGAACATGCGCTGGTCGCGATCGGCGGCGGCAAGGATTCGCTGGTGTCGATCGAAGCGCTGCGCTCGGCTGGCATCGCCCAGACGGTGACCTGGGTCGGTGGCTCGCAGCTGATCGCGCAATGCGCGGCGCGCACCGGCCTGCCGACGCTCAACATCGGCCGCCAGATCGCGCCGGAACTGTTCGAGCTCAATCGCCAGGGCGCGTGGAACGGCCACATCCCGGTGACCGCGATCAATTCCGCGATCATGGTACTGGCGGCGTTGCTGGGCGATGCCGACCAGGTGGTGTTCTCGAACGAACGTTCCGCCAGCTACGGCAGCCTGATCGAAGGCACCGGCGAGGTGAATCACCAGTGGTCGAAGGGCTGGGCGGCCGAACAGGGGCTGGCAAAGGTCGTGCGGGAAACCGTCGCTGCCGATCTCCGCTACTACTCGCTGCTGCGTCCGTTGTCGGAGCTCGCGGTGGCGCGCCAGTTCGCCAGGAACGACCATTACGACGCCTGGTTCTCCAGCTGCAATCGCAATTTCCACCTGCTCGGCGAAAAGCCGACGCAGCGCTGGTGCGGCGTCTGCCCGAAATGCCACTTCGTCTTCCTCGCGTTGGCGCCGTTCGTGCCCAAGCCGAGACTGGTCGGCATCTTCGGCCGCAACCTGCTCGATGATCGCGACCAGATCGCCGGTTACGACGCGCTGCTGGAATACCGCGATCACAAGCCCTTCGAATGCGTGGGCGAGGGCGGCGAATCGCGCGCGGCGATGGCGGCGTTGTCGGATCGCTCCGAATGGCGCGAGGACGAAATCGTCCAGCGTTTCCGCAACGAGATCCTGCCGCAATTGGCGGGCGACAATCTCGCCATCGAACCGCTGCTCGAATTGAGCGGCGAACACGGCATTCCCGAATCCGTCTGGGCGCGCGTGCGTGGGCCATTCTCTGCTTGACGGCAAACGCGTCGCGCTCTGGGGCTGGGGGCGCGAGGGCAAGGCGACCTATCGCGCCTTGCGTGCCGCGCCGTTGGCTGGCGGCGATATCCGCTATCCCGATGCGCTGACGCTGTTCTGCAATGCGCAGGAAGCCGAGGATGCCCGCGCGCTGGGCGACCCCCTGCTGCGGATCGATACCGAAGTCGATGGCGAGCGCCTCGCCGCCTTCGACGTGGTGATCAAGTCACCGGGCATCAGCCCCTACTCGGAAATCGCGCGTGCGGCGCAGTCGCGTGGCACCCGCTTCATCGGCGCGACCCAGTTGTGGTTCGCCGAGCGCCGCGATGCCGACACCTTGTGCGTGACCGGCACCAAGGGCAAGAGCACCACCACCGCGATGCTGGCGCACCTGCTGCGCGCGGCCGGCAGGCGCACCGCGCTGGTCGGCAACATCGGCGCGCCGCTGATGGAATTGATCGACGGACAGGCCGATGCCTGGGCGATTGAACTCAGCAGCTACCAGACCCGCGATGTCGCCGAGAGCGGGGCGCATCCGCATCTCGCCATCGTGACCAACATCTACCCGGAGCATCTCGACTGGCATGGCGGGCAGGAACGCTATGTCGCCGACAAGTTGTCGCTGGTGACGGAAGGGAAACCGCGCATCGCCGTGCTCAATGCCGTCGATCCGATCCTGGCGCAGTTGCAACTTCCCGACAGCAAGGTGGTGTGGTTCAACCATGCCGATGGCTGGCACATGCAGGGCGACGTGATCCATCGCGGCGATATGGCGATCTTCGATACCTCGAACCTGCCGCTGCCCGGCGCGCACAACCGCAGCAATCTGTGCGCGGTGCTGGCCGCGCTGGAAGCGATCGGACTTGATGCCGCGGCGCTGGCGCCGCACGCCGCGAGCTTCCAGCCGTTGCCGAACCGACTGCAGGCGCTAGGGGAACGCGATGGCATCCTCTACGTCAACGATTCGATCAGCACCACGCCGCATGCGACGCTGGCCGCGCTCGATCTCTATCGCGAACGTCCGACGGCGGTGCTGATTGGCGGTCATGACCGCGGGCTCGACTGGCACGACTTCGCCGAGGCGATGCGCACGCACGCGCCGCGCGCGATCGTGACGATGGGGCAGAACGGTCCGCGCATCCACGAGCTGCTGGCGCCGATCGCGGGGGAAGGCGGGTTCGCCCTGGCGCAGGCGCGCGATCTCGAAGACGCGATGCGGATCGCCCGCGATGCGTTGGAAGGCGGTGGCGTGATGCTGCTGTCGCCGGGTGCGCCGAGTTTCGGCCCGTATCGCGATTACGTCGCGCGTGGCCGCCATTTCGCGGAGCTGGCCGGTTTCGATCCGGAACGCATCAGCGCCATTCAGGGCATGGGCATCGCCTGACCCGGATCGGCGGTATCCTCGCGCTTTCGCCACGGGAGAATGTCATGCGTCGAATCCTGGTCGCTGCCGGATTGCTGTTTGCCTGTCTGCCCGCGTTCGCCGCGATGAAGAGCAAGCCCGTCGAATGGACGGTCGGCAAGGATCGTTTCAGCGGTTACGTCGTCTATGACGATGCTTCGAAACTCAAGCGTCCCGGCCTGCTCATGGTTCCGGACTGGTATGGCGTGACGCCGGCCGCGCTCGACAAGGCCAAGCAGCAGGCGGGCACGGACTACGTGGTCTTCGTGGTCGACATGTACGGCAAGGGCGAGCGCCCCAAGGGCGACGCCGAAGCGCTGGCGCAAGTGAAGAAGCTGTACCCGAATCCGGCGTTGATGCGCGAGCGGATGCAGGCCGCGCTGGACACCTTCAAGGCGCAGGCGTCATCGGTGCCATTGAACAGCGCGAAGATCGGCGCGTTCGGTTTCTGCTTCGGTGGATCGTCGGTGCTGGAGCTGGCGCGCAGCGGCGCGAAACTGGCCGGCATCGTCACCTTCCACGGTGGCTTGCATACCGAATCACCGGCAGCTGCCAATTCCGTGCATACGCCGTTGCTTGTCCTCAATGGCGCGGCCGATGAAGGCCAGAAGGCGGCGATCGTGCCGTTCGAGGAAGAGATGGATCGCGCCGGTGCCGATTGGCAGTTCGTCAATTTCAGTGGCGCGGTGCACTGCTTCGCACTGGAAACCGCCAACAAGCCGGGATGCAAGTACGATCCCCGCGCGGCGCGGCGCGCCTACGCGATGATGCACGCCTTCTTCGCGGGGCGTTTCGCGGTCGATTGACCGGCGCGCGGATCAGCGGTCGCGGTTGACCGCGTAACGCGCCAGTCCGCGCAGTGCGGCGACGGCATCGTTGTCGGCGAGGCCGTCGATCGCCGCCTCGGCGGCATCGGCATAACGCTGGGCGACCGCGCGGCTGTAGCCGAGGCTGTCGTGCGCGGCGATTGCGGTAGTGACTTCCGGCAGCGCCGAGACATCACCGGATTCGACGATCGCCCGCAAACGATCACGGGTCGCGGCGTCGGCATGCGCCATCGCATGGATCAGCGGCAGCGTCATCTTGCCTTCGGCGAGATCGTCACCGAGGTTCTTGCCCATCGTCGCCGCATCGGAGGCGTAATCGAGCACGTCATCGGCGATCTGGAAGGCGTAGCCGAGATGCATGCCGTAATCATGCAGCGCCTGTTGCGTCGTGGCGTCGGCGTCCGATAGCAGCGCGCCGAGGCGGGTCGCCGCGGCGAACAGGATCGCGGTCTTGCGCTCGATCACGCGCAGGTAGGCGGGTTCGTCGGTATCGGGATTGCGCACGTGCAACAGTTGCAGCACTTCGCCTTCGGCGATCATGTTGGTGGTATCGGCGAGGATGCGCTGCACGTCCATCCGTTCCAGCTCGACCATCAGCTGGAAGCTGCGCGAATACAGGAAATCGCCGACCAGCACGCTGGTGGCATTGCCCCAGACCGCGTTGGCGGTGCTGCGGCCGCGACGGAGGTCGGATTCGTCGACCACGTCGTCGTGGAGCAGGGTGGAGGTGTGGATGAACTCGACCACCGCGGCGAGCTGGTGGGCGTCCGCGCCCATGTGCCCGAGCGCGCGCGACGCCAGCAACAGCAGCATCGGGCGCAGGCGCTTGCCGCCGGCGCCGATGATGTATTCGGCGACCTGGTTGATCAGCACGACGTCCGACGCCAGCCGGCGGCGGATCAGGGCGTCGACGGCGGCCATGTCGGGCGCGGCCAGTTGCTGGATGGCAGGGAGGGAAAGCGCGGAACGATCGGTCATCGGGAGGTTGGCCGGGATGCTGTGCCGATTATAGAAGGTGAACGCGGATCGTCCGGGAACGGGGAAAAACCTGACCCGCCACTGCGACATCGGCCGGCTGGCGGGGCCCGGCGCGCTAGAATGGAATATCCCTGTCGGCGGCAACGCCGGCATCCAATCAACCAATGACCAAAACGTAAGGAGCCAGACATGGCACGCGGAATCAATAAAGTGATTTTGGTCGGGAACCTCGGCAACGACCCCGACACCAAGTTCACCCAGGGCGGCATGGCGATCACCACGCTCAGCATCGCCACCACCACGGTTCGCAAGGACCGCGACGGCAACCAGCAGGAAAAGACCGAGTGGCATCGCGTCAAGCTGTTCGGCAAGCTCGGCGAGATCGCCGGCGAATACCTGAAGAAGGGCCGCGAGGTCTACATCGAAGGCCGCATCGAATACGGCAGCTACGAGAAGGACGGCGTCAAGCACTACACCACCGACATCATCGGTGACGAGATGCAGATGCTCGGCGGTCGCCCCGATGGGGGCGGCCAGGGCGGTGGCGGTGGTGGCTACGAGCGCAGCGCGCGCCCGGCCCCGGCCCAGCGCCGTGAACCGGCTCACCAGGCCCCGGCGGCATCGGTCGCCGATTTTGGCGGTGACTTCAACGACGACGATATTCCGTTCTGAACCGGAAACATCGCGTGATGCATCGGACGGCGCCTGCGGGCGCCGTCTTCGTTTTCGCGGCATTTATCGCAGCGCAGCTGGACTTGACCGCCGCCAGACCTTAGTTTGTCGGCACTTCCGTCCACGGACCCGACATGGCCAACCCGCAGAACGCAGCCGCGCCCCGCAAGGAATTCACCCTGCGCGGCATCATCCTCGGCATCCTCATCACGGTCGCATTCACCGCGGCCAACGTGTTCTTCGGATTGAAGGCGGGCCTGACCTTCGCGACCTCGATCCCGGCGGCGGTCATCTCCATGGCCCTGCTGCGCGGCTTCAAGGATTCGACCATCCAGGAAAACAACGTGGTGCAGACGGTGGCGTCGGCGGCGGGCACGCTGTCGTCGATCATCTTCGTCCTGCCCGGCCTGGTGATGATCGGCTGGTGGACGCACTTCCCGTTTTGGGAGTCGTTCCTGATCTGCGGGCTCGGCGGCATCCTCGGCGTGATGTACTCGATCCCGCTGCGGCGCGCGCTGGTCACCAATTCCGACCTGCCGTATCCCGAAGGCGTGGCCTGCGCCGAAGTGTTGAAGGTCGGCAGCGGCGACGACACCAAGGGCGTGGAAGAGAGTCGCGCTGGCCTGCTGGCGGTGATGTGGGGTGCGATCGTCGCGGCGGCATTCGCGGCGGTGGTGGCGACCAAGGTGTTCGCCAGCGACGTCGCCAACTATTTCCGCATCGGCGATGGCGACAAGGCGCCGGTCTCCGGATACGACTTCTCGCTGTCGATGGCCTTGCTTGCCGTGGGTCATCTCGTCGGCCTGTGGGTCGGCCTGGCGATGCTGCTCGGCGCGGTGATCGCCTGGGTCTGGGGCGTCCCGCATTATTCGGTTTTCTCGACTGTCACCTCGAATGTTGCCGATATCGCTGGCGATACGTGGAGCCACAAGATCCGTTTCATCGGCGCCGGCACCATTGGCGTCTCCGCGATCTGGACGCTGCTGAAGCTGATCAAGCCGGTGATCTCCGGACTCACTTCGGCGATGGCGGCATCGAAAGTGCGCAAGGCTGGCCAGTTGCACACGCTCGACCGCGTCGAGCACGACATCCCGATCGGCGTGGTCGGCGCGATCATGCTCGCCAGTTTCGTGCCGATCGCGTGGCTGTTCGGTCATTTCGCCAATGGCGCCGGACTCGGCGACCACATGTGGCTGCTGGTGATCGGTGGTCTCGTCTATTGCGTGGTGATGAGCTTCCTGGTGTCGGCGGTCTGCGGCTACATGGCGGGACTCATCGGTTCCTCCAACAGTCCGCTGTCGGGCATCGGCATCCTGGTGGTGATCGGTGCGGCCTTGTTGCTGGTGTTCGCGGTCAAGCCGATGTTGCAGCCGGGGCAGGAGAAGTCGCTGGTCGCCTTCGCGTTGTTCGTCACCGCGGTGGTGTTCACCGTCGCCGCGATCGCCAACAACAACCTGCAGGATCTCAAGACCGGGCAACTGGTCGATGCGACGCCGTCCTGGCAGCAGTGGGCACTGGTCGTCGGTGTCGTCGCCGGCGCCGCGGTGATCCCGCCGGTGCTCGATCTCGTCAACCAGGCCTATGGCTTTGCTGGTGCGCCCGGCGCGGTGGCTGGCAAGGCCTTGCCGGCACCACAGGCAGGGTTGATCTCCGCACTCGCGCAGGGCGTGATCCAGAACAACATCGACTGGAGCCTGATCGAAATCGGCGCCTGCATCGGCGTGGTGCTGATCATCCTCGACGCGATCATCCAGAAGGTCACCAACCACAAGGGCCATTGCTCGCCGCTCGCGGTCGGCCTCGGCATCTACCTGCCGACCTCAGCGACGCTGATGGTGGTCGTGGGCTCGCTGGTCGGCGCGCTCTACGATCGTCGCGCCGAGCGCAGCAAGCGACCTGAAGCCGCCAAGCAGATGGGCGTGCTGCTGGCCTCGGGCATGATCGTGGGCGAAGGTCTGATCGGCGTGCTGATCGCCGGTGTCGTCGCCTTCCAGCTGTTCCCGCTGGAACTGGTGGGCGATGGTTTCGCCACCGCAGCCAAGTGGATCGGTGGCGGCGTCTTCGTCCTGGTGATCCTGGGGCTCTACCGTTACGCCGAGGCATTGTCGAAGCGGGCGGGAGCGTAACCTTCCACCGCAGCGCAGCAGGCGACAGGCGCGGCAACCGCTAGAATCGTCCGATCCCTCGATCGGACGACTTTGATGACTCTCCGCCACGCCCTGCTGCCGCTCGCGCTGCTTGCCGCACTTCCCCTGTCCGCGCAGACGCAGCGCGGCTTCACCGTGCGCGACATGGTCGCGCTGGATCGCTACTCGTCGCCGACGCTGACGCCGGACGGCGGCGTGGTGGTGTTCGCCAAGCGCCAGATGAATTCCGAAGTCACCAAGGCGTCGACCTCGCTATGGACGCGCAACCTGCGCACGCGCGACATGGCGCCGCCCAAGCGCCTGACGCCGGAAGGCTGGAACGTCAATTCGCCGACGGTGTCGAAGGACGGCAAGACCGTCTACTTCCTCAGCGGCAAGAACGGCAGCTCGCAGCTGTATGCGATCCCGCTGATGGGCGGTGAGCCGAAGCAGCTGACCGACCTGCCGCTCGATGTCGATGCCTACCAGTTCGCGCCCGATGGTCATCACGTGGCCGTGGCGATGGCGGCATTCCCCGAGTGCAAGGGCGATCTCGCCTGCAGCAAGCAGAAGTTTGATGCCAAGCCCAAGACCAGCGGCGTGGTGTTCGACCGCATGTTCATTCGCCACTGGGATACCTGGAACAACGGCAGCTACAACCGCGTGTTCGTGACCGACATCGGTGATGCCGCGGCCAAGAACGCGACGCTGGTGAGTGGCGCGATCAACGGCGACATTCCGTCCAAGCCGTTCGGGGATCTCGGCGATCTCGCGTGGTCGCCCGATGGCAAGCAATTGGTGATGAGCGTGCGCCAGGGCGATCGCGTCGAACCGTGGAGCACCAACTTCGACCTGTGGCTGGTCAACGCCGACGGCAGCGGCGAGCCGCGCAACCTGACCGCGGCGAACAAGGCCTGGGACGCCGGCCCGGTGTTCTCGCCAGACGGCAAGACCCTGTACTACCGCGCGATGAAGCGCCCCGGTTTCGAGGCCGACCGTTTCGCGTTGATGGCGATGGACATGGCCAGCGGCAACACGCGCGAGATCGATGCGAAGTGGGATGCATCCGCAGACGGCATCTCCCTGTCCGCCGATGGCAAGACGATTTACACCACTGCCGTCGAACTCGGCCAGCATCCGCTGTTCGCGGTCGATGTCGCCAATGGCGAAGTGACCGCGATTTCGGGTGCGAAGAAGGGCTCGATCTCGTCGTTCGCCGTCGCCGGCAACACGATCGCCTTCATGCGCAACAGCCTGCAGAGCGGCGACCAGTTGTTCGTCACCGATGCCCAAGGCAAGGCGCCAGAGCGCGCGATTACCCCGAGCGCCGGCGAGATGCTGCCGGGCGTGAAGTTCGCCGACGCCGAGCAGTTCACCTTCATCGGCTGGAACGGCGAAACCGTGCATGGTTACGTGGTCAAGCCGTGGAACTACCAGCCGGGCAAGAAGTATCCGGTCGCGTTCCTGATCCACGGCGGTCCGCAAGGCAGCTTCGGCAACGGCTGGAGTTATCGCTGGAATCCGCAGACGTATGCCGGTCAGGGCTATGCCGCGGTGATGATCGATTTCCACGGTTCCACCGGCTATGGCCAGAAGTTCACCGACGCGATCAGCCAGCACTGGGGCGATCGCCCGCTGGAAGACCTGCAGAAGGGTTGGGCGGCCGCGTTGCAGAAGTATCCCTTCCTCAACGGCGACAAGGCCTGCGCGCTCGGTGCGAGCTATGGCGGGTTCATGGCGTACTGGATCGCCGGCAACTGGAGCCAGCCGTGGAAGTGCATCGTTGCCCACGATGGCGTGTTCGACAACCGCATGATGGGCTACGCCACCGAGGAGCTGTGGTTCGGCGAATGGGAGAACGGCGGCACGGTGTGGGAGAACACTGCCGGCTACGAGAAGTTCAATCCGATCAACCACGTCAAGGACTGGAAGGTGCCGATGCTGGTCGTGCACAGCCAGCAGGATTTCCGCATCCCGGTGGAGCAGGGCATCGCCGCGTTCAGCGCGTTGCAGCGCAAGGGCATCGAATCGAAGTTCCTCTACTTCCCCGACGAAAACCACTGGGTGCTGAAGCCGCAGAACAGCATCAAGTGGCACGACACGGTGAACGACTGGCTGAAGTCGCACATCGGCCAGTAATCGCGTGGAGGCCGTCACCCGGGTTCCGCTGATCCAGGACGACATCGTCGTCCTGGGCGTTCTCGCCGCCGTGCTCGGCGGGGTGTTCTGGGCGTCTTCTCGAGAGTCCGGATTCCTGCGCCGGTTCTTCGACCTCGTGCCGCCGTTGCTGCTGTGCTATTTCATCCCCGGCATCCTCAACAGCCTCGGCGTCATCGACGGTATCCACAGCAAGCTCTACAACCCGGTTGCGAGTCGCGTATTGCTGCCGGCGTCATTGGTGTTGCTGACGCTGACGGTCGACATCCCGGCGATCCTCAAGCTCGGGCCCAAGTTGCTGCTGATGTATGTCGCGACCTCGGCCAGCGTGATGCTCGGTGGCGTGTTTGCGTTCGTGACGATGCAGGCGCTGTTCCCGGCGACGATGGGCGGCGATACCTGGGGCGGCATGGCCGCGCTCGCCGGCAGCTGGATCGGCGGTGGCGCCAACATGGTGGCGATGAAGGAAATCTTCCATGTCGATGCCGTGACCTTCGGCCAGTTTGCCGTGGTCGATGCCGCGGTCGCCTATGTGTGGATGGCCGTGCTGTTGTTGCTGGCGCAACGCGCGAAGGAAATCGACACTGCGCAAAAAGCCGACACCGCCGCACTCGATGATTTGAAGCATCGCCTTGCCGACTATCGCAGCAAGCACGAACGTCCGGCCACGCTCACCGACATGGTGATGATCTTCGGACTCGCCTTCGGCACCGTCGGACTGGCGCACTGGATCGCCGGCGCCTTCGCGCCGTGGATCGGCGATCAATTCCCGTTGGCGAAACGCGCTGGCCTCGGCGAACCGCTGGTGTGGATCATCGCCATCTGCACCTTGACCGGTTTGTCGTTGAGCTTCACCCGCATGCGTCGCCTCGATGGCGTCGGTGCCTCGACCATCGGCACGCTGTTGCTGTATGTCCTGATCGCCTGCATCGGCATGCAGATGGACATCGGCGCGGTGTTCAACAAGCCGGCCCTGCTGCTGCTCGGCGTGGTCTGGCTCGGCTTCCACATCATCATCCTGTGGCTGGTCGGGCGCCTGATCCGCGCGCCGCTGTTCTATTTCGCGGTGGGATCGCAAAGCCATATCGGTGGGCCGGCATCGGCGCCGGTCGTCGCCTCGGCCTTCCATCCCGCGCTTGCGCCGGTCGGTGCCTTGCTCGGCACGCTCGGCTACGCCACCGGCACGGTGCTCGCCTATCTGCTCGGACTGATGCTGAAGGCGCTTGCGGGCGCATGAGCGAACACAAGACGCGCCCGAGCCTCGGACTTCGCCGCCTGTGGCGTGCGCTCGGTCCCGGCATCACCACCGGCGCGGCCGATGACGATCCGTCCGGCGTTGCCACCTATTCGATCGCGGGCGCGCAGTTCGGTACCCACCTGCTGTGGCTGTCATGGCTGACCTGGCCATTGATGGGCACGGTGCAGATGATGTGCGCACGCATCGGCATGGTCACCGATCGCGGGCTGGCGGGCGCGTTCCGTCTGAAATTCCCGCGCTGGCTGGTCGGTCTGGCCTCGTTGGCGCTGCTGTTGGCCAACGTCATCAACATCGGTTCCGATCTTGCCGGGATGGCCGATGCCGCCGAGATGCTCGGTTGGGGTTCGTCGCACATCTACGTGACGGTGTTTGGCGTCGGCATCGCGATCGCGGCGATCCGCCTGCGCTACCACGTGATCGCTTCGGTACTGAAATGGCTGGCGCTGATCCTGTTCGCCTATATCGCGACCGCCTTCATCGTGAAGCCCGATTGGTCCAGCGTGCTGCACGCGGCGGCGATCCCGCAGTGGCCGCGCAATCATGACGCCTGGGCCACCGTCGTCGCGATCCTCGGCACCACCATCAGTCCCTACCTGTTCTATTGGCAGGCAGGGCAGGAGGTCGAGGAAGCGACCGCCAAGGGCCGCCGGTTGATGCGCCATCACCAGCAAGTGCCCGACGAGGACATCGCCTTCCGTCGCGCGGATGTCGCACTCGGTACGCTGTTCTCCAACATTGTGATGTTCTTCATCATCCTCACCACCGCGCTCACGCTCGGCGCGCACGGCATCACCCAGATCACCACCACGCGCGAGGCGGCGGAAGCACTGCGTCCGCTCGCGGGCAATGCGGCCTACCTGCTGTATTCGGTCGGCATCATCGGCACCGGCCTGCTGGCGATTCCGACCTTGGCGGGATCGGCGGCATACGCGTTCGCGGAAACCTTTGACTGGGCCTACGGGCTCGACCGCAAGTTCCGCCAGGCGACATCGTTCTACGCAGTGTTCGCGTTGGCGATCCTCGCCGGCGCGTCGATGGACTTCATGGACATCGATCCGATCAAGGCGCTGTTCTGGACCGCGGTGATCAACGGCGTGCTGGCGCCGTTCCTGCTGGTCGGCGTGCTGCTGGTGGCTTCGGATCGCAAGCTGATGCAGGGACAGCCGAGTTCACGCATCAGTCGCGTGTGCGTGGCCATCGCCACGGTGTTCATGTTCGCAGCGGCGATCGGGTTGTTCGTGTTCTGAAGTTCAGCAGCAGCGCGAGCGGCCCTTGCCGTAGCGCGCCTGCATCCGCTCCACGAAGAACTCCTCGCGCGTCATCGGCGTGCGTTCGGGATGATGGCTGCGGACGTGGGCAACGTAGGCAGCGTAATCCGGCACACCGATGGCCAGGCGCGCCGTGCGTTCCAGCCAGCGCCAGGCTTCAGTGATCGAAGGCGACATAAGGCGTCTCCCGCGCGGTCGGCACCGTGGACCAGTGCGCGCGCAGCATCTCGCGGATGCCGAAGATCGCCGTCAGCACCACGACGATCACGAACACTGCGCACAAGGCGGCATCGAGCTGGTTGTTGAAGATCACCCGCTGCATGTCCTGCAGCGACTTCGCCGGGGCCAGCACTTCGCCGCGGGCGACCGCTTCCGAGAACTTCTGTGCGTTGGCCAGGAAACCGATCTTCGGATTGGGGTGGAGGATCTTCTGCCATCCCGCGGTCAGCGTGCAGGCGAGCAGCCATACCGTCGGGACCGCCGGAACCCACAGCCAGCGGCTGCGCTTCGACTTCACCATCACCACGCAGCAGAACACCAGCGCGATCGCCGCCAGCATCTGGTTGGCGATGCCGAACAACGGCCACAGCGTGTTGATGCCGCCCAGTGGATCGACCACGCCCTGGTAGAGGAAGTAGCCCCAGGCGCTGGCCGCAAGCAGGGTACAGATGATGTTCGCGCCCCAGTCATGCGTGCGTGCGAACGGCGGATACACGACGCCGGCGAGATCCTGGATCATGAAGCGCGCCACGCGCGTGCCGGCATCGATGGTGGTGAGGATGAACAGCGCTTCGAACAGGATGGCGTAGTGGTACCAGAACGCCATCAGCCCTTCGCCGCCGATCAAGCCGTGCAGGATCTGCGCCATGCCGACCGCCAGCGTCGGCGCGCCGCCGGCGCGCGCAAGGATGGTGGTTTCACCGATGTTGTGCGCGGTCGACGTCAGCACGTCGGGCGTGATCACGAAGCCCCAGTTCGAGATCGCCTGTGCCGCCGCTTCCGGCGTGGTACCGATCAGTGCCGCCGGTGCATTCATGGCGAAGTAGATGCCGGGATCGAGCACGCAGGCGGCGATCAGCGCCATCACCGCAACCATCGCCTCCATCAGCATGCCGCCGTAACCGATCAGCTTGGCTTCGCTTTCGTTCGACAGCATCTTCGGCGTGGTGCCGGATGAAATCAGCGAATGGAATCCCGAAACCGAACCGCAGGCGATGGTGATGAACAGGAACGGGAACAGTTTCCCGGAGAACACCGGACCGCTGCCGTCGACGAATTTGGTGATCGCCGGCATGTGGAGTTGCGGCATCGCCACGATCACGGCAAGCGCCAGCAACAGGATGGTGCCGATCTTGAGGAAGGTGGAGAGATAGTCGCGCGGCGCCAGCAGCAGCCACACCGGCAATACCGCGGCGATGAAGCCGTAGCCGATCAGCATCCATGCCAGTGCGCGGCCATCGAAGGTGAACATGTGCGCGAGTTCGGGCGATGCCGCCACCTTGCCGCCGCCCCAGATCGCCAGCATCAGCAGCACGAAACCGATGATCGACGCCTCCAGCACGCGGCCCGGGCGCAGCCAGCGCAGCGACACGCCCATCAGCAACGCGATCGGGATGGTTGCCGCGACGGTGAACGTGCCCCAAGGGCTGCCGGCCAACGCCTTCACCACCACGAGTGCGAGCACCGCGAGCAGGATCACCATGATCATCAGGATGCCGATCATCGCAGTGACGCCGGCGGCCGCGCCCATTTCGCTGCGGATCATCTCGCCCAGCGAACGGCCATCGCGACGCACCGAGAACACCAGCACCAGGAAGTCCTGCACCGCGCCGGCGAAGATCACGCCGAACAGGATCCACAGGAACCCGGGGAGATAGCCCATCTGCGCGGCGAGTACGGGGCCGACCAGCGGACCTGCGCCGGCGATCGCGGCGAAATGGTGGCCGAACAGGATGGTCTTGTCGGTCGGCTCGTAGTCGAGGCCGTCCTTGTGCCGCCATGCCGGCGTCATCCTGCTGGGATCGAGATGCACCGCGTGCGTCGCGATGTAGCGCGCGTAGAAGCGATAACCGATGAAGAAGACCGACACCGATGCCGCGACCAGCCACATCGCGTTGATGGTTTCGCCACGTTGCAACGCCACCACGCCGAGGCAACAGGCGGCAAACACCGCCAATGCCACCCAGCCCAGCATCTTGATCGCCTGCATGCCGTTCGCTCCACGGGGACTCCCGCGAGCGTGGCGCTTCACGGCGCGGGCGTCAATGCGCGCCGCGGCACGGGATGTTCGACTTTGGTCGTATGCCCGCTGCGATTACAGCCAGCGCACCTTCTTGAGGTAGCGGTAGAGCGCGATGCAGCCCGCGGCCACCAGCACGATCATCACCGGATAGGCATAGGGGTGGTCGAGTTCCGGCATGTGGTGGAAATTCATGCCGTACCAGCTGGCGACCAGTGTCGGCACCGCCAGCAGACCGGCCCAGCCCGCCAGTTTCTTCACCACTTCGCCCTGGTTGATGGTGACCAGCGACAGGTTGGTGTTCATCGCGGTCGAGGCCATCTCGCGCTGCACGTCGATGATGTCGGCGGTGCGCGCGGCGTGATCGGCGATGTCGCGGAAATACGGGCGGGCTTCGTCGGGGATGCCGAAGTCCTGGATGCGCACCAGTTGCTTGAGGATGTCCTGCATCGGCAGCACCGCCATGCGCATCTTGGTCAGTTCCTTGCGCAGCGTGTACAGGCGGCGGATGGTGCCGCGGCTGAAATCCTCGGCGAAGATCGCGTGTTCGAGGGCGTCGAGTTCCTCGGCGAAGGCATCGACGATCGGTTCGTAGTTGTCGACAATGAAGTCGAGCACGCCGTGCAGGGCCACCACCGGCCCCATTTTGAGGCGGTCCGGTTCGCGTTCGAGTTTCTGGCGCACGGGCGCGAAACTCAGCGACGCGCCATGACGAACCGTGAGCAGGAAGCGCGGGCCGTAGAAGATGTGGGTTTCGCCGAGGCGCAGGTGGTGGTCGACCAGTTGCGCCGTGTGCACGGCCATGAATAGCGTGCTGCCGAACACTTCCAGCTTGGGACGCTGGTGGGCGCTGTGCGCGTCCTCGATCGCGAGATCGTGGAGACCGAATTCTTCCTGCAACTCGTCGAGCTGGTGCTCGTCGGGCTCGTAGAGTCCGACCCAGACGAAGCTGCCGTCGTCCTTCGCCAGCACGTCGCTGATGTGTTCGAGCGGAATGTCCTGGCGCACGCCATCGTGGTAGACCGCGCAATTGATCACGCAGGCGAGGGCGTTCGCGGGGGGTGGAGCGGGTGGCGAAGTGGTGGTCGGAGTATCCATCGCCCGCATCCTGCACTCAGTCGCGTGAACGGACAAGCGTGCGGGGCGGCCAGGTTGCCGCCAGCGCCCAATGGATCGGCACCAGCAACGCCACCCAGGGCGCGTTGCGTTGCAGCGGCCCCAGCCACGACACCATCAGACCGCAGAAGGCGAATACCGCCAGCAGCATCAACACGCCACGGCCGAACCGGCTGTCGTTGCCGTACACCCACTGCAGCGCCGGCCACAGCATCAGCAGGGCGAGCGGATTGAGCAGCCACAGATTGTGGTTGGCGGCGGCGACCCAGTGCGCGGTGGCGATCCATGCATAGAGCGACACCGCGCCGAACACGCCGCAGAACAACCAGAACGGCAGCGCGAAGGCGGCGAGCAGGCGCGGGCGCCTGCGTCCGAATGCGAGGATCAGTGCGGCCAATGCAAAGCCCGTGATCAGGAACGGCCACAACGGCAGCGATGCCTCTTCGGGCGCCGGCGCGAGCCGATGCGGCAGCAGCTGTTCCGTCGCACTGACCAGGGGCGCGCCGTTGTTGTTCGCGGTTGCGAGGCTGTCGGCGAGGCGCTGCGGCAGGAAGGCGTCGTCCCAGTGCGTCAGCGGCACGTCGCTGGACGGACCCAGTCCCAGTTCGAAGCCGTAGCGCATCCACGGCGCGGGCGATGCCAGGCGCGTCGCTTCGCTGCGAAAGGTTTCGCCGTTGGAGCTGCCTTCCAGCTGGCGGCGCAGTTGGCCGCCAAGCGCGCGATCGAGCGCGTCGCGCACGCGGGTGGTGCAGTTGTCGCGGAAATAATCGTAGTGGTAGCGGCTGTTCTGCGGTTGCGCGTTGAGTTCCAGCGCCGATTGCAGGGCCTGCGCCTGTTCCGGCGTCAGGTTCAACCACTGGATCGAGACGCCGCGGCCTTCTTCCTGGTAATTCTGCAGGTCCTCGCGCAGCGGCAGCGGCACCAGCGAATACAGCATTTCGCCGCGGATGAAGCGTCCGGTGAATCCGGGCTCGCCGGGATCGAAGAAGCCGAAGTTGTAGGAGATCGGTTCGCCCTTGGCCAGATCGGCCACGATGATCGCGTCGTGGCCAAAGCGTTCCCAGAAGACTTCGCCGGGCTGCATCGTCATCACGCCGATGCGTGGCATGGCCGACGCCGGCAACGCGATCAGGGCAAGCAGGAAAATCTGCAGTACCGCCCGCACCCACTTCATCCCGCGTGGACACCGACATGGAAGGCGTGCACGCGACGGGCATCGGCGTTGGCGACGCGGAACACGAAACGGCCCATCGCCAGTTCCTCGCCGGCTTCGGGCAGGTGCCCGATCGCCGCAGTCACCAGGCCGCCGATGGTGTCGTACTCGTCTTCGTCGAAATCGGCGCCGAAGCGTTCGTTGAAATCGCTGATCGGCGTCAATGCATCGACCACGAACTGGCCGTCGGCGCTGGCGCGGATGTGTGCGGCGTCGTCGCTGGCGTCGTCGTGCTCGTCGTCGATGTCGCCGACGATCTGTTCCAGCACGTCCTCGATGGTGAGCAGGCCGGCGACGCCGCCGTACTCGTCGATGACGATGCCCATGTGGTTGCGCGACAGGCGGAACTCGCGCAGCAGCACGTCGAGGCGCTTCGATTCCGGAATCAGGAAGGCGGGACGCAGCAGGTCGCGCAGGCCGTGATCCTTCTGTTCGACCACCACGCGCAACAGATCCTTCGCCAACAGGATGCCGAGGATCTCGTCCTTGTCCTCGCCGTGCACCGGGAAGCGCGAATGACCGGATTCGAGCACGACCGCCAGTGCTTCCGCCATCGGCTGGTCGATCTGCAGCATGGTGATCTGCGCGCGCGGCACCATCACGTCGTCGACGGTGAGGTCGGAGATCGCGATCGCGCCCTCCATCATCCTCAAGGTGTCCGCGCCGATCAGGCCGTCGGCGCCGGCATCGCGCAGGAATTCGAGGACATCGCCACGGGTGGTGGGTTCGCCGGACAGTGCGGCGCCAATGCGTTCCAGCCAGCTCCGGTGTTCGGGCTGGCCGTTGGGACTGTCAGGATCGTCGGCCATTGGGTCGAGCGGGTCGCGTCATTGCGGGGAAGACGGTTCAGTCTACCTTGCGGCGGTGGCTCGCTGGTGACTGTCGCATTCAGGCGTAGGGATCGGCGATCCCGAGCTCCAGCAGCACCTCGCGTTCCAGCTGCTCCATGGCCTGGGCATCGGCGTCGTGCTCATGGTCCCAGCCCAGCAGGTGCAGGCAGCCGTGCACGGTCAGGTGCGCGTAATGGTGGTTGAGCGATTTGTGCTGTTCCTTCGCCTCTTTCGCCACCACCGGCGCGCACAGCACCAGGTCGCCGAGCAGGGGGAATTTCGCCGCCTTGGGCAGTCCGGGCGGACGCTCCGCCGGGAAGCTCAACACATTGGTGGCGTAATCCTTGCCGCGATAGTGGCGATTCAGCGCACGGCCTTCGTCGGCGCCGACGATGCGCAACGCGAGATCGGCTTCGAGGATGCGGCCTTCCAGCGCCGACGCCACCCACAGGCGGAAGCTGTTGGCGGCCGGCACGCCGGTGCGTGGCACGGCGTAGCTGACAGCGACATCAAGGCGAACGGGTCCGCGGGTCATGAGGGGAGTTTACGCCAGTCGGGCAATCGGCAGATGCCGCCAGCCTTTCAGCCCAGCAGATCGGCAATCGAGTCAATGACTTCCATGATGCGCAATTTGTCGATTTCGGAAGCAACCCGGAACACGCTGAGCAAGCGTACTTCGCTGGGGGTGTGGGGGATGAGTCCTTCCGCGCCGGCGACAGGTTCGAATAGCGATTCGACCACCATTGGCCCGCGTCCTGTTGCTAGCCATTCAAACGATATCCCGGTCAGTGCGGCCAACTTCTGCAGGTTGCTCGTTGACGGACGGGCATCCAGGTTTTCCCAATTGGTGATGGCGCTGCGGCCGATGCCCAGGCTGGCTGCCATGGCCTTTTGCGAGAAACCAATTTTCCTGCGTGCGATGCGAATGCGTGTTGCGATATCCATGGCAAACCGGGAGGTTGTGGGGTTTACATAAATAAATTGAAGAAGGCATTGCAGGCATCTCCAACATGACCCCACATGCTTACGTTAGCTTCGTTGTTCGTTCCTCGCTGTCAGATTTTTCCGATTTTCATATGCAAAAACTGAATTCGAATCGCGATCGATGAATTTGTACAGTTTTGCTGTCATCGGGAGATTTCATCGAAGAAAATTCATGAACACATTGGAATGGCCGCCTGCGATTTCTGACAGGTCAAGCATTTTGTCCATTGACGAGATTCATCGCCGCCAACTAGAACTGATCGCAAGACGGATTGCATGCGAATCAGATGTCACAGGGATTGTTTCGTAAAGAAGTTCTGGAAGCCAAGCGCGCAAGTTGGTTGGGCAGCATCTCGCTGGTGCAACCACTGTCGCTATGGGTATTGACAGGTTTTGCCGCGGCTGCGGCTTTGGCGATTGTTCTGTTTCTGGTGCTCGGGAGCTGTGCCCGTCGCGAACGTGTCACCGGGCAGTTGGTGCCCAGTCGGGGTTTGGCAACAGTGTTGGCGCCGGCAACAGGCGTCGTCTCGGTGGTAGATATTCCGGAGGGAGCAAATGTTCAATCCGGCCAGCGCCTGGCGGTGGTGACGATTCCATCCGCGACCGCTGCAAGCGGCAATACCGCGCAAGCACTGGAAGCGGGCGTGCAGGAGAAAGAGCAGGGGTTGTTCGCAGCACAGACGGCACAGGACGCGGTCTTGAACACGCAGGCGGCTGGTCTCTCCGCGCAGCTGGCCAGTGCCCAACGCGAATGGACTCACATGCAGGATGAGATAGCGACCCAGCGTCGGCAGGTGGCCGTCGCCAATGATTCACTGGATCGCCTGAAACGCGCCGAGCAGGACAAGCTGGTCAGCATCCTGCAAGTGAAGCAGCAGGAAGGCGCGGTGCTGGCCCAGGCAAGCCAATTGCAGGCATTGCAACGTCAGGCCATCGAAGCACAGCGCAACATCGAACAACTGCAACAGCAATTGCGCTCCATCCCTGGTCAACGCATGACCGCGCAAGCCAACTATCGCCGCGATCATGCCGCGCTGGAACAGGAACGAGTCGAAACTGCCGCGCGGGGCGCGCTTCAGGTCAATGCTCCAGTCAGCGGACTGGTAGCGACCCAGCTGGCAAAGCCGGGGCAGGCAGTGCAAGTCGGCCAGCCATTGATGAGCGTGTTGCCCAACGACAGTGCCTTGGAAGCGGAACTGCTGGTGCCGAGTCATGCCATCGGCTTCATCGAGCCGGGGGATCAGGTGTTGTTGCGCTATCAGGCATTTCCGTACCAGAAGTTCGGGCACTACGAAGGGAAAGTCACCCGGATCAGCCGCAGCGCATTGAGTCCGAATGAAATGAATGCTCTGGGGATGAAAAGCGACAGTAGTGAAACCGTTTATCGCGTGATGGTGCAGTTGGCGAAGCAGACGGTGATGGCTTATGGCAAGCCCGAAGCACTGAAGCCAGGAATGGTGCTTGAAGCGGATGTGCTGGGTGAAAAGCGTTCGCTGATCGAGTGGATATTCGAGCCGTTGTATTCGCTCAAGGGGCGGGTGTGATAGGTATGATTTCGGGGTGGTCCCGGAACGGGGCGCAACGTTTTGCGCAGTTTTCAGGAGTAGGTAATGCGTGCATTGACCGTGATTGAAATCGAAGTTGTATCAGGAGGGGATAATGAATGGACGGATCCGGACTTTATGCCGCCGTCAAATCCGCTGGGAGATCTTGCGAGTACGCCCAAGAAGCAGCCTACTGCGAATCAGCAGGCGGTAGCTATCTGTGACAGCCAGAACCTAGCAAATAGCGCGACAATCACGTTCCTTGCCAATAGCGGTTCGACTTCTGCCGCAACTACCGTCGGTGCCAGCGCTGGATTGCCCGGTACTGCAAGCGTGACGGCATCGACTGGGGTGACGGGAACGTCAAATACGGGCTATACAGTCACTACGAATTGTGGGGATGCCAGATCGCAGCCCGATTTCAGTGGCGCTCAGA
Organism: Solilutibacter silvestris; assembly: GCF_050574925.1. Classification (GTDB taxonomy): domain Bacteria; phylum Pseudomonadota; class Gammaproteobacteria; order Xanthomonadales; family Xanthomonadaceae; genus Solilutibacter; species Solilutibacter silvestris_A. The sequence continues at coordinate 607,610 of NZ_JBCMOO010000002.1, read as the reverse complement.
CTGGGGCTTTCGGTACTACGATTCCAGGTAGTTCTCCGCCGCGATGATGAGACCGATTGATTCGCTGCAAGGCACATGCATTCGCATGTGCCTTGTCATTCTGGCTACGTTGTCAGTGTGCGGCTGTCAGTCGTCTCGTGGGACGGCAGAACCCATCTCGCTTAGCTTGGATCGGAATATCTGGTTCGTTGGTACTCCATCACCGCGCACCATCATGGTTTGGTATGGGAAGCCACATTCACTGAATGATTGCCCTGGGCGCCCAGGGCTGGATAGTAAGCTTGTTTCAAGGCAAAAAGAGCGCATCGTTTTCGCAAGTTCCTGCAAATATTTGCATGTTCTAATGGGGAGTGACTATGCAGAGATCTCAAGTGCGAAAATGAGGAGGATTGTTGCTACCCATGAATCATTCCACATAGCTGTTCAAGCTGGAATTCCGGTCAGAATGAAGTTCAATCTTCTGGATGAAGAGGATGGGTTGCCCATAAATCCAGACAAGGTGAATGGCTTTTATCGCGCGCTGACAACTATATTGCAGTCGGGAGATAACACGGGGATATGCAAGCAAATGCATGCAGAATATGGAAGGCTCAACACAAATGAACAGATTTCTGTAGCTAGCCGGATTCAACTTGAATGGCCTGCAGAGTACTACATGGTCAAAAAAATAAATCTGACAGAGAAGGAGTATCTGAAATTTAGATTGGATGGCCTGAGATTCTCTTCCAATGGCTTCAAATTTCCGCCGGGAGACTGGCTCTATATTTCGAGTTATTACGGGTTCAAGAAAATCTCGGCTCGGTATTCGGCAATCGAATGGCAAAAAAAATACCAGGATGGTGAGATGTTGCTGGACATACTCAATGAGTCCTTAGGGTGCAAGGAAAACTTGGTTGCCCATGCGGCGCCCACTGTTTTTACGATGGAGGCACCCAGCAAACTGTATGGCCCTTGATGGGCCTCTTGGTAATGTCATGAAGCCTGTTCTCCAATCTGAAGCCGCCGAATGCGGCCTCGCTTGCCTTGCGATGGTGTTGAATCACTACGATCGCAACGTGGAGGTGGCGGATCTTCGACGCACCCAATCGGTCTCCTTGAAGGGAATGACGCTCAAGGATTTGCTCAAGATCGCGTCGGATCAAGGATTGTCGGCACGGCCCGTACGCCTGGAACTCGGTGAGCTGTCGCAGTTGTCGTTGCCCTGCATCCTGCATTGGAACCTGAACCACTTCGTGGTCCTAACCCGGGTCACGCGAACGCACCTTGTGGTGAACGACCCCGCAGTCGGCCGCAAGAAAATCTCCCTTCGCGAAGCCTCGGAACAGTTCACCGGGGTGGCAGTGGAGTTATCGCCTGCGGCCAGCTTCGAGAAGCAGGAGTCGAAACCGACCGTTTCCCTGAAGCAGTTGTCGGGCTCGATCTGGGGGCTGCGCCGCGGCCTGTTCCAGATCCTGTTGCTGTCGTTGGCGTTGCAGATCTTCGCACTGGTAGCCCCGCTGCTGTCCCAGCTGGTTATGGATCAGGTGATCGTGGGGCGGGACTACAGTCTGCTGACCGTCGTCGTCATCGGCTTTGCCTTGTTGATCGTGATCCAGATGGGCATCGGGCTTGCCCGCAGCTGGGCCGGCATCGTGCTGTCCACACAATTGGGGTTGCAGTGGAATGCCAATGTGCTGCGTCATGTCCTGAAGCTACCCAAGGACTTTTTCGAGAAGCGGCATCTGGGAGACATCACCTCACGGATGGGATCGGTCAACACCATCCAGGGCATGGTGACATCCAGTGCGGTCAGCGTGATTCTCGATGGGTTGATGGCAGTGACCACGCTTGCGGTGATGCTCAAATACAACTCCATGTTGTTTCTGGTCAGCCAGGCGGCATTGGCGATCTATTTCGTAGTTCGCTTTGCCAGCTATCGCATGTTCAAGGAGGCCAACGAGAAGCAATTGGTCCTCTCCGCCAAACAGAACAGTTACTTTCTCGAAACCCTGCGCGGGATCGGTTCCATCAAGGTGTCTGGAGTCGAGCAGGACCGGCATTCGACTTGGCTGAATCTGGCGACACAGACCCAGAATCAGGGCATCCGCATCTCCAAGATGGGCATGTGGTACGGCACGGCCAATGGCTTCATCTTTGGGATCGAAAAGCTGCTGATCATGTATTTTGGTGCCAGGCTGGTGATGGACAACACGTTTTCCATCGGCATGTTGACGGCCTTTCTCGCCTACAACGAGCAGTTCAGCAGCCGGATCGCCAGCCTGATCGATACTTTCATCGGCTTCAAGATGCTGCGGCTTCACAGTGAACGCCTAGCCGATATCGTGCTGACCGAACCCGAAGCGGGATATGACCTGCCGGAAGTGCCCGCTCCGTCCCATGCGGGCATTGAAGTCAGCGGACTGAGTTACCGATACGCCGATGGCGAACCCTGGGTGCTCAAGGACTTCAATCTGTCCATAGCGGACGGGGAATCCGTGGCCATCGTCGGGGCCTCCGGCTGCGGCAAGACGACATTATCCAAACTCCTGCTCGGCCTGCTCACCCCCAACCAAGGCACGATCCGGATCGGGGGGCTGGATCTGCACAAGACCGGTCCGCGCAACCTGCGGACAATGATGGGCGTGGTGATGCAGGACGATCAACTATTCGCCGGCAGCATCGCCGAGAACATCAGCCTGTTCGATCAGGAGTTCGACCAGGAGCGGATTGAGCATGCTGCGAAGCTGGCCGCGATCCATGAGGAGATCATGGCGATGCCCATGGGCTACCACAGCCTGATTGGCGATATGGGCAGTTCGTTGTCCGGCGGGCAGAAGCAGCGCATCCTCCTGGCGCGGGCACTGTATCGCAAGCCCAGACTGTTGATTCTGGACGAAGCCACCAGTCACCTCGATGTGGCCCGCGAGCGGCTGGTCAACGATGCCGTCAAGGAACTCAAGCTGACCAAGGTCATCATCGCCCATCGTCCCGAGACCATCGCCAGTGCCGATCGTGTGCTGGAAGTGGAAGGGGGCAGGGCCGTGCGGGATTTCAAGCCTGTTATCACGCCACAAGCCGAGCAGCCTGTCGTTCTGCAGGCCTAATCTATCTTGGAGTCGATCCCTATGGAGATGATGCTTAACGATGTTGAAAAACAAGCGCTCCTAAAACTGCGTAAAAAGCAAAATCAATGGCCACTTATGCGGTGGGTTTTGATTGTGTTGGGGGTATTGAACATATTTGATGCTGCTTCAGTCTATTTGAGATATCACGACGAAGCGCTTGCCCTTCTAGCCAGTTCAGCCGGATTGGTTTCAGTAGTCCTTGCTGTGTCGATGTGGCACGGGAATCCGGCGCGAATTCTGTTGCTCAAGCTGTTCGAGACCCAAGATCGATCGTAGTCTTGCTGTGCATTCAAATTGATGGTTCTTCACGGCTTGGTTCGGATGATTTATGTTTCGCTATGCCGAATCCTATTCCGTTCTAGTTGTTGCTTATTCGTATATTAATTCGCGGAGTGGATATGTCAAAACCGGAAAATGAAAATCAGAATGCTGTTTTCAATGCGATTCTGGTTATATCGCCTTGTCTTTTCAGTTTGCTCATAACTCTTCGCGTCAATATGATTTGGGCTGTGCCAGTCGCTCTAATATTGAGTGCGATCCTCTTGAAGTTGGCCACATCCAAGCGCCAGAAGATCGCAGTCGCGATTGCTTGCATTGTTCCAGCACTGCTTGTGGCCACGATAACGTTTAGCTATCAGATTGGTAAGAGCATGGCGCTTCGAGATAATTCAACATGCGCGATCAGTTCAAAGGGCTGATCGCAGTCAAACCAATTTTCAGTGCTGTTACGCGTCAGATATTAAACGTCAAGGATTATATTTATGACAAGCGGATTTTTAGAGCCATATCTGTCTGGCGTGCTTCCATGGCTTTATAATTTATAAAGAGTCCCCAGTCTGGACTGCCGTTGGACTAATAGGCAATGCAATCTTCGGATCACGCTTCCTGATCCAATGGCTTCACTCGGAAAAACACAAGAAAATTATTGTGCCCCCGATTTTTTGGCAAATGTCTTTTTGGGGTAGTTTGCTGGCCCTGTTTTACGCTTTCCATATCGACAAGCTGCCAGTAATTCTCGGGGCAGTTGCCTTGCCCTTCATCTACAGTAGAAATATCGTGCTTCAGAGGCGCCAAGTTGCGGCATAACTCAAGCATTAGCTCTGCGTCGGAATCCCCATGATTAAGCAAAAGGCATTCTTTTTCTCTGGGTTGATGTTTTTACTGGCAGGGATCATTCTGTTGAGCGTTGGCCTGTCTGAGCATAAGCGCGCCTTGATAGTATTAGGCTGCGCAAATATTGTTCTCGCCGCCACATACGGCGCGTTGGCTTATCGTGAAGCCAAATTCAATAAGAAAACTAATCGGTAGGTCTAACTGCACGTTCAAGCTGATCCCGCTTTACGGCATTGATTGTTGCAATATGCCGGTTTTGCAGTTCCGGTTGCCAGTCTCGATGCGGTATGACTCAGGCGGCATTACTGCCGCTTTCGCCATCGCGCGCATCCCGTGCCTCATACGCGTTGACGATCCTCGCCACCAGCGGATGACGCACCACGTCGCGCGATTCGAAGAAGGTGAAGCTGACGCCGTCGACATCGCGCAGGACTTCGATGGCATCGCGCAGGCCGGATTTCACGTGCTTGGGCAGGTCGATCTGGGTCATGTCGCCGGTGATCACCGCGGTACTGCCGAAGCCGAGTCGCGTCAGGAACATCTTCATTTGTTCGATGGTGGTGTTCTGCGCCTCGTCGAGAATCACGAAGGCGTCGTTGAGCGTGCGTCCGCGCATATAGGCGAGCGGCGCGATCTCGATCACCGATTTCTCCAGCAGCTTCACCACCTTCTCGACGCCGAGCATTTCGTACAGGGCGTCGTAGAGCGGGCGCAGGTAGGGATCGACCTTCTGGGTGAGGTCGCCGGGCAGGAAGCCGAGCTTCTCGCCGGCCTCGACCGCCGGGCGCACCAGGATCAATCGTTGCACGCGCGATTCGTTGAGTGCATCGACCGCCATCGCGACCGCGAGGAAAGTCTTGCCGGTGCCGGCCGGGCCGATGCCGAAGTTGATGTCGTGGGTGGCGATCTCGTGCAGGTATTTCTTCTGGTTGGCGCCGCGTCCGCGGATGTTGCCGCGCTTCACCCGCACCGACACGTCCTGCGGAACGTAATCGGCTTCGCGCCTGTCGCTGCCATCCCCATTCCCGTGCGCGAATGCAGCGAGGCGGACGTTGATGGCGTGGTCGTCCAAGGTCTCGCCCGCGGTCTCGTCGTAGAGCGAACGCAGCAAGCGTTCGGTGTCGGCGACCGCGGAGGCCTCCTCGCCGGTGATGCGGAACACGTTGCCGCGATTGGCGATCTCCACGCCCATCCGCAGTTCGATCTGGCGCAGGTGTGCGTCGAACGGCCCGGCCAGGTTGGCCAACCGCGTGGTGTCGTCGGGGTCGAGGGCGAAATCGCGTTGGGAGGTACTCATATGTGCATAGGGTACCGCCGAGTGCATGACGGTTGCGAACATGGCCCCTTGCACCGCGCTGCCCGGATAGCCCCGGGCAGCGCACGCCATTCAATCAGGCCGCAACCGCCTGCGGCTGGAATTGCTCTTCTTCGGTGGAACCCTTGAGGGCGGTCGTCGACGATTTGCCGCCCTGGATGGTCTGCGTCACCGCGTCGAAATAGCCGGTGCCGACTTCGCGCTGGTGCTTGACCGCGGTGAAGCCGCGTTCGGCGGCGGCGAATTCCGCTTCCTGCAATTCGACGAAGGCGCTCATCTGGCGCTGGGCGTAGCCGTGCGCGAGGTTGAACATCGAGTAGTTCAGTGCGTGGAAGCCAGCCAGGGTGATGAACTGGAACTTGTAGCCGTAGCTGGCGATTTCCTGCTGGAACTTCGCGATGGTGGCGTCGTCGAGGTTCTTCTTCCAGTTGAAGCTCGGCGAGCAGTTGTAAGCCAGCAGCTTGCCGGGATACTTCGCGTGGATCGCTTCGGCGAACTTGCGCGCGAATTCCAGATCGGGCTTGCCGGTTTCGCACCACACCAGGTCGGCGTAGGGCGCGTAGGCGAGGCCGCGGCTGATCGCCTGGTCGAGGCCCTTGTCCGTCTTGTAGAAGCCTTCGACGGTGCGTTCGCCGGTGCAGAACGGTCGGTCGTTGTCGTCGATGTCGCTGGTCAGCAGGTCGGCGGCTTCGGCATCGGTGCGCGCGACGATCAGGGTCGGCACGCCCATCACGTCGGCTGCCAGTCGCGCGGCAGTGAGCTTCTCGATCGCTTCGCGGGTCGGCACCAGGACCTTGCCGCCCATGTGGCCGCACTTCTTCACCGAAGCGAGCTGGTCCTCGAAGTGCACACCCGAAGCGCCGGCCTCGATCATTGCCTTCATCAGTTCGAAGGCGTTGAGCACGCCGCCGAAACCGGCTTCGGCGTCCGCGACGATCGGTTGCAGGTAGTCGATGCTGTCGTCGCCTTCGGCATGGCTCAGCTGGTCGGCGCGCAGCAGGGTGTTGTTGATGCGCTTCACCACCTGCGGGACAGAATTGGCCGGATACAGCGACTGGTCCGGGTACATCTCGCCAGCCAGATTGGCATCGGCGGCGACCTGCCAGCCCGACAGGTAGATCGCCTTCAATCCCGCCTTGACCTGCTGCATCGCCTGGTTGCCGGTGAGCGCGCCAAGCGCGTTGACGAAGTCCTCGCGGTTCAGCGAATTCCACAGTTTCTCGGCGCCGATCTTTGCGATCGAATGTTCGACGCGCACGGTGCCACGCAGGCGCACCACGTCTTCGGCGCTGTAGTCGCGGCGGATGCCGGCCCAGCGCGGGTTGTTGCTCCACTCGTGCCTGAGTTGTTCGGCGGAGGGAAGAGTGTTCGTGCTCATACAAATCTCCTGGCGTGCGGTTTGAGTGGTGGATGGAACAGGGATCAGGGCAGCTGCGCGTAGGCGGGCAGGGTGAGGAAGTCGGCGAGCGTGTCGGCGTGGGTGAGGTCGTGCAGCAAGGCGATGGCGTCGTCGATGCGGTCGCTGCCGGGGATGTTTGCGGCGCGCAGACGCGAGGGCAGGCCGATCAGCGCGCGCTCCAGCAAGGCGAAGTCGAGCGGGGTGCCGTCGTCGAGATGCAGATCACCGTGGTGCAGCCATTGCCACAATTGCGTGCGGGCGATTTCGGCGGTCGCGGCGTCTTCCATCAGGTTGTGGATCGGCACGCAACCGTTGCCGGCCAGCCACGCGGCGAGATAGCGCACGCAGACTTCGACATTGCCGTCGAAGCCGGCGCGGGTGATGGTGCCGAGGCTCGGACGCAGCAGATCCGTCGCGGAAACATTCACGTCTTCGCGCAGCACGTCGAGTTGGTTGTCGCCGGTCACGACCGTCGCGAAGGCGTCGCGTGCAATCGGGGTCAGCGCCGGATGGGCGACCCAGGTGCCGTCGTGACCGGCACGCGCCTCGCGCAACTTGTCGGCGGTGACGCGTTCCAGCGCGCGGGCGTTGGCTTCGGCATCGTTGGAGATCGGGATCTGCGCCGCCATGCCGCCCATCGCGAACGCGCCACGGCGATGGCAGGTCTGGATCAGCAATTCCGAATAGGCTTTCAGGAACGGCTGCGTCATCGTCACCTGGCCGCGTTCCGGCAGCACGCGGTCGCGATGTCCGCGCAGTGTCTTGATGTACGAAAAAATGTAGTCCCAACGCCCGCAGTTGAGCCCGACGATGCGATCGCGCAGGGCGTGCAGGATTTCGTCCATTTCGAACGCTGCGGGCAGCGTCTCGATCAGCACCGTCACCTTCAGCTGTCCATGCGACAGACCAAGTTCGTCCTCGACGAAGGACATTGCCTGGTCCCACAGCGCCGCTTCTTCCATCGATTGCAGCTTGGGCAGGTAGAAGTAGGGGCCGCGATCCTTCGCCGCGAGTGCGCGTGCGTTGTGGAAGCAGAACAGTCCGAAGTCGAACAGGGCGCCCGACATCGCCTCGCCATCGACGGTCACGTGCTTCTCGTCGAGGTGCCAGCCGCGTGGCCGCACGATCAGCACGGCGCGTTCCTGTTCCGGGCGCAGCGCGTAATGCTTGCCGTTGTCGCCAGTGAATTCGAGGTTGCCGGCGATGGCGGCTCGCAGGGCGATCTGGCCTTCGACCAGGTTGGCCCAGGTCGGGGAGGTGCTGTCCTCGAAATCGGCCATGTAGCAATCGGCGCCCGAATTCAGCGCGTTGATCGCCATCTTGGGATCGACCGGCCCGGTGATTTCGACCTGGCGGCGTTGCAGGGCGGTCGGGATCGCGGCCACCTTCCAATCGCCAGAGCGGATGGCGGCGGTATCCGGCCGGAAGTCGGGCAGGGCGCCGGCATCGTAGCGGGCCTGGCGCTGGTGGCGATCGTCCAGCAAACGGCGGCGAACAGGCTCGAATTTGCGGTGAAGTCCGGCCAACAGGGCCAGGGCGTCAGGGGTCAACAGGCCATCCTGTCCGTTGGCCTGGGCGGTCACATGCGGGAGGTCGGGCGCGAAGGTCTGGGGCTGGGCGGACATCGGCGGGATCTGCGGCACAGCGATCTGCTGCACTGCAACCATCCGGCGCCGGATAGTATTTCGCAACGCAAAGTTGTCAATCGAATATATTTGGAAAACTAATACTGAAATCCCGGCCATGAGCGAAGACCGCGACCACGCGCCTCGTTTCTCCTACAAGGGCAGCCGCCTCAAGCCCTTGCGCGCGTTCTGTCAGGTGGCGCGATTGGGGTCGATTTCGCGGGCGGCCGAGGCGCTGTTCCTCAGCCAGCCGGCGGTGAGCCTGCAGATCCAGGCGCTCGAACGCGAATTCGGCACGCGCTTGTTCCAGCGCCAGGGCCGTCGCTTCGATCTCAGCGAGGACGGCACGCTGCTCTACGGATTGGTCGCGCCGCTGGTCGATGGCCTCGACGGCTTGCACGGCAATTTCCGTGAAGCGCTGCAAGGGCAGGGAACCGGTGAGCTGCAGATCGCCGCGGGCACTTCGACCATCATCCACCTGCTGCCGCCGATCGTCGCCGCCTTCAAGGCCGCGCATCCCGACGTCAAGCTGACCTTGCACAACGTCACCGGTGCTGGCGGACTCGAAATGTTGCGCGCCGACAAGGTGGATCTCGCGGTCGGTTCCATGCTCGACGTGCCCAACGACATCCGCTACGCGCCGGCCTACAACTTCGATCCGATGCTGATCATGCCGCCCGACCATCCGCTGGCCGGCAAGCAAGACATCACGCTGTCGGATCTCTCGCCCTACGGATTGATCCTGCCGCCGCAGCGACTCACCACTTATCGTTTCGTCGACCTGGTGTTCCAGCGCGCGCGCGTGCCCTACACGGTGGCGATGGAAGTCGGTGGCTGGGAAATCATCAAGCAGTACGTGGCGATGGGCATGGGCATCAGCATCGTCACCTCGATTTGCCTGACCCCGGCGGACCACGAGCGTCTCGTTGCGCGTTCGCTGGCGCGCTATTTCCCCTCGCGAAGCTATGGCGTGGTACTGCGCAAGGGCAAGTTCCTGTCGAAGCACGCGCGCGCCTTCGTCGATCTGATCAAGCCGGACCTGCTCGATGCCCGCGACTACTACCACAGCGGTCATTCCGATCGCTGATACGGCTTCGATTGACCCTCACGATGGCGTCGGCATGAGTGGATCACCCCGGATAACATCCTGTTAACAAGACAAAGCGCACTGTGTTCTGGCACTACGGCGCAATGCCGTAACGGCCACTCAGCCGCGCGCACTTCCCCCTCCTTTCTCCGCACTGAGCCTTCGTGTTCCCGCCCCGGCAGGAACTCCGGCTTCGGCCGCCCGCCATTCCGTATATCTGCGGATACGCACTCCAAAAAGGCATCAAACCATGAGCACCATGACCAGCACTCCGAACACCAAGAATCTTCTCGATACCGCTGCCGCCGATGGCTCGTTCAAGACTTTCGGCAAGGCCATCGAGCAAGCCGGCATGAGCGACACCTTGCGCGGCACCGGCCCCTTCACCGTTTTTGCACCGACCGATGCGGCATTCGACAAGCTGCCAGCCGGCAAGTTGGACAACCTGTTCAAACCGGAAAACAAGCAGGAACTCGTCTCGCTGTTGAACTATCACGTCATGAACGGCCGCAAGTCGGTGGCCGACATCGGCAAGTGGGAAGCGGCAAGAACGGTCAACGGCCAATCGGCTCCGATCAAACTGGCCAATGACAAGGTCAGCATCGATGGCGCATTGGTGACTACAGGCGACATCAACTCGAGCAATGGTGTCATCCACGGCATCGACAAGGTCAATATTCCGACCAAGCAATAAGCATTCCGACCAGGCAACAGGATGTTGCTGACGTAAATCGGGAGTTGTGGAGCGGCGGGCAAGGGAGGGCCCGGCCGCTTCTTTTTTACATGAAGATGCTGAGCGCGACGACCGGCGTCACCGATCGTGTGTTGTGGCCCCACGCCGGGATGTAACGCGTTCCGAAGATCACGCCGATGCGCGGCGACCAGTTGTATTCAATCGCCGGAACGACCGCGAAGGTGTCGCTGGCGTGACTACGGCTGCGCACGCCGGATGCGTCGCGCAAAGTTGTCGCGGCGTCGTGGCGATAGTAGAAATCCGTCGCCACCACCCAGTTGCTGGTGATGCTGTATTCCCAGGCATTGTCGAAGGCAACGCTGTTTCCGGGGCGGGCATGGCCGTCGAAGCCGACGGCGGTGCCGTACACGCTGAGGTCGCGGACATGCGCGCGATCCGAATGGGAACCACTGATGTTGACGCGACCGCGCAGGATGCGGCCGTTCGGCATCCAGAAATAGTGCTGCGCGTAGATCCCGAGCGTCGTCGTGCGGGCGCCGCTGCCGAAGCCGTTGCTTGCGCGATCGAGGCGATCGTATTTGCCAGTCGGCAATGATTCCTCAATCGCGACGGCGATCGCCGGTCGGTTCTTTTCCCGCGAGTAGGTGGTCAGCGCGTATTGCGCATGCAGCGATATGTCACCGGTTCCGATGCGCGTGCTGCCACCACCGCCATCGATGCGGGTGTAGCCGAACAACGGGCGCAAGCCGACGGTGACCCGGTCGCTGAGTCCATAGAGCATGTAGGTCTGCGATCCCCAGGCATCGACGCCGGAACTCCTGGCGTCATAGAAATAGGATTCGACATAGCCGTGGCCTTTCGGCAGCGGCGCCGGCGAATTGGAGATTACCGAGCCCGTCCACCAGGCATCATCCAGCGATTGTTGCGCGGGCGAAGTGGTTTCTTCGGCGAAGGCGTGTCCTGCGATTGCGGATCCGCACAGGAAAGCCGCAAGCGACAGTGTGCGAGTCATGCGCTTGCAATCGAATCGATCGATGAACCGGGGCATCGCGGTTTCTCCATCTATCCCGGATTATAGGGACGAAAGCGGTGTGATCCGGATGTGCCGATCGTCAGGGTGATTGGACTGAATGCAGGCGTGCGCGCATCTTCGCGACATCAAGCCTGCGAATGACGCGTGGAAGATTGGTCCAGATCGCGTGATAGCCGTAACCGCCACGCTGCATCTCGCGGATCGCGTCTTCCTTGCTCCAGTCCTGCACCACCACGCGATAGGCCGCGATCATCACGCCGGTGCGGTCGGCGCCGTGTTGGCAGTGCACCAGCATGGGTTGTCTCGCTGGATCGCTGGCGATGCGCAGGAAGTCGAGGATCTCGCCGTCGGTGACGTGCCAGGTCCATACCGGGATGTGTTCGAGCGTCGCGCGTGGCGAGCCGGGGACGGTATCCGGCATTGGCCGCAGGTTGACGATGGTGCGGATCCCGAGCGCATCGGCAGCGGCGAATCCCTGTGCGTCCGGCAGCGACGAACGCCACAAGGTTGGCGTCACCCGGTGGAGGTTGTGCAATCCGGCGTTGGCGACGGGTTGCGCCCAGGTCGACGGGCGCTGCGTGGAATCAACCGCGTGCGTGGTCATGCAGCCGGAGACGGCGCATGCCAGCAGGGCCGCGATCAGGCATTGCCCGACTGCCGGACGTGCGATGAAGTGGGTCATGCGGATTCGGAAGGGATCTGTCGGATGCGACTTGCCGGGATGGGCGCCTGGGCACAGTATCGGTCAGCAGATGTGCACAGTGGGGGGAGGGAAGCGAATGCCTGCGAACAAGACGCAACCGACCGAAGCCAGTGTCGAGCAATTTCTCGCGTCGATCGAACCCGAGTCGCGTCGGGCGGATTGCACGGCATTGGTGGCGCTGATGGCGAAGGCCGCAAAATCGCCTGCCCGAATGTGGGGCAGCGGCATCGTCGGGTTCGGCGTGCATCGCTACAAATATGAGAGCGGGCGCGAAGGCGAGACCTGCGCCGTCGGTTTCGGTTCGCGCAAGGACGCGATCAGCATCTACGGCTTGCATGGCGCCGGCGAGGCATCCGGCCTGTTGGCGAAACTCGGCAAGCACAAGACCGGCAAGGGCTGCCTCTACGTCGCGCGCATGAGCGACATCGATGCCAAGGTGCTGGAGAAGATGGTGGCCGCCGCGACGAAGGCGCGAGCGAACGGTTAAACGACCGCCGCCACGCGCCCGCGCAAGGAATTCGGCAGCGCCTCGGTGATCACGACATCGACGAATCCGCCGACCAGGCGCGGATGTCCGGCGAAATTCACCTGGCGCATGTTCTCGGTCTTGCCGGTGAGTTCGCTGGCGTCCTTGCGCGAGGCGCCGGTGACGAGGATGCGCTGCATCGTGCCCACCATTGCCTTCGACAGCTCGTAACTGTGCGCGTTGATGTGCGCCTGCAGTCGCGACAGTCGCGCGTGCTTGGCCTCGTCGCTGACATCGTCGGCAAGGTCGGCGGCCGGCGTGCCGGGGCGACGCGAATAGATGAAGGAGAACGACTGGTCGAAACCGACGTCCTCGATCAGCTTCATCGTCTTCTCGAAATCGGCATCGCTTTCGCCGGGGAAGCCGACGATGAAGTCGGAGCTGATCGCGATGTCCGGGCGCACCGCGCGCAGCTTGCGGATCTTCTGCTTGAACTCGAGCGCGGTGTAGCCGCGCTTCATCGCCGAGAGGATGCGGTCGCTGCCGGACTGCACGGGGAGGTGCAGGTAGTTGGCGAGCTTGGGCACGTCGCGATAGGCCTCGATCAGCGAGTCGGAGAATTCCAGCGGATGCGAGGTGGTGAAACGAATGCGCTCGACGCCGTCGATCTCGGCGATGGTGCGGATCAACAGGGCGAGGTCGGCGACTTCTTCGCTGTCGCTGATCGGGCCGCGATAGGCGTTGACGTTCTGGCCGAGCAGGTTGATCTCGCGTACGCCCTTGGCGGCGAGCTGGGCGACTTCCACCAGCACGTCCTCGAACGGGCGGCTCACTTCCTCGCCACGGGTATAGGGCACCACGCAGAACGAGCAGTACTTCGAGCAGCCCTCCATGATCGAGACGAAGGCGGTCGGGCCTTCCGCGCGCGGCTCGGGCAGGGCATCGAACTTCTCGATCTCCGGGAAGCTGATGTCCACCTGCGGCCGGCCGGATGCGCGACGGGCGCGGATCAGTTCCGGCAGGCGGTGCAGGGTCTGCGGACCGAACACGAGGTCGACGTAGGGCGCGCGCTTGACGATGCCTTCGCCTTCCTGGCTGGCCACGCAGCCGCCGACGCCGATCAGGACAGGCTTGTCGCCTTGCTTCAGGCTGCGCCAGCGGCCCAGCTGGCTGAAGACCTTCTCCTGGGCTTTTTCGCGGATCGAGCAGGTATTGACCAGGATCACGTCGGCTTCTTCGGCGTTCGTGGTCAACTCCAAGCCTTCATGCTCAGCGAGAACGTCGGCCATTTTCGCCGAATCGTACTCGTTCATCTGGCAACCGTGGGTCTGGATATACAGCTTGCCTTTCACGGCAGTCAGGTCGGTCATCTTCGTCTCCGGGGCGCGGTGGGGAATCCGGGCCGGATGGGTTGGGGCGCATATTCTAATGCCGACCCCGTGTTCCGCACTTGTATCCGCCTGAATTTTGTGGAGACTTCGCAGGATGATCGGGGGGCGACTCGCGCTGGCTTTGTTCGCACTGGCATTGGCCGGACCCGCTGCGGCCGGCACCCTGTATCGCTGCGAAGGCGCCGGTGGCACCACCTATTCCGGTACCCGCCTGGCCGGGATGCGTTGCACGGCGATGAGCACGTACCGCTCCAGCCCCACAGCCGTTTCCCCGCCGCCTGCCGCGACCGTTGCGCCTGCCGTGCAGGGCGCGGCGCCCGTGGCGGTCGCCGCCAACGACACCCAGCCGGCCACCGCCGTCCCGACCGTTTCCGCGACCGGGAGCGCCACTGCCGGTCGAGGTGAGCGCCGTGTCAGTGGCGCGGTCTACTCCTATATGAAGGACGGCATCCGTTACGTCACCAGCAAGCCGCCGCGCGGTGTCGCCGCCGCCGACCTGAAGACCATCCGCTACTCCTTCATCGAGCGCTGCTTCGCCTGCGATCCGACTTCGCATATCAACTTCCGTACCCTGGCGCTGAACACCAGCGCCTACCAGAGTGAAATCTCCTCGGCCGCCAAGCTCTACGGCGTGGAGGAAGCGGTCGTGCGCGCGATCATCCATGCCGAATCGGCCTACAACCCGCGGGCCATGTCCCGGGTCGGGGCCCAGGGGTTGATGCAGCTGATGCCGGCCACCGCCCGTCGCTTCGGGGTCGGCAATCCCTTCGATGCCGCCCAGAACATCCAGGGGGGCGTCCAGTACCTGGCGTGGCTGGCCAAGCGCTACAACGGCGACCTCACCCGCATGGCGGCCGGCTACAACGCCGGCGAGGGCGCCGTGGACAAATACGGCGGGGTGCCGCCCTACAGCGAGACCCGCGCCTACGTCGAGCGTGTCCGCACCTTGGCCGATCGCTACCGGACCCGCAGCAGCGCCAACTGAGCACGGCGTCGCGGCCTTGGGGTGGCCCGGCGGATTGTCGGTTCGTTAAGCCTTCCGTTACACTTTCCTGTCGAACGATGGCCGGGCGTGGCAGCGCGTCCGGACGGATCGCCAACCTTACAAACATCTTTGCTTTCGGAGTGCCGGATGGCCAACAACGAAGTACACGACGGTCCGGCCAGCCCGGGACGTCGGCGCTTCCTGACCGCAACGACTGTGGTCGTGGGCGCGGTAGGCGCGGGTTTCGCGGCGGTTCCCTTCATCAAGTCCTGGAATCCGAGCGCGCGCGCCAAGGTTGCGGGCGGCCCGGTGACCGTCAACGTCGCCAACCTGGTGGCGGGCCAGATCCTCGGTGGCGGCGTCGCCTGGCGCGGCCAGCCGATCTACGTCATCAAGCGCACCACCCAGATGCTGGACATGCTGCCGCAGATGGACGCCATGGTCGCCGATCCGAAGTCGCAGAACACCGACCAGCAGCCCAAGTACGCGCAGAACGAACACCGTTCGATCAAGCCCGACGTGCTGGTGCTGATCGGCGTCTGCACCCACCTCGGTTGCGCCCCGGAGCTGCATTCCGAGGTGAAGCCCGAACCGTTCGATCCCGACTGGAAGGGCGGTTTCTTCTGCCCCTGCCACAAGTCGCGCTACGACATGGCCGGTCGCGTGCTGAAGTCGCAGCCGGCGCCGGCCAACCTGCCGGTGCCGCCGTACCACTTCGAAGGCGACAACCTCGTCATCGGCATCGATCCGCCGGGAGCCGCGTAAATGAGTAACGTCATCACGCGCACCGCGCAGAACGTCATGGACTGGGTCAACGAGCGGGCGCCGGCTTTGATGCCGATCTACCGCAAGCACATGACCGAGTACTACGCGCCGAAGAACTTCAACTTCTGGTACTACTTCGGCGTGCTCAGCCTGGTCGTGCTGGTCAACCAGATCCTGACCGGCATCTTCCTGACCATGCACTACAAGCCGGACGCGAAAGAAGCGTTCGACTCCGTCGAATACATCATGCGCGATGTCGACTGGGGCTGGCTGATCCGCTACATGCACTCGACCGGCGCCTCGCTGTTCTTCATCGCCGTCTACCTGCACATGTTCCGCGGCCTGATGTACGGCAGCTACCGCAAGCCGCGCGAGCTGGTGTGGCTGCTCGGCATGGTGATCTACCTGGTGCTGATGGCCGAAGCCTTCATGGGCTACGTGCTGCCGTGGGGCCAGATGTCGTTCTGGGGCGCCAAGGTGATCATCTCGCTGTTCGGCGCGATCCCGGTGATCGGCACCGACCTGACGCACTGGATCATGGGCGACTACATCCCGTCGGATGCCACGCTCAACCGCTTCTTCGCCCTGCACGTGATCGCGCTGCCGATCGTGCTGCTGCTGCTGGTGGTGTTGCACCTGGGCGCCCTGCACGAAGTCGGTTCGAACAATCCGGACGGCGTCGACATCAAGAAGGGCCCGAAGGGCAACCGCTGGGACGCGAACAAGCCGGCTGACGGCATCCCGTTCCATCCGTACTACACCGTGCACGACCTGGTCGGCATCGGTTTCTTCCTGATGTTCGCCGCGTTCGTGATCTTCTTCATCCCGAACTTCGGCGGCCTGTTCCTGGAACACGACAACTTCACTGCGGCCAACCCGCTGGTGACGCCGGCCCACATCAAGCCGGTGTGGTACTTCACCCCGTACTACGCGATGTTGCGCGTGGTGCCGTCGTTCTTCGGCATCAAGCTGTGGGGCGTGCTGGTGATGTTCGGTGCCATCGTGCTGCTGTTCCTGGTGCCGTGGCTGGACAAGTCGCCGGTCAAGTCCTATCGCTATCGCGGCAAGCTGTCGTGGGCGATGCTGCTGGGCTTCGCGCTGGCCTTTGTCTGGCTGGCCAAGATCGGCGGCGGCCCGGGTACCGATCCCAAGGAAGCGATCATCGGCCGCGTGCTGACCGTCTTCTACTACCTCTTCTTCCTGACCATGCCGATCTGGACCAAGATCGACAAGACCAAGCCGGTGCCGGAGCGGGTGACGTTCAACCATGACTAAGTCGATGACACCGAAGAACATGCTGAAGTCGCTCGCTGCATTCGCTTTGCTGGGCCTGCTGTCCGCGCCGGTGCTGGCGTCGGAGGATGGCGTCGAACTGCAATCCGCGGGCACCGACCTCACCGACAAGGGTTCGCTGCAACGCGGTGCCAAGGACTTCCTGAGCTACTGCGCCGGCTGCCACTCGCTGAAGCACCTGCGCTACTCGCGCCTTGGCGACGATCTCGGCCTGTCCGAGCAGGAAGTGATGGACCAGCTCAATGTCACCGGCGTGAAGAACGTCGGCGAGCCGATCCTGGCGTCGATGACGCCGGAAATGGCCAAGGCCGCGTTCAACAAGGAACCGCCGGATCTTTCGCTGATCGCACGCGTGCGCGGCAGCGACTGGATCTACACCTACCTGAAGTCGTTCTACCTCGACCCGACCCGCCCGGTGGGCTGGAACAACACGATCTTCCCGGGTGCGTCGATGCCGAACCCGCTGTGGTCGCTGCAGGGCACCCAGCAGCCGGAATACACCGCGAAGGTCGCGACCGGCGAGAAGGACGAGAAAGGTCAGGCCATCATGGCTTGCCCACACGGCACCACCGATACTGACCAGGGCTGCATCAGCCGTTTGGTGGTGGCGTCGCCGGGCACGCTGAAGCCGCAGCAATTCGACCAGGTGGCGCGCGACATCACCACCTTCCTCGAATATGCCGGTGAACCCGCGGGTCTGAAGCGTCCGGCGATCGGCGTGTGGGTGCTGGCGTTCCTGGCACTGTTCACGTTCTTGGCGTGGCTGCTCAACCGCGAATACTGGAAGGACGTGCACTGAACGGTGCACGCGACGATGGCTCCGGCAATGGCCGGGCCAGGAGGAGAGATTGATGATGACGATGGCACCCGCAGGCGGACCGCGTTCGCGCAACACGCTGACCCTGTATTCCGCGCTGGACGACGTGGTCTGCCATCGCGTCAGGTTGGTACTGGCGGCGAAGGGCGTGACCTATGACCTCGTGCCGGTCGATCCGCAATCGCCTCCGGAAGACCTGATCGACCTCAACCCGTACCAGTCGGTGCCGACCCTGGTCGAGCGCGACCTGGTGCTGTACGCGGCGTCGGTGGTCAGCGAATACCTCGACGAGCGCTACCCGCATCCGACCCTGATGCCGATGGATCCGATCTCGCGCGCCCGCGTGCGTCTTGCGATGCTGCGCATCGAGCACGATTGGGTGCCGCAGGTGCAGGCGATCCAGCTCGGCAACAAGACCCAGGCCGAAGCCGGCCGCAAGCGCCTGTCGGAGCTGCTGGTGCAGTCGATCCCGCTGTTCAAGGCCAGCAAGTTCTTCCTCAACACCGAGATGAGCCTGGCCGATTGCGCGATGGCGCCGATCATCTGGCGCCTGCAGGCGCTGGACGTGCCGCTGCCGAAGGACGGCAAGGTGATCGAGGATTACGGCAACCGCATCTTCCGCAACCCGGGCTTCACCCGCAGCCTGACGGAAGCGGAAAAGAAGCTGCGCGCGCTGCCGGAGTGAGTGGCGACGCCGACCTGGGGATGACCAGCCAGCGCCCGTACCTGTTGCGGGCGATCTACGAATGGATCGTCGACAACGGCATGACGCCGCACGTGCTGGTGGACGCCAAGCGTCCCGGCGTGAGCGTTCCACCAAGCACGATCCGTGACGGACAAGTGGTGCTGAACATCGCCGAGCGCGCGGTGGGACAGCTGCGCATGGACAACGACCTGATCGCCTTCAACGCGCGTTTCGGGGGTGTCAGTCACGCGGTGTTCGTGCCGATCGACGCGGTGCTGGCGATCTATGCGCGCGAAACCGGGATGGGCATGGCCTTGCCGCCGGATGCGGAAGTCGCCGGCGATGGTGCCGAATCCGCGGAAGATGCCGACGGCGATCACCAGGAATCGTCCGCGCCGCCTGCGATCTCGCCGTTGCGCAGCGTGCCGAGCGATGCCTCGCCCGATGACGCTGGCGACGACGAGCCTTCGCCGACACCGCCGCCGAAGCGCGGCGCGCATTTGAAGATCGTCAAGTAAGACGCGATCCCGCTGCGCTCAGTGCAGCGGCGGGCTGAAATCCGCGACAACCACTGGTTCCGGGCGCGTCGGGCCGGCGAATTCCACCAACCGGTCACCCAGTAGCACCAACTGCCCAGCGTGGCGATCGTTGCCGTCGCTGGAGTACTCGAAGCGGAAGCGGCGCTCGAGTTTCAGCCAGCCATCGCCGGGATCGCGGCGCAGGCGGATGCCGGCGCTTTGCACGCTCTCGTCCAACCATTGCACCTGCGCGGCATTGCAGGCATTGCGCCCGAGTTCGCGCGCGCGATCGTAGGCGCCACGAGCGGACTGCCACCACCAGAAACCGATCCCGAACAGGATCAGCGCGATGAGCGGTGCGGCGTCGCTCATGGATCGCGCAGGCGCAACAGCGCCGCCCAGTTCTGGCGATTGAAGCCGCAGGCCGATTCGTTGTCGGGCGAGCAACCGACCTGGAAGTCTTCCTCTTCCCCCTGCATGCCGATGTTGACCGGGCGCGGCAGCACCAGCAGGTTCTGCGCGTCGAGTTGCAGCTTGCGCAGGGTCACCGCGTTCTCGACATTGCCGCCGATGGTTTCGACGAAATGCCGGTTGAAGTCGGTGCGCACGACCACGTCGCAGTGCGCGGCCTGGTTGAGCGACGGATTGGCGGCAAACGCGGCGCGCAGGCCGTCATAGCCGATGATGGTGCGCGACAGGCGCACGTAGCACAGCAGGTCGCCAAGCTGGGGGCGCGAGATGGCGGGATTGATCGCGTAGTACGGCCCGCGATTGGCGAACGCATCGCGGATGTAATCGATGTGGCGCGGCGACGTGTGGAACCCGGGGATCTGCGCCTTGGTCATCACGTAGGAAATGAACGCCGCCGACCACGGCGTGTCGATGATGAAGCCGCGGCAATCGGAGCGAATGCCGGCAGTGACCATGCCAAAGGCCGATTCGCAGGCACTGGCGCCGGGGCGTCCGCCATCGACCATTTCGCCCAGGGTGTTGCCGTCGCGCCAGTACTCCGAGACCTTCTGCCAGGCTTCGGTGCCGTCGTTGAGGCGGGAGCGCTCGGCTTCGGTGACGGGCAGGGTGCGCAAACCGCCATCGATCGCGATGAAGGGCGAATACCAGTTCCGGTTTTCGCGCTGGGCGATTTCGAGAATGCGCTGCGCCGGTGTACCGGTGGGCACGTAGGCGCGCGGGGAGGGCGCAGGGGTGGGGATCGTTGATTGCGATTGCTGCTGCGCTTGCGTTGCAGTCGGTGGTATCGGCGTTTGCTGCTGTGTGGATTGCTGCGGTTGTGCAACCGGAGGCGCGGTTGGCACTGGCGTGATCTGCGACTGCGCCGATGCCGTGCCGGCCAGCAGCAGGGCTGTGAGCGCGAGGGAGATCCGGTTGGTCATGGTCATGATCCTTGGTTGGGTCCCCTTGGATGGAAAATCAAGCGAGGTGCGCCGGTACTGGCCCCAGTTTCATCGACAGGTCGATGGCGTGCACGTGCTTGGTGAGCGCCCCGATCGAAATGCAGTCGACGCCGTCTTCGGCGATGGCGCGCAACGATGCGAGGTCGACGCTGCCCGACACTTCCAGCGGAATCTTTCCGCCGAATTCGTCGTGGGCGATGCGGACCGCCTCGCGGCGCGTCGTCGCATCGAAATCGTCGATGAGGATGCGGGTGCAGCCGGTGGCCAACGCCTCGCGCAACTGCTCGATCGTTTCGACTTCGATCACCAACGGCAGCTGCGGAAAGCGCGCATGCGCGAGGTCCGCCGCCGCAGCGATGGAACCGGCGGCGCGAATGTGGTTTTCCTTCAACATCACCGTGTCGTACAGGCCGATGCGATGGTTGTGGCCGCCGCCCATCTGCACTGCGTATTTCTGGGCGATGCGCAGGCCGGGCAGGGTCTTGCGGGTGTCGAGGATCTGCGCGCGCGTGCCGGCGACGGCTTCGACGTGGCGCGCGGTGATCGTGGCGGTGCCCGACAGCGTCTGCAGGAAATTGAGGGCGGCGCGTTCCGCCGTGACCAGGGCGCGGCTGCGGCCGTGCAGGATCGCGAGCACCGTGCCGGCCTTGACGCGCGTGCCTTCCTCGACATGCCAGTCGATGCGGACATCGGGGTCGAGCGCGCGATGGCAGGCGTCGAACCACAGTCGCCCGGCGATCACCGCGTCTTCCTTGCACAGCAGGTAAGCGGTGTCGGCGCTGTCAGGCAACAGGCTGGCGGTGGCGTCGCCGCTGCCGATGTCTTCCGCCAAGGCGGCGCGCACGTTCTCCGCGACCACCGCCGGATCGGGCGGCTGCACGCTCGGTGCGACGAAACTCATCCCTGCGCCGGTCCGGCCAGCGATCCCGCGTCCAGCGCCTCGTCGGGCAGCAGCACTGGGATGCCGTCATCGACGCGATAGATGCGCTTGCCATCGCGGGTCACCAGCGCCTCGCGCAGGGCGTCGGTCTGGCGATGCCCGCCGAATTGCACGCCGGACTGGCCGATCGTCGTATTGAGGGCCTTGAGGCGCTCGCCATCGAGTTGGGCCAGCGGCTGGCGCGTGACCGGGCAGACCAGGATGTCCAGCAACTTCTTGTCCATGCGACGGAATTGACGGAATGCGGGGAGAGAACCGATAGAATACGTCTTTAATCGTGGAGACGGCGATGAGCGGCGATCACCCGGCCCCCTTGGTGGGCATCGTGATGGGTTCGCGTTCCGACTGGGAAACCATGGTGCATGCGGCGGAGAAGCTGCAGGCGCTGGGCATTCCGCACGAGGTGAAAGTGGTTTCGGCGCATCGCACGCCCGACGTGCTGTTCGATTACGCCGGGAACGCCGCGTCGCGTGGCCTGCGCGCGATCATCGCCGGTGCCGGTGGCGCCGCGCACCTGCCGGGCATGCTGGCATCGAAGACCGCGCTGCCGGTGCTCGGCGTTCCTGTGCAGTCGAAGGCTTTGAACGGCCTCGATTCGCTGCTGTCGATCGTGCAGATGCCGGCCGGCATTCCGGTCGCGACCTTCGCCATCGGCCATGCCGGCGCCGCCAATGCGGCGCTGTTCGCGGCGGCGATGCTGGCGACGACCGATGCGGATATCGCGAAATCGCTGGCGGCGTTTCGCCAGAAGCAAACCGATGACGTCAAGGCCGCGGACGATCCGCGCATCGCATGACAACGGTTGGCATTCTCGGCGGCGGGCAACTGGCCCGCATGATGGCGTTGGCGGGCGCGCCGCTCGGCCTGCGTTTCCTCGTGCTCGACAGTGTGGTCGATGCCTGCGCCGGGCAGTTCGCGCCGATGGTGGTCGGTGACTACACGGATGAAGCCGCGCTGGCCGAATTCGCCTCGCGCATCGACATCGCCACCTTCGATTTCGAGAACGTGCCGGCGCAGTCCGCACAATGGCTGACCGATCGCGTGCCTGTGTTCCCGAATCCGCGTGCGCTGGGATTGACGCAGGATCGCCTCGCCGAGAAAACCCTGTTCCGCGAACTCGGCATTCCCGTCCCCGATTTCATGGACGTGCCCGATCGCGCGGCGCTGGATGCGGCGGTCAAGACCATTGGCGCGCCGTGCATCCTCAAGACGCGTCGCCTCGGCTACGACGGCAAGGGCCAGTTCCGCCTGCGCGACGATCGTGCGGAAACGCTCGATGCCGCGTGGGATGCGCTGGGGGCACAGGCAAGCCGCACCGGCCTGATCCTCGAAGCCTTCGTTCCGTTCGAAGCCGAAGCATCGGTGGTTGCAGTGCGTGGTCGCGACGGCGAATTCCGTGCCTGGCCGCTCACCCGCAACTGGCACGTCGATGGCGTACTGTCGGCGAGCCTGGCGCCGGCGGGATTTCCCGTCGAGCTAGAAGCACAGGCGACTGCGTATGCGCGCACCCTGGCGGAGTCGCTCGATTATGTCGGCGTATTCGCGCTGGAACTGTTCGTGCGCGATGGCAGGTTGATGGCGAACGAGATCGCGCCGCGCGTGCACAACTCCGGTCACTGGACCATCGAAGGCGCGGAAACCTCGCAGTTCCAGAACCACTTGCGCGCGGTGCTCGGATTGCCGCTCGGCAGCACGCGCATGGTCGGGCATGCGTGCATGCTCAACTGGATCGGCAGCATGCCCGATGCGAATCCGGTACTCGCGGAGATCGGCGGCCATTGGCACGACTACGGCAAGGAAGCGCGCGCCGGACGCAAGGTCGGCCATGCGACATTGCGCGACGATTCGACGCAGGCGTTGGCAGATGCGTTACGGCGTGTCGGTGCTGCGTTGGGGCGTGACGATCAGGTCGCGCCGGTCATCGAGGCGTTGCGCGCCTAGCGCTTCACGCTGCCGGCGGATGCTCGCCGAGTTCGCGCATGCGCACGATCAAGCCGATGTTGTAGACCAGCGTGTAGCTGATCAGCACGGCCGCGATGGCCATGGTCAGCACGCTCGGCTGCTGTTGCGCGCCGGTCATTCCGCCGCCCTGGGTGAAACGCCAGATCAGGCGTCCCGCCAGCGCCAGCGTGAGCAGGCCGCCGATCCACGGATTCGGGATGTAGGTGCGCACGCCATCGCGCCATTCGGCATGGGTGTGGCGCAGGCCGAGCCATCCCAGCACGACGCCTGCAGCCAGGCCGCCTGCCATCGGCAATGCGGCATGCGGCACGAAGACCGCAGCGAGCGCCAGCATCACCGTCACCACCGAGATCAGCGCAAGGCGGAAGTAGGTGCGCTTCGGCTGCCACGCCTGCGGGCCGAAATTGCGGCGGACGCGACGATAGAACATCCATGCAATGAACACCGGCATGGCGTAGGGCAGGAGTTGCTGGGACTGGAAGGTCATGGGGCGATTGGTAGGCGGGACTCGTCGGCATCCTGCCACAACCGCATGTGACAACGGCCGGGAGTCCCGGCCGTTGCTGGTCCAGCGATCGCGACGCAGGCTTACTTCAAGTTGCCGGCGATGAAGTCCCAGTTCACCAGGCTCCAGAAGTTCTCCATGTACTTCGCACGCAGGTTGCGATAGTCGATGTAGTAGGCGTGTTCCCACACGTCGCAGGTCATCAGCGGGGTGTCTTCGCCGGTCAGCGGGGTGGCGGCATTCGACGTGCTGACCAGCGCCAGCGAACCGTCCTTGCGCTGCACCAGCCACGCCCAGCCGGAACCGAAGGTCTTGATCGCGGTGTCGGTGAACTGCTGCTTGAAGGTCGCGAAATCGCCGAAAGCCTTGTTGATGCCGTCGGCCAGCTTGCCGGTCGGCTCGCCGCCACCGTTCGGCTTCATGCAGTTCCAGTAGAACGTGTGGTTCCACACCTGCGCGGCGTTGTTGAACATGCCGCCCTGCGACTTCTTCACGATCTCGACCAGGTCCATCTTCTCGAACTCGGTGCCGGCGATCAGGCCGTTGAGATTGTCGACGTAGGCCTTATGGTGCTTGCCATAGTGGTAATCGATGGTTTCGCCGGAAATATGCGGTTCCAGCGCGGTGCGATCGTAGGGGAGGGCGGGCAATTCGATGGCCATGGGGAAACCTCGGGCAGGCGGTAGAATGTGCATTCTAGCGGACCGACCGTAAGTGGTCCGTGCATGCATATTCCCGGAGAT
The DNA here is from genome assembly GCF_050574925.1 of Solilutibacter silvestris. Lineage (GTDB taxonomy): Bacteria > Pseudomonadota > Gammaproteobacteria > Xanthomonadales > Xanthomonadaceae > Solilutibacter > Solilutibacter silvestris_A. The sequence continues at coordinate 583,055 of NZ_JBCMOO010000002.1, read as the reverse complement.
CGTCATGTCCGTCATGGACCGCATCAAGGCCGATGTCGAAGGCCACCCCATCGTCCTCTTCATGAAGGGAACGCCGCAGTTCCCGATGTGCGGCTTTTCCAGCCGCGCGGTGCAGGCGCTCAAGGCCGCCGGCGCCGGCGAACTGTTCACCGTCAACGTGCTGGAAGATCCGGAAGTGCGCGCCAACCTGCCGCGCTATTCCAACTGGCCGACGTTCCCGCAACTCTTCATCAATGGCGAACTGATCGGCGGTTGCGACATCGTCAGCGAACTGTACGAATCGGGCGAACTGGCCCGGATTGTCAGCGAAGCCGGCAAGGCGTGAGCGACGCGCGTCGCCTCGACGGGCGCGTCGTCCTGGTGACGGGCGCCACCGGCGGGCTCGGCCGCGAGGCGGCAATGGCCTGCGCGCGCGAAGGCGCGACGGTGGTGATCCTCGGCCGCAAGCTGGCCAAACTGCATCGCGTCCACGATGCCATCGCTACCGAGGGCGGCGACGTGGCGATTTACCCGATGGACCTCGAGGGCGCCAGCCCTGACGACCATCTCGAACTGGCGGAAAAACTCGATAGCGAATTCGGTCGCCTGGACGGGCTGTTGCATTGCGCCGCGCACTTCAATGCGCTGGTGCCGTTCCCGCACAGCGATCCCGCCGACATCGCGCGCGCGCTGCACGTGAACGCGACCGCACCGGCGTGGCTGACCATGGCCTGCCTGCCGGTGATGCAGAAATCGCAGGACGCCGCCGTGGTGTTCGTCGTCGACGCGCCCGAGCGCTGCGAGCGTCCGTTCTGGGGCGGTTATGGCATGGCGAATCCGGCGCGTCGCGCGCTGGTGCCGATGCTGGCGGGCGAGTTCGTGCCGGAATCTCCCGTTCGCATCCATGGCCTGCAGCCAGGCCCGATGAAAACCGAACTGCGCGGTCGCGCCTGGATGGAGGATTTCGATCCATCCGTGCGCCTGCCCTCGGCCTATGCGCCGGCCTGCATCGAACTGCTATCGTCCGCGGGACGTCCGTTCACCGGCCAGATCCGGGTAGTGCAGGCATGACGCTCGCTTCCGCGGCATTGATGCTGTTCCTGATCCTCGATCCGCTGGGCAACGTCCCCGTGGTGCTGGGACTGCTGCGGCCCCTGCCCAGGGAGCGCCGGCGGGCCGTCCTGGTGCGGGAAATGCTGATCGCGCTCGGCGTGCTGATGGTCTTCCTGTGGATCGGCCCGTCCGTGCTGCGGCTGATGCACCTCGACCAGCAGGCGGTCTCGATCGCCGGCGGCATCATCCTGTTCCTGATCGGCATCCGCATGATCTTCCCGGTCCCGGAAGGGATCATGGGCGAATTGCCGGACGGTGAGCCCTTCATCGTCCCCATCGCCGTGCCCATGGTGGCCGGCCCCTCGGGAATGGCGGCGGTGATGCTGCTGGGCACCGAGGATCCCGCCCATCAGCTGCAATGGAGCCTGGCCTTGCTGCTGGCCTGGGGCGGAACGGCGGTCATCTTGCTGTCATCCACCCTTCTTTATCGCCTGCTGGGAATGCGCGTGCTGACCGCCGTAGAGCGCCTGATGGGCATGCTGCTGGTGGCCATTTCCGTGCAAATGTGCCTTGACGGTATTCGCCAATACCTGGGAGCGGCGACAGGTAGCTGAACCTGTGCGGGCTGTCGGATATCCGGCAAGTCGTTGACATGGCACTGTCATGTCGCTCACCTAAGGTTTAACATGTCGTTAACCCTGCTGCCTGCCCGGGGAGAGCCCCCTGCATGCCTGCGGGATGTGGCGCGTCTACTTATTTCATGAATCGATTCCCAAGGGGGAACTGCATGTCGTCTTCCAATCTCCGACTGTCGAAGCTGAGTCTTGGTCTGTTCGCCGCACTGGCCGTCGCGCCTGTGTTCGCGCAGAGCACCTCATCCGGCGTCGCCGGTCGCGTGACCAATGCCGGTGGCCAGCCTGTTGCCGGTGCCGAAGTCACCATCATCCACGTCGAATCCGGCACCGCCAGCCGCGTGACCACCGACGCCAACGGTCGCTATGCCGCCAACGGCCTGCGCCCGGGTGGCCCGTACACCGTGAAGGTGCATTCGTCGACCGGTGACAAGACCCAGGAAGGCGTCTATCTGAGCCTCGACAAGGTGACTGCGGTCGATTCGACTGTTGGCGCTTCCGGTAGCGACCTCGGCACGGTGGTGGTGAGCGGCTTGCGCGCTTCGCCGCTGTTCTCGCCCGACAAGGCCGGCGCCGGTACCGACGTCAGCCGCCGCACCATCGAAGCCCTGCCTTCGGCCAACGGCAACATCCAGGACTACATGCGCCTCGATCCGCGCGTGACCTACATCGATCGCGCTTCCGGCAGCATCAGCGCTGCCGGCCAGAACCCGCGCTACAACGCAGTGCGCATCGACGGCGTTTCGGCCAGCGATACCTTTGGCCTGGAAGGCAACAACATGCCGACCCGCCGCCAGCCGGTGTCCATGGAAGCGATCGAAGCAATCAAGATCGATCTTTCGAGCTACGACGTCACCATCACCGGCGGTACCGGTGCGGTGGTGAACGCCGTGACCCGTTCCGGCACCAACCAGTTCCACGGCTCGGTCTACGGCCAGTATCGTGATGGCGATTGGTACGGCAAGGGTCCGGCCGGTTATCCGAACCTGACCTCGCCGGCGCAGGACTTCAACGGCTTCACCAAGGAAAAGACCTACGGCTTCACCCTGGGTGGTCCGATCGTGAAGGACAAGCTGTTCTTCTTCGTCAACTACGAGAAGTACAAGCAGGATGCCCCGGGCGCCGACATCGCCAACAGCGCGATTGGTGCCGGTCGCTTCACCGCCGCCGACATCGCCGCGGTCCAGCAGGCATTCCAGAGCCGTTATGGCGTCAGCGCCGGCGGCACCGACAGCAATGGCAATACCGACCTGACCGAGTATGCGGTCAAGCTCGACTGGAACATCAGTGATCGCCACCGTGCCAGCCTGCGCTACAGCGACCTGAAGCAGAGCAAGCTGCGCATCAACGGTTACGGCAGCACGGCAGGCGCGTCGCTGAGCTCGTACTGGTACCAGCACGACAAGGAAATCAAGACGACCGTCGCCCAGCTGTTCAGTGACTGGACCGAGAATTTCTCGACCGAAGCCAAGCTGAGCTATCGCGATTATTCCGCGGTGCGCAACACCCCGACCCAGGGCACGCCGTCGATCCAGATCTCGACCGGCACGCCCAACAGCCTGGGCGTCGGCCAGAGCCCGAATCTGTTCTTCGGCACAGAAGTGAACTCGCAGTACAACGACCTGTTCACCAAGACCTGGAACGCTTACGCCTCCGGCACGTATCACGCTGGTCCGCACGCGATCAAGTTCGGCGTCGATTACAGCACCAACAAGATCTACAACCTGTACGCGCCGTTCGTCGATGGCGGCCTGACCTACAATTCGGTCGCCGACTTCGTCAACAACGTCAAGCCGGCCCTGGCCAGCTATCGCTATCCGGTCGGTGGTGACCTCAAGAACATGGCTTCGGCCTACACCTACAAGACCACGGGCTTGTTCGTGCAGGACCAGTGGCTGGCGACCGATCGCCTGACCCTGACCTACGGTGTCCGCGCCGACAAGTTCGATGTCAATACGCGTCCCGCCTACAACCAGTATGCGTCGGCCTACTGGGGCTACGACAACAGCCAGGTCGGTGGTGGCAAGTTCCTGTGGGAACCGCGTCTCGGCTTCAACCTGAAGCTGTCGGATGACCAGATGGCGCAGATCCGCGGCGGCATCGGCCTGTTCCAGGGCGATTCCCCGGCGGTGTGGATGAGCAACGCCTACAACACCACCGGCCTCAACTACTCGCAGGTTGATACCTACAGCAAGGCTGGCGCAGCGTCGACGACTCCGCGCATGAACACCAACTTCGTGGCAGGCGACTTCAAGCAGCCGTCGAGCTGGAAGGCCAACCTGGCGTTCGATTGGGAAATCGGCAAGACCGGCATCATCGCGTCGGCCGAACTGCTGGCCACCAGCGTCAAGGACGCGCTGTACTACAAGCGCCTCGACGTGGGCACGCCGACGACGCATGGCCAGGATGGTCGTGATCTGTTCTGGAGCAAGACCAATACCGGTTCGGGCACTGCGCGCGCCAATGGTTATGGCAGCACCAACAAGATCAACGGCATGCAGATCGGCGACGTGCTGCTGCTGGACAACACCAACAAGGGTGCCAGCCAGCAGATGACCTTCAGCCTGAGCAAGCCGTACAGCAGCAAGAGCGACTGGACCTGGAACCTGGGTTACACCTTCACCAATGCCAAGGAAGTCGCCGGCCTGACCAGCTCCACCGCGACCTCGGGCTGGAACTACACCTACGTGTACAACGCCAACGAGAACGCCTCCAACCGTTCGCGTTACGAAATCCGCAATCGCTTCAGCGGCTACGCTGGTTGGCACCACAACTTCTTCGCCAACTACAAGACCGAAGTGGGCCTGGTGTATGAAGGCCGCAGCGGTCGTCCGTACAGCTTCGTGTACTTCAACGACATGAACGGCGATGGCCGCTCGGCCAACGATCTGTTCTACGTCCCGGCTGGCCCTGGCGACGTCGAGTTCGGTGCGCTCAACACCACCACCGGTGCGTACACCGCCAACCCGGCGATGGAGAAGGCGTTCTTTGATTACATGAATGCCAACAAGCAGCTGCGCCAGTACGCGGGTCGCGTGGCTCCGGCCAACGGCGGCATCGCACCGTGGGTCAACACCTTCGATCTGCGCATCAGCCAGGAATTCCCGGGCTTCTTCAAGGGCCACAAGTCGGAGATCGCGCTCGACATCTTCAATGTCGGCAACCTGATCAACAAGAAGTGGGGCCGCATCATCGACTACGGATTCTTCGCCAACCAGCGCATCGCGTCCTACCAGGGCATCGATCCGAAGACCGGCAAGTACGTCTACAGCTTCACCGCACCGGATCGCCCGACCGTGGCCAACGCCGATGCCGATGGCTTCAACGTTGGTGTCTCGCAGTGGTCGATGCAGCTGACCCTGAAGTACAAGTTCTGATCCATCGCGACACCTGCAACACCACGAAGGCCGGGGAAACCCGGCCTTCGTTTTTTCGTGGGCAGGTCGTGAGCCTGATTCCACGGAAGGGCGCTAGAATCGAAGCATGAATACGACAACGAAGAATTCCGGAACCGATCCGCAGCCCCTGGAAAGCCAGGCCAATACCACCGTCGATGCCAGCTTGTACCCCAAGGGCAGCCTCGACATCCTGTCCCGCGAGGAAGTCGCCAGGTTGCGCGACGCCTCGGCCGGCGGCATGCACGATCTCCTGCGCAAATGCGCCCTGGCGGTGCTGACCAGCGGCAGCGCCTCCGATGATCCGCATCTGGCCAGCCGCAAATATTCCGATTTCGACATCCAGGTCCAGCAGCAGGATCGCGGCGTCCGCATCGAACTGAAGAACGCACCGGCGATGGCTTTCGTCGATGGCCAGATCATTCGCGGTGTCGCCGACCTGCTGTTCTCGGTCGTGCGCGACATCGCGTGGATGGCGATGGAAATGGGGCCGGAAGACGCGAAGGAACTGGAGACTTCAGCAGGCATCACCGATGCGGTGTTCCGCTTGTTGCGCCACGCGCGCATGCTTCGCCACGGCGACCCCAACCTGGTGGTGTGCTGGGGCGGTCACTCGATCAGTCGCGAGGAATATCTCTACACGAAGGAAGTCGGCTACGAACTCGGCCTGCGCGGACTCGACATCTGCACCGGCTGCGGTCCCGGCGCGATGAAGGGACCGATGAAAGGCGCGACCATCGCCCACGCCAAGCAGCGCAGAACCAACCCGCGCTACATCGGCATCACCGAGCCCGGCATCATTGCCGCGGAATCGCCGAACCCGATCGTCAACAACCTCGTGATCATGCCGGACATCGAGAAGCGCCTCGAGGCGTTCGTCCGCGTCGCGCACGGCATCATCGTGTTCCCGGGTGGCGCAGGCACCGCCGAGGAAATCCTCTACCTGCTCGGCGTGTTGCTGCGCGAGGAAAACGCCAAGCTGCCGTTCCCGATGATCCTGACCGGACCGAAGGATTCCGCCGCGTATTTCGAGGAGATCGATCGCTTCATCCGGCTGACGCTGGGCGAGGAAGCGACGAAGCATTACCAGATCATCGTCGATGACCCGGTGGAGGTTGCGCGCACGATGATCGCCGGCATCCGCAAGGTGCGTGAATACCGCATCGAGCATCGCGACTCGTTCTACTTCAACTGGGCGCTGGACATTCCGTTCGACCTGCAGCGTCCGTTCGACCCGACGCACGAGGCGATGGCCGCGCTCGACCTGCACCATGGTCGTCGCCCCCAGGATCTCGCTGCCGACCTCCGTCGCGCGTTCTCGGGCATCGTCGCCGGCAACGTCAAGGAAGGTGGCGTGCGTCGCATCCAGGAGCATGGACCGTTCGAGATCCATGGCGATGCCGACATCATGGCCGCGCTTGACGACATGCTGCGCAGTTTCGTCGACCAGCGCCGCATGAAAATCTCGGGCGAATACAACCCTTGCTACAAGGTCATCCGCTGAGCGGTCATGTGTTGAGTGGAATGCGCGCGCGCGCGATGTAGCGTTCGCCTTCGATTCCCGCGTTGAAACTGCCGCCTGCCTCGCGCAGGCGCGCAGTGACTCCAGCCTGTCCGACACGATGACCGCGATCCGTACGCTGCGATGACGGATCGGGCAGGGGATTGCCAATTTCGACCACGACATCGTGGTCCTCTTCGGTGATGCGGACGGTCACCGTGCCGCCTTCCATGCGTGGTTCGATGCCATGGTGGATCGCGTTCTCCACCAGCGGCTGGATCGACAATGCCGGAAGCGCCAACTGCGGCAGCGTATCGGGTTCATGCCATTCCACCTGCAGGCGTGGACCGAAGCGCAGTTGTTCGATGTCGAGATAACGTCGCGTGAGATCGAGTTCGTCGGCAAGCGTGATCGTGCGTGGGCCGGACAGGGCGGCGCGGAATAGATCGGAAAGATCGAGCAGCAATTGTTCGGCGGCATCGGGGTGGGCATGGACCAGTGCGATGCCGGTATTGAGCGTGTTGAACAGAAAGTGCGGATCGACGCGCGCCTGCAATGCCAGCAGTTCGGCCTGCTGCGCCTGCCACGCGGCGCGCTGTGCGCTCCAATGGCTGCGCAGTGCCAGCAGTCCGAAGGCCGACATCGCCAGCAGACAGGCATAGAAGCGCAGGCCTCCCGTCAGCCAGGGCGAGCCGGGCGCTGCCACGATGCCGCCGATGGCTTTTTCGGCGAGGGCGGCGGACGCCAGCGTGACGACAAGCATCAGGGCCAGACTCAGGGCAATGACGCGTCCAGCGCCAAGCGCGATCAAGCGAGCGCGCAACAGATAAAGGGCGCCGAGTGTGAACAGTACGACCCACTGCACCACGAACGAGGTCAGTCCAAAACGCACCAGATAGGAGTCGTCCAACGGGGGGGCTGCCAGGGTCAGGATCAGTGCCAGCAACTCGCCGGCGGCGAAGATCGACAGCAGGGTAGCGGGTTGCCACAGGATGTCGATTGGGTGTTCGCGGGGTGGGGTTGGGCGATCCATGGCCCATGCTACGACGCCGACTGCCGTTCAGTCGCCCGATGGTGCCGCCTGTCGGATCCTGGCGGGGCCGGGACACGGGCGGGCTACCGTGTCCCTTGTGGAAAAAGGGGTTGGATGATTCGATGGGGCGACGCATGACAAGACGGGACGAACAGGGCTTCTCCCTGATCGAGCTGATGGTGACGGTGGCGATACTTGCGATCATTGCCGGAATCGCGGCGCCGAGTTTCGTCAATCTCATTCGTGGCAACAGGGTGACCTCGGCCGCGAATGAATTGGTCGCCTTGTTGCAGGTGGCGCGCTCGGGTGCGATCAGCAATCGTGCGACGGCAACGGTCTGCCCAAGCAGTGACGGCTCGACCTGTGCCGCCGCCACCGGAAACCGCTGGATCGCCACCATGACCAAGAATGGCGTGACGACCGTCCTGCGCGATTCGACCTTCTCGAGTGGTGTCGCGGTGACCGCCAGCGCCAATCTGTCCGGTGCCAACAACAAGCTCACCTTCACTCCGAACGGATTTTCGGCGGCTGGCGCCAACACCAGTGGGACCGTCGGTATCTGCGTCGGTGCACTCTCCGGCCAGAACGACATCGACGTAAGCGCGAATATTGGGCGCATCAGTACCGCGCGGCGTGCGGCAACTTCCGCCTGTACGGCGCCTGGCGACAATTGAGGCAATCATGAAGCAGAAGACTCCATTCCATGGTCGTCGCGCCCAGCAGGGCGTCGGCATGCTGGAGGTGATGATCGCCGTGCTCGTGCTGGCGATCGGCATCCTCGGCATCGCCGCGTTGCAGGCAATCACGCTGAAGAATACCGGTAGTTCCGCAAGCCGGACGCAGGCGGCGATCCAGGTGTATTCGATGATGGACATCATCCGTGCAGATCGCGCCAATCTCGGCACCTACAACACCAACATCTATACCGCCGGTGATGGAACGGGGACTGCCGGCACCATGATGGGCTGGCTGGATGGATTGAAGACCACGGTCGCTCCAGATGCCAAGGGCAGAGTCATCTGTGATGCCAATTCCATGATCTGCAGCATCGGTGTCCAATGGAGCGATGTGCGTGCAACCGGCGGAGCGGCCATCCCCGGCAAGATCGAGGTCACGAGCCAGCTATGAATCACACATCATCCAGCATCCGCGGATTGCAGCGCGGCTTCACACTAATCGAATTGATGGTCGCGCTCGTGCTGGGCTTGCTGGTCATCGGAGCTGCGGGCAGCATCTTCCTGTCGAATCGACGCGTCTACGGATCGACGGAAGCCATCAACCGGATCCAGGAAAACCAGCGAACCGCATTCGAACTGCTGGCGCGCGATGTCCGCGAGGCGGGTGCCAACCCATGCCAGCGGTTTACCTCGACCAATCGGCCGATCGTCTTGCAAACTGCACCGAACGCCACTTTCTGGACGCGATTCCCGGATGGCTTGTTCGGCGTCGACGGCACCGGTGCCGGCGGTTCCGACAGCATCACGCTGTATTCCGGAAACAATAGTCAATACAACGTGGTCCAGCACAAGTTGCCGACCGACCCGATCACCGTCAACAACACGACGGGGCTGACCAATGGTCAGGCACTGATGATCTGCAACACCGATTACGCGATCGTTTTTGCGGCGACGAGCATCACCGCGGGCGGCACTACGATCGGGCACGACGGCGCAGGAAATTGCGGCAAGGGCCTGACGCCGACACCGGATCTCACGCAATGTGCGGCGACGAATTCCGGGCCTGGCTATTGCTATCAGGTCCCGGGCGTCCCGCCTGGAACGCCGAGCGCGACAGACACGACCAATTGTCCCAAGGGAATCGGGCAGTCACCGGCTTTCGTACTGGTGCCTACGGATGCAGTATGGACAGTCGAGGCGAATAGTCGCGGCGGCAATTCCCTATATCGGACATTCGCAGGTGCGCGGAGTGAAATTGCCGAAGGGATCACGAGCCTGAGGGTGACCTACAGGGTTGGGACGACGCCCGCTTATGTCAGCGCCGCCAACGTGACAGCAGCCAATGCCTGGTCTCTGGTGACGGGCGTCCATTTGGCGATGACGTTCCAGGCGGCCCAGGGTGCGATGGCCCAAGGCGACAACAAGGGCACCGACAACAGCGTGCTGACACGCACCTTGGACGATTTCATCGCGCTCCGGAACCATCAGGACATCCAATGAACGACATGTCGAACATGACCCGGACGAAGGCTGGCCAATCGGGTGCGGCATTGATTGTCGTGCTGTTGTTACTGATCATCGTGACCCTTCTGGGCCTGGCGGCATTGCGCGGAGCAATCATGCAGGAACGCATGGCGGCGAGCACCACCGCGCGCAGCATGGCTTTCCAGGTCGCCGAGGCCGGTTTGCGCCAAGGCGAAGTTCTTGCCCGGGACAGCAATATCACCTTCCCGGCATCCGGGTGCTCCGCCGGTCGTTGTGCCATGCCAGTGCCGAATTCCACTCCAGCGTGGATGGCGAGCGGGTTCTGGGCGAGCGGAACTGGCTTCCAGACGGGAACTGCGGTTTCGACCAGTGCTGGAAATCTAACTCCGAAATTCGTCGTCGAAAACTTCGGGCAGACGACTGCCGGCGTTGGCAGTTCCAGCTGCATCGATGCATCAAAACCCTGCATCCAGTCGGTCGTTCAGAACGTCTATCGGATTACCTCTTACGCTTCCACGCCTAATGGCGCCGAAGTGATTCTCCAATCGCTGTACAAGCGCTGATGGAGCGCGCCATGAAGAATTTTCCAAAATCATCCCTGGCGGAACGCATTCGCAATGCAGCCTTCGCTGCAGTGGCGACGCTTGCAGGGTTGCCGGCGAATGCGGCGACCACGGCCTTTCCGCAATATCCGTTGCTCACCGGAGGAAGTTCGATTCCGCCGAACATCCTGTTGATCCTCGACGATTCTGGATCGATGTCATATCCATCGATGCCCGTGGATCAAAGCAGTCTGAACGACGATGTTTCGGCTCGCTCCTATATCAACAACACGGTTTACTACAATCCCAACAGGACATATTTGCCGTGGCGCACGGCGAGCACCAACCTGAGTACCCGGTTGGCGAACGCGGATTTCACCAACGCCGCAGGCAATGCCACCGGATTCGGCAATTACAGGGATCTGCGCGACACCTCGGAATCGTACTTCTACGTTCCGAAATCCGGAGTCTCCAATCCCGGCACGAACTCCAGCAACTACGATAAATACCGGATCGCGACATCCAGTTCCGCCAACAGTTACAACGGCGGTGTGGTGCAAATGCAGATTTCTTCCACCACGACACTGTTGAACGGTTCAATAGCGTCCATTTCCAAGAACAATTATTCGAGCTGCATAGTCGTCACCACCAACTCCGCCGACAGCGTGACCATCTCGACGTCCGGCGGCAGCGGGGATGGCGATTTGTACGTCTATTCAAGCGGAAATTGTTCCGGCGGAACCTATGACGTCAGCCAGGGCAACACTAATTCCGAGAGCGTAACTTACGGGACGCCTCCGGCAACGATCAGTTTCAGGATCCTTGCGTACGCGGCCGTCAGCAACATCAGCTACACGGTCACCGCAACCACCAACTGGCAGGATGCAACGCCCACCGGCCGTAGCCAGCAGGACGAACTGCAGAATTTCGCCAATTGGTATCAATACCATCGCACGCGCAACAAAATGGCCAAGGCCGGTGCTTCGGAGGCATTTGGTCGTCTCGGCAAAAATTATCGCGTCGGCTTCGATACCATCTGGAACCGGGATACCAGCGGCAATTCGATCGGAGTGACGGGTTCCACGCCCGCCTATCCCATTCCCGTCTCTTCCGACAACGGTTTGTTCGAAGATACGGGTTCGACGACGAACCGGACCACGTTCTATTCGAGACTGCAAGGTGCCGGCGCTAATGACGGTACTCCGCTCCATGGCGCGTTGGAACGCGCGGGGCGCTATTTCGCCACCGACGACCCCTGGAAGGATTCCAGCGGCAACAAGCTGACTTGCCGGCAGAATTACGCGATTCTGACGACCGACGGTTATTGGAACCAGAAGGACGGCTTCGATGGTTCCGCCATCCAGAAATATTCAGATGGCACGAAAGCGGGTGATGGCAAGGGCAATGTCGATTCCGGGGCGGGGTATCCCTACCAGGACAGCATCGCCTATACCCTGGCCGACGTGGCCTACTACTTCTGGAAGAACGATCTGCGCACGGACATGGCGAACAATGTCCGTACGAGCGCATCGGATTCCGCCAACTGGCAGCATATGGTCACGTTCGGCGTGTCGATCGGTCAGCAGGGCAATTATGATCCGGGTGGAAATCCACCGAACCCTTTCCCCGATGTCTGGCTCAAGGACAGTTATTCGAACTCGTCTTGGTCCAACAGCGATGGCAAGCAACGCATCGACGATCTCTGGCATGCCGCCATCAACGGCCATGGCAGTTTCGTGGTGGCGACGGACACCGACAAGTTCGCCTCGGCACTGCAGGCGGCACTTGCGACGATCGATGCGCGCAGCGCTTCCGGTTCCAACATCGCATCTAGCTCGACCAAGACGGATACGTCGACGCTGACCTTCGTCGCCGGTTTCACCTCGAGCACCTGGCTCGGCGACCTGATCACCAGTCCGTTCAACGCCGCATTGACGGGCGTGTCGACGAGCGCGCTGTGGACCTTGTCCAAGACCTTCGGCGCCGGAGGCGTCAACCAGGCATTCGCGAACCGCACCATTCTCACCAGCAAGGGAGGGACCCCGGCGCTTTTCGATACATCGGTTTCCGGGGCCAGTGATTTTGCAGCGAGGACGGGCTTGTCGGACGAGGTTTCCGCCGCCGACAATATTGCGTACCTGAAGGGGGATCAAAGCAAGGAGATCGGGAAGACGGGAGGCACTTTGCGTGCGCGCGCCTGGACGATCGGCGACATCGTCGACTCCTCGCCAGCCTATGTCGAGGACACCAAGACGGTGTATGTCGGCGCCAACGACGGCATGTTGCACGGCATCGATACCAGCAATGGCAAGGTGTTGTTCTCCTACGTGCCCAAGGGCCTGGATTTCGCCGCAATGGCCAGCCTGAGTTCGACCTCATACGACCACCGCTATTTCGTCGATGGTCAGATCGATGTGGTCAGCAAGGCGAATCAGGGCAATGGCAAGAACATCCTGGTCGGCGCACTGGGGCGTGGCGGACGGGGCGTGTTTGCGCTCGACGTCAGCAATCCCAGTACGATGTCGACGACCAACGTGCTGTGGGACAACACGACGCAAGATGCGACTGCCGACAAGGACATGGGCTATGTCCTTGGCCAGGTGCGTATCCGCAAGGGCAATGGCGGCAAGACCTATGCGTTTGTCCCCAATGGCGTCGATAGCCTCAACGGCTCGGCAACACTGTACGTCTATCAACTGGACGCGAATGGCGGCATCAGCGCCACCACAAAACTCGTCGCGGATGCTGCGGGCGGCAACGGAATGATGTCGCTGGGCATGGCCGATCTCAATGGCGACGGCACCATCGATACGGTGTATGGCGGCGACTTGAAGGGCAATGTCTGGCGTTGGGATTTCACGGGCAACAATCCGCCTTCGAGCGCCGTGAAGTTGTTCCAGGCGACCGACGGTACGAATCCGCAACCGATCACCGGCGGCATCGGCGTCGGGCGCGACAGCAATGGCAATATCTTTGTCGGATTTGGCACCGGGAAGTTCATCGCCGGCAGCGACTTGCCGGGCAATCCCGGGTATGTCGCGCAGACGCAAAGCATGTACGGGGTCGTCGATAAAGGAACGACGGTCACCGGCCGCGCGCAGTTGCAGAAGCGCACGATCCCGTTCACCGGTACCAATGCATCGGGACAGTCCGTCCGCGGCTTCGAGAATTATTCCGTCCTGTCTTCGGGCAAACAGGGTTGGTACATTGATTTCACCTCACCCGAAGAGGTCATTTCCTCGCCGACCGTCTATGGTTCCGCGATGTTCCTGGCATCCGTTATTCCAGCGAGCGGTAGTGATTGCGCAGGCGCGACCGGCAGCGGGTACATCAATGCAGTCGATCTGTTCACGGGAACCAGTCCGCCGTCCGGTGGGTATTTCACCGACGGGACTGTGGTCAAGGACTCCAATGGCAACGCTGGTGTCGTCGGATCGATCGGCGTGAGCGGCGGCATGCCGACGGAGGTCAACCTGACCAATTCGTTGGCGACGGTCGGCACCGGTGCATTCTCCAGCGACGGGACAGGGAACACGGTCAGCACCGGCATCAACACTCCGACGGGCGGTCGACCGAGTCGAGTCAACTGGCGCGAAATCGTTCCGAACAATTGATGGGATCACGAACGTGAATCGGCAAAAACTGAAAAACTCGGGTTTCACCCTGATCGAGCTGATGATCGTGGTCGCGGTGATCGCGATCCTCGCGGGAATCGCGTATCCCAGTTACATCGAGCACATCAAGAAGACACGGCGGTCGGCCGCAGCGGCATGCCTGCTGGAGCGAGCGCAATTCATGGAGCGCTTCTATACGACCAACATGGGGTATAACAAGGACTCGAGCGGTGCAGCGGTTGCCATTCCCAGCACGGCATGCAAATCAGATCTGGCGCCCTATTACGATTTCGGAACGGTAACGCCGGATACTTTTGCTACTACCACCTACACGCTCAATGCGACCCCGCAGGGCGCGCAGGCGAGCGATGCCTGCGGTACGCTCAGTATCAACCAGAACGGTACGAAATCGGTCTCCAATGGCAGCAAACCGGTAACGCAATGCTTCTGATCTGACAAACGCGACACAAAAACAAAACCCCGCCATCGGCGGGGTTTTGTTTTCAATCTGGCGCCCGAAGTTGGACTCGAACCAACGACCCCCTGATTAACAGTCAAGTGCTCTAACCGGCTGAGCTATTCGGGCGTGAGCCAATTAGGATAAATCGGCTGCCTGTGAGGGTCAACCCTGCACCGATGGGCAAGGTACGGCCCCGGCAGTCCGTTCCACCCGCACGCGCCCGGCATTGTTCACCACCAGGGCGCCATAGGCCTGACCATCGACGCAGGCGGTGATGGTGGCGTTGCTGCCATAGCTGAAGCCGGAGGGCAGGTAGCGCAGGGCGGTTCGGCCATCGGTGGAATGCAGCCAGAGATCCCCGTTGCGCGGGGCCTGATGGGTGCCGAGGACCTGTTCGTCGGCACCCAGGTGGCGGTCGTCGTTGCCGTCCACGAAGACCAGCCAGCCTTCGGTCCAGTCGCCGTCATCCATGCAGCTGGTGGCGTCGCGGCTGGGGCAGGCGGTGACCGCCTTGCCGCGGGAAATCGCGACCATGCGGGCAAGGGCGAGATCGGCGGTGAGGGCGTTCAATGCGGCGCTGGCGCGATGCCTGTGCAGCAGCCGGTTGAGGCTGGGGCCACCGATGCCGGCGATGATGGTGACGATCGCCAGGCCGGCCATCAGTTCGATCAGGGTGAAGCCGCTCTGCGATCCGCGCATGTGCACCGTCCGTGTGGGCATGGACATAGCCTCGATCGCACGGGCCACGACTGCTGCCAGTTCCTGACCCGTGGCCATGTCAGGATTCGCCCCGTCTCTGTGTGGGCGACGCGGTCCCCTACACTGGTTGATCCCCCACGTCCGCGGCCCCATTTCCTGCCCATGTCCGAAGACGCCGGTTTCCAGCTCGTTTCCCCCTACCAGCCCGCGGGCGACCAGCCGCAGGCGATCGAACGCCTGGTCGCCGGGTTCGAGGCCGGCCTGGCGCAGCAGACGCTCCTCGGCGTGACCGGGTCGGGCAAGACCTACACCATCGCGAATGTGGTGCAGCAGATCCAGCGGCCGACATTGGTGATGGCGCCGAACAAGACGCTGGCGGCGCAGTTGTACGGCGAGTTCAAGTCGTTCTTCCCGCACAACGCGGTCGAGTATTTCGTCAGTTATTACGACTACTACCAGCCGGAAGCCTACGTGCCGTCTTCCGACACCTATATCGAGAAGGACAGTTCGCTCAACGAACACATCGAGCAGATGCGGCTGTCGGCGACCAAGGCAATGCTGTCGCGGCGCGATGCGCTGGTCGTAGCGACGGTGTCGGCGATCTATGGTCTTGGCGATCCCGAGGACTACCTCAAGCTGCGCCTGATCCTCGCCACCGGCGAGCGCATCGGCCAGCGCGACCTGATCCGCCATCTCACCGAGTTGCAGTACACCCGCAATGACGTCGAACTGCGCCGCGGCACCTATCGCGTGCGTGGCGAGGTGATCGACGTGCATCCGGCGGAAAGCGACGACGAGGCCCTGCGCATCGAGCTGTTCGACGACGAGATCGAGACGCTGTCGCTGTTCGATCCGTTGACCGGTGAGATCCGCCGCAAGATCCCGCGCTACACGGTGTATCCGAAGACGCATTACGCCAGCACGCGCGAATCGACCCTGCGCGCGGTCGATACCATCAAGATCGAATTGGCCGATCACCTGAAGCTGCTGCACGAGCAGAATCGCCTGGTCGAGGCGCAACGCCTGCAGCAGCGCACGCAGTTCGATCTCGAGATGATGGCCGAGGTCGGTTACTGCAACGGCATCGAGAACTATTCCCGCCATCTCACCGGACGCGCGCCGGGCGAGCCGCCACCGACGCTGTTCGATTACCTGCCGCCCGATGCCCTGCTGGTGGTCGACGAATCGCATGTGACGATTCCGCAGATCGGCGCGATGTACAAGGGCGATCGTTCGCGCAAGGAAACGCTGGTGGAGTTCGGCTTCCGCCTGCCGTCGGCGCTCGACAATCGCCCCCTGCGTTTCGAGGAATGGGAGGAGCGCGCGCCGCGTTCGGTCTACGTGTCCGCCACGCCGGGAGCGTACGAAAAGGAGAAGTCGGGCGACAACGTGGTCGAGCTGGTGGTGCGCCCGACCGGACTGATCGATCCCGAGGTGGAAATCCGCCCGGTGGCGACGCAGGTCGACGATCTGCTGTCGGAGATCAACTTGCGCGTGGCGATGGGCGACCGCGTGCTGGTGACGACGCTGACCAAGCGCATGGCCGAGAACCTCACCGAATACCTGAGCGAACACGGCGTGCGCGTGCGCTACCTGCACTCCGACATCGAGACGGTGGAACGCGTCGAGATCATCCGCGACCTGCGCCTTGGTGCGTTCGACGTGCTGGTCGGCATCAACCTGCTGCGCGAAGGCCTCGACATGCCCGAGGTGTCGCTGGTGGCGATCCTCGACGCCGACAAGGAAGGCTTCCTGCGCTCGACCAATTCGCTGATCCAGACCATCGGTCGCGCGGCGCGCAACCTGCGCGGCAAGGCCATCCTCTATGCCGACCGCATCACCAACTCGATGCAGAAGGCGATCGACGAAACCGACCGTCGCCGCCAGAAGCAGGTCGAATACAACCTCGAGCACGGGATCACGCCGAAGTCGGTGACCACCGCGGTGCTCGATGTCATGGACGGCGCACGCGACGATTCGCCGGGACGCCGCGGGCGCGGCAAGGTCTCGCAGCGCCGGGTTGCCGAGGAGCGCGAGGACTACGCGACGATGACCGCAGCCCAGATCGACAAGCGGGTGAACGAGCTGGAGCAACGCATGTACCAGCACGCCCGCGACCTTGAATTCGAGGAGGCCGGGCGCCTGCGCGACCAGATCCGCCGGCTGCGCGACGCCGAATTGGCGGGATAGGGCAACAGTGGTTGAGAAAATCCGGCCAGCCCGTTAAACTTGTCGGCCTTGCGTGGCACCCACGCGGGCGGTTAGCTCAGCGGTAGAGCACTACCTTGACATGGTAGGGGTCACAGGTTCGAACCCTGTACCGCCCACCAAAATCAATAAGTTGCAATTGATTTGGAAAGAAAACCCCGGCCTGAAGCCGGGGTTTTCGTTTTTCTGCCGCGCCAGTTTCGTCCCCGACAGTCGCGAGTCATTTCAGCCGCGTCAGATCGGCCTTGAACGCCGTGGCCCAGGTGCGGCCACCGTCGCGGGAATAGGAAATCTCGAAACGATGGGCGTTGGCCGTGATGTCGGACCAGACGCCGCGGACCAGGAGGGTCCGTCCGTCGTGGACCGTCGTGCCGTAGAACTCGCCACGACCATCCTTGAAGCTGCCGATGGTCGGTGCTTCGATCCCGCCAGAATCGCCGTCGATGTAAGTCTGGCTCCATTGCCCGGCCTTGGCGTTGTAGACGAAGAGGGTTGCGCCCTCCCAATGCCCGTTCGGGCCGTCGGCTTCGATTTCCTCCAGCCAGGCGCGGCCGTTCCAGACCGGGCGTGCCGTCTTGGTGCCTTCCATGACCACGGTGTGGGTTCCGCCATCGAACGGATCGAGCACCTGGGTGGCATGGGTGTGCCAGACGCCGCGGGCAAAATCGAAATCGTGGACGCCATCCCTGACGGGTGCGGTGGCAGCGGCAAGTGGCAAACAGGCAAGCGCAGCGACGAACACGATTCCACGCAACAACAATTTCGATATCACGACGTTCTCCCTGTTACGGATTCAGGGCGTGACTGTAGGAAACTCCCCGGGTTTCCAGTTGGGCCAATCGGGGAAATCTGGAGTGGGCCACTCCATCGGAGGCGACTGCATTCAGAGCGCGCGACGCAATGCCTTCAGGCCCATCTCGATCCCGTCGAGATCGACGGCGCCATAACCGAACACCAGGCCTTGGGAAGTCGGCGTGTCGAGGAAATAGCGATCGAACGAATGCAATTGCACGTTCGTTTCCGCCAGGCGCGCGGTGACGCGCCCGAGATGCTTGCCCGCCGATGAGAACGCCGCCACGTGCATTCCGTAGTGGGATGGCATCGGCGAGAGTTCGCTTGGAAACAACGACTGGAGCATTTCCCGGACAAGGTCCCGCCGCGTCTTGTAGACCTTGCGGAGCTTGCGCACGTGACGCGCCAGGTGTCCGTCCGCGATGAAGCGCGCGACCGTCATTTGCGTCAGGGTCGGGCAATGCCAATCGAGGCAATTCTTCGCGGCGACCAGCGTCGGCATGGCCCAGCGCGGCGCTACCACGAATCCCAGCCGCAGCGCCGGCAGCATGCATTTCGAGAAGGTGCCGACGTAGAACACGTCGTCCGCCGCCGCGGTCGATCGCAATGCCTGCAACGGAGTGCCGTCGTAACGGAATTCGCCGTCATAGTCGTCCTCGATGATGACGGCCCCGTGTTTTCGCGCGAAGGCGAGCAATGCTGCGCGTCGTTGCGCGGACATCGATACGCCGAACGGGAATTGATGCGAGGGGCATACGCAGACGATGTGCGCGGAAGCAGGCAGGGCATCGACCACCAGTCCTTCCACGTCCACCGGTACCGGAACGACTTTCGCGCCTGCCGCAAGAAACGCCGCGCGCATGGGCGGATAGCCAGGATCTTCAATGGCGACAGTGGTGATCCCCGGTTTGACCAGCGTGCGTGCGAGGAGGTCGAACGCCTGCTGGGCGCCTGCGGTTACGAGTACGTCGTCGGGTTCGCAAACCACGGCGCGCGAGACGCCGATGTGCGTCGCGATGGCGGTCCGCAACGGGAAATGTCCCTGGTTGCCCTGCGGACTCTTGAAGACGGGTGGCTTGAGTTCCATGCGCCGGAGTTGCCTGACGCTGACGCGGCGAAATATCTCGAACGGGAACAATCGCGGATCGACCAGTGCAGGACGGAAATCCAGCGATGGGGCTGTCCGCGACGATGCTGCATGCGGGTTGTCGTGCCAGAAGCCGAGTCCCTGGATCAGCTCCGGCTGCAACCACAACGGGTTCAGGCGCGGATCGGTCGTGAGTCGCGTGGAAGCGGGATCGCGCCGTGGCCGTTGTTGCTTAGTCGCGACGTAGGTGCCGGATCCATGCCGCGGCAGTACCAGTCCTTCCACTGCCAGCCGTGCATAGACGCGGGCGATGGTATTCCTGGAGACGCCGAAGAAAGCCGCGGACTGGCGTTCGGCGGGGAGTCTTGTTCCCGGAACCAATCGGCCGTCGAGGATTGCAGCGCGCAATTGGGCGTGGACGGATTCCGAGGATCGCCGGCTGCCCCTGGGTGGAAGTTCGAAGGCGATTTCGAAAGGATTGCCGGTGGCATTCCCGTCGTTGTTCACGGGGACGGGGTTTGGCCGTTGAGGCGATACACCACGCCATCCTTCATCACGAAGCCGACCTTCTGCATCCGCTTGATGTCGTCGAGCGGATTGCCTTCGACCGCGATCACGTCGGCGAGCTTGCCGGCTTCGACGCTGCCGAGATCCTTGGACTTCTTCAGAAGTTCCGCGGCGTGCGTGGTCGCCGCCTGCAGCACGAACATCGGCGGCATGCCGGCTTCGACCATGTAGGCGAATTCCTGCGCGTTGCGGCCGTGGGGATAGACCGCGGCGTCGGTGCCGAAGGCGATCTTCACCCCAGCCTTGTAGGCCTTGCCCGCGGTGGCCTGGATGATCGGTCCGACTTGTTTTGCCTTCGCCGCGACCTGCGCCGGGTAGTAGCCAGGAACGTTGGCCATTTCCTGCACGTATTTGCCGGCGACGATGGTCGGGACGTACCAGGTGCCGTGTTCCTTCATCAGCTTCATGTCGGCGTCGTCCATGAAGGTGCCGTGTTCGATCGAGTCGACGCCGGCGATCACCGCGCGCCGGATCGCCTCGGCGCCGTGCGCGTGCGCGGCGACGGTGAAGCCGTAATCGTGCGCGGCCGCGACGATGGCCTTGATCTCCTCGATGGTCATCTGTGCGTTGTCGACGCTGCTGCTCTCGTCGAGCACGCCGCCCGAGGGCATGATCTTGATGACGTCGACGCCGTCCTTGTAATGCTGGCGAATCGCCTTGTAGGCGTCGTCGACATTGTTGATGATGCCGTCCTTGGGGCCGGGATCGCCTTGCAGGTCGGCGCGATAGCCGTCGGTGTCGTCGGCGTGGCCGCCGGTGGTGCCGATCGCGCCGCCCGCGGTGAAGATGCGCGGGCCGGGCACGATGCCGGCATTGATGGCGTTGCGCAGCGCGATCGAGGTGTTGGCGGAATCGCCGAGGTTGCGCACGGTGGTGAAGCCGGCGTCGAGCGTACGCCGGGCGTACACGGTTGAGCGGATGGCGTAGTCGGCGGGGTTCAGGCGGAACTGGTCGGTGTAGCCGGTCGGGCTGGTCTCGCTGGTGAGATGGGTATGGCTGTCGATCAGGCCGGGCAGGCAGGTGGCGCCGCCGAGCTCGATGGTGCGCGCGCCGGGGATGTCGATGCGGCCGGCCTGGACCTGGCGGATGCGCTTGCCCTCGGTGACGACCGTGGTCTCGCCGAGCAGGCGACCGGCGACGGTATCGACCAGATGGCCGCAGTGGAGGACGACGGGCGTGGGCGCAGTCGCGGTCTCCGCGGAAATGGCCGGCGTGGCGGCAAATACCAGCAGGAGGGCAGCGGGCAGGCGATGCATGGCGGTGGTCCCCGGGGAGTGCTTCGATGTTGGCATATCGGGCTTTGGCATGACGCCGGTGCTGCACTGCGGTAGTCTGGCAGACCGATTTCCTGCATGTTTCCGTCGTGACCGAACAACAGCATCCCGCCGAACCCAGCCATTACGACCCGATCCTGGTCGAATCCGCCGCCCAGCGGTATTGGGAGGCGCGGCATGCCTACGAGGTGACGGAAGACAAAAGCAAGCCGAAGTACTACTGCCTGTCGATGCTGCCGTATCCGTCGGGCGCGCTGCATGTCGGCCATGTCCGCAACTACACCATCGGCGACGTCATCAGCCGCCACAAGCGCATGACCGGCTTCAACGTGTTGCAGCCGATGGGTTGGGACGCCTTCGGCCTGCCGGCGGAAAACGCCGCGATCAAGAACAAGACGGCGCCGGCGAAGTGGACCTACGCCAACATCGAGCACATGCGCGCCCAGCTCAAGAGCATGGGCTACGCGATCGACTGGTCGCGCGAGTTCGCGACCTGCCGTCCCGATTACTACGTGCACGAACAGCGCATGTTCACCCGCTTGATGAAGCAGGGTATCGCCTATCGCAAGAACGCGGTGGTGAACTGGGATCCGGTCGACCAGACCGTGCTCGCCAACGAGCAGGTGATCGATGGTCGCGGCTGGCGTACCGGCGCGATCGTGGAGAAGCGCGAGATCCCGCAATGGTTCCTGCGCATCACCGATTACGCGCAGCAGTTGCTCGATGGCCTGGACGAACTGCCGGGCTGGCCGGATTCGGTCAAGACCATGCAGCGCAACTGGATCGGCCGCAGCGAAGGCCTGGAAATCCAGTTCCGCGTCGATGGCGAAGTCGAACCGTTGACGGTGTTCACCACGCGCCCCGACACCTTGATGGGCGTGACCTTCATCAGCATCGCCGGCGAACATCCGCTGGCGAAGAAGGCCGCCGCCAACAATCCGGAACTCGCCGCCTTCATCGCCGACCTCAAGCAGGGTGGCGTGTCCGAAGCCGAGCTGGAGACGCAGGAAAAACGCGGCATGGCCACCGGCCAATGGGCGATCCATCCGATCACCGGCGATGACGTGCCGGTCTACGTCGCCAATTTCGTGCTGATGGGCTACGGCACTGGCGCGGTGATGGCGGTGCCGGCGCATGACGAACGCGACTGGGAGTTCGCCAAGGCCTACGGCCTGCCGATCAAGCCGGTCATCGTTCCGCTGGCGGTGCGCGACGCGCTGGAGGAAATCTCCGCACACGAACAGAAGCATTCCGACGTGATGCAGGCGGCGCTCGGCGTGCAGACCGCGCTCGACGTTTATGAAAACGACGCTGCGGTACAGGTCGTTTCCGATTACCTGCGTTCGATCAACGATGACGGCGCGGCGACCGAGCGTGGCTGGCTGATCAACTCCGGCGACTTGAACGGCATGGACTACGACCAGGCCTTTGATGCGCTGGCCAAGGAATTCGAAGCCGATGGCCGCGGCCAGCGCCGGGTGAATTTCCGCCTGCGCGACTGGGGTGTGTCGCGCCAGCGTTATTGGGGTTGCCCGATCCCGGTGATCTACTGCGCCAAGTGCGGCGCGCTGCCGGTGCCGGAAGACCAGCTGCCGGTGGTGCTGCCGGAAGACGTCGAATTCATGGGTACCGGATCGCCGATCAAGGCCGATCCCGAGTGGCGCAAGACGACATGCCCGCAGTGCGGTGGCGCGGCCGAGCGCGAGACCGACACCTTCGACACCTTCATGGAGTCGAGCTGGTACTACGCGCGCTACACCTCGCCGGGCGCGAAGGACATGGTGGACGATCGCGCCAATTACTGGCTACCGGTCGATCAGTACATCGGCGGCATCGAGCACGCCATCCTCCACCTGATGTATTTCCGCTTCTTCCACAAGCTGCTGCGCGATACCGGCATGGTCCACAGCGACGAGCCGGCGACGCGCCTGCTGACGCAGGGCATGGTGATCGCCGAGACCTTCTATCGCGAAGGCGAGGATGGCCGGAAGGAGTGGATCAATCCCGCCGATGTCGAGCTCGAGCGCGACGAGCGCGCGCGCATCGTCGGCGCGACCTTGAAGTCGGACGGCAAGCCGGTGCAGATCGGCGGCACCGAGAAGATGTCGAAGTCGAAGAACAACGGCGTCGATCCGCAGGTGCTGGTCGAGCAGTACGGCGCCGACACCGTGCGCCTGTTCTCGATGTTCGCGGCGCCGCTGGAGCAGTCGCTGGAATGGAGCGAGGCCGGCGTCGAAGGCATGAGCCGCTTCCTGCGCAGGGTCTGGCGCGAAGTGCATCGCCACGTCGAGGGGCCGGATCATCCCGAGCTCGATGCCGCGCAGTTGAACGATGCCCAGCGCACGCTGCGTCGCCAGGTCCACGAAACCATCGCCAAGGTCGGCGACGACTACGGCCGTCGCCACAGCTTCAACACCGCGATCGCCGCGCTGATGGAGTTGCTCAACGCGATCTCGCGCTACGACGACAACAGCCCGCAGGGTCGCGCGGTCTGGCACGAGGCGCTGGATGCGCTGGTGCTGATGCTCAACCCGGTCACGCCCCACATCAGCCACGCGCTGTGGCAGGCGCTGGGCCATCCGGAAACGGTGCTGGAAGACGTGCCGTTCCCGCAGGCCGACCCGAGCGCACTGGTCCGCACCAGCGTGACGCTGGCGGTGCAGGTCAACGGCAAGCTGCGCGGCACCATCGAGATGGCAGTGGATGCCCCGCGCGAGGCGGTCGAGGCCGCGGCGATGGCGGAGCCCAACACCGCGAAGTTCCTCGAAGGGCAGACGGTGCGCAAGGTGATCGTGGTGCCGGGGAAGATCGTCAATATTGTCGCAGGCTGACCGGAGAGCCGGCCTTTAAAGCCCGTTCCCGGTCGCGGCGCTACACTGGCGCCTCCCGACCGCATCGCGATCCCGAGCCCATGAAGAAACCGGCTGTTTCCGTGTTCGTTGTATCCGTGCTTGCCCTGGCCCTGTCCGGCTGTGGATTCCATCTGCGCGATGCGGTGCAGTTGCCGTCCGACCTCGGCCCGGTGCGCGTTGTCAGCGCGGATCCCTACAGTCCGCTGGCGGAAATGCTGTCGGAATCGATGACGCGTGCGGGCGCGGTCCCGGCCGACCCCAAGGAATCGGTTGGCGTGGCGACGCTGGAAGTGATTTCCGAACGCTGGGGTGATATCCCGATCTCGCTCGACCAGTACGGCCGTGCCCAGGAGTTCAGCCTGCGCTATGCGGTGATCTTTGCCCTGCGCGGCGCCAACGGCAAGGACGTGGTGCCGCAGCAGGCGATCGAGCTCACCCGCGATTACGTCGCGCCCGCGGCCGACGCCGTCGGCAAGGCCAGCGAACACGAGTTGCTGGCGAAGGAAATGCGCCGCGACATGGCGGCGTCGGTGATGCGCCGGATCGACGCGGTCTCGCGCAAGATCAACCGCCAAGGCCAGTAACGGGCGCGCTGGCAGGACCGAGTGGAACTCAAGCCCGACCGACTGGCGGCACAGCTCGAACGCGAACCGTTGCGCCCGGCCTATCTGATCGCCGGTGCCGAGCCGTTGCTGGTCCTGGAAGCCGCCGATGCCGTTCGGGCGAAAGCGCGCGCCGAGGGCTGCACCGAGCGTGAAGTCTTCGAGGCCGACGACCGCAGCTTCGACTGGGACGAGGTCAGCGCGAGCTTCCAGGCGATGGGCTTGTTCAGCCGGTTGCGGCTGATCGACCTGCGACTGCCCACCGGCAAGCCGGGCAAGGACGGCGCCGAAGTGATTTCGACGTTCTGTGCCGATCCGCCCGCCGATACCATCCTGCTGGTGACCGCCAACGAATGGAGCAAGGCGCACGCCGGCAAGTGGAGCGAAGCCATCGCCCGCATTGGCCACATCGCGATCGCATGGCCGGTGAAGCCGCACGAATGGAGCGAATGGATCGAGCGCCGCCTGCGCATGCGCGGCGTGCAGGCCGATCGTGATGCAGTGGAGCACCTGGCCGGGCGTACCGAAGGCAACCTGCTGGCGGCGGCGCAGGAAATCGACAAGCTCGCGCTGCTGGTCGATCCCGGCGAAGTGCTGGGCGTCGAACGGATGGACGCACTGGTCGCCGATGCTGCGCGTTTCGACGTGTTCCGCCTGGTGGATGCCGCACTGGTCGGACAGCCGGCGCAGGTGGCGCGCATGCTCGCGACGTTGCGTGCGGAAGGATTGGCGGTCCCGGCATTGCTCGGCATGGTGGTGATGGAGCTGCAGCGCCTCGCCGCGTTGTCGCGGGTGCAGGCGCGCGGCGGCAACCTGATGGCGGAGTTCAAGGCGCAGCGCGTCTGGGACAGCAAGCAGGCGGTGTACAAGCGCGCGCTGGGTCGCCATGCGGCGGGACACTGGGACGCATTGCTCGCCGAAATCGGGCGGGTCGATCGCGCGTCGAAAGGGCGCGCACCGGGCGATCCCTGGCAGTTGCTGGAACGCGTGCTGCTGGCGGTCGCCGAGCCGCGAGCGTTCAAGCTGATCGCCGTACACGCCTGACGTGACGCTGCGCATCCTCTACGGCGGCACCTTCGATCCGATCCACAACGGCCATCTCGCGGTGGCACTGCATGCGCGCGATGTGCTGCATGCCGAGGTATCGCTGTTGCCGGCACGCGATCCGCCGCACAAAGGACCCACATCCGCTGCCGCCGACGACCGCGCACGGATGTGCGAACTGGCGGTCGCCGGCCTCGAAAGCATCGATGTCGACGCGCGTGAACTGCATCGCGACACACCATCCTGGACCATCGATACCCTGCGCGAATTGCGTGGGGAGATCGGCGATCGCGCGCCGCTGGCGCTGCTGGTCGGGGCCGACAGTTTCCTCGGCCTGCCGACCTGGAAGGAATGGCGGGAGCTGCCGAAGTTCGCGCATTTCGTCATCGCCGAGCGGCCCGGTTTCGACCTGGATGCGGCGATGTCGCCGGAACTGGCAGCCGAGTTCGGCCCGCGTTTCACCGCGTCCGCCCAGGCCCTGCACGGCGCGCCTGCCGGGCTGGCCTTCCGCCTGCGCCAGCCGGCCACGCCGGAATCGGCCACCGAGCTGCGCCGGCGCATCGCCGCAGGCGAGCCCTGGCAGGACTGGGTGCCGCCCGCGGTCGCCGGCTATATCGTCCGGAATTGCTTGTATGACCCCGCCTGTATGGGGCCGGCTGCGACCCCGCCGCCCGGACATTTATAATTGGCCCGAGTCCCCGGAAGCCCGACTTTGGCCAACAATCAAGCGCACGTCATCAAGACCCAGCTCCCCAATCCGCCGCCACCGGTGGATGTTTTGCTCAAGCACGTCCGCACCGCGGTCGAGAACCTCAAGGCCAACGACATCGTCGAGATCGATGTCCGCGGCAAGACCAGCGTCTGCGATTACCTGGTGATCGCTTCGGGCACGTCGACGCGCCACGTCAAGTCGATCGCCGACGAAGTGGTGCGCGAAGCGAAGAAGCTCGACTGCCAGCCGCTGGGCGTCGAAGGCGAGCGCGAAGCCGAGTGGGTGCTGGTCGATCTCGGCGACGTGGTCGCCCACGTGATGCTGCCGCGCGTGCGCGAGTTCTACGCGCTGGAGCGACTGTGGACGGTCGGTGACGAGCCGCCCTCCGAGTCTGCTTGAAGGCGAAACTGATCGCCGTCGGCGAACACGCGCCCGCGTGGGTTGCACAGGGGTTCGCCGATTACCAGAAACGATTGCTGCATGGACTTCCACTGGAACTGGTGGAGGTCGAGCCCGGCGTGCGTGGCAAGGGTCGCGATGCCGCGCGCGCGATGAGCGATGAAGGCGCCCGCGTGCTGGGGGCGATTCCGCGCGGCACGTGGGTGGTCGCGCTCGACGGGCGCGGCAAGGCCCACAGTTCGGAACAGCTGGCACAGCGCATGGAACACTGGCGCGGGCAGGGGCGCGATCTCGTTTTCCTGATCGGCGGGCCGGAAGGGCACGCTGCCGACGTCATCGCGCGCGCCGACGAGCACTGGTCGCTGGGGCCGCTGACGTTGCCGCACATGCTGGTGCGATTGCTGGTGGCGGAGCAGCTGTATCGCGCGGTGTCGATCCTGGGGAATCACCCGTACCACCGTGCATGAAACAACACGCGCTGGCCATGCGTCGAGCCAGCGCGTGCCACCCCTCAGCGATTGAGCGTGAAGTTCACCGGCACCCGGCCGATCGCGCGCACGGCATGGCCGTTCTGCATCGCTGGCTGGAAGCGCCATGCACGCAACACCTGTTCGCGCGCGGCGCGATCGAGTTCGCGCGAGCCGCTGCTGGTCGCGATCACGACATCGATCGGCTTGCCGTTCTCGTCCACCGTCACCTCCAGGATCACCGTGCCTTCGATATTGTCGCGAAGGGCATTGCGCGGATAGACGGGTGCGGGCGCGCTCGCATAGGCGAGTTGCGATCCGCGTAATGTTGGAATCTCGGTCTTCGGCTCGACCACGGCTTCGGTCGTGCCACCACCGCTTGCAACCACCGTGCCGGATGTCGAATCCGTGCTGGCGGCAATCGGAGGCGCGTCATTGCTCGCGACCGCGGTGTTCGTCCCGGTCGGCGGAGTCACCGTGGGCGGCCGTGTTACGGGATCAGGCGTCATCCGCGGTGGACGATGGGTCACGTCGACCGGAACCAGCGGGGGTGGGGGCGTCGCGGGCAGAACGATGATGATTGGCGTGCGTTGCTCGATGCGCCCGGGATCGGGAATGCGCGTCGGCGCGAGCAGCAATCCGGCGGCGATCACGTGGATGGCGATGACGGCGCTGAAGGCGCCGATGCGGGCGAAATCGAGCCGATCGTCCTGTTGCAGGGTCCTGGCGCGGGACAACGCGAGCGTTTGCGACTGCATGATCCACCTCCGGTTTGTTGAGCCTGTGGACTACAACGCGCGACGCGCGACAACGGGGTTGGGGTCGCGCACTTCGACAGTGCGCCGATCAATCGACTGCTTGCAAGGGAACGTAAGCGGGTGGCGCAACCGGCCACCCGCTGCGGTGCGCGTACTTAGCGCCCCAGCTCGAACACCACGTTGAGGTGTGCCGAGAGGTTGGCTTCGCCCGGCGAGACTTCGGTGTCGGCCGCCGGTGCCGCTGCTGCCATCGCCTTCATCGCCATCATCGGGATCGGGCGCGGGAAGCTCGACCCACTCTCGTCGATGCTGACGATCCGGCGCACGCGCAGGCCCAGCGCCTTGGCGTACATCTCCGCACGCGCCTGCGCCTTCTCCAGCGCGCCACGGCGTGCCTCGTCATAGGCCTCGTCCGGCTTGTCGACTTCGAACGACGGGCCATTGAGATCGTTGGCGCCGGCCGCGACCAGGCTGTCCATCACCTTGCCGAGCTTGGCGATGTCGCGCACCTTCACGCTGACGGTATTGCGTGCCTCGTAGCCGGTGATCTTCGGCGGCTTGTTGGGCGTGTAGTTGTAGTTCGGATTGAGGTTCACGCCGCTGGTCTGGATGTCGCGCTCGGCGACGCCGGCGGCCTTGATGGCGGCCATCACCTTGGTCATCTGGTTGGCGTTATCGCGCATCGCGGCGTTGGCATCGGCGGCGCGGGTGACCACGCCGGTCGAGATCGTCGCCACGTCGGGGACGCGCTTGGAAGAGCCGTCGGCCGAGACCGAGAGCAGGGTGCCGTCGCTGTTGGCGATGGTGGCTTGCGGGGTGGGCTGGGCGTCGAGAGTCATGGGGACAAGGGCGGCAAGGGCGAGGGAAAGTGCGAGCGGGCGAAACGGACGCATGGTGGGCTCCTGAAAAGTTCACGTTGGTACATGACTGGTTAACGGTTAGTGATTCGCGACGGGGTTGGGTGGCCCGGAAATGTTGCCCGGTGTTCAGCCGCCGGGGGAGGCCGGGCGGCCCTCGCACGGTATCCTTGCACCATGCTGCATCTTGCCTCGCGCTCCCCTCGCCGGTCGGAACTGTTGGCCCGTCTGGGGCTGGCGTTCGGCGTGCTCGATCTCGACGTTCCCGAAGTCCGCGCCGAAGGCGAACCGCCGGAGGATTATGTCCGCCGCGTCGCTCGCGAGAAGGCCGGCGCGGGCTTGCTGCAGCTCTCCGGACAGCGCGATGCCTGGGTGCTTGCCGCCGATACCGAAGTGGTGCTGGACGACATTGTTTTCGGCAAGCCCGTCGATCGCGATGATGCCGCCCGCATGTTGCAACTGCTCGCCGGTCGCCCGCATACGGTGATTTCCGCCGTGTGGCTGGTGTCCGCCTCCCGGGAGTTGCAGGTAGTGTCGAAATCGACGGTCACGTTCGGCGAACTTCCGGCGACCGTGCTCGACTGGTATCTCGACACCGGCGAGTGGCAGGGCAAGGCGGGCGCCTACGGCATCCAGGGCGCGGCGCAGGTCTTCATCACCCATCTCGATGGCAGCCACAGCGGGGTGATGGGCCTGCCGCTGGCGGAAACATCACGTCTGTTGGCGCAAGCAGGAGTCTGGCCATGACCGAAGAAATCCTGGTCAACGTCACTCCGCGCGAAACCCGCGTCGCCGTGGTCGAGAACGGCATGCTGCAGGAATTGCACATCGAACGCGGCTGGCGTCGCGGCGTCGTCGGCAACATCTACAAGGGCAAGGTCCAGCGGGTGATGCCGGGGATGCAAGCGGCTTTCGTCGACATCGGCCTGGCGCGCGCGGCCTTCCTGCACGCCAACGACATCCTGCGGGCGATGCCGGCGATCCCGAACGAAGACGGCGCCACCGCTGCCGAAACCCCGGCGCCTCCAACCCGACCGATCACCGAACTGCTGCGCGATGGCCAGGACATCGTGGTGCAGGTGGTCAAGGACCCGATCGGCAGCAAGGGTGCGCGTTTGACGATGCAGCTGAGCGTGCCGTCGCGCTACCTGGTGATGTTGCCGCAGTCGAAAGTGGTCGGCGTGTCGGCGCGCATCGAGGACGATGCCGAACGCGCACGATTGAAGGGCTTGGTCAGCGAGCTGGCGATGACCGGCGGTTCCGGTTTCATCATCCGCACCAATGCCGAAGGACAGCCGGCGGAAGCGCTGGCCGAAGACATCGCCTATCTGTCGCGGGTGTGGGGCCTGGTCGAGGAGCGCGCGCGCAACGCGCCGGTGGGCACCTGCATCTACGACGACCTGAGCCTGCCGATGCGCGCGGTGCGCGACCTGATGCGTCGCGACGTCGAGAAGGTGAAGGTGGATTCGCGCGAAACCTGCGAGAAGCTGCGGGTGTTCGCCGCGCAATACATGCCGGGCCTTGCCGAACGCATCGAGCTTTACAGCGGCGCGCGTCCGATCTTCGATCTCTACGGCGTCGAGGACGAGATCCAGCGCGCGCTGCAGAAGGAAGTGCCGCTGAAGTCGGGCGGCTACCTCGTCATCGACCAGACCGAGGCGATGACCACGGTCGACGTCAACACCGGCAGTTTCGTCGGCCAGCGCACGCTCGAGGAAACCGTCTATCGCACCAATCTCGAAGCGGCACAGGCGGTGGCGCGGCAACTGCGCCTGCGCAACCTCGGCGGCATCATCATCATCGACTTCATCGACATGCACGATCCCGAGCATCGCCGCCAGGTGTTGCGGATGCTGGAGAAGTCGCTGTCGAAAGACCACGCCAAGACCACCGTCTACGATTTCTCGCCGCTCGGCCTGGTCGAGATGACGCGCAAGCGCACGGTGGAATCGCTGGAGCGTCAGTTGTGCGAACCGTGTCCGGCCTGCAATGGCCGCGGCACGCTGAAGACCGCGGAAACGGTGACCTACGAAATCTTCCGCGAGATCACCCGGGCCGTGCGCCAGTTCGATGCCGAGCGCCTGCTGGTGATCGCGTCGCCGGCGGTGGTCAATCGCATCACCGAGGAAGAATCGACCGCCGTCGCCGAGCTCGAGGAATTCCTCGGCAAGTCGATCCGCTTCCAGCAGGACGACCAGTACGTGCAGGAGCACTACGATGTCGTCCTGCTGTAAGACCCCGTTCTGATGCGGCGGCATATCCACCTCGCGGGCAAATCGCTCTATTACGCGATCGGTGTGTGCCTGTTGTTGCTGGCGTTGCTCACCGCGGCGTTGAGCCGGGTGATGCCATGGATCGAAGAACACCCGAACGAAGTGCGCGCATGGTTGAGCGAACGCGCTGGACGCCCGGTGCAGTTCTCCAGCGTGCACGCGCACTGGACGCGTCGTGGTCCCTTGTTGTCGTTGCGCGATCTCACCGTCGGTTCGCCTGACAATCCGTTGCGGCTCGGCGATGCCGAATTGCTGGTCTCCCAGTACACCGGCTGGCTGCCGGGCAATCGCCTCACCGAACTGCGCCTGCGCGGCATCCACGTCAACCTGCAGCGCGACGACGATGGCACCTGGCATGTGCGCGGTTTGCCGGGGCAGACCAATGGTGGCGATCCGCTGACCACGCTCGAACCGCTGGGCGAGTTGCAGGTGATCGGCGGCAGCCTGACGCTGGATGCGCATTCGCTGGGATTGCACGCCGACATTCCGCGCATCGACGTCCGTACGCAGGTCAACGGCGCGCGCGTGCGCGTCGGCATGCGCGGCTGGCTGAAGGGCGTCGCGACGCCAACCTTCGCCACGATGGATTTCGATCGCCACAGTGGCGACGGTCGCGTCTATGTCGGCAGTCGCGGTCTCGACCTGAAGGGTTACCAGGGCTTCCTGCAGTTGTTCGGCGTCGCGCTGGCCGGTGGCCACGGCAGCGGCGAGGCGTGGCTGGACGTGGGCGCACGCCGGGTGACGAAATTGGTGAGCCGCAGCGATTTCAGCGATGTGCTGTTGCGTTCGAGCACACCGGGATCGACCGCCACGCCGGTGCTGTTGCAGCGCGTGCAAGGGTTGGCCGGTTATCGCCATTCCGGCACGGATTGGCGCATGGACGTGCCGACGCTCACCATCACCCGTGCGGGCACGACGCAGGCGCTGGATGGTTTGAGCGTTGCAGGCGGCGATCGTCTTTCGGCCGCGGTGGCGCGCGTCGATCTGCCGATGGTGGCGTCGATCGCGGCATTGTCGGACCGGGTTCCCGCGGGTCTCGCGCGCTGGCTGGCGGAAGCGCAGCCGCAGGGCAGCCTGCGTGACGTGCGCCTGGCCGGAAGCGCGGACCAGCCGCGCGTGACCGCAACAGCCGATCGTGTCGGCTTCCGCGCGGTTGGCCATGCCCCGGGCGTGAGCGGCGTGAGCGGGCGCATGGTCGGCGATCGCGATGGCGGCGCGCTGGCGCTCGATCCGACAAGTCGTTTCACCTTCGATTGGCCCAGCGGTTTCGGCGTGCCGCACACATACCAGCCCAACGGCAACATCGTCTGGTATCGCGATGGCGATGGTTTCGGTTTCGGCACCGACGCCTTGCATCTGTCATCGCCCGACGTCTCGGTGGATGCGCGCGGCGGCTTGCGCTGGCAGGGCGATGGCACCCGACCGCTGATCGGCATCGCCGCCGATGTCACCAGCCAGACGCCGGTGACGGCATCGCACGGCTACTGGGTGAACTACATGATGCCGAAGGCGACCGTCGACTGGTTGAACATGGCATTGGTCGGCGGCCATATCGAACGCGCGCACGCAGTGGTGTCCGGCGATCTCGACGACTGGCCGTTCCGCAACAACAGCGGCCTGTTCGAAGTCGATGCCGACGTCCGCGACGCGGTGTTGAAGTTCCAGCCCGATTGGCCCGAATTGCGCGGCAAGCTCACGCACGTGCAATTCCTCGGCGCCGGCATGCACATCGAAACCGATGGCACCATCGCCGGGGTCAACGTCACCCATGCGGTGGCCGACATTCCCAATTTCGACAAGGCCGAGTTGACCATCAAGGCCGATGGCAATGGCGACGCCAAGCAGATGCTGGAGATGCTGCGCCAGAGTCCGTTGGAGAAGGATCTCGGATCGGTGTTCGCGCAACTCGATGTCGGCGGCCCGGCGCGCACCAGCCTCACCCTGTTCCTGCCGTTCCACGACGATCTGCCCTACAAGCTAGACGGCATCGCCATGCTGGACGGCGCCAAGCTCGCGCATCGTGAATATGGCCTGCGCTTCGACAACGTGCGAGGCAGTGCGAAATACGATCGCAGCGGTTTCGTCGCCGATGGCTTGAACGTGGTGCACGAAGGCCAGCCGGGCACGCTCGACCTGCGCGCGGGTGGCGATGTCCGCGACCACGGCAACGTGTTCGAAGCCGCGCTCGAAGGCACGTTCGGTGCGCGCGAATTGCTGGCGCGCGTGCCCGACCTGAAATGGATGCAGCCGCATGTCGATGGACGTTCGCGCTGGACGGTGGCGGTGGACGTGCCGAAGGGCGCGAGCGCGACGACGGTCAACCATGTCGAGTTGCGCTCGGACCTGTTGGGAACGAAGCTTGATCTCCCCGCGCCATTCGCGAAGGTCGCGGCAACGACGATGCCTTCCGTCATCACCTTGCCGCTGCCGCTGGGGCAGGGCGAGATCGGAGTGAAGCTGGGTCGCGTCGTGAACGTGCGCGCGCGCAGCGCGAACGGTCACACCGGCATCGCCATGGCGATGGGCGACGGCAGTCCCGAAACGCCGCCCGATTCCGGGCTGGTGGTGACCGGGCATGCTCCGAGCCTGGATGCGCCGGCATGGCTGGCGATGACCGGTGGCGATGACAGTTCCTTCTCCCTCAAACGCCTGGACATCACCACCGATCGCCTGTTGCTGGGTGCAGCGACATTCCCGGCATCGCGCCTGCGGATGACGCCGAGCGGCAACGGTTATCTGGTGCAGGTGCAGGGGGATGCCTTGCAAGGGCAGTTGACGATTCCCAATGCAAGCAATGCCACCATCAGCGGCAAGTTCGATCGCGTGCATTGGACGTCGTCGCCGGGCGGTGCGGCAGCGACGGCATCGGCGTCTTCTTCAAGCAACGACATCGATCCCGCGCACATTCCGCCGTTGGCACTCGATATCAACGACTTGCGCATCGGTGCCCTTGCATTCAACACCGCGGTGTTGCGCACGCACCAGGTCGCCGGCGGATTGCAGGTGGATCGACTCGACCTGCAATCGCGCCAGCAGCATCTCGCCGCCACCGGCAGTTGGCTTGGAACGGGGCGCGCCGCACAGACGCGCGTACAGGCCCGGCTCGATACCCAGGATTTCGGTGCGCTGCTCGACGGATTGGGAATGAAAGGACAACTCGGCGACGGCAAGGGCAGCGTGCTGCTCGACCTGCGCTGGCCCGGCGCACCGATTGATGCCAGCGGCGCGACATTGGCGGGATCGATGAACATCGACATGCGCGACGGGCAACTGGTGAAGGTGCAGCCCGGCGTCGGTCGCGTGCTCGGCCTGCTCAGCCTCGCCCAGTTGCCGCGCCGGCTCACGCTCGACTTCCACGATTTCTTCGACAGCGGCTTCCGTTTCAACAGCGTCACCGGCGACATCCGTTTCGACGGCGGCAAGGCGCACAGCAACAACCTGGCGATCAAGGGATCGGCGGCCGACATCCGCATCGAGGGTGCGGCGGACATGGCCGCGCAGCAGTTCGACCAGACCATTCATGTCTATCCCAAGACCGGCAACGTCCTGACCGCGGTCGGCGCGTTGACCGGCGGTCCGGTGGGCGCGGCGATCGGCGCGGTGGCCGGGGCGGTATTGCGCAAGCCCTTCAGCCAGATGGCCGAAAAGACCTATCGCGTCACCGGGCCGTGGAGCGATCCGAAAGTGCAGGAAACCGGGAAAGCGGCGGCGCAAGCGCCTGCGCGGTGAGTGTTTCGCAATCGCCCTTGCGGTCGCGGGTGGCCTATCCCGTGCGCGACACGCCGTGAATACATCCATGTAGGCTCGTCCGCCGCATCCATGCGGCGGAACGGTCGCACCCGAGACAGGCCACCCACGCCCCGGGCGATTGTTTGGCTCCGCGTGCGCTGGCGCTTGATTTTCCGCGCTTTCATCCCGACATGAGATGATCGCTTCCTCGTTTCCTGCCGGGAAATCCATGCAAAATCCGCTCCAGATCGCCAGTTCCACCTTGCTGGTTCCGTCCGGGCTCGACCTGCAACGACTCGATCCCGCATTCGCCGCGCTGATGGGCAAGGGCATCGATTTCGGCGACCTCTATTTCCAGCACGCCAGACGCGAGAGTTGGAGCATCGAGGACGGCATCGTCAAGGACGGCGCGCACTCCATCGACCAGGGCGTCGGCGTGCGTGCGATCAGTGGCGAGAAGACCGGTTTTGCCTATTCCGGCGACATCAGCGCGCAGGCCTTGCTGGAAGCCGCTGGCGCCGCGCGCGCGATCGCCCGCGATGGCGGGCTCCATGCGCCGCAGGCGCTGGTGTCGCGCACGCAGGGCGCGTTGTATCCCGCGCTCGACCCCGTCGATGCCTTGTCGAACGATGCCAAGGTCGATGCCTTGCGCAAGGTCGATGCCCTGGTGCGCAGTCTCGATCCGCGCGTGAAGCAGGTGATGGTCGGGATCTCCGGTGGCGTCGACACCGTGCTCGTCGCCAACAGCGCAGGCGTGCTCGCCGCCGACGTGCGTCCTCTGGTGCGGATGAACGTGCAGGTGATCGTCGAGCAGAACGGTCGCCGCGAATCCGGCTATGCGGGATTCGGCGGACGCTATTCGTACGAAGAATTATTGGGCAACGGCAAGCCGGAAAAATTCGCGCGCGAGGCCTTGCGCGCCGCGCTGCTGAATCTCGAGGCGGTCGATGCGCCGGCCGGCGTGATGCCGGTGGTGCTCGGCAACGGCTGGACCGGCGTGCTGCTGCACGAGGCGGTCGGTCACGGCCTGGAAGGCGATTTCAACCGCAAGGGCACCTCGACCTACGCCGGGCGCATGGGCCAGCGCGTGGCGTCGCCGGGCGTGACGATTGTTGATGACGGCACGCTCGCCGGTCGCCGCGGTTCGCTCAACAT
This sequence comes from Solilutibacter silvestris, assembly GCF_050574925.1. Classification (GTDB taxonomy): domain Bacteria; phylum Pseudomonadota; class Gammaproteobacteria; order Xanthomonadales; family Xanthomonadaceae; genus Solilutibacter; species Solilutibacter silvestris_A. The sequence goes on along the minus strand of NZ_JBCMOO010000002.1, from coordinate 547,209 downwards.
GGACGACGAAGGCACGCCCACCAACTGCACGACGCTGATCGAAGACGGCGTGCTCACCGGCTACATGCAGGACACGCTCAACGCGCGCCTGATGGGCGCGAAGTCGACCGGCAACGGTCGTCGCGAGTCGTACGCGCATACCGTGATGCCGCGCATGACCAATACCTACATGCTTGCGGGCACGCATTCGCCCGAAGACATGATCCGCAGCGTGAAGCGTGGCCTGTATGCGGTGAACTTCGGCGGCGGCCAGGTCGACATCACCAGCGGCAAGTACGTGTTCTCCGCCACCGAGGCCTATCTGATCGAGGATGGCAAGGTCACCGCGCCGGTCAAGGGCGCGACGCTGATCGGCAACGGTCCCGAGACGATGCAGCGGGTGACGATGGTCGGCCACGATCTCGCGCTCGACGATGGCGTGGGCGTCTGCGGCAAGGATGGGCAGTCGGTACCGGTCGGCGTCGGCCAGCCGTCGCTGCTGATCAGCGAGATGACCGTGGGCGGAACGCAGGCGTGAAAACCGCGCGCTCAGGCGTCGCTGGAATCGTCGTCGGCGACGTCGGCATCGAAATCGTGCGACGCGGTGTTGCCGCCCTCGAACGCGCTGCGGATCTCGCGGAACAGTTCGCGGAAGGCGCGCGGCGGCTTGTTGCGCGCGGCCTCGTCCTTGGCGTTGCGCACCAGCTGGCGCAGACGCTGGCGATCGGCGTCCGGATGCGTATCGACGAAAGCCGCCATCGCGTCATCGCCGCCTTCGATCAGGCGCAGGCGCCATTCCTCGGCGCGATGCATGTCGGCGACCTGGCGCTTGGATCCCTCGCTGTGCGCGTCCAGCGCGTCGCGGATCGCATCCAGGGCTTCGTCATCCTGGCGGCGCATCTGCTTGGCGAGAAACGCGATCTGGCGCTTCTTGGCGATGTGCGAGGTGATGCGGCGGGCATCGTTCAAGTGCGGCAGCAGTTCTTCCGGGATCGGCAGCGCCGCCAGCTGGCCACCGGGAAGCCCGGTCAGGGTTTCCGCCAGTTCCAGCACGTCCAGCGCTTCGCGCCGCTGCTGGCTGCGGCTGGCGCCAAGGAATTCACCGGTTTCGGAATCGCGACCGCGCACCACTAATCTCCAGTTTCAAGCCTCAAGGATACGCCATTGAACACGTCCGACCTGTCCATCGCCCATTCCACTGACGACAGTCCGCAACGAATCGAGGCCCTGTCGACGCTGGCGCAGCGGGTGCTGGACCTGTGCAAGAGCAGTGGCGCGACCCAGGCCGAAGTCGATTGCTCGGAATCGCGGGGGCTCAGCACTTCGGTGCGGATGGGCGCGGTGGAGACGGTGGAATCGACCCGCGATCGCGGCGTCTCGCTGACCGTCTATTTCGGCCAGCGCAAGGGTTCGGCCAGCACCGGCGATTTCTCCGAAGCCAGCCTCGCGGCGACGGTCGAGCACGCCTGCACGATTGCTCGTTACACCGAAACCGATCCGGCCGCGGGACTCGCCGATCCCGAGCGGATGGCGCGCGAATTGCGCGAGTTCGACCAGTGGCATCCGCAACATTTCGATGCCGACGCGATGATCGCGCAGGCGCTCGACTGCGAGCAGGCTGGCCGCGATGCCGACGCCCGCATCCGCAATTCCGATGGCTGCTCCAATTCCGCCAGCGAAAGCGTCAGCGTCTATGCCAACTCCCATGGCTTCATGGGCCACGAGCGCGAGACGCAATACAGCCTGTCGTGCGCGTTGATCGCGGGCGAGGGCGACGGCATGCAGCGCGATGGCTGGTACACCGCGGCCCTGCGTTCGGATGCGCTGGAATCGGCGCGGTCGGTGGGCCGGCGCGCAGCGGCGCTCACGGTGGAACGCCTCGATCCGCGCGGACTGCCGACCGGATCCCTGCCGATCGTGTTCGCGCCGGAAGTCGCGCGTTCGCTGGTCGGTCATTTCATCGGCGCGGTTTCGGGTGGCGCGCTGTATCGCCACGCCAGTTTCCTGGTCGACCATGCCGGCAAGCAGGTGTTCCCGGATTGGGTGTCGATGATCGAACAGCCGCACCTGATGGGCGGATTCCGCTCAACGTCGTTCGATGCCGAAGGCACCGCGACGCAGACATCGCCGCTGGTCACCAACGGCGTGTTGCAGCGCTACGTGCTCGGCAGCTATTCGGCGCGCAAGCTGGGCCTGCAGAGCACGGCGAATGCCGGCGGCATCTACAACCTTGACGTCGAGGGGAATGTCGACGACCTCGAGGGCATCATCGCCAACCTGCCGCGCGCGCTGCTGGTCACCGAACTGATGGGGCAGGGCGTGAATACCGTAACCGGCGATTATTCGCGCGGCGCTGCCGGCTATCTGATCGAGAACGGCAAGCGCGTGCACCCGGTCGATGGCGTGACCATCGCCGGCAACCTGCGCGACATGTTCATGGCGGTCGAGGCGATCGGCCGCGATATCGACCCGCGTTCGTCCACCCGCATGGGCTCGCTGCTGGTCGGGCGGATGACCGTCGCCGGCGGCTGAGCCGGCCGGTTGGCCCGGTCATCCGGCTGGCGTACCATCGATCCAAACCAATATCGGGAGGGGTAACGATGGACGAAGAGACGACACAGACAACCGCCGGGGCATCCGGAATCAGCGCCGACGAACGGCAGTGGGGAATGATCGCGCACCTGTCGGCATTGGCAGGGTTGATCGTTCCGTTCGGCCATCTGCTTGGCCCGCTGATCATTTGGATGGTGAAGAAGGACACGATGCCGTTCGTCGATGACCAGGGCAAGGAAGCGTTGAACTTCCAGATCACCCTGTCGATCGCATTGTTCGTCTGCTTCCTGCTGATCTTCGTGGCCATTGGCATCGTGCTGATGCCGCTGGTCGGCCTGGCGGGCCTGATCCTTGCCGTGATCGCCGGCATCAAGGCCAATGAAGGCGTGGCTTACCGCTACCCATTCACCTTGCGCCTGATCAAGTGACAGATTCGTAATGTCGTAGGCGCGCGTCAACCCGCTGGGGCTGGCGCGCGTTCCCGTGGCAGGTACTTCATGAGTCCTGCCATGGCGCAGCCGATCGCTGTAGTCACTGCCGTCAACCGCTTCGGGCTGGGCGCCCGTCCGGGCGAGCTTGGCGATGCCGCGAGCGATCCGCATGGCTGGTTGTTGTCGCAGCTCTCCGCCGGCGCCGAAGTGCTTCCCGATGCCTTGCCGAACAGCCTGGATTATCTGCGCCAGGAAGGCACCGTGCGCGACCTGCGCAAGATGGCGAAGGATTCGAACGGCGACATGATGGCGCAGCAGGCGGCAAAGGACGCCGAGAAAGACCTGCGCCAGCGCATCCGCCAGGAAATCGCGTTGCGGCAACAGGTCGCGGTGGTCACGGCGCGCAGTTTCCCGGAACGCATCGTCCGTTTCTGGTCGAACCACTTCGCGATTTCCACCGACAAGAACATCGCGGCCTCGTTTGCGGCGCCGATGGAGCGCGAGGCGATCCGCCCGCATGCCTTCGGCAAGTTCTCCGATCTCTTGATGGCGATCGAGACGCATCCGGGCATGCTGCTTTATCTCGACAACACGCAATCGATCGGCGTCGATTCCAAGGCGGGCATGCGTGCGCGCAACGCGCCGAACCCGAAGGCGGCGCGCCGCGGCCTCAACGAGAACCTCGCGCGCGAAATCCTCGAATTGCACACGCTGGGCGTCAACGGCGGCTATGCGCAGGGCGACGTGATCGAACTGGCGAAGGCGATCACCGGCTGGAGCCTGCAACGCCCGCAGGACAGCTCAGACACCGGATCACCATTCCGCTTCAACGCCAACACGCACGAGCCCGGCGATCGCCGCGTGCTCGGCAAACGCTATCGGGAAGAGGGCGAGGCACAGGGACGTGCCATTTTGGCGGATCTCGCGCTGCATCCGGCGACCGCGCAACACCTGTCGTTCAAGCTGGCACGGCACTTCGTCGCCGACCAGCCGCCGCCACAGCTGGTGGCCGCGATGGCGAAGGCCTATCTTGCCTCCGGTGGCGATCTTTCGACGCTCTATTCGACGATGGTGAAGCATCCGCTGGCGTGGGCGCCGACCGCGCGCAAGTTCAAGACGCCGCAGGATTTCCTGGTGTCGTCGATGCGCGCGTTGACGCTCGACGGCCAGAAGGATGCCGCGCGCACGCTCGACCTGCAGGCGCGCATGGGCCATCCGGTGTTCCAGCCGCGTTCGCCGGCGGGATTCGCCGACACCGCGGCCGACTGGTCCGGCCCCGATGCGTTGTTCAAGCGCGTGCAGGCGGCGCAGACGCTGGCCGATGCCGCGCCGCAGACCGCGAGCAACGATCCGGTGCAGATGGCGACGCGCGCGCTCGGCGACGGCATGGATGCGGAAACGCTGCTCGCCGTGCGCCGTGCCGAATCGCCGCGCCAGGGCGTCGCCTTGTTGCTGGCCAGTCCGTCCTTCCAGTGGAGAGCCTGAGATGGCCCTGAGCCGACGCCAATTCCTAATGGCAGGCGCCGCCGCATCGCTGGTGGGAACGCTGCCGAAGTTCGCTCTGGCCGCGACCTCGGCGAACGACACCCGCCTGGTGGTGGTGTTGCTGCGCGGCGGCCTCGACGGTCTCCATGCGTTGCCGCGTCCGAACGATTCCGACTACCTGCGCCTGCGCGGCGCACTCGGCGAAGCGGCGATCAAGGACGCCCACGCGATCGATGGCGGTTTCGCCCTGCATCCGTCGCTGACGTTCGCTTCGCAACTGTACGCGGCGAAGGAATTCCTGCCGATCGTCGCGGTGGCGCCGCCGTATCGCGAGCGCTCGCATTTCGAAGCCCAGGACTGCGTCGAGAACGGCACCCAGGGCCCGGGCGGTCGCAGCGGCTGGATGAATCGTTGCGTGCACGAGCTCGGTGGATCGAGCGGCCTGGCGATCACCGCGGTGATGCCGTTGATCATGCGCGGCAACGGTGCCGCGACGACGTGGTCGCCGCCGCTGGCGCATGCGATCGATCCGATCCTGATGCAACGCCTGCAGTTGTTGTATGCGCGCGACCCGATGCTGGGGCCGGCATTCGCGAGGGCCGGCACCGACGAGAACGACAACACCGCCAAGGCCGGCGACAAGCGCGGGCATCTCGCCGATGCACTGGGCGCCGCCGCGCATTTCATGTCGGCCGCCGATGGTCCGCGCATCGCCTTCGTCGAGGACACCGGCTGGGACACGCATTACAACGAAGCCGGCATCCTGCAACGCAAGCTGTTCGAACTGGATTCGGGGTTGCAGGCGTTCAAAAGCAACGGTGACGCGATCTGGCAGCGCACGGCGATCGTGGTCGTCACCGAATTCGGACGCACGGCCGCCGTCAACGGCACCAATGGCACCGATCATGGCACCGGCGGCGTCGCCTTCCTTGCCGGTGGCGCGGTGAATGGCGGGCGCGTGGGTGGGACATGGCCGGGGCTCGCCAATTCGCAACTCAATCAGCAGCGTGACCTGCTCGCCACCAGCGACATGCGCGGACTGTTCAAGGGCGTGCTGGAATCGCACCTGGGCGTGGGCGCGGCCGCCAGCGATGCCCGCGTGTTTCCCGCCAGCGCCGATGTCGCGTCGATGCATGGCCTGATCCGCGCAGCCTGAACACGACGAAAGTCATCCCCACCTCCGTCACTTGTTGCCGGGCAGGGCGATCACCATAGTGATCCCGTCATCCTTTTCTGGTTGGAGTGGTGAAGATGGACACGATCGAACAAGTCGCCGTGCACGATGCCGCCGATCGCCAATGGGCGACGGGCGTGCATGTGGGCGCGTTGCTGGCTGCGTTCTTCACCCACTGGTTCGCCGGCGTGGCCGGTGCGCTGGTGGCGCTGGGCGTGTGGGCGCTGGTGCGCGACCGCCATCCGTTCGCGGCCGAACATGCCAAGGAAGCGCTCAACTTCAACATCACCATGTTCCTCGGCGCCTGTGCCGCGATCCTGATCGGCATCGTGCTGGTGGGCGCCACCGTGGTCACGCTCGGCATCGGCGCGCTGGTCACGATCCCGGCCGGACTGCTGTTGCTGGCCGTGCTCGGGGCAGGTGCGTTGATGTGGCTGGTGTGCTCGATCCTTGCCGCGATCGCGGCATGGGAAGGCAAGCCCTATCGCTATCCGTTCTCGCTGCGGCTGGTGAAGTAACCGCGCAGCTTCAGCGATCGCGCTCGATCACCTGGCGCGCGATCGCACGCAGCGCATCGGCGCGCTGGTCGAAGCCGGCCAGCGCGTCGTTCATTTCGGTCGCAAGTTCGTGCAGGCGTTGCCGCGAGGCATCGATGCCGAGCAGGGCGGGGAAGGTCGATTTCTGCTGTTGCAGGTCCTTGCCCGCGGTCTTGCCGAGCGTGGCGCTGTCGCCTTCGATGTCGAGTAGATCATCGCGAATCTGGAAGGCGAGGCCGAGGGCATCGGCGTAGCGATCAAGCGCCTCGTGTTGCGCATCGTCCGCGCCACCGGCAAATGCGCCCATGCGCACCGCCGCGCGCAGCAACGCGCCGGTCTTGAGCGCATGCAGGCGTTCCAGCTCGGCGATCGACAGTGCGTCGGCGGCGCCGGTCGCCTCGAGGTCGAGCATCTGCCCGCCGCACATGCCGTCGATGCCGGAGGCGTGCGCGAGTTCGCGCAGTTGCTTCACGCAGACATCGGCAGGCACGGCGCCGTAGGCCAGGATGGTGAACGCCAACGATTGCAGGGCGTCGCCAGCGAGGATCGCGGTGGCTTCGTCGAAGGCGACATGCACGGTCGGCTGGCCACGACGGAGGGCGTCGTCGTCCATCGCCGGCAGGTCGTCGTGGACCAGCGAATAGGTGTGGAGCAGTTCCACCGCGACGGCGGCCTGCCGCGCGCGTTCGCCATCTTCACCCAATGCGTGCACCGTCGCATGCACCAGCAATGGCCGGATGCGCTTGCCGCCGGCCTTCACCGCATGACGCATGGCGTCGGCGAGGCGCGTGCTGGCGAAGGTGTCCGAAAGGACGTGGTCGAGATCGGATTCGGTGCGCGCCCGCCAGTCGGCGAGCAGCGCGGCGGGATCAGGCATCACCGGAACGATCCGTCGAGTCATCCGGGAAGGGACGGGCCGATTCCGGTGCATCGAGGTCGCTGAGCAGCCGCACCCGCAACTCGGCCTGTTCCAGCGCCGCCTGGCATTCACGGTAGAGGCCGATGCCGCGCTCGTAGGCGGACAGGGATTCCTCGAGACCGAGATTGCCCTGTTCCATGCGTTCGACCAGCGCTTCGAGCGCGTCGAGCGAGGTCTCGAAGGTGGCGACCGGGGACGGGTCCTGTGGCGACGATGCGGGGGATTTGCGGGCCATGGGTCGAGTTTAGCCGAGATGCCAGCGCAGGCGGGCGCCGCGATCGTGCAGCCAGCCGTGCAGGCGCGCGGAAAGCAATTCGCCCGCGGCGAGGACTTCGTCGCCGTCGACGAGCAGGGGCAGGCGCTCGCGCAGCCAGGGTGGCATGCCGGCCTGCTGCAGGGCGTGCTTGAGCGCGTGCGAATGATCGCGTCCGGGCAGGCGGATGCGCTCGCCACCGCGCCGGGCATGGACGTCGAACGGATGATCGAAGGCTGGCGCGCCGATCAGTTCCAGTCGCGCGCCATCAGGCAGCTGCAGTGGATCGCTGCCATCCCAGTGGGCGCGGAAATCGGGATCCAGGGACGGACGCGAGGTTTCGGCGTGGAGGCGATCGCGCCAACGCAGGATGCGCGCTTGCTGCCAGCGGTATTCGGCTTCGGCGTCGGCGCGCGCGGGCAACAGTTGCCGCTCGATCGCGTCGATGCCGCTGGCGGGCAATGGTGGCAGCCCGGCTTCGGTCACCCAGTGACGCAATACGTCGGCGCGCAACGATGAAGGAAGTCGTTGCAAGGCGGTGGCGTCGAGATCGCCATCGTCGCGGTGACAGGCGAGCAGGGCGATGCGGACGCCATCGGCATCGCGCTCCGTTGTTTCCGCGGCCAGCGTGGCGCTGCGCGCGAAGGATGTCGATGCTTGCGGCCAGCGTTGGCGCAGCAACGGCAGCACTTCGTTGCGCAGGAAATTGCGATCGTAGGTGGCGTTGGCGTTGGAAGGATCCTCGATCCATGCCAATCCGTGTGCATTCGCATACGCAAGAATGTCCGCGCGCGACGTGTCCAGCAGTGGTCGCCACAACCAGCCGTGTTCGTACCGCCGCCACGGACGCATCGCCGACAACCCGTTGGTTCCGGACGCGCGCAGCGCCCGCAGCAGGAAGGTTTCCGCCTGATCGTCACGATGATGGGCGAGCGCCAGCACTTCGCCGTCCTGCAGTTCCGCCGCAAACGCGGCATGGCGTGCGGCGCGGGCAGCGCCTTCCGGCCCGAGTCCGGAATCGCGATCGACTTCGACGCGAATGATGTGCAAAGGAACATCGAACGCCGCGCACATTGCAGCGCAATGTTCCGCCCACGCATCGGCATCGGGATGCAGACCGTGGTGGACGTGGATGGCGCGAAGGCGCGGGGCGATATCACGCAGGCGATGCAGCAGGACCGTGGAGTCGAGGCCGCCGCTGAGGCCGACCACCACCGATGCGGCATCGATGGCGGTCGGTGATGCCGTCAGCGACAGCGTTGCACTCATTCCGTCTCGACGCGAATGCCGCCAACCCAGCCGGCGGCCAGGTTGTAGATGAGCGCCTGGATCAGCCCGCCGATGAAACCGAAAACGCCGTAGAAAATCGGCAGGACGACGATGCCGGCGACGCCACCGAACATGGCGCCAGCGAAGCCATTGCCCTGGTGCGCCATCGCGCCGGCAAACATGCTGCTGAACAGGAAAAGGAACACGCCTGCGATCAGGCCGATCGCGACGCCGATGATGCCGGAGATCTTGCCGGCCGAAACGGGATCAATGCGCTTAATGATCATCTTGTGCAACCTTCCCCGATGGATGCCGGCCGATTGCCGGCACCCGGAGTATAGGTTGGGCTGGCGATGCCGATCAGCCGTTCTCGAACGCCCCGTAGCCGCGCAGGCGCTGGTAGCGGTGTTCCAGCAGCTCGTCGACCGAGAGCGCGTCGAGCGTAGCCAGCTCGTTGAGCAGGATCGCCTTGAGGCGCTTCGCGGTCTGCTGCGGATTGCGCTGCGCACCGCCGATCGGTTCTCGCACGATCTTGTCGATCAGGCCCAGCGCCTTCAGCTTGGGCGCGGTGATCGCCATCTGCTCGGCGGCTTCCTTGGCCTTCGACGCATCCTTCCACAGGATCGCCGCGCAACCTTCCGGCGAGATCACCGAATAGGTGCCGTATTCGAGCATCAAGGTGCGGTCGCCGACGCCGATCGCCAGCGCGCCACCGGAGCCGCCTTCGCCGATGACGGTGCAGATGATCGGCACGCGCAGTTCGGCCATCTCCATCAGGTTGCGGGCGATCGCTTCCGACTGGCCGCGTTCTTCCGCGCCGATGCCGGGGTAGGCGCCGGGGGTGTCGATGAAGGTGAAGATCGGCAGCTGGAAACGCTCGGCCAGCTTCATCAGGCGCAGGGCCTTGCGATAGCCCTCGGGGCGCGGCATGCCGAAATTGCGGCGGACCTTCGACTTGGTGTCGCGGCCCTTCTGGTGGCCGATCACCATCACCGGGCGACCGTCGATGCGGGCCAGGCCGCCGACGATCGCCGCGTCATCGGCGAAGGCGCGGTCACCGGCCAGTTCCTGGAATTCGTCGCAGATCACCTTGACGTAGTCCAGCGTGTACGGGCGCTGCGGGTGGCGCGACATCTGCGAGATTTGCGCCGGGGTGAGGTCGCGGAAGATCACGGCGGTGCGCTGGCGCAGCTTTTCCTGCAGCGCGCGCACTTCGTTGTCGACATTGACCCCCGGGCCGGCGCTGGCCTGGCGCAGTTCCTGGATTTTCGCTTCCAGATCGGCGATGGGTTGCTCGAAATCGAGGTAATTCGGGTTCATGAAGGGTCTGGGTGAAACAAGGAGGACAGTCTAGCGGATGACGATGACAGGGCCGGACGGTGGCGTTCGGAGCAGCTGGATCAGCCGGCGTCGGGCCGGGTCTGCAGCCAGGGCTTGTCTAGGACCAGGGCGACCCCGCGCACGCCCGGCTGGGCCTTGAGCGCGGCGGCCAAGCCGGCGCTGACGCGGATGGCGTTGCTGCCGTCGAGGTCGATGGCGCCACGGGCGCCGTCGCGGAGCATTTCCAGGCGGATCGGGGTGGAGCCGGGGCGGTGTTCGGCGAAGGCCTGGTCGAGCGCCTGCAGCGCGCCGGGCACGCGCATGTCCATGCGCACGGTGAGCTTGCGCGCGGCGTTCGGGCACAGCAGCTCGAAGTCCCAGCAGCGGCGCGCGCGCAGGCTGTAGCCGCCGCTGAATTCGTCTTCGCGCAGTCCGCCTTCGATCACCAGGATGCGGTCGCGGGTGAGCAGCGCGGAATATTCCGTCAGCGCTTCCGAGAAGAACATCACCTCGATGCGGCCAGCGCCGTCTTCCAGGGTCACGAAGGCCTGCGATTCGCCGCGCTTGCGCAGCGCGATCACCTGACCCGCCAGGACCACGGTTTTTTCCGGACGCCAGCCGCGCTTCTCTTCGTTGCTGCGGTTGGCCCAGATCGCGTCGAGGTCGTTGAGGCCGTGGCCGACCAATGCCTTCAACGCATCGCGGTAGGGATCGATGGGGTGGCCGGAGAGATAGGTGCCGAGCGTTTCGCGTTCGCCATCGAGTTTGCGCGACAGCGGCCAGTCGGCGACTTCCGGCAACTCGATGCGCAAGGTCGGCGCGGCGCTACCGCCACCGCCGAACAGCGAATCCTGTCCGGTTTCGCGTTCGCGTGCCTGCTGTTCGGTGGCCTTGAGCGCTTCCGGCAGCTGCGCGAGCAGGCTGGGACGATTGACGCCCAGCGCATCCATCGCGCCAGCGTTGACCAATGCTTCCACCGCGCGACGGTTGAGCTTGGTCATGTCGACGCGCTGGCAGAAATCGAGCATGTCGGTGAACGGGCCGCCACGTTCGCGTTCGTCCGCGATCGCTTCGCAGGCGTTCTGGCCGACGCCCTTCACCGCGCCCAGGCCGTAGCGGACTGTCCTCGCATCCACCGCATCGAACATGTAGCGCGAGGCGTTGACGTCGGGCGGCAACACGGCGAGTCCGATCGTGCGCGCTTCGTCCAAGAAACCGACCACCTTCTCGGTCTTGTCCATGTCGGACGACAGCACCGCGGCCATGAATTCCGCCGGGTAATGCGTCTTCAGCCACGCGGTCTGGTAGCTCACCAATGCGTAGGCGGCGGCGTGCGACTTGTTGAAGCCGTAGCCGGCGAACTTTTCCAGCAGGTCGAAGATCGGGCCCGACACGCGCGATTCGAGGTGGTGATGTTCCTTCGCGCCTTCCTCGAACTTGACGCGTTCCTTCGCCATTTCCTCGGGCTTCTTCTTGCCCATCGCGCGGCGCAGCAGGTCGGCGCCGCCGAGCGAGTAACCGGCAAGGATCTGCGCGGTCTGCATCACCTGTTCCTGGTACACCACCACGCCATAGGTCGGGCTCAGCACCGGCTCCAGCAGGGGATGCGGATACTTCACTTCGGCGCGGCCGTGCTTGCGCTCGATGAAGTCGGGGATCAGGTCCATCGGGCCCGGACGGTACAGCGACACCAGGGCGATCAAGTCGTCGAAACGGTCGGGCAGGGCGCGCTTCAGCAACTCGCGCATGCCGCGCGATTCGAACTGGAACACGGCGACGGTATCGCCGCGTGCGAACAGTTCGTAGGTCTTGGCGTCGTCGAGCGGAAGCTTGGTGATGTCGAGCGGCGTCTCGTCCCTGGGCTTGCGCGCATTGATCGCCTTGACCGCCCAGTCGACGATGGTGAGCGTGCGCAGGCCGAGGAAGTCGAACTTCACCAGGCCGACTGCTTCGACGTCGTCCTTGTCGAACTGCGTCACCGGGTTGCGGCCTTCGCCACCACCGGCGTGTTCCGCGAACAGCGGGCAGAAGTCAGAGAGCGGCGATGGCGAGATCACCACGCCACCGGCGTGCTTGCCGGCGTTGCGTGGAAGATCCTCGAGCTTGAGGGCGAGATCGATCAGGTCGCGGACGTCGTCCTCGGCCTCGTAGCGGCCGATCAGTTCGTCGCTGCGCCAGGCGTCGTCCTTCTGCGCTTTCTCGGTGCGGCCGAGCGCGTCCTCCAGCCCGACGCCGAGCGTCATCGGGATCAGCTTGGCGACGCCGTCGACGAAACCATAGGGGAAGCCGAGCACGCGGCCGGTATCGCGCACCACGGCCTTCGCCGCCATGGTGCCGTAGGTGATGATCTGGCTGACGCGATCGCGACCGTATTTCGCGGCGACGTAATCGATGACTTCGTCGCGGCGATCCATGCAGAAGTCGATGTCGAAGTCGGGCATCGACACGCGTTCCGGATTGAGGAAGCGCTCGAACAGCAGGTCGTAGGGAATCGGATCGAGATCGGTGATGCCCAGCGACCACGCCACCAGCGAACCGGCGCCGGAACCGCGACCGGGTCCGACGGGAATGCCGTGATCCTTGGCCCAGTTGATGAAGTCGGCCACGATCAGGAAGTAGCCGGGGAAGCCCATCTTGATGATGACGTCGAGTTCGCGATCGAGGCGCTCGCGATAGCTCGCCGCATCATGTCCTTCGGCGGGCGCCTGCTGTTCGAGGCGCGCGCGCAGGCCGGCATGCGACTGGCCGCGGATCCAGCTGTCCAGTGTTTCGTCGGACGGCACCGGGAATGCCGGCAGGTAATAGGTGCCGAGGCGCAGTTCGAGGTTGCAGCATTCGGCGATGGCGAAGGCGTTGTCGATCGCGTCGGGAATGTCGGCGAACAGTTCAGCCATCGCCTCACCGGATTTCAGCGACTGTTCCGGCGAATACAGGCGCGGGCGCTTGGGATCGTCGAGCACGCGGCCGGTGGCGATGCAGACGCGCGCTTCGTGGGCGTCGAAATCTTCGCTGTCGAGGAAGCGCACGTCGTTGCTGGCGACGACCGGGATCGAATGCTGTCCGGACAGATGCAATGCGTAGGCGTTGAACGCGTCCTCGTGCGGGCGCTGGGTACGCGCCAACGCGAGATTCAATCGATCGCCGAACAACCGTTGCAGGCGTTCGACTTCGGCCTGTGCGTGTTCGTCGCGACCGCCGAGCAGCGCCGCGCCGATCGAGGAATCGCGTCCCGCCAGCGCGAACAGGCCGGAGAGGTTTTCGTCATCCAGCCATGCGCTGTCGATGCCGACGCCATCCTGACGATGGCCATGCATCCATGCGCGCGTCAGCAGGCGCGACAGCGCGAGATAGCCGTCGTGGTCGCGACAGAGGAGGGTGAGCTGGCTGCTGGCGCCCTCGGGATCGACAACCGTGAGGTCGGCGCCGGCGATCGGCTTGAGGCCGGCGCCCTCGGCCAGCTTGTAGAACTTCACCAGCGCGAACAGGTTGTTGCGGTCGGTGATCGCCACCGCGGGCAGGCCGAGTTCCACGCAGCGCCGCACCAGTCCGTCGAGGCGGATGGTGGAATCGACCAGCGAATACTCGCTATGCAGCTGCAGATGGGCGAAACGGGCCGACATGCGCTCCCAGTGGCGCAGGCGCGCCGAGATCAGGGATCAGGGTAGGGTCGCGGACGGGTCGGGACAAGGCTTGACATGGGCCGGATCGCGGGGCGCCGGCTCAGAGGAGTTGGCCCTGCACGATCAGCGTCTCGCGGACCGGTGCGAAACTGCGGCGGTGCTGCGGGCAGGGCCCGTGCTGGCGCAGGGCCGCGAGATGCTGCGGGCTGCCGTAGCCCTTGTGGCCATCGAAGCCGTACTCGGGGTATTGGCGGTGGAGATCGGCCATCAGGCGGTCGCGGGTGACCTTGGCCAGGATCGATGCCGCCATGATCGACCGGCAGCGGGCGTCGCCGCCGATCCATGCCTCGGCCGGGCAAGGCAGGCCCTTGGGCAGGGCGTTGCCGTCGATGCGCGCGATATCGCAATGAGCGGCCACCGCTTCCAGCGCGCGGCGCATGCCGGCCATGGTCGCCTGGTAGATGTTGATGCGGTCGATCTCCTCGACCTCGACCTCGATCACGCTCCAGGCCAGCGCGCGTTCGATGATGCGCGGATAGAGCGCCTCGCGGCGATTGGCACTGAGCTGCTTGGAGTCGTCGAGGCCGTTCACCGGCGTGCGTCCCGGCGGAAAGACGACCGCGGCAACCACCAGCGGGCCGGCGAGCGGGCCGCGACCGGCTTCGTCCACGCCGGCAATGCGCAGCATTGAATCGGATTCGGACGAGGATTGCGCGCTCATGCCGCCGGCGACGGCGCGCGTTGCGCGATCAAGTCGGAAATCGCCTGCGCTGCCTGCGTTGATGCGTCGCGGCGCAATTCGTCGTGGATGCGAACGAATTCCGGTTCGATCGCGGCGAATGCCTGCGGATCGCGCAGCCAGCGCAACAGTTCGCCGGAGAGGCGTTCCGGCGTGCAATCGTCCTGCAGGCATTCCGGGACCAGTTCGCGATTGGCGAGGATGTTGGGCAGGCTGACGAAGCGCGATTTCAGCAGGCCGAACATCCTGACGATGCGATAGGTGGTCGGCGAGATGCGATGGCCGATCACCATCGGCCGTTTCGCCAGCATCGCTTCCAGCGCGGCGGTGCCTGATGCCAGCAGCACGACGTCACTGGCGACCATCGCCTGCTGTGCCTGCCCGTCGAGGATGCTTGCGCGCGCATGCGCCAGCGGCGTCTGTTGCAATCGGGATTCGATCGCGCGCCGGCACTGTTCGTCCGCTGCCGGAATCAGGACTTCGAGATTGTCGATCTGCTTGCCGACGCGATCCGCGGTTTCCAGGAATGTCGGCAACATCCGCGCGATTTCGCCCATGCGCGATCCCGGCAACAACGCCAGCACCGGACCATTGCTGGTGATGCCGAGCGCGTGCCGTGCAGCAGCGCGATCCGGTTGCAGCGGCATCGAATCGGCCGACGGATGACCGATGAAGCGTGCATCGACACCATGCTTGGCGTAAATCGGCGGTTCCATCGGGAACAGGCAGAGCACGCGATCGGCGCTCTCGCCGATCTTCTCGGCGCGCTCCTCGCGCCAGGCCCAGATCGAAGGACTGACGTCGTGCACGGTGCGCACGCCGCGCGCCTTCAGCCATTTCTCCACGCCGAGGTTGAAGTCGGGGGCATCGATGCCGATGAAGACATCGGGTTTCCAGTCGAGCACGCGTTGGCGGAAGTCGCGGCGCAGGCGCAGCAATCGCGGCAGGTGGCGCAGCACTTCGGCCAGGCCCATCACGCTGAGTTCGGAAGCGTCCCACCACGACGTGACGCCGGCGGCGCGCATCTTCGGTCCGGCGATGCCGGCGAATTCCACATCGGGGAAACGTTCGCGCAAGGCGCGCACGAGGTCGGCGCCGAGCAGGTCGCCCGAGGCCTCGCCGGCGCACAGGGCGATGCGCAGCGGCGTGTTCATCGCAACAGCGGTCGCTCGCCGCGTTCGATGAAGTCGAGGAAGGCGCGGACGTCTTCGCTGCCGGCGGCGATCTCCGCCAGTTCGACCTTCGCTTCGTCGAGTTTCGTCTCGCCCATGTAGAGCGTGCGGTAGGCGCGCTTGATCGCGGCGATCCGCGTCGCATCGAAGCCGCGTCGCTTGAGGCCTTCGCTGTTGATGCCGCGCGCGCGGGCGTATTTTTCCTGCGCCACCATCAGGAACGGTGGCACGTCGCCATTGACGAAGGCGCCCATGCCGATGAAGGCGTGGGCGCCGATGCGGCAGAACTGGTGGACGCCGGCGAAGCCGCTGAGGATCACCTGGTCGCCGACCACGACATGGCCGGCGAGGGTGGCGTTGTTGGAGAACACGCAGCCATTGCCGACGATGCAGTCGTGGGCGATGTGCACGTAGGCGAGCAGCCAGTTGTCGTCGCCGATGCGGGTGATGCTGCCGCCGTCGCCGGTGCCGCGGTTGATCGTGACGAATTCGCGGATGGTGTTGCGGTCGCCGATTTCGAGCGTGGTGTGTTCACCGTGGTATTTCTTGTCCTGCGGGTCGCCGCCGATCGCGGCGTGGCCGACGATGCGGTTGTCGCGACCGATGCGGGTGGTGCCGGTGACGCTGCAGTGCGATCCGATCCAGGTGCCGTCGCCGATCTCCACGTCCGCGCCGATCACGGTGAACGCGCCGATGCGCACGTTCGCGCCGATGCGGGCGCCGGGATCGATCTGCGCGCTGGGGTGGATCTCGCTCGCCATCAGTCGGCCTTGACCTCGGCGCAAAGGATTTCGGCACAGGCGACCTGTTCGCCATCGACGCGGGCGATGCCGGTGAAGAGTGTCATGTTGCGGATGACGCGCTTGATCGAGACATCGAGTTCGAGGCGATCGCCCGGCACGACCATTCGCGAGAACTTGGCGTCGTCGACCTTGACCAGATAGGAAATCATGTCCTTGTCGGGTGCGGTGTCGCGCGAGAGATAGCCGAGCAACCCGCCGGCCTGCGCCATCGCTTCGATCACCAGCACGCCGGGCATCACCGGGTGGCCGGGGAAGTGGCCCTGGAAGAATTGTTCGTTGGTGCTGACGTTCTTGTAGGCGAGGATGCGCTTGCCAGGTTCGAACTCCGTCACTCGATCGACCAGCAGGAACGGGTAGCGGTGCGGAAGCAGTTTCTGGATTCCGACCGCGTCGATCGGCAGTTGCAGGGTGTTGCTCATGAATTCTCCTTGTCCTGGCCGTTCACCTTGCGGGCCAGCGCATCCAGTTGCCGGAAGCGGGCCGCCGAGCGGCGCCACTGCCTATTTTCCATCATCGGGGTCCCCGAGGAATACTCGCCCGGCTCATGGATGGAATGGGTGACCAGCGTCATCGCGGTCACGGTGACCTTGTCGCACAGCTCGATGTGGCCAACGATGCCGGCCGCGCCGCCGATCAGGCAGTAGCGGCCGATGCGCGCGCTGCCGGCGACCGCCACGCAGCCCGCCATCGCGGTATGCGCGCCGACGCGCACGTTGTGGCCGATCTGGATCTGGTTGTCGAGGCGCACGTCCTCTTCCAGCACGGTGTCGTCGAGCGCGCCGCGATCGATGGTGGTGTTGGCGCCGATCTCGCAATCGTCGCCGATCGCCACGCCGCCGAGTTGCGGCACGTTGAGCCAGCGTCCGGCCTCCATCGCCAGGCCGAAGCCGGCGGCGCCGAGCACGGCGCCGGGATGGATGCGCACGTTGCGACCGAGGCGCACGCGCGTGACCAGGGTGACGCGCGCGACCAGCTCGCAGCCGGCACCGACGACGCAGTCTTCGCCGATCACGCAACCGGGGCCGATCACCGCGCCTGCCTCGATGCGGCTGCGCGCGCCGATGCTCACGAACGGGCCGATGGAAGCGGATGGATCGACCACCGCATCGGCGGCAATCGCCGCGCTCGGATGGGCACCGGCGGGATGCGTTTCGCGCGCTTCGAACAGCGCCGAAATCTTCGCGAACGCGGAGTAGGGATCGCGTGCGACCAATGCCGGCATGGTCGCGGCATCGGCATCTTCCGCGCGCACGATCACCGCAGCGGCCTTGCTCTCCACAAGCTGCCCGCGATAGCGCGGATTGGCGAGGAAGGCGAGTTGTCCGCCGCCGGCCGATGCCAGGGTGGCGACGCCGTGGATCAGGACGGTCGGATCGTCGCCGCGCAACTCCAGGCCGAAGCGTTGCGACAACTCCGCAAGCGTGAACCCCGTGGCTGTGTCCCCCACCTCCGCACCGTCTTCGTCAGAAGGTGCCGGAGAAGGTGAACTGCAGGCGTTCGATCTGGTCCTTCAACTGGCCGGGCTTGTCGGCGCGCTGGTAGCGCAACGGATAGGCATAGCTGATCGAGATCGGGCCCATCGGCGAGCGCCACATCAGCGCGATACCGGTGGACGCGCGCAGTTCCGAGGTCTTGAAGGCGGCGCGGTCCTTGAACACGTTGCCGAAGTCGAGGAAGGCCGACAGGCGTGCCGACGGCGAATCGATGATGCGCGGGAAGAACGTTTCCAGCGTGCCGACGGTCTTGAACGAACCGCCCATCGGCTGCGGATAGCTGTAGAAGTCCGAAGTCGCCTGCGGACCCAGCGAGTTGTCGACGAAGCCGCGGACGCGACCGCCCGACGACACGCCGCCCGCGTAGTAGTTCTCGAAGAACGGCAGGCCGCGCGAATTGACGATGCGGCCATCCGGCAGGGTGGTGGTGCGGATGGCGCCGTAGGAGTTGCCGTAGCCGACGTCGCCGACGGCGTTCAGCACCAGCCAAGAGCTCAACGGCCAGTACTTGGAGACGGTGTATTCCATCGTGTAGTACTTGGCGGTGGAACCCGGCAGCGTCGCTTCCAGCGACAGGCGCTGCAGCATGCCGACGCTGGGCTGCAGGGCATCGTTGCGGGTATCGCGGCCGAACGCCACGCGCGCGCGCGCCGCCTTGAAGGTCATGTGGCCGATCGCGTTGATGTAGTCCCAGATCGGCTGCGGGGTGTAGATGTTCGCGCTGATCTTCTTGCGATCGACGCCGAGCATGAACGACACCGAATCCCATTCCGTGATCGGCAGGCCGAGCACCATCTGCGCCGCGCCCTGGCTGGACGAATAGTTGGCGACGTTGGCGTCGGCGTAGTTGGTGTCGCTGTAATAGACGTTGTAGCCCAGCGAGACGCCGTTCTTGGTGAAGTACGGGTTGAGGAAGTTGAAGGAGATCTGCTTCTGGTAGGCGCTGCGCTGCAGGGCGATGGTGAGCTGGTTGCCGCTGCCGAGGAAGTTGCGCTCGGAGATGCTGCCGTTGAGCATCACGCCGCCCAACTGCGAGTAGCCGACGCCGAAGCTCAGCGTGCCCGAGTTGGTTTCCTTGACGTTCACCGCCAGGTCGACCTGGTCGGGGGCGCCCGCCACCGGCTGCGATTCGATGTCCACCTTCTCGAAGTAGCCGAGCTGCTGCAGGCGGATCTTGGAGCGGTCGATCGCCGCCTGCGAGTACCACGCGCCTTCGAACTGGCGCATTTCGCGGCGAAGCACGTCGTCGGCGGTGCGGTTGTTGCCCTTGAACACGATGCGGCGCACGTTGACGCGCGGACCCGGCTGCACCTGCATGTCGAGCGCGACCGTGCGCGCCTCGCGATCCACCGTCGGGTTGGGGACGACCTGGGCGTTGGCGTAGCCGATGTTGCTCAGCATCGCCGTCACCGAATCGGTGGCCGCTTCCATCGCGCGCCGCGAGAAGACGTAGCCCGGCTTGATGAAGGCGTCGAACTGCTTCTGGATGGTTTCCTTGGACAGGATGGTGTCGCCGCTGATGGTCAGCGCCGATACCTTGTACTGCTCGCCCTCGGTCAGGCCGGCGGTGATGAACATCGCGCGCTTGTCGGGGCTGATCGTGACCTGGGTATTGTCCTGGCTGACGTCGGCGTCGATGTAACCGCGGTCGAGGTAGTAGGACTGCAGCTTCTCGACGTCGCCGGAGAGCTTTTCCTTCGAGTACTGGTCGTCGCGGCTGTACCAGCTGCTCCAGTTGGTGGTCTGCGATTCCCAGCCACGCATCAACTGCTTGTCGGTGAACTTCTCGTTGCCGATGATGTTGATGTGCTTGATCTTGGCAGCCTTGCCTTCCTTGATCGCGATGGCGACGTCGACGCGGTTGCGGTCGAGCTTGGTCACCGACGGCGTCACCTGGACGTTGTACTTGCCGCGATTGTTGTACTGGCGGGTCAGTTCCTGCGACACGCGGTCGAGGCTCATCGGATCGAAGGTGTCGCCTTCGGTCAGGCCGATTTCCTTCAGCGGCTTCTTGAGGTCGTCGTCCTTGATGTCCTTGTTGCCGGTGACGGTGACCTTGTTGATGGCCGGGCGTTCTTCCACCGACACCACCAGGATGTCGCCCTGGCGATCGAGCTTGACGTCGCTGAAGAAGCCGGTCTTGTAGAGCGCGCGGATCGCCTGTTCAGCCTTGGCCTGGTCCAGCATGTCGCCGCGTTCCACCGCCAGGTAGGTGAATACGGTGCCGGGAGCGATGCGCTGCAAGCCGTCCACGCGGATGTCCGACACCCGGAAGGGCTCGACGATGGACTGCGCCCAGGTGGGCGTGGCCAGGGCGGCGGCCAGGGCGAGGGCAAGCAGGTGACGGCTGGGGTTTCGCATCATCGAATCCGGTGGGGGGCTAGTGGAACTGGCCAAAGAGGTCATTGTAGAACGCCAGGCCCATCAGGCCGAGGATCATCATCAGCCCGATCGATTGGCTGATGGCGAGGGCGCGCTCGCCCAGGGGGCGGCCGCGCACGGCTTCGACGGCGTACATGGCGAGGTGGCCGCCGTCGAGGATCGGGATGGGCAGCAGGTTGAGCACGCCCAGGCTGAGCGACATCAGGGCGAGGAAGCGCAGGAAGTAGGCCGGGCCCATCTGGGCCGAGGCATTGGCGATCTTCGCGATCGTGACCGGGCCGGACACCGATTCGCGCGAGGCCTGGCCACGGATCATGCGACCGATCATGGTCACCGAATCGTGGAGCAGGGCGCCTGTCTCGTGGATGGCCGCGGGCACCGCCTGCAGCGGGCCAAGGCGGCGCACGGTGTCGTAGGGGGGATTGTCGTCCTGCTGCGGCCCGATCCCGATGACCCGGGCGCCGTCCTGCACGATGGGCGCGATGGCCATGTCCAGCGTCTTGCCGGCGCGCTCGACCACCAGCTGGACCGGCGCGCCCGGCTCCGTTTTCTGCACCAGGGGACGAATGTCCCCGAAGTCGGTGATCCGGCTGCCGTTGACGCTGAGAATGCGATCGCCGGGCTGCACATGGCCGACGGCGGCACTGCCGGCCGCGACGTCCCCCACGATCGGAGGCGCGGGCGGTCGCTTGGCGGCCATGCCCATGTCATCCATCAACTCGAGTTCGTTGATGCGCGCGGGCAACTGGTCGAGTCGCAGGGCGTGGGTGGATTCGCGGCCATCGGCACCGCGGACATCGACCGTCGCGACTTGGTGGGCGATGGCGCGGCGGGCCAAGGCCGGCAGGGCGTCGTTCCAGGTCGGGATGTCTTCGCCGTCGATGCGCAGGATGCGATCGCCAGGCTGGATGCCGGCCGCGGCGGTGAGGCCTTTGACTTGGCCGATCACCGGCGCGTAGTCGGGACGGCCGATCACCAGCATGCCCCAGAGCAGGGCCACGCACAGCACGATGTTGAAGACGGGACCTGCGGCGACGATCAGCATGCGCTGCCAGATCGGCTTGCGATTGAATGCCTGGTCGAGTTCTTCCGGGGCGACGTCGGCTTCGCGCTCGTCGAGGAATTTCACGTAACCACCGAGCGGAATTCCGCCGATGGCATATTCGGTGCCGTCGCGACCGATGCGCGACCAGATCGGCTTGCCGAATCCCACCGAGAAGCGCAGCACTTTCACGCCGAAGTGGCGGCCGACCCAGAAGTGGCCGAATTCGTGGAAGGTGACCAACACCCCGAGGGTGATGAGCAGCCACCACAACGATCCGAAGAAACCATTCATGCGTGCGGGGTGGCTCGGGGGAGATGACGGGACAGCAGGCGCTCACCCACCGTGCGTGCCTCGCGATCGGCGTCGCGCAGCACGTCCAGCGATGTCGCCGCCATGACGGGCAGCATCGCCAGTCCTTCTTCGACCAGCGCGGGAATGTCTAGGAAACGCAATTTCCCCTGAAGAAAGGCTGAAACGGCCAATTCATTCAAGGCGTTGAGCATGGCGGGCGCGGTGCCGCCGGTACGCAACGCCTCGTAGGACAGGCGCAGCGCGGGAAAAGTTTCGAGGTCGGGCGCTTCGAACTGCAGGGTGCCGTGCTGCAGCAGATCGAGCCGATCGACGCCGGAAGCGACGCGCTGGGGCCAGGCCAGGCCGACCGCGAGCGCGGTGCGCATGTCGGGCAGGCCGAGCTGCGCCAGCGTTGATCCGTCCTCGAACTCGACCAGCGAATGCACCAGGCTCTGCGGATGCACCAGCACGCGGATGCGTTCGGCGGGCAGGTTGAACAGGTGGTGGGCTTCGATCACCTCGAGGCCCTTGTTCATGAGGGTGGCGGAATCGACCGAGATCTTCGGGCCCATCGACCACTTGGGGTGCGCCACCGCCTGCGCCGGGGTGACGTCCGCCAGTTCGGCGCGCGTGCGGCCACGGAAGGGGCCACCGGATGCGGTCAGCACGATCGACGACAGGGCGCTGCGATCGCCGTCGACCGGCAGGCACTGGAACACCGCATTGTGTTCGCTGTCGATCGGAACGATGGTGCTGCCGTGTTCGCGAGCGGTCGCCATCAGCAACTCGCCGGCCAGCACCAGCGATTCCTTGTTGGCCAGCAGCAGGCGCTTGCCGGCGCGCGCCGCGGCCAGGGTGGAATCGAGCCCGGCGGCACCGACGATCGCGGCCACCACCACCTCGCAGGCATCGCTGCCGGCAAGCGCGTCGATCGCGGCCATGCC
This sequence comes from Solilutibacter silvestris, assembly GCF_050574925.1. GTDB lineage: Bacteria > Pseudomonadota > Gammaproteobacteria > Xanthomonadales > Xanthomonadaceae > Solilutibacter > Solilutibacter silvestris_A. Next base: position 524,801 of record NZ_JBCMOO010000002.1, on the reverse strand, counting down.
GGCGTGGGCCTGCGTCGCGAGTCCGGCATCGCGCAAACCGTCGCACAGGGCGGCGAAAGCCGATTCGTCGGCGACCACCGCGTGTTCGGGGCGATGGTGGCGGCACAGTTCGATCAGTTCGGCGACGCGGCTGCCGGCGACCAGCACGCTGGCGCGCCATTGCCGAGGATGGCGGGCGATGACGTCGAGCGCGGATGCGCCGATCGATCCGGTCGCGCCGAGTACCGCGACCCGGACGGGGCCGGTGTGCGCGTTCACAGCCCCAGCAATCCTTTCACCAGCGCGAATACCGGCAATGCCGCGAGCACGCTGTCGGCGCGATCGAGGATGCCGCCGTGGCCGGGAATCAGGTCGGAGGAATCCTTGGCGCCGGCGTGGCGCTTGAGCAGGCTCTCGAAGAGATCGCCAACCGCCGAAATCAGGACGGTGATCGCGCAGAGGAGGGCGACCGCGGGCAGCGAGGTGATCGCGATGCCGGTGAAGCTCGCCACGGCCATGCCGACGATCACGCCCAGCAGGAGTCCGCCGGCCAGTCCTTCGATGGTCTTGTTGGGGCTGATGCGCGGCGCCAGCTTGTGCTTGCCGAAGGCGCGTCCGGCGAAATAGGCGCCGGTATCCGCGGCCCAGACCGTCATCAGCGCGACAAGCAGCCAGACGTGGCCTTTCGGGATCAGGCCATGGTCGACCGTACCCTGCGGCGTGCCGTGCAGGACCAGCAGCGCGCACCAGGCGGGGATCACCGCCAGCGTGCCGGCGAGCAGTTTCACCACCCGCGACCAGCTTTCATGGTGGGAGCCGAATTCGTAATTGGCCAGCCACAGCAGGCTCAACAGCCACCAGGCCGCGCCGATCACGATCACGACTTCGAAGAGGGCCGAGGTGCCGCCTTGCGCCGTATGCGAGCCCCAGGCCAGCGCCACCATCATCAACAAATGCAGCGCGACCAGCAGCAGGCGCGACAGGCTGTCCTCGACGCCGGAGAGCTTGAACCATTCCCACAAACCGCCGAGGAACAGCAGCGCGGCGACCACCGCCATCCAGCTGGTGGGCAGGAACAGGACCGCCAGCAGGGCCGCCGGCCCCATCACGAAGGCGGAAATCATGCGGGTACGGGTCGCTGCCATGCGTTATGCCTGTTGCCGGGACGCCTGCGCCCCGGTGAGTCCGAAGCGGCGCTGGCGCCGGGAGAAGTCGTCGAATGCGGCCTGCAGTGTCGCTGCATCCATGTCCGGCCACAACGTCGGGGTGAACCACAGTTCCGCGTAGGCCAGCTGCCACAGCAGGAAATTGCTGATCCGCAGGTCGCCACCGGTGCGGATGCAGAGATCGACGGCGGGGAGATCGGCCAGCGCCATGTGGGCAGCGAAGACCGTTTCGTCGATGGTGGCGGGATCGATGCGGCCATCGCGGGCGGCGGTCGCCAGTTGGCGGGCCGCGGCGGCGATGTCCTGGCGGCCACCATAGTTGGCGGCGATCACCAACGTCAGCCCGGTGTTGGCGGCGGTCAATGCCTCCGTCGCCTGCATGCGCTTCTGGATGTCGGGCGAGAATGCCTGCGCCTCACCGATGAAGCGGATGCGCACGCCGCGACGCGCCAACTCGTCCACCTCGCGATCGAGCACCGACAGGAACAGCCGCATCAGGCCGCTGACTTCTTCCTGCGGGCGTCCCCAGTTCTCGCTGGAGAACGCGAACAGCGTGAGCGCCTCGACGCCGTGCTCGATGCAGAACTCGATGGTGTCGCGCACGGCGCGTGCGCCAGCGCGATGGCCGACCAGGCGCGGGCGCCGGCGTTGTTCGGCCCAGCGCCCGTTGCCGTCCATGATGATGGCGACGTGCCTCGGGGTGCCAGCGTTCATGGCACCACTTTCCAAACCATCTCAGGGCCGTCGTGAGCGCAGGTCAGGCAAGGAAGAGGAACCCGAGCGCGAGGGAGCGTACTGAAGTACGTGACCGAGCGCGAGTGGTTCCGATGACGCTGCATGACCAAGCGCAACAGGCCCATCAAACCGACATCAATTCCTGTTCTTTCAGTTTCACGACCTCATCGACATCCTTGATCGCCTTGTCGGTCATCTTCTGGATCTCGTCGTCCTGGCGCGCGGCCTCGTCCTCGGTGATCTTCTTTTCCTTCAGCAGATCCTTGGCGTGCTGGTTGGCGTCGCGACGGATGTTGCGGATCGCCACCTTGGTGTCCTCGCCCTCGCCATGCACCGCCTTGGAGAGTTCCTTGCGGCGATCTTCGGTGAGGGCAGGGATGTTGATGCGGATCGTGGTGCCGGCGGTGGTCGGGGTCAGGCCGAGGTCGGAATTGATGATCGCCTTCTCGACCGCCGCGACCATGGGCTTTTCCCAGGGCGTGATGGTGAGCGAGCGCGCATCGGTGACGGCGACGCTGGCGACCTGCGCCAACGGCATGTCGGAACCGTAGTAGTTCACCTTGATGTGATCCACCAGCGCACTGGTGGCGCGACCGGTACGAATCTTGGTCAGGGTGTGGCGCAGGGCATCGATGCTCTTGAGCATGCGCGCCTGTGCGTCTTTCTTGATTTCGTTCAGCATCCCCGGCCTCCTACAAAAACGTGACCCGGGATTATAGGGGGGAACGCCGCCGCGCCGCCGGTCGGGCCACTCCCGGGCCCTCAGTGGTCGTGATGATCGTGATGCGCTGCGCGATCGTGGCAGCCGTGGCCGCATTCCCGGCCGTGCTCCACCTGCAGCGTGGCGTGGTTGATGCCGAAGCGATCGTCGAGCGCATGGTTGAGGTGGTCGATGAAGCCGTCGTGGTCGCTGTCATCCGGTGCGGGCGGGCGGGTGACGTGCGCGGTCAGCGCGATCTCGTTGCTGCCCAGCGACCACAGATGAAGGTGATGGACCGCGACGACGCCGGGCTGTTCGCGGATGAAGGTCGAGACTTCCTCGATGTCGATGTGGGCGGGGGCCGCGTCCATCGCCGCATCGAAGCTGTCGCGCAGCAGCTTGAAGCTGCCGACCAGCACCACCACCGACACCAGCAGCGCGGTCACCGGATCCAGCCAGCTCCATCCGAACAACATCATGCCGGCGCCGGCCAGTACCGCCGCCAGCGACACCGCGGCGTCGGCAACCAGGTGAAGGAAGGCGCCACGGCGATTGAGGTCGTTTTCGTGGCCGCCATGCACGAAGGCGGCAGCGGCGAGATTCACCACGATGCCGATCGCGGCAACCACCATCACCGGCACTGGCGGGATGGTCGGCGGCGCATTGAAGCGACGGATCGCCTCCCAGCCGAGTGCGCCGGAGAACACCACCAGCAGCAGTGAATTGGCCAGCGGCGACAGCAAGGTGGCGCGGCGCCAGCCGTACGTGTGGCGACCTTGCGGGGGGCGCTTGGCCAACAACGCGGCGCCCCAGGCCAGCCCGAGGCCGAGCACGTCGCCGAAGTTGTGGACCGCATCGGAGAGCAGTGCCAGCGAATTGGTGCTGAAGCCGTACCACGCTTCCACCGCCGTGTAGGCGAGGTTGATCAGCGTGACCCACGCGAACGCGCGGGTATTGGAATGGGAATGGTCGTGGTGTCCGCTCATCGCGGAAGTCTGGGCGATGCCGCGCGCGGATACTATTTCAGATGATTGGAATCACGCAGCGACGAGCGTGCCGATCGCTTCGCCGCTGAGGATGCGCAGCAGCGCGCCGGGTTCGTCGATGTCGAACACGCGCATCGGCAGCTTGCTGTCGCGGGCCAACGCGAAGGCGGCGGTATCCATCACCTGCAGGTTGCGGGCGATCACGTCGTCGTAGCTCAGGCGGTCGTAACGCACGGCATCAGCATGCTTCTTGGGGTCGCGATCGTAGATGCCATCGACCTTGGTCGCCTTCAGCAACAGGTCGGCCTCGATCTCGATCGCGCGCAATGCGGCGCCGGAATCGGTGGTGAAGAACGGGTTGCCGGTGCCGGCGGCGAAAATCGTGATGCGGCCCTTCTCGAGATGACGGACGGCGCGGCGGCGGATGTAGTCTTCGGCGACCGCGTTGATCTTGATCGCGCTCATCACCCGCGCCTTCAGTCCGACCTTTTCAAGCGCGTCCTGCATCGCCAGCGCGTTGATCACCGTTGCCAGCATGCCCATGTGGTCGCCGGTGACGCGATCCATGCCGCCTTCGGCCAGGCCCGCACCGCGGAAGATGTTGCCGCCGCCGATCACCAGCGCGACTTCGGCGCCGGCGTCGTGCGCTTCCTTGACCTCGTTGGCCAGGCGCACCAGCACCTTGGGATCGATGCCGTAATCCTCGTCCCCCATCAGCGCCTCACCCGACAGTTTCAGCAGGACACGGCGATGGACGAGGGCGGTCATGGGCGCTCCGGGGCAGGTCGGGGGATGCCGCGATTCTACCGGAATGGCCGAATCGCCGGTCGTTCCGTTTCCGGATTCAATAGCTGACGGTCACCGTGACGGTATCGCTGTAGTTGCCCGGAGTGGCGTTCTGCGGCGCGGGGACGCGCCCGTAGACGGTCACGCCCTGGTCGATGCCGGTGCCGGTGCCGGCGGTGGTATCGACGTTGACGGTATTGCCCCAACGTTGCGTGCGCGCACTGTCGCGATACAGCTCGTAGTTCACGTAGTTGCCGGATCCGTCCGTCATCCGCCGCGTGCTGCCGCTGGCGTTGATGCCGTTGTCGAGGCCCATCTTCCAGGCGGTGGCATTGGTGCAGTTGAGCGTGACCAGCGAAGTCTGGTCGACGTTCGCGGCAAGGATGCCCGGCACGCTGCCGAAAGCGAGGTCGGTCGCGGTGCGGATCAGGCAACGCGCGGCGACATTGGCCGAAACGGTGAAGGGGAAGGCGAGCGAGGTCGTCGAGCCGCCATTGCCGCCGCTCTTGCAGCTGGCGGGTTGCGATGTGCCGCCGCCGAAGCCGGTGGGTTCCGAACCTCTGAATTCGCCACTGGTCGCCGTCAGGGTCTGGGAATAGGTGCCGGTCGACAATCCGGTCTGCGCGGGGATCCTTGCGCTGATCGGCACCGTGATCTGGCCGCTGCCGCCGCTGCTGAACAGTCCGCCGACCTGGTAGCTCAAGGTGAAGATCTGCTGCGAGGGAGGACTCGCCGACGAGGCCTGCCAAACGGTTCCGGCCGACGTGTAGAGGTCATAGGACAGCGAATTGCTTCCGTTCTGCAGCGTGCGCGGCGTGTTGCCGATGTAGAGGCACAAGGTGACGTAAACGGTTCCGCCCAACAGCGAGCTCGCGTCCGAATTGCAGGTCACCGTCACGTTGGTGTTGGCCGATGCCTGCGCGCTGCCGTCGTAGCCGGCGACCACGATGTCGGGCGCGGATGCGCTGCAGGTCGTCGTTGCATGCGCATGCGGCGATGCCAGGTTGAGGCCGGCGAGGAAGAGCAACAGCAGGATGGCGCGCAGGTTCATTTCGCGTTCTCCGCGGCGCAGGTCACTGGCCCGATGCGTGGAATGTCGGCGCCATGCGCGGCGTAGTCGAAGCGCGCCGTGCAACGGCCGTTCGGCATGGCGATTTCCAGCACGTTGCTTGCGGACAGGTCTTCCAGATAGACCTCGCCATCGTAGCCGACGATGGTGTCGTCGCCATTGTCGGCCGCACCGGCGCGATGCACGTCGCTGCCCATCGGCAATACGCGGCCCGCGGCATCGTGGAGCACGACGATGGCCGCATGCACCTGTGCAAGTTCGAATGACACCTTCGCTGCGCCGCTGGCACCGGGCACCACGACCTTCTCGCGCACCGGCACGCGCACATTGGCTGGCAGTGCGGTCGGATCGATCGACACGAGGTTGCGCTGGAACGGGAACAATGGCGTCACGATGATCTGGCCGCTGCGGTTGGTGATGCCGTAAGGGCGGTTTTCGAGCTTGACCGGCACGTCGGGATAGCCGGTGTCGACCAGCGCGAAACCATCCGTGACCTGGCGAGATGCGAACACGCTGCGTCCCAGCCACACCACGCTTCCATTCGCCGCGAGGTGGTACTGGCGATTGCCATTGTCCTGCGCGACGCCAGCGGTCAACTGCACGGCTTCCGTCAGCCAGGTCGCCTCGGCCAATCCGCCATTGCCGCCGGCAGTGTCGTGGCGCGCTTGCAGGCGCCAACCGATGTCGCCGTTTACCCGTGCCATCTTCGCCATGTCGATTTGCGTGATGGTTCGCTCCTGCGAACGCTGGACCGAAGCGTGCCCCTGGCGTTGTCCGTCCAGCAGCACGGTGAGGCCCAGCGAGAAGCTGCGCTGGTCGTGGTGATCGAGATCGATGTTGCCGCCGGCGTTGACGAACCAACGGCGCCCCGCCGCGCGACTCCAGTACAGGCCGGCCAGGCGGCTGGCCGGTTGTCCCACGTATTGGAGATGCGCATAGGTAAGGTTGAAGTTGCCCAGCGTCGCCAATGAAAGGCCGACATTGGCGCTTTCGGACACGCGTGGCGGCAGGAAACCGGATTCGACCGCGGCAAGATCGCGGTAATCGCCGTGGCTGCGGATGCTGTCGAGCGCGAAGCTGAAGCGCCCGTTGGCCCATTGATAACCCCACGCCGATTGCGATCCGTGCAATGCGCCGGTGCTGCTGGCTGCCCAGGCAGCATGCACGACGCCGGCGCGACCAAGCAACCAGGAACCGCCGGCGCCGCCTTCGCGCAGGCCTCGGGTGGCCTCGAGATGGAATTCGCTGGTGAAGCTGCCATTCAAGCCGCGCCGCCAACTGGCGTCGAGCGCGGTATCCGATGCGTAGTGCGAGGAACGCGCGCCGTAGTCGAGGCGCACGCGCCCGAGCGTGACCGACCAGTCGTCGAGTCCCGGCGCCAGCAAACGCTGCGAGCCATAGAAGGGAATGTCGATGCTGCGACTGCGGCCGAATGCGTCGGTCACCACCAGTTGCGCGTTGCCGAGGCCTTCCATCGACGGCGCGCCATTGACGACGAAACGACCGGCCGGCGCTTCGCCTTCGTACTGCTTGATGCCGTTGACGTACAACTCGACGTTCGAGGGCACCGCGCTTTCGCCATTGAACACCGGGCCGGGCGACAGCACGCGATATGGCTGCAACGAACGGTAATTGGTACCGATGCGGATGCCGCCCATGCGGGTTTGCCGGCTCCAGTCCGGGCCATCGGTCAAGGTGTCGCCAATGACGACTTCCAGTGCACGATCCGGGAACGTCCAGCGCGCGCGGGTATCGAGTCGCACGCTGCGGCTGTGCCAGCCATCGCCGATCGAACTGGACTGCACGATGCCATCGGTTTCCAGGGTGGCGCGGCCGAGCCCGAACAGTTTCAGCGCTGGCGCGATCACCACGTTGCCGCCATTGCCGCTGTGGATGGCGTCGGCGTCGTAACTGAGAAGCACGCCGAGCGGCGTCGGCGATGCCGTATCGGCCTGGGCGCGCGCGTCGATGCGGGTGGTGGCGAGCACCATTTGCGCCAGTGGCGCGGTGATCGTCACGCGTTGGGCGGCGACGTCGTACGCGACCACGATGCCATCGTGCTCGACCGGCAACAGATCGTTGCCCGCGTTGGCATCGGATGTCCGCAAACCCAGCTCGCGCAAGGTCGACGGGCTTGCATAGAGATGACCGTCGCGGACCACGAAGCGATACAGCGCCGGCTTCTGCGTCTGGTTCAGCGATACCTCGAGATAGACCTCGTCGCCAGTCGCTCCCGGATCGGCGGCAGTGCCGTCGCCTGCCATCGCGATGACGGGAAACAGGCAACAGGCCAGTGCGACCGCAAGGAGGTCAGGGCGTCGTCGAAGTCGGCAACGGGCTGGCGGCGTTGTCATCGTTGATCACCGCCTCGAAGGCGCTGGTGCCCGGATCCTTGGCGGGTGGCAGCGTCCAGCGCATGGTCTGGCCAGGCAATACATACCCGAGCAGGCCGGGGAACAACGGGCTGCGCCGTCCCCCCGCACCCACTTCCGAAACCTGCGACAGCCGGGCATGCATGCGCCCGCTGTTGGACACCTCGAGTTCATTGCCGATGCGCCGTGCATGCAATGCATAGTCATTGCCTTGCGTGGCGCCTGACGGCAACAGGAAGACCGGCAGCGAATATTCAAGGGCGAATTGCAGACCGACCTTGACGCCTTCTTTTTTCGGCGGCGGCAATTCGCTGACGATCACCCGGTAACTGCCTTCCGTGGCTCCGGGTGACGTCAGCCGCACCACACGCACCAGCTGGCTGGCGCCCGGCGCGATCGACAGCATGGCCGGCGTGGCCACGATGTCGCGCGTCGGTTCCAGCACGTCCTTGCCATTCTGCTGGGTCCAATGGAATACCCGTACTTGCGCCCGCATCGGCTCGCTGCCGGTGTTGGACAGCCGCAGCACGTCGGCATTCTGATTGGCGGCCAGGGCGAGGCCGGTCGGCGCCACCTGCAACGACGACGCCCGTGCGGGTGTCGTCGCGAAGAGTGCGCAGGCCAGCAGGCAGGCAGAAAGGGCGCGTGCTGCAGTCATGGGTCTAGCTTAGTAGGAGACGGAGACCGTGACGACATCCGAATAGCTGTCCGGAGTGACGTTGAGCGCGCTCGTCAGCACCTGGCCATACGCGGTGAGCGTCTGGTTGGCGCCATTGCCGGTTCCACCGACCGTGCCGGCAGTGGTGCCCCAGTTGGTGCCGCCGCTGGAATTGTTGGCAATCGTGTAGGCCACGGTGTCGGTGGTGGTGGCGCCCTTCATGACGCGCGCGGTTTCGCTGGCGCCGTTGGTGCCCTTGTTGAGCGCGACGGTGTAGGCCGTGCCCTTGGTGCACTTCACGGTGATGGTCGAGTTGGCGTTGAGCGGGCCGGCTTCGGTGAAGTCGTGGGTGCCGAAGGCGATGTCGGTGGCGCCGACGGTGCAGGCCTTCTGCACGGTCAGGGTGACATTGAAGTTGGCGGTGGCCGGATTGGTGGCAGCCATGGCGGGAGCGGCGGCGACGGCGAGAACGGCGACGGCGAGGAGGGAGAGCTTCTTCATGGGGAACGATTCCTGGGGTATGGAAGAGTGAAACGGGATTTCCCCCATCCATGAGCAGGAGCCGTGCCAGCGGATGCCAGGTCGATTGCCCTGAAATCTAAACTGTGCGGTTCGACAATTATTCGACAATCATGAATGCCTAAACGCGATTTCCATCAAGGTTTGTCTGGCATTCGAACAATGCGAATACAGTCGGGAAATGAATCGGTGCTCAACACGGCATGAAAACAATTTCATGAAGTGACGCAGCGTCAGTTCCGTGGACATACGCTGCCGTACAGCGTCACACCGCAACAAAAAAAGCCCGCTGTTGCCAGCGGGCTTTCGATTTCACGCGAACGTGGAGATCAGACCTGCATCGCCTTGGCGACTTCGGCGGCGTAGTCTTCCTTCACCTTCTCGATGCCTTCGCCCACGGCCAGACGCTGGAAGCGCACCACGTCGGCGCCGGCGGCCTTGGCCGCGGCTTCGACGCTCAGGTCGGTGTTGAGCACGAAGGGCTGGCCGTACAGGGTGACTTCGTTGACGATCTTGGCGATCTTGCCGCCGATGATCTTCTCGAGGATGTCGGCCGGCTTGGCCTTGTCCTTCTCGGACATCTTGGCCAGCTCGATTTCCTTTTCCTTCTCGACGAAGTCGGCCGGCACGTCGGCGGCCTTGTTGTACGGCGGGTTCATCGCCGCAACGTGCATGGCGACGCCACGCGCGAAGTCGGCGTCGCCGCCCTTGACTTCGACCAGCACGCCGATCTTGCCGCCATGGACGTAGGCCGCGACGTTGTTGGCGCTGTCGATGGCGACGAGGCGACGGACCTGGATGTTCTCGCCGAGCTTGGCGATCGCGGCGGCGCGGGCTTCTTCCACCGTCTCACCGGAAGCGAGCTTGGCGGCCTTCAGCGCCTCGGCGTCAGCAGCGCCGGAGGCCAGGGCGGCCTGGGCGACGGCGTCGGTGAAGGCGATGAAGTTGGCGTCCTTGGCGACGAAGTCGGTTTCGGAGTTCACTTCGACCAGCACGGCCTTGCCGCCGGCCTGCGCCATGGCGATGCGGCCTTCGGCGGCCACGCGATCAGCCTTCTTGTCGGCCTTGGCGAGGCCCGACTTGCGCAGCCACTCGGCCGCGGCGTCGATGTCGCCGTTGTTTTCGGTCAGTGCCTTCTTGCACTCCATCATGCCGGCGCCGGTGCGCTCGCGCAGTTCCTTGACCAGGGAAGCGGTGATTTCAGCCATTGGTAAACCTCGGAAATGAGTGATTCAGTGGAGCAGCGGGGCTCCACTTGGTTTGATCGTGAAACGGAGCCGCGGATGTTCTCGCGGCTCGATTGCGGCGGGATTACACCGCGGCGTCGCGCTCGACGGCTTCGTTCTCGGCCACTTCGGCTTCGGCGCGGGCCATCACTTCGCCTTCGCCTTCGGCAGCCTTGGCGGCGTTGGCCTTGTTGCGGGCCGGGGCACGACCGCGGGCCGGCTTGCCTTCGGCGGCGAAGTCGTCCTCGCTCACGCTGGCGGCGTTCGGCGCGGCGGCCTTGCCTTCCAGCACGGCGTCGGCGGCGGCACGGGCGTACAGCTGCACGGCGCGGATGGCGTCGTCGTTGCCGGGGATGGCGTAGTCGACCAGGGCCGGATCGTAGTTGGTGTCGACGACGGCGACCACCGGGATGCCGAGGGTCTTGGCTTCCTTGATGGCGATGTCTTCATGGCCGATGTCGATCACGAACAGCGCGTCGGGCAGGCGGTTCATGTCCTTGATGCCGCCCAGCGAGGCTTCCAGCTTGTCGCGCTCGCGACGCAGGGTCATCACTTCGTGCTTGACCAGCTTCTGGAAGGTGCCGTCGGTTTCCGCGGCTTCCAGTTCCTTCAGGCGGCTGACCGACTTCTTCACGGTGGCGAAGTTGGTCAGGGTGCCGCCCAGCCAGCGCTGGGTCATGAACGGCTGGCCGCAACGCTCGGCTTCTTCCTTCACGGAATCACGGGCGCTGCGCTTGGTGCCGACGAAGAGCACGGTGCCGCGCTTCTGGGCGATCTTCGAGAGGAAGTTCATCGCGTCGTTGAACAACGGAACGGTCTTCTCGAGGTTGATGATGTGGATCTTGCCGCGGGCGCCGAAGATGTACGGGCCCATCTTGGGGTTCCAGTAGCGGGTCTGGTGGCCGAAATGGACGCCGGCTTCCAGCATCTGGCGCATGGTGATCTGGGGCATTGCGTGTACTCCTGATAGGGAATCCACCGCCGAAGGGAATGGATGGCGGTTCGCCTTCATGCCTGTTCAAGGCCAGGGGCGACGGATTCCGGGGTTGGGCCTCCCTGCGGCCTCCGCGACAGATCCCTTGGCTGGAAGCCTCGGGACACCCCGGCGCGGGTGTGTGCTGCAGGTGTGTATTCGTCGGTGACGCCCGACGTGGGCGGCCCCTGGAGGCCAGGGAACTCCCCATTCTAGGCCTCCCCGGCAATTTGCGCAATCCGTCGAGGTATTGCGAACGCAGAGTTCGTGGGGGCGCAACGATCAGGGGATGAGGTGGATGCACCATTTTCTATGTAGACATACGCACCCGTCTTGACGGGTCACGAAATCGCAACGGGTAGGGGAGGGTGAGGGGATGCATCCGGGGCATGCACGCATGTCCTGGCAACGCAGGGCGCCAAGCGCGCTTCCTGCACTTCGGGCGCGGCTGCGCCACTTGTTTCCCTTTATGTCCCACGGATTTGGGTCGTGTCGCCATTGGCTTGATTTCCCGGGGCTCTTGGCAACAACGAGAACAATTATTTGGATTGGAATTTGATGGTGCGAAACAACGCTTCTCGGAAACGTCTTCACAACAAGGTGCTGTGCTGTGCGGTTTGTAGTGCGTTGGGGCTGATGGTTCCGGGCCGGAATGCGTTCGCGCAGCAGCAGGCCCGGCCCCCGGTTCCGGGCCAATTTGCGCCGGCGCGCAGTTCGATCCTGATGGCGCCAGCGCAAACCGTGGGGCAGATTCAGCTCGAGACCGAGCGCGACAGCCTGCCGGCCGATGGACAAACGGTGGCCAATCTGAGCATCCGCGTGCTCGATGTCGCCGGCAACGTGTCGACCCAGGACACGGTGGTCACGGTAGAGGCCAGCAATGGTGTGCTGCAGTTGCCCGGCGCGCGCACCGACGAGGCCGGCCTCGGCAAATTGGATAGCGATCCGGTGACGCCGGGCGTCCAGCTGGTGGTGCACAACGGCGTGGCGACAGTGGGCCTGAAAGCGCCGATCGAGCCGACCACGGTGACGGTGCAGGTCAGCGCCGGACAGGCGCTGGCGAAGGGCAAGATCCAGTTCATTCCGGCCCTGCGCGACATGGTGGCAGTGGGGCTGGTGGACGGAATCGTGCGCTTCGACCGCAAGAATCCGCTGGCCTTGAGCCAGGCGCGTCCCAACGATGATTTCGAAGACCGCATCAACAGCTGGTCGCGGCAAAGCGGTGACGGCAAGCGCGACGCTGCGCTGCGCACTGCGTTCTTCCTGAAAGGCCGGGTCAAGGGCAATGCGTTGCTGACCATGGCATATGACAGCGACAAGCCCGACTCCAACCAACTGTTCCGCGATCTGGATCCGGAGCGTTGGTTCCCGGTCTATGGCGATGCGTCGATTGTCGGTTTCGAGGCGCGCAGCAACAGCCGCCTGTACTTGCGCCTGGACAAGGGCCGCAATTACCTGATGTATGGCGACATCGCGACTGGCGATGGCTTCAGCCAGCACTACGGCCAGGGCGATGTGGCGGATACGCGCACGCGCGATCTGGGCCAATACAACCGGGCGATGACCGGCATCCGCGGCCACCTGGAGAATGACCGGGGGGCGATGGACGTGTTTGCGTCCTACGACACCCTGCGCCAGATCGTCGAAGAGTTCCCGGGTCGTGGCCTGTCGGGTCCGTATACGGTCAGCAACAGCACCTATGCGGTGCTGGGCAGCGAGCGGGTGGAAGTGATCACGCGCGACCGCAATGCGCCCGCGCGGATCATCAACGTCGACACGATGGGCCGCTTCAACGACTACACCTTCGAGCCATTCAGCGGCCGGATCATCTTCACGCACCCGATTCCCTCGGTGGACGAGAACCTCAATCCGGTCTCGGTGCGCATCACCTACGAAGTGGAACAAGGCGGCCAGAAGTACTGGGTGTACGGCGCCAACGGCCAGTACCGGATCAACAAGTTCCTGGAAGTCGGCGGCAGTTTTGTCAGGGATCAAAACCCGCTCGCGCCATTCGAGCTGGCCAGCGCCAATGCGACCGTGAACTTCGACCGCAACACCTGGTTGCGGGGCGAAGTGGCGCGCACGCGCAGTGACGAAAGCGCACTGGGCGGCAATATCTACACCTTGGACCCGAATGCGAATGGCGTGCGGGTCAGTGGCGATGCGTGGCGCGCCGAGTTCGGCCACAACGGCGAGCGTTTTGATTTTCTCGCCTGGTACGGCGAGAGCGACCGCAACTTCAACAATCCCGCCGCCTCGTTCCTGGGTGGGCGCCGCGAGGGCGGCTTGAATGCCGCATGGTTGCTGGGCGGAGACAAGGGCAAGACGCATGCACGCTGGAGCCTGTATGCGCAGGGCAATTACATCGAGGATCGGCTCACCGATGCCGATCGCATGCAAGCGCAGGCCGGCGTGCGCTACCAGCCCAATGAGCGCTTCGTTCTTGAAGTGGGCGCAAATCACGTCAGCGAACACAGCGGCAATGGCAGCGCGAATGGCCTGGTGGTGCCGGGCAATTTGAATGCACCTTATGGCGTCGGCGTGGTGACGCCGGGCTTTGGCGGCGGATTCTTTGGTGGTTCGAGCAATGCGATCAACCCGGGAACCGGGCAGACGCTGTACAACACCGGTTCAAGCTGGAGCGGCGGTTACGGCAGTTGGGTCGGCAACGGCTTGGCCGGTGTGCCGGTGGCCTACACGGCGTTGCGCGTCGCCGCGCAGTACAAGCCGAACGCGCGGTTCGATCTCAGCGGTGAAGTTGAGCAGGACGTAGACCACAACGAACATCGCCGCGCCTCCCTGGGCGTTGGTTGGCGGGTGCACGATCAGACGCGCCTGTATGGCCGTTATGAATGGAACACCGGCCTGAGCACGGTGGCGACCTCGAACCAGGTGCGCGATCCGGCGACCGGGGCGAGCACCGCCAGCCCCTACAACAGCGACGCGCTGGTGTTCGGGATCGAAACGCAGTACATGCAGGGCGGCAGCGTTTTCAACGAATACCGGATGTACGACGCCTATGGCGCGCGTCAGGCGCAGATGGCCAGCGGTATCCGCAATCGCTGGAACCTGTCGCCGACCTTCAGCATGGAAACCGGCGTCGAGCACTTGCAGGTGCTCAATGGCAAGGCGCAAAAGTCCACGGCGGCGACATTCGCGTTTGATTGGCGCCCCAGCGAACTGTGGCTGGTCAACAGCCGCCTGGAATGGCGGCGCAGCGGGGCGATCAACGACAGCGGCGCAGTCGCGGGCGCACCGACGGCTTCGTGGTTGAACAGCGGTTATGACAGTTGGCTGTCGACGGTCACGGTGGCGCGCAAGCTCAATCGCGATTGGACCGCGATGTTCCGCAACTACTATCTGCTCAACGATTACCAAGGCGATCGCAAGAGCAGCTACGAGAACCGCACGCAGTTCGGTTTCGCCTACCGCGATACCGACACCAACCGGCTGAACGTGCTCGGCAAGTACGAGTACTGGACCCGCCGTGACTACAGCATGGATGACTGGCTGCAGGACAGCACCGGCGAGGCCGCGCTGACGCCGGCCAGCAACGGCTATGACAAGCACATCGTCAGCGTGCTGGCCGATTGGCACCCGAATCGCGTGTGGTGGGTGACGGGTCGTTTGGCGGGCAAGCAGCAGACCGATTATTTCGCCCAGTCGCGCGACAAGTTCCGCGCCTATCTGCTCGGCGCGCGCGTGACCTACGGCCTGAGCGAGCGCTGGGACGTGAGCGGCGCGACATACCAGATGTGGAGCCCGGGTGGTTCGCGGCAATACGCGATCGGCGCCGAGGTCGGCTACATGATCACGTCCAATCTGTGGCTGTCCGCCGGCTACAACGTCCGCGGATTTCGCGACGACGAATTGAGCGGCGGCGAGTACACCAATCAGGGCGTGTTCTTGCGTCTGCGTTTCAAGTTCGACGAGAACCTGTTCAAGGGCAACTCCCGTGACGTCAACCGGAGCTTGCCGCGATGAACTCCCGTGTTTTCCGGTCCTTTACCCGTAATCCTTTTTTACGCCAAGTCTTGCTGCCATGAATCCTATGAAGTCCGAAATCAATGCACGCGGTCCGTCGCTGGTGCTTTCGCTGTCCTTGCTGGGAATATGCGGCGCCATCCATGCACAGGAAGCGTCCGCGCCGCAGTTGCAGCCGGCGCCGGCGCGCATCAGCCAGGCGGCGATTCATGCCGATCATCAGACCTATCAACAGACGCAAGAGCGGATCAAGGCCTTGAACGACAAGGGCATCCGGGTCGACAACTACTATCTGTCGAAGGCGCAGTGCTGGCTGGACACGAGTTTTCACGAATATACGCGCAATGACCGCGGCGGCTATCCGCAGGCGGCGTTGAACGAGTCGGTGAAGTTGATCTCGGCGCTGGAAGCGGGCACCGACCCGGGTTGGGAAACGCCGTTGGTGAATGGCGCGGAGAAATTGCGTCCGGACCTGTGGGCGAAATACGACTCGCTGCATCAGGTGAAGGGCTGGCAATGCGCGGCGCAGGCAACGGCTTGCGCCGAAGTCGAACTGGTGCACGCCGGCAACGAGATCCACGATGGCGGTTGGCGGCATGCCAATCCATACATCCAGATCGCCGAGGACCTGACCGCGAAGGCGGAGAAACGGGCGACCGAGTGCAGCCAGCCGGAGCCACAACCGGAACCAGCGCCGACGCTGGAGCAGTTTGATCTGGCGGCGGATGCATTGTTCAAATTCGACCGCAGCGACTTGGCGCACATGTTGCCCGAGGGCAAGGCCAAGCTGGATGAGTTGATCAAGCGGGTGAACAGTGTGTATGCCCGGGTGGACCGTATCCGTCTGGTTGGCCACACCGATCGTTTGGGCAGCGATGCGTACAACCAACCGCTGTCGGAACGTCGAGCGTGGACGGTCAAACAGTATCTGCAGGATCACGGCCTGGATGCGCCAATCCAGACGACGGGCGTGGGCGAAAGCCAGCCGACTGGCGAGACCGGGCAGTGCAAGGGAGAACGCGCCACGCCGGCATTGACGCAGTGCCTGCAGCCGGATCGTCGCGTCAGCGTCGAGATCGTCGGCGTCAAGCGCACCGGGCAGTAACGGGCATCACGCAAATCTTGATTGGATCGCCGGCAGCTGCTGGCGACACATGCTGAAACCATTATGAAGATGCGGCAAACAAGCGATATGGATCGATCCTCAGAACTGAAAGGCAAGCGCAAGGACGGCGTTGCCCGCGTGCAAATGCAGAACGCGTCGAGCGACCTGCTTTCCGCCGGGCGGAAATGGATGACGGCCTTCATGGCGGCAATGCTGTTGCTGGCATCGCCGGCGGTGTTTGCCGCGATCACCTCCGCCAATGTTTCCTATGTCGTGACCGGCAATGGCGGATGCGATCTGGATACCAGCTCTTCCGACAACAAGGTCTGCACGAACGCCAACATCACCTACAAGTTCGAACGCAGCAACGACAGCGCGGCCGATGCACCGATGACCTATGTCAGCACCCTGCCCACGGCAGGTGGCCAGCCGGTTGCCGATTGGCGCCAGCTGCCGCCGGAATGCACCGGCGCCGGCAGCGGCATCAGCCCTGATGGACAGACGCTGACCTGCGTCATCACGACGCCGCCCGCGCCGGGCACCAACTTCACCTTTGCCCAGGCGACCGTGCGCGGCACGACGCCCAATGGCGCGGTGATTCCAACGCCGACGACCACGTTCAGCTCGGCGGTCACGCCGTCGATCGCCGCAAACAACGTGAGCGGGCCGGTGACCGTGCTGGCGCAACCGCGCTACGACGCGGTGAAAGAAGGCGCTCGCACCATTCCCTACAAGGGCCCTGCCGGAGAAGATGGGTATCTGCTCGTTTACGCGGTTTCGGTCCAGGTGCCCAATGGCGCGCAGGGAGCCGAGGCGTTGGCCGGACCCTTGACGATTTCCGATCCGGCGCCGCGACCGGATGCGCGACTGGTGACCTGGGGCACGGCAGCAGGTCGTTCCTGCCAGGGGAACAACGATCCGGCGGAATACGGGATTGGAGTAGGCGACGAGGCCCGCATCTGGAATGCGCCCAATTCTTTCCAGCACAAGACGGATGCCACTGCGGGTGCAGATGAGGTGACGGACCCCGGCACGTGCTCGGCAACGCAGCCGGGAGGTGCGGGAGGCACTGCGACGCTGACGATCAGCGGGGCCAATCTGACGACCAGTCGCTATCCGACGATCGATATTGGTGTCGGGCCGATCCCGGCAGGCACGAATTACGTGTTGTCCTATGCAGTGGCGTTCTGGATTCCGGCGGCAGGCATCCCGCAAGGGACCACGTCGATCCCCAACACGATCACGATGTCCGGCACCAGCGTATCCGGCCAGCCCAATACGGATCCGAACATTCCCAACAACACTGGCTGGGTACAGATCAGCCAGCAGGTCAGCGCGGGCTATTTCCGCAAGACCTACAACACCGACGCGACGGGCGTCGATCTGCAAGCGGGCACCGGGTATGTGACGCCCGGGCAACAGGTCGACGGACATGTGTTGTACGCCAATGGCGACAGCGTTCCCCATGTCGCGACGGTGTGCGAAAAGATCGACACGTTGCGTTTCAGCGCGACTTCTTTCAGTGGCAACCCCGCCGGCGGCGTACTGGAATACGGCGTGGGTGGCCTTGGTGGCGTAGGCAGCACCTGGGCATCCGAGGACGACATGCGCGCGGGCACCTGCGCGGACGATCAGTCCACCGGCGGCGTGTGGTACAGCAGTCTCGCCGCGGTTCCGGGCGGCGCCGCGGCGGTCACCAAGGTCCGTTATCGCGATGCGCCGGTCGCGCCGAATTCCGGCGTCACAATCAATTTCGTCATGCAGGCGCTGGGCACCTACTCCGCCAGCGGGTGGGGCGGTGCGAGCGCCGGCGCAACGATTCCGACGGGTCAGCCGATCGACAACTGGGCGGCCTACACGATCGCCGGCGCAGATGGCACGACATTCGGCACCACGACCCAGGATACCTCCGGCAAATGGTGGGCGATTGCGCCTGCAGGCGCCGATCCGGTCGCTTCGCCGTTCGGGGATCGCGCGACATTGGCGCGGGTGCTGCTGACCATGAGCAAGAGGACGGTCACGCCCAGCAACAACGCAACGCAGGTCGTCGCGGGCAGCACGATCGAATATCAATTGATTCCCATCGCGACGCTGCCGGCAAGCGGATTGTCGATGCCGCCGACCACGGTGACGGTGACCGACATCCTGCCGCCGGGCACGACTTTTGTCGCCGGATCTTCCGTTGCCCCCGGCAGCACCGGTGCGCCAACCGTGCAGAACAATGTCCCGGCGACGGGGTACACCACGTTGACCTGGACGTTCAACAACGTCACGCCGGCACCGGCGCCCGGCATCACGCTGGGGCCGATCAATTTCAAGGCGGTGGTTGATCCATTCGTGCCCAACAGCAACACGCTGGTCAACGTCGCCTCGGCGACGAGTCCGGCCATGCCTTTCGCTCCCGGGAGTTGTTCCGACCCTGCGGGGGGCGGCATCTACGATGGCGAGCTGCAGCCGGGCTATGCGATTTCCGGCAGCGGCAACGTCACGGGCACGACGTGCCGCAATGCGGATCGTCGCGGCCTGACCGTGTCGACGCCAGGCGGCTTGCAGATCGGCAAGACCAGTTCCACGCCGCAGGTCGTTCCGGGCGGACAAATCAAGTTCCAGCTCACCTGGGGTGCGATCGGCGCGCAAGTCAATTCGTCCGACTTGATCGACATTTTTCCCTATAACGGCGATGCCCGTACCCCGGCCAGCAATTTCAACGGAACGTTGGGCCTGGCATCGGCGCCCGTGATTTCCAACGACGGCTCGCCTGCGACGACGATCTATTACACGTCGAAAACGCCGGGCACCATCAATCGGGATCCGAATGATCCCAGCAATGCGCTGCCTGGCGGCGGCACGACCTGGTGCACCCAAGCGCAGTTCGGCGGACCCGGATGCCCGGCGACGCTGTCTGCGGCGACGGCCATCCGCTTCGTCAGCACCGGCAATCAGCCGGACGGGACGATCCGCTCGGTGGAGTTGGTCTTCAATCCCGTGGGCAACAAGAGCGGAAACGTCTACACCAACGACACCGCCATCCGCGGAGTCGTCAACAGCACGCCGACGGTCGCCCTGACCACGTCTTCCGACGCCACGGCGACAGTGATCGTGCCGCCGGTGACCGTCAAGAAAGTGTTGACGGCGGAATCAGGCGCGATCGCGGGCAAGGCCGAAGCGGGTGAGCAACTGACCTACACCCTGACGGCAACCAACGGCGGTACGGTTCCGGTGACGAACCATGCGTTCTACGAAGTCATCCCGGCCAATACCACGTTGGTCAGCATTGGCGGGACCGGCGTGACGAGCAACTGCGCGACCAACGATGCGGGCGCCAAGTTGTGCACGATCACGGTCGCTGGTCCGATCGCGGCCAGCGGTGGTACGGCCACGGCAACCGTCATCGTCAAGGTCAACAATCCGATTCCTGCCGGCGTCACGCAGATCTTGAATCTGGTGACCGACAATACGACCACGCCGCCAAGTGGTTGCGATCCGGCGACACAGGCGTGCGCCACGCCGCCGCAATGCGATCCGGCGACCGATCCGAACCACTGCGTGGTGACGCCGGTGGCGCCGCCACCGCCGCCATTCGCAAGTTGCCCGGCCAACGCTTTCGTCACCCGCGACAGCAATCCGACCAGCTTGTTCGCATTCGATCTGGCGACGGGCAACCAAAGCCTGATTGGTCCGATCAACAACACCGCGGCCGGCAATGCCGCCGGCTTCCGCTCGCAGGACGGATACATTTACGTGTTCGACAACTCTCCCATCCCGGGCACCACGGCCAATCGCCGTCTGGTCCGCGTCGGGCAGGGCGGTGTTGCAGACTTTCCTTTCGCGACCGCGCCGACAGGATGGCCGACCGCCGCGGGTGGAGTGCCCCTGGATGCCTATGTCGCGGACTTCTCTCCCGCCGGGCAGTATGTTGCGCTGCTGAACAACGCGCTGTATTTCGTCGATGTCACGACCAATGCGGTGGTGAACACCGTGCCGTTGTCGGGGGGCGAAGCGGCGCCGGATCTCACGGACATGGCTTTCCATCCGACCGACGGCAATATCTACACGGTCAATGCGGCAACGGGCCATGTATTGCGGATCAATCCGAGCACGGGCGCAGTCACAACGCTGCTTGGGGTGACGTTGCCCAAGCGTACCGATGCTCCCGTTGGTGGCTACGGTTCGATCTTCTTCGACAGCAACGGCACGATGTATCCGTACAAGTCGGGCGGACAGGTCTTCCGCGTATTCCATGTGGACGGAAGCGGGACGCTGGCCTATGACCTTTTGAGTTCCGCGCCGCAAACGGCGAACCTGGACGGCGGGGCCTGCGCGAGCCTGCCTCCGATGGGTCCGCCATCGATCGTGGTCAGCAAGAAGACGCTCGGTTCCGCGGGCGGTCCATTCCAGTTCACGCTGACGGGCACCACCGAAACGACCGGTACGATTTCCACCGCTGCCGCGAATACCGCAGTCGATGTCGACGGGAATTCGACGATCGCCGGAGTCCAGCCGTTCAAGGCGGTCGCCATTGGCCAGCCGGTCACGATTCAAGAAAGCAGCATGCCCGCCAACTGGAGCCTGGACAATGCGACCTGCACCAGCAATGGCGTGGCGGTCGGTAGTCTGGCGAATGGCGTGTATACCATCCCGGGCGCGAACGTCCAGGCTGGCGGTTTGATCGAGTGCACGTTTACCAATGGTCAAAGTGCCGTCACGGTCAAGAAAGCCCTGACGGCGGAGTCGGGTACGGTCGCAGGCAAGGCCGAAGCGGGCGAGCAGCTGACCTATACCTTGACGCTGACCAACAGCGGTACTGGTGCAGCCACCAACCACGCGTTCTATGAAGAGTTGCCGGCCAATACCACGCTGGTGAGCATTGGCGGCACCGGTGTGACGAGCAACTGCGCCGCGGGCGATGCCGGGGCAAAGCTCTGCACGATCACGGTGGCCGGCCCGATTGCAGGCAATGGCGGAACGGCGACGGCGACGGTGATCGTCAAGGTCGCGAATCCGATTCCTGCAGGCGTCACGCAAGTGGCAAACCTCGTGACCGACAATACGAATACACCGCCGACCGGTTGCGATCCGGCGACGCAAGTGTGTACCAACCCACCGCCGTGCGATCCGGTGACGGATCCGAACCACTGCGTGGTGACGCCGGTGATCACACCGAACGTCACGGTCAAGAAAGTCCTGACTGCCGAGTCCGGTACGGTCGCAGGCAAGGCTGAACCAGGTGAGCAGCTGACCTACACCTTGACGCTGACCAATAGCGGCGCAGGGGTGGCGACGAACCATGCCTTCTATGAGGAACTGCCAGCCAACACCACGTTGGTCAGCATTGGCGGCACGGGTGTGACGAGCAACTGCGCGGCCAATGACGTGGGCGCCAGGCTGTGCACGATCACGGTGGCCGGTCCGATCGCGGGCAATGGCGGAACGGCGACGGCGACGGTGATCGTCAAGGTCGCGAATCCGATTCCTGCAGGCGTGACGCAGGTGGCGAACCTGATCACCGACAACACCAATACGCCGCCGCCGGGTTGCGACCCGACGACGCAAGTGTGTACCAATCCACCGCCATGCGATCCGCTGACGGATCCGAACCACTGCGTGGTGACGCCGGTGGTGCCTGCGAACGTGACGGTCAAGAAGGTGCTGTCGGCGGAGTCGGGCACGGTGCCCGGCAAGGCCGAGGCGGGCGAGCAGTTGACCTACACCTTGACGGCGACCAACAGCGGAAGCGCTTCGGCCACCAATCATGCGTTCTATGAAGAGTTGCCGCTCAACACGACGCTGGTGGGCATTACGGGCAGTGGTGTGACAAGCAACTGCGTGGCGGGTGATATGGGTGCCAAGCTGTGCACGATCACGATGGCTGGTCCGATCGCGGGCAATGGTGGAACGGCCACAGCGACGGTGATCGTCAAGGTCGTCAATCCGATCCCCGCGGGCGTCACGCAGGTGGCGAACCTGATCACGGACAACACCAATACGCCGCCCCCGGGCTGCGATCCGGCGACGCAAGTGTGTACCAACCCGCCGCCGTGCGATCCGGCGACGGATCCGAGCCATTGCGTGGTGACACCGGTCGCCACACCGAACGTCACGGTCAAGAAGGTGCTGAGTGCCGAGTCCGGCACGGTGCCGGGCAAGGCCGAGGCAGGCGAGCAGCTGACCTACACCTTGACGCTGACCAACAGCGGCGCAGGTGTAGCGACGAACCACGCCTTCTACGAGGAGTTGCCGGCCAACACCACGTTGGTGAGCATTGGCGGTACCGGCGTGACGAGCAACTGTGCTGCAGGCGACGCCGGGGCCAAGCTGTGCACGATCACGGTGGCCGGTCCGATTGCAGGCAATGGCGGAACGGCCACGGCGACGGTGATCGTCAAGGTCGTCAATCCGATCCCGGTTGGCGTGACCAGCATCTACAACCTGGTCACCAACAACACGACCACGCCACCCGGTGGTTGCGATCCTGCAACCCAGGTGTGCACCAATCCGCAATGCGATCCAGCGACGGATCCGGATCACTGCGTGGTCACGCCGGTGGCCGAGCCGAGCATCACGGTCAAGAAGGTGCTGAGTGCCGAGTCCGGTTCGGTGCCTGGCAAGGCCGAAGCGGGTGAGCAGCTGACCTACACCTTGACGCTGACCAACAGCGGCAGCGGTGCGGCGACCAATCATGCCTTCTACGAGGAGTTGCCGGCCAACACCACCTTGGTGAGCATTGGCGGTACCGGCGTGACGAGCAACTGTGCTGCTGGCGATGCCGGGGCCAAGCTCTGCACGATCACCGTGGCCGGTCCGATTGCAGGCAATGGCGGAACGGCGACGGCGACGGTGATCGTCAAGGTCGTGAATCCGATCCCGGCTGGTGTCGCCAACATCTACAACCTGATCACCAACAACACGACAACGCCGCCGGGTGGTTGCGATCCCACAACGAAAGTGTGTACACCGCCGCCGCCGGTTTGCGATCCGGTGACCAAGGTGTGCGTGCCGCCGCCGGTGTGCGATCCAACCACGGATCCGGATCACTGCGTGGCCACACCCGTGGCCGCACCGAACGTGATGGTCAAGAAGGTGCTGTCGGCGGAATCGGGCACGGTGCCCGGCAAGGCCGAGGCGGGTGAGCAACTGACCTACACCTTGACGCTGACCAACAGCGGTAGCGGCGCAGCCATCAACCACGCGTTCTACGAGGAACTGCCGGCCAACACCACGCTGGTGAGCATTGGCGGCACCGGCGTGACGAGCAACTGTGCTGCTGGCGATGCAGGGGCCAAGCTCTGCACGATCACCGTGGCAGGTCCGATTGTCGGCAGCGGTGGCACGACCACGGCGACCGTGATCGTCAAGGTCGTCAATCCAATCCCGGTTGGCGTCGCCAACATCTACAACCTGGTCACCGACAACACGACCACGCCGCCGGGCGGTTGCGATCCTGCAACCCTGGCATGCACGCCGCCACCACCGGTCTGCGATCCGGTGACGAAGGTGTGCGTGCCGCCACCGGCCTGCGATCCGGCCAAGGACCCCAATCACTGCGTGGTCACTCCAGTTGCTGAGCCGAACGTCACGGTCAAGAAAGTCCTGACTGCCGAGTCCGGCACGGTTGCCGGCAAGGCCGAAGCGGGCGAGCAGCTGACCTATACCTTGACGCTGACCAACAGCGGTTCTGGTGCAGCGACCAATCATGCGTTCTACGAGGAGTTGCCGGCCAACACCACGTTGGTGAGCATTGGCGGCACCGGTGTGACGAGCAACTGCGCTGCTGGCGATGCCGGT
This sequence comes from Solilutibacter silvestris, assembly GCF_050574925.1. Taxonomy (GTDB): domain Bacteria; phylum Pseudomonadota; class Gammaproteobacteria; order Xanthomonadales; family Xanthomonadaceae; genus Solilutibacter; species Solilutibacter silvestris_A. The sequence continues at coordinate 500,758 of NZ_JBCMOO010000002.1, read as the reverse complement.
AGCAAGCTCTGCACGATCACGGTGGCCGGTCCGATTGCCGGGAGTGGCGGTACGGCAGCGGCGACGGTGACCGTCAAGGTCGTCAATCCGATTCCGGTTGGCGTCGCCAACATCTACAACCTGGTCACCAACAACACGACCACGCCGCCGTCGGGCTGCGACCCGGCAACGCAGGCATGCACGCCGCCACCGCCGGTCTGCGATCCGGTAACCAAGGTGTGCGTGCCGCCGCCGGTGTGCGATGCAAGCGCGGATCCGGATCACTGCGTGGTCACGCCGGTGGCCGTGCCGAACATCAAGGTCAAAAAGACCCTGACTGGCGAAAGTGGTCGTGTTCCCGGCAAGGCCGAGTCGGGCGAAACCCTGACGTACACCATCACATTGACCAACAGCGGCAGTGCTGCAGCAAGCAATCACGCCTTCTTTGAGGTGCTGCCGGTGAATACCGCGCTGATCGGTATCGGTGGTACCGGCGTGAGCAGCAACTGCGTGGCCGGTGATGCGGGAGCGAAGCTGTGCACGATCACGGTGGCCGGTCCGATTGCGGGCAATGGCGGGACGGCGACGGCCACGGTCGTGGTTCGGGTGGTGGATCCGATCCCTTATGGGGTGACCAACATCACCAACATCGTGACCGACAACACCAAGCTGCCGCCGACGGGTTGCGACCCGGCGACGCGGTCGTGCCCGAGTCCGCCGCTCTGTGATGCCGCGACGGATCCGGATCACTGCGTGGTGACGCCGGTCGTACCGCCGGAACCGGGCAAGTTGATTCTGGAAAAGCGCGGCTCAACGCAGTCTGCGGAAGTGGGCGACCTGGTGTACTACACGATCAGCATCAAGAATGCCGGCAGCAGTACGGTGTTGACGCCGACGATCGTGGATCGCCTGCCCGCCGGCTTCAGCATGATTGCCGGTTCCACGCAGGTTCGCGGTGCCACCCTGGTGCGCGTTGAAGGCGAACCGGGCCCGGTGATCCGGACCACGCTGGACCGGATCGCGCCCGGAGCCCAGGTCCAGATTGCCTATCGCGTCCGGGTCGGCGTGGGTGCGATGCAGGGTGACGGTATCAACCATGCCGTCGCGCAGTGCCCGGGGAACGGCGCGGCCAAGTCGGAGGATTGCTCGAACGAAGGCCAATGGAAGGTCGAAGTGACGGGTGGCGTGTTCTCGGATGAGGGCTGCGTGGTCGGTCAGATCTTCGTCGACTGCAACGTCAACTCGATCAAGGACAAGGAAGAGCTGGGCATTCCCGGGGTGCGGCTGTATTTCGAGAACGGCACCTACCTGGTCAGTGATTCGGAGGGCAAGTACAGCTACTGCGGCGTGCGTCCGACGACGCATATCCTGAAGGTGGATACGACGACCTTGCCGACACGCAGCCGTCTGGTGACCAGCAGCAACCGCAATGCGGGGGATGCCGGCAGCCTGTTCGTGGACATGAAAAATGGCGAGATGCAGCGGGCGGACTTCATCGAAGGCTCGTGCAGCAACGAGGTGATCGAGCAGGTCAAGGCGCGCAAGGCGCAAGGCGAGATCAGTTCGGTGCAGACCGAAGCAGGGCAGCCGGCCTTGAAGCTGAAGGACAAGCCGGTGCCGCAGGGCAACCCGCGGCAGCAGGGCACCGACTCGGCGAATCAGCCGCTGGAAATGCCGCGCACCACGGTGCCGGAGGCCAGCAAGCCCTGACCACGCCAGGGACCCGGGGGATTGCGGCGCAGGGCCCGCAATCCCCCCCCGGTCCGGCAAGGGAATCGTCGGGTATTGACGGATCGGCGATAATGTCGGCATGCATATCAAGAACGCCGCCGAAATCGAACAGATGCGCGAAGCCGGGCGCCTCGCCTCCGAGGTCCTCGACCTCATGGCCGAGCATGTCCGCCCGGGCGTCAGCACCGAGGAACTCGACCGCATCGCCCGCGAGCACATCATCAACGTCCAGGGCGCGATCCCGGCCAACATCGGCTATCGCGGCTACCCGAAGACCCTGTGCACTTCGGTCAACAACGTGATCTGCCACGGCATCCCGAGCGAGGCCAAGATCCTCAAGGACGGCGACATCGTCAACATCGACGTCACCGTCATCAAGGACGGCTGGCATGGCGATACCAGCCGCATGTATTTCGTCGGCGAACCGTCAGTGATGGCGAAGCGACTGGTCGATACTACCTACCGGGCGATGTGGGCAGGCATCCGCGCGGTGAAGCCGGGCGCGACGCTGGGTGATGTCGGCCATGCCATCCAGCAGCTCGCCGAAGCCGAGCGCTTCAGCGTGGTGCGCGATTACTGCGGCCACGGCATCGGCAAGATCTACCACGACGAACCGCAGGTGAAGCACTACGGCAAGCCGGGGCAGGGGCTGGTGCTGACCCCGGGCATGACCTTCACCATCGAACCGATGATCAACGAAGGCGGCTTCCACACCAAGCTGCTGCCCGATGGCTGGACCGTGGTCACCAAGGACCGCAAGCTCTCGGCGCAGTGGGAGCACATGATCGTGGTGACCGAGACCGGCTACGACGTGCTGACGGTGTCGGCCGGCAGTCCGCCGCCGCCGGCGTGATCGATCCCGCCGCGGACGCCGCGTGGGCGCAGGCTGCGCGCGAACGCGTGCAGGCGCTGGATGCGCAGCTGGCTGCGCGTTTCGATCGTGGCGAGGTCGCGTCGAAACTGACTGCAGCGCGCGCGCAAGGCATCGATGTCCTGGTGCGCGAGGCGTGGGCGCAGTGCATTCCAGATTCGGTAGATGCCGCGCTGTTCGCGGTTGGCGGTTACGGCCGTTCCAGTCTGTATCCGCAGTCCGATGTCGACCTGTTGGTGTTGACCGCGCAGGCTTCACGCCCTGATGTCGCCGAAGCGATTTCGCGCTGCATCGCCTTGCTGTGGGATGCGCGGATTCCGGTCTCGCACAGCGTGCGTTCGCGCGATGAAACCATCGTCGCTGCCCGCGACGACATCACCGCGGTGACGGCATTGATGGATGCGCGCCTGCTGGCAGGTGCGGAAACGGCAGTGGCGGAACTGGCTGATGCCATCGCGCCGGAACGCTCCTGGTCGCCTGCGCAGTATTTCGAGGGCAAGCGCGAAGAGTTGCGTGCGCGCCATGCCCGTTTCAACGATACCGCCGACAACCTCGAACCCAACATCAAGGAAGGACCGGGCGGCCTGCGCGACCTGCAGACGCTGCGCTGGATGGCGATGCGCGTCCTTGGCGCATCCGGACTGGATGCGCTGGAATCGCTGGGCCAGGTCGGCCATGGTGAGCGCGGGACGCTGGAAGGTGCGGCAGCGGTGCTGCAACGCTTGCGTTACGGCCTGCATCTGGTCGCCGGCAAGCGCGAAGAGAGAATGCGCTTCGACAACCAGCGCGCGCTGGCGGCGCGGATGAATCGCGTCGAGCAGGCCGACAACGCCATGGTCGAAACGATGATGCAGGAGTTTTATCGCAATGCCGCGCGCGTGCAGCGGATCGGCGATCGCCTGCTGCAACGTTTCGAGGAGCAGCTGGAAGGCGAGGCGGTCGCCGAAGCGATCGACGACGAATTCGAATTGCAGCGCGGCTATCTGGTCGCGCGCGATCCGGCATGGCCGGCTGGCGATCCCGCGCGCATCTTCGATCTGTTCGCCACCTGGGAGCGCGAGCCCGACGTGCGCGGCCTGCATTCGCGCACCGCGCGTGCCCTGGCCGAAGCCTTGCCGTCCGTTCCCGCCTATACCGATGCAGCGCCGGCGCTGCGCGAACGCTTCATGCAGTTGCTGGCCGCGCCGGGCGCGGTGGCGACGCTGGAACGGATGGCGCGCCTCGGCGTGCTCGCGCGCTGGATTCCGGCATTCGCGCGGGTGACCGGCCGCATGCAGTTCGACCTGTTCCACACCTACACGGTCGACCAGCACACGCTGGCGTTGCTGCGCAATTTCGCCCTGTTCGCGAGTGGCGCCGATACCCAGCGCTTCGCCCGCGCGCATGAAGTGTGGCCGCTGCTGCGCAAGCCGGAACTGCTGTTGCTGGCCGGACTGTTCCACGACATCGCCAAGGGGCGTGGTGGCGATCATTCGGTTCTCGGCGCGGTGGACGCACGCGAGTTCTGCATCGCCCACGACCTCTCCGACGCCGACACCGCGCTGGTGGCGTGGCTGGTGGAGCAGCACCTGACGATGTCGGTCACCGCGCAGAAGCAGGACATCAGCGATGCCGAAGTGGTGCAGAAGTTCGCGAAGCTGGTCGGCGATCGCGAGCGCCTCGACCATCTCTACCTGCTGACCTGCGCCGACATCGCGGCGACGTCGCCCAAGTTGTGGAACGCATGGAAGGATCGCCTGCTCGGCGATCTCTATGTCGCGACGCGACTGGCCCTGCGTCGCGGATCGGAAGATCCGGTCGCGATCGATGCCCGCATCGCCGAAGCGCAAGCGAACGTCGGCCTGCTGCTCGACGGCATGGGGCACGACGACGATGGCATGCGCTGGTTGCCGGAGCGCAGTTTCCTGCATGCCCGCGCAGAGCAACTGGCGTGGATGGCGGCGCAACTCCTGGGCATGACTCCCGGGGAAACGCGGGTCGCCGCGCGCCATCCGGCAGCGGGCGACATGTCGCTGGAATTGCTGATGCACACGCCGGATCGCCCCGGCCTGTTCGCCGCCATCGTCGCCACTCTCGATCGCCTCGGTCTCGATGTCCTGCACGCGCGCCTGCTCGATGCGCCGCAAGGGCATGTGCTCGATACCTTCGTGCTGATGCCTCGCGACCCGCGCAGCGCGATCGAGCCGGTCGAGATCGAACGCCGGCTCGCCGACGTGCTGTCGCGCCCGCTCGATCAGGTGAAGCCGGCGCGCCATTCGCGGCCGAGCCATCTCCGTCATTTCCGCGTCGCGCCGCAGGCCGGTTTTTCCGAGGAATACGGCCGCACCGTGCTCGCGATCGTCTGCAACGACCGTCCGGGCCTGCTTGCCGATATCGCGCACCTGTTGCTGCAACATCGCTATGCAGTGCACGATGCCCGCATCGCCACCTTCGGCGAGCGCGCCGAAGACGTATTCCGGATCAGCCGCGCCGACGGACAACCTCTGGACAGCGCCGCGCAGGACGACCTGCGCCAGGCCTTGTCCGCCATCCTCCAGGGAGACCATGCATGACCGCATCATCGTTGCAGCAGACCATCGAATCCGCGTGGGAACGGCGCGCCGAACTCGACGCCGCCGCGCTCGATGCCCTGCGTCCGCACGTCGATGCCGCGATCGAAGGCCTTGAAGAGGGCGTGTTGCGCGTCGCCGAGCCGCAGGGCGATGGCTGGCGCGTCAACGAATGGTTGAAGAAGGCGGTGCTGCTGTATTTCCGCACCCAGGACATGCGCCTGGTGCCGGGCGAGCCGGCGCCGTGGTGGGACAAGATCCCGCTGCGCTTCGAAGGGTTCGATGCGGAGAAGTTTCGCGCGCTGGGCGTGCGTGCGCTGCCCGGCAGCATCGTCCGCCGTGGCGCGCACCTGGCCAAGGACGTGGTGCTGACGCCGAGCTTCGTCAACATCGGTGCGCATGTCGGTGAGGGCACGATGGTCGATACCTGGGCGACGGTCGGTTCCTGCGCGCAGGTCGGCAAGCATTGCCACATCAGCGGTGGCGCCGGCATCGGCGGCGTGCTGGAACCGCTGCAGGCGTCGCCGACGATTGTCGAAGACCACTGCTTCATCGGCGCGCGTTCGGAAGTGGTCGAGGGCGTGATCGTCGGCCACCACAGCGTGATCGGCATGGGCGTCTTCATCGGCCAGTCGACCCGCATCTACAACCGTGCAACGAAGGAAATCAGCTACGGCGTGGTGCCGCCGGGCAGCGTGGTGGTGTCGGGGTCGTTGCCGTCGGCCGATGGCAGCCATTCGCTGTATTGCGCGGTGATCGTCAAGCAGGTCGACGAGAAGACCCGCGCCAAGACATCGGTCAACGAATTGCTGCGCGGCCTCGCCGACTGAGGCCGTTGAAGGGCCCGGGCATGACTTCCGGCATGGGCCGCAAGTCATGGCCCGTGCGAATACTGCGGGATTCCTCCCGGATTCCCGCCATGCGCCTCAAGACCTCCCTGCTTGCCGCCGCGCTGATCGCCGCGTCGGCCACCGCCACTGTCACCGCCACTGTCACCGCCCAATCCACCGCGCCGGCGCCCGCCGCCAAGTCGCAGGCCGCGCAGATGGCCGACATGATGGCGGAGATGAAGGCGCGCGGCGAATACGTCAAGGCGCATTACGACAAGCAGGAATACGACGTCGCCATGCGTGATGGCGTCAAGCTGCACACCGTGGTCTATTCGCCCAAGGACGCGGGTTCCGGCAAGACCTATCCGATGCTGATGCAGCGCACGCCGTACTCGGCCGGCCCCTATGGCGACAAGTACAAGAACACGCTGGGCCAGACCGCCGACTACGAGAAGGACGGTTTCATCTTCGTGTTCCAGGACGTGCGCGGCCGCTTCATGTCGGAAGGCGAGTACGTCAACATGCGCCCGGTCGGCGGCAAGGTCGATGAAACCACCGACACCTGGGACACCGTCGACTGGCTCGTCAAGAACATCCACGGCAACAACGGCAAGGTCGGACAGTGGGGCATCAGCTATCCCGGGTTCTACACCGCGATCGGCGCGATCAATACCCATCCGGCGCTGGTCGCGGTGTCGCCGCAGGCGCCGATCGGCAACTGGTTCCTTGGCGACGACATGCATCGCAACGGCGCCTTCGTCCTCAACATGGCCTACGGCTTCTTCAACGGCGGTTTCGGCTATCCGCATCCCAAGCCCACGCCTGAGCAACCGAAGGGCGTCGATTTCGGCACCCCCGACGGCTACGACTATTACCTGAAGCTCGGTGCGCTCTCGAATGCACCGAAGCGCTTCGTGCAGCCGATCGCGTTCTGGGACGACATCGTCGCGCATCCGAACTACGACAGCTTCTGGCAGGCGCGCGATCTGCCCTCGAAGATGAGCAACGTCAAGGCCGCGGTGCTGTTCGTCGGCGGCTGGTTCGATACCGAAGACCTCTACGGCCCGCTGCATCTGTACAAGGCGGTGGAAGAGAAGAATCCCGGCATCCACAATTCGATCATCATCGGGCCGTGGACGCACGGCGGCTGGCTACGCGGCACCGGCCGCAGCGTTGGCGATGCCGAATTCGGCCGCGATACCGCGCTCGATTACCGCCCGGTCGAATACGCCTTCTTCAAGCACTGGCTGAAGGGCGGTCCCGATCCGGACCTGCCGGAAGCCTGGGTGTTCGAGACCGGCAGCAACCAGTGGCAGCGCTTCGACAGCTGGCCGCCGAAGAACGTCACGCCGCGCACGATCTACTTCCAGCCGGGCAACGGCCTGAAGTTCGACGCCAAGCCGACGATCGCCTCGGGCTTCGGCGAATACATCAGCGATCCCGCGCATCCGGTGCCGTACACCACCGAGATCATCAACCGCTGGAGCCGCGACTACATCGCCGCCGACCAGCGTTTCGCGTCGTCGCGCCCCGACGTGATCACCTACACCAGCGAACCCCTGGCCGCGGACACCACGCTCGCCGGTCCGATCAAGGTCAAGCTGTGGGTGAGCACCAGCGGCACCGACTCCGATTTCATCGTCAAGCTGATCGACGTCAACCCCGACAAGATGCCGGGCTACAGCGACGACGACCGCAAGGCCGGCAAGCCCGATCGCGGCGGCCAGCAGACGATGGTGCGCGGTGAACCGATGCGCGCGCGTTTCCGCAACAGCTTCGAGAAGCCGGAGCCGTTCGTGCCCAACCAGCCGACCGCGGTGAACTACACGCTCAACGACGTGTTCCACACCTTCAAGGCCGGCCACCGCATCATGGTGCAGGTGCAGTCGACGTGGTTCCCGTTCATCGATCGCAATCCGCAGAAGTTCGTGCCGAACATCTACGAAGCCAAGGACAGCGACTTCATCAAGGCGACCCAACGCGTCTATCAGGACGCGGCGCATCCGACCGCGATCGAGGTCGGCGTCCTGCAACAGTGACGTGATGTGCGGAATGGACGGATTGGCGATAATCCGTCCATTCCAGCGATGAAGCCCGATCCATGACCACGCTCTACGGACTCAAGAACTGCGATACCTGCAAGAAAGCGCAGAACTGGCTGAAACGCTTCGGGATCGCCTATGCCTTCGTCGACGTGCGCGAATCGCCGCAGGCGCCGGAGACTTTCGTGGCGTGGAAGGATGCCGTGGGTGGCTGGGATGCGCTGATCAACAAGTCGTCGACCACCTGGCGCAACCTGCCGCCGAATCGCAAGACGCCGGGCTCCGACGCCGAGTGGAAACTGCTGCTGCGCGAGCACCCGACGCTGGTGAAGCGCCCGCTGGTGGCGATGGACGACGGCAGCATCCACCAGGGCTTCAGCGACAACGGTTTCAAGAAGTTGTTCGAGGCTGGCAAGTGAGCGAGGTCCTCGACCTGACCAGGGCGCTGATCGAGCGTCGTTCGGTCACGCCCGATGACGCCGGCTGCCAGGCGTTGATCGCGGAACGCCTGGCGAAGGCCGGATTCCGCTGCGAATCGCTGCGCCATGGCGATGTCGACAATCTGTGGGCGACGCATGGCACGGAGGGTCCGACGCTGGCGTTTCTCGGGCATACCGACGTGGTGCCGCCAGGACCGGAGGACGATTGGTCGTCGCCGCCGTTCACGCCGACGCTGCGCGATGGTCATCTGTTCGGTCGCGGTGCGGCAGACATGAAGGGCAGCGTGGCGGCGATGGTCGTCGCGCTCGAGGCGTTCGTCGCGCGGCATCCCGATCATGGCGGTCGTGTCGGCTTGCTGCTGACCAGTGACGAGGAAGGGCCGACCAATCTCGATGGCGTGCGCAAGGTCGCGGAACATTTCCGCGCCAGCGGCGAACGCATCGATTGGTGCGTGGTGGGAGAGCCGTCGTCGAGGGAACGGTTGGGCGACCTGATCCGTGTCGGTCGGCGCGGTTCCTTGACCGGCACGCTGGTCGTGCATGGCGTGCAGGGCCACGTCGCCTATCCCGAAAAAGCACTCAATCCGATCCACGCGTTCGCACCGGCGCTGACGGCATTGGCCAATGAACGCTGGGACGAGGGCAATGACGATTTTCCGCCGACATCGTTCCAGGTTTCCAACATCCAGTCGGGAACCGGCGCCACCAACGTGATCCCCGGCGTGTTGCAGGCCTCGATGAATTTCCGCTATTCCACTGCCAGCCGCGCGGAGGACCTGCGTTCGCGGGTGGAAACCCTCCTGCGCGCGCATGGCGTGGACTTCGCGCTCGAGTGGAATCTTTCGGGCGAACCGTTCCTGTCGCCTGCGGGCGGTCGCCTGCGCGATGTCGCGCTGGCGGTCTGCCGTGAATTCAGCGGCAGCGAGCCGGAGCAAAGCACCGGTGGCGGTACCTCCGATGGGCGCTTCATCGCGCCGCTCGGCACGGAGGTGGTGGAGATCGGCCCCGTCAACGCCAGCATCCACAAGGTGGACGAGAACGTGCGCGTCGATGATTTGGAGCGCTTGCCGGGACTGTATGGCGCGGTGATCGAACGGTTGCTGGCGCAACCGTTGCGCGCTGCGGCAAAACTGGGGTAAGGTCTGGCCATGACCCGCGCTTTCGCCATCAATAATCGCAACAACGCCAGCCCCCCGCGGGTCGGTCGTTAGCGCGCGCGTCATACGCTCAACACCCGAAAGCCCGCACCGAAACGTGCGGGCTTTTTCGTTATGCGCCTTTCAAAACTTCGTGTCTTCAAACATCCAGGAGCTTCACCATGTGTTCGATTCTCGGCGTCTTCGACCTCCGCCCCGGCGCGGACCTGCAACCCCTGCGACCGCTGGCGTTGTCGCTGTCCGCGCGCCAGCGCCATCGCGGTCCCGACTGGAGCGGCGTGCACGCCGGGGCCAATGCGCTGCTGGTCCACGAACGCCTGGCCATCGTCGATCCCGCCGGCGGCGCGCAGCCGATCCGTTCCGGTGATGGTGGACTGGTGCTGGCGGTGAACGGCGAGATCTACAACCATCGCGATCTCGAGCGTCGCCTCGCGCATCCCTACGCGTTCCAGACCGGTTCCGATTGCGAAGTGATCAACGCGCTGCATCGCGATGGCGAACCGGCGGAAACCTGGCTTGGCCGACTCAACGGCATCTTCGCGTTCGCGTTGTGGGACGAGCAGGCGAAGCGCTTCATCATCGCCCGCGACCACATGGGCATCTGTCCGTTGTACTGGGGCCACGATGCCGACGGCCGGGTCTGGGTCGCGTCGGAGATGAAAGCGCTCGCCCGCGTGTGCGAGGACGTTGCGGCATTCCCGCCGGGGCACGTCTACGACAGCGCGCGTGGCGAACCGGTGCGCTGGTACAAGCGGGCCTGGCGCGAATACGAAGCAGTGGAAGGCGTCGCCGCCGACAAGGCGGAACTGCGCATGGCGTTCGAACGCGCGGTGCATCGCCAGTTGATGAGCGACGTGCCCTATGGCGTGCTGCTGTCGGGTGGACTGGATTCGTCGCTGGTCGCGGCGTGCGCGGCGAAGTTCGCGCGCCAGCGCATCGAGGACGACGATCGCGGCGAAGCGTGGTGGCCGCGCCTGCACAGTTTCGCCATCGGGCTGGACGGTTCGCCCGATCTCGCCGCCGCGCGGGTCGCGGCCGACGCGCTGGGGACCGTGCATCACGGTTTCACCTACACCTTCGCGGAAGGACTGGATGCGCTGCCCGAAGTGATCCGCCACATCGAAACCTACGACGTCACCACCATCCGCGCGTCGACGCCGATGTTCCTGCTGGCGCGACGGATCAAGGCGATGGGGGTGAAGATGGTGCTGTCGGGCGAGGGCAGCGACGAGTTGTTCGGCGGCTATCTGTATTTCCACAAGGCGCCGAACGCCCGCGAGTTCCACGACGAATTGGTGCGCAAGCTCGACGCGCTGCACAGCTACGACTGCCTGCGCGCCAACAAGTCGATGATGGCCTGGGGCGTGGAGCCGCGCGTGCCTTTCCTCGACGTCGAGTTCATGGACGTGGCAATGCGCATGGACGCCATGCACAAGATGTCCGGTGGCGGGCGCATCGAGAAATCGGTGCTGCGCGAGGCCTTCGAGGGCTATCTGCCCAAGGAAATCCTGTGGCGGCAGAAGGAGCAGTTCAGCGACGGTGTCGGTTACGGCTGGATCGACGGACTGAAGGCGCATGCCGAGGCGCACGTCGGCGATGATGAATTGGCGCAGGCGGAGCGACGCTTCCCGATCAACACGCCACAGACCAAGGAGGCGTATTTCTATCGACGCCTCTTCGAGGAACAGTTCCCTGGCGAGGCCTGCGCACGCACGGTGCCGGGTGGAAAGTCGATCGCGTGTTCGTCACCGGCGGCGATCGCCTGGGATGCGGCATTCGCGGGCATGGCCGATCCCTCCGGCCGTGCGGTCGCCGGCGTGCATAACGCCGCCTTGGCCGGTTAGCGCCTGCGCAGGGTGTAGACGGCGGTGTCGAGTCGCGAGACGCCGCCGATGAAACCTGGATGGTCGGACGGAACCGGTCGCCGGTCGATGCGCTCGACGTTCCACTCGCCGTCGAATCGGGCGTGGACCTCGTCTTCGGAAACCGAGAATGGAGGCCCGGCGCGTTCGTCCTGCGGGTATTCAAGGGTGATCAACAGGCCGCGGCAATCTGTCGGCAGCCGCGAATAAAGTTCATCGGCGTAGCGCAAGCGCAATTCCGGTGGCAGCGCGATGATCGCCGCGCGATCGAAGACCGCGGCGCAATCGCGCAGGGCTTCCGCATCGAGTCCGAAGGCGTCGCCGACGATGATCTCGATCGGCCCGGCGCGATAGTGCGAACCGTAGCGGCTTTCCTCGATCTCCGGCACCAGTCCGTGTTCGGCGAAGAATTGTTCCACCGCCGTTCGCGACAGTTCCACGCCGAGCACGCGATGGCCCTGTGACGCGAACCACGCCAGGTCCAGCGACTTTCCGCACAGCGGCACGAACACGCGCGCGCCTGCGGGGACTTCCAGCGATGGCCAATATTTCACCATCAGCGGTGTCGGCGTCGATTGATGGAAGCCGATCTGGTTGTCGGCCCAGCGCTGGTGCCAGAACGCCGCATCCATCACTCGATCCCCAGCGAATCCACCTTCTGCCACCCACGCGGCAACAGGCTGCCACGTGAAGCCCGCGCGCCGACGTACTCATCCAGTTCCTTCCACGACAGCGTCATGTTGCGCGCGCCCGACTTCACCACCAGCTTGCCGTTCTGCGGAACCACCGCGATCGCGACCACCTGTTCGGTGCCGCGCTTGGCCTTAGGGATCTCGATCAGCTTGTTGCCCTTGCCCTTGTCGAGTTCCGGCAGCTCCGACAAGGCGAACACCAGGACGTGGCCGGCGCTGGTGGCGATGGCGATGCGATCGCTGGCGACATTGCTCGCGGCCGCCGGCTGCAACACCTTGGCGTTGCTGGTGACCGAGAGCATGGCCTTGCCTGCCTTGTTGCGCCCGGTCAGGTTCTCGAACCGGGTGACGAAGCCGTAGCCCTCGCTCGAGGCCAGCACGAAGCGCGCATCGTTGTCGCCAGTCGCAATCCCGCGGAAGGTCGCGCCCGCCGCTGGCGAGAAGCGCCCGGTCAGCGGTTCGCCATTGCCGCGCGCCGACGGCAGCGTGTGCGCGGCGGTCGAATAGCTGCGGCCGGTGGAATCGAGGAAGGCCACCTGCTGGTTGCTGCGACCACTCGCCGCGGCGAGCAGGGCATCGCCTTCGCGATAGGAAAGGGATGCCGCGTCGACATCGTGGCCCTTGGCGGCGCGTACCCAGCCCTTTTCGCTGAGCACGATCGTCACCGGTTCGCTCGCGACCAGTTCCGTTTCGTCCAGCGCCTGCGCGGCCTCGCGTTCCACCAGCGGCGAGCGCCGGGCGTCGCCGAACTTCTTGGCGTCGGCCAGCAATTCGTCCTTGATCAGCTTCTTCAACTTGGCCTTGCTGCCGAGGATGGAGATCAGGCGATCGCGTTCGGCATCGAGTTCGTCCTGCTCGCCGCGGATCTTCATCTCCTCGAGGCGCGCCAGCTGCTTCAGCTTGGTCTCGAGGATGTAATCGGCCTGGTCCTCGCTCAACTCGAAGCGCGCGATCAGCGCCTGCTTCGGTTCGTCCTCGCTGCGGATGATGCGGATCACTTCGTCGAGGTTGAGGAACGCGACCAGCAAGCCTTCCAACAGGTGCAGGCGGCGTTCGACCTTCTCGAGGCGATGCTTGAGGCGGCGCGTGACCGTGTCGGTGCGGAACTGCAGCCATTCCTCCAGCAGCATCTTCAGGTTCTTCACCTGCGGACGCCCGTCGAGGCCGATCACGTTGAGGTTGACGCGATAGCTCTTCTCGATGTCGGTGGTGGCGAACAGGTGGCCCATCAACTGTTCGGTGTCGACGCGGTTGCTGCGCGGGATCAGCACGATCCGCACCGGATTGGCGTGGTCGGACTCGTCGCGCACGTCTTCCAGCCACGGCAGCTTCTTGCCGCGCATCTGGGTGGCGATCTGCTCGATCACCTTCGACGGCGACACCTGATAGGGCAGCGCGGTGATGACGATGTTGCCGTGTTCGCGCACGAAGGTGCCGCGGGCGCGCACGCCGCCGATGCCGGTTTCGTAGATCGAACGCAGGTCGGCAGCCGGGGTGGTGATTTCGGCGGTGGTCGGATAGTCGGGACCGCGCACGTGTTCGCAGAGATCGGCGACCGTGGCATCGGGATCGTCGAGCAGGCGCACGCAGGCGCTGACGACTTCGTTGAGGTTGTGCGGCGGCACGTCGGTGGCCATGCCGACGGCAATGCCGGTGGTGCCGTTCAACAGCAGGTGCGGCAGGCGCGCCGGCAGCCAGGTCGGTTCTTCCAGCGTGCCGTCGAAGTTCGGGTCCCAGTCGACCGTGCCGTGGCCAAGCTCGGCCAGCAGCATTTCCGCGATCGGCGTCAGCTTCGATTCGGTGTAGCGCATCGCCGCGAACGACTTGGGATCGTCGCTGGAACCGAAGTTGCCCTGGCCGTCGATCAGCGGATAGCGATAGGAGAACGGCTGGGCCATCAGCACCAGCGCTTCGTAGCAGGCGCTGTCGCCGTGCGGATGGTATTTGCCGATCACGTCGCCGACGGTGCGCGCCGATTTCTTCGGCTTGGAGCCGGCGCCGAGGCCGAGTTCGCTCATCGAATAGATGATGCGGCGCTGCACCGGCTTCAGGCCGTCGCCGATGAAGGGCAGGGCGCGGTCCAGCACCACGTACATGGAATAGTCGAGGTAGGCGCGCTCGGCGTATTCGCGCAGGGGAATCTGCTCGAAACCGTGGAAGGCGGGGCGGGGCGTGGACGTGGGGTCTGGCATCGAAGCGCTGGCTGGAACCGGAAACACACAGTTTACCGTCGCGACGGTCGCAGCCACGTTTCTGAACACGGGCTTCAGCCTGGGGCCACGGGACGGGGAAGGTTCACGGTCGGGCACTTAGCGTTTGCGCATGGACCCCACTCCCGAATGGAGCCCCGCATGAAAAAGATGAAATTCCTCGCCGCGATCCCGTTGTTCGCCGCGCTTGCCATGGCCGGCACCGCGTCCGCGCAAAGCACGCCGGGGCACGAAGCCAACGAGATCGGCCACAACGTCAAGAAGGACGGCAATTTCGTCAGCCGCAACGTCAAGCAGGATTGGCGCGATCTCACCCACGGTCGCATCGGTGCGGCGCACCAGCGCCACAAGCGCGAATTGTCCAGCGCGCATCGCCGCCATCGCCATGCGGTATCGAGTGCGCACCAGCGCCACAAGGGTGCGGTCAAGTGCTTCTTCAAGACCGGCCACAGCGACTGCCGTCGCTGATCCGCAGTCTGCGCAGCGCATCCGCAAGGCACGCTTCGGCGTGCCTTGTTTTTTGCGGGACGAATCGGGCTCCGCAAACCGTACGCCATCGTCCGGAGTGATGCTGCGCCGCCGCGTAGAATGCCAGTTCGTTCACGGATGCCTTTCAATGACCCGCGCTTCATCGTTTGATCGCGAGCAACTGCTCGCCTGTGCCCGCGGCGAGCTGTTCGGCGCCGGCAACGCGAAATTGCCGGCTCCGCCGATGCTGATGTTCGATCGCATCACCGAGATCAACGAGGATGGCGGCAGCAATGGCAAGGGCTTCATCCGCGCCGAACTCGACATCCGTCCCGACCTCTGGTTCTT
This sequence comes from Solilutibacter silvestris, assembly GCF_050574925.1. GTDB lineage: Bacteria > Pseudomonadota > Gammaproteobacteria > Xanthomonadales > Xanthomonadaceae > Solilutibacter > Solilutibacter silvestris_A. The sequence continues at coordinate 485,579 of NZ_JBCMOO010000002.1, read as the reverse complement.
CGACTGCCACTTCATCGACGATCCGGTGATGCCGGGTTGCCTCGGTGTCGACGCGATGTGGCAGCTCGCCGGCTTCTACCTGCCGTGGCTGGGCGAACATGGACGCGGTCGCGCCCTGGGCGTCGGCGAAGTGAAATTCACCGGGCAGGTGCTGCCGAGCGCGCGCACCGTGTCTTACGAGATCGACATCCGTCGCGTGCTGCGCGGCAAGCTGCGGCTGGTGATCGCCGATGGCCGCACCCTGGTCGACGGTCGCGAGATCTACACTGCCAGCAATCTGCGCGTCGGCCTGTTCAATTCCACGGACGATTTCTGATGCGTCGCGTCGTCATCACCGGCATGGGGCTCGTCTCGCCGCTGGGCAATACCGCGGACGAGGTGTCGCGCGCGTTGCGCGAAAGCCGATCGGGCCTGCGTTTCATGCAGGACTACGCCGACATGGGCCTGCGCAGCCAGGTCGCCGGCGTTTGCGAGATCGACCTCGAAGCGCGCATCGACCGCAAGCAGAAGCGTTTCATGGGCGATGCCGCCGCCTACGCCCACGTGGCGATGGGCGATGCCATCCATGATGCCGGCCTCGACGACGAGACGATCAGCCAGCCGCGCGTCGGCGTGATCGCCGGTTCCGGCGGCGGTTCGCCGCGCTGGCAGACCGAAACCGCCGACCTGATGCGCGAGAAGGGCGTGCGCAAGGTCGGGCCGTACATGGTGCCGCGCACGATGTGTTCGACGGTGTCGGCGGCCCTGGCCACGGCGTATTCGATCCGCGGCGTCAGCTATTCGATTTCCGCGGCCTGCGCCACGTCGGCGCATTGCATCGGTGCCGGCGCCGACCTGATCCGACACGGCGCGCAGGACGTCGTGTTCGCCGGCGGCGGCGAAGAACTCGACTGGGCGATGACCTGCCAGTTCGACGCGATGGGCGCGTTGTCCACGCATTTCAACGACACCCCGCACCTGGCGTCGCGTCCGTACGATGTCGATCGCGACGGTTTCGTGATCGGTAGCGGCGCCGGCATGCTGGTGCTGGAAGACTATGAGCATGCGATGCGTCGCGGTGCGCGCATCCACGCCGAATTGCTCGGCTATGGCGTGACCAGCGATGGCGCCGACATGGTCGCGCCGAGCGGCGAGGGCGCGGTGCGTTGCATGCAGATGGCGATGCAGGGCGTCGAACGCCAGATCGACTATCTCAACACCCACGGTACTTCGACGCCGGTTGGCGATGTCACCGAGCTCGACGCCGTGCGCGCGGCCTTCGGCCATGCGGTGCCGAGGCTGTCGTCGACCAAGGCGCTGAGCGGGCATTCGCTCGGTGCGGCCAGCGTGCACGAAGCGATCTATTCGCTGCTGATGATGCGCGACGGTTTCATCGCTGCGTCGGCCAACATCGCCAACCTCGATCCGCGCTGCGAAGGCTTCCCGGTCGTGCGCGAGACCGTCGATGCGCGTCTCGACACCGTGATGTCGAACAGCTTCGGCTTCGGCGGCACCAACGCGACGCTGGTGCTGGGGCGGGTTTAAAGCGCACGCCCGCCATCGGGCGCACCCACTGGCCTGCGCGCGTTGTTGCCTTCCTGAGTCTTGAAAAGCCTGCTTCGGGCACGCCGGCGCATGCCCGGTTGACAAAGCGCCATCCAACTGTACTATTCGTACTAGTACACACAAACGGATGGCTGCCATGGCCCGGACTGTTGCCCTGATGATCCAGATCGCCACCGGCGATCCGCGCCCGATCGTGCGCCAGATCGTCGATGCCGTGCGCATGAAGATCGCCACCGACGAGCTCGCCAGCGGCGACCAGCTGCCCAGCGTCCGCGGGCTGGCGCAGCAACTGATGATCAACCCGAACACCGTGGCCAAGGCCTACGCCGAACTGACCACCGAGGGCTGGCTGGAGTCGCGACAGGGCATGGGCTTCTACGTCGCGCTGCCGCGCCAGCGCCTGTCCGATGTCGAACGCGAGCGCCGGCTCGACGATGCCGTCGGTCGCTTCATCAACGACGTGGTTCCGCTGGGCTTCGCGCCCGAAGAAGTGGAGGCGCGCGTCGCGCACGAGTTTCGCCTGCTTGTTCCCCGCAAGACCGCCTGAGCGGCATTGAACCGACTGCACTGGAAACCGACATGGACGCAGACAGCGACTACATCATCGAAACCCGCGCGCTGAGCAAGCGTTATGGCCGCAAGCTCGCGCTGGATCACCTCGATCTCGCGATCCCGCGCGGGCGCATCCACGCCATCGTCGGCGCCAATGGCGCCGGCAAATCGACCTTGTTCCGCATCCTGCTGGGATTCCTGCCGCCCAGCACGGGCGAGGCGCGCATCCTCGGCAAGGACAGCCAGCAACTCACGCCGGACGATCGCAGCCGGATTGGCTTCGTGAACGAAGAGCACACCTTGCCGAACTGGATGCGGGTGTCGCAGGTGATGGCGATGCAGCGGAACCAGTATCTGCGCTGGAACCAGCATGCGTTCGATGGCGTGATCGGCCATTACCACGTGCTGCCCGAGCAAAAAGTCGGCCAGCTGTCGCGCGGCGAACGCGCCGGCTTCAACCTCGCGCTGGCGCTGGCGCAGCAGCCCGAACTGCTGGTGCTCGACGAGCCGACGCTGGGCCTCGACGTGGTCGCCAAGCGCGCGTTCCTGGAATCGCTGATGTACAGCAATGCCACCGACGAATGCACGGTGATCTATTGCTCGCACCAGATGGAGGAGATCGAGCGCGTCGCCGACAACCTCATCATCCTCGAGCAGGGACAGCTCAGGAACATGTCGGCGCCGGAGGATTTCACCTCGCGCGTGACGCACTGGGTGGCGGACGTGCCGTTCAAGGGTCCCGATCCGCGCAGCTTGCCCGGCCTGCTGGAAGTGCAGCGGCTCGACGGCCTGCATCACTACCTGGTGCTGGACCAGGACGACGGTTTCGAGCGCCTGCTGCGCGAAGCTGGCGCGCGCAACGTGCAGTCGATGCCCGTGAGCCTGGATCGCGCGGTCAATGCCTTCCTTGCCAAGAACCATGCCGCGCCGGCTGCGGCCTGAGCGCACGAGGACACGAAGATGTTCGATCTGATCAAGAGTGAATTGGTGCGTTTCCGCGGATGGGCCGCGGCATTGGCCGGCGTGCACATCATCGCCCTGGGTTTCATGTCGCGACTGGTGGACATGGCCCAGCAACCATTGATCGTGCATTGGGTGATCGGCGGGGTGTATGCGCTGGTCGGCCTGCTGTTCGGCCTGTACCAGTTGGGCACGTATCGCAAGCCCAGCCAATGGTTGAACCTGCTGCATCGGCCATTGCCGCAGCAGCGCATCGCCGCCGCATTGGCGATTGCCGCGGCGCTGTTGCTGGCGCTGGCAGTCGCATTGCCGATCGCGTTGATTGCTTTGTGGCAGGACACGATGACCGCGCGCGTGGTCGATCTGCGCCATTGGCTGCTGCCGCTTTCGGCCTGGCTGATCGCGCTGTGCGCATGGATGGCGGGCGCATTCTCCGCATTGCGCGGCGTACGCCATGCCGGGACGGCATTGGTGTTGCTGGCCTGGATCATCACCAGTCGCGCCTTCGGCTTCGGCGTTCTGGCGGTGGAGGGCATCGTGCTGGCGTGGTTGGCGATGCTGTTGCTGGGTGCGTTCAAGCCGGACTTGTCGGCGCCCCCGCGATCATTGGCAGGCACCCTGGTCGCTGCATTGCCGGCGGCGATGGCGGCGTATCTGCTGGTCATGCTGTGCTTCATCGCCATCGAGTTCGCGTGGATCGCGCAGGGCAGCCACCCCAACAACACCACCACGCCACCGCCCGGCGGGCACAACTTCGTCGAGAAGCTCGACAACCGCGGACGCATGCTGGCCGCGCTGCAGGACAGCCACGATCCCGATGCAGCCTTGTTGCGCGAGCAGGTCAAGCTGTCCGATCCGCAGGGCATCGACGTGCAGGTGCCGGTCTTGCCACGCAAGAACGAACTGGCGAACTTCCGCCCGATGGAGTTCGACGACGGCCATCGCAACGTGCGCTGGGTATTCAGCCACGACGACATGCGCCTGCATGGCTACGATCTCGCCATGCGCAAGCCGGTCGGCGTGGTGGGCGTGGGTGCGGCGAATGCGCCATTCCCCGCAGTCGCATTGCCCGGCGCTGGCCTGCGCGGCATGGGCGAGGGCGACGCCGTGCTGGTGGGGGGCAATACCCTTTACCAGTACGTGAGCGAGACCAGGCAGGTGTTCCCGCGGGTCGGTGCGCGCAGCGGCGAAACCCTGCTTGGCGGCGGTCCGGTCGGTGAAACCGTGGCGATGATGAGCGACAAGGCGATCTACTTCCTGGATGGCCGCGCCCTCGTCGAAAACCAGCTGCCGGTGACGCCGCGCCTGCGCGTGCAGATGCCGGGCGCGATGGGCGACCTGCGCAACCTGGATCTGATCGAGCTGGTCGACGGCTATCTGATCACCTTCCTGTATTCGGCGAAGTCGCATGCCAACACCGGTGCCGCGCCGTATCTGGTTGCACTGCACGTACACGATGATGGCCGCGTCGAAACCGTCAATCGCCGCGCGCTGGATTTCGACTATCCGGCGTTGTATCGCTACAGCGCATGGTGGCCGTCTCCCGTGCTTTACGCGATCCGCGAAGCCGCGCGCGATCTGTTCGCACCGGCGATGCCGCTGGACGCCACCGCGCCGGCGCCGATGCCGCGCTCGATCCTGTGGCTCGGCATCGGGCTGTGCCTGCTTTCGCTGGTGGCGGCATTGCGGGTGAGCGCGAATCGTGTCCTGTCGATGCCGGCGCGCATCGCCTGGATCGTTGCCTGCGGCGTACTCGGGCTGCCGGCATTGGCAGCCTTGTGGCTGACGGTGCCGCGCCGATGATCCGCGGGCGTTGGGGAACATGCGTTGCTGCTGCAACTGTCGCGATCTTCTGCGGGTTGTCGCCGCGACCACTGCATGCCGCCACCGATGATGCCGCCGCGCTGCGCGCCTTCGCCAAGGCACAACGTGCGGCATCCCCGGCGCCGCAGCTGCCGCGAGGCGCCTTCCTGCTGGAGCCGGCAACGACGTCGGTGGTGTTGTCGCCGGATGGCAGCCGACTTGCGTGGCTGCGCCAGAATGGCCGCAGTCGTGAAGTCTGGTCGCGCACGCTTGCCGGCGATGCCACGCCGCGTCGCCTCCTTGGCAATACCGGCGCACGCGAGATCGCGTGGACGCGCGACAGCCGTTGGCTGCTGCTGCAGTCGCCGCGCGAAGTGTTTGCGCTCGCGGCGCGCGGGCAGGCCGGTTCCGGCATCGTCGTCACCCTGGGCGGGCAGGCGAAGCGCGAACTCATTGCGGTGGATGGCAGCCAGGGCGCGGCGGTGCTCACCATCGAGCAGTCTGGAATGACCATGCAGGGAACGCCGAGCGCATGGTCGCTGCAGCGCGTCGATGCGCAGGGGCGGCGCACGCAGCTGTGGCGGGACCGGCAGCGCATCACCGATGCGGCGACGGATGCGCAGGGACGCCTGCTCTGGCTGCAGTTGGTGGACGGCACGGCACAGGTGCTGTATCGCTTCGAGAACGGACGTCCGCGCGCAGTCCTGCGATGCGAGGATCTGCATCGCTGCGGTTTGCTTGCCGCCATGCCGGACGGCGGAGCATGGCTGCGAGGCGACATCGGTGGCGATCTCACTCGATTGCAGAGCTTGTCGCCCGATGGTCGCCTGCGCGACGTGCAAGGCGATCCGCGCGGCATTGCCGATGTCGACGAGGTGGTCTTCGATCCGGCCACCAATCGCCCGCGTTTCGTCGCCTACCGCAGTGCCGTTCCCATGCTGCAGTCCTTGGATGCCGCAGATGCCGCACCACTCGCGGCGCTGCAGGCAAAACTGCCGGGACGCGATCTCGATCTCCAGGCCGCGCCCAACGCGTGGCTGGTGGAAGAACGCGGCGGTGCCTTGCAGGGACGGCGTTGGCATCTGTTCGATCCGCGCACGCGAACGCTGGACTTCCTGTTCGACGATGCGCCGACTTTCGCGCGTGGCGGCAAGCCGGCGACGCATATTCCGATTGCGGCAGTCGCCAATGTGTTGCCGGTGAGTTGGCGTGCCTCCGATGGCATGCAGCTACATGGTTTCCTGACCCTGCCGCCGGGACGCGATGCAGCGACGCTGCCGCTGGTCGTCAACGTGCATGGCGGGCCGTGGAGCCATTGGCGTCCGGAGTTCCGCGCGGTGACGCAGATGCTGGCCAATCGCGGATATGCGGTATTCGAGCCGAATCCGCGTTCGTCCACCGGTCATGGACGTGCCTACGTGATGGGCGCCGGCAGCGATTTCGGCAATGGCCGCGTGCAGCAGGACATCGTCGAAGGCACGCGCTGGTTGCTGGCGAACGGCGTCGGCGATGCCAATCGCGTCGGCATCACCGGTGCATCGTTCGGTGGATATTCCACGCTGCTCGGGGTGACCTTCCAGCCGGAATTGTTCAAGGCCGGCGCGGCGATGGTGCCGCCACCGGATTTCGGCTGGGTATTGCGCTGGATCCTGCGCAACCCCGAGGCGTTGCAACTCGGCAACGTGGTGCCGATGCGCGACTGGGCGCGGATGATGGGCGTGGATCCCGCCGATGCGACGACGATGGCGCGCTTGCATGCGCAGTCGCCACTGGCCAATGCGGCGCGCATGCGCCGTCCGTTGCTGATCGCGGCGGGTGGCGAAGACCAGCGCGTCGGCATCGCCGGCGTCATCGAATATGCGGCGCGACTGAAACTGGCCGGCAGCGACGCCAGCCTGCTGGTCGACGCCGACGCCGGGCATTCCAATCGCGAACCGGTCGCGCGCGAAGCCTGGTTGTTCGAACTGGAACAACTCTTCCATGCACACCTGGGCGGTGCGGCGCCGCAACCGCCCGATGGCGAAATCCGTGCCTACCTGCGCAAGGGCTTGCGGATGGCGGGCAAGGATTTCTCGCAGTTCTCGGACGCGACCGTGCGTTGAGGCGTCAATCCTTCGGGGAAACGACAGCGCCAGCCAATACCGGGCGATCTGCGGCGACATCGCTCCAGAGCACATAGAGCTTGCCATCCGCTGCGGCAAGACGGCTGTAGCCGGCGCCGCGGTCACGCCCGGCAAGCGTGTGCAAGGTCATCGACTCGATGGCCGGATTGCGGGCATTGAAATCGATGCGCGCAAGCTTGAGCACGGCCGCGCCTGATTCGTCATCCAGCCATGTCACCCATGTTCCATTGCCGATGAGCGCGGTGCTGGCGCGACCTTGCAGGCGGGGATTGCGCGAAAGTTCCACAGGGGCGCCGAATTTCCGGCCGCCATCGAGGCTGTAGGCAACGCGCAGCGCCTGGACATCGCCGATGCCGGTGTACCACGCCACTGCAACCGCATCATCCTTCGCCGCGATTGCCGGACCGTTCATCGGGCAGCCTTTCAACACCCAGCCATCGGCGTGGACGTTGGCGGGCGTGCTCCAGCGCCCCGTATCAAGCCGGGCCACCATGATGTCGCGGACTTCCGCAGCGGTGCGTCCGCGATAGGCGAGGATGGGGCCGCTGGTGGTCATCGCCGCGTTCGTCCGGCAGCAATCGCATGTGGAGACGTCGACGACGGCTTCATCGCCGCGATCGAGGCGCGTTCCGAACGATGTGGCACGCAACATCGTCGAGCCCGAGGCGATCGTCGCGCGGCCGTCCAGCCAGGCGATGCCAAGGCGATCGCGCGACGCCGGCCACAACGCAGTGAAACCGTGTTCGGTCGCAGTGCCGTCGGTATTGACGTTCACGGGCTGCGACCAGTTGCGGCCGCCATCCAGCGAGCGTGACAGCAGGACATCGCGCGCATGCCCGGAGCCATTCGTATTGCGGCCGAGCCACTGCGCCCACAGCGTTCCGTCTGCGGTCATGCGCACGTGTGGCGTATCCATCGCGTTGCCGAACCATGTCGAATGCGCGACCGTGACCACGGGCGTCCAGCGTCCCGAGGCATAGCGGGAGAGCATCAATGCCTGATCGTCGCCGCTGCCGGGCTGTACCCACGAGAGCAGCAGTTCGTTCGATGGCGTCACCGACAGATCCGCCAGAGAGGCATCGACGGGTGCAGGCAAGCGCCACGGCTCGCTGGGGATCGACTTGCCATGTCCGGATTGCGATGTTCCCGGATGGCATGCGGCCGCGATCAACGCCAGCGCAGCGAGCGCGAACATGCGGATGGAGCGGCTGTGCCGGGGTGTCTTAGAGGTCATAGCGCAACTCCGCCATCCACGTCCTCTGGTTGTAGGGATGGAAGGCCCAGTAGGTCTGGCCGCCGAGATTGTCCACGCCGAACGCGCCGCTCCAGTGCGCGTCGCGACGATAGTGCAGTTTGACATCCGCCACCAGGAACGGGCTGGTTCCCGTATAGGCATGGCTGTGGATGTCGCTGTTGTCGAGCGTGTTGTATTGCTGGCCGCTGTAGCGTACGCCGCCGGTGATGCTCCAGTGGTCGTCCGCGCGCCATGTCGCCAGCAGGTTGGCGCGCCAGCGCGGCACGCGCGGTTGCCATTTCCCTTCGCTTGCGGGGAAGCGATGGTTGCGGGTGATCCGCGAATCGGTCCAGGTCAGGCTGGCATCGAGCTCCAGCCCGGCGATGCCGACGTTGTCCGCGTGCGTGGCGAGTTCCAGCCCACGGGTGCGGATGGCGTCGACGTTCTGGATGTTGGTGATGTTCGGAGTCACGGTGACGTCGGTCTGCGAATACAGGGCGTCGCGCGTGAATTCGTTGAACACGGTCGCGCGCATGTCGCCGTGGTCGGTCTTGCGGATCGCCGACAGCTCGGAAGTGACCGAGCGTTCCGGTCGCAGGTTGGGATCGTTGTTGACGATGCTGCCGCTGGCGATCGTGCCCTGGTACAGCTCGCTCACCGTCGGGAAGCGCACGGCGCGACCGATCGATGCTTTCAGCGACCATTCCTGCGATGGCAGGAATTCCAGCGCGGCCTTGGGCGACAACGTCGACTGGCTGCGCGGCGCGAAACGCAACACGGATGCGGCGTTGGCCAGGAGGCCGTCGCGTGCTTCCCAGCGTTCGCTGCGCAAGCCCAGCATCGACGTCCATCGCGGTGCGATGCGCCAGGTGTCCTGCACGAATGCGCTGGCCAGTCGCGTGGTTCCCGCGAACGCCGATGCCCGCGGGCCATCGCTGTCGCGCTGCCAATCCTGCAATGACACGACCCGCGTGCGCAGGCGATACGCATCGTCGCCGATTCCGAATTCGACGATATGCGCGGCGGGACGCCAGGTCGCACGAGCCGTGAACGTAGTCCAGCCGGTGCCGTGGCTGTCGGCCAGCAATCCGGCGCCGCCAGTCTCCGCCGACGGGAGCGCCACCAGCGGCGAGCGCACGCGATCGACGACATAGTCGTAGCGACTTGCGGCCAATGCCCACGTCCAGCGGCCATTGCCGCCCTGGCGCAGGGTCATGCCCTGCATGCGATGCTTCATTTCGGTCTGCTGCAGCGGCAATGCGGTGGCAGCGAGGGTGTAGTTGAGGCCATCGATCGTCATGTTGCCCGAATACACCGGCATGCCGTTGGCATCGCGCAGATAGGTTTCCGCGCCGCGGTCGGCGTCGTTATGCCATTGGTCGACGAGATAGCTCAGGCGCAATCCGGGGCGGATGTCCCAGGCCAGCTTCAGCTTCACCAGATCCTGCGTGGTGTGGGTCTGGCCGGATGCGCCGACCACGTACCATGGTTGCCCGCGCGGGTTGTCGCCGGCAATCGCGCCGGTCACGGCCGTCGCGGGCGTACCGGTCTTGCCGGAACTCCCGGGCAGGGTGGCGAAAGCGATCGGGTGCGCGTCGCTGTCGCTGCGGTTCACCGACAGCCATGCCGACAACGCACCCCAGCGATCGCCTGCGGAGACCTGGAACGACCGTGCCGGGAAATCGCCGCGCGAGCCATAGACCCGCGCGCGTTCCAGTGCATAACCGGCACGCGCATGGACTTCGAGGCGAGCGGGCATCCGCGTCACGTAATCGACGACCGCACCAACCGAATTGCCGGGATAGGCGGCGGAGAAGGGCCCATAGAGGACATCCACGCGTTCGATTTCAGCAGGATCGACCATGCCCCAGCGCGGCGTGAACGTCGCGCCGTTGCCCAGCAGGTTCGACAGCAGGATGCCGTCGGCGTAGACGAGCGATCGCGCGCTGTTGTTGGTGCCCGATGCGCGCGTCGCCAGCACCGCGTGGTCGTAGTCGCCGATGTAGCGCTTGCGCACCAGCAGGCTGGGGAAATACTTCAGCGCGTCCTCGGCGTCGGTCGCGTTGATGCGTTCGCGCACTTCGGTGCCGGTGATGCCTTCGATCGTGGTCGGCACCTGGGTGGGCAGCGAAGTCGGCTGCATGCCGCGGATCGTCACCGTGTCGAACACTTGCGTCGGTTTGTCGGCGGGAGCGGGAGATTGCGATGGCGCGGATTGCGCACAGGTGATCGCGGGCAGTGCCAGGCAGGTGGCAACGGCCAGCAGCGACGCACGCGGCATCGCATGGGAAGAGGCAGACATTGGAACTCCGGGGAATACGGATGCGCGCGGACGCGCGCGCGGATCAGGCGGGGATCGATGCCCGATTGCCCGGAGGTCCGCGGGCGCCGAGCCCGGTGTCGGCGATGGATGCGATGCGTGCTGCGGATTCAACGCGCGGCTGCGCGCCGGCATCGGGCGGCAACAGCTGCAGCAGTGGTGCGACGGAGAGCTGCGCGAGTCCGGCCAGCAGCGGGCAGTAGGCGCAGTCGTCGTGTTGGTGATGTTCCGGCGCGGCCGGCAGCGTCGCGTCGTGTGCCGGCGCCAAGACCAGCTGCACCGACCGCAATCCATCAACGGTGCACAACGCGACCTTGGCGGCGGACATGCCGGCTGGTGCTGCCTGCAGCCGGCCCAACGTCGGCAGCGTCGCCAGCAGCAGGACCGCCAGCAAGGCCGGCAGCCTGACGAAGTGGAAAGCAGGATGGCGCAGCAGGTTCACCGCCTCAGGATAACGGATCGGGGAGGCGCGATCGCGGTCGCGACGACCATCATGCTCCCCGCGACCAGGAACGTCAGCCGCATGCCTGCGGCGATCGCCGCAGGCATCGCATGGGTGAAATCCCCGGTTCCGGTCCCGAAGGCGAAAAGCCCGCCCATTGCGGACGCGCCCGCGATCAACCCCGTGTTCCGCGACAGGTTGAGCAGTCCCGACACCGTGCCGCGCCGGTCCTTGGGGGCGTTCGCCAGTGCAGCGGTGTTGTTGGCCGCCTGGAACAGCTGATAGCCCGGCGTCAGGATCGCGATCGACACTGCGTAGCCGGCGACGCCGATCAGATTCGGCAGGAATGCGAGAAGGAATGCGCCAGTGGCGAGAAGCACGAGCCCGACGCCGAGCATGCGGCGGCTTCCATGGATGTCGACGAACCGTCCCGAGGGGATGCCGCTGAAGACGGAAATCGCGGGCCCGATGGCCATGACGAGCCCGACCGACGTTTTCCCAAGGCCGAGACCGAGGCCGAGATAGAAAGGCGCGACCACCAGTGTCGTCATCATCACCGCCGCGACCAGGAAATTGACGATGAGGTTCTGGGTCAGGCGCTTGTCAGGCACCTGCAGCAGTTTTGCCGGTGTCGATTTTTCCTCGTCGGAGTCGGCAGGCAGCGTGGCGAGCGCGAGGAGCAGGGCGATTGCAGCCAGCGGCAGTTGCATCCAGAAGATGCCGCGCCAGCCCGTCGCGGAAATCAGCAGTCCTCCGAGCGACGGGCCGAGCGCCGTGCCCATCGCCGATACCGTGCCAAGCAAGCCCATTGCGCGCCCCGCGCGCGCTTCGTCGGCGCTCTGGCGCATCGTGGCCATCGACAGCGTCATCAGGAAGGCTGCGCCGATGCCTTGAAGCGCTCTCGCGACGATCAGCAGTCGCAAGTCCGGCGCCACGGCACAAAGCGCTGCGGCAACAGTGAACAACGCCAGTCCCGCGACGAGCATGCGCTTCAGGCCCAGGCGATCGCCAAGCCTGCCGGCAATGGCGACGGAAATCGTCATTGCGGCGAGAAAGGCGACAACGACCATCTGCACGCGTGCGAAGGGCGCCGAGAATGCTTCGGTGAGCGTCGGCAGCGCGATGTTGGCGATGCTGGTGCCAAGCGAGGCCAGCAACGTCGACAAGGCGAGCGTGATGGTGATCGACCGTGTCTTGCGCGACGTGAGCGCGATTGCCTGTTCCATCGTATGACCTCTTGCCCGGGATTTCGTTTCGGCGCAGGCTACGGCTTCAAGTCAACTTGAAGTCAAGCATGGAATTCCTGGATATCGGCGAGGTTTCGGCGCTGAGCGGCATCAAGCCATCGGCGCTGCGCTATTACGAAGAGGCCGGACTCGTTTCCGCGGTTTCGCGCAATGGGCTGCGCAGGCAGTTTTCGCCGGACGTGTTGTTGCAGCTCAAGCTGATTTCGATGGGCAAGGCCGCGGGGTTCTCGCTTGCGGAAATCGCCGGGATGTTCGCCGCCAACGGCATGCGGGAGTTGCCACGGGCCGTGCTCCATCAAAAGGCGGACGGCATCGACCGGCAAATCCGGGAATTGGCGACATTGCGCGACACCCTGCGCCACGTTGCCGATTGCCGGGCGTCGTCGCACATGGAGTGCCCGACCTTCAGGCGCCTCGTTGAAGTCGCAGGCAAGCGCGGCAGGGCGCGGGTGAGCTCGCGGGGATCGCGCAGGCAACAAAAAACCCCGCTTTCGCGAGGTTCTTGATTCGTTCGTTGGTGCCCAGGAGAGGACTCGAACCTCCACGGTTTTACCCGCTAGTACCTGAAACTAGTGCGTCTACCAATTCCGCCACCTGGGCGAACGAGCCGCCCATTATGCTGATGCGGCCTGGCGTCGTCAAGCCGATCTGTCGGTCGCGATGACGTTCCTCGCCAGTGTGCGACCATGGCGCCATGAGCAAGAAAACCGGGAAAGGCGCGGGCGGCAAGGGATCGTCCGGTGGCGGCCAGCAGGGGCGCGGTGCGCGGCAGGGATCGGGTGGTCGCGGCGGCAAGTCGTCGTTGCCGTCGTGGATGCCGGCGACGGGCGGCAAGGGCAGGTCCGATGCGCGCGCGTCCGGCAATCGTCCCGGGAAAGGCGGTGCGCACGATCCGATGGCCCATCGCGAAGCCGAACGCTACGCCGACCCGATCGCCAGCCGAGAGGCCATCCTGCTGGCGTTGTCGAAGTCGGAAGGGCCGCAATCGGCGCAGACCCTGGCGCAGACCTTCGACCTGGTCGCCCCCGAGCGTTTCGAAATCCTCAACCGTCGCCTCTCGGCGATGGTGCGCGATGGCCAGTTGCTGCGGAATCGCGCCGGCGACTACCTGCCGGCGCGCGCGGTCGACCTGGTGCGCGGGACGGTGATCGCCAACCCCGACGGTTTCGGCTTCCTGCGTCCCGACGAGGGTGGCGAGGACCTGTTCCTGCCGCCCCTGGAAATGCGCAAGGCCATGCATGGCGACAAGGTGCTCGCCTGCATCACCGGGCTCGACCGCCGTGGTCGTCCCGAAGGCCAGGTGGTCGAGGTGTTGGAGCGCAGGCTCAACCGCCTCACCGGGCGTTTCGTGCTGGAGTCGGGCATCAGCTACGTGGTGCCGGACGATCGCCGCATCCAGCGCAATGTGCAGATCCCGACGGATGCCCGCGGCGACGCCCGCAACGGTCAACTCGTGGTGTGCGAGATCACCCAGGCTGCCGATGCGGTGCGCCCGCCGATCGGCCGCATCGTCGCCGTGCTCGGCGACAAGCTGACGGCGTCGCTGGTGGTGGAGGCCGCGATCCACGGCCACGACCTGCCGCACGAATTCCCGCAGGACGTGCTGGACGAAGCCGCCAACGTTCCCCAGGAAGTCACGCCGGCGATGACGGTCGCGCGCCTCGATCTGCGCACGCTGCCGCTGGTGACCATCGATGGCGAGGACGCCAAGGATTTCGACGACGCGGTGTGGTGCGAGCCGCAGAAGGACGGTGGCTTCCGCCTGATCGTCGCGATCGCCGATGTCTCGAATTACGTGCAGCCGGGGACGCCGCTCGATCAGGAAGCCCTGCTGCGCGCGACCAGCGTGTATTTCCCCGGCTTCGTGGTCCCGATGCTGCCGGAGACGCTGTCGAACGGCATCTGTTCGCTCAATCCGAAAGTCGATCGCCTGTGCTTCGCCTGCGACATGCAGGTCGATGCCCATGGCCAGGTGAAATCGTCGAGCTTCCACGAAGCGGTGATGAACTCGCATGCGCGGCTCACCTATACCCAGGTGTGGAACGCGATCGGCGACGGCATCCCCGACGATGCCCGCGAGGATGCGTTGCAGCGCGTCGGCAGCCTGTTGCCGCAGGTGCAGCAGCTGCACGCGCTCTACAAGGTGCTGGCCGAGGCGCGCCAGAAGCGCGGCGCGATCGAATTCGAATCGTCGGAAGTACGCTTCGTGCTCGACAATACCGGCGACGTGGTTCAGGCCGGGATGCTCCAGCGCAACGACGCCCACAAGCTGATCGAGGAATGCATGATCGCGGCGAACGTCGAGGCCGCGCGCTTCCTGCTCGCCCACCACATGCCGGCGCCGTTCCGCATCCACGACAAGCCGCCGGAAGCCAAGTACGCCGACCTGCTGGAATTCCTCAAGGAATTCAACCTGCGCATGCCGCCGTGGAGCAAGGTGACGCCGGGCGATTTCACCGCGCTGCTGAAGGTGATCCGCGAACGCGCCGATGCGCCGTTGCTGGAGTCGGTGCTGCTACGCAGCCAGAGCCTGGCGGTGTACTCGCCGGACAACATCGGGCACTTCGGTCTCGCGCTCGATGCCTACGCGCATTTCACTTCGCCGATCCGCCGCTATCCGGACCTGGTCGTGCATCGCGCGATCAAGCACGTCCTGCATGGCGGAAGCGCCGACCGCGGCTGGCCGACGCCGCGCGAGATGGCGGCATTGACGCAGTTGTGCTCCGATCGCGAACGTCGCGCCGACGAAGCCGAACGCGAAGTCGACGAGCGTTACCGCGCCGCGTGGATGGAAAAGCACGTTGGCGGTCGTTTTGCCGGCACCATCAGCGGCGTGACTTCGTTTGGCCTGTTCGTCGAACTGACCGAGTCCAAGGTCAGCGGACTGGTCCACGTCACTTCGCTGCCGCAGGACTTCTATCACTTCGATCCGATCCGCAAGACGCTCACCGGCGATCGTCGCGGGCTGGAATTCCGCCTTGGCGACCAGGTCGAGGTGATCGTGCTCAAGGCCAGCCTTGAGGATCGCCGCATCGACTTCAAGCTGGTCGATGACCCCGCATCCCCGCATTCGGCGGACGCGCCGCGCCCGTCTGCGCCGCGCGGCAAGCCGGCCAAGCGCAGCAAGAAACCCTACTGACACCCAATAGCACTCGTACCATGTCCAAGGACTCCCAATGGATCGCCGGCATCAATGCCGTGGCTTCGGCGATCGAACACGACGCGGCCAACGTTCGTGAAATCCTGATCGAGGCCGGCGCGAAGAATCCGCGCATCGCCGAGATCGAAACGCAGGCACGCCGACTCGGCATAGAGCCGCGCCGCGTCGCATCGCAGGCGCTCGATGGGGTCGCCGGCGGATTGCGCCACCAGGGCGTGATCGCGCGCTATGCCGCCGCGAAGACCTACGACGAGCACGACCTGAAAGAGATCGTCGAAGCCGCCGATGGGCGCGCCCTGATCCTGGTTCTCGATGAAGTGCAGGATCCGCACAATCTCGGTGCCTGCCTGCGCAGTGCCGCCGCTGCCGGCGCACACGCGGTGGTGATTCCACGCGACAAGGCGGCGTCGATCACCGCGACCGTGCGCAAGACTTCGGCCGGTGCCGCCGATCGCCTGCCCGTGGTGCGCGTGACCAATCTCGCACGCTGCCTCAAGGCGCTGCAGCAGCAGGGCGTGTGGATCTATGGTCTCGCCGGCGAAACCGAAACGTCCCTGTATTCCATCGACCTGCGCGGCAATGTCGCGTTGGTGCTGGGCGCGGAAGGCGATGGCTTGCGACGCCTCACCCGCGAACACTGCGACCAGTTGGTGCGCATCCCGATGCCGGGTGCGATGGAAAGCCTCAACGTGTCGGTTGCCGCTGGCATTTCCCTGTTCGAAGCTGTTCGCCAGAGGGTGTCATGAACGATTCTTCCGCCTTGTTCACCCTGCACTGGTGGGACGTCGCCGGACTCGCCGGCTCCGTGCTGATCGTCGTCGGGTTCTTCCTGTTGCAGGTCGGTCGCCTGCGCGGCGATGGCCCGACCTACCAGGTGATCAATTTGGTTGGTGCGCTCGCCATCCTGGTGTCGCTGATCGGCGGCTTCAACATCTCGGTGTTCCTGCTGGAAAGCACCTGGGCGCTGATCGCGCTGTACGGCCTGGCGCGTTCCTTCAGGTTGCGTCGCCAGCGTTGAGCAACGACGGCTGCTCCGGCGGCAATTCCGGTTTCGGCGGCGTCAGCATCGGCCACGCATTGGCGATGGTGCAGAACAGCGCGGCGGTCTTTTCGGCGTCGTAGACGGCGGAGTGCGCTTCGGCGCCATCCCAGTCGATGCCGGCGGCGTGTACCGCGCGTGCGAGCACCGTCTGCCCGTAGGCGAGTCCGGCCATCGTCACCGTGTCGAACACGCTGAAGGGATGGAACGGATTGCGCTTGTGTCCAACGCGCGCAACCGCGGCATTGACGAAGTTGAGATCGAAGTGGGCGTTGTGGCCGACCAGGATCGCGCGCTGGCAGCCGTGCTTCTTCACTGCGGCACGCACGCCGGCGAACACATGGTCCAGCGCCTCGCGTTCCGGCTTGGCGAAGCGGAACGGATGATCGAGCTTGATGCCGGTCACTTCCAGCGACTTCGGATCGATCTGCGTTCCCGGCGCGGGTTCCAGATGCGCGCTGATGGTGTCGCCGCAGACCATCCTGCCGTGTTCGTCGAGATCGATCGGCACCGCGGCGATTTCCAGCAACGCATGGCGATTCCAGTCGAAACCGCCGGTTTCGACGTCGACGACGACGGGCAGGAAACCACGGAAGCGCGTGGCGAGGGTGGGGGAGATCGGATCAACCATGACGCATTTTACCGGTCAGGCTGCAGGTGCCATCGGCTTGAGATGCTCGGCCGCGAGCGCCTGCTCCACGCCAGCATCGGCTTCCATGCGGCGCATGAAGGCCAGGAGGTTGGGGAACGCAGTCATGTCGACATGCACGGCCACGGCCCAGCGCAGCGTGATGTAGAGATAGGGATCGGCGACGCTGCGGAATCCGCTCAGCCAGTCGCGGCCATTCAACTGCTTTTCCGCGAATTGATACACCTTCTGCACGTTTGCGCGCGCGGCATTTTTCACCGCATCGGCTTGCGTTGCATCCGGGTAGTAGGCGCCCGGATTGAAGATCGGCTTGAACGCCGGGTGCACGTCGGAATTCACGTAGGCCAGCCAACGCATCGCGTCGGCGCGCTGCTGCTTGGAGCCGTCGCCGGCGAGTCCCGCCGCGGGTGCGCTGTCCGCGATATAGCCCATGATCGCGGCGTTCTGCGTCAGCACGAAATCGCCATCCACCAGCACCGGGACCGATCCGGCCGGATTCAGCGCGAGGAATTCCGGTTCCTTCATCTGCGACGCAGTGAGGATCTTCGCCTCGTACGGCAAGCCTGCCCAGTTCAGTGCGATGTGGTCGGCGGTGGAGCAGGCGCCGGGCTTGCTGTAGAGCTTGATCATGGGAGTGGTTCCGAAGGGGGACCGCCCATTGTCGCCTGTCGCCGCCGCCGATGGCGTCAATCGCGATATGGCGGGCGCGGTGTATCCATCAGGTCGAAGAAGGTGTGGTCACCGATCGTCCGCACCTGGTAGCCGGTGCGCCAGCTGGGCTGCGCGATGTCGAGTGCGGCAAAATGCGTCGCGCCGGGCACTACTTCCCGCCGCTTGCCGCGCGGCAGCGCCCAGTTGCGTTCCGCATCCAGCGCGACCGTGACCGCGCGCGACCATGCTTCGGTGTTGTCGAGATCGGTGGAGGGGGAGACCAGTGTCGGCGCGAACTGCTTGCGGGCAGTCACCACCGAGCACACGGAGTCGCCCCACAGGCCGGTGTCCTTGCGCCGCAGCGCGACTTCCGCCACGGCCTGCTGGCCCAGCAGGGGCTGGTCGCGCGCTTCCAGGTACAGCGTCGTGCTCAGGCAGAGCGAATCCGATGCCTGCGGCGGCAATACCGAGGCCATCCACAACAACCATGCCAGTTTCATCGTCGACTCCTTTATTCGTTGCGCCGGGAGGTCATGAGCCGAGGGCTCGTGATTTCCGGCATGGCGTTTCGGGGAGGGCGGCGGTGTCCGTCGATCACCAGGTGCCCGGGTGCCAGCTGCATCTGCAGTCGGCTGCGGCGCCATTCAGATTCCTGATCGATCAGGGGGCTGCCGCGAGGTCGGGGCACCTTAGGGGCGGGATCCCCAATCCCGGCTGAATCATGAATGGGGATTCCCGGCAGGATTTGTGCTAGGGAACGCGACGGGGCGCGAGCCCGATTGCAGTCAGGTCGGCCGCTCGTCGGAACGCGAATCGATAAATGTGACGGGGACCACTTTTGTCTTGCGCATCGGCCCACACTGGGCCATTCTTGGCTGGCGGCTGAATTCGATGTTCAGATATGCTCGTCAATGGCCCAAGCGTTATGGTAGCGTTAACGCCGTCTTCACCGGACGATTCCCAGAATCGTCGCGGTAAGTCAAACGGTTTCATATCGTTATCGTTTGCTGCAAACCGTATTCGTGTAACCAAGTTGTTCAATTTTCGATGATCAAGGAGCTCAAATGAACAAGAAACTCCTCTGTGCCGCGTTGCTGTGCGGCCTGGGCGTTGCGCAGGGCGCGTCTGCCCAGCAGTTTGACGACCGCTGGTATGTCTCTGCCGCTACCGGTGTGAACTTCCAGGACAAGAACCGCGACACCCAGGATGCGATCTTTGGCATGTTGGGCTTCGGTAAGTTCTGGACCCCGAACTGGTCGACCGACCTCGAACTGAACTACCAGAATCCGGATCTCAAGATGAATCCGAATCTGTGGTGGACTCAGTACGGCGCGACCGTTGCCGCCCGTTACCACTTCCGTCACGCCGACAGCAAGTGGTGGCCGTACCTGAAGGCCGGTCTCGGCCTGCAGCGCCATGAGCAGCAGTTCGCTGGCGCCTGCGGTTCCGGTCTGGTCCCGGGCACCAACATCGCCGTGCAGTCGAAGTGCCCGGCCGTCCACAAGGACAACAACGTTGCCGCCGAGCTCGGCGCCGGTCTGCAGTTCGACTTCGGCCGCGTGAACCTGCGTACGGAAATCGGCACCCGCGTCGATTTCGACAAGACCCAGGCTCCGCACAAGGCTGGCGCTGCGACCGTCGTTCCGGACAGCAAGTACCAGGCGCTGGCCAACCCGCAGAAGAGCCAGTTCACGGATCTTCTGGCTTCGGTCGGCCTGACCGTCGCCCTGGGCCCGGACAAGGCTGCTCCGGTCGTGGCTCCGCCGCCGCCGCCGCCGGCCGCTCCGACCTGCGCCGACAAGGACAGCGATGGTGACGGCGTCAACGATTGCGACGACAAGTGCCCGGACACCAAGGCTGGCGAAATCGTCGGTCCGGATGGTTGCCCGAAGCCGGTCGCCATCGACCTGAAGGGTGTCAACTTCAACTTCGACTATCCGAAGCGCAACTGGAAGGGCAAGCTGGCCAACGCCGGTCTGGTCGCCGGTTCGACCGAAACGCTGGATCAGGCCATCTCGGTCCTGCAGGCCAACCCGGCCATCCGCGTTGAAGTCGCCGGTCACACCGACCTCTGCGGTGCCGACGCCTACAACCAGTCGCTGTCGGAGCGTCGCGCCCGCGTGGTGTTCGACTACCTGACCTCGCACGGCGTTGACGCCGGTCGCCTGGTGGGCCCGGTTGGTTACGGCGAGAGCCGTCCGCTGGTCCAGACCGCGCAGACCAAGCCGGAGTGCAAGAACGAGCAGAACCGCCGCACCGAGCTGAACGTTCAGCACTAATCGCAGCGATCTGTTCCAAAGCAACACGCGAAACCCGGCTTCGGCCGGGTTTCGTTTTTCTGGCGTGGCCGGGTACACTTCCGGCATGACTTCACCAGAGATTCGTTGCATGACACTTGCACGCTATGCCTCGACAGCATTTCTTTTCGCGTGTGGTGCATTCGCAACGATGGATGCGTCGGCGCAACAGGTGAATTGCACCGACGTGCCGCAAACCATGCCGTCGGGCAGCGATGCACTGGCCCCGGTTGCCGCCGAATTGCGGCCGATCATCACCGCGCAATTGGGTTCGCCATCCGGCGTGCTTGCACAGGCCTACGACCAGGCGATGTCCGCCGACATGGTGGTGTTGCGCCTGCGCGTGGAAACCTGCCGCAAGATCGCATCGACCCTGCCATCGCCGTCTCCGGCCAATCCCAATGACCCCGCTGCCTACAAGCCGCAGTCGCAATGGGACAACACGCCGTGGCGATTCAACATGCAGAAGGGCATGACCGCCGCCGAGTTCGAGGCGTGGATGAAGGCCAAGGGCCTGCGTGTGGCCAAGGGCGCTCCGCAGCCGGCCGCACCTGCCGCACCTGCCGCCACCGCTCCCAATGGCGAGGCGCAAGCACCGGCGAACAACACGACCGGCAACCCGCAGCCGGCGCCCGCCAAGAAGCCCTGATCGTGACTGCGGGCCCGCGCCACGGGTTGGCGCGCGTCCTGTCGAAGCGCGGCTTGTGTTCGCGCAGTGAGGCGGAACGCTGGATTCGCGAAGGGCGCGTACGCGTGCTCGGCAGGATCATCCGCGATCCCGAGCGTCCCACGCGTCTTGATGAAGCGGGCATCGAAATCGATGGCGCCGATGCAGCCGGGCGCGTGCGTCGCTGTTTCATGCTCAACAAGCCCCGCGGACTGGTGACGACTGTACGCGACGAGCATGGGCGCGACACGGTCTACCGTTGCTTCGATGGCGCGGATCTCGGCTGGATCGCGCCGGTCGGGCGCCTCGACAAGGCCAGCGAAGGCTTGTTGCTGTTCACCACGGACCCGATGTGGGCGAGCGCGATCAGCGATCCGGAGCGTGGTCCTGACAAGACGTACCACGTGCAGGTTGATCGGGTTCCGGCACCGGAACAATTGGCCGCGCTGGCTTCGGGAATCGAGTCCGATGGCGCGAT
Organism: Solilutibacter silvestris; assembly: GCF_050574925.1. Lineage (GTDB taxonomy): Bacteria > Pseudomonadota > Gammaproteobacteria > Xanthomonadales > Xanthomonadaceae > Solilutibacter > Solilutibacter silvestris_A. The sequence goes on along the minus strand of NZ_JBCMOO010000002.1, from coordinate 464,412 downwards.
ACTGTCGGCCAAGTCGGTGTCGTTGCTGCGCAGTGGCGGCAAAACAGCGTGGCTGGAGATCGTGCTGGACGAAGGCCGCAATCGCCAGATTCGCAGGATGCTGACGGAACTCGATATCGGCGTGCTGCGATTGATCCGCGTCGCGATCGGTGCGTTGCAGCTCGGAGAACTGCCGAAAGGGCAGTGGCGCGAGTTGATTGCCGATGAGATTGATGCGCTGATAAAGCATCAGCCCGGCTGAGCGCCTTTAGCGGTTATCCGCAGTGACCGACACGCCGTGAACCCATCCATGGGGGCTCGACTCGGCATCCATGCCTCGTATGGTCGGCCACCGCGGACGAACCGCATGGCGCCGCCGGTGGCGGGTTTTTCGCTCTTTACTAAGAAGCAACAACACGCGCGCTCAGTGGATAGCCAGTCCGGTGAGCGGGCGTTGCGCCGCATGGATGCGGCGCACGAGCCTACATGGACGTATTCACGGCGTCCCGCGCAGCGGACTGGCTACCCGCTGAGACAGCGCGTGCTTACCGCGCGATCACGCCCAACTCGCGACCAATACGGGTGAACGCGTCGATCGCGCGATCGAGATGCTCGCGAGTATGCGCGGCGCTCATCTGTGTGCGGATGCGCGCCTGGCCCTTCGGCACCACCGGGAAGAAGAAGCCGATCGCGTAGATGCCTTCCTCGAGCAGGCGCGACGCGAACTTCTGCGCCAACGGTGCGTCGTAGAGCATGACGGGCGAGATTGGATGCACGCCGGGCTTGATGTCGAAGCCGCGTGCGCCCATCTGCTCGCGGAAATACGCGGTGTTGGCGGCAAGGCGTTCGCGCAGTTCGCCAGCTGACGACAGCATCTCGAAGGCCTTGATGCCGGCGGCGGCAACGTGCGGTGGCAGCGAGTTGGAGAACAGGTAGGGACGCGAACGCTGGCGCAACAGCTCGATCACTTCCTTCTTGGCGGTGGTGAAGCCACCGAGCGCGCCGCCCATGGCCTTGCCGAGCGTGCCGGTGAAGATGTCGATCTTGTCCATCACGCCTTTCACTTCGGCGGAACCGCGACCGGTCTTGCCGAGGAAGCCGGTGGCATGGCATTCGTCGATGTGCACGAGCGCGCCGTATTTCTGCGCCAGTGCGGTGATCTCGTCGAGCGGGGCGATGAAGCCGTCCATCGAGAACACGCCGTCGGTCGTGATCATGATGGTGCGCGCGCCGTCGGCCTTGGCCTGCTTGAGCTGTGCTTCCAGGTCGGCCATGTCGCAGTTGGCGTAGCGATAGCGCTTGGCCTTGCACAGGCGCACGCCGTCGATGATCGAGGCGTGGTTGAGCGCGTCGGAGATGATCGCGTCGTTCTCGTCCAGCAACGGTTCGAACAGGCCGCCGTTGGCATCGAAGCAGGCGGCGTAGAGGATGGTGTCCTCGGTGCCGAAGAAGTCGGAGATCGTCTTTTCGAGCTGTTTGTGCAGGTCCTGGGTGCCGCAGATGAAACGCACCGAGGCCATGCCGAAACCGTGCGTATCGAGCGCCTGCTTGGCGGAAGCAATGATGTCGGGATGGTCGGCGAGGCCGAGATAGTTGTTGGCGCAGAAGTTCAGCACCGTGCGGCCGTCTTCCAGCGTGATTTCCGCGGACTGCGGGCTGGCGATGATGCGTTCGCTCTTGAACAGTCCGGCGTCGCGGATTTCATCGAGGGTGTGGGCGTAGCGTTCGGTCAGGGACATGTTCAATCCTGTAGAAGTTCAATGCTGCCGTCCATGGCGCGATTGTTTCGCTTCGGATCATCCCGCCCGTCCATCCATGGCCGGGCATTCGCTGCCGCGTCCGATGCCGATAGGGCATCGGACAAGCGCGTCAGCTCATCCAGCTCAGTACGACTTTTCCGGACTTGCCGGACTCCATCAGGTCGAAACCCTTCTGGAATTCGTCGATCGGCAGTTGATGGGTCAGCACCTTGCCGAGCGGGAAACCGCCGAGCACGAGCTGCGTCATCTTGTACCAGGTCTCGTACATCTTGCGGCCGTAGATGCCGTGCAGGGTCAGGCCCTTGAAGATGATCTTGTCCCAGTCGACGCCGGTGCCGTTGGGCATGATGCCGAGCATCGCGATGCGGCCACCGTGGTACATGCAATCGAGCATGTCGGAGAACGCGCGCGGATTGCCGCTCATTTCCAGGCCGACGTCGAAGCCTTCCATGTGGAGGTCGGCCATCACCGATTTCAGTGGCGTGTTGATGACGTTGACGACGCGGGTCGCACCCATGTCGGCGGCGAGCTTGAGGCGGAAGTCGTTGACGTCGGTGACAACCACATTGCGCGCGCCGATGTGCTTGCAGATGCCTGCGGCGATGACGCCGATCGGGCCGGCGCCGGTGATCAGCACGTCCTCGCCGACGACGTCGAACTCCAGCGCGCAATGCGCGGCGTTGCCGTAGGGATCGAAGAACGCGGCCAGTTCGCTCGGGATCTGGTCGGGGATCGGCCACAGGTTGGTGGCCGGCATCACGATGTATTCGGCGAAGGCGCCATTGCGGTTGACGCCGATGCCGACGGTGTTCGGGCACAGGTGCTGGCGGCCGGCGCGGCAATTGCGGCAATGGCCGCAGACGATATGGCCTTCGGCGCTGACGCGCTGGCCGATGCTGTAACCCTGCACGCCGGGGCCGATCTCGACGATGCGACCGACGAATTCGTGGCCGATCACCAGGCCCGGCTTGATGGTGCGCTGGCTCCAGTCGTCCCACAGGTAGATGTGCAGGTCGGTCCCGCAAATCGCCGTCTTCTCGACCTTGATCAGCACCTCGTTGGGGCCCGGCGTCGGCACCGGCACATCCTCCATCCAGATGCCTTTGCTGGCATTGCGTTTCACCAGGGCTTTCATGGTCGCTTGCGTCATGGCGTTGCTGCGTTGCGGAAGAAGCGCCATTTTACCGCCGGATTCCGCTCAGGTTCGAAATGGTCTAATGGGGTTTCGTTTCGATTGTGGAGATACGCGATGCGCAGGATGCTCTTGGCCACCATTGCGGCAGTGACCGCCGGCATTCCCGTCGCGCAGGCGGGCGAGGGCATGTGGACGCCGCAGCAGTTGCCGGAGATCGCCAAGCCGCTGAAGGCCGCGGGGCTGAAGCTCGATCCCGCCCAGTTGGCCGATCTCACCGGCGATCCGCTGGGCGCGGTGGTGTCGCTGGGGAATTGCACGGCGAGCTTCGTGTCGCCGCAGGGACTGGTCGCGACCAATCACCACTGCGCCTACGGCGCGATCCAGCTCAATTCCACCGCAAGGAAGAACCTGATGGCGACCGGCTTCAACGCCGGGAAGATGGCCGATGAAGTCACCGCAGGGCCTTCGGCGCGCATTTTCGCGCTGGAACGGATCGATGACGTCACTGCGCAGGTGCAATCCGCCATCGCCTCCGCGGCCGCGCCGATCGATCGCACGCGCGCAGTCGAAACGCTGGAGAAGCGGTTGTTGTCCGCCTGCGAGACCGGCGGCGGCTATCGCTGCCGTCTCTACAGTTTCTTCGGCGGCAATACCTATCGCCTGTTCAAGTACCTGGAAATCAAGGACGTGCGCCTGGTCTATGCGCCGCCATCGTCGATCGGCAATTTCGGCGGGGAAGTCGACAACTGGATGTGGCCGCGCCACGCCGGCGATTTCTCCTTCCTGCGCGCCTATGTCGGCAAGGACGGCAAGCCGGCCGCCTACAACAAGGACAACGTGCCTTACCAGCCCAAACACTGGCTGAAAATCGCCGACCAGCCGCTGCAGGCCGGCGATTTCGTGATGGTCGCGGGCTATCCGGGATCGACCAGTCGTTATGCGCTGGTCGATGAATTCCGCAGCACGCAGGATTGGCTGTATCCGACCATCAGCAGGACCTACAAGGAACTGGTGGCGATGGTGCAGGCGACGGGCACGAAGAATCCCGATGTCGCCGTGAAGTACGCCAGCACCGTGCGCGGCTGGGAAAACACGCTGAAGAATTTCGACGGACAGCTGGAAGGATTCCGTCGCACCAATGCGCTCGCGGCCAAGCAGGCGGAAGAATCCGCCGTGCTGGCGTGGCTGAAGAAGCAACGCAAGGCGGGCGAGCCGGCGCTGGCGGCCTACAACACCATCGGGACGCTCAATGTGCAGTCGGCGAAGACGCGCGAGCGCGACCTGGCCATTCCGCAGGTGGGTGGAACCCTGGGCGGCACGGCCGTGCAGCTGTATCGACTGGCGATCGAACGCGCCAAGCCGGATGCGCAGCGCGACTCCGGCTACCAGCAGCGCGACGTCGCCGGCATCGAAGCCGTGCTCAAGCAGATGGACAAGCGCTACGACAGCGGCATGGACAGCCAGCTGCAGGCCTACTGGTTGAATCGCTACGTGGCCTTGCCGGCGGACCAGCATGTCGCCGAACTGGACAAATGGATTGGCGGCGGCGATGCCAAGTCGGTGGCCGACGCCGTGGCGCGCATGCACAAGAGCGCGTTGGGCAAGGATGCCGAACGCATGAAGTGGCTGAATGCCGATCGTGCCGCGTTCGAGGCCAGTGACGACCCGGCGATTCGTTATGCGGTCGCGGTGACGCCGACGCTGCTGAAGCTGGAAGAAGCGCGCAAGGCGCGTGCCGGCGAGTTGCTGGTCGCGCGACCGGTCTATCTCAAGGCGCTGGCCGATTACCGCAAGGCGCATGGCAAGGCGGTGTATCCGGATGCCAACTCTTCGTTGCGCATCACCTTCGGCAACGTGACCGGCTATACCAAGCTCGATGGCAGCAAGCAGGCGCCGTTCACCGTGGTCGAGGAGGTCATCGCCAAGACGACCGGCAAGGAGCCGTTCGATACGCCGAAGGCCGCGCTCGACGCGATCAAGGCCAAGCGTTACGCGGGCCTGGAAGACGCCAAGCTCGGCAGCGTACCGGTCGATTTCCTGTCCGATCTCGACATCACCGGCGGCAATTCCGGATCGCCGGTGCTGGATGCGCGCGGGAAGCTGGTCGGCCTCGCCTTCGATGGCAACTGGGAGTCGGTGGCATCGAACTGGGTGTTCGATCCGGTGATGACGCGGATGATCTCGATGGACCAGCGCTACATGCGCTGGGTGATGACGGTGGTCGATCCGGCGCCGCAGCTGCTGCAGGAAATGGGCGTTCCCGCGAAGAAGTAGGCCAACCCTGGCGGGCCGATCAGCCCGCCAGCAACTCCGACGCGCGCCGCACGCCTTCCGGCAGCGGGCGTGGGCGTCCGGTCTTGAGGTCGATCCAGACCACTGCGACATTGCCGTCGCAATGGATGCGCCCATCCGCGCCCTTGATGCGATGGCCGACCACCACGCTGGTGCTGCCGATCCTTTCGCTGAAGAGCTCGACTTCCAGCATTGCCGGATAGTTCACCGGCTCGCGGTAATTGAGTGTCGACGAGGCGATCACCGGCGCGAACTCTTCCGTGACCCACGGTTCGCCGACCTGGGCGAACCAGCGGATGCGCGCCTCCTCGAGGTAGCTGAGGTAGGTGCCGTTGTTGACGTGGTTGAAGGCGTCGAGGTCGCGCCAGCGCACGTCGAGCGAAGTGGTGAATGTCTTGGCGGTCATGTCAGGCCTTCTTCTTTTTCAGCAACGGGGCGAGGAAGCGCCCGGTGTGCGATTCCTTGAGCTTGGCGAGTTCTTCCGGCGTGCCTTGCCCGATGATCTGGCCACCCTTGCCACCACCCTCCGGGCCGAGATCGATGATCCAGTCCGCGGTCTTGATGACGTCGAGGTTGTGCTCGATCACCACCACGGTATTGCCTTCGTCGCGCAGGCGGTGCAGCACCGCGAGCAATGCTTCGATGTCGTGGAAGTGGAGGCCGGTCGTCGGTTCGTCGAGGATGTAGAGGGTGCGGCCGGTGTCGCGTCGCGACAGTTCCTTCGACAGCTTGACGCGCTGCGCCTCGCCACCCGACAGCGTCGTCGCCGACTGGCCAAGCTTGATGTACGACAGCCCGACGTCCACCAGCGTCTCGAGCTTGCGCGCGATCACCGGCACGTTCTCGAACAGCTTGAGCGCGTCCTCGACCGTCATCTCCAGCACGTTGTGGATGTTGTGGCCCTTGTAGAGGATCTCCAGCGTCTCGCGGTTGTAGCGCTTGCCGTGGCAGACGTCGCAGGGCACGTAGACGTCGGGCAGGAAGTGCATCTCGACCTTGATCAGGCCGTCGCCCTGGCAGGCTTCGCAGCGGCCACCGCGCACGTTGAAGCTGAAACGTCCCGGCGCGTAGCCGCGCGCACGCGCTTCCGGCACCTGCGCATAGAGTTCGCGCAACGGCGTGAACAGGCCGGTATAGGTCGCGGGATTGCTGCGTGGCGTGCGCCCGATCGGCGACTGGTCGATGTCGACCACCTTGTCGAACAGATCGAGGCCCTTGATGTCCTTGAACGGCGCCGGCTTGTGCGAAGCGCCGTTGATCTCGTTCGCCGCCAGTGCGTACAGCGTGTCGTTGATCAGGGTGGACTTGCCGGAACCCGAGACGCCGGTGATGCAGGTCAGCAACCCCGACGGGATTTCCAGGTCGACGTTCTTGAGGTTGTTGCCGCTGGCGCCACGCAGTTTCAACAGCATCTTGCGGTTGGGTTCGTGGCGCTTCTTCGGTACCTCGATCGCGCGGCGGCCGCTGAGGTAATCGCCGGTGATCGAACGCGGCGACTTCAGCACGTCCTCGACCTTGCCCTGGCCGACGACTTCGCCGCCGTGCACGCCGGCGCCGGGTCCGATGTCGACGACATGGTCGGCGAGGCGGATCGCGTCCTCGTCGTGTTCGACCACGATCACCGTGTTGCCGAGGTCGCGCAATCGCGTCAGCGTGCCGAGCAGGCGCTCGTTGTCGCGCTGGTGCAGGCCGATCGAGGGTTCGTCGAGCACGTACATCACGCCGACCAGTCCGGCGCCGATCTGCGAGGCCAGGCGGATGCGCTGCGCTTCGCCGCCCGAGAGCGTGTCGGCCTTGCGTTCCAGCGTCAGGTAGTCGAGGCCGACGTCGACCAGGAAGCGCAGGCGCTCACCGATTTCCTTGACGATCTTGCTGGCGATCTCGCCACGCCAGCCCGGCAGCTCCAGTTTCTGGAAAAAATGCATCGCGTCGCCGACCGGAAGGTGGACGATGTCGTGCATCGGATGTTCGGCCACGAACACGTTGCGCGCGGAACGATTCAGGCGCGAACCCTCGCAGACCGGGCAGGCGCGTTCGCTGATGTACTTCGCCAACTCCTCGCGCACCGCGGGGGAATCGGTTTCCTTGTAGCGACGCTCGAGGTTGGGCAGGATGCCTTCGAATTCGTGCTTGCGCTGCTTGCGGCCGTGCGGTCCGACGTAATAAAACGTGATCGCTTCATCGCCGCTGCCATTGAGCACGACATCGCGCGCGCGCTTCGGCAATTCTTCCCATAGGGTGTCGACCGAGAAGCCGTAATGCTTCGCCAGCGACTGCACCATCGAGAAGTAGTAGGCGTTGCGGCGATCCCAGCCGCGCACCGCGCCGGCGGCGAGAGACAGCGACGGATTGCCGATCACGCGGTCGGGATCGAAGAACTGGGTGACGCCGAGGCCGTCGCATTCCGGGCAGGCGCCGACCGGCGAGTTGAACGAGAACAGGCGCGGTTCCAGTTCCGGCAGCGCGTAGTCGCAGACCGGGCAGGAGTATTTCGACGAGAACAGCAGGGGATCGGCGTTGGCGTGGTCCATGCTCTGCACGATCGCCATGCCTTCGCCGAGCTTGAGCGCGGTTTCGAACGATTCGGCGAGGCGCTGGCGGATGTCCTCGCGCACCTTGAAACGGTCGATCACCGCTTCGATGGTGTGCTTCTGGCGCAGCGCCAGCGTCGGCAGCGCGTCGATCTCGTAGATCGCACCGTCGACGCGCACGCGCACGTAACCCTGCGCCTTCAATTGCTCGAACACCTGAGCGTGTTCGCCCTTGCGTTCGCGCACCACGGGCGCCAGCAGCATCCAGCGTTGCTCGGCGAGCTTCGGATCCTTGTCCATCGCCAGCACGGTGTCGACCATCTGGCTGACGGTCTGTGCTTCCAGCGGGAAGTGGTGATCGGGGCAGCGCGGGGTGCCGACGCGTGCGTAGAGCAGGCGCAAGTAGTCGTAGATCTCGGTGATGGTGCCGACGGTCGAGCGCGGGTTGTGGCTGGTCGATTTCTGTTCGATCGAGATCGCCGGCGACAGGCCTTCGATGTGGTCGACGTCGGGCTTTTCCATCATCGACAGGAATTGCCGCGCATAGGCCGACAGCGACTCGACGTAGCGACGCTGGCCCTCGGCGTAGATGGTGTCGAACGCCAGCGAGGACTTGCCCGATCCCGACAGGCCGGTGATCACGATCAGCTTGTCGCGCGGCAGGTCGATGTCGATGTTCTTGAGATTGTGGGTCCGCGCGCCGCGCACGCGGATGGTGTCAATCGCCATCGGCTTTCCAGTGGGAGGAGGAGAGGGCAATCGCCTAGCGTAGCCCTGCATTGCAGATGGGGGCAATCGTGCCCGGTACAAGTCTCGCCAGGTGCGACGCCGGGGACGGCATGCCCAATGAAAACGGGGCGCTGAAGCGCCCCGTCCGTACCACTTGCGGTGTGCCTTACTTGGCCACGACGAACTCGATGCGGCGGTTCTTCGCGCGCCCGGCCTCGCTGCCGTTGTCGGCGACCGGCTTGTCCTGGCCAAAGCCCTTGGCACTGAGGGTGCCGTCGGTGACGCCGAGCTCCTTCAGCTTGGCGACCACGGCGTCGGCGCGTTCCTGCGACAGCTTCATGTTCGCCGCCGCGTTGCCGGTGTTGTCGGTGTGGCCGTCCACTTCGATCTTGGTGTCCGCCGGCGCACGCTTGATGGTGTCCGCGGCCTTGGTCAGGATCTCCATGTTGTCCTTGGTGATGGTGGCCTTGCCGGTCTCGAAGCGGATGCCCATCAGGCTGAGCGCCTTCACCAGGTCATCGGCGCTGAATCCGTCCTTGAGCTTCGACAGCGCCTCGGCGCCCTTGTCGTACAGACCGCTGATCTCGAAAGCGCCGAAGGTGTCGCGGATCTTGTCGGACAGTGCGGCGCGATCCCCTTCGGGGACACCGGACAGGTCGATCTTCACCTTGTCGCCATCGATCGCGAACTTGACGCCCTTGGCCTTGAGGTCGGGCAGCAGGGCGATCAGCTTGTCGAGCCAGCCGGCCGGTGCGGTCGAGGCATCGACGTTGATGTCGCCCTTCACCGCATCGGCGCCGAAGGTCTGGGTCAGGGCAGTCGTCAGGCGAGTCTTGTCGGCGTCGGCCAGCTGGCCATTCACGTTCACCGTGCCGCCCTGGTTGTCGATCTGCAGGCGAGGCAGGGTGCTGGCGGCTTCGGCTGGCTTGGCGGGCTCAGCGGTCGTGGCCGCGGGCGTGGTCGTTGCAGCGGGTTCCGGGTTCTTGTTGCAACGGCTGAGCAGGAACAGGCCGAGTGCGACCAGTGCGGCGAGCAGAAGCCAGGGCCACCATTTGCTGCCGCCCGAACTGCCATTGCCGCCGGTTGTCGCCGCGGCGGCACGATTGCCGAGGTTGCCGACGGCATCCGCAGCCTTGTGGCCGACGGCACCCGCCGCGCCCACGGCGGCGGCACCCGCGCCGATCACGCCCGCGCCAATGCTGTGCATGAAGTCGCCGATTCCGCCCAGATAGCCGTGCAGGCGTTCCGGGATGGTGCTGCCGACGGGGATCTGGCCGTCTTCGGTCAGGGTGTTGAAGACGTCGGGGAGCATCGAACTCATGGCCGCGCTGGCGGTGCTGCCGTCGACGCCCGCGCGCTGGGCGATATGGCCGATCAGATCGTTGCCCAGGACCGATTGCAGCTGGGCCGGGCTGATCGGCTGGTTGGGACCGTGGCCTATCCAGGAGGCGATCAGGTCGCCCAGGCCCTGGCTGCGGAACAGGTCGACGAAGCCGGCCGGACCGCCGCGCTTCTCGTTGAAAATGACCGCAACCAGCATGCCCAGCAACTGCTTGGCCTTCTCCAAGCTGATGCCGTAGCGGGTCGCAACGTCTTGCAGGATGGTGTCGAACATGATTGGACTTTCCTGTAATGGATTGGGACGCGTGGCCTGTGCTTCCTCATGCTGCCCGGGGGCGGCGGCCTTTTGGCTCCTTGGGCCTTGCGGCGCCGATCATCCCCGGCTGCCGTGAAACCCCGGTGATGGGGGAGGGGGCTGGCAAGTTGCGCGTCCGGGCGCCAAGGCCCTATAATTTCAGGTTCAGCGCGCTGACCGTGCGCTGGACCACAATAACGACAAAGGAAGCTTGGTCATGTACGCAGTAGTAGTCACCGGCGGTAAGCAATACCGCGTGATGCAGGGCGAAACCCTGCGAGTCGAAAAGCTGGAAGTCGAAGCCGGCAACGAAGTCACCTTTGACCAGGTGCTTCTGCTGGGCGACGGCGAAGGCGTGAAGCTGGGCGACGCGCTGAAGGGCGCCACCGTCTCCGCCAAGGTGATCGGCCACGGCCGCGCCGACAAGGTGAAGATCGTGAAGTTCCGTCGCCGCAAGCACCATCGCAAGCAGATGGGTCACCGCCAGCATTACACCGAAATCGAGATCACCGGCATTGCCGGCGGCAAGAACTAAGGAGACGCAGTCATGGCACACAAAAAGGGCGTAGGTTCCTCGCGCAACGGCCGCGACTCCAACCCGAAATACCTCGGCGTGAAGATCTATGGTGGCCAGGCCATCGAAGCCGGCAACATCATCGTCCGCCAGCGCGGCACCCAGTTCCATCCGGGTCCGGGCGTCGGCCTGGGTCGTGACCACACGCTGTTCGCGCTGGTCGACGGCAAGGTCGAATTCGCGGTGAAGGGTGCCCAGAAGCGCCGCACCGTGAGCGTCGTGGCCGAGTAATCCTCGCAACCCGATGCACACCGGAAAGCCCCGCTTCGGCGGGGTTTTTCGTTTGAGACGCGACGACACCCAGGCTTCGCCGCGGCTTCATCCCGTACACTCGTTTTTACATCACTGTTGTCCCGCGCCACTGTTCTCCGTGATCACTCTCCTTTCCGGCATTCGGTCCATCCCATGAAACTCGTCGATGAAGTCGAAATCACCGTCACTGCTGGCAATGGCGGCAATGGTTGCGTGGGTTTCCGCCGCGAGAAATTCATTCCGCTGGGTGGGCCGGATGGCGGCGACGGCGGCAATGGCGGCAGCGTCTGGCTGCAGGCCGACGAGAACCTCAACACCCTGGTCGATTTCCGCCACCAGCGCGCGTTCCGCGCCCAGCGCGGCGAGAACGGCATGGGCCGGCAGATGTACGGCAAGGCCGGTGACGACCTCACCATCACCGTGCCGGTCGGCACCGTGGTCACCAACATCGCCACCGACGAAACGATCGGCGACCTCACCCGCCATGGCCAGCGCTTGCTGGTCGCGCAAGGCGGCAAGGGCGGTCTCGGCAACATGCATTTCAAGAGCTCGGTCAACCGCTCGCCGCGCCAGTCCACGCCGGGCACCGAGGGCGAGGAGCGCGACCTGCGCCTGGAACTGAAGCTGTTGGCCGATGTCGGCCTGCTCGGGTTCCCGAACGCCGGCAAGTCGACCCTGATCCGCGCGGTTTCGGCGGCGACGCCCAAGGTGGCCGACTATCCGTTCACCACGCTCTATCCGAACCTGGGCGTGGTCAGCGTCGAGCCGCACAAGAGCTTCGTCATCGCCGACATCCCCGGCCTGATCGAGGGCGCGGCCGATGGCGCCGGCCTCGGCGCGCTGTTCCTGCGCCATATCCAGCGCACCCGCCTGCTGCTGCACCTGGTCGAGATCGAACCGCTGGACGGTGGCGACGCCGCCGAGCAGGTGCGGGCGATCGAGCACGAGCTGGCCAAGTTCGACGCCGGGCTGATGGAGAAGCCGCGCTGGCTGCTGCTCAACAAGGCCGACCTGCTCACCCATGAGGATGCGCAGGAGCAGGCGCGCAAGGTGATCGGCGCCCTCGGCTGGACCGCGCCGTGGTTCATCGTCTCGGGCCTGGCCCACGAAGGCACCCGCGACGTGATGCTGAAGATCCAGGCTTTCCTCGACGAGCAGCGCCGTGAGGAGCTGGAACGCGCCGAAGAAAACAACGCGACGCCGCATGTCCCCTGATTCCCGCGGGCACGAAAAAACCCCGCGCGAGGCGGGGTCTTTTGCGGTTGTCGCGGCGCCGAAGCGTCGCGACAGTCACGCCGGATCAGGCGGCCTTGAGGGCCTTGATGCGGGCGTTCAGGCGGCTCTTGTGGCGAGCAGCCTTGTTCTTGTGGATCAGGCCGCGCGCTGCGAAGCGATCGAGGATCGGCTGCGCGGTCGCGAAGGCTTCGGTGGCGCCCGTGGCGTCATTGGAGTTCAGCGCCTTGAGCACCTTCTTGACGGCGGTGCGGAGCATGGAGCGCTGGCTGTTGTTGCGGGCGTTGCGGACGATGGTCTGCTTGGCGCGCTTCTTGGCGGACTTGATGTTGGCCACGATGAAACCCTGGAAAGCGGTCTGAAAAGACGGGAAGTATTGATGTCGCGGAATGCGAGACAGAAAAGTATGGCAGGCCCATTCACCCCCGTCAAGTCGAGGGGCCGGGCATGAACGGGGAAACCGCCGCGAAACCCCGCCAGCGCAGCATGGCCCGGGGGATCCTGTCCTTCGGCAGCATGACCATGCTCAGCCGGATATTCGGCCTGGTGCGCGACACCAGCTTCAATGCCGCGTTCGGTGCCGGGCCGATGACCGATGCTTTCTGGGTGGCCTTCCGCATCCCGAACTTCATGCGCCGCCTGTTCGCGGAAGGGTCGTTCTCGACCGCCTTCGTGCCGGTCTTCACCGAGATCAAGGAAAAGCGCAGCCACGAGGACCTGAAGGAACTGGTGGCACGGACGTCGGGAACGCTGGGCGGCGTGCTGCTGGTGGTGACGGCCCTGGGGATGCTGTTGGCGCCATGGTTCGCCGATGCGTTTTCCAACACCGTCAAGCCGGTTCCGGGCCAGCACGAACTCATCGTCCACCTGCTGTGGTGGACGTTCCCGTTCCTGCTGTTCGTGTCGCTGACGGCGCTGTCGGCGGGCGCGCTCAACAGCTATCACCGTTTCGGCCTGCCGGCGCTGGCGCCGATCATCCTCAACATCTGCATGATCGCCGGTGCGTGGTGGGGATCGAAGCTCGCGCATCCGCCGATCGTGGCGATGGGCTGGGCGGTGCTCGCTGCGGGCATCCTGCAGCTGCTGTTCCTGATGCCGGCGCTGGCGAAGCTCGACCTGCTGTCGATGCCGCGCTGGGGCTGGAACCATCCCGACGTGCGCAAGGTGATGAGCCTGATGGTGCCGACGCTGATCGGATCGTCGGTCGCACAGATCAACCTGCTGTTCGATACCTTCGTTGCTTCCAAGCTGGCCGCCGGCTCGCAGAGCTGGCTGTCCGCGGCGGACCGTTTCCTCGAGTTGCCGCTGGGCGTGTTCGGCATCGCGTTGGGCACGGTCATCCTGCCGACGCTGTCGCGCCATCACGTCAATACCGATCGCGTCGGATTCTCGAAATCGCTGGATTGGGGCCTGCGATCGACCCTGATCATCATCATTCCTGCAATGCTGGGCCTGATGACGTTGTCGGTGCCGCTGGTCGCGACGATCTTCCAGCATGGGTTGTTCGATCCGTTCGCGACCCGGATGGCGGCGCTGTCGGTGTTCGGCCTCAGCTTCGGCCTGCCGGCATTCGCGCTGGTGAAGACGGTGCTGCCGGCGTTCTACGCGCGACAGGACACGCGCACGCCGATGCGCGCCGGCATCACCGCCTTGGTGGCGAACATGGTGTTCACCGCGCTGCTGCTGGCGCTGCTGTACGCAAGGTTGCCGGCGTCGGCGAAAACCGGTGGTTGGGTCGAAACATTGGCGACGCATCCCGGCCTGCATTTCGCGCTCGGTCTCGCCAGCGCATTGTCGAGTTATCTCAACCTGATCCTGCTGTGGCGCTCGCTGCGCAAGGCCGGGGTCTACGATGCCCAGCCCGGGTGGCGCGGCTTCCTCTGGCGCGCCGGCATTGCCAACGCCGCCATGGCCGCATTCCTGTTGGTGGGGCTGCACTTCGCGCCCGATTTCACCCTCGCGCCGCCGATGATGCGGATCGTCTGGCTGGGAGCCCTGGTCGTCGGCGGAGGACTGGTCTATGGACTGGCGATGCTGGCGCTGGGCTTCCGCCTGTCCGACTTCCGCGAGCACTGATGCTCGACGGCTATACTGGCGAATCCCCGAAAAACCGACCGCCCGCCGCCGCGGGCGCCCAAATGCTGCGACTGTTCCGCGACATCGATGGCCCGGCCGTGAGCCCGCAAGGCTGCGTGGCCTGCGTCGGTGCGTTCGACGGCCTGCATCTGGGGCACCAGGCCTTGATCCGGCAAACCGTCGAGCGTGCGCGCGAACTCGGGTTGCCGTCGGCCGTGGTCTGCTTCGAGCCTCTGCCGCGCGAATTCTTCTCGCCCAACGATCCGCCGCCGCGCCTGATGCTGCCCGGTGCACGCCTGCGCATGCTGGAAGCGATGGGCGTCGACATCGTCGGGCAGTTGCGCTTCAACAAGGCGCTGACGCAACTCGACGCGATCGAATTCATCGATCGCATCCTGGTCGATCGCCTGCATGCGCGCGAAGTCTGGGTCGGCCCCGATTTCCGTTTCGGGCGTGGACGTGGTGGCGATCTTGCGGTGTTGCGCGCGCGTGGCGAACAGGCCGGGTTCGTTGCCGCCGCGATCGAACCGCTGTCTCTCGGCGATGAACGCGTGTCGAGTTCGGTGATCCGCGCGGCATTGTCGAACGGCGATTTCGCCACGGCGACGCGCCTGCTCGGTCGTCCTTACGCCATCGGCGGACGCGTGGTGCATGGCAAGCAACTTGGTCGCACACTTGGATTCCCGACGGCTAACCTGCGTTTCGGCAAGAAGCCGGCACTGCAGGGCATCTATGCGACCTGGGTGCATGGCGTGGGCGATCGTCCGTGGCCATCGGTGTCGAGCTTTGGCACGCGACCGACGGTCGATGGCGTGGAGCCGCTGCTGGAAGCGCACCTGTTCGATTTCGATGGCGACCTCTACGGAAAGCGCATCGATGTGGAATTCGTCGCCAAGCTGCGTGACGAGGAAAAATTCGACGGGCTGGATGCATTGACCGCCCAGATGGAGCGCGACGCTGCCGCCGCGCGTACCCTTTTACAGAAGACGAAACGATGAGCGACAACGAGCACCGCTACAAATCCACCATCCTGTTGCCGGCGACGGAATTCCCGATGCGCGGCGACCTGCCCAAGCGCGAGCCGCTGATGCTGGCGCGCTGGGAACAGGAAGGCCTGTACCAGCAGCTGCGCGACGTCGCCAAGGGACGTCCGCGCTTCTTCCTGCACGATGGTCCGCCCTATGCGAACGGCGCGATCCATCTCGGGCATGCCGTCAACAAGGTGCTCAAGGATGTCATCGTCAAGTCGAAGTCGCTGGCCGGTTTCGATTCGCCCTACATCCCGGGCTGGGACTGCCACGGCCTGCCGATCGAAATCGCGATCGAGAAGAAGTTCGGCAAGGTCGGCGACAAGCTCGACGCCGATCAATTCCGCCAGAAATGCCGCGAATACGCGCTGAGCCAGATCGACATCCAGCGCACCGACTTCAAGCGCCTCGGCATCCTCGGCGACTGGGACAATCCGTATCGCACGCTCGACTTCAAATACGAGGCCGATGAAATCCGCGCATTGGCGCGCGTGGTGGAAAACGGCCATCTCGCCCGTGGCGTGAAGCCGGTGCACTGGTGCTTCGATTGCGGATCGGCGCTGGCCGAAGCCGAAATCGAATACGCCGACCGCACGTCGCCGGCGATCGACGTCGCCTATTCGGCACGCGATCCGAAGGCGCTCGCCGCGTTGTTCGGCGTGGAATTGCCGGACGATGTCGAAGTCGCGCTGCCGATCTGGACGACCACTCCGTGGACGCTGCCGGCATCGCTGGCGGTGTCGCTGGGTCCGGACATCGAATACGCGCTGGTCGAAGGCCCGATCCACAACGGCCGCAAGCGTTGGCTGGTGCTGGCCTCCGCGCTGGCACAGAAGGCACTGAATCGCTACGGTGTGATCGAGGTGGTCGCGCATGGCCACGCCCGCGGCAGCCAGCTTGAAAACGAGTTGCTGCAGCATCCGTTCTATGCCGAGCGCGAGATCCCGATCCTGGTCGGCGACCACGTGTCCGACGAAGACGGCACCGGCGCCGTGCACACCGCGCCCGGCCACGGTCAGGAGGATTACCAGGTATCACTGAAATATGGATTGATGGATCGCTACACGCTGGCGCAACTCAATCCAGTGGATGGCCGTGGCGTCTACCTGCCGTCGACACCGCCGTTCGGCGACATCCAGCTCGCCGGCCTGCACATCTGGAAAGCCAACGATGCGATCGTCGAAGGGCTGCGCGGCAATGGCGCGCTGCTTGCGTACGCGCCGCTCAAGCACAGTTATCCGCATTGCTGGCGCCACAAGACGCCGATCGCGTTCCGCGCCACGCCGCAGTGGTTCATCTCGATGGACCAGGCCAACCTGCGCCGCGATGCGCTGGCGTCGATCCCGGGCGTGAAGTGGTATCCGGAATGGGGCGAAGCACGCATCGCCGGCATGATCGAGAACCGTCCCGACTGGACGATCTCGCGCCAGCGCACCTGGGGCGTGCCGATCGCGTTGTTCGTGCATCGCGAAACCGGCGAGCCGCATCCGCGTACGGTCGAATTGATGGAACAGGTCGCGCAGCGCGTGGAGCAGGGCGGCGTCGATGCCTGGTATGCGCTCGATGCCGCCGAATTGCTCGGCGACGAAGCCGCGCACTACGACAAGGTGCGCGACATCCTCGACGTCTGGTTCGATTCCGGCGTCAGCAGCCAGTGCGTGGTCAAGGCGCGCGGCTACGAATTGCCGGTCGATCTTTATCTCGAAGGATCCGACCAGCATCGCGGCTGGTTCCAGTCGTCGCTGCTGGCGGCAGTCGCCATCGACAAGGCCGCGCCGTACCGCGAATGCCTGACCCACGGTTTCACGGTCGACGAACACGGACGTAAGATGTCGAAGTCGGAAAAAAATGGCATCGAGCCGCAGGAGATCATCAAGACCTTGGGCGCCGACATCCTGCGCCTGTGGATCGCGTCGACCGACTACACCAGCGAAATGTCGCTGTCGCAGGAAATCCTCAAGCGCACCGCCGATGCCTATCGCCGCATCCGCAATACCGCGCGCTTCCTGCTCGGAAACCTCAGTGGCTTCGATCCGGCGAAGAATGCGGTCGCGCTGGACGAGATGGTCGCGCTCGATCGTTGGGCGGTGCATCGCGCCGCGCAGGTGCAGGCGCAGATCACCGAAGCCTATGCCCGCTACGACTTCGCCGACGTGGTGCAGCTGCTGATGAACTTCTGCAGCATCGATCTCGGATCGCTCTATCTCGACGTCACCAAGGATCGCCTGTACACCATGCAGGAGGATTCGCGCGGACGCCGCAGCGCCCAGACCGCGATGCACCACATCGCCGAGGCGCTGGCACGCTGGATGGCGCCGATCCTGTCGTTCACCGCCGAGGAAATCTGGTCGCACCTGCCGGGTCCGCATGCGGCGAGCGTCCAGCTGGCGACCTGGTACGAAAGTCTGGCGGAATTGCCGGCGCATTCCGTGCCGACCGCCGACCAGTTCGACGCGCTGCTGCAGTTGCGCGAACAGGTGGCGAAGACGCTGGAACCGATGCGCGCCGCCGGCGAGATCGGTGCGGCGCTGGAGGCCGACATCGTGCTGAGCGTCGATGAAACCACGCATGCGTGGCTGGCGCCGATGGCCGACGAACTGCGTTTCCTCTTCATTAGCGGCGATGTCAGTGTGCAGACACCGATCGGCGTCGCGCCGCCGGTGCTGGCGAGCAAGACCGCCAAGCCGAAGTGCGTGCGTTGCTGGCAGCATCGCGCCGACATCGGCAGCAATGGCGAGCATCCGGAACTGTGCGGTCGCTGCATCGAGAACGTCGATGGCGTCGGCGAACAGCGGAGCTTCTTCTGATGAAGCTCGCCAGGCCGAATGCGTTGCCGTGGTTGCTGGTGTCCGCGCTGGTCGTCGTGCTCGACCAGTGGAGCAAGCTCTGGGTGCTGCGCAGCCTGCCGGAATTCACCGATGTCGTGGTGATTCCCGGCTTCTGGAACTGGTATCGCACCTACAACACCGGCGCCGCCTTCAGCTTCCTCGCCAATAGCGGTGGCTGGCAGATCTGGCTGTTCAGCGCGCTCGCGGCGGTCATCAGCGCGGCATTGACCTATGCGTTGGCGGGAACGCAGCGTCGTGAATGGAAGACCGCACTGCCATACGCGCTGGTGATCGGCGGCGCCATCGGCAACGTGATCGATCGCGTCCAGCACGGCCACGTCGTCGATTTCATCAAATGGTACGTGGGCGACCACGTGTGGCCGGCGTTCAATCTCGCCGATTCAGCCATTGTCGGTGGTGCGGTTGGCATCATCCTGTTCGGACTGTTCGCTGGTTCCAAGCGCGAGAACAAGAAAGACTGATGGATATCCTGCTCGCCAACCCCCGCGGATTCTGCGCCGGCGTCGATCGCGCGATCGAGATCGTCAAGCGCGCGATCGAAACGCTGGGCGCGCCGATCTACGTGCGCCACGAAGTGGTGCACAACAAGTTCGTGGTCGACGACCTCAAGCAGCGTGGCGCGATCTTCGTCGAGGAACTCGACGAAGTGCCCGATGGCGCGACCGTGATCTTCTCCGCGCATGGCGTGTCGAAGGCCGTGCGCGAGGAGGCCGATCGCCGCGGGCTGAAGGTGTTCGATGCCACCTGTCCGCTGGTGACCAAGGTGCACCTGGAAGTCTCGCGCCATTGCCGCGCCGGTCGCGACCTGATCCTGATCGGCCATGCCGGCCATCCGGAAGTCGAAGGCACGATGGGGCAGTGGAGGGCGAACGCCGGTGGGGGACAGATCCACCTGGTCGAAGACATCGCCGGTGCGCATGGCCTCGTCATTTCGCAACCGGACAACGTCGCCTATACCACTCAGACCACGTTGTCCGTTGACGACACCCGCGACATCATCGCCGCACTGCGCGAGCGCTTCCCGGCGATCCAGGGACCGCGCAACGACGACATCTGCTATGCCACCCAGAATCGCCAGGATGCCGTGCGCGACCTGACCCGCGAGTGCGACTTGGTGCTGGTGGTGGGATCGCCGAACAGCTCGAATTCCAACCGCCTGCGCGAACTCGCCGAGCGCGAAGGCGTCGACGCCTACCTGATCGACGATGCCGGCGAGATCGACGCGGCCTGGGTGCAGGGCAAGCACCGCATCGGCGTGACCGCGGGCGCTTCGGCCCCGGATGTGCTGGTGCAGGGCGTGCTGGATCGGCTGCGCGAACTTGGCGCCGACGGCGTCCGGGAGTTGTCCGGAGAGCCGGAGGACATGGTGTTCGCGCTGCCCAAGGAATTGCGTCTGCGGCTGGTCGATTGACCGGCCCGAATTGACCGGATCGGTCGGGGACCGTACGATACCCGGCTAGGCCGGAATAGCTCAGTTGGTAGAGCGGCGCATTCGTAATGCGTAGGTCGTAGGTTCGATTCCTATTTCCGGCACCACCATTCATGCACGGCTTCAGGTTTCATTGGGGCATGTGCAGATACGTTGAACGAGCTACGAGCAGTGGGGAGACTGTTTCGGTCCCCATTGCTTTCCTAACACCCCCTCGGAAACGAGGGGTTCTTTTTGGCCGGAATTTGGGCACCGTCTCGCGCCACGCGACGACAAACCGGATACTGGCAGGCATCGTCAGCAGCCCGATCCGACATGCCACCCAGTCCCCGCAAGCGCACCGCCTACGTCTGCAACAGTTGCGGGGCCGAATATCCCAAGTGGCAGGGCCAGTGCGAGGCCTGCGGGGCGTGGAACACCTTGTCCGAGATCGCGCTGGAGCCGGCGGCCACCAGCGCACCGTCGCGGCGGGGCAGCTGGGCCGGCAAGGCCGATGTCGCCCGCATCACGCCGCTGGTGAACGTGCAGCAATCGGAAATCCTGCGGGCATCGACCGGCATCGGCGAGTTCGATCGCGTGCTGGGTGGCGGCCTGGTCGAGGGCGCGGTCGTGTTGATCGGCGGCGATCCCGGCATCGGCAAGTCCACGTTGCTGCTGCAGGCGCTGGCGCTGATGAGCGGCAACACGCGCGGGCTGTACGTCACCGGCGAGGAATCGCTGGCGCAGGTCGCCGGGCGCGCGTTGCGGCTGGATCTTTCGCTCGATGGCCTCCACGCCTTGGCGGAAACCTGTGTCGAACGCATTCTCGAGCAGGCGGCCGTCGCGAAACCCGGCTTCATCATCGCCGACTCGATTCAGACCCTGTGGACGGAAACGCTCACAGCAGCGCCGGGATCGGTGAGCCAGGTGCGCGAATCCGCGGCGCGACTGGTGCGCTATGCCAAGGAAACCGGAACCGCGGTGTTCCTGGTCGGTCACGTCACCAAGGAAGGCGGCATCGCCGGTCCGCGCGTGCTCGAACACATGGTCGATGCCGTACTGTATTTCGAGGGCGACAGCGGATCGCGCTTCCGCGTGCTGCGCGCGTTCAAGAATCGCTTCGGTGCGGTCAACGAACTCGGCGTCTTCGCGATGGGCGACAAGGGTCTGCGCGAAGTGCCGAACCCATCGGCGATCTTCCTGTCCGGCGGCAGCGCGCACCAACCGGGCAGCTGCGTGATGGTGACGCGCGAAGGCACGCGTCCGCTGCTGGTGGAAGTGCAGGCGTTGGTCGATGCTTCGCCGTTGTCGAATCCGCGTCGCGTCGCCGTCGGCCTGGAAGGCAATCGCCTGGCGATGTTGCTGGCGGTATTGCATCGCCATGGCGGCGTGCTGACATCGGACCAGGACGTCTTCGTGAATGTCGTGGGTGGCATTCGCGTGCAGGAAACCGCGGCCGATCTGCCGGTGTTGCTGGCGGTGTTGTCGTCGTTGCGCAACCAGCCACTGGCCGAGAAGACGATCGCTTTCGGCGAAGTCGGATTGTCCGGCGAGATCCGCCCCGTGCCCAATGGCGAGGAGCGCCTGAAGGAAGCGGCGACGCATGGCTTCAAACGTGCGATCGTGGCCAAGGCGAATGCGCCGAAGGCGGGGAGCTACAAGGGCATGGAAGTGATCGCGGTCGAACGCCTGGCGGACGCGCTGGAAGCGGCGTGAACCAGTCGGTTGCCGACGCCGACGATGGCGGTTGGACAAAGGCGGGCCTCGGCCGATTCGATGCCTGGCTGATGAAGCCGCGCACGGGCGGTCATGGCCTGCAACGCGCGGCAACGGAATTCCTGTTCTTCGGCCTCAAGGAGGCGCGTGCCTGCCTGTTCGCCGGTCTGTTCTTCCTCGCGGTGTTCGCGATGCCCCACGGCGGAATCCTTGGCATTCCGCGTTATGACGCGCTCTTGCTGTTCGCACTGCTGGTGCAGGGCTGGATGCTGTGGGCGAAACTGGAAACCTTCGACGAGTTCAAGGCCATCTGCCTGTTCCATGTCGTCGGTTTCGCGATGGAAGTCTTCAAGACCTCCGCGGACGTGCATTCCTGGAGTTATCCGGGACCGGGGTACACCAAGGTCTTCGGCGTGCCGCTGTTCTCGGGCTTCATGTATGCGGCGGTCGGCAGCTACATCATCCAAGCTTGGCGCCTGTTCGACCTGCGCATCCGCCACCATCCGCCGTACTGGATGGCGGTGCTGGCAGCGATCGCCATTTATGCCAATTTCTTCACCCACCACTGGATCGCCGACCTGCGCTGGTACCTCGCGGCGCTGGCGCTCGGGCTTTACGCCCGCACCACGGTGATATTCCGCCCGCTCGACCGCGATCGCCGCATGCCGCTGCTGCTGGCGTTCGTGCTGATCGGCTTCTTCCTGTGGCTGGCGGAAAACATCGCCACGTTCTACGGCATCTGGCGCTACCCCAACCAGATGGGCGCGTGGGCGCAGGTGCACTGGGGCAAATGGAGTTCGTGGTCGCTGCTGGTGATCATGACCTTCACGATCGTCGCGGGACTCAAGCACGTGAAGGCGACCATCCACGTGCCGGAAGCCGGGCCTTTCGACCGTTCGTCTGGCCAAATGTGACGGGCATCATTAACCGTTCATGATTGTGATAGGGTGATGAAGGTCGCATTCAAAACGTGATTGCGACCGGTAAGAGGCTGTGGGAACACCTGGCTCCATCACCCAAATCACCCTAGGGGAAACGGTCATGTCTCTTCGCATCACGGTGCTTTGCACCGCTTTCAATGGCTTGTCGCAACGCGCGTGGTGCGAACTGCGCGAACGCGGGCACATCCTCGACGTCGTCGCCGGGGCCGATGGCCCGGGCATGCAGGCTGCGGTCGATCGCTTCAAGCCGGATCTCATCGTCGCGCCGATGCTGAAATCGGCGATTCCGGAAGACATCTGGCGCCGCCAGATCTGCCTGATCGTCCATCCGGGGATCATCGGCGATCGTGGCCCGTCGTCGCTCGACTGGGCGCTGCTCGAAGACGAGCGCGAGTGGGGCGTGACGGTGTTGCAGGCGGACGCGGAAATGGACGCCGGCGACATCTGGGCGACGCGCACCTTCGCGACGCGCGGTGTCAGCAAGAGCCAGCTGTATCGCCATGAAGTGACCGATGCCGCGGCCGATGCCTTGCTGGCGGCGGTCGAATGTTTCGAACGCGGCGAATTCCGTCCGCGCGGACTCGATTACGGCGATGCCGACGTGCGCGGTCGCCTGCGTCCGTCGATGAAGCCAGCCGATCGCGCGATCGACTGGGCGATGGACAGCGCCGAGATCCTGCGCCGCGTGCGTTGCGGCGACAGCTATCCCGGCGCACGCGGTCATTTCGGCGGGCGCGAGTACCAGTTGTTCGGTGCGGCAGCGGAACCGAAGTTGCGTGGACGCCCCGGTGCGCTGCTCGCGCAACGCGACGGCGCGGTATGCGTGGCGACCGGCAATGGCTCGGTGTGGATCAGCCATCTGCGCCGCAAGGGCGCGTTCAAGCTTCCCGCATCGATGGTGCTGGATGCCAGGCTGTTGGCGGACGTGCCGGAGCGCGCGTTGTCGCCGTTCGCGGCGGAAAAGGACGGCCCGCGCGAGATCCTCTATCGCGAAACCGACGGCATCGGCTATCTGCATTTCGATTTCTACAACGGCGCGATGTCGTCGGAGCAATGCGATCGCCTGCGCATGGCGCTGGTGCAGGCGCGGCAGCGGCCGGTGCGCACGCTGGTGCTGATGGGCGGGCAGGACATCTGGTCGAACGGCATCCACCTCAACACCATCGAAGCGGCGCAGGATCCCGGGCTGGAATCGTGGCGCAACATCCTGGCGATGAACGCCCTGGTGCGCGAGATCATCCAGACCGACAGCCAGCGCGTGGTCGCGGCGATGCACGGCAATGCCGGCGCCGGCGGTGCGATCCTGGCGCTGGCCGCGGACGAGGTCTGGGCGCGCAATGGCGTGGTGCTCAACCCGCATTACAAGGGCATGGGCGGGCTCTACGGTTCCGAGTACTGGACCTATCTGCTGCCGCGTCGCGTCGGTGCAGCCGCTGCGACGGAACTGACCGAATCGCTGAAGCCGGTCACGGCCGAAGGCGCGGAAGGCATGGGCATGATCGATGCAGCGTTCGGCGGCGATGTCGCCGGCTTCCACGAGGAAGCGGTCGAACGCGCGCGTCGTGGCAATGGCGTGGCCAGCGTGCGCAAACTGCTGGCGTCCAAGCAGGAGCGGCGCGCTGCCGACGAGCGCCACAAGCCGCTGGAAAGTTACGCGGCGGAAGAGCTTGCGCACATGTATCGCAACTTCTTCGGCGAGGATCGCAGCTACCACGAAGCGCGCTGTCGTTTCGTCTGGAAGTGCGCCCTGCCGACCTGCGAAGTCGCGGAGCAGACGGCGAAGAGCGGAACCGAAGCAAGGCAGGAAGCGTTGCGTGCCTGATCCACGTTTCGGCGTGGAAGGAAAAAGCCCGGCATTGGCCGGGCTTTTTCGTTTGGTCAGTGTCCGCCGCCGGCGGGCGCGCCGGCCTTGGCGCTGAAGGGTGGCCTGGCCATCCACACGATCAGGATCACCGAGAGGAAGAGTCCGCCGATCAGGTAGAAGATTTCGTTGAAACCGATCTGCGATGCCTGCTGGGTGATGATGCGATCAAGCACGAAGGCGCCAGTTTGCGGATTGCCGCCGCCGTATTGCGCCACCGTCGCCATCATCGCCGGCGAAGTCGCGTCGATGTGCTCGGTCAGCTGTGCGTGGTGGGTCGCGGTGCGCTCGCTCCATGCATACGTCACCAGCGACGCCGCGAAACTGCCGCCAAGCGTACGCAGGAATGTCGCCAGGCCGGAACCCGCTGCGATTTCATGCGGGGCGAGGTCGGACAGCAGGATCTGCAGCACCGGCATGAAGAACAGGGCGACGCCGAGGCCCTGGATCAGCTGGATCATCGCGACGTGCCCGAAATCGACATCGAGATTGAAACCCGATCGCAGGAAACTCGTCGCGCCCATGATCACGAACGCACAGGTGGCGAGGATGCGCAGGTCGACCTTGCTGCCGTGCTTGCCGATGATGGGGGCCATCACCACGGCCAGGATGCCGATCGGCGCGGTGGCGAGACCGGCCCAGATCGCGGTATAGCCAAGATTGCGTTGCAACCACAACGGCACCAGGATGCCGACGGCGAAGAAGGCCGCGTATGCCAGCACCAATGCGGCGGTGCCGACCCTGAAATTGCGATGGCGGAACAGGCGCAGGTTGACGATGGGATCGTCGTCGGTGAGTTCCCACACCACGAAGGTGATGAGCGAGATCGCCGCGACGATCGTCAGCACGACGATCAATGTCGAGTGGAACCAGTCCTCGTCGTTGCCGAGGTCGAGCAGGATCTGCAGCGCGCCGACGCCGAACACCAGCAGGGCGAGGCCGATGTAATCCATCTTCGGCCGTTCCAGCCGCTCCGGGCGTCCCTTCAGCTGCGCGCCGACGACGGCGCTGGCGAAGATGCCCAGCGGGATGTTGATGAAGAAGATCCATTCCCAGCTGTAGTTGTCGGTGATCCAGCCGCCGAGGATGGGGCCGGCGATCGGCGCGACCACGGTGACCATCGCCAGCAGCGCGATCGCCTGTCCGCGCTTGGCCGGTGGATAGATCGACAGCAACAGCGCCTGCGTCACCGGATACATCGGGCCGCAGACAAAACCCTGCAGTGCGCGTGCAAGCACCAACAGACCCATGCTGTTGGCGATGCCGCACAGGAACGAGGCGATCACGAACGCCAGCGTCGACCACATGAAGAGCTTGCGTTCGCCGTACTTGCGGGTGAGCCAGCCGGTCAGCGGCAGGGCGATCGCATTGCTCACCGCGAACGAAGTGATCACCCACGTCGCCTGGTTCGCGCTGCCGCCGAGGCTGCCGGAAATCGTCGGCAGCGACACGTTGGCGATCGTGGTGTCCAGCACCTGCATGAATGAAGCCAATGCCAAACCGAACGTGGCCAGCGCGCGGTTCGGCGGTGCGAACCCCTGCATCGTGAGTTCGGTGGCGTTGCCGGGTGCGGGTGCACCCGGTTCGGCGGTAGCGGAAGTCGCGCTCATCGGTCGCCTGTTCGCTGTGGCTCTCAGTGCGAGCCGTTGTTGCCGAGGTTGTCGTCGATCACGTGTTCGACCGCGGCGTCGGCCTTGGACAGCGCGCTGTCATAGGCGTCGGTCATCAGGTGCGGCTGCGTCGGCGTGGTCGTCGGCAGCAGGCCGTCGCCCTTGTCGTGCAGGTTCACCTTGACCGCCATCGACAGGCCGAGGCGCAGCGGGTGCTCCTGCAGTTCCTTCTTGTCGAGGAGGATGCGCACCGGGACGCGCTGGACGATCTTGATCCAGTTGCCGCTGGCGTTCTGCGCCGGCAACACCGAGAACGCGCTGCCGGTGCCCATGCCGAGGCTGGCCAGGGTGCCGTGGTACACAACCTTGTCGCCATAGAGTTCCGACGTCAGTTCGACGCGCTGGTTCAGGCGCAGCTTGGTGAGCTGGGTTTCCTTGAAGTTGGCATCCACCCACACCTGGTCGAGCGGGATGATCGCCATCATCGGCGTGCCGGGGGCGACGCGCTGGCCGAGCTGCACGCTGCGCTTGGCGACGTAGCCGGAGATCGGCGAGAGCACGCTGGAGCGCTGGCGGGCGAGGTAGGCCTGGCGCAGCTGCGATGCCGCGGCGGCGACCGCCGGGTTGTCGCGGATGCTGCTGTTGTCGATCAGCACGCGGCTGCGCGCGGTGTTCTCGCGGGCACCGGACACCGCGGCCTGCGCGGCGGCGAGGTTGGCCTGCGCGGTTTCGAGCTGGGCGCGGGCGTGCGCGAGTTCTTCGTTCGACACGGCGCCGGTTGCAACCAGTCCGGTGCGGCGGGCGACGTCCTGGCGGGCGACATCGACCGCGGCCTGTGCCTGCTTCACCGTTGCTTCGCGTGCGTTGATGTCGGCGCTGCCGGCTTCGGCGGCGCGGTATTGCGCGCGCACCTGGCGCACGGCGCTGCCGAGTGCGGCTTCGGCCTGCGCGTAGGCGAGGTCGGTGTCGTTGGTGTCGAACCCGACCAGCACCTGGCCGGCTTCGACCTTCATGCCGTCGTCCACGCCGATGCGGGTGACGGTGCCGCCGACTTGCGGCGTGATGGTGACGACGTCGCCCTGGACATAGGCGTCATCCGTGCTTTCGGACCAGCGCCCGACCAGCAGGTGGTACAGCAACCAGGCAACGCCGAGCACGATCGCCGCGATCGCGATGATCAGCAGCATCTTGCGGCGCTTGTTCTGCAGCGGCGTGTCCTTGGGATTGGTCGGCGGCATCAGCGTGCCGTTTGCCGCAGGACGCGGCGCTGCCGCGGAGTCGTCGGCGGGAGTCTTGTTGGGTTCGGTGGTCATTGCGACTTCTTCCCGGATTCGGAATTGGAGGATTGCGGGGGCAGTACGACGGGGACGCCGCCACCCAGCGCGATATCGAGATCGATCGCGGATTGCAGGCGACGCGCGCGCAGCGTGGAGAGTTGCTGGTCGAGTTGCAGGATCGGCTTTTGCGCGGTCAGCACGTCGAGCTGGTTGGCGAGGCCGGCCTTCTGGCGCTGGGTCACCAGCACCGCCGAGCGCGCCTGCTGGTCGCGCGCGCTGGTCGCCGCGGAAATCTGTGCGTCGAGTTCGCGCGAGGACTGCACCGCGTCGGTGACTTCGCGGATGGCGTTCAACACCGTCTGGTCGTAACCGGCGACGGCGAGATCGAAATCGGCGTTGGCGCCGCGCAACTGCGAGCGCAGGCGACCGCCGTCGAGGATCGGCAGCGAGATCGCCGGACCACCGAACAGCAGTCCGGCATCCGACTTGAACAGGTCGCCGAGCTTGCCGGCGGCAAGGCCGACCATCGCCGAGAGATTCAGGCTCGGATAGAAATCGGACTTCGCGGCCTTGATGCCTCGCGATGCCGCTTCGACATGCCAGCGCGCGGCGGCGACGTCGGGGCGACGGCTCACCAGCTCGCTCGGCAGCAGCGAGGGAATCGCGATCCCATCGGTCTTCAGCTGCGGGCGATTGATCTGCAGTCCGCGATCCGGGCCTTGCCCGGCGAGCATCGCCAAGGCATTGCGCAGTGCGCTGATCTGCTGGTCGGCGGCCTGCATCTGCGCGCGCGCGTTGTCTTCGGCGCTGGCGATCTGGGTCAACGCGATCTGGTTGTCGATGCCGGCCTTGACGCGTTGCGTGGCCAGCGCATGCAGGCTGGAGTTGCGCTTGAGATCGCGTTCGGCGACGTCATGCGCGTCCCATGCCTGCGCCAGCGTGGCGTAGGTGCGGGCGATGTTGCCTTCCAGCGTCAGGCGCGCGGCTTGCGCATCGGCTTCCTGCGCGCGTGCGGCGCCCACGGCCGATTGCCACTTCGCATGCTTGCCGCCCCACAGGTCGGGCGCCCAGGCGAAGCTCAGCGACAACACTTCGGAATGCAGCGTCTTGCCGCCGATCGGCGGCGGCGCCAGCGTTTCCGGAATCTTCACCGCGGCGACCTGCGCGCTTCCGCCCAGCGTCGGATAGAGGCCGGCTTCGGCAAGACCGGCTTGCGCGAATGCCTTGCGCGTGCGTGCGTCGGCGACTGCGATGCTCGGCGATCCCGCCAGCGCTTCCTGCATCAAGCCATCGAGTTGCGGATCGCCGTAGGCGCTCCACCATTGCGCTTTCGGCCAGGCGACATCGCTGACCGGCGTGCGACCAAGGCTGGTCGATGCCTGGAACCGATTGGCATCCTGCAACGAGGATTCCGGTTTCAGGTCATGGGTGCTGGCGCAACCGGCCAGCACGGTGGCGATGGCGAGCGCAGACAAGGGTTTCAAGTGGCGGATCGCCATCACGCTGACTCCGTGTTCATGAGGTTGGTGCGGACGCGTTCAAGAGTGGAGATGAACTGCTCGCATTCGGATGCGCTCATGCCGGACAACGCACGTTCGCGCACGCGATCGCTGCAGGCGCTGCACTGATCGTAGATGGCGCGTCCGGCATCGGTGAGCTGGATGCGCAGGGCGCGACGATCGGTGGGGTCGTTGGCGCGAATGATCAGGCCTTTCTCCTCGAGCTTGTCGAGCAGGCGGGTCATCGCACCGGGATTGAGTTCGGCGGCGCGGGCGAGATCACCGACGCTGATGTGGCCGTCGCTCATCCCGAGCTTCTTGAGGGTGACGAACTGGCTGAAGGTCAGGTCATGGCCCAATCGTTCCAGTTCCGTCTCCATGGCATGCCACATGGCATCGCGAACCTGCCGGAACAGCAGGCCAAGCGAGGAGCCGGCACAGAGGAGGGGCGTATTCATGGAGCGGCATCATCCTCGCCCATGCAATAGTTGTCAATGCAATTATTGTTACAACAACAATGCAAACGATTTCCGCATTCAGTATCAGGCGCGCTTGAGAATCAACTCCAGCACGAACCGGCTGCCGAAGAAGGCCAGCAGCAGGATCGCCATCGCCACCAAGGTCCAGCGCACGGCCCGCGGGCCCCGCCAGCCCCAGCGCCAGCGCCCGAACAGCAGGATGGCGAAGATCAGCCAGGACGCCAAGCTCAGCACGGTCTTGTGCACCAGGTGCTGCTGGAACAGGTTGCCCACGAACACGGCGCCGACCAGGATCGCCGCGCTCAACAGCAGGAAGCCGACCGTCAGGGTGCGGAACAATGCCGATTCCAGCTCGGTCAGCGGCGGCAGGGCGCGCATCCAGCCATGGAATTCGCGATTGCGCATGGCCCGTTCCTGCAACCAGAGGACAATGGCCAACAGTGCGCCGACCGCCAGCGTGGCGTAGGCGAACAAGGCCAGCCAGGCGTGCACCTGCACCTGCCAGGTCATCGGCGGCTGGGGGGCATGGCCAAAGAACGAATAGCAGGCCGCGAACACCGCGGCCAGCGGAAACACCACCACGCCGATGGCGTCCAGCTGCTTGCGGGTGCCGAGCAGGGTCGTCACCGCCGCCATGCCCAGCGATACCAGCGAAAGCGCCGCGAAGAAATGCATGTCGGGCACGCCGGTGCGATGCCAGGCCTCGATGTGCAGCCAGGCGTGGGCAAGCAAGGCGAGCGCGGCCGGGATCTTCCAGGCGCGACCATCGATGCCCCGCGCCACGTCGCGCACCAGGATGGCGGCGGCGATCAGGTAGAAGAGGGCGGCGGCAAGGGTCGGCAGCATTCAGGCAGTGTCGCATGCGTGGACCCGGCCCGGACGGGGGATGCAGCGCCAGCGTCTATACTTTGCGGCTTTCCGCACCACTCAAGACCGCAATGTTTGAATCGCTGACCGAACGCCTGTCCGGCACCATCAACCGCATCCGCGGCCGTGGTCGCCTGACCGAATCCAACATCAGCGAAGCCCTGCGCGAAGTGCGCGTCGCGCTGCTCGAGGCCGACGTCGCGTTGCCGGTGGTGCAGGCGCTGATCCAGCGCATCAAGGTGCGCGCGCTCGGCCAGGAAGTGATGAAGTCGCTGACGCCCGGCCAGCAGCTGGTCAAGGTGGTGCGCGACGAACTGACCAACACGATGGGCGCGCAGAGCGTCGACCTCAATTTCAACGTGCCGGCGCCGGCGGTCATCCTGATGGCCGGCCTGCAGGGCGCGGGCAAGACCACCACCGTCGGCAAGCTTGCCAAGCACCTCAAGGAAAAGCGCAAGAAGAAGGTGATGGTGGTCAGCGCCGACGTCTATCGTCCGGCCGCGATCGAACAGCTGAAGACGCTGGCGCAGCAAGTCGGTGTGTCGTTCTTCCCGTCCGATGCCGGGCAAAAGCCCGAGGCGATCGTGCGCGCGGCGATCGATGACGCCAAGAAATCCTTCGCCGACGTCCTGATCGTCGATACCGCCGGCCGCCTCGCCATCGACCAGGCGATGATGGACGAGATCAAGGCGCTGCACGCCGCGGTCAATCCGGTCGAGACGCTGTTCGTCGTCGACTCGATGACCGGCCAGGACGCCGCGAACACCGCCAAGGCCTTCAACGAAGCGCTGCCGCTGACTGGCGTCGTGCTGACCAAGACCGACGGCGACGCCCGTGGCGGCGCGGTGCTGAGCGTGCGCTACATCACCGGCAAGCCGATCAAGTTCGTCGGCATCGGCGAAAAGCCCGACGGCCTCGATGTCTTCCATCCCGATCGCGCGGCCAGCCGCATCCTCGACATGGGCGACGTGCTGTCGCTGGTCGAGCAGGTGGAAGCCAATGTCGACAAGGAGAAGGCGCAGAAGCTCGCCGAGAAGGTCGCCAAGGGTCGTCGCTTTGATCTCCAGGACATGCACGACCAGTTCGAGCAGATGCAGAACATGGGCGGCTTGCACGGCCTGATGGACAAGCTGCCGGGCATGGGCCAGATCCCGGGGCAGGTGAAGGACCAGATCACCGGTCGCGAGATCCCGCGGATGATGGCCATCATCAAGTCGATGACGCCCAAGGAACGCCGCAATCCCGACCTGCTCAACGGCTCGCGTCGTGCCCGCATCGCCCGTGGCGCCGGCCTGCAGCCGCAGGACGTCAACAAGCTGATGAAGCAGTACCAGCAGATGGAAAAAATGATGGGCAAGATCGGCCGCGGCGGCATGAAGGGCATGATGCGCGGCCTGAGCGGGATGATGGGCGGGCGCGGCGGAATGCCGCCGATGATGCGCTGAGGCCTCCCGGCCCCGATCCCGCCGGCTTCAATCCTGCTATAATTGCCGGCTTACCCTGCCATTCCGGCAGCTGGGCAACACCGAGCACATCATGGTCAAGATTCGCCTTACCCGTGGCGGCGCCAAGAAGCGTCCCTTCTACCACATCATCGTTACCGACAGCCGCAGCGCCCGCGACGGCCGCAACATCGAGCGCGTCGGTTACTTCAACCCGATCGCCGCCGGCCAGGACAAGCGCGTCGAGCTCGACGTCGAGCGCGTCAAGTTCTGGATCGAGCGCGGTGCGCAGATGACCGAAAAGGTCGGCGCGCTGTACAAGGAAGCCGCCAAGTCGGCTACCGCGGCCTGATGGCCTGCCGCGCGCGACGCGCGTGGCAACCTCGCACATGATCGACACCGGGCGCCGCATCCTCATTGGCAGGGTGCATGGCGCCTTTGGTGTGCGTGGCGAACTGAAAATCGAATCCTTCAGCGAACCGCCGCAGTCGTTGCTGAAATACGCGCCGTTGACCCTGCGTGACGGGCGCGGCAACGAACGCGAGCTGGACAATATCCGTGGTCGTGTCGCCGCCAAAGGGTTGGTGATGACGATTCCCGGCATCGAGGATCGCGACAGCGCCGAAGCCCTGCGTGGCGCCGAACTCTATGTCCCGCGCTCCGTGCTGCCGCCGCCCGCGCCGGGCGAGTATTACTGGGTCGATCTCGAAGGCCTCGACGTCGTCACCATCGATGGCGTCGTGCTGGGTCGCGTCTCGCATCTCGTATCCACCGGCGTCAACGACGTGCTGGTGGTCGAAGGCGAGCGCGAACGCATGATCCCCTTCAAGGAACCCGATTACGTGACGTCCGTGGATTTCGACGCCGGCCGCATCACCGTCGATTGGGATCCCGAGTTCTGAGCCGCGCCATGCGCATCGACATCATCAGCCTGTTCCCGGAATTCGTCGCCCAGTGCGCCGGCTTCGGCGTGGTCGGGCGCGCGCAGGAGCGCGGGCTGCTGTCGTTGCACGGCTGGAATCCGCGCGATCACGCCGAGGGCAACTATCGCCGCGTCGACGACCGCACCTTCGGGGGTGGTCCCGGCATGGTGATGATGATCGATCCGCTGCTGGCGACGCTCGATGCCATGCAGGCCGACGACGCGGCGAAAGCGCACGTGGTCTACCTCAGTCCGCAAGGCCGTCCGCTCACGCAGGCGCGAGCGCGTGAACTGGCGGCGATGCCGCGACTCGCGCTCCTCTGTGGTCGCTACGAGGGCGTCGATGAACGCCTGGTCGAAGCCCGCGTCGACGAGGAGATCTCGATCGGCGATTACGTCCTGTCCGGCGGCGAGCTGGCTGCGGCGGTCGTGGTCGATGCCGTCGCCCGCTTGCAGGACGGCGCCCTCAACGACGCCGAGTCGGCCGCCCAGGACAGTTTCGAGGACGGGCTGCTGGACTGCCCGCACTACACCAAGCCGGTCAGCCATGCCCTGGGCGAGGTGCCGGAGGTCCTGCTGTCCGGCCATCACGCCGAAATCGCCCGCTGGCGGCGCCAGCAATCCCTGCTGCGGACCGCCCAGCGCCGTCCGGACCTGCTGGCCGGGGCAGGGCTGACCGCCGCCGACCTGGCCTTCCTGCGCGGGCACGGGCTGGAGCCCTAGGCGGGTTGATCCCGCGGACGGGATCGTCCTATAATAATTGGCTTACCGCCGCGAACCCCTTGGGGACGCGCCCAACAGAATAACTACAGAACACGGTGTCACCATGAGCAAGCCCTCCCTGAGCAACCTGATCAACGAATTCGAAACCGCCCAGGCGGGTCGCGCGCTGCCGGAATTCGGTCCCGGCGACACCGTGATCGTCAACGTCAAGGTGAAGGAAGGCAACCGCGAGCGCGTGCAGGCCTATGAAGGCGTGGTCATCGCCCGCAAGAACGCCGGCCTGAACTCCTCGTTCACCGTCCGCAAGATCTCGCACGGCTATGGCGTGGAGCGCGTGTTCCAGTCCTTCAGCCCGGTCATCGAGTCGGTGAAGGTGAAGCGTCGCGGCGACGTGCGCTCGGCCAAGCTGTACTACCTGCGTGGCCTGGAAGGCAAGGCTGCCCGCATCCGCGAGGATCTGGCCGCCGTCGCCAAGGCCAAGGCCGAAGCCAAGGCCGCCGAAGCCGCTGGCGAATAATCTCGCCATGCGTGACGCGCAAGACGGCCGCCTCAGGGCGGCCGTTTGCGTTTGTGCGGTTCCATTGATACGGGCATCCATCCGGTGAGGGCGTCGCGACGCCTGCCATTGATCGTCGCCTGTGCGCTGTTCATCGAGAACATGGATTCGACCGTGCTGTCGACGGCGTTGCCGGCGATCGCGCACGACTACGGGGTCGATCCGATTTCGCTGAAGCTGGTGCTCACCAGTTACCTGCTGTCGCTCGCAGTGTTCATTCCGATCAGCGGCTGGGTCGCGGACCGTTTCGGCGCCCGCATGACCTTCATGAGCGCGATCGCCGTGTTCCTGCTGGGGTCGGTGGGATGTGCGGCCAGCCCGTCGCTGGAGTGGATGGTGTTCGCGCGCTTCGTGCAGGGCATGGGCGGCGCGATGATGGTGCCGGTCGGACGATTGGTGCTGCTGCGCACCGTCGAGAAATCGGAACTGGTGCAGGCATTGAGCTGGCTGACGATTCCCGCGCTGGTCGGGCCGGTGGCGGGACCGCCGCTCGGTGGGTTCATCACTACGTATTTCGACTGGCGCTGGATTTTCCTGATCAACCTGCCGATGGGCGCACTCGGCATCGCGTTGGCATGGCGTTACATCCCCGCGTTGAAGGAGCCGGTGCAACCGCTCGATTGGCGCGGCTTCCTGCTGTCGGGGTTCGGCCTCGCGTTTGCGATGTTCGGTTTTTCCTCGATCGGACACCTGCAGATCCCGGCGTGGGCATCGATCGCGGTGTTGCTGACAGGAACGGCGGCGTTGATCGCCTATGCCATCCATGCGCGACGCGCGGAGCATCCGTTGCTCGACCTGCGGCTGTTCCGCATCCCGACATACAAGGCCGGCGTCCTCGGCGGCAGCCTGTTCCGCATCGGGATTGGCGCGATTCCGTTCCTGCTGCCGATGATGTTGCAGGTCGGTTTCGGATTGAGTCCGTTGCAGTCGGGCGGACTGACTTTCGTGTCGGCGGTCGGTGCGATGTTCATGAAGACGATCGCGGCCTGGATCATCCGCCAATGGGGGTTCCGCCGCGTGCTGGTGTTCAATGCGCTGGTGGCGTCGGCATCGTTGGCGATCTTCGGATTGTTCCGTCCACCGACGCCGCATCTGGTCGTGATGACGGTGTTGCTGGTGAGCGGTTGCGTGCGTTCGCTGCAGTTCACCAGCCTCAATGCGGTCAGTTACGCCGACGTCGAACAGCCGCAGATCAGCCAGGCCAGCAGCCTCGCGGCGATGATGCAGCAGCTGTCGGTGAGCATGGGCGTTGCCGTCGCCGGCCTCGTCCTGGAATTGTGCGGATGGCTGCGCCACGTGCCGACCACCGACGTCCACAACTTCTATCTCGCATTCCCGCTGGTGGCGCTGATTTCCGGGTTGTCCGCAATCATGATGTGGCAGTTGCCTGCGGACGCCGGCGCGGAGATGTCGGGCCGTGCGCGCGCGGGACAGGAAGTGGCCGAACCCAAGGCGGCGCAGCGTCCCGCGATGTGAGTGCGATCAGCCGCGGTCGAGCGGGGGCTGGTCGGCGACCAGCGTCGGCGCTTCCGATGGCACTTCGGCGGGGACGGCGACCGCTGCCGGCTGTTGCAGCATCTTGGCCTGGCGCCAGCGACCCCAGCGGTAGTAGGCCATCGACATCAGCATCGAGCACACCGAACTCGCGGGGAAACTCCACCAGATCGCGTCGATCCCCAGCGTGGGTTGCAACCATTTCGCGAACGGCACGCGGATGCCCCACAAGGCGAAGCTGAGGATCAGCAACGGCGGCATCACCGCACCGGTCGAGCGCACCACGCCGGCGAGCACCATGGTGACGCCGAAGAACATGAAGGCCCAGATCGCGATGTGGTTGAGGTGGCGCGCGATTTCGATCGATGGGCTGCCCGGCGGCAGGAACAGCGACAGCGTGGCGTGGTCGAACAGGATGATCGGCGCGATCAGGATGCCCGTGAGCAGGAAGTTGAACAGCGTGCCGACACGCGCGGTGGCATCGACGCGCGACCAGTTGCCGGCACCGACGTTCTGCGCGGCCATCGACGAACACGCGGCGCCGATCGCCATCGCCGGCATCTGCACATAGGTCCACAACTGGCCGGCGGCGCCGTAAGCGGCGGTGACGTCGATGCCGTGGCTGTTGACCATGCCGATCATCGCGATCATCGCCAGCGAGATCACCACCATCTGCAGGCCCATCGGCACGCCCTTGACGATCAATGCACGCAGGATCGCGGGATCGGGCTTGAACAACGCGCGTTCCTTCCACTCGATCCACAGGTGATGGTCCTTGCGGCGCAACCACCACAACAACGCGGTGAGGCTCACGGCATTGGCGATCAGGGTGGAGAGCGCGGAACCGGCGATGCCGAGTTTCGGGAAGGGGCCGATGCCGAAGATCAGCAGCGGGTTGAAGACGATGTCGAGCGCGACTGCCAGCAGCAGGAAGGAGAACGGGGTGCGGGTATCGCCGGCGCCGCGCAGGATGGCGCTGACCCAGGAAAACAGATAGAGGAACGGCACTGCCAGGAAGATGATGCGCAGATAGTCTTCCGCCAGCGGCAATGCCGATGCGGGCGTGCCCATCGCAGCGAGGATGTGCCGTGCGAATGGCAGGCCGAGCACGGCGATCGCCAGCGAGACGATGATGAAGAAGGTCGCGCTGGTGCCGATGACGCGGCGCGCCTGCTCGAGGTTGCGCGCGCCGGTCGCCTGCGCGATCAGGATGGTCGCGGCCATGCCGATGCCGAACACCGATCCGATCAGGAAGAACAGGATGCTGTTGGCGTTCGCGGCGGCGGTGAGCGCGTCCTCGCCGAGGAAGCGCCCGATCCACACGGCGTTGACGGAGCCGTTGAGCGATTGCAGCACGTTGCCGGCGAGGATCGGTAGCGCGAATTTCAGCAGGGTGCTGGCGATCGGTCCCTGGGTGAGGTCGCGCGTGGTTGACGCCGGGCGTGCCGGCGCGGATGCTGCGGCGGGTGTCCGCGAATCGGGATCGGGTTGGTTCATTGCAGGATGATCGCAAAACTGCAGTCGCAGCGGGTGGACGAGGCGTGACCGGCGATGTCGCACTGACGGCTGTTCGCCTGGATATCTGGTTGTGGGCGGCGCGCTTCTTCAGGACGCGATCGCTGGCGAAACAGGCGATCGAGGTCGGTCGCGTCGAAGTGGATGGGCAGCGCGCCAAGCCGTCGCGGGTGGTGCGCACGGGCGAGCGCCTGCAGGTCACGCGTGGCGAGGAAGTCTTCGCGATCACCGTGCGCGGATTGAGCGAGCAGCGTGGCCCGGCGAGCGTCGCGCAAACCCTGTATGTCGAGGATCCCGAATCGATCGCGGCGCGTGCGGAGACCCGCGCGGCCGCCGCCGCGGCGCGCGCCGGGTACACGCCGCCCGAGGGCAGGCCGGACAAGCGGGCGCGGCGGCTGATCCGGGCGCTGGGCGACATCGACGCCTTGTGATTTACCCTTGTGGCTGACGATGACGACGAGATCGCGATGATCCGGAACACGATGCTCTGGGTGATGCGCCGGACGGCGCTCTGCGTGGCTTTCCTTTCGGCATCACCGGCATTTGCGGCAGATGCGCTGCCCGGCGACATCAACCCTGGAATCGCCTTGCGACGCCAAGCCGACATCCGCCTCGACAAGGAAATGCTGACGATCTCGCGGCAACGCATCGTGGTCGAGGACGTGTTCACCGGAACCTCCAAGGACAGGCAATTCGTTCCCGTGGTCTTCACGATGCCGCCGATGCGTCTGCAGGAGACGGATGCGCAGGACGGGATTCGGGACCTGCGCTTCGCGGTGAACGGCATGGCGATCAAGCCGGTGCGCAAATTGACGGTGATGCTCGGCGACAAGGACATCGCGTGGCGAATCGCGACGATGGGCTGGAAGGAATCGGAACTGATCGCCTTCCTGCGCGACGGCCAGGCGCCCGCGGGGAAATTGCCGCTGCCCGCTGCGTGGTTCGACAGGCAGGGACGTCCGCGCTTCCAGTTGCGCGAAACCTACGCCTGGGACCAGTGGTTCGCACCGGGACGCGCGGTGACGATCCGCCACAGTTACGTGCCGGCAACGACGGGTGAGGCGGGCGCCAAGCCATCGCAGCTGATCCGGCGCGTCGGCGATGCGGCGTGCATGGACGAGGGACGGCAATCGGTGGTGAAGTCGCTCGATACCGGCAACGGCGTCGACTGGACCGGCTTGCGCTATCGCATCGCCGGCAGTCGCGGTTGGCGTCCCGGCGCGCAGGATTTCACCTTGCGGGTGGATACCGGTGGCGACTTCCTTGCGACCTGCATGGCCGGCGGCAAGCCGCTGGACAAGCGCGTGCAGCAATTCCGCGCCGGCAACATCTCGATGGACCAGGCGATCGACCTGGTGTTCGCGCGATCGGGCCGTCAATCGCCCTGAGCGGAATACACCGGCAGTCCCGGATTGCGCCGGAACTCGAAGATCAGATGGGTCTCGATGTGCGCGACCTCGTCGCGTTCGGTGAACGCCGACAACGCGAATTCGCGCAGGTGATCGCTGTCGCGGACACCGACATGCACCAGGAAATCGTCGGCGCCGGCGAGGTGGTAGAACGCCATCACTTCGTGCAGGCCGAGCAGGTGGGTGTGGAAGCTGTCGACCAATGCGCGCGAGTGGCGACGCAGGCGCACCGTGACCATCGCCTGCAGGCCGATGCCGACCGCCGCCGGCGCGACCTCGGCGTGGTAGCCGAGCAGGGTGCCGTTCTGCTGCAGGCGCCGGATGCGTTCGAGCGCGGTGGAGGGCGCGACGCCGCTGAGGTCGGCCAGTTCCTTGTTGGGCAGGCGCGCATTCTTTCGCAGAAGGCGCAGGAGATTGAGATCGATTCGGTCGAGCATGGGAAATTGGATGGAATTCCGAATATTGTTCGGATCATCATGCCATGACCGAAGATTGGGTAGTCTTTGGTCTTTCCGATCGAGAATTGTTGCGATGAAAGGTTTCGACACCCGCGCCGTCCATGGTGGCCGCGAAGACTTCAAGACCATGGGCGTGCATGCCTCGCCGATCGATCTCTCCAGCACCTATCCGATCCCGGATTTCGACGAAGGCACGCGCAGCTTCGCGGCCCTGGCCGGGGCGGGCGAGGGCGAAGCCGCCAACTCCATCTACGGCCGCTTCCACAACCCGACCGTGGCGCGCGTCGAAAAAGCGATCGCCGGACTCGAAGGCGCCGATGCCTGCATCGCGTTCGCATCGGGCATGGCAGCGATCACCGCGCTGCTGCTGTCGCGTCGTGCGCAGGGCAACCACGTGCTGATCGTGCGTCCGCTGTACGCCGCCACCGACAGCCTGCTCGCCAACGGCCTGCTCGGCTTCGATGCCGAGTTCGTCGGCGCCGACGAGATCGCCGCCAAGATCCGTCCCGACACCACGCTGGTGGTGATCGAGACGCCGGCCAACCCGACTTGCGACCTGGTCGATATCCGCGCCGTGGTGCAGGCCACCGGCAAGGTGCCGGTAATGGTCGATTCGACCTTCGCGACGCCGGTGCTGCAGCGTCCGCTCGAACTCGGCGCCGCCTACGTGGTGCACAGCGCCACCAAGTTCCTCGGCGGTCATGGCGACGTCATCGCCGGCGTGGTCTGCTGCTCGGAAGAACTGGCCAAGCCGCTGCGCAAGGTGCGCGTGTCCACCGGCGCCAACCTGCATCCGCTGGCGGCGTTCCTGATCCATCGCGGCCTGCCGACGCTGGGTCTGCGCGTCGAACGCGCGCAAGCGAATGCGATCGAGCTCGCCAAGCGCCTGTCGCAACATCCGGCGGTGGCGAAAGTGTTTTATCCCGGCCTCGGCACGGTGAACAATTCGCATCTGGTCGGCACGCAGATGAACGGTCCCGGCTCGCTGATGGCGATCGACCTCAAGGGCGGCAACGCTGCCGCGTCGAAGGTGATGAATTCGGTCAAGCTGATGGTGCCGGCGGTGAGCCTCGGCGCCGTCGATACGCTGATCCAGCATCCGGCCGGTTTGACCCATCGTTCGCTGCCGGTCGAGACGCTCGGCAAGTACGGTATCACCCCCGGCATGCTGCGCCTGTCGGTCGGCATCGAGAATGTCGAAGACCTCTGGGCCGATTTCGAGCAGGCGCTGTCAGGTCTCTGAAAGATTCCGGCGATCGCGCGGGTCTATGATCCGCCGATCCCTCCGGAGACATCGCGATGAAGCAGCTGCTGGCACTGGCGTCGATCCTGTCCGTTTCATCGCCATTGATGGCAGCGACTTCCGCGAAGACGGTTCAATATGAAGTGGCGGCGCGCTATCCGGTGTCCGGCGCCGGGCACTGGGATCTGCTCGCGGTCGATTCCGCGCACCACCATCTGTTCGTCAGCCGTGGCGATCGCGTCCAGGTGATCGATATAACAACGGGCAAGGAAGCCGGCACGATTGCCGGCACCGATGGCGTGCACGGCATTGCGATCGGTCCGAATGGCCACGGTTACACCACCAACGGCAAGTCCAACAGCGTCACCGAATTCGATCTCGTGACGCTGCAGCGCGTGCGCGATCTGCCGGTCAACGGCAAGTCACCTGACGCGGTGTTGTACGACGCCGGTTCCCACCACCTGTTCGTGTTCAACGCCAAGAGCAACAATGCTTCGGTGCTCGATACTGCGAGCGGCAAGGAAGTCGCGACGATCGCCTTCGACGGCAATCCCGAGCTGGCGGTCGCGGACGGGCGTGGCCATATCTTCCTCAATATCGAGAGTACGGCGCAGCTGGTCGAACTCGATGCAGCATCGGCGAAGGTGACACACGCCTGGAAGATGGACGGTTGCGAGGAGCCTTCGGGCATCGCGATGGACGCCGCGCATCGCAGGGTGTTCTCCACCTGCCAGAACAAGCTGCTGGCGGTGACCAACGCCGACAATGGACGTGCGGTTGCACGTGTTGCGATCGGTGAAGGTCCCGATGGTGCGGCCTTCGATCCCGCGACGCAAAGCGTGCTGGTGCCGCTCGGAAAGACCGGTGCGCTTGATGTGGTCCGCGTCGAAGGTGGTGACCGTTTCCGCAAGGTGCAGTCGCTGCCGACGCAGACGTCCGCGCGCACGATCATCCTCGACGACAGCGATCATCGCGCCTATACCGTTGCCGCCAAGTTCGGTCCGGCGACGGCGGGAGAAAAGCGGCCGCCGATGATCGACGGCAGTTTCTCGGTGCTGGTGCTGGCCCCGAAGGGCAGATAATCCGTCAGCGGCCGTCGCGCAGCGCCTTCAGCAATTTCTGCCCGGCGCGGCCATCCATCGTCATGCCGAGGCGCTGCTGTTCCTGCTGGATCGCGGCGCGGCTGGCCGTGCCGAGCACGCCGTCCGGTGTGCCGATGGCGTGGCCGCGCTTGAGCAACAGGCGCTGCAGTTCGACGCGGTCGGCGCGCGACAGGCCGGGATCGTCCGTCGGCCACGGCGTGCGCAATCCTGTTCCGCCACGCAGGCGATCCGACAGCAGCGCGATCGCCAGCGCGTAACTCTCGGCGGCGTTGTAGCCATAAATCGCGTCGAAGTTGCGGAACACCAGGAAGGCGGGGCCGTTGGCGCCCGCCGGCAACAACACCGCGGCCGGCGTGTCCGGTTCCAGCGGAATCGCCTGGCCATCAACGCGCCTGACGCCCTGCGACTGCCACTGCGACAACGATTTGCGATTCTTGCGCCCGGCTTGTGCGCTGTCGAAGCCGGATGGCAGCTTCACTTCATAGCCCCACGGCTGGCCTTCGCG
Source organism: Solilutibacter silvestris (assembly GCF_050574925.1). GTDB lineage: Bacteria > Pseudomonadota > Gammaproteobacteria > Xanthomonadales > Xanthomonadaceae > Solilutibacter > Solilutibacter silvestris_A. Next base: position 423,310 of record NZ_JBCMOO010000002.1, on the reverse strand, counting down.
CCATCCCGATTTCAGCAGGTAATTCGCGGTGGAGGCGAGCGCATCCGGTGCGCTGTGGACCAGGTCGCGACGGCCATCGCCATCGAAATCGACCGCCATGCGGTTGTAGGTGGACGGCATGAACTGGGTCTGCCCGAACGCGCCGGCCCACGAGCCCTTGAGGTCGTCGGCGGCGACATCGCCACGCTGGGCGATCTTCAGCAATTCGAAGAATTCACTGCGGAAATAAGTCTGGCGACGACCGAAGCACGACAGCGTGCCGAGCGACACCAATAACGGACGACGACCGTTGATCCGGCCGAAATCGCTTTCCACGCCCCATACCGCGGTGACGGTGGCGGGATCGACGGCGAAGCGCGATTGCACCTGCGACAGCGTCGAGGCGTACTTCGTCATCATCGCGCGGCCATCATCGACACGCTTCTGGTCGACCAGCCCGGCGAGGTAGTCCCAGATCGCGGTGGTGAATTCCGGTTGGCGGTCGAGCAGCGGTAGCACCGTCATGTCCGGCGTCACGCTCATCGCATAGCGATCGAATGCACTCGATTCCACGCCCGCCGCCAATGCCGGTTCGCGCAAGCCCGTCATGCACGACTTGAACTGCGCGAGTTCCTCGGCGCTCGGTGCCGGTTGCACCGCCGCGGGCGTTGGCGCAGGAGGTAGCTCTTGCGCCGCTGGCGCCGGTGCCGCTGCGACAGGCTGGGGTGGCGCCACGACCACGGGCGCCGGTGCAGCGGACTGCACGGGTTGTTGCGCGCACGCAGCGAGCAGGGTGGTCGCGAACAGGCCGAGGGTCGGGCGCAGGAGAGGACGCGTCATCATGATGGCCGGGGATGCGGAAACGCCAGCATGCCACCAGCCGTCTGAATGCACATCACCGCCCAGTCACGGCGTCGTGGCGTCCTTGAATCCGGCGGCACGCAACTCGTTGGCGGCTTCCGCCAACTGCTTGCGGAAGTCGGGATTCGCCAGCAGATCGCGCGCGATCGCCTGGCCGAGCACGCGACCGGCATAGATGTCCTGCGGTGTGTGCACGCCGCGGATCACGCGACGCCATCCGGCCTGCTGGCCGAAGGCGTCGAGTTGCGGTTTGCGCGCGGGGAAGATCGCGTCGAGCAGCAATGCGAACGCGGTGGCGCGGGTGGAGTGCCCGCTGGGATAGCCGTAGTCGCGATTCTTCCAGTCGGCTGCGTCCTTCTCCGGATCCCACTGGCAGGAATTCACCGGGCACGGGCGTTCGCGCTTCCACTTGTCCTTGCCGGCGTTCTTGGCGAGGGCGAGGATCTTTTTGGCATCACCGAACAATGCAGCGGTGCGCGGCAGTTTCGCCTTGTCGAAACCGGAACCGAGCACCGTGGCGAAGTCGAAGGCGTCGAACGACTCCTCCTTCGCGGCGAGCGCGGCATCGGCTGCATTCCGTGCCACGTACGTGCGCTCGGTGACTTCGCGGTCGGCGATGTCCTCGGCGCTGCCCATTGTCGTCGGTGGCGGCAGCAGTTCCACCGCCGCGGCGATCTGGGCATCGCTCAGGTAATGGACGTATTCCGCGGACTCCTTCTTGTCCTTGGCGAAGGACGGTGCGGCGGCGAATGCCAGCAACAGGGCGGGGGCGAGGAATCGCATGCGCATTTTCCCGGTACCCACGATCAGATGGAGAAGGAAATCGAGGCGAACCACGAGCGTTCCGGCAGCACCAGGTAATACGGCGTGGTCTTCTTCACCGAATCCACCACCTGCTGCTTCGCATTGAAGAGGTTGTCGACCTGCAGGCGGATCTTCCAGTCCTTGAGCCAGCTGCCGGAAAGGTTCTGGCCGTAGCCCAATGCCAGCGCAGCGCGCCAGTAGCCCTGGCTGCGCGAGGTGAAGGTCACCGTCGATGCGTCATCCGGGTTGTAGCCGCTGACGTAGGCGCGCTGGCCACCCGAATATTTCTCGTTCAAGGATGCGCTGAAGCCGCCCTGCTGGTAGTTCAAGCCGATCGCGGCCGTCGACGACGGCACGTTGGGAATGCGCAGGTGCGAGTTCTTGAAGCGCGCGTCGATGGTGGACGCATTGGCAAACAGCGACAGCCCGCGGGCGATCAGGAACGAGCCTTCGATTTCGGCGCCGCGCATGGTCGCGCCCTGCGCCAGGTAGAACACCGGATCCTTGGTGACCGGATCGACCGCCGAAATCGGATAGTTCTTGTAATCGATGTAATAGACGTCGGCGTCGGCGACGATGCGTTCGTTGCGGAACACGGTGCCGAACTGGTAGTTCATCGTTTCCTGCGGCCGCGTCTTGTTCTCGGCGGGATTCGGCACGTAGAACTGGTTGAGGTTGGGCGTCAGGAAACCCTGCGCCACTTGCCCGTAGGCGCTCCATGTCTGCGTGAACGCATAGTTCGCGCCGAGGAAACCGAGGGCGCGGCTCCAGGTCTGGTCGTAGTTCAACGGGGTGCGCGTGGTCTGGTTGATCGGCGCCTCGATTTCGCGCTTCACCTGCAGGCCGCGCACGCCCGGCGTCACCGTCAACGCGGGCGTGACCCGCCATTCGTATTCGGCGAACAGCTGGTTCACCGTCAGCCAGTCGCGCATCACGTACTTGTAGGCGCTGCTCTGGCCGTTCAACAACGGCTTCTTGGGGTCGACGTCGATCGCGCCGCCATTGCCGTAATCGAGCGCGATGCTGGAGCGGTCGTTGCTGGTGCGTTCGTGCCACAGGCCGGTGCGGAACTGGCCGCTGGCGGTGTCGTAGGACAGGGTGAGGACATCGCCCCAGGCACGGTAATTGTTGACCTTGTCGTAGCCACCCATGTTGGTCTTCGACGCCTTGGTGCCGACATAAGGCGCCTCGTGGCTGTCGTTGGCGTAGGCGTAGGTATAGAGCTTGTTCGACAGGTGCCAGCGATCGGTCAGCGCGCTGTCGATGCCGAAGTATTCCAGGTCGGTGCGCTTGGTCTGGTAGTTGTAGCAGGCGCAGTCGGTGCTGGTGGGGTCGTTGTTGAGGCCGAAGTTGCGGCCCAGCATGTTGATCTGGTCCTGGGTCAACGTGGTCTTGTCGGGATTGTTGAAGCGGATGCCGTTGTGGTTGCTGAGGAAGGTCAGCTCGGTGCGCGAACCGACGGGCTGCACGTACTTGAAGTAGGTGGTGCGGCGCGACATCGGCGAATTGGTGCGGTAGGTGTCGGTGGAGTTGTATTGCGCGCTGGCGATCAGCTTGCCGCTGTCCTGGCTGTCGCTGAAGCGGCCGGTGTTGAGTTCGAAGTGGTAGAGCTCGGTGCCGTAGCTGCCGTAGGTCAGCGTCGGGGTGAACGAAAAAGTGTCGCGGGGATCTTTCGAGCGCAGCGCGATGGTGCCGCCGAAGGTCGCTTCGCCGAGCTGGCTGGCGCCGCCCGGACCGCGATCCACCGACACTTCGCCGATCATCTTGGCCGGGAAATAGCTGCTGCTGTGGTGGCTGAAATCGTTGGTGTCGCCGAAGGGGATATCGTCGTAGGTGACGTTGTACTGGTTGTCGTTGAAGCCGCGCAGCGTGGTCTGCTTGGCTTCGCCGAGGCCGGGACCGGCCACGCTGATGTTGCTCATGCCCGGCGTGATGTTGGCGATGGTGGCGTAATCGGCGGTCGGCGCGGTGTGGTTGCTGATCCAGTCCAGCGAAACCGTCGACTTCGGCTGCATGATGTCGAGATCGGCCTGGCTGGGCGACAGGCTCGATGCGGTTTCCTGCCGCGAGCCGCGCACTTCGATTTCCTGGAGAACCTGTGGTGCGCGACCATGCGACTGCGGATCGCCGGCGCCGTCCGGTTTGTCGGTGGCATATGCGGGCGCAGCGATTGCCGCCAGCACGGCAAGGGAAAGTGTCGTGCGCAGGAATTGCTGCGATCGCATGGTCTCGTCCGGGAGTCGAAAAACGAAACCTTAAGAATTCGCTCTGACACTTTTGTTGCCGGCGAGTGACGTCGTCGCGACACCGAAAGCAGAGTGAAAGAAAGGACACATAAACGAAAGGGCCGCATGATGCGGCCCTTCGTCATTCGATGTGACAGCGATTCGGCGTCAGCTGCGTCCGCCGAGCACGGAACCGAGCAGGCCGCCGAGTCCACCGCCGCCGCCGAGGCTGCCGAGCACCTGGCCGAGCAGGCCGCCGCCGGAATCGACATGCGACTGTTCCTGCTGCAGCACGTCGCTGACCGAGTTCGCGTTGTTGCTGTCCGGATGCGAGAACATGCGCTTGGCGAGGTAGGCCATCACGATCGGCGCGAGGATCTTCATCAGCATCTGTGCCTGGTCGCTGCCGAGGCCGGTCGCCTGGCCGACCTGGTTCGATGCCTGTTGTTCCTGGCCGCCGAAGATGTGGCCGAGGATGCCGCCGCCATCGGTCGCCGGCGTGGTCGCCTGCTGACCGGTGACCGAACCCAGCACCGAGCCGAGCAGTCCGCCGAGACCGCCACCGGCGGCATCGCCATGATTCGCGCCCAACACGCTGGCCAGCACTTCGGCACCGCCGGGTTGGCTGGCGTTCTGTCCCAGTGCGCCAATGATCATCGGCAACGCCGCACCGATCGCCTGCTGGGCCTGCGACGGGTCCACGCCCAGCTGGCTGGCCACCTGCTGCGTCGGTGCGCCCTGCATCTGGGAAAGAATGTCTTCGATCATGCTCATCTTGCGGATGTCCTGTTGAACGGGCGAGGCCCCTGAATGGTGACGCCAACTTAAGGGGGCGATTGTTACGGCCATGTGTTGTGGCGGCCCGGAACCGTGGGCCAATCCACAAAACCGCAGGCGATGGCAGCGTGTACGCTGTGCGGATGCCCGCAACCCCTCATTTCGCCTCCGCGTGAGCAGTCGTGCTTCGCGCCTGTTGCGCCTGCTCGACCTGTTGCGCAGCAGGCGTCGGCCCCTGACCGGCGCGCGCCTGGCGGAGCGCTTGGGCGTGAGCCTGCGCACCGTCTATCGCGACATCGCCTTGCTGCGCGAGCAGGGCGCCGACATCGAGGGCGATCCCGGTACCGGCTACATGCTGCGCCATGGCTACCTGTTGCCGGCGCTGATGTTCGGGCGCGACGAACTGGAAGCATTGACGCTGGGCGCGCGCTGGGTGTCGCTGCAGGGGGATGCCGAACTGGCGCAGGCCGCCAATGACGCCTTGCAACGATTGGCCTCGGTACTGCCGGACACCTTGCGGCTGGAGATCGAAACCAGCGGCCTGCTGGTTCCGAAGAACCGCGAACAGGCGCCGGACGAGCCGTGGCTGCCGGTCCTGCGACGGGCCATCCGCGACGAGCATGTGGTGGTGATGCGCTATGTCGACCTCCACGGCAATACCAGCGAACGCAGGATTTGGCCATTCGCGATGGCGTTTTTCGCCAATGTGCGGATGCTCGCGGCCTGGTGCGAACTGCGCCAGGACTTCCGTCATTTCCGCGCCGACCGCGTGCTCTCGCTGGAAGACAGCAACCAGCGCTATAGCGTGCGTCGACCCACCTTGATGCGGCGCTGGCGCGACCAGAGCGGTTACGGATCGAAGGACTGATCACTGCTGACAGATTCTGTCAGCATGGCGGGCTATCGTGCATGCACCCCCACCGGAGATGCTCGAGATGCGCGATGCACTGACCCTGACGCTGTACACCCACCCGATGTCACGCGGTCGCGTGGCGCGCTGGATGCTCGAGGAAACCGGCTTGCCTTATGACGAAGTGATCCTCGATTTCAACACCAGCATGAAGTCGCCGGAGTACCTGGCGATCAACCCCATGGGCAAGGTCCCGGCCTTGAAGCACGGCGATACCGTCATCACCGAGAATGCGGCGATCTGCACCTATCTTGCCGATCTCGTGCCGGAGAAGAAGCTGGCGCCGGCGATCGGATCAAAAGCGCGCGGAGACTACTATCGCTGGCTGTATTTCCTGGCGGGACCGGCCGAAGCCATGCTCACCGCCAAGCGGACCGGTCATTTCGCGGAAGCCATGCACGCGGGCTACGGCAATGAAGGCGATGCGCTGGCGACGCTGGAACGCGCGCTGGCCGGCAGGAACCATTTGGCCGGCGACCACTTCACGGCTGTCGATCTTTATGCGGCTGCGTTCCTCGGCTTCTACATGCGCAGCGGCATGATCGAGCCGACTCCCGAGTTCGGCCGATTTGCGGGGTTGCATGCCGCGCGCCTCGCGTTCGCGCGCGCCAGCGAGATCGACAATATGCTGTTGGCCGATCATCCCCACCCGGGAATGAAGGCCGCGGCCTGAGAGGAGAGACGAAATGAACAAGACCTACCACGGCAGCTGCCATTGCGGCACGGTGAAATACCAGGCCGACCTGGATCTTTCGCAGGGCACCGGCAAGTGCAATTGCACGTACTGCCTGAAGATCCGCAACTGGAGCGCACGCGCCGGCAACCTCCAGGTGCTGCAAGGGCAGGATGCGCTGGCCGATTACGGCAAGGAATGGCCGGGCGGCAATTTGCACCACCGCTTCTGCAGCAAATGCGGAGTCACCTTGTATACGCAAGGCCATATTCCGGAAGCCGGCGGCGATTTCCTCTCGGTGCAGGTGAATACCCTGGACGATGCCAGCATCGATGAATTGATGTCGGGCCCGGTTCGTCATTCCGATGGGCGCAACGACAACTGGATGAATCCGCCGGCGGACATCCGCCACCTTTGATCGTCGGGCACAAACGAAAACGGGCAGCGCAAGCTGCCCGTTTTGCGTTGCGACTTGCCGCGACTCAGACGGTCACGTCCTCGCCACCCGGTCCGCCCTTGAGCATGCCGGGCATGGTCTTGCCAGCGGGTTTCGTTTTCTTCATCTCCGCGGCCCGTGCCTTCAACGCCTTGGCCACGCCGGCGCCGTAGGCGGGATCGGCCTTGGTGCAATTATCGACATGGCGCTGCTTGATGAAGTCGGGGGCATCGCCCATCGCGCGTGCGGTGTTGTCGAACAGGCGTTGTTTCTGGTCCTTGTCCATCAGGCGGAACAACGCACGCGGCTGGCTGAAGTAATCGTCGTCGTCCTCGCGGAAATTCCAGAAGTCGGCGTCGCCGTTGATGCGCAGCGGCGGATCGCGATACTGCGGCTGTTCCTGCCACTGGCCGAAGCTGTTCGGTTCGTATTGCGGCAGGCTGCCGTAATTGCCGTCCATGCGCGCGGCACCATCGCGATGGTTGCTGTGCACCGGGCAACGCGCGGCATTCACCGGAATCTGGTGGTAGTTCACGCCCAGGCGATAGCGCTGCGCGTCGGCATAGGCGAACAGCCGCGCCTGCAGCATCTTGTCGGGAGAGGGGCCGATGCCGGGGATCAGGTTGCTCGGCGCGAATGCACTCTGCTCGACGTCGGCGAAGAAATTCTCCGGGTTGCGGTTCAATTCGAACACGCCGACTTCGATCAGCGGGTAGTCCTTCTTCGGCCACACTTTCGTCAGGTCGAATGGATGGATGTGGTAGGTGTCGGCATCGAGTTCCGGCATCACCTGCACATACATCTTCCACTTGGGGAAATCGCCGCGTTCGATCGCGTCGTAGAGGTCGCGCTGGTGGCTTTCGCGATCGCCGGCGACGATCTCCGCCGCCTGCTGGTCGGTCAGGTTCTCGATGCCCTGCTGGGTCTGGAAGTGGAACTTCACCCAGAAACGCTCGTCCTTGTCGTTGATGAAGCTGTAGGTGTGCGAGCCGAACCCGTTCATGTGGCGATAGCTGCGCGGGATGCCGCGGTCGCTCATCACGATCGTCACCTGGTGCAAGGCTTCCGGCAGCAGCGTCCAGAAATCCCAGTTGTTGATGGCGCTGCGCAGGTTGGTGCGGGGATCGCGCTTGACCGCCTTGTTGAGGTCGCCGAACTTGCGCGGATCGCGCAGGAAGAACACCGGCGTGTTGTTGCCGACCAGGTCCCAGTTGCCTTCCTCGGTGTAGAACTTCAGGGCGAAACCGCGGATGTCGCGCTCGGCGTCGGCGGCGCCGCGTTCGCCGGCCACGGTGGTGAAGCGCGCGAACATCTCGGTCTTCTTGCCGACCTTGGAGAAGATCTTCGCCTTGGTGTACTTGCTGATGTCCTTGGTCACGGTGAAGGTGCCGAATGCGCCGGAACCTTTCGCGTGCATGCGACGCTCCGGAATCACTTCGCGATTGAAGTTGGCGAGCTTCTCCAGCAGCCACACGTCCTGCATCAGCAGTGGACCGCGCGGTCCGGCGGTCATCGAATTCTGGTTGTCGACCACCGGCGCGCCAAATTGCGTGGTGAGGTGCGTCACCGGGCATTTGCCGTGGTGTTCCGCCGGTGTCGTGCTCAAGGTCTTTTGCGCTTTCGCGCGTGCCCGCGTCACGCTGGCAGGACTCGATTTGGATCTGGACGGGGTCTTGTCGGTTTTCTTCATCGCGCGGGCTCCTGTAGGAGCCCTGACACTAGCCGACGGTGATTACGATTGGAAATCGATAATTGCTTTGGAATCGATCAGGTTTATCGATTGATCGCGTCAATCACACCCATTGCGTCGCATCAGCCCAGCGCCTTGAGGCGATACAGCGCTTCCAGTGCCTGCTTCGGCGTGAGTTCGTCGGGATCGATGCCGGCAAGCGCATCGAGTGCCGCGGAACGTGGCGCGAACAGGCCGATCTGTTGCGGGTTGTCGAGCACTGCCGCGGTCATCGGCGCTTGGGCAGCCGTCTCGTCGCGGCCATGCTGTTCGAGTTCGGCAAGACGTGCGCGGGCATCGCGCACCACGGATTTCGGCAGGCCGGCGAGCGCGGCGACCTGCAGACCGAAACTGCGGTTGGCCGGGCCGTCCTTTACCGAATGCATGAACACCAGCGTGTCGCCGTGTTCGACGGCATCGAGATGGACGTTGGCGATGCCGCTGTCCGCCTGCGCGAGCGCAGTCAGTTCGAAGTAGTGGGTGGCGAACAGGGTGAAGCTGCGATTGGTTTCGGCGAGATGGCGCGCGCAGGCATCGGCCAGCGCCAAACCATCGTAGGTCGAGGTTCCGCGGCCGATTTCATCCATCAATACCAGCGATTGCGCGGTGGCGTGATGGAGGATGTAGCTGGTTTCGCTCATTTCGACCATGAAGGTCGATTGCCCCTTGGCGAGATCGTCGCCGGCGCCGATGCGGGTCAGGATGCGATCGACCGGACCGATGCGCGCACTGGATGCCGGAACGAAACTGCCGATGTTGGCCAGCAGCACGATCAGCGCGATCTGGCGCATGTAGGTGCTCTTGCCGCCCATGTTGGGGCCGGTGATGACCAGCATGCGGCGATCGGGCGAGAGGTCGAGGTCGTTGGGCGTGAACGGATCCTCGCGCACCGCTTCCACGACGGGATGGCGTCCGCGTTCGATGTGCAGTTGCGGCGCCGCGACCAGTTCCGGGGCGCGCCAGTCGAGTGCATCGGCGCGCTCGGCGAAGCAGGCGAGGACATCGAGTTCCGAGAGCGCCGCGGCGCACTGCTTCAACGGTTCGAGATCGACGTTGAGGGCATCGAGCAAGCCGTCGTACAACTGTTTCTCGCGCGCCAGCGAACGTTCGCGGGCCGACAGGACCTTGTCCTCGAAAGACTTCAGCTCCTCGGTGATGTAGCGTTCGGCATTGGCCAGCGTCTGCCGGCGCGTGTAATGGACCGGCGCTTTTTCGGCCTGGGCCTTGCCCAGTTCGATGTAATAGCCATGCACGCGGTTGTAGCCGACCTTGAGGGTGGCGATGCCGGTGGTTTCGCGCTCGCGTTGTTCGAGGTCGATCAGGAACTGGTCGGCATTGGTCGACAAGGTGCGCAATTCGTCGAGCTCGGCGTCGTAGCCTTCGGCGATCACGCCGCCATCGCGGGCGAGCAGCGGTGGTTGCGCGACTACGGCGGTTTTCAACAGGCGGGCGATGTCGTCGTGTTGGCCGAGTTCGGTCGCGAGGGCTTGCAGGCGTGGCGAATCGAGGCCGGCGAGCAATCCGGCGATGCGCGGCGTCAGCGCCAGGCCATCGCGCAAGGTGGAAAGATCGCGCGGGCGTGCGCTGCGCAGGGCGATGCGGGTGAGGATGCGTTCGAGATCGCCGAGGCCGCGGAAGGTTTCGCGCAAATCTTCCAGTCGCCCCGAGCCGAGCAACGTCGTGACCGCATGCTGGCGTTCGCGCACGATGCCATGGTCGCGCAGTGGGCGGTGCAGCCAGCGTCGCAGCAGACGTCCGCCCATCGGCGAGATGGTGGAATCGAGCACGCCGAGCAGCGTGTTCTTCGTATCTCCATCGATGCGGGTATCGAGTTCGAGATGGCGCCGCGTCGCCGCGTTCATCGCGATGGCATCGTCGCCCGACTCGACCGCGATCGAAGTGAGGTGGGGCAGGCGCTGCTTCTGCGTCTCTTCGACATAACCCAGCAATGCGCCGAGGGCAGCGATCGCATACGGCGCGTCCTCGATGCCATAGGCACCGAGGTCGTGCACGTTGAAGAAATCGATCAGCTTGCGGCGACCGCTGTCGGCATCGAACAGCCATGGCGCGCGCTTGCGCACGCCGCCGCGTTGCGTCACGTAATCCGGCCAACCGTCTTCGTCGGCAATCAGCAACTCGGCGGGGTCGAGTCGCGCCAGTTCCGCCTCCAGTGCATCGGCATCGCGCAGTTGCGCCGCCATCATCCGGCCGCCGGCGAGGTCGGCCCAGGCGAGGCCGTAGCCATCGCGACCGTGAGCCACCGCCATCAGCAACGTGTCGCGACGATCCTGCAGCAGGGCTTCATCTGTCACCGTGCCAGGCGTGACGATGCGGACGACCTTGCGTTCGACCAACCCCTTCGATGTCGCGGGGTCGCCAATCTGCTCGCAGATCGCCACCGATTCGCCCAGTGCCACCAGCCGCGCGAGATAGCCCTCATACGCGTGGACCGGAACACCGGCCATCGGGATCGGCTGGCCCGCGCTCTGGCCGCGCTGGGTCAGGGTGATATCGAGCAATTTCGCCGCACGTCGCGCATCGTCGTAGAAAAGTTCGTAAAAATCGCCCATCCGGAACAGCAGCAGCACGTCGGGATGTTCCGCCTTGGCGGCGAAATATTGCTTCATCAATGGCGTGTGTTCGGGTAGGGACATGTGGACGGGGAATGGGCGTGACCAGCTATTGTCCCGCATCTCGCCCGGGATTCCCGTGGTCGCTATTTGGCGCCATGCGCAAAGTCGGTCATGCGGGAAATGGGCAAGGGCTCAAGTTTGATCCGGGCGTGTTTGCCTGATTCGACGCTTTTCGCCCCGATCAAGATCTTCGATCTCTGGCTCGCTTTTTCCGTTGAGCCGATTCGGACTGCCACGACGCGCCCCCATGGGTGTAGCCCCTTGATGTGCAAGGGTTCTAATTTTCTGCACCAGTCGGGAGAGTATGTTTTAGATCGATCATTTACATAGATGAACTTTATCAAGAAATAAAAATAATTGTGATTGAAGTCAAATTTTTTACCTGTTATTTCATACAGGAGGTATTGATTAAAAAAAATCCATATGTTATCGATTCGTTGCACTTGTTCATGAAGCTGTACGAGAAGAAATAAATATAAGGGTGCACTGAACCGACAAATGGCAGGGGGTCGCCATGGGGATGGGGAAGGGGATCAAGGGTGCGTTGTCGCGCAGCCGGCGTTGCATGTCCTGGCTGTTGCTTTCGGCGATCGTCGTGTTCGCCTCGGCGATTCCGATCCGTGCGCAGGCGCAGGCAGGCTGCACCAGCGGGGCATGCGTCTCGGCCGGACCCAGGCTGGTGTCGGTCGATACCACGCAGTCGTTGCTGCTCAACCCGTTGCTGCAATCACTGCTGCCCGGCACGTCCGTCAATCTCACCGCCGTCGACTGGAATTCGATCGCCGGCGCCGACATCAAGCTCAACGCGCTCATCACCCGGCTTGGAACCAACCTCAGCCTGAGCGATCCCAGCCAGGTGCTCGCGGCCAACATCACGATCGCGCAGTTGCAGGCGGCGATGGTCCAGGTGCTGCAGGCGGATGGCAATACTGCCGCGGCCAATGCACTCAACTTGCTGACGCCAACCATCGGGGGGCTTGCCGGGACGATCCGACTCGGTGACCTGCTGCAGATCGCGTTGCCGCAGGGTTCGCTCGCGAATATCAATCTCGACGTGCTCGACCTGCTCACCGGTTCGGCGCAGCTCTACAACTTCAAGAACGTCCTGACGACGCCGACGCCGATCGCGATCAATACCGCCGCGCTGGGATTGACGGGTCTCGCCAACTTGCAGCTGTGGTTGCAGGTGGTGGAGCCGCCGGTTTACGTATGCGGTCCCGCGGGAACGCAGTTCCATTCGAGCGCGGTTCGCGTCAAGCTCAACCTCGACGTGGTGCAGGGCTTCGATACCAGCCAGATCATCGCCGCGATCAATGCGCTGGGCCTGGGGTTGACCAATGTCAGCCTGACTGCCGACGTGTTGAAGCTGCAGGTCTATGCCGACGTGACGCGCGCGCAAGGCACGATCGCAACGGTCAACGCCATCGGCAATGCGGTCACGTTGAACGCGCAACCCGGGCTTGCCGGCCTGTACATCGGCTCGGTTCCCGATTCGCTGTTCTTCAACCGCACGCACGTGGTGAGCAGTTCGGACTTCACCCCGCTGCTGATCAACAACCTCGACCTGAAATTCCAGGTCAACCTGGCGGGGCTTCTTTCGGTCCATGTTCCGCTGCGGGTGTATGCGCTCGCGGCCGCGACCGGTGCGCCGCCGATGCAGAGTTTCACGGTCAACGGCCCGTTCCCGAAAACGATCACCGCCAATGCCGGCACGGTCAGCGCCGGGACATTGGTGACCGACCTGCTCAACAACCTGAGCATCACGGTCCAGCCTGATCCGATCGAAGTCACGCTGCTGGGGGTGCCGATCGCGGTGCCTGCGGCCCTGCTTCCGATCGTCAACAGCATCGTTGGCGCAGTGCAGACGGCATTGCAGACCGCGGTGGTGCCGTTGCTGACGCCAGTCCTGAACACGCTCCTCGGCGGCGTGGTGGACAACCTGCTCGGCTTGCTGGGCATCCACATCGGCCAAGCGGTATTCACGGTGGAAGGCATCGCGCAATCGTGCGCGGCGGTGCTCGCACTGACCAAGGAACTGCTGCCTGCCGGCAACCCCGGATTGTTCAACCTGACCATCAGCCAGGGCGCGACGGTCGTGGCATCCGCCGCGAACGTCGGCAATGGCGGCACGACGGGAACCTACGTGACCACGCCGGGCACCGTCTATGCGCTCGCCGAAAGCGCCGGCACCAGTACGACGCTGGCGCCATATGCCACTACCTGGTCGTGCACCGACCAGAACAACACCGTGGTCAGTTCCGGTTCCGGGACTTCGTTCAATTACACGTCGCCTGCAGCCGGATCGTCGCCGCTGACGATCACCTGTCGCATCACCAATCGTGCATTGCAGGCGAATTTGCAGATCAGCAAGAGCGATGGTTCATCGACCTACACGCCAGGCAACACGGCGGTCTATGTCATCACCGTGTCCAACTCGGGTCCCGATCCGGTGACCGGCGCTGCGGTGAACGATGCCTTGCCGAACGGCATGTCCCTGTCGGGGCCATGGACATGCAGTGCGACCGGGGGGACGTGCGGCGCTGCCAGTGGCGGTGCCGCCGGAGGGAAAACCGTCAGTTTGACCGTGGATCTCAGTGCTGGAGGACAGGCAACGATCAGCGTGCCGGTGACTTTCAGCGCCAACCCGGCGGCGTACTAGCGATTCGTAGCGACACGGCGTGGGGGACGCCGGAGTGACGTCACCCGCGCTCCAGGGAAGCCCACCTCAACAGTGACTTCGCGGGGCCTAGACATGGAAACCGAGACCATCAACTCAGGTCGCCAGACGTTCCCCGAAACGGGGCAGGGCCGTCGGGTCGCGCGCGGTGCGCTGCGGCTCGTTCGAGTGGTGGTGGCGATGGCCCTCGGGCTGTCGAGTGCGGTTGCATTCGCCCAGAACTTCCCGAATTCGCTTTCCAATACGGCAACGGTGACCGCGCCGGCGAACATCATCGACACCGGCAACAAGACGGCCACCGATACCAACACCCTGGCGCTGTCGTCGGACCTGAAGCTGGTCAAGACGGTCACGAGCGCCACGCCCGCGCCGGCCGGCTCGACGGTGACGTACAAGCTGGTGGTGAGCAATGCGGGGCCGTCGGATGCAGTAGGCGCGACGATCACGGATACCGTGCCTGGCCAGCTGACAAACGTGAGCTGGACGTGCGTCGCGAGCGGAACCTCGGCATGCGGCGCCGCAAGCGGCACGGGCAACGTGAACCTGACGGCAACGGTCGCCGCGGGCGGCGCGGCGAACGAAGTGACGATAACCGTGAGCGGAACCGCGCCGGCGAGTGGAACGATCGCCGCGAACACGGCGACGGTGACCGTGCCGACGGGATCGACGGATCCGAATCCCGGCGACAACACCAGCACGACCCCGACGATCCCCGTCACGGCGGTGATCGTGGCGAATCCCGATAGCGGGAGTGCGCCGACGACGGGCGGCGTGGCGGTGGCGAACGTGCTGTCGAACGACACGGTGGGCGGGGCGGGCGCGACGCTTGCGAACGTGAACCTGACGCAGGTGTCGACGACGAACCCTGGCGTGACGTTGAACGCGACGACGGGTGCGGTGGACGTGGCGGCGGCGACGCCTGCGGGCAGCTACACGGTGACGTACCAGATCTGCGAGAAGGCGTCGCCTGCGAACTGTGCGACGGCGCCGGTGACGGTGACGGTGACGAACGCGCAATCGGATCTGTCGCTGGTGAAGACCGTGACGAGCGCGATCCCGGCGCAGGCCGGCTCGACGGTGACCTACAGACTGGTCATCAGCAACGCGGGCCCGGCGATTGCGACCGGCGCGACGATCGTGGACGCGGTGCCTGTCCAGCTGACGAACGTGAGCTGGACCTGCATGGCGGCCGGGACGTCGACCTGCGGCGCGGCGAATGGCACGGGCAACGTCAATGTGACGGCGAATGTTGGCGTGGGCGTCGCGAACAATGTGACGGTGACCGTGAGCGGAACGGCGCCGGCAAGCGGGACGATCGCGGCGAATACCGCAACGGTGACCGGTCCGCCGGGTTCAACCGACCCGAACCCGGGAGACAACGCCGGCACGACGCCGACCATCCCGGTGACCATGGTCATCGCGGCGGTGAACGATACCGCTGGCCCGATATCGGGCAACGGAGCCAATGATGTCGTCAATGTTCTCGCCAACGACACCCTGGGCGGCGTCGGGGTCAACCTGACCGAGGTGATATTCACGCCGATCAGCCAGGGACCGCTGACGATCGATTCGAACGGCAACGTCGACGTGGCTCCGAATACGCCGACCGGGACCTACAACGCCTCGTACCAGATTTGCGAACGCGCGAACCCGGCGAATTGTTCCGGCGCCACGGTGACGGTGAATGTCGTCGCGGCCCCCGTGGTCCTGCGCATGACGATGACCGCGGCCCAACGCACCGCGCGCATCGGCGACCTGGTGCGCTACACCGTGCGCATCGACAACGTCGGGCAAGTCGATGCCAGGCAGGAAACGCTGGTTGGCCAGTTGCCGGCGGGCTTCGAGATGGTGCCGAAATCCCTGACGGTGGCCGATGACGACGGCGTCGGATCATTGCAAGGCACGCGGCCGCTGCGTATCGCCGCACTGGATATCGCCATTGGACGGAGCGCCACGCTGACCTACGCACTGCGCGTGGGGGCAGGGGTCAGGGTCGGTGTCTACACCAATCGCGGCACCATGAATGACGCCAGCGGTGCGGCGATCAGCAACGAGGCGACCGCCGACGTCGAGATCATCGGCGATCCGATGCTTGACGACAGCCTGATCGTCGGCAGCGTCTTCAACGATGCCAACGGCAATGGCCGCCAGGACCCGGGCGAACGCGGCTTGCCCGGCGTGCGCCTGGGCACCGTGGAAGGAATATTGGCGGAGACCGATCGCTACGGCCGCTTCCACATTGTCGGGATCGACGGCGGGCAGTGGTCGCGTGGACGCAATTTCCTGGTGAAGGTGGATACCGCGACATTGCCCGCGGGCAGCCGCTTCACGACCGAGAATCCGCGTGTCCTGCGCGTCACGCCCGGCGTTCCCGTCCGCTTCGACTTCGGCGTGCAGGTTCCGGGGACGCCGGTCGGTGGCGGCAAGACCGAAGTCGACATCGACCTTGGCGAAGTGTTCTTCAACGGATACAGCGCAGTCGTTCCGGCCGAGCACCTTCCGGTGCTCGATCGCATCGTCGGCCGCTTGCGCGAGGCCGGTGGCGGCAGCGTGGCGATCACCGCCAATGCCGACAACATGGTGCTCGCGTTCCAGCGCGCCGAGGCGGTGCGCAAGGGCATGGACGATCGCCTGTCGCCCGAGTTGCGGAAAGCGACCCGCATCGAGTTGCGCGCTCAGGTCGACGGCGGGCAAACACTGGTCACGCTGGGCCAGGACATCGACCTCGGCGTCCTCCTGTTCGATGACGACAAGGCGACGATCCGACCGCAATACCTGCCCTTGCTGGCGGCCATCGCCAAGCGCATCGACGCGTTGCCCGATGTCGTCGTCGCCATCTCGGGTTACGCCGACATGCGCGGTACCGACGAACACAACATGCGCCTGAGCCAACGGCGCGCCGATGCGGTGGCGAATGAGATTGCCGCGCACCTGACCGGATCGGCCAAGCAGTGCTTGCGGGTGGAACCACGACCTATGGGGCAGGCAGCGACCTGTCCGGGCGCACGGTGAGGGGGGAGATGACCATGGATATCCGGAAGTTCCCCGCTCGAATCACCCTTGTCCTCGGTGCGATGCTGCTCATGCCGGGATTCGCCGGTGCCCAGGAAAGTCCCGCCGGCAGCGATGCCACGACTGCAACCACCCCGGCATTGAATTGCAACGACCAGGGTTGCGTCGGCAAGCACGGACCGTTGTTCCAGATCCGCGCCTATGGCGAGAGCAGGCCGCACGCGCCCGGTACCGATCCCGAATCGTTGCAGCAGAATCGTCGCGTCGAAACGATGACGGCGCAGACCTACAAGGGCGAAAGCAAGGTCCTGTCGAGCAACCAGGCGGTCATCACGGGCCGTTTCACGGTCGACCTGCCGCAAGGCGGCACGCTGTGGGCAACCGAGGATCCTGCGCTGGGGCAACCGACATTGAGCGTGGCAACGAGTTCGCTCGCTCCGTTCAAGGACGGGAAGATCAGCGAACCGCTGCACTTCCATGCTTTCAGCAACTACTCGGCGTTCTACAAGCGGCTGGAAGTGGTGGTCTACAAGGGCAGCGACAGCGATCGCGTGAAGCCGTTGGCGACGATCGCCTTGCCGGTTGGCGCAGTCACGGATGCGACATGGGACGGCGACTTGCCCGTGGGGCTGAACCTGCAGGTGGGCGACCAATTGCAGTATGTCGCGCGTGCCTATGCGGAAGATGGCAGCTTCGACGAAACCAATCCGCGCACCATCCAGCTGGTCACGCCGGCCGAGCATGCGCGCGGCGCGCAGGCGCTGCGCGACCAGGTGCAGCGCGGCCATTCCGCCACGCTGGATGCCTCCACTGCCGAATCGGTGGGGATCGTCGACGCCATTTACGGCAGGAGCGACCTGCGCCTGCGCAACATTCCCGTGTACGGCTCGCAGGTGCGCATCCTCGGGCGCGACATTCCGGAAAGCGTGCAGATCTCCATCGACGGCCAGGATTTCCCGATCGACCAGGAGCGCAAGCTGGTCGCGGAATTTCTGCAACCGGTCGGAACGCACCGCTACATCATCCGGGTCAAGACGGCAGCGGGCGAGGTGGCGGAAACGCCGCTGGACATGCAGGTCAGCGGGCGCTACGCCTTCATCGCCGCGATCGCCGATTTCACCTTCTCGCGCAACAGGGCCAGCGGCGGCATCGATGCATCGGGCGCCAATGTCGGCGATACCGGCAGCTTCCTCAGCGAAGGGCGCCTGGCGTTCTATGCCAAGGGCAAGTGGCGCGGCAAATATCTCATCACCGCCCAGGCGGACACCGGCGAAGACCGTCTCGGCAATCTGTTCAACGGATTCCTCGACGCCACGCCCAACGACATCTTCCGGCGCCTCGATCCCGACCAGTACTACCCGACCTATGGCGACGACTCACGGACCTGGCGCGATGTCGACAGCCAGGGCAAGTTGTACCTGCGCGTGGACTGGGGTCAGAACCAGGCGCTGTGGGGCAACTTCAGCACCGGATTCACCGGCACCCAGTACGCGCAATACCAGCGTGCGTTGTACGGTGCGGCATTGAGCTGGCGATCGCAGGCATCCACCGCGTTGGGCGATCCGCGCAGTTTCCTGAAACTCTTCGGGTCGGAAGCGCGCACCGCGGCCGGGCACAGCGAATTCCTCGGCACCGGCGGCAGCCTCTATTACCTGCGCCACACCGACGTGCTGCCCGGCTCCGAACAGGTGGTGCTGGAAGTGCGCGATCCGAGCACGGGAAGCGTGGAGTCCCGCGTCACCCTGCAAGCGGGCGTCGACTACGAAATGGACAACCTGCAGGGACGGTTGATCCTGACGCGTCCGCTGGCGCAGATCACCCGCGAATCGATTCGCACCCTGACCCGCGATACGCCGCTCGACGGCTATCAGCAGATCCTGCTGGCGGATTACGAATACGTGCCTTCCGGTTTCGATTCCGACAACGCCACCATCGGCCTGCGCGGCAAGCAATGGTTCGGCGATCACGTCGCGGTCGGCGCGACCTATGTCGACGAAAGCCGCAGCGGCGACGATTATTCGGTGAAGGGCATGGACCTGACGCTGCAGGCCGGGCGGGGCACCTATCTCAAGGCGGAAGTCACGCGCAGCACGTCGACCGTTGCGCCGATCTTCTATTCCGACAATGGCGGCTTGAGCTTCGTCCAG
Organism: Solilutibacter silvestris; assembly: GCF_050574925.1. GTDB lineage: Bacteria > Pseudomonadota > Gammaproteobacteria > Xanthomonadales > Xanthomonadaceae > Solilutibacter > Solilutibacter silvestris_A. The sequence continues at coordinate 404,447 of NZ_JBCMOO010000002.1, read as the reverse complement.
CGCAACCCGACCACGATCGGCCCGCGTTCCGGCGAAGCACGCATGGTCGAGGCGCGCGCCAACCTGCAGGAACTTGGCTGGACCAAGCGCGAATGGACATTCGGCGCATGGTGGCGCGATGTCGACAGCGGCTTTTCCATCAGTCGCGATGACACCGGCCAGCCGACGCGCGAATACGGCGCGGAATTCCTCGGCTACTTCACCGATCATTTCAATCTGTATGGCCGCTACAGCCATGCCGGACGTGGCGCGCAGGAACTCGAACAGGAACAGTTGACCGCCGATTGGCAGATCACCAAGCAGGCGCGCCTGGGCGCGGAATTGACCCGTCGCAGCGAACGCGATGTCGGTTACGCCGCCGATGCCACCTTGCTCGCGCTCAGCTACCGGCAGCGTCTCGGGACATCGCTGGAGTTGTACGGCATCGGCCAGTACACCCTGGATGACGACAGCGGGCGGTATCGCCGCAACAACCTGCTGACCCTGGGTGGCAAATACCTGTTCGGCGATCGCTCAAGCATCGGTGCCGAAGTCAGCGGCGGCAGCCGCGGCCATGGCGCCAAGATCGACGGCGAATACCGCATCAATCCGGATCATTCGATCTACGGTTCCTACAACTACAGCACCGACCACAGCGAACGCGACGGCCTGTTCGACACCACGCAGCAGACGGGTTGGACGATCGGCCAGCGCTGGCGGCTCAACAATTACGTCAACGTCTACAACGAAAGCCAGTACCTGAAGAGCGACACCGGCAGCAGCAACAGCGGGCTGGTCAATACCTACGGACTGGATTTCCGCCCTGCGCCGGGCTGGAATCTCGGCTTCACCCTGATGGACGGCCGGTTGGATGCCACCGATGGACGCGTGGATCGCCATGCCTACAGCGTCAGCGGCGGTCGCACCGACCAGCGCATGGATTGGTCGAGCAAGCTCGAATATCGCCGCGATCGCGGCGCCGAGCAGCGCGAACAATGGGTGACGACCAATCGCCTGTCGTATCGCATCAACGAGGATTGGCGCCTGGCCTTGCGCGCCAATTACGCCGACACCCAGGACAAGCTCAACCCGACCGCGAATGCGCGCCTGGCCGAGGTCAACACGGGATTCGCCTGGCGTCCGCACGACAGCACGCGCTGGGCGGCATTCGGCAAGTACACCTATCTGTATGACCGCGCATCGCTGGGACAGCTGGATGCCAACCAATACGACCAGCGTTCGCAGGTGTTGTCGCTGGAAGGCATCGTCCAGCTCGATGATCGCTGGCAGATGGCGGGCAAGCTCGCCAGCCGCTGGGGCGATTACCGCATGGGGCGCGGCGTCGGTCCGTGGCTGGACAGCCGCGCCGATTTCGGTTCCATCCAGGTCCGCTACCACCTGATCGCACGTTGGGACGGGCTCGCCGAATACCGTGCACTCAAGGTGCGCGAAGGCGGCATCCTCAAGGGCTGGCTGGTTGGGCTGGATCGCCAGGTCAGCGAGAACTTCAAGATCGGCGTCGGCTACAACTTCACCAATTTCAGTGGCGACCTCACCCAGCTCGACTTCCGCTACCGCGGCTGGTTCCTCAACATGACCGGCCACTATTGACGGAGTGGCCGCCGGAGGCATGATGATCGACATCGTCACCCCCACGATTGCGATCACCGATGGCGGCCACTCTTTCTGATAGCGAACTCCAGCACCTCATCCATGAAGTCGCCGCGTGGCTGCAGGCCCGGCGATTGACCTTGGTGACCGCGGAAAGCTGCACCGGCGGCTGGATCGCCAAGCTCGCGACCGATGTCGCCGGCTCGTCGTCGTGGTTCGATTGCGGCATGGTCGCCTACAGCTACGAGGCCAAGCAGGCGCTGCTCGGCGTGCGTCCGCAGACGCTGGAACAGCTGGGCGCGGTCAGCCGTGAATGCGTGACCGAGATGGTGTCCGGCGCACTGATCCATTCCGGCGCCAATATCGCCGTGGCGGTCACCGGCATTGCCGGCCCCGGGGGCGGCAGCCACGACAAGCCCGTCGGCACGGTGTGGATCGGCTGGAAGCGCCGCGGCGGTTATGCCCGCGCCGAAGTCTTCCATTTCGATGGCGACCGCGACGCCGTGCGTCGGCAAACCGTGGCGACAGCCTTGCGCGGGCTGATGGACGAAGCGGGCTAGCCGATCACGCCATCCACGTAGAACCAGTGGCCGTTTTCGCGAACGAAGCGGCTGTCTTCGCGCAGGTCGCGGCGGGCGCCGTTTTCCATGCAGCGCGCCTCGAATTCCACCTCGGCGTGATCGGCGTCGATCGCGCGATGTGCGATCACCTTCAGGCGCAACCATTTCAGGCGGGCGCCGGAGTCCAGCAGCGGCGGCTGCGGTCGCGTCGTCGGGTGCCAGCTGCTCAATAAATAGTCTTCGAGCCCCATGACGTAGGCGCTGTAACGGGAGCGCATCAGGGCTTCGGCGTCGCCGGCCGGAGCCCCGGCATGGAGTGGCCCGCAGCAGCCGGCATAGCGGCGGGCGGGATCGCAGGGGCAGGGGAGGTCGGCCATGGCCGGCATTGCACCAGATCGGGCGGGGTGATTGACAGCCTGATTTGTTAGCAGTATTACTACTCACATGAACCAGTCAGACCTCAGCCAGACCCAGCAGGCGATCCTCGACTTCATCGCCGAGCGCATCGAAACCGACGGCGTCGCCCCCGCCCAGACCGAAATCGCCCGCGCCTTCGGCTTCAAGGGCGTGCGTGCCGCCCAATATCACCTGGAGGCGCTGGAGGCCGCCGGCGCGATCGCCCGTTCGCCGGGCAAGGCCCGCAGCCTGAAACTGCTGCGCCCGCCGAGCCGGGTGCAGGCGGCGCTCGATCTCGAGACCTTGAGCGAAGACGCCATGCGCCTGCCGATCCTCGGCCAGGTCGCGGCCGGCGCGCCGATCGGCGCCGACATCGGCTCCGACAGTTACGTGGTGCTGGATCGCGTGTTCTTCTCGCCCAAGCCCGACTACCTGCTGCGGGTGAAGGGCGATTCGATGCGCGACGAAGGCATCTTCGACGGCGACCTGATCGGCGTGCATCGCACCAACGACGCCCGCAACGGCCAAATCGTTGTGGCGCGCATCGACGAGGAGATCACCGTCAAGCTGTTCCGCAACGGTCGCGACGGCATCCGCCTGCTGCCGCGCAATCCCGATTACGCGCCGATCGAAGTGATGCCCGGCCAGGATTTCGCGATCGAAGGCCTGTATTGCGGCCTGATCCGGCCCAGCGCATGACGCGGCGTTTTCCCACGGCAATCCGGGCTGCGCACCACTGTGGCGCGACCGGTTCAGCGATCAGTCTGGATATGGAATCAGCTGTCGCAGTCTGTGCGATCACCACCCTCGACACTGTTTCCAACACGCGAACACACATTCAATCTTGAAGAGGAAGACCACGATGGACGAGAACAAGCAACGCGCACTGGCTGCGGCCCTGACCCAGATCGAGAAGCAGTTCGGCAAGGGCTCGGTGATGCGCATGGGCGAACGCCCGGTCGAGGCCGTGGAAACCATCGGCACCGGTTCGTTGATGCTCGATATCGCGCTCGGCATCGGTGGCCTTCCGAAGGGTCGCGTCGTGGAAATCTATGGCCCGGAATCCTCGGGCAAGACCACGCTCACCCTGCAGGCGATCGCCGAATGCCAGAAGGCCGGTGGCACCGCCGCCTTCATCGACGCCGAACACGCGCTCGATCCGGTCTATGCGCAGAAGCTCGGCGTCAACCTCGACGATCTGCTGCTGTCGCAGCCCGACACCGGCGAACAGGCCCTGGAAATCGCCGACATGCTGGTGCGCTCCAATGCGGTCGACATCGTGGTGGTCGACTCGGTCGCGGCGCTGACGCCCAAGGCCGAAATCGAAGGCGAGATGGGTGACCAGCTGCCCGGCCTGCAGGCGCGCCTGATGAGCCAGGCCCTGCGCAAGCTCACCGGCAACATCAAGCGCAGCAACTGCCTGGTCGTCTTCATCAACCAGCTTCGCCAGAAGATCGGCATCATGATGCCTGGCCAGAGCAACGAAGTGACCACTGGCGGCAACGCGCTCAAGTTCTATGCCTCGGTGCGCCTCGACATCCGCCGCATCGGCGCGATCAAGAAGGGCGAGGAAATCATCGGCAACCAGACCCGCATCAAGGTGGTCAAGAACAAGCTGGCGCCCCCGTTCAAGCAGGTCATCACCGAAATCCTCTACGGCGAAGGCATCAGCCGCGAAGGCGAGCTGATCGACATGGGCGTCGATGCCAAGCTGGTCGAAAAATCCGGCGCCTGGTACAGCTGCGGCAGCGAGCGCATCGGGCAGGGCAAGGAAAACGCCCGCCAGTACCTGAAGGAAAATCCGGCGGTGGCCGCCCAACTGGAAGCCTCGCTGCGCGAGAAGTTCGTGCCGCAGGAAGCCAGCCGCAATGAGGACGCCGAAGACTGATGTCCGAACGGGATGACGCTTTCGGGGCGGCGGCGGGCGGAGCTTCCTCGCGCCCCCGCCGCCGCACCCGGCCTGAACCGAGCCCGGCGCAGCGTGCGCTCGGGCTGCTGGTCAGGCGCGAACATTCCCGCAAGGAGTTGTTGCAGAAACTGACCATCCGTGGCGTCCCGGTAGCGGACGCCGATGCCGCGGTGGCGCGGATGGTTTCCGAAGGCTGGCAGGACGATGGCCGCTTCGCCGAATCGCTGGTCCGTAGCCGCGCCATGTCCGGCTACGGTCCACGCAGGATTCGCGCCGAACTCGAGACCCACGGCTTCGATGGCGACAAAGCCAAGGCGGCGCTGGAAGATTCGGAGACCGATTGGGCCCGGCAGGCCCGCGATCTGGTCCGCCGCCGCCATCCCGACGCACTTGCAGGCGATCGCGCCGCCCAGCGCAAGGCCGCCGATTTCCTGCTCCGGCGCGGCTTCACCATGGACCAGGTCCGGGCGGCCACACGGTTCGATCCCGACGATCCCTAGACCCCGGATGGCGCCTGGCCGATTCGCCCGTATCGGGCGGTGCTGATACCCTAGTCGGCCCATTGGTCCGCGCCTGTTCCGCCCACATTTCGTTGGCATCGCGGGCCATTCGCCCCGATCCAGATGCCATGAAAACCACCGCCGACATCCGCCGCGACTTCCTCGATTTCTTTGCGTCGAAGGGCCACACCATCGTGCCCTCGGCATCGCTGGTGCCCGCCAACGATCCCACCCTGCTGTTCACCAACTCCGGCATGGTGCAGTTCAAGGATGTCTTCCTCGGCGCGGAAAAGCGCAGCTATTCGCGTTGCGCCGACGTCCAGCGTTGCCTGCGCGCGGGCGGCAAGCACAACGATCTCGACGCCGTCGGTTACACCGCGCGCCACCACACCTTCTTCGAAATGCTCGGCAACTGGTCGTTCGGCGATTACTTCAAGAAGGAAGCGATCGAGTGGGCGTGGGAATTGCTCACCACGGTCTGGAAACTGCCGGCCGAGCGCCTGCTGGTGACCGTCTACCACAACGACGACGAAGCCTTCGGCATCTGGCGCGACGTGATCGGCCTGCCGGAATCGCGCATCGTCCGCATCGGCGACAACAAGGGGGCGCCCTACGCATCGGACAACTTCTGGCAGATGGCCGACACCGGCCCCTGCGGTCCCTGCACCGAGATCTTCTACGACCATGGCGAACACATCGCCGGTGGCCCGCCGGGTTCGCCCGACGAGGACGGCGATCGCTTCATCGAAATCTGGAACCTGGTGTTCATGCAGTTCGATCGCCAGACCGACGGCACGCTGGTGCCACTGCCGGCGCCGTGCGTCGATACCGGCATGGGCCTCGAACGCCTCACCGCCGTGCTCCAGCATGTGCACAGCAATTACGAGATCGACCTGTTCCAGGCGTTGATCAAGCATGCCGCCGAACTCACCCATACCGGCGATCTCAACAACAAGTCGCTGCGTGTCATCGCCGACCACATCCGCGCGTCCAGCTTCCTGATCGCCGATGGCGTGCTGCCGTCGAACGAAGGACGCGGCTACGTGCTGCGCCGGATCATCCGTCGCGCCCTGCGCCACGGCTGGATGCTGGGCATGAAGGACACCTTCTTCCACAAACTGGTGCCGACCCTCGATGCGCTGATGGGCGAGGCCTATCCGGTGCTGCGCGAGAACGTTGCCACCATCGAGCGCGCCTTGCGCGCCGAGGAAGAGCGCTTTGCCGAGACGCTCGATTCCGGCATGCGCATCTTCAATGACGTCGCCGGTCGCGCCGATGGCGTGATCCGTGGCGAAGACGCCTTCCGCCTCTACGACACCTACGGCTTCCCGCTCGATCTCACCCAGGACATGGCGCGCGAACGCGCCATGTCGGTGGACGTCGATGGTTTCAATGCCGCGATGGACGAGCAGAAGCGCAAGGCGCGCGAAGGCGGCAAGTTCGGCGGCGGGCTGGTGATGCCGGCGGAACTGGCCTCGCAACTCGCGCCGACCGTGTTCCTCGGCTACGACCATCTCGAGGGCGACGATCTGCAGGTCGTTGCGCTGTTGCAGGATGGTAGGCCGGTCGATCGCGCGGTGCCGGGCGAGGTGGTGGTGATCCTCGATCGCACGCCGTTCTACGCCGAATCCGGTGGACAGGTTGGCGACATGGGTGCGCTCAAGGGCGCGAATGCCGACATTTCCATTGCCGATACCCGCAAGCTGGCAGGCCAGTTCCATGCCCACGTCGGTGAACTGAAGTCGGGCGAACTGAAGGTCGGCGACCGCCTGCGCGGACAGGTCGACATCGGTCGTCGCACTTCGACCGTGCTCAACCACACCGCGACACATCTGCTGCACGCGGCGTTGCGCCAGGTGCTGGGCACGCATGTCCAGCAGAAGGGCTCGCTGGTGGCGCCGGATCGCCTGCGTTTCGACTTCTCGCACTTCCAGCCGATGACTGCGGACGAGATCGCCGAGATCGAGCGTCGCGTCAATGTCGAAGTGCGCGCCAACCACGAAGGCGAAGTGCGCCAGATGGCGATGCAGGAAGCGCTCGACTTCGGCGCGATGGCGCTGTTCGGCGAGAAATACGGCGAGCAGGTGCGCGTGCTCAAGTTCGGCGATGGTTCGATCGAACTGTGCGGTGGCACCCATGTGCGCCGGACTGGCGATATCGGACTGTTCAAGATCGTGTCGGAAGGCGGCGTCTCTGCCGGCGTGCGACGCATCGAGGCGGTGACCGGGCAATCGGCGCTGGACCATGTTGCGGAAGAGGAGCAGCGCCTTGCCGAAGCCGCGCAGTTGCTGGGCGGCACCACGGGTGATGTTGCCGACAAGATCCGCGGCCTGATCGATCGCCAGCGCAAGGCCGAGCGTGAGCTGGAATCGCTCAAGGCCAAGGCGGCCTCGGGCGCGGCGGGCGATCTCGTCGCGCAGGCGGTGGCCATCCCGGGTGGCAAGCTGCTGGCCGCGCGCGTCGAGGGTTTCGATGCCAAGTCGCTGCGCGACGCCGTCGACAGCCTCAAGCAGCAGCTCGGCGACGCCGCGATCCTGCTGGCCGGCGCCGACGGGCAGGGCAAGGTCGCGCTGGTCGCGGGCGTCAGTGGTGGCCTGCAGGGCCGGATCAAGGCCGGCGACTTGCTGAGCCAGGTGGCGACCCAGATCAACGGTCGCGGTGGCGGCCGCCCGGACATGGCCCAGGGAGGCGGCGATGACGTCGCGGAATTGCCCGCAATTCTCACCAAACTGGCGGATTGGGCCGCTCTGAAGGCGGCCTGAAGCGAAATCGACAATTCAGCTCCGACAAGGGGCTGATCTGTTGGGATTTATGTGATTAGAATGTGCAGATTGCTGAACTAGTAAGTTCAGCCGGTGTCCCCCGACCGACCGAATCTTGGAGAGTTGTCTCGATGTTGATTTTGACCCGCAGAGTCGGGGAAACCCTGATGATTGGAGACTCGGTGACCGTGACGGTCCTGGGCGTCAAGGGAAACCAGGTCCGTATTGGCATCACTGCGCCGAAGGACGTCGCGGTGCATCGGGAAGAGATCTACCAGAAGATCCAGAAGGACGACGACGCCCCCGTCGATCAGGAAGCCTGAGCCGACCGGTTCGCGTGCGCGGTTTACGTGAACCGCCTGCGACGGTATCCTAGCGGCCCGGCCAAGCGCCGGAATCCAGAGTACTACCCGGAAACGTGCCCGAGAGGCCGAAGGGGCTCCCCTGCTAAGGGAGTATGCGGTCAAAAGCTGCATCGAGGGTTCGAATCCCTCCGTTTCCGCCATCAAGAAATCGGCTTCCCGGTAGCAGGGCGCGCGGCGGCGCGTTGCGATTGCATTGCGCCGGGAGGTCAGTCGCGGCGCGGCATCACATGCTGCAACGCCAGCATGATGTCGATGAAGTCGCGTTGCGCATCGGCGCGCAACGGTTCCAGCGGCGTCACCGAAACCCCATCGAGCGGCCAAGGCTGCGGATCGCCCGCGGCGTCGTTGATGCGCACGCCCGGCGTGTCGTGGATGACGTAGGTCCGGCCGTCGAGATGGCCGATCACCATCATCACGTGCCCGGGGATGAAGATCAGATCGCCCGGCTGCGCTTTCGCCAGTGCCGCGAGGCGCTGCGCGCGGGTGGAGTGTTCGTCGAAGCGTTGCGTCTGCAACACCGGCGAATCGCGCTGGTCGCCGGTATTGCGCGCCAGTTGCACGCCGACGCTGCGGTAGACGTCGGAGACGAAGCCGCTGCAATCGCGGGTGCCGTCGGCGTGGCCCCAGCCATAGGGTTCACCGAGCAGGCGAAAGGCTTGCGTGAGCAGGTTGCGTTCGCTGTAGGGCAGGGCGCCGGCGACGGTGCTGCCGGCCGGCAGCGTGACTTCGCGTTGCGCCAGCTGACCATCGTTGCCACGCACCGGCAGGATCGCCTTGCTGCCATCGACGGCAACCGTCGTGCTCATGTCGAGTTGGCGACCATCGGCCAGCAGATGCGGTGCGACCACGCGTTGGCTGGCATTGCGCGCGAATGCCAGGACCTCGGCCTGCGAGGCATAGGCCAGCGGTTCGCGATGCATCCACGCCTTGTAGGTCGGGCTGGCGACGAACAGCCAGCGGCCATCGCGATTGGTGTGCAGGACTGCCACGGGTGTGCCGGGGAATAGTGCGCTTTCCTGGAAACGGTCGATGCGTTCGCGGATGCCCTGCGCATTGCGGAAGACGCGGATATCGGTGGGGAAGGTACGGAGGTCTGCGCGCTGGGTGACGATCGCCCAACGCACTTTCACTTGTGCGGGAATGTCGCCGAGCGCGCGGCTGGCCATCCATGCGTCGATCTGGCTGTCGCCGATCGCGCCGCCATCCTTGCCGAGCAATCCCGACGGACGCTTGGCGAGTTGTTCGATCCAGGCACGCACGCGACTTCCGTCCATCGTCGCCGGGAAGGCGTCGAGACGATTGAAGGTGGGATCGCGCTGGAATTGTTCGGCATCGAGTGTCGCGACTTGCGCGGCATCGAGGCGGATGCGATCGGCATCGGCGCTGCGCGCCAGCCAGTAATCCGCATGCAACTGCTGTGGCGAGACGCCGGGAACCTGCAATCCTGCGCTGCCGTTGCGCGGCGTGGGGACGGTTGCGGATTGAGAGGTTGATAACGGTGTCGGAGCGGGCGCAGGTGTTGTCGCGCAGGCGGCGAGCAGCGTCGCGGTCAATCCGGCGACAAGGAAACGATGGCTACGCATTTGCCGTCTTCGCTGCCGGGCCTGGCGTGGCGACCAGCGCATCGAGTACGCCGCGGCGCCACGCGCTCACCGTTTCCGGCCATGCGCCGGTGTCCTGCCATGCCTGCAGGATGCGTCGCGATGCCAGCACACCTTCGGGCAATCCCAGTTCGCCGCTGTGTTTCGCCACGGCTGCCTGCAATGCCTGCAACTGGCGACGGTCGCGATTGCGGTCGTCGATTACCAGCGGCATGCCGGCTTCATCGACGACTGCACTGGAGAGCGCCTGGGTGATGGCATCGGCCAGCGATTGCGGCGCCTTGGGCGTGCGTGCGAGCAGTGCCGATACGGCGTCGCGATCGACAGGATCGATGCGTGCGAGATCGATCGCCAGTTCCGGCGCGATCACCCAGTTGCGCGGGAGATCGCGTTCCACTGCGCGCTGGTCGCGCCAGCGCAGCAGACGCATCAATCGCGTCTGCGCCGGACGATCGAGTATCTGGGCGGCGCGCACGCCGAGATGCGGCCACGGATCGGCGCGATGTTCGCGTGCGAGCTCGACCGCCAGCGCGCAGTCCTGTTCCAGCCATCCTTCGCGGCCGAGTTCACGCAGGCGCGCACCCAACGCATCATGCAGCGCGAACAGATGGCGGACGTCATCGGCCGCGTATTCGCGTTGGGCCGGCGTCAGCGGTCGTTGCAGCCAGTCGGTGCGGGTTTCGCCCTTGGCCAGTTCGACGCCGGTGATTTCGCGTACCAGGGCCTGGTAGCCCAGTCCCGCGCCCATGCCCGCCAGTGCGGCGGCGGTCTGGGTATCGAACAGCGGCGCCGGCAGCGCTCCGCAGGCCTGGCGCAGCGCGATCAGGTCTTCGCCGGCGCTGTGCATCACCTTGAGGATCGAGGCGTCATCCAGCCATTCACGCAGCGCTTCCGGGATGCCGGAAACGCGGGGATCGACCAGCAGGATGCGGTTGGGCGTGGAGATCTGCACCAGCGCAAGCACGGGCCAATAGGTGCGTTCGCGGATGAATTCGGTGTCGAGGCCAATGCGCGGGCCGGCTTCGCTGCGGAGTGTCCGCAGGATTGCCGGATCCCGGATCCATTCCGCGGCCGGCGCGTGTGTTTCGGTCATTGGGTGACAATAGCCGAAATGCGGCAAGAGACGCGAATGCAGCGAATGACCACGGCAACCGGACGGTGGGCGATCCTCCTTGCCGGGCTGGTGCTGGCTGCCTGCGCACGGACGCCTTCGCAGGTGGATGCGGATTCAGCCGAAGCACTGCGGCGCGGCATCGTCACCGTCGGTGGCGACGAGCATTCGCATTACAACCTGAACTGGACGCCGCCGGTCGCGACGCTCGACGGCACGAGCGTTGCCGATGCATTGCGCCAGGCCGGACGCCAGTTGCAGCGCGACCGCCTCTACCAGGACGCCGGTTCGACATTGCCGCTGGTGTTCGCGGTATTGCGGATCGATCCCGCCAACGCCGCCGCGCTGGAGTTGCGCCAGCGTGCGATCCATCGATTGATCGCCCGTGGCGATGCCGCGATCCGCGACAACGCAGGCGATTGGCCGGGCGCCGCTGCGGAAGCGCACCAGGTCGCCGCGGTGTTGCGTGTGGCGAATGCCAACGATCCCGATGTCCAGCGTTATCTCGGTCGGCTTGATGCCTCGGATGGACTCGACGCGCTGCTGCTGCTCGGCGAGCGCGATCTCGCCGAAGGGCGCTGGGGAGAGATCGGCGTCGGCGCCCGTACCGATTTCGGCGAGGTGCTGCGCAATCGTCCCGGCGACGTGCGTGCGATCATCGGCCTGCGGCGGACCCGCGACGCGATGATCGCGCGGGCCCAGGTCGCCGCCAATGCCCACGATTACGCCAACGTGGTGACGTGGATGCACCATGCCCAGGCCGCGGATGGCGATCCGCGGGTCATTGCCGCCGCATGGCGACGCTTCGAACGACAGCGCGTGCAGCAGGTGCAATCGATGTATGTCGATGCGCGGATTCGCCTGCAGGATCCGTCGCAACGCGGTGCGATCGACGCGGCGCGCGCATTGCTGCTGGAAATGCGCCGGGTCGCGGTGACGGACGATGGTTCGGTCGCCGACCTTGCAAGGCGGATCGATCTCGCGACCCATTACGGGCAATTCGCGCCGGGCCAGCAATTCAGCGAAGCCCTGCGCGCCGGTGGCGCCGCGCCATTGCTGCGGGTGGTGCCGATCGGCAGTTTCATGATGGGCGCGGATCCGCACGAACCCGGCCCGAGCAAGGCCGAATCGCCGGCACACCGGGTGACGTTCGTGCGCGGCTTCGCCCTGGGTGAAACCGAAGTGCGGGTCGACGATTACGCACGTTTCGTTGTCGCCACCGGATATCGCACGCGTGCCGAGCGTCGCGGCAATTCGATCGTCTATGACGAGCGCAGCGGCAATTTCGCCCGCCGCAGTGGCGTGAGTTGGCGCGACGATTACACCGGACGACCGGCGCGCGGCGACTTGCCGGTGTTGCACCTCGACGTGCGCGATGCCGAGGCCTACATCGATTGGCTGCGCACCCAGACCGGGCGCGCCTACCACCTGCCGACCGAGGCCGAATTCGAATACGCCTTGCGTGCCGGCGGGGCCGGGAAGTTCCCGTGGGGCGATGGCGCGCCGCCGCCCGGCGCGGGCAACCTGACCGGTGCGCTCGATGTCTCGCCGAGCGGGCATCGCTGGGCCAATGCCTTCCGCGGATACGGCGACGGCTACTGGGGGCCGGCGCCGGTGGCGCGCGACGCGGCGAATGCATTCGGTCTTCACGATCTTGCCGGCAATGTCAGCGAGTGGGTCGCCGACTGCTGGCACCAGGGCTACCGCCGCGCGCCTGCCGATGGCGCGGCGTGGTTCAATCCGGGCTGCCGCAGCCGGGTCGTGCGCGGCGGATCATGGGCGGGGGCGCCGGATCAGGTACGCTCGTCGTGGCGCGTGGCGCAGGCCGGCGACATCACCAATGCGCGCACGGGTTTTCGTGTCGCGCGCGATCTTTGAGAACAGGGAATTCCAGGAGAGCCACCATGCAGATCGATCCCGAAGGCCAGTACCCGCAGCGACGCGGATTCGGATTCAACCCGCGACTGATCATCGTCCTGCTGATCGCGCTGTACGGCGCTTACAAATGGTTCTCCTCGGCGCAGATCCAGCCCGAGACGGGAGAGAAGGTCCATATCGATGCCAGCATCACGCCGCAGCAGGAATCGGCGATGGGCCTGCAGGCCTATCAGGAAGTGATGCAGCAGGAGCAGCCGGTCGATCCCAATTCGCAGCTCGCGCAGCAGGTGCGTGCGGTGGCGGCGCGCCTGATCAAGGTGATCCCGGCGGTCGAAGACCAGCTGGCGAAGGAGCATGGCGGCCAGTCGCAGCATGTCGAGAACAGCTTCAGCTGGGACGTGAACGTGCTCAAGTCCGACCAGGTGAATGCTTTCTGCCTGCCGGGCGGCAAGATCGCGGTCTATACCGGCCTGATCCCGGTGGCGCAGAACGCCGATGCGATCGCGGTCGTGCTCGGCCACGAAATCACCCATGCGCTGTTGCGTCACGGCGCGCAGCGCATGACGCGGCAGAACCTCGAGAAGCTCGGCGCGATGGCGGGCGCGGTCAGCGGCATCGACCCCAACCTGCAGAACGCGGTGTTCTCGGCCTATGGCGTGACCTCGCAATTGCCGTATGCGCGCAAGCAGGAAACCCAGGCCGATGAGATGGGCTTGATGCTTGCGGCGGCGGCCTGCTTCGATCCGCAACAGGCGATTCCGCTGTGGCAGCGCATGGAACAGTCCGAGAACGGCAGCGCGCCGCCGGAATACGCATCGACCCACCCGAGCGCCGGCACCCGCATCGCCAACCTGCAGCAATTGATGCCGAAGGCGATGCAGTACCGCGCGCAATTCTGCGGTGGCGGCAACGGCGCCAGCGTTTCGACGCGATAAGTCCGATCAGTGTGGACGCGGTGCCGCCATCACTCGCTTGATGGTCGGCACCAGCGCCTGCAGACGGTTCTTGTCGACCAGCGCCGCTGCGCGCGGCAACACCGGTTGCAGGATCGGGTCGCCATCGGGCGAACCGACGCAGAACACCAATGGCGTCTGCGGCCACGCAACCGTGACGAGTTCGAGGATTTCAGCGCCATGCAGTCCCGGCAGGCGCGAATCGCACAGCACCAGATCGGGCGGGGGATTCGCCAGAACCTGCGACAGTGCTTGCCGCGTGTCCGCCCAATCGAATCGCAGTGACGGCCATTCGCCCAGCAATTCCAGGCGGATCAGCTCGGCATCGCTGTCCATGTCCTCGATCAACAGGATGTGCATGGAGCGTGTCTGGTTCAGTGGCCCGGTGTTGGCGCGAGAGTACCCCAGAGCTTGCCGATGGTGCCGACGATGTCGAAGTAGCGATCGAGGTCATGCGGCTTGACCAGGTAGGCATTCGCGCCCGGATTGCGGTCCCGGGCCAGTTCGACTTCTTCCGACGACGACGACAGGATCACCACCGGGAGGTGGCGGAATCCGTCTTCCATGCGCAGCGCGTGCAGCACTTCCAGGCCTGTCATGCGCGGCATGTGGATATCGAGCAGGACCAGGGCGGGATCGTCGCCCGTGCGCCCGGCATAGCGTCCGCAGCGATGCAGGTAATCGAGGGCCTCGACACCATCATGGACATGAACGATGGGATTGGCCACCTGCGCCTCGTGCAGCGCACCGATGGTCATTTCCGCATCGCTCGCGGTGTCTTCGACCAGGAGAATGGGTCCGACAACATCCATGAATCGATCCCGAGACAGGTTCATGGGGCGATTATGCGGAGCGGATGCGAAGACGAGGCGAAGACGGCGCCGGCCTCGGCTACCATGAACGTTTCAGCCGAAACGAGACGTGTCATGGCCGTATCCCGGATGCTGTGCCTTCCGCTGTTTGCCGTCGTTGGCGTCGCTGCGGCAGCCGACCACACCATGACGTCGGGCTTCGGCATGAGTCCTGAACAGAAGGCGGTGGTGTTCGAACAGGCGGATCTCGCGTTCGCCGTCGATCCCGCCGCGAAATCGTTGGGGGGCGATGCCACGTTGACCTTCCGCGCGAAGTCCCCGTTGTCGCGTTTCGCGCTGGAGCTCGATCCGCGTTATGCGATTTCGGCATTTGATGTCGACGGCGTCGCGCTGGCGGCGAAGGACCGTCCGAACAGCGAAGGCCGCATCGAATTCGCATTGCCCAAGCCGGTGGCGGCGGGCGGCAGCTTCAAGGTGCATGTCCGTTACGACGGCAAGCCGCTGGTGGCCAAGCGCGCGCCATGGGATGGCGGCATCGTCTGGGCGACCGCGCCGACCGGCGAGCCCTGGGTGGCGACGGCGGTGGAAGGCGAGGGCTGCGACCTGTTGTGGCCGTGCATCGATCATCCGATGGGCAAGCCGCTGCGGGTGATCCAGCACATCACCGTGCCCGCGGGATTGACCGCCGCAAGCAACGGCCGCCTGCTTGGCGTCGACAAGAACGACAAGACGTGGACATGGAACTGGTCGGCGCGCCAGCCGGATACCTATGCCGTCGCGCTCAACATCGGTCCGTACGAATTGCTGCAGAGCGAATACCGCAGCCGTTTCGGCAATGCGATGCCGATGGATTTCTACTACCTGCGCGGAAACCGCGGCAAGGCCGAAGGCCTCTACGCCGAATTGCCGAAGATGCTCGATTTCTTCGAGGAAGTCGTCGGTCCCTATCCGTGGAGCGACGACAAGGTCGGCGTGGTCGAAACGCCGCATCTCGGCATGGAACACCAGACCATCAATGCCTACGGCAACGACTACAAGAAGGACATCAACGGCTACGACTGGCTGATGCAGCACGAGTTCGCCCACGAGTGGTTCGGCAACCAGATGACCAATGCCGACTACGACGATTTCTGGCTGCACGAAGGCTTCGCGATGTACATGCAGCCGCTGTATCTGGAATGGCTGCGCGGGCACATGTATTACGACGCCGAAATGCTGCGCCAGCGCGGCCTGATCGCCGGCAAGCACCCGATGGTGTCCGGTCGCAGCCGTCCGAACGGCACCGCGGAATCGGAAGCGATCGATCCGGGCACCGATGTCTATTACAAGGGCGCGTGGATCCTCCACACCTTGCGCCACCAGATCGGCGATCGCGCCTTCCGCGCATCGATGCGGATGTTGGTGTACGGACGCCTCGATCCCAAGCCGGGCAACTTCAAGCCGCGTTACGCCACCAGCAAGGATTATGTCGATGCGGTCAATCGCATCACCGGCAAGGACTGGAACTGGTTCTTCGATGTCTATCTGCATAGCGCGGTGATGCCGCGCCTCGACGTGGAGCGCGCCGGCGGCAAGCTGAAACTGCACTGGACCACCGATGGCGATCGCCCGTTCCCGTTGCCGGTGGAGGTCCGCGTTGGCGAGCGCAGGGTCCGCGTGCCGATGACGCAGGGCCGCGGCGAGATCGCGATCGCCGCGAACGAGAGCTACACCATCGACCCCGACAACATGGTCTTGCGCGATGCCCCGGAAATCGCGACGTGGAAGGCCGATGCCGCCGCCCGCGCCAAGGCCGCCGCCAACAAGACCAAGGAGAGCAAGTAATGGGCGCGCTGAGTTCGCCGGCGGTACTGCGCTTCCTCGCGCTGCTGACCGTTTCCAACGTGTTCATGAACCTGGCGTGGTACGGGCACCTGAAGTTCAAGGGCAGCCCGTTGTGGATCGTGATCCTCGCAAGCTGGGGCCTGGCCTTCTTCGAGTACTGCTTCCAGGTGCCCGGCAACCGCATCGGTTCCGGCGTGATGAGCGTGTTCCAGCTGAAGATCCTGCAGGAATGCATCACCCTGGTGGTGTTCGTGGTCTTCGCCTGGCTGGCGTTCGGCGAACGCCTGCGCTGGAACCACGCCGCGGCTTTCGCCTGCGTGCTGGCTGCGGTGGCGTTCACGTTCGCCGGGGGACGCCAGGGCTGAGTCGCGTAAAATCGCCGGCATGGACGCCGTGCTCAATATCGCCGCCTATCGTTTCGTCGACATCGCCGATGTCGATGCCGTGATCGTGCACGTCCGCGCATTGGCGGAAGCGCGGGAATTGCGCGGCACAGTGCTGGTCGCGCCGGAAGGCATCAACATCTTTCTCGCTGGTGACGAAGCCAGCATCGAAGGGTTCCTCGCCGCCATGGAGGAAGACGGGCGCTTCGCGCATCTCGAGGTCAAGCGCAGCTGGAGCCGGCACGTGCCATTCGCGAAACTGAAGGTCAAGCGCAAGCAGGAAATCATCGCGTTTGCCGGGCGTCCCGCCGCGGTCGGAGCGCAACGTGCGCCGGCGGTGGAGGCGAGGGATCTCGCGCGCTGGCTGCGCGCCGGCCACGACGACGATGGCCGCCGCGTGGTGCTGCTCGATACCCGCAATCGCGAAGAGGTCGGCTACGGGACCTTCCACGACGCGGTGACATTGCCGATCGACAACTTCAACGACCTGCCGGCAGCTATCGACAATGTGCGCGGGCAACTCGCCGACGCCACCGTGGTGAGCTTCTGCACCGGAGGCGTGCGTTGCGAGAAAGCGGCGCCGTGGTTGCACGATGCCGGGATCGATCGCGTGTTCCAGCTCGAAGGCGGCATCCTGCGCTACTTCGAGGACGTCGGTGGCGAAGGCTACGACGGCGGCTGCTTCGTCTTCGACGAACGCGTCGCGCTCGACCCCGCGCTCAAACCGTTGCGCGATGTCGCAGTGGAGATCACGCCATGACGGTGGCCATGGTGGTCGGTATCGTCATCCTGATCGTGTTGATCTGGCTCGCGCTCAAGGTCGTCGGTTTCGTGGCGAAGCTCGCCCTCTATGTCGCGATGGCGCTGGTCGCATACTGGCTGTTCGCGCAGGCCTTCGGCCTGCCGTTCCCGAATCTGCACGAATACATCCCCGCGACTGCAGGGATGCATTGATTCGTTCGTGGGTTACTCGCGCGGAAAGCGCGGCTTGCGCGGTGCGCCGAACGACGGCTTCTTGCCGAAACCTTCCTTCTTGAACGGCGGACGCTTGCGCACCGGGGCGTCGATGTCGCCGTCTTCGGCCACGCGCATCTTCAGTTGCTGGCCGCCGACGCGGACCTTCTTGAGATGGGCGAGCAGTTCCGGCGGCATGCCTTCCGGCAGGTCGACCAGCGAATAGTCGTCGCGGATGTCGACGCGGCCGATGTGGCGCGCATCGAGTTCGGCTTCGTTGGCGATGGCGCCGACGATGTTGCCCGGCTTGATGCGGTGGCTGTGACCGACGTCGATGCGGTAGGTGATCATGCCGGCATCGTCGCCAGGCGCGCGCGGCGTGCGCTCGCGCGGGGCGCGCTCGGGACGTTCGCCACGCTCCGGACGTTCACTGCGTTCAAAGCGATCGCCACGTTGCGGGCGATCTTCACGCTGTGGACGATCGCCACGCGGTTCGAACTTGCGCGCCGGTGCTTCCTGGATGTCGCGGGCGTCCAGCAACAATGGCGTCTTGCCCTGCAGCAGGTGTGCCAGCGCGGCGGCGACGTCGGCCATCGGCACGTTGCGGTCGCGCTCGAAGGTTTCCAGCAGGTCGCGATAACTCGGCAGGCCGGGGTTTTCCAGCTCGGCCTGGACGCGATCGAAGAATTTCTCGACGCGGCGCTCGTTGACGGTCGCCACGGTCGGCAATTGCATCTGTTCGATCTTCTGCCGGGTCGTACGCTCGATCGCGCCGAGCATGCCGCGTTCGCGCGGGGCGACGAACAGGATCGCCTCGCCCTTGCGCCCGGCGCGGCCAGTGCGGCCGATGCGATGGACGTAGCTCTCGGTGTCGTAGGGGATGTCGTAATTCACCACGTGGCTGATGCGATCCACGTCGAGGCCGCGCGCGGCGACGTCGGTGGCCACCAGCACGTCGATCTGGCCATCCTTGAGGCGCTGGATGGTGCGTTCGCGCATCTTCTGCTCGACGTCGCCATTGATCGCCGCTGCGCGGAAACCGCGAGCCGCCAGTTTCTCCGCCAGCTCCTCGGTGCCGAGCTTGGTGCGCGCGAAGATGATCATGCCGTCGAACGGCTCGGCTTCGAGGATGCGGGTCAGGGCATCGAGCTTGTTGATGCCGCTGACCATCCAGTAGCGCTGGCGGATGTTCTCGGCCGTGGAGGTCTGCGACTTGATCGCGATCTCGACCGGATCCTTGAGGTAGGTCTGGGCGATGCGCTTGATCTGCGCCGGCATCGTCGCCGAGAACAGTGCGACCTGGCGCGTCGGCGGGGTTTTCTTCAGCACCGCCTCGACATCGTCGATGAAACCCATCCGCAGCATTTCGTCGGCTTCATCCAGCACCAGGCAACGCAGTTGCGACAGGTCGAGCGAACCGCGGTCGAGATGGTCGATCACGCGACCAGGCGTTCCAACCACCACGTGGACGCCGCGCTTCAATGCCGCGAGCTGCGGCTGATAGCTCTGGCCGCCGTAGATCGGCAACACGTGGAAACCGGGGATGTGGTGCGCGTATTTCTGGAAAGCTTCGGCGACCTGGATCGCCAGTTCGCGGGTCGGCGCCAGCACCAGCACCTGCGGCTTGGTCGCGGCCGAATCCAGCCGGGTCAGCGCGGGCAGCGCGAAGGCGGCGGTCTTGCCGGTGCCGGTCTGGGCCGTGCCGAGCACGTCGCGGCCGGCCAGCAGTGGCGGAATGGTCGCGGCCTGGATCGGCGAAGGGGTCTCGTAGCCGATGTCCTTGAGGGCATGCAGCAGGGACTCGGGCAGGCCTAGATCGGTGAATTTGGGGGGAGTGGCGGTGGATTCGGCGCTCATGGCTCTCTCTGGGCGTGGGGCGCCGGGAAATGGGGGCGCATATTGTACGCGAGTGGCCGACCTTCGGCCCGGGATGCACTTGCGCGTGGCGGGCGGCATCCCCAGTTTCCCTGAATGGAATATACGGTATTTGGCGTGGCCTGATGGCAAACCTGCACTTCGACAACGCATTCCTGCGGGTTTTGCCCGGCGATCCCGACAGCCGCAATGTCGTGCGCGAAGTGCGCGGAGCGTTGTGGTCCGAAGTCATGCCGACAGCGGTGGCCGCACCGCGGTTGCTCGCATATTCGCCGGAAATGGCCGCGACGCTCGGTTTCGACGACGAAGCGGTCGCCAGCGCGGAGTTCGCCGAAGTCTTTGCCGGCAACCGCCTGCTCGACGGCATGCGTCCATACGCCAGCAATTACGGCGGCCACCAGTTCGGGCAATGGGCGGGACAGCTCGGTGACGGCCGCGCGATCACCCTCGGGACCATCGCCGGCAGGAATGGGCAGGATTGGGAGCTGCAGCTCAAGGGCGCGGGCAGGACGCCGTATTCGCGCCACGCCGACGGTCGCGCGGTGTTGCGCTCGTCGGTGCGCGAATTCCTCTGCAGCGAGGCCATGCACCATCTCGGTATCCCGACCACCCGCGCGCTGAGCCTGGTCACGACGGGCGAGGAGGTGTTGCGCGACATGTTCTACGACGGTCATCCCGAGATGGAGGCGGGCGCGGTGGTCTGCCGGGTCGCGCCGTCGTTCCTGCGCTTCGGGCATTTCGAATTGCCGAGCGCGCGTGGCGAAGTGGAGTTGTTGCGGACGCTGGTCGGGTTCGCCATCGACCGTCATTTCCCGGAATTGAAGGCGTCGTCGGCGGAACATCGTGTCGGCGACTGGTTCACCGAAGTCTGCCGGCGTACCGCGCGACTGGTCGCGGGATGGATGCGCGTCGGCTTTGTCCACGGCGTGCTCAACACCGACAACATGTCGATCCTCGGCCTCACCATCGATTACGGCCCATACGGCTGGATCGACGACTACGATCCCGACTTCACCCCCAACACCACCGATGCGCAGGGCCGGCGCTATCGCTTCGACTGGCAACCGCGCGTCGCCTACTGGAACCTGACGCAACTGGCGCGCGCGTTGTCGCCGTTGTTCGATGACGTGGCGCCGTTGCAGGCCGGGCTCGATGCGTTTGCCGCGACATACGCGGAAGCGGAACGCGAGAATATCGCTGGAAAGCTGGGGTTGTCCGAGTGCCGCGACAACGACCTGGTGTTGATGGCCGACCTGCAGTCGTGGATGCAGGCCGCCGAGGCCGACATGACGATGGTGTTCCGCACACTGTCGGATCTCCCGGCGGATGCGTTGACCGTTGATGCCTTCGGCGACGTCCACTACGATGCCGCGAAACGCGTCGCCACGGGCGAACAGTTGCAGGCGTGGCTGCAGCGTTACCGCCAACGCCTTGCCGACGACCCGCTCGATGCGACGACGCGCCGCGATCGGATGCGTGCGGTCAATCCGAAATACATCCTGCGCAATTGGCTGGCGCAACGCGCGATCGAACGCGCACAACAGGGCGATCCATCAGGCGTCCTCGAATTGCTGGATGTGATGCGCCATCCCTACGATGACCAGCCCGGACGCGAAGCGTTCGCGGGCAAGCGCCCGGAATGGGCGCGCGATCGCGCCGGATGCTCGATGCTGTCCTGCAGTTCCTGATCGTTACTGCAGGAAGAAGGGCACGAAGGCGGTGTCCTGCTCCTGCCAGAACGCGCGGACATCGCGCAACACGCCGGCCAGCGCAGGGATCAGCGGGTCGTGGACATGGTCGATGAAACCGCGGGCATCGATCAGCAGCGCATAGCCGTCGGCCGGCCACCATTCGAGATCGCGCAGGGCATCGGCGAGCGCGTCCCAGTTCGCGCCGAACGGAGGCGGTTCGGGAAAGCGCATCGCCGCGGCCATGCGCGCCATCAGTTCCGCCTTGTCGCGGCATCCCTTCAGCGAGACATCGATGCAGGCCAGGCCGTTGCGCTCCAGGTCGTCGTGCAGGCGCGGCAGTTCGTCGGCGTCGATGCGCACGGCGAGGTCGATCGGAAACAGCGGGGCATGGAGGCTCATGACGATGAAGGATCGATGCGACGGAAACTGCGATAGTGGTCGTCGGTGTAGTACCAGACCTGCGGTGGCGTACCGCCGGTGATGATGCGCCGGGTGCCGCGCGTTGGCGCGCCCGGCGTCACCACCGTGTACTCGTGGTAGTAGCCGTAGGGGTGGTCGGGCAGGCGGCCTTCGCGATTGCCGAAGACCACGCCATCCTGGCGATAGGGAAACGGACCGCCCTGGGCGATCAGGCGCAAGGTGTCGCGGGCTTCAGGCGGAAGTCCTGCATTCGCGGCGGTTGCGCCGGCGCTGTCGTGCGAACGCCCGGACAACGGCGGCAACGGATGCGACTCTGCGGTGGTCCGTCCGGGGAGCGATGTCGATTGCTGCGCGATGACGGCGGTCGATCCGCCACCATGGCTGCGATGCCACCACATGGCGAAGAACAGCAGGGCGAGGATCGCCAGCCATGGCCAGATCGGGCGGCGATTGGGATTTGGCGTGTTCATGGCGTCGCGTCGGTGCGATAGACCGGATACAGGCGCAGGGCCTGGTCATAGGCCGGATGGCGACGATAGAAGAAGTCGAGGCGCGCGCGCGGCGATTTCGCGAAGTCGGCGTCGTTCTTCAGGCGTTGCTCG
Source organism: Solilutibacter silvestris (assembly GCF_050574925.1). GTDB lineage: Bacteria > Pseudomonadota > Gammaproteobacteria > Xanthomonadales > Xanthomonadaceae > Solilutibacter > Solilutibacter silvestris_A. The sequence continues at coordinate 382,261 of NZ_JBCMOO010000002.1, read as the reverse complement.
AACTCCTTCTTCAGCGCGGGATCGTTCGCCAGCATCTTGATGGCTTCCTGCTCGGCCACGTACCCCTCCATGTACTCCTTGGATTCGAAAGCGTTGTTCATCTCGCCCCAGGCCACCAATGCGTCGGGCGCCTGCGGTTCCAGCAATCCCATCAGCAGGCGCGACTTCGGCTGGGCGATCGGCACGAACAGCGCGCCCGCCACCAGGTCGCGATGTTCCGGCGTCCAGTGCCCGGTCAGCGTGAGCGGCTGGTGGCCTTCGAAGGAATTGCCGCCGAACTTGGCGCTGTCGGCACGGAAGGTTTCGACCGATGCATTCGGCAGCACCTTGCCGAGCCTGCGGTATTCGATGCCATGCACCTTCAGTTTCGGTTCGACGACTGAAGCCCACGCCGCGGGAACGAGATAGCCCGCGCGCGGTGCGGCGACTTCGGCGTCGGCAACCACGTGGTCCTTGAGCGGAATGCGCCAGACCTGCGGCTTCGACTCGTCGTACTCGGTCATCGTGCCGCCGGAAATGTCGGACTTGCGGCGCTCGTAGGCATAGCCCTTGAAGTCGATCATGCGTGCGTCGTCGGTGGTGCGATAACTCAACGCCACCGGCGTGCCCGCGAGCTTGCGCGCGCGCTGGTCGGCGGCGTGGGCGGCGGCCAGCCATTGCTTGCCGTTGGCGGCGGTGAGTTCGACCAGGTCGACGATGCCGTTGCGGGTGATGCGCACGCGTTCCGGATAGGTGCGCCAGGAATGCGTCTCCAGCAGGATGCCGACGCGGTTGCGCAGCTGGTAATAGCCGTTCGAGAAGCGCGGCGTCGACGGACCCTCGATGAAACCGGATTTCGGATCATCGTCCTCGACGAACGATGGATAGAAACCCAGCGGCTGCGATCCCTGCGCGGCCAGGCGTTCCAGCAAACCGTCCTTCACCGCGCGGCCGACGCTGCGCAATTCCATGTCGCCGGAGTTCACGGGTTCGCCGGTGATCGAGACGTCGTGCTGGAACTTGGCGCCGTCGGTGACGTGCAAGTCGATCTCCACCAGCGGATCCCAAGCGTTGTCGAGCCGCAACAGCGCCTGCATTTCCGGCGCGTCGGCCTTCATGTAGTCGCGGTTGAGGTTGTAGCGTTGCGCGGTCACGCGGAAGCCCATTTCCTCCGGGCCGCGCTGGTTGGGACGATTCCACGCACGGAAATTCTCGTGGCCATCGACGTTGAACACCGGGATGAACAACAGCACCACGCGGTCGAGTGCGCCCTTGGCGGCCTTTCCTTGCAGCATCTCGCGGATCGCGAGAAACCCTGCGTCCTTGCCGTCGATCTCACCGGCGTGGATGCCGCCTTGCGCCAGCACCACCGGCAATCCTTGCGCGCGCGCGGCTTCGGGCGTCAATGCGCCGGAAGTGGAGACCGCCAGCGCCTTCATCGGGCGTCCTTCCGGCGTGGTGCCGAAATCGAAGCAGCGCACCGCCTTGGGATACTTCGCCTGGAAGTCGCGGCACAGCGCGATCACCTCGTCGTAGCGGCCGGTGCGCAGGAAGCCGCTGCGCTCCGACACCGTGGTGAGGTCACTGGATGCCGACGCCACAAGTGGAAATGCGGCAGACAGCATCAGGGAGGAGAAGGCGAGAGGGCGCATGGCGAGCGTCTTGGGATTGGATCGCGCGATGTTAACGCGCCGCGACGGTGACCCGCTTATGCCATTGGATCGATGTGATTTTCACGCGGCACTCACGCCGACCGCCTGTTTGCTCACGCACAATAGTTGGATGGCGGCAGGGGTGGCGCCACTGGGGCTCATTGAAAACGCAAGGCAGGACAGGCTGCGCCATGACGATCACGATCCACCACGTGCCGGAGACCCGGAGATTCACCACCATGGTCGACGGCCACGAGGGATACATCGAGTATTCGCGACACGGCGATGTCCTGTCGATCGACCACACCATCGTGCCATCGGCCATCGGGGGGCGGGGCATCGCCGGTGAACTGGTGAAGGCGGGCCTGGACTATGCCCGTGCCGAGGGCATGAAAGTGCATCCGGCCTGTTCCTATGCCGATGCGTGGATGCGACGGCATCCCGAATACGACGCGTTGAGGGTGTGATGCCAAGAGGCGATCTTCCCCACGCAAAGTTGATGGTCGCCATGCTGGCATGCACCGTCGTGCTGGCTGCCTCCTGCAAGCGCGAACAGCCTGCGAATGCGCCCACGACCGCCGCGCCACCCGCCGCGGCAGTCGCGCCGGTGGTCCTGCAGGACCAGATCGAGCACACACAAACGTACCTGCTTGGCATCACCTATCCCAAGGGCATGGTGCTGCCCTCCGGACTGGCGCGCGAGATGAAGGCCTATGCCGACGCTTCGCGCAAGCGACTGGTCGATGCGGCAGCTCCCCACAAGGCCGGCGATGCCGGCGTGCCTTACGACATGAGCCTGGAGTTCCGCCAGATCGTGCCGCAGGCGAAAGGGCTGATCGCGATCGCAGCGGATGGCAGCCTCTACAGCGGCGGCGCCCAGGGCGATCCGTTGATCCGGCGTTTCCTCTGGGACGCGCAGGGTGGCAGCGTGATCCGCGCCCAGGACCTGCTCACCGGCGATGCCGGTTGGGTCACCATCTCCAACAGCGTACGCGAGACCCTGATCGGACAGATCCGCGCGCGCATGGAAGACGACAAGCAGGCGCCGGAAGAGATCGACAAGGCCGTCGCGAAGATGAAGCCGATCGTCGAGGCGGGCACCCAGCCCGCCGCAAGCGGGTTCAGCGAGTTCGAACCGATGATCGATGCCGAAGGCAAGCTGGTGGGCCTGACCTTCGTGTTTCCGCCGTACCAGGTCGCCGGTTATTCCGATGGCATCCAGCGCGCCGATGTTCCGGTGGCGGTGTTCCAGCAATACCTCAATCCGAAATACCGAAATCTGTTCGAATGATTACGGGCTGATTCCCGTCGCTGAAATGGAAAACGCCGGCATTGCCGGCGTTTTCGTTTGCGACGCGGGGATTCCCGTCACTTCTTCGCGGCGGGCTCGCTCGTCAGTCCGCGACGTTCCAGCAGCGGCTGGATGTCGGGCTTGCCGCCGTAGAACTTCTCGAACAGTTCCATCGCGTCGACGCTGCCGCCGCGCGACAGCAGCATCGAGCGGAAACGGTCGCCGTTGGCGCGGGTCAGGCCGCCGTGGTCGCGGATCCACTTCGCGGTGTCGGCGTCCAGCACTTCCGACCAGATGTAGGCGTAGTAGCCGGCGGCGTAGCCTTCCATGATGTGCTTGAAGTACGGCGTGCGATAACGCGGCGGCACCGGCGCGTAGTCGAGGCCGATGTCCTTCAGCGACTTCGCCTCGTAGGCCATCACGCCGCTCGCTTCCGGAACCGAGGCGGCCGGGATCTGGTGCCACTTCTGGTCGAGCATCGCGGCGCCGAGGTATTCGCCGGTCTTGAAGCCTTCGTTGAACTTCGATGCCGCCATCACCTTGTCGAGCAGCGCCTTCGGCAACGGTTCGCCGGTCTGCCAGTGCTTGGCGTAGTTGGCGAGCACGGTCGGGTCGTCCATCCACATCTCGTTGACCTGGGACGGATATTCGACGAAGTCGCGCGGGACGTTGGTGCCGGCGAAGTAGGGGTACTTCACGTTCGAGAACATGCCGTGCAGCACGTGGCCGAATTCGTGGAAGGCGCCGTTGACGTCGTCCCAGGTCATCAGCGACGGCTTGCCCGCGGTCGGCTTGGTGACGTTGAGATGGAACGCGATCACCGGCTTGGTGCCCATCAGGTCGGACTGGTCGACGTAGGAGCTCATCCACGCGCCGCCCTGCTTGGACGCGCGCGCATAGGGATCGACGATGATGATGGCGAGCTTGCTGCCGTCCTCGTTGAAGACGTCATAGGTCTGGACGTCTTCCTGGTACACCGGCAGGTCGGTGCGGCGCTTGAAGCTGAGCCCGTACAGTTTGTTGGCGGCGAAGAACACGCCGTTGTTGAGCACGTTGTTGAACTCGAGATAGGGCTTGATCTCGTTTTCGTCGTAGTCGTACTGGGCCTTGCGCACCTTCTCGGTATAGAACGCCCAGTCCCACGGTTCCAGCTTGAAGGTCGGCTGGCCCTTGGCCTTCTGTTCGCTGTCGATCATCGCCTGCAGCACGGCGCCTTCCTTCCGGGCGTTGGCGACTGCAATGGGCGCGATCTTGTCGAGCATCGCGTTGACCGCCTGTGGGTTCTTCGCGGTTTCGTCGGCCAGCGCGAACGAGGCGTAATCGGCATAGCCCATGATCGCGGCGCGTTCGGCGCGCAGCTTCATCAGGCGCGAGATCGGCGCGGTGTTGTCGAACTCGCCACCGCGGCTGCCGCGCACGATCGACGCGTTGTGGATCTTCTCGCGCAGCGCACGGTTCTCCAGCTGCGCTTCCAGCGGCTGGCCGGTGGTGTTGACCAGCGCGATGCGGAACTTGCCGGGCTGGCCCTTGGCCTTGGCGTCGTCGGCGAGGCCCTGGATCTGCTCGTCGGTGAGGCCGGCGAGCTCGGCGCGATTGTCGACGAAGACCGCCGAGGCATTGGCCTCGGCCAGCACGTTCTGCGTGAGCTTGGTCTGCAAGCCGGCGACTTCGGCGTTGATCGCCTTGACGCGTTCCTTCTGCTGCGGCGTCAGGTCGGCGCCGGCGTGCTTGAAGTCCTCGTAATAGCGCTCGACCAGGCGCGTGCCCTGCGGATCCAGGCCCAGCTTCGCGCGCTCGTCGTACAGCGTCTTGATGCGCTGGAACAGCTTGCCGTTGAGATAGGTGCTGTCGCGGTGCGCGGCGAACTTCGGCGAGTACTCGGCGTCGAGCTTGTCGAGGTCGGGATTGGTGTTGGCGCTGGTCAGGTTGGAGAAGACATAGGTCGCGCGCGACAGGATGCGCCCGCTCTTCTCCATCGCCAGGATGGTGTTGTCGAAGGTCGGTTTCGCCGGATTGTTGGCGATCGCCTCGACTTCCTTCTTCTGCTCGGCCATGCCGCGGTCGAAGGCGGGGGCGAAATCGCCGGCCTTGATCTTGTCGAACTGCGGGAAGCCGAATTCGAGCGTGCTGTCCTGGAAGAACGGATTGGAACTGGCTGCAGGCATGGCGTGTCCCGGTTTCTTGGTGGCTGCGTAGGACGGATGATCGACCGTGGCGCCGAACACGAGGGTGAGGGCGATCGCGGCGGCGAGCGAAGTGCGGGAGGGCAGGGGCATGGGCGGATTCCCGTTTGGACGTGACAAACCCCGGATTATCGCAGCACGACGGCCGCCGCAGGGCCTAGACTCGACCGCTCACACATCGGGGAGTGCGGCATGGTCAGGAACGGACTGGCGGTAGCCATGGGGCTGGCATTGGCGTTCACGCCCGGATCTCCGGTCAGCGCCGCCGAGACGGTGCGTTACGTGGTGCTGGTGCATGGCGGGACCAAGGCCGGCCAGCAGGTGGTGACCCATGACGACGACGGGGTGACCCGCACCGATTTCATCTTCAAGGACAACGGCCGCGGTCCCGAGGGCCACGAGGAGTACAGCCTGCTGCCAGGCGGCGGCTTCAAGAGCTACCACATTACCGGCAAGACCACGTTCGGTTCCAGCGTGGACGAGCGCTACGATGCCGCGGACGGCAAGGGGCGCTGGGTATCGGCCATCGACAAGGGTGAAGCGACCTTGGTGCCTGGCGCGTTCTATTCGCCGCTTGCCGGTACGCCGGAATCGATGTCGGTGATGTTGACGGCACTTGCCGCCAGTCCCGACCACAGCATCCCGTTGCTGCCCTCGGGGCGCCTGAACATGCGCCGGATCGATACGGTTCCGGTACGCAAGGGGACCAATGTTGAGAAGGCGACACTGGTCGCGATTACCGGGCTGGGTTTCACGCCGCAATTCCTGTGGATGAACGATGGTCCGAAACCACGCCTGTTCGCGTCGATCGTGCCGGGCTACATGCAGGCGATCGAGGAAGGTTGGGAGGCGAACGCCAACGCACTCGAGGCGCGCCAGAAGACCGCCGAGCAGGAAGTGCTGCGCGACATGCAGAAGCGCCTCGCCCATCCGCTCGCGGGCAGCCTGCTGATCCGCAATGCCCGCGTGTTCGACAGCGGTACCGCGACGCTCGGCAAGCCGGCGGACGTACTGGTTCGTGATGGCCGTATCGTTTCGATCGCCGTATCCGGGAAGAAGGCCGCCAAGGCCGACCAGATGATAGATGCTGGTGGTCGCACGCTGTTGCCGGGCCTGTTCGATCTCCACGCGCACATCGATCGCTGGAGCGGCGGGCTCGACATCGCCGCCGGCGTCACCAGCGTGCGCGACATGGGCAACGACAATCCGACCATGCAGGACATGCTGCGCGAGGAGCGTGAAGGCACATTGCTGATTCCGCGCATCGTGCCGGCCGGTTTCATCGAGGGCGAAAGCAAGTATTCCGCGCGCATGGGCTTCGTGATCAAGAACATCGACGAGGCGAAGAAGGCGGTCGACTGGTACGCCGCGCATGGTTATCCACAGCTGAAGGTCTACAACTCCTTCCCCAAGGACATCCTCAAGGAAACCGTTGCCTACGCGCACTCGAAGGGCATGCGGGTGAGCGGCCATGTTCCAGCTTTCCTGCGCGCGCAGGACGTGGTCGACGACGGCTTCGACGAGATCCAGCACATCAACCAGGTCCTGTTGAATTTCCTGGTGAAGCCCGACACCGACACCCGCACGCTGGATCGCTTCTACCTGCCGGCACGCGAAGTGGCCGATCTCGATTTCGATTCGAAGCCGGTGCAGGAGTTCATCGCCAAGCTGGCGAAGAAGCAGATCGACATCGATTCGACGATGACGGCGTTCGAGTTCCTCAAGCAGCGCAATGGCGAGCCGCTGGCGGCGTTCGAGGGAATCGAGGACCACCTGCCGTCGGATGTGGTGCGCAACGGGCGCGTCGCGCAACTGGAAATCCCCGATGACGCCACCGCACAGCGCTACCGCAAATCGGTGGCGAAGATGGTGGAATTCATCGGTCGCATGTACAAGGCCGGCGTGCCGCTGATCGCCGGGACGGACGACGTGCCGGGATTCGCCTTGCAGCGCGAACTGCAGTTATACGTCGATGCCGGGTTGACGCCCGCACAGGTGCTGCAGATCGCGACCCGCAATGGTGCGCGCTATTCGCGCGTCGACAAGGACCTGGGTTCGATCACGCCCGGCAAGAAGTCCGACCTGATACTGGTCGACGGTGATCCGACGAAAGACATCCGCGCGTTGCGCAACGTCGCCACGGTGCTCAAGGGCGCGACGCTGTACTACCCGCAGGAGATCTATCGCGAACTCGGAATCAAGCCGTTCGCGGAGCCGCTGAAGCCGGTCGCGGGTCATTGACCCGCACCACGGTCACTTCTCGACGAAGGCGCGTTCGAACACGTAGTCGCCGGCCTGGCCGATCTTCGGCGAGACCTTGAAGCCGCGCGCGTCGAGCAGCGTGCGGAAATCGGCGAGCATCGCCGGGCTGCCGCAGATCATCGCGCGGTCGTGCGCGGGATCCAGGGCGTCGATGCCGAGTGCGGAAGCGATGCGGCCATCGGCGAGCATGTCGGTGATGCGGCCGTGGTGGTCGTGGCCGCGGTACTCGAACGGTTCGCGCGACACCGCCGGGAAGTACAGCAGCTTGTCGCGCACCAGCTCGCCCAGCAGTTCGTGGTTGGGCAATTCGTGTTCGAAGAAGTCGCGGTAGGCGAGGTCGGCGGCGCTGCGCACGCCGTGGCAAACGATCACGCGTTCGAAGCGTTCGTAGGTCTCGGGATCCTGCGCCACCGACAGCCAGGGCGCGAGGCCGGTGCCGGTGCCGAGCAGGTAGAGGTTGCGCCCCGGGTTGAGGTCACTGATCAGCAGGGTGCCGGTCGGCTTGCGGCTGACCAGCAGCGAATCCCCGACTTTCAGGTGCTGCAGTTTCGAGGTCAGCGGACCGTCCTGGACCTTGATGCTGAAGAAATGCAGGGTCTCCGCCCAGTTGGCGCTGGCGACGGAATAGGCGCGGACCAGCGGCTTGGAGTCGCCCTGCAGGCCGATCATCACGAACTGGCCGTTCTCGAAGCGCAGGCCCGGATCGCGGGTGGTGGTGAAACTGAAATAGGCATCGGTCCAGTGATGGACCTCGAGCACGGTTTCGGTGAAATAGGGCGGCGGGTTGGACATTCAGGCGACAACGGAGGCAATCCCGCCATTTTAATGCCCCCGGCCCGACAGCGCCTTCAGCGGTAGCCGGCGGCCTGCAATTCGAACAATTCGGCGTAGCGCCCGCCCTGGGCCATCAACTCGTCATGGCTGCCCTGCGCCTCGACCTTGCCATCGGCCAGGACCAGGATGCGGTCGGCCATGCGCACGCTGCTGAAGCGGTGGGAAATCAGCACCGCGGTGCGTTCCTCGCTCAGCTCCTTGAAGCGCCGGAACACTTCGTATTCGGCGCGGGCATCGAGCGCGGCGGTCGGTTCGTCGAGGATGACGACCTGCGCATCGCGCATGTAGGCGCGCGCGATCGCGATCTTCTGCCATTGCCCGCCGCTGAGTTCGACGCCGGTCTTCCAGCGTCGGCCCACCAGCTGGTCGTAACCGGACGGGAGTTCGGCGATCACCTCGTCGGCCATGCCGCGTTGCGCCGCCTGCTCGATCCGCGCCCGGTCGTGCAGGGCATCGATCTGGCCGACGCCGATGTTCTCGCCGGCGGTGAGGTGGTAGCGCACGAAGTCCTGGAAGATCACGCCGATGTTGGCGCGGAGGTCGTCGAGGTCGTAGTCGCGGAGGTCGATGCCGTCGAGCAGGATGCGACCTTCGTCGGGATCGTAGAGCCGCGCCAGCAGCTTCACCAGCGTGGTCTTGCCGGCGCCGTTCTCGCCGACCAGCGCCAGCACTTCGCCGGCCTTGAGTTCGAACGACAGTCCGCGCAGCGCCCAGCGTTCCGAACCGTCGTAGCGGAAACCGACGTTGTCGAACACGAAACCGCGGGTGATCGGCCGCGGCACCAGCGCCGCGCCGGGCTTGCTGACGATTTCCGGTTCGATCTTGAAGAAGGAATAGAGGTCGTCGAGATAGAGCGCCTGGTTCGCCACCTGCGCGAAGCCCGACAGCAACGATTCCAGCAGGCCGCGCAGGCGCAGGAAGCTGGCGGAGAGGAAGGTCAGGTCGCCGATGGTGAAATCGCCGCGCACCGTGCGCCACGCGATGTAACCGTAGGCGCCGTAGTAGGCGATGCTGCCGAGCGCGGCCAGCAGCGTGCCCCAGGCCGCGCGCCGCGCCGCCAGTTTGCGGTTGGCGCTGGTGAACTTGTTGGAGAGGGTGCGGAAGCGTTCGATCAGGAAGCGGTTGAGATCGAAGATCTTCACTTCCTTGGCGGTTTCGACGCTCGATCCGACCTGCTTGAGGTATTCGAGTTCGCGGCGTTCCGGCGTCCACATCGTGTTGAGGTGGTAGCCGAGCGTGTTGAAATGCGATTCGCCGATGAAGGCCGGCACCAGCGCGAGCGCCAGCATCGCCATCAGCCACGGTGCGTAGGCGACCAGTCCGGCGGCGAAGGCGGCGACGGTGATGAAATCCTGCGCCTGCCCGAACAGCTGGCCCATCAGGTTCATCCGGCCCATGGTCTGCATGCGCGCGCGCTGCAGGCGATCCTGCAGGTCGGCGTCCTCGAAGTCCTCGAGGTCGAGCGTGGCTGCGTGTTCCATCAATCGCGCGCCGATGCGATTGGTGTAGAGATCGGAGAGCACGCCATCGACGTAGGAGACGAGGCGTCCCATCAGGTCGGACAGGACCGCGATCGCCAGTTCCAGCACGAGCAGGGCGACCAGGTGGTTCAGCAGGCCCGATTGCCATGCGGCCTGGACATCGTGCGGCAACGGCGTGCGCGACAGCCGCACGGCCTCGTCGATGATCAGTTTGCCGATGTAGAGCAATGCGACCGGTGACACCGCGCGCACCAGGCGCAGGGCGATGTTGGCGCTGGTCAGCCCGGGACTGGTGGCCCAGATGTCGCGCAGGAACGGCGGCAGGTTGCGCAGCGCCTGGAAGCGCTCGCGCAGGGAGAGATCGGGAGTGGGCAGAGGTGGCGGCATCGCGACAGTCTGCCCGTCACCGCATCAGTGCGATGTCTCCGCGATGGTCTTGAGGTTCGCCAGCCCTTGTTCGAAATCGGGGCCGATCGTCTTGTCCATCGACACGAATACGGTCATCACCTTCATTCCGAACGGACTGTTGCCGCGCATCGTCCACGTCACCTTGGTGCCGTCGGCTTCCGGTGCGAAGGCGAAGTCCACGGTGTTGCTGCTGGCGAACGGCTTGATGAAATCGAGCTGCATGCCGATCTTCGCCGGCGCCTGCGCTTCGGTGATCTTCATCGAGCCCTGGCCGGCCTTGTCGTTGCCCGACCATGCGTAGCTGGAGCCGACGCCGTTCTGCGGACCCGAATAGGTGGTCTGCATCTTGGGGTCGAGGTGCTGCCACGGCGACCATTGCGGGAAGTTGTGGAAGTCATTGACGATGTCGAACACGCGCTGCGGCGGCGCCTTGATCACCGTGCTGCGGCTGACTTCAAAGGTATCGGGGCGGGTGGCGGCGTAGCCGAGGAATGCGGCGACCACGACCACCAGCACGATCAGGATCTTCTTGAACATTGGAGTATCTCCCGGGGACCGTCCTTGTCGGAACGTGCACGGATGATGGCACGACTGCGGGGCATGGGCGGGGGCGGGGCGGCGATGGACTAAAATTGCGGGATTCCCACCACGATTCCCCGCCACGTGAGCGCTCCCACCGCATCCTCTTCCGGCCCCGTTTCCATCCGCCAGGCCGACCTGATCCAGTCCGTCGCCGACGCCCTGCAATACATCAGCTATTTCCATCCGGCCGACTACATCCGCAATCTCACCGCCGCCTACGAGCGCGAGGAATCGCCGGCCGCGAAGGACGCGATGGCGCAGATCCTGGTGAATTCGCGCATGTGCTACGAAGGCCATCGCCCGATCTGCCAGGACACCGGCATCGTCACCGTGTTCCTGAAGATCGGCATGGACGTGCGCTGGGACGACGCGACCATGGGCGTCGAGGACATGGCCAACGAAGGCGTGCGTCGCGCCTACAACGATCCCGAGAACAAGCTGCGCGCGTCGGTGCTGGCCGATCCCGCCGGCAAGCGCCGCAACACCGGCGACAACACGCCGGCCGTGGTGAACGTCAGCGTCGTGCCCGGCAATACCGTGGAAGTGATCGTCGCGGCCAAGGGCGGCGGTTCGGAAGCGAAGTCGAAGTTCGCGATGCTCAATCCCTCCGATTCGATCGTCGACTGGGTGTTGAAGACGGTGCCGACCATGGGCGCCGGCTGGTGCCCGCCGGGCATGCTCGGGATCGGCATCGGCGGCACCGCCGAGAAGGCGATGCTGCTGGCCAAGGAATCGCTGATGGAGCCGATCGACATCACCGACCTGCAGGCGCGTGGCGCGTCGAATCGCGCCGAGGAATTACGCCTCGAGCTCTACGACAAGGTCAATGCGCTCGGCATCGGCGCGCAGGGTCTCGGTGGCTTGACCACCGTCCTCGACGTCAAGGTCAAGGACTATCCGACCCACGCCGCCAATCTTCCGGTGGCGATGATCCCGAACTGCGCGGCGACGCGCCACGCGCATTTCGTGCTCGATGGCAGCGGTCCGGTCACGCTTGATCCGCCGTCGTTCTCCGACTGGCCGCAGATCGCCTACGACGCCAGCAAGGGCCGCAAGGTGAATCTCGACACCGTGACCAAGGAAGAGATCGCCTCCTGGCAGCCGGGCGAAACCCTGCTGCTCAACGGCAAGCTGCTGACCGGTCGCGATGCCGCGCACAAGCGCATGGTCGACATGCTCAACAAGGGCGAGGCATTGCCGGTCGATCTCAAGGGGCGCTTCATCTATTACGTCGGACCGGTCGATCCGGTGCGCGATGAAGTCGTCGGCCCCGCAGGCCCCACGACCGCGACGCGCATGGACAAGTTCACCCGCCAGATGCTGGAACAGACCGGCCTGATCGGCATGGTCGGCAAGGCCGAACGCGGTCCCGCCGCGATCGACGCCATCCGCGACAACGGTGCCGTCTACCTGATGGCGGTCGGCGGATCGGCCTATCTTGTTTCCAAGGCGATCAAGGCCGCCAAGGTGCTGGCCTTCGAAGACCTCGGCATGGAAGCGATCTACGAATTCGAAGTGGAGGACATGCCGGTCACCGTCGCCGTCGATAGTCGCGGCAGCTCGGTCCACCAGACCGGCCCGCGCGAATGGCAGGCGAAAATCGGCAAGATTCCCGTTGCCGTCATTTGACGCGACGTGGTCGCGTAACCCGTCGTCATCCATCCAGGAGCAGGGCATGTTCATCAGTCACATCGTGCTGGGCGCCAACGACATCGAGGCCGCCAGGAAGTTCTACGACGCCACGCTCGCTGCGCTGGGCGTGCCGGCTGGCGTGATCGATGCCAGGGGGCGGCTGGTGTACCAGTACGACGGCAACCGCTTCGTGATCACCAGTCCGGTCGATGGCCAGCCCGCCACCCACGGCAACGGCACCACGATCGGATTCCTCGGCACGTCGCCCGCGGCCGTCGACGATTGGCACGCGGCGGGAATCGCCAATGGCGGCACCAGCGTCGAGGATCCGCCCGGCATCCGTCACGGCACCGAGAACCGCGTGCTCTACCTGGCCTATCTACGCGATCCTAGCGGCAACAAGCTGTGCGGCTTCCATCGCATCAGCCCGCCCTGAGCTGTCTAGACAAATTTTTCTAGACAAACAGTTCTAGATGGCGTAGGGTGCCCGTTATCGCATCCAACGGGCATCACGATGGGCATCGGCAGGCGGCTTCCCAAACCCACTCCGGCGGAACTGGAGTTGTTGCGTACGCTGTGGGCGCTCGGCCCATCCTCGGTGAAGCAGGTGCACGAGGCGCAGCAGCGCGAGCGTCCGGACCTGGGCTACGCAAACGTGCTGCGGCTGATGCAGATCATGCATGGCAAGGGGCTGCTCAACCGCGATGAAAGCCAACGCTCGCACGTGTATTCGGCAGCGCAGAAACAAGGCTCGATGCAGACGAAGCTGCTCGACGATTTCATCCACAAGGCATTCGCCGGTTCCGGCAAGGACCTGGTGCTGGCCGCGCTTCGCGGCGACAGCGTGAGCGATGCCGAACGCGAGGAAATCCAGCGCTTCCTGGAGGAGACCCGCAATGACTGACCTCGTTTCCGCGGATGCGATCGCCGCGTTGGTTCCGTTGCTGGCCGCCACCTTGCTGCATTTCCTCTGGCAGGGCGCGCTGATCGGCGCATTGGCGTGGATGTCGCTGCTGGCCTTGCGTTCGGCCCGCCCGCAGGCGCGCTATGCGGTCGCCTGCCTGGCATTGCTTGCCTGCCTGATTGCGCCGGTGCTGACGTTCGCGAAGCTGTATGTCGCAAGCATCTCCACGTCGACGCCGGCAATTTCGTTCGCATTCGCTGCTGCCGGGTCCGCTGATCCGGTGCAAGCCGGAATCCCGCTGTTGGCGTCGCTGCCATCGCCCACGCATCCCATGTTCGCGTGGATCGTCGCGGCGTGGGCGACAGGCACCACCGTGTTTGCCCTGCGCATGGCCTCCGGCCTGTGGTGGGTGCGCCGCTTGCGCACGCGTGCCGCATGCGCAGATGCACGACGCTGGCAGGCCTGCGCGGATGCATTCGCGCAAGGGTTCGGAATACGCCGGCGGGTCACGGTGCGCATGATCGAAGAGGGCGACAGTCCGCTGTCGGTGGGGTGGTGGAAACCGATGGTGCTGTTGCCGGCCGCCATCGCCGCAAACATGCCGGTGCCATTGCTGGAAGCCCTGGTCGCGCACGAACTCGCGCACATCCGCCGCCACGATTACCTGGTCAACCTGCTGCAGGGTGCGATCGAAGCGCTGCTGTTCTATCACCCGGTGGTGTGGTGGCTGTCGCGGCGCATCCGCATCGAACGCGAACTGGTCGCCGACGATCTCGCCGCAGGCCAACTTGGCGACCCGCGCCGCCTCGCCCTTGCGCTTTCCGAACTCGACCGCATGAACATCGCGCGGTCGCCCCTACCCAACTTCGTACCCGCGCAAGCCGCGCATGGAGGTCAGCTCATGTCCCGCATCAAGCAATTGCTTCGCCCCGAACGTCGCACCGTCGGCAGCGCCGTATTGGTGCCGGTTGTCGGCATTGTCGCCTTGGGCATCGCCGTCCAGGCCTACGCCAAATTCGATACGCATGCGCAGCCGCAGGAGAGCGGCAGTGTTGCTGCATCCGCGCCTGCGCCATCGCCGGCACCCAAGGTCGCTCCGGTGGCGGTCACCACCAAGAAGATCGCAACCGCTCGCGACAATACCCGTGATGGTTACGCGCTGGTGCACAAGCGGGATGGCAAGCTGACGCTCACCGGCAATTCCGTCGATTCGCGCGACATCGACGACACGACCCGTGGAATCGCAGGTGATTTCATCTGGTTCCGCAAGGACGGCAAGGCTTACGTCGTGCGCGATGCCGCGACGCTGGCCCGCGTGGAGCAAGCCTGGGCTGCCCTGGAGCCCCAGCAGGCGAAGATCCGCGACCTGCAGGCGCAGATGGCGCCGCATCAGCAGGAAATCGAGGCACTCGGCAAGCGCATGGATGGCATGCAAGTGAAGGTGGCGCAAACGCCGGAGGCGCGCGACGAAGAACTCAAGATGCAGAAGCTGGCCGAAGAGCAGCGCGAGTTGGCGGAACAGCAACGCAAGCTGGCGATGCAGCAGGTGCAGGCGAGCGACGCGCAGCGCGATGCGCTGAATCGCCAGATGCAGCAGCTTTCCATGCAGCAGGACGCGTTGAGCAAGCAGATGGAGCGTCATTCCGTCGCGCTGCAGGCCCAGCAGAGCGGCATGCAGGCCGAGAGCGCGAAGATGGACGCCATCGCCCGCGAGATGGACGCTGCCGCCAAGCCCATGGACGCCATCGGCAAGCAGATGGATGCCGTAGGCAAGGAAATGGAGCAGAAGGCTCGCATCATCGACAAACAGGTGCGCGCATTGATCGACGAGGCCGTGCAGAACGGACTGGCGCAACCGGCGCCCTCCCGGCAATGACGGCATCATCCGGGCGGGCTTGACGCCCGGATAACACTTCGCTGCGCATGCTTCGCTCCGACCGATGCCGGAGCGAAGCTGTGACAGCGATGCCCAACGCCTTGCTTGCCGCAGGCACCCCGGCGCCGGATTTCACCCTCCATGCCACGCCCGACCAGACGCTGTCGCTGGAGGAATTGCGTGGCGCGCCGGTGGTGCTGGTGTTCTACCCGGCGGACTGGAGCGCCGTCTGCGGCGATGAACTGGTGGTGTTCAACCAGGCCTTGCCGCTCATCCGCAAGCAGGGTGGCATCGTGCTCGGCATTTCCGTCGACAGTGCGTGGTGTCACCAGGCGTTCGTGAAGGATCGCAACCTGCATTTCGATCTGCTTGCGGATTTCGAACCCAAGGGCGCGGTCTCGCGTTTGTACGGCGCCTACGACGAAGTGCATGGATGTTCCAAGCGCGCGCTGTTCGTCATCGACGCGCAGGGCAGAATCGCCTGGAGCTACCTGTCGCCGACGGCGATCAACCCCGGCGCCGATGGCGTGCTCGATGCGCTCGACCAACTGGCCAAGGGTCTTTCGTCGACCTGACCACCGCCTTTCACGCTGTCACCCAAGGAGACGCCATGTCCGGTTTGCGCATTCCCGTCAGCGACAAGGACCATATCGAAGGCGGTGCCGCCGCGGCGGTGACGGTAGTGGAATACGGCGACTACCAGTGTCCGTATTGCGGCGACGCCTATGGCATCGTCAAGCAGGTGCAGCGGCGCTTCGGCGATCGCATGCGCCTGGTGTTCCGCAACTTCCCGTTGACCGAGATCCATCCGCAGGCGATGGCGGCGGCCGTCCTCGCCGAGTACGCGGCGACGCAGGGCAAGTTCTGGCAGGCGCACGATGTCCTCTACGAACACCAGCGGCAACTCGGTGGCGAGCTCTACATCGCCATCGCGCACTCACTGGGATTGCCGGGTGACGGCGTGCGCGAGGCGTTCGAATCCGGCGACTATGCCGCGCGCATCCAGGACGACATGGATGGCGGCATCCGCAGCGGAGTGAACGGCACGCCGACGTTCTTCATCAATGGCACGCGCTTCGAACCGCATCGCGGCTTCGATGAGCTGTTCGATGCGGTGCAGGCGCAACTCGACGCCGTTCGCTGACCGGTTCGGGGCTCAGTACCACTCCAGCAGCGAGATGCCGAAGCCGACGTAGGTCGCGCGGTGGTTGTAGTCGATCATGCTTTCGCCGTAACCGTCGAACAGCTGGAAGTGGCCGCGCAACTGGCGCGAGATCGGGAAGCCCCAGTCGAATTGCATGGCGCCGTGGGAGCGGTCGCCGCCGCGCAATGAATGCCGCGCCGTCAGCGAGAATTCGTTGCGGCCCACGGTGTGCACGATGGTCATGTCGCCACGGCCCATGTAGTCCTGGATGTCCGGGTTGTCGTCCTTGCCGCGGCTTTCGGGAATGCGGAACCACGGCCGGAACATCACCGACCAGTTGTCGCGATCGAAGCCGATGTTCGTCATCACCCGGTTCCAGCTGCGCGACAGCGGGTCGGCGCGGCCGTTCGACTGGTGGTTGACGCCGATGCCGGCCAGCCGGCCCTTCCATCCGGCGATTTCGTAATTGGTGCGGAACACCAGCAGCACTTCGGGTTCGTAATTGGTTTCGCGGAACGGGCGCGAATTGCCCGAGTTGTAGACCTGCCAGCGCGAACTCTGGGTGTAACCCATCCACACGTCGCCGTTGTCGCCGAACAGGTTCTCGATCGCCTTGGTCTTGAAGCTGAGCTGGAACTTGGCCTCGATCTTCTGCAGGTCCTGCGGCGTGGTCACCGTGTTGTTCGGATTGGGCGAGTGCGGCAGCGTGTTGGGATGGTTGGTCCAGAACGCCGGCAGCAGATACACCGGCTTGTAGGCGCGGAAATTCCAGGTGCCGAGCTTGGAGTTCTTCGCGAGCTCCCAGCGACTGTCGAGCAGCGAGCCCTTGCCGGCGTTGGCGATCGCATCGTCCGTCTCCGAGGCATACAGGTCGCTGCGCGGACTTGCCGCGCGTTCCGCGGCGCGCGCGGCTTCCTGCTGCTTCGCCTGCGTGGCGGCGGCATCGGCGGCCGCCGGCGTGGACGTGCCGCGCTTTGCGACCGTGTCGTAGCAGGCGAGGCGATCCTTGTCGGATTCGATCGCGGTGCAGGCGCTGATATCCGATTGCGTCGATGGCGCCGCCTGCGCATGCGCAGGTGCGTGGGCCAGCGAAGTCGCGATGGCCAGGATGGCGAGGGCAGGTGTGCGGGTCATCACTCGGTGGCCTTCGAATCGAGCAGGTTGTGTCCATCTTCCGCGGCATGGGCATCCTGCACCGATGCATCGAGGGTGCGATCGGCGGAGGTGTCGCGCGACTGGTGGATTTCGTGGGCGGCAGCTGCGTCGATGCCATCGTCCTCGCTGCGGACCAGGCGGATCGACTGCACCGGGGACGGCGGCACGATGCCGGCCTTGCGCAGCGTCCGCCGCACCTGGCGCATCGCTTCGCTGCGCGTCTTCGAAAGATCGTTGTTGCGCTGGTCGATCCAGCCGAAATACTGCATCGTCGCGCCGTCGTTCGAAATCTCCTTGATCAGCGCGGTCGGCGAGGGATCGCCGAGCACGCCGTCGACGCCACGGATCGCCGCGATGCCGATGTCCATCGCGTCGTTCCACGAGCTGCGGGT
This sequence comes from Solilutibacter silvestris, assembly GCF_050574925.1. Lineage (GTDB taxonomy): Bacteria > Pseudomonadota > Gammaproteobacteria > Xanthomonadales > Xanthomonadaceae > Solilutibacter > Solilutibacter silvestris_A. The sequence goes on along the minus strand of NZ_JBCMOO010000002.1, from coordinate 364,486 downwards.
ATCGACCACCGTGATGAAATCGAAACGGCGGCGCGGATTGCGGGTGAAGTTGGTCAGCACCGACTTGAACACCAGCGCGTTGGGCAGCTGCAGGTTCAGGCCATCGGCGGTGATCAGCACGGTCGCGCGCGAAGTGAGCGCGACCACGCGTCCTTCGTTGTTGTCGATGCGCACGGTGTCGCCGGGCGCGAACGGCTGGCGGATCGACAGCAGGATGCCGGAGACGTAGTTCTCCGCGATGTCCTTGAAGGCGAAGCCAAGCACCAGGCCGACCACGCCGGCCGATCCCAGCACCGCGCCGACCAGCGAGGTCGCGCCCAGCAGGTCGAGCGCGATCAGCACGCCGCCCAGCACTACCAGCGTCTTGACGATGTTGCGCAGCAGGCCATCCATGTACGGGTTGTGCCGGCTCAGGCGCTTGAGCAGGCGCATGCGTCCGCTGATGAATCCGCCCAGCCACGCCGCGATCGCCACGATCAGGATCGCGACCACCAGCAGCGGCAGGTTCACGACCAGTCGCACCAGCTTGCCCTGCAACTCGTCCAGCGCACTGCGGAAACGCACCGACAGGTCCGGATCCAGCGTGATCTCGTTGTCGACCTGCTTGACCCCGCTGATGCCGCCGGCGATGTCCGCGGCCGCCTTGCGTTGTTCGGGCTCGAGGACCTGTCCGCTCAGGGTGATCACGCCGCCTTCGGCGCTGGCGCGAATGCCGCGCAAGGCCGGTTGGGCGTTGAGCAAGTGCGCGATCTGGCGCTCGAGATGGGCGTCGCTGGGGACGGACTGCGCTGCAAGGGGAAGCGACAGCGCCAGCAGCAGCGCGAACAGGAAGGTGCGGAAGCGGATCATCGTCATGTCGGTATTTTGCCGTCGCGGTCAGTGCGCGGGCCACCACCAATCGACGGCGAACAGCCCGAGCATCAATCCGGCGATGGCGAGCTTGAGCGCGATCCCCAGCGCGATGCCGAGCCAGGTGCCGATGCCGATCTTGGTCGCGGCCCCGAGGTCCGCCTGCGTCAGGCTGCGCCGATGCAGCAGTTCACCCGCCAGTGCGCCGACGAAGGGGCCGAGGAAGAGCCCGATCGGGAAAAGCACGAAGCCGCCGACCAGCATCCCCAGGGCGGCGCCGATGGTCGCCATGCGGCTGGCGCCGAGCCGTTTCGCGCCGTGCGCGGCGGCCCAGTAGTCCACCACCAGCGAGACCAGGGTGAGCAGGCCGAGCACGACCAGCATGGCCGCCCCGACGTGTTGGAAACCGTCCGCCCAGGCCGAAATCAGCAGTCCGGCGAACACCAAAGGCAGGCCGGGGAGGGCCGGCAGGACCACTCCAACCAGTCCGGCGATCACCAGGATTGCCGCAACTAATTGATAGATAAAGGAATTGTCGATATTCATCAGGTCTAAGCCGGTTTGGCGCCAATGTCAAGAATGTGATTGATTTTTAACGAAAGCGGAGTTACCGTGCGCTTGCTGAGTTTCAAGGGTCACCGTGAATCGTGGCCCGCCGGTGCGCCAGATCGTGTGATTTGCCATCGTTGCCCGTTCCTCCTTGCGACCAGCATGACTCGCTAATAACGTTACAAGGAGCAACACCGATGTCGAACCGCGAAGTTGGAACCGTCAAATGGTTCAACGATGCCAAGGGCTTTGGCTTTATCAGCCGCGAAAATGGTGAGGACGTGTTCGTGCACTTCCGCGCCATTCAGATGCCCGGCTTCAAGAGCCTGAAGGAAGGTCAACGCGTCAGCTTCACCGTCGTCCAGGGCCAGAAGGGCCTGCAGGCCGACGCCGTCGAAGCCGCGTAAGCAACCGACGCATCAAGCAATATGGAAAAGGCCCGCGCAAGCGGGCCTTTTCTTTGCCTGGCAAAAGGCGATAGTGCTCAGCGTGCCCAGGCGCGTCCGTTGGTGACGCGTACCGGCGTTCCTTCCTGGATGCCGTTGACGTCGGACTGCGACACCGTCACGAAGCGGCCGTCGTCCATGCGCACGGTGACGTTGTACTGGTTCTGGTTGCGATTCTGGATCGCGTTGCCGACCACTGCGCCGGCCGCTGCGCCGGCAACCGTCGCCACGTTCTTGCGGTTCTGCTTGTCGGTGTTCTGCTTGGCGATCTCACGGCCGGCAACCGCGCCGACGATGCCGCCGATGATGGCGCCGGTGGGTGCGTTCGAACTCGATCCCGAACCCATGTCGATGCGGGTGACGACGCCGCAATCGCTGCAATAGCCCTGATTGTAGCCACCCTGGTTATAGCCGCCATTGCCATACCCGTTGTTTCCGTAGCCGTTGTTGCCATAGCCAGGACCGGTGGTCGCGCATGCGCCGAGGGTCAGGGCCGCGCCGCTGGCGAGGAGTGCGTTGCGCAGGTTCATGTCGATCTCCAGTGGGGAAGGGAAGGCGTGCACCGATCATGGCGAGGTCCTCGTGAATGGGCTGGAAACCGCAAAAGAAAACGGCGCCGAAGCGCCGTTTTCGTCAGCCAGTGTTCACCGCCGTGCAGGCGGCGTCACGGGTCACTTGTTGAAGTCGTCGTGGCAGGCCTTGCACTCGTCGCCGATCATCGCGACCGTCTGCTTCAGGCCCTCGCAACTCGTCGGCGGCGAAGCCAGCGATGCATCGATCACCCTGCGGAAATCGCTGGCGTGCTTGACGAAGCGGTCATCCTTCGCCAGGTCCGGGAAAGCGGCTTCGAGGTCGTCACCCATCCGGCGCAGCGTTTGCAAGTTCGGAATGGTGTCGGTGGCGGCGCAGCGGTTCTGTTCAAGGTTGCGCTTCAAGACCGACATGTGGAATTTCTGCACGGTCATGATCGCCTTGGGCAGGTGATCCTGGCGCGCCCGCAGCGCATTGCCGATCATCACCGTGGCGACGATACCGAGGACCAGACCGATCGCCCAGACGAAGAAATAACGCATGCTTGCGGAGCCGCTCTTGGGGGAATCGGGGGTGGGTGTGGACATCGGTGCATCCCTCCTTGTTGATGTGGCCGAACCTTAACATGGCCGCCCGGCAGTTCGGCCATCGGTAAAATGTACGGATGAACGATTTGCGGGAACGGTTCGGCGGCATCGACCGCCTCTATGGCAGCGGTGCGCTGCAACGATTCGATGCCGCCCGCGTGGCGGTGGTCGGGATCGGCGGCGTCGGCTCATGGGCGGTCGAGGCGTTCGCGCGCAGCGGCATCGGCCACATGACCTTGATCGACGCGGACGATCTCTGCGTCTCCAATACCAACCGCCAGTTGCCGGCGCTCGAGGGCGCATACGGGCAAGCCAAGGTCGAAGCGATGGCCGCGCGCTGCCGCGCGATCCACCCGGACATCCGCATCGATGCGGTGCAGTCGTTCCTGACGCCGTCGAACATGGAGGAACTGCTCGGGGGCGGCTTCGACCTGGTGCTCGATGCCTGCGACAGTTTTCGCGCCAAGGTCGAACTGATCGCGTGGTGCCGTCGCCGCAAGCAGCCGATCATCACGGTGGGCGCAGCGGGCGGGCGCAGCGATCCGACGCAGGTACGGGTGCGCGACCTGTCGCGGACGGAACACGACGCGATGTTGTCGCTGATCCGCAAGAAGCTGCGCGGCGAGTTCAATTTCCCCAAGAACCACGCGCGTTATTTCGGAGTGCCGGCGGTGTATTCGCTGGAGAACGTGCGGTATCCGCAAGCCGATGGCAGCGTCTGCGGCGTGCGGCCGCAACTCGGCAAGGACGATGCCTTGAAGCTCGATTGCGGCGCCGGCCTCGGTGCGGCGACGCACATCACCGGGACGTTCGCGTTCGCGGCGGTCGGCAAGGCGTTGGAGATGTTGCTGAAGACTAAGGGCTGAGACGCAACAGCCGCATCGCATTCGCCGTCGTGGCGGTGGCGATGGCTTCCGGTGATTCGCTGCGCAATTCCGCGATCGCTGCAAGGATCGCGGTGAGGCGCTCGGGTTCGTTGCGCTGGCCGCGCCAGCCTGCATCGGGCTGGTCGGGCGAATCGGTTTCCAGCACCAGCTGTTCCAGGGGCATCGTCGCGACCAGCCCTCGCAAACGCTGCGCGCGTTCGTAAGTCACCGGTCCGCCGATGCCGAGCAGGAAGCCCATCTTCCACAACTGCTCCGCCTGTTCGGCGCTGCCGGCAAAGCTGTGGACGATGCCGCGCAATCCGCCGACTTTCTTCACGCTGGCGATCACCGCATCGACCGCGCGCCGTGCATGCACGACCACCGGAAGATCGAATTCGCGCGCGAGCCGCAGCTGGGTATCGAAATAGAACTGCTGGCGCTCGCGATCGAGCGTCTCGACGAAATAATCCAGGCCGATTTCGCCGACGGCCACGCAACCCGGATCCTGCAGCCATTCGCGCAACTGGTCGAGATGCTCGGGGCGATGGTCGTCGAGATACATCGGATGCATGCCGTAGGCGGCATGCAGTTCACCCGGAAACGCGGTGCAGACATCGCGCAGGTGCGGCCAGCCGGCAGCCGAGATCGCCGGCACCAGTTGTCCGACGACGCCCGCGCCGCGGGCGCGGGCCATGACTGCATCGCGATCGGCGTCGAAGACGTCGACATCGATGTGGCTGTGCGAATCGAACAACGCCACGACGATCAGCGGCGCGTGGCGGTGCCCTCGACCGGCGGCGTGGCGTTGCCGGCCTGCGGCATGCCCGGGTCCTTCTTCTTCATTTTGGCCAGGAGCAGGGTGCCGAGGCCGAGCAGGATGTCGTCCCACGGCACGAAGTTGGGAATGGCGAGGTCGACCAGGAACAGCAGGCCGACGATCAGGAACATCTTGGGATGGCTGAGGCGGGACAGCCAGCGCAGGAAGGGGGCGAAGAAGAAGTGGCGCATCGGTCGGGTTCCATCCAATGGCGGGATGGCGTCACCGTATCAGGTCGATTCTGCAATCGCACGGCTGAGAATGAATGGGGGCTGCATGTTTATCGGGCCGTCAGTCGGCATAGGCCGAAAGTCACGCCTCCGTTCAGGTGCGCTGAGGTTAGATGGCTCCATCGACAGGCGGGTGGTCCGCCGTTAGGGAGATGACGATGAACATCGACAACAAGCTTCTTGGTGTCGGACTGGGCGCGCTGCTGGTGGGTGGTGGCGCTGTCGCCGCGTATCACGCCGCGACCTCGCAACCGTCCGCTCCGGTCACGGCAGCAGCTGCCACCGCGCAGCCGCAGACGCCTGCGGCGACGCCGACGATGCAGCCAACGGCCGCCGACAGCGCCAGCGATGCCGTGCATGGCCAGGCCGCGAACAACGCCACGAATGCGGCGGCGGACTATGCGCCGATCACCAACGTGCATCAGGTCAGCAGCAAGGCCACCAAATACGCCACCGTGCTCGACGTGACGCCGGTGAACGACAAGATCGCCCAGACGACGCCGCGCCAGGAGTGCAAGGACGTGGTGGTGACCGAGAAGGCGCCGACCAAGGATCCGCACAACATCACCGGTTCGGCCATCGGTGCCGTGGTCGGTGGCCTGGTCGGTCATCAGGTGGGTGGCGGCAAGGGTCGTGACCTGGCGACGGTGGCCGGTGCGGTCGGTGGTGGTATCGCCGGCAATCGCATCCAGAATCGCCGCCATGAAAACGCGACCGTGCAGCGCACCGATCACCAGTGCACCACGGTCAACGACACCAGCTACACCAACAAGCTGATCGGCTACGACGTGACCTACCGCAACCCCGACGGCAGCGTCGGCAAGCAGCGCATGAGCAAGCGCCCGGGCTCGCGCATCGCCGTCGGCACCGGTACCCAGACCGTCGGTTACGACGTGACCTATCGCTACGAGGGCAAGGACAAGGTGGTCCGCCTCGATCAGAAGCCGTCGACCGACCGCTTCCCGGTGGTGGATGGCCGCGTGGTGACGCGCCTGTAAGCGCATCCGACAGCACGAAGCAAGGAACGACGGGAGCCGCAAGGCTCCCGTCTCCGTTGTGGCGGGGCGGTAGAATGGTCGGCTTCATCCATCGCCCCCGGTATCGCTCCCATGGCTGCTGCCCTGAATCCCTACGACCTCTACGACGTCCGCTCCCTGCTGAGCGAGGAGGAACGCGCGGTGCAGGATACGGTGGCGCGCTTCACCGACGAGCGCGTGCTGCCGATCATCGGCGAGTGCTTCGACAAGGGCGAATTCCCCAAGCACCTGATTTCCGAGATGGCCGAACTCGGCCTGCTCGGCGCGACCCTGCCGGAGGAATACGGCTGCGCCGGCCTCAACAGCGTCAGCTACGGCCTGATCTGCCAGGAACTGGAGCGCGGCGATAGCGGCATCCGCAGCTTCGCCAGCGTGCAGTCGTCGCTGTGCATGTATCCGATCTACGCCTACGGCAACGAGGAGCAGCGCAAGCAGTGGCTGCCGCAGATGGCCGCCGGCAAGGTGATCGGCTGCTTCGGCCTGACCGAGGCGCATGGCGGTTCCGACCCGGCCAACATGAAGACGATCGCCAGGAAGGACGGCGGCGACTGGGTGATCAACGGCGGCAAGATGTGGATCACCAACGGCAGCATGGCCGACATCGCCATCGTCTGGGCCCAGACCGACGACGGCATCCAGGGCTTCATCGTCGAGAAGGGCATGAAGGGGTTCGATGCCCAGACCATCAAGCACAAGATGAGCCTGCGCGCGTCGGTGACCTCGGCGCTGTTCTTCGACAACCTGCGCGTGCCCGATTCCAGCCGCCTGCCCAACGTGAAGGGCCTGAAGGGTCCGCTGGGCTGCCTGACGCAGGCGCGCTACGGCATCACCTGGGGGCCGATCGGCGCGGCCATCGCCTGCCTCGACGAAGTGCTGGCCTACACCAAGGAACGCGTGCTGTTCGGGCGTCCGGTCGCGGCCACGCAGGCGGCGCAGTTGAAGATGGCCGACATGGCGCGTCGCATCACCGCGGCGCAGCTGCTGTCGCTGCAGCTCGGCCGTTTGAAGGACGCCGGCAAGATGCAGCCGACGCAGGTGTCGCTGGCGAAGTGGAACAACTGCCGCATGGCGATCGACATCGCGCGCGAATGCCGCGACCTGCTCGGTGGCGCCGGCATCACCACGGAACACTCGGCGATCCGTCACGCGCTGAACCTGGAATCGGTGATCACCTACGAAGGCACGGAAACCGTGCACCAGCTGGTGGTCGGCCGCGAGCTGACCGGCATCAATGCTTTTTGAGAGCGCCGTTCTGACCGGACGATCGCGATGAGTGCAGCCTCCGAACATGCCGACTGGTTCGCGCGCCTGCGCGAGGGCGCGCCGCAGGTCGAAAGCGAACGGCTGATCCTGCGCATTCCCGAGATCGCCGATTACCCGCGCTTCGCCGAGATGTTCGCCGACCCGGCGACGCACCACATCGGCGGACCGCTGGCGCGCGGCGATGCCTGGCGTCGTTTCCTGCAGATGCCGGGGGCGTGGTTCACGCAAGGGTTCGGCATGTTTTCGGTGATCGAGAAGTCGTCCGGGCTGTTCATGGGTCAGGCGGGCCCGTGGTTCCCCGATGGCTGGCCCGATACCGAGGTCGGTTATGCATTCCACGCCGACGGACGCGGCAAGGGCTATGCCACCGAGGCCTGCACGGCCGCCATCGATTGGGCTTTCGAGACGCTCGGCTGGACGAATGTGATCCAGTCGATCGACGCCTCCAACATCGAATCGCAGAAAGTCGCGCAGCGCCTCGGCGCGCGCAATATCGGCCGTGGCGTCTATCCGCCGCCGCTCGATACCCATCACATCGAAATCTGGACCCAGACGCGCGAGGAATGGTTCGCGCGCAGGGCAGGGGTCGATCCATCCAACTGATGTTCCGACGATAGGCACCATGTTCGCTTCCATCCCGAATCCGATCCCCGCGCGCATGAAGGGCGTCAACCGCGCCGAAGTCTGCGACGTCAATTTCAGCGAGTTCGTCAACGCCTGGGATGGCACCAAGGACGCACGTCCTTCGCCGGACGAACCGATCCTCGATGGCAGCGCGCTGGATGCCCGAGGGTTTCGCGAACTGTTCGAATCGCAATTGATCTCGCGCCATCTTGACCTGATGGCGCGCGTGTTGCGCGTGCAGAACAAGGTCTTCTACACCATCGGATCCAGCGGCCACGAAGGCAACGCGATGGTCGCGCGGGCGACGCGCCACACCGATCCCGCATTCCTGCATTACCGCAGCGGCGGTTTCATGGCCGAACGCTTCCGCAAGCTGCCGGGGATGGATCCGATCATGGATTCGGCGCTGTCGTTCGCCGCGAGCGCGGAAGATCCCGCATCCGGCGGCCGCCACAAGGTCTGGGGCAGCAAGCCGTTGTGGGTATTGCCGCAGACCTCGACCATCGCCTCGCACCTGCCGAAGGCGCTGGGCACCGCGGTGGCGATCGAAGCCGCGCGCCGCATCGGCCACCCGCTGCCGATTCCCGATGATTCGATCGCGATCTGTTCCTTCGGTGACGCTTCCGCGAATCACGCTACCGCGCAGACCGCGTTCAATGCGGCGTCGTGGACGGCCTACCAGAAGCTGCCGGCACCGGTCTTGTTCGTGTGCGAGGACAACGGCATCGGCATTTCGGTGAAAACGCCGGGCGGCTGGATCGGCGAGAGTTTCCGCAATCGCCCCGATCTCGATTACTTCACCGCCGACGGCCTCGATCTCGCCAACGGTTACGGCGACGTGTTGCGCGCCGTCGAGCATTGCCGAACCACGCGTCGTCCGACCTTCCTGCACCTGCGCACGACCCGCATCATGGGCCACGCCGGCACCGACTTCGAAGTCGAGTGGCGCAGCGTTGACGAGCTGGTGAAGGTCGAGGCCAGCGATCCGCTGTTGCGCAGCGCTTCGATCGCGCTGGAATCGGGCCTGATGTCGAAACAGGAGATCCTCGATCTCTACGAATCGACCCGCAGGAAGTGTTTCGCGGCCGCCGAGGACGCCGATCGTCGTCCGCGCATCGAAACGCTGGAACACGTGATGCAGCCGCTGGCGCCGTACACGCCGGACAAGGTCGCCGCCGAGGCGCAGCGCCCGCCGTTGCCGGACGCGCGCATCAAGGCCTTCGGCAGCGAGGAGAAGCTGCCGGAGAAGTTGCCGCCGCGCCATCTCGCCATCCAGATCAACAACGCGTTGCACGACCTCTTCGCCAAGTATCCCGACACGCTGCTGTTCGGCGAGGACGTGGCGCAGAAGGGCGGCGTCTATACCGTCACCAAGGGCCTGCACAAGGCCTTCGGCAATCGTCGCGTGTTCAACACCTTGCTCGACGAGACGATGATCCTCGGCATGGCCCAGGGCTTCGCCAACATGGGCATGCTGCCGATCCCCGAAATCCAGTACCTGGCCTATCTGCACAACGCGATCGACCAGATTCGCGGTGAAGCGGCGTCGTTGCAGTTTTTCAGCAACGACCAGTACCGCAATCCGATGGTGGTGCGCATCGCCGGCCTTGGCTACCAACGCGGTTTCGGCGGACATTTCCACAACGACAACTCGATCGCGCCGTTGCGCGATATCCCCGGCCTCGTAGTCGGTTGCCCGTCGCGTGGCGACGACGCGGCGATGATGCTGCGCACGCTGGCGGCGCTGGCCAAGGTCGATGGCCGCGTCACCGTCTTCCTCGAACCGATCGCGCTGTACATGACCAAGGATCTGTACGAGCCGGGTGATGGCCAATGGCTGACCCAATATCCGACGCCCGATCAAGCGCTGGTGGTCGGCGAGGAGCGCGTGTACGAACCCGAGGCGAAGGATTGCGTGATCTTCACCTACGGCAATGGCGTGCCGATGAGCCTGCGTGCCGCCCGCGAGATCGAGAATAAGCATGGCTGGAAGGTGCGCACGGTCGACCTGCGTTGGCTGGTGCCGCTCAACCACGCCGCGATCGCGAAGCACGCCGGTGAATGCGAACGCATCCTGGTCGTCGACGAAGGTCGCTTCAGTGCCGGCATCGGCGAAGGCGTGATCACCGCGATCACCGAGGCCGGTTTCGGCGGCAAGCCGTTGAAGCGCGTGGTCGGTGCCGACACCTACACGCCGCTGGCAGGCGCGGCATTCCTGGTGATTCCCAAGGACGAGGACATCGTCGCGGCGGCGGATGCGTTGAAGTGAACCTGGCTGCCAAGCCGCTGCGATTCGCCTCGGTCGATGCCCTGCGCGGATTGACGGTGGCGGCGATGCTGCTGGTCAACGATCCCGGGACCTGGGATCACGTCTATGCGCCGTTGGAACACGCGGAATGGAACGGTTGCACGCTGACCGACCTGGTGTTCCCGTTCTTCCTGTTCGTGATGGGTGTGTCCGTGGCCCTGGCGATCCTGCCACGACTGGAGCAGGGGGCTGCGCCGAATGTGTTGCGCAACGCGGCGCTGTGGCGCGCCGTGCGCATCATCGCATTGGGGCTGGCGATCAATGCATTGGCGGCATGGTGGCTGCCGGGGCGCGAGATGCGCTGGCCGGGCGTGCTGCAACGGATCGGCCTGTGTTTCGCGGTGGTGTCGCTGTTCGCCATCTACACGCCCAGGCGCGCGTGGTGGATCGCGATCGTTGCATTGCTCGGCGGCTATGCGCTGTTGCTGATGTCGGGCGGCACGCTGGCGAAATGGGACAACATCGTCGATCACGTCGACGGTGCGGTCTTCGGTCGTTATGTCTGGGATCACAACACGGCGACGGGGCAAGTCCACGATCCCGAAGGGCTGCTCGCGACCTTGCCTTCCATTGCAAGCAGTCTGATCGGCTTGTGCGCAGGCGTGTGGCTGCGCGAACGCCGGATGCAAACGCTGTTCGTCGCAGGAGTCATTGCATTGGCGCTAGGCTGGCTGTGGTCGCAGTGGCTTCCGTTCAACAAGAACCTGTGGACGCCGTCCTTCGTGCTGTGGACGGCGGGCTGGGCCATGCTGGCGCTGCTCGCCTGTCACACGCTGATCGATGTACGCGGCTGGCCGCCGATCGGCCGGCGTTTCGGCGTCAACGCCATCGCTGCCTATGCGGGCTCCGAACTGATGCAGGTCTCGCTGCCCGCACTCGGTTGGCAGGATCCCATCTACAATCACGCCTTCGCCAGCTGGATTGCGCCCTGGGGTGGCGACAAGCTGGCATCGCTGGCGTTTGCCATCGTGTTCGTGGCGTTCTGGTGGGGCGTCATGTGGTGGATGGATCGCAAGCGTATCTATCTGAAAATCTGACGTAATCGGTATCGAATCCGGGGAGATCGAAATGATGAAGATGTTCGCGAAGCGCCTGCACTGGGCGGCCTTGTCGTTGTGCCTGATGGCGACGCCGTTGTTCGCGCAACAGGCGGTGGACGCTTCGTTCAAGCCGATGCTGGCGAAGCTGGGCGATCGCGAAGTGCGCGTTCCGTTGCCGTCCAACTACCAGGACCTGAGCTCGAACGAGACCTATAAGCTGGTTTTCAGCCAGCTCCTGCCGCAGGGTTTCGAGCTGGTCGGGCTCTACATGGCCGATGTCGATGCGCAGGCGAAGGGGCTACAGCATCGCTACCAATACCCGATGTACATGATCGCGACCGCGAGCGAGATCAAGAGCGTGCCGCTGGACGACAAGACCTGGACGGCAGTGCGTCCGATGATCAAGGCGGGCATGGCGAAGGCGGATCTCAATGCCGCAGGCAGCAAGCTGTTGAGCGATGGTTCCAAGCGGTTGGGCGATACGCTCGGCACGCCGGTGGAAGCCAGCGCGCGGGTCGATGGCAAGCCGGAATTGTGGGAAGCCGCAGACGGCAGCTTGCGGATGGTCGTCGTCGTGCCGCAGACGGTGAAGATGATGGGCCAGGAAGTCAGCTCACGTGAACAGAGCGGTGTTGTCATGATGCCGGTCAACCAGCGACTGCTGATGATGTACGTCAATCGCAGTGAGCAACCCGGCGAGAAAAGCGATCTTGGGCTGTTGAAGCAATTGCTGGCGGATCTCGCTGCACGATTGCATGCAGCGAATCCCTGAGCGCGCGATTCAGCGAGCGAGGCCGTCGAGTAGCGGCAGTGTCTTTGCTGCTTGACCAGCAACCGTGGCAGGCGTCGCATCCAGTGACGCCACCGCCAGCGCGAGATTTGCGGCGGTGGAGATGACGGTTCCAACATCGCGGCTCCCATCCGAAACGTTCGCGCCATCGGCAATCGGCTGTGCGCTTTCCAGCAACACCAGTCCGCGCTTGGCCTGCCCAAGGAAATGCGTGCGCGCGACGATTTCCTGGCCGGGATAGCAGCCCTTCTTGACGCTGTAGGCGTGCAGGCGGTCGAGCGACAGTTGTTGCGGCGTCCACTTCGGTTCGGCATCGGCGGCAAGCCGCGGCAGTCCGTGGCGCAGGTCGCTGGCGCGCCAGCGGGATTGCGATTCGGCATCGTCCGCGAACGATGTCGTGGCGATCAACCACGCGCGTTGCCCGTCGCTGGTGGTGAGGTCGAGCGAAGCGGCATCTTCACCCATGGTTGCTTGGGCAGCGATCGCGAAACGGCCGCCGACATGCAGGTCGTCGCGCAGGCGCAGTTTGACCTTGGCGCGGAAGACGTAGCGCTGCAATTGTTGCGCCAGTGTCGCGGCGGGGAAATCGGGCAGCAGGCACCACAGCGTCTGGGCATCGCGCCGGAGCAGGGCGAACAGCGCGATCACCCGGCCCTGCGGGGTCAGCCAGCCGTTCCACTGCCACTGGCCGTTGGCGAGCAGGGCGACGTCGTTCATGCATTGCGCCTGCATGAAAACGACCGCATCGGGACCGGAGATTTCCAGCACGGACTGGCCGGGCAGGGCGAAGGCGAGGGAGTTCGGGTTGTCGGGCATGGCCGCCGGAACGTATCATTAACAGGTGATGGACGATGACATCATCGGCGAAGACGCCCTTCCGCCCAAGCCCGACGCGCCCGAGGCGGCGCCCGAGACGCACCAGCCGGTCCGCGAGATCGATGGTCGCCCGGGCCTCGAACCGACGCGTTACGGGGACTGGGAGAAGGACGGGCGCTGCATCGATTTCTGACTCCCGGGCATCGAACCAATCTGAGGAAAACGCCGATGGCGAATCCGCAACGCCCCTTGTCGCCCCATCTGCAGGTGTATCGCTGGCAGGTGCAGATGGTGACCTCCATCATCCACCGCGCCACCGGCATCGTGCTGGCGTTCGGCGCGCTGGTCATCGCCTGGGGCCTGCTGGCGCTGGCCGGCGGTCGTGACAGCTGGACCGCATTCGCGCATTGCCTCGGCTCGCCGCTGGGCATGGTCGCGCTGTTCGGCTGGGCCTGGGCGTTTTCCTACCACCTGATCAACGGCATCCGCCATCTGGTGCAGGACGCCGGTTACGACTACGCGATCCCGCAATTCGTGCGCAACAGCTGGATCAGCATCATCGGCAGCCTGGTGATGGTTGCGCTGATCTTCGGTTGCCTGTTCATGAAGGGAGGTGCGGCGTGAGCGAGTTCCGCAATCCCCTGAAGACCGCGCGCGGCCTGGGTTCGGCGAAGGACGGCGTTACGCATTTCGTCAACCAGCGCCTGACCGCGATCGCGCTGGTGTTCACCGGCCTGTATTTCCTCCTCCTGGTGGTGTGCAACGCCTCCGCCGGTTACGAAGCGGTGCATGCGATGGTGGCGCGCCCGTTCAACGCGGTGGTGCTCGTCGCCTTTCTCGTCGCCATGTGCTGGCACGCCGCGCTCGGCATCCAGGTGGTGATCGAGGATTACGTCCATTCCGCGTGGGGCATCGTGCTCCAGGTGATCAACCGCTTCGTCTTCGCGATCGCCGCGATCGCCGGAGTGTTCGCGGTGGTCCGCATCGCGCTTGGGAACTGAACAGATGGCCGCTTACAAGATCCACGAACACAAATTCGACATGGTGGTGGTCGGTGCCGGCGGCGCCGGTCTGCGCGCCACCTTCGGTCTCGCCCAGCAGGGCCTGAAGACCGCCTGCATCACCAAGGTCTTCCCGACGCGTTCGCACACGGTCGCGGCGCAGGGCGGCGTGGCCGCGGCGCTCGCGAACATGGGCGAGGACGACTGGCGCTACCACTTCTTCGACACGGTGAAGGGCAGCGACTGGTTGGGTGACCAGGACGCCATCGAATACATGTGCAAGGAAGCGATTCCGGCCATCATCGAACTCGAGCATTACGGCGTGCCGTTCTCGCGCACCGAGGAAGGCAAGATCTACCAGCGTCCGTTCGGCGGCATGACCACGCGCTTCGGCGAAGGTCCGCCGGCGCAGCGCACTTGCGCCGCGGCCGACCGCACCGGCCACGCCATCCTGCACACGCTGTACCAGCAGTCGCTGGCGCACGACGCCGAATTCTTCATCGAATTCTTCGCCATCGACCTGATCATGGATGCCGACGGCGCCTGCCGCGGCGTGCTGGCGCTGGAACTGGCGACCGGCGAACTCCATCTGTTCCGTTCGCACGGCGTGGTGCTGGCGACCGGCGGCTACGGTCGCGCCTACTTCTCCGCGACTTCGGCGCATACCTGCACCGGCGACGGTGGCGGCATGGCGCTGCGCGCCGGACTGGCGATGCAGGACATGGAATTCGTGCAGTTCCATCCGACCGGCGTCTACGGCGCGGGCGTGCTGATCACCGAAGGCGTGCGTGGCGAAGGCGGCATCCTCCGCAACAGCAATGGCGAACGCTTCATGGAGCGCTACGCGCCGAGCGTGAAGGACCTCGCGCCGCGCGACATGGTCTCGCGTTCGATGACGATGGAAATCCGCGAAGGCCGCGGCGTCGGCGAGCACAAGGACCACATCCTGCTCGACCTGACCCACCTCGGCCCGGAAGTGATCCACGAGAAGCTGCCGGGCATTGCCGAGAGCGCGCGCATCTTCGCCGGCGTCGACGTCACCAAGCAGCCGATCCCGGTGCTGCCGACCGTCCACTACAACATGGGCGGCATCCCGACCAATTACCACGGCGAAGTGGTGCAGCTGCGCAACGGCGATCCCGATGCGGTGGTGCCCGGCTTGTTCGCCATCGGCGAAGCGGCCTGTGTCTCGGTGCACGGCGCCAACCGCCTCGGTTCGAACTCGCTGCTCGACTTGGTGGTATTCGGCCGCGCGGTCGCCCATCGCGCCGCCGCGCTGATCAAGCCGAATTCGACGCACGGCAAGCTGGCCGACGACGCCATCGATCCGGCGCTGTCGCACCTCGACAAGATCCGCAACGCCAACGGTTCGACCTCGACCGCGGTGATCCGCGATCGCATGCAGCGCACCATGCAGGCCGACGCCGCGGTGTTCCGCACCGGCGAAACGCTGGCCGAAGGCGTCAAGAAGATCCGCGAGATCCACGCATCGTTCGCCGACGTCAAGGTCAGCGACAAGTCGCTGGTGTGGAATTCCGACCTGATCGAGACGCTGGAGCTGGAGAACCTGCTCGACCAGGCGCTGGTGACGATCGTTTCGGCCGAGAACCGCACGGAATCGCGTGGCGCCCACGCCCGCGAGGATTTCCCGAAGCGCGACGACGCCAACTGGATGAAGCACACGCTGACGTCGGTCGATCGTTCCGGCAACACCACGATCGAGTACCGACCGGTGCACATGCACACGCTGACCGACGACGTCGCCGTGATTCCGCCGAAAGAACGCAAGTACTGAGGGAGCGCAGACATGGCTGAATTCACTCTCCCGAAGAACTCGGTGGTCGGCAAGGGCAAGAACTTCCCGGCGCCGGCCGGCGCCAAGCGCGTCCGCACCTTCAAGGTCTATCGCTGGAACCCGGACGACGGCGCCAATCCGCGCACCGACACCTACGAGATCGATCTCGACAAGTGCGGGCCGATGGTCCTGGACGCGTTGATCAAGATCAAGAACGAGATCGACCCGACGCTGACCTTCCGCCGCTCCTGCCGCGAAGGCATCTGCGGTTCCTGCGCGATGAACATCGACGGCACCAACACGCTGGCGTGCACGCGCGCCATCGATGACTGCCGCGGCAAGGAAGTGCCGATCTATCCGTTGCCGCACATGGAAGTGGTCAAGGACCTGGTGCCGGACCTGACGCACTTCTACGCGCAGTACGCCTCGATCAAACCGTGGCTGCGTACGCAGAGCCCGGCGCCGTCGCGCGAGCGCCTGCAGTCGAAGGACGATCGCAAGAAGCTCGACGGCCTCTACGAGTGCATCCTCTGCGCCTGCTGCTCGACCTCGTGCCCGAGCTACTGGTGGAACGGCGAGCGCTATCTCGGTCCGGCGATCCTGCTGCAGGCCTATCGCTGGATCATCGATTCGCGCGACGAGGACACCGGTGCGCGCCTGGACGATCTCGAGGACCCGTTCAAGCTGTATCGCTGCCACACGATCATGAACTGCGCGCGCACCTGCCCGAAGGGATTGAATCCGGCCAAGGCGATCGCGGATATCAAGAAGCTGATGCTGGCGCGCCGGGTCTGACGATTCGACGCGGCTGGAATCCTTGATCGAAGCCATCGATGGACCAGGCCCAGGACACCGGCAACGACGCTGATCCCTATCTGCCGCCGGCGGAACCGCTGGCGCCAGAACTGCTGGCGGGCATGTCGCCGTTGAAGCGTTTTGCGCTGATGGTCGGCGTCGGCGTGCTGTATGGCTTGGCGATGCGCCTGATCTTCGGCGGAATTCCCGGCGTTCCAGCGATCTTCGATCGCAACGGCCCGATGTTGCTGTCCTTCGTGGTGCTGGTGCCGGTCATCCTCGGCATGATCACGGTCTATGGGCTGGTGCCGGAACGTCGTACCGTCTTGCGCGCGATGTTCGCGCCGTGGCTGACCGTGATCGGTTTCGCCATCGGTACGGCGATCACGCTGCTCGAAGGCAGCATCTGCATCGCCATCATGTTGCCGGCCTTCCTCGTCGAATCCTCGATCGGCGGTGTACTGATGCTGGTGTTGCTGCGCTATGGGGCGCGGCCTTCGCGTTCCACCACGGCATCGGTATTGTTGTTGCCGCTGTTGCTGGGCGGGATGGAGGCGCGATTCCATGCCGACGACAGTCATCGCCATCTGCATCGCAGCCGCGTGATCCATGCCTCGCCCGAACAGGTATGGGAAGTGCTGAACGACGTGCAGGGCATACGCCCGGATGAACTCGGACGCGGGCTCGCCTGGAATATCGGCATGCCGTATCCGCTTTCGGGGCGCACCGAAACGACGGCGCAGGGCAGCAGGGTGCGCCGTTCGCGCTGGCAGCACGGCATTCATTTCGACGAGCCGATCAGCGAGTGGCAGCCGCCGCAACGATTGGCATGGACATACCGTTTCCAGCTCGACTCGATTCCGGTGAACGCGCTGGACGACCATGTCGCCTTGGGCGGGCGCTATGCTGGCCTGGACGACACGCGCTTCACGCTGACGCCGGTTCCCGGTGGCACGCAGGTCGATCTCGATGTTGGCTATCGCGTCAGCACGAATTTCAATGTCTATTCGGCGTGGTGGATGGATCGTCTACTGGGCGATGGCGCCGAGCGCATCCTCGCGATGTACGCGCGACGGGCAGAGGCTGCTTCTTCTATTTGACGCGCTGCTTGTCGAGCTTCCGCGCCAGCGTGCGCCGGTGCATGCCGAGACGACGCGCGGTTTCCGAGATGTTGAAGCCGGTTTCGGCCAGGGTCTCGTGGATGCGTTCCCATTCCAGCGTCTTGATCGAGGTCTTGCGCTGGGTGAGTTCGACGTCGGTATCGCCTCCCTCACGCTGGAAGGCGGCTTCGATGTCGTCGCTGTTCGACGGCTTGGCGAGGTAGTGGAGCGCCCCGAGCTTGATCGCCTCGACCGCAGTGGCGATGCTGGCATAGCCGGTCAGCACGACGATGCGCAGGTCCGGGTCGTGTTCGTGCAACAGCTTGACGCAGGCGAGTCCGGATTCGCCACCGGCCAGCTTGAGATCGACGACCGCATGCGTCGGCGTGAATTCGCACAGCAGCGCCTGCAACACCTCGAATCCGTCGAGATGGCGCACCGCATACCCGCGGCGTTCGAACGAACGCGCCAGCGTGCGCGCGAAGGCGGCATCGTCTTCGACGATCAGCAGCCGGCGTTCGGATTCATTCGCCATCGCCGTCGCCCTCGCTTTCGTCCTCGAGCATCAATGCCGACAGCGGCAGCCTCACGGTGACGACGGCGCCATGCGTCGAGTTGCGCGCGGTGAGCGTGCCGCCAAGGCTGCGCGCGACATTCACCGACAGGAACAGACCGAGTCCGTGACCGGGTTCGTTCTTGCTGGACTGGTAGGGTTTGCCGAGCTGGGCGAGCATCGTCGGCGTGAAGCCAGGACCATCGTCGGCGACATCGATGACGACATCGCCATTCGCCAGCGCGACCGTCATGGCGACGTGCTGCGGCGAGGCTTCCAGTGCGTTGTCCAGCACGTTGGCGATCATCTGCATCAGCCCCGGATCGGAGACGATGAGCGGATTGTCCGCGCATTGGTTGCGGTAGTCGAATCGTTGCGTCGGGCGCGTGGTGCGCCATTCATCGGCGAGATCGTCGAAGAAATCGCGCAGGCGCAGCTGTTCCGGCGCTTCGCCGCGCGGGTCGCCGGCCGATTGCAGGATGCCGCTGACGATCGCCTTGCAGCGCAGGACCTGCGCCTGCATCTCCACCACGTCCTGCAGCAGTTCGGGATCGGAGGCGAAGCTCGGAAGATGCTTCCAGTCGCCGAGGATCACCGACAGCGTCGACAGCGGCGTGCCGAGTTCGTGGGCGGCGCCGGATGCGAGCAGGCCCATGCGCACGATGTGTTCTTCCTCGGCCGCGCGCTGGCGCATCGCCGCGAGGCGGGCGTCGCGTTCGCGCAGGATGCGGCCGATGCGGGTGATGAAGACCACCAGCAATGTCGCGACCAGTGCGAAGCAGATCAGCAGCCCCTGCACATACAGCGAGGCAAGGCCCTGCGACAGGTCCGCGGGCAGCGTGACCGGCCCCGGGTAGAGGGCGAGCCAGACCATGCACAGCGTGGTGGCCGCGGCGATGATCCAGCTGGCGACGGTGCGCAGCAGGATCGCGCCGAGCACGACATGCAGCAGGAACAGGAACACGAACGGGTTGGTGAGTCCGCCGCTGAAATGCAGCTGTGCGGTCAGTGTCGCCACGTCGACCAGCAGGGCGAGAAGCAGCGCCTGGTTGGTGACGCGCCTGCGATGCTTTGCCACGATCTGGCTGGCGATGTTGTAGGCCGCCAGCATCGCCAGCACCAGCAGCATCGGCTGCAGGGGCAGGGCGATGGCAAGGATGAAATGCGCGTAGGCGATCGCCAGGACCTGGCCGACCACTGCGATCCAGCGCAGCTGGATCAGCTGCTGCAGGTTGCGCATGCCGGTGCTTTCGCGTGATGGCGAAAGATCAGGCGTGGTGACGAGGGCGACCGGCATCGCGGGAAGTGTAAACGCGCCAGGCGGCGAACAAGCTCAATGCGGCGAGCGCGAACCAGGTCAGGGCGTATTGCAGGTGCTGGTCGCGGAAACGCACCACGGTCATGCCGCCAGCGGGCCATTCGGGCGCATTGGCGTCGCGTTCGGCGTCGACGAACCATGGCGCGACGTCGCCGAGGCTGCGTGCCTGGGCAATCGCCGCGACATCGCGCGAATACCAGCGATCATGCGCCGGGTCGTTGCGACGCAGGAAGGCGCCATTGGGTTCGCTCATCCGCAGCAGCCCGATCACGCGGACGTGACCGGCAGGCGGGGCGACATCTCCCTTCCAGTCGCTCGGCACGAAGCCGCGATTGACGAGGACGGCGTCGCCGCCGTCATCGCGCAGGGGCGTGAGCAGCCACCCGCCGGGACCGCGCTCGGTGACGGCCTGGACGCGGGTGTCGGCGTTTCGGAGATATTCGCCCGTGACCACCACGTGGCGATATTCATCGCGCGCCGCGGACGCCTGCGGCCAATCCTTGCGCGCGGGCAGTGCGACAGGCTCGGCGTGGATGCGGGCATCCACGCGTGCGATCAGTGCGTGCTTCCAGTGCAGGCGCTGGACCTGCCAGACGCCGAGTGCGGTGAATCCGCAGAACGCCAGGGCCAATGCGACGAGGAAAACGGTTCTTCGCATTGGAGGCAGATCGTTACGGCATGTTCCGCATGTCGTGTGCGGACATGGTGGGCATCATGTTGGTGTTCATGTGGTGCATCACCCACATCGAACCGGCGAGCGTGATCACCACCAATACCAGGGTGAAGATCAGCGCCAGCATGTTCCAGCCGCCTTCCGACTTGGTGTTCATGTGCAGGAAATAGACCATGTGCACCAGGATCTGCACCGCCGCGAACGCCAGGATCACCGCAGCCGCCGTGCCGGGATTGGCGATGACCTTGCCCATGATCAGCCAGAACGGAATCGCGGTCAGGATCACCGAGAGGATGAAGCCGGTGACGTAGCCGCGCACCGTGGCGTGGGCGTGGCCGCCTTCTTCATGGTGCGCATGTTCGATGTGGTGGTGGGTATCGCTCATGACAGCACGCCCATCAGGTAGACGAAGGTGAAGACGCCGATCCAGA
Source organism: Solilutibacter silvestris (assembly GCF_050574925.1). GTDB lineage: Bacteria > Pseudomonadota > Gammaproteobacteria > Xanthomonadales > Xanthomonadaceae > Solilutibacter > Solilutibacter silvestris_A. The sequence continues at coordinate 344,067 of NZ_JBCMOO010000002.1, read as the reverse complement.
CGACGTCGAGGAAGTGCCAGAACATCGACAGGCAGAACAGGCGACGCTGGTTGGTGGCGGTGAGGCCCTTCTTCGCCACCTGCGTCATCAGCGTCACCAGCCAGATGATGCCGAAGGTGACGTGCAGACCATGGGTGCCGACCAGCGCGAAGAACGACGACAGGAAGCCGCTGCGCTGCGGGCCGTAGCCCTCATGGATGAGGTGGCTGAACTCGTAGAGCTCGATGCCGAGGAAGCCGGCGCCAAACAGGCCGGTGATCGCCAACCAGGCCAGCACCGCGCCTTGCTTGCGGTTCTGCATCGAGATCATCGCGAAGCCGTACGTGATTGACGACAGCAGCAGCAAGGCGGTGTTGACCGCGACCAGCGGCAATTCGAACAGTTCGCCGCCGGTCGGGCCGCCGGCGTAGTTGCGGCCGAGCACGCCATAGGTCGCGAACAGGCAGGCGAAGATCAGGCAGTCGCTCATCAGGTAGAGCCAGAACCCGAGCAGGGTGCCGTTCTCCGGATGGTGGCGGGCCTCGGTATCGAGGAAGACCGGGCTGCCGTCGGCGTTGGTGGTGGCGATGGCGTCAGACATGGGCGTTCAAGAGCTCCGTGCGCGCGGTTTCGGTGCGGACCACTTCATCGGCGGGGATGTGGTAGTCGCGGTCGTAGTTGAAGGTGTGGACGATCGCGGCCACCAGCAGCGCGGCGAACGACACGATCGCCAGCCACCAGATGTGCCAGATCATCGCGAAGCCGATCACCGTGCTCAACGCGGCCAGGATGATGCCGGCGGCGGTGTTCTTCGGCATGTGGATGGACTTGAAGCCGGAGGCCGGGCGCTGGAAGCCGCGCTGCTTCATGTCCCACCAGGCGTCGTTGTCGTGCACGACCGGGGTGAAGGCGAAGTTGTAGTCCGGCGGCGGCGACGAGGTCGACCACTCCAGCGAACGCGCGTCCCAGGGATCGCCGGTGGTGTCGCGCAGGGCGTCGCGGCGACGGAAGCTGACGAAGATGTCGATCAGGAAGCAGGCGATGCCGATCGCGATCAGCACGGCGCCGAACGCGGCGATCACGAACCAGATCTGCAGCGAGGGATCGTCGAAGTGGCTGAGGCGACGGGTCACGCCCATCAGGCCGAGCACGTAGAGCGGGGTGAAGGCGAACCAGTAACCGGCGAACCAGAACCAGAACGACAACTTGCCCCAGAACGGATCGAGCTTGAAGCCGAAGGCTTTCGGGAACCAGAAGGTCATGCCCGCGAACAGGCCGAACACCACGCCACCGATGATCACGTTGTGGAAGTGCGCGATCAGGAACAGGCTGTTGTGCAGCACGAAGTCCGCCGGCGGAACGGCGAGCAGCACGCCGGTCATGCCGCCGACCACGAAGGTGATCATGAAGCCGAGCGTCCACAGCATCGGCACTTCCAGGCGGATGCGGCCGCGATACATGGTGAACAGCCAGTTGAAGATCTTCGCGCCCGTCGGGATCGAGATGATCATCGTGGTGATGCCGAAGAACGAGTTGACGCTGGCGCCCGAGCCCATGGTGAAGAAGTGGTGCAGCCACACCAGGTACGACAGGATGGTGATGCAGACGGTCGCATAGACCATCGAGCTGTAGCCGAACAGGCGCTTGCCGCAGAACGTCGCCACCACTTCGGAATAGATGCCGAAGCAGGGCAGGATCAGGATGTAGACCTCCGGGTGGCCCCAGATCCAGATCAGGTTCACGTACATCATGGCGTTGCCGCCAAGGTCGTTGGTGAAGAAGTGCGTGCCCATGTAGCGGTCGAGCGTCAGCATCGCCATCACCGCGGTCAGCACCGGGAACGACACCACGATCAGCACGTTGGTGCACAGCGCGGTCCAGGTGAACACCGGCATCTGCATCATGCCCATGCCCGGCGCGCGCATCTTGACGATGGTCGCGATCAGGTTGATGCCCGACAGCGTCGTCCCGACGCCGGCGACCTGCAATCCCCAGATGTAGTAATCGACCCCGACATCCGGGCTGAACTCCAGTCCCGACAGCGGCGGATAGGCCAGCCAGCCAGTGCGGGCGAATTCGCCGACGAACAGCGACAGCATCACCAATGCCGCACCGCCGACCGTCATCCAGAAACTGAAATTGTTGAGGAAGGGGAAGGCGACGTCGCGCGTGCCGATCTGCAGCGGCACCAGGTAGTTCATCAAACCCGTCACCAACGGCATGGCGACGAAGAAGATCATGATCACGCCGTGCGCGGTGAAGATCTGGTCGTAGTGATGCGGTGGCAGGAAGCCGGCGTTGTCGCCGAAGGACATCGCCTGCTGCAAACGCATCATCAACGCATCGGCGAAGCCACGCAGCAACATCACCAGGCCCAGCACCATATACATGATGCCGATCTTCTTGTGGTCGATGCTGGTGAACCAGTCGCGCCACAGGGTGCCCCACAGCTTGTACTTGGTGATCACCGCGAGCACCGCGAGGCCGGCGATCGCGCTGCCGGCGAAGGTCGCGACCAGGATCGGCTCGTGATAGGGGATCGCGTCCAGGCTCAGGCGGCCGAGCAGGGCCGATGTTTCCGGGGACGAAGTTTCGGGGGCGTGTTGCAACATGGCTGGATTCCGGTTCAGTGCGCGTGCGCGCTGGCGGGTTGCATGGGCATCGGCATGGATTCATGCGATGTCGACTGGGGCGATGCGTCGTGCGCCATCATTTCGCTCATGCACATCTGGCCGGGTGCGACGCAACGGTTGAGGATGGCGTCGTAGAGATCGCCGTCGACCTTGCCGTAATGGCGCACCGGCTCGCGTTCGCTGGGCTTGGCCAGCTGCTGGTATTCGTTGCGGTCGAGCGCGTTGCCGGCCTGCTTCGCGTCCGCGACCCACTTGTCGAACGCGGCGGCATCGGTGGCGTGGAAGGTGAAGCGCATGTGCGAGAAGCCGGCGCCGCTGTAGTTCGACGAGAAGCCTTCGTACTGGCCGGGCTTGTCGATCACCGCATGCAACTTGGTTTCCATGCCGGGCATGGTGTAGATCATTCCGGCCAGCGCCGGCACGTAGAACGCGTTCATCACGTTCGACGAGGTGAGATGGAATTCGATCGGGCGGTCGACCGGCGCCGCCAGTTCATTGACGGTGGCGATGCCCTGTTCCGGGTAGATGAACAGCCACTTCCAGTCCAGCGAGACCACGTCCACCACCAGCGGCTTGGTGTCCGCCGGCACCGGCTTGCCCGCACTGAGGCGACTCAGTGGGCGATAGGGGTCGAGGGTGTGGGTGGTGATCCAGGTCACCGCGCCCAGCGCGATGATGATCAGCAGCGGCGCCGCCCAGATCAGCAGTTCCAGCTGGGTCGAATGGTCCCAGTCCGGCTTGTAGGTGGCATTGGCCTTGGCGCGATAGCGCCAGGCGAACAGCAGGGTGAGGGCGATCACCGGGACGATGATCAGCAGCATCAGCACGGTGGCGACGATGATCAGGTTGCCCTGCTGGGCAGCGACGTCACCCGGCGCATTCAGGACGATGGTCTTGGAACAGCCAGCCAGCGCCAGAAGGGCTGTGGCGGCAGCCAGGCGCCGGATCAAGGTTTTCGCTCTGCTCATTGCGGACACCCGGGGTTCGCGGTGGACATGCGCCGGACAGCGCGCGGACGGCCCCGGTTCGGGCCGCAGGGTGTACTTTATTCCTCTCGAACGGGCGGGGCGATTGGACGTTTTGTCCTATGGCCCGATGCCTTCGATGATGGGAAGCTAGTGCAGGCGGATCGCGTCCAGGCGCGCCGCATCCCCGACTTGCCAGGAATGGTTGACCGATGTCCACGAATCCTTCGTCCACCAGCACCATCCACGACCACGGCGTCCACAGCAGCCATGAAGTCGCCCCGGGCGAGATCGCCGTCGGCGTGGTGGTGGGCCGCACCTCGGAATATTTCGACTTCTTCGTCTACGGCATCGCCTCGGCGCTGGTCTTCCCGTCGGTGTTCTTCCCGTTCGCGTCCAAGCTCGATGCCACGCTGTATTCGTTCGCGGTGTTTGCGCTGGCCTTCATCGCGCGCCCGTTCGGCACCATGCTGTTCCTGTGGATCCAGCGTCGCTGGGGCCGCGGCACCAAGTTGACCGCCGCGCTGTTCCTGTTGGGCACCTGCACCGCCGGCATCGCCTTCCTGCCGGGCTACGCCACCCTCGGCATGACGTCCGTCGTGCTGCTGTCGGTGTTCCGTTTCATCCAGGGCATCGCGCTCGGCGGATCGTGGGACGGGCTGCCGTCGCTGTTGGCGCTCAACGCGCCGAAGAAGCGCCGCGGCTGGTACGCGATGCTCGGCCAGCTCGGTGCGCCGACCGGCTTCATCGTCGCCGCGGGCCTGTTCGCCTATCTCTATGCCGCGCTGCCGACCGAGGAAGTGCTCGACTGGGGCTGGCGCTATCCGTTCTTCGCCGCGTTCGCCATCAACGTGGTGGCGCTGTTCGCGCGCCTGCGCCTCGTCGTCACCGACGAATACGCGCAGAAGATGGACGAACAGGAACTCGAGCCGGTGCGCGTCGTCGAGCTGCTGAAGGCCAAGGGCCGCTACGTCGCCATCGGCGCCTTCACCGCGCTGGCCAGCTATGCGCTGTTCCACCTCGTCACCATCTTCCCGCTGTCGTGGATCCTGCTGTTCTCCAACCAGTCGATCCCGCAGTTCCTGATCGTGCAGATCATCGGCGCCTTCTTCGCCGCGGGCGGCATCGTCGCTTCCGGCTTCATTGCCGATCGCCTGTCCCGCCAGCGCACGCTGGGCGCGCTCGCCGTCGCCATCGCCGCTTACAGTGGTTTCGCGCCGACCTTGCTTGGTGCCGGCCCGGTCGGGCAGGACATCTACATCATTGCCGGCTTCACCCTGCTGGGCCTGTCCTACGGCCAGGCGGCGGGCGCGTTGAACGCCAACTTCGGCGATCGCTACCGCTACACCGGTGCGGCCTTGAGCAACGACATCGCCTGGCTGATCGGCGCCGCCTTCGCGCCGCTGGTCGCGCTCGGCTTGTGCGCGAAGTTCGGTCTCGCCTATGTCGGCGCCTACCTGTTGTCGGGTGCGCTGGCGACGCTGGCGGCGCTGGGCGTCAATCGCTGGCTGCGTCTCAAGCGCGAAGCGGCACGCGCCGGCAAGTGAGCGAAGAGGCCGAACTCAAGCGCATCCGCTGGCGCTCGCGGCGTGGCATGCGCGAGCTCGACCAAGTGTTCGACCGCTACCTCGAACACGGCTGGCCGCAGGATTCCGAAGCGCAACGAGCGGTTTTCCTACGGCTGCTGGACTGCGAGGACGATAAGCTCTGGCGCTGGATCATGGGCTACGAAGACTGCAGTGACGCCGAACTCGCCGGACTCATCGAACGCATGCGCACCCTCGGCCATTGAGCTGGGGCCGACGCGGCTCTCCCGCGCAATGCCGATCGTGCTCGGCGCGCTGGCCGCCATCGCGGTGCTGATGTCGGTCTTCCCCTGGACGATCAAGCTTCCGCTCGCCGTGGCGGCACTGGCATATGCGGCATGGCTGGAACGACGCGAACGCGGCCGTCCATCGCACGCGCTCGATTTCGACGGTGATCCGCGCCTCGATGGCATCGTCCTGCGCGATGCCCGCGTCGAGCTGCATGGCCCGTGGCTGACGCTGGTGCGCAAGGACGATCGCGGTCGCTGGCGGCGCGAAACCTGGTGGCATCGGCTGGATGTCGTGAACCGCCGCCGACTGCGGCTGGCCATCGCCGGCGAACGGCACATGCTTTCGCCGCCAATGCTGGCACCATAACGCGACTCTTCCTGCGGCCTCCCATGTTCAAACCGCTCCCCATCGCCATCGGCCTGCGCTACCTGCGCGCGAAACGCCGCAACGGCTTCATCTCCTTCATTTCGATGGCGTCGATCATCGGCATCGCGCTCGGTGTCGCCGTGCTCATCACCACGCTGTCGGTGATGGGCGGCTTCCAGCGCGAGATCCGCGACCGCCTGCTGCAGATGGCCGCGCACGCGACCGTCGTCGCCGATGGCCGCGAGATGACCGAATGGCCGCGGGCGATCAAGCTGGCGCTGGCCGATCCGCGCGTCGCCGCCGCATCGCCCTATGTCGATACCCAGGCGCTGATCGACAGCGGCAACGACAAGGCGCCGGCGATCATCCGCGGTGTATTGCCCGATCAGGAACGCAAGGTCTCGGTGATCGGCGACAAGATGGTGACCGGCAGCCTCGATTCGCTGACGCCCGGCAGCTACAACGTCCTGCTCGGCAAGGAGCTCGCCGACATCCTCGGCGTGCGCCTGGGCGACAGCGTGCTGGTCGCGACTTCCGGCATGAACATCACCGGCATGGGCGCGGCGCCACAGATGAAGCGCTTCGTGGTCAGCGGCGTGTTCGAGGCGGGGCACCAGGAATTCGACAAGGGCCTCGCGATCGTGCGCATGGGCGATCTCCAGCGCGTTCAGCGAATGGATGGCGTCACCGGCGTGCGCCTCAAGCTGCACGACATGGACAAGGCCTGGGACGTCGCCCGCGATCTCGCGTTGCGGCTTGGCGGCGGCTATCGCGTCAACGACTGGATGCACGAGAACGCCAACCTGTTTCGCGCCATCCGCATGGAGCGCACGCTGATGGCGATCCTGCTGTCGCTGATCATCGTGATGGGTGCGTTCAACCTGGTGTCGTCGCAGGTGATGCTGGTGACCGACAAGCAGGCCGACATCGCCATCCAGCGCACGTTGGGGATGACGCCGGGGCAGGTGATGCGGATCTTCATGGTGCAGGGCAGCCTGATCGGCATCATCGGCACCGTGATCGGCGTGGTTGGCGGCATCCTGCTCACGCTCAACCTCGAGCACATCCTGCGTTTGATCGAGCGCGCCTTCCACGTGAACCTGTTGCCGGACGATGTCTACTACATCACCGGCCTGCCGATCGATCTGCGCGCGAGCACCATCGCGATCATCGCGGCGGTCGCGTTGGCGATGGCCTTCCTCGCCACCCTGTATCCGGCCTGGCGGGCATCGCGCACGCCGCCGGCGGAGGCGCTGCGCTATGAGTAACGAAGTCATCCGCGCCGAAGGGCTCGGCAAGGTCTATGCCGAAGGCAAGCTGCACACGCCGGTGTTCGACGGGCTCGACCTGCGCATCGTCGAAGGCGAATCGGTGGCGATCGTCGGTGCCTCCGGCGCCGGCAAGAGCACGTTGCTGCATCTCCTCGGTGGACTCGATGTTCCGACCGCGGGCGAGGTCTATGTCAGTGGCCAGAAGATGTCGGCGCTCAAGGATGCCGACCGCGGGCGCCTGCGCAACCGTGCGCTCGGTTTCATCTATCAGTTCCATCACCTGTTGCCGGAATTCACCGCGCTCGAGAACGTGATGCTGCCGGCGATGCTGGGTGGCGCCAGTGCGGCGGACGCGGGCAAGCTGGCGACGGCATTGCTGGAACAGGTCGGCCTCGGCGGGCGGCTGGAACACAAGCCCGGCGAGCTTTCCGGCGGCGAACGCCAGCGTGCCGCGGTGGCGCGCGCGCTGGTCAACACGCCGAACTGCATCCTCGGCGACGAGCCGACGGGCAACCTCGACGACCGCACCGCGGAAACCGTGTTCGAACTGATGCTCGAGCTCAATCGCGCCAAGGGCACCAGCCTGGTGCTGGTGACGCACGATCGTCGCCTCGCGCGCCGGCTCGATCGCGTGCTCGAACTGAGCAACGGTCGATTGCACGAATTGCCTCCAGGCGACGTCTGACATGCATGTGGAGACAAGGACGTCACCACGCATCGGAACCCAGGCAGCAGTCGGATTGCTGGCTGGCGCGATGTTGTGCCTGTGGGCGCCGTGGCTGGCGCCGCGCTGGGCATTGATCGCGTTGGCGATCGCCGGGCTGGCCCTTTGGTGGAAGTTGCCGCGATGCATCTGGATCGCGACCGCATTGCTCGGGTTCGGCTGGGCGGGAATCGTCGCGGGCACGGCGTTGCAAGCGCGGCTGCCGTCGGAGATTGAAGGGCGCGAACTGGTGGTGCAGGGCCGCGTCGACAATCTTCCGGAGCAGGACAGCAAGAGCACGCGCTTCCAGTTCGTCGTCGATGACGATATCGCGCAGCAGGTGGAATTGCGCGGGAAACGCATTCGCCTCGGCTGGTTCGCCGCGCCGGACCAAGCGCCACCCCAGATCGTGGCGGGATCGCGCTGGCGCCTGCACGTCAAGCTCAAGCGTCCGCACGGCCTGCGCAATCCCGGCGTGCAGGATTCCGAGCGCGGCATGCTGGTCGATCGCATCGTTGCCGGCGGATCGGTGAAGGGCGGCGAGGGCAACGAAGAACTTGCTGCCGGCAACGGCATCGATGCGATGCGTGACGGCATCGCCCAACGCATCGAGCAGGGGTCGTCGCCGGCGCGGCGATTCATCCGCGCGCTGGCGGTCGGCGATACCCGTGGCTTGAGCGACGACGACTGGACGATCCTGCGCGCGAACGGACTGACGCACCTCATCGCCATTTCCGGTTCGCATGTCGCCCTGACCGCGATCCTTGGTTCGGCGCTGGCATGGCTGCTGTGGCAGGCGTTCCCGAATCTGGGTCGCTCGTTGCCACGAAGGACCGCGATGCTGCTGGCGGGCATCGTCGTTGCCGCGTTCTATACCGCGCTGTCGGGCGGCGAAGTGCCGACCTTGCGCACGCTGCTGATGATGGCGAGCGTCGCCTCCGCGGTATTGCTACGGCGACGCATGGGTGCGGTACAGGCGCTGGCGATCGCCGCGATCCTGCTGACGCTGATCGATCCCCTGAACCTGCTGCGTCCCGGCTTCTGGTTGAGTTTCGCCGGCGTCGCCTGGCTATCGTGGTGCCTGCGCGAAGGCGGGCGCGGCGTTTTGCGCGAATTCCTCGGCGCGCAAGGCGTGGCGACGCTTGGGTTGTTGCCGTTGTCGATGCTGTTCTTCGCCCAGGCGTCGTGGGTGTCGCCCATCGCGAACCTGGTTGCGGTGCCGTGGTGGGGCTTCGTGGTGGTGCCGTTGTCCCTGCTCGGCGTGCTGGCCGATGGCATCCATCATGGCTGGGGTGCACCGCTATGGAATCTCGCGGCATGGCTGTTCGATTTCGCTTGGCCGCTGTTCCAGCGCATTGCCGATTGGCCGCTCGGGCAGTCGCGGTTGCCGGAAGCGAGCGTGTTCGCATGGCCATTGGCATTGATCGGTGCGTTCTGGTTGCTGGCACCGCGGAAATTGCCGGGCAAGCCACTGGCGCTCGCGCTGTGGCTGCCGATGTTCACGCCGCTGCAGCCCGCAGTGTTGCCGGGCGAAGCGCGGATGCAGGTGATCGATGTCGGGCAGGGGCAGGCGGTGCTGATGCGCACCGCGCATCACACGATCCTGTATGACGCCGGCCCGGCGACGGATGACGGTTACGATGCCGGCGAAACCGTCGTGCTGCCGGCGCTGGCCGCGCTCGGGGTCGACCACATCGACTTGATGATGCTCAGCCATGCCGATGCCGACCACGCTGGCGGCATGAACGCGGTGCTCGCCGGGATGCCGGTCGCCGCGGTGCAGGCGCCGCCGAATGCGCCGATCGAAGTCGATGCGCACTGCAAGCTCGGCGATCATTGGGAGTGGGACGGCGTCGGTTTCGAAGTCGTTTCGCCGTTGCCCGATTCGGAATACACAGGCAATCCGTCGAGCTGCGTGTTGCGGGTTTTCAGCAAGGAGCATGCGCTGCTGCTGACCGGCGACATCGACCAGGCGACCGAACACGCGATGATCGAACGTGCCACGACCTCGTTGCGCGCCGACGTGGTGCTGATGCCGCACCATGGCAGCGCCGGGTCCTCCAGCGATGCCTTCGTTCACGCGACTGGCGCGACCTGGGCGATCGCCTCGGCCGGCTACCGCAACAAGTTCCACCATCCCAATCCCAAGGCGGTGGCGCGCTGGACCGACGCCGGCACCCGCGTCCTTGATACCCCGCACGCCGGTTCGGTCCGCGTCGACCTGGCTCCAACGGGCGTGGCGGTCACGACTGAACGGACCAGGCGACGGCGCATCTGGGGCAGCGGGGGCTGACCCGTCGTCGTGCTGGGCTATCCTATCGGCCGACTCCCACGCTCCGGAAATGCAGAGTGCTCGAACTGGTGAAGGCCGGCGGCTGGCCGATGATTCCCCTCCTGTTGCTGTCGCTGGCGGCGTTTTCCATCATCGTCGAACGGCTCTGGAGCCTGCGTCGCGCCACGATCCTGCCGCCCGGCCTCGGGGACGAGGTTCGCAACTGGGCCGCGCGCGGCGGCCTCGACCCCAAGCACATCGATTCCCTGCGCGAGACTTCGCCGCTGGGGCAGGTGCTGGCGGCCGCGCTCGATGTCCGTGATCGCACGCCGGACCAGCGCCGCGAGCGCGTCGAGGATGTCGGCCGCCACCAGGTGTTCCGGATGGAGCGCTTCCTCAACGCGCTCGGCACGATTGCTGCCATTGGTCCGTTGCTCGGCCTGTTCGGCACCGTGGTCGGCATGATCCAGATGTTCCTCGGCATCCTCGACCACGGCCTCGGCGACGTGAACCAGCTCGCCGGCGGCATCGGCAAGGCGCTGGTGTGTACGGCGACTGGCATGATCGTCGCGATCCCGGCGCTGATCGCCCATCGCTGGCTGAAGCACCGCATCGCCACCTACATCATCGATTTCGAACACGAAGTGATGCTGCTCGACGACGTGCTCGACGATCGTCGCGACCTCGCCGCCAAGCTGGGCGCGCACGGCTGACATGCGCATCCGCGACCGCGAGCAGGACGACATGTCGGAGATCAACCTGATTCCGTTGATCGACGTCATCCTCTGCCTGATCATCTTCTTCGTGATCACCACCACCTTCGCCTCGCGCAACGTGCTGCGCCTGCAATTGCCGCGTGCCGAAGGCGAAGCGCCGCCGCAGAAGGACAAGCCGCTGAGCGTGCTGGTGAACGCGGATGGCCATTACTTCGTCGAGGACCGCGAATCGCTGCGCAACGACGTCGAAACCCTGAAGCACACCATCGCCGAAGTCGCCGGCAACGATCGCAGCAAGCCGGTGCTGTTGCGCGCCGATGCGCGCACGCCGCACCAGGCCGTGGTGACCGCCTATGAAGCACTGGGCCAGCTCGGTTTCCGCCAGGTGATGATCGCCACCGCGCCGCAACCCAAGGAAGCTGCGCCGAAATGAGCGAAGGCGCGCAGACGACCCGCGAAACCTACCGACGCCTGCTTGGCTATGCCAAGCCGTATCGCGGGCTGTTGGCCGCGGCTTTCCTCGGCATGTTGCTGGAAGCCCTGTCGAGCGGCGGCATCCTGCAGTTGATGAAGTGGATCGTCGACGACATCTTCAACGCGCGTCAGTACATCTACCTGTATCCGGCGGCGCTGGTCGGCCTACTGCTGGCGCGCGGCTTCTTCGGACTGGTGGGCGATTACTGCATCGCCCGCGGCGGCCGCAATGTCGCCCGCGACCTGCGCCTGCAGCTGATGGGCAAGTATCTGCGCCTGCCCGGCGCACGCTTCGACCAGGAACCGGTGCCGGTGATGATCACCCGGCTCGGTGGCGACACCGAACAGGTGGCGCAGGCTGCCGTCGATTCCCTCAAGGTGATGGTGAGCAACACGTTCAACATCATCAGTACCTTGGGCGTGATGTTCTACAACAGCTGGCGCGTGTCGCTGGTGCTGCTGGTGCTGGCGCCATTGCTGGCGTCGATCATGGGCAAGGTCGGCAAGCGCTACCGCCGCCTCAACCACGAAATCCAGACCGCCGCGGCAGACATGCTGCAATCGGCCGACCAGGCCCTGCATGCGCATCAGGAAGTGAAGACCTACGGCGCACAGCAGGCCGAACTGTCGCGCTACGCCGACCAGAACACGCGCAACGTCAGCCTGTCGCTGAAGGTCGAAGTGACGCGCAGTTCGCTGTCGTTGTTCGTGCAGGTGCTGGGTGCGGTCGGTGTGGCGGTGATGCTGGTGATTTCGGCGCGCGAGGCCGCAGCCGGGCGCCTGACCAGCGGCACCTTCTTCACCCTGCTCACGGCGATGGTCAGCCTGGTGCCTTTGCTGCGCCAGATCACCAATGTCCAGAGCATGTTGCAGCGGGGCATCTCCTCGGCCAATCGCGTGTTCGACGTGCTCGATGCCGCCGACGAACGCGACGAGGGCCGGCTGCCGCTCGAACGTGCGCGCGGCGAGCTCGAATTCCGCCACGTCAGTGCGCGTTACGACAACCAGCAGGCGTCGGCGCTGGACGATGTCAGCTTCACGGCGCGTCCCGGTACCGTGACCGCGATCGTCGGGCGATCGGGCAGCGGCAAGTCGACGCTGATCAAGCTGATCCCGCGCTTCTACGAGCCGGCATCGGGCGAGATCCTGCTCGATGGGCAACCACTCGATGCCTACCGCCTTGCCGACCTGCGCCGGCAGATCGCGCTGGTTGGGCAGCACGTCGCACTGTTCGACGGCAACATCGCCGACAACGTCGCCTACGGCGAAATGGCCGATGCCGATGCCGCGCGGGTGCGTCGCGCCATCGAAGGCGCGAACGCCGCCGAATTCGTTGACCGACTTCCCGACGGTCTCGACACCCATGTCGGCGAACGCGGCGGGAAACTGTCGGGCGGCCAGCGCCAGCGCGTCGCCATCGCGCGCGCGCTGCTGAAGGACGCCCCGATCCTGATCCTGGACGAGGCTACCGCGGCGCTCGACAACGAATCGGAACGATTGGTGCAGACCGCGCTCGACCACCTGATGCCCGATCGCACCACACTGGTGATCGCGCATCGCCTGTCGACCATCGAACACGCCGATCAGGTGCTGGTGCTCGACCACGGCCGCATCGTCGAACGCGGCACCCACCGCGAATTGCTGGCGCTGGGCGGGGTCTACGCCCATCTCCACGCCATGCAGTTCCGGGAGGGGGCATGAGTCGCGAACGCCGGCCGCCATCCTGGTGGTTCGGCGACGAGACGGCGCCAGCGTGGACGGGGCCGCTCGAATCCCTGTATCGCAGCGCATCGGCGCGCCGTCGTCGCGTGCAGCAACAACGCGCGAAACCCGTCGGCATCCCGGTGCTGGTGATCGGCAACCTGATCGCCGGCGGCGCCGGCAAGACTCCGTTGACCATCGCGGTGGTCGAGCGTCTGCGCGAGTGGGGCTGGCACCCCGGCGTCGCCAGTCGCGGTTATGGCCGACGCGACGCCCAGCAGGCACGCTGGGTCGAGGGCAGCGACGATCCCGCGGTCGCCGGCGATGAGCCGGTGGTGATCGCACGCCGCACCAAGGTGCCGGTACGCGTCGATGTGCGTCGCGCGGATGCCGCGGCGGCGCTGCGCGACCGCGGCTGCGACATCGTGGTCTGCGACGACGGCCTGCAGCATTACGCCTTGGCGCGCGACATCGAGATCGAAGTGATCGACGGCATGCGGGGCTACGGCAACGGGCGGATGATACCGGCCGGCCCGCTGCGCGAACCGGTCGAGCGTGCCGAGCTCTGCGATTTCCGCGTGCGCAATCTCGGTAGCGATACCGGCGAGAGTGGCGAAAACGATTTCGGCGTATGGCCGATGCACTTGGTCGCGCAACGTGTCGCCGCCCTGCGCGGTCCGCGCGTGCGCACGCTCGCCGAGTTCGCAGGGCAGCGCGTGCACGCGGTCGCCGGCATCGGCCATCCGGAGCGCTTCTTCGACACCCTGCGCCAGCACGGCATCGCGGTGGTGCCGCATGCGTTCCCGGACCACCATGCCTACACGCCTGAAGATTTCGATTTCTCCAGTCCGTTGCCGGTGCTGATGACGGAAAAGGACGCGGTGAAGTGCAGCGTCTTCGCTGGCGAGCACTGGTACAGCGTGCCGGTCGATGCCGAATTGCCGGCGGCGTTCTGGATCGGCCTGGAAGACCGGGTGCAGCAGCTGCGCCAACTGAGCCTGTTGGAGGCCGAGTGAGCCATAAATTCGTCGTCGCCATTCCCGCGCGCCTGTCGGCGAGCCGCTTGCCGGGCAAGCCGCTGCGCCTGTTGGGTGGGGAGCCATTGATCCGCCATGTCGCGCGACGTGCGCTCGCGGCGGGCGCCGATGACGTGGTGGTCGCCGCGGACGACGCCAGCATCCTTGCCGCACTCGATGGCATCGCCGTGCGTGGCGTGCTCACCCGCAGCGACCACGCCTCGGGTACCGACCGCCTCGCCGAATGCGCGCGACTCGCCGGCTGGAGCGACGACACCCTGGTGGTGAACCTGCAAGGCGACGAACCGTTCGCGCCAGCCTCAGGCATCCGCGCCGTCGCGCAGACACTGGCCGACAGTGGCGCGGAAATGGCGACGCTGGCGACGGAAGTCGACGATCCCGAGCAACTCTTCGATCCCAACACCGTCAAGCTGGTGTGGCGCGATTCGATCGGCGACGCGCAATGGCGCGATGTCCTGTATTTCAGCCGTGCGCCGATTCCCTGGCATCGTGATGCCTTCGCCCAGAACAAACGTGTCCTGATGCCGGGGCAGTGCCTGCGCCATATCGGCATCTATGCCTACCGCGTCGGCTTCCTGCAGCGTTTCGCGGCGATGCCGCAGGGCATGCTGGAGCAATTGGAATCGCTGGAGCAGCTGCGCGTGCTGGAAGCGGGTTTCCGCATCGCCGCCGCGCTGGCGCCCGAGCCGTTCCCGCCGGGCGTCGATACGCCGGAAGACCTCGCGCGCGCCGAAGCGCGACTGGCGCAGGGTGGGGCATGAAGGTTCTGTTCGTCTGCCTCGGCAACATCTGCCGCTCGCCGATGCTGGATGGCTGGATGCGTGCGCGCATCGATGGCGATCCGTCGCTGTCGTGGCTGCAAGTCGACTCCGCCGGGTTCGAGCGCGCGCATGTCGGCGAAGCACCGGACCCGCGCGCCATCCGCATCGCCCGCGAGCATGGCGTCGATCTTTCCGATTTGCGTGCCCGCCAGCTTGGCGACATCGATTTCGATCGTTTCGACCTGATGCTGTTCGCCGATGCATCGACGCTGTCCGCGGGATTGCGCAAGGCCGGTCCGCGCCATCACGCCCGCATGCATCGGGTGATGGAATGGCTCGACCTGGCGCCGTTCGATCTCGCCGATCCCTGGTATGGCGACGCCGACGATTTCCGCGAATGCTGGGCGCGGGTGGAGCAGGCCGGCCCGTTGCTGCTGGAGCGCCTGCGCGCCGATCAGCGAATGGACACCGTCCCCGCCGCATAATGGCGTCGTGACCAACGCCGAACACACTCCCTTCGACGGCAAGGCCTTCGTCCGCGACCTGACCAGCGCGCCCGGCGTGTACCGCATGTATGCGGCCGACGACACGCTGCTCTACGTCGGCAAGGCGGCTTCGCTCAACAAGCGCGTCGCCAGCTATTTCAACAAGGCCCTGACCATCCGCATCGCGACCATGGTCGGTCAGATCGCGCGGATCGAAGTCACCGTCACCCGCACGCCGGCCGAGGCATTGATCCTCGAGAACCAGCTGATCAAGACCCTGAAGCCGCGCTACAACGTGATGTTGCGCGACGACAAGAGCTACCCCTATGTCCTGCTGACCCTGGAAGAGTTCCCGCGGGTGGCGCTGCATCGTGGCCCGCGCGCGATTCCCGGCAAGTATTTCGGGCCGTATCCCAGCGTCTATTCGGTGCGCGAAACCCTCAATTTCATGCATCGCCTGTTCAAGCTGCGCAATTGCGAGGACAGCGTGTTCCGCAACCGCACGCGGCCCTGCCTGCAATACCAGATCGGGCGTTGCACCGCGCCTTGCGTCGGCTTGATCGATGCGGCGTCCTACGCCCACGACGCTCATCGTGCCGAGCTGTTCCTGTCCGGCCGCAGCGAGGAACTCGGACGCGAGCTCACCGCCGAAATGGAAGCCGCCAGCGCGCGCCTCGACTTCGAGGGCGCAGCCCGCCTGCGCGACCTGCTCACCGGCGTGCGCAAGCTGCAGTCGAATCACTCGCTCGGCAACGACGGCAACGACACCGACGTGCTCGCCTGCGTGCTGCGCAACGGCCACGCCTGCGTGATGCTGCTGTCGTGGCGCGATGGCCGCAACCTCGGCACCCGCTCATTCTTTCCCAAGCTCAATGGCGAGGATTCCTCCGCCGAAGTGCTGGCCGCCTTCGTCTCGCAGTATTACGGCGATCATCCGCCGCCGCGGGAAGTCTGGCTCGACCAGGACATCCCCGAGCGCGAGCTCATCGAGGAGGCGCTCAACGAGGCGTCGCTGCACAAGGTGCGCCTGCGCGCGCGTTTCCGCGGCGAGCGCGCGACGCAGGTCGACTTCGTCCGTCGCAACGCCGATGTCGCGCTGTCGTCGGAACTGGCCAGCAACGCGGCGCAGAAGGCGCGACTGGATTCGTTGTGCGTGCTGCTGGGGCTGGAAGCGCCGCCGCATCGCATCGAGTGCTACGACATCAGCCACACCATGGGCGAGGCGACCGTCGCCTCCTGCGTGGTGTTCGACGAGAACGGCCCGGTGCGCGGTCAGTACCGGCGCTTCAACATCACCGGCATCACCCCCGGCGACGATTACGCCGCCATGCACCAGGTGCTGACGCGGCGCTTCAAGCGCGCGATGGAGAGCATCGCCGAAGGCGAGGCGCCGGCCAATCCGATCCCGGACCTGCTGCTGATCGACGGCGGTGTCGGTCAGCTGGCGCAGGCGAGGGCGGTGCTGAACGAACTCAACGTCGAGGGCGTGGCGATGATCGGCGTCGCCAAGGGTCCGGAACGCATCGCCGGCGACGAGACCCTGGTGTTCCCGGATGGTCGCGAGCTGCATCCGGGCAAGCAGTCGCCGGGCCTGCAACTGATCCAGCAGGTACGCGACGAGGCCCACCGTTTCGCCATCACCGGCCATCGCGGACGTCGCCAGAAAGCACGCACCACCAGCAAGCTCGAGGACATCCCGGGGATCGGGCCGCGCAGGCGCTCCAGCCTGCTCAAGCACTTCGGCGGCATGGTCGGATTGAAGGCCGCCAGCGCCGCCGACATCGCGCGGGTCGAGGGCGTCAATGCGGCATTGGCCGAAAGGATATATGCCGCACTGCACGGACTCGCGTAGGATTGGCAGCGCATGAGAATCACCATTCCGACCTTCCTCACGCTGGCACGAATCCTGATGATTCCGGTGCTGGTGGTGGTCTTTTTCCTTCCCTGGCGCTGGGCCAGCGTGTTCGCGATGCTGGTGTTCGCGCTGGCCTCGATCACCGACTGGCTGGACGGCTGGATCGCGCGCCGCTACCACCAGTATTCGGCCTTCGGCGCCTTTCTCGATCCGGTGGCCGACAAGCTGATGGTGTCGACCGCGTTGTTCCTGATCGTGCAGGGGCATCCCACCGCATGGATGGCGTTCTGGGCGGCGGTGATCGTCGGTCGCGAGATCGCCGTCTCCGCGCTGCGCGAATGGATGGCCGGGCTCGGCCAGCACGCGAAGGTGAAGGTGGCATCGATCGGCAAGGTCAAGACCACGGTGCAGATGCTGGCGATCGGCTTCCTGTTGTATTCGATCCACCAGCCCTACGCACCGAACCCGACGCTGTGGATCGATCGCCTGGCTTTCCACATCGGCGACTGGGGTCTGGCCGCCGCGGCGCTGCTGACGTTGTGGTCCGGAGTCGAGTACCTGGTCGCCGCCTGGCCGGCGCTGCGCGATGGGGAAGGCAAGCCTGTTGACACGTTGCCAGACTCCGGTAAAATGGCCGGCTCAACGCGGGAATAGCTCAGTTGGTAGAGCACGACCTTGCCAAGGTCGGGGTCGCGAGTTCGAGTCTCGTTTCCCGCTCCAGTTTTGCAAAGCCCCGGTACGCCGGGGCTTTGTTTTGTAGGACAATGTTTTTGATGGCCGGGTGGCAGAGTGGTTATGCAGCGGACTGCAAATCCGCGTACGCCGGTTCAATTCCGACCTCGGCCTCCATCAAGACGATCCCGGCGCAAGCCGGGATTTTTCTTTGTAGAGTGGCGCCATGAACGCGCAGACGGCATACGTCGAGAGTTTCCACGACCCGGCGACTTCCACCTTCACCCATGTCGTCTTCGATGGCGAGGGTGGGCATGCCGCGATCATCGATCCCGTGCTCGATTTCGATCCGGCGACGGCGCGCACGTCGACGATATCCGCGCAACGCGTGCTCGACTTCGTGCAAGCGCATGGGTTTCATGTCGACTGGATCCTCGAGACTCACGCCCACGCCGACCATCTCACTGCCGCCGCATGGTTGAAGCGTGAAACCGGCGCGCCGGTGGCGATCGGTCGCGGCATCACCAAAGTGCAGGAACGCTTCAAGGCGTTGTTCGGATTGGAAGACGATTTCGCGACCGACGGCAGCCAGTTCGATCGCCTGTTCGATGATGGCGACAGCTTCAACATCGGGCAGCTCGTCGCGAAGGTGATGGCGACGCCGGGCCATACCGACGACAGCCTGACCTACCTTATCGGTGATGCCGCGTTCATCGGCGATACCTTGTTTGCGCCGGAAACCGGCACCGCGCGCGTCGACTTCCCGGGCGGTGATGCCCACAAGCTGTACCGCTCGATCCATCGCCTGTTCGATCTGCCCGTCGACACCCGGATTTTCCTCTGCCACGACTATCCGCAGGGGCGGGAGGCGCAGGCGCTGACATCGATCGCCGACCAGGAACAACGCAATATCCACGTGGGTGGCGATGCGTCCGAAGACGCATTCGTGGAGATGCGGCTCAAGCGGGACGCCACGCTGTCGGCACCGAAGCTGATCGACCCGGCGCTGCGCGCGAATATCCGCGCGGGCGTGCTGCCGTCTTCCTGAATTGGTGCCCGGAGTCGGGATCGAACCGCGCCGCGATCATGGCCAGGATGCGGTTAGGTCGAGCGCGCCGCCGCGCGCTAGGGAGTTGCATGTGCGAGCTGTGATCGTGGTGCCCGGAGTGGGGATCGAACCCACATGATGTCGCCATCGAGGGATTTTAAGTCCCTTGCGTCTACCAGTTTCGCCATCCGGGCAAGCTGCAAATGCTACTCGCCGCGGCGCCCGAACGGAATCCATCACAGCCAGCAGGCATAATTCCCGGCGCGCTGCGGCGCGTTGCGGAGGGCTGCAACGTGGCGTGAATCGCGGCGCCACTTGACCATCGGAGCGGACCCATGATCGTCTTCAAGAGCGAACAGGCGCGATATCTCGGCTATGTGCTGGTATTGGCCGGATTGCTGGTTTCGCTGCTGTTGCTGTTCTGGGGGCATCGCCAGGGTTGGCTGGCCGGGGTGATCGTGTTCGGCGCGCTGGCAGCGCTGGGAACCGCCGACCTGCTGCAGGCCAAGAGCACGTTGCGCCGCAACTATCCTATCTTCGCCCACATCCGCTTCGTGCTGGAATCGTTCGGGCCGGAGATCCGCCAGTATTTCGTCGAATCGGACATCGTCGAGGTGCCGTTCTCGCGCGAGCAGCGCACGCTGGTGTACGAACGCGCGAAGAACCTTAGTGACGTGGTTCCGTTCGGCACCGAGCTTGACGTGTACGGCGACCAGTACGAGTGGATCAACCATTCGATCGCGCCGACGCCGCACCACGACGAGAACTACCGCATCACCATCGGCGAGAACGCCGCGCAGCCCTATGACGCCAGCGTCTTCAACATTTCGGCGATGAGTTTCGGCGCGCTGTCGGCCAACGCGATCCGTGCGCTCAACAAGGGCGCCAGGCTCGGCGGCTTCAGTCACGACACCGGCGAGGGCTCGATCTCCCCTTACCACCGCGAATTCGGCGGCGACCTGGTGTGGGAGATCGGTTCCGGCTATTTCGGTTGCCGCAACGACGACGGCAGTTTCAACGCCGACAAGTTCGCCGCCAATGCACGCGATCCGCAGGTGAAGATGGTCGAGCTGAAACTGTCGCAGGGCGCCAAGCCCGGCCATGGCGGCGTGCTGCCGGCGGCGAAGGTGTCGGCCGAGATCGCGGCGACGCGCGGGGTGCCGATGGGGCAGGACTGCGTGTCGCCGGCACGCCATACCGTGTTCTCGACGCCGATCGAGCTGTTGCAGTTCGTGGCGAAGATGCGCGAGTTGTCGGGTGGCAAGCCTGCGGGTTTCAAGCTCGCGATCGGCCATCCCTGGGAATGGTTCGCGATCGCCAAGGCGATCCACGAAACCGGGTTGCTGCCGGATTTCATCGTGGTCGATGGCGCTGAAGGCGGCACCGGCGCGGCGCCCTCGGAATTCGTCAACCACGTCGGCGTGCCGATGCACGAAGGGCTGATGCTGGTCGACAACACCCTGATCGGGCTCGGCGTCCGCGATCGCATCCGCATCGGCGCGGCGGGCAAGATCACCAGCGCTTTCGGCCTTGCCCACACCATGGCGCTGGGCGCCGACTGGTGCAACGCCGCGCGCGGCTTCATGTTCTCGCTGGGCTGCATCCAGTCGCGGAGCTGCCACAACGATAAATGCCCGACCGGCGTCGCGACCCAGGACCCGAGTCGCTGGAAGACGCTCGACGTCGAGGACAAGGCGCAGCGCGTCAGCAACTTCCACGGCAATACCCTGAAGGCGCTGCGCGACATGCTGTGCGCGGCCGGTTTGACCCATCCCCGCGAGCTCGGGCCGGAACACATCCTGCGCCGGGTCAGCCCGATCGAGATCCGCGCGCTGTCGCAGCTGTATCCCAGGCTCCATCCCGGGGAACTGCTCGATGCGCGCGAACCGAACCATCAGGTCTTCCGACTGTTCTGGCGCGAGGCGCGCAGCGACAGTTTTGCGGCGCCGTCGCGGATCGCGGAAATGCGCACCTCGAAATCGTTCTGAGCGGGCTGTTACGCCGCTTGCGGTGCGCGGAACCCGCAGCGCAGGAAGATGGCGCGTTCGCGGGCGTCGAGATCGTCGAACTCGAGTTCGCAGGCATCGCTCGCGCGCTGATCGTGGGTGATGAATTCGTGGTCGATGCATGTGCGGGCATCCGTGCGCGCCCACGAGTCTTGCAGCAGTCCGAGCATGTCCATGTGTCTTCCCTGACGGTGGCACGGCCTTCGTGGCCGCAGGAACAGCATGGCGCGGTGCCGGCGTCCTGACTCTCGGGAAGCAGCCGACGCGGCTGTAGGAAAACTCCGCGCCGAGAATGCCTCAGGGGCCGTCGATCAGCTCGAGCGCGCGCTCGGGCGGACGACAGATCACCGCACGATCGCGGAGCACCAGGATCGGTCGCTCGATCAGGCGCGGGTATTCCACCATCGCGGCGATGGCGGCTTCGTCGGAGAGGGCAGGATCATCCAGGCCCAGCGCGGCGTACTCGGGCTCGCCCTTGCGCAACAGGTCGCGGGCAGGGATGGCGAGCCTGGTCAACAGGTCGCGCAAGGTCTCGGCATCGGGCGGGGTTTGCAGGTATTCGACCACGCGTGGTTGCAGCCCATGCTCGGCCAGCAAGGCTGCGGTGGCGCGGCATTTCGAGCAGGCATCGTTGTGGTAGAGGGTCAGATCGGACATCGGTGCGTTCCGCCAGGAATGCACCATGATGCCAGTCAGGCCGCTTCCTCGAAGTGGTATCCGAGCCGGATCAGGATGCGTCGCTCGACTTCGCTCAGCTGCGATTCCTCGAGTTCCTTCGCATCGGTCGGGCGCATGTCGTAGGTGGTGAAGACATGCTGGCGATGGCCGAAGGCGCAGTACTCGCCGTCGACGGTCGTGTATGAGATGGGGGCGCCGCACTTGCGGCAAAGCGTGGTGTCGTCCTTGATCGCCATATGCCTACGTCCTGTAGGGAAGCACACGAATCCTGTGTACGGGGGGGATCGTAGCACCGGTCCGGGCGGCGTGGCAGCGAACGCGTTCACAAAAAAGCCGGCTTGCGCCGGCTCTCGATCCTGGTGGGCGGTGCAGGGATCGAACCTGCGACCCTTGCCGTGTGAAGGCAATGCTCTACCGCTGAGCTAACCGCCCGGGAGCCGCCCAGTATAGCGGCAGTCCGCGGGTTTGTCAGCCGGTGCTCAGCGGAACTTCTCGTCCAGCACGCGGCGGATTTCCTGCTCGACCATGCCCTTCATAGGCGCGAAGAACATCCCGAGCTTGGCCATGATCTCGACCTGTCCCGGCAGCAGCTTGATGGTGCCGTCGACGCCGCTGCGCTGGAAATGCAGGTTGTCGCCGTCCCAGCGGCTCTCGACCCCGAGCTTGCGCGCCAGCGAATCGGCGAGGTCGGACAGCGCGCTGCGCGCCTGTTCCGGCGACAGCGAATGGCTATGGTGGAGATGGATGCTGGACATTCAGTGGTCGTAGTCGCCGAGATAGGCATCCAGTTTACGTGCGCGCAGCAGGGTGGCGGCATCGTTCCAGGAAATCGCGCGCCGCTGCGCCAGGCTTTCGAGGATGCGCACGATTGCCAGCTCCACTTCCGGACTGCCGGCAAGCGCGGGATCGCTGGCGCGGTGTTCGATCACGTCGAACAATACCGCGTTGGCGTCGGCATAGCTGATCGCCGGTGTCGCGCCGTGCTTGCTGCGCCATGCCTCGCTGGCCAGCACCGTGTTGACGTGCGACTGGATGAGGAAGGTGGCGCGGCCGATCAGCTTGAGGTTGCCGGGTTGCACCGCGGTCATGGTGTTGCCGACCACGCGTCCGAGTTTGGCCATGATCCCGGTGGAGTGCGCGTTGAGCAGCATCTTCAGGGCGATGACCTGGTTGAGTTCCAGCGGATCGTCGCGGCCGGGAACGACGACATCGAGCAGCCACGGTTTGGTGGTATCCGCGTGCAGTGACGCCAGCGACTGTTTCGACATCGGTGAGGTACCAACGTGGATGACGCTGAGCGATGCCCCGTGCTCGCCGAAGGTGCGCAGCCATTTGCCCGCGATGGGCGAGGGTGTCTCCGCGCCGAGCAGGATCATCGCGCCGTGGTCGCCTGCCGTCGGGCCGGACGACTGCAGGTTGCGCGGCGAGAAGGACAGGTCGTAGAGCGCCTGTTGTTCGGCACCGGCGTTGGCGAGACTGCGGGCGGCTGCGGCACGAAGCCACTGGTCGTCGATCCGGGTCTCGAACGGCTTGGCGTAGAGCGCGGGATCGAGGCCGTGGAAAGAGCGATGCAGCAGCAGTTTCCACGCCGATGCGGCATCGTCCGTTGGCGACCATACCTGGATCCACGAACGACGCTCTTTCGCATCGACGCGATCCAGCGGCGCGAGGCGGAAGGTCGGCGCGCGTTCGGTGACATCGACGAAGACCGGCATCAGCGCACGACCGGCCAGATAGGTGGCATGGTGGCCGTCGGCGTAGGTCGAGGATTCGCGCTCGGTCCACGCGGCGAGTCGCGATGCGGTCGCGGCGACTGTTGCCTGCAGGGTGGTGAACTGGCGCAGGCGCGAAGCGATGGTGGCGTGCGCGTCGAAACCGAGCGCGCGCAATTCGGTCTTCGTCAGCACCGGGGCAAGTAGATGGTGGATCGCGTCTTCCATCACCACGCCCAGTGCGTAGAGGCTGGTGGTGGTCGCCTGCATGCGGGTTGATCCGGTGATGGCCTGCGGGCCGGTGGCGAGGTTGATCTTGGCGATGCGCGGATCCTCGATCACTTCGCGGCTGCGGGTGAACGGCAGCAGCACCTTGTCGGGATTGTTGTAGACGAACCAGGTCATCCCGGAGCGGCCGCCATTGAGTTCCGCGCCGGCCTTGGCGGTGCCGATCACCGCCGAAGTCTCTCCGCCTTCCGTCACCGCGAACACGACGTCTCCGGGTTGGATGCCGTTGTCCTGCAATTGCAGGCGGCCGATCAGCTGCAGGTCTTCGAAACCTTCCAGCGAGGCGATCAATGCACGATCGCCACCGGTGATTTCGCCGCGCACGCGATCGCCGATCCCGGGCAGGCTGCGTTCGATCCTGCGCCAAGATGGCGTCTTCGCCACGCGTTCCCAGAAGGGCCGCCACAGGCTGCTTTCCAGCGTTTCCGCGAGACGACCGGTCGATCCGGTGCCGTAGAAATAGACGCGATGGCCGCTGCGGATGGCGTCCTGGATGGCCTTCGACGCGGCTTCGAGTTGGCGCAGGCGCGCGGGATCGAAGGCGACCGCATCCATCGTTTTGACGACATCGCGATCGACCGCGAACAGTTCACGCAATCCGGCTGCGGTATCCCCGGAGATGCGACGGCTGAGGTCCATCGTCTCGGGATGGCGTTGTTCGGTCAGCAGGGTGTGCAATTGGAACTGCTGCTTGTTGCGCAGATAGTCTTGCGACTGCGCCGAGGGCGTGACCGCGAGCAGGCGGAGCAGATCGCCATCGGCGGCCGGTTTGTCCAGCGCCAGCCCCGGCACGCAGGCGAACAACAGACAGGCAGCGAAGGCGAAAACACGCGATCTCGACATGATGGGCTCCGGGCAGTCCCGGGATGGTGCCACGACGTGCCAGTCGGCCTTTGGCGGCTCGCATGCTGCAGTGCAATGGAGGCCGCATTCTGTGGTTAAATCGGGGCATCGTGAATGCTTTCGTCCTCCGTTTCCCCGACCACGCTCATGCCGACCTCGCACTCGCGCCGGGCGCGACCGGTCTTGGCCGCGATCCCGACCAGGAACGTGGCCTGCGCGTTGCGCCGCTGGGCGAACCGGCCTTGATCGAACTGGTGGTCGACCAGCGTGGCGTGTGGATGAACGTCATGCCCGACACTTGGGGCGTGCACGTCAATGGCCGTCCGATCCGCAAGCTGGCGATGCTCCATGCCGGCGACAGCCTGCACGTCGAGGGGCGGGAGATGGTGTTGGCCCGCGAGCCATCGCCGCAGCCGACGGGGGGATCGACACGCCCGCGTGGTTGCGACGTCACGCCGGTATTGCGCGGGCAGGGCGGCGCCTTGCACGGACAGGCGGTTCCGGTGGTCGATGCCGACAATGGCAATACGACGCTAGTCGGCGCGACGGTGGACATGCAGGACGCCGATGTGCGCGTCTCCAGCCTCGACCCGATGGTGCCGTTGCAGGTCAACGGCACGACCGTGACCACGGCATGGCTGCGCATCGGCGATCAATTGGTCCTGCCGAACGGGCAACGCTTCCTGTTCGAGGGGCCGGAATTGCGCGGTGATGCCGGTGAAACCGTCGTGCGCGCGCCCGTGCAAAAAACGACGTCCGAAGCCGATGCGCCACAACGCATGCGCGTGCCCTGGTTGCTGATTGCCGCGGTGGCCATCGCCATCGCATTGCTCGCGCTGTTCTGGTTCGGAGCTTGAGATGTCGCGCGTCCTGAACTTCAGCGCCGGCCCGGCGGTGCTGCCGGAAACGGTGCTGCGGCAGGCGCAAGCGGAAATGCTCGATTGGCGCGGAACCGGCGCCTGCGTGGCCGAACTCAGCCACCGCGGCGGACCGTTCATGGCGCTGGCGGCGGAAGTCGAGGCCGATGTCCGCACCTTGCTCGACGTTCCGGAATCGCATGCCGTGCTGTTCCTGTCCGGTGGAGCAACCACCTTGCAGGCGTTGCTGCCGCTGAATTTCGCCGAACGCGACCAACGCGCCGATTATCTCGTCACCGGTCATTGGGCGAAGATGGCGGTGAAGCAGGCCTCTCCCGCAGTCGATGCCCACGTCGTCGCCAGCAGTGAAGCGACGCGTTTCACCACGGTGTCCGACAAGTCGCAGTGGCAGCGCTCGCCGGATGCGGCGTATTTCCACGTCACCGCCAACGAAACCATCCACGGCGTCGAATTGCCGGACAATATCGACGACGGCACGACCGCGCCGCTGATCGCCGATTTCAGTTCGAACATCGCATCGCGTCCATCCGATATTTCGCGCTACGCGATGGTCTATGCCGGCGCCCAGAAGAACCTCGGCCCGTCCGGCATCACGCTCGCGATCATCCGCAAGGACCTGCTCGAGCGTCGCGGCCAGCCGCGCGCCGACATCCTGACCTGGGCGTCGCATGCCGCGCAGGGATCGATGCTCAACACCCCGCCGACGTGGAACTGGTACCTGCTCGGGCTGTGCGTGCGCTGGATGATCGAGCAGGGCGGAACCGCTGAATTTTCCCGGAGAAACGGCGAAAAAGCGGCGATGGTCTACGCCGCCATCGACGACTCGAAAGGTTTCTACCGCAACGATGTCGTGACATCGGTGCGTTCTCGCATGAATATTCCCTTCGTGCTGCATGACGCCGCGCTCGACGCGGTGTTTCTCGCCGAATCGCAGGCCGCGGGCCTGATCGGGCTCAAGGGCCACAAGGCAGTCGGCGGAATGCGCGCCTCGCTCTACAACGCCATGCCGGTCGACGGCGTGCGCGTGCTCGTCGATTTCATGCACGATTTCCGGAAACGCCATGGCTGACCAACCTTCTCCCATCGATCTCGCCGCATTGCGTGCGCGCATCGACGGACTCGATTCCCACATCGAAGAGTTGATCCTCGAGCGCGCCCGCTATGCCCGCCAGGTCGGGCAGGCCAAGGGTGATCTCGCCGCCGCCGTGGACTATTACCGTCCGGAGCGTGAAGCGCAGGTCTTGCGGCGCGTGGTCGATCGCAACGAAGGTCCGCTCAGCGACGAAGTGCTGGTGCGCCTGTTCCGCGAAATCATGTCGGCCTGCCTGGCCCAGCAGGAACCGCTGAAGATCGGCTACCTCGGTCCGGAAGGCACGTTCTCGCAACAGGCGGTGCACAAGCATTTCGGCCAGTCGGTGCGTGGCCTGCCGCTGGCGAGCATCGAGGAAGTGTTCCAGGAAGTTGGCGCCGGCAATGCCGATTTCGGCGTGGTGCCAGTCGAGAATTCCGGGCAGGGCACCATCCAGTCGACGCTCGAGATGTTCCTGACCTCGCCGCTGACGATCTGCGGCGAAGTCGACCTGCGCGTGCACCAGAACCTGATGTCGCGCACCGGTCGCCTCGAGGACGTCGAACGCGTCTATTCGCACCCGTTGTCGCTGGCGCAGTGTCGTGGCTGGTTGCGCCAGCACCTGCCGCATGCCGAGCGCATCCCGGTGTCGAGCAATGCCGAAGCCGCGCGTCGCGCCCGCAACGCCGACGACGCCGCGGCGATCGCCGGAGAGTCCGCGGGGCTGGTCTACAACCTCAAGACGATCGCCGGACCAATCGAGGATCGCGGCGACAACACCACGCGCTTCCTGGTGATCGGGCGCTCGCTGTTCCCGCCGTCCGGTCACGATCGCACCTCGCTGCTGGTCTTCATCCGCGATCGTCCCGGTGCGCTCTATGGCGTGCTGGAACCACTGGCGCGCCGCGGCATCAGCATGAACCGCATCGAATCGCGGCCTTCGCATGAAGGGTTGTGGCAGTACGCCTTCTTCATCGATGTCAGCGGCCATCGCGAGGAGTCGCCGCTGAAGGATGCCCTGGCGGAAATCAACAGCGCGGCCGGCGACGTGCGCGTGTTGGGCTCGTATCCGGTCGCGGTGCTTTGAGATGTTGGAGCATCGCGTCCAGCCGGCCATCCGTGGCCTGCGCGCCTATGACCCAGGCCATGACCTAGTCGCATTGCGGCGGGCCGCAAGTTCGCCGCTGATCGAGCTCGGTTCCAACGAAAATCCTTACGGCCCGAGCCCGAAAGCGCGCGATGCCGTGCAGCGTTGCCTCGACGAACTCGCGCTCTACCCCGATCCGCGCGGTGGCGACCTCAAACGCGTGTTGTCGCGGCAGTTTAGTGTCGCGATCGAGCAGATCGTGCTCGGCAACGGTTCCCACGAATTGCTGATGCAACTGGCGCAGGTGTTTGCCGGCCCGGATGCGGGTGTGGTGGCTTCGCAATACGGGTTCGCTGTGTATTCGATCGCGGCTGCCGCCGTGGGGGCGACGTTCAAGGCCGCACCGGCGCTGCCGATGGACCACGCGATGGCCGCTGGCCACGATCTCGAGGCGATCGCCGCTGCCGTGGATGCGAGCACCCATCTCGTCTATCTCGCCAATCCCAACAATCCGACCGGGACCTGGTTCGGCGCCGATGCACTCGAAGGTTTCCTCGCGCGAATCCCGGCCGACACCATCGTCGCGATCGACGAGGCCTACGCCGAATTCGTCGATGCGCCGGAATGGGCGTCCGCCATTCCGCTGGTGGCGAAGCATCCCAACCTGATCGTCCTGCGCACCTTCAGCAAGGCGCATGGACTCGCCGGATTGCGCGTCGGCTACGGCATCGCCCAGCCGGAGCTGATCGGCTGGCTGGAGCGCGTACGCGAGAGCTTCAACGTCAACCTGTTGGGACTTGCGGCGGCGGAAGCATCGCTGGGCGATCCGCAGCATCTCGTCGAGGGCGTGCGCAAGAACAAGGTCGAGCGCGAGCGCCTGGCAGATGCGCTGCGTTCGCGCGGCTTGTTCGTGTTTCCGTCGCAGACCAATTTCCTGTTGGTGCGTTTCGGCGAGGGCGCTTCCCGCATCGACGACGCCATGCGCGGGCACGGCGTCGTGTTGCGGCCGATGGGCGGTTACGGACTGCCCGATTGCCTGCGCATTACCGTCGGGACCGCTGAACAGAACGCGAAGCTGCTGGCTGCGCTGGACGCCGTCCGATGAGCGAGTGGATCGCGAAGCAGGGCAGGCCGTTGCAGGGGCGCGTCGCGATTCCCGGCGACAAGTCGATTTCGCATCGGGCCATCATGCTGGCGGCACTGGCCGATGGCGTGTCGCGGATCGATGGTTTCCTCGAGGGCGAGGACACCCGGGCGACCGCCAACGTCTTCGCGCAACTCGGCGTGAGGATCGAAACCCCGTCGCCCTCGCAGCGCATCGTCCACGGTGTCGGCATCGATGGCCTGAAGGCGCCACAGGGATCGCTGGATTGCGGCAATGCCGGCACCGGCATGCGCCTGCTGGCCGGATTGCTGGCGACGCAGAAATTCGACAGCACGCTGGTCGGTGACGAGTCGCTCTCGAAACGACCGATGCGCCGTGTCGCCGATCCGCTCGCGCAGATGGGCGCGCGCATCGATACGCAGGAAGGTGGTCTGCCGCCGCTCCATATCCACGGCGGACAAGCGTTGCACGGCATCGATTACGCATCGCCGGTCGCCAGCGCGCAGGTGAAGTCCGCGGTGTTGCTGGCGGGCCTTTACGCCGATGGCACCACGCGCGTGACCGAACCGCATCCGACCCGCGACTACAGCGAACGCATGCTGCAAGCCTTCGGCTGGCCGATCCGTTTCGGCGAGGGGTGGGCGGAAGTGGAGGGCGGACACCGACTGGCCGCCACCGATATTCAAGTTCCGGCCGACTTTTCCTCGGCGGCATTCGCACTGGTCGCCGGTTGCGTCGTCCCGGGTTCCGAACTGGTGCTGGAGCAGGTGGGAATGAACCCGCGTCGCACTGGGCTATTGCGCGCGCTCGAATTGATGGGCGCCGACATCCGCATCGAAAACGCAGGCGGGGAGGGTGGTGAACCGGTCGCCGACCTGCACGTGCGCGCAACGGCATTGCGCGGCATCGATGTGCCGCCCGATTGCGTGCCCGACATGATCGACGAATTCCCGGCGCTGTTCATCGCCGCCGCACTCGCCGATGGCGTGACTCGCGTGCGTGGTGCCGCCGAATTGCGCGTCAAGGAATCCGACCGCATCACCGCGATGGCCAATGGCCTGCGCGCCCTCGGCATTCGCGTCGATGAAACACCGGATGGCGCCGACATCCATGGCGGTACCCTCCACGGCGGAATCATCGAAAGCCATGGCGACCATCGCATCGCGATGGCCTTCGCAGTAGGCGCGCAATGCGCGTCCGGCGAGGTCACGATCCGCGATACCGCCAACGTCGCGACCTCCTATCCCGGCTTCGCCGCTTCGATGCGCAGCCTCGGGTTCGACCTGCGCGGCGACTGATCCATACGCCTCCGTTCATCCGCTTCCCGTTGCCCGGTGCCGGAAGCGCTCCCATACTCCGCCGGAACCCCGGGGCAGCCAAGGAGTCGGTGAGATGGGTATCGATCGCAAGTTTCTGCTGTGCGGACTGATGTTCGCCATCGCCGGGCTATGCCTCGGCATCTACATGGCCGCGTCGCGCAATCATTCGGAGATGCCCGCCCACGCGCACATCATGCTGGTGGGGTTCGTGTTCTCCTTCATCTACGCCACGATCCATCGACTGTGGCTGCCGGGTATCACCGGCAAGCTCAAATCGATCCAGTTCCTCCTGCACGAGCTTGGCGCGCTGTCGCTCGCAATCGGATTGCTCCTGCTGTTTTCCGGCCACGGCAACGAAGACTCGCTGGCGCCGCTGCTGGGCACCGGGGCGATCTGCGTGCTGCTGGCGATGCTGGCAATGACGTGGATGGTGGCGCGGGCACGCACCACTGCCTGATCCGTCGCGACAGCGATTACTGGTTGAGGCGGAACTCGATCGGCACCGTCACGTTGCTGGCGACCGGCGCGCCATGCGCCATCGCCGGCTTGAAGCGCCAGCGACGCACGCCTTGCAACGCGGCGCGATCGAGGTCGTGATCGCCGCTCGATTCGACCAGGCTGCTGTCGGTCGGCACGCCGTCGGCATCGATGTCGACGCGCACGCGCACGCGGCCCTCGCGCGACATCTGCATCGCATTGCGCGGATATGCGGGCGGTGGCTGGCTGATCGGCACCGCGGCGGTGGTCGCGCCATTCGCCACATTCGAACCATGGCCGGCAGTTGCCGCATTGGCAGCCGGCGCAGTTTCGGTGGGCGGCGGCGCCTTGGCCACCGGAGGCGGCTTCGGCGGTTCGAGCAGGCGCGGCCGGTTGCCGGAATCCGCGGAAGGGCCGGCGGTCGGCGTATCGGTGATGGAGCCGCCCGGCGTCGGTGTCGGTAGCGGCGCGTATTCCTGGTCGGTATCGGTTTTCGCCACCGGCTCGACGGTGAAGAATTGCTTGCGGTTATGGCCCCACATCAGCAGGAACAACAGAAAACCGACACCGATGGCGGCAAGCAGCCAAGGCGTGTTGCCACGGCGTGCGAAGGCGGAGATGTACTGGAATACGCTGGAATTTCGGATTTTCTGGATGAATTCGGTCATGCTCGGGGGAGGAATCGGCCGGAAAAAATTGACCGGAACCTGATTCTGGCACGGATGCGCCGTGCCGCTCTGGGCGATAATGGCAGGTCATTCATGTTGCCCCTGACCCATGCTCGATCCGCAGCAGCTCCGTACCGATCCCGCCGGCCTCGCCACCCAACTGGCGCGCCGTGGTTATTCCCTGGACGTCGCGGTGCTGGAGCGGCTGGAAGGCGAGCGCAAATCGCTGCAGGTGCGTACCCAGGAGCTGCAGAACCTGCGCAATACCCGCAGCAAGGCCATCGGCATGGCCAAGGCCAAGGGCGAAGATGTCGCGCCGTTGCTGGCCGAGGTCGCCGGTCTCGGCGATGAGTTGAAGGCCAGCGAGACGCGCCTCGATGCCATCCGTGGCGAACTCGAGGCGATCACGCTCGGCATTCCCAATCTTCCCGATGCCTCCGTTCCCGATGGCGAAGACGAAACCGCCAACGTTGAACAGGCGCGCTGGGGCACGCCGCGCAGCTTCGATTTCGCGGTCAAGGATCACGTCGAGCTCGGCGCTCGCAACGGCTGGCTCGATGCCGAAAGCGCGGCCAAGCTGAGCGGTGCGCGCTTCACCGTGCTGCGTGGCGGACTGGCGCGACTGCATCGCGCGTTGGCGCAGTTCATGCTCGATCTGCATGGCGGCGAGCACGGCTACGAAGAAACCAATGTCCCGGTGATCGTCAACGAGGAATCGATGCGCGGTACCGGCCAGTTGCCGAAGTTCGAGGAAGACCTGTTCTCGACGCAACTCGGCGATCACAAGCGCTATCTCATTCCCACCGCCGAAGTGCCGCTGACCAACCTTGTGCGCGACGAGATCGTCGATGCCGCGAGGTTGCCGATGCGCGCCACCGCGCATTCGATGTGCTTCCGCGCCGAAGCCGGTTCGGCGGGGCGCGATACCCGCGGCATGATCCGCCAGCACCAGTTCGAGAAGGTCGAACTGGTGTCGATCACCAGGCCTGAAGACAGCGACGCCGAACACGAACGGATGACGCGTTGCGCCGAAGCGGTGCTGGAAAAACTTGGCCTGCCGTACCGGCGCATGTTGTTGTGCAGCGGCGACATGGGCTTCTCCGCGCGCAAGACCTACGACCTCGAGGTTTGGCTGCCGTCGCAGGACACCTATCGCGAGATTTCCTCCTGCTCCAACTGCGGCGATTTCCAGGCGCGACGGATGCAGGCGCGCTGGCGCAATCCCGAGAGCGGCAAGCCGGAACTGGTGCATACGCTCAACGGATCGGGCGTGGCGATCGGGCGTGCGCTGATCGCAGTCATGGAGAACTACCAGAACGCGGATGGCAGCATCACCGTGCCCGAAGCGTTGCGTCCGTACATGGGTGGAGCGGAACGGATCGGGTAATGGCAGCGCGCGCCTATCTTCCCGCCCGATAAAGGGGAGGGCCGGAATGGCCCGAATCAATCCCGCCGCTTCCGCCGACCAACCTAATTGACCGTGCAGGTCACCATGAAGGTCAACGCGCTGCTGGGCGGGAACGTGGGGATGATGACGCCTCCCGCGCTTTGCAGGGCCGCGATCGACACGGCCGGGCAGACTGCGCCTCCGGTCGCGCTGCCACAAGTCACGGTGGTGCAAGCAAGATGCGCCGCGGCGGGGTCGCGCAACACGGCATTGTTTGCCGCGGCCGGGCCGTCGTTGTGGACGACGATCTGGTATGTGGTCGAAGTCCCCAACGTCAATGTGCCGCCGGATCCATTGGTCTTGGTGATCCACAGATTGGCGGTGGTCGGGACGTTGGTGAGTGTGCAGGTGATCAGGTCGCCGGCCGCCGGCGTGAGGTTGAACGAAGTCCCGGTTCCGCTGGGCAGGCTGGTCGAACTGCCTGCGCGGGCATTGCTGCAACTGAGGGTGCCCAGATAGCTGGCCAGGAGCGAAGCGCTGCCGACCGCCATGGTTTCGGACAGGGTCAGTGGCACGGAGGGAAGCGTGTTGAGCGACACCGTGCCGTTGGCGATCGTCGCCCCGCTTCCGGTGGTGGTGGTCGTGCCCAGGCTCACGGACGGCGTGTCATAGGCCATGGCCATTTTGAATTGATCGCTGTCGTTGGCCCGCCCCGTCGTGGCCAAGGCCTTGGTGAGCGTGACCTTCGGCATCATGATGCCGAAGGCGGCGCCTTGCCGCGAGCCGCCAATCGCGGTGCCTTGGGCGACTGCGGAAATGGTCAGCGTGGTGGGGTTGGCGGTGCTCAGGATGACCGAGCCGTTATCGGTATTGCTGGTGCCGGTCCAGGTAGCGGTCGTGGAGCCCACGCCAGCCAGCGTTTCGGTAGCGGCATTGCCGCTCAGCGCCTTGAGCAATTCCACCTGCTGCCAGTTGCCGCCATTCGTCGTGAACGTGAGGCTTTCCGGAACATTGACGGGAGCGGAAATGTTGCAGAAATTGCATATGCCCGTGCTTTCGGCATCCGCCACGAACAGCGTGTAGGGGCGCGTATTGCCGGCCGAATCCTTCACCTGGATATTGCTGACCTGGAAAGTGAAATTCCCGCTGCCTCCATAGATGAAGGGACGACCGGGAATGCCGGAATAGGCGCCGTTCGCGCCGGAATTTCCGATCACCGAACCCGACCATGTTGGAGCGGTCACATCGTCGAAACTGGTCGCGCTGCCGGCGGTGCGCTGCAGGTTGAACGAGAGCGTCGATCCGTCGGGCAGGGGGATGCTGAAGTTCTGGCCGCTGGCGCTTCGCGCGGTTGCGTCGCTGTAGCCGGTCAGGTCGAGCCACAACAGGTTGTCCTTGTATTGTCCCTGGCCCGCCGTCGTGGCCGTGCCCGCCACCTGGGCCTTCGCGGCTCCCGTGAACCATAACGAGCAGAGCAACAGGTAGGTGAGCAGGTGCGTTCGCGAACGCAGCCACGGAAGCACGCCGGTGGACGTGGATACGTATTTCCGAAAATGCAGTTTCATTGCGTTCGCTCTTGGCTTCTTTCGTTGTTCGTTGCTGAAAGGCGGTACGTGCCCACGCGTCCGGCGCGGTGGCTGAAGCCATGACCCGACCCCAAGGTCCCTCCCTGTTCGATCGACAGCTCCAGAGGGCCGGGCCATGGCTTCACCCATCGGGCGAGCGGTGTCCACCCGGGGTATCGAGATCCCGCGCGTGCAGGGGACATCGACGTGCCGACCGGCATCTGGAACCGCGATTCCCGTCACGGATGGGGGCCCGCAAGCCGCGGACGCCGCGCTCAACTGCGTGAAAATGAGCCGCCTGTCCGTTCGCGCGTGTCCGCGGCGCATGCGGCACGGAAGGGCGGATTCATGGATGATCGGGAACAACCGGGCGTGACCCAGGGCTGCTTTCAGAGGTGCGATGTGCAAGCGTTCCGATCTGCCGAGTTGGAAGTCACCGCGAAGGCGCTGGAATCGCTGACCGACCTGATCGCGACCGCGCAAGGCGGCGATGCGGCGGCGTGGGACCGGGTCTACCTGTTGCTGTACCAGGACCTGCACCGGATCGCGGCCTCGCTGATCCGGCAGCGGAAGACGCTGCGTTCGCCCACTTCCCTGATCAGCGAAGCCTGGCTTCGCCTTTGCGGCGCCGACCTGACCCTGGAAGGCCGCTCGCACCTGACTTCACTGATCGTCCGCGCCATGCGCTTCGTGCTGGTCGACGAAGCGCGCCGGGCGTTGACCGACAAGCACGGCCACGGTGTCGCCATCCTCGAACTGTGGGAAGCCGACAACATCAGCGATGGCCTCGGCCCCGAACAATTGATCACGCTCGACCAGGCCTTGACCGATCTGGGCCGGGTCGACCCGCGCCTGGTGCGGGTGGCCGAACTGCGCTTTTTCGGCGGCCTGGAGGAAGAGGAAATCGCGGAAATGCTTCACCTGCACAAGAGGACGGTGCGCCGGGATTGGCGCAAGGCGCGCGCTTTCCTGTTCCAGCGGTTGGGCGATACCGCGTGCGACCCGCAACATCCGATCCCGTCCGCCTGAAGCGGCGAACCCGCATCGCGAAGGACGCAAGCCCGGACTCCCGAAGAGACATGCCAGAGATCCTTGCCGAAGCGTTGCGTCTGTTCGACCACTACGTGGACATGCCGGTGGCGGAGCGGGCACGGGCGTTGAAGCAGCTGAAAGTGGTCCGTCCCGACTTGCACGAAGCCCTGGCCGCGTTGCTGGCGGCGGACAAAGGCGCGCAGGTCCTGGACGCGGCCTTTCCCGCGATCCGGACCGGAAAGACGGCCGACGACGCGGAAGCGCGCCGGGCCGCGGCGGATGCGAGGCTCGGCACCCTGCTGGGGCCGTGGCGTATCGAGGAGACTCTCGCGACCGGCGGCATGGGGACGATATATCGGGCCAGTCGCGCCGATGGCCAGTACCGGCAACAGGTGGCGCTGAAGTGCATCCGCGCCGAACTGTCTTCGCCGCCCTTGATTGCCGCCTTCCTGAGCGAGCGCAACAATCTCGCCCACCTCGATCATCCGCACATCGCGATGTTGATCGACGGCGGCATCGAAGACGACGGTCATCCCTGGTTCGCGATGCGCCACGTCGAAGGCGAGCCGATCGACCAATGGTGCGACGAGCGCCATGCCGGCCTGCGCGAAAGGATCGGGTTGCTGCTGCAGCTTTGCGATGCCGTCGGTTACGCGCACCGCAAGCTCGTGCTCCACCAGGACATCAAGCCGTCCAACTTGCTGGTCGCCGGCGATGGCCAACTGCAGGTCATCGATTTCGGGTTGTCCTCGATGCTGGACGAAGGCGCCCGGGCGCGGCGCATCGCGGTTTCCTATGGCCACGTCGCGCCGGAAGTCTATCGGGGCGGCGAGCCCAGCGTGGCCATCGATATCCACGCCGTCGGCATGGTGATGTACCGGCTGTTGTGCGGCGAGGCGCCGTTCCCGATGCGCTTGCCCCACGTCGCCAAGGCGCCGCTGGTGCCCGTTCCGATGGAGAAACTCGCCGCCAACGCTTCCGGGTCAACCGTCCGGGCCAGCGGGCATGCGACAGCCGATGCGCTTGCGGCGGAATTGGCGGGCGACCTCAGCGCGATCGCCGCGAAGTGCGTCGCAGCGGACCCCGCCGAACGCTACACCAGCGCCGACGACATCGCGAAGGACTTGAGATCGTACCTGGCGCAGCGGCCCATCGCCCTGCGCCGCGACGAACCCTTCTACCGCTTCGACAGGTTCCTGCGCAGGAACCGCGCCCTGGTCGTCGTGGTGGCGCTGGCCGTTTGCCTGTTCGTCTCCGGCGCGGCGTTCTTCGCCTGGAAACAGCAGCATGCGAGGGCGGAAGTGGCGGCGACCGAGACCGTCAGCCGTTTGTTTGAGTCGACGATGGGCACGGCGGTACTGTCGGGACTGGGCGAAACGCGTTTCTCTTCGATGGACCTGATCGCCCGGACCGAAGGGCAACTTCGTCTCCTGGATCTGAAAGCACAGCCCCGCGTGCTGGCCCGCGCGCTGTCGGTCCTGGCGAAGAACTATGCCGTGCTCGGCGAGTACGACCGGGCCCGGCGTTTGGCGGAGGAAGCCTCGACGCTGGTGCAGGGCACGGACGGGCCGCAGATCGAGAACGCGGCCGTGTTGGCATCGCTGCTGAACGCGGAGGCGAAACACGCGGAAGCCGGGGAAGTCGCCGCGAAGGGCCTGCGGGATCTCGGCGACGCCGCGGGTGCGCAAACGGCATCCCCCCGATTGCGCCTGCTCAACGAATTGGCGATCGCCCAATGGGGCATGACCAACCGCACCGCCGCGCTGTCCACGCTGGACAGCGCCGTGGCCTTTGCGCGCAAGACCGGCGACACCGAAGCGGTCGCCGCGTTGCTGTCGATGCGGGGGTTCTGGCTGTCGCGGCTGTATCGCCGCGCCCGGGCCGAACAGGATCTCGACGAAGCAATAGCCCTGTCGAAGGACCGCGATCCCACTACCGGCAACGAGGCCAGGATCGCGCTGGTGCGGACCCTGATCGCGATGGACCGGCTCAAGGAAGCGGTGGCGGTGGCGGAGTCTTTGCTGCAAAGCCGGCGTCGCACCCTCGGCGAGCATCATCCCGAAACCGGGCGCGCCTGGATCCTTCTCGCGCACGGCCAGTTCTTCACCGGGAAGGAAAAGGAGAGCATCGATTCGCTGGCGCGCGGGGAGAAGATCATCGCCGCGACCTACGGCACCCGGCATCCGGAGTACGCCGATGCGTTGTGGACCGAATCGAACATCGACTCGACGCTGCGCGGCGATCGCGAGACCGGACTGGCCAAGGCAGGCGAGGCTCTGCGCATCCTGGAAGCCACGTTGGGCGACAGCCACGACATGACGATGCGCGCGAAATTGAATGTCGCCAACAAGCTGGCGGCGATGTCGGAAGACCCGAAGCGGATACATGCCTTCAAGAAGGAAGCGGTTACGCTTTATGAGGACCTGCTTCGCCTGGGAGAAGTCCAGCGCCTGCCCCAGCCGGAAGCCAGGCTGTTCTATGCCAGCCTACTGCTCGACCGCTACGAAGGCGGCGACCCGGAAAAAGCCCGGAAGTTGCTGGAGCAATGCGCGCGCGACGCGGATGCGTATTTCGGTCCGGGCGATTCGTACCGATTCACGGTCAGATACGTTCGCGCCAAACTGGCCTACCGGAACAAGGACTATGCGGAAGCGGAGCGATTGTTCGAGGGGTTGCTGGCGGACGCAAAGGACATGCGCAGGGCGGTGAGCGCCAACGTGATGACGCACAACGCATTGCGCTACCTTGCTTTCTCCGCGGTGCTTTCGGGACGGAAGGGAGAGGCGAGAGCCTATCTCCAGCAAGCGGCGGCGGCGGACGAAAAAGCTTTCGGCAAGGACCATCGAATCACGCTCGGCATCGAGCGCCTGCTGGACGAACTGGAGCGCACCGGCACCATCCAGGAAGCAGAAGACAACAGGGCGCGCCCTTCCCAAGGTACGCCAGCCGTCCCTGCCGCAAAATCGGCGAGATGACCATGCGGCAGGCCCGGTTGCCTAGTTCACCTTGCAACTCAAGGTAAAGGTCACCGTGTCGCCATTGGCGAGGAGGCCAAGCGTCACTCAACGGATCGGGTAATGGCGGAGAGAGTGGGATTCGAACCCACGGAAGGTTTAACCCTTCGCCGGTTTTCAAGACCGGTGCCTTAAACCACTCGGCCATCTCTCCTGTACGTCAATTCTCGCATGACTCGCGATGTGAGTTCGACAAATCGGCAGGATTGCCGATCTGGACAGCGAAAGCTGCCCGCGTAACGGGTGAGGGCCATGGATGGCCCGAATCAATCTCACTGCTTCCGCCAACATCGCACTTGATCAGGCTGCCGGACCGGACTTCCCTGACAGAGTCGTCCGGATTTGCCGCACTTCCCCTGGTTTCGTGACGGCGGTAACCTCTTCGCAACAGGGAAGGAGATTGGGAATGGCGATTCGCGTCTATCTGGTGGATGACCATGCACTGGTTCGGGCCGGGATGAAGATGATCCTGGCAGGCGAAGTCGACATCGAAGTGGTCGGCGAAGCCGACACCGGCGAGGTGGCGTTGGCGCAGGTGCGCCAGCTCAAACCCGACGTCGTGCTCTGCGACATCCACCTGCCGGGCCTGAGCGGACTGGAAGTGACCGAGCGCATCACCCGCAGCCTGCCGGAAACGAAAGTCATCGCAGTGTCGGTGCTGGAAGATGGCCCGATGCCGAAACGTCTGCTCGATGCCGGCGCCAGCGGTTATGTCGGCAAGGGCGGTGATGCATCCGAGCTGGTGCGCGCGGTGCGCGATGTCGCGCGCGGCAAGCGCTATCTCGCCAGCAGCGTCGCTCAGGCGATTGCCCTGTCATCGGTCAGTGGCGATGGTTCGCCCTTTGATGGTCTCTCCGGTCGCGAACTCGAAGTCTCGCTGCTGCTCTTGCGCGGATTGCGCCAGGAAGAGATCGCCAAGCGCCTGTCGTTGAGCGCCAAGACCGTCAATACCCACAAGTCGCGCGCATTCGAGAAGCTCGGCATTCGCGACACCGTCGCGCTCGCGCGCCTCGCAAGTCAGTATGGGATGGTCGATACCGCCGACGTGGTGTGATCGCGGATCGTCCGTTGCAATGAAAAAAAGCCGGCATGACCGGCGTTTTTCCTTTCAGTCGTCGATGCCGCTTCAGGCGTCGTGGGCGCGTTCGATTTCTTCGCCGGACAAGTGCGGAACAGTCGGCGTCGCCGACTCGGTTGCCTCGGCGGCAGCATCGGCAGGCGTCGCTTCTTCCTGTGCCTCGGCCGCGGCTTCGGAAGCCGTATTGGTTTCCGGCGCAGTCACGCCGGTTTCCGCCTCAGCCTGTGGCTGGGTCACGGGTGCCGGCGTTGCCGGACGCGGCGGCATCCGCATCGAATCCACCAGGGACACTGCGATCGCTGCCGACAACGGCATCGCCTGGCTGGTTTCGCGCGGGCGGGCATTGGCGAACATCGTCGACGGACCCGGGCCGGCAGCGACCGGCGCCGGTGCGGTCACCGGTTCGGGAGCCGCTTCGGCCACGGCCTGCGTTTCTTCCGCCTTGGGTTCCACTGCGGCGACAGGCGCAGGAACGGATTCGTTCGCTGCAGGGCTCGCTTCCTGCACGGGTGCGGGAGCGGTTTGCACCGGAGCGGGCGCGACCGGTTGCGGCTGCACGGGCGTGGCGGCTTCGAGATCGTCGAACTCGAACTCGGGCTGGTGGCCGTTGCCGATGCTGCTGGCAGCGGTTTCCTCGCCTTCGACTTCATCGAAAACGTCATCGCCGGCTTCGCCTTCGACGCCACCCTTGCGACGACGACGGCCACCGCGGCGACCACGGCGACGCTTCGGCTTGTCGGCATCGTCGGCGGGCGTTGCGTCGGTATCGGTTTCGGCGGCTTCACCGGCAGCAGTCGCAGCTTTTTCCTCGACCGCTTCAACTGCAGCGGGTGCGGGTGCCGGCGTCGGAGCAACGACCGGTGCTGCAACGGCCTCCTGCGCGGTCACTACTGTTGCAGCAGCTGCCGCTGCGGCATCGAGCTGTTCGACGTTGGTGTCGACCGTGGCTTCCTGTCCGGCAGCAGCGCCTTCGCCACGACCGCGGCGATTGCGGTTGCGACGACGGTTGTGGTTGCTGCGCGATTCGCGCTGCTCGCCGTTCACCGCGGCGGCGTGTTCGCTGCCTTGTGCATCAATCTGCGGAGCGGCGACCTGTTCCTGCTGGTCGCGTTGCTTTTGCTGTTGCTGCTTGTTGTTTTGCGGCTGCTTCTGGGCGTTCTGCTGCTGGCCCTGTTGCTTGTCGCTGCGGTCGCGTTGCCCGCTCTGTTGGGTTGCCTGCTGCTGGCGCGGGCCGTTGCCGCTCTGGCCGCGCTGCTGGTTGTCGCGCTGGCGGCGGTCGTCACGATCGCGCTTGTTGCCACCGCGATCATTGCGCGCGGTCTGCGTCTGCACGGGGGCCGGGGCGGGCGCGGGCGCCGGCGTCTCGTCGCCACCGACGATCGCGCTGACGATGCGGCCGAGCAGGCCTTTGCGCTTGACCGGTGCGGGTGCCGCAACCGGGGCGGGCGGCGCGACTGGCGCCGGGGCAGGCGCTTCGGCGCGGACCGGTGCCGGCTGCGCATGCTTCACCGCCTTGACCATCGGCTCGGGGATGTTGAGGTGCGACTTGCTCAGCGCATGCGTCGGCACCTTGCGCGGCGTGCCGCGGTGGTAGCTCGGGCGCGAGGTTTCCTCGCCCAACTCGTTCTCGCGGATGCGGGTGACTTCGTAGTGCGGGGTATGCAGTTGTTCGTCGGCGACGAGCACGATCGGCGCGTCGTGGCGCTTCTCGATTTCGCTCAGCGCACGGCGCTTTTCGTTCAACAGGTAGTTGGCGATCTCGACCGGCGCCTGCACCAGGACCTGCCCGGTGTTGTCCTTCATCGCGTGCTCTTCGGCGAGACGCAGGATCGACAGCGACAGCGACTCGACGCTGCGCATGCGGCCGTGGCCTTCGCAACGCGGGCAGACGATCTGGCTGGCTTCGCCCAGCGACGGACGCAGGCGCTGGCGGCTCATTTCCATCAGGCCGAACTTGGAGATGCGGCCCAGCTGCACGCGTGCGCGGTCGGAGCGCAGGGCGTTCTGGAGACGGTTCTCGACCTCACGCTGGTGCTTGTTCGATTCCATGTCGATGAAGTCGATCACCACCAGGCCGCCGAGGTCGCGCAGGCGCAGCTGGCGGGCCACTTCCTCGGCCGCTTCGCAGTTGGTATGGAACGCGGTTTCCTCGATGTCGCCGCCCTTGGTCGCGCGCGCCGAGTTGACGTCGATCGCGGTCAGGGCTTCGGTCTGGTCGATCACCAGCGCGCCGCCGGAGGGCAGGCGCACTTCGCGCTCGTAGGCACTCTCGATCTGCGATTCGATCTGGAAGCGGTTGAACAGCGGGGTATCGTCGGTATAGGGCTTCAGCTTGCGCAGCGACTGCGGCATCACCTGTTCGACGAATTCGCGCGCCTCGGCGTACATCTCCGGCGTGTCGACCAGGATCTCGCCGATGTCCGGGCGCATGTAGTCGCGCAGGGCGCGGATGATCAGGCGCGATTCCTGGTAGATCAGGAACGGCGACGGCTTGCTCAGCGCGGCTTCGGCGATCGCCTTCCACACCGACAAGAGGTAGTCGAGGTCCCACTGCAGTTCTTCGGCATCACGGCCGACGCCGGCGGTGCGGATGATCACGCCCATGCCGTCGGGAATTGCCAGTGCGTCCATCGCGCGCTTCAACTCGGCGCGGTCGTCGCCTTCGATGCGGCGCGAGACGCCACCCGCGCTGGGCGAATTCGGCATCAGCACCATGTAGCGGCCGGCCAGCGAGATGAACGTGGTCAGGGCCGCGCCCTTGTTGCCGCGTTCTTCCTTCTCGACCTGGACGACGACTTCCTGGCCTTCGCGCACCAGCTCGCGGATGTTGCCGCTGCGGTGGTCGACGCCGGGCTGGAAGTAGTCGCGGGAGATTTCCTTCAGGGGCAGGAAGCCATGGCGTTCCGCACCGTATTCGACGAATGCCGCTTCCAGCGACGGTTCGACGCGGGTGATCTTGCCCTTGTAGATGTTGGACTTCTTCTGTTCTTTCGAGGGTTGCTCGATGTCGATGTCGTACAGGTTCTGTCCATCGACGATGGCGACGCGGAGTTCTTCCGCCTGCGTCGCATTGATCAGCATGCGCTTCATTGTTGTGTTCCCTGCGCTCTGCGGCGCGGAACACCGGGCATCGTGCCTCTGGAGACCGCTGGCCGCGCATCGCTGCGCGGGCCTGGGAGGATTCCAGCGCTACAACACCACGGCGGACCGCGGGAGCGCTTGATCGTTCTGTTCAAATTGTGGATGCCGGCCGCGTCGCTCCCGAAAGAGCCACGCCACGCGGCGGTATGTGCAGCACGGATGCACGAATGCGTCCGACGTTTCGCGTTCGCTGCCGCCCAGCCGGTTAACATGGCCGCCCCGTGGACGGTGGTGCCGGTTGCGCGGATTCGCTGCGGCAGGCTTTCGGCCAAAGATCGCAGCGAAATCAGGAACTTGTCCCGTCCTTATAGTGTATCAGATCGAGCATGGCCAATTCAGGAACGTCAACCGCCAGCGCCGGAGTCCGCATGGTCCGGGTCCCAGAGGATCGGGATGGCCAGCGGCTGGACAACTTCCTGCTGGGCCAGCTCAAGGGTGCTCCCAAGTCCTTGATCTACAAGATCGTCCGCTCCGGCCAGGTGCGGGTGAAC
The DNA here is from genome assembly GCF_050574925.1 of Solilutibacter silvestris. GTDB lineage: Bacteria > Pseudomonadota > Gammaproteobacteria > Xanthomonadales > Xanthomonadaceae > Solilutibacter > Solilutibacter silvestris_A. The sequence continues at coordinate 301,474 of NZ_JBCMOO010000002.1, read as the reverse complement.
GGCGGCCGCGGCAAGCCCGAGCGCAAGCTCGCGGCCGGTGACGAGGTCCGGATCCCGCCGGTCCGGCTGGAGGAAGCCGGGGAGTCCGCTCCGCCGCCCAAGAGCCTGCTGGCGGCGCTGGATGCCGCAATCGTCTTCGAGGACGCCCGCCTGCTGGCCCTCAACAAGCCCTCGGGACTGGCCAGCCACGGCGGCAGCGGCATCCGCCATGGTGCGATCGAATCGCTGCGCGCCCTGCGCCCGAACGAGTCGCTGGAGCTGGTCCATCGCCTCGACCGCGACACCTCGGGCCTGCTGATCGTCGCCAAGAAGCGTTCGGCGCTGCGCGAACTGCAGGCGCTGATGCGCGAGGACCACGGCGCCGGCATCGACAAGCGCTATCTCGCCTTGCTGGTCGGGAAGATGCCCAACGGCACCATGGACGTCGACGCGCCGCTGCACATCGGACTGCGCCAGGGCGGCGAACGCCACGTGCAGGTCAACGACATCGGCAAGGAATCGCTCAGCCACTTCAAGCTGCTGCAACGCTTCGGCGGCCATTCCTATTGCGAGGTGAAGATCGACACCGGGCGCACCCACCAGATCCGCGTGCATGCGCAGCACCTCGGCCATCCGGTCGCGGGCGACGACAAATACGGGGACGAGGAGGTCAATCGCCGCCTGCGCGACCAGGCCGGATTGCGCCGGTTGTTCCTGCACGCATCGTCACTGCGCTTCGCGCTCGATGGCGGGCGTACCGACTATGTTCTGGATGCGCCGCTGGCGCCGGAGTTGCGCGACGTGCTGGACAAGCTCGGCTGATTCAATTCGTCAGTGCGTCGGCTTTCGCCGCGCAGATGAAATCGTTCTCGCTCAACCCGCCGACGTCGTGGGTCGAATAGCGGACCACGCAACGGTTGTAGTGCACCGACAGGTCGGGGTGGTGGTCCTCGCGATGGGCGACCAGCGCCAGGGCGTTCACGAAGGCCATCGTCCGGTAGTAGTCGTCGAAGTGGAAGGTCTTGCTGATGGCGTGGCCGTCCTCGACCAGCTCCCAGCCGGGCACCTGCGGCAGCAGGTCGCGCAGTTCCGCCTCGCCCAGCCGGTGCGACGCGCCGGAGCGCGGGCTGCAATGGGCCTGAACCAAGGGAATCATGTCGGACATGGGAACTCCTGAAGGTGGCTCGGGTCGGACACCGGGGCAGCTAGAATACCGGCATGATCGATATCTCCGAAACCGCGCAGGCGCATTTCCGCAAGCTGATCGAACGCGAGGACATTCCCGGCCTCGGCGTGAAGCTGTCCGCGCTGCATGCCGGGACCCCGCGCGCCGACGTGCGCCTCGAATTCGCCGCGCCCGGCGATCTTTCCGGCGATGAATGGGCAGTCGACTGCGCGGGCTTCACCCTGTGGATCGATGCCGCCAGCGTCGCCGCGCTAGATGGCGCCAGCATCGATTACGTGGCGCAGGCGACCGGTGGCCAGTTGCAGATCCGCGCGCCGAAAGTGAAGGGCGAAGCGCCGGGCGAAGACGCTTCGCTGGCCCAACGCGTGCATTACATCGTGGAAAACGAAATCAATCCGCAACTCGCTTCGCACCGCGGCAACGTGCGCGTGGAGGAAGTGAGTGCCGAGGGTGTGGTGACGCTGCGCTTCGGTGGCGGTTGCCACGGCTGCGGCATGGCCGACGTCACCTTGAAGCAGGGGATCGAGAAGACCTTGCTGGAACGCGTGCCCGGCGTGACCGCGGTGCGCGACGCCACCGATCACGACACCGGCGACGCGCCGTATTACCAGCGAGACGACGCCGGACAGTCGCCGATCCAGCAGGGCCACGGCTGATCCATGTTCGGGCCCGATGATCTCGCAGCAGCCCTGCGCAGTCGTCGTCGCGCCCTTCGCTCCATCCGCCCGCAGGGTGAATCGCCATTCCTGACGAGTTGGCGGACGTGGTTGCACGCTGCGCCGGCGAAAGCGGTATCTCCCGCATATCCGGAATCCGACTTGCGTGAGCTGCTGGCCGCGCGCCCAATGCCCAAGCGCAAGCCGGCGTCGCGCATGCAGCTCACCCGCTGGCAGAGTTTCCGCAGCCTGTTCCGCAATCGCTGGGACAACGAGGACGATGGCAATCGCCGCCTGCGCATCGGTTCGGCGATCGCGAGCCTGGTGATCAATCTGTTCTTCGCGGCGATGTTGTTGTGGCTGATGTACCTGCGCTTCATGGCGCGGCCACCGCAGGAAGAAGAGTTGGCGATGCAGGTGCAGCTGATCGGGCAGGGCGCGCCGGACGAGGAGGGTGGCGGCACGCCGCAACCACAGCCCGAGATCACCGTCGCGCGCGCGTCGCCGCGCGAAGCGAAAACGACGCAAGAATCCGCCGCGCCGGAAAGCGCATCGGTCGCGCCATCGCAGGTGCAGGCGCAGGCGGAAGCGGTATCGGCGATGCAGATGCAGGCGCCGCAAACGCCGGCCAAGCCCGTCGCGCCGCAGCCACAGCCGCAACCGTTGCCGCCGTCGACGCCGATCCTGGTGGCGAAGCCGACCGAAGCGATCCCGAAATTCACCCAGCCGCCGCAGCAAATGCCGCAGGTGCCGACGCAGGTCGCGCCGCCGCAACCGGAATTGCACGCGCAGGCGTTGCCGAACATTCCCGAGCCGGAACCGGTCGAGCAGACATCGTTGCCGGGTGTGCGCACGCAGGCGGTAGCGATGCCGACGCTGGCTGCAAAAAGCATCGGCAAGATCAACTTGCCGCCGTCGCCTGCCGCTGCATCCGCGGCGCCGTCATCGGCAGCGGCGTCTTCGGCATCCGGTGCGAACGCGCCATTGCGCGGAAGCGCGGCAACGACTGGCGCGCCATCGTCGACCGCGGGCAATGGCAGCGGCGTCCAGCCCAGCGGTCGTGGCGTGGGCGCGGGCACGCAGGCGAAGACCGGCGGTCCGCCGACGCCGCTGAAGGGCGACGATTGGGGCGCATCCAGCCGCAACGTGGCAGGACAGCCGCATGGCGCGATCAACGGGAACCGCAATGGCGGCGCCAATGGCAGCCAGTACGACACGTCGGGCATCGGGAAGTACGGCGCGGATCAGTTCACCGTGCGCATCAAGGATCCTTACAAGGAAGGGTCTTGGGTGAAGCGCCAGACGCGCAAGGACGATCCCACGATGTTCGAGCCGTATTGGGTGCCGCATGAGAACCTGCTCGAGGAATGGGTACGCAAGGGCATCAAGGAAATCGAGATTCCGCTCGATGGCAGCGGCAAGCGCGTCATCAAGTGCAAGATTTCGCTGTTGGCGCTCGGCGGCGGTTGCGGAATCGCCGGTGGCATCAATGGCGTGAAGGACAATCCCGCGCGTGCGCGCAAACCGCCGGCGGTGCCGTTCAAGTCGAAGTATTTCGATGATCCGTCGGCGCTCGGCACGCCCGAGAAGGGCGCGGAGATCGAGCAGCCGAAGACCGACGCGGCTGGCAAGCCTTAGGTTTTAGGTTTAGGTGCACGGCGGTCAAAAACAAAGGCGGGCCTTGGCCCGCCTTTGTTTCGATGTGCGATATGCGATCCGGTCAGTGCGCGGTGGCGAGATCGCCGAGGTCGCTCTTCTGCGTCGAGAAGTAGGCGGCCACGTCCGCGATGTCCTGGTCGCTGAGGTCCTTCGCCTGCAGGCCCATCACCGATTGCTGGCGCTCGCCGTCGCGATACATCTGCAGCGTGTGCTCGAGGTAGTCGGCGTACTGGCCGGCCAGGCGCGGGTAGGTCGGATCGATCGGCGCGTTGCCGGCGGGACCATGGCACTCGGCGCACGCCTGGCGCGTGCCGGTCTTGGTTTCGGCCAGCGCCTTGCCGTGTTCGGCATTGCCCGCGGGCATGCTCGCCATCGAATTCGGCGCGGTCTGGCGGGCTTCGCCCTCGGCCTTGGCTTCATGGCCTTTTTCGCCGCCACCGGAACAGGCGGACAGCAGGACGGCGAGCGCGGCGACCGCGGCAATCTTCGAACGGTTCGTCATCGGGGCGCTCACTTCGTCTTCAGGCTGCTGAGGTAGGCGGCGAGGTTGGCCAGGTCCTGGTCGGAGAAGCTCTGGGCCTGTGCCTGCATGGTCGGGTGCTTGCGCTTGCCGGCCTTGTAGTCCATCAGCGCGTTGTGCAGATACTGCTCGGATTGCCCGGCGATCATCGGCACGTGGTAATTCGGATAGGCGTTCTTGTAGCCGGTGATGCCGTGGCAGCCCTGGCAGGTATAGGCAAGATCCTTGCCCTTTGCAGCGTCGCCCTTCGCCGTGGCGGCAGGAGCATCGGCGGCCTGGCCCATCGCGGGCAGGGCAAGAAGGGCAGCGAGGGCGGCCTTCGTCAACAACGACATTCGCATCGGCGGGTTCCGTGGTTCGTGCGGCACATGGCCGCGTGACATGCAATCGCGGCAGTATATCGCGCCATTCACCTGCAGCGGGACCAACGCTACGGGCACCCCGGCAGGCATCCGATACGCACGGGCCGGAAGTCATGGTGACCTCCGGCAGATTGGTCGATGAACCGGGGTGTTATATCTTTCTACCACACCAAAGCCAGAGCCTGATTTTTATGTCGATTTCGCCGCGTTTCCGCCCGACTGCGCCGTTGCTTCGAACGGCTTTGGCCGTTGCCTGCGCGGCCCTGCTTTTGGCGCCTGTTGCAGGCTGCAAGAAACAGGGTGGCCCCGGTGATGCCCAGGCCGCGACGAAGGATGGCAAGGGCGGCAAGGATGGCAAGAACAACGATGCCGTGTCCGTCGAGGTGACGCCGGTGTCGGTGCGCGAGATGACCGCGAGTTTCAGCGGCACCGCACCGCTCGACGCGCGTGGCGATGCGCAGGTGGTGGCCAAGACGTCGGGCATCGCCGAGCGCGTGTTCGCCGAGGAAGGCCAGCATGTGCGCGAAGGCCAGGTACTGGTGCAGATCGATTCCGCGCAGCAGGCCCTGCGCGTGCAGCAGACCTCGGCGCAGGCGGAGAAGCTGGCGCGCAACCTCGCGCGATCGGAGGAACTGGCCAAGCAGAAGATGGTCAGTGCCAACGATGTCGAACAACTGCGTTTCGACCTGCAGAACGCGCGCGCCCAACTCAACCTGGCGAAGCTCGACTTGTCCTATACCCGCGTGACCGCGCCAATTTCCGGCGTGATCGCCCAGCGTTCGATCAAGGCCGGCAACCTGGTGCAGATCAGCACGCCGATCTTCCGCATCGTCGAGAACGATCGCCTGGAAGCGACGCTCAACGTGCCGGAACGCAGCCTTGAGGCGATCCGCAACGGCCTGCCGGTGTCGATGACCGTCGATGCCGTGCCCGGCAAGACCTTCGAAGGCAAGGTGACGCGCATTTCGCCGGTGGTGGATTCCGGCAGCGGCACCTTCCGCGTCATCTGCGCGTTCGACGGCGGCGGCGTGTTGCAGCCGGGCATGTTCGGCCGCATCGCGGTGGTGTTCGATCGCCGCGCCGGCGCGTTGGCGATCCCGCGCATCGCCATGCTCGAGGACGACAACCAGGCCGCGGTGTTCACCGTGCGCGATGGCAAGGCCGCGCGCGTGCCGATCAAGACCGGCTATGTCGACGGCGAGTGGGTGGAAGTGCTGTCGGGACTCAAGTCCGGCGACCCCGTGGTGACCGCGGGCAAGGCCGCGCTGCGTGACGGCGTGGCGGTGCAGGTGATCAACGGCAAGGCCGCGGCAGCGCCGGCGCAGGTCGCAAAGACGCCATGAACCCGACTTCCGACGGACACGAGGGCCACGACGCCAAGCAGGCATCGGGCGGGTTGATCGCACTGGCGACGCGGCGTCGCGTCACGGTCGCGATGTTCTGGGTGACGATGTTCCTGTTCGGCGTGATCGCGCTGGCGGCGCTCAAGGTCAACCTGCTGCCCGATCTCAGCTATCCGACGCTGACCGTGCGCACCGATTACACCGGTGCGGCGCCGTCGGAAATCGAAACGCTGATCTCGCAGCCGTCGGAAGAAGCGCTGGGCGTGGTCAAGGGGCTGCGCAAGATGAAGTCGATCTCGCGCACCGGCCAGAGCGACGTGGTGCTGGAGTTCGCTTGGGGCACCAACATGGACCAGGCCAGCCTCGAAGTGCGCGACAAGATGGATGCGCTGCAATTGCCGCTGGACGCCAAGCGCCCGGTGCTGCTGCGCTTCAATCCGTCGACGCAGCCGATCGTGCGCATCGCGTTGGCGCCGAAGACCGCGCGTCCCGGCGCCGACGGCATCGATACCCAACTCGTCGGACTGCGCCGCTACGCCGACGACGACCTCAAGAAGAAACTGGAAACCGTCGCCGGCGTCGCCGCGGTGAAGGTGGCTGGTGGCCTCGAGGACGAAGTGCAGGTCGACATCGACCAGCGCAAGCTCGCGCAACTCGGACTCACCGCCGATACCGTGATCCAGCGCCTGCAGCAGGAGAACATCAACGTCTCCGGCGGACGCCTGGAAGAGGGCAGTCAGCGCTACCTGGTGCGCACCGTCAACCAGTTCCCCAACATCGACACCATCCGCAACCTGTTGCTGACCGTGCAGAGCGGCAGCTCGGGCAGCAGCGACGCCACGCTGCGCTTCGCGCGCCTGGCGGCGAGCAGCGGTTCGGCGGAAATGATCGCAGCGGCTTCGGCGGCGCAGGGCGGCAGCAGCGGCACCGTGCCGATCCGCCTCGGCGATGTCGCGACGGTGCGCCAGGGCTTCAAGGAACGCGAGGCGATCATCCGCCTCGAAGGCCGCGAAGCGGTCGAGCTGGCGATCTACAAGGAAGGCGATGCCAATACCGTCGCCACCGCCGATGCATTGCAGAAGCGCCTCGATTCGATCAAGGGCGACCTGCCCAAGGACATGGATCTGCAGATCATCGACGACCAGTCGATCTTCATCCGCAATGCCATCCATGACGTGAAGATGGACGCGGTGATCGGCGGCATGCTCGCCATCCTGATCATCTTCTTGTTCCTGCGCGATGGCTGGAGCACGTTCGTCATCTCGCTATCCTTGCCGGTGTCGATCGTTTCGACGTTCTTCTTCATGGATCGCCTGGGGCTCAGTCTCAACGTGATGTCGCTCGGCGGCCTCGCGCTGGCGACCGGCCTTGTGGTGGACGACTCGATCGTGGTGCTGGAATCGATCGCCAAGGCGCGCGAACGCGGGCTCGGCATCGTCGATGCGGCGATCGCCGGCACCCGCGAAGTCGGCATGGCCGTCGTCGCATCGACCCTGACCACGGTCGCGGTGTTCCTGCCGCTGGTGTTCGTGCAGGGCATCGCCGGCCAGCTGTTCCGCGACCAGGCCCTGACCGTGGCGATTGCCGTCGCGACCTCGCTGATCGTGTCGATGACGTTGATCCCGATGCTGTCGTCGATCCGTGGCCGCAATCTCGACAGCTTCCCGGAAGAGTCGCCGCATCCGCAGTGGACTCCGCAGAAGGGCTGGCAGAAGCCGATCGCCTGGGTTGGTCGTGCCATCGGTTGGGTGGTGCGCTTCATCGGCTACGGCTTCGCATGGGTCGTGATGCGACTCTGGAACGGCTTGTCCGCCGTGGTCGGTCCGGTGATGCGCAAGGCCAGCGATCTTTCGATGGCGCCGTACGAGCGCGCCGAACGCGGCTACCTGCGCCTGTTGCCGGCGGCGTTGCAGCGCCCGGTGCTGGTGGTGGTGTTCGCGACCGCAGCCTTCGTGGGCGCCTTGCTGCTGGTGCCGATGCTCGGCGCCGACCTGATCCCGCAGTTGGCGCAGGATCGCGTCGAGATGACCGCGAAGCTGCCGCCGGGCACGCCGCTGCGCATCACCGACGACGTGCTGCACCAGGTCGCCACCGAGAACGCGAAGGTGCCGGGCGTGCGCCTGCGCTACGGCGTCAGCGGCACGGGCACGCGCCTGGATGCCAGCCCGACGGAAAGCGGCGAGAACATCGGCAAGCTCAGCATCGTGATGGACAAGAGTGGCGACACCAAGGCCGAAGCCGCGGCGGTCGCTGCCTTCCGCAAGAGCATGGCCAGCCATCCCGGCGCGCAGGTCGATTTCGCCCGCCCCGAATTGTTCGCATTCGCGCCGCCGCTGGAAATCGAGGTGCGCAGCGACAGCCTCGATACCCTGAAGACGGCCGGGCAGAAACTTGCGGCGATGTTGCGCAACAACCCGCACTACACCGACGTGAAGTCGAGCGTGGAGCAGGGCTTCCCGGAAATCCAGATCCACTTCGATGCCGACCGCGCCGCCGCGCTCGGCCTGACCACGCGCCAGGTCGCCGACGTGGTGGTGAACAAGGTGGCCGGCAACGTCGCCACGCGCTACAGCTTCCGCGATCGCAAGATCGACGTGCTGGTGCGCGCCAACGAAGCCGATCGCGGCTCTGTCGAGGCCATCCGCAACATCATCGTCAATCCCGGCAAGGGCGCGCCGGTGACGTTGGCATCGGTCGCCGACGTGGTGCAGACCACCGGGCCCAGCGAGATCCATCGCGCCGACCAGCGCCGCGTCGCGATCGTCTCCGCCAACCTGTCCGGTATCGACCTCGGCGGTGCGGTGAAGGAAGTGCAGCAGATGGTCGCCGACGATCCGCTCGGCGCCGACGTCGGCATGCACATCGGCGGGCAGGGCGAGGAGCTCGGCGATTCGATCAAGTCGCTGCTGTTCGCCTTCGGCCTCGCGATCTTCCTGGTCTACCTGGTGATGGCGTCGCAGTTCGAATCGCTGCTGCATCCCTTCGTCATCCTCTTCACTATTCCGCTGGCACTGGTCGGCGCGGTGCTGGCGCTGTTCCTGACCCGTTCGCCGGTCTCGGTGGTGGTGTTCATCGGCCTGATCCTGCTGGTCGGCCTGGTGGTGAAAAACGCCATCATCCTGATCGACAAGGTCAACCAGTTGCGCGAGGAGGGCATGCCCAAGCAGCAGGCCCTGATCGAAGGCGCGCGTTCGCGACTGCGCCCGATCATGATGACCACGCTGTGTACCCTGTTCGGCTTCCTGCCGCTGGCGCTGGCCTTCGGCGAGGGCGCGGAAGTGCGCAGCCCGATGGCGATCACGGTGATCGGCGGCCTGCTGGTATCGACGCTGCTGACGCTGGTGGTGATCCCGGTGGTGTACGACCGCCTCGACCGCCACGACGATGCCTTCTACCGCGAGCGCGGCCGGCGCAGGCATGAAACGCTCGACCTCGTCGAATCCGACGCCGTCGCGTCCGATCAAGAACCGGTTGCCTGAGGTCGCACGATGACGCTTGCCGAACTCAGCATCAAGCGCCCCGTCAGCACGATCATGCTGTTCGTGTCGCTGGTGGTCGTGGGCCTGATCGCCGCGGTGCGGTTGCCGCTGGAATCGATGCCGGAAATGACGGCGCCGTTCATATTCGTGTCGCTGCCGTACGCGGGATCGACGCCCGAGGAAGTGGAGCGCAACGTGTTGCGCCCCGCCGAGGAAGCATTGGGCACGATGAGCGGCATCAAGTCGATCAACGGTCGCGCCAATGCCGACGGCGCGCAGTTGATGGTGTGGTTCACCGATTGGGGCCGCGATGTTGCGATCGCGGCGGCCGATGCCCGCCAGCGCCTGGATGCGGCGCGCGACCAGTTCCCCGACGATTTCCAGCGCTATTTCGTCTGGCGGTGGTCGACCAACGACCAGTCGGCGATGACGATCCGCCTGACCAGCAAGGAAGGCGACCTGCGCACCCAGGCCGATCGCATCGATCGTGACTTCAAGCGCCAGCTCGAACGCCTGCCCGGCGTCGCCCGCGTCGAAGTCGACGGCATTCCCCAGATGGAGGTCGAGATCGCGCTGCATCCCGATCGCCTGACCGCTGCCGGGGTCGCGTTGAACGAACTCGTCACCCGCATGCAGTCGGCGAATTTCGCGGTGTCCGCCGGCGAGATCGAGGACGGCGGCATGCGCCTGCGCGTGCAGCCGATCGGCGAGTTGCGCAACCTGCAACAACTACGCGACATGCCGGTCAATTCCAAGGGCATCCGCCTCGGCGACATCGCCGATGTCGGACTCAAACCCAAGCGCATGGACTACGCGCGCATCATCGATGGCCGTCCCTCGGTCGCCATCGACGTCTACAAGGAGCGCACCGGCAACCTGGTGGACATGAGCCGGGTGGTGCGCGCCAAGCTCGACGATATCAAGGCGTCAGGCGCGGCACGCGGCATCGACATGGAGGTTGTCGACGACGCCGGCCAGGGCGTGATCAGTTCACTGTCGGCATTGGCGGAAGCGGGCGCAATCGGTCTTGTGCTGTCGATCGCGGTGCTGTTCTTCTTCCTGCGCCACTGGCCGTCGACGCTGATGGTGACGCTGGCGATTCCGATCTGCTTCATCATGACGCTCGGCTTCATGTACTTCTCCGGCGTCACCCTCAACATCCTGTCGATGATGGGGTTGTTGCTCGCGATCGGCATGCTGGTCGACAACGCGGTCGTGGTGGTGGAGTCGATCTACCAGGAGCGCGAGCGCCATCCGGACAATCCCCGTTATGCGTCGATCATCGGCACCAAGCACGTCGCCATCGCGCTGACCGCCGGCACGCTCTGCCACTGCATCGTGTTCCTGCCGAACATGTTCGGCACCCGCAACATGCTGACGATCCAGCTGTCGCAGATCGCCATCACCATCACCGTGTCGCTGCTGGCGTCGTGGCTGGTCGCGGTGAGCCTGATCCCGATGCTGTCGGCGCGCCTGAAGACGCCGCCGGCGGTGGCCTCGCACAAGGGCATCATCCCGCGCATGCAGGCGCGCTACGCCAAGTTCCTGCGCTGGACGCTGGAACATCGCGGCGCCAGCGTCGCCGGCATCCTGCTGGTGATCGCCATCAGTATCGTGCCGATGATGCTGTCGAAGAAGAGCATGATGGACGCGCAGGATCCTGATCGCGTCGACATCTTCTACCAGTGGAATGGCGCCTACACCAAGGACCAGATGGGCGACGAAGTCGCCAAGGTCGAGCGCTACATCAACGCCAACCGCAAGCGTTTCCATGTCGCCCAGTTGAATTCGCGCTGGGGCGAGCAGGGCTGGGCGCGCACCACCATCCGCCTTGACGTCAAGGATCCCAAGATGGTGACGCAGGTCGAGGAAGACGTGCGCAAGGGCCTGCCCAAGTCGGCGCGTGCGCGCATCGGCATCGGCAACCAGCAGCAGGACACCGGGCAGCAGGGCGTCAGCGTCAACCTGCTCGGCGATTCCGGCCAGGGCCTGAAGGATCTCGCCAACGACATGTTGCCGGTGCTGGCGCGGCAGCCGGAGTTGCGCGATGTCCGCATCGATTCCGGCGACCAGAACAGCGAACTGACCATCAGCGTCGATCGCGCGCGCGCAGCGGCTTACGGCTTCAGCTCCAGCGAGGTCGCCAGGTACATCGGCATGGCCTTGCGCGGCTCCAATCTGCGCGAGTTCCAGCGCGACCAGAAGCAGATCCCGGTGACGGTGCGTTTCGCCGGCGCCGAACAGTCGCGGATCGAGGACTTGCAGGGTTTCATGGTGCAGGCCTCCGACGGACGCCAGATCCCGTTGATGGCGATGGTGAATGCCCAGGTCAAGCCATCGGCCAACCAGATCCAGCGCAGCGATCGCCAGACGTCGCTGAAGATCCAGGCCAATGTCGCTCCCGGAAGTACCGGCGAGAAGGCGCACGAGGCGATCGAGCGCGTGTTCAAGGCGACCTCGTTCCCGCCCGGCTACACCTACTCGTTCAAGAGCGGCAACGGCTTCCAGGGCGGCGACGAGATGATGAGCCAGATGCTCTTCAATCTGCTGATCGCCGTGATCATGATCTATATCGTGATGGCCGCGGTGTTCGAGTCGCTGCTGTTCCCGGCGGCGATCATGAGCGGCGTGGTGTTCTCGATCTTCGGCGTGTTCTGGGCGATGTTCCTGACCGGCACCACCTTCAACATCATGGCCTTCATCGGCATCCTGGTGCTGATGGGCGTGGTGGTGAACAACGGCATCGTGATGATCGAGCACATCAACAACCGGCGACGCAGCGGCATGTCGCGCACCGATGCATTGGTGGAGGGCAGCAAGGAGCGCCTGCGCCCGATCCTGATGACGATGGGCACGGCGATCCTGGCGATGGTGCCGATCGCGATGTCGAACACGCAGATCGCCGGCGATGGCCCGCCCTACAACCCGATGGCGCGCGCGATCGCGGGCGGCCTCGCGTTCTCGACGCTGGTCAGCCTGCTGTTCCTGCCGACGATCTACGCGATCCTCGACGACTGGCGCGCGGCGACCTCGCGGACCTGGCGGCGTGCACGACTGTGGCGGCGCGGCGGCAAGGCCTCCGCGCCGGCCGAAGCGATCTAGAACGACTTTCCGTCGATCGCCACGCGCGGCAGCGTGGCGATATCCACGTCATCCGGACAGGCGCGCACATTGATCGCGGCGATCTCGCTGCCGTCCGGCATGTTGCCGTAGGCGAAGGCCTGCACGCCGCAGGTCTTGCAGAACTGGTGGCGGATCCTGTGCTTGTAGAACTGGTATTCCTGCAGCGCGTCGGTGCCCGATGTCAGGTGGAACCGCGCCCGCGGCACGAACCACAGCAGGAAGCCCTTGCGCTGGCAGTGCGAGCAATTGCATTCCATCGCCTTGTCGGGCGTGCCTTCCACCTCGAACGTCACCGCGCCGCAGTGACAGCTGCCCTTGGTCATGTCTCGCGCTCCATCTCGGTGAAGCGCAAGCGTAGCCGACTCAACCCACCAGGTGCCGTGCCCCGTTCGCGATCGCGATCCACTCGCCGGCGATGGTGCCGAAATTGGTCAGCATGAACACCAGGATCACCCGGCACACGCGATTGTGGTACCAGCCGCGCAAGCTCTGGGCGTCGTCGCGCAGGGCGAGGAAATCGGCATAGGTCGGGCGCACCAGGCGCACCTGCGCGAGCGCCGCGAAGATGCCGGAACTCAGTCCCGGCGGACGGAACGGTTTGAGCGGCGCCATGATCGTCGCCGCCAGCGTGGCCAGCGGATGGGCGAGGGCGAGGATGCCGCCGAGCGCGGTCAGGCCCGCGGTCCACATGATCCATTGCAGCACCAACTGCTTGCCGAGCGCAGCGCCACCATGCATGAAGCCCCAGGCGAAACCGCCGAGGATCAACGCCGTCAGCGCGATCGAAAACCACGGGATGCGCTTCTTCTTGTTGCTCGCCGACAGTTCCTCGATCAGCGCGGCAGGTTCGCGCGTGTCGGTGGCGAGGTAGTTGGCGATGCCTTTCAGGTGACCGGCGCCGACCACGGCGAGCACGTGCCTGGACGCGTCGGCGGTTTCGCGCAGGCGCGCGGCCATGTACTGGTCGCGTTCGTCGATCAAGGCCGAATACAGTGCCGGCGAGCCGCTGGCGAATTCGCCGAAGCTCGATTCCAGCATGTCGCCTTCCTTCAGGCCTTCGATCTGGTCGGGCGACACTTCCTCGTCGACGAATAGCGACGCGGCGATGCCCGATCCGATCTTCATCCGCTGCCAGAATCCGAGCTTGTGCATCGCGCGGCGGAAGGTCTGGCCGACATCGCGGTCGATCAGGTTCATCGGCAGGTCGCGCGCGATCGCTTCGCTGGCGGCGGTCTTGAGTTCCGCGCCGGGCTCGATGCCCAGCTGTTCGGCAAGGCGGCGCTGGTAGGCGGCAAGGCCGAGGTTGGCGGCGAACATCGCCAATTTGCGGTCCTTGATCACCTTGACCAGGTCGAGCTTGGCCAGCGCGTCGGAATCGTTCAGTGCCTTGTAGCGCTGCTCGTCCAGTTCGACCGCGACGCCATCGAATTCGCCGCTGGCGACCGCCGCGCGCACGGCGTCGACGCTGGTCCTGGAGACATGCGCGGTGCCGAGCAGGGTGTAGCGAACGCCGTCGCGTTCGACTTCGGCATGCGGCTGCGCACGCCAATCGACGATGGGGGAGATGTCTTCAGTCATTGGCGTGACTCAATCGCGGTAGCGCTTCAGCAGGTCGCCATAGGCATCGATGCGACGATCGCGCAGGAACGGCCAGATGCGGCGCACGTGCTCGCTACGCTCCATGTCGACTTCGGCAAGCAACAGGGTTGGATCGGTGCCAGCTTCGGCGACGAATTCACCCTGCGGCCCGAGGATGTGGCTGTTGCCCCAGAACTGGATGCCGGATGCACCGAGCGGCGACGGTTCGTGGCCGACGCGGTTGCAGCTCAGCACCGGCAATCCGTTGGCGACGGCGTGGCCGCGATGCGACAACACCCAGGCGTCGCGCTGGCGCGTCTTCTCGGCGTCGTCGTCGTCGGGATCCCAACCGATCGCGGTCGGGTACAGCAACAGGTCGGCGCCGGCCAGGGCCATCAGGCGCGCGGCTTCCGGATACCACTGGTCCCAGCACACCAGCACGCCGAGACGGCCCACCGAAGTGTCGATCGGTTCGAAGCCGAGATCGCCTGGCGTGAAATAGAACTTCTCGTAGAAGCCGGGGTCGTCCGGGATGTGCATCTTGCGGTACTTGCCGGCGGTCGAGCCGTCGGCGTCGAATACGACTGCGGTGTTGTGGTACAGGCCGGTCGCGCGCTTCTCGAACAGCGAACTCACCAGTACCACGCCATGTTGCTTCGCCAGTTTGCCGAGACGCTCCGTGCTCGGGCCGGGGATCGGTTCGGCGAGATCGAATTCATTCACCGATTCGTGCTGGCAGAAGTAGGGGCCGTTATGCAGTTCCTGCAGCAATACCAACTTCGCGCCCTGGCGCGCGGCTTCGGCGACGCGTTCCTCGATGACGGCGAGATTCGCCGCGGCATCGCCATGGTTGCGTTCCTGGACGAGGGCTATAGGCAATGTCGTCTTGGTCTTCATCCGCATAGTCTAAGGGCTGGTTAGGATCACGGACATGAAGCACGCGATGCCCGCCCTCGAACCCCATTCCCTGCGGCCCATGCAAGGCCGCGATCCCCACGAACGCGGCCGCGTCGCCACGCCGCTGGAGCTGTTGTGCGACCTCACCTTCGTGGTCGCCTTCAGTTTCGCCGGGAATGGCCTGGCCCATGCCATCGACAACGGCCATGTCGGTGCCGGATTGGCTGCGTTCACGCTGGCGATGTTCGCGGTGCTGCTGGCGTGGATGAATTTCGCCTGGTTCTCATCCGCCTTCGACACCGACGACTGGGGCGCGCGCCTGGCCACGATGGTGCAGATGCTCGGTGTGCTGATCCTCGCAGTCGGATTGGTGCCGATGTTCGCTTCGGTGGAACAGGGCGGGGTACTCGACCAGCGGACGATGGTATTCGGCTATGTGGTGATGCGGATCGCGTTGCTGACGCAATGGCTGCGGGTGGCGCGCCACAACCCGCGATACCGGCGCGAAGCATTGATCTACGCCGGTGCGATTTTCGTGTTGCAACTCGCCTGGTGCGCGCTGCTATTGTTCCAACTCGACATGCGCCAGTTCGCGCTCGCCGCGGTGGCGATCGGTTTGGTGGAAATGATCTTCCCGATCGCCGCGGAACGACGGCAGGGCACGCCCTGGCATCCGCACCACATCGCCGAACGCTACGGATTGCTGGCGATCATCGCGCTGGGGGAAGTGATCGCCGCGACTGCGGTCGCGTTGTCGGCTGAAGCCAATGCCCACGGCTGGGATCGCCAAGCGGTGATGGTCGGATTCGCCGGCGTTGGCCTCGCGCTCGGCATGTGGTGGATCTATTTCATCCTTCCGTCGGCGGCGATCCTGCATGCGCGCGGCATTCGCAAGGCACTGGGCTGGAACTGGGCGCACTTCATCATTTTCCCCGCCATCGCGGCAGTCGGCGCGGGCTTGCATGTCGCCGCGAGTTCGCTGGGGGCGGGCCATGGCGCCGAACATGCTGCCTCGCCATTCGTTGCGCTGGCGGCAGTCGCCATTCCGCTGGCGCTCTATCTGTTCGCCATCTATGCCTTGTACGCGTGGATGGTGGAGCGCTTCGATCCCTACCACGTCGGTCTGCTGGTATTGACCGTGGTCTTCCTGTTGCTGCCGTTCGCGATGCTGCGGATGGGCGCGTCGATGCCGGCCTGTCTGCTGGCACTGGTAGCGGTGCCGCTGGTCAGCATCATCGGCTACGAGCGGCATGGCCACCAGCACATCGACGAATCATTGGCGCGACTGCATTCCGATCCCGGCTAGGCCGCGGCGCATTTCGCGACCGTGTCCCAGGTGCGGGTGGTGACGTCCTTGCCGAAGGTTTTCTCGATCAACGCCATGAATGCCGGATTGCCGGGCATCGGCACGTAGGCGGTCAAAAGTTCGCGATCGCGCAAGGCAAGAATGCGGGCGCCGTCTTTTTCGATCGGCAGTGCCAGTGGCTTCGTTGGCAGCTGCGGAATGAAGGTGACCACGCGCTTGGCGTCTTTCGCGAGTTTGAACGCCGCGAACGGATCGGCGTCGAGCAGGGCTTGCAGGTACTCGACGGAACGCACCTGTGTGCGGAACGTGCGGCCGATACCGGCTTCCATCGCCGCTTCCGCCTTCTTCACCAGCGTCGCCTCGGAACCACGGGCGTCGAACACCACGTTGCCGCTGCTCAACAGCGTGCGCACGTTGCCGAAGCCGGCCTGCTCGAAGCTGCGCTTCAATTCCGGCATCTTGGCGTTCATCGGGCTGACGCCACGCAGGAACGCAACGAATCGGGCCATGGGAAAACGCCTTGCGGGGAGATGGCAGTCTAGGCCAACACGCCTTGCGGCAACTGCATGGTCAGGCAGTGCAGGCTGCCGTTCTGCCAGATGATCGGACGGCAATCCACTTGCACGATCTCGCGGCCCGGGAACGCCTGTGCCAGCACGTCGGCGGCCTTGGCGTCGGCGACGTCGCCATAGCTCGGCATCAGCACCGCGCCATTGACGATCAGGAAGTTGGCGTAGCTGGCGGCGAGGCGACGCGTGTTGCCATCCTCGTCGGTGTCGAGGATCGGTTGCGCCCACGGCAACGGGAACAGGCGATAGGGCTTGCCATCGGCGGTGCGCAGGGCGGTAATCTCGTCGGCCATCGCCTTGAGGCCCGCGTAGTGCGAATCGCTCGCGTCATCGCAGGCCTGGAACACGATCGCGTCGTCCGGCGCGAAACGCGCCAGCGTGTCGATGTGGGCGTCGGTGTCGTCGCCTTCCAGTTGGCCATGGTCGAGCCACAGCACGCGATCCTGGTGCAGCCAGCCGGACAGCTTGGCGGTCAGTTCTTCGCGCGTGGCGTCGGGATGGCGCAGGCGCAGGCATTCCCAGGTGGTCAGCAGGGTGCCGGCACCGTCGGTTTCGATCGCGCCGCCTTCCAGCGCGAACTGGATCTCGTCGCGCGTCGCATTCGCGAACAGCTTGTGTTCGTCCAGCGTACGGACCAGCTGGTCGTCGGCACTGGCTTCGAACTTGCCGCCCCAGCCGGTGAAGCGGAAATCGAGCAGGTCGAAACGATCGCCATGGCGCAGGGTGATCGGGCCGCTGTCGCGCAGCCAGGTGTCGTCATAGGGCGCGTTCACGAAGCGCACGCGCGACATGTCGATGCGATTGCTGCGCAGGCGCGCCTCGGCATAAGCCTCGATATCGTCGTCACCGACGATGACCACCGCAGGCTGGAAGCGGGTGATTGCCGCGACCAGCTTGATATAGGTGTCCTCGACTTCGCCCAGGCGCGGCGCCCAATCGGTCTCGGCGTTCGGCCATGCGATCAGGATCGCCGACTGGGGCTCCCACTCGGCGGGGAAACGCACGACCTCGGCCATGTCAGCGCACGGGCGGCTTGGGGCCGACTTCGTTGGCGCTGGCCTTGTTGGCCACGACGTCGAGCACGCGGTCGCGCTGGAAGTACACGGTGAACTGCGGATACACCCAGCGGTTGATCGTCGGCCAATCGCGCTTCTGGCCGCCGCGCGGATCCATCTTCGATTGCGGGGCGCCGAATTGCTTCTGTACCTGCGCCATGGTCATGCCGCGGCTCGGGTGCGGGGCGGCAATCGGCTGGCTGGCGCGCACGGCCAACGGAGTGTTGTCGGCATGGGCCGGCAGCGAGGCGAGGGCAATGAACGAGGCGGCGATTGCAACGAAGGCGGTCTGGCGCATCGACGGGATTCCGGTCGGGGGAGTGGCGATTCTATCCAAACAAAAAGGCCGCCCCGAAGAGCGGCCTTTCATGCCGGCATGAAGCCGGAACGGATCAGCGCTGGCGCGCCTTTCCGTGTCTATGGCTTCTCAGCGCTGACGCGCTTTGAAGCGCGGGTTGGACTTGCAGATCACGAAGACCTTGCCACGACGGCGAACGACCTTGCAGTCGCGGTGGCGGGCCTTCGCCGACTTCAGTGAGGACAGGACCTTCATGATGCGTAACTCGGCTGGGTTGAAACAGCCCAACATTCTAGCTGACCCATTCCCGCTCGGTCAAGTCGCCTTCTAAGTAGGAGGGAAGACCGATGGCGGCGTGGCATCATGTGTCGTCCAGGCTGCCGATTTTCCCCCATGTCCGATTCCGCCGTGCCGGTCCTCACCATCGATGGCCCCTCCGGCTCCGGCAAGGGCACCATCAGCCGCACCGTCGCCCTGCACCTGGGCTGGCACTACCTCGATTCCGGCGCCCTCTACCGCGCCACCGGCCTGGCCGCGTCCTGGGAGTCGATCGACCTTTCGGACGAGGAGGCCGTCGCCGACTGCGCCCGCCGGGTCCGGATCCGCTTCCAGCCGATGGCCGATGGTGGCGAGCCGAGGGTCTTCGTCAACGGGGTCGACGCCACCGACGACCTGCGCACCGAAACCGCCGGCGGGGCCGCTTCGGCGATCGCCGCGCTGCCGGCCGTGCGGGCGGCCCTGGTGGATCTCCAGAAGGGGTTCCGGCAGGCTCCGGGACTGGTCGCCGACGGCCGCGACATGGGGACGGTGATCTTTCCTGACGCCAGCCCCAAGGTCTTCCTCACCGCCAGCGCCGATGAACGGGCGCGCAGGCGCTATAACCAGTTGAAGGATAAGGGCGTTTCGGTTACGCTAAGCGGTCTGCTGGGCGAGATTCTCGCCCGTGACGAGCGTGATGCCAACCGGGCAGTCGCGCCGCTGGTCCCCGCTTCGGACGCTGTCGTCATCGACACCACCGGATTGGGCATCGAAGCGGTGGTCGGACGCGTCCTGGATCTGCTTCCCGCGCGCTGACGGCGTCGATCCCGACTTGCAGAACAAGCCCCGCCGGGCAACCGGTGGTTCAACCAACCTCATCCTTTCCGGCCAATGGGCAATCCCGCCCGCGCCGACAACGGGTGGGCCCGATGCAGTTGCTTGCCCCATGAAGGCGGGCGCATCGCGGCCTGTACATCAACCAGAGATCCAACATGACTGAATCATTTGCCGAGCTGTTCGAGCAGAGCCAAACCAACCTCGCCAAGCTGAAGCCGGGCGCCATCGTCAAGGGCATCGTCGTCGACGTGCGCAATGACGTTGTGGTCATCAACGCCGGCCTCAAGTCCGAGGGCATCGTTCCCATTGAACAGTTCCGCAACGACGCCGGTGAAATCGACGTCGGCATCGGCGACGAAGTGAAGGTCGCGCTCGACTCGATCGAGAACGGCTTCGGCGAAACCGTGCTGTCGCGCGAGAAGGCCAAGCGCTCCATGGTGTGGGACGAGCTGGAAGAAGCGCTCGCCAACGACCAGACCATCGTCGGCCGCATCAACGGCAAGGTGAAGGGCGGTTTCACCGTCGACATCAAGGACGTCCGCGCGTTCCTGCCGGGTTCGTTGGTGGATGTGCGCCCGGTGCGCGATCCCAACTACCTGGAAGGCAAGGAGCTCGAGTTCAAGCTCATCAAGCTGGACCGCAAGCGCAACAACGTGGTCGTCTCCCGCCGCGCGGTGGTCGAGAACGAGCATTCGGAAGAGCGCGAGCAGCTGCTCGAGAAGCTGGTCGAAGGCGCGCGCCTGAAGGGCGTCGTCAAGAACCTCACCGACTACGGTGCGTTCGTCGACCTCGGCGGCATCGACGGCCTGCTGCACATCACCGACATGGCGTGGAAGCGCGTGCGCCATCCGTCCGAAGTGGTCGAAGTCGGCCAGGAACTGGACGTCCGCGTGCTCAAGTACGACCGCGAGCGCAACCGCGTTTCGCTGGGCCTCAAGCAGCTGGGCGAGGATCCGTGGGACAACGTCGCCCGCCGTTACCCGCCGAACACCCGCGCTTTCGGCAAGGTCTCGAACGTCACCGAATACGGTGCGTTCGTCGAGATCGAACCGGGCGTCGAAGGCCTGGTGCACGTCTCCGAAATGGACTGGACCAACAAGAACGTCAACCCGTCCAAGGTCGTGCAGGTCGGTGACGAAGTGCAGGTGATGGTGCTGGACGTCGATGAAGAGCGTCGCCGCATCTCGCTGGGCATGAAGCAGGTCAGCTCGAACCCGTGGGAAACCTTCGCGGCGATCCACAAGAAGGGCGACAAGGTGTCCGGCCAGATCAAGTCGATCACCGACTTCGGCGTGTTCATCGGCCTGGACGGCGGCATCGACGGCCTGATCCACCTCTCCGACATCAGCTGGAGCTCCACCGGCGAAGACCTGGCGCGCAACTTCAAGAAGGGTGACAACCTTGAAGCCGTCGTGCTGGCGGTCGATCCGGAGCGCGAGCGCATCTCGCTGGGCATCAAGCAGATGGAACAGGACCCGATGGGTGGTTACGTGGCCACCAACAGCCGCGGTTCCATCGTCAAGGGCACTGTCAAGGAAGTGGACGCCAAGGGCGCCGTGATCGAACTGGCCGACGGCGTGGAAGGCTACCTGGCCGCCCGCGACATCGCCGCCGAGCGCGTCGACGACGCCAGCCAGAAGCTCAAGGTCGGTGACGAAGTCGAAGCCAAGATCATCGGCAACGACCGCAAGAGCCGCCAGATGCAGCTGTCGATCAAGGCCAAGGACCAGGACGAGATGCACGAGACCCTGGCCGAGTACAACAAGCAGTCCAACGACGCCTCGAGCGGCACCACCCAGCTGGGTGCGCTGCTGCGCGAGCAGCTCGGTCGTTCCGAGTAATCTGCAGTTGCAATGACACGGGCCGGCGCAAGCCGGCCCGTGATTGTGGTGGTGGGGACCACCATCATCGGGTACGCAGCCGATCGCGCTAATTGGAATGGGGATGACCAAGTCCGAATTGATCGAAATCCTGGCCGGCCAGCAACCTCATCTGAAAGAGGATGACGTCGAGTTGGCGGTGCGCCTGATGCTCGACATGATGGCCGCCTCGCTGGCGACCCACGAGCGGATCGAGATCCGTGGCTTCGGCAGTTTTTCAGTGCATTACCGTCCCCCGCGGACCGGGCGCAATCCGCGCACAGGCGAAGCGGTGGAGTTGCCGGCACGCCATGTGCCGCATTTTCGTCCCGGCAAGGAACTGCGCGAGCGCGTGAGTTCGGTGGAACCGAAGCCGGAAGAGGATTGACCGCGGCGACAGCGCCGTGATGAGCAGGGCATGGGTTAGAGTGACCCGTCCCGATTGCGTGGTTTAGGCATGTTCGAATTCCTTGATCAATGGCTATGGGTCGCGATCTTCGTGCCCGTGGCGGCCGTGATCGGCTGGATCCTCGGCCGGCGTGGCGGCGCGCGCCTGCATGACAGCCAGGTCAGCCGCCTTTCGACCACTTATTTCCGAGGGTTGAATTACCTGCTGACCGAACAGCCGGACAAGGCGATCGAACTGTTCCTGCACGTCGCCGAACTCGACAAGGACACCTTCGAGACGCAGGTGGCGATCGGGCATCTGTTCCGCCGGCGTGGCGAAGTCGATCGCGCGATCCGCATGCATCAAGGCCTGGTGGAACGCCGCGACCTCAACGACCAGCAGCGCGTACAGGCCTTGCTCGCGCTGGGCGAGGACTACATGCGCTCGGGCCTGCTCGATCGCGCGGAAACCGTGTTCACCGAACTCGCCGCGCTCGACCAGCGCGCGCCACTGGCGCTGAAGCACCTGATCGGCATTTACCAGTCGGAACGCGACTGGGGCAAGGCGATCGAGAACGCGCAGCGCTACGAGACCGTCACCGGCGAGCCGATGGGCAAGCTGATCGCGCAGTTCGAATGCGAGCTGGCCGAACGCCATCGTTCGGCGGGAGATACCAGCGCAGCCCTGCAGGCGGTGACGCGCGCCTACGAGGCCGATCCCACCTGCTGCCGCGCCGGCATGATCGAAGGCCGCATTGCCCACGAGCGCGGTGACGATGTCGCCGCGATTCGCGCATGGGAGCGCGCCGCGCGCCATGATTCCGATTTCCTGCCGGAAATCCTGCCGCCGTTGCTCGAATGCTACGAACGCGTCGGCGACGTGTCGGGCGCACGCGGCTTCCTGAGCGAGATGAGCGAACACTATCGCGGCGTTGCCCCGGTGCTGGCATTGACGCGCCTGGTCGAGCGCCAGGATGGCATCGGTGCGGCGCGCGAATACCTCGCGCAACAATTGCGCGATCGCCCATCGGTGCGCGGCGAGGCGGCGCTGATCGACCTCACGTTGAACGATGCCGCGGCCGACAACGAGGCGACGCTGCACAACCTGCGCCAGATCACCGACCAGTTGCTGGTGCGCAATCCCAGCTATCGCTGCAATCGCTGCGGCTTCGGCGCGCGATCGCACCACTGGCAATGCCCCAGTTGCAAGGAGTGGGCGACAGTGAAGCCGCTGCTCAACTACGCCGTGGTCTGAGGCAGGCCTGGATGCCGCCGTTCGGTTGGCTGCTGTGCCTGATCGCTGCCCTGCTGGGCAGTGCATGGGCGCTGCGTTACGCACGCCGCGAGCAGGTGCTCGACCATCCCGAAGAACGCAGCAACCACGCCATGCCGACGCCCCGCGGTGGCGGCATCGCGATGGTGGCGGTGATGGCCGGCGTCCTCGCCTGGGCGGCCCATGCCCATGCCGCGGAACGTCTCGTGCTCCTGGCGATGCTGGTCGGGCTGGTGCTGGTCGGCGTGATCGGCTGGCTCGACGATCACCGCCCGATATCGGCGCGCATCCGGCTCGTCGTGCATGTCCTGGCGGCCGTCTTGGTGGCGATCGCGATGGCTGCGTCCGGCTGGCCAGCCTGGATCCCGCTATTGGCCCTGGTGGCTATCCCGGTGCTGGTCAATATCTGGAATTTCATGGACGGCATCGACGGCATCGCCGCGACCCAGGCCATGGTCTGGGGCTTGGCTTTGTTGCTGTGGACACCGGTCATGTTGGCCGGCGGCATTGGGCTGGCGCTGGCGATGGCCTGTCTCGGCTTCCTGCCGTTCAATTTCCCGCGGGCACGGGTGTTCATGGGCGATGTCGGCAGCGGGGCCTTGGGCTTTCTGATCGCCGGGAGCGGCCTGTTGCTGGCACGGGAGCAGGGCGGTGCGGCGTTGGGGAGTCTTTGCATCCTCGCCCCCTTCCTGGTCGATGCCGGACTGACCTTGCTGCGGCGGATGTGGCGCCGGGAGCGTTGGTGGCAGGCCCATTCGCAACATGCCTACCAGCAGCTGGCGCGTGCCTGGGGAAGCCATGTAACTGTGACGGCCATCTACTTGGTGCTGGCTGCTTCAGGGGCCGTTTTGGGCTGGATGTTAAGATTTCAAGAAACCACTGTCACGATTTCATTCATATTGCTGTGGTATATCGGAATTGCTGCACTTTGGGGGGGGGCGCAGTTCCGGGCTGGTTGAATTTCAAGGGAGAGGCACTTGGCAACGCTGCGTGATCGGCTGAATGCATGGTTGCCGAGGGGTTTGATCGTCGCTCACGATCTCGCGATCGTCTGGGTGACCTGGGTGGGACTGCATTGGATCCGTTACGGAATCCCGTCTGCCGGACCGCTGCCGCCCCAAGCCGATTTCTGGTCCACCGAAACCGCCATCGTCCTGCTGGCCCAAGGCCTGGTGTTCTGGCGGGTCGGCCTCTATCGGGGCCTGTGGCGCTTCGCCAGTACCCCGGATCTCTGGAACATCCTCAAGGCGGCGGTGGCCGGGATCGTGGTCATCACCTTGGCGCTGTTCGTCTACAACCGTCTTGGCGGGGTCCCGCGCAGCGTCTTGCTGCTCTATCCCTTCGTGCTGGCCGGTCTGCTCGGCGCGCCGCGCCTGCTCTATCGGGCGTGGAAGGATTCCAGCGAGCAACGCCAACTCTCGGCGACGGCGACGCGCGTGCTCATCCTCGGCGCCGGTCGTGCCGGCGAACAGCTGGTGCGCGACCTGCGCCGGACCAGTGCCTACCATCCGGTCGGCTTCCTCGACGATTCGGCGCAATTGCGCGGCGGCAAGCTGCACGGCATCCCCGTGCTCGGCACCATCAACCAGGCGGCGGACATCGCCCGCAAGACCGCGGCGCGATTGCTGATCATCGCCATGCCGTCGCTGGACGCGACCTCGATGCAGCGGATCATCACCACCTGCGAGCGCAGCGGCCTGCCGTTCCGCATGGTGCCGCGCCTGAAGGACGTGCTGGAAGGGCGCGCGATGCCCGGTCAGCTGAAGGAAGTGGACATCGACGATCTGCTCGGCCGCGAACCGGTGGTATCGGACTGGCGTGCGATCCGCGAGTGGCTGGGCGGGCGCTCGGTGCTGGTGACCGGCGCCGGTGGATCGATCGGTTCGGAGCTCTGCCGCCAATGCGCGCGACAGGGTGCGAAGCGGATCACGCTGCTGGAATTCGACGAATTGTCGCTGATGCGGATCCATGCCGAATTGCAGCGCGACTTCGCATCGATCGAACTCGTCCCGATCCTCGGGGATTGCGGCGATGTCGCGGTCGCGCGGCGCGCGCTGGAACTCTCGGAAGCCGACGCCGTGTTCCACGCCGCGGCCTACAAGCAGGTGCCGGTGCTGGAATCGCAGTTGCGCGAGGCGATCCGCAACAACGCGCTGGCGTCCCAGACCATGGCGGCGGCCAGCGCCGAGGCCGGCGTCAGCACCTTCATCCTGATCTCCACCGACAAGGCGGTCGACCCGGTGAACGTACTGGGCGCGAGCAAGCGCCTGGCCGAGATGCTGTGCCAGGCCTATGCCGCCAATTCGCGCACGCACTACATCACCGTGCGTTTCGGCAACGTGCTGGATTCTGCCGGCAGCGTGGTGCCGCTGTTCCGCGACCAGATCAACAGTGGCGGCCCGGTCACCGTCACCGATCCGCAGGTCACGCGCTATTTCATGACCATTCCCGAGGCTTGCCTGCTGATCCTGCAGGCAGCGTCGATCGGTTCGCACGAGGCCGTCTACACCCTCGACATGGGCAGCCCGGTGGCGATCCGCCAACTCGCCGAGCAGATGATCCGTCTCGCCGGCAAGCAGCCGGGACGCGACATCGCCATCATCTATACCGGGTTGCGCCCGGGCGAGAAGCTGCACGAAACGCTGTTCCACTCGGAAGAGCAGTATCGCCGCACCGCGCATCCGAAGATCCTGCAGGGAATCGCGCGTCCGGTGGATGTCACGATGCTGGAAGAGCGCAGCCGCGCCATCCGCAAGGCCAGCGACGATTACGATCTGGATACCTTGATCGAGCTCTTGCGTGACACGGTCCCCGAGTTCGAGCCCGAAGCAGCCGATGGTGACGCCGACAATGCAGTCGTGGTGAAATTCCCTTCTCGCGCCAGTCGCCGCTGATCCCAGGAACCCATGCGAATCCGTACTGCCGTTTTCCCGGTTGCCGGCCTCGGCACCCGTTTCCTGCCCGCGACCAAGACCGTACCCAAGGAGATGCTGCCGATCGTCGATCGGCCACTGATCCAGTACGCGGTGGACGAGGCGATCGAAGCCGGTTGCGACACTCTCGTCTTCGTCACCAATCGCTACAAGCATGCGGTCGCCGATTATTTCGACAAGGCCTACGAGCTCGAACAGAAGCTGGAGAAGAGCGGCAAGAGCGAGCAACTCGAGCTGATCCGCAACGTGCTGCCGCCGCATGTGCGCGCCGTCTTCGTGACCCAGGCGGAAGCGCTCGGACTTGGCCACGCCGTGTTGTGCGCCAAGCCGGTCGTGGGCGACGCGCCATTCGCGGTCTTGCTGCCGGACGATCTGATCTGGAGTCGCGGGCCGGGCGCGTTGAAGCAGATGGCTGATCATGCCGAGGCCACGGGCGCAAGCGTGATCGCGGTGCAGGATGTCGCGCGCGAACAGACCGGCAGTTACGGCATCGTCGACGTGCCGGCATTTTCCGGGCGGGCGGGGCGCATCGAGGCCATCGTCGAGAAGCCGAAGCCCGCCGATGCCCCGAGCACGCTCGCGGTGGTGGGGCGTTACATCCTCGACCCGCGCATTTTCGGGTTGCTGGAAACCACGCAGACGGGCGCCGGCGGCGAGATCCAGCTGACCGATGCGATCGCCAGCCTGCTGAAGGAAAAGCCGGTCGATGCCTATCGTTTCCACGGCACGCGCTTCGACTGCGGCACCCATCTCGGGCTGATCGAAGCGACCGTGCGTTACGCGCTCGACCACGAGATCCTGAGCGCGCCCGCGGCGCAGATGATGCAGTCGGCGCTGGACGAAATGGGCGTGACCGAAACCTGAGTGCGCGTGCCGGCTGCGGCTAGCCGCTCGAAGACAGCACTTCCAGCAGCGCGTCGCCGTAACGCTCCAGCTTGGCTGCGCCAACGCCATTGATCCGGGCCAACGCATCGAGATCGGCGGGTGCGTGCAGGGCGATCTCGCGCAGGGTGGCGTCGTGGAAGATCACATAAGCCGGGACATTCTGGCTGCGTGCCGTGTCGCCACGCCAGGCACGCAGGGCATCGAAACGTTGCTGCGCATCTTCCGCAAGTTGTTCGTGGGCGGCGGGCACGGCGTTGCGGTTGCCGCGTTCCCGCCGTGATGCCTTGCGCGCTGGGTCCATGCGCAGCGCGAGCGTGGTTTCGCCACGCAGCAGTGGTCCGCTGGATGCGCCCAGGCGCAAGCTGCCGTGGCCATCGAGATCGCTTTCCAGCAAGCCCGCGGCCATCAGCTGGCGAAAGACGCTGCGCCATTGGCGGGCATCGAGTTCGCGACCGATGCCATAGGTGGAGAGCGCGTGGTGGCCGAACTGGTGCACGCGCGCGTTGTCGCTGCCGCGCAGGACGTCGATCACATGCCCGGCGCCGAAACGCTGTCCGGTGCGATACACGCAGGACAGTGCCTTGCGCGCAATCTCGGTGCCATCGATGCTGGTGGACGGCGACAGGCAGTTGTCGCAATTGCCGCAGGGTTGCGCGTAGTGCTCGCCGAAATAGGCCAGTAGCGATTGGCGGCGGCAGGCCGTCGACTCGCAAAAGCCGAGCAGCGCGTCCAGCTTGCGATGTTCCACCCGCTTGCGTTCGTCCGGGGCATCGGAATTCTCGATCATTTGTCGCAGCAGCGCGGCATCGCCCATGCCGAAGCCGAGCCAGGCTTCGCTGGGTTCGCCGTCGCGGCCGGCGCGTCCCGTCTCCTGGTAATAGCCTTCCATCGATTTCGGCAGATCCGTGTGCGCGACGAAGCGCACGTCCGGTTTGTCGATGCCCATGCCGAAGGCGATCGTCGCCACCATCACCACGCCGTCTTCGCGGAGGAATCGCCGCTGGTGCTCGCTGCGTATCGCCGCATCCAGGCCGGCGTGATAGGGCAGGGCATCGATGCCGTGTTCGCGCAATGCTTCGGCGGTCGCCTCGACCTTGCGCCGTGACATGCAGTAGACGATGCCGCTGGCGCCGCGATGGCGCTCGATCACCTCCATCAGTTGCCGCAGGCCGCCGTCTTTCGCTTCCACCGAATAGCGGATGTTGGGACGATCGAACGAACTGACGAAATGCCGCGCATCTTCCAGCTGCAGGCGTTCGGCGATCTCGCGCTGGGTCGGCGCATCGGCCGTCGCGGTCAACGCGATGCGCGGCACCTGCGGCCAGCGTTCGTGCAACACGGTGAGCTGGCGATATTCGGGGCGGAAGTCGTGGCCCCATTGCGAGACGCAGTGGGCCTCGTCGATGGCGAAGAGCGCGATCCGCGCCTGGTCGAGCAGTGCGAGGAAACGCGGAGTGAGCAGGCGTTCCGGCGCGACGTAGAGCAGGTCGAGATCGCCGGTGAGCAATGCCTGCTCGACGTCGGCAGCGTCCTGCACCGATTGCGTCGAGTTGAGGAAATTGGCGCGCACGCCGAGCTGGCGCAACGCATCCACCTGGTCCTGCATCAGCGCGATCAATGGCGACACCACGATCGCCGTGCCGGCGCGCAGCAACGCCGGCAGCTGGTAGCACAGCGACTTGCCGCCACCGGTCGGCATCAACACCAGTGCGTCACCGCCAGCGGTGACGTGGTCGATGATCGCTTGCTGCTCGCCGCGGAACGCCGCGTGGCCGAAAACGTCACGCAGCAGTGGCAGGGCGGTCGTCAAAGCGCTTCGAAAATTCCCGCCGCGCCCATGCCGGTGCCGATGCACATCGTCACCATGCCGTACTTCTGCTTGTGGCGGCGCAGGCCGTGCACGATGGTCGCCGTGCGGATCGCACCGGTCGCACCCAGTGGGTGTCCGAGCGCGATCGCGCCACCGAGCGGATTCACCTTCGACGGATCGAGCTTGCAATCGCGGATCACCGCCAGCGATTGCGCGGCGAAGGCTTCGTTGAGTTCGATCCAGTCGAGCTGGTCCTGGGTGATGCCGGCCTGCGCCAGCGCCTTCGGGATCGCCGCGATCGGGCCGATGCCCATCACTTCCGGGCGCACGCCGGCCACCGAGAAGCTGACGAAGCGCGCCAGCGGGGTCAGGCCGTACTGCTTGATCGCCGCTTCCGACGCCAGCAGCACGCCGGCCGCGCCGTCGCTCATCTGGGAGGAATTGCCAGCCGTGACCGAGCCGCCGAACATGCCGTTGCGGAACACCGGGCGCAGCTTCGCCAGGCCTTCCAGCGTGGTGTCGGCGCGCGGGCCTTCGTCGGTGTCGACGATGCGGTCGCGGGTGAGGATACGATCGGCAGCGAGGTCGGGCAGATGGCTGACGATGTCGTAGGGCGTGATCTCCTGCTTGAACTCGCCGGCGGCGATCGCCTTCAGCGCCTTCTGGTGCGATGCCAGCGCGAACGCGTCCTGGTCCTCGCGCGAGATCTTCCATTCTTCGGCAACCTTCTCGGCGGTGATGCCCATGCCGTAGGCGATCGCGACGTTCTCGTCCTTGGCGAACACTTCCGGCGACAGCGCGACCTTGTTGCCCATCATCGGCACCATGCTCATGCTCTCCGTGCCCCCGGCCAGCATCAGGTCGGCATTGCCGAGGCGGATCTCGTTCGCGGCCAGCGCGACGGCCTGCAGGCCCGACGAGCAGAAACGATTCACTGTCTGCGCGGCGACCGTGTTCGGCAGGCCAGCCAGCAGCACGCCGATGCGCGCCACGTTCATGCCTTGCTCGCCTTCCGGCATCGCACAGCCGATGATGGCGTCGTCGATGCGCGAGAGATCGATGTCCGGCGCCTGCTCAACCACCGACTTCAACACATGCGCGAGCATGTCGTCGGGGCGTGTGTTGCGGAACATGCCCTTGGGCGCCTTGCCCACGGGCGTGCGGGTGGCGGCGACGATGTAGGCGT
This sequence comes from Solilutibacter silvestris, assembly GCF_050574925.1. Classification (GTDB taxonomy): domain Bacteria; phylum Pseudomonadota; class Gammaproteobacteria; order Xanthomonadales; family Xanthomonadaceae; genus Solilutibacter; species Solilutibacter silvestris_A. Next base: position 272,036 of record NZ_JBCMOO010000002.1, on the reverse strand, counting down.
CTTGTACTTGCTTGGTCATTTGAGTGTCCTTAGTCGTCGCGATCAGTTGCGGAGCGGCTTGCCGTTCTTGAGCATGTAGGCGATGCGTTCCTGGGTCTTGGGCTGCTGCGCCAGTTCGACGAAGTGCTTGCGTTCCAGGCGGATCAACCACTCTTCGTCGACCACGCTGTTGCGATCGACATTGCCGCCGCAGAGGATGGTGGCGATGCGGGTGGCGATCTCCTCGTCGTAAGGACTGATGAAGCGGCCTTCCGACATGTTCACCAGCAGCATCCGGAACGTGGCGATGCCGACGTCGCCGGCGACGCGGATGTTGCGGGCGGGCAGCGGTGGGCGATAGCCGGCATCGGCCAGCGCACGCGCTTCCGCCTTGGCGATGTGCAGCAGTTCGTAGGCGTTCATCACCACGCGATCGTTCGCGCGCATCAAGCCGAGTTCCTTGGCTTCCATCGCCGAGGTCGACACCTTGGCCATTGCGACCGTCTCGAACACCTTCTTCAGTTCGGCGAAGACATCACCGTTCGCGCCCGCAGCCTGCGAGGCGCGCACCGCGAATTCCTTGAGGCCGCCACCGGCCGGCAGCAGGCCGACGCCGGCTTCGACCAGACCGATGTAGCTTTCGAGATGCGCAACAGTCTTGGCGCTGTGCATCTGGAATTCGCAGCCGCCGCCGAGCGCGAGCCCGCGCACCGCCGCGATCACCGGCACCAGCGAATACTTGATCGCCTGGCTGGTGGCCTGGAAGTTGGCGACCATGGCCTCGAACTGATCGACCTTGCCGGCCTGCAACAGGCCGAGCGCACCGGCGAGATCGGCGCCGGCGGAGAAGGGTTCCTTCGCCTGCCAGATCACCATGCCCTTGAAGTCCTTCTCGGCGCGACGCACGGCTTCCTGGATGCCGTCGAGCACGAAGTCGTTCACCGTGTGCAGCTTGGTCTTGAAGCTGAGCACGGCGATGTCGCCGTCGTCGCTGTCGCGCCACATGCGCACGCCGTCGTTTTCCCACACCGTTTCACCGGTCGGGAAACGTTCGCCCAGCATCGGGTCAGGGAAGCGCTGGCGCTTGTAGACGGCGAGCGACGAACGCGGCACGTCGGAATTACTGCTCGGGCTGTAGCTGCCATCGGCGGCGTAGACGCCGTCGCGTTGCAGCACCCATTCGGGCAGCGGTGCATTGCTCATGGCCTTGCCGGCGGCGATGTCGTCGGCGATCCACTGTGCGACCTGCTTCCAGCCCGCGGCCTGCCAGGTTTCGAACGGACCCAGCGACCAGCCGTAGCCCCAGCGAATCGCCTGGTCGACGTCGCGCGCGGTATCGGCGATGTCCTTCAGGTGATAGGCGCTGTAATGGAACAGGTCGCGGAAGCAGGCCCACAGGAATTGCGCCTGCGGATGATCGCTGGCGCGCAGCGCCGCGAACTTCCTGGCCGGATCCTTTTCCTTGAGGATCTCGACCACCGCCGGTTCCGCCACCGGGTTCGCCGGCACGTAGTCCTGCTTGGCGAGATCGACGACGAGGATGTCCTTGCCGGCCTTGCGGAAAATGCCGGCGCCGGTCTTCTGGCCGAGCGCGCCTTTCTCGATCAACGCCTTCAGCCATGCCGGCGGCGCGAAGTACTGATGCCAGGGATCGTTCGGCAAGGTATCGGCCATGGTCTGGATCACGTGCGCCATGGTGTCGAGACCGACCACGTCGGCGGTGCGATAGGTCGCCGACTTCGGGCGGCCGACCAGTGGACCGGTCAGGGCGTCGACGACGTCGAAACCGAGCTTGAACTGGGCGGTGTGGTGCATCGTCGCCAGGATCGAGAACACGCCGATGCGGTTGCCGATGAAGTTCGGGGTGTCGCGCGCGATCACCACGCCCTTGCCGAGATAGGTGGTGAGGAAGGTTTCCAGGCCTTCGATCACCCAGGCTTCGGTGTGCTTGGCCGGGATCAGTTCGGCGAGATGCATGTAGCGCGGCGGGTTGAAGAAATGCACGCCGCAGAAGCGATGGCGCATCTCTTCCGGCAACACGTCGCTGAGGGTGTTGATGCCGAGGCCCGAGGTGTTCGACGCCAGCACCGCATGCGCGGGCACGAACGGCGCGATCTTCTTGTAGAGATCCTGCTTCCAGTCCATGCGTTCGGCGATGGCTTCGATGATCAGGTCGCAGCTCTTGAGCTCATCGAGGCCGGTTTCGTAGTTGGCGGCGACGATCGCCTCGGCCAGCGACTTGCTGGCGAGCGGGGCCGGCGACAGCTTGGCGAGATTGGCGATCGCCTTCTGGACGATGCCGTTCTTGTCGCCTTCCTTTGCGGGCAGGTCGAACAGCACGGTATCGACGCCGGCATTGACCAGCTGGGCCGCGATCTGCGCGCCCATGACGCCGGCGCCAAGGACGGCGACGCGGCGGACGAGTAGGGGGTTCGACATCTGGAAACTCCTTGGGAGCGAATTTGGAAAGGGATGGAAATCAGGCGCGCAGGCCGGCGGCCGCGAATTCGATCAGGTGACGTGCCGCATCCTGCAGGTGTTCCTTTTCGGAACGATGGCTGGGGCGGCGGATCAGGCCGAAGTCGGCCATGGCGTAGGTCAGGGCGCCGGCGACAAAGTCGAGGCGCCAGTACAGCTCGTCCTTGGGCAGGCTGGGCAGGCAGCGCGCCAGTTCATGGGCGAATTCGCGCAGGACGTGGCCGTAACGGGTCGAGACGAAATCGCGCAGGCCGGCGTTCTGTTCGGCGTAGGCACGGGCGAGGATGCGCACGAAGGCGGCGCCCTGGCGGTCCTGGGCCATCGCCAGCGGCGGTTCGATGAAGGCGGCCAGCACCGGCTCGAGTTCACCGGAATGCTCCTTGCGGGCACGTTCCAGCTGGGCGAGGCGGGCCGCGCTCATTTCGTCCATGCGCCGGCGGAAGACCTCGTTGACCAGGTTTTCCTTGCTGCCGAAGTGGTAATTGACGGCGGCGATGTTGACGTCGGCCATGCCGGTGACTTCGCGCAGCGAGGTGCCGGCGAAACCGTTGAGGGCGAACAACGTCTCAGCGGCGTTGAGAATGCGGTCCTTGGTATTGAACTGGGTCACGGCCATGGCAACACTCGATTGAAACAATCACTTGAATGTGCCGGAAAGATTGAACGCCGTCAACGCCTGCAAGTGCAAGAAGGCGTCAAGAAAGTTAGAATATTTCGGGGAAACCTCTCTAAGTCCGTGTGTGAATGCGGATTTTTCATGCTAGCCTCGGCCGGGCTCGAATCCGGCCTTCCAATTTTCGGAGAACCGTGATATGGCGCTGGAGCGCACTCTTTCCATCATCAAGCCCGATGCCGTTGCCAAGAACGTGATCGGCGAGATCTACACCCGTTTCGAAAAGGCCGGCCTCAAGGTCGTCGCCTCGAAGATGAAGCAGCTGTCGAAGCAGGAAGCCGAAGGCTTCTACGCCGTGCACCGCGAGCGTCCGTTCTTCGCCGCGCTGGTCAACTTCATGATTTCCGGTCCGGTGATGATCCAGGCGCTGGAAGGTGAAAACGCAGTCGCGAAGAATCGTGACCTGATGGGCGCGACCAATCCGAAGGAAGCGGCCGCCGGCACCATCCGCGCCGACTTCGCCGATTCGATCGACGCCAACGCCGTGCACGGTTCGGATTCGCTGGAGAACGCCGCGATCGAAATCGCGTATTTCTTCCCGGCGACGGACGTCTACGCGCGCTGAGCGACATGCAGAACCTCCTCGAACTCGATCGCGAAGGTTTGGAACGCTTCTTCGTCGAAGTCCTCGACGAGAAGCGTTTCCGCGCGCATCAGGTGATGAAGTGGGTGCACCATCGCCACGTCACCACGTTCGAGGAAATGACCGATCTCGGCAAGGCGCTCCGCGCCAAGCTGGAACAGCATGCCGAGATCGTCGTTCCCAATACCCTGTTCGACAAACCGTCGACCGACGGCACCCACAAGTGGCTGCTCGGCATGGATGGCGGCAACGCCATCGAAACGGTCTACATCCCCGACAAGGGCCGCGGCACGCTATGCGTGTCCTCGCAGGTCGGTTGCGCGCTGAACTGCACGTTCTGCTCGACCGCGACCCAGGGCTTCAATCGCAACCTCTCGACCGCCGAGATCATCGGCCAGGTGTGGGTGGCTGCGCGCCATCTCGGCAACGTCCCCCATCGCGAGCGCCGCCTCACCAACGTGGTGATGATGGGCATGGGCGAGCCGTTGATGAATTTCGACAACGTCGTGCGCGCGATGAGCGTGATGCGTGACGATCTCGGCTACGGCCTCGCCAACAAGCGGGTGACGGTGTCGACCGCCGGCCTGGTGCCGATGATCGATCGCCTCGCGACCGAGAGCGACGTGTCGCTGGCGGTGTCGTTGCATGCGCCGTTCGACGCGCTGCGCAACGAACTGGTTCCGCTCAACAAGAAATACGACATCGAGACGCTGATGGATGCCTGCGTGCGCTATGCGCTGCGCAAGAAGGGCGAGTCCGTCACCTTCGAGTACACGCTGATGCGCGGCGTCAACGACCAGATCGAGCATGCCCGCGCGCTGGCGCGCCTGATGCACGAGTTCGATCGCCGCGTGCAGATGAAGGATGCCGCCAAGGTCAACCTGATTCCGTTCAACCCGTTCCCGGGCACGCGCTACGAGCGCTCCAGCGCCGACGACATCCGCGCCTTCCAGAAGGTGTTGAACAACGCCGGCCTGGTCGCGCCGCTGCGGCGCACGCGCGGCGACGACATCGACGCCGCCTGCGGCCAGTTGAAGGGGCAGGTGCTCGATCGCACCCGTCGCCAGGCCGAGCACAAGAAACGCCTGGAAGCGCAGGGAGGCTTCGATGCGGTGGCGTGAAGGCGCATTGCTGGCCGTGGCGCTCGCACTGGCATCGCTGACCGGCTGCAATCGATTGACGTTCGTCAAGCCGAACTTGAGCAAGATGAAGACCGAGCAGGTCCGTCATCTCCCCGATGTCCGCGACAGCGACGCCGATCGCCAGCGCATGGCCCAGTCCGATACGCTGCAGCTCGCCGGCAATCGCCTGCAGGCGAATGACCTCGATGGCGCGGAGAAAGGCGCAAGGCAGGTATTGGCGAGCGATCGCGGCAACGCGCAGGCAATGACGATCCTTGCATTGGTCGAACAACACCGCGGCCGCATCGCCGATGCCGGCGGATGGTTCAAGCGCGCCGCCGAGCAGTCGAGCTCGGGCCCGGCGGAGTGGGGCAATTACGGCACCTGGTTGTGCGAAGCCAACCAGCCGGCGGAATCGTTGCAGTGGCTGGATCGTTCGCTGGCCTATCCCGACGCGATCGATCTCGCCGGAATGCGCGCGAACGCCGGCAAGTGCGCGTTGCGCGCCGGCCAGGCCGAACGCGCCGAACGCGATCTCCGCGCCGCGCTCGAGCTGTCGCCGTCGAATGCGGTGGCGTTGGATGGCATGGCCCAGTGGATGTTCGCGCGCGGACGCATGCTGGAAGCGCGTGCCTTCTCCGAGCGCCGCCTCGCGCTTGGCGCTCCGACGGCCGATCTCCTTTCTCGTGCCGCAGAAATCGAAACACGCCTGGGCGACCAGGCGGCAGCCAGCCGTTACCGCCAGCGGATGGCACAGGAATTCCCGAACGCTACTCCCAACGTCAGGGGAAATTGAGCAATGCAAGACGATCAGTTCCAGTTTGCAGCCAGCATGTCGGCGACTGCGGAGCACGGAGCGCTGTTGCGCACCGCACGCAAGGCGCAGGGCATGACGCTCCAGGATGCGGCGCAACGCACGCGCATCCCGATGCGCACGCTCGAGGCCCTCGAGTTGGGCGAGTGGGATCGCGCCGGCGCCGGCGTGTTCGTGCGCGGACAGCTGCGCAGCTATGGCCGCCTGCTTGGCCTCGATACTTCGGGCTGGATGGAAGAGGCGCCGGCCGTCGAGCCGCCGAAGCTGGTCAGCCACCAGCGCACGCCGATGGCGCAGCGTTTCGTCGATGAAATCGGTCGCAAGCTGGTCTATGTCGTGATCACCCTGACCATCGGCATCCCGGTATGGCTGATGGCGACCCGTTCCCCGGTCGCCACGCTGCCGGGCGAAACCGCCAGCCTCGAAGTGCCGAAGACGGCCGCATCGACCCCGGCGCAATCCGCGGCCCCGGCGCAGCACGCACCGGAGTCGCAACCCCGGCAGGCGGTCGCGATGGCATCGATGGCGCCGGTGCCGGGACAGGCGGGCGTTCCCGCCGCCGCGCTCAGCATCCGCTTCGATGGCGAAAGCTGGATGCAGGCCTATGCCCCGGATGGCAGCGTGATCGAAAAAGGCCTGGTCAAGGCCGGCGAATCGCGCAGTTTCGCTTCCGGTCAGCTGGGCCGCATTACGCTCGGCAACGCCAGTCAGTTGCATGTCGAGCATGCCGGCCAGGCCGTCGACCTGACGCCCTACATCCGATCGGATGTCGCGCGCTTTGCGGTATCCTCTGACGGCACGCCGGGCTCGGTCTCCAACTGAGCTGGCGCAAGCCTGAAAGACAACCGATCCGCAATTGTTCCGCGCTGTGCGCGGTGGTGAACCCGCATGGCAATGGATGAACTCCTAAACGAACACGAACAGGGCGAACGCGTCCGCTCCTGGCTGCAGAAGAACGCCGGCAGCCTGATCGGCGGCGTTGCCGTCGGCATCGCGATCATCTCGGGCTGGCAATGGTGGGGCAACCGCCAGCATGGCCAGCAGATGCACGATGCCGAGCAGTACGAAGCGCTGGTCAGCGATGCCAACAACGATCCGGCCAAGCTGTCCGCCGGTCTCGGCAAGCTGAAGGTCGATTCCATGTATGGCGCGCTGGCACGCATGCAGCTGGCGAAGGCGCAGGTCGATGCCGGCAAGCCGCAGGACGCATTGGCGACGTTGCGTGCGATCCAGGCCAGCGACAGCAGCGGCCTGGCCGACGTCATCAATGTCCGCATCGGCCGTCTGCTGGTCGAGACCGGCAAGCCTGCCGATGCCGTTGCGCTGCTGAGCAAGGCGACCTCGTCCGGTGCGCTGGAAGTCGTTGGCGACGCCCAGGCCAAGCTGGGCAAGCCGCAGGACGCACAAGCGACGTACAAGCGCGCGCTGACCACGCTGGAAGTGGGCAGTCCCGAGCGCATGATCGTTGAACTCAAGCTGGCCGATGTTGGCGGCGCACCATGACCGTGAGGTTCCCCGGAATGATCTCCAGCACGTCCCTGATCCGTGCCACCGCCGTCCTTGCCTGCGTGCTCGCCATTGGCGGCTGCCAGACCACCAAGAACCTGTTCAAGGGCAAGGGCGCGGACAAGGATCCCAAGCCGGCCAAGCTGGTTGAATTCGCGCCGAGCGCGACCGTCAGCAAGCTGTGGTCGATCAACGTCGGCAAGGGCGAGAAGACCATCGGCACGCGCCAGCACCCGGCAATCGCCGACGGCCACGTCTATGCCGCGGCCGGCCTTGGTGGCGTCGATGCCATCGACCTGCAGACCGGCAAGGTGCAATGGACCTATCGTCCCAAGGAACGCAAGGACAAGAAGAACACCAGCTTCAGCGGCGGCCCCGGCGTCGGCAGCGGCCTGGTGGTGGTGGGCACGCTCGAGGGCGACGTGATCGCGCTCGACCAGGCCACCGGCACCGAGAAGTGGAGCGGCAAGCTGCTCAATGAAATCCTCGCCGCGCCGGCCGTCGGCAATGGCGTGGTGGTGGTGCATTCCAACGATGGCAAGGTCACCGCATTCGACGCCGCGACCGGCGAGAAGCGCTGGACCTGGTCGTCGGAACCGGTGCCGCTGAGCGTGCGTGGCAACTCCACGCCGGTGATCGGTCCGGGTTACGTCTTCGTCGGAACCGACGGCGGCAAGCTGGTCGCACTGTCGTTGACCGACGGCGGCCTGCTGTGGGAGACCACGGTGGCCGATGCCGATGGTCGCAGCGACATCGCGCGCATGAACGATTCCGATGGCGCGCCGGTGATGCAGGGCAACGTGCTTTACGCCTCCAGCTACAAGCCGCGCACGATCGCGGTGGACGCGCCGAGCGGCCAGCTGATGTGGGTGCAGGAACATGGCGGCGTCGGCGGTATCGGCATCAGTAGCGACCGTGCCGTGGTGTCCGACAACAAGGACATCGTCTGGGGCATGGATCGCAACACTGGCGCGCCGATGTGGCAGCAGAACGGCTTCACCCTGCGCAATATCTCGGCGCCGGTGGTGCAGGGCGGTTATGCGGTGGTCGGCGACTACCAGGGCTACCTGCACTGGCTGAAGCTTGCCGATGGCCAGCTCGCCGCGCGCACCCGCATGACTTCCAAGGCGATCGCCGCGCAACCGGTGGTGTCCGAGGATGGCGTGCTGGTCGCCCAGGATATCGACGGCAATATCGCCGCCTTCCGCGTCAGCCCGTGATGCCATGTTGCCGACGGTAGCGCTCGTAGGCCGCCCCAACGTCGGCAAATCCACGCTGTTCAATGCGCTGACGCGCAGTCGCGACGCGCTGGTCCACGACCAGCCCGGCGTGACCCGCGATCGCAATTACGGTGTTTGCCGCGCCAATCCCGAACGCCCGTTCGTGGTGGTCGATACCGGCGGTATCGCCGGTGAAGACGAAGGCCTGGCCGGCGCCACTGCGCGCCAGGCGCGCGCCGCCGCGGCGGAAGCCGATCTCGTGCTGTTCGTGGTCGATGGCCGCGAAGGGCCGTCGGCGCTCGATGACGAAATCCTCGGTTGGCTGCGCAAGACCGCGCGGCCGACGCTGCTGATCGTCAACAAGGTCGACGGCATCGACACCCAGTCGGCGCTCAACGAATTCGCGCGCTACGGTTTTACCGACGTGATCGCGACGGCGGCCTCGCATCGTTCCGGCATCGACGAATTGCTGGATGACGTCTTTGCGCGTCTACCGGAAGCCGGGCAAGGCGAAGCACTGGACAATGATCCCGAGCGCGTCCGCATCGCTTTCGTTGGCCGTCCCAACGTCGGCAAGTCGACGCTGGTGAACCGCATCCTCGGCGAGGAGCGGATGATCGCCTCCGACGTGCCGGGCACCACGCGCGATTCGGTGTCCATCGACATGGAGCGCGACGGCCGCAAATACCGCCTGATCGATACCGCGGGCCTGCGCCGTCGTTCCAAGGTCGAGGAAGCGGTCGAGAAATTTTCGGTGGTGAAGACGCTGCAGGCGATCGAGCAATGCCAGGTCGCGGTGCTGATGCTGGATGCGACCGAGGGCGTCACCGACCAGGACGCGACGGTGCTGGGCGCCGTGCTCGATGCCGGGCGCGCGCTGGTGATCGTCATCAACAAGTGGGACGGGCTGAGCACCTACCAGCGCGAACAGGCGGAATCCCTGCTGGCGCGCAAACTCAGCTTCGTCGAGTGGGCGCAATCGGTGCGTATCTCGGCGCTGCATGGTTCCGGCCTGCGCGAGCTGTTCCGCGCGATCCATCGCGCGCACGCCTCGGCCACGCGCGAATTCGGCACCAGCGAAGTCACCCAGGCGATCGAGGCGGCGTATGCAGCCAATCCGCCGCCGGTGGTGCGCGGCCATGTCGCCAAGCTGCGCTTCGCCCATCCGGGCGGCGCGAATCCGCCGACCTTCATCATCCACGGCACGCGCCTGAAGACCTTGAGCGAGACTTATCGTCGCTATCTCGAGAATTTCTTCCGCAAGCGCTTCAAGTTGATCGGCACGCCCGTGCGTTTCGTTTTCAAGGAAAACGACAATCCGTACAAGGACAAGAAGAACGTCCTGAGCGATCGCCAGCTCGCCAAGCGCCAGCGGATGATCCGCCACATCAAGCGCAACGAATGAGCGTCGAACGCATCGCGCCGGCCGAAGCCTTGCGGCGGGTCCGCGATGGCGTGGTGCTGGTGGACGTGCGTTCTTCCGACGAACGCGCGCTGGGCATGGCCGATGGCGCGCTGGGCATCGTCGCGGCCGAGTTGCTCGAGTCGGCCGCAGATCGTTTTCCGGACACATCGGCTGCGTTGATCCTGATCTGCCAGCGCGGCACGCGTTCGCTCGCCGCGGCCGAAGCCTTGTTCGCGCGCGGCTATAGCAGCGTCGCATCGATCGACGGCGGCACCGAACGCTGGCAGGCCGAAGGCCTGCCGATGCAGGCGAGGGCGGAGGACGATGATTTCCTCGATCGCTATTCGCGCCAGATCCGCCTGCCGCAGGTCGGTCTCGACGGGCAGAAGAAGCTGCAGGCCGCGACGATCACGGTGGTCGGCGCAGGCGGTCTCGGTTCGCCGGCGGCGTTCTATCTTGCGGCCGCGGGCATCGGTCGCTTGCGCATCGTCGACGACGACGTGGTCGACCGCAGCAACCTGCAACGCCAGATCCTGCACGCCAACGATCGCATCGGCAAAGCGAAGGTGGCTTCGGCGCAGCAGACACTGTCGGCGCTGAACCCGCGCACGAACATCGAAGCCATCAACCTGCGCATCGTCGAATCGAATGTCGATGCCCTGATCGCGGATGCCGACGTGGTGATCGATGGCGCCGACAATTTCCCGGTGCGCCATGTCCTCAACGACGCCTGCCTGCGTCTCGGCAAGCCGCTGGTCTACGGCGCGGTGCAGCGGTTCGATGGGCAGGTGAGCGTGTTCGATGCCGGCCGCCATCGCGGCGTCGCGCCGTGCTATCGCTGCCTGTTTCCGGAGGCGCCGACCGATGCGCCGAATTGCGCGGAAGCCGGCGTGCTCGGCGTGCTGCCGGGCGTGGTCGGGATGTTGCAGGCAACCGAGGCGATCAAGCTGATCCTCGGCATCGGTGCGCCGCTGACCGGACGCCTGCTGGCCTTCGATGCGTTGTCGATGCGCTTTCGCGAGACGCGAATTCCGGTTGATCCCGAGTGCCCCGCCTGCGGTCATCCGGCCTGAGCGATCCCCAAGTCGCGCTGGTCGGCGATAATGCGCGTCCGCATTCCCCGACGGCCCCTGCATGACCGCACGCATCCTCGACGGCAAACGCATCGCCGACACCCTGCTCGACGAACTGAAACTGCAGGTCGATGCGCGCGTCGCCGCCGGCAAATCGCGTCCCGGTCTGGCGGTGGTGCTGGTGGGCGGAGACCCCGCCTCGCAGAGCTATGTGCGCAACAAGCGCCGTGCCGCGGCCAAGGTCGGCATCCAGGCCTTCGACTACGACTTGCCCGAAGGCACCACCGAAGCCGAACTGCTGGCATTGATCGACACGCTCAACGCGGATCCGCAGGTGCACGGGATCCTGGTCCAGCTGCCGCTGCCGGGCATCCCCGATGCCACCCACCTGATCGAGCGCATCCGTCCCGACAAGGACGTGGATGGCTTCCATCCCGCCAATGTCGGCCATCTGGTGCTGCGCCAGTTCGGCCTGCGCCCGTGCACGCCACGCGGCATCACCACGCTGCTGGCCTGGACCGACAGGCCAGTACGCGGCCAGAGCGCGACGATCGTCGGCGTCTCCAACCACGTCGGTCGCCCGATGGCGCTTGAGTTGCTGATCGCCGGCTGCACGGTGACCAGCTGCCACAAGTTCACGCCACCCGAGGTGCTGGAGGCCGCCGTGCGCGGCGCCGATATCCTGGTGGTGGCGGTCGGCCGTCCGGCGCTGATCCCGGGCGAGTGGGTCAAGCCCGGCGCGGTGGTGATCGACGTCGGCATCAACCGCCTCGACGACGGCCGTCTGGTCGGCGACGTCGGCTTCACCGCTGCCTCGGAACGGGCCAGCTGGATCACCCCGGTTCCGGGCGGGGTCGGGCCGATGACGGTGGCGACCCTGATGCAGAACACATTGGAGGCTGCAAACGCGTTACAATGACGCGCTTCCCAAGCCAACCGGACTGCCAATGCTCCGCATCCTGGCCGAAGCACTCACATACGACGACGTTTCCCTCGTTCCCGCCCATTCGCTGGTCCTGCCCAAGGACGTGTCGCTGGCGGCGAACCTCACCAACACACTGCGCCTGAACCTGCCGATCGTTTCGGCGGCGATGGATACCGTGACCGATGCGCGGTTCGCGATCGCGCTGGCCCAGCTCGGCGGCATCGGCATCCTCCACAAGAACATGAGCGTTGCCGAACAGGCCGCCAGCGTGCGCCGGGTCAAGAGCTTCGAGTCCGGGATCATCCGCGAGCCGTTCACCGTGCATCCGGAAACCACGATCGGCGAAGTGCTGAAGCTGACGCGTGCGCGCAACATCTCCGGCGTGCCGGTGGTCGACGAGAACGGCCAGCTGGTCGGCATCGTCACCGGTCGCGACATGCGCTTCGAACGCAAGCTCGACGATCCGGTGCGCCACATCATGACCAAGAAGGATCGCCTGATCACGGTGCAGGAAGGCGCCAGCGACGAGGAAGTGCTGGAAAAACTGCATCGCAACCGCATCGAGAAGGTGCTGGTGGTGAACGACGAGTTCGCGCTGCGCGGGCTGATCACCGTCAAGGACATCCAGAAGAAGAGCGACAACCCCAACGCCGCCTATGACGCCAGCGAACGCTTGCTGGTCGGCGCGGCGGTGAGCCCGGGTGGAGACATCGAACAGCGCATCGAGGCCCTGGCCGCCGCGGGCGTGGACGTGGTCGTCCTCGATTCCGCCCACGGCCATTCGCAGGGCGTGATCGACCGCGTCGCCTGGACCAAGAAGCATTTCCCGCAGTTGCAGGTGATCGGCGGCAACATCGTCACCGGCGACGCCGCACTGGCCTTGATGGATGCAGGCGCCGATGCGGTGAAGGTCGGCGTCGGTCCCGGTTCGATCTGCACCACGCGCGTGGTCGCGGGCGTCGGCGTGCCGCAGGTCACCGCAGTGTCGATGGTGGCGGAAGCGCTGCAGGATCGCATCCCGCTGATCGCCGATGGCGGCATCCGCTATTCCGGCGATCTCGGCAAGGCGCTGGCTGCCGGCGCGTCGACGATCATGATCGGCGGCCTGTTCGCCGGCACCGAGGAATCGCCGGGCGAAACCGAACTGTTCCAGGGGCGCAGCTACAAGAGCTATCGCGGCATGGGCTCGCTCGGCGCGATGGAAAAGGGCTCGAAGGATCGCTACTTCCAGGACGCCTCCGATGCCGACAAGCTGGTGCCGGAAGGCATCGAAGGCCGCGTGCCGTATCGCGGTCCGCTGGCCGCGGTCGTGCATCAGCTCATGGGCGGTTTGCGCGCGACGATGGGTTACGTCGGTTGCGCGACCGTCGATGAAATGCGCAAGAAGCCGCAGTTCGTGAAGGTGTCGAACGCGGGGCAGCGCGAAAGTCACGTCCACGACGTGCAGATCACGAAAGAGCCGCCGAACTATCGAGCGGGTTGATCCGTCCATCAAAGGGAGCCGCAAGACTCCCTTTGTTGTTTTCATCATCGGAAAAATTTCATCGCATGACCAACATCCATTCCGACAAGATCCTCATCCTCGACTTCGGCGCGCAGTACACCCAGCTGATCGCGCGGCGCATCCGCGAAATCGGCGTGTATTGCGAGATCTGGGCCTGGGACCACGATCCGGCCGAGATCGCCGCATTCGGCGCCAGGGGCATCATCCTGTCGGGTGGTCCGGAATCGACCACCGAGGCGAACTGTCCGGCTGCACCGCAACAGGTGTTCGATGCCATGGTGCCGCTGCTCGGCATCTGCTACGGCATGCAGACGCTGGCGGTGCAGTTGGGCGGCGGAACCGAAGCCGGCAACCAGCGCGAATTCGGCCATGCGCAGTTGCAGTTCACCGGCGACGACGTGCTGATGCAGGCGCTTGCAAGTGTGGCCGATGGCAGCAACGTGTGGATGAGCCACGGCGACCACGTCTCCAAGGCGCCGCCGGGGTTCCATGTGACCGCGAAAACCGATCGCCTCGGCATCGCCGCGTTCGCCGACGACCAGCGCCACATCTACGGCGTGCAGTTTCATCCGGAAGTCACCCACACCCGTGGCGGCGAGGCGCTGCTGCGCAAGTTCGTGGTCGATGTCTGCGGCTGCAAGACGCTGTGGACGTCCGCCAACATCATCGGGGACCAGATCGCGCGCGTGCGCGAACAAGTTGGTTCCGATGAGGTGATCCTCGGCCTGTCGGGCGGCGTCGATTCGTCGGTGGTCGCGGCGCTGTTGCATCGTGCGATCGGCGACCAGCTCACCTGCGTCTTCGTCGATACCGGCCTGCTGCGCTGGCAGGAAGGCGACCAGGTGATGGCGATGTTCGCCGAGCACATGGGCGTCAAGGTGATTCGCGTCAATGCCGCCGACCGCTACTTCGACAAGCTCAAGGGCGTCGAGGATCCGGAAGCCAAGCGCAAGATCATCGGCAACCTGTTCATCGAGATCTTCGACGAGGAATCGGCGAAGCTTGCGAACGCCAAGTGGCTGGCGCAGGGCACGATCTATCCGGACGTGATCGAGTCGGCCGGCAGCAAGACCGGCAAGGCGCACGTCATCAAGAGCCACCACAACGTCGGTGGCCTGCCCGAGGACATGAAGCTCGGCCTGGTCGAGCCGTTGCGCGAACTGTTCAAGGACGAAGTGCGTCGCCTCGGCGTCGAGCTCGGCCTGCCGCGCGAGATGGTCTACCGCCATCCGTTCCCGGGCCCGGGCCTGGGCGTGCGCATCCTCGGCGAGGTGAAGCGCGAATACGCCGAACTGCTGGCGAAGGCTGACCACATCTTCATCGATGAACTGCGCAAGGCCGATCTCTACGACAAGACTTCGCAGGCGTTCGCGGTGTTCCTGCCGGTGAAGTCGGTCGGCGTGGTCGGCGACGCCCGCGCCTACGAATGGGTGATCGCGCTGCGCGCGGTCGAGACCATCGACTTCATGACCGCGCACTGGGCGCACCTGCCGTACGACTTCCTGGGCACGGTGTCGAACCGGATCATCAACGAATTGCGCGGCGTCTCGCGCGTGGTCTACGACATCAGCGGCAAGCCGCCGGCGACGATTGAGTGGGAGTAAACGACCCGCTTGCGAGCCATTGGCTCGCGGGTCGTTTACTGACTGGCCACGGATGGCCGGGCCGGGTTATCCGGAGGCTGAAGTGTTGCGCCATGGATGGCGACATTGAAGTAGAACGAAAAGGCGAGAATCACCTTCCGCATACATCCTTGCCAGCACTTGCCGCGTGGAATTCCAGCAAAATGCCGAGATCGTCGCGCGTCGGCGCGAGGAATGACTGGCCGAACGTTCCGCTGTAACGCTTCACGGGATGCTCGTAACCGCGTTCGACCAGGCGTTGCGCGCGAGCGAGATCGGCGACGGCCACGCTGGCGCCGATGATCTGTGGCCCGCCTGACTGCAGGGCGTCGGCGGCGATTCCCGCGCCATCGGGCTGCAACAGCAAAATTGCCTTGTCGCCGACGCTTACGCAGACGCCGCGCGCGGCGATGTCCGGCAACCGGATCGGCTTGCCGTTCTTCAGGCCGAGCGCCGCCAGTTGCGTGCGATCGCGTTCGACATCGGCGGACAGCAGCCAGTAGGCGGTCAGTGCGCGGGCGCCATTGGGATGCACGCGTGCGGCCAGCCAGTCGCCGGGCGCTGGCGTGGCGCTGAGGTCGGGCGCCCATGCCTTGTCATAGTCGATCAGGAACAGGTTGCTCGACAGCGGCTGCTTCTCGAAGGCGAACAATCGCCAGCCGGTCCGACCGTTCGCCAACTTCGGGCCGTCGAATACCGGCGTCGGCTTCCAGCCAAGTGCGGTGACCGCGTCATGCATCCGGTCCAGGGTCGTCGTGCGCAAGCCGAGCGTTCGTGCGCCTGCCGCGCCTTTCAACGCCACCTGGTCCGCCTGCGCGCCGGGATCGAGTTCGGGGTTCGCGCGGGTTATTCCGAGCAGCTCGATGTAGCTGCCGTCGGCGAAACGCACATAGCGATTGGCGAGTCCCGCGGGATCGCGTCCCTGTTTGACCTGGAAGCCGAGCTTGACCGCCATGTCGGCGCTGACTTGGTCGATGCTGCGGCCCCACAACAGGAAATGATCGATGGAGGTTGCCGGCATCTGCGGCTGCGCAGGCGTCGCCGATCGTATGGGGGCAGCGGCGACGGCGGCGAAGGCGAGCGTTGCGGCAAGGAGGAGTGGACGCATGTGGGTCTCCCGGGAGTCGATGGCGCATTCTCCGGCGCAGGCATCCGTGGTGGCGATAACCTCCGAGGTCATGGCCGGGGTTGCAGGCGGCTGCCCATTAGTATCATGGCGGTATCGTCCGGGAGTCACGATTTGCTAATCGCGCCAGTCACCGCCGCAGACCTCGACGCGCTGTCCGCGCTGCTGATCGAAACGGTCGCGGCCAACGGTTCGGTCGGCTTCATGCATCCGCTGGCGGAACCGGAGGCGCAGGCGTTCTGGTCGCAGGCCTTGGCATCGGCGGCACGCGGGGAACGCATCGTCCTCGGTGCATGGCGCGATGGACAACTCGTCGGGACCGGTACCTTGGTGCTGGCGATGGCGCCCAGCCAGCCACATCGCGCCGAATTGACCAAGGTAATGACTGCACAGTCGGCACGCGGCGCGGGCATCGGCGCCGCATTGATCGAGGCGCTTGAACAATCGGCGCGCGATCACGGCAAATCGTTGCTGACACTGGATGCCGCGGTGATCGAGGGGGCGACCACGTTCTATCGGCGACTTGGCTATCGCAGCGTCGGCGACATTCCCGATTACGCTTACAAGCCGCTGGGTGGACTCGGCGCGACGCGGGTGTTCTGGAAATCGCTTGATGCGCCATCGCAAGTCGTGAATCCGGCTCATGATCCGGTGGTCGATGCGCAATGGATGCGCCGCGCGCTGGAGCTGGCCGAACGCGCGGTGTCCGAAGACGACGAAATCCCGGTTGCTGCGATCGTGGTGTCGTCCGATGGCGAGGTGATCGGCGAAGGCTGGAACCGCAACATCGCCGAGCACGACCCTTCAGCGCACGCCGAGATCGTGGCGATGCGCCGGGCCGGGCAGGCGTTGGGCAATCATCGCCTGGTCGGTTGCACGCTTTACGTCACGCTGGAGCCTTGCGCGATGTGCGCAATGGCTGCAGTGCATGCGCGGATTGCCCGCGTCGTCTATGGCGCATCCGATCCCAAGACCGGCGCGGCCGGCAGCGTGTTCGACCTGCTTGCCGATCCCCGCCACAACCATCGCGTCGAAGTGGCGGGCGGCGTGTTGGCGGATGAAGCCGGAACGCGGCTCACCAATTATTTCCGGGGCAAGCGCGGCAAGCCGCCGTTGTGACTCAGCTGCGACGTCGCGACAGTTCGTGGTCGAGCTCGCGATCGAAGCTGCGCACCGCGAGATTGACTTCGCGCCACAACGAATAACTTGCGCCAAGCAGGAAGCTCACGCCGAGTACCGCCAGCAGTGTCGGCAGCATGCCCAGGCGGAAGCCGAGGCCCGCATCCATGGCCAGCGTCAGGCTGGTGCCGACGAAGCAGGCCAGTGCGATGTAGAGCAGCTGGCAGGCGCGCAGCACGAGGTGCGCACGCTGGCGATGGCGGGCGATCTGCAGGTCGCGCTCCACGCGGTCGGGCGCTTCCGCTTCCCAGGTGACGATCAGCGAGCGCAGGCGATCGACCACGCGCGCGAGCCGGGTGTTGGCGGCCGCGAGCAATCCGGCGGTGGCGGTCAGGAAGAACGCCGGCGCCAGCATTGCGGTCAGGATGACGTAATGGATGGAGTTCGGGTTCGAGAGCATCGGGCCGGGTTCTTCAGGTGGCTGGGCTATCATGCGACGTCCCGACGGAATGCGCGAGCCCATGAGCGAAGATCAGATGGAACAGCGATTGATCTGGATCGACCTCGAGATGACCGGGCTCGATACCATGAACGATTCCATCCTCGAAATCGCCACGGTGGTCACCGACGCGCAATTGAACGTGCTCGCCGAAGGGTCGGAGTTCGCGATCGCGCATCCGCTGGCGACGCTGGAAGCGATGGACGAATGGAATCGCACCCAGCACGGCAAGTCCGGTTTGTGGCGACGCGTGCTGGAGGAGGGCGTGTCGATGGCGGAAGCCGAAGCGAAGACGCTGGAATTCCTGCGCGCCTGGGTACCGGCGAAGGCTTCGCCGATGTGCGGCAATTCGATTTGCCAGGATCGCCGCTTCCTGCATCGCCAGATGCCGGAACTCGAACGCTGGTTCCACTATCGCAATCTCGACGTCAGCACCGTGAAGGAGTTGGCGCGACGCTGGGCGCCGCAGGTGCTTGCCGGATTCAACAAGGAAAGCGCGCATACCGCGCTCAGCGATGTCCGCGACTCGATCGCGGAGTTGCGCCATTACCGCACGGCGATGGGCGCGTTCGCGGCGCAGTAAATCTTCGGCGTCGGCCGGGCCTAGAGCACCGGCGCCATCATCGCGACCGTGTTCTGCACCAGCCGCTGGTGGAGCGGCCATGCACGCACTTCATCCAGCGTCACCGGGCGTGACGCCGCGAGATAGCCCGATTGCCGCGCATGGATCGCGGCGACGACATCGGCATCGGCGATCAGCATGTTGTTCTCGAAATTGAGCTCGAGACTGCGGCGGTCCATGTTGGCCGAACCGACCAGCGCCAGCTGGCCATCGAGCGTCAACGACTTGCTGTGCAACAGGCCCAACGGATATTCGTGTACGGCGACGCCGCAGGCCAGCAGGTCGGCATAGGTGCTGCGGCAGGCATTGCCGACCAGCCACGAATCGTTTTTCGCGGGGAAGATGATCGTGGCCTTCACTCCGCGACGTGGTGCTGCGCACAGCGCGCGCAGGATCGCTTCGTCGGGCATGAAGTAGGGCGTGGTGATCAGTAATTCGCGCCGCGCGGCGTACATGCAGGCCGCGAACATGTCCGACATTGCGTTGTGGCGCGTGATCGGCCCGGTCTCGAACACCTGCGCGATCACGTTTTCATCGAAGCGAGTCGGCACCGGTTGCGCGACCGGCAAGCCTTCCAGTCCAGGTTCGCCGGCTTCGGCGATCCAGCCGCTGAGGAACAGCGATTGCTGCTGGCGCACGATCGGCCCTTCGCAACGCAGCAGCATGTCGATCCACGGCGCGAACTGCGGCTTCACCTCGAATTCCGGATCGGCGCAATTCTGGCTGCCGCAATAGGCGATACGGTTGTCGATCACCACGATCTTGCGGTGATCGCGCAGATCCGCGCGGCTGAAGGCGAAGTGGCGCCAGCGCGCGATGTCGTTGAGCGTCTTCAGCAGCTTGACACCGGCATCGCGCAGCTGCCTCCAGCGCGGCCCCTGGGTGAACGCGCGCGAGCCCAGCGCATCGACCATCACCCGGCATTGCACGCCGCGTCTTGCGGCGGCGGATACGGCGTCGGCGACGCGGCCGCCGGCATCGTCATCCAGCCAGATGTAGAAGGCGATGTGGACGTGTTCCCGTGCCTGTTCGATGTCGGCGATCAGGGTGTCGATCGCGGCGCGGCAATCGAGCTTGGGTTGATCGATCGGTGCGTTGGGATGGCCGAGCAGGGCGATGCGATTGCCGGCAACGGGACGGAAACCGTTGATCGAATGGCAGAGATCGAACAGTGCGTTGATGCGCGGCGGGACATCGACGACTGCAGTGTCGTCATTCTTGGGCGCTTCCAGCAGGCGCTCGGTGCGACGCAAACGTTCCATGCGGGCATGGCCGATGCTGGTTTCGCCCAGCAGCAGATAGGCGATCACGCCCAGCGCCGGCACCGACAGGATCACCGCGACCCACGCCACCCGCGAGGCGGGTGTGCGGTTGGGCCGGGTGAGGGCGCGCGCAACCACCAGCAGGTGCGCGACGAAGATGGCGATGGACCAGATCCAGCCGGCAAGGTCGTGCCGTTGGAGCAGGTGCAGCCACATGGGCGATCAGCCGGCCTTCGACTTCGCCAGCGCCAGCCAGGTGTCGACCACGGTGTCGGGGTTGAGCGAGACCGATTCGATCCCCTGTTCCATCAGCCACTGGGCGAGGTCCGGGTGGTCGCTCGGGCCTTGGCCGCAGATGCCGACGTACTTGCCCTTGGCGCGTGCCGCCTGGATCGCCATCGACAGCATCTTCTTCACCGCCGGATCGCGTTCGTCGAACAGGTTGGCGACGATCGAGGAGTCGCGGTCGAGGCCGAGCGTGAGCTGGGTCATGTCGTTCGAACCGATCGAGAAGCCGTCGAAGATATCGAGGAATTCGTCGGCCAGCAGCGCGTTCGACGGGACTTCGCACATCATGATGATCTTCAACCCGTTCTCGCCCTGCTTGAGGCCGTTGCGAGCGAGGACTTCGATCACCTGACGTCCCTCGTCCAGCGTGCGCACGAACGGGATCATCACCCACAGGTTGTCGAGGCCCATCTCCTCGCGCACGCGCTTCACCGCGCGGCATTCCAGCGCGAAGGCATCGGCGAAATCCTTGGAGACATAACGCGAGGCGCCGCGGAAACCGATCATCGGGTTTTCTTCGTGCGGTTCGTACTTGCCGCCGCCGATCAGGTTGGCGTACTCGTTCGACTTGAAGTCGGACAGGCGCACGATGACCGGGTTCGGCGCGACCGAAGCGGTGATGGTGGCGATGCCTTCGGCCAGGCGGTCGACGTAGAAATCGACCGGCGAGGCGTAGCCGGCCATGCGCGCGTCGATCTTCTTCCTGGTCTCGGCATCCTGTCCGGCGTAGTCGAGCAGCGCCTTCGGATGCACGCCGATGTGGCTGGCGATGATCATTTCCAGGCGCGCCAGGCCGATGCCGGCGTTCGGCAACTGGCCGAAGTCGAAGGCGCGTTCCGGGTTCGCCACGTTCATCATGATCTTCATCGGCGCCGGCGGCATGTTGCCGAGATCGGTCGTGGTGCGTTCGAAGGGCAGGTTGCCTTCGTAGATGTAGCCGGTGTCGCCTTCGGCGCAGCTCACCGTCACCTGCTGGCCATCGGCGATGGTGTCGAGCGCGTTGCCGGTGCCGACGACCGCTGGCACGCCGAGTTCGCGGGCGATGATCGCGGCGTGGCAGGTACGACCGCCACGGTTGGTGACGATCGCCGACGCGCGCTTCATGATCGGTTCCCAGTCGGGATCGGTCATGTCGGCGACGAGCACGTCACCCGGCTGCACGTTGTTCATGTCTTCGAGGCGACGCACCACGCGTGCGGTGCCGGCGCCGATCTTCTGGCCGATCGCACGGCCTTCGCACAGCACCGGGCCGCGCTGGCCCAGCGTGTAGCGTTCGATCTGGGTCGCCTTCGCGCGCGACTTCACCGTTTCCGGGCGCGCCTGCAGGATGTAGAGCTTGCCGGTGTTGCCGTCCTTGCCCCATTCGATGTCCATCGGGCGGCCGTAGTGCTGCTCGATCACCAGCGCCTGCTTGGACAGCTCGGCGACATCGGCGTCGGTGATGGAGAACTTCGAACGCAGTTCCGCCGGCGTGTCCTCGGTGCGCACGCGCTCGCCGGGCGTGTCGGAATAGACCATGCGCAACTGCTTGCTGCCGAGCGCGCGACGCAGGATCGCAGGCTTGCCGGCCTTGAGCGTCGGCTTGTAGACGTAGAACTCGTCCGGATTGACCGCGCCTTGCACCACCATCTCGCCGAGGCCGTAGCTCGAGGTGACAAAGACCACGTCGCGGAAACCGGATTCGGTGTCGAGGGTGAACAGCACGCCGGAGGCGCCGACGTCGGAGCGCACCATCTGCTGGATGCCGGCGGAGAGGAACACGTCCTCGTGCGCGAAGCCGTGGTGGACGCGATAGGCGATCGCGCGGTCGTTGTAGAGCGACGCGAACACTTCCTTGACCTTGTGCACGACGTCATCGGCGCCGGTCACGTTGAGGAAGGTTTCCTGCTGGCCGGCGAAGGAAGCGTCGGGCAGGTCTTCGGCCGTTGCGGAGGAGCGCACGGCGACGGCGAGGTCGTTCGTGCCGGCGTCCTTGCTCATCTGCGCATAGGCGGTGCGGATGTCGGCTTCGAGGTCGGGCTGCAACGGGGCGTCGATCACCCAGCCGCGGATCTCGGCGCCGGCGGCGGTGAGGGCGGGGACGTTGTCGACGTCGACCGTCTTCAGCTTGTCGTAGATGCGCGCGTGCAGGTCGTTGTGGGCGATGAAGGCCTTGAACGCATCGGCGGTGGTGGCGAAACCGCCCGGCACCGACACGCCGAGGCCAGCCAGCTGGCCGATCATTTCGCCGAGCGAGGAGTTCTTGCCGCCCACCTGGGCGAGGTCGGACAGGCGCAGGTCTTTCAGCCAGAGGATATTTTTGCTGAAAGCGGGGGCGGGGGCAGTCAAGGGAAGGCTCCGGACGGGGATTTGAGGGTGCCGATCGGCAATCCGGTTATTTTAGCAATCGTTTTCATAAACGGCCTGCCCCATGTCCGAGATCCGACCGGTCTTCTACGTTTCCGATGGCACCGGCATCACCGCCGAAACCATCGGCCACAGCCTGCTGACCCAGTTCAATGAAAGCGATTTCCATACCGATCGCCTGCCGTTCGTCGACACCCCGGACAAGGCCCGCGAAGCCGCGAACACCATCCGCGCGGCGGGGGAGCAGGCCGGCGTGCGCCCGATCGTGGTGAATTCCTGCGTCGACATCGAGCTCAGCGCCATCCTGGCCACCAGCGGCGCGTTGATGCTGGACGTGTTCGCGCCCTTCATCGAGCCGCTGGAGCAGGAGCTGGGCCGCAAGCGCCAGCCGCGCGTCGGCAAGGCCCACGGCATCGTCGATTTCGACCAGTACCACCGCCGCATCAACGCGATGAATTACGCGCTCACCCACGACGACGGCATGCGCGTGGACTACAGCGATGCCGACGTGATCCTGGTCGGGGTGTCGCGCGCCGGCAAGACGCCGACCTGCGTCTATCTCGCGCTCCACCACGGCTTGCGCGCGGCCAACTATCCGCTGACCGACGAGGATCTCGAGACCGATCGCCTGCCGCCGCGCCTGCGCCAGTACCGCAACAAATTGTTCGGCCTGACCATCGACCCCGACCGCCTGCACCAGATCCGCCAGGAGCGCCGGCCCAACTCGCGCTATGCCGAACTGGAGACCTGCAAGCGCGAGGTGGCGGCCGCGGATGTGATCTTCCGCACGGAACATATTCCGGTGCTGTCCACGACTCACGCATCCATCGAGGAAATCTCCAGCCGGGTGCTGGAAACGCTGGGCATCAACCGCGAGATGTACTAAGGTCGGGGCATGGCACTGGCCCATGCGCCCGCAGTCCGCATTCCCCACATCAGCCGCTTCGGGCTGCTGATGGGCCTGTATGCGGAGAACCACGGCAAGCTCACCCGCCTGCTGGCGCCGGCGCGCCTGCCGACGGGTAGTTACCTGTCGCATGGCGACGACGGCCTCGACCTGCGCCTCGATATCCTCGAACAGCATCGCTACACCACCGAATTGCGCTTGACCTATACCGTGATCGATCCGGTCACCGGCGAGCCCGATCCCTCGGCCTTCGTGCGCCTGTATCGCGATGCCCGCCAGGCTGAAGCAACCCATTGCCATGTCGGTCGGCGCTGGCAGGACGTGGTGGGGATGTATCCGCCGCCGCGCGCGATCATCGATCACCGCCTGCGCATGAACATCTTCCTCGGCAAATGGCTGGACCTGCTGGCCATCCGCGGCCATGGCCACGCGACCCTGAAACACATCGACGTCGAATCGGTTGCCGAAGAGGCTTGACGGATTAATTTGACCCCTTATACTGGCGAGCTTCCCTCTGTGGGGCCATAGCTCAGCTGGGAGAGCGCCTGCATGGCATGCAGGAGGTCGGCGGTTCGATCCCGCCTGGCTCCACCAACATCGATCGCAACAGGCCAGTGATCGGTGTCGAAAGGGAAAGCGTCAAACACGTCCCCATCGTCTAGAGGCCTAGGACATTACCCTTTCACGGTAGCGACCGGGGTTCGAATCCCCGTGGGGACGCCAATATAAAGCGGGGCCGGAGGAAACTCCGGCCTTTCTTTTTGAGGCAAGGCGGTAGTGCACGGCGAGCTCGCTTCCATCGAGCACAACTTTCGCCAGCAGACCCTGAAAAACAGCGCGCATGGCCTCCGGATCGGAGGCTTCGATTTCCGTCGCGCGCTCGACCAGCAGTCGACGGACCTCGATCTCTGAGATCCGCGACAGGGCAGATCGTTCGGCTGCTTCCTGCTCGGCTTCAGCGAGTGCGCGCACTAGGCGCTGGCGCTCTTGCTCGATCACTTCCAGTTTTCGCAGGATCGGCTCAGGCGCTGTCGTCTGCTCGAGCAAGGCCATAAGCCTGGAGCTGCGAGCCTCGGCGTCGTCGACGGCTTTCCGCAGCGCAGGCGCGTCCGTGGCGACCGTCTGCTTGCGTGCGGCTTCGGTGACGGCCCGGACGAACTCCGGGGTCTGGATGTCGCGCAGCACATGCGCCGCGACGGCGTTGTCGACGGTGGTCGCGAGGATCTGGCGCCCCTTGACCCGGTAGCTGCCGCGGTCGCCCCAGAAGGAAGTCCCGTCGGGGGTGACAAGCAGACCTGAAAGCAGGTAGCCGGCGCCGCGCTCACGGTTGTTCCGCGGCGACCAGCTTTCCAGCCTGGTCAGGATGGCCTCAGCCTCTTCGTCGGTGATCAGGGCAGGGTGCGTGTCACGCTGGATGATCCACTCGCTGCGCGGTCGACGCTTCCGGCCGCTTCCGGCCTCCGCATGCACGTTCCAGACGGTATGACCGGCATAGGTCAGGGCGTTCCACTCGATGCCCGTGATGCTCGACTTGCTCAGCCCGGTGGTCGGTGCATCAGGAACCTTGGCGCCTGCGGCGCGCGCTCGGAGGAATGCCTGCACCAGTGGCGCATTGGGGCCGGGGACCAGCCGCGACTTGCGCACTGGTTGGCCATCGCGCGTTGCTCCGGTGTCCTGGTATTCCAGCACGTAGCCGAAGGGTGCCCGGCCGCCGGCGCGGAACCCCTGACGCACGTTCTCCCGCATGCCGGCCAAACCCTTCTGGCGGCTGGTCAGGCTGTGCCACTCGTCCATCGCCTGCAGGATGGACTTCAGCAGCATCTCGGTGATCGGATCGGTTTCCGGAAGCGATTTGTAGATCAACCGGACATTGAAGCGCTCGCACTCGCGCTCGAACATCATGGCGAGATGCCGGCGGCGGGCAACGCGCGACGTGTCCAGCACCAGCAAGGTGTCCCAGCCGCGCTTCGGGTTCCGGACCGCTGTGATCAGGTCGCGGAAGCCGGGCCGGTCATCGTCCTTTCCGGACTCGACCGCATCCGCGAACTCAGTGACTACACGTTCATGCCGCGTCTTTGCGAGGGTCTGCAGTTCTCGACGCTGGGCGTCGATACTGACGTCGTGTCTGTCCTTGCTTGACCTCAGGTATACCGCCGCACGCATCGTTCACCGCCTCGCTGATTCCAATTAAGCCTAGCACCGCACCCGCTTCGTCCTTGTCCGGGGTGCCTACGGACCTGACGATGAGCGTCAGCTTGGCCTTGCGATCGCTCACACCACCCCCACGAACTTGGCGACCGCCTCATCGAGTCGCATGCTTCCGCATTCCGGATGCAGAGCGCGCACGGCCAGAACCAACGCCCTCACGTCCTCGGAGACGACGGGCGGAGCGGTGAATAGGAGGGTGACGTTATTCGGCCATACGCCGCTTTGCTGGCAGCTTCGGAAGTGAGTGCTGCATTCCGCGTCGCTATATTTTTGACCAGCTTTGATCGTCTCTGGATTATTGGAGCGCCACGCCACCACCTCCTCAGCAGCAGGAGTGGCGGGAGGGGCGGCTAGCGCATTGAAGTGTTCGAGGCGTAGCGTCCACCACGTGCCGCTGTCATCTTCGTCACGCGCAGCACCAGCAGCTTCCGCACGTGCAACCAGCGACCATGCTGCATTGTCGTTCCACGCCACTGGCTCCCCAGTCGTCTTGATGCGCTGCTCGATCCAATCCAAGCGCCCGCCAATACGACAGCCGGCGTCGGTGTGTTCGCCCGGGACGGTATGCGGAACACCCATCGCATCAAGCCGGTCGTGGACGTAGGTTTTGAACTTGGCGGCATCAGAGACGGCGGCCGGGGCGGTGTAGAGGATTGCGCCGACAGGCGGATTAATGGTCCTTTCCGGGTTAATCCAAGCGGGCTGACCATCGCTACCAACGAACGCCACCGCCTCCCCAGCCGGACGGGATGCGTCATGCTTGAGCGCCGCGAGATAGGCAGGGAATGTTTGCCTGTTCGGTCCACGCTCGGTTGAATACGCTGTGTAACCAGATGCTTCCTGCGCCGCGTCGATTTCCGCCCACAGGCGAGTGTTCACCGCCTCCAAGTCGTCAGCCGGACGGGATGCGAGGGAGGCAGCGATGACGCGGATTACAGGTTCGTCATCGAACTTGCCGTTGAGGATGGCGTCGCGGATTTCTCCGGTATATTCCGCAGCCAGCAATTCCCGTGCCCGCTGTTTAAGATCATCCACGGCTCTCTCCTTTCAGTTCGGCGATGCGGTCATCGATGCGCTTCCAGATGAACGAATCGACGTGTTCGACCAGGTTCTCCAAAAACGCCAGCTCGTCGGACTTCGCGGCTTGCCATGCGCTCCATGCCGATTGCGTTATCTCTTCCAAATAGAGATCGTTTGTTGCGCGATATGTCGGAAGGTCGAAAGCTTCTGCGTACTTCTCAAACCCCTCGCGCGTCGTGTCGGTGGTCATGCGGTTGTCCTGATCGTTAGGGTTTGGCCTTCGAGATGTAACGGCCACTGACGCGGCTCGATTGCATCTGAAAGCCATGGGAATCGTTGATGCATGCCAGCACGTAGCCTGTAGCTGTTGGCATGGCTAAAGTGACCGTTGTAGCTGGCGTTCTTGCTGCGGATCATGCGCAGGTCAGCGGGCGTCGCGACCAGGTGCCGACCACGAACGTGCGACTGTCCCCATTCGGCGTAGGCAGCCCGGGCATGCGAGATCACCCGCCGGCGGACGCGAGTGTGCGTCGGGTAGAGGACATATCCGAGGAAGTCCAAGCCGTCCGTCAGCTTGCGCAGCCGGATGTCAGCCTTCAGCGATAGCCCAAGCTTCTCGCCGAGGAACTTCTCGATCTCGACCAGCCAGCGCTCAAGCTGAGCGCGGTCATGGTGGAACAGCACGAAGTCATCGACGTAGCGCAGGTAGCGCTTCACGACAAGGACATGCTTCACAAACTGGTCGAACTCGTTCATGAAGACGTTGGCGAGGAACTGTGATGGCAGATTGCCAATCGGAAGGCCACAGCCTGGCTTGGCGTTCTTCAACTGCTTATGCGGCGGTACCAGTGCGCGCTGGGCGGCAGTCGATCGATAGGTGACGCCAGACTCCACGGCAGAACGTCGGAGCAGGGCATGCATCACGCGCTGAGCCTGTTCAGGCACGCCATCGCGTACCATGCCGCGCTTCAGGATCGCCCACATCAGCTTTCGCGGTATTGAGTAGAAGAAGTTCGCGATGTCGAGTTGCAGATACCAGCCGCCGCCCTGGCCGCTGTGAACCTGCCGCATGAATTGCTGGGCGCGCCTCACTGCGGCATGACTGCCCTTGCCAGCGCGGTTGGCGAACGAATCCTCAATGAAGACGCGATCGAATCCCGGCTCGATCTTGGCAACCGCCCAGTGATGCACCGTGCGATCGGCGAAATCGGGCGCATGGATCTCACGCGCCTTGGGCCGTGTTGCCACGAAGCAGGTGTAGGGAGATGGCTCCCACGTTCCATCGGTTATCCGGCGTTCGAGGTCGAGCAGGCCATCTGCCCACCGTTCCTCGAACACCAACTTGTTCATGCTCGGCTTCTTCCCGCGCCGCGCGTCCTTGTACGCATTGTAAAGCTCATGGAACAGCGTCTTGCATTCCGCACCCTGACACTCACGGGCGACGCGAACCGCACGCGCGAGGCAGCGGTTGTTGTCGTTGTTGTTGTTGACGTTGCCGTTATCGAAGCCGACCACGACGCGACCGCCCTCGTACCAGGCAGCCTTATCCCGATGCTCTTGTGACCCGCGCGAACATCCGTTCTGGTAGCGCGCGCTCGTCATGAATTGGCCCTCGCAGGGGCGGCATCGGTACTCAGTGTTCGGCCACGCTCCGCGACGGCGCGGCGGCCTTGCGGATTCTGGGCACTGGGGTGCTTTTGCTGCTGCGCCATGCGCCAGCCGTGCGCCTGCCTGCCGATTTCACCGGCTTGAACGTACAGGTGGCGGAACTGGCCGGGCGTGTTGAACGCCCGAATATCCTGAGCGAGTTGCATATCGGCCTTGAGCTGGTCGATTTCCTGCTCAAGCCGATTGAGCCATTGCGCCTGACGATCAGGGTTGTCCTTATCCGTCCAGGCGCGATTGACCGTTCGCTGGACTACCTTCACCTGCTCGCGCAGTTCGGTGCCGCTCTGGTAGCGATGGAAGCGCGGAAAGCCTCGAACGGCATTCTCGATCTCCCAGCGCAACCTGCGGACGTCCTGCGCGATCTTTGGGGTTTGGTAGCCCATCGAACTTATGCCAAGTTCAAATCACTGACGGGCGACGCGAACCGCACGCGCGAGGCAGCGGCCGCCGCCGTCGCTGTCGTAGACGAGGCCGTAAACGAAGCCGACCACGACGCGACCGCCCTCGAGGCGCTTCGTCTTCGTCCAGTGGTAGCCAGGCTTGATGCTTTCGTCGCGTGAGTAGGCGCCGTGCTGGTTCTTGTAGTCGTAGCTGATCTCGTCGATGAGATCGTGAGCTTCCTCCATATCCCAATCGGGCCCTAGCGCGGCAAGTTCCTTTTCCGCCTGCGCTGGCGTGATTTCCTTGCCATCGCCTAGATAGCGGGATTCCTTCGGCTTCTTCGCGGCGGCGAGAATTTCCGGAAGCGAAAGCAGCCTGAATCCAGGAATGGCGCCTGATTCCGGTGCGTGGAGATGGATGTTCTTGACGTTGATGGTGATTGGCGTTCCCATTTCGATTTCTCCTGTCGGGGATGGTTATTTCAGTGAAGAGTTGCGGGGGCTGCGACGTTGGCGCGAATAAGCGCGGCGAGTGGCGGTGGACTGACGCTGTTGCCGACCATGCGAACGGCATGCGTGTTGGAGATCCGACGGCCATCGGCGGTGCGATCGATGATGTAGTCGTGAGGGAAGCCTTGGGCGCGGAACAGTTCCACCGGTTTTAGCATCCGCAACTTGATGTCGACGATGACGTAGGGCGCGCCGCGCACGTACACGGTCACCAGCGCCAGACGGTCACGCGTCGTCACGGTGTCGAGCGGATCGTGCAGGCTGAGCGCGTCACCATTCCCGTAGTAACTGATCAGGAAAGCGGCGACGCGAAGTGCGCCGGCTTCTTGCTCAGGCGAAAGCTGAGCGAGGTCGGCGGATACAAGGCGCTGCATGCTGCCCTGCGCGCAAATCGTCGGATTCGGTTCGCGCAAGTCTTTTCCGGCGCCGGTGTAGTAACCGCCGCAGGCTTGCTCGAGGAACGCCGAAACCAGCGCATGCTTCACTCCCCCGGCGACGATGGTGCCTAACGGGGCCTTGATGTCGAGCGAACGAGGCGACTGCCCCGCGCGTTCGCCGTAGCCGGTCTGGACGAGCGTGGGCGCCACCATCGCAAAATGCCCGCCCTTCACCCCGGCGCATTGCGTTCGCAGCGGTTCCATCGCCGACCAGGTGCGGCCACCATTGCCGGCATTGGCGAACTCGGTCAGGAAGAATGGCTCTTTCGCCTGCAGGACATGCTTCACGACGCCCTTGGCAATGCGGCGCAGTGTCGCTGGTGCGAGCGGACGAGGGCGATCGAAGATGGACCGGCCGAGATCGGAGAAGTCGATGCTCTCGGCGGCACTGACCGGAGACTCACGATGTGTCGGCTCCGGCCAAACAATCGGCTGTCCATCGCGGCGAGCAATCAGGAACAAGCGCTCGCGGCTGGTGCCGGCACCGAAGTCACTGGCGACCAGCTTCCGCCATTCGACCACGTAGCCGAACGCACGCAGCGCTTCGACGAACTGGTTCCACATCCGGCCGGCATGCCGCTTGTCCGGGACGAGTTGCTGATTCTGGACCGGGACGCGCTCGCCCTTGGCTGCTACGGTGCCGTCCATCTTGATGACGCGGCCGGTGGCCTTATCGCGCTTTGCGATCAGCGGGCCCCACGTCAGGATTTGCCGCACGTTCTCCATGGAGATGCAGCGCGGGGCGGTGTTCGTTCCGTTGAGCTCATCCGCGCGCAGAAGCTTGCCAACCCACTTGAGCACCACCCACGACAGAGCGCGGATCTTTCCGTTGCGCGGCTGCCCGCCCTTGGCTTGACTGAAATGGGTGCAGTCCGGGCTGGCATGGAACCAGCCGACTGGACTGCCGGCGACGTCCACACGAGGATCGGCGTGCCAGATGTCCTCACGGTGGTGCGACGTCATGGGGTGGTTCGCGGCGTGCATGCCGATCGCCCACTCGTCGTGGTTGTACGCAAGCGCTGGCTCGATACCGAGACCTTCCTTCATCGCCTCCGACGCGCCGCCACCTCCGGCGAACAGGTCAACGCCGATTTCGTCTGGCAAGAGCGCACTGACGAGTTTCCGCCTCGGCAGGTTGAACAGGTCGCGGGATCCATCAGCCATTTATCGTGTCTCTTGAATAGGTGCCGGTGCTGCGACCCCTCCGGCCGGGTTTCCAACCCGCCGAACGAATGAACACGTTCGGCGACGCGCGCAGCTCGCGCGGCTCCTTGGGTTATGCAGCTTTCGTCATCGTTTGGGCGTGGCTGATCACATCAACCAGTCGCGAGCAGATTTCATTGAAGTCTTTTTCGAAATAGAGCTTTGCCGGACCAGCTGAATCGACTGGGCGGAATCCAAGTTGTGCCAATCCTTCGGCAGTGATCGACAACGGGGCAATACGCGCGTTGATATCGCCAAGCTTGATGCGCGTACCCGGTCGATCCGCCGAGCCCGGGGTTGATGGGCGCGCAGTCATCGGCTGCGCAATGGTGGACACTACGGCGGCGGGCGTGGTGTCCTTCGGGGCGGCCTGCTCGGCCACTGCATCCTGTTGTTCGCGCTGGATGCGCTCAGCTTCTTCCTTCCGGATGTGCTCGCGTTCGGCTTCCAGTCGCGCGGCTTCGCGCTGATCATGCTCGCTGATGCGCGCCGCAACCATGTTCTTCAGGTCTTCAGGCTGCTTCGTAGCGCACAACTGGACTCGGTCGGCGAACAGCGAAGCATGGTCCGGAGACTCGGCCAGAATCGCCATGTTCGCGCGGACGCGCTCGGCCTGCTGGCTTGCCTCGATCTTCTGGGCGGCGACCGCGGCATCGACAGCGTCGCGCATGCTGGCGATCGACTTCTTGCCCTTGATGACCGCGCCGATGTTCATCTGCAAGGTCTGCGGCGGCTGGAAGGCGTGGGCGCCCAGCGTGGCGTTGATCGCGTCGTAGTGTGCGCGCACCGCGGCGGCACCGGTGGAGACGATCTCGGCTCGGATCGATTCCTTGCGGGCCTTGACCAGCTTGTCGAGGTCAAGGCGCTTCGCACGCGCTTCGGCGCTGATCGCGTCGATGGTTCGGAACAGCTCATCGATGCTCTGCGTCTGGCTGAGCGCGTGCTGCTTCGCCGCCTTCAGCTGGTCCTCGATGTCGCCGCACCACTTGACGGTCTTCTCGGCGTCGGCGAAGTCCTGATCCGTCTGCAGATCGGTGTTGATTCCCTGGAATACGGCGATGGCCGCGTCCTTCCATTCGGCGAGGTTCGAGGCCGTGACCATGCCGGTAACCTCGACGCGCAGTGCCGGAAGCTGGTCAGGCGTGCGACCGGTCGGGGCCGGCAACACTTCGGGCTCGGGTTGAAACGCAGCGACATCCGCGTCGAACTGTGCCCAGGCGGAACGGAGTGTCACGATGTCATCGGCGACGTCTGACCGCAGGATGCACATATGGACGGTGCCTTCTCGCGCGCCATCTCCGACGAAGTAGTAGCAGCGCTGAGCAGCGTCGCACACGGCGAACTGCTGGACGATCTGCCACCTATCCGATGCCGGAATGATTCCGGACCGAACCGACTCCATCTTCTCGGCGTTCGACTGCTTCGCCTCGAAGATAACGTCCTCGGCCATCGTCACGCCATCGAAGCTGGCGCCGAGATAACCATCATCGCTGACTGCAGTGACCGGGTAGAGCTCTTCGCCGATCTTTTCTTCGGCCAGCAGACGCAGTGCCGGCTCGACTTCATGACCGCGATCGAGGATGCGCTTCTGGACGTAGTCGCTGAATTCGCGCTCAAGGCCGACAGCTTGAAGCCTGACGAATTCGCGGCGTGAGAGGTTCGAGGATTCCGCCATCATCACGGATGCATCGCTGGCGTTGCGGGTCGTGCGGCGATGGGCCAGCCATTCGGCGCTGCCTTGCTGCAGGTCGATGATCTTCATGCCTGATCCCCCGTTCCGGTCTTGCTCCAATCGATCTCGTCCTCAACCTCAGGAGATCCATCGACGGCGAACGGCGCACGAATCGCGGCAAGCTGCTCGTCGGTGAACGTTGCCTTCGACTGCAGCGTGGCGATCAACTGATCGGCGGACTTTTTTCCGCTGGCGATCAGGTCGCGCCACGTCGGCAGGTTCTTATCGAAGTCGGTTTGCGAATAGGCTGGCTTCTCAGCCCGCGCCTGCTGCACTACTACCGCTTCGCCATCGATGATCGACTTGCCTTCCATTTCCTCGGCGGTGGGCTGAGATCCGATTTCCGGGAACGCCATGCGAAGCGCCTGGGCCTGAGCACACTTCGCGATCTGTCCGCGCACGCGCTTCGACCACATCGCGTTCGGCGATTGATCCTTTTCCTTGCCGCCCTTGATCGCATAGTTCTCAATCCAGTATTCGACGGCGGTGAACTCGGCGATGTGGCCGTTGGCCAGCTGGCGGTATGCAGTGACACGGCACCATTCGGGGAACGTCACATCGACGGAACCGATCTTCTCAGTGACCATTGGCCCGAACACTGGCTCGCTCATGCCGGCGAACTGGCCGCTGCGAGACGCCTGCACGCGGTACAGGCCGATTCCGGGCATCACCACGTCGCGCATGGTGCGGCTGTTGCCATCCCACATCGGGACGATATGCACGGGCTTCTGCATCGGGTCCAGACCGGCGGCGGTGCAGTAGTCCAGAACCAGACTGATGCTGTTGTCCGATGCGCCCGGATAGATGCTCGACTTCAGCGCCGACCAGATCGCGGCCTGATGCTCGGTGATGGTCAGTGCGTTGTTGTTGCGCGGGATGGTGGCGACGGCGTTCATGGAATTCCTTGGGTCGGATAGCTCGCGCATCTCGCGCGGATCAGGTAAAGACAAAGTTCAAATCACTCACGGGCGACGCGAACCGCACGCGCGAGGCAGCGGAAGTAGCCGAAGTTGCTGCCGACGCCGCCGTAATCGAAGCCGACCACGACGCGACCGCCCTCGTACCAGGGCGTGACTTCATTGGTCCAATACCAATCGGGTTCGATGCTTTCGTCATAGCTGTAGGCACCCTTCGCGTTCTTATGCGTCAGAGGGCTGCGCAGGGCGAAGAGTTGGTGCGGACTTTCCTGCACCCACACGAAACCATCCTCGACGGTTTTGTTCAGATCAGCGGTTTCTTCCAGCATCTGCGCCTGGTAGATGCGTTTGCCGTTGCCGAGCATGCGGACTTCGACTGCCGGCGCGCTGGCGATGGTGATCTGCGGGATGACGATTGCGGGTGCTTCATGAGTGACTGCATTCATTTGAATTGCTCCTGCTGATGATTTGGAAATAGGCCCGGTTGCCGTCCGGGGTCACACTGGGGAGGGAGTCAGGTGACGGCTTTCGCGCGAGGGGAGCGCACGTTTTCAGAAATGGGTGGCGATGCGGCTTGAATCGATGACGCTGGCGCGTTTCAGGTGGTACATGGCAATGCGCATGTGATTCGACATCGGCGCGAAATAGTGCTTGGCCAGAACCGATGCGCCGCGGCGGGCGTAGTAGCGACCCCATGCCTGGTCACGTTGCGGAGAGTGCTGAGGACGATTCATCACGCAGCCCTCGGACCATTCGGATCGGGCTGCGGAGAACGAGGGGCGCGCGTCATTGCGGCATGACGAATCTGGCCGGCAGCGACATTCGGAGACAATCCTTCGCGCATTGCATCGGCGACCTTGTGAACGGCCTGTTGCTGTGACAAACCGATGCGCTTTCCATCATCGCGCGCAGACTGAAAAGCACGAATTCCGATTACTTCGCACATACAACGTCTCCGTAGATACGGGTGAAAGCCGAACGCTCACGCTCGCTGAGGTCTTTGAAGTCGATCCGGAAACCTTCCGCAGCCATCTGTTTTGACTGGTCGGCGTATTCCATGCACTTCGGGCAACGGCCATCCATGAACAAGGCCGATTTGCAGATCGGGCAGGTCATGCCGCCACCGCCAGAAGTTCGCGGTAGGCGCGCACCACGCGGAAGTCGGATTCAGCATCGATCAGGCGATGCAGCGGGTGCGGTTCACCACGCACACCGCGCAGGTAGAGGAAGCGGTTGTTCTTGATCCGGTCGCGGATGATCTCGTCGGAGACGACATAGGTCACGATTGAGCTGATGCCAAGGCGGGCGAAATCTTCGCGCTCGACCACGCGGCGAGTCAGCTCGGCACGATCAGCCCGAGCAGCCTTCAAGAGATCCTTGCGGCGCATCCGGCGGTTCGCGGCATCGTGCTTGGTGCGATAGATCGGGGTATCGAAGCCCTTGGGCTTGGCGACCGGAGCCGGCGTTGCGGCTTCCATCGCGCGGCGCTCGACAGCCTCGTCGGCATTGAGCGGACGTGCTTCATATGTCATGTAGGCGGCGCGGGCCTTGCGGCACCAGGCGCGATACGCGCTGCTGGCTGCCTTGTATTCGCGCTTCGTCATCCTTCTCTCCCATCCCCGGGGTGGCCGGGCATGGGTAGAAAATGGCATTAAATTACCAGTTAAGCAAGCACTAAATTACCAGCAATGCTCTAAAATGTGACATGAATCGCATTATTTTACGGACTGGTCAATGTTGGAATCTCGGGTTTTGGTTTCCTCGGATTGAGTCGTTCTTGGAGAATCTTCAATTTTGTCCACTGGTACAGCAGCATCCAAAGGTTTGGCGGAAGCTGCTTCAATATTCATATCTTTGTTCCCAGATGGAACAGCAATTGAATCATCAATGGCACTCATTGGAATCCAAAATTGAGATGCTTGACCCCTCCGCCGAACCAATACGATTTCTCCAAATTCTGAATCTTCCTGATCAGAAGAAAAAACTTGGTCGTACTTGTCATATAGGGCGCATTCTCCTGTGGCAATACCTCCTACCAAAGTGTTTCCAAATGCTTCTTTGTCTTCTTGCGCCGCAAATGTCCTTATTCGTTTTAGAACCTCTTTATCCCTACATCCAAACGCCTTACCTGAAATCGTATGAACCTCTCCTACACCATATTTAAATTTTGGTACAACGGGATCTGACTTGGAGTTTTCTATGTGATTACTTGTGTCTTCCTTTTTTTCATCTTGTGAATTCGATAGCCAGCCTATTCCAGCGACACCAAACACAAGAACAAGAAATGCTCCTCCAACCACCTCAATCAAGCTCATCTTTTTTCTTTGTGCTTTTCTAGGTTGTCCGCATTTTGGACACGCCGAAGCTTCTGACGACATTAGTTCGCCGCATGTTAGACATTTCACCAACCTAGCGCTCATGTTCTCATTTCCCTAGTGAGCCGGAAGTGCATCCGGTGAATCGCACCCGTTCATTGCAGCATCAAGATAGCCAAGCATTCGGTCGTGAAGGTCATCCAGTTGCGGATCAGTCAGATCGGATAAGTAACCAGCACCCTTGGTATCCAAGAAGTGTGCGATGGCAGAATGCCAGCCATAAGTTTGTGCAATACGAAAAATTGCTCTTGATTTAACTGATCTTGGGGACGGATCAACTAAGGGCGCTTCATGGTATTTGCCAAGCTGGTAATCACCCCATGCGCGCATAGAGCTCGATTCAACGCTTTCCACTGGCCGCGCGTCGGCCATGATTTGACGAAGTCGGGTGATTCTCTCGGCTGACACTGGCATTTTTCGCTCCCTGGCTGGCTGCATCACTGACGATTGGGCGCAGTAGGTCAACCACTTCAGCGTAGGGCATGCCTTGCATGATGCAGTCATACGAGATGGCAGCAGCCTCCCAGTACCGCACGCGAGGCAATGCCAAACCCTTCAGGGCGTCTTCCAATGCGTCCACAGCCATCATCAGGTGTTCGCCGCTCGTTTCCTGAGATTGAGTTGTGACGTTTGTCTCATTAGGAGGCAGGAGCAATTGCCACGGCTGGCGCCGAAAATAGCTGGCCACAGCACTGATGCTTTCAAGAGTGGGATTGCCATTCCCGGCCTTCAGAATCCCAAGCGTTTTGTCCCCAATCCCAATTTTCGCCGCAATTTCAGGGCGGGGAGGGCGATCCGGGATCGTCCGAAGCAAGGCATCCACATGGGATGCAAGGATTTTGGCGGCTGGTAGCATCATACCAATGTGCCGCACCAGACTGGCAATGTAGTGCTTGACAACTGGTAATTTATGACCAGAATGTTGAGGCAATGGACACCATTACCCTCATTCGATCGCGCCTCAATGCTCTCAAGGGGCAATGGCCCGATATCTGTGCCGTCACGGGACTCCGATATGACTGGCTGACACGGTTTGCCCAGGGGCGAATTAAGGAGCCCGGTCATTCCAAGACAGAAACACTTTTGAAGGAACTTGATCGTCGCGAGGACCGCGAGGAGATCAAGCATGCAGCCTGAGTACAAGGTTCGGATTGTTGCTGATGCTTCTTCCTTGGAATCAGCCTTTGAAGGCATCTCGAATGCGCCTATCGAAGTCCTCGATCGATTTATTAGCGGCATCAAGTCCCTTGACGAGCTCATCCGCATTGATCGCGATGATCTGACCACAACTGCTGCAAACGAGCTTCGGATTCGTCTTAAGCCTTCCGATCGATTCATTGAATTTCTCGCCACATTGCGGGCAGGGAATTGAGATGAGCTTGCTGTCGAAATCCACGGTCATGTCGGTCTCCGGTAGTGATTGGGTCGGGGGACATCAATCCTACCGGCAGACCGGCTCCATGCAGCGGAGGGGCTATGCGACCTGATTCCGCCAGGTATTCGGAAACCGTGGCCAAGGCAGCGGCCTTCATTGAGGCGACTGTCCTCACTCTTTCAGCAGATCCATCAGGTGCTGCATTTGGCCGTCTCGGGCTTTACGGACCTTCGCAAGCAGGGGAGGCGGAATGCCGCGATCCATCGCGAAATCCGACAACTCAAGATCGCCAGCACCTTTCTGCAGGTCGCGCATCGCGCGAAGCAGGAAATCGGGGTCCTCAGCCGTCATGAACAAGGCGCTGACAGCCGTCATCAGTGCAGCGTGCTGGCCAGTAAGCAGGGCTAGTCGTTCTTCATCCATGTCGGTCTCCAAGGGTAGGGAAACCCGACTCTACCTGTGCAGGGCTGCTTTCTCGAAGCACCTGCAGGGACTGCGATTGATCCATGGGCCGTCCTCGGCTGGCCCCCAGGTGTCTGATCTTCAAACCGTGATCGGTTCTCTTCGCAGAGAACACGTTCCCGCAGATCCAAACCAGCACCACCACGTTCTTCCCTGAATCCATGAGCCCGATTCCTCCAATGGGATTGGGGTCATTTCGCTCGATAACCGTTGATCAACGCACGTCAATTCTCATGATGCAGATTGCTCTACGACTTCCCGTGGACCTTGCCGACATCGATCGGCAACCATCGTGGGGCTCTGTCCTCACATACTGCGCAAGCAAATCCGGCAAGCGGGACAAGACCCTAGCCTCCGATATGGAGATGCAGGAAGCCGTATGGTCCCGCTGCAAATCCGATCAGAACGCCCCTAATGGCGAGCAGCTTGTGCGTCTGATGGACAGCGCCGGCAATTTGGCGCCGCTGTATTGGCTCATGCTTCGCGCAGGTCTCGATCCTGGAAGCGTTCGCCCCCTGGAATCCGAAACGGAACGCGCCTTGCGTGAAGCCAAGGAAGCTTTGGATCAGGAACGCCTCAAGGTTCGTGTTCTCACGGAAGCATTGCATGGGAGGCCACTCCCATGACAACGCCATATCTCGGGCTTCGCGAGCATGGCCCCGAATACATCGCCTACCGAATCCTGAAGCGCGCCAAGGAAAATGGCCGCGGTGTTGTGATGGTGTTCTGGTCTCCGAATGATTCGATCCGGATCATCCAGCCATCATCATTTCGCGCCTATGTTGGCTCCCAGTACGAACTGAGCGAAGACCACCTGATCGGCACCTATAACCGCGATGCGCAGCTAGAGCACATCGAGGACGATCTGATCGCCGCCATGCAGGAACGGTCAAGGAGGGCGGCATGAGCCGGGCATCCGAAGCCGCCATCATCCGCATGCGCCAATACCTGGCTGATCCGGCTACGCAGGAAACCGAGGAAGAGGAGCGCGAATTCCGCGTCTCCAAGGCCCGCGTAATGCATGAGGCCGAACTCAGGCGTCACCCACCATCGCTGCAGCTTGATCTACAGGAGGCTGCCTGATGGCCGCTGAGCATTGGTTCCGTTGGCACCATGGGACAGTTTCCGATCCCAAGTGGCGAGTCGTGGCCGCGAGAGCATGTCACGCAATGTCACGCAATGTCACGATTGCAGAATGTGTCGCTGTTTGGGCGGCGATGTTGGAGTGCGCGTCACAGGCGAGTCCTCGGGGATCTCTGGAAAGTTGGGACGATGAAGATGTGGCTGCAGGCCTTGGTCTTGATCATGCTGTCGTGACTGCAATTCGTGAGGCGATGGAAGGGAAAGTTCTCTCCGGAAACGAGATAAGTGCTTGGATTACAAGGCAACCTAAGCGGGAAGATAACAGCGCATCGGATCGCAAAAGGGCTCAGCGTGACCGTCAAAAAGAATGCGTGACTAAAAGTGACAAAGATTCATGTCACTCAATGTCACGCAATGTCACGACAGAGACAGAGACAGAGACAGAGACAGAGAAGAAAGAAAAGCAGGCAAGGTCATCGGCTGCGCCGAATGACGCCTCGCCGACTTCGGTCGTTGACCTGAAAGCCGAGCGATCCGAACGGCTGGCGCAGGTCGCAGACGATGCGATCCGGACGTTCAACGCATCCAAGCTGACAAAGGCCAATGGCGGACTGATCCCGAACATCAGCGCGACTATCGGTCGAGAAAAACGCCGGACGCAGGTTTCGCGCTGCATCCGGACTGCTCGTGAAATCTGCCTCGAGATGCTCGGGTCGCAAACCATTACCCCGGAGTTCTGGGAAGCCTACTGGACCGAGGTGCTGCGTGATGACCATGCGGCTGGGCGTAGTGGCGGTGGCAAGGATCACCCGAACTGGGTTCCTGATTTCGAGTACCTGACGCGGGAAAGCACGATGCTGAAGATCTACGATCGCGCGGCCAGCGAGGATGCTGCGTGATGGCCGACGGACGCACCGAACACCTGCGAATCCCGCCCCAGTCGGTTGAGGCTGAGCAGTCCGTCATTGGCGGCGTGATGCTGGTCCCCGAGCGTCTGGATGATGTCCGGGAGATACTGAGGGTCGAGGACTTCTACCGCCGCGATCACCAGACGATTTACCGCGCCATCTGCGAATTGTCGGAGAAGGACAAGCCATTCGATGCAGTGACCTTGGGCGAATGGTTCGAACGCCACGGCATGGGCGAATTGGTCGCCGGTGGCGCGTATCTGATCGAACTGGCCAGCAATACCCCGAGCGCCGCGAACATCGTGGCCTATTCGGAAATCGTCCGGGACAAGGCCGTGCTCCGGCAGGTTATCGCCGCTGCATCGGAAACGATCGATGCAGCTTGGCAGCCCGGACCATTCACCTCCGGCATGCAGATCGCCGCCGAGGGGCAGATCCGCCTGGCTGCGATCGAGGCGCCGGAAAAGGGCGGTCCCGTTCTGGCATCGACCAAGCTGGGCGAACTCATCGATGACATGGAGGAATCGAGGTCGCGTGGCACCACGCTCACCGGCCTTCCAACGCCTTGGAACGAGGTCAACGAGCGCACCGGTGGATTGCAGGACGGTGAACTGATCATCGTTGCAGGCAGGCCTAGCATGGGCAAATCGGTCGTCGGCCTGCAGATCGCCATGATGAACGCCCTCCGCGGAAAGCGCGTTGGGTTCTTCTCGGTCGAGATGAGCATGAAGCAGTGCAACCAACGCATGCTGGCCTGTCTTGGGGAAGTCCCGCATGGCTGGGTTCGGACGCCGGTCGATGGTCCGGATTCGGACGAATACTGGACCAAGGTCACCATGGCCATGGGGCAGCTGAAAAACATGCCCCTCTACATCGATGAGACCGCTGGCATTCATCGGACCATCTTCCGGTCCCGGGCACGCAAGCTGCATCGAAAGCACAAGCTCGATCTGCTTGTCTTGGACCACCTGCATGACATGGAGGTCAACCCAGAGCACAAGGTCCACGAATATGGCCAGAACGCCCAGATGGGCAAGGCACTGGGCAAGGAACTCGGGATACCGGTCGTCATGCTGGCCCAGCTCAACCGTGCGCTCTCCACTCGTGCGGACAAGCGCCCGGTGATGTCGGACCTCCGTGAGTCGGGCGAGATCGAACAGAAAGCCGACCTGATCATCTTCGTGCACCGTGAGGACTACTACGACACCCCGAAACACAAGACGCATCTGCAGGGCGTTGTGGAGCTCAGCATTGGTAAGGGGCGAGACATCCGGAGTGGGGGAGATCCCATCCTCCTCAAGAATCGTTATGACCAGATGCGACTGGAAGATTGGACGGATGACTATCCCAGCCTCGATTCTCCGATTTCGACAACCTCGCGCAGCCCCGGCGGATTCCGTGGCCGCTCCCGCAAGGATCTGGCAGCAGGAGATCGCGAGTGACGGCCCTGGCCAAGCCCAAGAAACGCACCAAGCGCGCCCAGCGCCCCATCTATTTCACTGTTCGCAAGCTCGTTGACCCAGAAACAGGGGAATCACTCGGATGCCTTGTCCCGGATCATCCCGTCGATCGGCGTCTCATGCGAGATCGCGGGTTCCATGTGAACCGGGAGATCCGCGCCCAACTCGAGGAGCCCCGGAACGGCCAGTTCCACCGATTGGCCCATGCGATCGGGGCACTCGTCGCGGACAACGTCGAGAAGTTCCAAGGGAAGGACAGCCATGAGGTCCTGAAGAAGCTCCAAGAGGAGTCCGGGGTCTGCTGTGACGTCGAGAAGTTCGTCATCGACCTTGGCCAGTACGGGCGCCATGAGGTCGATCGACTGGTCCCGCGCTCCATTGCCTTCGACCAGATGAAGGAAGACCAGTTCCGCCAGTTCTTCGACGGAATCACCGCTTGGGTTGGGGAGCATTACGCCCACGTCATGCTGGACGATATTCGGGCCGAGTTCTGGCTGATGGTCAATGGGGAGCAGGCATGACCTTCCGCCGCGCCATCGGAAACCCCACCAAGGCGCAGCAGGCCTATCAGGACCAAGCCCGCACCCTGGGCTGTATCGCCTGCAAGGTCAGGAAGAACCGGAAGCAACCCGGACCGACCGAGATTCACCACAGGACCATCGGAGACCTGCATGGCCAGAAACAGCTTGGCCACGACAAGGTCATTGCCCTGTGCTCATGGCATCACCGCGGCGAATTGATCGGGACCATGTCCTCAGATGCCATGCGGGATCGATTTGGACCAAGCCTTGCTCGGCACAAGCGCGATTTCATGGAATGGGTTCAAGACGTCACCGGTGAGCGATCAACGAGTGGTCTGCAGGCCATTCAGGACGGACTGATCGCCTTGTCTCAGAACAACACCTTAACAACACACGACATTGGGAGGGGATTGAATGCCTGACTATCGCCGCTTGCTCGCGAAGCTCAATCCACGGGCCGTCAATTTCCTTGGCGCCGGTGGTGGCGCTCCCGAGCACACTACCGATGACCTCAATGGAGCATTGGGAATGGTTTCTGATGGGCTAGGGCGCCAACTGCTTGAGGCGTGCTGGGTTCTCGGCCCGGGCCATTACCCAACATTGCTCATGGACACGATGAAGGACATGGTCCACAAGGAATGGACGAGTCGACGCATCGCCGATGAGGTCGCCCGCCTATCTCTTCACATTGCCGAGGAGGACTTGGCGTTTCGACGAAATCCGACCCACGATCAAAAGATGCAGGTCACCCGCCTTAAGCTCGAAGCGGAAGGAGCAAAACTCAGGGCATGGCCGTATAACCCGGAAGTGCATGTGCAGATCCGTAGGGCAGTGCTGGATGAGATCCGCGGACAGAACCATTGCGAGACCTGCCAGGGCCGCGAGAGCGTCTGGGACGGTGATCTGTCAGTGACCTGCCCAGAGTGCAATGGGCGTGGGTTCGTGGCGTTGTCTGGCCGGAAGCGAGCCGAGATGATTGGCCTATCAGAAGGGGCGATCAGAAACACTCACCAATGGGTTGATCTCTACGAATGGCTTCTTGGCCGCTGTCGGCAGGCGGAAAGGTATGCCGGTGAGCAGTTCGAGAGAAGCCTCGGAATTGGGCTCGATAAGGCTGCGTAGTACCGCATACGCACAAACCCCGGCACTCTACGCGCAAGCGAAGTAGCCGAAAGCGACTTTGCAACCCATCCAAGCCCCTGCCAGACGGCGGGGGTTTTGTTTTGCGGGCCGACAAGCTCAAGGGGCGAGCACCAGCCTTCCAAGCTGGCGACCGCGGAGTTCTACTCTCCCGACCCGCTCCAATTTCGAGGAATCCGAAATGCACTACCGCAATGGCCGCGAGGCCAAGAACGGTGACAAGATCGTGTCCCTTTCCGGATACGGGAGCGCTCACCTGAGCATCAATGCCATCGGCATCCTGTTCGATGCGAAGCCAGGAAATGACTACTGCAATGGCAGCGTCGCCTCGACCATCGGTGGTCCTGTCGTTGGCGCGTGTCTGTGTGACTGCCTGCATGTCGAAGATGTTGTCGCGCTCCTTGCTGAGAAGGGGTTGGACAAACGTCCGCCCGGCAAGTAACACCCCCGTTTTGCCCGCGTCCTCTCGCCAGACCAAGCCATGCCTCCCGCTGGATCGCAGGCCGGGCACCCATTCGGAGTTCCTCATGTACCCCACAACTGATCAGCTTGTGGCGCTTGGGGCTTCACCGGCGAACGCTGCGCGGTATTCCGATGCGCTCGCCGAATCGTGCATCCACTATCAGATCACCACGGCAGCACGCGCTGCGGCGTTTCTGGCGCAGGTGTTCCACGAATCCATCCGACTTCAGTATGCCCGCGAGTTGTGGGGACCGACCCCGGCGCAACAGCGCTATG
Source organism: Solilutibacter silvestris (assembly GCF_050574925.1). Lineage (GTDB taxonomy): Bacteria > Pseudomonadota > Gammaproteobacteria > Xanthomonadales > Xanthomonadaceae > Solilutibacter > Solilutibacter silvestris_A. The sequence goes on along the minus strand of NZ_JBCMOO010000002.1, from coordinate 228,827 downwards.
AAGGCCGCACTGACTTGGGGAACAAGCAACCTGGCGATGGGTTCAGGTTCCGTGGTCGCGGCCTGATACAGATCACGGGCCGCGCGAACTATGCGGACATGCGGGATTTCCTCCGCCAGTCCATTCCTGACGTTCCTGACTTCGAAGCGCATCCGGAACTTCTCGAGCTTCCGCAATGGGCGGCTTATTCCGCGGCAGCATTCTGGGCGCGTCATGGGCTCAATGCAGTGGCAGATTCAGGTGACTTCAACGCGGTCACTCGCGTGATCAATGGCGGATACAACGGCATGGTCGATCGCCAGCAGCTTTGGGCGAAAGCCAAGACGGTGCTGGCGTAATGGACTTGAACACGGACACCGGTGCCTATGCCCTTGGGGGCGGTGGAATGTTTTGGATTGCCCAGCAGATTTGGCGAAAGGTGTTCAGCACTCCGGAAAAGGCGCATGACCAGCTGGTGACGCAGCTCGCTGCAGAAATCGCCGACCTTCGTCTCAGACAGGACAAGCTCGAGCAGGCATTGGATGACGAGCGCAAGCGCCGTCGATCTGCCGAAGACAAGGTTCACGCCTTGGAATTGGACAATTTGCAGCTTCGGGCCACTCTGAAGCAGCACGATATCGAACTTCCTCCCTCATTCGTTGTGGCGCCATGAATCTCGTCCCCGATATCCACAATTTCTGGAAGTGGTGGTCGGTACAGCTTGGGCTGATTTCGTTCGTCCTGACTGGACTGGCTGCGACGTATTCGAATCTGCCGGTGGATTGGACGGCTGGAATCCCTGCATGGGTCAAGACCGCACTGGCTGCAGCGGCAATGCTGTCTTCGGCATCCGCCTTGGTGATGCGCGGTATTCAACAGCCGAAGCTGACGGCGACACCGGATGATCCGCAATGATCGGGCCTGCAGACCTCAACCCGGCCACTTTGGAAGAGCGTGCCTATGCTTGGTTCGCCAAGTTCGTATGGCACCTGGTGCTGCTTGCCATGTTGTGCGGATCTCTGTGGCTGAACCTGGACCAGTACGGCAAGGCCAAGGCCGCGAAAGCTGAGTGCAAGGCTGGAATGTTCCAGGCCGCATCCATCGCCATCCAGAACGAGCGCGATCGCGCCGCCAAGGCCGATAAGCAGGCTGCAGAGATCGCCGACAAGGCCAAGGCCGTCACCGCCAAGGCTGTGGCCACCGATCAAGGGAAGACCAATGAACGCTCGACGCAGATTCATGGCGTGCAGTTGCATGGCGATTGCCGTGTGCCTGTCGGCATGCCAGACCTTTCCGCAGCCGCCCGTGAAGCCAACGCCGCCGCCCGTCTCAAAGTGCATCGCTGACCCGCAAGGCATTTACCCCGATCCGCCCGCCAGCCCGCAACCTGGCGAATCGATCACGGACAACTACCTCGTAGCGCTGGCCGACTACATCAACGTGATCCTCGGGATCGCCACCACGGACAGACACAACTGGTCCGGTGAAAACGACTGCCTGCGTGAACTGCAGAAAGCCGGCCAGATCCGATAGGAGACACCATGTTCGATTTCTTCCTGATCCTCATCATTCTGGTTCTCGCTTCGGCACTGTGGCTCGTGCTAATTCGACATTTCGATCTGAATGAGTACGTTACTGACCTCCTCCAACGGATCAAGGATCTCGAGGATTCGGTCAAGGTAAAACTGAAGGGATAATCGTGGCTGCGCGGTCGAATGGGTTCAAAAAGGGGGTTTCCGGAAATCCTGGGGGGCGCCCGAAAGAGCTTGAAGAGGTCCAGAAGTACGCCAGATCCAAGGGTATGGCTGCGATCAAGAATCTCGAAAGGCTCATGAAGTGCGGGAATCAGCGGGTTGAGGTGGCTGCTACAGAAGCGCTACTCAACCGTGCCTTTGGCAAGCCCAAGGAAGCTGTGGAGCTGTCAACTCCGCCTGGTCAGCCACTCGAGGTCGCTCACCTTCCAATAGATCCAACGGAAGCCGCTCGGGTCTATTCGGAGTTCATGGCAGGAAAGAAGGGCTGATTCATGCCCTTGCCGTTTGAGTTCGATTTCCGGAATCCGGATTATCGAGCTGTTCTGGAATGGCGCATTGAAAGACTGAACCGAATTCGAGCAACGCCTGCGATTCTTCCGGCGTTGTTCGAGTTCTACAAGGCCAATCCGGCCCAGTTCATCATCGACTGGGGCATGACGTTTGATCCTCGTAATGTCGAGCTCGGGTTGCCGGCTTCAATCCCGTTCCTGCTGTTTCCGAAGCAGGAGGAATGGATCCAGTGGTTCATGGACCGCTGGAAGAATCAGGAGCCTGGGATCACAGAAAAGACCCGCGATATGGGGATGTCGTGGCTGACGGTAGGGTTGTCCTCGACCATTTGCCTGTTCAACAAGGGTGTTGTGGTCGGGTTTGGATCTCGCAAGGAAGAGTACGTAGACAAGATCGGCTCTCCCAAGAGCCTATTCTGGAAGGCGCGGCAATTCATCGCCAATCTACCGCCTGAGTTCCGGCAGTCATGGAATCCGGCGACATGCGCTCCGCACATGCGGATCCTGTTCCCGGATACCGGTTGCGTCATTACTGGCGAGTCAGGAGACGGAATTGGTCGTGGTGACCGATCTAGTTTCTACTTCGTGGACGAATCAGCCTTTCTGGAACGTCCGCAGCTGGTTGATGCATCACTCTCGGCGACAACGAATTGCCGGCAGGACATTTCGACACCTAACGGATTGAACAACTCGTTCGCTCAGCGTCGGCATGGTGGCAAGGTCAAGGTCTTCACGTTCCACTGGCGTGATGATCCGCGCAAAGATGATGCCTGGTACGCCAAGCAGGTTGCCGAGCTTGATTCGGTCGTGGTCGCGCAAGAGATCGACATAAACTATGCGGCCTCGGTTGAGGGTGTCGTCATTCCGTCCGCATGGATTCAGGCGGCGATCGATGCCCATGTGAAGCTTGGCATCACTCCCTCCGGCTCGAAGTACGGGGCCATGGACGTGGCGGACGAGGGACGAGACAAGAACGCTTTCGCTGGCGCGCATGGTGTCGTTTTGGATGTCCTCGAGGAATGGTCGGGGGAAGGTGGAGACATCTTCAAGTCGGTGACTAAGGTCTTCGGGTTGTGTGAATCGCATGGATACGAGCGTTTTCTGTACGACGCAGACGGCCTTGGTTCCGGCGTCCGCGGTGATTCGCGTGTGATCAATGAAGCACGACAGGTGGAAGGAAAGAATCAAATCAAGGCTGATCCTTTCCGGGGATCCGGAGAGGTCTATCAACCTGATGGAGAGATGGTCCCGAAGCGCAAGAACAGGGATTTCTTCGCCAATTCCAAGGCGCAGTCTTGGTGGGCGTTGCGACTGAGGTTCCAGGAAACATACCGCGCGGTGATTGAGGGCATGCAGGTCGATCCGGACAAGATCATTTCGATCCCGTCCGGATTGCAGTACCGCGATCGATTGGTGGCTGAGCTTTCCCAGCCAACCTACAGCCTCAATCTCGCGGGAAAGATCGTGATCGACAAACAACCTGACGGAATGAAGTCGCCAAATCTGGCTGACGCCGTCATGGTCCGTTTTAATCCGGGCGGAAACGCCATCGACATTTGGAGCCGATTGGCAGCATGAGCCGCAAGAACCGCCAACGAAATCAGGTGGTTCAGGTTCCTGCAAAGGGGCAGATGCCAGCCGCCGCCCGGGATTCCGCGGCTGCCAAGCGCTGGAATTCTCAGGACAGCTTTGCGAACTTCGAAGCCCGTGTTGGGGTTGGAACGGATAACCAGAGCAGCCAAGGCAGCTATGGGTTCGACTTCATTTCACGCAATCGCATCCAGTTGGAAGCGATGTATCGCTCGAGCTGGGTGGTCGGCGCGATCGTGGACAGCATCGCGGATGACATGACCCGCGCAGGCATCGACCACGAGGGCGAAGTCGATCCGGGCGACACCGCGAAGATCGATCGGGCCTTCGAGCGCATGCGCTTGTGGGATGCGATCAACGACACGATCAAGTGGTCGCGTCTGTATGGCAGTGCGTTCGGCGTCCTGCTGATCGATGGCCAGAAGATGGACCAGCCATTGCGGCTGGATTCCATCGCCAAGGGACAGTTCAAGGGCATCTTGTCGCTGGATCGGTGGCTTGTGCAGCCCACGCTGTCCACACTAGTGCAGGAATACGGCCCGGATTTCGGGATGCCGAAGTTCTATGACGTAGTCGCTGATAGCATGGCGTTATCTCGCCAGCGCATCCATCATTCGCGCATCCTGCGACTGGACGGCGTCGATCTTCCCTATTGGCAGCGCATCAGCGAGAACCTGAGCGGACAGTCGGTGGTGGAACGCCTGTTCGATCGCTTGGTGGCGTTCGACAGCACGACGCAGGGCGCGGCGCAGCTGGTCTACAAGGCCCACCTGCGGACCTATGCCGTGGATGGGCTGCGAGACATTATCGCGACCGGTGGCAATGCACTGGACGGCCTGCTCAAGCAAATCGACATGATCCGCCGCTTCCAGTCCAACGAGGGGTTGACCCTCATGGATGCCAAGGACAAGTTCGAGGCACACCAGTATGCCTTCAGCGGTCTGGATAATGTCCTATTGCAGTTTGGCCAGCAGTTGGCAGGTGCCTGCGGGATACCGTTGGTCCGGTTGTTCGGTCAGTCGCCTTCAGGTATGAACGCGACCGGCGAGTCTGACCTGAAGATCTACTACGACAACATCAAGCAGCAGCAGGAACGCCGGTTGTCGGCTCCGCTGACCAAGCTGATGGGCGTGATGTTCCGGTCGGTGTTGGGCCAAGACATGCCCGACGACTACAACTTCCAGTTCCGCCATCTCTTGCAGATGAGCGAAAAGGAGCGGTCGGAAATCGTCCAGCAGGTGACGACGGCGATCATCGAAGTTTATGACGCGGGCCTGATCTCCGCGGCCACGGCATTGAAGGAACTGAAGCAGCAATCGGACGTGACCAACGTCTTTACCAATATCACCGACGAGATGATCAATGAGGCCGACCAGGAACCGCCAGAGCCGAGTGAGGGCGACGGATCGGAGAATGGCGCGGAAGGCTCGGGAACGGAACCTGACGCGATCGAGGAAGGCCGAGAAGCAATACGCGGCGCAGCTTAGGAAGATCGCCCGCAACGTCGGTCAGATGATCGACGCCATGCGACCGGATGAGAATCCGGAAGTGATTCCTGAGCTCAGATCGATGTTGGAGCGGTACGCAACGACGATTGAACCATGGGCACGAAACGCCGCGCAGCGGATGTTGAACGAAGTCAATGCGCGGGACGCTCAGGCATGGACGCAGCATGCCAAGGCAATGGGCGTGGCATTGCGCAAGGAAGTGGCGAACTCCCCAACGGGAGAAGCCATGAAAGCGTTGCTGCAGGAACAGATTGACCTGATCACCAGCTTGCCAAGGCAGGCCGGAGAACGGGTGCATGAGCTCGCGCTGAAAGGCTTGTCCGACAGCACCCGGGCATCCGAGATCGCCAAGGAAATCCAGCGGTCTGGCGAGGTTACCAAGAATCGCGCCACGCTGATCGCTCGCACGGAAGTGGCGCGAGTGGCATCGACGCTGACTCAGGTCCGGGCACAACACGTTGGCAGTACGGAATACATCTGGCGCACGTCGGGTGATTCCGATGTGCGCCCGGGCCACAAGGCCATGAACGGAAAGGTCTGCAGGTGGGATTCTCCGCCGGCAGTAAACGAAGGTACGGCCAACAGGCCGCATGTGATGCACCACCACGCAGGGGCGATCTGGAATTGCCGCTGCTATCCGGAACCGATCATTCCAGAGGACGACGAGTGAAATTCAACGATGACGGCCTGCGCATCTTCACGCCGGAACGGCTGAGTGCGAAGCAGAGCCTGACGCCGGAGGGTTTCCTGCTATGCCGTGATGTGCCGATCGCCCGCACCGGTGAAATGCTCTACGGCAGTGGGGAAGTGCCGGTCGAGGCCTCCACGGATGGCCTGATCCGCATCAGCCGCACGCCGGAAGAGGTGTTCCGAGACGAGACCTTGGCAAGTTTCGAAGGCAAGCCGGTCACGATCGACCATCCGAGTGATTTCGTGTCGCCGGACAGCTGGCAGGAGCTGACGCATGGGACGGTGTTCAACGTGCGCCAGGGGACTGGCATTGAAGACGATTATCTGCTCGCGGATCTCTTGATCACGAGCAAGCAAGCAATTGAGGAAGTTCGAAGTGGCCGGCGCGAGGTTTCGTGCGGATATGAGGCCGACTACGAACAACTCGAGCCCGGTCGCGGGGTCCAGCGGCAAATCCTTGGAAATCATGTGGCGCTTGTAGAGCGTGGCCGTTGTGGCCCGCGTTGCGCTATCGGAGATGAAGACATGACGCAGAAGCGTAGCAAGTGGCAAGACATGCTCCGTAAGGCGTTACGTGCGCGTGACGCGGAAGAGCTGAAGGAGATCGAGAAGGAGGCCGAAGCCTATGACTCCGAAGAGGAGGAAGAGGAAGAGGAGTCCAAGAAGAAGACCGGTGACCGTGTCGCCAAGGCCCTGGATGCCATCGAAAAACGCCTGAAGGCGATGGACGAGGACATCAAGGAGCTGAAGGAGAAGTCCGAGTCGGAAGACGACGATGAAGACGAAGACGACATGACCGGCGACGAAGATGGTGACCTCACCGATCCGAAGAACGGCGACAAGCTCGATCAGTCGGACGTGAAGCTCTACACCGGCGATGCCGCGGTTCGCATCCAGTCGGCTGCGGAGATCCTCGCACCTGGCACCAAGGTGCCGACGTTCGACTCGAAGGCCAAGGCGAAAGATCGTGCACTGGCGTTGTGCAGTTGCCAACGGCGTGCGCTCGATGTCGCCTACAAGACAGACGATGGCAAGGCCGCCATCGATCCCCTGATCGTCGGAATCGGAGCGACTTTCGACACGATGGCCCCGCAGGCGCTGAACGCGATCTTCCATGCGGCTGCGGCTGCGATCGGTCGTTCGAACAACGGCAATGTGACTTCGCCGACCCGCACCCGTGATTTCGGGAAAACCCTCACCCCGGCGGATCTCAACGCCAAGAACAAAGCTTACTGGGCCGCCCGGTCCAGCCACTAAGGAGAGCATCACATGGGCAACGCATACACCTTTCGCATGCCGGGCGGCATCCCGGGCGACCTGAGCCGCCAGTCTCAGGCGACTGTCGAAGATGGTCGTTTCAACTCGTCCCTTCCGTTCCCGGGCTATGGCTTGCCCGGCAAGCTGGATGGTTCTGGCAACTTCGTGCCGATCGCCGGTGGCGATACCGCGGCTGCGGTCTACGGCTTCCTCGTGCGTCCGTACCCGACGCAGAGCGCCCAGGAAGGCATTGGCGTCGCAACTCCGCCGACCACCGGCATCTCGAACGTGCTGCGCCGCGGCTACATGACCGTGAAGAGCAATGCGGGCACTCCCGCCAAGGGTGGCGCAGTCTTCGTGCGAATTTCTGCCCCGTCCGGTGCCAAGGTCATCGGTGGTGTCGAAGCCGTCGCGGATGGCGCGAACACGATTCAGCTCACCAATGCCACGTTCAACGGTGCCGCTGATGCAGCTGGCAACGTGGAAATCGCCTACAACATCTGATCAACCCCACCAGCTGCCACGCACGGAAACCGCCTTCGGGCGGTTTTTTTGTGGGCGCGATTCGGAGAACACACATGAAAGAACTGATCCTCCCGCGTGCACTCAAGCGCGCCTACACCCGCGATTCGTTGATGACGTTCGATAACCGGACCATCGACAGTGCAGGTGCGTTCCTGGTCGGCGAGCTGGAACGCCTCGACCAGAAGCTGCATGAGCCCTTGGCCTCGGTCACCTGGTCGCGCGACATTGACCTGCGTTCCGACGTCAGCATCGCCGACGAAGTTTCGTCCTTCACCAACTCGTCCTTCGCCGCTGCCGGTGGCAACTCGCCGAATGGCAAGGCATGGGTCGGCAAGGACCAGAACGCCATCACCGGCCTGTCGCTGGACATCGGCAAGACCGCCAATCCGCTGACCCTGTGGGGCATGCAGATCGGTTGGACGATCCCGGAACTGGAATCCGCGCAGCGTCTGGGCCGCCCGGTTGACCAGCAGAAGTTCGCCGGCATGAACCTGAAGTACCAGATGGACGTCGATGAGCAGGTCTACATCGGTGATTCCAGCATCGGTGTGCAGGGTCTGGTCAATAACAGCCTCGTGGCTGCGACCAATGCCCCGAATGGCGCATCGTCTTCTCCCCTGTGGTCGAGCAAGACCCCGGATGAAATCCTGAAGGACATCAATACGCTGCTCAACAACGCATGGCTGGCTTCCGGCTACGCGGTGTGCCCGGGCCGCCTGCTGCTGCCCCCGACCCAATTCGGCCTGCTCGTGACCAAGACCGTGTCCAGCGCCGGCAACATCTCGCTGCTGGAATACGTGAAGGTCAACTGCCTGGCCAACACGATCAACGGACGTCCGCTTGAGGTCTACCCTCTGAAGTGGCTCCCGGGCCGCGGCACCGGTGCAACCGATCGCGCGGTGGCGTACACCAAGGAAGAAGACCGCGTCCGCTTCCCGCTGACCCCGCTGCAGCGCACTCCGCTGGAATATCGCGACATCCGGCAGCTGACCACATACTTCGGTCGCCTGGGCGTGGTGGAAGTGGTCTACCCCGAGTGCATGGCCTACCTGGACGGCATCTGATCATGGCCATCATCGATGTCCATACCCCGTTCACCCTGATGGATGATGACCACAAGGCACACCGGTTCGAAGCCGGTGGGCAGGAAGTCAGCAATTTTGTCGCCAGCCATTGGTGGACGAAGCTCTTTGCTGAAGTGGAAGACGTCACTGAAGACAAGGACGACGACCATTCCGAAGATGATCGGGAGAATGAGTCCAGCGGAAACGCTGATGATTCATCCGATGACTATGATCAGTCCGATGATTACCACGACGATGGTGATTCTAAGAAATGAGCATCACCGTAGCTCAGTTCCGGACGGACTTCCCGGCGTTCTCTGATACAACGAAATGGCCTGACCCCATGGTCCAGTTCTGGATCACGCAAGCCGGATTGTCGTTGAACGAAGATCGCTGGGGTGCATTGCTTCCGCTAGGGACTGAGCTATTCGTCGCGCACAATCTCGTGGTGTCCGCAGGGGATGCCACAGCAACGACGCCGGGCGCCATCAAGGGCCCGGCTAGTTCGAAGTCGGTGGACAAGGTCAGCGTGTCCTATGACATTGCGAGCATCACGATTGCCGATGGCGACTTCTGGAACATGAGCCGATTCGGCATCCAGTTCCTGAGGTATGCACGCATGATGGGCGCCGGGGGCATCCAACTGTGACGGCGGAAGTGGTAAAGGACAACGTGGAACACGTCCTTCGGCAGATCAAGGCGCTCGCTAAGAACGAAGTTTTGATCGGAATCCCGGACGAAACGGCGGGACGCCAGACCGGCGATGCCATCACGAATGCTGCGATTGGCTACATCCAGGAGACCGGATCGCCGATCAACAACATCCCGGCACGTCCGTTTCTCGTGCCGGGTGTGGAGGCCAGCCTGCCCGTGGTCGAGAAATCCCTGAAGCATGGGGCGAAACAGGTACTGCGCGGCATCGGCGGGGCCATCGACAAGGCGTTGAACAAGTCTGGATTGCAGGCCCAGAACAGCGTCCGGGCCACGATCAACAGCGGTATCGATCCGGCCTTGGCCGAGTCCACCTTGGCCGCCCGAAAACGCCGCGGCAGGACAGGCACCAAGCCACTGATCGATACCGGCCAGCTGCGCAACGCCATCACCTACGTCATCCGGAAAAGGAGCAAGTAATGCCATTTCTAGACGTGACGGAAGTGCTGGAAGACCCAGACTTTCTCGATTCGCTCATCTGCAAGCGCAAGGCGCAGACGATTGGATCAGATGGCCGTGCGGTGAATACTGATTCGGTCACGCCATTCCAAGGCGTGGTCACGTCAGATCGTCAGCGCGAGATGATCCGCATGGAAGCCGGGGAACACAACACCGGATCGATCATCGTGATCTCGAAATTCATCCTGTCCAGCGGCAAGCCCGGCTATGACGCGGACGTGGTGACGTGGAACGGGGCGGACTATACCGTGGTCCAGATAGATGATTACTCCCGCTATGGGGCTGGCTTCACCCAGGCGCACTGCGACCTGATCCCGCTGGCAGGTGCGTAATGGCGGACAGTTCTGCTGCTGGCTACCTGTCGCCGACCACGACTGCGATCGAGGATGACGCGCTCGACAACGTGTTGCATGACGCTATCTCCGCAATCTCTGGATTGCCCGGAAACATGGTGCGCCCGCGCTGGCAGCCGACCGTTCCCAAGATGCCTGAGCAGTCCACCAATTGGTGCGCGTTCGGGGTCAAGGAAACACATGCGGACGAATACCCGGCAGAGTCCCACGACCCCACCGGGACGGGCACCAGCACACTGCAGCGGCACATCGAATTTGACGTGTTCCTGAGCTTCTACGGCACCAACGCCATGTCGTTCGCCAGCACCTTGCGCGATGGACTGTTTGTCGCCCAGAACCGTGACGTGCTGATGGCCAACGGAATCAATCTGATCAGCGTGGACCGGATCATCACCGCGCCTGACCTGGTGAACCAGCAATGGATTCACCGCTATGACCTGACGCTGCATTGCAAGCGCCGGGAAGACCGGACCTATCCGGTCCTCAACATCCTGTCGGCGCCGATCGCCGTCACATCATCCCACTGACGGAGCAATCCAATGTCCAAAGGACTCAGCGTTGGCGACATCGTCAACGTCTCGGTAACCCTGTCGCCGCTTGCCGCTGCGGTCCGCAATTTCGGATCGCTTTTGATCATGGGCGATTCGAACGTCATCAACAGCGTGGAGCGTGTCCGGTCCTATCCGAACATCACGTCCGTCGCCAATGACTTCAGCCTTACCTCTCCCGAATACCTCTCCGCGACCGCGTATTTCGCGCAGAGTCCGCAGCCTTCAGCCCTGTATATCGGTCGCTGGATCGCCTCGGCCACCTCCGGAAAGCTGATCGGCACCGGCCTGACTGTGGCGCAGCAGGCCATGGCGAACTTCACCTCGATCACAACCGGCGCGATGAATATCACCGTCGATGGCGTGGTGAAATCGCTGACCGGAGTCAACTTCAGCGCTCAGACCAATCTCAACGGCGTGGCCTCGCAGGTCGGTACCGCGCTGGGTGCCTCGGCCTCGTGCGTGTGGAATTCGAACTACTCGCGATTTGAAGTCACCAGCGCATCCACCGGTGCAACTTCGCTCCTGACCTTCGCCACGCCTCCGGGCTCCGGCATGGCGGCTCCGATCGCCAATAACCCGACCACTTCCACCACGGGCGGCACGCTGGCGGCTGGCACGTACTACTACAAGATCACCGCCATCGGCGCATCGGGCGAATCGCTGGGCTCGAACGAAGTGTCTGTCGTGGCCACGGGTTCGACCAGCTCGAACACCATTACCTGGTCTGCGGTCACCGGGGCGACGGCCTACAAGATCTATCGCGGCACTGCAGCAGGCACTGAAAACGTCTACTACGCGCCTGCGGGAACCGCGACTACTTACACCGATACCAATGCCTCCAGCACTGCGGGTTCGCCGCCTTCTGGAACGGATATCTCGGCGCTGATGGGCCTCAATTCCGGCCAGGGCGGCTATCTGGTGGGCGGCATGGCGGCGGAATCTATGCCTGCAGGTGTCAATGCCATGCTCAATGCATCCAGCGATTGGTACGGCCTCTACATCGCGACCACTGCCACGCAGGCGGCTGCGGACATCCTGACCATCGCGGCCAACATCGAGGCTTCTTCGGTCACGCACATCTACGGCGTCACCTCGCAGGATCCCAACATCCTGGACCCGACCCAGACCACAGATATCGCCTCCAAGCTGCAGGCCGCCAAGGTCAGTCGCACCTTCGTGCAGTACAGCTCCACCAACGCCTATGCAGCGGCCAGCTTGTTTGGTCGTGCATTCACCGTTGACTTCACCGGCAACAAGACCGCGATCACCCTGAAGTTCAAGGGCGAACCGACCGTCACCCCAGAAACCCTGACCGAAGCGCAGGCATCGACGCTGGGCACGAAGAACTGCAACGTCTTCGTGAACTACAACAACACGACCGCGATCATCCAGCAGGGCGTAATGTCGAACGGCTACTTCTTCGATGAAATGCACGGCCTCGACTGGCTGCAGAACAATGCGCAGACCTCGGTGTTCAATCTGCTCTATACCAGCCCGACGAAGATCCCGCAGACCGATGCGGGCACCAATCAGATCGTCAATGCGGTGGATGCTGCGATGGCGCAGGGCAACGCCAATGGCCTGCTGGCTGGTGGCATCTGGGGCGGTCCTCCGATGGGTGCACTGCAGACCGGACAACATGTTGGCAAGGGCTATTACATCTACTGCCCGCCGATCGCAACCCAGAACGCATCCGATCGCGCTGCACGCAAGGCTCCCACCATCCAGGTCGCGGCCAAGCTCGCCGGCGCGGTGCATTTCGCCAACGTCCTGATCAACGTCAACCGCTAATTCCTGGAGAGATAACCCATGGCTGGCACTACTTACAGCTTCCTCAACGTCCAGGCGGCCATCACCGGGCCGGGCGGTTCGTTCAACATCGGTCAGGGCGCAGGCGTCACCGACGAAGGCATCACGATCGAGCCCACCGGCGACAAGAACACCATGACCATTGGCGCGGATGGGTCCGGCATGCATAGCCTGCATGCGGACAAGTCCGGAAACATCACGGTGCGCCTGCTCAAGACGTCACCGACCAACGCCATGCTGATGGGCATGTATACCCTGCAGACCGCCTCTGCGGCGCTGCACGGCCAGAACGTGATCACCGTGACCAACATGGCCAGCGGTGACACCTTCAGCTGCACGGGCGTGGCTTTCAAGCGCCGTCCTACGCAGACCTATGCGAAGGACGGCCAGTTCACCGAATGGCAGTTCAGCGCCATCTCGATCGACGGCATTCTGGGTACCTACTGATGGACTTCAATATCGGTAGCAATACCTATCGCTCCGGGAAAATGGATGCGATGAAGCAGCTTCACGTCGCGCGCCGGCTGGCCCCGTTCATTGGGCAGTTGGTCGGGGTGTCTGACAAGAACCTCATCACGCGTCTCACGGAAGCTGCATCCAAGTTGTCGGATGAGGATTGCGATTACGTGATCAAGTCCTGCATGGCAGTCACCAAGCGCCAGCAGGGCGATGCCTGGTCTCCGGTCATGAATGGCGCCGGATTCCAGTTCGATGACATCGATCTGCAGGCCATGCTTCAGATCGCCTCGCATGTCCTTCAGGACAACCTGTCTGGTTTTTTCTCCGGGATCGTCCAAGCATCACCAGCAGCTGGGACGACGGAGCAGGCGTCCGCTGGGTAAGCCTGCCCAATGGAGAGGACTGGATCATGCGTCCAGTCCTCTCCGGGTTGTGCAAGTTCGAGAGCCTGAAAGACGGATCACTCGATCTTGAAGACGTTGCACTGATGAACGACGCGCTTGACGTGCGCGCCGAAAACGAACGGCTATTCCGGGAGAGTCAAGAACCATGAGCGGGGACGTGATCAAGGAGTTCCTGGTCGGGCTTGGATTCAAGGTCGATAAGCAGGGCGAGCGCCAATTCCTTGAAGGGATCAAGAGCGCGACCGATCACGTCAACACGCTTGGGAACACCGTCAAGGCGATTGCAGGCGGCGCCGCGGTTGCCGGTGTTGCGGCATGGCTGAAGAACATGGCCTCTGGAATGGAGGACTTGTACTACGAAGCCCAGCGTGGCAACACCACGGTCAAGAACCTGCAGGCATTCGGCTATGCGGCATCCCAGATGGGATCGTCTGCTGAAGCCGGACGTGCAGCGGTTGCCAATCTTGCCAATTGGATGCGGACGCATCCGGGAGGTGAGGCATGGTTGCAGGGATTGGGCATTGTCACGCGCGACCCGAAGACCGGCGCAATGCGCGACACCACGGAGATCCTGGACGACTTTGGGCGTTCACTGAAGCAGCGCGATCCTGCCTTGCGTCAGGCACTGGCCAATCAGATCGGTCTTGATCTGCCGACCATGAATGCCCTGATGGAGGGCATGGGTAAGTTCGAGCAACAATACAAGGACAAGGTTTCAGCGTCCGGCGGTGATCCCGACAAGGAAGCAGAGAAGGCCCATAAGGGCATGGTCGCATTGCGGGATTTCTGGTCCACGCTCGCGAATGTTGGTCAGCGTGTCGCTGGAGCCCTTCTATCTCCTGAAGGTGGTGGTGGGGCGCTCAAGAAATTCGAAGACCTCGTTCTGACTCACGTTCCCCAGATCACCAAGCTGGTCGAGAAGTTGGCCAACGTGGCGATCAAGGCATTTGAGTGGGTGCTGGGCCAAGATCCGGACAAGATCGTGATGGGCCTGACGGCGATCGGTGGTGCTTTGGCGCTGCTGATTGGGGCCAACATGCTGAGCGGCGTGGTAACACTCGTCAGTGCATTGACATCGCTCGCTGGCGCCATTGGTGGCGTAGGCGCGGCAGCAGGTCTGGCGGCTACCGCTGCTGCCGTTCTCGCTGCAGGTGCAGGCGGCGCATATGTCGGGAACAAGATTTACAACAGCACGATCAAGGGGACTGCGGCTGACGATTGGATTGGGCGGACGGTCGCCAAGGGACTGGCGTTCTTCGGCAATTCTGATGCCCAGAAAGCTCTGGACAATGAGGCGGCAGCGAATGCGCCTATTGGCCAATCTCCTCGTGGAACGGCCTCACGTGGCAGCGCAGGAATCAATCCACAAGCTTTGTTCGCCAATCTCGAGCGCCAGTATGGACTTCCGGCTGGACTCCTGGATGCCGAATGGGGCGCTGAATCTGCGCGCGGCAAGAACATGCGATCCAGTGCAGGCGCGTTGGGACATTTCCAGTTCATGCCGAAATCCGCGAAGGCATGGGGTGTCAGGAACCCGTTCGATCTGCAGGACTCGGCAACAGGTGCGGCCAAGTATCTGCAATATCTGCTGAAGATGTTCGGTGGTGATGTTCGCCTCGCCACGATGGCCTACAACGCAGGCGAAGGCCGCATGCAGGACTATTTGAAGGGAAAGGGCAAGCCTCTGATGCCTGAAACCATGAACTACTTCAACCGGGTCAAGAAGAACTGGCGGACTGGAACCCAAGGCGCTGGTCTCCAAGCATCGACTGTGATCAACGTCAACGGCGCAGGTGATCCCATGGCCGTGGCCAAGAACGTGGCTGGATTGCAGGTGGATGCCCACAAGCGCATCCAGCGCAACATGAACGTGGCGATCGCATGAACGGTTCCCTCGCCCCCGGCCTGATGCTCGCGGCTTCAGGACATCTGCAGAACGTCCTGCTGAAGCAGGGGCGAAGCATCGCCGGGTTCATCCCGCAGGTGGTGATCGAGGAAGAGCACACCGACGAGCTGATGATCACGTCGCACCCGGTCCAGAAGGGCGCGAACATCTCAGACCATGCGGTGAAGCTTCCGTCCAGCGTGATCATGCGCTGCGGATGGAGTTCATCCGGAACGGCCATCCAAGGCTTGGCCAGCGCACTGGCGGGGCAGAAATCTACGTTCAACCCCAAGGACGCCTACAACACCCTGCTGAACCTGCAGTCGAATGCGCAACCGTTCGACGTGATCACCGGCAAGCGCAAGTACAAAAACATGCTGATCCGCAGGCTGTCCACGGTCACCGACCAGGAAAGCGAGAACGTCCTGATCGCGGAAGTGGAACTTCAGCAGATCATCATCACGAGTCGAACAGGGGAACAGACGACTGCACCACAAGGGCTTGAGCCTGCCAATGCAGCCAACCCTGCCGATGTCACGGCTCCCACCCAGACGGGTGCGGTACAGCCGACCGATGTCACCGCATCGCTGGGTGCGAATGACCTGGCGTATCTCACGGGTCCGAACTGATGGCCGTCTATGAGATTCCGCTCACCGGAGTGAGCCAGAACCTGACCGTGACGCTGGCGGGCGTGGCCTACCAGTTCACGGTGACATGGCGCGATTACGTCAGCACGTACTTCCTAGACATCGCCGATGGCAGCGGGAACACCTTGGTGACGGGGATTGCACTGGTGCCGGGAAGCAATCTCATCGGTCAGTTCAAGCCCATCGGGTTTGGTGGAATGCTGAAAGTCGTCACCCCGGCAGGAAATGCATTCCCGCCGAATTTCGGTGACTTTGGTTCTGTCGCACACCTGATGTTCGTGACGCCATGACGACTCTGTTCAAACGTCAGGTTTTCCTGAACGTCAGCAACCCCGGGCAATTGGTGAACCCGGGAATCCCTGGTGTTTATAAGCCTGGAACTGGTGGTGATGGGTTCAACCTAAGTGACTTGCACATCCAGTTCCATGTGGTGTGCGCGACCTCGCAATCACTGAAACATGCGGTGATCCGCGTGTGGAACCTGTCGCGGGACAATGCGACCAAGGTGATGAACGAGTTCACCAAAATCACATTGTTGGTCGGTTACGAAGGTGTCAATGGCGACGGTGAGCCGATGCGGACGCTGATCGATGGACAGATCGCGGAAGTGCGGTCAGGTAGTGAGGATGCGGTCAACTCCTACCTCGAAATGATCGTGCAGGATGGCGACATGGGGGCCAACAACGGATCCATGTCGAAGACGATCAGCGACGGCTGGACGGATGATGACGTGCTGAACACCCTGCTTCCAGAGTGGAAGAACTATCAGGTGACGCTTGGCTACAAGCCGACCTTCACCACAACTCCGGGACCTCGCGACAAAGTGTTGCATGGTGGACTGCGGGAACTGACCACGGAACTGGCCAAGCGCCAAGGCTGCGACTGGTTCATCGAGGATGGGCAGTTGAACTTCGTTCCGCGTGGAAAATCGATTCCAGGGCAAGCGATCCAGATTTCAACCACGGGCGGCATGATCGGCGTTCCGATCCAGACGTACCAGGGCATTGAGGCACGCTGCCTGATGAATCCCGCAATCCGGGTGGGACGCACGATCCAGATTGAAAACGCCGCCATCAACGTGGCGAAGCGCAACACGCCGGTGGTTGGTGTGACGAATGCCGGTGATGTGTTTCCAAGCCTGAACGCACCGACCGAGCAATTCGGCAGCTACCGCGTCGGCTATTTGGAACACAGCGGTGATACCCGCGGCAACCAGTGGGAGACCTACGTGATCTGCACCTCGATCGATGGCACGCAGCCTAATAGCGGCCCGGCGATCTACGGGGTCGATCTCTGATGCGTGCCTACGAGCGATTCAACGACCCGGAGGAATCCATCCGGCAATCGATGCACCTGCTGAAAACAACCATGTGGTCGTCCATCCCGGGCTATGTGGTGGACTTCGATCCTGCGACCTGTTCCGCCAGCGTGCAGGTGGGTGTGAAGGCGATCCAGCGGGCAAGTGATGGCAGTACACAGGCGATCAACATCTCGGTGCTGAAGAAGGTCCCGGTGGTCTTCCCGCACGGTGGCGGCTGCGCTTTGACCTTCCCGGTGAAGAACGGAGACGAATGCTTGGTGGTGTTCGCCTCACGTTCCATGGATGCCTGGTGGCAATCTGGGGGTATTCAGGCGCAGTCAGATCCGACCAGGGCACACAGCCTGTCCGATGGTTTCGCCATCCTCGGGCCCATGTCGAAACCGAATGTGATCACGGGCATCAGCACGACCACGACCCGGCTGCGCAGCAACGACAACTCCACGTTCGTTGAACTCGACCCGACCGGCAAGCTGGTGAATATCACCGCGCCGAACGGGATCAACCTAAACGGCGTGACCATCGATTCAAGCGGAAATATGAATTCTCCGGCGACGATCACTGCTTCCACAGACGTGGTTGGCGGAGGCAAGAGCCTGAAGACGCACACCCATGGTGGCGTCACTTCCGGTGGTTCCAACACCGCACCTCCGAACTGACGATAAGGAACCCGAATGCGCTACCGGAGGCTTGACGCCTCTGGCGACTATTCCTTTGGTCGCCAGAACGCGAACTTCTACCAAAACCAACCGGAAGCGGTCGCGCAGGCGATCCAGACCCGGCTGCAATTGTTCACGGGCGAATGGTTCCTCGACCTCACCGAAGGCACGCCATGGCAGACGGACGTGCTGGGTAAGTACACGCAAGATGTCTATGACTCGGCTATCAAGGACCGTGTTCTGGGCACGACCGGCGTCTCTGAAATCGTCGCCTACACCAGCACGTTCAACGGCCAGACCCGCAGCCTGAGCGTGAGCATGACCGTCTCGACCCTCTATGGATCAACGCAACTGGATCTGACCCTGTGACCATCACGACCGTAGCCGCTCAGATCACGCCCCAAGGGATCACGGCGCCCCAGTTCGCCGATATCCTCGCCTACCTGCAATCGCAGTTCCGGTCGATTTACGGGGCGGACATCTACATCGATCCGGACTCGCAGGATGGTCAGTTTCTTGCGGTGATCGCCCAGGGATTCACCGACATGAATTCCCTGGCGCTGCAGATTTACAACAGCTTCAGCCCCGCGACTGCGACCGGTAACGCGCTCGCGTCCAACGTCAAGATCAATGGAATTGCACGTCTTGTGGCGAGCTATTCCACGGTGGATGTGACCATCGTCGGCACCGCTGGGACCACGATCACCAATGGCGTTGTCGCGGACGCCAATCGCAACAAGTGGAACCTACCGGCATCGGTGACGATTCCATCTGGTGGATCCATTGTGGCCACGGCGACGTGTCAGGTGCTGGGCGCGATTGGCGCAGCCGCGGGCACCGTCACGACCATCGCCACCCCGACGTTGGGATGGCAATCGGTCACCAACGCCGCTGCAGCCGCGCTGGGTGCCCCGGTGGAGTCCGATGCTGCCTTGCGAACTCGACAGGCGCACTCGACCACGCTGGCATCGCAGGCGATCACGGACGGCATCCTGGGCAACATCGCCTTGTTGCCGAACGTCACGCGCTGGGCGGCCTTCGAGAATTCCAGCGGCACGGCCGATTCCAACGGCATCCCCGGTCACAGCGTCAGTTTCGTGGTGGAAGGCGGTGATGCACTGGCGATCGCCCAGACCATCCAGAAACTGAAAACCCCGGGCACTGGCACCTACGGCACCACGGCGCAATCGGTGGTCACCAACTACGGCGTGACTCAATCGATCAACTTCAACCGTCCGGTTTCGCAGGCCATCACGGTGGCGATCGCGGTGAAGTCCCTGACCGGCTATTCCTCGGTGGTCGGAACAGCGATCCAGAACGCTGTGTCGGCGTTCATCAATGCCATACAAATTGGCGGTGGCACCTCGGGCGTCGTGGAATGGGATCAGTGCTTGGTCGCGGCCAGAAACATCGCCAATGCCAATTCCTTCAAGATCACCAGCCTGACGCTGACCGGAACTGTTCCATCCCCGACCAATGGCGCACTCACGGCATCGGCGGCTGGTGCGCTGGCCGCTGCGACCTACTACGTGAAATCGACGTGGGTAACCGCCTCGGGTGAAACCCTCGGGTCTGCGGAGACGTCTCTGGCAGTCGGTGCGAACAACGTGCTGAATGTCGCAGCGCCTTCCAGTCCGCCCCCAGGCGCGACGGGGTGGAACGTCTATGTCTCGACGTCTACCGGAACGGAAACGAAGCAGAATGCCTCCACGATCGCGCTGGGAACCGCATGGGTGGAACCGACCTCCGGCCTGATTTCCGGCGCGGCATTGCCGAGTTCGAACACCGCAGGTGCGGGAACGCCGGATGTGCCGCTTGCGTTCAACCAGGTAGCCACCTGCGCGCCGGCCTCCGTCACGCTCACGGTGACCTGACGTGAGGGCCGTTGCCGATTACGCCGGGCTGATCACTTCGGAGCATTCATCGCGCCCGAAGTTCATGGCCATGGTCAACGCCATCGCCCAATGCTTTGTGGACCAGCAGACGTTCGTCGCGGGACTTCCTGCCGCGTTCGATCTGGATACCGCGCAGGGCGTGCAGTTGGATGCAGTGGGTCTGTGGATTGGCCTGTCGCGCAATCTGGCCGTTCCGGTCACCGGTGTGTATTTCAGCTGGGATACCGCGGGCGTGGGCTGGGATGAGGGCGTCTGGCAGGGACCAAGTGACCCGACGCAAGGCATCTCGACGCTGGAAGACAACGCCTATCGCTTCCTGCTGCGGGCCAAGGTCGCGGCGAACCACTGGAACGGATCGAACGGCACCTCGCAGACGATCCTCAACAGCATCTTCAATCCGGTCGGCATGACACCGATCCTCACCGACAACCAGGACATGAGCATGTCGGTGCAGGTATACGGATCGCAGTTCAACGCACTCTATCGCGCCATCATCACGCAGGGCTATGTCCCGGTGCGACCTGTTGGCGTGAACGTCAATTACACCATCCAGATTTACAGCCTGAAGTTCGACGGCACATGGGCCTTTGATGGCTCTGAGACTTTCAACGGCATCAAGGTCTAACGGAGACCCACCCCAATGACGCAACAGAATGACTTCCTGCCATTCGCGGCAGGCGGCAGTGCGAACGTGCTTGCTCAAGCGAGCTATGCCAGCGATCCGGCAACCACGAATGGCTTTCAAACGGGTGTGGCGAAGTCCAATCACGCCAACAAGGCATTGCGACAAGCCACCATCATGGCCTCCGTCATTGCTCAGTTCATCATCAAGAACACCACGGCCAACGTTATTGACGATGGCACGCTGACGACGATCGAAGCGAACCTCGAAGCCGCCATTCTGCAGTTGGCAAGCGGTCGAGTGATTCATATCTCGGACGTGATCAACCTGCAGACGACGCTCAACGGTTTGCTGTCGATCACAGGAAATGCAGCATCTGCGTCGAAACTCGCATCAGTGTTCAATCTTGCTCTGACTGGTGACATCACCGGGGGCGCGAACATCGACGGTTCCGGAAATGTCTCACTGGCCACGACCTTCGCAAAGAACTCCGATAGGAGTCTTGCTCAGAACGGCTGGGGATGGACGGCAAGCGGATTGCTCGAACAGTGGGGTTATGTCTCCACCAACTACAACGGTGACCAAGGCTTGGTGTCGGTGACGTTCCCGAAAGCCTTCCCGACAAACTGCTTCAACATCCAGACGACCGACATCATCCCGTCCAGCGGTGGATATGGCGATCAGTTCTACGACATGTATTCGCAGGTGAAGGGCTCACCGAGCCTGACCGGGTTCACGGCATCCCTGCAAGCCCCAGTTGGCGGAAGCGCGGGCAACCACCACTACGCATTTTTCTACAAGGCCATCGGGAACTGAGCCATGACGATCCTAACGCCTGCCAACAGTTTCGATGACGTCACCCAGCTCGACACCACGACCATCGCCATTGGTGGGGCGGGTGGTGCGGCGAATACTCCGCTTCAGAACCTCTGCAATCGCACCTATTACCTGAAGCTGCGACTGGATGGGCTGGGTAAAGCCGCGACGACGAACAACTACAACGACCTGGCTAACCTTCCGGCGTTGGGTTCTGCGGCATATCAGAACACCGCTTCATTCGCGTCGGCTTCGGATGGTGTGTTGGCTCGATCGGCAGTGCAGCCGAGCCAGCTGTCCGGATATGGAATCGTCAATCCGATCACCACCGCTGGCGACATGATCATCGGTGGATCAACTGGGTTGCAGCAGCGACTCCCCGCTGGTACGAACACCTATGTTCTGACAATGGTTGGCGGGTATCCGGCTTGGGCTGCCTCTGGCGCGAGCATTCCGAATGTTCAGACCATCACGTCGGCTGCGACAGTAACACCGACATATAGCAATGACGTTGTGGAAATTACTGCACAGTCTGCTGGATTGACTATCGCTAATCCAACTGGAACTCCGAATAACGGGCAGGCGATTCTTTTCAGGCTGAAGGACAACGGAACCGCGCAGACGATCGCATTCGGGACTGCATTCATTGGGATCGGTGGTGCATTGCCAACGACGACGACAGCGGGGAAGTGGGAATACTTCACTGGCATCTATTCCAGCGCAGATTCGAAGATTCACATCATTCTACCTGCGGCGGTGCAGTCGTGATTCGACCTGGAATTGCGTTTCTTGCTAGTGGTCGAAGTTCAGTAGGTTCACACGACCCATTCTTCTCTAATGTCGTTCTTCTTTTACATTGCGACGGACCTAACGCATCAACAACATTCACAGATTCAAGTTCGAAAAATCATGTGGTAACACCAACTGCATCACAGATCGCATCATCTCCGTCAAAATTTGGCACTGGGTCAGCCAGCGTTACATCAGGTAATGCCTCTCTTGATGTAGCTTCAAGTTCTGACTTTGCGTTTGGAACCTCTGATTTCACAATAGAGTTTTGGTTCATAACTGCAACTGCATGGGGATCATCAAATCTCCCTGCATTTATTGAAACAAGAGATTCATCAGGTTCTGGTAATGGACCAGTGCTCTATGTTGATTCTACCCCTCAGCTCATCTATTACAATGGATCCAATAGGATATTGGGTGGATCACCAAGCGTTCCAACATTAAGCGCCTGGACTCATATCGCAATATGCAGATCAAGTGGAGTAACTAGATTGTTTGTAGGAGGATCACAGGTCGGAACTAACTATGCGGATACTTCAAACTATCCGGCGTCGAGACTAAGAATTAGTTCATCATATTTGGGGGCAAATTCTGCAAACGGATATATTGATGAAATTCGCATTACAAACGGAGTAGGGCGCTACACGTCGAATTTCACGCCGCCGACAACACCTTTCCCAAATAGCTGACGCCGCTCTAGGATTTCCCCGACTGCATACCAGCGTCCGTCGAGGCATCCTGATCTCACACCAAGCCGCCTCTGCTTCGCCATTGGCCCAAGCATGCGGCGGGTGTTCAGAGCTCCAGCTCCAGCTTCAGGTTTTCGCCATACTTCGTGTGGATGCTATCGAGCTTCTCGGCAAAGTCTTCGTAGTCGTTGCTCAGCTTCATGATGGTGACCACGGAAGCAAGGTGCTCGCGCAGCTTCGGGTGTCCGATGTCAGTCGTAAGCCGTTGGTGCAACTTCGCCTTTTTCTCGTCCTTCGTTGCCTGCTGTTTCAACTCCTTGCGCAGCCCCGGCGCGAGCCGGTCATAGACGATATTGTTCGTCAGCGTCCCGAAATACTGCGGACGATAGTTTGCGTTTTCAGGTGGGTACGGGATGCCCTTGAGCCTAAACAACTGCTCGTAGTATTCGGGTGGAAAGGTCTTTACCCACGGCTGAAGTTCCTTTGCAACGAAAGATTCGAGGATCTTGGCCAGAGCGTTCTTTTCGCGATCTTTTTGATACCCGGTCGCTTCATCTACTAGGGCGATGATGCCGACGCGGGCAAATCCTCGAACAAGGATTTCGCATTGATCTGCGACCTGAGATTGCCGTTGGGGCAATGTCCCTGCCCGTCGCGCAGCGAGAATTGCATCGCAGTAGTCGGCCAGCACCGTCGCAGGATAACCATAAGCAATGCCGCCACCACTTGGATTCTGGAATCGAATTGGATTCCTGAGCATCGGCAGTAACTCATTGGTTACGTTGGGTTTTACCCCGTCAGACTCCAATAAAGCGATGTGTCGAGCATCACCAGACCTAGATGAGCCAAGGCTCATCCCGACACCCACAATAAATCCGCGCTGCGACAGGACGCGTGTCCCGTCCTCCAGCACATAACAGGGGATTTCGATATCTCCGATCTTCAATGGGTGATCAGCGGATCCATGGGTCGCTTTCGGCAACGTAGCTAGCTCACGCTTGGCCTGCAGTGCGTTCTGCGAAATCTCCTTCCGGCGAGCAGGAGTCAGTGCCGCCGCCCTGGCTTTGCCGCCCTTGGCCTTTCCTGTTGGCTTGTCTTTCATATGACCTTGCAAGGTTATTGGTTGCAAGCAATTTACTATAAATAATCAGAAATGCAAGCACTCTGCTTTCACCGTATCGGCACAACCCGCTTGGCCGTACCGTAGGTGACCTCCAACGGTTGCCACGTCTTGAAGGAGATGCGGCCAGGGTCAGGTTCTCGGAACCGCCGGCATGTATCGGTATAGACCTCGGCCATGCCGCCGCCAACCTCGACCATACGGACCCTCACCACGCCGTAGGAGACGAGCTCCCGCACGGTACGACCGCGATCATCTCGGGTGGTACGGACGAGGCGCTGGCTGGGGTCGGCCCGCTGCCACTTGCGTACGGCCAGGCGGTAGGTCTCGGGGTCTACTGGGTTCATGCCGGCAGGGTAGCGCCGGCCGGATCATGGGGTGAGACGGCTATCCGATCCTGTACCGTCGGGCGACCTCAAGGGTCGGGCGGCTTAGGGTTTTATCCCCGTGGGGACGCCATATCAGGAAAAACGCCCGCGCAAGCGGGCGTTTTTCTTTGTGCGGCAATGAATCCGTCGTGACCCCGGAATGCCGCCGCGCTCGTCGTCCGCGCCGATTTCCAGCAGAATACGTCGTTTCCAGTCGTCGGATCCCGTCATGCATTCGGTTCGCCTCGCCGCGCTCGCTACCGTCCTCGCCATCACCGCCACGCCCGGCGTGGCCCATGCGGCAAAAAGCGGCAAGGCGAAGGCCGCGAAGAAGCCCGTTGCCACGCAACCGGCGGCAGCCGCAGCGACGAAGGTGGAACTGCGCACGGACCGTGACCGCATCAGCTACATGGTCGGCATGGAAGTGGGCAAGTCGGTGGCCGATATCGGCCAGGACATCGATTTCGCCGAGTTCGAAAACGCCATCCGCAACACCATGGACGGCGGCAAGCCGCTGCTGACCCAGGATGAAGCACGCGCGGTGAGCATGGCGCTGGGGCAGCGCGTCCAGGCCCGCCAGTCGAATGCGACCGTTCCGGCGTTTCCGCCAGGCGTGACGCCAACGAAGGTCGCGCAGTTGGTCGGTATCGACATCGGGCGTTCGCTGGCGCCGGCGCGCGCCGAATTCGATCTGCCGATGGCCATGCAGGGGTTGCGCGCCGTCGCGTTGAAGCAGACGCCGTTGCTCGATGAGGCCCAGGCCAAGCAGGCGCACGATCAGTTGATCGCGAAGATGCGCACGCGCAGCGCCGCGGACGCCATTCGCAACAAGCGCGAAGGCGAGGCATTCCTTGCCCGCAACCGCACCGCGCCCGGCGTGATGACCACGCGCAGCGGCCTGCAGTACCAGGTGATGAAGGACAGTGGCGGCATCATGCGCCCGTCCGCCGATTCCTCGGTGCATGTCAGTTACGAAGGGCGCACGCTCGATGGCCACGTCTTCGATGCCAACAAGGATGCGAACTTCCCGTTGAAGGCGGTGATCGCCGGCTGGACCGAGGGCCTGCAGCTGATGCCGGTCGGCAGCCGCTACCGTTTCTGGATCCCGTCGCAGCTGGCATACGGCGCCAAGGGTTCGCCGCCCAGCATCCCGCCGAACTCCACGCTGGTATTCGATGTCGAACTGCTCGGCCTGAGCCGTTAAAGTAATCCGCCCTGCGGTCCATCCCGCAGCCATTCATCCGCATCGTGCGGTCAAGAAGAAAACCGGAGTTCCCGATGTCCAATCGTCGTTCCCTCATCGTCCTGTCGTCGTTGGCGATCGCAATCACGTTCTCGCTGGGCGCCTGCAAGAAGCCTGCCGAAGGCGCTGCATCCGCCGCCAAGCCCGACGCCGCCGCCGATGCCACCAAGAGTGCCGACAAGCCGGCCCAGACCATCGCCGGCCTGCCGACCGACAAGGACCAGGTCAGCTACATGATCGGCATGAACATGGGCAAGCAGCTTGAGCAGGCCAAGGACGAGATCGATCTCGACGTGATGATGAAGGGCCTCCGCGCCTCGATGAACGGCGAAAAGCCGTTGATGGACGAGAAGCAGGCCGCAGCCGTCGGCGAGGCCTTCGGCCAGCGCATGCAGCTGAAGATGATGCAGAAGGCGATGACCGACGCCAAGAAGAACGGCGAGGAAGGCGAGAAGTTCCTGGCCGACAACGGCAAGAAGCCGGACGTGAAGACCACCGCTTCGGGCCTGCAGTACCAGGTGGTGAGCGAGGGCACCGGTCCCAAGCCGAAGCCGACCGACGTGGTCAAGGTGAAGTACAAGGGCACCCTGCTGAGCGGCAAGGAATTCGACAGCACCGAAGCCCACGGTGGCGAGCCGGCGATGATGCCGGTCAACAAGGTGATTCCGGGCTGGTCGGAAGGCGTGCAGCTGATGACCGTCGGCAGCAAGTACAAGTTCTGGATCCCGGCCAAGCTGGCCTATGGCGAGCAGGGCACCCCGGGCGGCCCGATCCCGCCGAACGCGACGCTGGCGTTCGACGTCGAGCTGGTGAGCATCGAGAAGGGCAAGGCAGCTCCTTCTGCTCCCGCAGCTGATGGCGGCCACGGCAAGTAATCGCACTGCATCACATAGGGAAGACGCATGCACGTTTCCATCTTCGGCACCGGTTATGTCGGCCTGGTCACCGGCACCTGCCTCGCGGAAGTGGGGCACCAGGTGGTGTGCGTCGATATCGATGCCGCCAAGGTGGACGGGCTCAACAACGGCGTGATCCCGATCTACGAACCCGGCCTTGAACCGATGGTGAAGTCCAACCATGCCGCTGGCAGGTTACGCTTCACCACCGACGCCGCCGAAGCGATTTCCTTCGGCGACGTGGTGTTCATCGCGGTCGGTACGCCGCCCGACGAGGATGGCAGCGCCGACCTGCAGTACGTGCTGGCGGTGGCGCGCACCATCGGCAAGCACATGGACAAGCCCGTGGTGGTGGTCGACAAGTCGACGGTGCCGGTGGGCACCGCCGACAAGGTGTCCGCCGCGATTGCCGCGGAGCTGCAGGCGCGTGGCGTCGAAGTGCGCTTCGACGTTGTCTCGAATCCGGAATTCCTCAAGGAAGGCGCCGCGGTCGAGGACTGCATGCGTCCGGATCGCATCGTCATCGGCTCGTCCAGCGACAGCGCGATCGCGACGATGCGACGCCTGTATGCGCCGTTCAATCGCAACCACGATCGCGTGGTGACGATGGACGTGCGTTCGGCGGAACTGACCAAGTACGCGGCGAATGCGATGCTGGCGACCAAGATCAGTTTCATGAACGAGATGGCCAACATCGCCGAGCGCGTGGGCGCCGACATCGAGCATGTGCGCAAGGGCATCGGTTCCGATCCGCGCATCGGCTGGCACTTCATTTATCCCGGCGCCGGTTACGGCGGTTCGTGCTTCC
Organism: Solilutibacter silvestris; assembly: GCF_050574925.1. Lineage (GTDB taxonomy): Bacteria > Pseudomonadota > Gammaproteobacteria > Xanthomonadales > Xanthomonadaceae > Solilutibacter > Solilutibacter silvestris_A. The sequence goes on along the minus strand of NZ_JBCMOO010000002.1, from coordinate 201,669 downwards.
CCAAGGACGTGCAGGCGCTGGCGAAGACGGCGGCGCAAAACCAGTACGACTCGCTGCTGTTGAACGCGGTCGAGGCGGTGAACGAGCGCCAGAAGAGCCATCTGTTCGAATTGATGGTTCGCCACTACGGCAGCGCCGCGGCGCTGAAGGGCAAGACCATCGCGTTGTGGGGCCTGGCGTTCAAGCCGAATACCGATGACATGCGCGAGGCGTCGAGCCGCCGCTTGCTGCAACAGTTGTGGGAAGCAGGCGCCAAGGTGCGCGCCTACGACCCGGAGGCGCGCGAGGAGGCGCATCGCATCTTCGGCGATCGCGATGACCTGATGCTGTGCGATCTGCGCGCGGATACGCTGGCCGGCGGCGTCGATGCGCTGGTGGTGATCACCGAATGGAAGCAGTTCCGCAGCCCCGACTTCGACATGCTCGGCGAACGCCTGCACGATCGCGTGGTGTTCGATGGTCGCAATCTCTACGATCCGATCGAAGTCGAAGCCAACGGCCTGGCCTACTGGGGCATTGGCCGCGGGCGTTCCGTGCGCGCGGCATGAGCGAACAGTCGCGCATCGAGGAACTGGAAATGCGCCTGACCTTCCAGGAGCAGGCGTTGATCGAACTCAGCGACGCACTGGCCGCCGCGCGTGCCGATATCGCGCGCCACGATGCCGCCTTGCGCCGCGTGGTCGAGGAATTGAAATCCGCGCGCGGATCGGGCGTGAGCGTCGATCCCGCCGATGAGCCACCACCGCCTCACTACTGATTGACGATGACAGATTCGTTGCGCGACCAGTTGCTCGGCCTGGGCTTCAAGCCGGCGCCGAAGCCGGCCCACAAGCCGAAGCCAGCCACGCCTGCTGGCAAGGGCAAGCCCGGCCATCATGCCCCGCGCAAGGACGGCAAGGGCGCCCCACCAAAGCGCAAGCCGCAGGGCGGCGAAATGGATCTCGGCAAGGCCTATGCCATGCGCGCCGAGAAGGAAAAGGCCGAACGCATCGAGGCGGAACGCCAGCGCCAGGAAGAGGCGCGCCTGCGTCGCGAAGCGCGCGAGAAGCTGGCGGCTTTCCTCGAAGGGAAATCGCTGAACGCCGCGGATGCCGAGATCGCCCGCCACTTCGATTACGGCGGCAAGATCAAGCGCATCTATGTCACCGCGGAACAATTGCCGCAGCTCAACGCCGGTGCGTTGGGGGTGGTGCAGTTGAACGGGCGTTACCTGCTGGTCACCGCCGAGGTGCTGGCGGAAGCCGGGCGCATCTTCGCGCCTGCGCTCGCATTGAAGGTCGATCCCGATGCGCCGGCCACGGACGATCCGTACAGCGATCCGCAATTCCAGGTGCCTGACGACCTGGTGTGGTGATGGCCGGCCGGATCGCGATCTGTGCATTGTTCGCGATGCTCGCATTGCCGGGACGCGCTTTCGCGCAAGCAGCGCAGCAGCCCGAGACGGACACGCAATTCGACCGCCCCGGGCTGTCGTTCGCGTCGTGGTCGCTTCCACAAGGCGGATTGGTCTGGGAACAGGGCTTGCCCGACGCAAGCTGGCAACGCGATGGCGATACGCGAACCCTCCAGGCGAATGCCGACAGTCGCCTGCGCATGGGACTCGGGCATGGCGTCGAGCTGCAACTGGCAGGATCGCCATACGTCTGGCAGGAAACACGTGCTGAAAGGAAGACACATGCGCACGGCCAGGGCGACACCGACGTTGCGCTGAAATGGACGCTGCCGTTGTCGTCGCAGGATTGGAGCATGGCGTTGCTCGCGACGCACAAGTTCGCATCCGGTGGGCAGCCCTTCGGCTCGTCGGGCCATGCCGACCAGCTCGCTGCTGCGGTCACGCGCGATCTCGGTGACAACCGCAGCTTCTCTGGTTATCTGGCACGCGATTCCCAGCAGCAGGGACGTGGCTGGATGTCGGCGGTGTCGTATGGATTCTCGTTCACCGACGCCTTGTCAGGTTATGTCGAGACCGGGTATGGAAACGGCATCGATCACGCGCGCGTTGCCGGCGGCGGGTTGACGCTGCTGGTCGATCACCGCGTGCAGCTGGATGGCTGGATGCTGCGCGGGCTCGACCGCAACAGCCCCGAGTGGCAGGCCGGGTTCGGTGTTTCCGTGGTGCTGGCGCGCGGGCACTGAGCCCGGATCACACCGCGGGCAATGGCGGTTCCGTTGTCGCGTCCTTGCCCTTGAAGCGATCGAGCAGGGGGCGTTCGATGGCATGCCACGACAAAGCCGCAAGAATCGCAGCGCCGGCCAGCGCCAACGGCAGCATCGCGAGCGGTGCGATCGCCGGATTCCACGCCGCGATGCTCTGTTCCACCGGGAATCCATAGAGGAACAGCCCGTAGGACCAATCGATGCGGCGTGGCCAGGGCAACGCCGGCAGGCGATAGGCCGCCCACAGGCAGAAGTGCAGGGCAGCGATGGCAGCGATCGGACCGAACCAGCGACTGTCGTGCGCGATCGCGGCGAGCACGATCAGTCCCGCCATTCCGACGTGGGTGATCTTCAGTCGGTCGCGCCACACCGCGCACACGCCGCCGCCGAGGAAGATGCAACCGAGTGCGCGCACATCGCGCGCGTCCGGAACGCCATGCCACCACTGCCAGGCGCACCACAGGATCCATGCCGCCGCAATCGCCGTGAACGCCGCGCGCCGGCGCACCAGCGTCAATGCGGCAAGGATGCCGAGCCACAGATACCAGCGCACTTCCACCGCCAGCGACCACAAGCTGCCATTGACCACGTTCGGATACGGATTCGTCGCGAATACGCCCGGAAGGTTCCATACGAAGGATTTCGGAACCGCGTTGCCGAGGACGAAATGCCAGGTCGCCTTGTCGTGCAGATAGACCGATGGCGAGAGCGTGGTCCATGCCGGGCCGAGGACCAGCGCGCAGAACAGGATGCATGCGATGTACGCCGGCCAGATGCGCACGACGCGGTTGCGCGCATAGCGCAGGATCGAGGGTTGGCGCAGCAGGCTGAGGGTGACGAGGTAACCGCTGATCGCGAAGAAGAAGAACACCGCGAGGCTGCCGGCGTAATAGCCGGGCATGAAGCGCTGGACGAGATCGGCATCGCCGGGCGCATGGCGTGTCAGCGCGTAGGCGTGACCATAGATCACCATGGCCGCCGCGAGATGGCGCAGGGGCAGGAAGTTGTCGCGGTTGGCGGGTGTCATGCGCCCAAGCTTAAGCGACGCAGGTGCGAGACTCCGAGATCCCGGATCAGTCGATGGCTCTGGTGCGGCAATGGCGATTCGGCGATGTCCTGGGGGGTGATGTGCTTGCCGCCAAGATCGGGCAGCAGGCGGACATCGGCAGCGGCATAGCAGTGCTGCACCATCGCCGAACAGAACAGGGCATTGTTGCGCGCGAACACGTTGCCGTGACGGCGCAGGCGTCGGCTCGGCATCGCGAACAGGGTGCCGACCAGTTCGGTCAGCGAGTAGTGCGACAGCCCCGACAGCAGGTCCAGCCCGGCGACCTGCACCTGCTTCGTCTGCGCCTCGTCCAGCCCGAAATCGAGGATGGCGAGATTGGGGACCAGATCGTTGTCGAAATAGCGATCGACGCGATTCTCCTGCACGCCCAGCCGCACCTGCTTGTAGTGGATGTCGAGGTCGGACTCCAGGACCCACCAGTGACCGTCGGCGCGGCGTTCGTTGAAGATGAAGGCGTGCGACCACAGGCTGCGATGACCGTCGCCGGTGAGCGGCGACTGCGCCTTGCGGATCAGCTTGCTCATCCATTCCTTGCCGGTGCACAGGCCGATGCGTCCGGGTGCGGCGTGGCGTTCGATGAATTCGCGGTTGCCGAGCCCGGCGGACGTCGCGTGGTCACTGTCCATGTGGCGGATTACCGTGCAAGTGTTATTCGGGATCGTAGTCGAGGTTGGCGGCGAGCCAGCGCTCCGCCTGCTGCAGGGTGATGCCTCGCCGTGCCGCGTAGTCCGCGACCTGTTCGCGCGAGACGCGCCCGACCACGAAATACTGGCTGCGTGGATGGCTGAAATACCAGCCCGAGACCGCGGCGGCCGGCGTCATCGCGAAATTCTCGGTGAGTTGCATGCCGGTGTTCTTCTCGACTTCGAGCAGGTCGAACAACGTGCGCTTCTGGCTGTGGTCGGGGCAGGCCGGATAGCCGGGCGCCGGACGGATGCCTTGGTATTTCTCGTCGATCAGGTCGTCGGTGCTGAGCGTTTCATCCGGCGCATAGCCCCAGAACTCGTGGCGCACGCGCTGGTGCAGGCGTTCCGCCAGCGTTTCCGCCAGGCGATCGGCCAGCGACTTCAGCAGGATGGCGTTGTAGTCGTCGTGGTCGGCTTCATAGCGGGCGACGCGTTCGTCGATGCCGATACCGGCGGTGCAGGCGAAACCGCCGATCCAGTCCTGCTTGCCGGAATCCCGTGGGGCGATGAAATCGGCGAGGCAGAAATCCGGGCGCTCCACCGGTTTGTCGACCTGCTGGCGCAGGAAGTACAGGGTGGTCGCCGAATCCGGCAAGACCACGTCTTCGCCAACCGAATGTGCGGGGAACAGCCCGATCACGCCGCGCGCGGTCAGCCATTTCTCGTCGACGATGCGCTTCAGCATCGCCTGGGCATCGCGGAACAACTCGCTGGCCTGCGTGCCGACGATTTCATCCGTGAGGATTGCCGGATAGCGGCCGGCCAGTTCCCAGGCATTGAAGAACGGCGTCCAGTCGATCAGCGGCACCAGCTCGGCCAGCGGATATTCGTCGAAGACGTGGATGCCGGGCTGGGCCGGTTGCGGCGGCGCGTAGTTCGCCCAATCGCCGTCGAATTTCTGGGCGCGGGCCTTCTCCATCGATACCAGGCGCTTGGCGTCGCCACGGTTGCGATGGCGCTCGCGGATGTCGGCGTAATCGCTCTCGTTGGCGGCGACGAACGAGGCGCGCAGATCCGGAGAAATCAGCGACTGCGCCACGTTGACCGCGCGCGAGGCGTCCTTCACCCAGATTGTCGGTGCGGCATAGTGCGGATCGATCTTGAGCGCGGTATGCGCACGCGAGGTCGTTGCCCCCCCGATCAGCAGCGGCATCTCGAAGCCCTGTCGCTTCATTTCCTTGGCGACGTGGCTCATCTCTTCCAGCGACGGCGTGATCAGCCCGGACAGGCCGATGATGTCGGCGCCGACTTCGCGCGCGGTATCGAGGATCTTCTGCGCCGGCACCATCACGCCGAGGTCGACGACCTCGAAGTTGTTGCAGGCAAGGACGACGCCGACGATGTTCTTGCCGATGTCGTGGACGTCGCCCTTGACGGTGGCCATGACGATCTTGCCGTTCGACTTGCCGGCATCGCCGGTACGCAGCTTCTCGGCTTCGATGAAGGGCAGCAGGTGCGCGACGGCCTTCTTCATCACGCGCGCCGATTTCACCACTTGGGGCAGGAACATCTTGCCGGCGCCGAACAGGTCGCCGACCACGTTCATGCCGTCCATCAGCGGGCCTTCGATCACGTCGAGCGGACGCTTCGCCTGCAGGCGCGCTTCCTCGGTATCGTCTTCGACGTACTGGTCGATGCCATGCACCAGCGCATGCGAGAGGCGCGCGGCGACCGGTTGCTCGCGCCAGCGCAGGTCTTCGACCTTCTTCTCGCCTTTCTTGCCCTTGTACTTGTCGGCGATTTCGAGCAGGCGTTCGGTGGAGTCGTCGCGACGGTTCAGCACCACGTCCTCGACGCGCTCGCGCAGTTCCGGCTCGAGGTCGTCGTACAGGGGCAGGGCGCCGGCGTTGACGATGCCCATGTCCATGCCGGCCTTGATCGCGTGGTACAGGAACACCACGTGGATGGCCTGGCGCACGGGCTCGTTGCCGCGGAACGAGAACGACACGTTGGAGACGCCGCCGGAGATGTGGCTCTTCGGGAAGCGCTTGCGCAGTTCGCGTGCAGCTTCGATGAAGGCGACCGCGTAGTCGTTGTGTTCCTCGATGCCGGTGGCGATGGCGAAGCAGTTGGGATCGAAGATGATGTCTTCCGGCGGGAAGCCGATCTCTTCGGTCAACAGCTTGAACGCGCGCGAGGAAATCTCGACCTTGCGCTCCAGGGTGTCGGCCTGGCCGACTTCGTCGAAGGCCATGACCACCACGGCGGCGCCGTAGCGACGCACCAGCCGGGCCTGGCGCAGGAATTCGCCTTCGCCTTCCTTCATCGAGATCGAATTGACGATGCCCTTGCCCTGCAGGCACTTGAGGCCGGCTTCGATCACCGACCATTTCGATGAATCGACCATCACCGGGATGCGCGCGATGTCGGGTTCGGCGGCCATCAGGTTGAGGAAGGTCACCATCGCCTGTTCGGAGTCGAGCAGGCCTTCGTCCATGTTGACGTCGATGACCTGCGCGCCGCTCTCGACCTGCTGGCGGGCGACGACCAGGGCGTCGTCGTAGCGGCCTTCGAGAATCATCTTCTTGAACTGCGCGCTGCCGGTGACGTTGGTGCGTTCGCCGACGTTGATGAAGTTCGATTCCGGCGTGATCACCAGGGGCTCGAGCCCGGCGAGGCGGGTATGGCGGGCGAGCGCGCTCATGCGACCTCTTCCAGCGCCGGGATCGCGCGCGGAGCGACGTCGCCGACGGCAGCGGCGATCGCGGCGATGTGTTCCGGGGTGGTGCCGCAGCAACCGCCGACCACGTTGAGCAGGCCGGATTGGGCGAACTCGCGCAGGATCACCGCCATGTCTTCCGGCGTTTCGTCGTAGCCGCCGAAGGCGTTGGGCAGGCCGGCGTTGGGATGCGCGGTGACGTAGGTGTCGGCGACCAGGGACAGCGCTTCCACGTGCGGGCGCAACTCCTTGGCGCCGAGCGCGCAATTGAGGCCTATGCCCAGCGGGCGCGAATGGCGCAGCGAATACCAGAACGCTTCCGCGGTCTGCCCGGACAACGTGCGCCCGGAAGCGTCGGTGATCGTGCCGGAGATCATCACCGGCAGGCGCTGGCCATGGGCGTCGAAGGCTTCCTCGATCGCGAACAGCGCGGCCTTGGCGTTGAGGGTGTCGAACACTGTCTCCACCATCAGGATATCGGCGCCGCCTTCGATCAACCCTTCCGTCGCTTCGCGGTAGGCGTCGCGCAGCTCGTCGAAGCTGATGGCGCGGAAACCGGGACGATTGACGTCGGGCGACAGCGAGGCGGTGCGGCTGGTGGGCCCGAGCACGCCGACCACGAAGCGCGGCTTCGATGGATCCTTCGCTTCGGCGGCGTCCGCGGTTTCGCGGGCGATGCGCGCGCCTTCGCGATTGAGCTCGCGCACCAGGTGGGTGAGGCGATAGTCGGCCAGCGAGATGCTGGTCGAGTTGAAGGTGTTGGTCTCGATCAGGTCGGCGCCGGCGGCGAGGTATTGCGCGTGGATGTCGCGAATGATCTCCGGGCGCGTCAGCGTCAGCAGGTCGTTGTTGCCGCGCTGGTCATGGCCTTCGCAACCGCAGCCGGGCCCATGGGCGTGACCCTCGGCGGCGAACAACGCGTCATAACCCTCGGCGAAGCGTTCGCCGCGGTAGTCGGCTTCCTGCAGTTCGTGGCGCTGGATCATCGTGCCCATCGCGCCATCGAGGACGAGGATGCGTTCGGCCAGCGCCCGCTGCAGTGCTTCGGCGCGTTGCGGATTCTTCCAGGGGAGAGTGTTCATGGCTTGGTCCCGATCAGCGAGATGACTTCGAAATGCGGTGGGCGGCGTTCGCGGGTGATGCTGGCGGCGCGATCGCCGTGCAGTCCTGCCTTCTCGATGAACTTCTGCAGTTCCTTGACGGTGAAACCGAGATTGACGTGGCCGAAGGGTTGCGCGGCCGTGGCATGCGCGTGCTTGCCAAGGCTGGACAGCAGGAGGCGGCCGCCGGGACGCAGCACGCGCGCGGCTTCGGCGACGGCCTGTTGCGGCTTGGCGGCGTAGGTGAGGGCATGCATCAGCACCACCAGGTCGAAACTGGCGTCGTCGAAGGGCAGGGCGTGCATGTCGCCTTCGCGCACCTCGACATTCGGATAGGTGCGCAGGCGTTCGCTGGCGGCGTTGACCACGCGGGCGCTGGCATCCAGACAGATGTAACGGTCCGCATGCGGCGCCAGCAGTTCGGCCAGCACGCCGTCGCCGGAGGCGATGTCGAGGACGTCGCCCGGTTCCAGCAATGGCAGCGCGGAACGCGCCAACGCTTCCCAAGTGCGGCCGGGCGAATAGTGGCGCTCCATGTCGCCGGCGACGCTGTCGGCCCAGTTCTGGTCGTTGGCGCGCGCGGCCATCACTTCAGGGATGCGGGCGGCGTCCTGGTTGAGCAGGGGGTCGTCGCTGCCGTTGCGCAGCGCCTGCCACAGGCTTTGCTGGGCGGCATCGAGGGCATCCTCCTCGAAGCGGTAATAGGAGGAGACACCGGAGCGGCGATCGCGCACCAGTCCGGCTTCCTTCAATCGGGCCAGATGGGTGGAAACACGCGGTTGCGCCAACCCGGTGATCGCGGCAAGCTCGGCAACGGTGAATTCCTCGCGCGCGAGCAGCACCAGCAGGCGCACGCGGGTCGCGTCGGCGAACACCTTGAGGCGGTTCGACCAGCCTTCCAGATCCATATATCTCTCTATCCGGATTTAAAGATATATTGTCGCGCAGGGGCTTGGAACGGTCAAGTCGGGAGCGAATGGAAAGTTTCGCGGGATACAATTCCGTTTTCCAATTGGCACGCGGGGACGGATCGTGGATTTCAGCTTCACCGAAGAGCAGTTGATGATTCAGGACGTGGCGCGCCGGATCGCGCAGGAGAAGATCGGCCCGTCCGCCGAAGACCACGACCGCAGCGGCGAATTCCCGCTCGAAAACATCCGCCTCCTTGGCGAAAACGGCCTGATGGGCATCGAGGTGCCGGGCGAATACGGCGGTGCGGAAATGGATCCGATCGCCTACGTGCTGGCGATGGTCGAGATCGCCAAGGGCGATGCCGCCCACAGCACCATCATGTCGGTGAACAACTCGCTGTTCTGCAACGGCATCCTGACCCACGGCACCGAAGCGCAGAAGCAGAAGTACGTGCGCGCGATTGCCGAAGGCAAGGAAATCGGCGCCTTCGCGCTGACCGAGCCGCAGTCCGGTTCCGATGCCACTGCCATGCGTTGCCGCGCGGTGAAGCAGGCCGACGGCAGCTTCAAGATCAACGGCAAGAAGAGCTGGATCACCTCCGGTCCGGTCGCCAAGTATTTCGTGCTGTTCGCGATGACCGATCCCGACAAGGGCGCGCGCGGCATCACCGCCTTCCTGATCGACGGCGATCGCGCCGGCTTCCATCGCGGCAAGACCGAGCCCAAGCTCGGCATCCGCGCCTCGGCGACTTGCGAAATCGAGTTCGCCGATTACGTCGCGCAGCCGGAAGACGTGCTGGGCGAGGAAGGCCACGGCTTCAAGATCGCGATGAGCGTGCTCGACGCCGGTCGCATCGGCATCGCCTCGCAGGCGATCGGCATCGGCCGTGCCGCCTATGAGGCGACGCTCGCCTACGTCAAGGAACGCAAGGCCTTCGGCCAGCCGATCGGTGCGTTCCAGATGACCCAGGCCAAGATCGCCGACATGAAGTGCAAGCTCGACGCTGCCTTCCTGCTGACGCTGCGCGCGGCGTGGCTGAAGGGGCAGGGCAAGAAGTTCACCACCGAAGCCGCGGTCGCCAAGCTCACCGCGTCGGAAGCGGCGATGTGGATCACCCACCAGGCACTGCAGATCCATGGCGGCATGGGCTATTCCAAGGAAATGCCGATCGAGCGCTACTTCCGCGACGCCAAGATCACCGAAATCTACGAAGGCACCAGCGAAATCCAGCGTCTGGTGATCGCCCGCCACGAAACCGGCCTGCGCTGAGCTGGCCCCTTCGCCGTACCCAAGGTTGATGACATGACATCGAAGAAACCTGCTCCAAACAAACCAATTCCCGACGAACGCGCATTCGCGACTGCGCTCTACGCCCACCAGTCCCCCGGGGAAATGCAGGCGCAATCCGCCGCGACCTGGGCCGCGATCGCCAGCGACGCACTCGCATTCGCGCGCAAGCGCAAGCGTGGCGCCGCCGCGGTCCGCGTGTTCAATCCGACCGCGAAGGCCAATGGCTGGGAATCGCCGCGCAGCGTGCTGCAGGTCGCCAACGACGACATGCCGTTCCTGGTGGATTCGATCACCAATGCACTGACGGAGCGCGGCATCGCCGTGCACACGCTGCTGCATCCGGTGCTGAACAACGAATCCTTCATCCATGTCGAAATCGATCGCCTGGATGCCGCCGACGCCAAGGACGTGGAGCGTGCGATTACGGCGGTGCTCGCCGATGTTCGCGCCTCCGTCGAAGACTGGCCGCGCATGCGCGAGAAGATGGAAGTCGCCGCTGAAGGCCTGGCCAAGGGCAAGAGCCCGGTGTCGGCCGAAGTGCTGGCGGAATCGCGCGAATTCCTGCGCTGGGCCGCCGACAACCATTTCACGTTCCTCGGCTATCGCGAATACAAGGTCGAGAAGCGCGGCGGCGAGGACATGCTGGTCGCGGTCGACGGCAGCGGCCTCGGCCTGCTGCGCGGCAAGGATTCCGGCAAGCCGCGTCCGCTGAAGTCGATGGACGCGCATCGCGTGCAGCAGTCGGGATTGCTCGAACCGCTGATCCTGTCGAAGACCAATGCGCGCGCCAGCGTGCATCGTCGCGGCTACATGGATTACATCGGCGTGGTGGAATTCGATGCCAAGGGCAAGCCGGTATCGGAAAAGCGTTTCATCGGCCTGTTCACCTCCAGCGTCTACAACCATCGCCCGTGGGACATCCCGGTGGTGCGCAGCCGCTACGAGCGCGTGATGAAGGAATCCGGCCTGCCGGCGCAGGGGCACAGCGCCAAGGCCTTGCGCCACATCATGGAAACGCTGCCGCGCGACGAACTGTTCCAGTCCACCCACGGCGAACTGCTGTCGCTCGGCAACGGCGTACTCGGCCTGCAGGAGCGCGTCGACAGCAAGCTGTTCCTGCGCCGCGATCGCTACGGTCGCTTCTACTCGGTGCTGGTCTACGTGCCGCGCGAACGCTTCAACACCGACATGCGCCTGCGCATCGAGGCGATGCTGAAGGATGCGCTGTCCGCCGACCATGTCGAAAGCCATGTCACGATGGGCGATTCGCCGCTGGCGCAGCTGCACCTGATCGTGCGTCCGCGCGAAGGCGCGCGCGAGGCCAAGTTCGATATCGCCGGACTGGAAGCACGCCTGGCCGAAACCGTGCGCAACTGGCACGACCGCCTCAACGACGTGCTGGTGGCGCGCCACGGCGAAAGCGAAGGCCTGGCACTGTCCAAGCGCTTCGGTCGTGCCTTGAGCGCTGCCTACATCGAGGAAGCGACGCCGGAAGCGGCCGCCAACGATGTGGTTGAACTGTCGAAGCTGACCAGCGACGACAGCCTCGGCATCAACCTGCGCACCGATCCCGCCGCCAGCCATTGCGCCAATTGCATCGAGGTCAAGCTGTTCCATCGCAACGGCAGCCTGCCGTTGTCGGAAGTGCTGCCGATGCTCGACAACATGGGCCTGCAGGTCATTACCGAGTATCCGCACGACGTCGTCGTCGACGGCCAGCCGTATTCGATCCAGGACCTTGAAGTGCGTCCGTCCGCGGGGGCCGCGATTAACGACGGCAGCGTCGGCTTCTTCACCGAAGCCTTCGGCCGCGTCTGGCGCGGCGAACTCGAGAACGACGGCTTCAATCGCCTGGTGCTCGGCGCCGAACTGCGCTGGAAGCAGGTGGCGATGCTGCGTGCCTACTGCAAATACCTGATGCAGCTGGGCGTGCCGTTCTCGCAGAGCTACGTCGAAGCGACCTTCGCGCGCTATCCGCTGCTGGCGCGCCTGCTGGTGGAATATTTCGAGGCGCGCTTCGATCCGAATACCGGCAAGGAGAGCAAGGCGGAAATCGCCGCCGGCGCCAAGACCTTCGCCGCGCAGATCGATGCGTTGTGCGGTGGCGACGAGGCCGCCAGGGCCATCATCGAGCCGGTCGTCGCCGCGCGCAGCAAGGCGCGTGACGCACAGGTCGATGCAACGCGTGCGGCGATCATCGCGCTGCTGGACCGCGTCAAGAGCCTCGACGAGGACCGCATCCTGCGCAGCTTCATGGGCGTGATCGACGCGACCCTGCGCACCAACTATTACATCGACTATGTCGACGGCAAGCGCAAGGACGGCGGCCCGGCCGACTATCTCGCGTTCAAGCTCGACTGCGCAGCGGTGCCGGACCTGCCGAAGCCGCGTCCGTATCGCGAAATCTGGGTCTGCGGGCCGCGCGTGGAAGGCATCCACCTGCGTTTCGGACCGGTCGCGCGCGGCGGCTTGCGCTGGTCGGATCGCCGCGAAGACTTCCGCACCGAAGTGCTGGGCCTGGTCAAGGCGCAGATGGTGAAGAACACGGTGATCGTGCCGGTCGGCTCCAAGGGCGGCTTCTTCCCGAAGCAGTTGCCGGACATGGCGACCGACCGCGACGGCTGGTTCAACGAAGGCGTGGCCTGCTACAAGCGCTTCATCAACGGTCTGCTCGACATCACCGACAACATCGCGGCGAACGGCAAGATCGTGCACCCGGATGGAGTGGTCCGCCACGACAACGACGATCCGTATCTCGTCGTTGCCGCCGACAAGGGCACCGCGACCTTCTCCGACATCGCCAACGGCATCGCCCAGGCGCACGGGTTCTGGCTGGACGACGCCTTCGCCTCCGGTGGTTCGGTCGGCTACGACCACAAGGGCATGGGCATCACCGCGCGTGGCGCGTGGGAATCGGTCAAGCGCCATTTCCGCGCCATGAACCGCGATTGCCAGAAGCAGGACTTCACCTGCGTCGGCATCGGCGACATGTCGGGCGACGTCTTCGGCAACGGCATGCTGCTGTCGAAGTGCACGCGTCTGATCGCCGCGTTCGACCATCGCCACATCTTCCTCGACCCGAACCCGGACACCGCGATCTCGTTCAAGGAACGCCAGCGCATGTTCAAGCTGCCGCGTTCGAGCTGGGCCGATTACGACGCCAAGCTGATCAGCAAGGGCGGCGGAGTGTATTCGCGCGCCGAGAAGTCGATCAAGCTGTCGCCGGAAATCAAGGCGGCGCTCGGCATCGCCAGCGACGTCCAGGCGTTGAGCCCGACAGAACTGATGTCGGCGATCCTGAAGTCGCCGGTCGACCTGCTGTGGAACGGCGGTATCGGCACCTACGTGAAGTCGAGCCGCGAGACCAATGCCGAGGTCGGCGATCGCGCCAACAACGCGTTGCGCGTGGATGGCCGCGATCTGCGCTGCAAGGTGGTGGGCGAGGGCGGCAACCTCGGCCTGACCCAGCTGGGCCGCGTCGAAGCCGCGCAGCACGGCGTGTTGCTCAACACCGACTTCATCGACAACTCCGCGGGCGTCGACACCTCCGACCACGAGGTGAATATCAAGATCCTGCTCAACGGCGAAGTGCAGAAGGGCAAGCTCAAGCTGCCCGAGCGCAACAAGCTGCTGGCGTCGATGACCAACGAGGTCGCCGACCTGGTGCTCAACGACAACTACCGCCAGAACCAGGCGTTGAGCCTGATGGAGCGGATGTCGCAGTCGCGCCTCGGTTCCAAGCTGCACTTCATGCGCACGCTGGAAGCGCAGGGCCTGCTCGATCGCCAGATCGAATTCCTGCCGTCCGATGCCGAGCTTGCCGAGCGCAAGGCGCGCGGCCAGGGCCTGACGCGTCCGGAACTGTGCGTGCTGCTGTCGTACTCGAAGCTGGTGGCGTATCCGCAACTGGTGGCCAGCGACGTGCCGGAAGATCCGTACCTGTCGCGCGAACTGGTGCGCTACTTCCCCGAGCCGCTGCAGAAGAAGTACGCCAAGGCGATGGAAGACCACCGCCTGAAGCGCGAGATCATCGCCACCGCGGTGACCAACTCGACCATCAATCGCATGGGCGCGACCTTCCTGATGCGCATGCAGGAAGACAGTGGCCGCAGCATCGGCGACATCGCCAAGGCCTACACCATCACCCGCGAAACGCTGGACGCGCGCGACCTGTGGGCGCAGATCGATGCGCTCGACGGCAAGGTCGACGATTCGGTGCAGGTCGACGCGTTGATGGTGATCTGGGAACTGCAGCGCAGCTTCACCCGCTGGCTGCTGTCGCGCCCCGGCGCGATCCCGAACATCCAGGACGCGGTCGATCGCTACCACGACGGGTTCCGCGACATCCGCGCCGGCGAGGGCATCCTCCATCCGTCGCAGCGTCCGGCGTACGAGGAAACCCGCAAGATGTGGCGTGCCAAGGGCGTGCCGGCGGCGCTGGCCGACCAGCTGTCGGCGCTGCCATACCTCGAGCCGTGCCCGAACATCATCGAGCTGGCCCGTGCGCGCAAGCTCAAGGTGATTGATGTCGCCAAGGTGTATTTCCGCCTGGGCGATGCCCTGCGCGAGCCGTGGCTGCGCGAGCAGATCGAGGCGCTCAAGGTCGACGGCCGCTGGCATGCGGTCGCGCGTGGCGTGCTGCGCGACGAACTGGCGACGCAGATGCGCAAGCTGACCGAGCAGGTCCTGCCGATGGCCGGCAAGGACGCGGAGGCCAAGGTTGCGGCATGGCTGGGTCGCGATGACCAGACGCTGCGCTTCACCTTGTCGATGCTGTCGGAACTGGCGGCGCAGAAGACGCTGGATTACCCGACCGTCTCGGTCGCGGTGCAGCGCCTGGCGCAGCTGGCCGATCGCAGCTGATCGTCGTCGCGATGTCGACCGACCGGGGCCCAAGTGGCCCCGGTTTCGTTTTATCCTGCCTGCATGGCAGACCCACGCATCGCCTTCCTCGCCAGCAATAGCAGCGACGCGCAGTCGGCGCTGGCTGCGCTCGAGTCCGTCCATGGCCGCACCAGACTGGAAGATGCCGACGTGCTGGTCGCGCTTGGCGGCGACGGTTTCATGCTGCAGACCCTGCATCGCCACGGTGGACTCGGCAAACCCGTCTACGGGATGAAGCTCGGCACGGTCGGCTTCCTGATGAACCAGTACCGCACCGAGGAGCTCGCGGAACGCATCGCCAGCGCGGAACCGGCGGTGCTGCATCCGCTCGAGATGACCGTGCAGACCGAGTCCGGCGCGACCGTGACCTTGCTCGCCTACAACGAGGTCTCGTTGCTGCGTCAGACCCGCCAGGCCGCGCACATCGCCATCGACCTGCACGGGCAGACGCGGCTGGAAGAACTGATCTGCGACGGCGCGATGGTGGCGACGCCGGCTGGCAGCACCGCCTACAACTTCTCCGCGGGGGGGCCGATCCTGCCGCTGGGCGCGAATGTCGTCGCGCTGACGCCGATCGCGCCATTCCGGCCGCGGCGCTGGCGCGGCGCGGTGCTGAAGGCCGCCACCGAAGTGCGCTTCCGCATCCTCGATCCCTACAAGCGCCCGGTCAGCGCGACTGCCGATTCGCACGAAGTGCGCGATGTCGTCGATGTCGCCGTGCGCGAGGCGCCGGGTCGCGCCGTCACCTTGCTGTTCGATGCCGAGCACGGCCTCGAGGAGCGCATCCTCAGCGAACAGTTCATCGCCTGAGTCCAACCTCCGATGAGGACAATCCCATGGTTTGGAAAACGATTGCCGCATTCGCCATCGGCGGAGCCGCATTGATGTCGACGCCCGCATGGAGCGCCGACGACTGGCGCGCGGCCGGCCAGCGTGGTTACGAAGCCGCGGATCCGATGATCGGTACCGGCGGCGATGGCCACACGTTCCCCGGCGCGACCTTGCCCTTCGGCATGGTGCAACTCAGCCCCGACACGCGGATCCAGCAGCGCAAGGACGGTTACGGTTGGGCCGCCGGCTACAACCATCGCGACAGCAGCATCGTCGGGTTCTCGCATACGCATTTTTCCGGCACCGGCCATTCCGATCTCGGCGACGTGCTGTTGATTCCCCAGGTCGGCGAGGTCAAGACCGAACGCGGCGATCCCGACAAGCCGGGCAGCGGCTACACCGCGCATTTCAGCCACGACAGCGAAGTCGCCAAGCCGGGCTATTACGCGGTGACGCTGGATGATCGCGACGTCCGCGTCGAGCTCACCACCACGCAACGTACCGGCATGCATCGCTACACCTTCCCGAAAGGGAAGCAGGCCCACGTGCTGGTCGACCTGCGCACCTCGATGTACGACTACCCGGGCAAGGTGCTGTGGTCGCGCCTGCGCCTGCGTCCCGACGGCACGGTGACCGGATTCCGCGAGACGCGCGGCTGGGCGCCGGGGCGCCAGCTCTATTTCGCTATGCGTTTCTCGCGACCGTTGACCGGCCATGCGTTGCAGGACAGCGAGAAGGACGTGCCCTACAAGGGCTTCGCCACGCCGGCTTCGAAACAGCCGGCGCAACGCGCGCAGATCGAAGGTCGCCAGCTGACCGGCAGCTTCGATTTCGGCGCGCTGGATGCGCCGCTGGTGGTCAAGGTCGCGATCTCGCCGGTGAGCGAGGAGGGCGCCATCGCCAACCTCGACGCCGAAGCCGCGGATTTCGATTTCGACCGCGTCCATGCGCAGGCGCGCAAGACCTGGGAAGACGCGCTGGGCGTGCTCGACATCCGTGCGCCCGACAGCGATACGCGCATGGCCTATTCGGCGCTGTACCACGCCTATATGGGGCCGTCGCTGTTCATGGATGTCGATGGCCGTTATCGCGGCCCGGACAATGCCGTGCACCAGGCCAAGGGTTACACCAACTATTCGACGTTCTCGCTGTGGGACACCTATCGCGCGCTGCATCCGCTGCTGACGCTGACGCGCCCGGCGCAGCAGACCAACGACATCGTCAATTCGCTGCTCTCCAGCCAACGCGAAAGCCCTTACGGCATCCTGCCGGTATGGGCCTTCCACGGCCAGGAAACGTGGACGATGATCGGTTACCACGCGGTGCCGGTGATCGCCGACGCCTGGATGAAGGGTATTCGCGGTTATGACGGCGCGATGGCATTGAAGGCGATGACCGCCAGCGCGGAATACGGTCCCTATGGCGGCCTCGACAGCTACATGAAGCGCGGTTACGTCGCCATCGACGAAGAGGGCGAAGCGGCATCGAAGACATTGGAATACGCCTACGATGACTGGACCATCGCCCGCGTCGCGCAGACGATGGACAGGAAGGATGTTGCCGATCGCTACTTCAAGCGCGCGTCGAACTGGCGCAATGCATATGACCCCGACACCGGCTTCATGCGCGCACGCCTGAGCGACGGCAAGTTCCGCACGCCGTTCGACCCGGTCGCCAGCGGCTACGGCACCGACTACACCGAAGGCAATGCCTGGCAGTACTCGTGGTACGTGCCGCAGGACGTTGCCGGGCTGGCGAAGGCGCATGGCGGCAGCGACAAGCTGCTGGCGAAACTCGACCAGGTGTTCGATGCCAAGGTCGATCCGAAACTGTTCGAGCACATGGAAGACATCACCGGGCTGATCGGCTGGTACGCGCACGGCAACGAACCCAGCCACCACGTCGCCTACCTCTACAGCTACGCCGGCCAGCCCTGGCGCACGCAGGCGCGGCTCGGCGAGATCATGCGCACCCAGTACGCGCCGCGTCCCGATGGTCTGTCCGGCAACGATGATCTTGGCCAGATGTCGGCGTGGTACGTCTTCACTGCGATGGGCTTCTATCCGGTCACGCCGGGCAGCAACGAATACATCATCGGCCGGCCGTTCCTGCCGGAAGTCGCGCTGCACCTGCCGAACGGCAAGACTTTCCGCATCGTCGCCGAAGGACTGGATGCCGCCCATGGCTACATCGGCAGCGCGAGTCTCAATGGCAAGGCCTTGGATCGCGCCTTCCTGCGCCACGACGAAATCATGACCGGTGGCGAACTCCGCTTCCGCATGCAGGCCGAGCCGAACAAGGCCTGGGGCACGCATCCTGATCGCCAGCCTTACTCGATGAGCGCAGCCGGATCGCAGTGAGCGAGACCACGCCAGTGCAGACTGTGGTGATGGAGCCAGCGAAAAAGCCGACCCTGGTCGTCGCGATCACCTCGCGTGCGTTGTTCGAGATGGAGGACAGTCACGGCCTGTTCGAGCGCGAGGGCGTCGAAGCCTTCAGTCGCCACCAGCGTGCCCGCGAGGACGAGCCGCTGCCGCCGGGCATCGCCTTCCCGCTGGTGCGCAAACTGTTGTCGTTGAATGTGCGGCTCGGTGCGACCGCGGAAACACCCTTGGTCGAAGTGATCCTGCTGTCGCGCAATTCGCCGGATACCGGCCTGCGCGTGTTCAATTCGATCCAGCATCATGGGCTCGACATCCGTCGCGCCACGTTCACCTCGGGCGCGCCGGTGTGGCCTTACATCAAGCCGTTTGGCGCTTCGCTGCTGCTGTCGGCCAATCCGGAATCGGTGCGACGAGCGTTGGATGCCGGCATCGCCGCGGCGACGATTCTTCCCGCGCATGCAAGCGAATCCACTGGCGAACAATTGCGGATCGCCTTCGACGGCGATGCCGTGGTCTTCGGCGATGAAGGGGAACGCGTCTCGCGCGCGCAAGGGCTGGAAGCGTTCGGGCGGCACGAGCGCGCGCATGCGCACGAACCGTTGTCGGGTGGCCCGTTCCGGCCGTTCCTGCAAGCCTTGCACGACCTGCAGCTGATGTTCCCGGCGGGCGACGACGCGCCGATCCGCACCGCGCTGGTCACCGCGCGTTCCGCGCCCGCGCACGAACGTGTGATCCGCACCCTGCGCGAATGGGATGTGCGCCTGGACGAAGCCCTGTTCCTCGGCGGGCGCGACAAGGGCGAATTCCTCAGCGCGTTCGGCGCCGATATCTTCTTCGACGATTCGTTGCAC
Source organism: Solilutibacter silvestris (assembly GCF_050574925.1). Taxonomy (GTDB): domain Bacteria; phylum Pseudomonadota; class Gammaproteobacteria; order Xanthomonadales; family Xanthomonadaceae; genus Solilutibacter; species Solilutibacter silvestris_A. Next base: position 182,846 of record NZ_JBCMOO010000002.1, on the reverse strand, counting down.
AACATCGATTCGGCGCGTCGCCATGTCGCGGCCGGTCATGTGCCGCATGGCGTCGCCAACGAATGAAGCTCAGTTCCGCTTCGGTTGCGGTGCCGGCAACCGGATGTTGGTGATTTTCCAGCGCAATCCGCGCGGTTCGAGCACGAAGCCGACGTCGCCGCCATCGGTCGTCAAGGTCGCGACGTAGCGGTTGAGCGATTCGAAGCGGCCATGTGCGCCGGTGAACGGATCCGCCGGTCGTGGCTGCTTCACCACGCCATTGCCGACGGTATCGCCGCTGGCCTGCTTGTAGAGCGCATCGCCCTGCAGCAGCACGCCGACGCCGGCCGGGGTCGCCATCGCGTTGACCGCGTTCTCGGAGATCGCCTTCGCTGCCTGGCCGATCAGCCCGCCATTGGCGCCGCTGCCGAGCCGTGCGGAAATGCCGCGGGCGATGCGATCCTCGATCTGCGGCGACAGGTTGCTGCGCAATGCCGCGAAGTCGACATAAGTCTCCAGCGCGCTCGCGTCCTTGGCGGCGATCGCCTTGCGCAGGCCGTGGATTGCCGCGAACGGGCCTGAGAACCAGAAGACGGCGAGGACCACCAGGAGGATGGCGACGACGATCGAGATGCGGCGTTGCACGCGGGTCATGGTCAGAACTCCAGGTCGAGGGCGGCGCAGAGATAGTCGACGAAGGGCGCCAGCGTCGAAAAATCCCTGGCCAGCAGTTTCACCAATCCCGGCGATGTCATGTCGCTGTCTGCAAGGGCGCGGACCATCACGAAATTGCGATGGCGCAGGTCGTCGGCGTAGGCGAAATCCTTGGGGAACCCCGTCGGCACCCGCGTCAGCATCTCGTCGGATTCGAGATCGAAGCGCTTGCGAATGGCCGGCGCGTGCGCGGCGGCTTTCCATCCCGTCGGATTGTCGACGATGAACTGGCGGATCTTGCGTTGCGTCGGTGGTTCCGGGTGCCAGATGCCGGCACCGACGAAGCAATGGCCCGGTTGCAGGTGCAGGTAGAAGGAGGGTGCCGGCAATTCGTTGCGGCGCTCGTGGAAGAGTCGCGCGCCCTGCCAGCCCTTGTAGGGCGATTTGTCGTTGGAAAATCGGGTGTCGCGATGGATGCGGAACAGCGAGCCGCCATTGCCGCGCGGATCGGCGCGGAAATGCTTGCTGATCTTGGCGAGTTCCGGCTGCAGGTCGAGCATCAGCTGCTGGAACGGCGCCTTCAGATGCTGTTCGTAGTCGCCCTTGTGGTCGAGGAACCACTCGCGGTTGTTGTTGCGCATCAATGCGCGCAGGAAACGGAAGGTCTTGTCGTTGAAATGGGCGGTCATGCCAGGCTGGCCTCGATGCGATCGCCCCAGTGCGTCAATGCGTCGAGCAGCGCCAGTTTGTCCGGCGCCTCCGCATGCTGGTGGCGCAGTGTCGTGATTTCGTCGCGATAGGACTGCAAGGTGTATTCGCCCATGCCGGGCTCGAGCATGCGGTTGTTGCGCAGTTCGTTCCAGCGATCCTGCTCGGCGAAGGCCAGCGTCTGCGGCCAGTTGCGCGCGCGGTAGCGGAAGAACAGTTCGCGCAGGCGGTCGTCGCGGAACGGAAAATCCTCTTCGCGCAGGCGCTGCGGCGGCGTGCCGCGCAGCAAGGGAAACATGCGGCGGTCGCTGTCGGGCAGGAAGCGGTCGTAAAGGGCGCCATCGGCGTCGCTGGGGGCGAATTCGCGTTCGTGGGCATAGACGCGACGGATCTTTTCCGCCAGCTGCGGCCCGGCGTTGCGCAGGCGTTCGGCATTCGCCAGCACCGCGGCAGGATCGATCATCAGGCGTTGGAAATCGGCTTCGCGCAGGTGCGTCCATTGCACCAGCATCGGCGAGCGGTTGAGGTGGATCTCCTTGAGCGGAATCCGTTCGACACCCTCGGGCAGGGCATCGCTGGCGACGAACAGCCGTGCGGCGATGGCATCGGTATCGAGGTCGAGCAGTGCACGCGGATCGCTGGCGAGATCGAAGACGACTACCCGGCCATCGAATTGCGGATGGCGGGTCAGCGGCAGTACCGGTGCCGCGCACAAGCGCGAGGCCGGGTAGCGCTGCGAGACGTGCAGCAACGGTTGCGGTCGCATCGGATCGACCAGGTCGCCGACGTGGCGCTTGTCGCGCAACTTCAATGCGTAGTCCCACAGCCGTGGCTGGGTATTGCGGATCAGTCGCGCCAATCCGAGCGTGGCGCGCACGTCCGAGAGTGCTTCGTGGGCATCGCCTTCGCGCAGGCCGTTGTCCTCGGCCAGGTGTTCCAGCTTGAAACTGGTGCCGCCGTCGTCGCGCTGGCGCCAGCGGATGCCTTCGGGGCGCAGGGCATGGACCAGCCGCGCGACATCGAGCAGGTCCCAGCGTGAATTGCCGTTCTTCCATTCGCGCTCGTAGGCGTCGTGGAAATTGCGATACAGCCCGAAGCGGATGAATTCGTCGTCGAAACGGATGCTGTTGTAGCCGAGGCTGCAGGTGCCCGGTTCCGACATCAGCTCGGCGATGCGCGCGAAGGCCTCGGCCTCGACCACGCCATGGTGCTGGGCGTGCTGCGGGGTGATGCCGGTGATGAGGGTCGCGATCGGCGAGGGCAGCAGGTCGTCGGCGGGCTGCACGTAGAATTCGTGCGGTTCGTCGATCTGGTTCAACGCCGCGTCGGTGCGGATGGCGGCGAACTGCGCGATGCGCGTGCGCCGCGGATCCTGTCCGTAGGTTTCGAGGTCGTAGAACAGGAAGCTGTCGGTCATTCCCGCATTATCCCGACAATGGCTCCAGCCGTGCCATCACCGCGGCATCCACTTCGGGCCAGTTCACTTCCGCCAGCGTTTCCAGCCCGCGCGTGGCGTCGACCAGGATCTCGCGCTGGATGTCGCTACGCGCCAGCGCCACCGCGTACGGGATGCGCATGAACGTCACCATCGTGTAATGCGGGACGAAGCGTCCCGGATGACGCTCCTGCAGCCTCAGTTCCAGTTCGCGCTGCAAAAGGAAGGCGGTGTCGTCGACCTTGTCGCGCATCTCGATGTAGTTCTCCAGCGCCATCTGCTGGATCGCCGCGGCATTCGGCTTGCGTTCGGCCTCGAAGGCGGCGTAGGCCTCGGCGAGATCGCGGTCGTGCGACAAATGGTTCGCCAGTGCGATGCAGTCCTCGAAGGCGCAGTTCATGCCCTGGCCATGGAACGGCACCATGGCGTGGGCGGCGTCGCCGATCAGCACCGCGCGTTCGTCGAGGTGCCAATGCTGGTAATGCAGGGTCGCCAATTTGCCGACCGGATTGCGCGCGTAGTCCTCGGCCAGGTCCGGGATCAGTTCCAGCGTGTCCGGGAAATCGCGCCGGAAGAATTCCAGTGCTTCGCCGCTGCCGCGGATCGTGGCGAAACTCGGCGGTTCGCCTTCCAGCGGCATGAACAGGGTGACGGTGAAGGTACGCTCGTCGTTGGGCAGGGCGATGCACATGTAATGGCCGCGCGGCCAGATGTGCAGGGCGTTGGCTTCGATGCGGAAACCGCCATCGGTCGTCGGCGGGATTTCCAGTTCCTTGTAGCCGTGGTCCAGCCACTCGGTGCGTTCCTCGCAGGGACGGAAGGCCTGCAACGCCTGGCGCAATGAGGAGCCCGCGCCATCGGCGCCGATCAGGGTGTGGAACGGCAAGTCGCGCTTGCCTTCGCTGGTGTCGAACGTTGCGGTCCTGTGTTCGAAATCGACCGCATCCAGTCCCATGCCGAAATGCAGGCGCGCGCCGGCGCGTTCGGCGGCATCGAGCAAGGTGATGTTGAGTTCGCCGCGGCTGATCGACCAGATCACTTCGCTGTCGTCGCGACCATAGCGTTGCAGGTGCGGCGTGCCGGCGAGCGGGTGGACGAAGCGCCCGCGCATCATCACCGCCTGTTTCAGCACGGCATCGTCGAGGCCAGCCAGCTTCAGTGCGTGCAAGCCGCGTTCGGCCAATGCCAGGTTGATCGAGCGACCGCCGGCATAGCCTTCGACGCGCGGATCGCCGCGACGTTCATAGACATCGACCTGCCAGCCTTTCTTCGCCAGCAATGTCGCCAGCAGCGCGCCGGCGAGTCCGCCACCAATGATCGTGAGTGGTGCCGATTCGGTCATGGATTCTTCTTCGTCCATTCGATCGCGGCCAGCGCGAAGCGCCGCACGTCCTCGAAGCTGTTGTAGAGCGGGGCGGGGGAGATGCGGATCACGTCCGGCTCGCGCCAGTCGCCGAGCACGCCTTGCATCGCCAGATGGTCGAACAGCGCACGGCCGGCATCGCGACCGGCCTTCACCCGCAGCGAGAACTGCGAGCCGTGCTGGGCGTCGTCGCGCGGCGTCACGATCTCGATCGCATCGGCGAGATGGGCGTCGATCAGCTGGCCGAGATAACTGGTGAGGCGCAACGATTTGTCGCGCAGCGCCGGCAATCCCGCGCGCAGGAACTGCTCGCTGGCCGCACGCAGCGGCGCCAGGCCGAGGACCGGTGGATTCGACAACTGCCAGCCGTCGGCGCCGGGCGTCGGCTGGAATTGCGGGCCCATCTTGAAGCGCACCGATGCGTCGTTGCCCCACCAGCCGGCGAAGCGCGGGCGATCAGTGTTGGCATGGCGCTCGTGGACGAAGCAGCCGGCGACCGCGCCAGGGCCGGAGTTCAGGTATTTGTAGTGGCACCACACCGCGAAATCGGCATTCCAGTCGTGCAGCTGCAACGGCATGTTGCCGACGGCATGGGCGAGGTCGAAACCGACGATCGCACCGGCTTCGTGGCCGAGTTCGGCAATGCGCCTGAGGTCGAAGGCCTGGCCGGTGCGGTATTGCACGCCGGGCCACAGGATCATGCACAGTCGCGCCGCGTTGTCGCGGATCGCCCGTTCGATGCGTTGCATCGAGAACACGCCATTGGGCAGGTCGGGCTCGACTTCGATCAGCGTCATGTTCGCCGGCAGTCCGTGGAACTTCAGCTGCGACTCCAGCGCGTAGCGATCCGACGGGAAGCTGCCGGCCTCGCACAGGATCGCCGTGCGTTCGATGGTCGGCTGGTAGAACGTCACCATCATCAGGTGCAGGTTGGCGGTCAGCGAATTCATCGCCACCACCTCCTGCGGTTTCGCGCCGACGATGTGCGCCAGCGGTTCGCGCACCAGCTCGTGGTAGGGCATCCACTGCGCCGAACCGGTGAAGTGGCCCTCGACCGCTTCGTTCGCCCATTTGTCGAGGACTTCCTCGACGTGGGCGCGCGCGCCGCGCGGTTGCAGGCCCAGCGAATTGCCGCAGAAATACGCTTGTTCGCGGCCATCGTGGCGCGGGATCAGGAATTCGTCGCGGTACGCCCGCAAAGGGTCCGCCGCATCAAGTGCCGCGGCGTGTCCGGGGGAGAGCAGGTCGGTCATGTGAATCTCGATTCGGGCAGGCCCAGCCATTCCAGCGCGGTACCGTGGTAAAGGCGATTGCGTTCGGTGTCGGCGAGTTGCAGGCGTTCGATGCCTTCGCCGGGCGTCTGTTCGCCGAGCGGGAACGGATAGTCGGTGCCGAGCATGACCCGGTCGGCGCCGCAGACATCGAGCAGATAGCGCAATGCGCGATCGTCGGCGACCCAGGAATCGAAATACAGCCGCTTCAGGTATTCGCGGGGATTGCGGAAATTGTCGGTGGCGACAAGATCGGGGCGCATGTTGAAGCCGTGTTCGATGCGACCGATGGTGTAGGGGAAACTGCCGCCGCCGTGCGCCAGCGCGATCTTCAGTTTCGGCAGGCGTTCCAGCACGCCGCCGAAGACCAGGCAGCAGGCGGCGCGCGATTGCTCCGCCGGCATGCCGACCAGCCACGGCAGCCAGTATTTCGGCATCGATTCGCTGCCCATCATGTCCCAGGGGTGGACCAGGATCGCGGCGTCGAGTTGCGCCGCCGCCTCGAAGAACGGGAACAGTTCCGGCGCGTCGAGGTTCCAGTGGCGGCCATCGGGCAGGTTGATGTGCGAACCGATCTGCACGCCCTGCAGGCCGAGCTCGTCCATGCAGCGTTCGAGCTCGCGGATCGCCAGTTGCGGCGATTGCAACGGCACCGTGCCGATGCCGGCGTAGTGGCGCGGATAGGCGCGGATGGTCTCCGCCATGTGGTCGTTGAGCGAGCGGTGCAGCTCCAGCGCCTGGTGCGGCTGCGCCCAGTAGCTGAACATCACCGGCACCGTGCTGATCACCTGGACCTGCACTCCGAAACGGGCGTAATCCTCGATTCGTTCCTGCGGGTCCCAGGTCTTGGGCCAGATCTCGCGGAAGAATTTGCCATCGCGATAGATGCGGTGGCGGCCGTCCTCGCCGTGGTGGATCACCGGGAAGCGGAGATCGCCGTATTTGCTCGCCAGGTCGGGCCAGTCGCGGGGCAGGACGTGGGCATGGGTGTCGATGCGCAGCATCGCCCGATTCTAGCCGTGTCCCCTGTTACCGGCAGGAATCGCCCATTCATGCAACGGATTGCGCCTCTTCGAGGTTGACGCTGTCACAAATTTTCGGATAACGTGGACGCAGGCACAGAAAATTGTGCCTCCCGTCGCTGTTCCAGGTAGGCGATGTCGCTGGAGGGCGTACGGAGTTACGGCTGCACAACAGGGGATCAAGTGAAGAATCTGACCAGGAACATGGCCTTGGCCATGGCAACAGCGGCGCTGGCGTCTGCATGCACGACCACGCCGGCTCCGGAATTCGGTGGCAAGTGGCGTCCCGTCAACCGTTTCGCCGACACCACGCGGGAAATCCCGCTCAATCCCGCCTACATGTATTACGCGCTGCCGATGGACGGCACGCTCAAGGGCGTACTCGCGCGCTGGGCCAAGGACACCCACGCGGGCCTGTCCTACCAGTTGTCCTCGGACTACACCTTGCCGGCCGCAGTCGGGCAGATCCGCACGGCGGACAGCGCGGCGGCGCTGCAGCAGCTCGCACAGGTCTATGCCGCCCAGCGGATCGAACTCACGGTCGACAACGGCGCCATCACGGCCCGTCCGGCCAAGAACTGATCCGGGGGCACCATGGCATTTGGAAAGAAGAAAGCGTCGACCGCGATCGACGCTGCGGTGAACAAGGCCGCCAATTTCGAAGTCACCGTCGCCGATCTCGCGCGCCGTAGCGAAAAGCGTGCGTGGTGGGTCGCCGGGGCATCCCTGTTGATGTCGCTGGCGCTGGCTGGCGTGCTCGCCTACATGCAGCCGCTGAAGAAGGAAGTGCCGTACCTGGTGATGGTCGATCCCTACGCGGGCATCGCACGCCTGGCGCGCGTTTCCGGCGACGACGGTTTCCAGAGCGTCACCGCCAAGGAATCGATCAACCGCGCCAACATCGCTTCGTACGTGCTCGCGCGCGAATCCTACGACTCCGGCCTGGTGAACGAGCGCGACTATCGCACCGTCTACACCATGTCCGAACCCGACGTCTGGGGCGCCTACAGCGCAACACGCGATGCGCGCAATCCGGAAAGCCCGGGTGTGATGTACGGGGCGCGCACGGCGATCCGCGTCAAGATCACCAGCGTCACGCCGCTTGGCGCCAAGCCTGGCAAGCCGCCGACCGGTGCCACGGTGCGCTACCAGCGCCAGCTCTACGACAAGTCGAGCGGTGCCACCCGCCTGCTCGACAGCCGCATCGCCACCATGGAATTCGCCTACCGGCCCGAGCTGAAGATGGACCGCGAGGACGACAACATGGTCAATCCGCTGCGCTTCCGCGTGACCAACTATCGCAGCGACCTCGATTCCGCCACGCCGGCGCCCGCTGAATTCCCGGCAACGGGAACGGCGCAACCGGCGGCGCCCACCGCGGCCGCGCCAACGACCGGCGCCACGCCGCTGTCGCAGCCGGCAACAGCGGTTCCGGGCGCGACGCAACCTGTTCCGGCGTCCGTCCAGTCGCCGCCCCAATCGGCAGCCGGCCCGGCATCCCCGGCCAGCCCGACGCAAGGAGTCAAGTGATCATGCGCATGCGCAGTCTGTTCGCCTTTCTGATCGCGGGCGCGATCCTGTTTGCCGGAAATGCTTCCGCGCAGGTCGTGCAGGAATACACCTATGCCGCCGATCGCATCTATCCGATCCGTACCGGACTCGGCATCACCACCCAGATCGAGCTGAGCCCCAGCGAGAAAGTGGTGGATTACAGCGTCGGCTTCAGTGGCGGCTGGGACCTGCAGCGACGCGACAACGTGTTCTACCTGCGTCCGAAGAACACCGATGTCGACACCAACCTGATGGTGCGCACCGAAACCCATACCTACATCTTCGAACTGAAGGTGGTGGCGACCGACTGGCGCGCGCTCGACCAGGCCAAGGCCGCGGGCGTGCAATACAAGGTGACTTTCCGGTATCCGGAAGACACCCGTTTCACCCAGAAGAAGGCCGATGAACCGGCTGCGGCGGATACCGCGCTGTCGGCGGGCCGCGTCTACAACTACAGCTACGACTACTCGACCAACAGCAAGGCGGGTTGGCTGGTGCCGGTGGCCGTCTACGACGACGGCAGCTTCACCTATATCCGCATGAGCGACCTCAAGGGCATTCCGACCGGCAACTTCCCGGCGGTCTACGGCCGCGACAAGGCGCGCACCAGCGACTTCCTGGTCAATACCACGGTCGAGAACAACACCATCATCGTCCACGGGGTCTACCCGTTCCTGATCATCCGCCATGGCGACAACGTCATCGGCTTGCGCAGGGGATCGCAGCAATGAGCCAGTACTACCCACCTTCCGACGACAACAACGCCCAGTCGCAGGCGAATGCCGGCCAGGCGCACGAAGCGCAGCCGCAGCAGCAGGGCAATCCGTATTTCGATCGCGTGCAGGACAACACCGCGCCCGACCTCGATGCATCGGCGCCGACGCTGACGCAGACGGAAATGCAGCAGCTCAACCGCAAGGCGATGTTCTTCCTCGCGGCCATCGTCGGGCTGTTGTTGCTGGTCGCGTTCTGGATCATGCATTCGCTGTCCAACCGCGACGACGGCAAGAAGAAGGCGTCGGCCGATGCGCAACGCGCGACCCAGGTGGTGGAGACGCCGGACCTGCCGCGCGCCGCGCCGACGCCGGCGCCTGCAGTGAATGACGCCGCGGCCCAGCCGATCGATGTCGTGAACAACGCACCGCCGTTGCCGACGCCGGACAACACCGGATCGCGCCACGCCCGCGCCAGCAACTACGGCGACAGTGGCGATACCGCCCAGGCCATGCCTGCCGGCCCGCGTCCGCCGAGCCTGGTCGAGCGCCGCATGTGGAATGGCAGCGTTCCGCCTGCCGATGCCGCGGCTCCGCAGGGCGGCCAGGCTGCAGGGGGGCCGCAGGGCCAGCAGGGCGGAATGATGGTGATGGGACCCAATGGCCCGATGTGGGTGCCCACCGGCGGCAAGGAAACGGTGTCGCAGCCGGAAAGCACCGCCAAGCTGCTGGCCAATCCGGATGCGTTGCTGGTGCGCGGGACCTATATCCGCTGCATCCTCGAAACGCGCATCGTCACCGACGTGCCGGGCTACACCTCGTGCATCGTCACCGAGCCGGTGTACTCGATCAACGGTCGCCGCCTGCTGTTGCCGCGCGGTTCCAAGCTGCTCGGCAAGTACGACAACGGCGGTATCGCCCGCGGTCGCGTCGCGGTGATCTGGGATCGGGTGGTGACGCCGAACGGCTACGACATCACCATGTCCAGCCCGGGCACCGACCAGCTCGGCGGCGCCGGCCATCCCGGACAGTACGACGCGCATTGGCCGAGCCGCATCGCCACCGCGATGTTGATCAGCATGATCAGCGACCTCTTCAAGTACGAGGGCGAGAAGCAGGGTCCGAAGGGCACGGTCATCACGCCGAGCGGAACCGCCTACGAAACCCCGTACCAGAGCAACACCGCGCGCACCGTGCAGAGCATGGCCGACCAGGCCATCAGCGAAAGCGCCAACCGCAAGCCCACGGTCACCATCAACCAGGGCACGCAGTTGAACGTGTACGTGGCGCAGGACGTCGACTTCAGCAACGTGCTGGCGCGGCGTTGACGGGGGCAGGGTGGAAGACGACAGCTCCCCGGTTGCGCGGATCTCCAACGATTTCCTCGAGTATCAATACGGGGTGCTCGGAATCCTCGAGCACCTCAACTCGCCGCGCGTCACCGAAATCTGCATCAACCGCCCGGGCGAGCTGTATCTGGAAACCCGCGACGGCTGGGAGCACCTGTCGGTTCCCAGCCTGACCTTCGAACGCGCGCGCCAGTTCTGCACGGCCGTCGTCAACGAGAGCAATACCGGCCAGCGCATCACCGACATCGATCCGATGGTGTCGCTGACGTTCCCGACCGGGCAGCGTGCGCAGTTCGTGATTCCGCCTGCCTGCGATCCCGGCAAGGTCTCGATCACCATTCGCTTGCCGGCCAAGCAGAGCCGCACCTTGCAGCAGTACGAGGACGATGGCTTCTTCGGCCAGATCCTCGAGACCAACGGCGAATTGCCGCCGCACGACCAGGAATTGCTGGAGCTGAGGAAGGAACGCAATTACGGCGAGTTCTTCCGCAAGGCCGTGCACTACAAGAAGAACATCGTCGTTTCCGGCGCGACCGGCAGCGGCAAGACCACCTTCATGAAAGCGCTGGTCGACCACATCCCGATGGACGAACGGCTGATCACCATCGAGGACGCGCGCGAGCTTTTCATCCCGCAGAACAACGTGGCGCACCTGCTGTATTCCAAGGGCGGGCAAAGCGCCAGCCACGTCACCGCCAAGACCTGCATGGAAGCCTGCCTGCGCATGAAGCCGGACCGGATCATCCTGGCCGAGTTGCGTGGCGACGAATCCTTCTACTTCATCCGCAACTGCGCATCGGGCCATCCCGGCTCGATCACCAGTTGCCACGCCGGCAGCACCGAACAGACCTGGGACCAGATCGCCCTGATGGTGAAGGCTTCGCAGGAAGGCGCGGGCCTCGAGTTCGCGACGATCAAGCGCCTGCTGATGCTGACCATCGACATCGTCGTCCACATCAAGGCACACGCCGGGCGACGCTACATCACCGGCATCGACTATCAGCCTGGGCGACAGTTGCCCGCCGTATGAGTTCATATTTGTGACAGCAATAGCAGAAATATTGACAATGCGGTTGCGTACTGGCACATTCCAAGCCATGCGCACGCTTCTTTCAGGGGGGAAGAGATGCTGCCCGGTCTCGAACTGATGGGCTGTCCGCTGGCCGTGCCGGCGCAGGTCATGCAACACGTGGTCAATGTCGAGTCGTCCTACAACCCGTATGCGATCGGGGTCGTGGGCGGCCATCTGGTGCGCCAGCCGAAAACCCTGCCGGAGGCGCTGGCCACGGTGCGCATGCTGGAATCGCGCGGCTACAACTTTTCGCTCGGCCTGGCCCAGGTCAATCGCTACAACCTGCCGAAGTACGGCCTCGAGACCTACGCGGAGGCCTTCCAGCCCTGCGCCAACCTGATGGCGGGTTCGCGGATCCTCGCCGAATGCAACCAGCGCGCCGGCGGCCACTGGGGCAAATCGTTCAGTTGCTACTACTCGGGCAACTTCGTCACCGGGTATCGCCAGGGTTACGTCCAGAAGATCGAGCGCTCGATGTGGGGCGATCGCCTCGCGCAGGCCGATGGCGCGGCGGCAATTCCGGTTGTCGATAGCCGCAGTCGCGGCCAGCGCGCGGCATCCGGCAGCCGTGTCGCGACGCGTGGCAAGAACGCGCGCGCGGCCGTCGTTCGCAACGAGGGCCAGCTCGATGCCCGCAGCCTGGTCGCGCGTCGTGGCGGGGCAGTCATGCCGGCCGTCGCCGACCAGCCGCAAGCCGCTTCCATGCAAATGCCGATGCAGGCGATGCCCGCCGTCGCCATGCCGACGATGGCGCAGCCGATGCCAGCGCAGGCGCAGCTGGAAGCAGTGCCGAAATCACAGGAATCCGCTGGTGACAGCGCATTCGTGTTCTAGGGGAAAGCAGGACAAACCGTTGCATCCATCCGTTCACTACCAGACGTTGCATCCAACCAGGAGTTGAAAATGAAGCTGAAGAAGACCTCCCGCAAGCCCAATCTGACGCTGCTCGTCATGCTGCTGCTCGCCACGCTGTGCCTGTTCGCGCCTGATGCGATGGCTCAGACCGACGCGCAGACCAAGCTGTGCGGCGTGATGAAGAACGTCTACGACATCCTTAAGGTCGCTTCGATCCTGATCGTGACGGTCGCGATCATCTTCGCCGGCTACCAGATCGCTTTCGCCCACAAGCGCATTTCCGATGTCGCCCCGATCCTGATCGGCGGCCTACTGATCGGCGCCGCGGCCCAGATCGCCGCCATGGTGATCGGCAACGACAAGATGAAGGGCAGTGGCGATTGCACCGCCGACACCAGCTCCAATGCCTTCGTGATCATGGTCGATCCGGGCTACCGTGCATAAGAACATCATGTTCCGCGGCTGCACCCGCCCGCCCATGTTCCTGGGCGTGCCTTACGTCCCGTTTTTCCTCGGGGCGGGCGGCGTGCTGCTGATCGCGATGTACAGCGGCAATCTGCTGTTCATCCTCTTCGCGCCGGTCGTCATCTACATCATGCGGATGATGGCCAAGCGCGACGAACACATCTTCACCTTGCTGGGATTGAAGTTGGGCATGCGCACGCGCATGCGCAACGTTCGCGATCGCGACGGATTGTGGGTTTTCAACCCCAATCCGTATCGCGAAAAACCGGCGCCACGCGACTAAGACATGTTCACGCCAGATACTCCCGTCAGCGAATTCATTCCGTTTTCCACCCATGTCTCGCCGACCGTGGTCAAGACCACGGGCGGCGATTTCCTGGTGGTCTGGCATCTTGGCGGCCTGCCGTTCGTGGGGCGCGAGGAATGGGAGATCGAACACAAGCACGCGACCTTCAATCGCCTGCTGCAGACTCTGCGCGCACCGGATTTCCTCAACGTGGCGTTCTGGGTCCACGACATCCGTCGCCGTCGCCGGATCAAGACGAACTCGAAGTTCCGGCACGCCTTCAACCAGCAGATGTCGGATCGCTATTTCGACGCGCTGTCGTCGCAGAAGATCATGCAGAACGAGTTGTACCTGTGCATGGTCTATCGCCCCAACGGCGGGCAGCGCATCAAGGACAAGGTCAGCGACATCGGCCGGCTGGAACGCTTGCAGAAGGAGTCGGTCGCGCGCATCCAGGAGCTCGCTTCCAACGTCGAGGCCGTGCTCAAGGACTATTCGCCGTACCGCCTTGGCATGTACGAGGCCGACAACGGCGTGGTGTTCTCGGAGATCCTCGAGTTGTACGGCTACATCCTTAACCGCATCGACGAGCCGGTGCCGGTGCTCAACGCGCCGATCAAGGACTACCTGCCGGTAAGCCGGTTGATGTTCTCGGTGAAGAGCGGCGACTTCGTCGTCAATCCGCCGAACAACACCAACCAGTACGGCGCCATCCTCAACGTCAAGGAATACCCGGAAGGGACCTGGCCGGGCATCCTCAATGGCCTGAAGTATCTCGACTTCGAATACGTCATCACCCATTCCTTCAGCCCGAAGGGACGCGCCGACGCGCTCAAGGTGCTGGAACGCACCAAGGGTATGATGATTTCGTCGGGCGACAAGTCCTATACGCAGATCCAGGAACTGGACGTGGCGATGGACCAGCTGACGTCCGGCAACTTCGTGCTCGGCGAATACCACTTCATCATCGCGCTGTATGCCGAGTCGCAGGAAAAGCTCGGCCAGCAGATCGCGGCGACGCGCGCAGAACTCTCCAACGCCGGCTTCGTCTCGGCGAAGGAAGACATGGCGGTCGCGCCGTCGTTCTACTCGCAATTCCCGGGCAACTGGCGCTATCGCACCCGCACCGCCAACGTCAGCTCGCTGAACTTCCTCGGGCTGTCGCCGCTGCACAACTTCGCGGTGGGCAAGAAGGACAACAATCCGTGGGGCGAATGCGTCACCACGCTGCAGACCACCAACGGCCAGCCGTACTTCTTCAACTTCCATGCGACGCATCCGGGCGAAAACTCGCTCGGCGAGAAGGCGATCGGCAACACCATGGTGATCGGCAAGTCGGGTACCGGCAAGACCGCGCTGATCAACTTCCTGCTGAGCCAGGTGCAGAAGTTCGATCCGGTGCCGACCATCTTCTTCTTCGACAAGGATCGCGGTGCCGAGATCTTCGTGCGCGCCTGTGGCGGCAACTACCTGGCGCTGGAAAGCGGGCAGCCGACCGGCTTCAACCCCTTCCAGTGCGAGAACAGCGAAGAGAACGTCCAGTTCCTCTCCGGCCTGATCAAGGTGCTGGCCGCCAAGCCGGTCTACACCGCGCGCGAGGAAGAGGAGATCCACCGCGCGGTCGAGTCGATGCTGGACATGCCGATGCAACTGCGCAGCATGACCAACTTCCAGAAGAGCCTGCCCAACATGGGCGACGACGGCCTCTTCGCGCGCCTGCGCAAGTGGACCGCTGGCAACTCGTTGGGTTGGGTCTTCGACAACCCGGTGGACACGGTCGATCTCAGCAAGGCCAACATCATCGGCTTCGACTACACCGACATCATCGAGAACCCCGAAGTGCGCGTGCCGGTGATCAACTACCTGATCCACCGACTGGAAGCGCTGATCGACGGGCGTCCGCTGATCTACGTGATGGACGAATTCTGGAAGATCCTGGAAGGCAAGGGCGGCCTCAAGGAATTTGCCAAGAACAAGCAGAAGACCATCCGTAAACAGAATGGCCTCGGCATCTTCGCGACCCAGAGCCCGGAAGATGCATTGCAGAGCGATATCGCCGCGGCCCTGATCGAACAGACCGCGACCCTGATCCTGCTGCCGAACCCGAACGCCAGCAAGGAAGACTACGTCGAGGGGCTCAAGCTCACCGAGGCCGAATACAACGTGGTGGTGAGCCTGGACGAACGCTCGCGCTGCTTCCTGGTAAAGCAAGGCCATGCCGCCAATGTCTGCCAGCTCAACCTGCGTGGCATGGACGACGAACTGGCGGTGATTTCGGCATCGACCGACAACATCGAAATCCTGCACGGGTTGTTGCAGGAACAGGCGATGCGCCATGGCGTGACGCCGGACCAACTGACGCCCGAACAGTGGTTGCCCGAGTTCTACGAGAACCGCAAGGGATCCGGCAAGCGCCGCAGCAGCAACGAGGACAGTGATGCCAGGACCCGCCGCATGGCCGGGCGTGGCAACTGAACACAGATATGGAGGAGATGCGCATGAAGAACGCACAACGTCCCGCACCCCGGTCGCGCCGCCGCTTGCATACCGCGATGGCCATCGTCATGACCGCCGGCCTCACCATCAGCGTGGGGGCATGGGCGGACTGGGCCGTGAATGATGCCGATGCGATCGATGAATTGAAGGCGATCCACAAGGCGATCGGCGACCCCAACAGCAAGAACCTGCTCGAATACCAGAAGAGCCAGAGCACGGTCACCAAGGGCGACTTCAGCCCGGACGCCCAGAAGGGCGATCAGCAGGGACGTTACAAGGATCCCGACGTGATTTTCAAGTCGACGGATGTGGCCTTGACCGCCAATCCGTCGGCCAAGCTGTCCAGCGTCGACATGAGCGACGAAACCCGTTGCTCCAAGCCGAAGAAGCCGGATGCACCCAAGGTGGACGGTCTCGATACCAGTTCGGCGATTTCGAGCGCCGGCAGCGCGACGGGCGATGGCATTCCCGACCAGCAATACAAGCTGTGCAAGGACATCCTGGAAACCCAGAAGGCCCAGTTCAAGTACAACGTGATGATGAGCGAGCTGGCCGACGTGCGCTACCAGCGCCTGCAGCAGATCGAGCGCGATCGCGGCGGTATCGACGATCTGGAAGCCGGCAAGTTGCAGGACAACACCAACCGCATGCTGGCGCTGATCGCCTTGATCCAGATCGACCAGCAACAGCAGAAGACCTACAACGATGCCTACAACGCGCGCCTGACGTACTTGAAGGGCGTGCAGGATCGCCTGAGCCAGATGGCCCTCAATGGTACGAGCGGCACCGACAGCGGCGGCGGTCCGTTGGGCAGCGCGGGTGGCCAGGCAGTGAATGACGCCGCGACGATGGCCGTGATGACGCTTGCACTCGGCGACAACTCGCCGCTGCACAGCAAGCAGCGCGACCAGTGAGCCGCTGCGCACAGGGGGAGTAAGGAGAACACATGGGCAGCATCGGACAATGGATTTTCTTCAGCCTGATCTTCAAGTTCCTGGACAAGGAAATCGAGATCTTCCGCACCAACCTGATGAGCGGGCTGATCCAGTGGATCCTGTTGTTCGGCACCATCATGGTGGTGTCGTGGATCATCTTCCAGGGCTGGCTGATCGTTACCGGACGTTCGCGCGAACCGATGATGGCGCTGGTGACCAATTCGATGCGCGTGGTGCTGATCACCCTCATCGCCAGCTCCTTCTCGCTGTTCGGGAACGACATTTCCGACCTGTTGAGCAACACCTTGCCGCGTGCGATCACCGGGCTGGTGACGGTCGATGAAGTGTCGCCGGCGCAACAGATCGACCAGAACCTCACCTTGATGCAGTCGACGTTCGCGCTGCTGGATTCCTATGCGACCGCAGGCGGTAGTGCGGATGCCTGGAAGGATCAGCTCAGCCATATCACCACCATGAGTGCGGTCGGCACCGCAGGGCCGGCAGTGGTCGGTGGTGCATTGCTGCTGATGTACAAGGTCGCGCTGGCGCTGTTCGTCGGGCTTGGGCCGCTGTTCATCATGTGCCTGCTGTTCCAGTCGACCAAGAGCCTGTTCTCGAAATGGCTGCAATACGGCATCGGCACCTGCTTCTCGCTGGCAGTGCTGTGCTTCATGGTGTCGGTGGCGATGAAGATGGTCGCTGCGGTTGGCGCCGCGATGTTCGTCAAATACACACTGGCGATCAACGGCATGGGCGCGATGGAGGGCTTGAACACTGTTGCAATGCAGCAGGGCGGGCTTGGGCTGGTGCTGACAGTCTTGCTGGTGACCTGCCCGCCGCTGGCGGCGCAGTTCTTCAATGCGACGGTGGGGAACTTCAGTGCGTACTCGCAGTTTGGGATGACAGGAGGGGCAGGCGGTGCCCGACATGCGCGGGATGCGATGGGCAATCCGGTTGGGAGGGGCGCCGATTGGGAGGGTGCTCAGCGAACTCCTTCGACTGCTAATACCCAAGTCGACCCACGAGTAACGGTCCCTCATACGCATCACGGAGCGGATACAAAATATTTAGCGAACAATCAATCGTCCGTTCAGCCACCACAAGATCAAATCAAGACGCAGAAGAAACTGCCGGTGGATGGAGAACAGGCGTCATGAAACGGTTGATTTTGATGTTGATGTTTGCATGCAGCTCGTTTGCGGCACATAGTCAGCAGCCTCCGAATGGTGGATCACCATGCCCTCCGGGGATGATTCCTGGCTATGGAAAGTGTTATGCACCGAATGATCCAGACAGATTTTACCAAGGGCCAGAAGTAGAGAAGCCGGGCTATAGCGGACCCCTTTGGCAAGATCGGTTTGGTGCGATTGCATTGGATTCTGAGACAGGTTCCATTGGCTGGGCATCTGGCGCCAAGAGCAAGAAAGATGCAGCCAAAGCGGCTATTGCCGACTGCGGAGGAGGTGGGTGCAAGATCAAAGCCCAGACTCGCAACAGTTGTCTGGCTACGGCATGGGGAGATGGCGTCAGTGGGTTTGCCGGCGATCCGGATATACGGAAAGCCGAAGCAATGGCGCTGAGCAATTGCGGAAATGCAGGGTGCAAGATCCAATACAGCGCCTGCAGCCTTCCAGTGAGGGTTCGCTGATGCGCATATTCTCGGTACTTTTCTTGAGCTTGGCTGTCGTAGCGTGCAAGCCGCAACCAGCCCCCTCAACCAATACCCCTTCGCCTCAAGCCTCCCCGGCAACTACTGCAGATGCCGGGCACACCGAACAGCCTGCG
This sequence comes from Solilutibacter silvestris, assembly GCF_050574925.1. Lineage (GTDB taxonomy): Bacteria > Pseudomonadota > Gammaproteobacteria > Xanthomonadales > Xanthomonadaceae > Solilutibacter > Solilutibacter silvestris_A. The sequence continues at coordinate 164,907 of NZ_JBCMOO010000002.1, read as the reverse complement.
CGTCCCCTCGAGGGTGATGCAGCCGCATGCCCCGCATCTGATTTCAATGGCTTCGCGGACAAGTTCGCAAGCAGCATTTCCGTGCAGGCGAAATACACGCATTGGCCCCTGGAGTCGACCTCGATCGATGCAGCGGCGGCCCCCGAGCCGAAGCCTGTCACGAAGCAGGTGTCCGAGCAGGAAACGTCCTATCCGTTGCTGATGGCCTTCGATCGCGCGAAGCGGGAAGGACAGGTCGTCGAGGTGACCCAGATCCCCGCGGATGGTGCGCAGATTCACTACACCAAGCCGGATACCGATTACAGCATCCGCTACCTGTTCAAGCGGCAGGGGGCGTGCTGGCAGCTGGTCGCCATCAAGGATGAATCGCTATGAATTTTCGGTGCCTGCTGGTTGGGGTTGCTGCACTGCTGGCATTGACGGCATGTGGACCTCGCGGCGATGCAACTGCCGCAGCCGGCAATGGCCGTGCCGCCCAGAAGAATGAAGCAACAGGAGAGGGGAAACCGGTGGATACAGCATTGAAGAACCCCGGCACCAGGGTGTCGGGACTGGATGCATTGCTTCGGGACAAGCCGTCCTATGCGGATGCGAGACAGTCGCTCATTTCGGCTGGTTGGGTTCCGGTTGCCGATCCCAACGGCAAGGAAAACGTGATCGGTTCGGACTGGAAGGAAATCTGCGCAACAGATCCCAAACGTTGCGAGGTTTTCGACAAGCTCCCGGAACTCACGAGCGCCAGCGCCGATGGGCAGGCGCTGATGCGCTTCCGCGATCCCGATAGCGGACAGGTCATCGCTGTGCATGCAATGGGAATGCTGTCCGATTACGCAGTCGCTGGCCCGGATTCGCGCCTGTCCTACATGGGCTGGAGCAAGGAGGAATCGAACCCTCCGCACTAACGATATTTCGCTTCCGGGAGACCGGATGCGAGAGGGCGCAAGAAGCGCTCGCCGGATCGCTGAGCAAGGGTGATCCGGTTGCGAGTTTCACGACTCGCTGCGATCGCGTCACGTTCAGGAGGAACAGGCCGTTCGCATCCACTCAACTTGTGTATATGGAGATTTGAAGATGCCGAACAATCCTTTGTACGACCTGATGCACCAAGGCGAATCCGGAGTCCCCGGGTACAACGCCTACAATCGCGGAACCCATTGGGACGCCCAAAAGCACCGAAACGTCATCGTGGGCGCCGATCACCCGATCGACTTCTCCAAGTTGACGCTCGGGCAAGTCATGGACATGCAGGCCTTGCCTGCCCGCGATTCGGACCGCCTGTTTGCGGTTGGCAAATACCAAATCACGCCCGACACGATGAAGGACGCGGTGCGAAAGTTGCACCTCGACCGGAACGAGCCGTTCAGCACGCAGATGCAGGACCAGATCTTCTCCGAATACCTGATCAAGGATCGGCGGACTCCGGTGCGCGATTACCTGATGGGCAAGGAAGGTGCGACGCTCCAGTCGGCCCAGCATTCGCTGGCCCAGGAGTGGGCGAGCTTCCCGGACCCGGCAAAAAACGGCGCGAGCTACTACAGCAAGGATGGGGTGAACAAGGCCCACATTTCGCTGGACCAGTCCGCGAACGCCTTGAAGGAAATGCGCGCCAGCTACAAGGCCGCGATCGACCAGGGCAAGTCTCCGGGCGACGCCTGGGCGGCCATGGTCGGTGGTGAAGGCCGCAGCCAAACCGCCCCTTCCAACAATCCGCAGCCGTCCCAGCCCCATCGCACCAATGGCAATGGCTCCGGATTCCAGGCGGCGATGAATACCGTCCTTCCGGGACAGAACGGCATTACCCCGCACATCACCGGGCATTACGGCGAACACCGTGGAGAGAAGGGCCCGCACGGCGGCGTCGATTTCAATTATGTCGGCGGCCAGAACGGGCTCAACCTGCGCCATCCGCAAGTGCATTCTCCGGTGGCTGGCGTGGTGGAAGTCTCGGGTGGCCAGTACGGCACGGTCGGCATCCGCGACAAGGACGGCAATCTGCACCAGTTGCTGCACCTGCAGTCGCAATCGGTGAAGGTTGGCGACAAGGTCGAGCCCGGACAAGTCATCGGCACGATGGGTGGCCGTGGACCGCGTGGTGCGAACGACTACGCGCAGCACGTGCACTATCAGATGAAGGACAAGAACGGGCATTTGATGAATCCCGAGAACTACTGGAGCGAACACCGGATCCAGGGCGGGAACGGTCCTTCGGTGGCTGGGGCTGCCGGTCCGCAGTCCGCTGCGAAGGGCGGTGCGGGGCTTGCCGGGAAGGATGCGATCGAACTGCAGACTGCCTTGAACAACCTGGGATATGTCGGCAAGGACGGCAAGCCGCTGGAGACGCGCTCGGGCATCGTCGGGCCCAATACAGAACATGCGTTGCGTGGATTCCAGGACGCCCACGGGTTGAAGGCGAGCGGCCAGGCCGACCCGAAGACACTGGAAGCGTTGAAGCATGCCAAGGACCATCCGTTGATCAACGAAGCCGGTCATCCCGCGCAAGGCTTGTACGGGGAAATCAAGGAGCAGACCGACAAGCTTGGTGGGGCGAAGGCACTCGGGTTCCAGAGCGAAAAGGAATACACTCAAGCACTCGTCAACATGACGTACCAGGCAAAGCTGACAGGCATGCAGCACGTCGACCATGTGATCGAGACCACCAACAAGCAGAACCTGGTGATGATCAATGGCGGCCTGAACGACCCGGCCCAGCAACGCGAAGTGGCGAACAAGGCGCAGGCCGCGCAGGTGTCGGTCTCGCAGAGCACGCAGCAGCTGCAGCAGGATGTCCAACAATTGCAGCAGCAACACAATTTGCAGGCCAACAAGCAGCAGCACGCGCCGCAGACGCCGCACTGACCGCGGGAAGCGGAAGGAAAAGAGCCCGGTATCCGGGCTCTTTTTTTCGTTCCGGCCCCCCTGGCTCCGGGCATGGGACAATTCCCCCATGCGACTGAACAAGTACATTTCCGAGACCGGCCTGTGTTCGCGCCGGGAGGCCGACCGCCTGATTGCCGCCGGCCGCGTCAGCGTCAATGGCGAGCGCGGACGCGTCGCGCAGGAGCTGGCAGAAGGCGACGAGGTCCGTGTCGATGGCGAGAAGCTGGCGATGCGCAACGCGGCCACCGGCAAGCGTCGCCACGTCTATATCGCGTTGAACAAGCCCGTTGGCATCACCTGCACCACGGAATCGGCAGTGAGGGGAAATATCGTCGATTTCGTCGACCACGAGCAGCGCATCTTCCCCATCGGCCGGCTCGACAAGGATTCGGAAGGGCTGATCCTGCTCACCAGCAATGGCGACATCGTCAACGAGATCCTGCGCGCCGAGAACAAGCTGGAAAAGGAATACCTGGTCGCGACCAACCGTCAGGTCAGCGAGGAGTTCCTGCGCGGCATGTCACGCGGCGTGCCGGTGCACGGGCAGGTGACCTTGCCGTGCAAGACCGGGAAACTCGGTCCGTTCGGGTTCCGCATCATCCTGGTGCAGGGCCTGAACCGGCAGATCCGCCTGATGGCGGCCCATTTCGGTTATCGCGTGAAGCAACTGGTGCGCGTGCGCATCGGTCCGGTCAAGCTCGGCCATTTGAAGCCGGGCAGCTGGCGCAACCTGACCGACGTCGAACTGCGTGGGCTGCTGCCGCGCAGGACCGAGTGGTGACGTCGCTTACTTCGATGGCGCCGCTTTTTCCTTGAGATAGGCGTCGTACTGGGACTTGGCATAGGTGTTGCAGGAGGCGATCTTGCCGCCCATGTATTTCTGGGCGCTGGTCGGCTCCATCTTGTTGAGCTTGCCCATGAACGCATCGATGGTGCCGTTGAATTGCTTCTGGGTGACCCCGGCCTTTTCCATCGACCACTGCATCAGGTTCTGCGATTTGACGATGTCGGACTTGTTGCCGGCATTTTGCGGCGCATCGCCCGCCATCTTGTAGACGGCGAAGCACTCGATCGCCTGCGTGCCGGAGGCGGCGGGCGTCGCGGCCTGGGCGGAGAAGGCGAGGGCGGTCAGGGCAAGGGCGTACAGGGACTTCATCATGGATCCTGGATCAATGCGTGTGGCCATGATCCCGGCCACGGTGGAACGACGGATGAACCGCGACCCCGGCATGGGGCGATCGGTCAGGTGATGTCGGCCTCCGAACGGGCATCCAGTTCGTAGCGAGAGGGGCGCGGATTGACGGTTCCGCATTGCGTGCAGGTACGCAGGGCATCGTCGCGGTAGAAGCGTTCGAACACGCGGAAGAAGTCGGTCTCGATGTCGACGAGGTGGAAGAATTCCTCGTACAGCTTGTGGTTGCAGTTGACGCAGAACCACATCAACCCGTCGTCTTCGAACGACAGGCGACGACGCTCCATCACCAGGCCGATCGAGCCGGGCATGCGCTGGGGAGAATGCGGGATTTCCGGCGGCAGGTAGAAGGTTTCACCGGCCCGGATCGGGATGTCGCGCGGCTTGCCGTCCTCCTGGATGCGCAGCACCATCTCGCCTTCCAGCTGGTAGAACCATTCCGGTCCCTTTTCCCAGTGGTAGTCGGTGCGGGTATTGGGGCCGCCGACGATCATCACGATGAAGTCGCCGTCGATGATGCATTTGTTGCCGACCGGGGGCTTCAGCAGATGGCGGTGTTCATCGATCCACTTCTGCAGGTTGATGGGATCGGGCAGGGGCATGGTCGGGTTCTCCGATATGTGTCAGGCGCCGTCGCGCAGGCCTGCCGGCAGAAGCGCCACGCACTTGAACTCGATGGCGATCGGCGCCGGCAGCGCGGTGATGCCGAGGGTGGTGCGGCAGGGCGCACGTCCGGGATCGGGGAAATGTTCCGCCCAGATGGCGTTGTAGGTCGTGAAATCGCGCGCCATGTCGGTGAGGTAGACGGTGACATCGACCACGTCGTCCCAGCTGGCCCCGCAATCGGCGAGGATGTGGCCGACATTGGCGAATACCGAATGCGTCTGCGCGGCGATGTCGTAGGAGACCAGCGAGCCGTCCTCGGCGTGGACATTGCCCGGCGCGCGGTTGGTCTGCGGATCGCGCGGGCCCACGCCCGACAGGTACAGCCACTGGCCGACGCGCCGCGCATGCGGGTAATGGCCGACCGGTTTCGGCGCGTTGCCGCTGTGGATCCCCGTCGTGCTCATCGTTCTTCCACGTCGGCGCGGATGCGCGCAAGGGCCTCGGGATATTCGCGGGCGAGATCGTCGTTGCCGGCGACGCTGATGCCGAGATCGTGCACGCGGCCATCGCGCAGCGTATACACCCATCCATGCACGGCGAGTTGCTGGCCGCGCGCCCAGGCGTCCTGCACGATGGTGGTCTCGCACACGTTCACCACCTGCTCGAGCACGTTGAGCTCGCACAGGCGATCGTGCTTCAGCGCCGAATCGTCGTGGCTGTCGAGGATGCCGGCGTGCATGTGGGCGACGTCCTTGACGTGGCGGACCCAGTTGTCGGCAAGGCCCAGGCGCGTGCCGTGCAACGCGGCATGGACGCCGCCGCAACCGTAATGGCCGACGACCAGGATGTGCTTGACCTTGAGCACGTCGACCGCGAACTGGATCACCGACAGGCAATTGAGGTCGGTGTGCACGACGACATTGGCGATGTTGCGATGGACGAAGACTTCGCCCGGTGCGACGTCGATCACCTGGTTGGCGGGTACGCGCGAATCCGAGCAACCGATCCACAGGTATTCCGGGGCCTGCTGCTTCGACAAGCGCTCGAAGAAGGTCGGGTCCTCGGCATGGACGCGTTCGGACCAGGCGTGGTTGCTGGCGAGAAGATGACGGAGACGGTTCAAGTGGCGATTCCGATGTTGCGGGGTTCGGTGAAGAAACGCATGGCCTCGGCGCCACCTTCGCGCCCGAGACCGGATTGATTGCTGCCGCCAAACGGCGTGCGCAGATCTCGCATCAGCCAGGTGTTGATCCAGACCATGCCGGTGCGCAGTTCGCGACTGAATCGCAATGCGCGTGGCAGGTCGCGATCCCACAGCGTTGCGACCAGACCGTAATCGCTGGCGTTGGCGAGCGCGAGGGCATGGTCGTCGCTGTCGAACGGCTGCAATGTCACGACCGGGCCGAAGATTTCCTCGCGGTTGGTGGCGCTGTCGGGACCAAGGCCTTCCAGGACGGTCGGCGCGACGTACCAACCGGCGCGATCGATGGCATCGCCACCGCACAGCACGCGCGCGCCTTCGGCGCGGGCAGTCGCCAATGCGCGCATCACCTTGTCGAAATGCGCTTGCGAAACCAGTGGGCCCATTTGGGTTGCCGGATCTGCCGGATCGCCGACGCGCAATGCCTGCACGCGCGCGACGAAGGCGTCGCTGAATTCATCGTGGATCGATCGCTCCACCAGCAGCCGCGATCCGCACAGGCAGATCTGTCCGCTGTTCTGGAATGCCGAACGCACGATGGTGTCGAGATTGTCGCGCCAATCGGAATCGGCGAATACCAGGGATGGATTCTTGCCGCCGAGTTCCAGCGAGACTTTCTTCAACAGCGGTGCGGCGAGGGTGGCGATGCGCTTGCCGACCGCGGTGCTGCCGGTGAACGAAACCGCCTTCACTTGCGCATGCGTCACCATTGCTTCGCCAACTGCCGGGCCGGCGCCGTGCACGAGATTGAACACGCCGGGCGGAAACCCGATGCTCGCTGCGATTTCCGCCAACAGCGTCGCGCTGTGCGGCGTCACTTCCGATGGCTTGGCGACCACGCAATTGCCGGCAGCCAGTGCTGGTGCGATTTTCCAGGTGAAGAGATAGAGCGGCAGGTTCCACGGGGAGATCGTCGCGACGACGCCCAGTGGTTGCCGCAGCGTGAAGTTGAGCCCGGCTTCGCCATGGTGCGATTCGCTGGCGAACTGGGTCGCCGCGTGGGCGAAGAAACGCAGGTTGGCGATCGCGCGCGGAATCTCGACATCGCGCGCCAGGGTGATCGGCTTGCCGCCGTCGCGCGACTCAGCCTGCGCGACGTCTTCCAGGCGTTCTTCGAGCGCATCGGCCAAACGTTCCAGCCATTGCGCGCGTTGCGAGTTCGGCAGCGCCGACCACATCGGGAAAGCGCGCTGCGCAGCCTGCATCGCGGCATCGACATCCGCGGCTGTTCCGGCTGCGACCTGGGTGATCACCCCACCAGTCGCTGGCGCATGGACATCCAGCCACGCGTCATCCGCGGGCGGGTAGGGCTTGCTGTCGATCCAGTGCGGGTAGCGCTGCATGGCGTCAGCTTACCGGTTCGTGGACGATCAGATCGACTGCATCCGGCCGCCGTCCACCGCAATGGACTGGCCATTGATGTAGCCACCGACCGGTGCGCACAGGAAGGCGATCAGGCCCGCCGGCTCCTCGGGTCGTGCGAAGCGTCGTGCCGGCACGCCCGACATCATGTCGGCGCGGATTTCGGCTTCGCTGGCGCCTTCCTTTGCCATACGCTCACGCACGATCTGGTCGATGCGTCCGGTCTCGGTGTAACCGGGCAAGACGTTGTTGACGGTGATGCCGTCCGCCGCCAGTTCGCGCGACAGCGTCTTGGCCCAGCTGGCGACCGCACCGCGCGTGGTGTTGGAAACGCCGAGGCCGGGAATCGGTTCGTACACGGACGTCGAGACGATATTGACGATGCGTCCGTACTTCGCCTCGCGCATGCCGGGGACGAGCGCCTGCGCCAGCGCCTGGTTGGCGAGCAGGTGCTTGGTGAAGGCATCGAGGAAGGCGCCGGCGTCGGCGTCGATGGCGCGACCACCAGGCGGTCCGCCGGTGTTGTTGATCAGGATGTGGACAGGGCCATGCGTGGCGAGTTCGTGTGCCTTTTCGCCGAGCCCGATGGTGTCGGCGGCATCCGCGACGATCAATCCATGATGCTGGCCGTTCGGTGTCGGCAATGTCCGCAGCACTTCTTCCAACGCCTCGCGGCGTCGCGCCAGAACCGTCACTTCGGCGCCGAGCGATGCCAATTCGTATGCCGAGGCGCGGCCAATGCCTTCGGAGGCGCCGCAGACCAGCACGCGCTTGCCGGAGAGGTCCAGATCCATGTCATGTCTCCTGATTGGGAGGTCAGGCGCGTGCGCCCAAGACTTGCACCATCAATGGCCGCAATGCGTCGTCGCTGATGGCGCGTGGCGGCGTCACTTCGCCGAGGCGAAAACCGCGGGCGAGCGCGTCATCTTCATCAAGTCCGTCAAAGGCGACGAATTCGGCGTCCATCAATGCGGCACGCGCCGTGTCCGGACTGTCGTAGGACAGGGTATTGCCGTCGGAATCGAGGACTTCCGCAGTGCCGGCTTCGCGCACGCGCAGGCGCGCCCACACCAGCGTGCGGCCCAAGCTGGCCAGCCACCATTCGTCGTGCTGGAGAGTGTCGTCGAGCATGTCAGACGCGTCCAAGTGCGGGGAACAGGATTGAAACCAGCCACAACAGGCCAGCCGCCAGCAATCCGCCGATGATCACCAGCAGTGCGACGCGCGCCGGCGTGGCGAGCCCGGTGAAGCTGCGATCGCGCACCTCCCGGTAGCGCCCGAGCAGCAGCCACGACAACGCCGTCGGATTGAGGAAGGAGAAGTCGCCGATGTGCCCGCGCAGGTCGGGATGGCGATCGCGCAGGTGCACCAGCGACAGCGGCCAAAAGATCACGAAGGCGCAGAAGCCGGCGATCGCGGTGGCGAGGAACAGCATGGCAAAGAACAGGAGCATAAATGGGGATATTTGCGATGGCGATTGATTTAAAATGTGATTTTCATCGCATATTTATAGGGCGATCAGGCATAGCATCCAAACTGCAGGGGGAATTCCAACAATACTTGGGGTGAGACATTATGAGAATGATGGTTCTGGCTGGGGTTGCATTGTTGGCAGTTGCATTGAATGTTCAGGCCGTCGGTCCGAACAAAGCAGCCGACGAGACACAATCCGGCGCGGTGAACCGCGCGCAAGACACTCAATACAAGGTAAAGCCTATCGTTCCGTTATGGCAAAAGGTGGAGCCTAGTAAAACTGGCAAGCAATTGGCATCGGCAAAACGTCCGGACTGTGGCTCCCAACTGACCAAGGAAGATTGTGATGCGCTTTGGTATTGCACCTGGACTGTGGATCGTTGCCATTTATGATGGTGTACTGATGTAACTGCAGTGGTAGAGAGATACATCTGATGTATCTCTTTACTTTTTCAGAACTCCGCGCTTCCCGGCGCACGCGGGTAGGCGATGGCATCGCGGATGTTACCGAGTCCGCAGACGTAGACCACCAGGCGTTCGAAGCCGAGGCCGAAGCCGGCGTGCGGCACGCTGCCGTAACGACGGAAGTCGCGGTACCAGCCGTAGTGCGCGGGGTCGAGGCCGAACTGCGCCATGCGCGCATCGAGCACGTCGAGGCGTTCCTCGCGCTGGCTGCCCCCGATGATTTCGCCGATGCCGGGCGCCAGCACGTCCATCGCGGCGACGGTCTTGCCGTCATCGTTGAGGCGCATGTAGAACGCCTTGATCTGTTCCGGATAGTTCATCACCACGACCGGGCGACCGACGTGTTCCTCGGTGAGCCAGCGTTCGTGTTCGGTCTGCAGGTCGAGGCCCCATTCCACAGGGAATTCGAACTTCTTGTTGGACGCCTGCAACAGCTTGATCGCCTCGCTGTAGTCGATGCGTTCGAATGGCGCGTTGATGAAGCCCTCGAGGCGGCTGATCGCGTCCTTCTGCACGCGTTCGGCGATGAAGGCCATGTCGTCGGCGCGTTCGTCGAGCACCGCGCGGAACAGGTACTTGAGGAATTCCTCGGCGAGGTTGGCGTCGTCGTTGAGGTCGGCGAAGGCGATCTCCGGCTCGATCATCCAGAACTCGGCGAGGTGGCGCGAGGTATTGCTGTTCTCGGCGCGGAAGGTCGGGCCGAAGGTGTAGACCTTGCTCAGGCTCAGGCAGTAGGCCTCGACGTTGAGCTGGCCGGACACGGTGAGGAAGGTTTCCTTGCCGAAGAAGTCGCGGCTGAAATCGACCTGGCCGTCCTTGCCGATGGGCAGGTTGGCCATGTCCAGCGTGGAGACGCGGAACATCTGGCCGGCGCCTTCGGCATCCGAGGTGGTGATGATCGGCGTCGAGATCCAGAAGAAGCCGCGCTCATGGAAGAAGCGGTGTACCGCCATCGCCAGCGTGTTGCGAATGCGGGTGACCGCACCGAACAGGTTGGTGCGCGGGCGCAGGTGGGCGACTTCGCGCAGGAATTCCGGCGACATCGGCTTGGGCTGGATCGGGTAGGTGAGGGGATCCTCGACCCAGCCGACCACTTCGATGGCATCCGCCTGGATCTCGAAGCCCTGGCCCTTGCCCTGCGATTTCACCAGCTTGCCGCTGGCGATCACCGCGCAGCCTGGGGTCAGGCGCTTGATGTCCTCGAAATTGGCCAGGCCATCGGACGCGACCGCCTGGATCGGGGCGAAGCAGGAGCCGTCGCTGACATTCACGAAGGCGAGGTTGGTCGAACCGCGCACCGTCCGCACCCAGCCGCGAACGCTTACCGCGCCGCCCTCGGGCAATTTGCCAGCCAACGCATCGGCCACCGAAGTCGTGGTCATGTCTTGAATCCCGCCTCGTCCAAACCTATCTAGAAGAAGCAAGTTTAAACGACGTTCGCCATTCATCCCGCTAGAATTGTCCCCATGATCACCCTCGCACCCGCCGCCCTCGAACGTGTCCGCAGCTATCTCGCCGCAGATCCCGGCAAGGCCGGCCTGCGCTTCGGCGTCCATCGCACCGGCTGTTCCGGCTGGGGCTACCGGATCGAGATGGCGGATGCCGCCGCCCCGGGCGACCACGATTTCGCCCAGCAGGGCGTGCATGTGCTGGTCGACGCCGACAGCCTGGCCCTGGTCGATGGCACCGAGATCGACTTCGTGAAGCAGGGCCTGAACGAGCAGTTCGTGTTCCGCAATCCCAACGTGAAGGGCGAGTGCGGCTGCGGCGAGAGCTTCACCACGGACGCCGACCGCGCCGGGTGAGCCAGGCGGTACGCGCCCGCTGGGCGCGGGGTCCCGCAAACCCTTGATTCATGCCATAATATCCAGCTCCCGCTCCTGCGGGGGCTTGCCCGAACGCGTCGGTTCTCCGATGGCCGAGGGCTTTCCGGCCGGCATCCCGCCGTCCGGTCATCCACAAGGAACCCACAATGCGTCATTACGAAGTCGTGTTCCTGGTCCATCCGGACCAGAGCGAACAAGTGCCGGGCATGATCGAGCGCAACAGCGCCGCGATCACGAATGCTGGTGGCAAGGTCCACCGCGTCGAAGATTGGGGCCGCCGCATGCTGGCCTATCCGATCAACAACCTGGTCAAGGCCCACTACGTCATGCTCAACATCGAGTGCGAGCAGGCGACGTTGAACGAACTGGTCGACGCCTTCCGCTTCAACGATGCGGTGCTGCGCCACCTCGTCATCGTGCGCGACGAAGCCGTGACCGAACAGTCCCTGATCATGAAGAACAAGGACGAGAAGGGCGACAAGCCCGAGCGCGGCGAACGCCGTCGCCGTGACGACGAAGGCGACGCCCAGGGCGATGCCGACGACACCGCCGAAGCCGCCTGAGGAGCACCCCCATGTCCAAGTTCTTCCGCCGCCGCAAGTTCTGCAAGTTCACCGCCGAAGGTGTCAAGGAGATCGATTACAAGGATCTCGGCACCCTGCGCCAGTACATCACCGAGAACGGCAAGATCATCCCGAGCCGCATCACCGGCACCAAGTCGCACTACCAGCGCCAGCTGGCGACTGCCGTGAAGCGCGCGCGCTTCCTGGCGCTGCTGCCGTACACCGACAACCACGACGTCTGATCCATCCGGACAGCATTTGCTGCGATCCCCGATCGCTAACGGAGATATCCAAATGAAGCTCATCCTCCTGCAGAAAGTGCAGAACCTCGGCGTTCTCGGCGACACCGTGACCGTGAAGCCGGGCTACGGCCGCAACTACCTGGTGCCGCAGGGCAAGGCCGTGCCGGCCACCGCTGCCAACCTGGAACAGTTCGAAGCCAAGCGCGCCGAATACGAAGCCAAGGCCAAGGCCGTCCATGACGAAGCCGAAAGCCGCCGCGCCAAGCTCGAAGGCCAGAGCGTGACCGTGAAGTCGCACGCCTCGGCCGAAGGCAAGCTGTACGGTTCGGTGACCCCGCGCGACATCGCCGAAGCCCTGACTGCCGCCGGCCATCCGGTGCAGAAGAGCGAAGTGGTGCTGGGCGAAGGCCCGCTGCGCCACGTCGGCGAGTTCGACGTGATGGTGCATTTCGCCGCTGGCGTCGAGACGCCGGTCAAGGTGATCGTCGAAGCCGAAGCCGCCTGATCCTGCTCCGCTGCGACATCGAAACGGGCGCTTCGGCGCCCGTTTTTGTTGGTGTCGTCGCAGCTGGTGAGATCTGCACGGGTTATCCAGCAGATATCCACGGGATCGTACGGGTTATCCACAGCATGTCCCCGCGAACACCACAATATTCCCCCCGGGTTTTGCGTAGCAGTCGGACCGGGTCCGTGATTAGATGGATCCTTCGACCCTTCATCCACCCCTATCGATCGGTGCGGGCAGCTTGATGCCTGCAGAGAGAGGTTTTGCCCCGATGTCGTCGCGCCCGCGTTTCACCCGCCAGGACAGTCAATCCGATCCGCGCGTCGAGCATTTGCGGATACCGCCGCAGTCGGTGGAGGCGGAGCAGGCGGTGCTGGGCGGCCTGATGCTGGTGCCGGAGTCGTTCGATCGCGTCGCCGACGTCCTCACCGAACGCGATTTCTATCGCCGCGATCACCAGCAGATCTATCGCGCGATCCGCGAGCTGAGCGAGAAGGGCAAGCCCTTCGATGCGGTGACACTGGGCGAATGGTTCGAATCGACCGGGCAATCGGAACTGGTCGCCGGCGGCGCCTACCTGATCGAACTCGCCAGCACCACGCCATCGGCGGCGAACATCCGCGCCTATGCCGACATCGTGCGCGACAAGGCGGTGTTGCGGCAGTTGATCGACGTCGGTTCGGACATCGTCAACGACGCCTTCCAGCCGGAAGGGCGCGACAGTGCCGAGATCCTCGCCAAGGCCGAACAGGAAGTGTTCAAGATCGCCGAGGCGGGCAGCCGCGGTCGCGAGGATTTCGTGCCGGTGTTGCGCGCCCTGAACGAAGCCGTGGACGTGTTGCAGGAACGCAGCGATCGCGGTGGCGGCATCACCGGCCTGCCGACCGGCTATGTCGAATTCGACGAGATGACCGCCGGCCTGCAGCCGACCGACCTGGTCATCCTCGCCGCGCGCCCGTCGATGGGCAAGACCACGCTGGCGCTCAACATGTGCGAATACGCCGCGTTCAAGAGCAAGAAGGCCGTCGCGGTGTTCTCGATGGAAATGTCGGCCAGCCAGTTGGCGATGCGCCTGATTTCCTCGGTCGGGCGCGTCAACGCCACGCGCCTGCGCACCGGCCAGCTCGAGGACGAGGACTGGGCGCGCGTGACCCACGCGGTGAGCATGCTGCGCCACGCCAAGATCTTCATCGACGACACGCCGGCGCTGTCGCCCGACGTGCTGCGTTCCAAGGCGCGTCGACTCAAGCGCGAGCACGATCTCGGCCTGATCATGATCGACTACCTGCAGCTGATGGCGGTGCCCGGCAACAGCGAGAACCGCGCCACCGAAATCTCGGAAATTTCCCGCAGCCTCAAGGCGCTGGCCAAGGAGTTGAACGTGCCGGTGATCGCGCTCAGCCAGCTCAACCGCTCGCTGGAAACGCGTACCGACAAGCGTCCGGTGATGGCCGACCTGCGCGAATCGGGCGCCATCGAGCAGGACGCCGACCTGATCACCTTCATCTACCGCGACGATTACTACAACAAGGAAAATTCGCCGGACAAGGGCCTGGCCGAAGTGATCATCGGCAAGCAGCGTAACGGCCCAACCGGGTCGGTCAAGCTGAAGTTCTTCGGCGAATACACGAGGTTCGACAACCTCGCGCACGACAACATCGGAAGTTTCGAATAAGGCAGCCTGCGTTACAGCGGCTGGCCGAAATACAGGGTGTGTCCCTGGTCGTCCTCGACCACGAATTCGCGTGTCTGCCAGTCGGTGTCGTGGACATCCGAGACCAATGCGACGCCGCGCTCGCGCAGCGTTCCGGCGAGTGCGCGGACATCGTCGACTTCGAAGTAGAGATGGAAGTGCCCGTGTTCGCGCACATCGTGGATGGATGGATCGCGTTCGTCCACGTGCTTGAGATGGAGGATGCGGTCCCCGGAGCGAATCCCGGCATAGAAGTCCTGGTAGCGGAATTCCAGGGTCATCCCGAGTTTCGAGGTGTAGAAGTCGATGCTGCGCTCGAGGTCGGTGGTGCGCAGTTGGGCGATGATGTTGCGGATGGTCATGGCGCCCGTCCGTGAAGCAGGTCGGTCACCAGGATCCCGTTGATGGTCATGCCGGCCAGGTTGGCATTGGAAATCTCGACGTTGCGGAAGTCGATATTGGCGAACTTCGCACCCTTGAACGAGACGTTCGAGAACGATGCATCGGCAAGTGCGACATCGTCGAAGGAGGATGATCGCAAGTTCACATCGTGGAAACGTGCGCCTGCAAGCGAGGTCGATTCGAATTTCGGTTGTTCATCGGGCATGGCGGAATTGCTTCTTTGCTCCGGCCATTGCCTGAATATGACGCAGACGTCGGTCTTGTCGAGGACGCCGAATTCGCGTGCGCCCCATGGCTTGAGCGTGATCGTGGCGCCGTTGCGATGGAGCAGGTGAGGTGCGCGAAAGGAAATTTCCGCGAACAACGCATCGATGGTGTCGGTCTCGATCGCGATTTCCGGGCGGTCCTTCGCGGCGAACTCCGGGCTTTCGACCAGGTAGGCCTTGGCGCCGTCGCGGGCGACCACGGCGAGATCGTCGTCCTGGTGAAGTACTTTGAAGCCAAGTCCGGAGACGAACAGGTCGAGTCCGTCCTGCAGGTGGTTGTAGAAGACCTTGGGAATCAGGTTGATGAGCATGGCGATCTCCGTGGATGCTTGGTCGTGGAATCAGGTGTCGTCTTCGGCGGCGTCTTCGTCGCGGTCGAGCGCGATCAGCGCAGCAAGGCTGCGACGCAGTTGTGCGATCTGCGCGCCGCCAATCCTCTCCGCGAGTTGCGCATCGATACGTTCGCGGGCAGCGGCCTGGACCGCCGCCGCGGCACGGCCGCGCGCAGTGAGGCCGACCACGAGCCGGCGTCGATCCTGCGGATCCTCGCTGCGTTCGAGGTAGCCGCGCAGCACCAGGGTATCGACCAGCTGGCCGGCCGACTGCTTGGAGATGCGCAGGCTGCGGATCAGTTCCGACAACGGCACGTCACGCTGCTCGCCGAGGGCGAGGCCACCGACCACGTACAGGCCGTTCTTGGGAATGTCGCCGTATCCGCCGTCTTCCAGCGCCTGGCGCATGGCGCTGCCGTAGGTGTTGCGGGCGTGCCGCAACAGCGCGGGGATGGCGACGATGTCGTACCAGGGCGTCTCGGGCATGACTGAAAGTCCATTAGATTGATAGTAAAAATAATTTACCAATTGGCGATTGTCAAATGACGCCTGAAGTCCCTCATCCATGGCGACGATTCTTCTGGCCGCATTCACGTCGGCGTGATGGAATATCGCCATGACCACGCCGTTCACCCAGCGCCCGACCCATATCGACGTCGATCTCGATGCGATCAGCCACAACCTGCGGGCGATCGCCAGTCATGTCGGCGTGCCGGTGATGGGGATCGTCAAGGCCAATGCCTATGGCCATGGGTTGGTGCCGGTGGCCCGTCATCTGGTGGCGCAGGGCGTCGATCAGTTGGGCGTCGCCTTCGTGGAAGAGGGCATCGCGTTGCGGCAGGCCGGGATCAAGGCGCCGATCCTCGTGCTCGGAGGCATTTTCGGTCCGCAGGTGGCGCGGTTCCTCGAACACGATCTCGAGATCACGGTGTCGTCGCTGGACAAGCTGCGCCAGGTCGAGGCCGCCGCGCAGACGGCGGGGCGCAAGGCGGTGGTGCACCTCAAGGTCGATACCGGGATGGAACGCATCGGCGTCCACAGCGAGAGCGCGGCGCCGTTGATCGAGGCCGCGGTGGCGTCTTCGTGGTGCACGATCAAGGGCGTGTATTCGCATCTGGCGTGCTCGGATGATCCGCAGTCCCCGATGACGCGCGTGCAACTCGAGCGTTTCCTCGCCGCGTGCGCGCATTTCGAGCGCATCGGTGCCCCGATGCCGATCCGCCATCTCGCCAATTCCGGGGGCGTGCTGCACTTCCCGGAAACATGGCTCGACATGGTGCGCCCCGGCATCATCCTTTACGGCGTGTCCCCGGGCGAAAGCGCGCGTCCGCCCTTCGAACTGCAACCGGCGCTGTCGCTGCTTTCGCAAGTCGTCTACTTCAAGGTGGTGAAGGCAGGACGCACGGTGAGCTATGGGGCGACCTGGACCGCGCCCCACGATACCCGCGTGGTGACGGTGCCGATCGGCTATGGCGATGGTTATTCGCGTGGATTGTCATCGCGTGGCGAAGTGCTGATCCGCGGTCAGCGCCATCCCATCGTCGGGCGCGTGTGCATGGACCAGTTCATGGTCGATCTTGGGCCGCAGGGCAGTGCCTGGAACGAGGACGAAGTCGTGCTGATCGGCTACCAGGGCGGCAACGCGATCCGTTGCCAGGACGTTGCCGATTGGGCAGGGACGATTCCCTACGAAATCCTGGTTGGCTTGAACGAACGCATTCCGCGCGAATACCGCGGCGGTTGAATCGCGATCACGGCGTCTTCGCCGGCGGCGCTGCCAGCAGAGGTTGCAGGTCGGCCGGAATCGTCGCGTCGGGATAGCGCGTCCTGTATTCCTGCAGGCTGCCGCGGGCGCCATCGCGATCGCCCTGGGCCATCAGCTCCCGGATGCGCTTGAGCCAGTCGTTGCGCACGCTGGTGTCCTGCACGGTTGCCGGCGGGCGCGCGTCGTAGCCGTTCTCGGTATCGGCCGTGGCCGCGGCCTTCGCGCGCATCGCGTTGACCGTGACGGGGGTGGATTTCGGCTGTTCGCGCGGTTTGACCGCGCCTTCGGCGGAAGCCGCCGCAGGCGCGGCTTCCATCGATTGCACGGGCGGCGGCGGTGGTGGTGCGGGAGGCGCAGGCGGCGCGGGTGGCGGCGCCAGCACGGGTGCAACGGCGGCTGGCGCCGGGGCAGAGTAGGACACGGCATCGTTCGCGGACGAAACGATGGGCGGCGGTGGTGTCGGCGGCATGGCACGCGCCGATGCCGGGCGCGGCGGTTGCGGCGGAAGGACGACTTCCTTGGGTAGTGGCACTGCGGCGGCATCTTCTGCGCTCGCCTTGTCGCTGACGGAATCCGCTGCGGCGTTCGCGCGCTCCTGTGGTGCCGGAGGCGCCTCGACAAGAGGCTTGGACGCAGGCAGCGGAACAGGGGCGGGTGCTGCCGCGTGTTGGCCGCGTTGCACATGCGACGGCCACAGCTGCCAGGCCAGTCCTGCCGCGAGCACGCACACCGCGGCGGCGCTGGCATAGCCGGGCAGCCCGCGGTACCAGGGCGCCGGGCGACGTCCGCCGCCCGCCGTGCGCGCCATCGCCAGGATGCGCGCGTCGAGATCGGGCGCAGGCTCGCCATGCGGCGGCAGGCGGCGCAGCTGCGCGGCCAGTGCGCGTTCTTCGGCGTCCAGTGGTGCGTCTTCGTGGCGCTTCATGGCTTCATCTCCACCCGCAACTTGTCCATGGCGTAACGCAGCCTGGATTTCACGGTTTCCCGGCCCACGCCGGTGATGGTGGCGATTTCCTCCAGTGTCAGTTCCTGTTCCAGTCGCAATGCGACCACTTCGCGTTGTTCGCGCGGCAATGTCTCGAGCGCGAGCTGCAAGCGCCGGCGCTGCTCGAATTCGGAAACCGTCCGTTCCGGCGTGTCCTGGTCGGGGATCGCGGCAACGCGCTCCTCGGCATCGATGGGGGCGGCCGGGCGATGGCGGCGCGCGCGCCAGTAGTCGTTGATGCGATGGTGCGCGATCTGGTACAGCCAGCCGCTGAACGAGCCGCTCGGCCGCCAGCCGTTGCGGGCGCCGATCACGCGCTGCCAGACGTCCTGGAACAGCTCGTCGGTGGCGGCGCGATCACGCAACAGGCGCAGGATGTAACGGTACAGGCCGGCGCGGTGGCGGCTGTACAACAGTTCGAATGCACGCTGATCGCCCGTGGCATAGGCGGTCATGAGCGCATTGTCGTCGGGCTCGTTGGGCACGCCATCCATCAGCCATAGGATAACGGTTGCGCGCGATGTTGCCGTGCAGGCCTCCATGCCGTTACAAACGGCCGGGCACGGGAAACGGGGTTGCACTGGTGAACGGGCAATGCCGGGGTACTCTATCCCCATCATGAACGCCGCCATCCTCCCAGAGGCTTCGGTCCTGCCCACGCAGTGGGCCGGCCTGCGTTCGCACTCGGCGGTCCGCGGCCTGCTGGAATCCCTGCATGCGCTGGTCCCCCAAGACGTGACCCTGGCGCTGGCCTGGCGCGATGCCCAGGGCAGCAGCGATGTCGAAGCGTTCGGTCCGCGCGAGGCATTGGCGCGCGGTGCCGCGGTGGATGCGTTGTCCGGCAAGGACAACGATGGCCATTGCCTGCAGGCCCGGCTGGACGACAGCGTGCCCTACGTCTTGCTGGCGCATCCGCGGGGGCGGGTGGAAGCGCCGGGATCGGAATGGATGGACGTGATCCATTCGGCGATCCATGCGACGCTGACGCGACTGCTCGCCGATTCCCGCGTCCAGGTGCTGTCGGAGGCGCATCGCATCCAGCGCGCGCTGTGCCGCATCTCGGAGTTGTCGCAATCAGGACTCGACCTGCGCACCACGCTCGAGCGCATCCACGACGAAGTGGCGGGACTGATCTACGCCCAGAACATCCTGATCATGCTGTGGGATCGCAGCAACGACGAAATCCGCATTCCGTATTTCGTCGACCAGGTCGACCACTGGCCGGTGCACGAGGGCGCGTTGCCGCTCTCCAGCCTGAAAAACAGCCTGACCGTGCGGATGATGCAGAAGGGCGAGCCGATGATGGGGCCGTCGAGCGCGCTGGCGGCGCAATTTGGCATCGCCGAGGACGAGGGCATCGGCCCGGCCAGCCTGTCGTGGTTGGGCGTGCCGATGGTGAGCGATGGCGAGGTGCGCGGCGCGGTGGTGGTGCAGAGCTACGACCGCCCCAACCGCTACACGCGTGAGTCCGCAGAGGTGCTGGCCTACGTCGCGCAGCATATCGGGATCGTGCTCGATCGCCGCGACGCCAAGGTCGGGCTTGAAGACCAGGTGGCGCAGCGCACGCGCGAATTGCGCGACGCCAATGCGATGCTGGAACTGGAAATCCAGGAGCGCAAGCGCGCCGAACGCCTGCAGGCGGCGCTGTTCCGCATCAGCGAAATGTCGTCGAGCCAGGGCGACGGCTGGAATTTCTACAGCGGCGTGCACGCCGTGCTCGATGAACTGATCGACAGCCGCAACTTCTTCATCGCCTTGGTGAGCGAGGATCCCGGCTTCCTCGACTTCGTCTACGTCGCCGACGAACTCGACGATATCCCGGCGCGCGTTTCGCGAGGTCGCGGCGTCGCCGATTACGTCGTCAACAACGGCCGGCCACTGCTCCTGGATGAAGCGACCCTGCTGCGATTGCAGCGCGATGGCCTGATCGACGTGCGCGGGCAGATGGCGGTGTCGTGGCTGGGCGTGCCGCTGCTGCGCAACGGGATCCCGGTGGGGGTGATGGCGATCCAGAGCTATCGCGACGACGTCCGCTTCGGTGCCCAGGACATGGAGTTGCTGTCGTTCGCGGCGCAGCATGTCTCGGTGGCGCTGGAGCGACGCGGCCTGTTGCAGGAACTGGAAGGCCACGTCCGCGATCGCACCCGCG
This sequence comes from Solilutibacter silvestris, assembly GCF_050574925.1. Classification (GTDB taxonomy): domain Bacteria; phylum Pseudomonadota; class Gammaproteobacteria; order Xanthomonadales; family Xanthomonadaceae; genus Solilutibacter; species Solilutibacter silvestris_A. The sequence continues at coordinate 145,003 of NZ_JBCMOO010000002.1, read as the reverse complement.
AACTGGCCGAAACCAATCGCACGTTGCTGGCGGAAATCGGCGAACGCATCCGCGTCGAACAACGGCTGCAGTACCAGGCGAGCCACGACGGCCTGACCGGATTGCCGAATCGCCAGCAGTTGCTCGAACGCCTGCAGCTCAACATGCTGACCTCGCGCGGCTCGGTCGACATGCCGGGATTCGCGGTGCTCTATCTCGACCTCGACCAGTTCAAGCTGATCAACGACAGCATGGGCCACGCCGCCGGCGACGAGATGCTGGTGCAGGTGGCCAAGCGCATCCGCGGCCAGCTCGGTCCGCACGACCTGGTGGCGCGCCTGGGGGGCGATGAATTCGCGGTGCTCGCCGAATTGGTATCTGGCGTCGACGAGGTCGTCGCGCTGGCCGAACGCATCATCAAGGCGTTCGAGACGCCGATCTTCGTCCACGATCGCGAACTGTTCCCATCCACCAGCGTTGGCATCGCGATGTGGCGTCCCGGCTACGAGTCGGGCGAGGAAATCCTGCGCGACGCCGACGCCGCGATGTATCGCGCCAAGGCCAACGGCCGCTCGCAGGCGATGGTGTTCGACGAGGCGATGCGCGCGGAATCGCTGCGCCTGCTCGATCTCGAGGCCGACCTCCGGCGTTCGATCAATGCCGATGCGTTCGACGTCCACCTGCAACCGATCGTGCATCTCGGCAACGGTCGCGTCGTCGGCCACGAGGCGCTGGTGCGCTGGCGCCATGAAACACAGGGCTTGCTCGCCCCGAGCGCCTTCATCGGCGTCGGCGAGGACAGCGGGTTGGTCCGCGAGATCGACTGGCTGGTCTATCGCAAGGTCGCGGAGTGGATGGCGGGATCGCGCACCAAGGGCTACGTGTCGATCAACGTGTCCCCGCTGCATTTCCGTTCGCCGGAATTCGCCGCGCGCCTGCTGTCGACGCTCGACGCCGCCGGCGCCGATCCGGCGCGCCTGCGCATCGAAGTCACCGAAGCCTCGTTGCTCGAAGACAGCGGCCGCACCCTGGAGCAGCTCAACCAGCTGAAGTCGCGCGGCGTGCTGGCGATGCTCGACGATTTCGGCACCGGATTCTCCGCGCTCTCGTACCTGCGCAGTTTTCCCTTCCATGCCCTGAAGATCGATCGCAGCTTCGTCGCCGGCCTGCAGGATTCCAGTCGCGGCGAAAGCGAGGCGCTGGTGCGCGCGATCGTGTCGCTGGCCGATGGCCTCGGCATCGACTGCATCGCCGAAGGCGTGGAAACCCGCCAGCAGCGCGAATGCCTGCGCGAGGAAGGCTGCCAGTACGGACAGGGCTTCCTGTTCGGCCGGCCGCAGGCGCTGACCGCGCTCGGCGCGAAGAACGGGTGACTCAGGACTTGATGACGAGCAGCCTGCGCTCGGTCATGTCCTCAATGGCGTAACGCACGCCCTCGCGTCCCAGTCCCGACGCCTTGACGCCGCCATAGGGCATGTTGTCGACGCGGATGCTCGGCACGTCGCCGACGATCACGCCGCCGACTTCGAGACGATCCCAGGCGCACATGGCGTGGTCGAGGCGGGCGGTGAACACGCCGGCCTGCAGCCCGAAATCGCTGGCGTTGGCGCGGTCGAGGGCGTCGTCGAAATCGCCGAAGGTTTCGAGCATCGCCACCGGACCGAAGGCTTCGCGCTTGTAGAGGTCGCAGCCGTGGGGCACGTCTTCGAGCAGGGTCGCCGCGATCATCCGGCCGTTGCGCTTGCCGCCGGCGAGTCGCTTGGCGCCACGCTTCACCGCGTCGTCGATCCAGGATTCGATGCGGTCGGCGGCGCCGTCATCGACCACCGGGCCGATGAAGGTGCGTTCGTCGCGCGGATCGCCCATCTTCAAGCCCTTCACCGCTTCCGTGAGCTTCTTGCGCAGCGGCTTGGCGATGTCCTTGTGGACGAAGATGCGCTGCACGCTGATGCAACTCTGGCCGCTCTGGTAATAGGCGCCGAAGACCAGGCGTTGCACCACCGCATCGAGATCGATGCCGGGATCGGCGTCGACGATGCAGGCGGCATTGCCGCCGAGTTCCAGCACCACTTTCTTGCGGCCGGCACGCGCCTTCAGGTCCCAACCGATCAGGCCGCCGGTGAACGACAGCAGGGCGATGCGCGGATCCTCGACCAGCAGGCCGGCATCATCGTTGGAGCAGGGCAGGATCGAGAACGCGCCTTTCGGCAGGTTAGTTTCGGCCAGGACTTCGCCGATGATCAGCGCGCCGATTGGAGTCTTCGGCGCCGGTTTCAGCACGAACGGGCAGCCCGCGGCGATCGCCGGGGCAACCTTGTGCGCAACGAGGTTCAGCGGGAAATTGAAGGGCGTGATGAAGGCGCAGGCGCCGATCGGCACCCGCTTGACCATGCCGCGATAGCCGCGCGCGCGTTCGGACACGTCGAGCTCGATCACTTCGCCGTCGCCGCGCGTGGCTTCGCCGGCAGCGATCCGGAAGGTATCGATCAGGCGCAGCACTTCGCCGCGGGCGTCGTGGATCGGCTTGCCCGCTTCGATGCACAGGGCAAGCGCCAGCTCTTCCTGGCGTTCCTGGAAGCGGCGCACGCAATGTTCCAGCACGTCGCGGCGCGCATCCGGCGGGAACGCAGCCATCGCCTCGCGCGCCTTGTGCGCGGAGGCGATGCCCTTGCGCACCGTCGCGGCGTCGGCGAAGGCGATGCGGGTGGCGCGCTTGCCGGAATATTTGTCCAGGACCTCAAGGTCGGTATTGGCGGCGACCGGGCGATTGGCGAGGTAGTAGGGATACGACTTCCGCAGCATGGTCAGGACTCCGTGGCTGGGGGAAGGATGGCGTCGACCTGCAGTGCGAGCTCGCCGTCGTGCAGGCGGGCGCGGATGCGATCTCCTGGCGACACTTGCGCGATCGATTGCACGGGAACACCGTTCCCATCGCTGAGGATGGCGTAGCCACGGGCCACGGTGGCCAGGGGACTGACCGCGTGCAGGGCGCGCACCGCAGAGCGCAGGCGCAGGGTTTCCTGTTGCAACTGGCGGGCGACCGCCAGTCGCGGGCGCTGGCCGATTGCAGCGAGGCGTTCGCGCAGGTGCTGCAGGCGCAGTTGCGGATGACGCGCGCGCAGCACCGCCTGGGCGTGGCGCAACCGCGCGCGATCGCGTTCGCTAGAACGCTGCCAGGCCGCGTTCAATCGCTGTCCGAGTTGCAGCTGGCGCAATGCCAGCGCGTGCAGGCGTGCCGCCGGTTTTTGCGCATCGAGCTTCAGCCAGGCGCGATCGAGCCGTTGTGCGAGATCGCGCAAGCGTTGTTGCTGGCGTTCGCGCAGGCGACGTTCCAGCGACGCCAATCGTCGCTGCAGGTCGCCACGATCCAGGCTCAGCAGTTCCGCCGCGGCCGAAGGCGTGGCGGCGCGGACATCGGCGGCGAAATCGGCGAGGCTGACATCGCTCTCGTGACCGACCGCCGAGACCACCGGTACCGCACTCGCGGCGATCGCGCGCGCCAGCACTTCCTCGTTGAAGGCCCAGAGGTCTTCCAGCGAACCGCCGCCACGGGTCACGAGCAAGGCGTCGTAGCGTCCGCTTTCGCCGGCGCGCTTCACCGTGTCGGCGATCTGCGCGGCCGCGCCGGTGCCTTGCACCGGTACCGGCAGGATCTCCACCGGCAACAAGGGGAAACGCCGGCCGAGCACGCTCAGCACGTCGTGGACGGCGGCACCGCCTGGCGAGGTGATCACGCCGAGCCGACGCACGAAGCGTGGCAGCGGGCGCTTGTGCGACTGGTCGAACAATCCTTCGGCTTGCAGCTTCTGGCGCAATTCCTCGAAGGCACGGCGCAGCGCGCCTTCGCCGGCTTCTTCCAGCGAATCGAGGATCAGCTGGTAGTCGCCGCGCGCCTCGTACAGGGTGAGGCGGCCGCGCGCCAGCACCATCAGGCCTTCGCGCGGCTGGAAGCGCAGCCATTGGCTCTTGGGCCGGAACAGCGCGCAACGGATCTGGGCGCGGGCATCCTTCAGGGTGAAATAGAGATGGCCGGAGGCGGGGCGCGAGACGTTGCCGAGCTCGCCCTCGACGTTCACCACCGGGAATGTGTCTTCCAGCAGGTTGCGCGCCAGCGTGTTGAGCTGGCTGGGTGTGAGGACATCATCGCGGCGGTCATCCATCCACGTCAGGATAACGGTCGCCCGCCACGGACAGGTAAAATCGCCGTCATGACCGCACACGCCGATCCCGCCGACCACTTCGGACCCCATTCACGCCACCACACCAAGCCGGTCATGGTCGGCAAGGTGGAGGTCGGTGGCGGTGCGCCCGTCGTCGTGCAGTCGATGACCAATACCGATACTGCCGATGTCGCATCGACGACGAAACAGGTCGCCGAGTTGTGGCGGGCGGGATCGGAACTGGTGCGCGTCACCGTCAATACCGCCGAAGCCGCCGCCGCCGTGCCGCGCATCGTCGAGAAGCTGGCGATGATGGGCATCGACGTCCCGATCATCGGCGACTTCCACTACAACGGCCACACGCTGCTGACCAACGAACCGGCCTGTGCCGAGGCGTTGGGGAAATATCGCATCAATCCCGGCAACGTCGGCTTCGGCAAGAAGAAGGACACGCAGTTCGCGCAGTTGATCGAATTCGCGATCCGGTACGACAAGCCGGTGCGCATCGGCGCCAACTGGGGGTCGCTCGACCAGGCGCTGGCCGCGCAGCTGATGGATGAAAACCACGCCCGCGCCGAACCCTGGGATGCCGGGCGCGTGTTGCGCGAGGCCTTGATCCGTTCCGCGCTGGATTCGGCCCATCGCGCGGTGGAATTGGGCTTGCCTGCCGAACGCATCATCCTGTCGGCGAAGGTCAGTGGCGTGCAGGAACTGATCGCGGTCTATCGCGAGATGGCGCGTCGCAGCGATTTCGCCCTCCATCTCGGCCTCACCGAAGCCGGGATCGGCAGCAAGGGCATCGTCGCCTCGAGCGCCGCCCTGTCGGTACTGCTGCAGGAAGGCATCGGCGACACCATCCGCATTTCGCTCACCCCCGAGCCCGGCGCCTCCCGCACCCAGGAAGTGATCGTCGCCCAGGAGTTGTTGCAGACGATGGGCCTGCGCGCGTTCACGCCGATGGTCACGGCCTGCCCTGGGTGTGGTCGCACCACGTCCGAGTTCTTCCAGGAGCTCGCCGGGGTGGTGCAGGAGCATGTGCGTGCACGCATGCCGGAATGGAAGGTCAAATATCCCGGCGCCGAGAACATGACGCTGGCGGTGATGGGCTGCATCGTCAACGGTCCCGGCGAGTCGCGTCACGCCAATATCGGCATCTCGCTTCCGGGCACCGGCGAAGCGCCGGCCGCGCCGGTGTTCGAGGACGGGCAGAAGACCGTGACCTTGCGCGGCGAGGGCATCGCCCAGGAATTCATCGGCATCATCGACGCCTATGTCGCGCGGCGCTATGCCGTCCACGCCGACTGATCCCACGCAAAGCGACGCAGGCGCGTTGGCGTTCCTGCGTCGCAACGGCCGACGGATCGCGTTGCTGTTCATCGCGGTCCTGCTGCCGCTGTGGGGCTTTGGCGAGTTGGCGGAAGATGTCGGCGAAGGCCGCGATTTCGGCTTCGACCGCCCGATCCTCGAATGGCTGCATGTACATCACACGCCGATGTTCGATCAACTGGCGCTGCTGTTTTCGCGGCTCGGCTACCAGTACGGCGTCATTCCGTTCGACATCATCCTGGTTGCGGCGTTGTGGTTTCGCCAGCGCCGGCGTGATGCGGTGTTCGCGACAACGGCATTCATCGGGTCGGCGCTGATCAATATTGCCGCCAAGCATTACTACGGACGCGCGCGGCCATCGCTATGGGAATCGCTGGCGCCGGAAACCACCTTCAGCTTTCCCAGCGGCCACGCCATGGGGTCGATGACGCTGGCCACGGTTCTGGTCTTGCTGGCGTGGCGCACGCGCTGGCGTTGGCCGGTCGCCGCGGTTTCGGCGTTGTTCGTGCTCGCGATCGGGGCGTCGCGCCCCTACCTTGGCGTGCACTATCCCAGCGATGTCCTCGCCGGATGGGCCGCGGCGCTGGCCTGGGTGGTCGGCGTCTACGTGACGATGTTCGGCCTCCGGGCCGCTCAACGCTTCGGCAGGTAATCCGCCGGCAGCGGCGTGTCCGGCGTTTCGCCGACCCACATGATCGATACGATCCACCAGCGTTTGCCGTCAAACAGCAATTGCAGGCTGTTGATGCCGCGTTCGTGGTAGTCGCCCTTGTCGGTGCGGCCATCGTAGGTGCTGAACACCTGCGCCATGTTGCCGAAACGGTCGGTCTTGCGCGCCAGTTCACGCTCGTGGAAGCCGTCGCGTTCGATCAGCGCGCCGGAAGTCGCGACGTAATCGTTCACCGTCATCCAGCGCATGCGCACCGCGCCTTCCTTGGTCTTGCGCGTCGGGATCATGCGCGCTTCGGGCACGAACAGCGAACGCATGCGGTTCCAGTCGCGCGCCTTGCCCGGCGGCCCGGAAATCACGTCGTAGAGCGCGGCCATGATCGAGTCCATGCTGGCGACGTCGGCGGGCGCCGCCGCCGGCATGCTGGTGTTGAGCGGGGTGTCGGTGGTCATCGCCGGAGGCGTCGTCTGCGCCGCGAGTGGCGTGGCGATGGACAGGGCGAGCAGGGCAGGCAGCAGACGGCGCATGGCGAACTCCTTGAAGGGACGTGATTACTTCAGGACGGTTTCGGCGTCGACGATGTCGACGCCTTGCATCTGGCCGAGGAAAGTGTCGAACCACGGCTTGTGGGAACTGCCGACGACCGACAGCACGCGCGCACCCGGGTGGTAGGCGAACGCGGCACGGATGTTGGCGACCATGCGCAGGTTGCGGGTTTCCCAGCCGGCCACGTAGAGGCGGCCGAAATGCTGCGGGGAGGGATCGCGCAGCGCGCCGCCGAAATCGGCATCGATCGCCAGATGCTGGTAACCGGGCTGGTTGACGAAGCGATAGAGCGCGAGCATGTCGCCGCTTTTCGCCAGCGCGTCTTGTCGTTCGCGCGCCTGCAGGGCTTCTTTCGACGCGGTGCCCCAGGCTGCGGTGATCGCCTTTTCGTAAGCAGCCTCGTCATCGATCTCGATGTTGTCGCCGGTGTGGTCGTCGGTCGAATACAGGCGCTGCAACCCGAGTCTTGCCGCCAGCGCGGCGGCAACCAGGTAGTTTTCATTGTTGCGCGTGGTCAGCGTGTCGAGCTTCTTCGCGAGTTCGGCATCGATGCCGTCACCGGCGCGACGTTCCGCTTTCGGCAATTGCAGCCACTGCACCACGGCGGAGGGATCGTCGCCGGCGGCGAGGAAGACGCTGGCGAGATGACGACGCTGTGCGGCGGTCGGGTTCTGCGGCCAGTTCTTCAAAAGGGTCTTCTGTTCGGCGATCGCGGCGGGCACGTCGAGTCCGGTCGCGGCCTTCGCCGCTGCCGTGCTGCGGCAATAGGGGCCGATATCCTTCGGGCTGTAGATCGCGGGATGACGGGCGATCAGGTCGCATTGTTCGCCGGGCAACGATTCGATGGTGATGATGTCGGGGCGATACGCCGCCAGGCGATCCAGTACCGGCTGCAGCGATTCCGCCTTGAAATCCTTGGGCATGCCCGAGAGATGCGCGGAACCCAGCACCAGTACCTGGGTGCGCGGCGCGGGCATGCCGGCGTCGAGTTTCGAGATGTCGACTTGTTGCGCGTTGGCGAGCGCGCCGGCGCAGGCCAACGCGACGGCGATGGCAAGGGGGAAAAGACGCATGCAGAACGATTTCCGTATCGGGACCCGACGACCTTAAGCCAGAACCGCGCGACGCCCCCGTGCCATTGGTCATCCGCGCGAGGGCGGCGCGTCAACGCCCGGCTTCGGCGGCCTCGCTGGCGGCGATGCTGCGGTGCTGCCGCGCGAGCTGCGCCTCGCGATGGGCGATGTAGGCGGTCGAGGCGAAGATGATGCCGGCGCCGAGCAGCGTCCAGCGGTCGACGTGTTCGTCGAACAACAGCCAGCCCGCGATCGTCACCACCACCAGTTGCACGAAGCTGATCGGCGTCAGTGCCGAGACTTCGCCGAGCTTGAGCGCACGCGTCCACATCACCTGGCCGACGGTGCCGAGCGCGCCGGTCAGCGCCAGCCACAACCAGGTGATGCCCTGCGGCCAGTGCCACTGGAACAGCGCGGCGACCAGCGACATCGGCACCCACAGCATGTAGGTCCAGAACACGATGGTGTCCGGGCCGTCCGTGGTGGAAAGCTCCTTGATCTGGATGGCGACGATCGCGCTGGTGATGGCTGCGGCCACCGCGACCAGCGATCCGAGGGTGAACGTGTGCGAGAACGGACGCACGATCACCAGCATGCCGATGAAACCGATGGCGACGGCGAGCCAGCGACGTATGCGCACGACTTCGCCCAGCATCAGCACGGCGGCAATCGTGACGAAGATGGGCGAGGAATACGCCAGCGCGATCGCCTGCGACAACGGCAGGTTGGCGATCGACCAGAAGCCGAGGAACATCCCGATCATGCCGATCAGTGCGCGCACGCCGTAGCGCGACAGTCGGGTGGTGTGCACGGTCTTGCGGAATGCCGCGCGCGGATTGGGCGTCCGCAATGCGGGACCGAGCAGCAGCGGCAACAACGCGATCAACCCGAAGAAGTTGCGGAAGAAGGCGATTTCCAGCGTCGATTCGGTCTTCGAGGCGAGCCGGATCGTCACCGCCATCAGGCCGAAGCCGACGGTGCTGAGCAGCATGTACAGCGCAGCGCGCAGCAGGGGCGGGCGTTGCTGCGCTGGCGTGGCGGCGTTCACTCGTTCGTGCTCACCAGCTCGCGCCGATGATGCGGGGTTCCGGTTCGATCGCGACGCCGAAGCGTTCCTGCACCGATGCGGCGATGCGTCGCGCGAGATCGAGCAGTTGCGCGCCGCTGGCGTTGCCGTGGTTGACCAGCACCAGCGCGTGCCCGGCGGAGACCCCGGCGTCACCGTCGCGATGGCCCTTCCAGCCGCAACGATCGATCAGCCACGCCGCGGACAATTTGCGGCGGTCGGGTGAACCGGCGGGAAAGACCGGGAGATCGGAGTGCTCGCTGCGTAGTGCATCGGCGAAGTCGCTCGCCACGATCGGATTCTTGAAGAAGCTGCCGGCATTGCCGATCACGGCAGGGTCGGGTAACTTGCGGCGACGGATGCGGATCACCGCCGAGGCGACATCGTCCGCGGTCGGTTCGGCGATCCCCATCGTCGCCAGTTCCTCGCGGATGCCGGCGTAGTCGAGTCGCAACCGCGGTTGGCGATCGAGGCGGAATTCCACAGAGGTCACCACGTAGCGATCGGGTTCGTGCTTGAAGCGACTGTCGCGATAGGTGAAGGCGCAATCGGCGGCGGCGAAGCGCAGCCAGCGCGCATCGTGGCGATCCCAGGCGTCGACGGCGATGATCCGTTCCATCACTTCGACGCCGTAGGCGCCGATGTTCTGGATCGGCGAAGCGCCGACCGTGCCGGGAATCAGCGACAGGTTCTCCAGACCGGACCAGCCGCGCTGCAACGTGGCCATCACGAAGTCGTGCCAGACCGCGCCGGCGCCGCAACGCACGTCGACGTGGTCGTCGTTTTCCGCGCTCACCGCGATGTCGTCGTTGGCGAGTTCAAGCACGGCATCGGGAGCCGCGACCAGCAACAGGTTGCTGCCGCCACCGAGCACCAGCGCATCCGGCGCCATCGCCAGTGCGTCCGGCAGTTGCTTGGAATCGCGGACGCGCAATGCGAGCGGCGTGGCGACGTCGATTCCGAAGGTGTTGCGCGTGCGCAGCGATTGCGCGCGGGTGACCTGCAGGCCGTCGCTCATTTCAGCGCAGGCGTCGAGGCTTGCTGGGTGCGCCGGTGGATCGCGTCGACGCATTCACGGATCAGGCGCGGCCCCCGGTAGATCAGCCCGGTGTAGAGCTGCACCAGTTGCGCGCCGGCCGCGGTCTTGGCGATGGCATCGGTACCGCTGGAAATGCCGCCGACGCCGATCATCGGGATGTGGTCCGAGAGTCGCGCGCGCAGGCGGCGCAGGGTCGCGGTTGAGCGTTCCAGCAGCGGGGCGCCGGAGAGGCCGCCGGCTTCGGCCGCCAGCGGGCTCGGCTGGATTTCGCTGCGCGAAACCGTGGTGTTGGTGGCGATCACGCCGTCGACATCGAGATCGTTGAAGACGCGTGCGATCGCATCGATGTCCTCGTCGCTGAGGTCCGGCGAAATCTTCACCAGCAGCGGCACGCGCCGGCGCTGCTGGCCGGCCAGCCGTTCCTGGGCATCGCGCAGTCCAGAAACCAGCCGACGCAGCGATTGTTCTTCCTGCAATTCGCGCAGGCCCGCGGTATTCGGCGAGGAAATGTTGACGGTGATGTAGTCCGCCAGTGGGTAGGCGCGCTCGAGGCAGATCAGGTAGTCGCTCAGTGCATCGGCATTGGCGGTGTCGCGGTTCTTGCCGATGTTGATGCCGAGGATGCCGCGCTGCGCGCCGCCATGGATGTGTTTCGAACGCTCGACGTTGCGCACCAGCGCGTCGATGCCGTCGTTGTTGAAACCCATGCGGTTGATGATGGCGTCGTGCTCGGCGACGCGGAACAGGCGCGGCGCCGGATTGCCGGCCTGCGGCCGCGGCGTGACCGTCCCGACTTCGATGAAGCCGAAGCCGAGCCCGAACAGCGCGTCGACGTGCGCGCCGTTCTTGTCCAGGCCTGCGGCCAATCCGACCGGATTGGGAAAACGCAGGCCCAGGGCCGACGTCGGCAACGGCGCTGGCGGACGCACCAGCAAACCCTGCAACCCGGTCGCGTGCACGCGGTCGAGCCAACGCAACGCACGATCGTGCGCGCGTTCGGCATCCATCGACATCAGCAGCGGGCGGGCGAGGGCGTACATCGGTCAGTAATTCCTTTTACTTTGCCAATTCGATCAGAGGTCGAACTTGATGCCCTGGGCCAGCGGCAACGCGTCGGAATAGTTGATCGTATTCGTCTGGCGACGCATGTAGGCCTTCCACGCATCCGAACCGGATTCGCGACCGCCGCCGGTTTCCTTCTCGCCACCGAAGGCGCCGCCGATTTCCGCGCCGCTGGTGCCGATGTTGACGTTGGCGATGCCGCAGTCGGAACCCGAGGCCGCGAGGAAGGCTTCCGCGCGCTTCAAATTGGTGGTGAAGATCGACGACGACAGACCCTGCGGCACGTCGTTCTGCATCTCGATGGCGTCGTCGATGTCGCGATACTTCATCACGTAGAGGATGGGCGCGAAGGTTTCCATCTGCACGACTTCGGCATCGTTCTTGAGGCCGGTGACGATCGCCGGCAGCACGAAGTTGCCCTTGCGGTCATCCAGTGCCTTGCCGCCGCTTTCGATGGTGCCGCCGCTGGCCTTGGCCTTCTCGATCGCGGCGAGGTAGGCCTTGACACCGTCCTGGCTGTTGAGCGGGCCCATCAGGTTCGCCGGATCGGTGGGATCGCCGATCTTCTTCTCGACCTGCGCATAGGCGGTCTTGAGCTTGGCGAGCACGTCGTCGTAGATCGATTCGTGGACGAACAGGCGACGCGTGGTGGTGCAGCGCTGGCCGGCGGTGCCGACCGCGCCGAACACGATCGCGGGGATCGCCAACTTCAGCTCGGCGGTCTCGTCGACGATGATCGCGTTGTTGCCGCCGAGTTCAAGCAGGCTGCGGCCCATGCGGGTGGCGACGCGCTCGCCGACGTTGCGGCCAACCTTGGTGCTGCCGGTGAAGCTGACCAGGGCGACGCGCTTGTCGTCGACGAAGGACTGCGCGAGTTCGGTGCCGGCGTCGTTGAACAGGAAGAACAGGTCGGGGAATCCGCCGGCCTTCAGCGCCTCATTGCAGATCTTCATCGATGCGATTGCCGACAGCGGTGTCTTCGGCGACGGCTTCCAGATCGAGATGTCGCCGCACACCGCGGCGACGAAGCTGTTCCATGCCCATACCGCGACCGGGAAGTTGAAGGCCGAGATGATGCCGACCAGGCCGATCGGATGCCACTGCTCGTACATGCGGTGGCCGGGGCGTTCGCTGTGCATGGTCAGGCCGTACAGCTGGCGCGACAGGCCGACGGCGAATTCGCCGATGTCGATCATTTCCTGCACTTCGCCATCGCCTTCCGGCTTCGACTTGCCCATTTCCAGCGCGACCAGCGAACCCAGCGCGTCCTTGTGGGTGCGCAGTGCATCGGCGCACAGGCGGATCGCTTCGCCGCGGCGCGGCGCCGGCGTCTTGCGCCACACCTTGAATGCCGCCTGCGCGCGTTCGACGATGGTGTCGTAGTCGGACTGCGAGGAGGCATGGACCTTGCCCAGCACGTCGCCGGTGGTCGGATTCACCGGTTCCAGCACGCCGGCGTCGCTGGTCTTCGACCATTCGCCATTGCCGAGATAGGTGCCGGATTCGTTCTCGCTCAGGCCGAGCGCGGACAGGACGGGGTGCAGGGACATGGGATCTCCGATTGAAATGGCGGCCCCGGCGCGATTCGAACGCACGACCTTCCCCTTAGGAGGGGGACGCTCTATCCAGCTGAGCTACGGGGCCAAGACGACAATTTTCGCAGAGAACCGGTCGCGATGCCGCATTGCGGCGATTCGCCCAGGGTTTCAGGCGTTTCGCGCCTGCCAATGGCCCAATACCGTCAATCCGCCGAGTCCGGGTACCGAACCGGCCAGCAATGCGCGATGGACGTAGTCGGATGCGGCGAGGCAGGCTGCGCGCGGCGACAGACCCAGGGCCAGGTTGGCGGCGATCGCCGAGGACAGCGTGCAGCCGGTGCCGTGGCCCTCGACGTCGATGCGCGGGTGTTCGATCGATGTCGTGCCGTCCGGCCCGAGGTAAAGATCGCGCACCGGATCGCCGGGGACGTGGCCGCCCTTGAGGAAGACCGCATGTGCGCCCGACGCCACCAGCCTGGATGCCGCGGGTTCGAGATCGTCGCGATCGTGGATGGTTCCCGAGCCCAGCGCTTCCGCTTCCGGGACATTCGGCGTCACCACCGTCGCCAACCGCATCAGTCGCGTGCGTAGGGCGGTGATCGCGCCGTCCTCGAGCAGCTTCGCGCCGGAGGTCGCGATCATCACCGGATCAAGGACGATGGCGAGGTCGCGGCTTGCATCCCGTCGTCGCGCAAGCACGTCGACCACGGTGTCGATGACCTCGCGATTGGCGAGCATGCCGATCTTCACCGCGCGCACGTCGAAGTCGTCGAAACAGGCGTCGAGTTGCGCGCGCAGGAATTCGACCGGCGGCACATGGACCGCGCTGACGCCTTGCGTGTTCTGCGCGGTGAGCGCGGCGATCGCCGACAGGCCATGCACGCCGTGCGCCGCGAAGGTCTTGAGGTCGGCCTGGATGCCAGCGCCGCCGCCGGAATCGCTGCCGGCGATGGTGAGGACGGAGGCGCGGCGTGGCTGTGCAACGGAAGAATTCATGCAGGCCAGTGTGCAGGGTTGGCGTCCACCAAGGCAATGCGATCGCGACGAAAACCCGTCAGCGCGATGCTGCCCCGGCGCGCGCCGCCGCATCATGGACGCCGGCGGCGGCTTCGATCGCATCCTGAACGCGCCCGCGGCGACGCAAGTCGCCTTCATGCGCCTGCCGGACCATTCCCAGCAATTCACTCGTGGCGCGGATGTACATGCGCAAGCGATTGGCCGTCGCATTCAAATGGTCGACGATCAGCATGAAGTCTTCGAGGGTGATGGCGAATCCAGCGGCTTCCGTTTCGGCTAGATCGGCAACCGTCCTGGGTACCCCGTCGCCGCTTTGTGCAGCCATCGCCGCGGCTTCATCGGCGGCCTGGCGGTATTGCTGTTCGTGGGTCTGGAAGCCCAGCAGCAGTTGCTCGATATCGGCCAGTTCGTCCAGGCGTCCGCGCACGCCTCCCAGCAACATGCCGCCGAGTTCGTCGAGCAGGCGATTGAACGCATCCTCGTCGTGGGCGGCTGAAGCGGCATCGAAACGCCGGGTGAAGTCGCGCTCCCAATCGCCACCGCCATCGATGTAGTCCACGCGGACCCAGTGCGTTGTCGCACGCAGCAACTGCCCGAGGTAGTTGACGTCGATATCCAGTGGTTCGACGGCAAGCCCGCGTTCGACATGACTGCGCAGGTTCCACAGGTCGATGCCGTCGGCCGCCAGGTCGCGTGCGCGCTGGCGTTCACGCTGTTGATCGGCCAAACGCATCGATTGGGCCAATTCGGAGTAGGTGGACGCGCGCGCGCCGCTGGCGATGATGGTCAGCAAGGTGGCGATGGCTGCAGCCGCTCCGGCCCTGCGTATGCGCTCCGACGCCAGGCGTTGCCGACGGGACAGGCGGAAATGCTGCACGAATTCTTCCAACGCATCCGAGCTGGCATCGGCATAGCGCCCCATAGGGAATGGCGTCGCCGCGCCGAAGCGATTGAGCCATTGCCGGTTGCGCGGGGCCGGTTGCAGATGGAAGTTGCGCGCCTGGAATACATAGAAAGGAACGCGGTCGCGCGGGATCATGTGGTCGATATCGATCGTGATCCAACGGCTTGCGCCACCCGGCGGCTCGTACAGGAATTCCGGGGCCAGGCCCTGGCTGCGGCCGGTGCTGCTGAGCCGCAAGCGGCCGGCGGCAATTTCCCGGTCGACGATGGCGCCACCTGCCGTGCTGCCGTACACCGCGCGCCACATCGTGGTGCGCGCGTTGTCCCATTGCCCATCGCCAAGGTCATAGGCCTGGTTGAGCAAAACCAATGCGCGCGCGCGGTCTTCCGAGGTCAGTTCGGTGCTGGTGCGGCCCATGATCGTGCGGAATTCGGTTTCGCCGACCGTGATCCCGGCTTGCGCGCGGGCCACGCGCGCATCGTTTGCAAGCGCGCCCGGTGCTTCGTTGCGCAGCACGGTGCTGAGGGCGTTCAAGGTCTGTTCGCGCTGGCGCAGGGAGGCCTCGAACGCCAGGCGCTGGGCGGACGGCGTCGGCACTTCGCCGCTGCCGGCGCCGGGCATGCGTACCCCTGGTGGCTCGGTTGGCACGATCGCACGCTCGACCGCGCGATCGACGGCGGGATCAATGCCGCGTGCGGCTGGACCTGTCCCGCGTTCGGCTTGGGTGCGCGGATCGCACATCGTGGAGTTGCCTCGCTCAGGTCTCGATCACGCCGCCGGGCTGGCCTTGGACCAGCACGAACTTGTCGACGCTGGTCGGATCAATATCGAGCACGTCGCCGGCGATCCTGGCGGCGCGCCGCAACGCATCGATACGCTTGGCGCGCACTTCCTCCTCGACCTTGAGCACATCCAGGCCGCGGTGGGCGAGTTTGAACGGCTCAAGCAGGCTGCCATCGCCCTTCAAGGCTTCCATGAACAATTGCCCGGTCGGCAGCACGATTTCCTGCTCGGCATCGGGCCAGCGCAACATGGCGTCCACCACCATGCTCGCCAGTCGCGTGCGGCCGGCCTCGTCGAGCGCGGCGTCCGGATCGTTCCAGGCCGCCTGCGCGTAGGCGAGCAGCTCGGCACCGGTATAGGGCAGTTCGAAAGCAGGATCGCGCACGCCGAAATACTCGTCCGCGAACGGATGAAGCATCACGTCGGTCAGCTGGCAGCACGCGCGCAACGGGAAGATCGCGAAATTGCCACGGAATCCCAGCAGCCGGTCGAGGTCGGCGATGTCGCCGAGCTTGCGCTGGGGCAGGGCGTCGAGGCTGGCCGGCGGTGCCGGCGGCACGAATTCGAGCACGTAGGCCGCGCCTTCGCGCATGAGTCCGGGCACTTCCTCGTCGAGTTCTTCCGGCCGCGCCGCGCGCAGGCGGTAATCGTCGGGATTTGGCGGAAAGAACGGAACTTCGCGGTCGTACAGGCTGAAGTAACGCGCGTCCGGATGCTCGCGCATCCATTGCTGCTGCATGTAGTGGAAGATGTTGTTCTTCACGTGCAGGCGCAGCTGCAAGATGGCAGTGTCCCGCTGCGCCTTCTGCTTGATCGCGGCGGCGAAGCGCTTGCTGGCTTCGTCCAGCGCCGATTGCGCGCGCGCAAGCGCCGCACCCTTCGACTCGATTTCGGCATCCAGGTATTCCAACGCCTTCTCGGCGGCCTTGCGCCGCGATTCCAGGCGCTCGTCGGTGTCGCTCTGGCCGCCCCCGAACAATTCGGTGAGCCCGCCGCTGAAGATCGCCGCGGCGATGCGGTCGCCATCGCTTACCTCGCTTGCGCGCGCTTCGCCTTCACCTTGCAGGAAGCGCACGATCTGGGCACGACGGTTGCGCGCCTGTTCGGCGAGCCCGTTGTATTCCATTTCCAGGGCCTGGGTAAGCCGTTGCTGGGCGAGAAAATTGGTGCGTAGCAATTCCAGCTCGAGGTCATCGCCGGTCCTGCCGTCTTCCAGATAGCGCAGGGCCGGTCGCAGTTCCGCGTCAAGCAAGCTGTCGCGCAGCATCCAGGCATGCTCAAGCAGCCAGCCTTCGTCGATGTCGTGCGGCATCGGCATGTCCATTGCCACGAGGATCACGGGCTGCACGCGGTGCAGGCGACTGGCGACCTGATAGCGGCGTTCCAGTTCGTAAAGCAGGTAGGTGACGGTGATCTCGTTGTTCGGATTGGACAGGGTGTGCTTGGCGTTGCTTTCGGTATAGGTCTCGGTTTCGCTTTCGATGGTGACTTCCGATTCGCTCTTGACCTGTTCGGCGGCCTTGCGCGCGATTTCGGCGAACGTCTTCTGCATCCGCCGGCTTTCCTGGGTGAAGTTCTGGCTGAACTCGGAGCTGGCGCCAATGGTCCCGATGCCGATGTTGAGTTCGGCTTCGGAGGAAAGCCGGTTGTTGATCGCCATCGTGCTGGCGTTCAGTGCCTCCTGTTCGGTGCGGGTGGTGGACTGGGTCTCGCGCGACGACTCCTGGGATTGCTTGCTGGTACGGCGTTCGTGCTCGGTCCGCTTGCTGCTGCGCTTGATCGTGAACTCGCGACTCTCGCCCGGCGCCAATGGCATGGTCTCGACCAATCGACCGACCTGGTAGCTGACCGGAGACCATTGCTGGCGGTAAGTCAGCAGCGCGCCGTAATTGACCGTGCCTGGCGCGAACACCGAGAAGTGGTAGGTTTCGGCCAACGAAGCTTCCAGGTCCGACACCAGCGCTTCGGCAGTCGCGATCGGGCTGCGGCTGTGCGCGGCCAGGATCGCTTCGGCATCGCTGCGATCGGCTTCGGGAGAAGAGGGGGCCGCCTGGCCGCCGGTCGTCACCGTCGTCCACGACTGGCCATCCGCGCGACGCACGCTGATCTGCGGTGCGCGCGCCTGGATGCGCTCGGCCAATTGCATCAGCATGGATTTTCCGGTTTCGTCGAGGCCATTCCATTGCGAAGCGGTCAGCCAGGGCAGGGTGCCGGCCACTTCCGAAGGTACGCTTTCGATGCCGGCGTATGCGGCGCTGCCGAGGATGTCGTCGAGCAGGCTGCGCAATTCCTGCGCGCTGCTGACGCCTTCGATACCCGTGCCGGAAATGCCGTAATCCGTTTCCAGGCGCACGAGGTTGCGATACAGCTCGCGTGCGCTGCGCTCGAAATTGTGGTCGAAGAAACTGGTCCAGACCGATTCGAATGCGATTTGCAGCACATTGAGGTCGCGCGTTGCCACGACGTTGGCTGGGCCACCGGACATCTCCAGTTTGCGGACGATGTCTTTTATCCGCAGCAAGTCGTCGGCGGGCGTGGTGCCACGGGCACTGTCGATGTCGGGCAGTTGCGCCACTTGCGCGCGCAGGCGCTGCAGGATCTCGTTGCGTACCAGGGTCGCCGTCGCATCCGCGTCTCCCCCAGCGGGGGGCGTATCCGTTTGGGGGACAGGCGTTGTTGTCGATAAGGCGCGCACCGCGCGGCGTGCCTGCAATGCAGTCAACAGGTCGCGATTGCGCAGTAGCGTGCCGTCCGAACCAAGCCTGTGCGCGAGATCGCAAAAGGTGACCGGGAAAGTCGCGCCCGCGGCGATCGCCGCCGGATCGCCTCCAAGCGCGCGCAAGTCGGCATCGCCCAGGCGGAAACGCATCGCGACGCGGGTCTCGCGATGTTGCTCCAGGGTGCGCCGCCAACGGAGATGCAGGGCGTCGCGCACCGCGGCGAGCGCTGGCGACAGGCCAATGAAGCCCAGGCGCGGAAACACGCCATCGTTTGCCAGCCGCTCCATCAAACCGTTGACGGTCGTTCGTTCCTGTGCGAGCACGGGCAGCGCCAGGCCGACATATTTGCGCTGAACCTGGGCGATGGCCTTGCGTTGACTGGTTTGCTGTTCCAGGCGGAGACGCAGGGTATCGGCGCCCAATCCCGCGGCGGATGTTTGCGGAAGGCGTATCCCGGCGCGCTCCAATTGCGCCTGGTCAATCTGGATGACGAAACTTTCGATGTCCGCGGCGTTGGCAATCGCAGTGCTGGTCCGGAACAGCAGGCGATGTTCGTAATCCAGTCCATTCGCCTGCTTGGCGGAAGCGGGGCGATCGGGACCGAGAATGCACAGCATCAGGTCGGGACGCGATGCCTTGCCTCCGGCCGGGGCGAAGCGCGCCTCGTCGAAGTCCAGGCTGAACCGGCCTTCGGCATCCGTCAGTATCGATCCCAAGCGCTCGTTGCCGGCGAAGGCCGTCGTGTTGGCATGGGTCGGCAGCGTCGACAGGGACGAACCGGGATCGAATATGCAGACCACCAAATCGGCGATGCCGCTGCCGCTTTCCGCTACGACCACTCTGCCCTGGACGCGATACGCCATTGCCGTGCCCCGTTGGATGCAACCCGGCGACTATAGTCCTTCGGCTCCGGAACCGGGAGGGCGGTCGTGCAGCATGGCGAATTGCCGGTAGGCCACATAGCCGATGCCGACGAGGCCGGTCATCGCCGCCGGAAACAGCAGCGCGTCATAACCGATCCGCACAAACAGCCAGCCGCCGATGATGCCGCCGGCAAGGAAGCTGGAAATGATCAGCACGCTCAGCAACAGGCGACGGCGTTGCAACGGCATCCCGCGCAACGCATGGCCGATGCCGATCCCGAGGTCGGTGAACATTCCGCTCAGGTGCGTGGTGCGGATCACCGCGCCGCTGAAGGTCGTCGCCATCGCGTTCTGCAGACCGCAGGCGGCCGCGGCGAGCAGCGGTCCGCCGATGGATTGCGCGGCGAACAACGGCACGGCGAGGAACAGCAGGACCGATTCGATCATCAGCACCACGCCGTAGCGACGACCGAGCCGCAGGGTGCTGTCCTGCACGATCATGCCGCTCAACATCGCGCCTGCGAGGAAGGCCAGCGCCATCCCGCCCAGCCGCAGCATCGCCGCGACGTCGCCATGCGCGATCGCCGCGCCGAGCAGGCTGGTGTTGCCGGTGAGGTGGGTGATCGCCTGGTGCTGGAAGCCGAGGAAGCCGATGACGTTGATCATGCCGGCGATGCAGGCCAGCGATCCCGCGCCGATCCACACCCACCGCGGCAACTGCACGCCCATCCGCGCTACAGCACTTCCGACGCCTGATCGGCCAGTCGCGAACGCTCGCCGCGACGCAGCGTCACGTGCGCGCTGTGTTCCCAGTTCTTGAAGCGATCGACGACGTAGGTCAGGCCCGAGGTCGTTTCGGTGAGGTAGGGCGTGTCGATCTGCTCGACGTTGCCGAGGCAGACGATCTTGGTGCCCGGGCCTGCGCGCGTGATCAGCGTCTTCATCTGCTTCGGCGTCAGGTTCTGCGCTTCGTCGAGGATCAGGTAGCGACTGAGGAAGGTGCGGCCGCGCATGAAGTTCATCGAACGGATCTTGATGCGCGAGGCGAGCAGGTCGTTGGTGGCCGCGCGGCCCCACGATCCGCCTTCCTTGTTGTTCGGCATCAGCACTTCGAGGTTGTCGGTCAGCGCGCCCATCCACGGCGTCATCTTTTCTTCCTCGGTGCCGGGCAGGAAGCCGATGTCCTCGCCGACGCTCACCGTCGCGCGGGTCATGATGATTTCGCGGTAACGCTGCGCATCCATCGTCTGCGCGAGGCCGGCGGCCAGGGTCAGCAGCGTCTTGCCGGTGCCGGCGGTGCCGAGCAGGGTGACGAAGTCGATCTCGGGATCCATCAATGCGTTGAGCGCGAAATTCTGCTCGCGATTGCGCGCGCTGATGCCCCAGACCGCGTGCTGGTGCGAACGGAAATCGTCGACGATCTGCAGCACCGCCTTGCCGTCGGCGATCTTCGCCACGCGGAATTCGGACTGCTCGTCGCCGGGCAGGTAGAGGAACTGGTTGGCGTGCCAGTCGTCGCCCTCGGCCATCGCCACTTCATAGAAGGTGCGGCCCTTGTCGGTCCACGACTTCAGGTCCTTGCCGTTGCGCGACCAGAAGTCCTCGGGCAGTGCCTGCGAACCGGTGTAGAGCAGGCTGAAGTCGTCGAGCGCGCGATCGTTTTCGTAATCCTCGCTGACGATGCCGGCGATCGCCGCCTTGATCCGCAGGTTGATGTCCTTGGACACGAACACCACCGGGGTTTCCGGCTCGTGCGCCTGCAACGACAGGATCGCCGCCAGGATGTGGTTGTCGGGCATCGCCGTGCCCATCACCTTGCCGCCGCCGAAATCGCTGGTCTGGAAACGCAGCACGCCGCTGCCGGCTTCGCTGCGCAGCTGCAGTCCGCCGGGCGGGCGCAGCTTCAATCCGGTCGCGATCTTGTCGGTGCCCTGTTCTTCGATCAGCTCGTTCATGAACCGGCTGACCTGGCGCGCATTGCGGCTCGCTTCCGACGTGCCTTTCTTGCTGTTGTCGAGCTCCTCGATCACCTGCATCGGCAGGAACACGTCGTGTTCCTCGAACTTGAACAGGGCGGTGGGATCGTGCATCAGCACGTTGGTATCCAGCACGTAAATGCGCTTGCCCTTGGTCATGCGGATGGATTCCCTTTGCAGTGGAGGAGTGATGTGATCAGGAAGCGCGCTCCTTGAGCGCGTCGAGCACGGCCTGCGCATGCCCGGGAACCTTCACCGGCTGCCAGACCTGCGCGACCTTTCCCTGCGGATCGACCAGGAAGGTGCTGCGCACGATCCCTTCGAATTCGCGGCCATAGAGTTTCTTCATCTGGATCACGTCGAAGGCGCGGCACAGCGCTTCGTCGCCATCGCTGACCAGCGGGAAGGTGAAGCCCTGCTTGGCGCAGAAGTTGGCGTGCGATTTCACCGAGTCGCGCGAGACGCCGATGATGTCGGCACCGAGCTTGCGGAATTTCGGCAGCAGCGCCTGGAAATCCAGGCCTTCTGTGGTGCAACCCGGCGTGGAATCCTTCGGGTAGAAATAGAGGACGATCCAGCGGCCGGCGAAATCGGCAAGCGTGGCGGTCGATCCATCGCCCAGTGCCAACGGCAGTTTGAGGACGGACTTCGGGACGGCCTTGCCAGCGGTGATGGTCATTATCTGTGCGTCTATCCGGTTCAGAACTTCATCGGGTCCATGATCGCGTCGAGGTTCAGGCGATCGGAGAATTCGAGGAAATCGTCGCGCAGCCCGGCGATGTGCATGTCGGCCGGCACGCCGATGGTGAGCTGGGCGGTGAACATCTCGGCGCCGGTCTGCATGGCGCGATAACGCGAGCAATGCAGGTTCTCGACGGTGATGCCCTGGCGATCGAAGAAATCGGCGAGCTGGAACAGGATGCCCGGCTTGTCGGCAGCGACCACTTCGACGATGTAGGGAATGAGGTTGGACTGCAGCGGCTTCGGGCCGGTGCGGTACCAGTTGAGCTTGTAGCCTTCTTCGCGCTCGAGGCGGGAAAGCATCGCTTCCAGCTTGGCGATGGCATCCCACGAGCCCACCGCCAGCATGCTCACCGAGACATCGCGGCCGACCGTGCTCAGGCGCGCGTCCACCAAGTTGCAGCCGGAATCGCTGATGCGCCGGGATACCGGCAGCAGCGGCGAGTCGGGGTGCGTCGCGTAGGCGTTGATGAGCAGGTGGTTCTCGTTGCCCGTGGGGCGTGCGGCGGTATCGCTCAAGATGTTCGTGTCCGGCGGCGGTCCGCCCAGGCGCCGGCAGAGCGCCGACACCGACAGGATACTTGCCGCCTATTTCACGCCGCAAGTAACATGCAGGCTGTCTTTCGACCCCTTGCGGGCGGTTCTCTTGCAACTCTCCGGCATCATCACGGCACTGGCGACCCCCTTCACCGAGGCGGGCGCCGTCGACTTCGACGCCTGGTCCAGGCTCATCGCGCAACAACTCGAAGGTGGCGTCCACGGCCTGGTCGTGGCCGGTTCGACCGGCGAGGCCAATGCGCTGGACGATTCCGAATACGACGCGCTGCTGCAGGCGGCGGTCCGCCAGGTCGCCGGGCGCGTCCCGATGCTGGCCGGAACCGGCACCTCGAACACCGCCAAGACCATCGCGCTGACCCGCCGCGCGATGCAGTCGGGCGCCGATGCCGCCCTGGTCGTCACGCCACCATACGTGCGCCCGACCCAGGCTGGCCTGGTCGCGCATTTCCGCGCCGTGGCCGAGCAGGGCGGCCTGCCGGTCGTGCTCTACAACGTGCCGGGCCGCACCGGCTGCGACATGCAGCCCGAGACGGTGGCCGAGCTGGCTGCGCACCCCAACATCATCGGCATCAAGGAAGCGGTCGACGCCGAGGCGCGCATGCAGGCCTTGCTGGCCCTGTGCTCGCCGCAGTTCGCGGTGCTGAGCGGGGACGACCCGACCGCCTGCCGCGCCATCCTCGCCGGTGCCGGCGGCCTGGTTTCGGTCGGATCGAACGCCGCGCCGCGTGCGTTCCGCCGCCTGTTCGACCTCGCCCACGGCGGGAATGCCGCCGACGCGCAGGCCCAGGACGGGCGGATGCGCGGGCTCTACGCCTTTCTCGCCGCTGAACCCAACCCCATCCCGGTCAAGGCATTGCTGGCCGAGTTCGGGTATGGTCACGGCCTGCGGTTGCCTCTGCTTCCGCTGTCCTCGGGACCACGCGCCGGATTGGCGGCGATGGCTGCCGCGGTCGGCGATCTCGAAGCGGCCTGAATCACCCAAGAAATACCCATTCGTACCGATTCCCGGAGAACGCTGTCCCATGCAAGTTCGCACTCGTCTCGCTCTCGCCGCGCTCGCCGTCGCCGTCCTTTCCACGTCCGGTTGCAGCTGGGTCCGCGGCAAGCACAAGACCGAGGCCTACAAGCTCGCCGCCGAAGCGCGTCCGCTGGAAGTGCCGCCGGATCTCGATCGTCCCACGGCCGATGCCGCGATGAACCTCCCCAGCGGCGGCGGCAGCGTCTCCGCCTCGCAGGTCCAGCCGCGCGGTTCGGTCACGCCGGCCGCCCCGCGTGAAAGCGCCAGCGCCTTCATCGTGCCGGGCACCCGCGACGACGTCTTCAACAAGCTCGGCACCGCGCTGGCGGGCGTGCAGGGCGCGACCGTCAAGAACAAGTCGCAGCTGCTCGGCACCTACGATGTCTCGTATTCCGGCCACGATTTCCTGATCCGCACCGCGACTGTTGCCAATGGCGTGCACGTCTCGGCGATCGATCCGCGCGGCAGCCTCGATGCCGGCGCCGAAGCGACCAAGGTCATCGCCGACCTCAAGGCCGCGCTCGCCAAGTAATCGGGCGATCCGCGCAAGACGAAACGGGCGCCATCGGCGCCCGTTTTCATTGTGTCGATCGCTGGAGGTTCAGCGTTCTAGGTGTGGCAGCTTGTTCGGCTTGCCGTCCCAGTCCGCGGCATCCGGGGGCGGATTCTTGCGGGTGGTGATGACCGGCCAATCGCGCGACAGCTCGGCATTGAGCGCGACGAAACCTTCCTGGCCTGCGGGCACGTCGTCCTCGGCGAAGATCGCGTTGGCCGGGCATTCCGGTTCGCACAGGGTGCAGTCGATGCACTCGTCGGGATCGATCACCAGGAAGTTCGGGCCTTCGTGGAAACAGTCGACCGGGCACACCTCGACGCAATCGGTGTATTTGCACTTGATGCAGTTATCGGTGACGACGAAGGGCATGGAGCGGGTTCGCGGTAGTCGGACGGGTATTTTACGGCAACGAAAAACCCACGCCGGGGCGTGGGTTTTTGTATGGCGCTCCCTACGGGATTCGAACCCGTGTTTTAGCCTTGAGAGGGCCACGTCCTAGGCCTCTAGACGAAGGGAGCAAAAACGTCGATCTCCGATCCGTGCCGGGGATCCCGGCTGGACGTGCCGGTAGCTTGTTAGTATAGCAGGATGATGTACCCATTCAGCCATGACGCCCAGCGCATCCACCACGGGGCGATCGCTTGAGCCAGCCGCTTCGAATCATCACGCGCGACCAGCATTCGGTATCGCGCAAGGCGATCAGCCCGAACGCGCTGCGCGTGTTGTACCGGCTGCACGAAGCCGGTCACGCCGCATTCCTGGTCGGCGGCGCGGTGCGCGACCTGATCGCCGGCATCCAGCCCAAGGATTTCGACGTCGCCACCGATGCCACGCCCGAGCAGGTGCGCGCGCTGTTCCGCAATTGCCGCCTGATTGGCCGGCGCTTCCGGCTGGCGCACGTGGTGTTCGGCCGCGAGATCATCGAGGTCGCGACCTTCCGTGCGTCGTCGGACGACGGCAGCGGTGATCGCGAAGTCCACGATGACGGCCGCGTGCTGCGCGACAACGTCTACGGCAGCATCGAGGAAGACGCGGTCCGTCGCGATTTCACCGCCAACGCGCTGTACTACAACATCGCCGACTTCTCGATCCACGATTACGTCGGCGGTTTCGATGACGTGATCGCACGGCGCATGCGCATGATCGGCGACGCCGAAACGCGCTATCGCGAGGATCCGGTGCGGATGCTGCGCGCGGTGCGCCTGTCGTCGAAGCTCGGCTTCACCATCGCCGAAGACACCGCCGCGCCGATCGCATCGCTGGCGCCGCTGCTGTTGCAGGCGGCACCGGCGCGCCTGTTCGACGAATGCCTCAAGTTGTTCCTGTCCGGCCACGCCGTCGCGAGTTTCGAAGGCCTCGAACGTCACGGCCTGCTGGCGGTGCTGTTCCCGGAAACCGCGAAAGCGCTGGCATCGAATCGCAGTGGCGCATTGCGACGCATGGTGATCGCCGGTCTTGCCGGCACCGATGCCCGTGTCGCCGCTGACGAGCCGGTGTCGCCGGCCTTCCTGTTCGCGGTGCTGTTGTGGCCGGCCTATTGCCGTTCGCTGGCGCAACTGGAAGGACAGGGCATGCACGCGGCGGAAGCGCAGCGTCGCGCCGCCGATCGCGTCACCCTGCACCTGACCCAGGTGGTGGCGTTGCCGCGGCGGTTCTCGCTGCCGATGCAGGAAATCTGGTTGCTGCAGCCGCGCTTCGCGCAACGCAAGCGCACCGGGCGGTTCATCGCCCATCCGCGTTTCCGCGCCGCATTCGATTTCCTCAAGCTGCGCGAACGCGCCGCGCCCAGCCATGCCGGCGATGTCGCCTATTGGGCGGAATTGCAGGCCGGCCTGCCACAGGCGTCGGAAACCTACGATGACGTCGAGGGTGGCGAGGAACAGCCACGTTCGCCGCGCCGGCGCCGCCGACGTTCATGACCGTCGCGGTCCGCCCAGTGCGGGCTGCCATTGGCCTCGGCGGCAATGTCGGTGATGTTCCGCAAGCCTTCCGTTTCGCCATCGAACGCATGGGGGCGGAGCCCGGCATCGCCAACATCGTGGTGTCGCCGCTGTACGCCACCGCGCCCTGGGGCGGCATCGAGCAGGACCGCTTTCTCAACGCGGTCGCGGTGCTCGACACCACGCTGTCGCCGCATGCCTTGATGGAAATGTTGTTGAAGATCGAGCGCGAAGCCGGCCGCGATCGCAGCCGCGAAACGCGTTGGGGGCCACGTCGGCTCGATCTCGACCTGCTGCTGCACGGCGATGCCGTGATCGCGGCCGATGGCTTGCAGCTGCCGCACCCGCGCCTGCACGAACGTGCGTTCGCGCTGGTGCCGCTGCTGGATGCGTGGCCGGATGCGGCGATCCCCGGCATCGGTCCGGCCCGGCAGGCATTGGACGCGCTCGATCCGGCCGATATCGCCGCGATCATCGCCGGTCGGGTAGGCTAGGCGCCCTGCGAACGCCCCTCTTCAGGAACTTCCGATGAAACCCTCGCGCATGGGCGAAGCCAGGCCGGTCATGGTGCCGGACCTGCGAATTGCGAAAGAAGCCGGCAAGCGGCTGACGATGCTGACGGCCTATGACGCCGGATTCGCGCGCGTGATCGACACCAATGGTGTCGATCTCATTCTCGTCGGCGATTCGCTGGGCATGGTGGTGCAGGGGCAGGGGAACACGCTGGGCGTCACCGTCGACGACATTGCCTATCACACCGGCTGCGTCAGCCGCGCCGTGCAGCGCGCGCTGGTGATCGCCGATTTTCCGTTCCAGGCCGACGCCAGCGAAGATCGCGCGCTCGACGCCGCGACCCATTTCCTGCAGGCCGGCGCCGGCATGGTCAAGCTGGAAGGCGCAGGTCACAAGCTCGACGTGATTCGTTACCTCGTCGAGCGCGAGATTCCGGTATGCGCGCACCTCGGGCTGACGCCGCAATCGGTGCTGCGTTTCGGCGGCTTCAAGGTGCAGGGGCGCGATGACGCTGCCGCCGCGAAACTGAAGGAAGACGCGCTCGCGGTGCAGGCCGCCGGCGCGGCCCTGCTGGTACTGGAAGCGGTGCCGTCGCCGTTGGCGAAGGAGATCACGGCCATGCTCGACATCCCGACCATCGGCATCGGTGCCGGGCCGGACTGCGATGGCCAGGTGCTGGTGTTGCACGACATGCTCGGCCTCGACAGCGGTCATCGCCGTCCGCGTTTCGTCCGCGATTTCCTTGGCCAAGGCGGATCGGTGGCGGGTGCCGTACAGGCGTATTGCGCGGCGGTGCGCGACGGCAGCTTCCCCGACGACGAACATTCCTACTCGAAGTAATTCATGCAGATCCTGACTGATCTCACCGGCCTGCGTGGCGCGCTCGGCCAATGGCGCCGTGCCGGGCAATCGATCGCCTTCGTGCCGACCATGGGCAATCTCCACGCCGGCCATTACTCGTTGATCGCGCGTGCGCGCCAGCTCGCCGATCGTGTCGTCGCCAGCGTGTTCGTCAATCCCACCCAGTTCGGCCCGAACGAGGATTTCTCGCGCTATCCGCGCACCCCGGAGCAGGACGCCGAAGGCCTGGCGAACACCGGTTGCGACGTGTTGTGGCTGCCGGGCGTGGAGACGATGTATCCCTTCGGCGCCGACCGCGCGGTGGGCATGCATGTGCCCGGCATTACCGACGTGCTCGACGGCGCGGCGCGCCCCGGCCATTTTGATGGCGTCACCACGGTGGTCACGCGCCTGTTCCATCAGGTGCAGCCGGATGTCGCGATCTTCGGTCGCAAGGATTACCAGCAGCTGGCGGTGATCCGCTATTTCGTGCGCGACCTCGCGTTCCCGATCGAGATCATCGGCGCCGAGATCAAGCGCGCCGACGACGGCCTCGCCCTGAGTTCGCGCAACCAATACCTCAACGAGGACGAGCGCGCCCGCGCGCCGATGCTGTACCGCACGCTGCAGTCCATGCGCGATCGCCTGCTGGCCGGCGCGGCGCGGGTGGAGGTCGAGACCGCCGCCACCGCCGCGCTCGAGGCCGCCGGGTTCCAGCCCGATTACGCGGTGATCCGCACGCCCGCGCTGGAGGCCCCGGTGGACGGCCAGCCCGGCCCGCGGGTGGCCCTGCTGGCGGCGCGGCTGGGCACGACCCGACTGATCGATAACCTGGAATTCGACCTGCCCTGAACCTCGGTTGTTGCAGTGCGACAGAGGGGTCTACAATCGAAGGCTGTCCGCTCCAGACCACTGCCACCGCCATGCACATCACCCTGCTCAAGGCCAAGATCCACCGCGCCAGCGTGACCCACGCCGAGCTGCATTACGAAGGCTCCTGCGCCATCGACAGCCGCCTGCTGGAGATCTCCGGGATCCGCGACAACGAGCGGATCGAGATCTACAACGTCAGCAACGGCGAGCGCTTCGCCACCTATGCCATCCGCGCCGAAGCCGGCAGCGGCATCATCTCGGTGAACGGCGCCGCCGCGCACAAGGCGGAACCGGGCGACCTGGTGATCATCTGCGCCTACGGCATGTGCGATGAGGCGGAAGCCGCGAAGCATAAGCCGACGCTGGTGTATGTCGACCGCGACAACCGGTTGACGCATACCAACCACGGCATCCCGGCACAGGCGGCCTGACGCCATGGGCCTGCAGGATGCGTTGGAGGCCCAGGTCAAGCGCCTGGAAGGAACCACACTGCAGGATCTGTTGCGCGCCGACGCCACGCGTGCGGGATCGTTCTCGCTGAGGGCGGGTCCGCTGTACGCGAACTTCGCGCGCCAGGACTACGACAAGGCCGCGGTCGACGCCTTGTTCGATCTCGCCGAAACGCGCGGCGTGCGCGCCGCGTTCAAGCGCATGGTCGATGGCGAAGAGGTCAACGTGACCGAACACCGCCCGGCGCTGCACACGGCGTTGCGTGGTGATCTGTCGCCGGCGAAGACCGCGCACGAGGCCTACGAGGTCGCGAAGGCGACGCGCGAACGCATGCTCGGGCTGGTGCGCGAATTGCGGGCGTCCGGCGTGCGTGACGTGATCAGCCTCGGCATCGGCGGTTCCGATCTCGGCCCGCGTTTCGTGGTCGATGCACTGGGTTCGGACGACGGTGCGCCGCGCGTGCATTTCGTCTCCAACGTCGACGGCCACGCGCTGGCGCGTGCGATCGAGGGGCTGGATCCTGCAACCACCGCGCTCATCATCATTTCCAAGTCGTTCGGCACCCAGGAAACGCTGGCCAACGCGAAGGTCGCGCGGGCATGGCTGGGCGATGAAGGCGCGCGCACCTATGCGGTGACGTCGAAGCCGGACAAGGCCGAGGCGATCGGGGTCGCGGCGGAACGCGTGCTGCCTATGTGGGACTGGGTCGGCGGGCGTTATTCGCTGTGGTCGGCGGTCGGTTTCCCGATCGCGATCGCGATCGGCCCGGAACGTTTCGATGCTCTGCTGCGTGGCGCCGGCGATTACGACCGCCATTGCCTCGAAGCACCGGCGCGCGACAACCCGTCGTTGTGGCATGCGCTGACCGCGGTGTGGAATCGCGACGCGCGCGGACGCGGCAGTCTCGCCGTGGTGCCCTATGACGATCGCCTGAAATTGCTGCCGGCCTACCTGCAGCAACTGGTGATGGAAAGCCTCGGCAAGTCGGTGACGGTCGATGGTGCTGCCGTCGACGTGCAGACCTCGCCGGTGTGGTGGGGCAGTGCCGGCACCGACGCCCAGCACAGCTATTTCCAGATGCTGCACCAGGGCACCGGGATCGTGCCGATGGACCTGATCGGCGTGGTCAATGCCGATCATGCGCACGCCGAGAACCACGCACTGTTGCTGGCCAACCTGTTGGCGCAGGCGCAGGCCTTGGCGATGGGCGAGTCGTCGGAGGATCCGCATCGCAACTATCGCGGCGGCCGTCCCAGCACCTTGCTGCTGCTGGACGCGCTGACGCCGGAGTCGCTGGGGGCGCTGATCGCCTTCTACGAACACAGCGTGCACGCGCAGTCGGTGCTGTGGGGCATCAACGCCTTCGACCAGTTCGGCGTCGAGCTGGGCAAGCGCCTGGCCGATCGCACCCTGCCGGCGCTGAAGGGCGGGGCAGCCACCGGCGACGCGGTGACCGATGCCCTGATCGCCGAGCTCGGGCAGCGCACGCGCTGAAATGAAGCGGATCGCAATCCACGGCGGCGCCATGCTCATGGTGCTGTACGCGATCCTGCGGCTGTTGCTGGTGCGTGGCGCCGCCCTCGATTCCGACGAACCGCAACACCTGCACGTGGTGTGGGCGTGGACGCAACACGGCGTTCCCTATCGCGACGCCTTCGACAACCACATGCCGTTGTTCCACATGTCGTGCGCGCCGTTGTTGTCGCTGCTCGGCGAGCGCGCCGACATCCTCGACTGGATGCGCCTGGCGATGGTGCCGTTGGCGGTCGCCGCCTTCGTGCTGGCGTGGCGTTGCGGTCGTGCACTGTGGGGGAGCGCGGCAGCGAGTTTCGGATTGGCGCTGCTGGCGCTGGAACCGACCTATCAGCGCATGGCCGGGCAGTTCCGTGCCGACACGCTGTGGGCATTGGCGTGGATCGCGGCGATGGCCGCCTTCGTGCTGGTGCGTCGACCGGTGTGGCGATCATTGCTGACCGGACTTGCGGTCGGCGTGGCGATGGCGACTTCGCTGAAAACGATGCCGCTGCTGGCGTGCGCGCTGGTGACGGCGATCTTCGTGTTGGTCTGTTTACCGAAACAGGCGCGGCCGAATTGGCGATCGCTGGCCGGAGGGTTGACGTTTGGTGCTGTTGCTGCGACTGCCGTGGTCGCGATCGTCATCGCCATCGTTGCGGCGCGTGGCGGATTGGCCGCGATGCACGAAGCGGTGCTCGGGCACAACCTGCTGCCGGGATTCGGTCGCGATGCGGATACGCGGCAATTGGCGTTGCGCTGCGTCGAAGCGGGCATCGTCGCGCTGGTTGCCGGAGTGTTGGCCTGGCGATCGATCCGCCGTTCCGCCACTCCGGCATTGACCGCGCAACGCTGGTTCGTTGCCGGGTCCTGCGGTCTGTTTGCGATCTTCCTCTATGCCGTTTGGCCGCTGCTGACATCGCAGGACTATCTGCCGGTGCTGCCGCTGTTCGTGCCGTGGCTGGGTGGAGTGCTGTTGCGCGGGCTCGGACGGCTGCGGATCCAGCCGACAGCGGCATGGGTCGGTTACGCGCTGCTGGCAGCGGTCCTGCTGGCTTCGCGCGCGCCGTGGCGCGATCGCCTGCAGGAATATCGCCAGCAATTGGCGACCGTATTGGCGATCACGACGCCGGCCGACATCGTGATGGACGCCAAGGGCGAGGGCATCTATCGCCGCCGCGCCTTCCATCCGGTTCTGGAGATGGTCACTCAGGAACGACTGCGTCGTGGTTTGTTGGCGGACACGATTGTCCCTGACATCCGTTCCAGCCAGGCGCATGTGATGCACCCGGAGCGCATGCCGGATGCGGACCTGCAGGCCCTGCGCGCGGACTTCATCCCCTATGCCAACGGCGAATGGGTGGCGGGGCGCGAGTTGGGCGAGCAAGCCGCGGGGCCGTTGCGTGTCGCGGCGATGATCCCGGGCTGCTATCGCTGGTTGCGGCTCGATGGCGAACGCATCGCCCAACTCGGACCGGAACTGCAGTTCGATTCCGCCGATGCGGTGATCGATCTTCCGCAGGCCGGGCGCTATCGCCTGCTGTGGTGCCCCGCGGCAAGGCAGCTGAAAGCCGCGCATGCACAATGACGCGATGATGCCCGCTTTCGATTCCGATACCCGCCTGCTGGTGGTCGCACCGCATCCCGATGACGAGATCATCGCCTGCGGGGGATTGCTGCAAGCGGTGACACGGGCTGGTGGCCGCGCACGCGTGCTGTTCGCGACCGATGGCGACAACAATCCGTGGCCGCAGCGCCTGAGCGAACGCCGTTGGCGGCTCGATGCGCAGGCGCGCAAGCGCTGGGGCGCATTGCGCCGGGCCGAAGCCGAGGCTGCGCTGGATGCATTGCAGTGCGACGGACTGGATGGCATCCACGTCGGCTGGCCGGATGGTGGCTTGACGACCTTGCTGGCGCCGACACGCTCCGCGGAGGCGATCGACACATTGACTGACGTGATGGCCGATTTCGCCCCGACGCTGGTGATGGTGCCGGCCTTCGGCGATTACCA
Organism: Solilutibacter silvestris; assembly: GCF_050574925.1. Classification (GTDB taxonomy): domain Bacteria; phylum Pseudomonadota; class Gammaproteobacteria; order Xanthomonadales; family Xanthomonadaceae; genus Solilutibacter; species Solilutibacter silvestris_A. The sequence goes on along the minus strand of NZ_JBCMOO010000002.1, from coordinate 113,269 downwards.
TCCCGATCATTCGGCGCTGGCGTTGCTGGCGACGCTTGCGTTGCGGCGCTTTCCCGGCGTGCAGGCCGGCGCGTTCCATATCCATGTCCCGCCATCCACTGCCGCCCAGGAATGGTCGCTGGTGCTGGATGCGCAGGCGCTGGAACGCAAGCGCGACGCCTTGCGTTGCTATCGCAGCCAGCTGCACTTCGGGCAACAGCGACTGCTGAAATTCGCGCGGGCGAACGAGGCATTCGATATCGGTACGGGGGTTCCGCAGACAGTCGTAACTGGCGATCGCTGGCGCTGGCGGATCGAGCTGCCCGACTGGATGGCCAAGGCCGGCGCGCGTCATTTGCGGATCCTCGCGCTCGACGATTCCGGATCGCTGCTCGACCAGCGCCTGCCGTTGTCCGACCCGCGGCTCAAGGCGGTACGCAGGGCTGGCGTGCTCGAAATCGAGATGCAACCGCTCGTTGCCGGTGCGCGCCAGGTCTTCGCCAAGGTCGAGCACGGCGTCGATGCCTTCGTCTACGACATCACGTTGTGGACGGCAGCGGAATAGGCGCCGGGTTCTAGCGCAGGTGCTGGGCCAGCGCCCATTGCACGTGTTCGGCAACGAGTGCATCCGCTTCGTTGCGCGCGGATTCCAGCGCGGCGATCACGTCCGGCGTGGACGGCGCATTGCCCAGCGCCACCGCGATATTGCGGCGCCAGCGCTGATAGCCGCTGCGACGGATCGCGCTGCCTTCGCTGCGACTGAGGAATTCGTCCTCGTTCCAGGCGAACAGTTGCGGCAAGGTCGCGGTGTCGAGGGCGTTGCGGGCGCGGAAATCGGCTTCGTCATTGCGCCGGGCAAACTTGTTCCACGGGCAGATCAGCTGGCAATCGTCGCAACCGAAGATGCGGTTGCCGATCAGCGGGCGCAGCGCCTCGTCGATCGCGCCTTCGTGCTCGATGGTGAGATAGGCGATGCAACGCCGGGCGTCGAGTTGGTAGGGCGCGACGATCGCCTGGGTCGGGCAGATGTCGATGCAGCGCGCGCAGGTGCCGCAGTGGTTGCCGGCGGGCGCGTCGACGGGCAGGTCGAGATCGACGAACAGTTCGCCGAGGAAGAACCACGAACCGCCGTCCTTGTCGATCAGGCAGGTGTGCTTGCCGATCCAGCCGAGGCCAGCGTTGCGCGCCAATGCGCGTTCCAGCACCGGGGCGGAATCGACGAAGACGCGATGGCCGAGCGGGCCGATCATCGCGGCGACGTCGTCGGCGAGCAGCTGCAGGCGCTTGCGCATCAGCTTGTGGTAGTCGCGACCCAGCGCGTAACGGGCGACGTAGGCGCGTTCGCCATCGTCGAGGGTCGCCCATGCGGGCTCGGGATCCTGGCCGTAATCCATGCCGACGCAGATCACGCGCAAGGTGCCCGGCACCAGTTGTTCCGGCGCGCTGCGCTTGTCGTGGTTGCGTTCCATCCACGCCATGTCGCCGTGGCGGCCCTGCGACAGCCAGCGCTCGAGATGCGCGATGTCCTCGCCGAGTTCGACGCCGGACACGCCGAAGCGCTGGAAACCACGGGCGCGTGCCAGCGCTTCGATCTGCCGGCGCAGTCGTTGTGGCTCGTTCGCAGCGGGAGCATTGGGCGTGGACACGATGCGCAAAGTATAGAATCCGCGCATGACCGCAGCCTCGCGACATCAAGTGGCCACGCTTGCCGATGCCCAGGCGCAGATCCCGCAACGTCCCCGCGATGCCCACAAGGGCATGTTCGGCCACGTGCTGTGCATCGGTGGTGGCCGCGGCATGGGTGGTGCCTTGGCCCTGTGTGCGGAGTCGGCGTTGCGCGCGGGCGCGGGGCGCGTTTCGGCGGCAACGCGCGCGGAACATGTCGCGATGCTGTTGGCGCGACGCCCGGAATGCATGGTGCATGCGGTCGAATCGCCGACAGGCATCGCCGAGTTGATCGACAGTGCCGACGTGATCGCCATCGGTCCCGGCCTTGGACGCGATCCCTGGGCGGAATCGTTGCTGGAAGCGGCGCTGTCATCGGGGCGCCCGTTGGTGATCGATGCCGATGCGTTGACCCTGGTCGCGCGCGCCCAACGACGACCATTGCCGGCGGGCAGCGTCATCACGCCGCATCCGGGAGAAGCGGCGCGTCTGCTTGGAATCTCCACCGATGACGTGCAAGCCGATCGTTTCGGTAGCGCGCAGGCATTGGCCGAACGCTATCGCTGCGTCGCAGTGCTGAAAGGCCACGGCACGTTGGTCGCCGCGAATGGCGAAGACACACGCGTCGTCGAAGGCGGCAATCCCGGGATGGCCTCGGCTGGCATGGGCGACACCCTGACCGGAATCGTCGCGGCCTTGCGTGCGCAGCATCACGATGCGTTCGCCGCGGCATGGATCGGCGCGGTGCTGCATGCCGCGGCCGGCGATGTCGTCGCCGAACGACAGGGCGAACATGGCTTGCTCGCTTCAGATCTCATCGCTGCGCTGCCGTCGGTGTTTCCACGGAGAATGGCTGGATGAAACCCGGTCTCCCGATCCATCTTTCCGACGAAGCCGCCACGATCGCCTTGGCCGGTGCATTGGCGCGACGGCTGCCGGCGCGTGCCGTCGTCTGGCTGCACGGCGATCTCGGCGCCGGCAAGTCGACCCTGGCGCGGGCGATGCTGCGCGCGTTGGGTGTGCAAGGCGCGATCCGCAGCCCGACCTACACGCTGGTCGAGCGCTATCCGATCGCCTCGGGTGACGCCCTCCACCTCGACCTCTATCGCATCGGTGATGCCGGTGAGCTGGAATTCCTCGGTCTCGACCCCGACGACGGCCGCCTGTGGCTGGTGGAATGGCCGGAGCGGGGCGCCGGCGCATTGCCGCCGGCCGATCTCCATGTCAGGCTCGAGGTCGCGGGTTCGGGACGTGCCGCCAGCTTCGATGCGGACACGGAAACGGGACGGGAGTGGCTGGAAAAGCTCGAGGAACCTGAGAGATTGCTGACCCAAGTTCCCGATTCGCAAGGAATTCGTTGAAATGACGCAGGCAGGATGCTTGAATCGGCAAGGCTTGGTCCAGGGGCGAGTAGTGCGCGCGGTACGAACAGCGATCCCGATGATCCTTCTGCTGCTCGCGCTTCCGTCGTGGGCCGCGGACGTGCGCGCCGTGCGCGTGAGCCAGGGCGCGACCGGCACCCGGGCCGAGATCCAGCTCGACCGCGACGCCCAATACACCATCATCAACCTCGACAATCCGCGCCGCCTGGTCGTCGATTTCAAGGACAGCGCGGTCTCGTCGGACCTGCCGATGCCTTATGGCGCGGGCCTGGTCCGCGGCGTCCGCAGCGGAACCCCGGAGCCGGGTTCGGCGCGACTGGTCTTCGACCTGCGCGGCGACACCGTGGCGATCCGTCCCCACATGGAATCGAACGCCAACGGTCGCGTGCTGGTGATCGAGTGGCCGGACGACGGCGAGGGCGATGCCCGTCCGGTCGCCGCCGCAACACAGAGCGCACCGGCAACGACCAGTGAGCCGCAGCTCGTCGAACAGCCGCCGGCGCAACAGCCCGTGGTCGAACGACCGCCGGTGGTCGTCGCGCCGCCGCCGAACACCACGCCGACCGCGCAGGCGCCTGTCCGCACCGTCGCCGACGTCGCCAAGCGCGGCGGTGGTCGTCCGCTGCTGATCGCCATCGATGCCGGCCACGGCGGCCAGGACACCGGCGCCCACGGCGCAGCGGGCAGCCTCGAGAAGAACATCACCCTGCAAGTGGCGAAGGAGCTGGCGCGCCAGGTCAACGCGACGCCGGGGATGAAGGCCTATCTCACCCGCGATTCCGATTTCTTCATCCCGCTGGTGCGGCGCTACCAGCTCGCACGCCAGCACAAGGCCGACATGTTCGTGGCGATCCACGCCGACGCCTTCACCGATCCCTCGGCGAGCGGTTCGTCGGTCTGGGTGCTGTCGCGGCGTGGCCAGACCTCGCAGGCCGCGCGCTGGCTGGCCGACCAGGAAAACGCCGCCGACCTGGTCGGTGGCGTGCGCCTGCGCGACAAGGACAATACGCTGGCTTCGGTACTGCTCGATCTCTCGCAGAGCGCCACCCAGCGCGCCTCCGAGGAAATCGCCAGCCAGGTGCTGCGTGGCCTCGCCGATCTCGGCAAGACCCATCGTGGCGAGATCGACCGTGCCAATTTCGTGGTGCTGCGTTCGCCGGACGTGCCGTCGATGCTGGTCGAGACGGCTTTCATCAGCAACCCCGGGGAAGAGCGCAAGCTCAACAATCCCGACTACCAGCGTGAACTCGCGCGCGCCGTGCTGAACGGCATTCACACCTATTTCCGCCGCCAGCCGCCGCCGGGCACGCAGTACGCCGCGATGTACATGGGTGGGGCAAGCAATACCGCCGCGCGGCCCTGAGGACCTCCCGGTATCATCACGGATCATCCCGATCCGTGTGCCCGATGCCGATTCGCCAACTGCCCGAAACCCTGATCAACCAGATCGCCGCGGGCGAAGTGGTGGAACGGCCGGCATCGGTGGTCAAGGAACTGGTCGAGAACGCGCTCGATGCCGGCGCGCATCGCATCGAAATCGAATTGCAGGATGGCGGCACCCGCCTGATCCGCGTGCGCGACGATGGCGGTGGCATTCCCGCCGACGAATTGCCGCTGGCGATCCAGCGCCATGCCACCAGCAAGATCGCCTCGCTGGACGATCTCGAGGCAGTGGGCACGCTCGGGTTTCGCGGCGAAGCGTTGCCGTCGATCGCTTCGGTGAGTCGTTTCAGCCTCGGTTCGCGCCATCGCGATGCCGACCATGGCGCTGAACTCGCCATCGAGGGTGGCCGCATCGGCGAGGTCGTACCGAAGGCGCATCCGACCGGAACCACGGTGGAAGTGCGCGACCTGTTCTTCAACACGCCGGCACGGCGCAAGTTCCTGCGCGCCGAACGCACCGAGCTCGGGCATATCGAAGAGTGGTTGCGCTCGCTGGCGCTGGCGCGTCCCGACATCGAGTTGCGCCTCAGCCACAACGGCAAGCCATCGCGACGCTATCGCGGTGAGCCCAATGACGCCGGACTGTTCGCGCAGGGACGCCTGCAGGAAACCCTGGGCGCGGAGTTCCTCGCCCACGCCCTGCATCTGCAACACGAAGCGGGCGGCATCGAGGTCTCCGGCTGGGTTGCCGATCCCACCTACAACCGCGCCAGCGCCGACCAGCAATACGTTTACGTCAATGGCCGTTCGATTCGCGATCGCACCATCGCGCATGCGGTGAAGCAGGCATACGCCGATGTGCTCTATCACGGCCGTCAGCCGGCCTATGTGTTGTTCCTGGCGCTCGATCCACGCCGGGTCGATGTCAACGTGCATCCGGCCAAACACGAAGTGCGTTTCCGCGATGCGCGCTTGATCCACGATGCCGTCTACCACGCCGTCGCGGCGACATTGGCGGAAGCGCGGGCAGGGCGCGAGGCGACGACGCCGACGGCTGCAACCGGCGATCGACCGGCGTTCGCGCCAGCCGGCATGTCGTTGCCGCAATCGTTCGCGCAAAGCGGGCTGGGCTTGCGTGTTGCCGAGCAGACGACGCAGGCGTGGCAGTCGCTGTATGCCTCACCGTCGGAACAGTCGTCGTCGATGGCAATGCCGGCGGCCATGCCGATGGAAGCACCCGGCGAAATCCCGCCGCTGGGCTACGCCGTGGCGCAATTGCACGGTATCTACATTCTTGCCGAAGCACGCGATGGCCTGATCGTGGTCGACATGCACGCCGCGCACGAACGCATCGGCTACGAACGCCTGAAGACCGCGCACGATGGCCTGGGCCTGCGCACGCAACCGCTGCTGGTGCCGATCACGCTCGCGGTCGCCGAACGCGAAGCCGAAGTCGCCGAGCAGGAGGCCGCGACATTGCAATCGCTCGGTTTCGAACTGACGCGCTCGGGCCTGGGCAGTGTGGTCATCCGCTCGGTGCCGGCACTGCTCGCCAATGGCGACACCGAAGGGCTGGTGCGCGATGTCCTTGCCGACCTGCGCGAACACGGTGCCAGCCGGCGCGTGGCGGAAACGCGCGACGAACTGCTTTCGACCATGGCCTGCCATGGCGCGGTGCGCGCCAATCGCCGCCTGACCATTCCGGAAATGAACGCCTTGCTGCGCGACATGGAAGCGACGGAACGTTCCGGCCAGTGCAACCATGGTCGTCCGACCTGGGCGCATTTCTCCCTTGCCGACATCGACCGCTGGTTCCTGCGCGGTCGCTGATCCCTTCGAATCCGAACCCAGTGAGACACGCACGAATGAATCTCTTCCGCATGCTTGGCCTGGCACTGCTCCTTTCCTGCGGAAGCGCACTGGCGCGCGATGCCGCGCCGGCGACGTCGCGTCCGGTGCCGCTGCTGTGGAAGGCTTGCGATGCCGACAATTGCGTCTACCTGCTCGGTTCCTTCCACGTCCTCAAGGCCAGTGACTACCCGTTGTCGAATGACGTCGATGCCGCGTTGGCGAAATCGACGAAGGTGGTGTTCGAGATATCCCCGACGGAAATGCAGGACAAGAACGCCGCCGCGATGGCGTTGTTCAAGTCCGGGTTCCGGATGGACAGCACCACGCTCGACAACGACCTGACGCCGAAGCAGCAAGCCAAGTTCGCGGCATGGGCCAAGAAGCACGAAGCAGAACTGGCGAAGTCCGGACTCAGTCCTGAAATGCTGCGGCGCTTCAAGCCATGGTTCGTCGCGATCATGATCACCCAGCTCGAATACCAGGCAGCCGGCATGTCGCCGGAATTCGGCTTGGACGAACACATGAGCAAGGCCGCCAGCGATGGCGGCAAGCAGACGCTCGGACTGGAAACGGTCGCCGAACAGGTGCAATTCCTGTCCGGACTGTCGCAGAAGGACCAGGTGCAGATGCTTGAGGAATCGCTCGACGACGATGGTTCGACTGCCGGCGAGATCGAAACCCTGCACAAGGCCTGGCGTGCCGGCGATGCCGATGCCCTGTGGAACGACATGGGGTTGAAGATGCGCGACCACTACCCGGATGCCTATCGCGCCATCGATGCCGATCGCAATGCCCACTGGTTGCCGCGTCTGGCATCCATGATCGACGCGCCCGGCGAGAAAGACACGCTGGTGGTGGTCGGTTCCCTGCACCTGCTCGGACCGGATGGCCTGGTGGAAGGATTGAAGGCGCGCGGCTACAAGGTCGAGCGCGTGTGTTCGGCGTGCGGGGTCAAGGCGACGCGCTGACGCCAAGGGCGCCGACCGCCGGCTTCATCACGATGCAATCGACCGGGCAGGGCGGGATGCACAACTCGCAGCCGGTGCAGAGTTCGTCGATCACCACGTGCATCAACTTCGATCCGCCGATGATCGCGTCGACCGGGCAGGCGGCGATGCACTTGGTGCAGCCGATGCATTCGTCTTCGATGATTTCCGCCACGATCGCCGACTTGCATTCGCCGCGCGTACGATCGTAGGGACGCGCGTCAACGCCAAGCACTGCGGCAAGCGCGATCGCGCCTTCATCGCCGCCAGGAGGGCAGTGGTCGATGCCAGCTTCACCCCGCGCCATCGCCTCGGCATAGGGGTGGCAGCCGTCGTAACCACACTGGCCGCATTGCGTCTGCGGCAGCAGGCGGTCGAGGCGTTCGACCAGATCGTGACGGTTCACCGCACCGGCATGCCCGGCAGCGCACCGCTGTCGGCGTCGAGCAGGAACAGTCCGCCGCCGTCGAAGCCGGCGGACAGGATCATTCCTTCGCTGGTGCCGAAACGCATCTTGCGCGGGGCGAGGTTGGCGATGAACACCACGCTGCGGCCCACGAGCTTTTCCGGTTCGCCGTAGCTGGCGCGGATGCCGGAGAAGATCTGGCGCTGGCCGAGGTCGCCGGCATCGAGCAGGAAGCGCAGCAGCTTGTCGGAGCCCTCGATGAAGCCGCACTCCAGCACCTTGCCCACGCGCAGGTCGAGCTTGGCGAAATCGTCGATCCCGATGAAGGCCGGCTCGCTCTTCGTTTCGGTGGCGGCCGTCGTCGTGGCCGGCGCGGTCGTGGCTTGCTGCAAGGTGTCTTTCGAAGCTTCGGTCATGGCGTCGATCTGTTTCGGGTCGATTCGGGTGAACAGCGGCTGGTAAGCGTTGATTCGTTGCGCGAGGAGCGGACGGTCGCAATCCGTCCACGCCGACAATGGCGCCTGCAGCCACTCGGCGACGCGCCTGGAAACGTCGGGCAACACCGGAGCGAGCGCCAGCGCCAGTACGCGGAACAGGTTGATGCCCTGGGTGCACACGGCCTGCAGTTCGGCGTCGGCGCCATCTTGCTTGGCGATGACCCACGGCTTGCGCTCGTCGATGTACTTGTTGGCCTCGTCGGCCAGCGTCATGGTCAGGCGCAGCGCCTGCGCGATGTCGTCGTTGGCGTAGGCGGCACGGATCGCAGCAAGACGCTTGACGAAATCGTCGTACATCGCCGCTTCCGGCAGCGTTGCGGCGAGCATGCCGTCGAAACGCTTTTCGATGAAACCGGCGCAGCGGCTGGCAAGGTTGACGAACTTGCCGACGATGTCGCTGTTCACGCGGGCGATGAAATCGCCGAGGTTGAGGTCGAGGTCGTCGACGCCACCGGATGATTTCGCAGCGAAGTAGTAACGCAAGGCTTCGGGGTCGAGGCCCTGTTCGAGATAGGTACGCGCCATCACGAAGGTGCCGCGCGATTTCGACATCTTGGCGCCGTCGACGGTCAGATAGCCGTTGACGTGCAGGCGCGTCGGCGTGCGCTGGCCGGAGCCATGCAGCACCGCCGGCCAGAACAGGCCGTGGAAGTTGACGATGTCCTTGCCGATGAAGTGGTGCATTTCGGCATTGCTGCCGGCGCGCAGGTAGTTGTCGAAGTCCAGGCCGCGTTCCTTGCACAGCACCTCGAAGCTGGACAGGTAACCGATCGGCGCATCCAGCCAAACGTAGAAATACTTGCCGGGCGCGCCGGGGATTTCGAAGCCGAAGTAGGGCGCGTCGCGCGAGATGTCCCAGGCGCGCAGGCCGCCATCGCCGTCCAGCCATTCCTGCAACTTGGCCTTCACGCCGGGGATTGCGACATCGCCGGACAGCCATTCGCGCAGGAAGGCCTCGAACTGCCCAAGCTCGAAGAAGTAGTGTTCGGAATCGCGTAGCACCGGCGTCGCGCCGGACACCACGGACTTGGGATTCTTCAACTCGGTCGGGGCATAAGTGGCGCCGCAGACTTCGCAGTTGTCGCCGTACTGGTCGGGGCTGCCGCAGTTGGGGCAGGTACCGCGCACGTAGCGGTCGGGCAGGAACATCCCGCGTTCGGGATCGTAGAGCTGCGACACGCTGCGCTTGCCGATGTGGCCATTTGCGAGCAGGCGTGCATAGATCGATTCGGTCTGCGCGCGATTGCCCGCGGAGTTGGTCGAATCGTAATGGTCGAAGGCGACATGGAAGGCAGCGAAATCGCGTTCGTGCGCTTGCTGGATGCCGGCGATGAACGCTTCCGGCGTCTGCCCGGCTTTTTCCGCCGCCAGCATGATCGGTGTGCCGTGGGTATCGTCGGCGCAGACGAAATGCACCTCGCGGCCCTCCATCCGGCGCGCGCGCACCCACATGTCGGCCTGGATGTAACCCACCAGGTGGCCGAGGTGGATCTGCCCGTTGGCATAGGGCAGGGCGCAGGTGACGAGGGTCGGAGACGACATCGGGAAGGTCATGTGACGCGGGGTTCGCGATTATCGCATGGGCCCCAAAAAACAGGCCCGGCGATGCCGGGCCCGTGTGGTGGAGCGATGCCTGGTGCGATCAGTGCTTGCGGATCCAGGTCTGGCTGCGACCGAGCAGCGAGAAGCCCATGTAGCCGCGCACTTCCATCTTGCTGCCATCGGCGCTCGGGGTCAGCTTCACGGAATAGGTCTTGCCGTTGTGCGGATCGAGGATCTTGCCGCCGTCCCAGGTGTCGCCGTCCTTGCGGACGTTCCACATGATGACCATGCCTTCGACGGGCTTGCCCTTGCGTTCGCCGGAGCAGGCTTCGCATACCGGGTGCGGTCCCTGGTCGGACTGCAGCACTTCAACCACCTTGGCGGCCAGGGAGCCATTGGTCGTGGTGTAGATCTCGACGGTGGACTTCGGCTTGTTGGTCGCGTCGTCGATGGTCGTCCATGTTCCGACCGGCGATGCGTGCTGGGCGAATGCAGCCAGCGGGAGGGCGGACAGGCAGAGGGCGATCAGGGTTTTGCGCATGGTTCGGAAACTCCTTGGATGCCGGGCATCGGCATTGGAGAGACTTATAGCCGAACACGGTGAATGTGTCCTGTCGCTACGCCGCATGTTCAGCTGGTATGGAAGTTGGGCAAAAAAGAACCCCGCCGAAGCGGGGTTCCCGTTTGCAGGTGCTGCGTTCAACCTCAGAACTTGTAGTTGAAGCGGCCGAACAGCGTGCGGCCGTAGATGTCGTACTGGGTCGCGAAGGCCGGGATGTTGCCGTACTTGGTGGCGACGCCGGAAGACACCAGCGGCGGCTTGCTGTCGAACAGATTGCGCACGCCGAACAGCATCGACCAGTTGCCGTGCGAGTACTGCACCGAAGCGGTGTGGTACAGGCGGGCCTTGGCATGGACCAGGCGCAGGCCGCCGACATAGCCGAAGTAGCTGTCGGTTGCCGTGGTGACTTCCCTGACGTCGAAGTTCTTGGTCTGCCCGACGTAGTTCATGCCCCAGGTGTAGGTGAAGTCGTTGCGGCGGAGCGACGTGCGCAGGTCGCCCACCCACTTCGGATAGCCGATGTAGCCGGTGGCATTGGAAGTACTGAAACCGCTGGCAGCCGCGGTGCTGAACAACTGCGAGGTGTCTTCGATCGCACGCGTGATGTTGGCCTCGACTTCAAGCTTGCCGAAGCTGAACTTGTTGTCGTAGCGAATGATCATGTCGTAGCCGCGCGCGCGTTCCTTGTTGATGTTGACGTACGTCGCGTGGACAGTCGTGATCTTGTTGGGATCGACCGCGGCGTTCGGCGCGTTGCGCGAGAACATCTTGCAGAAGTCGTTCGGGTAGACCGTGGCGCCATAGCAGCCGCCGAGGATCGTGCTCGCGCCCAGGCTCGTGATTTCACCGAAGATCTGGTAGTCGTAGTAGTCCAGCGCAACGCTGATCGGTGCGAAGGACGGCGTGAACACGATGCCGCCGCTGAATGCCCGCGAGGTTTCCGGCTTCAGGAAGCCAGCACCACCGCCCTGGAAGACTTCGGCCGTGGAGCCGCCGCCGGTGTAGTTGTTCGGGATGCCGGCCGCGGAGCAGTTGGCGCGAATCTTGGGATTCTGGCTGTCACCCCAGTTGATGCAGGGGTCGATCGAGGTCTGCGACACGAAGCCGGACAGGTTGCCCAGGTACAGTTCGTACAGGCCGGGCGCGCGGAACGAGGTGCCCTTGGTGGCGCGCAGGCGAATCGCCGGGGTGATCTGCCAGCTCAGTCCGAGCTTCCACACATTGTCCCAGCCGCCCTTCACGGAGTCGTACTTGAAGGCGCGTGCCGAGGCGTTTGCCGTCAGCGCTTCGATGCCGGGAATGCCCTTCAGCAGCGGGACTTCGATTTCGCCGAAAACTTCCTTGACCTTGTCGGTGCCGCGGGTGATCTGGGCCGAGGAGTAACCCCAGGTGTTGCCGCTCGTCGATTCCACGCTGGGCTGGTCGTTGATGCTGTAGCGACGGTAATCGACGCCGAAGGCAGCGCCGACGTCACCGGCGGGCAGGTGGAACAGCGTACCGCTGAGCGAGCCATTGACGTCGAGCTGGTTGTAGGTGGTGGTGCCCTTGGTCCAGGCGCCGATCGCATTCACCAGCTCGTTCATGCGCGAGCCGTTGAGGAAGCCCGGATCGAAATAGTCGAGCTTCGGTGCGATATCGGTGTAGTTGGCGTCGCCGGACTTGGACTTCAGGATGTCCAGGTGTTCGTAAGTACCCTTCGATCGGGTGTATGCCGTGCTGACCTTCCAGGTCCAGTCCTTGAACGGAAGCTGGCCGTCGAGTCCGAACACGCCGTAGAGGTAATCGACCTTGACGTTCCAGTCGTCGCGGAACGGCATGATCGGCTCAGCCAGCCCGCTGGGAACCTTGGCGACATAGTTCGGGTTGTCCGAATAAGCGTCATAGATTGCATTGGTGGCAACAATCGGGAAGAACTGGCGGAAGCCGCGTGCTTCGGTCTTGCGCTGGTTGTAGAGCACTTCAGCGGTGAAATTGACCGTGCTGCTCAGCGCAAAGTCGGCGGTTCCATAGAGGGTGCCGTGCTGCTGGCGGTTCACGATATCGGCATTCTTGAGGAAGTCGCCGTTGAGCACGTCCTCGTAATAGGCCTGTCCGGTGTTGTTCGGGCCGTAGGTCTTGTTGGCGCGCGGGCGATAGCCGGGAATCATGCCGACGGTCGTGCCATCCGGCGACGGGATGTAACGCCGACCGGTGACGACATCGATCACGGTGTTGAAGTACATGTTGTTGCAACCGGCGAGCTTGCTGCCGGCGAGGATCGAGCGATCCTGGCGGTCGATGCGCTGGCCGTAGGTGCCGTACGTGAGGTCGTTCGAGCAGCTGAGGTAGCTGCGGTCGCCCTTCTTCAGCGCTTCCGACTTGTCGAGGCTTGCCGCCAGGGCGATGTTGCCGCGGTTGAAGTTCCAGCCCACCAGCCCGGAGACGGAGAGGGACTTGCCGCCGCCATGGACCGGATCGCTGGCGGTGATCGAAATCTCCGGCTTGGAGATGTTCTTGCGGGTGATGAGGTTGACCACGCCGGCCACGGCGTCGGAACCGTAGATCGAGGACGAACCGTCCTTCAGGATTTCGGCGCGCTGCAGGATGATCTGCGGGATCACGTTGAGGTCGAACGCGCCGACCTGGCCTTGGGTGCCGCCGGGACCGGGACGATTGCCGTTCAACAACACCAGGGTGCGGTTGGCGCCAAGGCCACGCAACGAAATGGTCTGCACGCCGGTACCACCTTCAACGACGAAGCCGCTGAACTGGTTGGTGATCTGGGTCGCGCCGGCAGCGACGCTGGACTTCTGCAGGAACTGGGCGGTGTCGGTCTGGCCAACCATGACGCTGGTATCGGCGGTAATCACCTGCACCGGCGAGATCGAATCGAATTCCTTGCGCTTGATCAGCGAGCCGGTGACGGTGACCGTGCCGAGATCGCTGCTCTTGGCTTCGGCTTTGCCGTCTTTCTTCTTGGCGTCGCTGGCGGGTTGCTCGGACTGCGGCTTGTCCTGCGGCGTCGACTGGGCGAGCGCGGAAGAGCCATAGAGGCAGCCCATGACAGCCAGGAACAAAGGCAATTTACGGTTGACAGATCGCACGTGGTGACTCCCCATTAATTACGTATTTGTTCAGGGAGTATAGGTAGGCGGGTCTTGAATTGGCCGTTTTGTGTTTGTTTTATGTAATTAACCGGTTAAAAATTGATACATGTCACAAAAAATTAATGTCTGACTGCTAAGACAATCCGCAACGGCAACAACCGGTTGGACAAGCCAACCGGTTGTTGTGCACCTGCACACAGGACTCAGGATCTCTTGCAGTCTTTCTGCAGGAAGCTCTCGATGGCCGGAAGCGTCAACATCTGCGCCTCGTAGGTCCAGGGCATCTGGTGCTTCTGGTTCGGGACCAGCAGGAACTTGGCGGGGACGCGCCCCTGCACGGCGTCGTAGAAGCCCTTGGCGTGGAAGGCCGGCGTACGGACGTCGCGGTCACCCACGAACAGCAGGACCGGGATGCTGGCCTTGTCGGTGTTCTTCATGGGGTCCATGCCCTTGACGGTATTGCCCTGCAGGATGCGTTGCAGCCGGCCTTCGCTCCAGTTGCGGCCGATGCGTGCCAGGTCGGTGACCGGGGCGCCGGCGATGGCGCAGCTGAAAGGTCCACCTGGGCGCACGACGGCGGCCGAAGCGGCGAAACCGCCATAGGAATAGCCGAAGATCGCGATGTTGCCGGGCTTGGCGATGCCCTGCTTGACCAGCCAGTCGGCGGCATCGTCGTTGTCGTCCTGCATCTTCAGGCCCCATTGGCCGTCACCGGCGAGCCACAGCTTGCGACCGAAGCCCGTCGAGCCACGGTATTGCGGACGAATCACGGCATAGCCGCGTGATGTCATGAAGGGCACCCAGCCGGAAGCATCCCAGCCGGCGTTGTCGCGCGCCCAGGGACCGCCATGCGGATGCACCACCGCTGGCACCGGTGCGTCGCCCTGTTTCCAGCCGGCGGGAAGATCGACGATGGCCGGGATTTCCATGCCGTCGCGCGCCTTGTAGGTGATCAATCGTTCTTCGCCGAGCTGCGCGGGATTGATCCACGGCCGTTCGCTGCCGATGTCCATCACGTTCTTGCGGTTCAACAGCAAGTGGTAGGACGGCGAATGCTGTGCGCTTTCGGTCGTGAACAGGACGCGCGAGTAATCGTCGTTGTAGCTCTGGATGAATACCGTCTGCTTGGGGAAGGCCTGCTTCAGTCCGGCCTGAAGTCCTGCCAGATCCTTGTCGGTGTAGACGACTTCCGTCTCCAGGCCATCGACGGTGAAGCCGAGCACCTTGTTGAAGTCGTGCGGCTGCTTGCCGAGGATGAGTCGGCCGATCGAGTACTGCGGATGCGCGACCAGCGGTTCTTCGTCGAATTTCTTCGTGACCGGGTCGTACATGCGGGCCTGCATCAAGTCCGAGAACTTGTCGGTCAACACATAGTATTTGCCGGTGCTCTCGTCGATGCCCTGGAACTCCACGGCATAGCGTTCGCTGGCCTTGTGCGAGAGGGCGGGCTGCGCTTCGAATTCGCCGGTCTTGGAATTGCGGATCGAATAACTGAAGACGTAGTCGTCGCCGCTGGGTTCGGATTCGGCACGAACCAGGACATCGCCATTGCGGGGATTGATCAACTCCGGCGAACTCTTGTCGTCCGCTCGGAACAGCAACTTGGCGCCATTGCTGCGCAGGTTGTAGAGAAAGTAATCGTTGCGTCCGCTCTGGGTCTCGTAGCGCTGGATGACCACGTTTTCGGGATCGAGCGGCAGTGCATTGACCAGTCGCGCAGTCGACATCAGGTCGAGGCAGCGACGGGTGTCCTCGCTCACGCCGGCCCGGTAACTCTTGTCGGTAAAGGCTTCGCTGAAATTCTTCTGGCTGACGTCGGTCAGGTAGGTCTTGTTGACCACGGTCTTGGTGGCGCCACTTTCGTTGCCTTCGCCGCAACCGCCGAGCTGGCCGGTCCAGTCCTGCTGGCCGCTCACCAATACGCGGCCTGCTTTCAGGGCGCTGGCGAAAATGAATTTCATGCGCTCACCCGAGGGGGTGACGACGGAGCCGGCGGATGGGTTGTCCAGGTTCCAGGTCGCGAGCGCCGTGTCCTTGTGGTTGGAGTTGGGGGCTTCGATCAGTGCGACCAGCGTCTTGCCATCCGCGCTCATCGACACGGACTGGATTTGCTGCCTGCGCGCAAATGCGTCCGCGGGAATGGGTTCGCTGGCGTTGGCGGCGGTCGTGGCTGCCATCGCGGCAAGCAGGGCAAGGCGCAATTTCGACATGGATCGGTTCCCCTCGAATGTTGTTGACGGTGAAATGGAGCGGCACGAGGGGCATGCCAGCAAACGCTCGCGATCACCACTCCGTCCCCCCATGCCGCAAAATATACACAGTTGTCGACTTGGGCCCGTGTGCGCCGGCGGCCACGACTCCCTTCCCAGAGTGTTCTCCAGATGTCCGGACTCAATTCCCACGCCGTCCAGCCCAATCTTTCCCCCGACCCGCGCATCCGCAACATCATCGCGGTCGGCTCCGGCAAGGGCGGGGTGGGCAAATCCACCACGGCGGTGAACCTGGCGGTGGCGCTTGCACAATCCGGCCTGCGGGTCGGCGTGCTGGACGCCGACGTCTATGGCCCGAGCATTCCGATGATGCTGGGGACGACCGATCGCCCGGAAAGTCCCGACAACAAATCGATCGAGCCGCTGCGCGCGCACGGTTTGCAGCTGATGTCGATCGGCGCGCTGGTCGACCAGGAGGACACCGCGATGATCTGGCGTGGGCCGATGGCGACTTCGGCGCTGACGCAACTGTTCAACGACACCCGTTGGGACGATCTCGACATCCTCGTCATCGACCTGCCGCCGGGGACTGGCGACATCCAGCTCACCCTGGCGCAGAAGATCCCGGTGGCGGGCGCGGTGGTCGTCACCACGCCGCAGGACATCGCCACGCTCGACGCGCGCAAGGCCGTGAAGATGTTCGAGAAGGTGAACGTGCCGGTGCTGGGCATCGTCGAGAACATGGCGGTGCACGTCTGCAGCAATTGCGGACATGCCGAGCACATCTTTGGCGAAGGCGGCGGCGAAAAGATGGCCGAACGTTACGGCGTGCCGCTGCTGGGATCGTTGCCGCTGGACATCCATATCCGGGAGCAGGGCGACGCCGGCATCCCGATCGCCGCCGCTGAACCCGAATCCGCGGTCGGGCAGGCCTACCGCCGCGTCGCCGAGCGCCTGTTGGAGGCGCTGGACCGTCGCCCGCGGGCGACGTCGTCGATCTCCGCCACCTTGCTGTGAGCCGCGCCGGCGCCTGCACCGATACAATTCCCGTCTTTACCCGCCGGACACCCCGATGAGCATCAAGAGCGACCACTGGATCCGCCGCATGGCCGATCAGCACGGCATGATCGAGCCGTTCGAGGCCGGGCAGGTCAAGCAGGTCAACGGCGAACGCATCGTCAGCTACGGCACTTCGAGCTATGGCTACGACGTGCGCTGCGCCCGCGAGTTCAAGGTGTTCACCAACATCAATTCGACGATTGTCGATCCCAAGCATTTCGACAACGGCAGCTTCGTCGACATCACCGCCGACGAATGCATCATCCCGCCGAACTCCTTCGCGCTGGCCCGCACCGTCGAGTATTTCCGCATCCCGCGCGACGTGCTGGTGGTCTGCCTCGGCAAGAGCACCTACGCGCGCTGCGGCATCATCGTCAACGTCACGCCGCTGGAACCGGAATGGGAAGGCCACGTGACGCTGGAATTCAGCAACACCACGCCGTTGCCGGCGCGCATCTATGCCAACGAAGGCGTGGCGCAGATGCTGTTCTTCCAGTCGGACGAAGTCTGCGATACCAGCTATCGCGACCGCGGCGGCAAGTACCAGGGACAGACCGGCGTCACGCTGCCGAAGACCTGATCCGTTTCATTCTCACTGCACGGGGAAGCACGATGGAAGATCAGAATCCGTACCGCAGTCCCGAGTCCGCCATCACCGATGTCGCGGTCATGGGGGATGCCAATCTCGCCGGTCGTGGCGAACGATTCGGGGCTTCCCTCATCGACGGTTTGATCATGGGCGTGATCATTTTTCCGCTGATGTTCGTGGGGGGCTATTGGAGCGCGGTCATGACGGCGGCGTCCGAAGGACACCAGGTCGCCATCGGCACCATGTTGCTGTGGGGCGTGATCGGCTTCGCCGTGTTGATCGTGGTCCAGGGGATTCCGCTGCATGCGTCCGGCCAGACCTGGGGCAAGAAGATGCTGGGAATCAAGATCGTCGATCTGTCGGGCGCCAAGCCTTCACTCGGTCGATTGCTCGGCCTGCGTTACTTGCCGTTGCAAGTGATCGCGAACGTTCCCGTCATCGGGCCGCTTGCGATGATCGTGGACCCCTTGCTGATTTTCCGCGACGACCGTCGTTGCGGACATGACCTGATCGCGGGAACCCAAGTGGTGAAGGCGGAATAGTCAGCCTTCGTTGACGAGGCGCTCCAGGACATCGCGCAAGCGCGACAGGCGTTCGACGGAGTCTTCGGCCGGATACGGCCTCGCCGGCTGCGCGCCCCACACCGGCTTCGGCCATGCTGCGTCGCCCTTGAATCGGGCGACCACGTGGACATGCAACTGATTCACCATGTTCCCGAGCGCGGCGATGTTGAGTTTGTCGGGCACGAATTGTTCGCGCAGCGCTCGCGAGGCGATATCGATTTCGCGCCATAGTCGCGTGCGATCGCCTTCGTTGAGATCGAGCAGTTCGCTGGCATCGGCGACGCGCGGCACCAGGATCAGCCACGGATAGTGGGCGTCGTTCATCAGCAGGACGTCGCACAAGGGCAACGATGCGACCGGAAGCGTATCCGCCGCGAGTTGCGGATGCAGCTGGAATTCGCTCATGCCAGGTGTTCCCGGAAAAATGCCAGCGTCTCCGCATTGGCAAGCGTCGCCGCGTCGGCATGATAGTGCGATGGGTCGCAGTCGCGATTGAAGGCATGGCCGGCGTCCGGATAGACCATGAAGGCGGCCTGCGGCCATGCCGCGCGTTGGCGTTCGATGTCGGTAGCCGGCGTCGAGGCGTCTTCGGCGCCGAAGTGGAACAGCATGGGTGCGCGCAAGGGTTCGTCGAGGAAATTCGCATTGCGGGCGCCGTAATACCCCACGGCGGGCAGGCCGAGCCGCAGGTTGGCGAGCAGGGCGAGGGTGCCGCCCCAGCAGAAGCCGACCACGCCGACATGCGTTGCGCCTTCTTCACGCAGGCGCCGTGCGCCCGCATCCACCAGCCGCAATGCCCGGTCGAAGCCCAGTTCACCGATCAGCGTGCGGCCCTGCTGCATGCCGTCGCCGTCGTAGGGGAGGTCGACGCCGGGTGTGACGACATCGAACAGTGCCGGTGCCAGCGCGATGAAGCCTTCCCCTGCATAGCGGTCGGTGATGTCGCGGATATGCGCGGTGACGCCGAAGATTTCCTGGAGGACCACCAGGCCCATGGTCGATGGCCGGTCCGGGCGGGCCAGCCAGCCGCCGATGCGGCCATCGGGCGTGTCGAGGGTGATGTTCATGGGGAAGTCTGCCGGGAAATGGCGGGTTCCCTATAATTCCACACCCTTTCCCGGTGGCCTGCATGTCCCTGTCCCAGCCCAAAGTCGGTTTCGTCAGCCTCGGTTGCCCCAAGGCGCTGGTCGATTCCGAGCGCATCCTCACCCAGTTGCGGGTCGAGGGCTACGACCTGGTGCAGAGCTACGACGATGCCGACGTGGTGGTGGTGAACACCTGCGGCTTCATCGATTCGGCGGTGGCGGAGTCGCTGGACGCGATCGGCGAGGCGATGGCCGAGAACGGCAAGGTGATCGTCACCGGTTGCCTCGGCAAGCGCAGCGAGGTGATTCGCGAGGCCTATCCGGACGTGTTGTCGATCAGCGGGCCGCAGGACTACGCCAGCGTGATGGATGCGGTGCATGTCGCGCTGCCGCCCAAGCATGATCCCTTCATCGATCTGGTGCCCGATTACGGCCTGAAGCTGACGCCGAAGCATTTCGCCTACCTGAAGATTTCCGAAGGCTGCAACCATCGCTGCAGCTTCTGCATCATCCCGTCGATGCGCGGCGACCTGGTGTCGCGCCCGGTGGACGACGTGTTGCGCGAAGCCGAGAAGCTGGTGCGTGGCGGCGTCAAGGAATTGCTGGTGGTGTCGCAGGACACCTCGGCCTATGGCGTCGACCTGAAGTACGCCGAACGCGAGTGGCATGGCAAGTCGTACGCGACGCGGATGAAGGCGCTGTGCGAAGGCTTGTCCGAACTCGGCGCGTGGACGCGCCTGCATTACGTCTATCCGTACCCGCACGTCGACGACGTGATTCCGCTGATGGCGGAGGGCAAGATCCTTCCGTACCTCGATATCCCGTTCCAGCACGCCAGTCCGCGCGTGCTGAAGCTGATGAAGCGCCCCGGCGCGGTCGACAAGACGCTGGAACGCATCCAGCGCTGGAAGGCGATCTGCCCGGAACTGACGATCCGCTCGACCTTCATCGTTGGCTTCCCCGGAGAGACCGAAGCCGAGTTCGAAGAGTTGCTGGATTTCCTCGAGGAAGCGCAGCTCGATCGCGTCGGCGCCTTCGCCTATTCGCCGGTAGAGGGCGCGGCGGCCAACGCGCTGCCAGATCCGGTGCCGGACGAAGTGCGGCAGGAACGCCTGGCGCGCTTCATGGACGTCCAGGCGGCGATTTCCGAAGCGAAGCTGGCGGCCAAGATCGGTATGGTGCAGGAATGCATCGTCGATGCGATCGATGGCGAACTGGCGATCGCGCGATCGAAGGCCGATGCGCCGGAGATCGATGGCTTGGTGCAGATCCAGGACGGTTTCGAGGCTGGCCTCAAGCCGGGCGATTTCGTTTCGGTGCAGATCATGGGCAGCGACGAGCACGATCTCTACGGCGAAGTCGTTTACAACGATTAAGCGTCGTACTCGATCTCGACAATCGCGAAATGCACCACGCCGCCCGGCAGCGTGGCATCGAATTCGTCATCGACACGCTTGTTGAGCAGCGCACGCGCCAGCGGTGAATCGATACTGATGTGGCCGAGCGCGGCGTCGGTCTCGTCCGGTCCGACGATGCGGTAACGCACTTCCTCGCCGCTGTCGCCGCGTTCCAGCGTGACTTGCGCGCCGAAGAACACCCGGTCGGGATGGCTCGGCCTGCTTTCCACTACATGCAGCAGCGGCAGTCGCTTGCTCAGGTAACGCACGCGGCGGTCGATGCCGGCGAGCTGCTTCTTGCGATAGGTGTATTCCGCATTCTCCGAACGATCGCCTTCGGCCGCCGCCGCTGCCAGTGCACGCACGACCTCCGGACGCTGCACGCGCCAGAGATCGTCGAGTTCCGCCTTCAGCCGGTCATGGCCGGCACGGGTGATCAGCGCCGTGCTCTGTTCGGCGGGCGGTCGCCAGCGGCCCATCGGCGGCTGCGTCATCGTTGCGCGCCCGGCGTCAGCGCTTGCTGCCGCCGAAAATGCCGCCGAGCACGCCACGCAGGATCTGGCGACCGACCTGCGAACCCATCGTGCGCACGGTCTGCTTGGCCATCGTCTCGATCATGCCCTGGCGGCGCTTGGTGCCGAAGACCGCATCCTTCACCGCCTGGCCGAAGCCGCCTTCTTCCTCGTGCTCCTCGCCCTTGGCAGGCGGGGCATCGTTGTTGGCCGCCGCGGCATCGGCCTTCTTCGACAGCATCTCGAATGCGGATTCGCGATCGACTGCCTGGTCGTATTTCATTCCGACCGGGCTGCCTGCGCGCACCTGCTGGCGCTCGGCATCGGTGATCGCGCCCATCCGGCAGCGCGGCGGCGCGACCAGGGTGCGTTCCACCGGCATCGGAATGCCCTTGTCCTGCAGGGTCGAGACCAGCGCCTCGCCGACGCCGAGTTGGCTGATCGTTTTCGCCACGTCGAGTTCGGGGTTGGCGACGAAGGTTTCGGCGGCGGTCTTCACCGCCTTCTGGTCGCGCGGGGTGAAGGCGCGCAACGCATGCTGGAAGCGGTTGCCCATCTGGCCGAGGATGTTGTCGGGCACGTCGTCAGGGAATTGCGAGCAGAAATACACGCCCACGCCCTTGGAACGGATCAGTCGCACCACCTGTTCCACGCGCTGCAGCAGCGCAGGCGGCGCATCGTCGAACAGGAGATGCGCTTCGTCGAACACGAAGACCAGCTTCGGCTTGTCGAGATCGCCGACTTCCGGCAGTTTCTCGAACAGTTCCGACAGCAGCCACAGCAGGAAGCTGGTGTAGAGCTTGGGCTTGAGGATGAGCTGGTCGGCGGCGAGGATGCCGATCATGCCGCGGCCGTCCTGCGTGGTGCGCATCAGGTCGCCCAGCTCGAGCGCCGGTTCGCCGAAGAAGGCATCGCCGCCTTGTTGCTCGATCTGCAGCAAGGCGCGCTGGATCGCGCCGATCGACTGCGTGCTCACCAGTCCGTAGCTGGTCGAGATGTCCTTGCGTTCGTCGGCGATCAGGCCGAGCAGGGCGCGCAGGTCCTTGAGGTCGAGCAGCAACAGGCCGCGGTCGTCGGCGAGCTTGAAGAGGATTTCCAGCACGCCCGATTGGGTGTCGTTGAGTTCGAGGATGCGCGACAGCAGCAGCGGGCCCATCTCGCTGACGGTGGTGCGCACCGGATGGCCTTTCTGGCCCCACAGGTCCCAGAAGATGGTCGGGTTGCCTTCATTGGTATAGCCGTCGACGCCGATTTCGGCGACGCGCTCGCTCAACTTGTCGCTGGCTGCGCCCGCCATCGCCAAACCGGCAACATCGCCCTTGACGTCGGCCAGGAACACCGGGACGCCCAGGCGCGCGAATCCTTCCGCCAGCGTCATCAATGTCACCGTCTTGCCGGTACCGGTGGCGCCGGCCACCAGTCCATGGCGATTGCCGTACTTGGGCAGCAACCAGACTTTGTCGCCCTTGGCGGTGGTGATCGATTTGCCGACGAGAATATTGCTTGTCGAAGCCGGATCCATGGAACTTTTCCGCATTGAAAGCGTCGATTCTAAGCGGCGTCGCGTGAGCGCATGAATGCGCGGGTCAGGACATGGGTTGCCCGCGGCTTCCCGCAACCGTTAGGCTTCCGGATTCCCCTGCGTGTTCCAAAGGATTCGAGTGATGGTGCGACCTGCAACGCCGTTGGTGTCTCCCTTGTTGGCATTGGCATTGAGTTTCGTGGCGACCGGCGCGGTCGCGGCTGATCGCAAGGATCCGATGGCGGATTGGAAAGCGCGCATGACGGATCTCGACACCCGTATCAAGGCCGCCCAGTCGGAAGCCGAGCAGCACGGCTTGCAGGCGCAGGCGGATCAGTTGCTGCAAGCCTGCGCCCAGGCGCGCGGCTGCGATATCGCCCAGCTGCTGCCGATCTACCGCGAAGCCAGCACGGCGCGTCGCGGCAATCCCAACGACGACAACGACAACGACGACGACGGTCCCGACGAGATGATCGACGTGGCCGGCGAAAAAACCCCGGCGCAGGCCACCGCGGACAAGTTGCTGGACGAACGCAATCGTCACTTCATGGACATGGTGAAGATGAATCCGGCGGTGCAGGCCGGCATCCGTCGCTGGCTGACCGACATGCGGCCGTCGCTGATGAACAGTTACGAGAATTTCCAGTACCTGAAATCGAGCATGCTGCCGGCCTTCCAGAGCCGCGGCCTGTCGGAGGCGCTGCTGTTCGGCATCATCGCCAAGGAATCCAACGGCAAGGTGCACGTCGGGTCGCGCGTCGGTGCGGTCGGCCCATTGCAGTTCATGCCGGCCACCGGCCGCCGCTTCGGGCTCGGGAACGATGGCAGCGGGTTCGACACCCGCTATGACCCGAAAATGTCGGCGGCAGCAGCGGCGGAATATTTCAGCGAACGCTACGCCGAGCTCAACAACAACATCGAGATGTCGCTGGCGGCCTACAACGGCGGAGAAGGGCGCGCATTGCGTGTCTATCAATCGACCGGTGGCCGCAGCTTCTGGGACGCCGACGTCTATTCGCAATTCCCGGCGGAAACCCGCGATTACGTGCCGATGGTGATCGCCGCCGCGTGGCTGTACCTGCATCCGCGCGAATACGGCGTGCGCTTCCCGCGCGTGTCCGACCGCCCGGCCCAGATCAAGCTGGAAAAACCGACCACGTTCAACGAAATGACCATCTGCATGGGCAACGCCCGCGGCACCGATGGCTATCTGCGCGCCCTGCGCAACATGAATCCGCGGTATTCGCCGGATACCTGGCTGGCCGCCGGCACCGTGCTCAACGGCACCACCGCGATGTCGCGCGCCTACAACTGGAACTGCACCAGCGGCCGTCGCGCCGAGCTGGCGCATGAATTGACGGTCGCCAACGCAAGTGCCGCCATCGTCCGCATCGGCCCGCTGGAACCGGCGCAGGCCAGCGCCGCATCCGCGCAGATCGGCGAGTCGGGCCTGGATGCGACGGCGCAGGACCCTGCCGCCCGCGTGCAGCCGGTCGCGGCGCCAAAGCCGGCGCCGCCGAAGCAGGTGGCAAAGGCCGAGCCGAAAAAGGAAAAGCCGAAGAAGGTGAAGATGTACCGGGTCGCGCGTGGCGACACGCTTGGCCGCATCGCAGACAAGCACGATTGCGAACTCAAGACCCTGGCCAAGGCCAATGGCCTGCGCGCGCCGGGTTACATCGTGAAGCCGGGCAGCAGCATTAGGCTGGAAGGCTGCGGAGACTGAGGATCAGCGCAGCGTCGCCAGGCGCTGCCCAAGCTTGACCGGCGATTCCGCCTGCAATCCCGGGGCGAAATCGGCGACACCGGGCGGCAGCAACACGATGACCGTCGAACCGTAGTTGAAACGCGCCATTTCGGCGAAGCGTTCGACCTGGATGTCGCGATTGCGGTGGTCGCGATAGCGGATGCCATGGCCATAGGGTGGAATCTCGACGCCGCCCCAGACCGTTTCCACGCCGGACACCAGCAGCGCGCCGACCATCACCTGGCACATCGGACCGAAGTCGGTATCGAAATGGCAGGCGAGGCGTTCGTTGCGGGCGAATACGCGCGGCACGGAGGCGACGGCATCCGGCCCGACCGAGAACAACCGTCCGGGTACGTGCATGGTATCGCGCAGGGTGCCGGTCCACGGCATGTGGACGCGGTGGTAGTCGCGCGGGGAGAGATAGACGGTGGCGAACAGGCCGTCGCGATACGGGCGCGCGGCTTCGGCATCGCCCAGCAACTCCTCGACGGTGAAGGATTGGCCCTTGGCCTGGAAGATGCGGCCATCCTCGATCTTGCCGAGTTGGCTGATGCGGCCGTCGGCGGGCATCAGCAGGGCGCGCGGATCGGGATCGGCGATGCGCGCCCCCGGCTTCAGCGCGCGGGTGAAGAAGGCATTGAAGCTGGGGTAGTGGTTCGGATCGGGATCGGCGGCTTCGGCCATGTCCACGCCGAATTTCGCGATCACGGCGTCGATCAGCCGCTGCTTGATCGCCGGGCTGGTCGAATAGGCGAGGCGTCGCGCCAGCGACGACAGCAGCCGGTGCGGCAGCACGTAGGTGAGTGCGGTCAGCGGGCTCATGGTTCGTCTTTTTCCGAGTACGAATGGCTCAGTGCGGCCATGTCAGTGGCAATCGCCTGCGGATCGAAGGGCGGGGTGATGGTGCCGGCCATCCGCACCTGCGGGTCGAGCACCACGATCGCGGCGGAATGGTCGACGCCATAGGCGTTTGCCGGTGCGCCGGGCATGGGTTCGCTGCGCATGAACACCATCGACAGCGAATGGGCGAAGGCTTCCAGGGGCTTCAGGTCGGCGGTCGCGGCCAAGGTGTCGGGATCGAAGCCGTGGGCATAGGTCTCGACCTGCTGCGGGGTGTCGCGCCCGGGATCGACGCTGACGAAAAGCAGGCGCGGACGAGTCGCTTCCGGCAAGGCGCGCCATTGCTTCTGCGCCACCGACAGCTGCGCCAGCGTGGTCGGGCAGACGTCCGGGCAGTGGGTGAAGCCGATGAACACCAGCGTCCAGTGGCCGCGAAGGGTATCGGCGGTCAAGGCGCTGCCATCGCCGCGCTGGAGCGAAAACGCCGGCACCGCGCGCGGCTGCGGGAACAGTTGCACCGCACGGGTCTGTACCGGAGGGGCGGCGCGATCGCCGAAGACGGCGAGCCCGGCGAACAGGCCGGCGACGGCGACGGCCAGCACCAGGAGAATGACGAGAGAGCGTTTCGGCATCTGCGCATGATACCGGCGCAACGGTTTTCCGGCCTTATACTGGCCAGTCACCCTTGTTTTGCCGAAGATTCCCCGTGACCGACGTCGCCAGCGAGCTCCGCACCATCATCGACTTCATCCGCTACGGCGGCTCGCGTTTCAACGCGGCCGGGCTGACCTTCGGCCACAGCCACGACAACGCGATGGACGAGGCGACCCAGCTCGTCCTCCATGCGCTGCATCTGCCGCACGACCTGTCACCGGTCTATGGCGCATCGCGCCTGGTCGCCGAAGAGAAGGCGCGCATTCTCGAGCTGTTCCGCCGCCGCATCGAAGAACGCATTCCCGTCGCTTACCTCACCGGCGAAGCATGGTTCGCGGGGCTGAGCTTCAAGACCGATCCACGCGCGCTGGTGCCGCGTTCGCCGATCGCCGAATTGATCGAATCCGGCTTCGAGCCGTGGTTGGGCGGACGCGAGGTGCAACGCGCGCTCGATATTTGCACCGGCTCGGGCTGCATCGCCATCGCGATGGCGCACTACAACCCGGAATGGCAGGTCGATGGCGTCGACATCAGCGACGAAGCGCTGTCGTTGGCCGCGGAGAACAAGGAACGCCTCCATGCCGGCAATGTGCGTTTCCTCAACTCCGACCTGATGACCGCGTTGAAGGGTGAGAAGTACGACCTCATCGTCACCAATCCGCCTTACGTCACCCACGCCGAAACCGATGCGCTGCCGCCGGAATACGCGCACGAACCGGAACTCGGCCTGCGTGCCGGCGACGATGGCCTCGATCTTGCGCTGAAGATCCTGCGCGACGCGCCCGACCATCTCAACGAGCACGGCCTGCTGATCTGCGAAGTGGGCGAGGCCGAGCGTGCGCTCGATGCCTTGCTGCCGGAATTGCCGATGGCCTGGGTCGAGTTCAAGGTCGGGCAGATGGGCATCTTCGTGGTCGAGCGCGAGGATCTGGTCGCCCACCACGCGCGCATCGCCGAACTGGCCGCGACACGGCCATGAATTCGTTTGGGCATCTCTTTCGCGTCACTACTTTCGGCGAATCGCACGGGGCGGCCATCGGTTGCGTGATCGATGGCTGTCCTCCCGGCATCGCCATCGCGCCGGAAGAATTCGCGAACGATCTCGGTCGCCGCGCCACCGGCAAGACCCGCCACACCTCGGCGCGCCATGAGGCCGACGAGATCGAGATCCTCAGTGGCGTCTACGAAGGCGTCACCACCGGCACGCCGATCGCGTTGCTGATCCGCAATACCGATGCCCGCAGCAAGGACTACGCCAACATCGCGCGCCAGTTCCGCCCCGGTCACGCCGACTACACCTATTGGCAGAAATACGGCATCCGCGATCCACGCGGTGGAGGACGCAGCAGCGCGCGCGAAACCACCATGCGCGTCGCCGCGGCAGTGATCGCCAAGAAATGGCTGGGTGAGCGCGGCGTCCATGTGCGCGGCCATCTCGCCCAGATCGGCGATGTGGTGCCGGCCGGCCACGACTGGTCGGCTGTCGAGGGCAATCCGTTCTTCTGGCCGCATGCCGCGCAGGTGCCGGAGCTCGAGGCCTACATGGATGCGCTGCGCAAGTCCGGCGATTCGGTCGGCGCGAAAGTGGTGGTCGAGGCCGATGGCGTGCCGCCGGGCTGGGGCGAGCCGATCTACGGCAAGCTCGACGGCGAATTGGCCGCGGCGATGATGTCGATCAACGCGGTCAAGGGCGTCGAGATCGGCGACGGTTTCGCGAGCGTCGCCCAGAGAGGCACCGAGCATCGCGATGCGATGGCGCCTGACGGTTTCGCGTCGAATCACGCCGGCGGCATCCTCGGCGGCATCAGCACCGGGCAGACCGTGCGTGTCGCCGTGGCGTTCAAGCCGACCTCGAGCCTGCGCCTGCCGGTCGACAGCGTCGATGTCGACGGCAATGCGATCGAAGTGGTGACCACCGGTCGCCACGACCCCTGCGTCGGCATCCGCGCGACGCCGATCTGCGAGGCCATGCTGGCGCTGGTCCTGATCGACCAGGCGCTGCGCCATCGCGCCCAGTGCGGCGATGTCGGGCCGGTGCAGCCGCGCATATAGAATCAACCAACCCCAAGACAGGAAACGGAAGTGAGCAAGCAGTACGTGGTGGCAGTGGTGGGCGCGACCGGCGCCGTGGGCGAAACGATGCTGTCGGTACTGCATGAGCGCAAATTTCCGGCGAAAGACATCATCGCCCTGGCCAGCGAACGCTCGGCCGGCACCGAGGTGAAATACGGCAACAAGACGATTGTCGTGCGCGACCTCGCCACCTTCGACCCGGCCGGCGTCGATGTCGCGCTGTTCTCGGCGGGAGGCTCGGTGTCGAAGGAATACGCGCCGAAGTTCGCCGCCGCCGGTGCCGTGGTGATCGACAATTCCTCGGCCTTCCGCGGCGACGACGACGTGCCGCTGGTGGTGTCGGAAGTGAACCCCGAGGCGCTGAAGAATCGCCCGCGCGGCATCATCGCCAATCCCAACTGCTCGACCATGCAGCTGATGGTGGCGCTGGCGCCGATCCAGCGCGCCGTCGGCATCGAACGCATCAACATCGCCACCTACCAGTCGGTGTCGGGCACCGGCGTCAAGGCGATGGAGGAACTGGGCAAGCAGACCGCCTCGCTGCTCAACTTCCAGGGCGCGGAAGCCAACGTCTATCCGGTGCAGATCGCCTTCAACGTGATCCCGCACGGCGGCGATTTCCTCGACAACGGCTACACCACCGAGGAATGGAAGCTGGTCACCGAGACCCGCAAGATCCTCGGCGACGACAGCATCCAGGTGAACGCCACCGTGGTCCGCGTCCCGGTGTTCTACGGCCATTCCGAGGCCGTCCACATCGAGACCCGCGAGAAGGTGACGGTCGAGCGGGCACGCGAACTGCTCGCCGCCCAGCCCGGGCTGGAACTGGTGGACGATCGTGCGCCGGGCGGCTATCCGACCCCGGTCACGCACGCTTCCGGTACCGATCCGGTCTACGTCGGTCGCCTGCGCGAGGACGTCTCGCACCCGCGCGGACTCGACATGTGGGTGGTCGCCGACAACATCCGCAAGGGTGCTGCGCTCAATGCGGTCCAGGTCGCCGAACTGGTGATTGCGGAACAGGGCTGAATTGCCAAGCCCGCGGACCGTCGCTAGAGTCCGCGGGATAATGTTGGAGAATTGCTTGAAGAAACGCCTGCAAACGCTGGCTTTGTCGCTGCTGCTCGCGGCGGCGGCCAGCCCCGCGTTTGGACTCGGCCTGGGGCAGATCCAGGTCAAGTCGCGGATGAACGAGCCGCTGGTGGCCGATATCCCGGTCATCACCAATGATCCGGCGGAGCTGGCGCAGCTGCAGGCGAAACTGGCCGAACCCGACACCTTCGTGCGGATCGGCCTGCCATTGCCGGACAAGCTGGTCTCCGACCTGCGCTTCCAGGTGATCGACGGCGCGGATGGCAAACCATATATCCGCGTCACCAGCAGCACGCCGGTGACCCAGCCGCTGGTCAACTTCCTGGTCGAGGTGGACTGGGGCGACGGCAAGCTGGTGCGCGAATATTCCGCGCTGGTGGCGACGCCCAACAGCGTCGCGGCGACGGCACCGCCAGTGGTCGAAGCGCCGAGCGTTGCCACCGCGCCGGCCAATACCATCGAACGTCCGGCCGCGACGACAGCCGCACCCGCGGCAACGATACCGGCGGCGCCCGTTGCCACGGAAAAGAACAGGCAGCCCGACGCGACACCGTCGTCCGCCAGCGCACCTGCCGCGGTTGCGGTGGCGCCGGCGAATGGCGCTTCCAGTCCCGCGCCGGCTCCTACGTCCACCTCATCGATGCCGGCGGCATCGGATGCGAAATACGGACCGGTGCAACGCGGCCAGACGCTGGGGGGAATCATCGGGGGGCTGCAGGATGGCGGCCAGGATCACGATGCGGTGATGCAGGCATTGGTGGCGCTGAATCCCGACGCCTTCATCAATGGCGATCCCAATCGCTTGCGCGCTGGCGCGGTACTGCGGATGCCGCAAGGCGTCCAGCCTGCAGCGGGTGCCGACAGCACCGGCAAGACGATTGCGCGCAATGTGGCCCGCGCCGAGATCGCCAAGTCGCGCAGCACCCGTTCGACGCCGCGACGTCCCGTCGATGTCGCCAACGCACCGGCGAATGCCGCGCATGCTTCGACGGGCGACGACACTGCAGCACCGGCGAAGCGCGTTGCCGATGCCCATCTGCGCATCGCGCCTGCAATCACCGGTGACGGCGGGGCCGCCGGAACCAAAACGGGGCGGGGATCGTCCGGAGGAAACGGAGACATGCTCCAGCAACTGCAGCAATCGCAGGAAACCATCGCCACCCGCGATGCCGAGATCACCGAATTGAAGTCGCGCGTCGGCAACCTGGAACAGATCCAGCAGAAGCAGGCGCAGCTGATCGCGATGAAGAACAGCGAACTCGCCAGCGCGCAACAGAAGCTTGCCGCCCGCCAGGCGACGCAGTCGGCGACGACCGGTGGGTTCGGCCTGTGGTGGTTGCTGCCCGCGGCCCTGGCGGCGGCCTTGCTGGCTGCGCTGTGGCGTTTGTTCGGCAGTCGCCGCGGGCGTGCGACCACCCAAGGATTCGCATCGGCAGCACAAGCGCCCGCCGCGCCGCCAAGCGAACCACAAGCGGGCAAACCGACGGCAGACACCGCCGCTGCGCCGCCGCCTGCGCGTGAAGACGGCTTGCCGACCTGGGCGCGTGGCGATGCCTGGTTGCCGGACAACGGTTCGGAACAACCGGCGCAGCCTTCCCCTGCAGCGCCGGCGACTGCCGCCACCGATAGCCGCCTGCAGCTGGCGCGGACCTATATCGATCTCGGCGACACGGCCACCGCGCGTGCGCTGTTGCAGGACGTGCAGCAGGAAGGCGATGCCGCGGCGCGCGCGGAAGCGTTGGCGCTGCTCGACAGCCTGAGATGACCGATGCCCCGGTACGCGCTCGGCGTCGAATATGACGGCGGCGCTTTCCACGGCTGGCAACGCGTGGAAGCGGGCGTCCGCAGCGTGCAGGAAACGCTCGAGACCGCGTTGTCGTCGGTGGCAGACCACGACATCCGCGTGGTCTGCGCGGGACGCACCGATGCCGGCGTGCACGCGCGTTGCCAGGTCGTGCATTTCGACAGCGATGCGCCGCGCAGCACGCGCGCATGGGCGCTGGGCACGACCTCGCGCCTGCCTCCGGACGTCAGCGCGCTTTGGTGCAGGGAAGTGCCGGAGACGTTCAGTGCACGCTTTTCCGCGGTGGCGCGTCGTTATCGCTATCGCATCCTCAATCGCCAGATCCGCCCGGCATTCGAGCACCAATACCTGACCTGGGAATTGCGGCCGCTGGATCACCTGCGCATGCATGCAGCAGCGCAGGCCTTGCTCGGCGAACACGATTTCGAGTCGTTCCGCAGCGCGCAATGCCAGGCCAGCCATGCCCGTCGCGAACTGCAATCGATTTCAGTGACCCGTAGTGGCGATGAAGTCGTGATGGAGGTGCAGGCCAACGCTTTCCTCCACCATATGGTGCGCAACATCGTGGGTTCGCTGCTGCCGGTCGGGCGCGGCGAACGCCCGGTCGAATGGATTGCAGCGCTGCTGGCAGGCCGCGACCGCACCCAGGCTGGCCCGACTGCGCCGGCCGACGGATTGGTGTTCGTCAGCCCCCTGTATCCGCCGAACTGGAACTTGCCGGCGGAAATTACGTTTTCGCAATGAAAACCTGAATGATTCAGCAGGCGTTGTTTGTGCGTGTGTCCACAAAAACAAGGGATAAACGGGACTTCCGTGTGGATTTTTCTTCACCTCGCCTCGGTATTCTCCAATCGTCTTCCGAGTGCCAAATGACGTTTCGTGCTGAAGGATCAGTTTTTTCGTACACGCATCAGATTCGATGGATTGACCCGACCCGGCGATGTTCGTCTCGCGGGTGAATTGGGCGTCGATGCCATCGGTTTCGATTTTGCACGCGATGCACGGCGCCAACTCCGCGTCGAGGATGCCCGTTTCATGCGTCACGCCCTGGCGCCCCTGGTGGCGAGTGTCGCCATCTTCCGTGACAACAGCATCGAGGACATCCGCGAGATCGTGCGCCTCCTGCGTCCGTCGCTGATCGAATTCCATGGCGACGAGGACGACATGCGCATGCGCTCGTTCGGCGTGCCTTATGCGCGCGCCCTGCGTCGCGAGGAGTGGGCGACGATGAATGCCGCTGCGATCCACACGCGTTATCCCAATGCAGCGGTGTTCGTCCTGTACGCGGACGAAATCGCGGACGGCGCGACCGATTGGTCGTGGATGCCGCAGGGGTTGGGCAAGCCGGTGATACTCGCCGGCGGGATCGTCCCGGACAATGTCTCGACGATCATCGGGGCGCTCGGACCCTGGGGCGTCTCCGTCCTCGACGGCATCGAATTCGCGCCGGGCCGGATGGACGGCGATCGCATGAATCGCTTCCTGCTCGAGTCCAGGGGTGCCGATCGCAGGAAATAGGTCGATAATTGGTCATCCGAGTCCATCAGACAGCATCTCCAATGACCGATTCCATCCAGCCGGCCGTTCAGCCCGACCAGATCGACCCCGAATTCTTCGTCTGCAGCAATACCTACCTCAACATCGCCAACCAGCAGGCGCGCCAGCAGGGCCTGCGCCGGGTCAGTGGCGCCATCCTCTATGCCGCCGCCCGCTACAACGTGCACGCCTACCTCGGTTTCGAGACCGACGTGAGGGGCACCAGCGCAGGTTTCCTCGACTACATGACCGGCCTGTACCGGAGCATGCTGGAAGAGCATCTGGCCAGCTTCGCCAACGAGCGCGGGATCGATCTCGGCACGGCCGCTGCCGAACCGTCCGCGGGCGCCTCCGACGAGTCGATGCCGCCGGTCTGAATCGGTCTGGTCTAGACTGTCCGGTCTTTCCAATCCAGCGATCCCAATGTCCTGGCTGACGCGACTCATGCCTGCCCGCATCCGTACCGATGCGGATGCAGAACCCCGCAAACGCAGTGTTCCCGAAGGACTCTGGGAGAAGTGCGACGAATGCGGCGCGGTCCTCTACGCGCGCGAACTGCAGGAGAACCTGCAGGTCTGCCCGAAGTGCGGCCATCACATGCCGATCCGGGCGCGGGTGCGCCTGGCGGCCTTCATGGACCCCGGTGCGCGCGAGCTGGGCACCGGCCTCGGCCCGGTCGACGTCCTCAAGTTCAAGGATCAGAAGAAGTATTCCGATCGCATCAAGGCGGCCCAGAAGTCGACCGGCGAACGCGATGCGCTGATCACGGTCTCGGGCATGTTGAAGGGCGAGCCGCTGGTCGCCAGCGCCTTCGATTTCGCCTTCATG
This sequence comes from Solilutibacter silvestris, assembly GCF_050574925.1. Classification (GTDB taxonomy): domain Bacteria; phylum Pseudomonadota; class Gammaproteobacteria; order Xanthomonadales; family Xanthomonadaceae; genus Solilutibacter; species Solilutibacter silvestris_A. The sequence goes on along the minus strand of NZ_JBCMOO010000002.1, from coordinate 80,419 downwards.
GGCGGTTCGATGGGCTCGGTGGTCGGCGAGCGCATCACCCTTGGCGCCGAAGAAGCGCTCAAGCGCGGCTGTCCGTTCGTGTGCTTCTCCGCCAGCGGCGGCGCGCGCATGCAGGAAAGCCTGTTCTCGCTGATGCAGATGGCCAAGACTTCGGCGGCGCTGGGGCGCCTGCGCGCTGCCGGCCTGCCGTACATCTCGGTGCTGACCAATCCGACCACCGGCGGCGTCTCGGCGTCGTTCGCGATGCTGGGCGACATCAACATCGCCGAACCCAAGGCGCTGATCGGTTTCGCCGGCGCCCGCGTGATCGAACAGACCGTGCGCGAAAAGTTGCCGGAAGGCTTCCAGCGTTCGGAATTCCTGCTCGACCATGGCGCCATCGACCAGATCTGCGATCGCCGCGAACTGCGCGACCGCGTCGCCGACCTGTGCACGATGATGATGCGCCAGCCGCGCCCTCAGGCCGATTCGGAGCTGGTGGCGTGAGCCGGAAGTACTTCGGTACCGATGGCATCCGTGGCCGCGTCGGCAGCGCGACGATCTCCGCCGATTTCGTGCTGCGCCTGGGCAACGCCTATGGCCACGCGCTGCGCGAGCGTGCGCAGGCTGGCGGGGTCTGGCGCAAACCGATGGTGGTGATCGGCAAGGACACCCGCATCTCCAACTACATGTTCGAGGCCGCGCTGGAAGCAGGCCTGGTCGCAGCTGGCGTGGACGTGCAGCTGATGGGACCGATGCCGACGCCGGCCGTTTCGCACCTCACGCGTTCGCTGCGCGCGGATGGCGGCATCGTCATTTCGGCCTCGCACAATCCGCATTACGACAACGGCATCAAGTTCTTCTCGGCGGCGGGCGAAAAGCTTGACGACAAGACCGAGGAGGCGATCGAGGCCGCGCTCGACGTGCCGTTCTCGACCGTGGAATCGGAACAGCTTGGCCGCGCGGAGCGCACCCGCGATGCCATCGGCCGCTATGTCGAGGCCTGCAAGTCGGCGGTGCCCAAGGGCTTCGATCTCGGCGGCATGCGCCTGGTGGTGGATTGCGCCAATGGCGCCACCTACCAGATCGGACCGCTGGTGTTCCGCGAGCTCGGCGCGCGCGTCGACACCATCGGCGACCAGCCGAACGGCACCAACATCAACGCAGGCGTCGGCTCGACCCATCCGGAGGCGCTGTGCGCCCGCGTGGTCGAAACCGGCGCCGATCTCGGCATCGCCTTCGACGGCGACGGCGACCGCGTGATGCTGGTCGATGGCGCCGGCAACGTTCGCGATGGCGACGACCTCATCTACATCCTCGCCCGCGACTGGCAGGCCAGCGGTCGCTTGCAGGGACCGGTGGTCGGCACGTTGATGAGCAATTTCGGACTCGAGCAGGCGCTGACCGCGGCTGGCATCGATTTCCGTCGCGCCAACGTCGGCGATCGCTACGTGCATCGCATGCTGATCGACAACGACGGCGTGCTCGGTGGCGAAGCCTCCGGGCACATCCTGTGCCTGGACCGCAGTGCGACCGGCGACGGCATCGTCGCTGCGTTGCAGGTGCTGGAAGTGATGAAGCGCACCGGCAGGTCGCTGGCCGAATTGCTGGAAGGCTTGCAGCGCGTCGCCCAGAAGACCCGCAACGTGCGCTGCGCCGACGCCAAGCGTGCGGTCGCCGATCCCGGCGTGGTCGCCGCGCTGGAAAAAGCGCAGGCCGACGTCAAGGGCAGGGGCAGGGCGTTCCTGCGTCCGTCGGGCACCGAGCCGGTGGTGCGGGTCACCGTCGAAGCCGCCGATCCCGCGCTGGTCGATTCCACCCTCGATGCATTGGCGCGTGCGGTCGAAGCCGCCGTCTGAATTCCTGGAGTTGTCGCAATGAGCAGTGCCATTCCCACCCTCGACATCCGTCGTTTCACCCATCCGTCCAGCGCGGAGGACCGCCAGGCGTTCGTCGACGAGCTCGGCGCGGCCTATCGCGAATGGGGCTTCGCCGGCATCCGCAACCACGGCATCCCGCAGTCGCTGATCGACGACAGCTACGACGTGTTCCAGCGCTTCTTCGCGCTGCCGGAAGAGACCAAGAAGCACTATCACGTGCCTGGCGGTGGTGGCGCGCGCGGCTATACCGCGTTCGGCGTCGAAACCGCCAAGGGTGCGAAGTACTCCGATCTCAAGGAGTTCTGGCACATCGGCCGCGAGATTCCGCGCGACTCGAAATACGCCAGCGACATGCCGGCCAACCTGTGGCCGTCGGAAGTCGATGGCTTTCGCGAGAAGGGCTATGCGCTCTACCAGGCGCTCGATGACCTCGGCTCGCAGGTGCTGGGCGCGCTCGCGCTGCATATCGGCCTGCCGGAAACCTATTTCGCCGACAAGACCGATTCCGGCAATTCGATCCTGCGCCCGATCCACTATCCGCCGATCACCGCCGACGACATCCCGAATGTCCGTGCTGGCGCGCACGAGGACATCAACCTGATCACCTTGCTGGTCGGCGCCAGCGCGGCCGGGCTGGAAGTGCTGTCGAAGAAGGGCGAGTGGGTGCCGTTCACCTCCGACGCCGACACGATTGTCGTGAACATCGGCGACATGCTGCAGCGCCTGACCAACCACGTGTACCCGTCGACGACGCATCGCGTGGTCAATCCGCCGGGCGAGCAGGCGCGCAAGCCGCGCTATTCGACGCCGTTCTTCCTGCACCCGAACCCGGACTTCCTGATCGACGTGCTGCCGTCGTGCGTGAGCGCCGACAACCCGAGCCGTTACCCGGAAGCGATCACCGCGCAGGGATACCTGGAAGAACGCTTGCGCGAGATCAAGCTCAAATAAAGCCGGCCTTGTACGGCTTTATTGCGCCATCCAGAAAAACACCGCGGCCATCCGCTTCTCTTCCAGCGTCTGCCCCCAGTAACGGGTGGCGCTGTGCATCAGGTTGCTCTGGTAGAGCAGCAGGCGGTTGAACTTGTGCGGGATCGCGACATCCTCGACGAAGCTGTCGGGCGGCACGAAGCGCGTTCCCAATGCCTCGACGAGATTGGCGTGGGGCGGCATCACCACGTTGCCGCCGAGACCACCGCCGGGCAGGCGCTGGCGATAGAAGCTGGTGCCGCAGTCATCCGGCACATCCGGATTGAGGTAGAGCACGGCGGCGTAGCGGCACAGCTTGCGGGAGTCGGTGTGCGGGCGCGGGCCGCATTCGTCGGCGCCGACCACCTGGATGCAGTTGTGGTTGAGATTGGCGCCGTCCGGCGCGCTTTCCGTCCACAGTTTTTTGGCGCCGGTGGCCTGCAGGACCTTGCCTTCGACGATGGCCACCTCGTCGGCGGTCAGCCCGGGCATGACGCGCATGCCGGGCCAGCTTTCCGGTTTGCGCGGCCAGCCTTCGACCCAGTCGTCGCGTTCGAGGCAGCGCACACGCGCCGCCGCGGGATCGGGCAGGACGTCGTCGAAGATCCAGTAATCGCGGCCGGCGGTGGGTTTGCGATAGGGCAGCGGGCGAATCGGGGCAGGGCGGTTCATCGGCCCGACTATAACGGCGCGGGCCGGTGTCTGGAAAAATCGGGCATTGCTAAACTGCGCGCCATTGTTTCGATGCAGGGGAAGCGCGGATGCGCCGCAAGATCGTCGCAGGCAACTGGAAATTGAATGGCGACCGTGCCTTCGGCATGGGCTTGGCCGATGCGCTGAAGGATGGCGCGGCGCAGGCGCGCGTGCGCGTCGATTGCATCATTTTCCCGGCCATGCCCTATGTCGCCGGACTGGCCGGTCATTGCGCGGGAACCGAGGTCGCGGTCGGTGCCCAGGACGTCAGCGAACACGCCAAGGGTGCGTACACCGGTGAGGTCTCGGCGACGATGCTGCGCGACGTCGGCGCCACCCATGTGCTGGTCGGCCATTCCGAGCGCCGCGAATACCACGGCGAGGACAGCGCGCTGGTGGCGCGCAAGTTCATCGCCGCGCAGGCGGCCGGACTGGTGCCGGTGCTGTGCGTGGGCGAGCGGCTGGAAGAACGCGAAGCCGGCACGACGGAAGCCGTGATCGCGGCCCAGCTGGCGCCGTTGCTGGACGACGAAGCAGGGATTCGGGCGCTGGCGGACGGAATGGTCGCCTACGAGCCGGTCTGGGCGATCGGGACCGGTCGCACCGCCACGCCGGAGCAGGCGCAGGCCGTCCACGCATTCATCCGTTCTCAGGTGGCGCGCCGGGATGCTAGAATCGCTAACTCGCTGCCGATCCTGTACGGCGGCAGCGTGAAGTCCGACAACGCCGCGGCGCTGTTTTCGCAGCCCGATGTCGATGGCGGACTGGTGGGTGGCGCTTCGCTCGTCGCCCGCGACTTCCTCGACATCATCACGGCAGCCGCGGCTGCCTGAACGCTCCACGGACTGCCATGCTTTCGCTCATTCTCAATGTTGTGTACGTGCTCGTCGCCATCGCGATGATTGCGCTGATCCTGCTTCAGCAGGGCAAGGGCGCCCAGGCCGGTTCCGGCTTCGGTTCCGGCGCCTCGGGCACAGTGTTCGGCGCGCGCGGCGCGGCCAACTTCCTGTCCAAGACCACGCGTTGGCTGGCCATCGCCTTCTTCGGCATCACCCTGCTGATGGCGTGGCTGTTCGTGCACGGCAACCAGAAGCAGGTCACGACGGGCAGCAGCATCATGGCGACGCAATCGGCGGCTCCGGCTCCGGCCGCGAAGACCGCTCCGGCGAGCGGCATCCCGCAGGCACCTTCGCAGGCGCCCGCGCAGAACGTGCCGCAGGCCCCGGCAAACGCGCAGGGAAATGCGCCGGCTGGTTCGCAAACGCACTGATCCGTTTTACAATCTCTTGATGGCATGCGGAGACGCACGCCGAACACATTGCCCAGGTGGCGGAATTGGTAGACGCACTACCTTGAGGTGGTAGCGGCTTAGGTCGTGGGGGTTCGAGTCCCCCCTTGGGCACCAACACTGCATGCGGACCGTCGGTCCGCATGCCATCACGCCGGACAGGACGTCCGGTTCATCGGGTCGGAGCGCCCTACAGGAAGACCGAAGTGCTGGCCGAATACCTGCCGACCTTGCTGTTCCTCCTGGTTGCCACCGGCATCGGCATCGCGCTGATCGTCATCGGCAACCTCCTCGGACCGAAGAAACCCGGACTCGAGAAACTCTCTCCCTACGAATGCGGCTTCCTGCCCTTCGAGGATGCCCGACTCAAGTTCGACGTCCGCTATTACCTGCTGGCGATCCTGTTCATCGTCTTCGATCTCGAAATCGCCTTCGTCTTCCCGTGGGCGCTGGTGTTCCGCGAGCTCGGTCCGTTCGGCCTGGTCGAAATGGGAATCTTCCTGTTCCTGCTGGTGCTGGGTTTCGCTTACGTGTGGAAGAAGGGAGCACTGGAATGGGAGTGAGCCATACCCCGTTCTTCAATCCGATCCCCGAGGGTCGGTTGGATGATCTGCTGCGCCCCGAGGGCGACAACCCGGTGATGCAGCAAGGCTTCGTCACCACCAGCATGGACGCGTTGTGGAACTGGGCGCGCACCGGTTCGATGTGGCCGATGACCTTCGGTCTCGCCTGCTGCGCGGTGGAGATGATGCATGCCGGTGCCGCGCGCATCGACATGGACCGCTTCGGCGTGGTGTTCCGCCCGTCGCCGCGCCAGTCCGACGTGATGATCGTGGCCGGCACGCTGGTCAACAAGATGGCCCCGGCACTGCGCAAGGTCTATGACCAGATGCCCGATCCCAAGTGGGTGATCTCGATGGGCAGCTGCGCCAACGGCGGCGGCTACTACCATTACTCGTATTCGGTGGTGCGTGGTTGCGATCGCATCGTCCCGGTGGACGTCTACGTCCCGGGCTGCCCGCCGACCGCCGAGGCGCTGGCCTACGGCATCCTGCAGTTGCAGAAGAAGATTCGCCGCACCACCGTGTTCGGTGATCGCGGCCAGATCGCGGACGCACGCCCGGCGCGGGTGGCTTGACATGGCGGATACGCAAACCAACCACGGCCCGATCGCCGATGCGCTGCGTGCGCGCTTCCCGGAAGCGCAGGTGCTCATCGGCGCGCGCAACGAAGTGACGCTGGAAGTCGCGCCGGCCGCATGGCTGGCCGCCGCCCGCGCGCTGCGCGACGAATTCGGCTTCGAACAATGCGTCGATGTCTGCGGCGTCGATTACCTCGGCTATGGCGATGACGAGTGGGACACCGATGTCTCCTCGGAAGGCTTCAGTCGCGGTGTCGAGGGCAGGGCAGTCGGCCGCTTCAAGTGGGGCGAGGCGCCGCTGCGCCAGGTCGCGCAGCCGCAGGGCGAAGCGATCGAAACCGTTCCCGGCCGCCGTTTCGCCGCCGTCGCGCACCTGTTGTCGATCAGGAACAACCAGCGCCTGCGCCTGCGGACGTTCTGCGCCGACGAAGCGCTGCCGGTGGTCGATTCGCTGACTTCGGTGTGGGCGGGTACCGACTGGTTCGAGCGCGAGGCGTTCGACCTCTACGGCATCGTCTTCGAAGGACATCCGGACCTGCGCCGCATCCTCACCGACTACGGTTTTGTCGGCCATCCGTTCCGCAAGGACTTCCCGCTGATCGGCAACGTCGAAGTGCGTTACGACGCCGAGAAGCAGCGCGTGGTGTACGAACCGGTGACTTCGGTCGAGCCGCGCGTCGGCGTGCCGCGCGTGGTGCGCGACGACGCCCGCCTGGAAACCGCGCAGGGCGAATCGCGCGATCTCAATCTGGGCGTGCGCCAGGCGCCGGCCGGGAGCGCCAAATGACCGCTGAATCCATCCAGTCGCCGGCCGCGCAATCCGCGTTCGCCAGCAATCCTGCCGAAGCCCGGCAGGAAATCCGCAACTACACGATGAACTTCGGCCCGCAGCACCCGGCCGCGCACGGCGTGTTGCGCCTGATTCTCGAGATGGACGGCGAAATCGTCCAGCGCGCCGACCCGCACGTCGGTCTGCTGCATCGTGGCACCGAGAAGCTCGCCGAATCCAAGCCGTTCAACCAGTCGATCGGCTACATGGATCGCCTCGACTACGTGTCGATGATGTGCAACGAGCACGCCTACGTCGCCGCGATCGAGAACCTGCTTGGAGTCACGCCGCCGGAGCGCGCGTTGTGGATCCGCACGATGTTCGACGAGATCACGCGCATCCTCAACCACCTGATGTGGCTGGGTTCGAACGCGCTCGACCTCGGCGCGATGGCGGTGTTCCTGTACGCCTTCCGCGAGCGCGAAGAGCTGATGGATGTCTACGAGGCGGTCAGCGGCGCGCGCATGCACGCGACGTATTACCGTCCGGGCGGCGTCTATCGCGACCTGCCGGACCACATGCCGAAGTACCGCGAATCGAAGTGGCGCAAGGGCGGCAGCCTCAAGCGCTTCAACGAGTGGCGCGAAGGCTCGATGCTCGATTACCTGGAAGCCTTCACCAGGGACTTCCCGGCGCGCATCGACGAATATGAAACCCTGCTGACCGACAACCGCATCTGGAAGCAGCGCACCGTCGACGTCGGCATCGTCACGCCGGAAGAAGCGCTGGCCTGGGGCATGAGCGGCCCGATGCTGCGCGGTTCCGGCATCGAATGGGACCTGCGCAAGAAGCAGCCGTACGCCAAGTACGCGGAAGTCGATTTCGACATCCCGCTCGGCAAGAGCGGCGACTGCTACGACCGCTACCTGGTGCGCGTCGCCGAGATGCGCGAAGCCAATCGCATCATCCAGCAGTGCGTGAAGTGGCTGAAGGCCAATCCCGGCCCGGTCATGCTCGAGAACCACAAGGTGTCGCCGCCGTCGCGTGAAGCGATGAAGGACGACATGGAAGCGCTGATCCACCACTTCAAGCTGTTCTCGGAAGGCTATTCCGTGCCGGCCGGCGAAAGCTACGCCGCGGTGGAAGCGCCCAAGGGCGAGTTCGGCGTGTACCTGGTGTCCGATGGCGCCAACAAGCCGTTCCGCTGCAAATTGCGTGCCCCGGGCTTCGCCCACCTGTCGTCGATGGACGCGATCGTGCGCGGCTACATGCTTGCCGACGTGGTGGCGATGATCGGTACGTATGACATCGTGTTTGGAGAGATCGATCGATGAAAGCGACTGGCAATTTCGAGAGCGCTCGCAGCGTCGATCCGATGGTCGTGCTCAATGCCGACACGCGCGCGCACATCGATCACTGGCTGACCAAGTTCCCGCCCGATCGCAAGCGTTCGGCGGTGTTGCAGGGCCTGTTCGCCGCGCAGGAACAGAACGGTGGTTCGCTCACCGACGAATTGATCGCGGGCGTGGCCAAGTACCTCGGCCTGCCGCCGGTGTGGGCGTATGAAGTCGCGACGTTCTATTCGATGTTCGAGACGCAGCCGGTCGGCCGCAACAACGTCGCCTTCTGCACCAACATCAGCTGCTGGTTGAACGGCGCGGAAGACCTGGTCGCGCACGCCGAGAAGAAGCTCGGCTGCAAGCTCGGCGAATCGACCGCCGATGGCCGCGTCTACCTGAAGCGCGAAGAAGAATGCGTGGCCGCGTGCTGCGGCGCACCGGTGGTCGTGATCAACGGCCATTACCACGAGAAGCTCGACGCCGCGAAGGTGGACGCGCTGCTGGACGGGTTGAAGTAACGATGGCAGGTCACTCTCACTACAGCGAAGGCTACGGTCCGGTCGGTCCGGCGCCGCAGGAACACAACGTCGTCTACACGACGCTGCATTTCGACAAGCCCTGGAGCTACGACAACTACCTCAAGACCGGTGGTTACGCCGCGCTGCGCAAGATCCTCGAGGAGAAGATCGCGCCGGCCGACGTCGTCGAGATGGTCAAGGCCTCCGGCCTGCGCGGTCGCGGTGGCGCCGGCTTCCCGACCGGCCTGAAGTGGAGCTTCATGCCCAAGGGTCCGGGCCAGAAATACATGCTGTGCAACTCCGACGAATCGGAGCCGGGCACCGCCAAGGATCGCGACATCCTGCGCTACAACCCGCATTCGGTGATCGAGGGCATGGCGATCGCCTGCTACGCGACCGGCGCGACGGTGGGCTACAACTACCTGCGCGGCGAGTTCCACCACGAACCGTTCGAGCACTTCGAGGAAGCGCTGGCCGAAGCCTACAAGCACGGCTGGCTGGGCAAGAACATCCTCGGCAGCGGCGTCGACATCGATCTGTATGGTGCGCTCGGCGCCGGCGCCTACATCTGCGGCGAAGAAACCGCGCTGATGGAATCGCTGGAAGGCAAGAAGGGCCAGCCGCGCTTCAAGCCGCCGTTCCCGGCCAACTTCGGCCTGTACGGCAAGCCGACCACGATCAACAACACCGAGTCCTACGCATCCGTGCCGGCCATCATCCGCAACGGTGCGGAGTGGTTCGCCAACCTTGGCAAGCCCAACAACGGCGGCCCGAAGATCTTCTCGATCTCCGGTCACGTCAATCGTCCGGGCAACTACGAGATCCGCCTCGGCACGCCGTTCAAGGATCTGCTGGAACTCGCCGGCGGCGTCCGCAACGGCCATCGCATCAAGGCGGTGATTCCGGGCGGTTCGTCGATGAAGGTGTTGAAGGGCGAGACCATGATGGAACTCACCATGGATTACGACGCCATCCAGAAGGCCGGTTCCGGCCTCGGTTCCGGCGCCGTGATCGTGATGGACGAGACCACCTGCATGGTGCGCGCCTGCCATCGCATCGCGCGCTTCTACTTCAAGGAATCGTGCGGCCAGTGCACGCCGTGCCGCGAAGGCACCGGCTGGATGTACCGCATGCTGAGCCGCATCGTCGACCACACCGCGACCATGGATGACCTGCAGATGCTCAAGGCATCGGCGGGCCAGATCGAAGGTCACACCATCTGCGCCTTCGGCGAAGCCGCGGCGTGGCCGGTGCAGGGTTTCCTCGCCCAGTTCTGGGATGAATTCGAGTACGCGATCGTGAACAAGCGTTTCTACGTCGACGATCTGAAGGCCGGCACCGTGGTGCAGAAGGCGGTGGCGGCATGAGCGCGCAACCGCAGCCGGTGAATCCGAACCTGCCGCCCGACCACGTCACCGTGTTCGTCGACGGCATCGAGATCGCCGCGCCCAAGGGCTCGATGATCATCCAGGCCGCCGATCGCGCCGGTGTCGCGATTCCGCGTTTCTGTTACCACGACAAGTTGCCGGTGGCCGCCAACTGCCGCATGTGCATGGTCGATACCGAACTCGGCGGCCGTCCCGGTCCCAAGCCGTCGCCCGCCTGCGCGACACCGGTGGCCGATGGCCTCAAGGTGTTCACGCGCAGCGAGAAGGCGTTGAAGTTCCAGCGCGACGTGATGGAATTCCTGCTGATCAACCATCCGCTCGATTGCCCGATCTGCGACCAGGGCGGCGAGTGCGAATTGCAGGACGTGTCGATGGGGTATGGCCGCTCGGTCAGCCGCTACGTCGAACGCAAGCGCGTGGTCCCGGACGAGGATCTCGGTCCGCTGGTCGCCACCGAAATGACGCGTTGCATCCAGTGCACCCGTTGCGTGCGCTTCACCGCGGACATCGCCGGCACCTACGAGCTCGGCGGCATGCAGCGCGGCGAGAACCTGCAGATCGGCACCTTTGACGGCAAGCCGTTGACAACCGAACTCTCCGGCAACGTCGTCGACGTCTGTCCGGTCGGTGCGCTCACCAACAAGGTGTTCCAGTTCAAGGCGCGTCCGTGGGAACTGGTCGCGCGCGAATCGCTGGCCTACCAGGACGCGCTCGGCAGCAACCTGTTCCATCACGTGCGTCGTGGCGAGATCCTGCGCAGCGTGCCGCGCGACAACGAAGCCGTGAACGAGTGCTGGTTGTCGGACCGCGACCGCTACGCCCACCAGGGCCTGCAGGCCGAAGACCGCGCAACCGTGCCGATGATCAAGGACTGCGGCCAGTGGCGTGAGGCGAGCTGGGACGAAGCGCTGGCCAAGGCGCAGTCGATCCTCTCCGCGAACCGTGGCGATGCACTCGGCATGCTGGTGCATCCGGCGACGAGCAACGAGGAAGGCCTGGCGCTCGCCGCGCTGGCCGACGGCCTCGGCTCCACGCACGTCGACCACCGCATCCACGCGCTCGATCTTTCCGACGGCGCGGTGTCCGAGGCATTTGCCGCCGCGGTCGCCGACATCGAAAAGGCCGACGCCATCGTCATCGTTGGCAGCAACCTGCGCCATGAAGTGCCGCTGCTGCACGCTCGCGTGCGCAAGGCGACGCTGCACGGCGCGAAGGTCCATGTCGTCAATCCGGTCGACTTCGATTTCGCGTTCGAGATCGCCGGCAAGCACATCGTGGCGCCGTCGCAACTCGCGGCAGAACTCGCCAAGGTCGATCTCGGCGCCGCCAAGGCGCCGGTCGTGATCGTCGGCAACGTCGCCGAACGCGGCGTGCACGCCAGCGCGATCCGCAAGGCCGTCGCCGATTTCGCTGCCGCGAAGAACGCCGGGCTGTGCCGCATCCCGCAGGGCGCCAATGCGCTGGGCCTGACCAAGGCGGGCGTGTTGCCGTCGGGTCGCGATGCGCTCGCCATGCTGCGCGAACCGCGCAAGGCCTACATCGTCTATGGCATCGAGCCGGGCCTCGATTTCGCCTATCCGGGACTCGCGGCACGCGCACTGGGCGATGCCCAGGTCGTCGCCTTCAGTCAGTTCGCCTGCGAATCGACCCGCGCCGTCGCCGACGTGATCCTGCCGATCGCGGCGTTCCCGGAAGTGCAGGGCACGCTGACCAACCTCGAAGGCCGCGAACAGCGCAGCCAGGCCGCCGGCAAGATGCCGGGCCAGGCCCGCGAAGGCTGGCGCGTGTTGCGTGCGCTGGGTGGCGCGATGCAGCTCGCCGGTTTCGACTTCACCGATCTCGACGGACTGCGCGCTGCATTGAAGCCGCGTGCGGTCGCGGTCAAGCCGGGCGCCGCAGTCGGCGCCAGTGGCAGCGGCCTCGAAGTCGCGGCGTCCGATGCGATCTATCGCAGTGACGCAGTGACGCGCCGTTCCTCGGCCTTGCAATCGCACGTGCTCACCCACGGCGCGCAGGCGGCAATCCATCCGCAGACTGCCGCTGCTGTCGGCCTGCAGGATGGCGCGACCGGGCGCTTCACCACCGGTGACGGCACGGCTTCGCTGCCGGTGCGCCTGGATGCAGGTGTCGCCCAGGGTTGCGTGTGGATCGAACGCGGTTACGGCGCCACCGCGCCGATTGCCGCCGCCGACGTGGAGGCGCGCCCGGCATGAACGGCCTGATCCAATCCATCAATCACACCATCCAGCAGTTCCATGACTGGCTGACCGGTTTCGGTGCGGTCGGCACCGTCGCCTGGCTGGTCCTGCTGATCCTGCTGATCGCGGTGCCGGTGATCATCTCGGTGGCGTTCTACGTGGTGTGGGAACGCAAGCTGATCGGCTGGATGCACGTCCGCCACGGCCCGATGTACGTCGGCTTCGGCGTGTTCCAGGCCTTCGCCGACGTGTTCAAGCTGCTGTTCAAGGAAGTGATCCAGCCGAGCAGCGCCAGCAAGTTCCTCTTCATCCTCGCGCCGCTCATCACGCTCGCGCCGGCATTCGCCGCGTGGGCGGTGGTGCCGTTCGACGACAAGCTGGTGCTGGCCAACGTCAACGCCGGCCTGTTGTACCTGTTGGCGATGACCTCGCTCGGCGTCTACGGCATCATCCTTGCCGGTTGGGCGTCGAACTCGAAGTACGCCTTCCTCGGCGCGATGCGTTCGGCCGCGCAGGTGATCAGCTACGAAATCTCGATGGGCTTCGCGCTGGTCGGCGTGCTGGTTGCCGCGGGCAGCCTCAACATGACCGACATCGTCCACGCGCAGGCGGGTCGTTTCGGCTTGTTCAGCTGGTTCTGGCTGCCGCTGCTGCCGCTGTTCCTGATCTACTTCATCTCGGGCGTCGCCGAAACCAACCGCGCGCCGTTCGACGTGGTGGAAGGCGAATCGGAAATCGTCGCCGGCCACATGGTCGAGTACTCGGGATCGCAGTTCGCGCTGTTCTTCCTGGCCGAATACGCCAACATGATCCTGGTGAGCTTCCTCACCGCACTGTTCTTCCTCGGCGGCTGGCTCAGCCCGTTCCACGGCTTCGGCATCCCGCTGCTGTCGGCCGACGGCTGGTGGTGGCTACTGGCCAAGGTCGCGTTCTTCGCCAGCGTCTTCATCTGGTTCCGCGCCGCGTTCCCGCGCTACCGCTATGACCAGATCATGCGCCTGGGCTGGAAGGTCTTCATTCCCATCGCGATTTTCTGGATTTTCGTGACCGCATTGCTGGCGTATTACGGCGTGATTTCGCCTGGCACGGGAGGCCACGCATGAGCCGCGTCGCTTCCTACCTCAAGAGCCTGATGCTGCTGGAGCTGGCGAAGGGCATGGGCCTCACCTTCAAGTACATGCTCAAGCCGAAGTACACGGTCATGTACCCGATGGAGAAGATCCCGCAGTCGCCGCGTTTCCGCGGCATCCACGCGCTGCGCCGCTATCCGAACGGCGAGGAGCGCTGCATCGCCTGCAAGCTGTGCGAAGCGGTGTGCCCGGCATTGGCGATCACCATCGACTCGCACAAGCGCGAGGACGGCACCCGCCGCACCACGCGCTACGACATCGACCTGTTCAAGTGCATCTTCTGCGGGTTCTGCGAAGAGAGCTGCCCGGTCGATTCGATCGTGGAGACGCACGTGCACGAGTACCACTTCGACAAGCGTGGCCAGAACATCCTGACCAAGCCGACCCTGCTGGCCATCGGTGACCGCCTCGAGGCGGAAATCGCCGAACGCCGCGCCGCCGACGCACCTTTCCGCTGAGGACGACATGGACTTCCCCCTGATCGCCTTCTACTGTTTCGCGGCGTTGGCAGCCGCTTCCGCGCTCGGAGTGATCTCCGTGCGCAATTCCGTGCACGCCGCGTTGCTACTGGTGCTGACCTTCTTCTCGGTCGCTTGCACCTGGATCGTCGCCGGCGCCGAATTCCTCGGTGTCGCCCTGATCCTGGTCTACGTCGGCGCGGTGATGGTGCTGTTCCTGTTCGTGGTGATGATGCTCGACATCGACAACGAGCGCGTCCGCGAAGGCTATGTGCGCTTCCTGCCGATCGGCATTGTTGTTGCCGTGGTGATGCTGGTCGAAATGCTGATGGTGATCGGCGTGCGTTCGCGCATGCAACCGTTCGCCCAGGCCGCAGCGACCGACGCCACGATGCCGAACGCGAAGTGGCTGGCCCACGCGCTGTTCACCGATTTCATGCTGCCGTTCGAAGTGGCGGCGGTGATCCTGACCATCGCGGTGATCGCGGCGGTGATGCTGACCTTGCGCAAGCGCACCGGCGCGCGTACCCAGAAGCCGGCTGATCAGGTTCGCGTCAAGGCAGGCGACCGCCTGCGCATGGTGAAGATGGCGACGGAACAACCGAAGCCCGTTGAAGCGACCCCGGAGGTGAAGGAATGACCACGGCATTGGGCCTCGGCCACTACCTCGCGCTGGGCGCGGTGCTGTTCTGCATCGCGATCGCCGGCATCTTCCTCAACCGCAAGAACGCGATCGTTCTGCTGATGTGCATCGAACTGATGCTGCTGGCGGTGAACATCAATTTCGTGGCGTTCTCGCGCGACATGCACAACGCGACCGGCCAGATCTTCGTCTTCTTCATCCTGACCGTGGCCGCCGCCGAAGCGGCGATCGGCTTGGCGATCCTGGTCACGCTGTTCCGCAACCGACGCACGATCAATGTCGGTGAACTGGATTCGCTGAAGGGATGACCGGAACCACCATGGATATTTCGATCTCCCAATTGCTCATCGTCGTCCTGGCCCCGGTGCTGGGTTCGATCCTCGCCGGCATCTTCGGCAAGGTCATCGGCCGCACCGGCGCCCACGTCGCCACCATCGCCGGCGTCGCCATCAGCTGCGCGCTGTCGATCGGCGTGCTGTGGAAGCTGCTGCACGGCGCCGCCCCGGTGAACCACGACCTCTACACCTGGTTCGACGTCGGCGGACTGCAGGCGCATGTCGGCTTCATGGTCGACAACCTGACCGCGATGATGATGGTCGTCGTCACCTTCGTCTCGTTGCTGGTGCACATCTACACCATCGGCTACATGGCCGACGACGACGGCTACCAGCGCTTCTTCAGCTACATTTCGCTGTTCACCTTCAGCATGCTGATGCTGGTGATGAGCAACAACTTCGTCCAGCTGTTCTTCGGCTGGGAAGCGGTGGGCCTGGTCTCGTACCTGTTGATCGGCTTCTGGTTCAAGCGCCCGACGGCGATCTTCGCCAACCTCAAGGCGTTCCTGGTCAACCGCGTCGGCGACTTCGGCTTCCTGCTCGGCATTGCCGGCATCGTCGCCTGGGTGGGCACGCTCGATTACGCCACCGCGTTCCAGCACCTCGACAAGATCAATGGCACCGTGGAGATCCTCCGCGGCCATCCGTGGTCGATGGCGACCTTCATCAGCATCTGCCTGTTCATCGGCGCGATGGGCAAGTCGGCGCAGGTGCCGCTGCACGTATGGCTGCCGGATTCGATGGAAGGCCCGACGCCGATCTCCGCGTTGATCCACGCCGCGACGATGGTGACTGCCGGCATCTTCATGGTCGCGCGCATGTCGCCGATCTTCAATCTGTCGCCGGTCGCGCTCGACTTCATCCTCGTCATCGGCGCCACCACCGCGTTCTTCACCGGCCTGATCGGCATCGTCCAGAACGACATCAAGCGCGTGATCGCGTACTCCACGCTGTCGCAGCTCGGTTACATGACGGTCGCGCTCGGCGTCTCGGCGTACTCGGCCGCGGTGTTCCACCTGATGACCCACGCGTTCTTCAAGGCGCTGCTGTTCCTCGCCGCCGGCAGCGTGATCATCGGCATGCACCACGAGCAGGACATGCGCCGCATGGGCGGCCTGCGCAAGTACATGCCGGTCACCTTCTGGACGTCGCTGATCGGCACGCTGGCCCTGATCGGCACGCCGTTCTTCGCCGGCTTCTACTCCAAGGACAGCATCATCGATGCCGCCAAGGAGCATGCGCTGGAACACGGCGGCTTCATCGCCCAGTACGGTTATTACGCGGTGCTGCTCGGCGCCTTCGTGACCTCGTTCTACAGCTTCCGCCTGCTGTACCTGACCTTCTTCGGCAAGGAACGCTTCCGCGAAGTCGCGCACGACGATCATCATGACGACCACGCGCATGGCCACGACGATCACGGCCATGCCCACGAGCCGCACGAATCGCCGTGGGTGGTGACGCTGCCGCTGATCCTGCTGGCGATTCCGTCGATCGTGATCGGTTACCTCACCATCGGCCCGATGCTGCATGGCAAGACCACGGGTGGCGAGGAAGCAGGGAAGTCGTTCTTCGATGGTGCGATCCAGCTGCCGGAGCATGGGGTGATGGCCAAGCTCGGCGAGGAATTCCACGGCTCGCTGCAGATGGCACTGCACGGTTTCACCCAGGCACCGTTCTGGCTGACGCTGGCCGGCTTCGCGCTGGCGACGTGGATGTACCTGCTGAAGCCGGAAGTCGCCGCCAAGGCGCGCAAGACCTTCGCGCTGCCGGTGCGCATCCTCGAAGACAAGTACGGCTTCGACAAGTTGTGGATCAACGGTTTTGCCGGCGGTGGCGTCCTGCTCGGTCGCATCTCGCGCTGGTTCGACAGCCGCGTGATTGACGACTACCTGGTGAACGGTGCGGCGCGTGAAACCCGCGAAGTCGCTTCCGAGATCCGCAAGATGCAGACCGGTTACCTCTACAGCTACGCCTTCGCGATGATTGTCGGCCTGATCCTGCTGCTGGCATGGCTCATCAAGTCGGGGGCCGGAGCATGAACTCGATGACGCAAACCCCGATCCTCAGCCTGCTCATCTGGCTGCCCATTCTTGGCGGCGTGCTGACCCTGCTGATGGGCAAGCGCGACAACGCCGCCCGCTGGCTGGCGATTGTCTTCGCCGCGGTGACGCTGTTCGCCAGCCTGCCGCTGATCGGCAACTTCGATTACGCCAATGGCGGCCTGCAGTTCGTCGAGCAGTGGGCGTGGATCGATGCCTACCGCATCCAGTACCACCTTGGCGCCGACGGCATCTCGGTCGCGCTGATCGTCCTCACCACCATCACCAGCCTGCTGGTGCTGATCGGTGCCTGGGGATCGGTCGACCGCAAGGTCAACCAGTACTACGCGCTGTTCCTGATCCTCGAAGGCCTGATGATCGGCGTGTTCAGCGCCCAGGACGCGATCCTGTTCTACGCCTTCTTCGAAGGCATGCTGATCCCGATGTTCATCCTGATCGGCGTGTGGGGCGGACCGCGCCGCGTCTATGCCGCGGTGAAGTTCTTCCTCTACACCTTCCTCGGCTCGGTGTTCATGCTGGTCGCGCTGGTCTACCTGTACCTCAAGGCAGGCAGCTGGCAGTTGGCCGACCTCTATGCATTGCCGCTGACGGCGAAAGAGCAGACCTGGATCTTCTTCGCCTTCCTCGCCGCGTTCGCGGTGAAGGTGCCGATGTTCCCGGTGCACACGTGGTTGCCGGACGCGCACGTCGAGGCGCCGACCGGCGGCTCGGTGATCCTGGCCGCGATCATGCTGAAGATCGGCGGATACGGTTTCCTGCGTTTCAGCCTGCCGATCACTCCGGACGCCAGCGCCGAATGGGCATGGCTGGTGATCACGCTGTCGCTGATCGCGGTGGTCTACGTCGGCCTGGTCGCGCTTGTCCAGGACGACATGAAGAAGCTGGTGGCGTACTCGTCGGTGTCGCACATGGGTTTCGTCACCCTCGGCACCTTCGCCGGCGTGTTGCTGGCGCACTCGCAGGGCGCCAACGGCGCCGGCACCCAGCTGGTGCTGCAGGGTGCGATGGTGCAGATGATTTCGCACGGCTTCGTGTCCGGCGCGATGTTCTCCTGCATCGGCGTGATGTACGACCGCATGCACACCCGCATGATTCGCGATTACGGCGGCGTCGCCAACGTGATGCCGTGGTTCGCCGCCTTCGTGGTGCTGTTCGCCATGGCCAATTCCGGCCTGCCGGCGACCAGCGGTTTCGTTGGTGAGTTCATGGTCATCGTCGGCGTGTTCCAGCAGCATCCGCTGATCGCCTTCGCCGCCGCGACCACGCTGGTGATCGGTGCGGGTTACACCCTGTGGCTGGTCAAGCGCACCATCTGGGGCGAAGTCGCCAACGACCACGTCGCCGAGATGAAGGACATCAACCTTCGCGAAGCCTGCGTGCTCGGCGTGTTCGCGCTCGGCGTGCTCGCCATCGGCCTCTATCCCAAGCCGCTCACCGACCTGATGGCGCCGGCCCTGCAACACCTCGGCAGCCAGATCGCCGCCAGCAAGCTCACCGGACTTTGATGATGGGCAATCTCACGACTCTCAATCCCGCCGAACTCTGGCCGCTGCTGCCGGAGCTGGTGATGGTCACCGGCGCATTCGCGCTGCTGGTGCTCGACCTGTTCGTGTCGTCGCGCCGCAACGGCATCGTCCACATGCTCGGCCTGCTCCTGCTGGTGGTGACGGGTGCGCTGTGCATCGCCGGCAGTGGCGGCCACGGCACGGTCCTCAACGGCATGTTCGTGCGCGATACCCTGGCCGACCTGCTGAAGGGCGGCATCCTGCTGACGACCGCGCTGGCCTTCGTCTATGCGTGGCCGTTCCTGCGCGATCGCGGCCTGTACAAAGGCGAAGTGACGCTGCTGATGCTGTTCGCCGCACTCGGCATGATGTTGCTGGTCTCGGCCGGCAGCCTGGTGATGGTCTATCTCGGACTGGAAATGCTGGCGCTGAGTTCGTACGCGCTGGTCGTCACCGATCGCGACAATCCGGTGGCGTCGGAAGCGGGCATGAAGTACTTCGTGCTCGGCGCGCTGGCCTCGGGCATGTTGCTGTTCGGCATGTCGCTGATCTACGGCGCGACCGGAACCCTCGATCTCGCCCAGATCAATGCTTCGGCGCAGGGCGGGGGAGCACACCGCGACCTGCTGCTGGCCGGCAGCGCCTTCGTTGTCGCCGGCATCGCCTTCAAGTTCGGCGCCGCACCGTTCCACATGTGGCTGCCCGACGTCTACCAGGGCGCCGCCACGCCGATCACGCTGTTCATCGCCTCGGCGCCGAAGATCGCCGCGCTGGGCATGGCGTTGCGCCTGCTCGTCAACGGCCTGTCGCCGGTCGGCGACCATTGGCAGCCGATGGTCGCCGCGCTGTCGGCGTTGTCGCTGATCATCGGCAACTTCGCCGCGCTGATGCAGACCAACCTGCGGCGCATGCTCGCCTATTCGACGATCTCGCACATCGGCTTCCTGCTGATGGGCGTCGCCGGTGGCGGCGTCGAAGGCAATGCAGCGGCGGTGTTCTACGCCGTGGTGTACGCGGTGACCGCCGCGGCCGCCTTCGGCCTGATCACGCTGATGGCGCGCAACGGCTTCGATGCCGACGAGATCGACGACTACAAGGGACTGGCTGCGCGCCAGCCGTTGATGGCGCTGCTGTTCCTCGGCGTGATGGCGTCGCTCGCGGGCGTGCCGCCGTTCATCGGATTCTTCGCCAAGCTGTCGGTGATCGAAGGCGCGCTCAATGGCGGCCTGCTGTGGCTGGCGATCGTCGGCATCATCTGCGCCGTGGTCGGTGCGTTCTACTACCTGCGCGTGATCAAGGTGATGTATTTCGACCAGCCGGCCGAGAACGCACACCCGATGGTCGCGCACGGCGAGGGCGGGGTGAAGTGGCTGTTCGTCGTCAACGCCGGCGTGCTGCTGGTGCTGAGCGCTTTCCTGCAGCCGTTGATGGCCTGGTGCCGCAGCGCGTTCTGATCGAAATCAATCTGTTCGCGACAGGAAGCCACCGGAGGAATCCGGTGGCTTCTTCTTTTGTGACGCCAGGGTTTGCAGCGTTTTTTGCGACGGATATTCCTGAGTGTCGTTTTCAGAGGTTGACAAGGAAGACCAAACATTACTTTTTTGTTTAACTAAAATTAATATTTCTGACGACTTCAGGATGGAAGATTGCTGCTTCCTTCTGAATTTGTCTCGAGATATCAATGGCATACCAACGCGTACGTTTTGCCCGCCATCATGCGCTGGCAGCCGCACTGGCCCTGTGCTTCGCCGGGAACCTGAGCGCCCAGTCCAACGTTACTGGCAGCATCTTCGGTACCGCCGAGTCTGGCGCCACCATATCCGTCGAGAACAAGGACACCGGCCTGGTGCGCCGCATTTCCGCGGACCAGAACGGCCGCTACCAGATCAGCGCACTGCCGAACGGCACCTACAAGGTGACCGAAGAGAAAAACGGCACGACGATCGCCACCCGCGACAACATCGCGGTGAACATCGCCAGCGGTACCGAGGTCTCGTTCGTGGCGGCCGCCAAGACCAATGACCTGGGCACGGTGACCGTGACCGCGACCGGTGGCGCCGGTATCGACGTCACCCAGACCGATACCCGCACGGTGCTCACCGCCGACCAGCTCAACAAGATTTCGGTCGCACGCGACGTGTCCAGTGCCGCGCTGCTGGCGCCGAGCGTGGTCTTCAGCGACAGCTACAAGCAGGCCAACGGCACCACCATCCCGAGCTTCGGTGGTTCGGCATCGTCCGAGAACGCCTACTTCATCAACGGCTTCAACGTCACCAACCCGTTCAACTCGCTCGGCTTCGCTTCGTTGCCATTCGATGCCATCCAGCAGCAACAGGTGCTGACCGGCGGCTACGGCGCCGAATTCGGCCGCTCCACCGGTGGCGTCATCAACATCGTCACCAAGCGCGGCGGCAACAAGTGGAAGGGTGGGGTGTACACGACCTGGGCACCGTCCGGCACGCGCTCGCAGGCCCGCGACTACTACTACGGCAATACCGGTCGCACGCCGGCGACCGATGGCACGCTGTATCAATACCGTGGCCAGGACAATTTCTGGAACACGAACCTCGGCGCCTACGTCTCCGGCCCGATCATCAAGAACCACCTGTTCGTCTATGCCAATCTCGAGACCACGCGCGAGGAGGGCAACAATGTCACCTCCATCCGCCTCGATTCCCCGACCGGCGCCAATGGGCGTTCTGGCTGGAAGGATTACCAGCGCAATACGCCGCGTTCGCTGATCAAGCTGGACTGGAACATCAATGACAACCACACCATCGAGTTCACGGGCCTGGGCGAGAACGCCAAGAACCAGACCGATGGGTATGCGTTCAACTACAACGGCTACGTGCACGGTTCCCAGAAGAACACCAGCACCGTCACCGAGGATCGCACGCGCCTGTACGTGGGCAAGTACACCGGCGTCCTCACCGATTCGCTGACGCTGTCTGCGTCCTATGGCCAGTTGAAGACGACGCACGACTACAACCTGATGGGTTACAACCCGAACTGCCCCGCGATCACCGTCGGCACTTCGCCCAACGCGCGCGCGCCGGGCATCCCGAGCGCGAACTACGATGGCGGCGCCGCTTGCCAGCCGTATTCCGGCTTGGCATTCGTTCCGGGCGAGCAGCGCTTCGACAAATCCAAGGGCGGTCGCCTCGACATCAACTGGCGCGTCGGCAAGCATGACCTGCGCTTCGGTTACGACCGCCAGGATTCCACCTCCTACACCAACCAGCAGTTGCTGGGCGGTTACCAGTGGTCCTACCTGAAGGCAAGCAATGCGGCTGCGAACCTGGCGACGGATGGCAGCATCGGTTCGCCCGCCGCGGGCGGTGGCGTGTACGGTGCACAGGGTTACTACGTCACCAAGTCCTACAGCAATCGCCAGGCCAACCTGCGCACGGTGCAGGCCTCGCAGTTCATCGAAGACCGCTGGCAGATCACCGACAACGTGCTGCTGTCGCTCGGCCTGCGCAACGAACAGTTCACCAACTACGACGCCGCCGGCAAGCAATACATCAAGCAGTCGAAGCAGATCGCGCCACGCATCGGCGCGACCTGGGACGTTTATGGCGACAGCCGCCTGAAGGTCTTCGGAAACGCCGGTCGCTATCACCTCGCGCTGCCGAGCAGTGCCGCCCAGCGCGCCCAGGCCCGCATCACCACCGAGTACTACACCTATGACGGCGTGAACGCCGACGGCACGCCCACCGGTTTGCACAACATCCCCCTGGATCCGACCAAGGGAACGGTCTGCGCCGGCACGAACTGGGTGTCGAGCAACCAGGAATGCGGCAAGCCGCGCGATCCGCGCACCGAATCCGCCAAGAACATGAAGTCGCACTACCAGGACGAGTTCATCCTCGGTTTCGAAGCCGCGTTGACCCCGACGGTGAACTTCGGCGTGAAGGGCACCTATCGCGCCTTGCGCAGCGCGATCGACGACGTCTGCTCGCCGTTGATCAACTACGGTCGCTGCACCAACTTCAACCCGGGCGTCACCAACACGTTCGAGTCGCAGGACCGCAACGGCAACTTCACGACGATCACCCTGACGCGCGAGCAGATGGGCTTCCCGAAGCTGAAGCGCAAGTACCAGGCGCTCGACTTCTTCGTCGAGCACGCCTATGCCAACAAGTGGTACGGCAAGGTGGAATACACCTTCTCGCGCAGCACCGGCAACACCGAAGGCCAGCTGTCCTCTGAACTGGACACCGGCGCGGGCGGACAGATCGACGTGTCGCGTACCCAGGACTGGGACAAGCCGGGCCTGATGGACAACTCGTACGGTCTGCTGCCGAACGATCGTCGCCACCAGTTGAAGGCTTACGGTTACGTGCAGCTGTTCCCGGAATGGCGCGTGGGTGCGACGTGGATGTGGGCCTCGGGCCGTCCGCAGAGCTGCCTGAGCTTCCACCCGGATCCGAAGGCCGATACCTACCAGAGCTCGACCAACTTCTTCTGTGGTCTGACCGCGTTCGGCAACGCCGTGGCGATGGAGCGTGGCACCTACAGCAAGACGCCGCCGAGCAACCAGCTGAACCTCAATCTTGCCTATACGCCGAATTGGGCAAGCAAGAAGCTGACGCTCCAGGCGGATCTGTTCAATGTGCTGAATCGCCAATCGCCGGCGATGTACTACCCGCGCTATGCCTCCAACCCGAGCACGATGAACGCCTTGTTCGGACGCGAGTTGTACTACAGCTCGCCGCGCTACCTGCGCCTGACCGCCCGTTACGATTTCTGATCGGAACGGCAGGATGCGAGGAAAGCCGCCGGAGCAATCCGGCGGCTTTTTCTTTTGGAATCCCCGGACTTGCAACAACTTCCGCAGCGCGTCATAATGGTCGGCCTGGTGCGGGGTGGAGCAGTCTGGCAGCTCGTCGGGCTCATAACCCGAAGGTCGTAGGTTCAAATCCTACCCCCGCTACCATTTTTCACAGAGAACGGCGTGCCGCGAGGCGCGCCGTTTTTCTTTGGTTTCGGCGGGGTCGGATCCACGCAAGTGCGGTAGGATCGTCCGACACGACAAAACGCCCCGGGACGATCACGTGACGCCAAGCGATTCCGCCGAATTCCTCGCTGCAGACATCGGTGGAACGCATGCACGCATCGCGCGGGTGCAATCGCAAGACGATCGCATCGTCGTCCTGGAACAACACGTGGTGCCGGTGGCGGGTTCGCGATCGCTGGCGGCGTTGCTCGAGGATCGTCCGGCATCGATCACGGTTGCCGCGATCGCGGTCGCCGGCGCCATCGCAAGCAATGGCGACGTATTGAGCCAGAACCTGCCGTGGCCGATTTCGGCAGCGCAGGTTGCGCGCGAAGCCGGGCTCGAGCATGTCGGCCTCGTCAACGATTTCGAAGCGGTCGCGCACGCCATTCCGCACATCCGTCCCGATGCGCTGACGCATGTCTGTGGTCCACGCGATGCCATCGCGAACACCGCGATCGCGCTCGGTCCGGGCACCAGCATGGGCACGGCGGTGCGCTTCGGCGATGGCCGCGTCATGCCCAGCGAAGCGGGGCATGCTTCGCTGGCGCCGGGGACGCCACGCGAATGCGACCTGGTGCGCTGGTTGCTCGAACATCGCAGTCATGTCGACAACGACCGCGTACTGTCGGGACCGGGACTGCTGGAGGCTTATCGCGGCTTGTGCGCGCTTGATGGCGCGGCAACGCTGCATGCAACGCCTGCGGAAGTGGTCGCGGCGGCCGGCAAGGGATCGGATGCATTGGCGCTGGAGGCGGTCGAATTGTTCTGCGCGATGCTCGGTGCGTTCGCGGGCGATCTCGTCGCCACCTTCCATGCCGATGGTGTTTATCTGGCTGGCGGCGTCGCCGCGCACGTCAAGGCGTTCCTGCCCGCAGGCGGCTTCGAGCAGCGTTTCATCGACAAGGGCGTGCTGCGTCCGATGATGGAGCGCGTGCCGGTGCGGCTGGTGGAAGAACCGCATCTTGGCGTGATCGGTGCAGCCGCCTGGTATCTCGGCCGCCACGGTAACAGGAGCGAGTAAAGAATGAAGACGACGCGACGCGGTTTCCTGCAGGCAGGCGCGGTCGGTTTGGGCGCGCTGTGGATGTCGGGCGGCCTCGGTGCCGCTGTGAAGGCTCCTGCGTCGGCCAGGTTCCCGCGCGTGGTTTCGACCTGGGATTTCGGTGTTGGTGCGAATGCGGCGGCGTGGAAGGTGCTGGGGCAGGGCGGAAGCGCGCTGGACGCGGTCGAGGCCGGTGCACGCTGGGCGGAAGCCGACTTGTGCAATCCGACGGTGGGCCATTGCGGCAATCCCGATCGCGACGGCGTGTTGACCCTCGATGCCAGCATCATGGATGGCGATGGTCGCGTCGGTGCAGTCGCGGCGATCGAGGACATCCTTCATCCGGTGTCGGTGGCGCGCAAGGTGATGGAAGACAGCCCGCATGTGTTGCTGGTCGGGCAGGGCGCGCAGCAATTCGCGATCGAGCATGGCTTCGAGCGCAAGCCGCTGTTGACCGACAGCGCGCGCAAGGCCTGGGAAGAGTGGAAGAAGACGTCGAAGTACGAACCCGTCATCAATGCCGAGCGACGCCTGCGTCCCGGCGATTCCACCAACCACGACACGCTTGGCATCCTCGCCATCGACGCCAAGGGCCACATGGCCGGCGCCTGCACGACGAGCGGCATGGCCTGGAAAGTGCATGGCCGCGTCGGTGACAGCCCGATCGTTGGCGCCGGCCTCTATGTCGATGGCGAAGTCGGTGCCGCAACGGCGTCTGGCGTCGGCGAGGAAATGCTGCGCAATGCGGCGAGTTTCCTCGTGGTCGAATTGATGCGCCAGGGGCGTTCGCCGGCGCAGGCCTGTCGCGAGGCGATCGCGCGCGTCGTCCACAAGCGCCCGGCCGCGAGCAAGACATTGCAGGTGTGCTTCCTGGCAATGAACCGTCGTGGCGAAGTCGGCGCGTACGCGCTGCACAAGGGCTTCGTCTATGCGATGCAGGATGAGGCCGGCGCCCACGGCCTCACCGATTCGGCATCGGTGTACACGACGGAACAGAAGTGAGGAAACTGCTGGAAATCGCCGCCGATGGCGTGCGCTCGGCGGTCGCGGCGGAAGCGGGCGGTGGCGATCGCATCGAACTGTGCGCAGGGCTGGGCGAGGGCGGCACCACGCCATCGCATGGCGTGATCGCGGCGACGCGCGATGCGGTGCGGATTCCGGTCTTCGTGTTGATCCGGCCGCGCAACGGCGATTTTCTCTACGACGCTCGCGAAGTCGAGGCGATGTGCAGCGACATCCGCGATTGCGCCGCCCTGGGTTGCGAAGGCGTGGTGATCGGTGCGCTCGATGCCGATGGCAGGATCGATATCGACGCCTGCCGCGCGATGATCGATGCCGCGAAAGGCATGGAAATCACGTTCCACCGTGCATTCGACGCGGCGGCGGATCGTACGCATGCACTGGAACAGATCATCGATCTTGGCTGCTCGCGGGTGCTGACTTCCGGTGGCGCGCGGAGCGCGCCCGAAGGCGCTGCCGCCATCGCCGACAACGTGCGTCAGGCCGCGGGTCGCATCGTCATCCTGTCCGGCGCGGGGATCAACGCCGGCAATCTCGGCGAACTGGTCACGCGCACGGGGGGCCAGGAGTTCCACGCTTCGGCGCGCGGAATCGTGCATTCACCGATGCGCTGGCGCAATCCGGCGCTGGAAGGACTTTCGGTGGATTGGCAGGACACCGACGCCACGCGCGTGCGGGCCCTGCGCGAGATCCTCGATTTGCTCTGAGCGCGGCGATTACTTCGCCGGATGCAATGCCGCCGCCTGCGCGGCAAGCTGGCGAATGCGATCCCAGTCGCGCGCGGCGACGGCGTCCTTCGGCATCATCCACGAGCCGCCGACCGTCAGCACGTTCGGCAACGCCAGGTAATTGGGCGCGGTGTCGGCGCTGATGCCGCCGGTCGGGCAGAAGCGCGCTTCGGCGAACGGGCCTTGCACCGCGCGCAACCACGTCGTGCCGCCGCTGGCTTCCGCCGGGAAGAACTTGAAGTGGGTGAAGCCGGCGTTCAGCCCCTGCATCAGTTCGCTTGCGGTGGCGACGCCGGGGATTAACGGGCAATCCACGGCGTTTGCCCGCAACAGCTCCAGTGACGAACCGGGCGAGATCGCGAACACCGCGCCGGAATCGCGCACGGCCTCGTAGTGTTCCGGCGTCAGCACGGTGCCGGCGCCAACGATCGCGTCGGGGACTTCGCGCGCAATCCTGGTGATCGCGGCCATCGCCGCCGGCGTGCGCAAGGTGATTTCCAGCACGCGCAAGCCGCCGTCGACCAACGCGCGGGCGAATGGCACTGCGTCGTCGAGGTTGTCGATGGTGATGGTGGGGATGATCGGCGCTGCGCGCAGCACCTGGTCGGGAGTCAGTGAGGTCGTCATTGCTTGTTCTCGAAGCTTCGGATGGCCGTGGCTGCACCGAGCAGGCCGGGGTTGGGATGGACGATGACGCGCACGTCGATGCGCTCGAGGTAGGCGACGTAACGTCCCTTCATCAGGAAACGTTCGCGGAACGCGCTGCTGCGCAGGAACGGAATGAAACGCGGCACGATGCCGCCGGCGATGACCACCGAATGCGCGCCGTGGATCAGCACGCAGTCGCCGGCCACGCTGCCAAGCACCGAGCAGAAGCGCGCGAGCGTCTGGCGCGCGGCGAGGTCGTGGCCGTCAAGCGCGGCGGCCACGATGTCGGCGGGATCCCGCAGGCTGCCGTGCAGGCCCGACTCCCCGGGCCCGACGCCGAGCGTGACGTTCGAGACCACCGCCGGCACGCCGCGATAGACCGCATCGATCTCGGAAATGCCTTTGCCGCACAGCACGCGTTCGGTGGACGTGCGGCCATGGCGCGCGGTCATCCACTGTTCGATCATGCGTTCCTCGTCGCCGACCGGCGCGAAGCTGACGTGTCCGCCTTCGGTGGCGACGACATTCCAACCTTTCGCGGCATCGCCGACCAGCAATGCAACGCCGAGACCGGTTCCGGGGCCGAGCACGCTGATCGGGCCGTGGTCGATGTTGTCCGGGCCGAACAGGCGGACGTAATCCTGCGGCTTCAGCGTCGGAATCGCCCACGCGATCGCGCCGAAATCGTTGATGACGTGCAGTGCGTCGAGGCCGAGCGACGCCTGCAGCTCGCGCTGGCTGAACGACCATGCGCGATTGGTCAGGCGGATCTCGTCGGCGCTGACCGGGCTGGCGACGGCGATCGCGGCATGCTTCGGTCGTTGCCCGACGGCGGTCAGATAGGACTCGATGGCGTGTTGCAGACTGGCGAAGTCATCGTTGCGCAGCGTCTGCGCCTGCTGCAAGGTGCAGTCGACGGCGTCGAGATCGACCAGGGCGAAGCGCGCATTGGTGCCGCCGACGTCGCCAACCAATGCCAATCGTTCGCCGCCGCTCATGCTTGCACATCCTTGACGAAGAGGCTGCATGCGCCGGTTTCGGCATTGCCGACGTTGTTGCGCATCAGCCCGAACAGCTCGCGGCCCATGCCGGCGTGGTGCTTCGAAACATCGGGACGCTGCGCCGTGCGCGCGTTCCACTCGGCTTCGGGCACCAGTGCGTCGATCGTGCCGGTCTCGCTGTCGATGCGGATGCGGTCGCCATCGCGCAATTTCGCGATCGGGCCGTCTTCCACCGCTTCGGGATGGAGATGGATCGCTGCCAGCACCTTGCCCGATGCGCCGGACATGCGGCCGTCGGTGAGCAGGGCCACGCGTTGGCCGCGATCCTGCAGTGCCGCCAATGTCGGTGTCAGCTTGTGCAGTTCCGGCATGCCGATCGCGCGTGGACCTTGTCCGCGCACCACCGCGATGAAGTCGCCTTCAAGCTTGCCGGCCTTGAACGCGGCGATCAGCGCATCCTGCGATTCGAACACCTTGGCCGGGGCTTCGATGCCGCGGTGTTCAGGCGTGACTGCCGAGACCTTCACCACGGCGCGGCCGAGATTGCCTTGCAGGCGACGCAGTCCGCCTTCCTTGTCGAAGGCTTCGGCGAGCGGGCGCAGGATCGATGGATCGCTCGACTGCGTCGGTGCATCCGCCCATTTCAATGTCGTGCCATCCAGTTCGGGACGCATGGCCTGCTGGCGCATGTTGCCGCCATGCACGCAGAGGATGTCCGCGTGCAGCATCCCGGCATCGAGCAGTTGTTCGATGATGAAACCAAGTCCGCCGGCGTCGTGGAACTGGTTCACGTCGCCGGAACCGTTGGGATAGACACGCGCCAGCAGCGGCGTGGCCCGCGACAGCGCATCGAGATCGTCCCAGTCGATGACGATGCCGGCTGCCTGCGCCACCGCGACCAGGTGGATCGCGTGGTTGGTCGAACCGCCGGTCGCGGCGAGCCCGACCAGCGCGTTGACGATGGCCTTCTCGTTGATGGTGTGGCCGATCGGGCGATAGTCGTCGCCGAGTGCGGTGATGCGCAGCACCTGTTCGGCGGCGGCAACGGTCAAGGCATCGCGCAACGGCGTATTGGGCGGAATGAAGGCGCTGCCCGGCATGTGCAGGCCCATCACTTCCACCAGCATCTGGTTGGAATTGGCGGTGCCGTAGAAGGTGCAGGTGCCCGGCGCGTGATACGAGGCGCCTTCGGCATCCAGCAATTCTTCGCGCGTGGCTTCGCCGATGGCATAGCGTTCGCGTACCGCGGCCTTCTGCTTGTTGGGAATGCCGGAGGGCATCGGTCCCGCCGGCACGAAGATCACCGGCAAGTGACCGAAGGCCAATGCGCCGATCAGCATGCCCGGCACGATCTTGTCGCAGACGCCGAGGCAAAGCGCGGCATCGAAGCTGTCGTGCGACAATGCAACGCTGGTGGCGAGTGCGATGGCGTCGCGCGAGAACAGCGACAGCTCCATGCCGTCGCGGCCCTGGGTCACACCGTCGCACATCGCCGGCACGCCGCCCGCGACTTGCGCGCTGGCGCCGGCATTGCGCGCGGCCATGCGGATCAGACTCGGGTACTGCTCCATCGGCTGGTGCGCCGAGAGCATGTCGTTGTAGGCGGTGACGATGCCGATGCTGGCGCCGACGCCATTGCGAAGATTCGCCTTGTCCGGGCCGGCGGCGGCGAAGACGTGGGCGAGGTTGCCGCAGGCCAGTGCGTCGCGGCTGGGGCGATCGCGGCGCGCGGCGGCATCGATGCGTGCGAGGTATTCGGCGCGGCTGGCGCGGCTGCGCTCGACGATGCGTTCGGTGACGCGGGCGACGACGGGATGCAAAGCCATTACGGACTCCAATGGACGTGGACCGCCACGGAGGTCTGCCGCAACAAGGCGGCGACCGGGTAGGGCAGGTCCGATGTTTGCGAAGCGGCCTGTTCGAGGATGTCGAGTTTGCGCGCGCCGGTGATGCACAGATGTGCAGAACGCGTGCGCAACAGGCGCGGCAAGGTCAGGCTGATGCGACTGAATGGCGCTTCCGGCGGCAGCGGATCGGGCGTGGTGAGGATGGCGTCGTCGCGTACGTCGATCGCCAACCCGTCCCGCAGATTGACCGCGCCCGGAAACAGCGAAGCGAAATGGCCGTCCTCGCCCATGCCGAGCAGCACGGCGTCAAAGGTGTCGAATTCGCGCAGCACGTCTTTTGCGATCGCCAGCGAGGCTGCGTCGCCGCCATCCGCGGCAGTGATTGCGCGACAGTCGGCGCCGCCGCCGAAAGCTGCGCGCAATGCCGCGATGTTGCTGGCTGGATGTACGTGGGCGACGCAGCGATCGTCGGTGGGGACGATGCGCGCGCGTTGTCCGCTCCGTGACCAGCGCTGCGCCAGCGCGCGATAGATCGGCAGCGGTGTCTTGCCGCCGGCGAGCGCCAGGGCCGGTGCAGTCGATGTGGTGCAGATATCGGCAAGCAACGACGCCAGCGCATCGCACATGGCCGCCGTGTCGGAATAGCGATGCAGCTCCATCGCGTTCATTCGCGCCATTCGTGGCCGTGGCGCTCGATCAGCGAGATCGCCGCGTTCGGTCCCCAGGTGCCGGCCGGATACGGGCGCGGCGGCGCACCCGACTGCTGCCATGCCGAAAGGATGCTGTCGACCCATTCCCATGCGGCTTCGGTTTCGTCGCGGCGCACGAACAGCGTGCCGATGCCTTCCAGCGCATCGAGGTAAAGGCGTTCGTAGGCGAGGCGGCGACGGGCGTTGGCGAACTCCTCGTGGAAGTCGAGGTCGAGCCCGACCTTGCTCAGGCGCATGCCCTTGCGGTCGAGGCCCGGGGTCTTGCTCATCAACTGCAATTCGATGCGTTCTTCCGGCTGCAACAGGATCAGCAGGCCGTTCGGCTGCAGGTCGCGGCGAGTGGCGCCGCCGAAGATCGAATAGGGCACCGACTTGAACTGCACGTAGATTTCGGTCTGGCGCGAGGGCAGGCGCTTGCCGGTGCGCAGGTAGAACGGCACGCCCGACCAGCGCCAGTTGTCGACGTGGGCACGCAGGGCGACGAAGGTTTCGGTCTTGCTGGGACGCCCGAGTTCGTCGGCATAGCCCTTCACCGCGACGCCTTCGACGGCGCCGGCGGTGTACTGGCCGGCAACCGCTTCGTGCTCGATGTTGTCGGCGTGGATCCGCCGCAGCGAACGCAGCACCTTGATCTTCTCGTTGCGCACCGCGGTCGGATCGAAGCGCGCCGGCGGCTCCATCGCCACCAGCGCCAGCAGTTGCAGCAAGTGGTTCTGCACCATGTCGCGCATCGCGCCGGAATGGTCGTAGTAGTCGGCGCGACCTTCGACGCCGACGGTTTCGGCAACCGTGATCTGCACCTGTTCGATGTTGCGCGAGTTCCACAACGGCTCGAACAGCGAATTGCCGAAGCGCAGCGCGATCAGGTTCTGCACGCCTTCCTTGCCGAGGTAGTGGTCGACGCGATAGATCTGCGATTCATTGAAGATCTTGCCGACGCCGTCGTTGATCGCTTCGGCGCTGGCGAAGTCTTCGCCGATCGGCTTCTCCAGCATCACGCGCGCCCACGGGCCGACGGCGCCATGCTTGGCCAATGCCTGGCAGGCCGCGACGTAGAAACGCGGTGCGGTGCTGAGGTGGTAGAGGACATCGCCGTCGCCGCGCAGCTGCTCGACCTTCTGCGAGAACGCCGTCATGGTGACGTCGTCGTCGATGTCGGCGGGCTGGTAATCGATGCGCGCGAACAGCTTGTCCTGCACCTCGGCCTTGAATTCGTTCTTGGGGATGCGCTGGGCCAGCGCGCCGGCGACCTGTTCGAGGAATTCTTCCCGGCTCAATTTCGCGCGGGCGGTGCCGAGAAGCTTGAGTTGCGGAATCAGCAGGTTTTCGGCTTCGAGGCTGTACAGCGACGGCCACAACATGCGCAGGGCGAGGTCGCCGGTAGCGCCAAACAGGGTGAACAGGTGCGCGGTCTTCGGGGTGGACATCGTTGTCTCCTGGGAACGTCGAGCCTAACCGCTCGCGACGTTTGCTGCACCTGCGCAATCGTTTGCATTCGCAACCATTTCGCGGTCGTTGTCGGGTGGATTCGGGCAGGGAGCCGAAACTTGCCGGATTTCACCCTTCCGGCTATCATTCACCGCTTCGTCGCCTGGACACCACTGGGCACGACCCGATGGCCGGTTCGCCGCGCCGTCAGGGCCCTGGCAGGGAATCCTCCCCGCCAGACCGGACATCGCAAGACCGGACAAGGGCCCTCGGGCCTTTTTTTGTTTCCGGGCTTCAGCCACAGACACGTCCCATTCGAATCGCTCAGACAGGCATGACCAAGACCGACCAGCTACAGGATCTGCTCGCCCCGACCGCGCATGCGCTCGGACTCGAGCTGCTGGGCATCGAATACCTGCCGCAGCCAGGCGGGTCGTTGCTGCGCCTGTACATCGACGTGGCGGAAGCGGAAGCGTCCGAGCGTTCGGTCGGCATCGACGAGTGCGAGAAGATGAGCCGCGAGGTGTCGGCCGTGCTCGACGTCGAGGACCCGATCTCCGGCAATTACACGCTGGAAGTGTCGTCCCCCGGCATCGAGCGCCCGCTGTTCACCGCGGCCCAGTTCGCCCGCTTCATCGGCGAGAGCGCCAAGGTCGGATTGAAGCTGCCGCAGGACGGCCGCCGCCGTCTGCAGGGCCGGATCGTCGCGGTCGAAGGCGACACGATCCGTTTCGACGTCGACGGCAGTCCGTTCGAGGTCGCGCATTCCAATATCGAAAAAGCCCGCATCGCCCCCGACTGGGTCGCGATGGGGTTCGGCGCTGCCAAGCCGGGCAGTCGCGGCAAGAAGGCCGCGAAGGGCAAACAAGAATCAACAACGTCAACCGGCGGAGAAGCATCCGCCACGGGTGGAGCCGAAAATGAGTAAGGAACTGCTGCTGGTCGTCGATGCGGTGGCCAACGAGAAGGGCGTGCCGACGGAAACGATCCTCGAAGCGATCGAAGCCGCGCTGGCGTCCGCCGCCAAGAAGCGCTATCCGGAGCAGGACGTCTCCGTGCGCGTCTCCATCAATCCCAAGGATGGCAGCTACGAGACCTTCCGTCGCTGGGAAGTGGTGGCCGACGACGTGGTGATGGAATCGCCGGATCGCCAGATTCGCCTGATGGACGCCGTCGACGAAAGCGAAGGCGCCGAAGTGGGCGATTTCATCGAAGAGCACATCGAGAACCCGGACTTCGGCCGCATCGCGGCGCAGGCCGCCAAGCAGGTGATCGTCCAGCGCGTGCGCGAGGCCGAGCGCCAGCAGGTGGTGGATGCGTGGAAGGATCGCGTCGGCGAACTGGTCACCGGTACCGTCAAGCGCGTCGAGCGTGGCAACATCTATGTCGACCTCGGCGGCAATGCCGAAGGTTTCATCGCCAAGGACAAGGGCATCCCGCGCGATGCCCTGCGCGTCGGCGACCGCGTTCGCGGTTATCTGTACGACGTCCGCACCGAGCCGCGCGGCCCGCAGCTGTTCGTCAGCCGCGCCGCCCCGGAATTCATGATCGAACTGTTCCGCCTGGAAGTGCCGGAAGTCGGCCAGGGCCTGGTGGAGATCAAGGCCTGCGCCCGCGATCCGGGCGACCGCGCCAAGATCGCCGTGCTGGCCCACGACACCCGCACCGATCCGATCGGCGCCTGCATCGGCATGCGCGGTGCGCGCGTGCAGGCGGTGACCAACGAACTCAACGGCGAGCGCGTCGACATCGTGCTGTGGAGCGACAACGTCGCCCAGTTCGTCATCAACGCGATGGCGCCGGCGGAAGTGCAGTCGATCATCGTTGATGAAGACAAGCACTCGATGGACCTGGCCGTCTCGGAAGAGAAGCTGGCCCAGGCGATCGGCCGCGGGGGCCAGAACGTGCGCCTCGCCAGCCGCCTGACCGGCTGGCAGCTCAACGTGATGACCGCCGAGCAGGTGCAGGCGAAGTCGGAGGCCGAGCAGGCCACCGCGCGCCAGACCTTCATGGACAAGCTGGAAGTCGACGAGGAAATCGCCGGCATCCTGGTCCAGGAAGGCTTCACCACCGTCGAGGAAATCGCCTACGTGCCGGTCGGCGAGCTGCTGGCGGTCGAGGGCTTCGACGAGGACATCGTCGAGGAACTGCGCGCCCGCGCCCGCGACGCACTGATCAACGAGGCGCTGGCCGCCGAGGAAGGCGAGGAGGGTCCGGCCGAGGACCTGCTGACCCTGCCGGGCATGGACGAGGCGACCGCCTACGTCCTGGCCAGCCGTGGCACCCGCACCCGCGACGACCTGGCCGAGCTGGCGGTGGACGAAATCACCGACATCGAGGACATGGACGCCGAACGCGCGGCGGCCTTGATCATGGAGGCGCGCAAGCACTGGTTCGAGTGATCGGCCGTGCTGGGTTTGGCGCCACGGCGCCGGCTCGCGAGTAACATCCTTCCCCCCTGCCTGCGGCGCCCTCCGGCGACGCAGGCAAAGACACCGGAAACCGCATGTCGCAGAACAACACCATTCGCCAGCTAGCCGAACTGGTCAACACGCCGGTCGACAAGCTGCTCGAGCAGCTCAAGGAAGCCGGCATGCCGTTCGACAGTGCCGACCAGGAGGTCACGAGCGCGCAGAAGGTCAAGCTGCTCGGATTCCTGCGCCGCACCCACGGTCGCGGCGAGAGCGCGACGTCGGGCGCCGCCGCAGCGGGCGAAGGCTCGGGCAAGATCACCTTGAGTCGCAGCCGCAAGCAGGAAATCACCGTCGGCGGCGGCAAGAACAAGGCGACCGTCGACGTCGTCGTGCGCAAGAAGGTCACGCTGAAGCCGAACGCCGCTGCGGAAGCGGCCGCGGCGGGTCCGGTGGACGACGAGCGCGCCGAGATCCTGCGCAAGCTCGAGGAATCCAAGCAGCGCAACCTCGACGAACAGCAGCGCCTGGCCGAAACCGACCGCGCGCGCGCCGAAGACAAGAAGCGTCAGGAAGAGGAAGCGCGCCAGGCCGCCGAGGAGGCGCGTCGCGCCGCCGAAGAGGCTGTCGTGACCCAGGCCGCCGAAGTCGAATCGGAAACCAAGCCGACGCGCGCAGCCGCCAAGCCGGGGACCCATGGCCACGGCCACGCGCCGCCCAAGCCCGCGCGCGCCGGTGCCACGGACGATCGCAACAATGCGAACAAGGCGCACAAGAGCCGCGGTTCGCACGCGATGGTCGCCGGTGTCGAGGACGACGACAACGCCGCGCGCTTCGCCGGCAAGTTGCACCTCAGCGCCGCCGATCGCGCCCGTCGCACCACGACCGGTGGTCGCAACAAGCCGCGCCAGCAGTCGCGTTCGCTCGACCAGTCGCGCACCGGCGGCGGCGAGCACGGCTTCCAGCGTCCGACCGCGCCGATCGTCCGCGAAATCACCGTTGGCGACGCCATCACCGTGTCCGATCTCGCGCAGAAGCTCGCGCTCAAGGGCGGCGACGTGGTCAAGGCGTTGTTCAAGATGGGCGTGATGGCGACGGTGACGCAGTCGATCGATCACGACACCGCGGTGCTGGTCACCGAAGAACTCGGCCACAAGGCCGTGCGCGCCAGCGACAGCGATGCCGAAACCGAACTGCTGGCACAGGTGGAAGACGCCGAGCAGCAGGGCGATCTCGAACAGCGTCCGCCGGTGGTCACCATCATGGGTCACGTCGACCACGGCAAGACCTCGCTGCTCGACTACATCCGCCGCACCAAGGTCGCGACCGGCGAAGCGGGTGGCATCACCCAGCACATCGGCGCGTACCACGTGAAGACGCCGAAGGGCACGATCAGCTTCCTCGATACCCCGGGCCACGCCGCGTTCACCTCGATGCGTGCCCGTGGCGCCAAGCTCACCGACATCGTGGTGCTGGTGGTGGCCGCCGATGACGGCGTGATGCCGCAGACCATCGAAGCGGTGCAGCACGCGCGCGCCGCCAAGGTGCCGCTGATCGTCGCCATCAACAAGGTCGACAAGTCCGACGCCGATCCCATGCGCGTCAAGAACGAACTGCTGGCGCAGGAAGTGGTGGCCGAAGATTTCGGCGGCGACACCCAGATGGTGGAGTTGTCGGCCAAGACCGGCCAGGGCGTGGACGATCTGCTCGACGCCATCCTGTTGCAGACGGAAGTGCTGGAACTCAAGGCGCCTGCCGATGGCCGCGCCGCCGGTATCGTGATCGAATCCGCGCTCGACAAGGGACGCGGTCCGGTCGCGACCGTGCTGGTCCAGCGCGGCACCCTGCGCAAGGGCGATTACCTGGTGTGCGGCGTGCAGTACGGCCGTGTGCGTGCGCTGTTCAACGAGAACGGCCAGCAAGTTGCGGAAGCGGGCCCGTCGATTCCGGTGCAGGTGCTCGGCCTGTCGGGCGTGCCCAGCGCCGGCGACGACTTCGTGGTCGTGGCCGACGAACGCCTGGCCAAGGACGTGGCGCAGCAGCGCGAAGCCAAGCGTCGCGAGACGCGCCTGATCAAGCAGGCCGGCAACCGCATGGAAGACGTCATGGCGCAGATGGGTCAGGGCGCTGCCCAGCAGGTGCTGAACCTGGTGGTGAAGGCCGACGTGCACGGTTCGATGGAAGCGTTGCGCGAAGCGCTCACCGGGTTGTCGAACGAGCAGATCCGCATCAACGTGATCGGTTCCGGCGTTGGCGGCATCACCGAATCCGATGCCCAGCTGGCGGCGACCTCGAAGGCCGCGTTGATCGGCTTCAACGTCCGCGCCGATGCCTCCGCGCGCAAGATCATCGACTCCAACGGCGTCGACCTGCGTTACTTCTCGATCATCTATGACGTGATCGACCAGGTGAAGCAGATCGCGTCCGGCGTGCTCGGCAAGGAAATCCGCGAAGAGATCATCGGCACCGCCGAAGTCCAGCAGGTGTTCCGTCATTCCAAGTTCGGCTCGATCGCCGGCTCGGTGGTGGTGGAAGGCGTCATCCGTCGCGGCAAGCCGATTCGCGTGCTGCGCGACGACACCGTCATCTTCTCGGGCGAACTCGACTCGCTGCGTCGCTTCCAGGAGAACGTCGACGAGGTCAAGAACGGCACCGAATGCGGTATCGGCGTGAAGGGCTACGACCAGGTGCGTGCCGGCGACAAGATCGAGTGCTTCGAACGCGTGGAAGTGCAGCGCACGCTGTAATCCCATGGCCACGAAGAAATCCTTCCATCGCACGGATCGCATCTCGGCCCAGCTGAGGCGCGATCTCGGCACGCTCGTGCACAACACCGTGCGCGAGCATGGCCTGCCGTCGGTCAGCGTGTCCGACGTCGAGGTCACGCGTGATCTCGCCCACGCCAAGGTGTTCTTCACCGCGCTCGATCCGTCGCGCGCCAAGGAAGCGCTCAAGGGCTTGCAGGAGCAGGCGCGCGAGATCCGCTTCCAGCTGGCGCATGCGATGAAGCTGCGCCACGTGCCGGAACTGCATTTCCTCTACGACGATTCGGTCGATCGCGGCGAGCGCATCGAGCAGTTGCTGCGCGACCTGCCGCCGGCCGGCGAAGAGGACGACGCGTCCTAGGGCACGCGCGTGGCCTGGCTGAAGGCCACCTGCCAGCGTCCATCGCGCTTGCGCCAGACATCGGCGAAGCGCAGCCGCACGGTGAACTCCTTGCCTTCGCTGTGGCCATGCAAGGTGGCGACGCCCGCCAGCAAGGCGCCATCGCGCCAGACGCGCAGGGTTTCGTCTTCGACGGTGAACGGATCGAAGGTGGTGGTCGCGGCATCGCGAAGGAAATCGGCCTTGTGATCGACCTTGCCGGCGCTGTTCTGCAACACGTAATCGTCGGCGAGCAGGCGTTGCAGCGCGGCCACGTCGCCTTGCGCCTGGGCGCGGTCGTATTCGACCACGGCCTGTCGCAGATCGGGTGGCAGCGCTGCATGGGGATCATCGGCATGTCCGGCAACGGGAGCGGCGAGTGCAAGCAGCAGGAAGGGAAGCAGGGACATGCAGGGACTCCTGGTCTGGCGGATTGCGTGCATCAGACTACAATCTCGCGATGACGACGCCGCGTCCACGCAGCCGCTTCCGCAAGGTCGACGGCATCCTGTTGCTGGACAAGCCGCGTGGCCCGAGTTCCAACCAGGTGCTGCAGCGCGTGCGCCATCTGTTCCGCGCGCACAAGGCCGGGCATACCGGCGCGCTCGATCCGCTGGCGACCGGACTCCTGCCGATCTGCTTCGGCGAGGCGACGAAGATCGCCGGCGGTCTGCTCGGCGCGCGCAAGGCGTATGAAGCAGTGGCGCGCATGGGCATCGTCACCGATACCGACGACGCCGAAGGCCAGGCGCTGCGCGAACGGCCCGTGCCGCAATTCGACATCCCCACGCTGGATGAAGCGTTGCGCGGCCTGACCGGCCACATCCAGCAGATCCCGCCGATCTACTCCGCGCTCAAGCGCGGCGGCGAGCCGTTGTACGCGAAGGCGCGCCGCGGCGAAACCATCGAGCTGGAACCGCGTCCGGTCGATGTCCACGCATTCGATCTCCTCAACGCCGCCGA
This sequence comes from Solilutibacter silvestris, assembly GCF_050574925.1. Taxonomy (GTDB): domain Bacteria; phylum Pseudomonadota; class Gammaproteobacteria; order Xanthomonadales; family Xanthomonadaceae; genus Solilutibacter; species Solilutibacter silvestris_A. The sequence continues at coordinate 42,181 of NZ_JBCMOO010000002.1, read as the reverse complement.
CCTGCTCGACGAACATCCGAACCTGCGGCTGCACGTCGAATGCGGATCGGGGACCTATATCCGCAGCCTGGTGCGCGATCTTGGCGAGGTGCTCGGCTGCGGCGCCCACGTGACCGAGCTGCGGCGACTGTGGGTCGATCCCTTCCGCGAACCGAAGATGTGGACGCTGCAGGCGCTGGAAGAGTTGGCCGAGCGCGGCGAGCGCGCCCTCGACGCCTGCCTGCTGCCGATCGAGACCGGCATGGCCTCGTGGCCGCAGGTCCATTTGTCGCCGGCGCAGGCGAAATTGCTGGGGCAGGGCCAGTCGGTGGCCGGGCCGTTCCAGCAGCTGGGCGAGGTGGCCGTCATGGACGGCTGGGGCAAGGCGCTGGGCCTGGGCGAGGTCGATCCGTCGGGTCGTTTGCGTGCCCGGCGCATGTTCACCTGGGCGGTGCCGGGACGGGAAGTTGTTCCCGAGGCCGAGGCCGGCTAGAATATTGCGGCCCGATACGGTCTGTGTCGGCGCATTCATGTTTACGGCGGACCCAGCGGTGCGACCCGGGAGGCGACTCTCGCGGCGTTCCTGCCAGTCCCGCATCTACCCAGGAAAAAGAAATGTCCATCGACACCAGCAAGATCATTGAAGACAACAAGCGCGCTGCCAACGACACCGGTTCGCCGGAAGTGCAGATCGCACTGCTGACCGCCCGCATCGAACTGCTCACCGAGCACTTCAAGGCCCACAAGCAGGACCATCACAGCCGTCGCGGCTTGCTCAAGATGGTCAACAGCCGTCGCAGCCTGCTCGACTACCTGCATCGCAAGGATGCCGAGCGGTACAAGGCACTGATCCAGAAGCTCGGCCTGCGCCGCTAAGCTTCGACAACGCGGCTCGGAAACGGGCCGCGTTTTGTTTTGCAGCACGCAATTCCTCGCAATACCACTCCCCACCGTGCGGACAGGGGTTCGCACGGAACCACAGACAGGATCCCAACACTCGTGGCCAAGATCAGCAAATCCTTCCAGTTCGGCAACCGGACCGTCACCCTCGAAACCGGCGAAGTCGCCCGCCAGGCCGGCGGCGCCGTGCTGGTCTCCTGCGAGGGCACCGTCGTCCTCGCCACTGCCGTCTGCGCCAAGTCGGCACGCGAAGGCCAGGACTTCTTCCCGCTGACGGTGGACTACCAGGAGAAGTTCTACGCGGGTGGCCGGATCCCGGGTGGCTTCTTCAAGCGCGAAGGCCGTCCGACCGAAAAGGAAACGCTGATCAGCCGCCTGATCGATCGTCCGATCCGCCCGCTGTTCCCCGAGGACTACAAGAACGAAGTCCAGATCATCGCCACCCTGATGTCGCTCAACCCGGAAGCGGAAGGCGACATCCTCGCGCTGATCGGCGCGTCCGCTGCGCTGGCGCTGTGCGGCAGCCCGTTCCAGGGCCCGATCGGTGCCGCCAAGGTCGGCTACAAGAATGGCCAGTACCTGATCAACCCGACCGTCAGCGAGTTGAAGGATTCCGAACTCGAACTCGTCGTCGCCGGCACCTCCAACGCCGTGCTGATGGTGGAATCGGAAGCGAAGGAACTGTCCGAAGACGTGATGCTGGGTGCCGTGATGGCCGGCCATCGCGAACTGCAGAAGGCGATCAACGCCATCAACGAGCTCGTGGTCGAAGCCAACACCAAGGCGTCGAGCTGGGAAGCCCCGGCCAAGAACGAAGCCATGATCGGCGCGCTGAAGGAAGCCGTGGGCGGCCAGCTGGCCGAAGCCTTCCAGGTGCGTGACAAGCTGCAGCGTCGCGACGCCATTGCCGCGATCAAGAAGGACGTGATGACTGCATTGGCCGGTCGCGCCGAAGCCGAAGGCTGGGCTGCCGGCGACATGTCGAAGGAATTCGGCGAGCTCGAATACCAGACCATGCGTGGTTCGGTGCTCGACACCAAGATCCGCATCGACGGCCGCAAGCTCGACGATATCCGTCCGATCAGCGTCAAGGTCGGCGTGCTGCCGCGCGTCCACGGCTCGGCGTTGTTCACCCGCGGCGAAACCCAGGCGCTGGTCATCACCACGCTGGGCACCGCGCGCGACGGCCAGATCATCGACGACGTCGCCGGCGAGTGGAAGGAAAACTTCCTGTTCCATTACAACTTCCCGCCGTACTCGGTGGGCGAGACCGGCCGCTTCGGCGCGCCCAAGCGTCGCGAAATCGGCCACGGTCGCCTCGCCAAGCGCGGCGTGCTGGCGATGATGCCGGCACTCGAAGCGTTCCCGTACACGGTGCGCGTCGTGTCCGAAATCACCGAGTCGAACGGTTCCTCGTCGATGGCTTCGGTCTGCGGTTCGTCGCTGGCGCTGATGGATGCCGGCGTACCGGTGAAGCGTCCGGTCGCGGGCATCGCGATGGGCCTGGTGAAGGAAGACGACAAGTTCGTCGTCCTGTCCGACATCCTCGGTGACGAAGATCACCTCGGCGACATGGACTTCAAGGTGGCCGGTTCCGAGCAGGGCATCACCGCGCTGCAGATGGACATCAAGATCCAGGGCATCACCGAAGAGATCATGAAGGTTGCGCTGGCCCAGGCCAAGCAGGGCCGCCTGCACATCCTCGGCGAGATGGCGAGCGCCATCACCACGCCGCGCGAAGAGTTGAGCGAGTACGCGCCGCGCCTGCTGACCATCAAGATCCACCCGGACAAGATCCGCGAAGTGATCGGCAAGGGCGGTGCGACGATCCAGGGCATCACCAAGGAAACCGGCACCCAGATCGACATCCAGGACGACGGCACCATCACCATCGCTTCGGTGAACAATGCCGCCGCGCTTGCCGCGAAGGCACGCATCGAACAGATCACCAGCGACGTCGAGCCGGGCCGCATCTACGAAGGCAAGGTCGCCAAGATCATGGACTTCGGTGCGTTCGTCACCATCCTGCCGGGCAAGGACGGTCTGGTGCACGTCTCGCAGATCTCCAACGAGCGCGTCGAGAAGGTCGGCGACAAGTTGAAGGAAGGCGACATCGTCAAGGTCAAGGTGCTGGAAGTCGACAAGCAGGGCCGCATTCGCCTGTCGATGAAGGCCGTGGAAGAAGGCGAGGGCACGCCGGCGGCGTAAGCCGTTCGCAGCCACATCGCGAAAAAGCAAAGAGCCGGCGCAAGCCGGCTTTTTGTTTGCGCGAATCGATCGAATTCCTTGCGGTATATCGATCGATGCAAACAATGTGAAAGCAGAACGTCACGGAACTGAAATCGGAAATCCTCAAGCTGCGCCGTCCGCCGGCGTATCGAAGCGGCGCGTCATCTTCCATTCCGATTTCAAGGATCGTTCCGCATGTCTTTCCCAGCACGTCTCCCCGCGCGCAGCCTGCTCGCGCTGTCGCTCATTGCTGCGATGGGTTCCAGCTTTGCACAAGGAATGCCCGCGCAGGACATGTCCGCGCAGCAGGCCGCTCCCGGTCCCGCCGACACGCAGCCGGGCAACACCACGACCAGCAAGGACCTCGACACCATTTCGGTGATCGGTCGTGGCGAAACGCGCCAGGTGCAGCGCATCACCGCGAAGGACATGAAGACGTTGCCGCCGGGCACCAGCCCGCTGAAGGTGCTGGAAAAACTGCCGGGCGTGCACTTCGAATCGGCCGACAGCTACGGCAATTACGAATGGTCGACGCGCATCAGCCTGCGCGGCTTCAACCAGACGCGCCTGGGCTTCACGCTCGATGACATTCCGCTGGGCGACATGAGCTACGGCAACAACAACGGCCTGCACATCAGCCGCGCGTTGATCTCCGAAAACCTCGGTAGCGCCGAACTGGCCTCGGGCATCGGCGCGCTGGGCACGGCGTCGACCGGCAACCTCGGCGGCACCGTGCAGTTCCATTCCAGCGATCCGGCGCCGGAATACGGCGTGACGCTCGCGCAGACCGTCGGAAGCGACAGCACGTTCCGCACCTATGGCCGCCTCGATACCGGCGACCACCACGGGTTCGCGATGTATCTCTCCGCCGAATCCGCCAGCGCCGACAAGTGGAAGGGCGACGGCAAGCAGAAGCAGTTCCAGTTCAACGGCAAGGCCGTCTACAACTTCGGCGACAGCAAGGTCGGCGCGCTGTTCACCACCTCGAAGCGCAACGAAACCGACTACCAGGACCTGTCCTGGGACATGCTGAAGCGCCTCGGCTGGAACTGGGACAACTGGGCGCCGAACTGGAATGCGGCGGTGGACGCGGCGAAGACGCAGTGCGGCGCCACCTATGTCTATACCTGCGATGACGCCTATTACGCCGGTCGCGGCCTGCGCAACGACAGCGTGACCTCGCTGTTCGGCGATTTCGCACTGGCCGAGGGCGTGCGCCTGAAGGCGACCGCCTACCACCACGAGAACCGCGGCCAGGGCCACTGGTTCACGCCGTACCAGGCGTCGTATCCGGGCACCGCGCAGGAAGTGCCGATCTCGATCCGCACCACCGAATACGGCATCAACCGCTCGGGCGTGATCGCCGGACTGGAGTGGACGCTGGGCAACAACCTGTTGCAGGCAGGCGTGTGGGGCGAAGACAGTCATCACACCGTGCAGCGCAATTTCTACTTCATCAGCGGCCCGGTGGATGACAGCTACTTCCTGCGCAATCCGGATATCCGCAAGTTCTACCAGCGCTATGCCACGCAGACGCGCATGTTCTACCTGCAGGACAGCATCACGCTGCTCGATGGCCGCATGCGCTTCGACATCGGCCTGAAGAGCCCGCATACCACCACGACGTCGACCACGGTGCTGGGTCCGTATGCCAACGGCCGCCTGCGCGCCAGCAAGGGCGCGCTGCCGCAGCTCGGTTTCGGCTACAAGTTCGACGACCACAACGAAGTGTTCGCCTCGTACGCGCAGAACATCGCCGCGTTCCAGGCCGGCATCAACGGTCCGCTTGCGACGACCCAGGCCGCGTTCGATGCCTTCGCCAGCAAGTTGAAGCCGGAAGAGTCGTCGACGATCGAGGCGGGGTATCGCCATGGCGACGATTTCTTCGAAGGTTCGATCGCGCTGTACACGGTGAAGTTCAAGAACCGCCTGCTGTCGATCCAGCAGTGCTCGTCTGGCATCCAGGGCTGTCCGTCGGCCTATGCCAACGTCGGTGCGGCCAACAGCCGCGGTGCGGAAGCCACCTTCATCCTCAAGCCGATGCAGGGCCTGCGCTGGTACAACTCGCTGTCGTACAACAAGTCGACCTATGCCGACGATTACCTCAACGGCACCACGCTGGTCCCGGTCAAGGGCAAGACGACGGTGGATTCGCCCAAGCTGCTGTTCAACAGCGAACTGGCGTGGACGATGAACGGCTGGGACGCGCATCTGGCCGCCAATTACACCGGCAAGCGCTACTACACCTACCTCAATGACGGCTCGGTGCCCAGCTACTGGCTGTTCAATGCCTCGGCAGGATACGATTTCGGCAAGACCGGCTTCCTGCAGGACCTGCGCGTGGCGCTCAACGTGACCAACCTGGCCAACAAGCACTACTTCGGCACCATCGGTTCGAACGGCTTCGCCGCCAGCGATGTCGGCGGCTATTTCGCCACCATGCAGGCCGGCGCCCCGCGCCAGGGCATGCTGACCGTGACCGCGAAGTTCTGACGGCCGTGGTTTCGGACGGGCGCCGGCGTTTCCTCAAGGGTTCGGCTGCAGCCGCGGGGGCGTTGGGCCTGCAGCTGATCCCCCCGGCGATCCGTGCGGCGCTTGCAGTCGAACCGGCGCGCGTGACCGGTTCGCTGCGCGATGTCGAGCACATCGTGGTGCTGATGCAGGAGAACCGTTCGTTCGACCACTATTTCGGCGCGATGCGCGGCGTGCGCGGATTCGGGGATCCGCGACCCGCGCCGTTGCCGAATGGCCACACGGTATGGGAGCAGCCGGCGCTCCCCGGTGGCGAGCCGGCGATCACGCCGTTTCACCTCGATTCGAACGCCACGGCGGCGCAATGCTTGGCCGACATCGATCACGGCTGGAAGGATTCGCACGAGTTGTGGCGCCACCACGATGCATGGATGAAAGTGAAGGGGCCGATGTGCTTCGGCCACTTCACCCGCAGCGACCTGCCGTTCTATTACGCGCTGGCCGATGCCTTCACCGTCTGCGACGCCTATCACTGCTCGATCTTCGGGCCGACCAATCCCAACCGCCTGCACCTGTTTTCCGGCACCAGCGGCCTGACCGCCGGCAACAGCGGCAAGCAGGCGGTGACGAATGTCGATGACGGCAACTGGAGCGCCGACATGTCGGCGGACAAGGCCGGGTTCACGCCGTTCGCGTGGCACACCTATGCCGAGAAACTCCAGGATGCCGGCGTCGCCTGGAAGGTGTATCAGGAATACGACAATTACGGCGACAACCCGCTGCAGTCGTTCGCGGCATTCCGCGGGCTCGATCGTTCGTCGCCACTCTACATGCGTGGTCGCGCCTGGGCGGAAGGATCGACCAAGGACAACGCACCGAAGACGCGTGGCGAGCATGTGATCGCCCAATTCGCCCGCGACGTCCGCGATGGCAAATTGCCGCAGGTGTCGTGGATCGTGCCGCCCTACATCATGAGCGAGCACCCGGCGGCATCGCCGGCCTACGGCGAATCGCTGAGCGCGCAATTGCTGGCGGCGCTGGCCGCCAATCCGGCGGTGTGGGCGAAGACGGTCTTCATCATCAATTACGACGAGAACGGAGGCTTCTTCGACCATGTGCCGCCGCCGATCGGCACCCATGCGGCGAACATCGGCGCAAGCACCGTGCGCCTCGATGGCGAGGATTACCACGGCGTGCCGGTCGGGCTCGGGCCGCGCGTGCCGATGCTGGTGGTGTCGCCCTGGAGTCGCGGCGGCTGGGTGAACTCGCAGGTGTTCGATCACACCTCGGTGATCCGCCTGATGGAAGAACGCTTCGGCGTGCGTTGCGACACCATCAGTCCGTGGCGGCGCGCGGTTTGTGGCGATCTCACCTCGACGCTGGCGTTCGATGTCCATGACGATGCGTGGCCGAAGATGCCGGATGCGTCCGGTCGCCAGCAGTGGGCCGATGCCAGCTGCAAGCAGGCGATCCCGAAAGCGCCGACGACCCCGACCGCATTGCCGACCCAGGAGCAGGGGCGACGCCCGGCGCGGGCATTGCCCTATGCCTTGTCCGCGTCAGTGCATGTCGATCGCGGCGCGCAGGGCATCGAGCTCGAGTTCACCAATTCGGGCAAGGTCGGTGCGGTGTTCGCGGTCTATCGAACCGACGGCGACGCCGGTCCGTGGTGGTTCACGGTGGAAGCGGGCAAGCAGCTGCGTCATCGCTGGGCGCTTGCGGGTGATGGCGGGTATGCATTCGAGGTGCATGGTCCGAACGGCTGGCTGCGTACGTTCAACGGCAAGGTGGCCGGCAAGGGCCCGCGCCCGGAAGTGGAATTCGTCGCGCAAGGCGACCGCTGCGTGTTGCGGATGCGCAACGACGGCGACACCGTCTGCATGTTGCGTGTGGCATCGGGCCATTACGACCGCGGCGCGGCGCGTACGCATGTGCTGGCGCCGGGCGCGCATGTCGAGGACAGCCGCGATATCGCCGCATCCGATCATTGGCACGACCTGCAGGTGACGCTGGAGGGCGATGCATCGTTCAAGCGTCGTTTTGCCGGCCACGTCGAGACCGGGCGCGCCAGCCGCAGCGATCCCGCACTCTCGGACTGATCAACCGTCCAGGGTGTCGCGATCCGGTGGCGGCCCCAGCTTGATCGACAATTTCTTGCGCATCTGGCGGCGGAACACTCGCGCCAACATGGCGAAGCCGACGCTGGTCGGATGCATTTCGTCGGCCCAGAATTCGGGATCGGGCAGTGTGCCGCGCAGGTCGACGAAATCGAAGACGCGGCCGCTGGCGGGGTCGTCGCGCAGTGGAACCAGCACCTTGTCGACGAATCCGTCGATCATCGCCTTGGCGAATTCGCGCTGGTCATCGGCGCGCGGCAATGCACTGGCGATATTCGGTGCGATCCATGGTCCGATGCCGTGGGAGAACAGGGCTGCCAGGCCGAGGTTGCCGAGGGTGAACTTCGCGCGTTCGCCCATCCGCTGCGGATAGTCGTAGCTGTGGGCGAGGATCGGCGTCTGCGGTTTGACCGCGCGGAACGCCTCGATCAGGCGATGGTAGGACGCGCGCACGGCGTCGTAGCGGCCACTGGCTTCGACGCGCGCGAAGGCGGCATCGACGCTCATCTCGGTCGTGCCCTCGAACAGTTGCCCGAGGAAATCGCCGACGAAGTCGTTGCCGCCGCCGCTGAGCAGGACGAGGTCGAAGGCGAAATCGCGATACCAGTCGGAGAGGTCGGCGACGCCCCTGGGCGAGAACATGTCGATGGCGAGATCGCCGACGCGTTCGGTGCGGAAGAACAGTCCGCCGGCGCCGAACAGCGGGACGCCTGCGGCTTCGTCTTCGGGAGACGGATAGACCAGCCAGTCGAGCAGGTTCATCGCCAGCGGCGTGGCGAACCAGGAGTCGCCTTCGCAGAAGATCACCGGGGTGGAATGGAACGCCGCGGGATAGCGTTCGAGCTCGCGATAGAGGTCGCGGAACTGGCCGGCGCGGGTGGTGAGCAATGATTGCGAGGAAGGCATGCGAATTTCCGCGTTGCAACATTGTTCGTGACGATACTCGCATAACGCGGCGTTGAGTGAATGCGGTTTACACTGCGCCGATGCAGCCTTCGCGCAAGAAGTCCCGGATCACCTCGCTCGACATCGCGCACCGCGCGGGCGTATCGCAAGCCACCGTATCGCGCGTGCTGCGCGGTAGTCCGTTGGTGAACGCCGAGACGCGTCGCCGCGTCGAAGAGGCGGTTCGCGAGCTCAACTACAAGGTCGATCGCCACGCATCGAGCCTGCGCACCCAACGCGCCGGCACCCTGGCGCTGTTGCTGTTCGAAGAGCCGGGACCGGAGGACGCGGTGATCAATCCCTTCTTCCTGTCGATGCTGGGCTCGATCACCCGCGAGTGCGCGCGCCAGGGCCACGACCTGCTGGTGTCGTTCCAGCAGTTGTCGGACGACTGGCATGCCGATTACGAGGACAGCATGAAGGCCGACGGCCTGATCCTGCTCGGCTACGGCGACGACGTGCTGTATCAGGAAAAGCTCGAACACCTGCACGCGCAGGGCACGCATTTCGTGCGCTGGGGGCCGGTGCGCGCGGGGCAGATCGGGATTTCCATCGGCTGCGACAATCACCTCGGCGGCCAGCTCGCCGGTGCGCATCTGCTGGAGCTCGGGCGCAAGAAGATCGCCTTCCTCGGCGATGCGTCTTCGCACTATCCGGAATTCTTCGCCCGCTTCAACGGTTGCGAAGCGGCGTTGAAGGCGCGCGGATTGACGCTGGATCGCGCGTTGCAGGTCGATGCCAGCAGCAGCGAGGAAGACGGCCATCGCGCCGCGCGCGAATTGCTGGCGCGCGGCGTCGACTTCGATGCGATATTCGCCGGCAGCGACCTGATCGCGATCGGGGCGATGGCAGCCCTGCGCAATGCCGGCAAACGGATCCCGCAGGATGTCGCGGTCGTCGGTTTCGACGGCATGCCGCAGGCGCGTTACAGCACGCCGCCGCTGACGACGGTGGTGCAGGACACGCAACTGGCCGGCCGCTTGCTGGTCGACAGTCTGTTGATGCTGATCCGCGAGCAGTCGGCGAACAGCATCATGATCGCGCCGCAGCTGGCGGTGCGGGCGTCGAGCGGGGGTTGATGCGTCGGTCGCGCGTCAATCCTGCTTCTTGCGTGCTCCCGCCATCGCGGCATCCAGCGCGGACAACAGTTTCGGTTCGGTAACCTTTGCCGCCAGCGTGTAGACCTGCACGCCATGCGCGGGCACGCGACTGGTCAACGCCTGGCCCGAAGCGATCTTCCGTTTGCCGCCATCAATCGCCGATGCCCAATTGCCTGCCTGGACACCGTCGATGCGAAACTCCTGTGGGGTATCGCCCTTGTTGAGCAGCACCAGCGCGATCTCGTCGCGGCCGGCATGCTGGTAGACGCGCCAGAACGCAGCGCGATCGCCGGCGAGCTCCAGATCGACCTGCAATCCGCGCTGCAAGGCGACATGTGCCTGCCGGACCTTGGCGATGCGGGTCATCGCTGCGCGGATCGGGCTCTTGCGCGCTTCGGCAATGCCCTTGGTGCCGAAGTAGTTGCGATTGCCGGCATGTTCGGCGGCGCCGCGTTCGAAGCCCATCTCCGAACCGTAATAGATCACCGGGATGCCGCGCGCGGTGAACAACCAGTTGTTGGCGTCGATGAAGCCGTTGTCGCTGGCATCCATCCGCGCCATGTCGTGGTTGTCGTAGAAGGTCATCAACTCGTAGGGATTCGCATACGGGCCATCGGTCAGGTACAGCGGCTCCGCAAGCGCGGCGTAGGAACCGCCGGAATGCTCGAAGGTCGCCTGCAAGGCCTTGCGCAACGGGAAATCGAGCACGCTGACACTGGCGTTGCGCGTCCAGGTGTGCTCGGCGATCTTGTTGGCGTCGTAATCGAAGGCTTCGCCGAACATGAAGAAGCCTGGGCGCTTCTGGCGGATGCGATTGACGAAGGCATGCCAGTAGGCGTGCGGCATCCAGCCGATGGTGTCGATGCGGAAGGCATCGGCGCCCTGGTCGATCCATTGCGAATACGCGCCGACGAAATACTCGAGCACCGCCGGGTTGTTCTCGTTCATGTCCGAGAGCTGCACCAGGTTGCCGCTGGTGTTGTACCAGGCATGCAACGGATTGTTCTTCGGATCGAGCTTGTCCGGTGCCAGGTTCTGCTCGTCGGCCATCAATCGCCAGTGCTTGTCGTAGATCTTGCCGTACTTTGGCTGGTCCTTCGGCATGGTGAAGGCGGGCGAGCCGTGGTTGCAGACGATGTCGAGCACGACCTTCAAGCCGTGTGCGTGCATCGTGCGGGTGAAGCCGCGGAAGTCGAGTCCGCGGCTGGGCAGGTGTTCATCCACCACCCAGAAGTTGTCGCCCCAATAGCCGTGGTAGCCGGTCTTGCCGCCATCGGTGAAGTGGCCGCCCCATTTCACCGGTTCGCCGCCGGTGAAGGCCTCGTCCGGGTTGTCGACGATCGGCGTGATCCACACCGCGCCGAAGCCCATTTCCTTGATGTACGCGATGTTGTCGACGATGCCCTTGAAGTCGCCACCCATGTAGCCGACGTTGTCGCTCTTGCCGCCTGGTGCGCCGGGTACCGGGCGATCGAAGGTGTAGAACGCCGCGCCCTTGGCCTTGCCCTGGCCGCGATGGTCGTTCGACGGGTCGCCGTTGACGAAGCGATCGGTCATCACGAAATACACCGCGTCGCTGGCCATCGGTTGCAGCGTGCCGTAGTAGTCGCCAGGCGAGGGTTGGGCGGAAGTTCCGGCGTGGACAGTGCCGGCGATGGCAGTGGCGAGCAGCGTTACTGCCAGAGTCGAGATCTTTTTCAGCTTCGTCATCTTCATGCAGTCCGTGGTTCGGGTACGCGCAGGGTCAGCAAGCCGGCGACGGCCATGCAGATCGCGCCGATGACCAGGGCGTAGATCGGCTGGTTGCCGAACAGGTGCTTCACCAACAGGCCAAGCAGGCTGACCGCGACGAGCTGTGGGATCACGATGAAGAAATTGAAGATGCCCATGTAGATGCCCATCTTCTCCGCCGGAACGCTGTCGGAGAGCAGGGCGTAGGGCAGGGACAGGATCGACGCCCAGGCAAAGCCGACGCCGATCATCGACAACAGCAGCAGTTTCGGATCGCGGATCAGGAAGACCGACAACAGGCCGAGCCCACCCAGCAGCGAGTTCAGCAGATGGCTGCGGCGCAGTCCGATCGCGCGCACCATGCGCGGAATCACGATCGCAGCCAATGCCGCAAAGGCGTTGTAGGCGGCGAAAAGCACGCCGACCCAGTTGGCGCCTTCGTTGTAGGCGACCGAAGTCGGATCGCTGCTGCCGTAGTGGACGGAGGTGACCGCCGGCGTCGTGTAGATCCACATCGCGAACAGCGCGAACCACGAGAAGAATTGCACGACCGCCAGTTGCCGCATCGCCGACGGCATCTGGTGGAGATCGCGCATGATGTTCGCGAGCATGCCGGTATTCGCGGTATGGCCACTGAGCAGCAGCAAGGCCCCGTAAGCGGCCACGCCGCCAGCCAACACGTACAACTGCTTGTCGAGCGCGAAGTGGCCGACGCTCCAGAACCCGGCCAGGCCGACGACGAGCGCTGCGGTCGCGAGTCGCGACCATTTGCGCGGACTGGTGCCGTTGTCGTGGATGCTGCTTGCTTCAGGCGCGTGGTCATCGAAGGACGCGAGTTCTGCAGGGCTGTATTCGCGGCTGCGGAACACGGTCCAGGCGATGGCGCCGAGCAGCACCACGCCGCCGATATAGAAGGAATAACGCACGGTATCGGGGATGTGGCCGCTGGGCGCGGTATTGGCCACGCCCGAATGTTCGAGCAGCCATGGCAGCAAGCTGGCGACGACCGAACCCACGCCGATGAAGAAGCTCTGCATCGAGTAGCCGGCGGCGCGCTGTTCCTGCGGTAGCTGGTCGCCAACGAAGGCGCGGAACGGCTCCATCGACACGTTGATGGAGGCATCGAGGATCCACAGCATGCCGGCCGCGACCCACAGGGCGCCGACGTTGGGGAAGGCGAACAGCGCCAGCGAGGCGAGGATCGCGCCGCCGAGGAAATAGGGGCGGCGGCGACCGAGCCCGCTCCAGGTGCGGTCGGAGAGATAGCCGATCACCGGTTGCACCAGCAGTCCGGTCATCGGCGCGGCGATCCACAGCAACGGGATGTCGTCGACATTGGCGCCGAGCGTCTGGAAGATGCGGCTGACGTTGGCGTTCTGCAGCGCGAATCCGAACTGGATGCCGAGGAACCCGAAACACATGTTCCAGATCTGCCAGAAGCCGAGGCGGGGTTTGGCGGCCATGCCGGAATCCGTCTTGAAGATGCAGGCATCGTGCCGCCTGCAGGCGGGGCTGGCATGTTGCAGTGCAAACAAAACAGCCTGTTTCTGGGGTGAAAGGAGGGGCCTGCCCACGCGCGCATGCAGCTATACAAGCGTGCGCGTGCATGCATACGTATTCATCCGGGTAACGCCGTGATGCATGGAATAGTGCGCGCTGGCACAGCTTATGGGGCAGGCAATGGCGCATCCGTGGTGGCGCGGAGCGGTGATCTACCAGATCTATCCGCGCAGCTTCCGCGACAGCAACGGCGATGGCATCGGCGATCTGCCGGGCATCACCGCGCATCTGGATCATGTCGCCACCCTCGGCGTCGACGCGATCTGGATCTCGCCGTTCTTCACTTCGCCGATGGCCGATTTCGGCTACGACATCGCCGATTTCCGCGGCGTCGATCCGATCTTCGGCACGCTGTCCGACTTCGATGCGCTGGTGAAGCGCGCGCATGCACTCGGCCTGCGGGTGATGATCGACCAGGTGCTGAGCCATTGCTCGATCGAGCATCCGTGGTTCCGCGAAAGCCGGATGAGCCGCGACAACCCCAAGGCGGACTGGTTCGTCTGGGCCGACGCCAAGCCCGACGGTTCGCCGCCCAACAACTGGTTGTCGATCTTCGGCGGCGTGGCCTGGCGCTGGGAGCCGCGACGCGGCCAGTACTACCTGCACAACTTCCTGTCGGACCAGCCGCAGCTCAATTTCCACCAGCCGGCGGTGCGCCAGGCGCAGCTCGACAATCTGCGCTTCTGGATGGATCGCGGCGTCGACGGCTTCCGCCTCGACTCGATCAACTTCTGCTTCCACGATGCGCAGCTGCGCGACAACCCCGCGAAGCCGATCGAGGCACGCAGCGGACGCGGGTTCTCGCCGGACAATCCCTATGCGTTCCAGTACCACTGGTACAACAACACGCAGCCGGAAACTCCGGTGTTCCTCGAGGAATTGCGCCGGCTGATGGACAGCCACGGCGAGATCGCCGCGCTCGGCGAGATTTCGTCGGAGGATTCGCTGGCGACGATGGCGGAATACGTCACGCCCAAGCGCCTGCACATGGGCTACAGCTTCGAGTTGCTGACCGACGATTTCAGCGCGGCGCACATCCGTGGCACCGTTGAAACGCTGGAAGCCAAGATGCAGGGCGGCTGGCCATGCTGGGCGTTGTCCAACCACGACGTGCAGCGCGTTGCCAGTCGCTGGGGCGGCGCCGATCCACATCCGCAACTCGCGCGCCAGCTGGTCGCGCTGGTGTGTTCGTTGCGCGGCTCGGTCTGCCTGTACCAGGGCGAAGAGCTCGGCCTGCCCGAAGCCGATGTGCCGTTCGAGGCATTGCAGGACCCTTACGGCAAGACGTTCTGGCCGAATTTCAAGGGTCGTGACGGGTGCCGCACGCCGCTGCCGTGGACCGACGCCGCCGACGCCGGATTCGGGGCGCCACACCCTTGGCTGCCGGTGCCGGAAGCGCATCGTGCGTTGTCGGTGGCGGCGCAGGAAGCGGAAGCGGAATCGACCTTGCATGCGGCGCGGGCATTCCTCGCCTGGCGCAAGGCGCAACTGGCATTGGTCGAGGGCGCGATCCGTTTCTTCGATGCGCCGGAACCGGTCCTCGCATTCGAACGCACGGAGGAAGGCGAGCGCATGCTGATGGTCTTCAATCTCTCCGCCAGCCCGGCCGAGTGGAATGTCCCGTCGCAATGGGCAGGGGCCACGCAGGTTCATGCGCCAGGCGTTGCCGCTGGAACACTGACCGATGGCCGCGTGGTATTGCCGGCGCACGCCGTGGTCGTATTGAAGATGGTGGATGAACGATGAAATCGAAATTGCTCGCATTGCTGCTATTGGCCAGTCCGCTGCTGGCCCAGGCCGGCACCAATGAAGTCGCGCGCGTCAGTTCGCCCGATGGTCATCTCGTGGTCACCGTACTCGACGTCAATGGCGAAGGACGGATCGGTTACCGGGTGGCGCGCGACGGCAAGCCGGTGATCGGCGACTCCCGCCTGGGATTCGTGCTGCGCAATGGCGCCGAACTGCTGCGCAATTTCAAGCTGGAATCGCAGTCGACCAAGAGCGTTGACGAGACCTGGGACCAGCCCTGGGGCGAACGCCTACATACCCGTAACCATTACAACGAACTCACCACCGCCTTTGTCGAAGGCGTGAACGACAAGCGCCATCTCGAAGTGGTGTTCCGTGTTTTCGATGACGGCATCGGCTTTCGCTACCGCTTCCCGAAACAGCCCAATCTCGGTCGCGTCGAGATCGTCGATGAGGTCACCGAGTTCGATGTCGCGCGTCCGGCCACCGCGTGGTGGGAGCCGGCAGGCGAGTGGAATCGCTACGAATACCTCTACAACAAGACGCCGTTGAACCAGGTGTCGCAGGCGCATACGCCGGTGACGATGAAGACCGACGACGGCCTGTACCTGTCGATCCATGAAGCCGCACTGGTCGACTACGCATCGATGTGGCTGCGCCGTGTCGATGGCCAGCGGTTGAAGGCGCGCCTGGCGCCCGGGGGCACGCAGCCGGCGAGCGTCGTTCGCGACACTCCGTTCGTCACGCCCTGGCGCACCATCGAGATTTCCGATCGGCCCGGCGGGCTGGTTGAATCCAGCCTGATCCTCAATCTCAACGATCCCAACGTGCTGGGCGATGTCGGCTGGTTCAAGCCGGCGAAATATGTCGGCGTGTGGTGGTCGATGCACCTCGACCAGCAGACCTGGGGCACCGGTCCGAAGCACGGCGCCACCACCGAGAACACCAAGCGCTATATCGATTTCGCCGCAGCCAATGGTTTCCGCGGCGTGCTGGTGGAGGGCTGGAATCCCGGTTGGGATGGCGACTGGTTCGCGCATGGCTGGAATTTCGATTTCACCAAGGCCACGCCCGATTTCGACATCGAATGGTTGTCGAAGTACGCCGCATCCAAGGGCGTGCACCTGATCGGCCATCACGAAAACGCGTGCGCCGTCAGTCACTACCTGGGCCAGCTCGACGCGGCGCTTGATCTCGACCAGCGCCTGGGCATCGACGTGGTGAAGACCGGTCACGTCTGCGATGCCGGCCAGATCGAACGCCAGGACACGCCAAATGATCCGATCACGCGCGAATGGCACGATGGCCAGTGGATGAGCAACGTGCATCTGCGGGTGGTGAAGGAGGCGGCCAAGCGCCACATCGCCATCAATCCGCACGAACCGATCAAGGACACCGGCCTGCGCCGCACCTATCCGAACTGGGTGAGTCGCGAAGGCGCCCGCGGCATGGAATACAACGCCTGGGGCGATCCGCCGAACCCGCCGGAACACGAGATCAACCTGGTGTTCACGCGCATGCTCGCGGGCCCGATGGATTACACGCCGGGCGTCCTCAGTCTGACCGGCAAGGGTGGACAGGAAATCCAGAGCACGCTGGCCCGCCAGCTCGCGCTGTACGTGACGATCTACAGCCCGATCCAGATGGCCGCCGATCTTCCGGAACACTACGCACAACACATGGACGCGTTCCAGTTCATCCGCGACGTGCCGACCGATTGGCAGGACACGCGCGTGGTCAATGGCGAGATCGGCGAGTACGTGACCATCGCGCGCAAGGAGCGAGGCGGCGACAACTGGTATCTCGGCAGCATGAGCGATCGCAATGCGCGTACGCTCAAGGTGCCGCTGTCCTTCCTCGATGCCGGCAGGAAATATCGCGCCGAGATCTATCGTGATGGCGAAGGCGCGGACTGGCATGGCGCGGCGCGCTTCATGTTCATGAAGGAAAGCCGCACCGTCTCTGCCAAGGACACGCTCGATCTATGGCTGGCCGGCGGTGGTGGTGCGGCGATCCGCTTCGTTGCGCTGAAGTGATACAAAAAGCGATGGAACGCGCGCCGCGCATGCTGTCGTTGGCGCTGTTGCTTGGCCTGCTGCCGGTGCAGGCATTCGCGGCACCACGTGGGCCGGTCGAGGTGAAACTCGATGCGCCCATGGTATCGCCCAAGCCGATGCGCGTGCGCTTGTGGTTGCCTCCGGGATATCGCGCAGGCTCCGCGGCGCGCTACCCGACGCTTTACATCAACGATGGCCAGGACATGGAGGCGGTCGGCCTGCAGGCAACGCTCGATGACCTGTATCGACACCGCCTGATCAAGCCGATGATCGTCGTCGCCATCGACATGCCGCAGGATCGCATGGCAGGGTACGGACTTTCGGATCGCGCGAAAGGCGTGTCGGTTGTCGCGCCGACCAAATACGGTGCGGTTGGCGCCAATGCACAGGCCTATTCGCAGTGGCTAGCGGACAACTTGGTGCCGTACGTCGATGCGCATTGGCAGACGCGCCGCAACGCCGATTCGCGCTGGCTGCTGGGCTGGTCGCTGGGTGCGATCAACGCGTTTTCCGTGGGTTGGCAATACCCTCAGATTTTCGGTCGAACCGGCGCGTTTTCGCCTTCATTCTGGCTATCGACCGATAGCAGCGATGCGCGCGCCGTGCAGGCTACGCGCATCGCCCATGCCTTGGTGGAAACGACACCACCGCCATCCAGATCCCGATTCTTCTTTGCCGCCGGCGATGCCGAGGAAAAGGGCGATCGCGATGGCGACGGCATCATCGACGTGATCGATGACGTGCTCGACCTGATGCAGGGCTGGACGGGCGATGACGGCCGCGTCCACAAGGGGCTGAAACAGCTCGGCTATTCGATCGATATCGATTACGCGACGAAACCCGATGCATCCGCTGCGGTGTTCTACCGTTTGCCCGGCGGCGAACACAATCAGAAGAGCTGGGCACGAATGCTGCCTGCATTCCTGCTGTGGCTGAATCCGTCATCGAAATGAATGCTGTCGTGATGTGGCACGCAGGGTGACGTTGCGGTGCAGCAAGTCGATAGAAAACCTCCTATTCAACTACTGCGCGCCCGTCGTCTAAGCGGTGCCAAAAGCATTTGGATCGTGCCAAATAGCCGAAATTATGACGATTTGTGATGAATACGTATGCAGAAAGTTATCCATTCGTAAAGCTTTGACTACGATCCGACCCCAATGGTGCGCAGGCACCGAGGCGCAAAACCGGAGAAAGCAATGATGCAGTTGAAGCGGAACATGCTGAGCGTGGCGCTGGTGACGGCGATCGGTATGGTGGCAACCGCGGCGCAAGCCCAGTCCACCACCAACGACACGGCGGCAACGCAGGATGCGAAGAAGAAGGCCGACGAGAAGAATGTGCTCGACTCGGTGGTCGTGACGGGTATCCGTCGCGGTATCGAAGGCGCCATCACCACCAAGAAGAATGCGACCTCGATCGTCGAAGCCGTCTCCGCGGAAGATATCGGCAAGCTGCCCGACGTTTCCATTGCAGAATCGATTGCACGCCTGCCGGGTCTGTCGGCGCAGCGCGTCGCCGGTCGCGCCCAGGTGGTCAGCGTGCGCGGACTCTCGCCGGACTTCTCGACCACGCTGCTCAATGGCCGCGAAATGGTCAGCACCGGCGACAACCGCAGTGTCGAGTTCGACCAGTATCCGTCGGAACTGATGGCGGGCGTGACCGTCTACAAGACGCCGGATGCCGGTCTCGTCGGTCAGGGTCTGTCGGGCACCATCGACATGCGCACCGTGCGCCCGCTCGATTTCTCGAAGTCGGTGACGGCGATCGGTGTGCGCGGCCAGCGCAATTCGCTGGGTTCTGCGGGTGGGCAGAGCGCCAATGGCAATCGCATCAACGCCAGCTATATCGGCCAGTTTGCCAACCGCACTTTCGGCTTGGCGCTTGGTTATTCGCATTCTGAAAACCCGATCCAGGAGCAGCAGGTCGGTTTGTATGAACCGTGGGAGCAGGTCGGCGCCGGTTGGCGTCCGGGTGTGCCCGCCGGCACCTGGTATTCCGAAGGTATCAAGGCGCTGCGCCGCACTGGTCGCGAGAAGCGCGATGCGGTGATGGCGACTCTGGAATACCAGCCGTCGAAGACCTGGACCAGCACGCTTGATCTGTTCTACACCAAGGCGGGACACAAGGACACCGCCAACCAGTTCGAAGTGAACCTCGGTGACTACAACGGCGGCTACGGCCGTATCAATGTCACCAGCCCGGTGATCAATGGCAATGGCACGTTCGAAGGCGGTACTGCGGCCAACCTCTATCCGCTGGTGCGCGGGATGTACGACAAGCGCGAGGACAAGATCAAGGCTTTCGGCTGGCGCAACGACTTCAATCTTGGCAACGTCAAGCTGTTCACCGACCTGAGCTATTCGCATGCCGATCGCAAGGAGCTCAGCCTCGAGAACAATACCCAGCTGTATCCGGCGCCGCAGCTGGACACGCTGAAACTCGGGTATTTCTCGAACAATTTCTCGCAATTGAATCCCGGCCTGAACTATTCCGATCCGTCGAAGCTGTATTTGCAGAACACCATCTACGGCTCCGGCTACGGCAAGGTGCCGGAAGTGCATGACACGCTGAAGAGCGCCAAGGTCGGGGCCTCGTTTGCCGCGCCGGAAGCCGTGACCAAGTGGATTTCGGATTTCGAGGTCGGTCTCAATTACGCCGACCGGGAAAAGAACAAGAAGCAGCCGGAAGGCAACATCAATCTTGGTGCACAGGGCCCCACGGCGATCGCTTCGGACCTGCAGTACGGAACCGTCAATCTCGGCTTTGCCGGCGTCGGCAACATCCCGGCGTGGAACGTCCCGGGTGCGGTTGCGCGCTACATGGTGTTCAACCCCGCCATCGACCAGCCGTGGCTCATCGCGAAGACCTGGTCGTTGACGGAAAAGATCGAAACTGCCTACCTCAAGGCCAACCTCGATGCCCAGCTTGGTAGCGATGTCCAGTTGCGCGGCAACATCGGTCTGCAGGTCCAGCACGTCAAGCAGTCTTCCAGCGCGAACTCGACGATCAGCGACGCCAGCCCCGCCGGATTCCGCGCGGTGCCGGTGACCTTGGGCGCGACCTACAACGAAGTATTGCCGAGCATGAATCTCGCCTTCTCGTTCCCGCATGACCAGGCGCTGCGTGTTGCGCTTGCCAAGCAGTCCGCACGCCCGCGCGTCGACGACATGAGCGCCAGTGTCGGTTTCGGCGTCAACACCACGAACGGCAAGCCGGGCGGCGGTGGCGGCAATCCGCAACTGAAGCCGTGGCGCGCGAATGCCTTCGACCTGTCGTACGAAAAGTATTTCGGTACCAAGGCCTATGTCTCCGCCGCGTACTACTACAAGCAGTTGACCAGCTACATTTTCAACCAGACGGTCGATGGCTATGACTGGTCCGCGTACGTTGCCCAATATGTTCCGCCGGCAGGCATGACGGTGCCGGTACAGACGCACGGCACCTATACCGCGCCGCAGAACGGCAAGGGCGGCAAGATGCAGGGCATCGAACTGACCGCTTCGCTGCCGTTCGAGATGTTCACGCCGGTACTGAAGGGCTTTGGCGTGGTCGCCAGCGCCAGCTTCAACGACAGCAGCATCAAGATCCCGCCGCCGGATGGCTCGCAGTCGAGCGTGGGCAACAACCCGATTGCATTGCCGGGTCTGTCGAAGCGCGTCTACAACCTGACCGCCTACTACGAGCGCAACGGTTTCGAGGCCCGCATCAGCCAGCGTCGTCGCTCCGACTTCATCGGCGAAATCGGCAACTTCAATGGCAACCGTACGCTGCGTTACGTCGTCGGCGAGAACATCACCGATGCCCAGGTCAGCTACAACTTCAGCGAAGGTTCGTCGTTGAAGGGATTGAGCCTGCTGCTGCAGGCCAACAACCTGACCAACTCGGCCTACCGCACCTATGCGACGACCAAGGACCGTCCGCTGGAATACATCAAGTGGGGTCGCACGATCCTGCTGGGTGCCAGCTACAAGTTCTGATCGCGCATCACGTTGCAAACGGAAACCCCGTCGCTCGCGCGGCGGGGTTTTCTTTTGGGTGGAGGACGGTGGCGGTTCTTAATCGATGCCGAACAACTCGTCCTGCGGCGCATCGCCTTGTTCGATGAAGCCGGCAACGCCAACGCCGACCAGTCGATACAAGGTGTCTTCCGGCAGCGAGACGCGTTCCCGCAGGCGCGATGCGACGACCGCCAGTGCATTGGCATCCGTGGGGAACGGCAATTCCGTAAGCGAGCGGGTGAGGGTGCGGAAATCCCCGGTCTTGAGCTTGAGCACCACGGTGCGGGCATGGCGATCCGGATGCTGTCCGCGCTCGCGCTGGTAGGCCGCCCAGGTTTTTTCGGCGAGGCGATGGATATGTTCCTCCAGCGCGTGCAGCGGCAGGTCCTGCGGGAAGGTGTCCTCCGCGGAAATCTGCAAGGTCGGTCGTTCCGGACTGACGCCGCGTTCGTCGATGCCGTGGGCGAGTTCGTGCAGGCGGCGTCCCCAGCGGCCGAAGTGCGTTTCCATCGTTTCGACATCGACCGCGCGCACGTCAGCGCAGGTGTGCAATCCCAATTCCCCGAGACGGCTTTCGGTGACCTTGCCAACGCCGGGAAGTCGCCCCAGCGGTAGCGCGGCGACGAAGGCATCGACCATCGACGGCTTGAGCACGAACAATCCGTCCGGCTTGTTCCAGTCGCTGGCGATCTTGGCGAGGAATTTGTTGGGCGCGACACCGGCCGACGCGGTCAGCGCCAGTTCCTCGCGAATATCGGCGCGGATCGATTCGGCGATCGCGGTGGCGCTTCCGAGGTCGCGCTTGGGTACGGTGACGTCGAGATAGGCTTCGTCCAGCGACAGCGGCTCGATCAGGTCGGTATGGCGGGCGAAGATCCCGCGAACATGCTGCGACACCGCCTTGTAGCGAGTGAAGTCGGGCGGCACGAAGACCGCGTCGGGGCAGAGCCGCTCGGCGCGCACCGCAGGCATCGCGGAACGCACGCCGAACTTGCGCGCTTCATAGCTGGCCGCGCATACCACCGAACGGCTGCCGCGCCAGGCGACCACCACCGGGCGCCCGCGCAACGTGGGATCGTCGCGCTGTTCCACCGACGCGTAGAACGCGTCCATGTCGACGTGGATGATCTTGCGCGGGGTGCTCACCCCGGCATTTTAGGCCTCAAACCAGCCCGGTCAGCGAATACAGCACGATCACCACGAAGACCGCGAAGGTCTTCACCAGCGTGATCGCGAAAATGTCCTTGTACGACTGGCGATGGTTGAGCCCGGTCACCGCCAGCAGCGTGATCACCGCGCCGTTGTGTGGCAACGTGTCCATGCCGCCCGATGCCATCGCCGCGACGCGATGCAGCACTTCCATCGGGATGCCAACCGCCTGCGCGTTGACGATGAAGGTGTCCGCCATCGCCGCCAGCGCGATGCTCATGCCGCCCGACGCCGATCCGGTAATGCCGGCCAGCGCGGTCACCGTGACCGCTTCGTTCACCAGCGGATGCGGGATCGCCTTCAATGCGTTGGCGACCACCAGGAAACCGGGCAGGGCGGCGATCACCGCGCCGAAACCGTATTCGCTGGCGGTGTTCATCGCCGACAGCATCGCGCCGCCGACCGCGGCCTTGCTGCCTTCGGCCAATTGCTTCATGACGTCGCGCCAGGCGAATGCGAGCACGCAGAGGATGCCGAGCAGCAATGCACCTTCAACCGCCCAGATCGCCGCGATCTTCGAGACCTCCTGCACCACCGGTGCCTGCTTGCCGATCACCGCCGGCACGAAGCTGGTGGATGCGCCGTACCAGGTCGGGATCGCCGAACTCAGCCACTTGTTGGCGCCGCCGACCAGCACCAGCGGCAGGATCGCGATCAGCGGATGCGCCAGCTTCTCGCCGGTGAACGGCGCCGGTTCGTTGCGCAGCTGCGCGGGATCGCCATAGCCTTCGCCCGCGCGCAAGGCGGTGCGACGACGCCATTCCAGGTAGGCCATGCCGATGACGAAGATGCAGATCGATCCGGCCACGCCCAGCCAAGGCGCGGCCCAGGTGTTGGTCTTGAAGAAGGTGGTCGGGATGATGTTCTGGATTTGCGGCGTGCCGGGCAGGGCGTCCATGGTGAAGGTGAACGCGCCCAGGGCAATCGTGCCGGGGATCAGCCGCTTGGGGATGTTGCCCTGGCGGAACAGCTCGGCGGCGAACGGGTAGACCGCGAACACCACCACGAACAGTGAGACGCCGCCGTAAGTGAGCAGCGCGCAGACCAGCACGATGGCGAGCATGGCGCGGCTGGCGCCGACCACGCGGATGGTGGCGCTGACGATCGCGCGCGAGAACCCTGAAATCTCGATCAGCTTGCCGAAGACCGCGCCGAGCAGGAATACCGGGAAGTAGTTCTTGAGGAAGCCGACCATCTTGTCCATGAACAGGCCGCTGAACATCGGCGCGACCAGCGCGGGATCGGTCAGCAGCACCGCCAGCAGGGCTGCGATCGGTGCGAACAGGATCACGCTGTAGCCGCGATAGGCCACGAACATCAGGAAGCACAGCGCGGCCAGCACGATCAGGAACGCCATCGGGACATCCGGCAAGGAAACGTCCGTGGAGTGTGCGCAGTCACGGTCCGGCGCGCCCTTGTCCGAAGGTACGATGTGGCCGGCGCCGGCTTCCGCCTAGTCTGCATGCCATCTCGGGGGAATCCGCTCCCGGCTGTCATCAGCGAGAGGAACACATCCATGCGCCGCACCCATCGTCACGCTCCACTTTGCCTCGCCATCGCGCTCGGCCTGGCCGGTCCGGCCGCCCACGCCCAGCAGGCGACGCAGGATGGCCAGCCGTCCGCGCAGGCCAACAAGCCGCAGGCGTCGAACAATGGCGAGCTCGGATCGATCACGGTGACGGCGCGTCGCCGCGAGGAAACCTTGCAGGAAGTGCCGGTGGCGGTGACCGCGTTCACCTCGCAGGCGCTGGACAAGCTCAACGTGCAGGACCTCGGCGACCTCAAGGGCCAGGTGCCGAATCTCACCCTGTATGCGGCGCGTGGCTCCAACACCACCATCACCGCCTATATCCGTGGCGTCGGCCAGTCCGATCCGCTGTGGGGCGTCGATCCCGGCGTCGGCATGTACATCGACGACGTTTACGTCGCGCGTCCGCAAGGCGCCTTGTTCGATCTGCTCGACGTCAATCGCGTCGAAGTGCTGCGCGGCCCGCAGGGCACGCTGTACGGCAAGAACACCATCGGCGGTGCGATCAAGTACGTGACCAAGCCGTTGGCGACCAACTTCAACGGTTTCGTGCAGGGCACGGTCGGAAATTACAACGAGCGCGATGTCAAGTTCGCGGTTGGCGACGCCTTCGGCGATGCCAAGGCGCTGCGTGCGCGTCTGTCGATGGCCAAGCTCACCCGTGACGGTTTCGGCAAGAACCTGACCAGCGGCCACGATGTCAGCGACAAGGACATCTTCGCCTGGCGCCTGGCCGTCGGCGCCTACGTGACCGAAAAGTTCGACCTGCAGTTCGCCTACGACCATACCGATGACGAATCGGGCGTGCGCGGGGCGCAGATGCTGGCGAAGAATCCCTTCGCGCCGACCTATTCGCCGATGGCGAGCCGTTACGACGTGCGCAACGGCATGCCCGACGTCAACCACACCAAGCTCGATGGCCTGTCGATGACGGCCAACGTCAAGCTCAACGAGAACTGGGCGCTCAAGTACGTCTGGGCCAAGCGCCAGTCCAATACCGAGACCAACATCGATTTCGACACGCTGCCGAACAAGGTCGCGGACGTGAAGGCGTTCTATCGCGATCACCAGACCAGCAACGAGATCCAGGTCAATTACGATGCCGGTGGTCGCGCCCACGGCGTGATGGGCATCTACCAGTTCGACGGCGATGCCGGCGGCCAGGTACTGAACAACTTCTTCAACCTGTCCTTCGGCGATACCCGCGGCACGGTCTACACCAAGAGCACGGCCGTCTACGCCGACTGGACCTTCGACCTGACCAGCAAGTTCAAGCTGGATGCGGGCGTGCGCTACACCGACGAGAAGAAGCACACCATCGTCCACAACATCGGCTATACCGATGGCACCTTCACCAAGCCGAGCGGGGTGATCGCCGCCGACTTCGACAAGTCGATCGGCTTCAAGAACGTCTCGCCGAAGCTGTCTCTGGATTACCAGATCACGCCCGGCGTGATGGTCTACGGACTGGCGTCGCGCGGCTTCAAGTCGGGCGGCTACAACATCCGCGCGCAATCGGTGGCGGTGCCGCGTTCGGCCGAACCGTTCCGCGACGAGCGCGTGGACAGCCTGGAAATCGGCAGCAAGATGGCGCTGCTCGACCAGTCGCTGTTCCTCAACATGGCGTACTTCCACAACAAGTACAAGAACATCCAGCTCTCGGTGTTCACCGAATACACCACGCCGGCCAACACCAAGGCGTTCTTCGGCGACTTCACCAACGCCGGCCAGGGCACGGTCAGCGGTTTCGAGTTCGAGTACCAGTGGCTGCCGAGCAAGCATTTCGCGCTGACGGGCAACCTGGCTTGGCTGAACGCGAAATTCGACGAATACATGTACAAGAACTTCAACATCGCCGACCAGCAGAAGTTCACCAATGCGCCGAAGTTCTCCGGCGCGATCAATGCCGAATACCGCACCAGCCTCGGCAGCGCGGGCGACCTGACCGCGCGCGTGAGCTACACGCGCCAGAGCAGCGTGGTCGCGACGACCGAAGTCACCCACGATCCGGTGACCGGCGTCAACACGCAGCCGATCGAGCAGGGCGCCTATGGCCTGATCGGCGCCGGCGTGATCTGGAAGCCGTCGAAGCCGTGGACGGTGTCGTTGCAGGGCAGCAACCTCAACAACACCAAGTACCTCACCACCGGTTACGTGATCCCGGCGCTCGGCGTCCGCACCGGCTTCTATGGCGCGCCGCGCCAGTACACGCTGTCCGTGCGTTACGACTTCTGAGGGGAGTCGCGGCCGGCCCGACACGATGCGGTGGATGTCCGCGTCGTGATCGGGCCCGGCATGCGCTCGCGGGGCGCAGGCCCTATCCTCGACGGATGATCGCGCCACCAGTTCCATTCGCCAGCAGGGAGTCCGCATGGGCTTGAGCGGCGCATGGGTCGCGCTGGTGGCGTTGGCGTGGCTGGCCTTCATCTTCGCCGCCGCGCTGTTCGCCGATCGCCGGCCGGCGTTGCTGTCGCGGCACTGGGGCTGGATCTACGCGCTGTCGCTGGCGGTGTATTGCACGTCGTGGACCTTCTTCGGCACCGTCACCCAGGCCGCGCGCTACCAGTGGCCGCTGCCGCCGACTTTCGTCGGCACCATCTTGCTTTACGCGCTAGCCGGCACGGCGATGATCGGGCTGGTGCGTCGCGCACGCGAAGTCCACGCCGGCTCCATCGCCGACTTCATCGCCGGACGCCTCGGCCGCGATCCGCGCCTCGCCGCGATCGTCACCCTGATCGCGATCCTCGGCCTGATTCCTTACATCGCCTTGCAACTCAAGGCGGTGGCGATGGGCTATGGCCTGCTCACTCACGGCATCGGTGGAAAAGCCGATACCGGCGGAATCGATGTTGGCCTGGTGATCGCGCTGGTGATGGCGGCGTTCACCATGTTGTTCGGCACCCGCGATGTCGGCTGGCACAACCGCGGGTTGGTGTTCGCGGTGGCGGTGGAGTCGCTGTTCAAGCTTGCGGCGATGCTCGCGCTTGGGATTTTCGTGGCGCGCAATCATTCCGAACTGGCGACAACCGCGACCCTGCAGCAGCCACCGGATCGGCAAGGCTTCGCGCCGCTGGTGCTGCTCGGCGTGCTCGCCATGTTCACCTTGCCGCACCAGTTCCACGTCGGCGTGGTGGAATGCCGGCAGGAATCGCATCTGCGCACGGCACGCTGGCTGTTCCCGTTGTACATGCTGCTGATCTCGCTGCCGCTGCTGCCGCTGGCCCGAATGGGTGGCGCGGAATTGGCCGGTGGCGTCAGTTCCGATCTCTACGTGATCGCCTTGCCGATGGCGCACGGAAATTCCGGCCTCGCGCTGTTCGCCTACCTCGGCGGCATGGCTGCGGCGACCGGCATGGTGGTGATCAGCCTGCTCACCCTGAGCTTGATGATCGGCAACCACTGGCTGGCGCCGGGCCTGTTGCGCGGGGCCTGGGCGCGCGGCGGCGGCGATCTGCGCGGACGCGTGTTGATGCTGCGGCGCATCGGCATCCTCGTCATCGTCTTTCTTGCCTGGGGATATGGCCGTGCGGTCGCTGGGGAGGTCGCATTGGCCGACGTCGGCGCGGTGTCGTTCTCGGCGTTGGCGACGCTCGCTCCGGCGATGGCGTTCGCGGTGTGGCAGCCGCAGATGCCGGCGCGCGCGGTGTCGGTCGGCATCATCGCGGGATTCGTCGCCTGGGCCTGGGCGATGCTGGTGCCGCTGCTTGGCGATGCCGGCTTGATCTCGCCGGCGCTGGTGGAGCAGGGGCCGTTCGGTTGGCGCTGGCTCGCTCCGGATCACCTGTTGGCATTGACGGGCTGGGGACGCCTGGCGCGTGCGGTTGGCGTGAGCCTGCTGGTGTCGACCGCCGTCACGCTCGCCGTCGCCTTCTGGTTGCCGCGCCAGCAACAGCGCGAGCGTGAGCGCTTCGACGTCGCGACCTTGCGCAACGCCGGCATGCGTTTTCTCGGGCTGGAACGCATCAGCAGCTTGCTGGCCGATGCCCCGGCGAAAGGCGACGTGCCGCCGCAGATATCGGATGCGGTCGAACGCGAACTGGCCGCGTTGCTCGGCAGCGCATCCGCGCGGTTGCTGCTGGATACCGCGCGCCGCAAGACCAGCGCCGAACTCGACACGGTGGCGATGATCGTCGACCAGGCGTCCAAGGACCTCAACTTCAACCAGCGCGTATTGCAGGGTGCGCTCGAGAACATGAGCCAGGGCATCAGCGTGGTCGATGGCGACTTGAAGCTGGTGGCATGGAACGCCCGTTACCAGGAATTGTTCGGATTTCCTGACGGCTTGCTGGAAGTCGGGATGCCGGTGGAGACCTTGAGCCGTTGGGCATTGGAACGGATGCATCCATCGGGCGACCGCGAACGTGCGTTGCAGCGGCGCCTCGCCCACATGCGCGCCGGCACCTTGCATCTGTCGGAACGGGTATTCCCGAACGGCAGCATCATCGAAATTCGCGGCAATCCGATGCCTGGCGGCGGCTTCGTCGCCACCTTCACCGATGTCACTGCGTTCCGCCGCGCCCAGAACGAATTGCAGGACATCAACGCCACGCTGGAACAGCGCGTCGACGAACGCACGCATCTGCTCGATGCCGCCCGTCGCGAAGCCGAGCGCGCCAATGACGCCAAGACGCGCTTCCTCACCGCGGTCGGCCACGATCTGCTGCAACCGCTGCATGCGGCGCAGCTGTTCGCCGATGCCCTGACGCAGCAACTGGACGACATCGAGCACAGGCGCGTGGTCGGGCAGATCCACGGCGCGCTCGATTCCACGACCGATCTCCTGACAGGCTTGTTCGACATGTCGCGGCTGGAAGCCGGCGGACTGGTGCCGGAGCCGCGCGCGTTCCCGTTGGCGGAAGTGCTGGATCCATTGGCGGTGCAGTTCGCGGCACTGGCGCAGGCGAAGGGGTTGCGTTTCCGCTATCGCCCGACGCACGCCTGGGTCGACAGCGATCCGCGATTGCTGCGCCGGATCGTGCAGAATTTCCTCGCCAACGCCGTGCGTTACACCGCGCAAGGATCATTGCTGCTGGGCGTCCGGTACATGGATGGTGGTCTGCGACTGGAAGTCCACGACACCGGGCCGGGCATCGCGCCCGAACAGCAGGCGATGATTTTCGAAGAGTTCCGTCGTGGCGAGAACGTGCCGGGGCAGGGACTCGGTCTTGGCCTGGCGATCGCCGATCGACTGGCGACCTTGCTGGATTCGCGCATCGGCCTGCGCAGCCGGATCGGTCGCGGCAGCGTGTTTTCCATCGACATTCCGCGGGCGAAAGCGCCGGAGGCGGTCAAGCCGATGACGCAACGACAATCGGGAGGCGTGCGCATCCTCGCCGTCGACAACGATCCGCAGGCGCTGGATGCGCTGGCATTGCTCCTGCGCGGTTGGGGTTACGAAGTGGCCACTGCAACGGACCAAGCGTCTGCAATCGCCGCGATGACGTCGTCCGGAGCCGATGCCTGGTTGTTCGACTATCACCTCGATGGTGGACTCACCGGGATCGCCTTGCACGACGAGTTGGCGCAGCGCTTCGGCATGCGCCCGGCGTTGATCCTGAGCGCCGACGACGGCGGTGCAACGCGTCGCGACGTGCTCGAGCACGGCCTCACGCTGCTGCGGAAACCGCTGCGGCCATTGGCGTTGAAATCGGTGCTCGATCGCGTGCTGGCGTCGGCGGTGCGTGTCGCTTAAACCAGCGGGACGTGGCGACTGGGATCGCCGAGCTCCAGTTCGCGCAACACCACGCCGGCCTGGGTGCGATTGCGCACGCCAAGGCGTTCGAAAATCGCGGTAACGTGGGCCTTGACGGTGCGTTCCTGGATGTCGAGGCGATCGGCGATCTGCTTGTTGAGCAGGCCTTCGGCGACCATCTGCAGCACGCGGAACTGTTGCGGCGACAGGCTGGCCAGGCGCGAGGCGAGGGCGCGATCGTCGGACGATGAATGCGCGTGCTCGACGGCGGCACGCAGGCTGTCGGGCAGCCAACGCTCGCAGGCCAGCACGGCGCGAATTGCGGAATGCAGCTCGTCGAGACCGGAAACCTTGGGCAGGAATCCGGCGGCGCCATGGTCCAGGGCGCGGCGGACGACCCGTGGATCGTCGTTGGCGGAGACCACGATCACCGCCACCTGCGGATATTGCGCGCGGATCGCCGCCAGCCCGGTCAGGCCGTGGTTGCCGGGCATGTGGATGTCGAGCAGCACCAGGTCGATGTCGGGATGCGCGTCCAGCACGGCCAGTGCGGCGTCCAGCGAATCGGCTTCGTGCATGCGCATGTCGCTCACGGCATCGGCCGCGACCTGTTTCAGGGCCGCGCGGAACAGCGGGTGGTCGTCGGCGATCAGTACCGTGGGCATCGGGTCTAGCCTAGCAGTCGCAGGAACGCACCGCCTCGCACCAAAGTACGATGCGGATGGAAGAGCGAACGGGTACTGTCGCGATATGCGACCGCTCATCCTCCTTCTTTCAGCCCTCGTGTCGGCCGGTTCTGTCGCCGCTGCCACGCGCCCGAAACACGCCACGAAGAACGCCATGGACGCAGCGCACGTCACCATCACCGAACATCGCAACGGCGACGACCTGCTCACCGCCGGGCTCGGCCTCGATGGCCTGCGAGCGATGACGCCGCCCGCGTTCGCCGACGCCACGCATCCCACGGCTGCCGAGCGTCGTCGTCGCGCGATCTGGGCGAACTGGCGCGGCATCGCCGATCTTTCGCCCAATGGCGGTTACGGCACCATCTACGGCAGCACCGCCAGCGTGCCGGGGCGTGAATACTCGACTTTGCTGACATTGCCGGGCGCGCATGCGCCGCATCGCGTGGTGCTGCAACTGCCGGATGCCTTCGATGCGCGCAAGCGCTGCGTGGTGGTGTCGGTTGCTTCGGGTTCGCGTGGCGTCTACGGATCGATGGCGGTCGGCGCGGCATGGGGGCTGCCGAAGGGCTGCGCCGTCGTCCACACGGACAAGGCGGCGGGCACCGATTATTTCGACATCGATGCCGGTGAAGGCGTCGACGCCGCAGGCGAGCGTATCGCCGCGGAGAAGGCCGATGCCTTCAAGCCGCAACTCGCCGCTGGTGCAAGCGGCATCGCCTTCAAGCACGCGCATTCCGGTGACAATCCGGAAGCCGACTGGGGCCGCCACGTGAAGCAGGCGGCGGAATTCGCGCTGCGCATGCTCGACCAGGCCTATCCGGCGCAGGCGCCGTTCACGCCGCAGAACACGAAGATCATTGCGACCGGCATTTCCAATGGCGGCGGTGCGGTGTTGCGCGCGGCGGAACTCGATGGCGGCTGGTTGTCCGGCGTCGTGGCCGGCGAGCCGAACGTCCATGCTGAAGGCGGTCGTCCGCTGTACGACTTCGCCACCGAAGCGGCACTGCTGATGCCCTGCGCCTTGCTCGACATGCCGGCCGCGGACTTGCCGCAGCCGCCGCTGCGCGCGCAGGTCGAACCGGTGTGGACCCAGCGTTGCGCCAGCCTGAAGCAACTCGGCCTGGTCGAAGGCGAGACTGTCGCGCAGCAGGCGGCATCCGCGCATGCGCAGTTGCGCGCGAAGGGCTGGAGCGATGCCGCGCTGCATGGCGGCGCCGCATCGGTCGGCTTCGACCTGTGGCGCGCGGTCGCGGTCGCCTATGCCTCGGCATACGGCCGTTATCGCGCCGGCGAACATCCCTGCGGATTCAACTATTCGGCGATCGGCGCGGATCTCAAGCCGCGCCCGACCACGCCTGCCGAACGCACGACATGGTGGAGCGACGGCAGCGGCATTCCGCCGGGCAACGCCATCGGCATGATCGATCCGAAGATGTCCTTGCCGGATGCCACATTGGCCGGCGAACGCTGCCTGCGCGCGTTGTGGACGGATCCATCCGTCGACGGCAAGCGCGTGCGAGACGGCATCGCCGCGACGCATGCCAAGGTTCCGCAGAAAGGCTTCCCGATCCTGGTGATCCACGGTAGCGACGATGGCCTGGTGCCGCCGGCCTTCAGCAGTGCGCCGTGGGTGGCGGCTGCGCGTGCCGCCGGTCGCCCGGTCGGCTACTGGACGGTGGGCAAAGCCGAGCACTTCGACGCCTTCCTCGCGTTCCCGTCGTATGCGCAACGCTTCGTGCCGCTGCTGCCGTACATGTATGAGGGACTGGATCGCGTGTGGGCGCAGATTGAA
Organism: Solilutibacter silvestris; assembly: GCF_050574925.1. Classification (GTDB taxonomy): domain Bacteria; phylum Pseudomonadota; class Gammaproteobacteria; order Xanthomonadales; family Xanthomonadaceae; genus Solilutibacter; species Solilutibacter silvestris_A. Next base: position 10,437 of record NZ_JBCMOO010000002.1, on the reverse strand, counting down.
GGTCATGCGGCCATCGCCACCACCGATGTCCGAATCGATGCCAAGCCGCGTGGCGATGCCGCACTGAACCGCGACGACCTCCGTCTGCCGAATTGATTTGCCGTCCCGGCTGCCGATCTGGCAGTCTGGTGGCATGGACAGATCCGAATCCGGAAAACCGAAGCGTTTTTCCATGCTGCGCGAGTTCCGGCTCGCCGACTGGTTCACGCTGGGCAACGCGTTCTGCGGCACCGGGGCGATCTTCGCGGCGATGCGTTTCCTGCAGGACGACGTCACTGGCGACTTGCTGGTCGGCATGGCCTTGATCCCGCTGGCCTTCATCTTCGATGCGCTCGACGGCCGCATCGCGCGATGGCGCAAGGTCGCTTCGACGCTCGGGCGCGAACTCGATTCCTTGGCCGACGTGATTTCCTTCGGCGTCGCGCCGGCGGCGCTGGCCTACGCCTGCGGCATGCAGGGACTCTGGGACTGGATCGTGCTCAGCTTCTTCGTCGGCTGCGGCGTGAGTCGACTGGCGCGCTACAACGTCACTGCGGAACAACTGTCCGGCGCCGAAGGCAAGGTCAAGTATTTCGAGGGCACGCCGATTCCGACCAGCCTGCTGCTGGTGGTCGTGCTCGCGATCGCGGTGTGGCAGAACCACATCGGCCAGAACCTGTGGGGCGGAGTAGTGATGCTCGGTCGCTGGCAGTTGCATCCGCTGGTGCTGATGTTCGCGCTGTCGGGGTCGTTGATGATCAGCACCATTCGCATTCCCAAGCCCTGAATCGGCACCACGGACGCGTCATCGCTGCGTGCTAGCATCGTCCCATTCCACACGGACGACACCGCATGAACTCGCCCTGGCCCGCGGATTTCGAGCAGCTTTCGCGTCAATACTGGACGGCCTGGAACGACATGATGCGCAACGGTGGCGCGGCTGCGTCGCCCTTTGGTGCGCCCCACGCATCGCCGTTCGGATTTTCACCGGGGATGATGGGTGCGCCGGGGTTTGGCATGCCGGGTGCGATGCCGGGCATGGCCGGAATGATGGGCGGTGCGCCCGCGGGTTGGCGCGAGGCGATGGCGTTCTGGAACAACGCGGCGATGGGTGTTCCCGATCACGGCGTGCGCAATTTGGCCGGTCGCATGAACGCGCAGGCCAGCACGTGGTGGAGCGAAATGCAGAAGTTGGCGGCGCAGCTCGCATCGCAGAATGCCGATGCCGCAGAAATCGCCAGGCAGTGGCGGCAGGTCATGGACGGGCAGGGCAACCAGGCCGTACTCGACATGTTCAAGGGCCTGCAGGGCGCGGAATCGCACAGCCTTGAAGCGTGGTACGACGCCGCGCGTCCGTGGCTCGATGCCTGGCGTCGCGAAACCCACAGCTTGCTCGGCATGCCGGCGTTCGGATTGACGCGCGAACACCAGGAACGCATCCAGTCGCTGATGCAATCGCAGGTCGAATACCAGGATCGCCTGTCGGCTTACAACGCATTGCTGCTGAAGGCCAGCCAGGACGCGGTCGGCGTGTTCGAGACGCTGTTGGTGAAGCACGAAGCGCCCGGCAAGCAGCTCACCACCGCGCGCGCATTGTTCGATGTCTGGGTCGACGCCGCCGAACAGGCTTACGCCAAGATCGCCTTGTCCGACGAATTCCGCCGCGTCTACGGCGAAATGGTCAATGCGCAAATGCGCCTGCGCCAACAGGTCCAGCGCGAGATCGAGCAGGTGTGTTCGGTGTTCGGATTGCCGACGCGCACCGAACTCGATTCCGCCCATCGCAAGATCGCCGAACTCGAACGCATGCTGCGCCGCCAGTCGACGGCAGCCAAGCCGGCTGGCGATGCGCCCGCCGCGCGCAAACCGGCGGCACGCAAGAAGACGACATCGACAACAGCCAAGACCACCGACAGCAAACGTCCACGGAGCCGCTGACATGGCCACAGAAGACGCGAACGAAAAGAGCCCGGACAGGATCGGCCCGCTCAACTTCACGCCCGAAGCGCTGGTCGAGGAAACCATCGGCATGCAGTCCAAGCTCGGTGCCGGGCTGGGGACGCTGCGCGATGTCGGCGATTACGATTACGGTGCGACCGAGCGCGAGGAAGTGTGGCGCGACGGCAAGACCGTGCTCTACCGCTTCCATCCCAAGAAGCAGGCGCTGGCGCGCACGCCGATCCTGGTCTGTTACGCGCTGGTCAATCGTCCCTACATGATCGACCTGCAGGACGATCGCTCGCTGGTGAAGGGGCTGCTGGAACGCGGGCAGGACGTTTACGTCATCGACTGGGGTTATACCGACCGTTCCGACCGCTACCTTACGCTCGAGGACTACATCGAACGTTTCCTCGGCGGCGCCGTCGATTTCCTCCGCGACAAGCATGGCGTCCACGGCATCAACCTGCTCGGCGTCTGCCAGGGTGGCGCTTTCTCGCTGTGCTACGCCTCGCTGCATCCGGAGAAGGTGCGCAACCTGATCACCATGGTGACGCCGGTCGATTTCCAGACGCCGGACAACATGCTGTCGAACTGGACGCAGGGCCTCGACGTCGATCTCTTCATCGACACCCTCGGCAATGTTCCCGCCGACCTGATGAATTATTCCTACCTGATGCTGAAGCCGTTCCGGCTCAACATGCAGAAGTACGTCGGCCTGGTCGACATCCTCGACAACAAGAAGGCGCTCGAGGATTTCCTGCGCATGGAGAAGTGGATCTTCGATTCGCCGGACCAGGCGGGCGAAACCTTCCGCCAGTTCATCAAGCAGTTCTACCAGGGCAACGGTTTCGTCAACGGCGGCATCACCATCGGCGATCGCGAGGTCGACCTCGGCTTCATCGACATGCCGGTGCTGAACATTTACGCCGAACAGGACCATCTGGTGCCGCCGGATGCATCGAAGGCATTGAAGGGACTAGTCGGCACCGACGACTACACCGAGCTCAGCTTCCGCGGCGGCCACATCGGCATCTACGTCTCGAGCCGCGCCCAGCACGAAGTGCCGGAAACCATCCACACCTGGCTGGTCCGGCGCTCGCGTTGAGTGACTGAGTCCGGACACCGATGCATCCGTTGTCGCGCGGCCTGCTGCAGCTGCTGGGTGCCGCCTGGACCTTGCCGAACAGCTTGATCGGCGCCTTGCTCGGCATCGTTGCGCTGCCATTCGGTGCGAAACCGCGCTGGCGTCGCGATGATCTCGCGCTGGTGTTCCAGCACTGGCCCTGGGGGCCGGGCGGGGCGATCACCTTCGGCAACGTCATTCTCCATACCGGCGACACGCTCGATTGCCCCTGCGTGACTTACGCGCAGCGTGCGGGCATCGCGCAAACGCCGCTCATCGTGCTGGGCGACCACGAACGCGCGCATGTCTACCAGTACATGGCCCTGGGCGTGCTGTTCCTGCCGCTGTACCTGCTATGCGGCGGAGTCAGTCATCGCAACCGTTTCGAGCAGGCGGCGGATCGTTACGCGATGACGGGGCAGGGATGGTGGCCGTTCTAGGCCGACAGCCACTCGATTCCGTCGATCTTCCCGATTCCCAACCCGGGCCCATCGCCGAGCACGATTTCCGCTTCATGGAAACGCGTCGTGCCGTGCACCGGGTTGATCGTGCACAGCGAAGGGCCGTCGAGGTCGATCTTGGTGATCGTTGTCGCGCGCGCCACCGCGACATGCGCGGCCGCGGTCACGCCGATCGGGCTTTCCAGCATGCAGCCCATCATGCATTCGCCGCCCTGGACGGCAGCGATGTCGGCCATCTTCAGTGCGTTGGAAATGCCGCCAGCTTTCATCAGCTTGATGTTGACGATGTCGGCGGCGCGCGTGCGGAGCAGTTCGATCGTTTCGCGTGGACCGAACGCGCTTTCGTCGGCCATCACCGGAGTGTGCACATTGGCGGTGACTTCGCGCAGGCCATCGATGTCGTGCGCCTTCACCGGCTGTTCCACCAGTTCCATGCGGACACCAGCATCTTCCAATGTGCGGATGGCGTGGATCGCTTCGCGGGCCGTCCATCCCTGGTTGGCGTCCAGGCGCAGCAGGGCGCGCCCGGCCACGGTATCGTGGACGGCGCGCATGCGTTCGATGTCGGTCGCCATGTCCTTGCCGACTTTCACCTTCAGCGAGGTGAAACCGCGCGCCAGCGCATCGAGACTGTCGGCAACCATCTTGTCGATGCTGTCGACGCTGATGGTGATGTCGGTTTCGAGCTTGGGATCTCCGCCGCCCAGTAGCAGGTAGAGCGGTGCGCCGTGCAACTGGCCCCAGAGGTCGTGGAGCGCGATTTCCGCCGCGGCCTTGGCGCTGGTATTGCGTTGAAGCGCGCCTTGCACGCTCGCAACGAGAGTATTGAGTTGCGCGATGTCGCCGCCGACCAAGCGTGGTCCGATGTAGCCGCGCAATGCATCGATGATCGAACCATGGGTGTCGCCGGTGATCGCGGCGGTCGCCGGTGCGCTGCCATGGCCGACATGGCCATCATCGGTTTCCAGCGCGAACACCACGTCCTCGACCTGTTCCACCGTGCGCAACGCGGTCTTGAACGGCGTCTTCAAGGGAATGCGCAGCATCCCGAGGCGGAAGGAGCGGATCTTCATGGCATGCGGCGGCGGTGGCGATGCTCGCAGCATAACCGTGTTCTGCGGCGATCCGTCTGGTGTCACGGTCCGTGCCGACCGGCCAAAGTACACTTCGGCCGGTCGGCGAAGCCGATATCTTTTACTTGGATACGGAAAACATCATGGAGACGAGAGAGAACGCGCCCTTGCCGTTGCTGAACATGGTCGAGGCCCGCGTCCTGGGATGCTTGATCGAAAAGGCCGTCACAACGCCGGATGTCTATCCTCTGACCATCAATGCGACGCAACAGGCTGCCAATCAGAAAACCGGGCGCGACCCTGTCATGTCACTTTCGCCCGGGGATACCAATCATGCTTTGCGCCAATTGGAACAGAAGGGATTGGTGCGGCAGTCGTTCTCGTCGCGAGCCGATCGTTACGAGCATCGGGTGGAGACTGCCTTCAGCCTGACGCCCCCGCAGTCGATTCTTTTGGGGCTGCTGTTGCTGCGCGGCAAGCAAACCGCTTATGAATTGTTGGCGCGCAGCGAGCGCATGGCCAAATTCGCCGAAGTGGAAGACGTCCGCCACCAACTCGACCGTCTTGTGCAGCGCCAACCGGCACTGGTCGTGCGATTGCCATGCGGTCCCGGTCAACGCGAGGATCGTTATACCCATTTGTTGGGCGGCCCCGTGACCGAAGACAGTGTCGTCGTGACCGACTCCCGGGAACCCCCTGTCGCGGCGGTTGCACCGTCGCCGGATTTGGGTGCGCGGGTGCTGGCGCTCGAAGCTGAAGTGGCTGCGTTGCGTGAGGCTGTCGCGCAATTGCTTCCTGTGCCGGAAGCGTCCTGACCGTTTCGGCACGGTGTCGAGAAACGAAAAACCCCGCTTTCGCGGGGTTTTTCGTGCCTTCCGGATGTCCCGGTCGGCTGGTGTGGTGGAGATGGCGGGAATCGAACCCGCGTCCGAAGGCACTCCATGCCCGGCACTACATGCTTAGCTCGGTGTTTGGTCTCGGATGATGGCAACACACCGTGCGAGGCACACCATCATCCACACCCGCTTTGATTTCGGAACCTGCTGACGGGTCGCCACCGGTTCCTATCCCGTGATAATGACCCTACATCCGCGAGCACGGGCACAAGCGGGTTCGGGGCTAGGCCTTAAGCGGCCAGAGCGTAGACGTCGTCGTTGGCGTCTGAGTTTTTGCAGCTGGATTAACGAGGAAAGCTACCCCCTCGGCATGCGCCAAGCGATTTCGCAACCCCCGTCGAATCCAGTGCATCCCCGGGAACCGTTGTCTCGCCGACACAGCCAGTATAGGGCAGAATCCCTGAATGCCGAATCAGGCCGACGCCCACGACCAATTCAACCAGCACGCCCCCATCCTGTTCGGCGTGCTGGCGGGAATCTGCGCCACCATCATGGTGCTGCTGATCTGGCGGAACGAGCAGACGGTGGCCCATCGCGAAACGATGGCCGAACTCAATTCCGAAGCGGATCTGGTCGAATCGCTTGTGCGCCAGCGCCTCGATGCGCTGGAACTGATCATGCGCGGCGGCGCGTCGCTGATCGCCGGGGATACCTTGCCGACGGACGAGCAGTGGCAGAGCTATGTCGCCGGTCTCGATCTCGAACAGCGTTACACGGCGGTGGTCGGCCTTGGTTATGGCCCCTACATCGATCGCGTCGACCTGATGCGTTTCCAGCAGGACTGGAAGGAACGCACCGGCGAGATGATCAACATCCAGCCCTGGGGCGTTCGCCCGGAATACGCGCCGGTGATCTATCTCGCGCCGGCATCGCAAGCGACGCGATCGCTCATCGGGCGCGACATGTACATCGAGGCCACGCGCCGCGAGGCCATGCAGCGGGCGATGGAGAGCGGCCATCCCTGGTTGTCCGGTTCGGTCGAGTTGTTCCTGGATGGCGGCAATCCGAGCGTGCGCAGCATGATTTTCTATACCCCGGTCTACCGCGGCGGCGAACATCCGGAAACGGTCGCGGCGCGCCGGGCAAACATGATGGGCTGGGTCTATATCCCGTTCCGTATGCCGAAATTCATCGACATGACGCTGAAGTCGGTGAAGCGCAAATTGAAGCTGAGGATCAGCGACGCCACGACCGTCGGGAAGCCGATCACGCTGGCGGAAGACCCCGGCCTGTCGGGCAAGGCGTTCCGCGGGCCGATCGAGCGCAGCATTCCCGTCTATGGTCGCGTGCTGCGGCTGGAGTTTTTCGGCGAGGAGGACGCCGGCGCCGAACGCAGCCAATGGGTGTTGTGGTCGGGCCTGCCGCTCGCGCTGGCCACCGGCCTGATCGCCTTCCTGCTGGCACGGACGCAGGCGCGTGCGCACGTCCTGGCGCGCGACATGACCCGCGCACATGCACGCAGCGAGGCCCTGTTCCGCAGCGCGATGGTGCACTCGGGCATCGGCATGGCATTGCTCGACGACAAGGGCGATATCGTCGAGGTCAATCCGGCGTTCACCCGCCTGTTCGAGCGCGATATCGGGGCCTTGCGCGGCACGCATTTCGCCGCCTTGCTCGACCATGGCAGCGTCGGCCTGGTGGAGCAGGGCGAGGAGGGCGGGATGCGCATGGAAATCCGCCGCTTCGCCCGCCGCAACGGCGAGTTGCGGCATGTCTCGCTGGTGTACGGAAAGATCCCGTCCAAGGATGGCGTCGACATCAGGCTGCTGGTGCAGACCGAAGACATTTCCGATCGCGTTCGCAGCGAAGCACGCATCCGCGCGCTCAATCGCACCCTGGAATTGCGCGTCGATGCGCGTACCCGTGAACTCAGCGAGGCCAACCAGCAACTCGAAACCTTTGCCTACAGTGTGTCGCACGATTTGCGCGCGCCGTTGCGCGCGATCGACGGCTTCAGCCGCCTGCTGTCGGATCGCCACGCCGATGCGCTGGATGACACCGCGAAAGGGTATTTGTCGCGCATCCGCGAGGGCGCGCGCCGGATGGACGACCTGATCGGCGCGATCCTGACGATTTCCCGCGTGAGCCGCGGCGAATTGCAGCACCAGCCACTCGATTTGTCGGCGCTTGCACGCGAAATCGTCGACGAGCTCGCGGCGAGCGATCCGCAGCGCGTGGTCGAGGTCGAGATCGCGCCTGGCCTGCACGCCGAAGGCGACGCATCGCTGGTGCGGACGCTGATGCAGAACCTGATCGGCAACGCCTGGAAATTCACCCGCGATCGCGAGACCGCGCACATCCGCATCGGACGCGATCCAGGCGGGTATTTCTTCGTCGAGGACGATGGCGTGGGTTTCGATCCCGCGTATGCCGGGAAATTGTTCCAGCCCTTCCAGCGCCTGCACACCGAATCCGAATTCGTCGGTTACGGCATCGGCCTCGCCACGGTGCGACGGATCGTGGAACGCCACGGCGGAACCCTGCAGGCGCGGGGCGAAGTGGGGCGTGGCGCGTGTTTCGCCTTCACGTTGCCGGGCGTTCTCCACGACAACGACGACGACCACCAGATCTGAGGGCGCTCAGGCGTCCTTGTTGTGCCGGCGCAGCAGGCGCTGCTTCTCGCGGTTCCAGTCGCGTTCCTTGCTCGCTTCGCGCTTGTCGTGCGTCTGCTTGCCCCGCGCCAGCGCCACTTCGAGCTTGACCTTGTTGCCCTTCCAGTACAGCGCGGTGGGGACGAGGGTGTAGCCGTCGCGCTGGACCCGACCCACCAGCTGGTCGATCTCCTGGCGATGCAGCAGCAGCTTGCGGTCGCGGCGATCGTTGGCGATCACGTGGGTGGAGGCCTGGATCAGCGGGGTGATCTGGGCGCCGACCAGGAAGATCTCGCCGTGGTTCACCAGCGCATAGCCATCGCCGATATTGGCGCGGCCGGCACGGATCGCCTTCAGTTCCCAGCCTTGCAGGGCAAGGCCCGCCTCGACGCGTTGTTCGAGGTGGTATTCGTGGCGCGCGCGTTTGTTCAACGCGATGGTGCCGCCATTTGCCTTATCCTTGGTCTTGCTCATGTCCGTATTGTAATGACCACCACCATCGAACGCAGCGCCCTCGTGGCCCATTCCGCCGAGACCATGTTCGACCTGGTCGATGCCGCGGAGCGCTATCCGGACCGTTTTGGCTGGTGCCAGGCCGCCAATGTCGAGCGCCTGGACGAAGGGCGTTACGTCGCGCGCCTCGATATCGGGCTCGGCCGCTTCAAGACCTGGTTCAAGACCGAGAACACCAGCGAGCGTCCGTTGCGCATCGACATGCGCCTGGTGGACGGGCCGTTCAAGACCCTGGAAGGCCATTGGCGTTTCACCGCGCTGGATACCCACGCCTGCAAGGTGGCGCTGGAACTGAAGTTCGAGCCGGCGTCGTCGCTGCTCGGGCCGGTGCTGGCGCTTGGCCTGCAGAGCCTCGCCGACCGCATGGTCGATGACTTCATCCGCGTGGCCAACAAGGCGGGGCTGCCTTGATGGCGGGCGCCATCAGCGTCGAAGTCGTCGCGGCATGGCCGCATCGCTGCGAACGCGTGGCAGTGGAATTGCCCGTAGGCGCGCATGCGGAGGATGCGATCGCCGCGGCCGGATTCGCGTCGCTGGCCGATGTCGCCGGGATCGCGGTATTCGGCCAGCGGGTGACGCCGCGCCATCTGCTTTCAGATGGCGATCGCGTCGAATTGTTGCGTGGATTGAAGGTGGATCCCAAGGCCGCGCGGCGCGCGCGTGCCGAGGTCCAGCGCGACGTGGCCCGGAAAAGTCGCCGGACCGTGCGTTGACGGCTTATTCGCCGCTGTCGCTGTCTCCGCCGCCGCCGTTCTTCTTCTTGTCCTTGCGCAGGTTGGGACCGAAGCGCTTGATGGAGTCCTTGGCGAGCTGCTCGTCCTGTTCGGCGAAATAGTTGCCGTCCCACTTGGTGACCAGGTCGTTCTCGAAATAGACGGAGAAGTTCTTGATCTGGGTCTTGCCGGTACGACCGACGCGCTCGGTACTGGTGTAGTCCCAGCGGCTGTGGTGGAACGGGTCCTGGATCGAGGGCAGGCCCAGCAGTTCGGCGACCTGGTCCTTCGTCATGCCGGCCTGCAACTGCTCGACCTTGGTCTTCTCCATCAGGTTGCCCTGATAGACGGGCTGGCGATAGAAACAGCCGGTCAGGGCGATGGCGGCGATGCAGGCGAGCAGGAATGTGCGCATGTGAACAGGCAGTGTCACGAATTTCAGGGATGATACACGTCCCGCCCAGCCGTCGCCCCGCGCCGGCAGGCGGCGGTTCAGCCACTGGTCGTTGTCAGAGTTTGGAGAATGTGATGGAAACCCGCGATCTGCGCAGCCTGGGCTTCAAGGTCACCCAGCCGCGCCTGCGCGTGCTCGAGTTGCTGGAGCGCGCCAAGCCCCGCCACATGACGGCGGAGGAGATCTATCGCGCGTTGCTGGACGGTGGCGAAGACGTCGGGCTGGCGACGGTGTACCGCGTGCTGACCCAGTTCGAAACTGCGGGACTGGTGCTGAAGCACAATTTCGAGGGCGGCCACGCGGTGTACGAGCTCGATCGCGGCACCCACCACGACCACATGGTGGATGTGGAGACCGGCAAGATCATCGAATTCACCTCGCCGGAGATCGAGGCGTTGCAGCGCCAGATCGCCGCGAAGCACGGCTACGCGCTGGAAGACCACGCGCTGGTGCTGTACGTGCGTAAGAAGTGAAGCATCGCCCGGCTGTGCGCCCTTAGCGGTTATCCGCAGTGGCCGACACGCCGTGAACCCATCCATGGGGGCTCGACTCGGCATCCATGCCTCGTATGGTCGGCCACTGCGGACGAACCGCACGGCGCCGCCGGTGGATGCTTTCAGGTGGGCTGAGTGAAAAGCAACAGCTCGCGGGGCTGTTGCTTTCAAGTCTCCGCGAAGCAACAACACGCGCGCT
>NZ_JBCMOO010000001.1:0-104263 GCF_050574925.1 Solilutibacter silvestris | reverse complement strand
CGTGCCGAAGCCGAGCGTGTCGAAGCCGAGCGTGTCGAAGCCGAACGCGCTGCGGAGCTGCGTCGACAGGAGCATGAAGACATGCTCCGCATGGAGAACGAACGCCTCGAAGCCGAACGTGCCCGCGTCCAGGCCGAAGAGGAAGCCGAACGTGCTCGCGTCGAAGCCGAAGAGGAAGCCGAGTACGCGCGCCTCGAAGCCGAATACGCCGAACAGGCGCGCCGCGAGCACGAACAGGCGCAGGCGGCGACTCCCGAACACGAAGGCGAGACTGCCGGAGTGGTGGCCGCGCTGACCGCAGCCGCGATCGCCGGTGCCGCTGACGTCGCGCACGAGGAACATGCCGAAGTCGTGCAACCGGCGCCTGCCGCGGCGACGCATACGCATGGCGTCGACCTCGGTCCAGAGCATCCGCTCGATACCGCCAGCCTCGACAACGAGCTGCTCGACATCTTCGTCGAGGAAAGCAACGACCTGCTCGACAATTCCGACAGCCTGCTCGCGCGCCTGCGCGGCAATCCCGAGGATCTCGAATCGGTCACGGCGCTGCAGCGCGACCTGCACACCCTGAAGGGTGGCGCGCGCATGGCCGGCGTGATGTCGATCGGCGATCTCGGCCACGCGATGGAAACGCTGCTGGAATCGGTGTCGGAACGCCGCACCCAGCTGGGCGGTGACGGCGTGCCGTTGCTGGAGCGTGGCCTCGATACCTTGCGTGCGATGACCGAACGCGTGGCCGCCCGCAAGTCGTCGCAGACGCCGGGCGAACTGGTCGCGCAGATGACGGCGCGCGCGCGCGGCATCATCGCCGCGCAGGCCGATGCCGAATCCGCCGAACCGACGAAGGCCGTGTTGCCGGAACTGTCGGCGCCGATCATGGAAACCGCGCTCGACCGCGAAACCGCGGAAGGCGGCCAGGTGCGTTCGCAGGAACAGGTGCGCATCCGCGCCGACCTGCTGGAACGCCTGGTGAACTACGCCGGCGAAGTGGCGATCTATCGTTCGCGACTGGAACAGCAGCTGGGCGCGTTCCGCGCGGCAATGGGCGAAATGGAGCAGACCAATCTGCGCCTGCGCGACCAGCTGCGCCGCCTCGACCTGGAAACGGAAGCGCAGATCGTCGCCCGCCACCATCGCGAGCAGGAAGCGCACAACCCCGCGTTCGATCCGCTGGAACTCGACCGTTACTCGACGCTGCAGCAGCTGACCCGTGGCCTCAACGAATCGGCGTCCGACATGTCGACGCTGCAGGGGTCGCTGGAAGACCTGACCCGCCAGTACGAAGCCTTGTTGCGCCAGCAGTCGCGCGTGTCGACCGATCTCCAGGAAGGCTTGATGCGCACGCGCATGATGCCGTTCGAGACGGTGTTGCCGCGCCTGCGCCGCGTCGTCCGCCAGGCGGCGGGCGAAACCGGCAAGCAGGCGCAGCTGGTGGTCAGCGGCGCCGAGAACGAACTCGACCGCAACGTGCTCGAGCGCATGACCGCGCCCCTCGAACACGTGCTGCGCAACGCGCTCGCCCACGGCATCGAATCGCCGAAGGCGCGCCGCGCCGCCGGCAAGCCGGAAGAGGGCCGCGTCGAGATCAACGTGCGCCACGAAGGTTCGGAAGTGGTGCTCGCCATCCACGACGACGGCGCCGGTATCGATCGCAAGGCGATCCGCGTGCGCGCCGAGGAACGCGGCCTGCTGCAACCGGGCGCGGATGTGGCCGGCGAAGAGATCGACCGCTTCATCCTGCAGCCGGGCTTCTCCACCGCCAGCGAAGTCAGCCAGCTGGCCGGTCGCGGCGTCGGCATGGACGTGGTCCACAACGAAATCCGCCAGCTCGGCGGTTCGCTCGACATCGCGTCGGAAATCGGCAAGAACACCCGCTTCTCGTTGCGCCTGCCGCAGACGATGGCGGTGACGCAGGCGGTATTCGTCCGCATCGGCGAAACCACCTACGCGGTGCCGATCGCCTCGGTGCGCGGCGTCAGCCGCATCTCGCGCGGCGATTACGCCAGTGGCGCGCAGCATCGCTACGGCAGCGAGGAATTCACCGTCTTCGATCTCGGCCTCCTGCTCGGCCAGCCGATGCTCAAGGCGGAAGAACACCTGCAGGTGCCGCTGCTGCTGATCGGTTCGGGTGAACTGAAGGCCGCGGTTGGCGTCGACCAGATCCTCGGCAACCGCGAAATCGTGGTGAAGCCGCTGGGTCCGCAGCTGGCGTCGATCCCCGGCATCTTCGGTGCCACCGTCATGGGCGACGGTTCGGTCGTGGTCATCCTCGACGTCGCGCCGCTGGCCCGTCGTTACGCAGCGCGTCCGCAGCACGAAGTGGAAGCCGAGGCGCCGGTGCAGGTCCACGAGGCCGCCGAGACCCACGTGGTTCCGGTGGTGATGGTGGTGGACGATTCCGTCACCATGCGCAAGGTCACCGGCCGCGTGCTGGAACGCAATGGCTACGAAGTGATGACTGCGAAGGACGGCGTCGATGCGCTGGAGCGGATGGCCGAGCGCGTGCCCGACCTGATGCTGCTCGACATCGAAATGCCGCGCATGGACGGTTACGAACTGGCGACGCAGATGCGCCGCGACGCCCGCCTGCGCGACGTGCCGATCATCATGATCACCTCGCGTACCGGCGAGAAGCATCGCGAGCGCGCCTTCGAAATCGGCGTCAACCGTTACCTGGGCAAGCCGTACCAGGAGCCGGAACTGATGCGCAACGTGTCCGAACTGCTCGAGCTGTCCGGTGAGCGCTGATCGTCGCGCCACCGTTCTGCTGGGCCGTCCGGGCGAGTTGCGCGACCGCCTGGAAGCGGCGCTGCGCGAAGCCGGCGCCGATATCGCACTGGTCGTGGATCCTTCGATCGGCGATGCCGCGGAGGTCCAGGCGCGGTCGCCGCGCAATGTCGTGGTGTTGATGGAACCGGGCGTGGAAGAAGCACTCGATGCACGCTTCGATGCCCTGTTCGACGATCCCGGCATCGAACTCCTGTTCGAGGAAGCCAGCGTGCTGGCGTCGCGCCAGGGCTGGGATCTCGCGCGCTGGGGCCGGCATCTGTCGGCAAAGCTGCGCGGCAGCCAGGACGTGTTGCCGGAAGGCCACGGCGATGACGCCGGGTTCGTCGCGCCGTTGCCGCGCGATGCGCTGAAGCCGAAGGCGGAACATTCGACGCCGGGTGAAGCCACGGCGACGGCGATCGCAACGGTGGAAGAACACCCATCGGCAGTGCCTGAAGCATCGGTGCACATGTTGCTGGAAGAAGCGCCTGCGCAACCGGAGCACGCGACGACGCAGGCATCCGAAGCGGTCGAGACGATGGTCGTGGAACACCAGGATTTCGTCGAAGCGCCGATCGAGATCGTCGAAATGGGCGCGCCGCCCGCGGTCGAATCCACGGACATCCCGGTGATTCCGCTGGAAGGCATCGTCGAAGCGCCCGCCCAGTCGTTGCAGGCGCCGGGACTGGAAGGGCATGACTGGGCCCCGGCGCATAGTGACAACAACGCCTCTGCATCCGCAGTCGATTTTGCCAATGACGGCCTCGATTACCTCGAGCCGGTCAAGCGGATCCCGCATGGCGGCGGCGAGCACCATGTCGAAGCGTTTGATCCCTCGATGTTCATGGACGCCGCGCACAATCTGCCGGATGCCGAGGCGATTCCGCTGGAACCGCTCGAGCCGATCGATGACATCGCGCATCCGCACGTCGACGTGATCGCGCTGGAGCCGGCGCCGGCCACGGATGCGCAGCCGCTCAAGCTGGCCTCGGCCGCGAGCATGGATGCGCCCGACATGGCGGCGGCGCCGCTGCACGAAACCTGGTCGCTGGTCGACCACGACGACGCGCCGGTAGCTGCACCGACATCGCAATTGCCGCCGGTGGCGAGCAGCGCCTCGCGGCTGGATGGCATGTCGATGGTCGATGACGGCACCATCGGACTTGAAGTCGCCGAAAGCGGCGGCACGGCATCGAACCTGAGCATCACCGGAACCCGCGGCGCCGTGCTGATCGTCGCCGGTGTCGGTGGGCCCGATCCGTTGCGCGCGTTGCTTGGCCAGTTGCAGGACGACTTCCCGCGCTCGATCCTGATCCAGCAGCATCTCGATGCCGGCAATTACGATCGCCTTGCGCGCCAGATGGAACGCGCCACGCGCCTGAAGGTCAAGCTCGCAGCCGCCGGCATGGCGATGGAGGACAACACCGTCTACGTGTTGCCGACATCGGTTGGCCTGGAAGAGGGCGCTGGCGGACTGGCGTTCGTCGACATGCCGCAGGTGCGCGGATTCGCCGATGTCACCTCCAAGCTTGATCCCGCCGACAGCGCCTTGCTGGTCCTGAGCGGCGCGCCCACCGATTTCATCGAAGAAGCGTTGCGCTTCAAGGTCGCCGGCGCCTGGGTTGCGGCGCAGGCCGAACACGGTTGCTTCGATCACGCGGTGCCGGCACTGGTCGCCGCGCGTGGCGCCGAGATCGCCGAGCCTTTGGCGTTGGCGCAAAAACTGAACGCACGTTGGCACGCATGAGGCAGCCATGAACGAACTTCCGAGCAGCCTGCGCGGCGTGCTGATCCAGGCGGCCGGCAGCCAGCTGTTGCTGCCCAACGCCGCCGTCGCCGAGGTCTTGTCCTATTCCGATCCGGAACCGATCGCCAATGCACCGGCCTGGTTGCTCGGGCGCGTGCGTTGGCGCGGCTGGCAGGTTCCGCTGGTCGACTTCTCGCGCCTCGATGGCAGCGAATCCAGCGCGCAGGCGGCCGCTGGCGGACGCCGGCGCGTGCTGGTGGTGAAGGCACCGGGCGGACATGCGCGCCTGCCGTATTTCGCCTTCCTGGCCGACGGCTTCCCGCGCCTGATGAGCCTGTCGGAGGCAACGCTGGAAACACTGGCGGAATCCTCCGAGCCCGGAAGCTGCATCTTCGCGCGCGTCGCCATCAACGACGAAAACGCGGTGGTGCCGGACATGGACGAGGTCGAGTCGCGCCTGCGCAGCGAGTTGCCGGAAGCTGCCTGAGCGAACGGCCCGAGGCGCCTCGTCGCTTCAATCGAAATCGCCGTGCAGCGCCTGCATCGCCGCGATCGCCGCGAGTCCCGCGGTTTCCGTGCGCAGCACGCGTGGGCCGAGACGAACGCCGAGGAATCCCTGCGCTTCCAGCAATGAACGATCCTGCGGCGACCAACCGCCTTCGGGACCGACCGCCAGCACGATGTCGCGTTGATCCGCCGCCAGTGCCGTGCGGCAATTCATCGATGCGATCGGATCCAACAGCAATCTTGTCGCCGGTGTCAGTGTCGTCAGCGCACTCGCCAATGCAACAGGGGGCTGCACCTCCGGCACCCATGCACGACCGCTTTGTTCGCAGGCGGAGACCACCACGCCGCGCCAGTGTTCCAGTCGCTTTGTTGCCCGCGCACCCTCCAGCTTCACTTCGCTGCGATCGCTGAACACCGGCACGAATGCGGTAACGCCGAGTTCCGCGCCCTTCTGCAGGATCAGGTCCATCTTCTCGCCGCGCGCCACGCCCTGCAGCAGGGTGATGCGCAATGGCGATTCGTTGGCGGGCGTGCGCACTTCGCCGACCTGCACGCGGGCGCCACGCTTGTCGATGGCGACGATCTGCGCGCTGGCTTCATGGCCGCGACCATCGAACACCACGCAGCTGTCGCCGATCTGCAGCCGCAAGACGCGGGTCAGGTGCGCCGCCGACGTCTCGGGCAATGCGAGCTCGCCGCCGGCGTGCAATCCGGCATCGACGTGGACACGGGTCAGGCGCATGCGGTGACCTCGCGAATGGTCGTGGCGGTGACCTCGGCGAGTTGCGCGAGCGCGTCGTCGTCGATGCAATAGGGTGGCATCCAGTAGAGGATGTCGCCAAGCGGACGCAGCACCACGCCACGGGCCAGTGCCGCGCGATAGGCCTGCAGTCCGATGCGCAGCGACGGATCGAACGGCGTCGCCTTGTCGCCGTCGCGGGTGAGTTCGAACGCCACCACCATTCCGCGTTGGCGGGCATCGGCGACATGGGGCAGCGTGGCGATGTCTTTCGCCAATCCGCCCATGCGCGCAGCCGTGGCGCGATTGTGTTCGAGCACGCCGTCCTGGTCGAAGATCGCCAGCGATGCCAGTCCGGCGGCGCAGCCCAGCGGATTGCCGGTATAGCTGTGCGAGTGCAGGAAGGCGCGTTCGCGCGAGTCGTCGAGGAAGCCGTCGTAGATCGCCTGCGTCGCCAGTGTCGCGGCCAGTGGCATGAAACCGCCGGTCAGCCCCTTCGATACGCACATCAGGTCGGGCTGGATGCCGGCCTGTTCGCAGGCGAACAGTGTGCCGGTGCGGCCGAAACCGGTGGCGATCTCGTCGGCGATCAGGAAGACGCCGTGGGCATCGCAGAGTTCGCGCACGCGCTTGAGGTAGGCGGGGTGGTGCATGCGCATGCCGCCAGCGCATTGCAGCAGCGGCTCGACGATCAGCGCGCAGACTTCCTGGCCATGCGCGTCGAGCAGGCTGGCGAGCACGTCGGCGGCTTCCAGCGCGCATTCTTCCGGGGTCTGGCCCGGACGCGCGTCGTAGGCATCGGGCGACGGCGCGAAGATCGCTTCCGCCAGCAACGGCGCATAGATGCGCCGGTACAGCGGAATGTCGCCGACCGCGAGCGCGCCCAGCGTTTCGCCGTGATAGCCGTTATGGAGCGCGATGAACTTGCGGCGCTCGGGTTCGCCGCGATTGCGGAACCAGTGGAAGGCCATCTTCAGCGCGACTTCCACGGCCGCGGAGCCGTTGTCGGCGTAGAACACTTTCGCCAACGGATCGCGTCCGGCCTGCCGCGGTGCGCGCGCCAGCAGTTGCTCGGCCAGGGCGATCGCCGACGGATGGGTGAACCCGGCCAGCAGCACATGCTCGAGTGTGCGCGCCTGTTCGGCGATCGCCGCGGCGATGCGCGGTTCGCCATGGCCGTGGATGTTGGTCCACCAGCTCGACACCGCATCGAGATAGTGGCGGCCATCGGCGCCGACCAGCCACGCGCCTTCGCCGCGGACCACCGGGACCAGCGGCAGCAGGTCGGGGTGTTCGCGCATCTGCGTGCAGGGGTGCCAGACCGCGGCCAGATCGCGAGCAACGAGGTCGTGCTCGGCTATCATCACACCCTCATGGACAACGTTCGACATCCGCAGATTATCGCCCGGAGTGGCCGGCAGGTCTCGTCATGAGCCAGCGCCTTCCCATCGTCCATGCCCGTCACCAGCGCGACGACGGTCGCGGTCGCATCGTCGAAGACGTCGATCTCGAATTCGGCAACGGCGAGCGTCGCATCTTCCACCGCGTGCTGGCGCCCGGTCCGGGCGCGGTCGCCGTGGTGCCGATGCTCGACGACGAGACGGTGCTGCTGGTGCGCGAATACGCCGCCGGCGTGCACCGCTACGAACTCGGCCTGGTGAAGGGGCGGATCGATGACGGCGAAACCGCCGAGGAAGCCGCGAACCGCGAATTGATGGAAGAAGCCGGCTATGGGGCGCATCGCATCGAAGTGATGCGGATGCTGAGCCTGGCGCCGACCTACATGGAACACCAGACCGCGCTGGTGCTGGCGCGCGACCTCTATCCGGCGAAGCTGCAGGGCGATGAGCCGGAAGAACTGGAAGTGGTGCCGTGGAAGCTCGCCGATCTCGGCGAACTGGCGCTGCGCGACGACAGCTCGGAAGGGCGCAGCCTGGCGGGATTGTTCATCGCGCGCGAATGGTTGGCGAAGCACGGATGAGGGTGGACGCCGGGCTTCGTGATGGCGTCGCCGCGCTGGCGCAGCAGGCGGCGCAGAAGATCCTCGCGGTGTATGCCGATGCCTTCGATGTCACCCGCAAGGACGACGCCAGTCCGCTGACCGAAGCCGATCTCGCATCGCATCGCTGCATCGTCGAAGGACTCGCGGCCCTCACGCCCGATATCCCGGTGTTGTCGGAAGAATCACCGGACGCGCACAAGGCGCAACGCGGCGACTGGCAGCGCCTGTGGCTGGTCGATCCGCTCGACGGTACCCGCGAATTCGTCAAGCGCAATGGCGAATTCTGCATCTGCATCGCCTTGATCGAAGGCGATGCCGCCGTATTCGGCCTGGTCCAGCAACCGGTCAGCGGATTGCTGTGGCATGGTGCGCCGGGACAGGGCGCATGGCGGCGCGAGAACGGGATCGATGTGCCGTTGCACTACCGCCGCGGCGATGGCCCGCTGCGCGTGGCCGCGAGTCGTTCGCATCGCGACGCCCGCACGCAGGCCTTGATCGATCGTATCGGCGATGTCGAGACCGTGCCCTGCGGTTCCGCGCTCAAGTTCTGCAAGATCGCCGAAGGCGCCATCGATCTCTATCCGCGTTTCGGCCCGACCAGCGAATGGGACACCGCCGCGGGACAGGCCATCGTCGAAGGCGTCGGTGGCGCGGTGGTGGATCCGCAAGGCCGATCGCTGCGCTACAACCGCCGCGATACTTTGCTCAACGGCGATTTCATGGCGATGGGCAATCCCGCACTGCCGTGGCGCGACTGGCTGGAATGACGATGACCGACAACGACGGCCACAGCGGCGACATCGGCGAATTGATCGCGATCATGGCGCGCCTGCGCGATCCGCAAGGTGGCTGCCCGTGGGATCTCGAACAGGATTTTTCGACGATCGCGCCGTACACCATCGAGGAAGCCTATGAAGTCGCCGATGCGATCGAGCGCGGCGACATGGTCGATCTTCGCGACGAGCTCGGCGACCTGTTGCTGCAGGTGGCTTTCCACGCACGCATGGCCGAAGAAGCCGGGGCGTTCAAGTTCGAAGATGTCGTCGTCGCCATCTGCGACAAGATGGTGCGCCGCCATCCCCACGTGTTCGCCGATGCCAGCTTTGCCGACGCCGATGAACAGACTCGTGTCTGGGAACAGTTGAAGGCGGCCGAACGCAAATCGAAGGGCGAAGCCGACACTTCGGCGCTGGCCGGGATCGCACGCGGGCTGCCGGAGTGGCAGCGCGCCGTGAAGCTGCAGTCGCGGGCGGCGCGCACCGGCTTCGACTGGCCGGACCATCGCCCGGTGTTCGCCAAGCTGCGCGAGGAGCTCGACGAGCTGGAGGCCGAGTTCGACCGTGGCCAGCGCGACCACGACCATCTCCGGGAAGAGTTGGGCGATGTGCTCTTCGTCGCGGCCAACCTGGCCCGCCATGCCGGGATCGACCCCGGGGCCGCCTTGCGCGGCGCCAATGCCAAGTTCGAACGGCGCTTCCGGGCGATGGAGGCCCTGGCTGCCGGGCAGGGCCGGGACTTCGCGGCCCTTGGGCTGGAAGGCCAGGAACGCCTCTGGGACGAGGTCAAGCGCGGCGAGCTTACACAAAGCTGAATGTGACACAGGATCTTCACCTACCTTCCACAAACCGGGCGGCAGTCTTCTTCACAAAGCTGAAAGGACAGGGGTCGCCATGACACAGCAACAGGACGGAGGACTTGTCCTCATCGTCGAGGACAACCGCAATATCTCGGAAATGATCGGCGAATATCTCGAAGGCAAGGGCTTCGAGGTCGATTACGCCCAGGACGGCCTGGATGGCTACCGGCTGGCGTTGGAGAACGCCTATGACGTGGTCGTGCTCGACCTGATGCTGCCGCGGATGGACGGCGTCGAAGTCTGCCGCAAGCTGCGGGAGGAGGCGCGCAAGTCGACGCCGATCCTGATGCTGACCGCCCGCGACACCCTGGAAGAGAAGCTGACCGGCCTTTCCGCCGGCGCCGACGACTACCTGACCAAGCCGTTCGCGATCCAGGAGCTGGAAGCCCGCCTGCGCGTGCTGATCCGTCGCGAGCGCCGCCAGGTGGGTTCGGAAGTGCTGAAGGTCGGCGACCTCGTACTCGATCCCGCCAGCCTGCGCGCGACCCGTGGTGGCAGCGAGCTGCTGCTGTCGCCGATCGGCCTCAAGTTGCTGACCATCCTGATGCGCGAATCGCCGCGCGTGGTCGGTCGCCACGAAATCGAACGCGAGATCTGGGGCAACAGCCTGCCGGATTCCGACACCCTGCGCAGCCATCTCTACAACCTGCGCAAGATCATCGACAAGCCGTTCGACAAGCAGTTGCTGCATACGGTCCAGAGCGCGGGCTACCGCATCGCCGACATCGACCAGCCGCCATCCTGATCCTGAGACTCGCTGCATGGCGTCGACGCCGAAACGGCTGAAATCCCGAATCCGCGATGTCTTCCTGTTCCAGGGAATCATCGCCGTGGTGCTGGTACTGGCCGGTACCTTCCTCGGCAGTCGTTTGCTCGCGGAAGGCTTGTTGCGCGATCGCATCCGCACCGAAAGCGATCGCATGTGGGATCTGGTCCAGCGCGATCCGGCCAAGCCGTTGCCGAGCGGATTCGGCTACCAGGCCTGGTTCGTTCCCGCCGGCAAGCAGCCGGATGCGGTGCCGCCACAGTTGCGGGTGACATCGCCGGGATTCCACCGCGACCCCGATGGCGAAAGCATGGTGTACGTCGGCGAGCATGCGGAAGGCCGGCTCTACCTGCGGGTGGAACCGACTTTCCTCAATCGACTGGTGAGCTGGTTGACCGTGCTGGCCGCGACCTTGTCGCTGATCGCGATCGCCACGCTCTCGTGGCTGGGACACCGCCGTTTCCAGAGGATGATGGCGCCGCTCGAACGCCTGTCGCATGCCGCGGAACGCTGGCGCCCGGAGTCGACAACGCCCCAAGGCCTGATCGAAGCGTCGGTGATCCCCGATCCGCTGGACGAAGTCGAACGCCTGCGCCACGCCCTGATCGACATGACATCGCGCATGGACGCCTTCGTGCGCCGCGAACGCGATTTCACCCGCGATGCCAGCCATGAATTGCGTACGCCGTTGACGGTGATCCGGATGGCCGGCGACCTGTTGCAAGGCGAGGAAGGCTTGAGCGCGCGCGGGACTCGCGCGGTGACACGCATCCAGGAACAGTCGCAGCAGATCGAAGGGCTGGTGGGTGCTTTCCTGCTGCTGGCGCGCGATCCGCGCTCGCCGATCGACGTCACCGAAACCTCGCTGGCGGAAGTGGTGGAGAACGAGGTCAAGCGCGCGCAACTTCGCGTCGAAGACAAGCCGGTGGCATTGCGTTTGCAGATCAATGCCTATCCGGTGGTCGATGCCCCGCCGCGCCTGCCGGGCGTGGTCCTGGGCCATCTGTTGCAGAACGCCTGCGACTTCACCGAACGGGGCGAAATCCTGGTGACGGTCGAGACCGAACGCATCGAGATCCGCGATACCGGCGTCGGCATGGATGCCGCGACCCTGGCGCGGGTGTTCGAACCGTTCTTCCGTGCCGATACCGCCCGGACCGAGTCCAGGGGGCTGGGCCTGAACGTCGTTCGCCGGCTGGTCGAGCGCATGGGCTGGACTGTGACGCTGGACAGCAAACCGGGCGCCGGGACCACCGCGATCCTGCGTTTTGCCTGAATAATGCGGGGTCAACCGGCGATACCGCCGGGCGTTTACATCCAAACCGCTCTCTTTCGAACACGATGCCGACTCCCAGCCCAGCGCGTCCGCGCACCCGCAAATCGTTCCCCTGGATTCCCGTCGTGCTCGCCGCCGTCGTGCTGCTTGGCGGTGGTGCGTGGTGGTTCAAGCATCGCGCTGCCTCCGGACAGACCGGCTACCGCACGCAGGCGGTCGATCGTGGCGACATCCGCGTTTCGATTTCCTCGACCGGTACGCTTTCGGCGATCTCCACCGTCACCGTCGGCAGCCAGGTCTCGGGCCAGCTCACCGAAGTGCTGGTCGATTTCAATTCCAAGGTGAAGAAGGGCCAGGTGATCGCCAGGATCGATCCCTCGACCTACGAGACGCAGATCGTCCAGGGCAATGCCCAGATCGCCAGCGCGCAGGCACAGCTGAAGCAGTTCCAGGCAACGCTGGCCAACGCGACGCTGGTGTATCAGCGCAATGCACGCCTTGGCGAGCAGAAACTGGTGGCGCAGTCCGATGTCGACCAGGCGCGTGCGGCGATGCTGCAGGCGCAGGCCCAGGTCAACAGCGCGCAGGCGTCGATCCGCCAGCAGACCGCATCCACGCAGACGACCCGGCTCAATCTCGAGCGCACCGTCATCCGTTCGCCGGTCGATGGCGTGGTGCTGACGCGCGCGGTCGAACCCGGACAGACGGTGGCGGCCAGCCTGCAGGCGCCGACGCTGTTCACCATCGCCGAGGATCTGTCGAAGATGAAGATCCAGCTGACGGTGGACGAATCCGACATCGGCCAGGTCAAGCCGGGACAGAACGTCAACTTCACCGTCGATGCCTTCCCCAATCGCCAGTTCACCGGCGTGGTGAAGCAGGTGCAGATGGCCGCGACCACCACCAACAACGTCGTGACCTATCCGGTGCTGGTGACGGTCGACAACAGTGACGGCACCTTGCTGCCGGGCCTGACCGTGAACGCCGAGATCGAAGTGAGTCGCCAACCGAACGTGTTGCGCGTCGCCAATGCCGCGCTGCGCTACAAGCCTTCCGATGAGGATAGCGGCGCACAGGGACAGCAAGGCGGCCAGGGCGGCTTCGGAGGGCAGGGTGGCGGCCGTGGCGGCGCCGGCATGGGCGACGACATCGCCAAGATCGCCACTGGCCTGCAATTGAAGCCAGGACAGCAGGCCGCTTTCGATGCGGCGATGGCTGAAATGAAGAAGCGCGCGGCCGAACGCATGCAGCAGGCACAACAACAGTCCTCGCAGCAGGGCGGCGGCAGCAAGCTGTTCGGCGGCGGCCCGGGCGGTCCTCCGCGCAGTGGCAACGGCGGCGGCAATGCCCAGCAGCAGGCGCAGATGCGTTCGCGCATGCGCGAGCGTTTCCAGCAGCAGTTCGCCGCGTTCACCGCCACCCTCGATCCGACGCAGAAAGCCAAGTGGGATGCGGGCCTGAGCGACCTGATGAACGCGCGCCGCGCTGCGATCTACCTGCTGGTCGACGGCAAGCCGCAGCGGGTGATGGTGCGCCTGGGCGCGACCGACGGCAGCAACACCGAAGTCAGTGGCAGCGTGAAGGAAGGCGATCTCGCGATCACCGGGCAGCAGTCGGCGGACAGCGCGGCGCAGGCCAAGAAATGAGTCCCGCAGGCGTCACGCCGCCGGTCGTCGAAACGCACGACCTGCGCAAGGTCTATTCGCCCGGCACCGCGGCGGAAGTGGTCGCGTTGCGCGGGGTGAACCTGCGCATCGAGCGCGGCGAATTCGTCGCGATCATGGGGCCGTCGGGTTCCGGCAAGTCGACGCTGATGAACCTGATCGGCTGCCTCGACACGCCGAGCAGCGGCACCTACGCCTGCGATGGCGTCGACGTCTCGACGCTCGATGCCGAGGAGCTCGCGGCGCTGCGTCGCGACAAGATCGGTTTCGTGTTCCAGGGCTTCAACCTGTTGCCACGGATGAGCGCGTTGGAAAACGTCGCGATGCCGATGGCCTACACCCGCGTGCCGCACCACGAGCGACGCGAACGCGCGCAGGCGGCGCTGGTCGCGGTCGGATTGGGCGAACGCGCCGGGCACCGCCCCAATGAACTCTCGGGCGGCCAGCAGCAACGCGTGGCGATCGCGCGCGCGCTGATCAACCATCCGCCGATCCTGCTTGCCGACGAGCCGACCGGCGCGCTCGACAGCAAGACCGGCGAGGAAATCCTCGCGTTGTTCAACCGGCTCAGCCAGGAACAGCACACCGTCGTGTTGATCACCCACGACGCGCATGTCGCCGCGCACGCTCATCGCGTCTACGTGATGCACGACGGCGAATTGCACGAAGGCACGCGCGAGGACCTGCACGCATGAGCTGGCTCGACATCATCCGCACCGCGCTCGCCGCATTGCGTGGCAACTGGCTGCGCAGCGCGCTGACATCGCTCGGCGTGATCATCGGCATTGCTGCCGTGATCGTCATGGTCTCGATCGGGCAAGGCACCCAGAAGGAAATCGACAAGCTGGTCTCCGGTCTCGGCTCGCAGCGCCTCGACATCGGCAGTGCCGGTGGCCAGGGCGGTGGCGCGCGACTGGCGCAGGGCAGCCGCTGGAGCCTCAACAGCGGCGATGTCGACGCCATCCGCAGCGAAGTTCCGGAAGTGCAGTACGTCAGCGGATCGCTGCGCGGCGGCACCCAGGTGGTGAACGGCGAGAACAACGCATCGACGCAGTGGCAGGGCGTCGACAACGACTGGTTCGCGATCAACGACTGGCAGATGGCCAACGGCGACGGTTTTGATCCGCGCGACTACACCAGCGCCGCCAAGAAGGTGGTGATCGGCGAAACGGTGCGCAAGGAATTGTTCGCCGATGGCAACGGCATCGGCCAGAGCATCCGCATCGGGCGCGTGCCGTTCACCGTGGTCGGCACGCTTGCCGCCAAGGGCCAGGGCGGCTTCGGTCAGGACCAGGACGACATCGTGGTGGTGCCGCTGGAAACCGCGCGCCGCCGTCTCTCGACTTCCAACAGCATGCCGCCGGGCGCGGTGCAGGGCATCAGCGTTGGCGTCGATTCGGCGAAGAACCTCGACAGCGCGCAGAACGCCATCGAAGGATTGCTGCGCCAGCGCCACAAGATCCAGCCCGGCGCCGACGATGATTTCGCCGTGCGCAACATCAGCCAGATCGTGGCGACGCGCACCGCGACCACCAACCTGATGTCGAAGCTGCTCGGCGCGGTGGCCGGCATCTGCCTGATCATCGGCGGTATCGGCATCATGAACATCATGCTGGTGTCGGTGACCGAACGCATCCGCGAGATCGGCCTGCGCATGTCAGTGGGCGCGGGTCCGACCGACATCCGCCGCCAGTTCCTCGCCGAAGCGATGCTGATCTCGATGATCGGCGGCGTCATCGGCATCGTGCTGGGTGCCGGCGGCGCCTTGCTGGTCGGCAAGTTCAGCGACCTGCCGGTCAGCCTCAGCCTGCAGGTCATCCTGCTGGCGACGGCGTTCTCGATGGCAACAGGCCTGTTCTTCGGCTACTACCCGGCCCGCAAGGCATCGATGCTCGACCCGATCGAGGCGCTGCGCTCGCAGTAAATACGGCGTTGCGGCGGCAAAACCGGGCTGTGGCATCATTTCGCCATGGCTGATTCGATTGGACATCTACCGCGCGGACCGCGCGGCATCTACCGCGCGACCTTGTGGTCGCTCAAGGGGCTGCAGGCGGCGTGGCTGCACGAATCCTCGTTCCGCCTCGAGGTCGTGCTGTTCGTGATCCTGGCGCCGCTCGGTTTCCACCTCGGCGCTTCCGGTGTGGAGCGCGCGTTGCTGATCGGCTCGATGACCCTGGTGATGGCGATGGAACTGCTCAACTCCGCGGTGGAAGCGGTGATCGAGCGCTACGGCCCGGAATTCCATGAACTGGCGGGACGCGCCAAGGACATGGGCTCGGCGGCGGTGTTCGTGCTGATGATGAACGTGCTGCTGACCTGGGGCCTGATCCTGCTGCCACGCTTTCTGGACCAGCCCTGATGGATCTGTCCTTCCTGTCCGACCCCTCCGCATGGGTCACGCTGGTCACGCTGAGCGCGCTGGAAATCGTGCTTGGCGTCGACAACCTCGTCTTCATTTCGATCGCGGTGGGGCGCCTGCCGGAAGCGCAGCGCCCGGTCGCGCGCAAGATCGGCATCGCGGTGGCCTGCATCACCCGCATCCTGTTGCTGATCTCGCTGGCCTACCTGGCGCGGATGAGCCGTGACCTGTTCACGATCGCCGGCATGGGCTTCTCGATCCGAGACCTGGTGCTGATCGTCGGTGGTGCATTCCTGCTGGTGAAGGGGACGATGGAAATCCGCGAACTGATCAGCGGCGGCGATGACGAGGATCCGCGCACGACGCGCGCGTCGTCGGCCTTCGGCATGGTCATCCTGCAGATCGCCATCATCGACATCGTGTTCTCGCTGGACTCGGTGATCACCGCCGTCGGCATGGCGCGCGATATCCCGATCATGGTGATGGCGGTGCTGATCGCGGTCGCGATGATGCTGTTGGCGGCGAATCCGATGGGCCGCTTCATCGACGCCAACCCGACGGTCAAGATGCTGGCGCTGGCCTTCATCCTGCTGATCGGCGTGGTGCTGATCCTCGACGGCTTCGATGTCCACACGCCCAAGCCCTACATCTATTTTGCGATGGGCTTCTCGGTTCTGGTGGAATGGTTGAACCAGCTAATGCGACGCAATGCCCGGACTCACCATGTTCCGGGCAGTGGTGACTGGTGAGTGGTCCGAAAATTCACCTGAAATGAACGTTTGTTCACCGACGATTGATCGAATGAATGCGCCGGGCCCAGGCCCGGCTTCCTACTTGGAGAGGATCCGATGACAACCATCCGCGTTGTGTTGCTGCTCATGCTGGTTTCGCTGCTGTCCGGTTGTGGCTACAACAGCATCCAGCGCAAGGACGAAGGCGTGAAGGCGGCTTGGTCGCAGGTGATCAACCAGTACAAGCGCCGTGCCGACCTGGTGCCGAATCTCGTCAACACCGTGAAGGGCTATGCCACGCACGAGGAAAAGGTGCTGACCGAAGTGACCGAGGCGCGTTCCAAGGTGGGTGCGATCAACGTCAATGCCGAGGATCCGCAGTCGCTGGCGCAATTCCAGGCCGCGCAGCAGGGCCTGCAGAGCGCGATCGGTCGCTTGCTGGCCGTCTCCGAAAACTATCCGCAGTTGAAGGCGGACCAGGGCTTCCTGCAATTGCAGGCGCAGCTGGAAGGCACCGAGAACCGCATCGCGGTGGAACGCAAGAACTACATCGACACGGTGCAGGACTACAACAGCTACATCCGCCAGTTCCCGGTCAACCTGACCGCGAAGATGTTCGGCTACAAGGTCAAGCCGAACTTCACCGTCGAGAACGAGCAGCAGATCCAGAACGCGCCGACGGTCGATTTCGGCGGCGCGGCGCCGGCATCGTCGTCGCAGCCGGCACCTGCGCACTGATCGCGGATTCTCCCCAGGAACACGACGCATGAACTGGCGTCGTCTTGTCGCGATCTTCCTGCTGCTCGCCTGCAGCGTGGTCGCGCAGGCGCAGAAGGGATTGGCGACGATCCCCGCGCTCGATTCGCCGGTGGTCGACACCACCGGCACGCTCTCGGCCGAAGACAAGCAGGCGCTGCAGCAGCAGGCGCTCGACCTGCAACAGCGCAAGGGCAGCCAGCTGCAGATCCTGATGGTGGCGAGCACGTCGCCGGAAGACATCGCCGACTACGCGCAACGCGTCTACCAGCAATGGAAGATCGGACGCGAGAAGATCAACGATGGCGTGCTGATCGTGGTGGCGAAGGACGACCATCGCGCGCGCATCCAGACCGGCTACGGTCTTGAGGGCGCGATCCCGGATGCCATCGCCTGGCGCGTGATCCAGGAATACATGGTCCCGAAGTTCCGCCAGAACGATTTCGCCGGCGGCATCAAGGACGCCAGCGCGCAGATCGTCAAGCTCATCGATGGCGAAACCCTGCCACCGCCGGTTGCGCAATCGCAGCAGCCGCGCGATCACGGCGTCAACTGGGTCGGTGCGCTGATCGCGGCCTATATCGCCGCGATGGTCGCGCGCGCCTTGCTCGGCTGGTTGCCGGCGGGCGTGCGCGGCATCGGCACCGCGGCGGTCGCCGGTGGCGTCGCCTGGTTGATCGGCGGCGTGGTGGCCGTCGCTGCGATCGGCGCCTTCCTCGGATTGTTCGTCGGCCTGATGAGCGCGTCGGTCAGCCGTTACGCCAACCAGGGTGGTTGGGGTGGCTGGGGCGGTGGCGGCGGGGGTTTTGGCGGAGGTGGCGGTGACTTCGGCGGCGGAGGCGGCTGGAGCGGTGGTGGCGGCAGCAGCGGAGGCGGTGGCGCCTCGGGGAGCTGGTGATGGGCATGGTCGGCCGCCTCTGGCGTCACGCATTCGCCCGTCCGGCCCGATCGCTGTTTCCGGCCGACAGCCTGCAGCGCATCGCCGGACTGATCCGCGCCAGCGAGTCGCGCCATCGTGGCGAAATCTGTTTCGCGGTCGAATCCGACTTGCCATTGGGCGAGGTCTGGCGCGATGTGTCGCCGCGCGAGCGCGCGTTGCAGGCGTTCTCGAACCTGCGGGTATGGAATACCGCGGCCAACAATGGTGTCCTGATTTACCTGGAACTGGCGGATCGCCGCATCGAGATCGTCGCCGACCGTGGTTTCGAAGGCCTGGTGAGCGCCGAACAGTGGCGCGGCATCTGCCAGCTGATGGAGGAGCGCCTCACCGCCGGCGAACCCGAGGCCGCAGTCGCCGAAGGCATCGAGGCGATCACCGCGGTGCTGGAAGCGCATTTCCCGCAGCGCCCGGGCGAGGTGGATGAAGACGAGCTGCCAGACGAACCGGTCATTCTCCGGTGAGCAGGCAGACTCGGGCAAAATAGCCCTTTCACCCACCGATCCTCGCCGATGCCGCTGCTCCACCAGATCAATCCCGTCGCACTCAGTTTCGGTCCGTGGCAACTACCTTGGTATGGACCTCTGGGGCCATTGCAGGTGCACTGGTACGGCCTGATGTACCTGCTCGCCTTCGCGCTGGCGTGGTGGCTGGGCCGCCGGCGCATTCGCCAGAATTTCCTGCCCGGTGTCAGCGAAGCCGGTTTCGGCGACCTGATGTTCTACGGCATGCTCGGCGTGATCCTCGGTGGCCGCATCGGCTACATCCTCTTTTACGATCTCGGCACCTACCTGAAACATCCGTTGCAGGTGTTCGAGGTGTGGAACGGCGGCATGAGTTTCCACGGCGGACTGATCGGCGTGATGCTGGCGATGTGGTACTGGGCGCGCAAGCAGGGCATGCATTTCTTCGACGTCGCCGACTTCATCGCGCCGCTGGTGCCACCGGGTCTCGGCTTCGGCCGCATCGGCAACTTCATCAACGGCGAACTCTGGGGCAAGTACACCCACAACGGCTGGGGTGTGGTGTTCCCGCAATCGTTGCCACCGCCATATCACGGCCAGTCTGCCGACCAGCTGCAGGTGCTGCTCGGCGCCGGTGCGTTGAATCCGTTCGCGCGCCACCCGTCGCAGCTTTACGAAGCCTTCCTCGAAGGCCTGGTGATGTTCCTGGTGCTGTGGTTCTTCTCGAAGAAGCCGCGTCCGCGCTTCGCCGTCTCCGGGATGTTCCTGCTGCTGTATGGCGTGTTCCGCTTCGTCATCGAGTTCGTGCGCATTCCTGACACCCAGCTGAGCTATCTCGCCTTCGGCTGGCTGACGATGGGGCAGTTGCTCAGCGTGCCGCTGGTGCTCGCCGGACTATTGCTGCTGTGGAAGTCGCATACGTCGCCGGTGCTGCGGATGAAAGAAGTGGCATGAAGCATCTTGCCGGAGGCAAGCAATGAAGCAGTATCTCGACCTGTTGCGCCACGTCCGCGAACACGGCGCGGACAAGAGCGATCGCACCGGTACCGGCACCCGCAGCGTGTTCGGCTGGCAGATGCGCTTCGATCTTGCCGAAGGGTTTCCGCTGGTCACCACCAAGAAGGTGCACACCAAGTCGATCATCCACGAACTGCTGTGGTTCCTGCAGGGCGACACCAACATCCGTTACCTGAAAGAGAACGGCGTCAGCATCTGGGACGAATGGGCCAATGACGAAGGCGAGCTCGGACCGGTCTACGGCAAGCAGTGGCGCAGCTGGGCGACTGCCGATGGCGGCACGGTGGACCAGATCGCGTGGCTGATCGACGAGATCAAGCGCAATCCCGATTCACGACGCCTGATCGTCAATGCCTGGAACGTCGGCGACCTGTCGAAGATGGCGCTGATGCCCTGCCACACCATGTTCCAGTTCTACGTGGTGGACGGGAAACTGAGCTGCCAGCTCTACCAGCGCAGCGGCGACATCTTCCTCGGCGTGCCCTTCAACATCGCCAGCTACGCGTTGCTGACGCACATGATCGCGCAGGCCTGTGATCTCGAGGTCGGCGATTTCATCCACACGCTGGGCGATGCGCACCTGTATTCCAATCATTTCGACCAGGCCGACGAGCAGTTGTCGCGCACGCCGCGTCCGTTGCCGAAGCTGGAATTGAACCCGGGGATCCGCGACATCTTCGGTTTCCGCTTCGAGGACATCGCCATCCACGGCTATGATCCGCTGCCGGCGATCAAGGCGCCGGTTGCCGTCTGATGATCGTTTCCCTCGTCGTCGCCCTCGATCGCGGTCATGCCATCGGCAAGGACAACACACTACCGTGGCGGCTTCCGGACGACCTCAAGCGTTTCAAGGCGCTGACGCTGGGCAAACCGGTGCTGATGGGACGCAAGACCGCGGAGTCTCTCGGGCGTGCGCTGCCGGGGCGTCGCAACCTGGTGCTGACGCGCTCCGGCAGTGTTCCCTTCACCGGGATGGAAGCATTCGCGACGCTGGAGTCGGCGCTGGCGCCGGCGAAGAATGAGGAGGAGGTCTGCGTGATCGGCGGTGGCGAGATTTTCGCCATGACCTTGCCGATCGCCACGCGCATGCACCTGACCTGGGTCGATGCCGCGATCGAAGGCGCCGATGCCTTCTTCCCGCGCTTCGATCCGGCGCAATGGCGCGAGACATCGCGGGAAGCGCATCCCGCCGATGCCCGCAACGAATACGCGTTCGAATTCGCGGATTACGTGCGGATCGATCCGGCCTAGTCGTCGGCCTGCGCGGCTTCCGCGGCCGGAACCACGCGGCCCTTGACCTGACGGATCAGCAATTCCTCGGAATCGAGTTGCAGCGCGGTGAGCTTGCCGCCCCAGACCGCGCCGGTGTCGATGGCGTGGACGCCGAGCCCGATCATCAGGCCCAGCGTGCTCCAGTGGCCGCACACGATCGACAGTTCACGCGGCACCCGTTCCGGCGATTCGTACCAGGGATACATGCCGGCGGATTGGGTGCCCGGCGTGCCTTTCTCTTCGAAGGCGATGCGCCCGCGTGGCGAGCAGTAGCGCATGCGCGTGAACACGTTGATGATGGCGCGATGGCGCTCCGGGCCGGTCAGGCGCGGATTCCACATCGGCCGGTTGCCGTACATGGTCTTGAGCAGCTTGCGGAAGCCGTTGCCCTGCAGGCGCGTTTCCACTTCCCGCGCCAGCGATTCCGCTTCGTCGATGCTCCAGCGCGGCAGCAGGCCGGCGTGCACCATCGCCCAGCCGAGTTCGCGGTCGACATGGAACAGCTTCTGCTGGCGCAGCCAGTCGAGCAGGACACGGGCGTCGTCGGCGAACACCACGCGTTGCAGGTCGGGATTGACGCGCCGCTGTTCCTCGGGGCGGCGCTCGCCGATCGCGATCAGCGACAGGTCATGGTTGCCGAGCACGATGCTGGCGTTGGCGCGCAGCGAATGCACCAGCCGCAACGTTTCCAGCGATTCGCCGCCGCGGTTCACCAGGTCGCCGCAGAACCACAGCTTGTCGCGCGCGGGATCGAAACGGATTCGTTCCAGCAATCGTTGCGTCGCGTCGTAACAGCCTTGCAGGTCGCCAATCGCCCACACTGCCATGGCAGGCCTCCTTGGGCGTCAGTGCAAAGTGCGTGGAATGGTCAGGGTGAACGCAGGGATCTTGGCCGCGAATTCGGTGCCGTCGTCGGCGACGATGTCGTAGCTGCCCTGCATGGTGCCGACCGTTGTGCCCAGCACCACGCCGGACACGTACTGGAAACCGTCGCCGGGACGCAGCCACGGTTGCTCGCCGACCACGCCATCGCCATGCACTTCCTCGACATGGCCTTCGCCGTCGGTGATCAGCCAGTGGCGACGCACCAGGCGTGCCGGCACCTTGCCGCTGTTGCGGATGGTGATGGTGTACGAGAAGACGAAGCGGTCTTCATCGGGCGACGATTCGTCGTCCAGGTAGCTGGTGTCGACGTCCACGTCGAAGGCATAGTCGTCCATCGCGTTCATGACGACAGTGTAAGACGGATAAGTGAATGTTGCGCCAGCAGCGGAATCAGGCGTCTTGCGCGAGATTGGCGAGGCGCACGAATCCGGCGACGTCGACCTGTTCCGCGCGGGCATCGGGGCGCAGCCCGGCGGCCTCGATCTGGGCCGAATCGGCCACGCCATTCAAGGCGTTGCGCAGCGTCTTGCGGCGTTGCCCGAAGGCTGCGCGAACCACGTCGGCGAAGCGGCGGGGATCGCGGATGTCGATGGTCGTGGGATCGCGCGGCACCAGTCGCACCACTGCGGAATCGACCTTGGGCGCGGGCCGGAACGAGCCGGGCAACACGACGAAGAGTGGCGTCACCGTGCAATAGGCCTGCAGCATCACGGACAGGCGTCCGTAGACCTTGCTGCCGGGGCCGGCGGCCATGCGATCGACCACTTCCTTCTGCAGCATGAAATGCATGTCGGTGATCGAAGCGGCGTGATCGAGCGCGTGGAACAGGATCGGCGACGACAGGTTGTAGGGCAGGTTGCCGACCAAGCGGATTTTCCTTTCGCCGGCCAGCTTGGTGAAGTCGACCTGCAGCACGTCGCGATGGATCACTTCCAGGTTGCCGTGCCGGCGGGCGGCTTCGGTCAACGGGAAGATCAGGTCGCGGTCGAATTCGATGACGGTCAGTTCGCCGTGGCGGTCGAGCAGCGGGAAGGTGATCGCGCCTTGGCCGGGCCCGATCTCGACGATGGTGTCGCCGGGCTTGGGATCGATCGCCTGCACGATCTTTTCGATCACGCCGCGTTCGTGCAGGAAGTTCTGGCCGAGATGCTTCTTGGCGCCGGGGCGGAAACTGGCGGAATCGTTCATGGCGTCTGCTTCCCTTGTCCGGCGAATTGCGCGCATTGCGCCACCGCTGCGAACAGGCTGTCCGGCGATGCCCGCCCACTGCCGGCGATGTCGAGCGCGGTCCCGTGGTCAACGGCGACGCGCGGATAAGGCAGGCCCAGCGTGATGTTGACCGCGTGTTCGATCCCGGTCGATTTCAGCACCGGCAGGCCCTGGTCGTGGTACATCGCGACCACCGCGTCGAACCGCGGAAGTTTGTCCGGCAGGAAGGCGGTATCGGCGGGCAACGGGCCTTCGATGTCCAGCCCACGTGCGCGTAGCCGTTCCAGTGCAGGGATGATGATGTCGAGTTCCTCGCGCCCGAGGTGTCCGTCTTCGCCTGCGTGCGGATTGAGCCCGAGCACGGCGATGCATGGCGAGCCGATGCCGAAGTCGTTGCGCAAGGCATCGCTGGTGATCGTCAGGATGCGTTCCAGTCGATCCGCGGTGATCGCGTCGGGTACATCGCGCAAGGGCAGGTGCGTCGTCACCAAGGCCACGCGCAGGCCCGGGCGCGCCAGCATCATCACCACGTCGCGGGCGGCCTGATGCGCGAGGCGTTCGGTGGTGCCGGTGTAAGCGATGCCGCCATCGTTGATCGCGGCCTTGTGGAACGGCCCGGTGACAAGGCCATGCATGCGGTCTGCCAGGCAATCGCTTGCAGCAGCATCGAGCGCAGCGATCGTTGCGGCTGCGTTGGCGGGATCGGGATGGCCAGCACGGGTCGGCGCAGGCAGACGGTGTTCGATGACGCGCAGTTGCCCGCCACGGGTGACGTCAGCGTCGGCAGGCAACAACTCCAGCGGCAACTGCAATGCGGTCGCCGCCTGCGTCAGTACGTCGGGGTCCGCGTAGGCCGTGCAGAGCGTGGACAGCTCGGCGCGTTGCGCCAGGCGGACGCAGAGTTCCGGACCGATACCCGCCGGCTCCCCGGGGACGAGGGCCAAGCGGGTCGTCACGACGATCAGCCCTTCTTTTTCGCCGGCGGTGCCGGTGCGGCCGGCGTCGCGTCCTGTGCCGGCTGTTGCGGCGTCGCATCGGCGCCGACGCGGACGTCGACATAGGCTTCACCGCGCATTTCGCGCAGGAAGCGGTCATACGCGTCTTCCAGCTTGCGGCGACCGATCGTTTCGCGCATGGCGCCACGCTGGTCTTCGCTGGCGGCCACGCCCTGGCGGCTGGCGACGCGCTGTGCGATCACCCAGCCATCCTTGGTCTGGACCGGCTGGCTGACTTCGCCATCACGCAGCGCGGCCACGGCCGCGCCGACTTCGGCGCCCAGTCCGTCCTGGCTGCGCCAGCCGGTATCGCCGCTGTTGCTGCGACCGACGGCGTCATCCGAATCGGATTCCGCGATCTTGGCGAAATTGGCGCCGCCGGCCAGGCGGGCGCGCAGGGTTTCGGCGCGGGCCTTGCCCTTGGGATCGTTGGCGGGATCCTTGGACTTCACCAGGATCTGGCGGGTGTGGTACTGGGTGACGGTGCCGAGGCCGGCACTGCCATCGCGCGTTTCCACCAGCTTCAGCAGCTGGAAGCCGGTCGCGCCACGGATCGGGCCGGCGACGTCGCCGGGCTTCATGTTGCCGACGATCTGTGCGAATGCCGCCGGGATTTCCTGCGCCGAGCGCCAGCCGAGGTCGCCGCCGTCAAGCGCATTGGGCGCGTCGGAATAGCGGATGGCCGCCGCGGTGAAGTCCATTTCCTTGCGGTCGATCAGGCCCTTGACGCCATCGATCTTCTTCTGGCCGGTGGCGATCTGCTCCGGCGTGGCGCCGGTGGGCAGCGCCACCACGAGGTTGGCGAGATGCAGCTGCGTGCCGGTGTTGGACTGCGCCGCGAGCGCGGCGTTCACTTCCGATTCGCTGACGTGGACGGCGCCCTGCGCATAGGCCTGCTTGAGGCGCTGGGTGAGCAGTTCGTCGCGCACGGCATTGCGGAAGCTGTCGAAGGACTGGCCGTCGTGCGCGAGCTGCTGGCGCAACTGGTCGACGCTGACCTTGTTGTTCTGCGCGATCGATTCGATCGCCTGGCCGAGCTCCTGGTCATCGACGGTGATGCCGCTCTGTTGCGCGCGCGCGACTTGCAGGCGCTGCAGGATCAGGCGTTCGAGGATCTGCTTCTCGAGGATGTCGTGCGGCGGCAGCTCGTTGGCGCGACCGGTGTACTGCTGCTGCACGTTGGCCATCGCCCGCGCCAGTTCGCTTTTCAGGATCACGTCTTCGTTGACGACGGCGGCGATGCCGTCGATGGACGTGGTGGAAGCGGCCTGCTGGGCGAACGACGGCGCGACCAGCGCCAGTTGAAGGGCGAGGACGGCGGGGAACAGAATCTTCATTGAATGGGGTCCGGATCGACGGTGTGTTGCCCTGACGACAGGGCTTCAGGTGGGACGAGATAAAGGTCGTCGCGGAAGTAGCCGAGGATAGCACGGCGCAAAATGCGCCTCGTGTCCTGTCCGGCCGAACCGAGTCCCTTCAGTTCGAACTCCAGCATGATGCCGTTGCGCAGGTCGCCCTCGCGGGTGGCGACATAGCGGCGACCGACGATGCGCACGGCGACGCAGCAGCTGTCCCACTGCACGCCGCCGACGATTTCCAGCGGCTTGACGGTGTGCTTCCAGGTGGTCTGGTCGCGCAGCGAGGTGTAGTAGCGGCCGACGATGCTCCACGACGAGCTGATCGGGTAGAGGAACTGCAGGTCGGCCTGCTCGAGCAGGTTGCGACGGTAGCGGTAGCTCAGGTTGACGATGCCGTCCTCGCCCCATATGTAACGCGTGCGCACCGAAACCAGGTCGCGCTGCTTGGTCCGCGGATCCCACTGGTAGGACGCGCCCATGGTCCAGCGGTCGTTGAAGGCGTAGTTGGCGTCCGCGATCCAGGCGGAGCGCCCTTGCTTCAACGGAATTTCGCCGGGCAAGGTCACCCGCGAGTCGTCGAGGTAAAGGATCTGGCCAATGCTGGCCGACAGTTTCTCGTGGCCGTCGGATTCGCGGTTCATGCGCGTGGTCAGCGCGAATGTCACCTGGCTGGCGTCGCTCTGGCGATCGGCGCTGGAATAGCGGTTGTCGCGGAACAGCTGTCCCCAGCTGTAGGTCAGCAGGCCGGTATCGAAGACCGGGAGCATCGACTGGTCGCGATACGGCGTGTGCAGGTAGAACACGCGCGGTTCCAGCGTCTGCACGTAATCCTTGCTGCCCCAGTGCACGTTGCGGTCGAACTGGATGCCGCCGTCCAGCGACACGATCGGCAGGCTGCGGGTCGGATTGCGCTTGACCAGCGGCTGCCAGACCGTGTCAGGCACGGTATCGCGATTCCAGTAACGGCCCTGCAGTGCTTCGGCCGCGATCGCGCGATCCTTGGCGTTGTTGTCGGCGAGATCGCCGTCGAGCTGGTAGGCGGTATAGCGCCAGGCCACGGTGGGCGTCAGGAACCACCAATTGCCCTGCAGCGGCATCGACACGAAGGGCTTGATGTCGAAGCGGCTGCCGCCGGGAATCCGCAGCGACGGGCCGGTCTGGTCGAAGGTGCCCGTGGCGAAATTGCGGTAATTCTGGTGCTGGAAGCGCACGGCCTCGGCATTGACGCCGGCGCGGAAGAGCACGCCCACCGGGGTGTCGAGGTTGTAGGTGATGCGCGGCAGGCGATCGTAGGGCAGCGATGCCTCGGTCAGGGTGTAGTCGGTGCGCACCCAGTGGTCGGCGCTGATCGACGCGTCCCAGTGGTGACCGCGGCCGTAGACGCCGACTTCGCTCATCGCCGAATACTGGGCGAGGCCGACGGCGCTGCTGTTGAAGTCTTCCAGGTAGCGCGGATCGCTCAACCACAACAGGTTGGCGCGCGCCTGCCAGTTGGGCGACAGGTTCTGGAAGGCCTGGTAGGTGAAGCTGCCGCGCGAACGATCGCGCAGCTTGTCGTTGGGCATCCACATCGTGCGCGCGACGCCGGAACCGCTCTCGTTGAGGTAGCGGAATTCGTTGTCGAGGGCGATGCCGCGCGCGGTCATGATGCGCGGGCTGATGGTGTCGTCGTAGTTCGGCGCGATGTTGATGTAGATCGGCTGGCGCCAGTCGAAACCGTTGCGCTGCGTCTGCGAGATCGACGGGAACAGCAGGCCGGTGCGGCGGCGATCGTCGATCGGGAACTTGAACCACGGGATGTAGGCCACCGGCACCTTGCCGACGCGGATCTTGGCGTTGTGCGCCACCGCCATGCCTTCCTCGGTATCGACGTCGATGCGCGAGGCCTTGAGCTCCCAGTCGCGCTTTTCCGGCGGACAGGTGGTGTAGGTGGCGTCGTAGAGCTCGCCCTTGCTGCCGCTCAGGTCGATGCGGTCGGCGGTGCCGTTGCCGCGCTTGGAAACGATCTGGTAGCGGATGTTGTCGATGGTGTGGGTGTCGGCCGCCTGGTTGCCCTGCGCCTTGTCGGCGAGGATGCGCATCTTCGGATCCTGGTAGCGCACGTGGCCTTCGGCGGTGTAGGTGTCCTTGTCGCGGTCGTAGCTGACGTGGTCGGCGCCCAGGAACTGGTTGCCGCGGTTCAGGGCCACGTTGCCGTTGAACACCGGCATGTCGACCGTGCCGGTCTGTTCGTCGCCTTCCAGGGTGGTCTGCAGCTGCTTGCGCGGGGTGACCTTCTCGTCGCCGGTCGGCGCCGTATCGGTGAAGATCGGAACGGGGTCCTTGGCCGGGCAACGCCCCCAATCCAGCTGGTATTTCTCAGCAGCCTGGAGCGGCAGGGCCGCAGCGATACACAACGACAGGGGCAAAAGGCGCGGGTTGGGGCGCACGGGGCTTCCTGAATGCCAAGTCGC
Source organism: Solilutibacter silvestris (assembly GCF_050574925.1). Lineage (GTDB taxonomy): Bacteria > Pseudomonadota > Gammaproteobacteria > Xanthomonadales > Xanthomonadaceae > Solilutibacter > Solilutibacter silvestris_A. Next base: position 76,721 of record NZ_JBCMOO010000001.1, on the reverse strand, counting down.
GCTACTTTGCCGGATCGCTTGCCTGCGGGCAATCAAGACCACGCTTCCGTTCATGCGCCGCTGGTGCATAGGCATGGCCGAAACCACCCGTCACGACCCGCTGCCGACCGATTCCGAGCTGCGGGAATGCCTGAACCCCTCAGCAGCGCTGACCGCATAGCGCGGTGACGTGGGCGCGGGCGGAATCCGCCAGCGCCGGCAGGGCATAGCCCCCCTCCAGCGTCGAAACGATGCGGCCGCCGGCATGGCGTTCGGCGACTTCTACCAGCCGTTCGGTGATCCAGGCGAAATCGCGGGTCTCGAACAGGCCCTGCGCCAGCGGGTCCTCGCGATGGGCATCGAAGCCGGCCGAGACCAGCAGCAACTGCGGCCTGAAGGCATCGATGCGCGGGATCAGCACCTCTTCCCACAGCGTCCGCACCGCCTGGGCGCTGGCCAGCGGCGGCCAGGGCGCGTTGGCGATGTTGCCGACGCCGGTCTCGTCGGCGTCGCCGGTGCCGGGATAGAGCGGCGACTGGTGGGTGTCGACGAAGAGCACGCGCGGCTCCCGTTCGAAGATCGCCTGGGTGCCGTTGCCGTGGTGGACGTCGAAGTCGGCGATCGCCACCCGTTCGATGCCGCTCGCCAGCGCATGCGCCGCGGCGAGCGCGATGTTGTCGAACAGGCAGAAGCCCATCGCCATGTCGGGTTCGGCATGGTGCCCGGGCGGGCGCACCGCGCAGAACGCGCGGCGATCATCGCCGGCCAGCACCCAGTCGACCGCGGCGATCGCGGCGCCGGCCGCGCGCAACGCGGCCTCGGGGCTGCCGGGCGATAGCGCGGTATCGGAATCCAGCCATTCGATGTCGTCGCCGGTGGGGCCTGCAAGCACGCGATCGATCAATGCGGCGTGGTGTACGCGCAACAGGTCTTCGCGCGTTGCCTGCGGCGCATCCTGCCAGTCGAGCGACAGTGCCGATGCCCGCAGTGCATCGAGCACCGCGCGCAGGCGACCGGAATGTTCGGCGTGACCGGGGCCGGTGTCGTGGTCGAGGCAGGCGGCGTGCGTGTAAACGCGCAGATTCAACGCCGGCGCTCGTGCTGCCAGAGGACTTCGCCGTGGCCGCTGTCACGCGCCAGCACGCGTGCCAGCACGAACAGCAGGTCGGAGAGGCGATTGAGATAGCGGACCGCCTGCGGACGCACCGTTTCCACCCGTGCCAGCGCGACGGTTTCGCGTTCGGCGCGACGGACCACCGTGCGCGCGACATGGCAGCGCGAGGCGGCTTCGCCGCCGCCAGGCAGGATGAAATCCTTCAGGGGCGGCAAGGCGTCGTTGTAGTGGTCGAGCCGCTGCTCGAGGCGTTCGATGTCGGCATCGTCGATGGCCGAATGGCCGGGGATGCACAGTTCGCCACCGAGATCGAACAGCTGGTGCTGGATCGAGGTCAGCAGGTCGCGGATATCGTCCGGCACAGCGCTGGCAAGCAGCAGGCCGATGCAGGAATTCGCTTCGTCCACGGTGCCGTAGGCGGCGACGCGCAACGAATCCTTGCCGGTGCGGCTGCCGTCGCCGAGACCGGTACTGCCATCGTCACCGGTCTTGGTATAGATCTTCGAAAGGCGATTGCCCATGTCCGCGAACAGCGGGCGCGATCACACCGTCTGTGCGCGCAGCGCCGGAACGCGGCGACGCAGCAGTTCGAAGCCGCCAAACAGCACGGCCGAATACAGCAGGGTGCCGAGCACGGTCCACTTGAAGAACGGGATGCCGGCGGCGTAGCAGGCCATCAGGCCGGCGCCGTTCTTCGGGTACATGGTGCCGCTGGCCCACACGCCGAAGTTGGTGACGAGGAAGAAGAAGATCGAGCCGGCCAGCGACCAGCCGAGCACGCGCGCGCCGCTGACGCGACCGCGCAGCGAGAAGCCGGCGAACGTGGTCAGGGCGATGCAGGCATAGACCAGCCAGAACGACAGGTGGCCAACGTAATCGGCGTAGGTGCCGCCATTGAGCAGGCCGAGCGCCACGTCCGACACCAGCATCGCGACCAGCGGGATCCACAGCGCGGTGCGGCGCGAAGCGAAATAGGCGCCACCGAACAGGGCCATGGCTTCGACCGGCGAGAAATTCGGCGGATGCGGCAGCAGGCGGGTCAGCGCCGCGGCGGCGATCATCGCGGCAAGCGTCCACGGGCCGGCGGCGAGGGCGGAAGTCTGGTCGGTGCGGTTCATCGGCTTCAACGGAAGATGGTGCGGAAGCCGTTAGCATAGCGCGTCATGCCAGAACACGCCCCCACAACGCCCGGCGCCGCGGTGCGCCGCCATGACATCGTCATCGTCGGTGGCGGGCTGGTGGGTGCCAGCCTGGCGATCGCCCTCGACGGCCTCGGCCTCGACGTCGCCATGGTGGAAGCCGCGCCCGCCGGTGCGCTGCCGGCGGTGTTCGACCAGCGCAACCTCAGTTTCGCCGAAGCGACCTGCAACGCCCTGGCCAATCTCGTCGTGTGGCGCTTGTTGCGCACGCCGGCAGGGCCGATCCGCCGCATCCATGTCAGTCGTCGCGGCGATTTCGGTCGCGTCGAGCTCGATGCCCGCGACTACGATCGCGAGGCGTTCGGGCAGGTCGTCGTCGCCAGCGATTTCGGCGAGGCGCTGGAAGCGCGGCTGGGCGAATTGCGCCATCTCACTCGCTATCGTCCTGCGCGCTTCATCGAGTCGGGTATCGATGGCGATGCCCGCGTCGTGCGCGTCGCCGATGGCGAAGGCGAACACCAACTGATGACGCGGTTGCTGGTCGGCGCCGATGGCACGCAGAGCATGGTGCGTGCGGCGCTCGGCATCGCGGCCGAGCATCACGATTACGGCAAGACATTGTTCGTGGCGCGCATGCGTTGCGATCGCGCGCCGGACGGCACGGCCTACGAACGCCTGACCGACGATGGTCCGACCGCGCTGCTGCCGCGCGGCGATCGCCATTACGGCGTGGTGCATGCGGTGTCCGCCGACGAAGCCGATGCCGTCGCCGCGCTGGATGACGAAGCGTGGTGCGCGCGCATCCAGGACGCTTTCGGTTGGCGCGCAGGACGTTTTCTTTCCGCGGGGCCGCGCAGTCGCTATCCGGCGCAGCGCGCCCTGGCAGAGCGATTGACCGCCTCGCGTGGCGTGGTCATCGGCAATGCCGCCCAGACCATCCATCCCATCGGTGCGCAGGGCTTCAACCTCGGCCTGCGCGATGCCTTGACGCTGGTCGAATGCATCGCTGCTTCCGTGGCCGATGCCGGCGCGAACGAGGTGTTGCAGCGTTACGCGCAACGACGCGTGGAAGATCGTTCGCGCACCATCGCTTTTTCCGATGGACTTGCACGGCTTGCCGCCAACCCGTCGCCACTGCTGCGGCCGCTGCGCACGCTGGGCATGGGCGCCATCGCGCAGGTGGATGCGGTGCAGTCGATGCTGGTCGGCGGCGCGATGGGGTATCGCGGCGATGTCCCGGCGCTGTGCCGCGAGGTCGCGCGATGACCGTGTCCGCAAGAAGCAGTCGCGGTCGTTTCGATGCCGTGGTCGTCGGTGGCGGCGTGGTCGGCATCGCCTGCGCGCTGGGCATGGCCGATGCCGGGCTCGATGTCGCGCTGGTGGAAGCAACGGAACCGCCGGCATGGTCGCCAGCCAAGCCGGATCTGCGCGTCTACGCTTTCGCCCCCGACAATGCGGCGTTGCTTGATGGCCTGAATGTGTGGGAAGAGGCCGCGCGCCAGCGCGTGCAACCGTACCGGCGCATGCGGGTGTGGGACGCGGCCGGTGGCGATGCGCTGGAATTCGACGCCGATGAACTGGCGCGGCCGCAACTGGGCTGGATCGTCGAACACGGATTGCTGGTCGAGTGTTTGTGGCGGCAGCTGGAGCGGCGTGGCGTCGTCGTGCGTTGCCCGGCACGCGTGACTGGCCTTGAACAGGACGAAGGCGGCGTCCGGATCACGCTGGACGATGGCGGGACGCTGGATGCGCGCATCGCGATCGCCGCCGATGGCGGTCAATCCGCTTTGCGCGAACTCGCCGGCATCGCGACCGATGATCGCGACTACGACCAGCTCGGGCTGGTGGCCTATGTGCGCAGCGAACGGCCGCATGCGCAGACCGCGTTCCAGCGCTTCCTGCCCGGTGGTCCGTTGGCCTTGCTGCCGTGCACGGAAGGGCGCAGTTCGATCGTGTGGTCATTGCCGGTCGACGAGGCACGGCGCTTGCAGGAGGTGGACACTGCCGCGTTCAATCATGAACTCACCCGCGCTTCCGATGCCTGTCTCGGTGCGCTGGAGCTCGATTCGGCGCGCGCTGCCTTTCCGTTGCGACGCAAGCTGGCACGCGCGCAACGCGCGGAACGCGTATTGCTGATGGGCGATGCCGCCCATGTGGTGCATCCGCTGGCCGGGCAGGGCGTGAATCTTGGCCTGCGCGACGTCTCGGCCTGGTTGCACAGCGTGCACGACGCCAAGGCGAAGGGCCGCGATTTCGATGCGCCGGCGCGCTTGCAGCGCTGGGCGCGCGAACGCCGCAGCGACAATGCCGTGTCGACCCTGGCGTTCGAGACGATCAATCGTGCGTATTCGAACGACTTTCCCGTGACCACCTTGCTGCGCGGGCATGCACTGGGCATCGCCGGTCGCGTGCCGATGTTGCGCCACGCACTGTGGCGCCACGCCGCGGGAATCTGATCGCAAAAACAATGCCCCGCCGTAGCGGGGCATGTCATCGGCTTACGGCGTGGTGGTGGCCGGTGCCGGGGTCGCGTCCTTGTCCTTCTTGCCGTGCTTCTTTTTCTTGGTGTCCTTGTTGCCGGTGCTTGCCGGATCGGTCGGTGTCGTGGCCATCGGATCCGCTGCGGGCGTCGCCGGTGCGGTCTGCGCCGGGGTCGACATGCTGTCGGTCGCCGGTGGCGTCTGCGTGGTGCTCGGCGATGAAGAAGCCGGTGCCTGCTGCGGAGCCGATTGCGGCGCGGTCTGTGCCGAAACCAGGCCGGAGGAGGCGAGCAATGCGGCGGTTGCGATGAACAGGGAAGTGCGATTCATTGCGGGAACCTCTACAACGTGTTGGGGGAGGCCCGACCGTAATTCGGATGCGCAATCGTGCAAGTTAACGCCGCGCTAAATCCATGAATCGATGTTCAGGCTAATCGCTTTCAGGCAAGAAATCGCGGCATCGACATAGATGCAACGCAATCCGTCGCGAAAGCGGACAGCAAAAAAGTGAATGCGCGATATGCGCGAAATGAATGCGATCAGTGTCAGCGTGTATTCGCGTATGCAGCGAATACCGTGATCTCTTCGCGATCGTGATACAGCTGGCGCGCGCGCAGATCGACTTCGCCACCGCACTGGGCACGGAACAGGTCGAGGCAGCGTTGCGTTTCCAGCCAGCGCTTCTTCATCGGCAATTTCAGATTGAAGATCATGCGCCGGCACCAGCCTTCGCGCAGCCAGGACGCCATGCGTTCGGCGACGCGGATCGGCTGTTCCACCATGTCGCAGACCATCCAGTCGAGCCGCTCCTGCGGATGCCAGGAGAAGCCGTCCTCGCGCAGGTGGGTGACTTGCCCGATGTCGAACAGGTGCGGGCGCAGCGGACCGTTGTCGATCGCGATGACGCTCAGGCCCTGCCGCAGCAACACCCAGGTCCAGCCGCCGGGCGCGGCGCCCAGGTCGGCGGCGCGCATGCCGGGCTGCAGCCAGGCTTCCCGTTCTTCCGGGGTGATCAACACGCCCAGCGCTTCGTCGAGCTTCAACGCCGAACGCGATGGCGCGTCGGCATGCATGCGCAAGCGCGGAATGCCGAGCGGCCATGGCGCGCTGTCGTCGCGATCGGCGCTGGCGAGGTAGGCGTGGCGACCGTCGATGAAGGCGACGTGCAATCTACGCCGCGCCTTTGGATCGAGCAGTCCTTCCCGCTTCAATGCCGGACGCAACGCATTGCCGAAGCTGCGCGCCAGTCCCGACAGCGGGCGGCCTTCGTCGGAATCGGAATGTTCGACCCAGACATCGTTGAACGGACCGTCGCCGGATTCGCGCAGCGCGGCGATCAGGGGCGTGATGCGATCGGCGGGATCGAGATCGGAAAGTTCGGCGATCAATCGCAGCTTCTGGCGGGCGAACACCAGTTCGCGCCACGACAATGCATCGTCCAGTGCCGCGCCGTTCTCGCAATGAAACAGCACGTAGCCGCTGTCGCGATTGGTCTGGGCGTAGCCGGGATGGCCGAGCAGCGCGGCGCGATCGCCGAGTTCCGCGGCCAGTTCCGGTTCGAATCCCGCCCGGCACCAGCACAGCAGGCCGGAGAGTGCAGCCATCAGTAATGCGTCCCGCTCTCGCCGAACGCGCGCAACACGGCGCAGGCGGCATCGCGTTGCAGGTCGCGCACCACTTCGATGTCGCGGCGTTGCAGTTCGCCGATCCAGTCGGCAGGCAACGGGCCTTCGTCGAATTCGGTCAGCGCCATCACGTCTTCGGCACGCGCGCCGATCAGCAGGCGATCGATGCCGGCCCATACGCTGGCGCCATAGCACTGGCAGCACGGTTGCGCCGAAGTCGCCAGCGTCACCGGCCCCCACACGCTGCCGTCGTCGTTGCGGTTGAGGCGCGGTCGCTGCAGGCGTTGCTGCGCCAGCATGAAGGCCATCATTTCGCCGTGCGCCACCGAACACGATTGCGGCACGACGCGATTGACGCCGATCGCGATCACCTTGTGATCCGGCGAGAACACCGCCGCGCCGAACGGGCCGCCGCTGCCGGCTTCGATATTGCGCTTCGACAGCGCCACCGCCAGCGCGACCTTGTCGTCGTCGCTTTCGTAGCGATCGGCAAGCGGGAACTCGTGCGCCCAGATCGGCAGGGTGAGATGGAGTTGCAACGGCAGCATCGCGACTCAGCCTTCCTTCTGCATCCAGGTATCGCGCAGGGTCACCGCGCGATTGAACACCGGGTTCGCGGGGGAATGATCGCGACGGTCGGCGACGAAGTAGCCGACGCGTTCGAACTGGAAGCGGGTTTCCGGCGCGGCGTCGGCGGCGTCGGCTTCGACATAACCGCGAACGTTGCGCTGCGATTCCGGGTTCAGGTGGTCGCGATAGCCCTTGCCGTCGCTATCGTCGTCAGGGTCGGCAGCGGTGAACAGGCGGTCGTAGAGGCGGAATTCGGTCGGCACCGCGGTCGCGGCGTCCACCCAGTGGATGGTGCCCTTGACCTTGCGGTTGGCGCCTTCCATGCCCGGGCGCGATTCCGGATCGAGCCAGCCCTGCAATTCGACGATCTCGCCGGCGTCATTCTTCACGATGTCGTCGCAGCGGAAGATGCCGGCGCCGCGCAGGCGCACTTCGCCGCCGGGCACGAGTCGCTTCCAGCCCTTCGGCGGGACCTCGGCGAAATCCTCGCGCTCGATCCACAAGGCGTTGGAGAAGGTGACGTCGCGCTCGCCCGCGCCTTCGTCCTTGGGGTGATTGTGGAACCGCAACGTTTCGCGATGATCGGCCGGCAGGTTGTTGATCACGAGCTTCAACGGATCGAGCACCGCCATCCGGCGCTGTGCGCGCGCGTCGAGATCCTCGCGCAAGGTGTTCTCGAGCACGGTGTAGTCGATCGTCGAGTTCTGCTTCGACAGGCCGAGACGCCCCACGAACAGCTTGAGCGCTTCCGGCGTGTAGCCGCGACGGCGGATGCCCTGCAGCGTCGGCATGCGCGGATCGTCCCAGCCCGAGACCAGTCCTTCCTGCACCAGCGCCATCAGCTTGCGCTTGCTCATCACCGTGTAGTCGAGATTGAGTCGCGAGAACTCGATCTGCCGCGGCTTGTCGGCTTCGTTGGGCAGGCCCTTGTCGGTGAGCGGCTTGAGCAGGTCGGGATGGCGCGTCAGCGCGACGTTGTCGACCGCCCAGTCGTAGAGCGGGCGATGGTCCTCGAATTCGAGCGAGCACAGCGAATGGGTGATGCCTTCGATGGCGTCGGAAATCGCGTGCGCGTAGTCGTACATCGGGTAGATCGGCCAGGCGTCGCCGGTGTTCTGGTGTTCGACATGCTTGATGCGATAGAGCGCCGGGTCGCGCAGGTTCATGTTGGGCGAGGCCATGTCGATCTTGGCGCGCAAGGTGCGTGTGCCATCGGCGAACTCGCCGGCGCGCATGCGCTTGAACAGGTCGAGGTTCTCCTCGACGCTGCGATCGCGATAGGGCGAGTTGGTGCCGGGTTCGGTCAGGTTGCCGCGGGTGGCGCGCACTTCCTCGGCGCTGAGGTCGCAGACGAAAGCCTTGCCGTCGCGGATCAGCTGTTCCGCGCCGAGATAGAGCACGTCGAAATAATCGGAAGCGTGGCGCAAGTCGCGCCACTGGTAGCCGAGCCAGGTCACGTCGTCCTGGATCGCCTGCACGTATTCGGGATCTTCCTTGGCGGGATTGGTGTCGTCGAAGCGCAGGTTGCAGGAACCGTGGAATTCGCCGGCGATGCCGAAGTTGGCGTGGATGGCGCGCACGTGGCCGAGATGCAGGTAGCCGTTCGGCTCCGGCGGGAAACGGGTCTTGACCGCGGCATGGCGGCCGGCGGCGAGGTCGTCGCGGACGATGTTGCGGATGAAATCGGTACGCTCGGCGGGTGCCGGCGTGGTCGGAAGCTCGGACATGCGATGCTGGAACTGGAACGGTGTGCGCAGTGTACCGGGTCTGCGGAATCGACTTGCGCCATCGGTCACAGTAAGCGGGTTTTAGCAGGTAGCCGCGGGGCCGGATGCGCAGTAGCGTATGCGCCTCATGTCCGGCTCATTCTTCCCCCGATTCGAGCGCTGGTCCGATCGCGTGCAGCTGGCCGTCCTGGTGGCCTTGCTGGGTGCGGTCTGCATCGCCTTGCTCGGACGGATCTTCATGCCGCCGGCGCCTTCGTTTCCGCTGGCCTGGCATTCCGAGTCTGGTGTCGCTGTCCAGCAGGGCGAGAGCGGCCCGGATGACGATGGCATGGTCGCGCGCGTTCCCGGCGGCAACCAGCCGGTCAGTTTCGATCTCGTCGCCAGCGTGCCGGAAGCCATGCGCGAACAGGGCATCGTCGCGCTGCGTTTCGAGCGCACCGCGCTCGACCGCATCGAGGTCGAGGACCTGGTGACCGGACAGGTGGTGCGGGACGGCTTCTATGAAGTGAATCGCGAACGCCTGCCGGGCCTGACCTCGTCCTACCAGTTCAACGTGATGGTGCCGCGCCAAGGGGATCTGCACCTGCGCATCCGCGCGCAATCGGCGACGCCGACCGCGCTGATGGGACGACTCGAGCCGCACCTGCTGGCCGGGCGCGACGATCGCCGGATCGCCGGTACAGCCGCGATGAGCTACGCCGTCTACCTGGTGCTGGCGCTGGTGGTGATCGCGCTCTACATCGCCACCGGGCAGCGCAGCATGCTGGCCTTCTCGTGGTTCGCGTTGCTGCGCTTGCTGGTGCTGATGTCGGTGAACGGACACCTGTACCAGATCCCGGCGATGGCCTGGTACGGCAGTTTCGGCAACCACGGCACCTCGGTGCTGATGATCCTCGGCATCGCCGCCGGCATCGTGCTGGTGCAGGAACACGGGGCATTGCCCGGCGAAGCGCGCGCCAGCCAATGGCGACGATTGTCCGTGGCGATCGTGATCGCCGCCATCATCGCGTCCGCCGCATTGCTGTTCCTGCCGTTGCCGCCGGTGGTGGCGTGGGCGCTGGGCCAGGGATCGTGGTTCGTCCTTGCGCTCATCGGCCTGGCGTTCTGCGTGCGCGCCTATCGCAACGGTATTCCGCATCGCGTGGCCGTGCTGGTGGCGGTGCTGGTCTCGTTCTTCTCGAGCCTCGCCCATCTCGCCTACGAGACCGGCCTGATCGCGCATTGGTGGTGGGCCGGGCGACTGTTGCAGATCACCGGCGCCATGTTGTGCACGGTGGTGGCGATCAGCCTGGTGCGGCGCATCGAGAGTTACCGGATCGAGCTGGCGCGTGCGCGCCAGAACCAGCAACAGCTGCGTCGGCAGATGGATGCGCAAACCGCGGTGCGCGAGCTTGAGCGCGATCTCGCCCATTCCCTGGGCGACATCGCCGACCCCGAACTGGAATTCGCGGCGATCCATCGCCTGCTGGGGGCTGCGACGGCCTGCCTCGGGCTGGAAGGCGCGGGCCTGGTGCAGTTCCCCGGCCGACGCGCCCCGCAGGCGTATGCGCTGCCGACGACCATGCTCGACGAATTGCGCGGCTGGCTGGCGCCGCGGCGCAACTGGGTGGAATCGGTGGCGACGGGTGCGGCGCCGATCGAGAACCACACGCCGGTGGTCGGGCGCGGTTTGCGTTCGGTGCTGGTGCCGGCACAGATATTGAAGGGCAGCCATTCGGTGCTGGTGATCGAACGCGGCGCCGATGCCCCGGCCCTGAGCGCGGCCGACCTCGCCGCGCTGGCAAGCATGGCGAATGCGGTACGCGAAGCGCTCGAGCAGCAGCGCGAGGCGCGTGCGCTGATCGCGAACGCGCGCATCGATGCCTTGACTGGCGTCCTCAACCGCAATTCGCTCGACGTCGATCTTGCCGCCTCGCTCGCCCAGGCCGCGCGCACGCGTTCGCCACTCGCGGTGTTGTTCCTCGACATCGACCATTTCAAGCGCATCAACGACGAGTTCGGCCATGCCGCTGGCGACGAATGCCTGCGCGCCGTCGCCCGCCTGTTGCGTTCCAGCCTGCGTTCCGGCGACTTGCTCGGGCGCTATGGCGGCGAGGAATTCGTGGTGGTGTCGCCGGGTGCGCCGCTGGCGGTGGCGCAGCAATTGGGTGAACGCATCCGCGCCGCGGTGCAAACGCTGGAGGTCGAGTGGGAAGGCCGGTCGATCCCGATCACCATCAGCGTCGGCATCGCGATGCGCCGTCGCGACGAAGCCAAGCCCGCGCACTTGCTCGATCGCGCCGACCAGGCGCTGTACGACGCCAAGCGCCGTGGCCGCAACCAGGTGCGCTTCGATCTCGATGCCGCCGCGTTTGATCCGGCCTCGGAGTAGCCGCTGGTAAACTGTTGTTCCTGGTGAAAGGAGCAACGGACATGGGTGGTATCGGGCCGTGGAAGGATCGCATGATCGCGCCCGAGCGCGCGCTTCCGGGACGTGCCACGCCGATGGCGATCGACAACGTCCATTTCGTGATTGGCGGTCCCTTGCGCGATGAATTCGCCGGTTACGGCGATGCCCGTTTCGGCATGGGCTGCTTCTGGGGGGCGGAGCGGATGTTCTGGTCGATGCCCGGCGTCATCAGCACCGCGCCCGGTTATGCCGGCGGATACACGCCGAATCCGACCTATCGCGAAGTCTGCACCGGCGAAACCGGCCATGCGGAAATCGTGCGGGTGATCTTCGACCCGAAGATCATCGGCTATGGCGCGTTGCTGCAGGCGTTCTGGGAAAACCACGATCCCACCCAGGGCATGCGCCAGGGTGGCGATATCGGCACCCAGTACCGTTCGGCGATCCAGTGCACCACGCCGGAACAACATGCGCTGGCGCTGGCCAGTCGCGACGACTACCAGAAGCGGCTGACCGCGGCGGGACTCGCCCAGATCACCACCGAGATCGTGTTCCCCGCGCCGGAGTTCTACTACGCCGAGAACGAGCACCAGCAATACCTCGCCAAGAATCCCGACGGCTATTGCGGACTCGGCGGCACCGGCGTGTCGTGCCCGGTGGGAACCGGCGCCTGAGCAACGGATAGATGACGCAACAGGCATCGCGTGCTGCGCTGACCCGGATGCTGGTCGGCGCGGCGATCATCGGCACCAACGGCATGATGGTGCGGCTATCGCACACCTCGCCGACGGTCTCGGCGTTCTGGCGCATGTTGCTGGCGGCGATCGTGCTGGCGCTGCTGGTGCAGTTCCGCCACGGCTGGAAACGCATGCCGCGTTCGGCCTGGATGTGGATCGCGGTGCCCGCGATCGCGTTCGCCTGCGACCTGTGGATGTGGCACCGGAGCATCCTGATCGTCGGGCCGGGTTTGTCGACGCTGCTGGCTAACACGCAGGTGTTCTTCATGGCGGTCGCCGGGGTGCTGGTGTTCGGCGAACGCCTGGGCGGGCGCTTCTATCTCGGATTGCTGTGCGCCTTCTTCGGCCTGTGGCTGCTGCTGGGCGGCGATTGGGCGACGCTGCCGGAGAGTTATCACTGGGGTGTCTGGCTCGGGCTCGCGACCGGTATTGCCTATGCGTTCTACAACGTCGGCATCAAGCGCGCGCAGGAGGAAGTCGCCAAGGTCCATGCGCGCGTGCCGGTGGAACAGGTGCTGTGCTTCGCGTCGGCAGGTTGTGCGCTGCTGCTCGGCGTCGCCGCGCTGGTGGAAGGCGATTCCTTCGCGATTCCCGACACGCAGTCCGCGGTGGTATTGGTCGTGCTGGCGGTGTTCGGCCACTGCCTCGGCTGGATCCTGATCTCGCGCGCGATGCAATCGCTTGGCGCCGGCATGGTTGGCCTGTTGCTGCTGCTGCAGCCGATCGTCGCCTACCTGCTCGACATCCTGGTGTTCCCGCACACGCCGACGTCGCGGCAATGGCTGGGCCTGGCGGTCAGCCTCGCCGGCATCTTCATCGCCGGATTGAAGACGAAATCGAAGCCGCAGCTGCCGCCCGATGCCGAGCCGGAAGCGCCGGCGACCGGTCAGTAGTCCTTCTCAGAACCGCGTCACCCGGCACACGTAAATGACCTCGCAGGCGCCGGCGCCGGTATCGTCGCGCGTCATCGAACTGCGCCAGTTCCAGCCGCCGCGATCGTGCGCTTCCACCAGCCAGCCGTCGATGCGCACGCGGTCGTCGCGTTGCACCGCATCCAGCGCTTTTTCGACCGCGGTATTGGAGGGGATCATGTGCATGTTGGCGCTGCTGCGGGCGATCACGCCGGGATCGAGCGGCGGATTGCCGATCCAGCCATAGCGATACCAGCGGTTCGACTGGCGCACGTTGAGCTGGGCGATCGTCGCGGTATCGGTCATCGGTCCCCAGCCCAGTGCGAGGTCGATCGGCGAGAACAGCGCGGGACGATCGTCGCCGTACTCGCGGCGCGACAGCACGCGGGCATCGACGCTGAAACCGGCCAGCGCGTCGAGGCGGCCATGCGCGACATTGAATGTCGAAACGCCGTTCGGCACCGACGTCTGCAAGGGCGCTTCGCCATCGCCGGTGGTTTGAGGCTGCGGGCAAGCGGGATTCGCGACGACCTGTTGCGGCCGTATCGGTGGTGCATAGGGTGATGCCTGGAACCACGGCGTCGCGGGAAGCACGGCTTTTGCCTGCTGCATCCGCGGCGAATGCGCATCCTGCCATTGCACGATGCCGATCCATACCGCCAAGGCCAGCACGCAGGCGCCCAGCGACCACAGCGCGACGCGCCAGGCCATCATCATTCGGCGATCGCGCCGCGCACGGTCGCCGCGACGTTGCGCAGCAATCCATCGAGCGGCGAACTGCCGCGCCAAGCCAGCGCGATCCGCCGATGCGGCGCGGGCGCTTCGAAGCGCACCAGTTCCAGTCCTTCCGGCTGCACGTGCGGCGGTCGCACCGACAGGTCGGGCAGCAGGGTCACGCCATTGCCGAGTGCGACCATCTGCCGCAGCGTTTCCAGGCTGGTGGCGCGGAATCCGGGTTTCTCATGCGCGCCCGCAAGCTCGCAGACGTCGAGCGCCTGCTCGCGCAGGCAGTGGCCGTCGTCGAGCAACAGCAATTGTTCGTCGACCAGGTCGCCGATTCGCAGGTGCCTGGCATTGGCGAGGTGATGGCCGCTCGGCACCGCCAGCAGGAACGCTTCCTCGAACAGCGGTTCGGCGTACAGACGGTCGTCGCTCAACGGCAACGCGAGGAAGGCGGCGTCGAGCTTGCCTTCGCGCAGGTCGGACACCAGCACGTCGCTCTTTTCCTCGCTCAGCAGCAATTCCATCTTCGGGAAGCGCTTGCGCAGTGCCGGCAACACATGCGGCAACAGATAGGGGCCAAGCGTCGGAAACGCGCCGAGGCGCAGGCTGCCGGCTTCGGGATCGCGGCTGCGACGCGCCAGTTCCTTCATTTGTTCGACATCGTGGATGACGTGCTTGGCGCGATCGACGATCTCGCGTCCGACCGGCGTCAGCATCACCCGTCGCGGTGCGCGTTCCACCAGCGGCACGCCGAACTCTTCCTCCAGCTTCTTGATCTGCATCGACAGCGTCGGCTGGCTGACATGGCAGGCCTGCGCCGCGCGACCGAAGTGGCGGAGGTCGGACAATGCCACCAGGTAGCGGAGGTCGCGCAGGTTCATGGATCGATCATACCTACGGTGGGCGAAGGCCCCTTCAGTTCGATGGTATTGCCATCGGGGTCGCGAAGGTAGATCGACGGGCCATCGCCTTCTGCGCCGAAGTTCGATTGCGCGGCCCCCGTCGGCTGCAATCCGTGCCGGGCAAGATGTGCAACCAGTGCCGCCTCATCGAACGGTTCGATGCGCAGGCAGACATGATCGACATTGCGCGCCTGTTCGCCGGCGGCGGCTCCGCCTGGCTGGCCGAGTTTCCCGTGGATGTCGACCAGGTCGATCATCGAGGCGCCGCAGCGCAGGTGGATCAGGCCGAGGTCGTCGCGACGGCGCGCGATGCCGCAGCCGAGCACGTCGCGATAGAACGCCAGCGATCTCTCGGGATCGCTGACGCGCAACACCACGTGGTCGATACGCAGCAGTTCGAACGGATGCATCGTCGTCTCCGTGTTGATCAGGCGGCCTTGGCTTCGGCTTCGGCAGGCGCGCTGGTGCGGATCAGGTAGTCGAAGGCCGAGAGTGCGGCGGTCGAACCCGCGCCCATCGCGATCACGATCTGCTTGAACGGCACCGTGGTGGCGTCGCCGGCGGCGAACACGCCCGGCAGCGAAGTCTCGCCGCGATCGTTGATGACGATCTCGCCACGGTTCGTCAGTTCGATCGCGCCCTTCAGCCATTCGCTGTTGGGCAGCAGGCCGATCTGCACGAACACGCCGGAGAGGTCGAGCTGGCGGGTTTCGCCGCTGCTGCGATCGGTATAGCTGAGCGCGTTGAGCTTGCTGCCATCGCCGTGCATGCCGGTGGTCTGCGCGTTCACGTGCACGGTGCAGTTGGGCAGACTGCGCAACTTGCGTTGCAGAACTTCGTCCGCGCGCAACTTGCCGTCGAACTCGAGCACGGTGACATGGTCGACGATGCCGGCAAGATCGATCGCCGCTTCAACGCCGGAGTTGCCGCCGCCGATCACCGCGACCTTCTTGCCCTTGAACAACGGACCGTCGCAGTGCGGGCAGTAGGTCACGCCCTTGTTACGGTGTTCGGATTCGCCGGGCACGCCGGTCTGACGCCAGCGCGCACCCGGTGCGAGCACGACGGAACGCGCCTGCAACACCGGCCCGCTGGCCAGGCGCACGCCGACCAGTCCACCGACTTCCTTCGCCGGGATCAGCTCTTCCGCGCGCTGCAGCGGAATCATTTCGACGCCGTAGCTGCGCACGTGCGCTTCCAGCGCGGCGCTCAGCTTCGGACCTTCGGTGTATTCGACCGAGATGAAATTCTCGATCGCCATGGTGTCCTGCACCTGGCCACCGAAGCGCTCGGCGACGATGCCGGTGCGGATGCCCTTGCGCGCGGCGTAGATCGCGGCCGCGGCGCCGGCCGGACCACCGCCGACGACGAGCACGTCGAAGGGTTCGATGTCCTTCAACGCTTCGGCTGCGCGCGCTGCCGCGCCGCTGTCGAGCTTGGCGAGGAATTCCGGAACCGTCATCCTGCCCTGCACGAACGGCTGGCCGTTGAGGAAGACCTGCGGCACGGTGAGGATTTCGCGTTCTTCCACTTCCTTCTGGAACGAGGCGCCGTCGATGGCGATGTGGCGGATGCGCGGGTTCAGCGCGGCCATGGTGTTGAGGCTCTGCACCACGTCCGGGCAGTTCTGGCAGGACTGCGAGAAATAGGTTTCGAAGACGTACTCGCCATCGAGCGCTTCGATCTGCGCGATGACCTCGTCGTCGAGGCGCGGCGGATGCTTGCCGACGTGCAGCAACGCCAGCACCAGCGAAGTGAATTCGTGGCCAAGCGGAAGGCCGGCGAAACGCACGCCGGTGTCCTCGCCGTGGCGGGTGATCTGGAAACTCGGGACGCGCTCGCCTTCATTTGAAGCGGCGTCGCGCAGGGTGACCTTGCCGGCGCCGGCATCGACGATGTCGGCCAGCAGGGCGCGTGTTTCCTTCGATGTGTCGCCGCCGTCGAGGTGCGCGACCAGTTCGATCGGCGTGCGCAGGTTCTGCAGCAGTCCGGCGAGTTGGGTTTTCAGTTCGTTGTCGAGCATGAGGTTCTCCTTGCGGACACGATTCGGCGTTCCGGCGCATCGCGACGAAACAACTTCTGGGATGGGGCGAGAGAGCTGGACGGAGCGGACGCGTGCATCCGCTCGGCCCAACCCTCTCCTTGCGGGAGAGGGCAGGCGATCGCGAGGATCAGATCTTGCCGACCAGTTCGATCGACGGCTTGATCGTGTTGGCGCCTTCCTTCCACTTGGCCGGGCACACTTCGCCGTCGTGGCTGGCGACGTACTGGGCGGCCTGCAGCTTGCGCACGGTCTCGGTGACGTCACGGGCGATGGCGTTGTCGTGCACTTCCATCGTCTTGATCACGCCTTCCGGGTTGATGATGAAGGTGCCGCGCAGGGCCAGGCCTTCTTCCGGGATCAGCACGTCGAACGCCTTCGACAGCGCGTGGGTCGGATCGCCGACCAGCGCGAACTTGGCCTTGCCGACGGCCTGCGAGGTCTCGTGCCACACCTTGTGCGAGAAGTGCGTGTCGGTGGTGACGACATAGACTTCGGCGCCGGCCTTCTGGAACTCGGCGTAGTGCTCGGCGGCGTCTTCGATTTCGGTCGGGCAATTGAAGGTGAAGGCAGCCGGCATGAAGATGATCACGGACCACTTGCCCTTCAGGTCGGCGTCGCTGACGGTGATGAACTTGCCATCCTTGAAGGCCTGGGCCTTGAACGGCTGGACCTGGGTGTTGATGAGGGACATTGCGTGCTCCTTGGGGTGGTGGGTATTGCTGGAAAAGAGGAGAACCGACGATTGCGTCGATCCGGTGACGACCAAGATAGGCGTCGTCGATAGTTAAATCAAATCGATTATAGTGATTCGATTGATAGATTTTGACTATCGATTCGACGGGCATGCGCCGGGTCCAGCCGCAGCAGGCGGCGGGCCTCGGCCTCGTCTTCCGGGGACAGCGGGATCAGGGCGGCGAATTCGCCGGCGACATGGCTGGCCAGCGGCAAGCCGTCGCGGACCAGCAGGCGGGCGCCGGCGATACGCGGCAGGCGCGGACCGGGCAGCAGGGTGCCGACCAGGTTGAGCGGGTCGAAGGCGGAGATCGGCAGCATCACGCCGTCGGGCGCTTTCTTGCGGATCGCGCGCAGGGTGGCCACCGCTTCCGGCAGCGCGAACTGTTCGCCGACCAGCCCGGAGACGAAACGACCGCCGCGCAGTTCGCCGCGTGCTTCCAGCCGGCGATAGACGCGCACCAGTTCGCGCCACGGTGGCAACCACGCGGCCTCGCGTTCGAGGATGCGCCAGCACACCACGCCATAGCGGCGCAGCAGCACGCGTGCGATCTGTTCGATGTCGTCGGTATCGGACGTTGCATCTTCGGCATCGCGCTTGCGTGGGGCGCGTGCCAGCGTCCAGCGTCCGGCATCACGGATGCCGCTCACCAGTCCGCGGCGCACGCGACGTGCGCTCGCCTTGGGGCGCTTGCCCTGCGGCAGCAACAAGGCGCGCAGGCCGGAGAAGCTGTCGCAGCTGACCATGCCGCGCGCGACCAGTTCGGCCAGCGCGTCCTCGAGTTCGGTCTGCAGCAATCGCGATTCGTCGAGCAGTTCGTCGAAGAACGAGGCCCCGTGCGCGCGCAGTGCATCCGCGACTTTCTGCGCGCGCGAGGACAGCGGCGCATCGTCACGTGCCGCATCGATCTGGCGCGACCACAGCGGCAGGGTGCGTCGCGGCACCAGCACGATCGGCGTCGCCCGCACCGGCGAATTCGCCTTTGCTCCACCTTCCGCGCTGGGGGCACGCAAGCGCGCCCAGGCGATGCGTCCGGCCTGGCAGAGTTCGTCCAGCCAATGAATCGAATAGTCGGCGACGCGTGCGGGCAGCAGTTCGCCTTCCCAACTCGCTGCCGCGGCTTCATAGCCTTCCAGCTGCGCCAGCACGCCTGCCAGCGCCTCCGGTCCGCGCAGGCGAGACGACGGCGCGACGTGCTGCCATTCGCAGAGGAAGCGCAGGAAATCGCGCGGCGGCACCGGTTCGATTTCGCGACGCAGCCGTCCCAGTGTCAGCCGGTGGATGCGGGCGAGCAGGTTGCGTTCGCACCACTGTTCGCCGTCGATGTCGGGATCGAAGCGACCGCGCATGGCATAGCCGTCGCGTTCCAGCATGGCGAGTCCGATATCGATGTCGCCGGGATCGATGCCCAACGCGTCCGCGAGTGTTGCGACAGTGATCGGGCCGCAACCGGTCAGGCGCATCCGCAGCAGTTCGCGTACGGCGTCCTCGCGCGCCCACGCAAGATCGGCGTAACCCGGCGCGGCGTCGATGCGCGGCTGCAACGCGGCTTCGGGATGGATCGCCTGCAGCATGGTCAGGCGTTCGGCGGCGCACCAGAGATCAACATCCATCAACAGTGTCGCGCGCTGCTGCTTCGCCAGTTTCCGCAGCGTCTCCGACCAGTCGCTGGCTTCCGCTTCCGATGCGGTGATCGCGCCGAGGCTCATCAGGGCGTCATGCACTTCGTCGTCGCTGCGCGCCTGCGGCCAGGCATCCTCGCGCACCTGTTCGATCGCGGCGATGTCGAGTCGGCCGAGATCGGAGGCTTGCTGCGGGTCGCTGTAGCGGCGCGTCTGCACGGCCTGGGTGCGGCGTTCCTCCAGTGGCGCATCGTCGAGGAAGGCGTAGGGCTGCGCGTTCAGGGCTTCGGCGGCGAACGGCGTGGGCGCGGTGAGGTCGCGCGCGACGATGCTGACGTCGCCGGACTCGAGCTTGCGCAACATCGCCAGCCAGCCTTCGGTGTCCATCGCTTCTTCGAGGCAGTCGTACAGCGTCTGCGCGACCAACGGGTGATCGGGAATCTCGCGCTCGCCGACGATGTTTTCCAGGCAGGCGACCTGGTCGGGGAACACGGTGGCGAGCAGGTCTTCCGACTTCATGCGCTGCAACTGCGGCGCGACCTTCTTGCCGCCGATGAAGCGCGGCAGCGCCAGTGCAGTCGTGGCGTTCCAGCGCCAGCGCGCGGGAAACAGCGGGGCATCGAGCAGCGCCTGCACCAATACGTCCTTGGCCGAATTGGAATGCAGGAAGTGGGCGACGTCATCCAAAGGGAAACTGTGGCTGGTCGAAAGCGACAGCACGATCGCGTTCTCGGTCGCTGCGGCCTGCAACTCGAAATTGAAGCTGCGGCAGAAGCGCTTGCGCAACGCCAGTCCCCAGGCGCGGTTGACGCGGCTGCCATAAGGCGTATGGATGACGAGCTGGGTGCCGCCGGACTCGTCGAAGAAACGCTCCATCGTCATCCGTTTCAGCGTCGGCAACACGCCGAAACCGGCGAGTTGTTCGGCGCAGTACTCGGCGATCTGGCGCGCGGCGTTCTCGTCCAGCCCGAGTTCCGCGCGCAGCCATTCGATTGCAGCGGCGATGTCGATCGCGCCGTTATTTCCACGCAGCTGCGTTTCCAGTTCGCCGCGCAGGCGCGACACGCTGTGCGAGAGCTCGTCGGTGCGGCCCGGCGCTTCGCCCAGCCAGAACGGGATGTTGGGCGGTACGCCTTCGGCGTCTTCCACGCGCAGTCGCCCGGCTTCGACGCGCAGGATGCGGTAACTGGCATTGCCGAGCTGGAAAATGTCGCCGGCGAGGCTTTCGATCGCGAAATCCTCGTTGACGGTGCCGATCATCACCGACTGCGGTTCCAGCACCACCGCGTAGTCGGCGGTGTCGGGAATGGTGCCGCCCGACATCGTCGCGGTGGTGCGCGCACCCTTGCGCGCGCGCAGCTGGCCGTGCACGGCGTCGCGATGGATCCACGCGCTGCGGGTGCCGCGCCGGGTGGTGAATCCTTCCGCCAGCATCTTCACCACGGAATCGAACAGCGCGCGTTCCAGCTTCGAGTACGGCCAGGCACGGCGCAGGGTGTCGAAGAGGGCGTCCTCGTTCCATTCCCGGCAGGCCACTTCGGCGACGATCTGCTGCGCGAGAACATCGACCGGTGCCGGCGGCATGATCAGGACATCGAGTTCATGGCGACGCACCGAATCGAGCAACGCCACGCATTCCACCAGTTCGTCGCGGGTGGTGGGGACGATGCGGCCCTTGGGCATGCCGCCGACATGGTGGCTGGCGCGGCCGACGCGCTGCAGGAAGGCGGCGATGCTGCGCGGCGAACCGATCTGCACGACCAGGTCGACGTCGCCGATGTCGATGCCGAGTTCCAGCGACGCCGTCGCCACCAGCACCTTCAACTGGCCGTGCTTGAGCTTCTGCTCGGCATCGAGCCGCAGTTCCTTCGCCAGCGACCCGTGGTGGGCGGCGACGTGTTCCTTGCCGAGGCGCTCCGCGAGATGGCGCGATGCACGTTCGGCCATCCGTCGCGTGTTGACGAAGACCAGCGTGGTGCGATGCTGGTCGACCAGTTCGGCGATGCGGTCGTAGACCAGCTCCCACTGCTCGTTCGACATCACCGCCTGCAAGGGCACCGGCGTGAGTTCCAGCGCGAGGTCGCGCGGCTTGGAGTGGCCGATGTCGATCAGCGTGCATTCGGGCTTGCCGTCGGCATCCACGTTCGCCGAACCGACCAGGTAGCGCGCGACTTCCTCGATCGGTTTCTGCGTCGCCGACAGGCCGACGCGGGCGATGCGGCGTCCCGCCAGCGCATCCAGCCGTTCCAGCGACAACGCAAGGTGGCTGCCACGCTTGCTCTGCACCACGGCGTGGATTTCGTCGACGATCACCGTGCGCACGCCGGCCAGCATGTCGCGTCCGGATTGCGAACCAAGCAGGATGTAGAGCGATTCCGGCGTCGTCACCAGGATGTGCGGCGGGTGCTTGCGCAGCGCGGCGCGTTCGCCCTGCGGGGTGTCGCCGGTGCGCACCGCGGTGCGGATCGCCACGTCGGGCAGGCCGAGGCGGGCGAGTTCCTCGCGGATGCCGGCCAGCGGCGCCTCGAGGTTGAGATGGATGTCGTTCGACAGCGCCTTGAGCGGCGAGACGTACAACACCTGCACACCTTCCGGCAGCTCGCCCTGCGCCAGCCCGTCGCGGACCAGGGCGTCGATGGCGGCAAGAAAGGCGGTCAGCGTCTTGCCCGATCCGGTCGGCGCGGCCACCAGCGTGTGCTGTCCCGCGGCGATCGCAGGCCACGCCGCGACCTGGGCGTCGGTGGGGCTGGGGAAGCTGCGCGCGAACCAGCCGGCGATGGCCGGGTGGAACTGCGCCAGAGCGGGATGCGAAGCCATGGCGGGATTATCCGCCGCAGTCGCCGACCCGCCCTGAATGCCGGAATGGAAGTCGAAACGGATCTGGCCGTGCATCTCGGCAGGGTGGGGCGGCGGCGTCTCAACGACTGAGACGGGTAGCATTGCGCCATGAATTTCCCGCCCATCCGCGAACTCCTTGCCGACGCCAGCCAGCGCATCGATCCGGTCGATGCCGAATGGCTGCTGCTGCACGTGATCGACCGTTCGCCGACCTGGCTGTTCACCAATCGCGACGCCGTGCTCGGCCATGAGCAGGCGCGAAATTTCGAATTGCTGGTGCAGCGGCGCGAACAGGGTGAGCCGGTGGCCTATCTCACCGGACGACGCGGTTTCTGGTCGCTCGATCTCGAAGTCACGCCGGCGACGCTGATCCCGCGCCCGGAAACCGAATTGCTGGTGGAACTGGCGCTGGAGAAGTTGGTGGCTGATGGCGCCGTCGCCGACCTCGGCACCGGCAGCGGTGCGATCGCGCTGGCCATCGCGCACGAGCGCAAGCAATCGCGGGTGATCGCCACCGACGCGAGCAGCGACGCACTGGAAGTCGCACAACGCAACGCACGGCGACTCGCCATCGCCAATGTCGAATTCCGCCACGGCGAATGGTTCGCGCCGCTGCAAGGCGAACGCTTCGATCTCATCGCCAGCAATCCACCCTATGTCGCAGTCGGCGATCCCCATCTCGGCGAAGGCGACCTGCGCTTTGAGCCGGCATCGGCATTGTCATCGGGCAGTGACGGCCTCGACGACATCCGCATCATCGTGGCGAATGCGCCGGCCCATCTTCGCGATGACGGTTGGTTGATGCTGGAACACGGTTACGACCAGGGCGATGCCGTGCGTGCATTGCTCGAAGCTGCAGGCTTCGCCGAAGTGGCGACGCGGCGCGATCTGGAAGGCCGCGATCGTGTCACGCTGGGGCGATTAAACTCCACGCATTGACCGCAACCGCAGGATTCCCATGCGCACCCTCTACCCCGAGATCGAGCCGTACCAGAGCGGCATGCTCGCCGTCAGCGACCGTCATTCCATCTATTGGGAACAGTGCGGCAACCCCGACGGCAAGCCGGTGGTGATGCTGCACGGCGGTCCCGGTGCCGGCTGCGGCGCCAACATGCGCCGTTTCCATGACCCAAAGAAGTACCGGATCATCCTGTTCGACCAGCGTGGCTCCGGTCGCAGCACGCCGTTCGCAGATCTCGTCGACAACACGACCTGGGATCTCGTCGCCGATATCGAACGCATCCGCGAAATGCTCGGCATCGAACACTGGCAGGTCTTCGGCGGATCCTGGGGTTCGACGCTGGCGCTGGCTTACGCCGAGACGCATCCCGAGCGCGTGACCGAGCTGGTGTTGCGCGGCATCTTCATGCTGCGGCGCTGGGAGCTCGAATGGTTCTACCAGGATGGCGCGTCGCGCCTGTTCCCGGATGCATGGCAGCACTATCTCGCGGTGATCCCGGAAGGCGAGCGCGGCGACATGATGGCGGCCTACCACAAGCGCCTGACCAGCGAAGACGAGTCGGTGCGGCTGGCGGCGGCGCAGGCGTGGGCGATCTGGGAGGGCGGCACCAGCTATCTGCGCATTCCCGGCGATTACGTCACCAGCCACGGCGATCCGAAGTTCGCGTTGCCGTTCGCTCGGATCGAGAACCACTATTTCGTCAACAAGGGCTTCTTCGAAGTCGACGACCAGTTGCTGCGCGACGCACACCGGATTGCCGACATTCCCGGCGTGATCGTGCACGGGCGCTACGACGTGGTGTGCCCGGTGCAGAACGCCTTCGACCTGCACAAGGCATGGCCGAAGTCGGAACTGCATGTCTCGCCGCTATCGGGGCATTCGGCGTTCGAAGCCGAGAACATCGATGCGCTGGTGCGCGCGACCGATCATTTCGCGCCGATCGCGATGTGAGTGTCAGCGAGCCGGGCTGCCGTCCGGCTCGTGATCGATCATCCACAACCCGGCCCACAGCTTGAGGTCGAGTTCGTAGCCTTCGGCGTGTTTCTGCATCAGCCATGCCGGGGCTTGGCTGCGGGGGACCGCATGCACGGTGATGCCTTCGTCGGGCGTGCCGCCGCCGTCGCCGACCTTCACCAGCCCGCGGGCGCGCACGAAAGCGATCCGTTCATTGCTCATGCCGGAACTGGTCGGTCCGATCAACAGCACGCGCACATCGTGCGCATCCCAGCCGGTTTCCTCGATCAGTTCGCGCCGGGCCGCCTCTTCAAGCGTGTCGTCGTCGTGTTCGTCGCCGACGAGCCCGGCTGGCATCTCGATGGTGCGCGCCTGCAGCGGCACGCGGTATTGCTCGACGAACAGCACTTCGTCTTCCGGCGTCACCGCGATGATCAGCACCGCCATGCCCTCGCGATGCACGCGTTCGCACGATTCCCAGGTTCCGCGCTTGACCAGCCGCAACCACTTGCCTTCGTACAGGAGTTCGCTGGGAGCGTCGATTTGGTGGGCCATGCGGATCTCAGGCGGTGGCTGTGGAGTCGAGACCGGCTGCCACCTGCAGGCGGCGACGGGTCAGCGGACCAAAACGCAGGCTATCGCACAGGGATGACAGCGCCACGGCATCGGCGCCACCACGCGCAAACGGCGCCTCATGCGGATCCAGCGGCGCATCGACGGCGATCGTGGTGAGTTCGCGATACATCAACACCTTCTCGCGATGCTCGCGCAGCGATGCCGCCGCGCGCGCCGAACCGCGCTGGCGCAGGAACGGCACTTCGTCGACGCGGGCGAGCAGGGCATCGAGCGATCCGAAGTGCGAGATCAGCACCGCGGCGGTTTTCTGGCCGATGCCGGGCACGCCGGGAATGTTGTCGACGGCGTCGCCGCACAGCGCAAGGTAATCGGCGATCTGGTGCGCCTGCACGCCATGTTTCGCCTTGACGCCGGCTTCGCTCCAGCGCAGGCCGCGGGCGAAGTCGAATTGTTCGTCGTCGTCCTGCAGCAACTGCGACAGGTCCTTGTCGGCCGAGACGATCACGCCGCGCGCATTGTGCGCGCGTGCCTGCACCAGGGCGCTGCCGATCAGGTCGTCGGCTTCGTAATCGGTGTGCGCGAGGACCGCCAGGCCCAGTGCCGAGCTCAGCGCCTTGCAGTGCGCGAATTGACGGCGCAGTTCTTCCGGCGCGGGCTCGCGGTTGGCCTTGTATTCGGGATAGAGCCGGTTGCGGAAGCACGAATCCAGCGCTTCGTCGAAGGCGACCACGACATGCCGTGGCTTCTCGCGTTCGATCAGTTCCACCAGGAAGCGCGCGAAACCGTGGACGGCATTGAGCGGCCAGCCGTCGTCGTCGTGCCATTCGTCCGGCATCGAATGCCAGGCGCGGAACACGTACATGCTGGCATCGACCAGGTACAGGGTCGGGCGTGGATGCAGCACCCGGCTCACCGTGGCGTCCAGTCGCTGAGCAGCGCGGAAGGATCGGGGCGATCGCGTTCCGGCGCTTCCATCAGCGGGGTGCCGATATGGATGAAGCCGACGATCGCCTCGTTTTCGGCGATGCCGAGATCCGCGCGGATCACCGGGTCGGTGGCGGCCCAGCCGGTCAGCCATTGCGCGCCGAAACCGGCGGCCTGCGCCGCCATCAGCAGGGCGAAACAGACGCACGATGCCGTGGCATAGCGTTCGCTGGCCGGGATCTTTTCGTCCGGTCCCTGCTGGGCGATCACGGCGACGATCAGCGGCGCGAAACTGAAGCGTTCGCGTTCCTTCTGCAGGATGGCGTCGCCGGCGTGGGGATCGCGCTCGCGGGTGCGCGCCTCCAGCAATCCGCCGAGGGCGAGGCGGGCGTCGCCGCGGATGCGCAGGAAGCGGAACGGAACGCGTTTTCCGTGATCGGGAACACGGATCGCGGACTGCAACATGCGGGCGAACTGGGCATCGTCCGGACCCGGCGCCGACAGTTGGCGGGATGGAACCGATCGGCGGCGATCAAGGCATTCAAATGTCATGGACGTGTGAAGGTTTCCTGCTTAGGATGGTGAATAGGGGGGATTCTTCCCGTCGCCTGGGGGCGGCGGTCAGCATCTCAGAGGTATGGCTTGACTCGGAATGATTCCACAATTCCCGCGACAAGCCAGGTTGAAGAGCAGCAAAGGAAGGCGGCACGCCTGGTTGCCGAGTTCGTGTCGGCGAAGCTTGCGCCATTCTGGAGCGAGCTGAAGAGCGCGCTCGACCGGATTCCGGTCGGACCCACCAATTTCTCCACCCTGCCGCGCGACCAGTTCATCGTGCACGGCATGTTGGACGGCACCCAGGACTGGCATGCGCGCCTGCGCGCGACGCTGGAGGCGGATGCGATGGGATGGTGGCACCGGCAGTCGGTGCGCCACGGCACCGCGTTGACCCTGATGGGCGAAAGCGAATTGCTGCTCGAGATCGAAGGCCAGCAATGCAATGACACCATCCGTGGGCGCCTGGGGCCATTGGCCCAACGCCTGGATCGCGCGATCGACGGGTTCGCGCGCGGCGCGGACCTGCCCGCGCACGAGAGCTCGTGGAGCATCGAGGGAATCACCCGCAGCTTCATTTCGACGCTTGATCGCGAGGCGATGTCCTCAACCCTGATCCCGGTGCTGATGCGCCATTACGAAACCCAGATGGCGACGATCCTGCGCGCATTGGTCCCGGAGTTGCTGCGGATCATCGGCGATGGCGAATCCGTCGTCGAGGCGTTCGACAACCCGGCTTCCGGCCACGCCGCGGGTGGAGGAGGAGGGGGCGGCGGTGCCGGATGGCAGCCGGATGGCGGCATGGTCGAGTCCTTGCCGGCGAATCTTGGTGGCGGCCATGGCGGTGCAGCCGGCATGGAGGAAACCTACGGCAGCGAACACGCGCCCTCGCATGCCGGGCCGCGCGTTCCCGTCGAGATGGGCAGCTACGCCAGCGTGCGTCCCGAAACCCGTTACCGCGCGCGCATCCACGCCCAGCTGGATGCCTGGCGCCGTCGCGTCAGCAGCGGCGAGGGCAGCCCGCGGATTGCGCCGACCGCGATGGCGCGGGTGATCAATACCTCCGAAGTGCTGACGATCGCTTCCGTCCTCCAGGGCGACGATCCGGCGCCATTCGTCCGCGCCTTGCGCGGCGAAGACGATCGCTCGTTGCCGATGGTGATCCGCCAGGAACTGATGGCGGCCGCCGGGCAGTTCGGTTTCGATCCCCAGCAGTCGTCGTTCGCCGAAGTCGAGGAGGATGCGGTCGACCTGGTGGCGATGCTGTTCGATGGCCTGCAGCGCGCCAACGCCTTCGAGGAGCCGGCGACGAAGATGATGGGCAAGCTGGTCGTGCCCTACGTCAAGGTCGCGGTGATCGACGATTCGTTGTTCGAAAACCGCGGCCACCCCGCGCGACGCCTGCTCGATGCACTGGTCGAAGCCTGCGACGGAAATACCGGCGACACCCACGCCAGCCGCTCGATGCTGGAGCGCGCATCGCAGGTCGTCGACCAGGTGGTCGCGCGCTTCCAGGAGAACATGGCGATCTTCGATCTCGCCGCCCGCGAATTGCAGGAATTGCTCGATCGCCAGCGCACGCTGGCTGAAGTGACGGAACGCCGCATCACCGAAACCCTGCAGGGCCAGGAACGTTTGCGCCAGGCGCGGATCGCCGCCGACGAAGCGGTGAATTCCTCGCTCGAGGGACGCAAGGTGTTGCCGGATACCTTCCGCTTCCTCTCGGAATACTGGCGCAACGTGCTGGTGCAGGGTTGGCTGCGTTTCGGCGATCGTTCGCCGCGCTACCAGGCGATGCGCGCCGTCGGCGATGCCTTGCTGCAGATGGACGCCGATGCGGTGGCCCTGCGCAGCCGCGCGTTGGCTGCCAGCTTCGAACACAATCGCGCCGCCATCCTCGAGGACCTGCGCTTCGTCGGCTTGCAGGGCGAAGCCGCGATCGAGGCGCTGGCGCGCCTGGCCGGCGGCCTGTTGCGCGCCGATGCCGCGCCGGACGAGGCGATGCTCTCCAATCCGCCGGAACCGCTGCTCGACGAACTGCCGCTGCACGTTCCCGACATGGAGCGGCGTTCGCGTGGCGTGGACAGCGTGCTGGTCGCACGCGTGCGCCGGCTGCGTGCGGGGCAGGGGCTGCGCATCATCGAGGACGGGGCCCAGGAAACCATGGCCAAGATCGCCTGGGTCAGCGCGATCACCGGACGCATCCTGGTGGTCAATCGCCGTGGCGAGCGGCGGATGGTGGTGCGGCCGGAAACGATGGCCGTCCTGATCGCCGATGGTCGCGTGCTGGTGCGCTCGGTCGAGCCGCCGGTCGATCAGGTGATGGCGCAGGTCGCCGATTCGCTCGGGGAGCGACGCTTCGCGCAAGTGGGGTGATGCGGCGGTTTACCCGCGGTGCTCAGCGATGTTCCTGCGGTTTCGCGGGCGGCGGCGTTCTCGGGCCAGCCGGACCGGACCGTGGCGGCGGCAACTTGGGGCCGTTGGCTTCCAGCCAGGCCTTGCGCTGTTCCGGCGACATCGCCTTCCACTGCTCGTGCATCGCCTTGCGCTGTTCCGGCGTCAGGTTTTCCCAGCGCTGCATGCCGCGATGCGCGGCCTCGCGCTGCTCCGGCGTCATCCGCTGCCAGTGCTGGGCGCGCTTGAGCATTTCCGCGCGCATGTCGGGATTGTCGTTCCAGCGCGAACGGATCGGGTCGATCAGGGCTTGGCGCTGTTCCTGCGTCAGCTTGTTCCATTCCGGATAGCTGGCGGCAGGCGCAGGCGTGGCCGTGGGCTGTTGCGCCATCGCAGGGGCGGCCAGCACCAGACCTGTCATCAATATCGCGGCAGCACGCATCTTGCTCATTCCCTGGGGACCGGCGGAGCATCGTTGCCCAGCCAGGCATAGAACTCCGGATCGTTATCGTAGGCCGCAGTGGCGCTCACGGCGGTCTTTTTCGCGGGATTTGTGGTGATGGCCACGGTTGGCGCCACATTCGCCGGGGCTGCGACCGATGCGACGGTGGCGACCGGCGTGGTGTTCGCGGCCGGCACCATCGGGCGCTGCAGCCACAGGCCGCCGATCGCGAGGACCGCGACCGAGGCGAATGCGACCACGGGTTGCCAGGCCTGGCGGCTCGGACGCGGCGCGGCCAGCGCGGCGCGCAGCCGCTGCCGGACCGCTTGCGGGGTTTCACGCGTGGCGTCCTGGTACAGCTGGCGCGCCTTGCGGTCGAAGTCGTCGTGGTCGTCGTTCATCGTCATGTCCAGTCCTGCAGATGCACGCGGAGCGCCTCGCGCGCACGGGAAAGATGCGTCTTCACCGAACCTTCGCTGCATCCCATCACGGTCGCCGTGGTGGCGACGTCGAGATCTTCCAGCACGCGCAGGGTGAACGCTTCACGCTGGCGCGCCGGCAGCCTGCGTACCGCTTGTGCCATCAGAGCATAGGCCTCGCGGCCGTCGTTGTGGTTGGAAGGATCCCCGGCCGGGTCGGTCCAGGCAATGGCGATGTCCTCGTCCTGGTCCCCGGTGCTGCGCAACCAGCTGAAGCGGAAGGCGCGGCGGCGGCTGATATCGATGATGCGGGTACGCAGGATCTTCCAGAACAACGCCTGCCACTCGACGGATGGCTTGTCGCCGTAGCGCAGCATGCGCAGCATCGCGTCCTGCACGGCGTCGAGGGCGTCATCGCGGTTGCGCAGCCCGAGTTCGGCGAAACGGAAGGCGCGCGACTGGATGCCGGCGAGGAATTGCTCGATCGTCAGCGTGCGTGCGCTCGTGACCGGCGCGTTCAAGGGCAATCCCTTCGCGGTGGCTGCAATTGCATGTATCGACATGGAGTCCGGTTCGCCGTCTGCCCGGGATGGGCGACAACCGGGAAACGCTTGCCGAAGAGGCAGGTTGACGGCCGCGCTCCGATGTTCATCTTCCGTGGCCCCACCAGGCGGCCAGTTCCATCGCCACCACATAGACCAGCAGCTGCGGCAGGCCGTTGGCGAGCCGGACCAGTTCCCAGGCCAGGCTCGGGCTGAGGCGCGACAACGATTCCACCAGCCCGAATCCGGCCGGACCGCCGATGCTGATCGCCGCGATGGCCAGGCTGGACAGCGCCACGGCGATCGCCACGAAGATCGCCCCGGCGATGGCGCCGCGCCTGCCGCGCGGCAGGCCCAGCACCCGCAACGCGATGACGGCATCGACGGCGGCCAGCAAGGCCAGCCACGGCAGGGTGCGATGGGTGAACGAGAACGCCACCGTCCACGCGGCCGCGAAAGCGATGGCCATGACCACGAAGAATAGCCAGCGGATGAAGGAAACCTGCGGGACGGACATGGCGGGGGAGGCTGAAACGAACTGCAGATGGTAGCGGGTACGCGGCCCGCTGCCGGAAATGGCTGCGAGCGCAGGCGATCGCTTAGGATTCGGGGAACGACCAGATCGGGGCATGCAATGGCGGTACGGATCGGGGTAGGGCGTGAGGCGGCTGTGGGCGAGCGCCGGGTGGCGATGACGCCCGAGACCTGCGGCAAGCTGGTGAAGGCGGGTGCGCAGGTCGCGGTGGCCCCGGGCGCGGGTTCCGCAGCCGGATTCACCGACCAGATGTATGCCGATGCCGGCGCGACGCTGGCCGATGCGCCGTTCAGCGATGCCGACGTGGTGGTCTGCGTGCAGGCGCCGCCGCCTGCGGCCATCGCGACGATGAAGCAGGGCGCGGTGCTGGTCGGCGCCTTGCAGCCGGAAGCGGATCCATCGCGGGAGAGCGCTTTGCGTGATCGCGGCATCGTCGCCTTCCCGCTGGAACGGCTGCCGCGCACCACCCGCGCGCAGGCGATGGACATCCTCAGTTCGCAGGCCTCGATGGCCGGCTACAAGGCGGTGTTGATCGCCGCGGAACTCACGCCGCGTTTCTTCCCGATGCTCACCACCGCGGCTGGCACCATCCGTCCGTCAAAGGTGCTGATCATCGGTGCCGGTGTCGCCGGCCTGCAGGCGATCGCCACCGCGAAACGACTCGGCGCGCAGGTCGAAGGGTTCGACGTGCGTCCCGAGACGCGCGAGCAGATCGAATCGCTGGGCGGACGCTTCCTCGATCTCGGCATCAGCGCCGCGGGCGAGGGCGGGTATGCGCGCCAGCTCACCGACGAGGAACGCGCGGAACAGCAACGTCGCCTTGCCGATCACTTGCGCAGCGTCGACGTGATCGTCTGCACCGCGGCGGTCCCCGGGCGTCCCGCGCCGAAGATCGTGACCGCGGCGATGGTCGAAGGGATGAAGCCGGGCAGCACGATTGTTGACCTCGCCGCGGAAACCGGCGGCAACTGCGAGCTGACGCAGCCCGGACGCACCATCGAGCATGCGGGCGTCACCATCGCCGGGCCGCTCGATCTCGCCTCGATGGGCGCGACCCACGCCAGCGAGATGTTCGCGCGCAACGTCTTCAATTTCGTCAGCCTGATGCTGAAGGACGGCGCGCTCGCCTTCGACTGGAACGACGAACTGCTCGCGAAAACCGTGTGGCCGCCGCGCCCGCAATCGAATGGAGACACGCCATGAGCGACGGCTTCACTGCGCTGTACATCTTCATGCTGGCGGCGATCGCCGGCCACGTGATCATCTCCCGCGTGCCAGTGATCCTGCACACGCCGCTGATGTCGGGCTCCAACTTCATCCACGGCATCGTGCTGATCGGCGCGATGGTGGTGCTGGGCATGGCGGAAACGCCAACCGAAAAAGTGCTGGGCTTCATCGCCGTGGTGCTCGGCGCGGGCAATGCCGCCGGTGGTTACGTGGTGACCGAACGCATGCTCGAGATGTTCAAGAGTTCCAAGAAGCCCGGGGGCGGCGCATGAGCGGCTTCAGCATGCAGACGCTGGTCGCGTTGAGTTACTTCGTGGCGGCAACGCTGTTCCTGCTTGGCCTGCAACGCATGGCAAGCCCCAAGACCGCGCGCAGCGGCATCCAGTGGGCGGGCATCGGCATGGTGCTGGCGACGATTGCGACGTTCGCGTTGCCGAACCTGCACAACATCGGCCTGATCCTTGTCGCCGTCATCGTCGGCGTGGTGCCGACCTGGCTGTGGGGCAAGAAGGTGGCGATCACCGACATGCCGCAGATGGTCGCGCTGTTCAACGGCATGGGCGGCGGTTCGGCGGCTGCGATTGGCGCGGTGGAGTTGTGGAAGGCGTCATCGGGTGGCGAGCATCCTTCCGAATTCGCGTTGGCGCTGGCCGGCATCGGTTCGCTGATCGGCGCGGTCTCGCTGACCGGTTCGATCATCGCCTGGGCCAAGCTCGATGGCCGCATGGACAAGCGCTACACCTTCCCCGGCCAGCAGTGGTTCAACGCGGCGGTCGCGGTTGCCGCGATCATCTGCGGGGCGATGGCGGTACACACGCTGGCGCTGCCGTGGATCGTCGCCTTCTTCCTGCTCGCGCTCGGCCTCGGCAAGCTGATGACGTTGCCGATCGGCGGTGCCGACATGCCGGTGGTGATCTCGCTCTACAACGCCTTCACTGGTCTGGCGGTGGCGTTCGAAGGCTACGTCCTTGGCAATCCGGCGCTGATCATCGCCGGCACCATGGTCGGCGCGGCCGGCATGCTGTTGACGCGCCTGATGGCCAAGGCGATGAACCGCAGCATCAAGAACGTGCTGTTCTCCAACTTCGGCGGTGGTGGCGCGAGCGCGCAGGAGATCAGCGGTTCGCAGAAACCGATCGAGGCCGCCGATGTCGCCGCGTTGATGGCCTATGCCGAACGCGTGGTGATCGTGCCCGGTTACGGCATGGCGGTGGCGCAGGCCCAGCACAAGATCTGGGAACTGACGCAGCGCCTGACCGCGCGCGGGGTCAAGGTGAAGTTCGCCATCCATCCGGTCGCCGGACGCATGCCTGGCCACATGAACGTGTTGCTGGCGGAAGCGGGCGTGCCCTACGACCTGATCGCCGACATGGACGACATCAATCCCGAATTCCCCAACACCGATGTCGCGCTGGTGATCGGCGCCAACGACGTGGTGAATCCGGTTGCCAAGACCGATCCGGCGTCGCCGATCTACGGCATGCCGATCCTCGATGTCGTCAACGCCAAGAACGTGGTGGTGATCAAGCGTGGCAAGGGCACCGGGTTCGCCGGGATCGAGAACGCGCTGTTCTACACCGACAACACCCGCATGCTCTACGGCGATGGCGCGGAAATGGCGAATGCGCTGGTGAGCGAACTCAAGGCGCTGGACGGCGGCGGCCACTGAGTCCG
Organism: Solilutibacter silvestris; assembly: GCF_050574925.1. GTDB lineage: Bacteria > Pseudomonadota > Gammaproteobacteria > Xanthomonadales > Xanthomonadaceae > Solilutibacter > Solilutibacter silvestris_A. The sequence continues at coordinate 43,988 of NZ_JBCMOO010000001.1, read as the reverse complement.
CGATCAAAATGGACTAAAATGGTACGGATTCAAGGATCCGTGCCCCAGCCGTGATGTACTCCCGCAACAGCGAACCCGTGCGCTTCGAGCGCGATTGCCCGGTGGTCATGGTGCCCTCGGGCGAAGCCGTGAGCCTGCCCGCCGGCAGCATCGGCTACATCACCCAGTCCCTCGGCGGCAGCTGGACCGTGTTCGTCGAAGGCAATCTGTTCCGTGTCGCGGGCAAGGATGGCGACGCCATCGGCAAGGAACCGCCCGCACCGATCGAGCTTCCGGAAGGCGCCGGCGACGAAGACGTCGAGAAGCTGGTGTGGCAGCAGTTGCGTACCTGCTTCGATCCCGAGATCCCGATCAACATCGTCGAATTGGGCCTGGTCTATACGGCAGACGTGAAGGCGGATCCGGAACACCCGGGCCAGCGCCGCGTCGATGTCGAGCTGACGCTGACCGCTCCGGGTTGCGGCATGGGCGAGATCCTGGTCGACGACGTGCGCAGCAAGCTCGAAATGATTCCCACCGTCGCCGAAGCCGACGTCGAGCTGGTGTTCGATCCGCCGTGGAACCGCAACATGATGAGCGACGCTGCGCGTCTCGAAACCGGGATGTTCTGAGAACCGACTCCGGTCTCTAGACCAGCAGGTCTTCGTAAAACGCGCCGAATGGCCGGGTGGGATGGGCGATCTGGATTTCCAGGATCCACAGTCCTACGTCCGGGCAGTGCTCGAAATCGCCGAGATCCCCTGCCTTGTAGATGGCATGGGGGAAATCCGAGACGCGATGTCCCTTGATGTCGAGGTTGAGCCGCCAGCCGAGTGCTTCCGCGCGCTGTTCCGCGAATGCGTACAGCGCCGATCCCGATGCCCGCGTGGCTTCCCAGTGGTGCCTGACTTCGTCGAACAGCGTGCGGGCCGCCGCTGCGCATGCCGTCATGTCGTCGTCGTGGCCAACCGCATACGTCGCGCCGGCATCGCCTTCGTGTCCGTTCCAGACGATGCCGAGGTCGATGAAGAACGTATCGTTTTCCCGTAGCACCGGATCGCCGTCGGAACGTTGCTTGAACGTTTTCAGGGTGTTTTCGCCGAAGCGGACGATCACCTGGTGCCAGATCCGGTCGGCGCCGAGTTCCGCAATCATGTCCTTGCAATACGCGACCGCTTCCGATTCGCGCATGCCGGGTTCGATCTGCTTGGAAACCCGATCAACCACTTCCCAGGTTCTTTCCCGGGCCAGCTGCATCTGTTCCAGGACGTAGCCGCTTCCGACGGCCTGCTTGTTGCTCGTGGTCATCCGCTTTTCGATTATTTCTTCAGGACTGCGGCCAGCACGACTGCGTTGTTGTGCGCTTCGTCGCGCGAGGCATAGAGCAGCGTCGTGCGTTCCTTGCGAACCAGTTCCTTCAGTTCCGCCAATGCGGGATTGCCTTCCAGTTCCTTCTCGTAGGCCGAGACGAATTCTTCCCAGCGTTCCGGATGGCCGTGGAATTCATGGCGCAGAGCGTCGCTGGGAGAAACGCTCTTCGCCCAGAGATCGACAGCCGCCTTTTCCTTGGTCAGCCCGCGCGGCCACAGTCGATCGACCAGGATCCGCTGGCCGTCATCGCTGGCGGGCGCGTCGTAAACCCGCTTGAGCCGCGGGGCCGGCATGGCTCAGCCCGCCGCCTCGAAGCGGTTGGCTTCGACGTTCTTGCGCACTTTCGCCGGATCCCAGATGCGACCGTTCATGGCGATGTAGACGCCTGGCGGCAGCGACTGCACCGCACCGACCGCGCAGCCGATGTTGAACTCGGCGTCGGAACCTTCGAAGCGCGCCGGATTCAGCGCGCCGGTCAGCACGATCGTCTTGTCGGAGATCGTGCGCAGGACCTTGGCGGTCTCCACCATGCTGTCGGTGCCGTGGGTGACGAGCACGCAGCGCTCGGCCTGGGCGGCGATGGTGGCGCGCATCAACTCGCGATCGCTGTTGTCGATGAACAGCGAATCCTTGCGCAGCAGCGGGATCACGTGGAAGCGGAAGGCCACGCCGAGCGCGGTGAGGATGCGGCCGATCTGTGGATCGCCGACCTGATAGTCCGATTTCGCATCGAAATAGATCTTGTCGATGGTGCCGCCGGTGGTGACGATCAGCAGGTCGTCCATCTTATTTGCCCTGCATTTCGCTGGCGCACATCAATGCGGCGGGACCCGCGAGTTTCGCCAATTCTTCCTGCGCGCCCGGCTCCTTGCGCATCATTTTCAAGCCGGCTTCGCTGACGCGGATGAGGCTGGCCTGGTCGGTGATCAAGCGGTTCGAGACGCAGCTGCAATACATCTGGACCTTCGCGGCGGGAAGCTGCGGACTCTTTTCCTGCGCGGTCTTGACGCAGTTGGCGGTCATCGCCGCGCGGCTCTGGTTCAGCAGATCGTCCTGCGCGTGCAGTGCCAGCGGGAACGAGACGATCGCGGCGACGAGTACGAGGTTGCGCATTGAATGGATTCCGGCGGCGTGGTGGCCAGTTTAAACCTTTGGCGCGGCCCGTCGTTGGGCAAAACGCGCGCGCATGCCGGGCAGACTGGCGGCGAGGATCACCACCACGGCCAGCACGATTTCCGCGCATGCCTGCAGGCGTTCCGGCGGACGCGTCCACGCCACCATCACTCCGTGCGAAAACCACAGCAGCGCCAGCACGCCCGACCAGAATCCGGCGGTGCGTCGGCGCATCCACACGCCGAGTGCGCACAACGCGGGCGGCAGCGTGAACACGATGCGCGCCAGGGGCTCATGCCAGAACCAGGCAAGATCGAGCAGGGCCAGCAGCACCAGTGCCGCGAACAGGATCCGGCGTGCGGGCGTCATGACGCGTGCGTGCCGGAGGAGAGCAGGGCGGCGATGGTGGCGATGCGCTTGCCGAGCGCGCGCGCGAGTTGGGTTTCGTCATCGCTGAGTTCGGCATCGTCCTGCGGTCCGGAAACATGGCTGGCGCCATAGGGCGTACCGCCGGTGCGCGTGGTGCTCAGGCGCGTTTCGGTGAAGGGGATGCCGACGATGACGCAGCCGTGGTGCAGCAGCGGGACCTGCATGCCGAGCAGTGTCGACTCCTGGCCGCCGTGCATGGTCGCGGTCGAGGTGAACACGCAGGCCGGCTTGCCGACCAGGGTGCCGCTGGCCCATTGCGCGCCGAGGCCGTCGAAGAAGTGCTTCATCGGTGCGGCCATGCTGCCGAAACGGGTCGGGCTGCCGATGGCGTAACCGACGCATTCGTCGAGATCGCGGGCCTCGAGATAGGGTGCGCCTTCCTCGGGAACGGGCGGCAGGACCTGCTGCGTCTGCGGCGCGACTGGCGGCACCGTGCGCAGGCGCGCGGCCATGCCGGGGACTTCGCCGATGCCGCGCGCGACCTGGCGGGCCAGCCCCGCGACCGATCCGCCGCGGCTGTAATAGAGGACGAGAATCTCTTTCATCCGGACAGTGTACGTGGCCGGCTTTACGGCCGACCGGCTATCTTGTGCGTCATGCCCCGGATCCCCGACCAGATCGTGTCCCGCCTGTTGCAGCTCCGCGACCCGGTGCGGCGCGCGGTCTTCATGCGTTTCCTCGGCCGCCGTTTCTGGGACGACAACCTGTTCCAGTCGGCGGGCTCGCTGGCCTATACCACCGTGTTCGCGCTGGTGCCGCTGGCGACGGTGGTGTTCGGAATGCTGGCGGCGTTCCCGGTGTATGCGGATCTGCGCGGCCAGCTCACCGACTATGTCTTCGCGAATTTCGTGCCGAGCGCGGCGAGCCAGGTGCAGCACTACATCAGCGAGTACTCGCTCAATGCGAGTCAGCTCACCGCCGCCGGCATCATCGCGCTGGTGCTGTCGCTGTTGATCACCTTGACCAGCGTGGAATCGATCTTCAACCGCATCTGGCGGGTGCCGGTGGCGCGTCCGCGTTTCGCGCGCTTCCTCGTCTACTGGACGGTGCTCACGCTCGGCACCCTGATCGCGGTCGCCAGCATGTCGCTGTCGGCCAAGCTGTTCGCGATGAGCGTGTTCGCGTCCGAACCGGGACGCGTACTCGAAACCTTCATGCTGCGGATGGCGCCGTCGTCGATCGAGCTGGTCGCGTTCCTGCTGCTGTATCGCGTGGTACCGCATCGCACCGTGCAATGGCGACACGCATTCGCCGGCGCGCTGTTGGCCACGGTGGTGTTCGAATTCGTCAAATGGGGCATGGGCATCTATCTCGGCACGTTCCGCAGCTACGAAAAGCTGTACGGCACGGTCGCCTTCATCCCCATCTTCCTGTTGTGGATCTACCTGAGCTGGGTCGCCGTGCTGCTGGGCGCGTCGTTTGCGTCGAGCCTGTCGGCATTCCGTTACCAGCCGGCGACATTGCGCCTGCCGGAAGGCTGCGAAATCTACGGGCTGCTGCGCATGCTCGGGCGTTTCCAGATCGCGCGCGGCCAGGGCCACGGCTTGCACGCCGACGAACTGCGCGAACTCGACCCGATCCTCACCGATTCGCTGGTGCAGGAGATGCTGTCGAAGCTGAGCGAAGCCGGCATCGTCAAGCGCGCCGAAACCGGCGAATGGCTGCTGTCGCGCGACCTTGCGGACGTCAGCCTCAGCGAGCTCTATGTCGTCGCGCAATTGCGCATCCCGGTCGAGGAGACGATGCTGCCGATGCGCGACGATGCGCTGGGCAGCGACGTGATGCGCGTGATCGACGAATTGCGCATGCCACTGCGCGAAGCGATGAAGCGCAAGGTCGCCACCATCTATTCCGAAACCGGAAACGAACTGCAATGAACACGATGAACCGCTCTCTCCGCTTGTCCGCGCTTGCCGTCGTGCTGGTGCTGGCCGCATGCAAACCGCATCCGGAGCAGCCGCAGGCAACGTCGCCTGCCGCCAAGCCTGCGCCAACGCAGCCCGCGACTCCGACGCCGTCGCCTGCTGCGGGGCTCGCCGATGTCGGCGCGCAACCAAAGCTCCGCCTCCCCACCGTCGATGGCAAAACCTTCGATCTCGCCGAGCAGCGCGGCCATTGGGTCGTGGTGAATTACTGGGCGACGTGGTGCGGTCCGTGCCTGCAGGAGATGCCGGATCTTTCGGCGCTGGCGGCGTTGCGCGAGTACATCAAGGTGGTCGGGATCGCCAATGACGACATCGCTCCAGCGGAATTGCAGGCGTTCCTGCAGAAGCATCCGGTGGTCTACCCGATCGTGCAGGTCGATCCCGGATCGCCGCCTGCCGATTTCGGCTTGCCGCCGACCTTGCCGATCAGTTGGCTGATCGATCCGCAGGGCAAGGTGGTGAAGCGTTTCATGCGCCCGGTCAAGGCCGCCGACATCGAAGCGGCGATCGCGGCAGCGGGCGGCCCCGCGGCGAATTGACGATCAACGTTCCCAGGGCGGCACGTCGCCGAATTTCTCACTGAGGAAGTCGACGAAGGCGCGCACGCGCGGCGGAGTGGTGCGGCGGTGTGGCGTCACCGCGTTGATCGACGTGGCCGGCAACCGGTAGTCCGGCAGGATCACCTGCATCCGGCCCGCGCGCAGATCGTCGATGACATGCCATAGCGAAAACGTCGCGATGCCCTGGCCGGCCAACGCGGCGTCACGGATAAATTCGCCCAGGTCGCTCTCGAAGCGGCCATGCACGCGCACGGCGAAATCGGCGCCATCGGGAGCGGTGAAGCGCCACAGGTCGTGGGGACCATCGCGACCGAACAGGAGCAGGCAGTCGTGGTCGGCCAGCTCCTGCGGGGTGCGCGGTTCACCGTGTCGCGCGAGATAGTCGGATGAGGCGCAGACCACGCGTCGATTCGAGGCGATGCGGCGCGCGACCAGGCTGGAGTCTTCCAGCGCGCCGATGCGGATGGCCAGGTCGTAGCCCTCGCTGACGAGATCGACCGATTGGTCGGTCAGGTGCGTGCGCAGGCGCAGCTTCGGGTGCCGGGCCATGAATTCCGGCAAGAGTGGCGACACGTACTGGCGTCCGAAGGTCGCCGACAGCGTGACCCGCAATGTGCCGGAGACCTCGCGTGCACCTTCGCGCAGGCTGGCGCCAAGCGATTCCAGCTCCTCGACCAATGGCCGGCCCTGCTGGGCCAGCGCCAGTCCTTCCGGCGTGGGGTGCAGCCGGCGCGTGGTGCGGTGGAACAGGCGCACGCCCAACTCGTTCTCCAGCCGTTTCAGCCGCTGGCTGGCGACCGCCACCGACAGGTCCAGGCTGCGCGCGGCCGCGGTGATCGAGCCCTGGTCGAGGACGTGCAGGAACAGGTCGAGGTCGCCAATCCGGTTCATTATCAATTTTCAATTGATAGTCAATCCAGATATTCACCATTTTTCGAATGGATGGGAAGCCTCACCCTGTCCGCCTTCCAGTTCAGGAATCGTGGCAATGACCTCTTCCCCGATAGCCCGCCGCGGCATGCCCATGGGCGTCTATGCCCTGACTGCCGGCGCCTTCGGCATCGGCACCACCGAGTTCGTGATCATGGGCCTGCTGATGCAGGTCGCCTCCGACCTCCACGTCACCATCGCCAGCGCCGGCCTGCTGATCTCGGGCTATGCCTTGGGCGTTTTCGCGGGTGCGCCGCTGCTGACCGCGGCGACCGGACGCCTGCCGCGCAAGGCGGTGCTGGTCGCGTTGATGGTGGTGTTCACTCTCGGCAACCTGGCCTGCGCCTTGGCGCCGAACTATGGATTGCTGATGGCCGCGCGCGTGCTGACCTCGCTGGCGCACGGCACCTTCTTCGGCGTCGGCGCGGTGGTCGCCACCTCGCTGGTCGATGAGGACCGCAAGGCGTCGGCGATCTCGATCATGTTCACCGGCCTCACCGTGGCGACGCTGCTTGGCGTCCCGGCCGGCGCCTGGCTGGGCCTGCACTACGGCTGGCGCGCGACGTTCTGGGCGGTGGCCGCGGTCGGCGTGATCGCGACAGGCGTGATCGCGACATTGGTGCCACGCGACCGTGGCGCGCACGAAGCCGCCCGGCTCGGCGACGAGCTGCGTGCGGTAGCGCGGCCGCCGGTGTTGCTGGGCCTGCTGATGACCGTGCTCGGCTTCGGCGGCATGTTCACCGTTTACACCTTCATCCAGCCGTTGCTGACCCAGGTCACCGGTTTCACCGACGCGGCGGTGTCGCCGATCCTGCTGGTGTTCGGCGTCGGCATGATCATCGGCAATCTGCTTGGCGGTCGCTTCGCCGATCGCGGCCTGGCAAAAGCGCTGCTCGGCACGCTGGCGGCTTTGGCGGCGGTCATGGCGCTGATGGCTTTCGCCCTGCACGACAAGATCGCGATGGTGCTGTTCGCCGGCCTGCTTGGTGCGGCTGCGTTCGCCACGGTCGCGCCGCTGCAACTGTGGGTGCTGCGCAAGGCCGAGGGTGCGCAAAGCCTCGCCTCCAGCCTGAACATCGGTGCGTTCAACCTCGGCAACGCGTTCGGCGCGTGGCTGGGTGGCGCCGTGATCGCGTCCGGCACCGGTCTGCCGGCGTTGACCTGGGTCGGCGCATTGGTGCCCGCATCTGCATTGCTGGTCGCGTTGTATGCGATCCGAAGGGAACGCTTCGCCAATGCAAGCACGCCTGCTTCCGCTTTCCTGAAAGCGGGACAAGGAGTGCACTGATGCAAGGATTGCAAGCGAAGATCGTATCGGCGCTGCTGGTTGTCCTGCTGTGGTTTGGCGTTGCCGCAGACGCATGGTCGGCGAAGCGTTGGGTCACCGCGTGGTACGCCAGCCCGCAAGCGCGGTGGGATGGCAATTTCCCGTTGCCGACCAAATTGCCGGCCGGTTTGTGGAACCAGACCGTGCGCCAGCGCGTGAGGGTCGCCGTGGATGGCGCACGCCTGCGCGTGGTGTTGACGAATGTTTACGGTGACACGCCGCTGGTCGTGGGCGCGGCTGATCTCGCCATCGCGGGTCAAGGCCCGGATGGTTTGGCGGGTAGCGATCGCATCCTGACCTTCTCCGGACGCACCACGGTTTCGATTCCTGCGGGCGCGGCATGGGTGAGTGATCCCGTCGCAATGCCGACTCGCGCCGGCGATCATGTGTTGCTGAGTCTCTACCTGCCTCAGCCGACCGCGCCGGCGACCTTTCACTGGGAAGGGCTTGAAGACGCCTGGATCGCCGACGGCAATGCAGCTGCGGCAACCCGCTTCCGATTCAGCGCCAGGGCTCCGGTTCGGTTGTTCGTCAGTGCGGTCCAGGTCGAGGCCGACTCACCCAAACTGATCGTCGCATTCGGTGATTCGATCACCGATGGCAATGCGTCGACGCCTGGCGAGGAGCGGCGCTGGCCAGACTTTCTCAGCCGCGCCCTGGGCGACCGTGGGATCGCAGTGGTCAATGGCGGCATTTCCGGCGCACGCTTGCTCGCCGGTGGCATGGGAGAAAGCGCCCTGGCCCGCCTCGACCGCGATGTGCTGGCCCAGCCAGGCGTCAATACCGTGGTTGTGCTGATGGGCATCAATGACATCGCGTGGCCCGGCACACCATTTGCGCCGGATGCACCGATGGTCGATGCCGACACGTTGATCGCGGGATATCGCCAGCTGATCGCGCGTGCGCACGGCAGTGGCGTGCGCATCGTTGGCGCCACGCTTACGCCGTTTGAAGGCGCGTTGGAAGGAACTCCGATCACGGGTTACTACACCGTTGCCAAAGACCGCCTGCGGCGCACGGTCAACCACTGGATCCGCGACAGCGGAGAATTCGACGCCGTCGTGGATTTCGACGCGTTGCTGCGTGATCCCGCGCGGCCGTCTCGCATGTTGCAACGCTACGATTCCGGAGATCACCTGCACCCCGGGGATGTCGGTTATGAAGCCATGGCTCGCGCCGTTGGCGAACGACTGTCGATCGCCGGCGCATCCGCCTTTCGAACTTCATCCAACTCTGCAGGAGACTGATCATGGAAACACGTTTTCTCGGCGCTTCCGGCCTCAAGGTGCCCGCGCTCGGCTTTGGTGTCGGCACGTTCGGCGGCAAGGGTCCGCTGTTCTCCGCATGGGGCAATACCGACGTCGAAGAAGCGCGCCGCCTCATCGATATCTGCCTCGATGCCGGGGTCAATTTCTTCGATACCGCCGATGTCTATTCCGATGGCGCGTCCGAGGAAATCCTCGGCGCGGCATTGAAGGGGCGGCGCGACCAGGCAATCATCTCGACCAAGACCGCGCTCCGCCTCGGCGATGGCCCGAACGATGTCGGCGCCTCGCGATCGCGATTGCTGAAGGCCGTGGATGCATCGCTGCGCCGGCTCGGCACCGACTACATCGACCTGCTGCAATTGCATGCCTTCGATGCGCACACGCCGATCGAGGAAACGTTGTCGACGCTCGATGGCCTGGTGACGGCGGGCAAGATCCGTTATCTCGGCGTGTCGAACTTCTCCGGCTGGCAGTTGATGAAGTCGCTGGCGATCGCCGATCGCCGCGGCTACTCGCGTTACATCGCCAACCAGGTCTATTACTCGCTGATCGGGCGCGACTACGAATGGGAGTTGATGCCGCTGGATCGGGAGGAGGGCATTGGCGCCGTGGTGTGGAGTCCGCTGGGTTGGGGAAGACTGACCGGCAAGATCCGCCGGGGCCAGCCGCTGCCGCCCGGCAGTCGCCTGCACGACACCGCCGGATTCGCGCCGCCGGTGGACGAGGAGCGCCTGTATCGCGTCATCGACGTGCTGGATGAAATCGCGGCCGAGACCGGCAAGGCCGTTCCGCAGATCGCGTTGAACTGGTTGCTGCAACGGCCGACCGTGTCGACGGTGTTGATCGGTGCGCGCAACGAGCAGCAGTTGCGGCAGAACCTCGATGCCGCTGGATGGTCACTCGATGCCGCACAGATCGCGCGACTCGATGCCGCCAGCGCGGTGGTTCCGCCGTATCCCTATTACCCCTACTGGAACGGCATGTTCACCGAACTCAATCCGCCGCCGGTGCCTGTCCAGCTGGGCTGAAAAACGATTCGACTGGCGATGCTGCGACGCAACATGTAAGGTGGTTTCGAGAATCAGCACAGACGGAACCGCCGCCATGTCCGAAGCCATTGCCAACGATCCACGCCCGACCGAGGTGCGTCTCCTCGAGATGGTCTTCCCGGATCACACCAATCACCTCGGTACGCTGTTCGGTGGACAAGCCCTGGCGTGGATGGACATGGCCGCCTTCATCGCCGCGTCGCGTTATGCCCGCAGCACCGTGGTCACGGCACGTTCCGAACAAGTCGATTTCAACCAGCCGGTGCGCAAGGGCCAACTGGTCGAGACCATCGCGCGCGTGGTGAAGGTGGGGCGCAGCTCGATGCACGTCGACGTGGAACTGGTCGCCGAAGATCTCCTCACCGGGGATCGCAAACTGTGCACGCGCGGCCAGTTCGTGATGATCGCGCTCGACGAGCTGGGCCGTCCGGTGCAGGCGCCGCCGCTCAACCCTTGAACGATTTGATCGGCTTGAGCGTGCCGTAACGCTCGCGATGGAACTTGCCGCCAAGCGGGGGCAGGGTGATCGCGTCATCGGGGATGCGGGTGTCGGGCAGGCGGTCGAGCAGGTCGCGGATCAGCGTCAGTCGGCCGAGTTTCTGGTCGTTGAAGTCGACCAGTGTCCACGGCGCCTGCTTGGTATGCGTGGCCTTGAGCATGGTTTCGCGCGCGTCGGTATAGGCGACGTATTGCTCGCGCGCCTTGATGTCGATCGGCGACAGCTTCCAGCCCTTCAGCGGATTCGCGCTGCGCTCGGCGAAGCGTTTTTCCTGTTCGATCTGGTCGCAGCACAGCCAGTACTTGAACAGCAGGATGCCGTCGTCGACCAGTTGTTTCTCGAACACCGGCGCCTGGCGCAGGAACGTCGCGACCTGGTCCGGGGTGGCGAAACCCATCACCTTCTCGACGCCGGCGCGGTTGTACCAGCTGCGGTCGAACAGCGCGATCTCGCCGCCGGCGGGCAATTCCTGCACGTAGCGCTGGAAATACCACTCGGTCTGCTCGCGGCTGTCCGGCTTGGGCAGGGCGACGTGGCGCACCTGGCGCGGATTGAGGTGCTGCATGATCGCCTCGATCACGCCGCCCTTGCCCGCCGTGTCGCGGCCTTCGATCACCACCACCAGGCGCTTGCCGGTGTGCTGCAGCCAGCGCGCCATCTGCACCAGTTCCAGTTGCATCGGCTCCAGGGCGTGTTCGTAATGCTTGCGCTTCAACTTGCCCATCGTGTCGTCCGGGTCAGAGGAGTTTGGAATACCACTGGGTGGAATCTTCGTGCCAGCCGGCGGCGCGATACAGGGCGCGCGCGGCTTCGTTGTCGCGCGTCGTTTCCAGCATGATGAAGGCGGCGCCGTCTTCCTTGGCGAATTGCGTCGCGGCGTCCAGCAGGGCGCGGGCGGTGCCGTGGCGACGGAATTCCGGGGCGATGAAGAGATCGTTCAACACCCAGATGCGCGCGGTGCGCACCGACGAATACATCGGATAGAGCTGGACGAAACCGGCGGGCGCGCCGTCGTGACGCGCGAGCAGCACCACCGATTCGTTCTGGCCGATGCGGGCCTTCAGCCAGTCGTGCGCGCGCTGGATGTCGGAAGGCTGCTCGTAGAACTGGCGGTAGCCGTCGAACAACGGGGCGAGGGCATCGAGATCGTCGAGCGTCGCGCGGTCCACGACGGGTTTCATGGCGCCTCCTCGAGTTTCGCCAGGGCATCGGCCTGGGCTTCGCGTGACAGGCGGTCGACCAGCGCATCGAGCTGACCTTCCAGGATGTTGGGGAGATCGTACAGGGTCAGTCCTTCCACCCTGTGATCGGTGATCCGTCCCTGCGGGAAGTTGTAGGTGCGGATGCGCTGGCTGCGATCACCGCTGCCAACCTGCAATTTGCGATCGGCGGCCTGCGCGGCCTCGCGTTTTTCCAGCTCGGCCTCCACCAGCATCGCCTTCAGCCGCTTCATCGCCTTGTCGCGGTTGGCGTGCTGGCTGCGTTCGGTCTGCGATTCCACCACCACGCCGCTTGGCACGTGGGTGATGCGGATCGCCGATTCGGTCTTGTTGACGTGCTGGCCGCCGGCGCCGCTGGAACGATAGGTGTCGACCTTGAGGTCGGCGGGGTTGATCTCGACGTCGATGTCGCCGGCGTCCTCGGCGATGATCGCCACCGTCGCCGCCGAGGTGTGGATGCGGCCCTGCGATTCGGTTTCGGGGACGCGTTGCACGCGATGGGTGCCAGATTCGAACTTCAGCCGCGAATACGCGCCGCTGCCTTCGACGCGCGCCACCACTTCGCGAAAGCCGCCGTGTTCGCCGGGATTCGCCGATTCCACTTCGACGCGCCAGCCCTGTTTCTCGGCATAGCGCGAATACATGCGGAAGAGGTCGCCGGCGAAGATCGCGGCTTCATCGCCGCCGGTGCCGGCGCGCACTTCCAGATAGAGGCTGCCGTCGTCGCGGGCGTCCTTCGGTACCAGGTGCGCGGTCAGTTCGCCATCGAGTTCGGTGAGACGCGCATTGGCTTCGGCGATTTCCTCGTTGGCGAGATCGCGCAGTTCGGGGTCGTCGCGCATCGCCTGCGCCGAGGCGAGCGCGTCCTGCAGCCGCCGTTCTTCCGCCAGCGCGATCGACAGCGGTTCGAGCTGCGAGAACTCGCGCGAGAGTTTGCGGAATTGCTTGGCGTCGGCGATCACGCCCGGATCGGCCAGCAGCCGTTCCAGTTCGTCGCGACGTTCCGCAAGGACTTCAAGCTTGCGGCGCAGGCTCGGCAGCATCGTCGGAAGAATCAGGGTGGTCGGGGAACATGCGCGCAGCGGCGCGCAGCAATTCGGCATCGCCGCGCAACGCGGCATCGCGCACGGCGACGGTCGGTGCGTGCAGCAGGCGATTCGTCAGGGTGTGCGCGAGCTGGTCGAGCACCGCGTCCGCAGGTTGTCCCGCGGCAAGTTGCTGGCGCGCGCGCATCAGCGCGTCCTGTTGCAGGCGCTGGCCATGGGCGCGCACGGCGCGCACGCCATCCATGCCCATCGTGGCCCCGGCGACTTCCATGTAACGCGCCACTTGCAGGTCGATGATCGCTTCCGCGGCTTCGGCGGCGTCCTTGCGGCTGCGACGGTTGTCCTCGACCGCGCGCTGCAGGTCGTCGACGGTGTAGACGAAGACGTCGCGCAGCTCGGCGATGTCGGCGGCGATGTCGCGCGGGACCGCGAGGTCGACCAGCAGCATCGGGCGATGCTTGCGCGCCACCAGCGCGGCTTCCACTTGCGGGCGATGCAGGATCGGCTGCTGGCTGGCCGTTGCCGAAAACACGATGTCGGCTTCGGCGAGATGGCGATCGAGTTCGTCCAGCGCCAGCGCGTAGCCGCCATGCATGGTCGCCAATGCCTGGGCGTGGGCCAGCGTGCGATTGGCGATCAACAGGCGTCGCACGTTCGCTTGCACAAGGTGGCGTGCCGCGAGTTCGATGGTTTCGCCGGCGCCGATCAGCAGCACGGTGGAATCCTGCGGCCGCGCGAACGAGTCGCGGGCCAGCTTCACCGCCGCCGATGCCACCGAAACGGGATTGGCGCCGATCGCGGTATCGGTGCGCGCGCGCTTGGCGGTGGCGAAGGCCTGCTGGAACAGCCGGTCGAGTTGCGGGCCCATCGCGCCGCTGCCGCGCGCCAGGCTCCAGGCGTCCTTCACCTGTCCGAGGATCTGCGGTTCGCCCAGTACCAGCGAGTCCAGTCCGGCCGCGACCCGGAACAGATGACGCGCTGCGTCGCCTTCGTGATGGCGGTAGAGATAGGCGTGGAGATCGGTCGACTCCGCCGCGTGCGTCGCCAGCCATTCGGCCACCGCCGGCGCGGCATCCTCGCCGACGGCATAGACCTCCGTGCGGTTGCAGGTGGACAGCAGCACCACTTCCTCCACCTGCGGCAGCGCGCGCAGCGCCGTCAATGCGGGTGCGAAGGCATCGCCGGCGAACGCCACCCGTTCGCGCAGGGCAACCGGCGCGGTCTGGTGGTTCAAGCCGAGAGCGACAAGCGTCATGGGGTCGCGGGTTCAGGTGCCTGAGGTAAGCTGCAAAACGTCCGACATTTTACGCTTGGTACCGCAGGATGCCCGGTTTCGCTCCATCTTTCCGTTCCATTGTCCTGACGTTGGCATTGTTGCCCGCGTTGTCCGGCCCGGCCCTGGCCGCGAAACCGCAGCCACAGTCCGGCGCGCTCGCCGAATCGCTGGCGGGCGAATTCGCCTTGCAGGAAGGCCGGCTCAAGGATGCCGCCCAGCATTACCTTGCGGCCGCCAAGGCCAGCCGAGATCCCGTGCTGGCGGAGCGCGCCACCCGCATCGCGCTGCTGGCCGATGACAACGCCCACGCCGCCGAGGCGCTGGAACTGTGGCGGCCGAGTGCACCGGATTCGCTGGTGGTGCGGATGGCCGACCTCACCCTGCGCCTGCGCGCCGACGATGCCGCCGCGGCCACGACGCAGGCCCGCAGCCTGATCGCCGATCGCGATCCGCGCGGCTGGAAATACGTGCTGGTCGCGTTGTCCGGCGGCAGCAAGGATCCGAAGGTGGCGGCGCAGGTGCTGTCGTCGCTGGTGGGCAGCAACGCCTTGCCGAACGACGTCCAGGCCTGGCTGGCCTATGCCGGGCTGGCGCAGAAACTGTCGCAGCCGCAGCTGTCGCAAACGCTGGTGGCGGAGACGGTCAAGCGTTTCCCGATGGATCCGCGCGTCGCCCTGCTGCGTTCCAGCCAGTTGATGGACGAAGGCAAGATCGAGGAAGCCCGCGCCGTCATCGCTCCACTCGAATCCAGGGTCGCCAACGATGCCGACCTGCGCCTGTCGGTCGCCGGGCAATATGAGGCGCTGGGAGACTTCAGCGCCGCCGAGCGCGTGCTGGCGAAGGGCGCGCAATCGACCGACACGATCGGCCTGCGCGCGGCGATGCTCGACAAGGCCAAGGACGACGCCGGCCTCGCGCGTCTCTACGAATTCGCGAAGCACCGCAGCGGCACTGACGATCCGCGCAATCGCCTGCTGCTCGGCACGTTGGCGGAAACGCTGAAGCACTACGACGAAGCCCTGAAGTGGTACGCGGGCGTCACCGGCGAACAAGCCGACACCGCGCGCCTGCGCAGCGCCAACGTCCTATACGAACAGGGCCACAAGGACGAGGCATACAAGGGTCTGCAGGCGCTGCAGACCGATCCGCGCGTGGACGGCAACGTGCAGCGCGATGCCTACCTGCTGGAAGGCGAGTTGCGGCGCAAGGACAAGGACGACAAGGGCGAAATCGCCGTCTACGATCGCGGCATCGCCGCGCTGCAGGACGAGCCGGGCATCCTCTATGCGCGTGCGCTGGCGTGGGAGCGCATGGATCGCATCGACAAGAGCGAAGCCGACCTGCGCAAGATCCTGGTCACCGATCCCGAGAATGTCGCGGCGCTCAACGCGCTTGGTTACACGCTCGCCGACCGCACCACGCGCTACGCCGAGGCGCTGCAGCTGATCGATCGCGCGCGCGCCGCCGATCCCGCCAACGCCGCCATCATCGACAGCTATGGCTGGGTGCTGTATCGCCTCGGCAAGACCGACGAAGCGCTGCCTTACCTGCGTCGCGCCTACATCCTGCAGAAAGACCCCGAGATCGCCACCCATATCGGTGAAGTGCTGTGGGTGCAGGGGCATCGCGATGACGCGCGCCGTTACTTCGAGGAAGCGCGCAAGCTCGAACCGGACAACAAGGCGCTGCAGCGCACGCTCGACAAGCTCGGGGTGAAGACGTGAAATCGCGTCGCCTCGCGTTGGCGGCGACGGCAGTGTTGCTGGCATCGTGTAGCACCATTCCGACAGCGCCTCCGCCGGCGGTCGCGACGCTGGTCTGCGAGCCGTTGCTGTCGAAGAACGCCGAATGCGTGCATCGCATCGATGCATTGACCGCATCCGCGCAGACAGGATCGTGGGGGATGGGCGGTCGCGCTGCAATCAACCACGGCCGCCAGTCGGGCAGCCTCGGCGTGGAATGGGAAGATGCCGGATCGTCCGGGTCATATCTGATTGTCCTCACCGCGCCGATCACTCGCCAGGGCTGGCGCCTGCAGGAACAGAACGGGCGCGCCACGCTGGAAGGCATGGCGGGCGGGCCGCGCACGGGTGCCGATGGCGCCGCGCTGCTGCGCGAAGCCACCGGTTTCGAGATTCCAGTCCAGGCGCTGCGCCACTGGATGCGCGGCTATCCCGATCCTTCGCAGCGACTCGACAAGGCCGCATTCGCCGGTGACAACCTCGCCACGCTGGTGCAGGGCGGATGGCAGATCGACTACCTCGCCCGCGACG
Organism: Solilutibacter silvestris; assembly: GCF_050574925.1. Classification (GTDB taxonomy): domain Bacteria; phylum Pseudomonadota; class Gammaproteobacteria; order Xanthomonadales; family Xanthomonadaceae; genus Solilutibacter; species Solilutibacter silvestris_A. Next base: position 27,723 of record NZ_JBCMOO010000001.1, on the reverse strand, counting down.
TCCAGGGCCGGCCGTCCCGCATCAACGCCACCCGGGGCGACGATCGCGTCCGCCTGGTCATCGACCGCTGGGGTCCTCTCGAGCAATGAACGGCTTGGACGGCGAGGGTTGGAGTCAGTGGCCGGCTCCGGCCAAGCTCAACCTGTTCCTGGAGATCATCGGCAGGCGTCCGGATGGCTACCACGAGCTGCAGACCGTGTTCCGGCTGCTCGATTGGGGTGACCGCATCCGCCTGCGTCCGCGCGGCGATGGCCGGGTCGGGCGCGTCGGGACCTCCGTCGAGGGTGTTGCCGAGGGCGATGATCTTGCCATTCGGGCCGCCAAGCTGCTGAAATCGGAAGCCAACAGCAGCCAAGGTGCAGACATCGTCGTCGAAAAGGTGATCCCGACCGGCGCCGGACTGGGTGGTGGATCCTCGGACGCCGCCACTGTCCTCGTCGCCCTCGACCTGCTCTGGAATACCCGCCTGGGCGTGGATCGCCTCGCCGAGATGGGCCTGGAGCTCGGCGCTGATGTCCCCGTTTTCGTCCGCGGTCAAAATGCCTGGGCCACCGGCCTGGGCGAAAAACTGACCCCGGTTGAGCTGCCGCCAGCCTGGGTTCTGCTGGTTCATCCCGGCGTCCACGCCGCCACTGCCCGATTGTTCCAGGCCCCTGATTTGACGCGGGATTCTCCGCCCGCGACAATATCCGACTTCGTCGCGGGCCGACTCGGGGGCAATGCCTTCGAAGCGGTGCTGCGCCGGCTCGAACCGGACGTCGATGCGGTCTTCCAGGCACTGCGGCCTTGGGCGTCGCCACGACTCACTGGGTCGGGAAGTGCGGTCTTCGTCGAGTGCGCCACGCGCGCGCAAGCCGAAGCGCTGCTGCCGCGGGTTCCGGAACATTGCCGGAGCTGGGTGGTGCAGTCCGCCGCGCGATCGCCATTGCAGGATGCGGTGGCGCGTTACACAACAGGGGCGTCGCCAAGTGGTTAAGGCACCAGGTTTTGATCCTGGCATGCGTAGGTTCGAATCCTTCCGCCCCTGCCAAATTTTCTGAATTTCCACCGTCTGTAGTACCGCCACTGTCGCTCCGGAGCGCGCAATGAAGGACGAACGCAACCTGCTGGTGTTTTCCGGCAATGCCAACCGCCCGTTGGCGAAGGCAGTGTGTGCGGAACTCGGCGTGCGCCAGGGCAAGGCGCTGGTTTCGACCTTCTCCGACGGCGAAGTGCAGGTGGAGATCGAGGAAAACGTCCGCGGCCAGGACGTCTTCGTGATCCAGCCGACCTGCGCCCCGAGCGCGGAAAACCTGATCGAACTGCTGGTGCTGATCGACGCGCTCAAGCGCGCATCGGCGACCAGCGTCACCGCGGTGGTGCCGTACTTCGGTTACGCCCGCCAGGATCGCCGCCCGCGTTCCGCGCGCGTGCCGATCACCGCGAAGGTCGTGGCCAGCATGTTCGGCACCGTCGGTGCCGATCGCGTGCTGACCGTCGATCTGCATGCCGACCAGATCCAGGGTTTCTTCGACGTGCCGGTCGACAACGTGTATTCGTCGCCACTGCTGCTCGCCGACATCTGGCGCGCCTACGGCACCGAGAACATGGTGGTGGTGTCGCCCGACGTCGGCGGCGTGGTGCGCGCCCGCGCGATCGCCAAGCGCCTCGACGATGCCGACCTCGCCATCATCGACAAGCGCCGTCCGCGCGCGAATGTTGCTACCGTGATGAACATCATCGGTGAAGTCGACGGCAAGAACTGCGTGCTGGTGGACGACATCGTCGACACCGCCGGCACGCTCTGTGCCGCTGCTGCTGCCCTCAAGGAGCGCGGCGCGGCCAAGGTCGCCGCTTACATCACCCACCCGGTGCTGTCGGGTCCGGCGATCGACAACATCACCAAATCCTCCCTCGACGAACTGGTGGTGACCGACACCATCCCGCTCAGCGAGGCAGCGAAGGCCTGCGGCAAGATCCGCCAACTCAGCGTTGCGGAACTGCTGGCGGAAACCATCCGTCGCATCGCCTTCGGAGAATCCGTCAGTTCGCTCTACGTGGACTGACGAACAACCGGCTCGTCTGGTCGCGGACGAGTCATCACAGTCGCAGCGATGCGGCATTTCATCCAAGCAAGAGAGAAACACTAATGTCGAACGAACACACTCTGAAGGCCTACGGCCGCAAGGACGAGGGGAAAGGTGCGAGCCGCCGCCTGCGTCATGCGGGTCGTATCCCGGCCGTCGTCTACGGTGGCGACAGCGCCCCGGCCAGCATCGAACTCGATCACGAGCCGACCTGGCTGGCCCAGCAGCATGACTGGTTCTATGCCTCGATCATCTCGTTGAACGTCGATGGCAAGGCCGAGTCGGTCCTGCTGCGTGACATGCAGCGCCACCCGTACAAGCAGCTGATCATGCACCTGGACTTCCAGCGCGTGAAGGCCAACCAGAAGCTGCACGTCAAGGTGCCGCTGCACTTCATCAACATCGACAAGTCGCCGGCCGGCAAGAGCGCCGAAGCCACCGTCACCAGCGAACTGAACGACCTCGACATCGTCTGCCTGCCGGCCAACTTGCCGGAGTTCATCGAAGTCGACCTCGGTGCGATCAAGGTCGGTGACACCGTGCACCTGTCCGACGTCAAGCTGCCGAAGGGCGTTGAGCTCGCCCACGCCATCGACGACGCGCACAACCCGGCGGTTGCCGTGGCGCGCGCGACGAAGGAAGAAGTGGTGGATGACGCCGCTCCGGCCGCTGGCGACGTGCCCGCGATCAAGGAAGAAGGCGACAAGGGCGAGTAATGCCGCCTGGCGATCGCTTCGGGTCATTCCGGAGCGATCGCGATCCTGGATATGGAACCCTTGCGTCTCATCGTCGGTCTCGGCAATCCCGGGACCGAACATGCGAAAACCCGCCACAACGCGGGTTTTCGTTTTGTGGACGAACTCGCGGCACAGGTCGGCGCGCGCTGGTCGGTGGAAGGCAAGCTGTTCGGCGAAGTCGCGAAAGCGAGCATCGGCGGACGCGATGTCTGGCTGTTGAAGCCGGCGACCTTCATGAACCTCTCCGGCAAGTCGGTGACGGCGGCGCTGCGGTTCTGGAAGATCGAGCCGGAGCAGATGCTCATCGCGCACGACGAACTCGACCTGTCGCCGGGCGTGGCACGCCTCAAGTTCGATGGCGGCCACGGCGGCCAGAACGGTTTGCGCGACACCATGAAGCTGCTCGGGCACGGCAAGTTCGGTCGCCTGCGCATCGGCATCGGCCATCCCGGGCACAAGGATCGCGTCACCGGCTGGGTGCTGGGACGCGCCAACGCGGACGACGACATCCTGATCGGCCGCTCCATCGATGACGCCATCGCGGTCCTGCCGCTGGCGCTGTCGGGAAATTTCAACGAGGCGATGAAACGCCTCAACACGAGCAAAGACTGACATGGCGATCCAATGCGGCATCGTCGGCCTGCCCAACGTCGGCAAGTCGACCCTGTTCAATGCGCTGACCAAGGCGGGTATCGCCGCGGCGAACTTCCCCTTCTGCACCATCGAACCGAACGTCGGCGTGGTGCCGGTGCCCGATCCGCGCCTGGGCGCGCTGGCGGACATCGTCAAGCCCGAACGCGTGATTCCGACCGCGGTCGAGTTCGTCGACATCGCCGGCCTGGTTGCCGGTGCGGCCAAGGGCGAAGGCCTCGGCAACAAGTTCCTCGCGCACATCCGCGAAGTCGACGCGATCGCGCACGTCGTGCGCTGCTTCGAGCATGCCGACGTCATCCACGTCAACAACAAGGTCGATCCGATCGCCGACATCGAGACGATCGACACCGAACTCGCGCTCGCCGACCTCGAATCGGTCGACAAGGCGCTGCAGCGCGCCGAGCGTTCCGCCAAGTCCGGCGACAAGGAAGCGAAGGCGCGCGCCGAGGTGCTCGCTCGCATCCGCGCCGGCCTCGACGAAGGCAAGCCCGCGCGCGGCATGGGCCTGAGTGACGAGGATCGCGCCGCGGTGCGCGACCTGTTCCTGCTCACGCTGAAGCCGGTGATGTACGTCGCCAATGTGCTGGAAGACGGTTTCGAGAACAACGCACACCTCGACGCCGTGCGCGCCCGCGCCGTCGCCGAAGGTTCGCAGGTGGTGCCGGTGTCGGCCGCGATCGAGGAAGAGCTCAGCCAGCTCGACGACGAGGATCGCGACACTTTCCTCGCCGACCTCGGCCTGGAAGAGCCGGGCCTGAATCGCGTGATCCGCGCCGCCTACACGCTGCTGGGCCTGCAGACCTATTTCACCGCCGGCGTGAAGGAAGTGCGCGCGTGGACGGTGAAGCAGGGCGCCACCGCGCCGCAGGCCGCCGGCGTGATTCACACCGACTTCGAGAAGGGCTTCATCCGCGCCGAAACCATCGGCTATGACGACTTCATCAAGTACCGCGGCGAAGCGGGCTCGCGCGAAGCCGGACGCATGCGCCTGGAAGGCAAGGAATACCGCGTCCAGGAAGGCGACGTGCTGCACTTCCGCTTCAACGTGTGATTGGCGGCGCGAAGCTCGTCGACTATCCGAACAAAAACGCCCGACGATTGCTCGCCGGGCGTTTTGCTTTCCGGGGCTCGGTGGATTACAACGCCTTGCCGCCGAGCTTCCAGGTGACCGACAGGAAGTAGCTGCGGCCGACCGCATCGAACCACGAGGTGTCGTAGTACGGATAGTTGGCCCAGGTCGCATCCTTCGGCGGCATCTTGTCGAACAGGTTGTTGACCGACAGCGACAGGCGCAGGTGGTCGTTGATGTCGTAGCGTGCGCCGCCATTGAAGCGCCAGGTGGCTTCGGTCCATGCGTCGTTGTTGTAGTTGGCGACGCGACCGACATAGTTGCCGAACAGGCTGGCGCCCCAGGCGTTCCTGCTCCAGGTCACGCCGACATTGCCTTTGGTGCGCGGCAGCGTGGTGTCGGCGAAGCTGACATCCAGCATGTTCTCCACCGGGTCGCCCGGGTATTGCACGCGGGTGTGGCGCTGAGTCCAGTTGTAGTTGGCACTGAAGCGGAAATCGCCGACCCTGGCAGTGCGCAGGCGGTAGTTGGCGGTCAGGTCGATGCCCGACGTCTGCTCCTGGGCGATGTTGATCGGCGCGAAGTGGACGCTGGTGATGTCGCCATTGCTGTCGCGGATCACGCGCGCGAGCGCGTCGACGCAGGTCGGTGAATTGACGTCGACCCTGGCGCCGCTGTCGGTGACGCCGAGGCGGCAATCGGCTTCGGTCTGGCGCAGGCGTTCGCGATCCTGCACCTGCACCTGGTTCATCACCTTGATCTTGTAGTAGTCCGCCGTCAGGTCGAAGTTGGCGCTGGGCGACCACACGAGGCCGGCCGTGAACGATTTGCTGGTCTCGACGTTCAAGGCTTCGTTGCCGTGGTAGATGTCGAACGTCGCGCCGTCCCAGCTGCCGTCGTCGTAGCAGAAGCCGTTGCTGGCGCCGGGCACGTCGGTGCGGCAGTGGTAGTAGTCGGTGGCGTAACGGGTGCGGTAATAGTCGTTGCCCGCGAACAGGTAATGCATGTCGGGCGCGCGGAAACCCGTGCCATAGGAGCCACGCACCAGCAGCGACTGGACCGGACGCCATTCCATGCCGAGGCTGTAGGTGAACTTGCCCGGGCTCTTGCCGCCGTAGCTGTAGCGGTCGTAACGACCGGCGATGCTGGCCTGCAAGGTGGAGAACAGCGGCATGCGCATTTCGCCCGCGGCGCTCCAGCGGTTGCGGCTGCCGCTGCCGTCGCCGTATTGCGGGCCGTAGTAGGCATCGGCGGTCAGGGCGAGCGGATCGGGGTTGATGCGATACGACTGGCGCCCGTATTCGACGACGCCGGCAAAGCCGACATTGCCGGCCGGCATCGAGAACAGGTGTTCCGTGTCGGCGGTGAAGCTGAGGTCGTCGTTGCTGGCCTTGGGACGGAAGGTTGACATCGCGGCGATCGAGGCGAATTGCGCTTGCGTCAGCGGCGTGAACAGGCGGTTCGGATCCGGGCTGAAGATCGCGTAGCCATCGGCGTCATAGCCTTGCTGCGGCCCGAGGATCAGCGCATTGGCCGCTGCCGCCTTGATGCGCGGCATGCCGACGTCGGCGTTGTACTGCGAATGGTTGTATGCCGCTTCCCAGTTCCATTTCTCGGCGAAGGCGCCCTTGAGGCCGGTGGTCAGGCCCAGCGTCTTTTCTGTGGTGACGTTCATGCGGTTCTTCAGGCCGCCGATTTCTTCCGGCGTGAATTGCCGCGTCCAGATCTCGTAGTGGCCGGTCCCCGCGTTGTAGAACATCTTGCTGCGGTAATTGTTGGTCGAGTTGGGATCGTGGAATTCCCAGCCCATGACGTCGCTGGCGACGTCGTTGCCGTTGGTGCCCGTCAGCAGCTTGACCTTCTGGTATCCGAGCTGGACATCGGCGAACCACGACAGATTGTCCGAGAAACGGTATTCGAACGATCCGTAGGCGTTCACGCCTTTGCGTTCGTTCTCGATCGTGCGATAAGCGATGGCGCGATCGCTGCCGCAATAAGGCTCGCCGTACCTGTCGTGCGCCAATCCCGTGGTGCCCTGGTTCAGTCCCGACATCGCCTTGCAGCCATCGGCCGGCGCGATGTTGACGTCGTCGTCCCAGTCGTAGAGTTGCGCGGTGAGGCGCGGCAACTGGCGGCGCGACGTCGGCGCATCGAGGGTGGAATCCTGGACCTTGCGCTGGTAGCCCCACAACGGCTTCTTGTCGAGCAATTCCAGTCCGAAAATGCCGCTGAAACCGCCGCGTTCGAAGCCGCTGGTCAGCGTCAGCTTGTGCGATTGGCCGCCGCCGCGACTGGTGTCGCCGAAGCGGTAGTCGATCGTGGTGCCATCGGCCTTCTTCTTCAGGATGAAGTTGATGACGCCGGCCATGGCGTCGGAACCGTAGATCGCCGATGCGCTGCCGGTCAGCACTTCGACGCGTTCGACCATGCCCAGCGGGATGTTGCCGATATCGGTGAAGTTGCTGCGGCCTTCAAGCGGCAACGGGAAGTCGGCGATGCGGCGACCATTGATCAGCACTAGCGTGTGGTTGGGGCCGAGGCCGCGCAGGTCGACCGCCTGTGCGCCCGGCGTGGATTGCGCACTGGTGAAGTTCTGCTGGCCCTGCACGCTGCCGCTGTTTTGCGAAAGCGAACGCAGCACTTCGGGGACATTGGTGAAGCCGGCCGACTTGATCTGGTCAGCCGTGATGACGGTGACCGGAGCCGGCCCTTCGATTTGCGCGCGCGGAATGCGCGATCCCGTGACCGTCACCGTTCCCAGTGACTGGCTGGATGCTGGTTGCTGTTGTGGAGCCTGTTGCTGCTGCGCATCGGTCGTGGTTTGTGCGCTTGCCGTTGCGCTCGCGAGCACCAGCAGGCCGCACTGGATCGCGAGGCCGAGTTTCTTCTTCCGCATTGCATACCCCTTCACTGTCGTCGTTCGTGGAATCGAAGCGATTGCACTGCACGCCCCCTCCGGGCGAAGCAGTCACGGATGGCAGTTCATCCGGTCGCTTTTTCACCATTACACTGAAACGCACGTCATGACAATCGCACTAAAGTCACATTGGTTTGATGCGTGCACATCGATGTGCGAAATGGCTTATGGTTCGATTTCCGTCGATGCAACCAAGTGCATGCGCCATCCATCGATACAACGCATCGTTTCATTCGCGATCATTGCGGCTGTCGGATCGCTGCTCGCGGCATGCAGCAGTTTCGGCGCGAAAACCGCGGCTGCGCCATACGACTACTACCGCATCGGCAACGTGGAATCGCCGACGCCGGGACGCGTGCAGGGCGGGTTGATGCTGCTCGGTGGCGGCGATTGGCCATACGATGCATTCCACTGGTTGTTCGATCGCGCCGGCAACGGCCACATCGTGGTGTTGCGCGCGTCGTATGCCGACGAGAACCAGCAGGAGATGTACGAGAAGATCGGCGGTGTCGCTTCCGTCGAAACGCTGGTCTTCCACGATCGCAAGGCATCCTTCGATCCGAGGGTACTCGCCGTCATCGCCCATGCCGATGGCATCTGGATCGCGGGTGGCGATCAATCCAACTACGTCAGGGACTGGAAGGGCACGCCGGTCGAGGACGCGATCAATCGCCACGTCGCCAGCGGCAAGCCGCTGGGTGGAACCAGCGCGGGGCTGGCGGTGCAGGGGAGATATGTCTACGGCGCGATGGATGGCGGCAGCCTGACCAGCAAGGAATCGCTCGCCGATTCGCGCACCGGTGCGATCACTTTGGTCGAGGATTTCCTGCGCTTCGAACCGCTGTATTCCGCCGGCGTGATCACCGATACCCACTTCGATGCACGCGATCGCCAGGCGCGCCTGATCACGATGATGGCGCACCTGCAGGAATCGCATCCGGGCGCGCCGTTGCTCGGCATCGGCGTCGACGAGCAGACGGCGCTGTGCATCGACGCCGATGGCAGCGGCCGCATCTTCACTGCGAACAATGGCCATGCCTGGCTGTTTCGCGCAGGGCGTTCGACCTTGCGGAAAAACGGCCCCGTCGTTGCCGAAGCCTGGCACGTGACTGGCGCAGGTCGCGACAGTCGCATCGATACCCGCGATTGGAGCGTGTCGAATCCCGCCTTCCAGTCGACCGTCGATATCCGCGATGGCCGACTCGAATACACTCCGGCGATACCTCGCCATCCATGAATTCGTCCAGCCGCACAAGGAATCCTTCGATGCGCATTTCCAAGATCGCCGCACTCGCGCTTGCGCTCGCAGCAGCTGCCACTGCACAGGCCGCGGATCCCGTCCTCGTCATCCACGGTGGTGCCGGCGTGATCCGTCGCGACAACAACAAGGCCGACGAAGCCGATATCCGCAAGGCGCTGGAAACCGCGCTGCGCAACGGCCATGCCGAATTGAAGGCGGGCAAGTCCTCGACCGACGCGGTGGTCGCCGCGCTACGCGTGCTGGAAGACGATCCGCACTTCAACGCCGGCAAGGGCGCGGTGTTCACCCATGACGGCAAGAACGAAATGGATGCGTCGATCATGGAAGGCGAGGGCCAGCGCGCCGGTGCGGTCGCTGCCGTGCATCGCGTCCGCAATCCGATCACCTTGGCGCGCGCGGTGATGGAGCATTCCGAACACGTGATGCTGGTCGGCGACGGCGCCGAGATGTTCGCGAAGGAGCAGGGCATCACCCTGGTCGATCCCTCCTACTTCCGCACCGAGAAGCGCTGGCAGCAGCTGCAGAAGATCCTCAAGGAGGAGGCCGCCAAGCAGGCCTCGACCGATCCCGAATACGTCAAGCACATCGGCACCACCGGTGCCGTGGCGCTCGACAGCAAGGGTCACCTGGCGGCGGGCACCTCCACCGGCGGCATGACCAACAAGCGCTGGGGCCGGGTCGGCGACTCCCCGATCATCGGTGCCGGGACCTGGGCCGACGGCGGTTGCGCCTTCTCCGGAACCGGCTGGGGCGAGTACTACATCCGCACCCATGCGGCCAGCAATGTTTGCGCCCGGGTAAAATTCCTGAAAGAGACCGCGGCGCAGGCCGGGGCTGCCGTCATCAACGGCGAAGTGGTGAAGATGGGGGGTGATGGCGGCGCCATCGTCCTGACCTCCGACGGCAAGTTCGCCTTTCCCTTCAACACCGAGGGCATGTACCGCGGCTGGATCGGTACCGACGGCGTTCCACACGTGGCGCTTTACGCCGACGACGGCATGACCGGCGACGTCGTCCTCAAGAAGGAAGAAGCCGTGGCCACGCCTGCGCATTAAGGTGATCGAATCGAGTGTCGCGACGCGTTGACAGACTGAAAACCGCACGCCAGAATAGTGGGCTGTTTCACCGCCTCGCGGTTTCGGCGGAGGGATACCCAAGCGGCCAACGGGGGCAGACTGTAAATCTGCTGGCTTACGCCTTCGGTGGTTCGAATCCACCTCCCTCCACCAGCTCGAAGCGTTGAACGGCATTCCCGGTGCGGGAGTAGTTCAATGGTAGAACTGTAGCCTTCCAAGCTACTAGCGCGGGTTCGATTCCCGTCTCCCGCTCCACCTTGGACACTCCGCGGCAGGAACGCTGCAATTTGCTTCGCTCACGTAGCTCAGTCGGTAGAGCACCTCCTTGGTAAGGAGGAGGTCGATGGTTCGATTCCATTCGTGAGCACCACCTTTCATTCCAAACATTCGAGTCGAGACACGAGATGGCAAAGGAAAAGTTCGAGCGCAAGAAGCCGCACGTGAACGTGGGCACGATTGGTCACGTTGACCATGGCAAGACGACGCTGACGGCGGCGCTGACGAAGGTGGGCGCCGAGCGTTTCGGTGGCGAGTTCAAGGCATACGACGCGATCGACGCGGCGCCGGAAGAGAAGGCGCGCGGCATCACGATCTCGACGGCGCACGTGGAATACGAAAGCCCGACGCGTCACTACGCGCACGTGGACTGCCCGGGACACGCCGACTACGTGAAGAACATGATCACCGGTGCCGCCCAGATGGACGGCGCGATCCTGGTGTGCTCGGCCGCTGACGGCCCGATGCCGCAGACCCGCGAGCACATCCTGCTGTCGCGTCAGGTCGGCGTGCCGTACATCGTGGTGTTCCTGAACAAGGCCGACATGGTCGACGACGCCGAGCTCCTCGAGCTGGTGGAAATGGAAGTCCGTGAACTCCTGAGCAAGTACGAGTTCCCGGGCGACGACACCCCGATCATCGCGGGTTCGGCCCGCCTGGCGCTGGAAGGCGACCAGAGCGACATCGGCGTGCCGGCGATCCTGAAGCTGGTCGACGCGCTGGACACCTGGATCCCGGAACCGGAACGTGACATCGACAAGCCGTTCCTGATGCCGGTGGAAGACGTGTTCTCGATCTCGGGCCGCGGCACCGTGGTGACCGGCCGTATCGAGCGCGGCGTGATCAAGGTGGGCGAGGAAATCGAAATCGTCGGTATCCGCCCGACCCAGAAGACGACGGTGACCGGCGTCGAAATGTTCCGCAAGATGCTGGACCAGGGCCAGGCAGGCGACAACGCCGGTCTGCTGCTGCGCGGCACCAAGCGTGACGACGTGGAGCGTGGCCAGGTGCTGTGCAAGCCGGGCAGCATCAACCCGCACACCGAGTTCGAAGCCGAAGTCTATGTCCTGTCGAAGGACGAAGGCGGCCGTCACACGCCGTTCTTCAAGGGCTACCGTCCGCAGTTCTACTTCCGCACGACCGACATCACGGGTGCGGTGGAACTGCCGGAAGGCACCGAGATGGTGATGCCGGGCGACAACATCAAGATGAAGGTGACGTTGATCAACCCGGTGGCGATGGACGAAGGTCTGCGCTTCGCGATCCGTGAAGGCGGTCGTACCGTCGGCGCCGGCGTCGTCGCCAAGATCATCAAGTAATCAAGCCGCATCGACGGGCCGCTCGCGCGGCTCCGTCACCGCCGAAGGCGAGCGGAGATGTCCGTTCGCCGTCGTCGTTTAGAGGCATCTCGTTTTACGGTCTACGCCAGTAGCTCAATTGGCAGAGCAGCGGTCTCCAAAACCGCAGGTTGGGGGTTCGAGTCCCTCCTGGCGTGCCACTCCGCAGAAGGCAAGCGTGAACAGCAAGGTCATCCAGCCCAAGCAAGGCGCATCGAAGTCGGATTCGACTTCCGGTGCGGATATCGCCAAGTACGTCGTCGCCGTCCTGTTGGCGGCCGCCGGCGTGTTCGCCTACTACTGGTTCGACGGCCAGTGGCAGGACTGGCTGCGCGTCGTCGCGGTGATTGGCGGCCTGGTGCTGGGCGCGATCGTGTTCCTGACCAGCTCCAAGGGTCCGAAGCTGCGCGAGTTCCTGGTCGAGTCGCGCTTCGAACTGCGCAAGGTGGTCTGGCCGAAGCGCCAGGAAGCCATGCGCATGACCTGGATCGTGATCGCAGTGGTCGTGGTGTTCAGCGTGCTGCTGGCCGGGTTCGACTGGGGCATCGGTCGTTCGGTCAAGTTGCTGCTGGGCACCTGAGGAGTAGAGAGTGGATAGCGAAACCCAAAACACCCGCTGGTACGTGGTTCACGCCTATTCCGGCTTCGAGAAGTCGGTGGCCCAGGCCCTGCGCGAGCGCATCGTGCGCGCCGAAATGCAGAACCGCTTCGGCGACGTCATCGTCCCGACCGAAGAAGTGGTGGAAATGCGCTCCGGCCAGAAGCGCCGTTCCGAGCGCAAGTTCTTCCCGGGCTACGTGCTGGTGCAGATCGTCACCCATGACGACAACGGCATTCCGCGCATCGACAACGAATCCTGGCACCTGGTGAAGGAAACCCCGCGCGTGCTGGGCTTCATCGGCGGTACCGCGGATCGCCCGCTGCCGATCCGCGACGAGGAGGCCGCCGCCATCCTCAATCGCGTGATGGAAGGCGTCGAGAAGCCGCGTCCGAAGGTGCTGTTCGAGCCGGGCGAGATGGTCCGCGTCACCGAAGGCCCGTTCAATGACTTCAACGGCGTGGTCGAAGAGGTCAATTACGAGAAGAGCCGCGTCCGCGTGGCGGTGCTGATCTTCGGCCGTTCGACCCCGGTGGAGCTGGAATTCGGCCAGGTCGAGAAGGCTAAGTAAGGGCAGGGCAAACCTGCTACAATATTTGGCTCGCTGCCTCGGGCGCGAGCCACCCGGAACCCCAGCCGCCTGCCAAGGGCGGCTGTCGGCGTCTGGCGATTTCTGTAGAAGCAGCAAGCAAAACGTGAAGCCGGGACGCGTGAATTTCCCGGGCCGATGGGGAGCCTGAGAACCAGGCGCTTGCACCCGGAGAGAGAGAAATGGCAAAGAAAGTCATTGGTTACATCAAGCTGCAGGTGAAGGCCGGTCAGGCCAACCCCTCGCCGCCGGTCGGTCCTGCGCTGGGTCAGCGCGGCCTGAACATCATGGAGTTCTGCAAGGCGTTCAACGCCGCCACGCAGAAGCTCGAGCCGGGTCTGCCGATTCCGGTGGTCATCACCGCCTATTCGGACAAGACCTTCACCTTCGTCACCAAGACGCCGCCGGCGTCGATCCTGTTGAAGAAGGCCGTGGGCATCCAGTCGGGCTCCAAGCGCCCGAACACCGAGAAGGTGGGCAAGGTGACCCGCAAGCAGCTGGAAGAGATCGCGAAGGCGAAGGAACCCGATTTGACCGCGGCCGACCTGGACGCGGCAGTACGTACCATCGCGGGTTCGGCCCGTTCGATGGGTCTGACGGTGGAGGGCTGAGACCATGGCACTGAACAAGCGACAGAAAGCGATCGCCGCTGCCGTGCAGCCGGGCAAGGCCTACTCGATCGAGGACGCCCTGAAGATCGTCAAGGACAACAGCAAGACCAAGTTCGTGGAATCGGTGGACGTGGCCGTGCGCCTCGGCGTCGATGCCCGCAAATCCGACCAGCAGGTGCGCGGTTCCACCGTGCTGCCGGCAGGCACCGGCAAGACCGTGCGCGTGGCGGTGTTCGCCCCGGCCGGTGCCAAGGCTGACGAAGCCCTGGCCGCCGGCGCCGATGCCGTCGGCATGGACGACCTGGCCGAGAAGATGCAGGCCGGCGACCTGAACTACGACGTGGTCATCGCCACGCCGGACGCGATGCGCGTCGTCGGCAAGCTCGGCACCGTGCTCGGTCCGCGCGGCCTGATGCCGAACCCGAAGGTCGGCACCGTGTCCCCGAACCCGGGCGAAGCGGTGAAGAACGCCAAGGGCGGCCAGGTGCGTTACCGCACCGACAAGGCCGGCATCATCCACTGCACGATCGGCAAGGCCGACTTCGAAGCAGCGAACCTGAAGACCAACCTCGAGGCGCTGCTGCAGGACCTGATCAAGGCCAAGCCGGCAACCGCCAAGGGCACGTATCTGCAGAAGATCGCGATCAGCTCGACGATGGGCCCCGGCGTGACCGTGGACCAGTCCTCGCTGGCCCTCAAGTAATTCGCAATGCCCGGTGCGGCTTCATCGCCGCATCGGTGTTCCAAATTTTGAAGGCAGCGCATCGGTCCATCGATGCGGGCCATCAAAGACCGCAGGTGCGGTCAGCGCAGATCGGCGACGGGCAGGGAGGCTCGGCATGGCACGGAATCGCCGTCGATCGAAGCGGGGCTGCTTAATCCGGGTTCGCAAGGACCGGCCTGCGTAGATGGATGCCCTTCCGAGTGTTTCAGGGGTTCGCCCCCGGATCAGAAAGAAGTCGGCACCAAGGAGCACGAAAGTGTTCCCGGCGTCAGGAAGATGCCGCCAGGACCGCGAACGGCCGGAGCCGTGAGCGGAATTCAATACGGAGGAGTGCAATGGCTCTTAATCTGACGCAGAAGAAAGATGTCGTCGCCGAAGTGGCGGAAGTCGCCGCGAAGGCACACTCCTTGATCGCAGCCGAGTACGCAGGCACCACGGTCGGACAAATGACCGCGATGCGCAAGAAGGCCCGCGAAACCGGTGTGTACTTGAAGGTTGTCAAGAACACGCTGGCCGCGCGCGCCGTCGACGGCACGGAATTCGAGGTCGCCAAGAACGATCTCGTCGGTCCGCTGCTGTACGCGTTCTCGACCGAGGAGCCCGGCGCTGCCGGTCGCCTGATCAAGGAATTCGCCAAGGGCAACGACAAGCTGCAACCGAAACTCGTGGTGGTTGGCGGGCAACAGTACCCGGCTTCCCACGTCGAAGTGCTGGCCTCGCTGCCGACCCTCGAACAGGCGCTGGGCATGCTCGCCCGCGTGCTGGCCGAGCCGGCGACGATGTTCGCGCGCGCGGTCAAGGCGGTGGCCGATCAGCAGGGTGGCGGCGAAGCCGCGCCGGCGGTCGAAGCCGAACCCGTCGCTGAACCGGCGTGATTCGACGATTTGAATCCACGAAATCGAACCCACATCTGAAACATTACCAAGGACACTGAAATGTCTCTTTCCAACGAACAGATCGTCGACGCGATCGCCGGCAAGACCCTGATGGAAGTGATGGACCTGGTCAAGGCCATCGAAGAAAAGTTCGGCGTGACCGCCGCCGCCCCCGTGATGGTGGCTGGCCCGGCCGCTGGCGCTGCCGCCCCGGCTGAAGAGCAGACCGAATTCACGGTCACCCTGAAGACCGCCGGCGACAAGAAGGTCGAAGTGATCAAGGCCGTCCGCGCCATCACTGGCCTGGGCCTGAAGGAAGCGAAGGACCTGACCGAAGCCGGTGGCGTGGTCAAGGAAGGCGTGTCGAAGGACGACGCCGCCAAGATGAAGAAGGACCTCGAGGCCGCTGGCGCGACCGTCGAAGTCAAGTAATTGCTGCACCGTCGCCAGTCCACCGGCGACACCTGAAGGCTGGGAGCCAACGCTCCCGGCCTTTCGGGCTTTTTGAAACACGTAATTCGCAACACGCAACACCGCAATACGCAGCAACTTGGAAGTGGTAACAGAGGGCGTGCTGGTGCCGGCAATACCAGCGACTTCCAACTGGCAGCGCGCCGATCCTTCCCGGATTCGTTTCGGGATGGAGGCGGCATTCCCTGACAGTTCCCCGCGGCGCAAGGCCCCGGGGGCCCCCATATGAAGGCGAACGAAGACCATGGCGAAAACGTCCACCCCCGCGTATTCCTTCACCGAGAAGAAGCGCATCCGCAAGGATTTCGGCAAGCGCCGGACCATCCTCGAGGTGCCCTTCCTGCTCGCCATCCAGGTTGATTCCTACCGCGAATTCCTCCAGGCCGACATCGACCCGAAAAAGCGCGCCGACAAGGGCCTGCATGCGGCGTTGAAGTCGGTTTTCCCGATCACCAGCTACAACGGCTATGCCGCGCTGGAGTACGTTGGCTACACCCTCGGTGAGCCGCCGTTCGACGAGCGCGAATGCCGCACCCGTGGCCTGAGCTACGGCGCCCCGCTGCGCGCGACCGTGCGCCTGGTGATCTATGACCGCGAATCCTCGGACAAGAAGGTCAAGTACGTGAAGGAGCAGGAGGTCTACATGGGCGAGATCCCGCTCATGACCGACAACGGCACCTTCATCGTCAACGGCACCGAGCGCGTCATCGTCTCGCAGCTGCACCGTTCGCCGGGCGTGTTCTTCGACCACGACCGTGGCAAGACGCACTCCTCGGGCAAGCTGCTGTACAGCGCCCGCATCATTCCCTACCGCGGCTCGTGGCTGGACTTCGAGTTCGACCCGAAGGACGCGCTGTTCACCCGTATCGACCGTCGCCGCAAGCTGCCGATCAGCGTGCTGCTGCGTGCGCTCGGCTACAACAACGAAGAGATGTTGAACGAGTTCTTCGAGATCAACACCTTCCACATCGAGCCGACCGAAGGCGTGCAGCTGGAGCTGGTGCCCGAGCGCCTGCGCGGCGAAACGCTGGAATTCGACCTGGCCGATGGCGACAAGGTGATCGTCGAAGCCGGCAAGCGCATCACCGCGCGCCACGTCAAGCAGCTGGAAGCCTCGGGCATCGCCGCCCTGGCCGTGCCGGACAGCTACCTGATCGGCCGCATCCTCTCGCATGACGTGGTCGATCCGGCCACCGGCGAACTGCTGGCCACCGCCAACGACGAGATCAGCGAAGACCAGCTTGCCAAGTTGCGCAAGGCCGGGATCACCAGCGTCGGCACCCTGTGGGTGAACGACCTCGATCGCGGCGCCTACATCTCCAACACCCTGCGTATCGACCACACCAAGACGCAGCTGGAAGCGCTGGTCGAGATCTACCGCATGATGCGTCCGGGCGAACCGCCGACCAAGGACGCCGCGCAGAACCTGTTCCACAACCTGTTCTTCACCTTCGAGCGCTACGACCTCTCGGCCGTGGGCCGCATGAAGTTCAACCGTCGCCTCGGCCGCAAGGAAGTCACCGGTTCGCCGGTGCTGTACGACGCCAAGTACTTCGCCGAGCGCAGCGACGACGAAAGCAAGCGCCTGCGCGACGAGAATGGCGGCACGTCCGACATCCTCGACGTGATCCGCGTGCTGACGGAAATCCGCAACGGTCGCGGCACGGTGGACGACATCGACCACCTGGGCAACCGCCGCGTGCGCTCGGTCGGTGAAATGGCCGAGAACACCTTCCGCGTCGGCCTGGTGCGCGTCGAGCGCGCCGTGCGCGAGCGCCTGACCATGGCCGAAGCCGATGGCCTGACCCCGCAGGACCTGATCAACGCCAAGCCGGTGGCCGCCGCGATCAAGGAATTCTTCGGTTCGTCGCAGCTGTCGCAGTTCATGGACCAGAACAACCCGCTGTCGGAAGTGACGCACAAGCGTCGCGTCTCGGCGCTGGGCCCGGGCGGCCTGACGCGCGAACGCGCCGGCTTCGAAGTGCGCGACGTGCACCCGACCCATTACGGCCGCGTCTGCACCATCGAAACGCCGGAAGGCCCGAACATCGGCCTGATCAACTCGCTGGCCGTGTTCGCCCGCACCAATGGCTACGGCTTCCTGGAAACGCCGTACCGCAAGGTGGTGGACGGTCGCGTCACCGACGAGATCGAATACCTGTCGGCGATCGAGGAAGTGGGCAAGGTCATCGCCCAGGCCAACGCGCCGCAGGATGCGAAGGGCACCATCACCGCGCAATTCGTCGCCTGCCGCTTCAACGGCGAAAACGAACTGCGTCCGCCGAGCGAAGTGCAGTTCATGGACGTCTCGCCGATGCAGACCGTGTCGGTCGCCGCGGCGCTGGTTCCGTTCCTCGAGCACGACGACGCCAACCGCGCATTGATGGGCGCCAACATGCAGCGCCAGGCGGTTCCGACGCTGCGTGCGCAGAAGCCGCTGGTCGGCACCGGCATCGAGCGCGCCGTGGCGCGCGACTCGGGCGTGACCGTGAACGCGCGTCGTGGCGGCCTGATCGAGCAGATCGACGCCGGCCGCATCGTGGTCAAGGTCAACGAAGACGAGATCGTCGGCGAAACCGATGCCGGCGTGGACATCTACAACCTGGTCAAGTACACCCGTTCCAACCAGAACACCTGCATCAACCAGACCCCTCTGGTGCGCGTGGGTGACGTGGTGGCGCGTGGCGACGTGCTGGCCGACGGTCCGTCCACCGACATCGGCGAACTGGCGCTCGGCCAGAACATGCTGATCGCGTTCATGCCGTGGAACGGCTACAACTTCGAAGACTCCATCCTGCTCAGCGAGCGCGTGGTGGAAGAGGATCGTTACACCACGATCCACATCGAAGAACTGGTCTGCCAGGCGCGCGACACCAAGCTGGGGCCGGAAGAAATCTCGCAGGACATCCCCAACGTTTCCGAGCAGGCGCTGAACCGCCTCGACGAATCGGGCGTGGTGTTCATCGGTGCGGAAGTGCGCGCCGGCGACATCCTGGTCGGCAAGGTCACGCCGAAGGGCGAAAGCCAGCTGACCCCGGAAGAGAAGCTGCTGCGCGCGATCTTCGGCGAGAAGGCGTCCGACGTGAAGGACAGCTCGCTGCGCGTGCCGCCGGGCATGGACGGCACCGTCATCGACGTGCAGGTCTTCACCCGCGACGGCGTCGAGCGCGACAAGCGCGCGTTGAAGATCCAGGACGACGAAATCCGTCGCGTCAAGAAGGACTTCGACGACCAGCGCGCCATCCTCGAAGCCGCGATCTACGCCCGCCTGCGCCAGCAGCTGCAGGGCAAGGAAGCGAGCGGCGGCGTCGGCGTGAAGAAGGGCGAGGTGCTGACCTCGCTCGTCCTCGACCAGCTCGACCGCAAGCAGTGGTTCCAGCTGCGCATGAAGGACGAGGACGCCAACGAAGCCATCGAACGCGCGCAGAAGCAGATCGCGCTGCACGAGAAGGAATTCGAGCGTCGTTTCGACGACAAGCGCTCGAAGATCCAGCAGGGCGACGATCTCGCCCCGGGCGTGCTGAAGATGGTCAAGGTGTTCCTGGCGGTGAAGCGCCGCATCCAGCCGGGCGACAAGATGGCCGGTCGCCACGGCAACAAGGGTGTGGTGTCGAACATCGTGCCGGTGGAAGACATGCCGTACATGGCCGATGGCCAGACGGTCGACATCGTCCTCAACCCGCTGGGCGTGCCGTCGCGCATGAACATCGGCCAGGTGCTGGAAGTGCACCTGGGCTGGGCGGCGAAGGGCCTCGGTCGCAAGATCGACGCGATGCTGCAGGCGCAGGCCAAGGTTGCCGATCTCCGCAAGTTCCTCGACGAGATCTACAACCACGACCGCAACAGCCACGAAGAGCGCGTCGACCTGACGCAGTTCAGCGATGCTGAATTGCTGCGTCTTGCCGGCAACCTCACCGATGGCGTGCCGATGGCGACGCCGGTGTTCGACGGTGCGGCCGAGACCGAGATCAAGAAGATGCTCGAGCTTGCCGACCTGCCGTTGAGCGGCCAGACCCAGTTGTATGACGGTCGCACCGGTGAAGCGTTCGATCGCGAAACCACGGTCGGCTACATGCACTACCTGAAGCTGAACCACCTTGTCGACGACAAGATGCACGCGCGTTCGACCGGTCCGTACTCGCTCGTCACCCAGCAGCCGCTGGGCGGCAAGGCGCAGTTCGGCGGCCAGCGCTTCGGCGAAATGGAAGTCTGGGCGCTGGAAGCCTACGGCGCGGCCTACACCCTGCAGGAAATGCTGACGGTGAAGTCCGACGACGTGCAGGGCCGCAACCAGATGTACAAGAACATCGTCGACGGCAACTACGAGATGGTGGCCGGCATGCCGGAATCGTTCAACGTGCTGTTGAAGGAAATCCGTTCGCTCGGCATCAACATGGAACTGGAAGAGCACTGAGGCGACACGCGAACGCAGCGGCATGACGTCGCTGCGTTCCGGACCACCCCATTGCCATCCAGTCTCCCGGAGAGAATCAAATGAAAGATTTGCTCAACCTGTTCAACCTGCAGCGCGCCACGCCCGACTTCGACGCGATCAAGATCGCGCTCGCTTCGCCGGACATGATCCGCTCGTGGTCCTACGGCGAAGTCAAGAAGCCGGAGACCATCAACTACCGTACCTTCAAGCCGGAACGCGACGGCCTGTTCTGCTCGGCCATCTTCGGGCCGATCAAGGACTACGAATGCCTGTGCGGCAAGTACAAGCGCATGAAGCATCGTGGCGTGGTCTGCGAGAAGTGCGGCACCGAAGTCACGCTGGCCAAGGTGCGTCGCGAGCGCATGGGCCACATCGACCTCGCGTCGCCGGTCGCCCACATCTGGTTCCTGAAGTCGCTGCCGTCGCGCATCGGTTTGATGCTCGACATGACGCTGCGCGACATCGAGCGCATCCTCTACTTCGAAGCCTATGTCGTCACCGAGCCGGGCCTGACCCCGCTCGAGCAGGGCCAGCTGCTCAATGAAGAGCAGTACCTGCAGGCGCGCCAGGAACATGGCGAGGACTTCGAGGCGGCGATGGGCGCCGAGGCGATCTTCGACCTGCTGCGCGGCATCGACCTGCAGTCGGAAATGGTCAACCTCAAGGAAGAGATCGCCAGCACCAGCTCCGAGACCAAGCTCAAGCGCCTCACCAAGCGCATCAAGCTGATCGAAGCCTTCCTCGACTCCGGCAACCGTCCGGAGTGGATGATCATGACCGTGCTGCCGGTGCTGCCGCCGGACCTGCGCCCGCTGGTGCCGCTGGATGGCGGCCGCTTCGCGACGTCGGACCTCAACGACCTGTACCGCCGCGTCATCAACCGCAACAACCGCCTGCGTCGCCTGCTCGAACTCAACGCGCCCGACATCATCGTGCGCAACGAGAAGCGCATGCTGCAGGAATCGGTCGACGCCCTGATGGACAACGGCCGCCGCGGCCGCGCCATCACCGGCACCAACAAGCGCGCCCTCAAGTCGCTGGCCGACATGATCAAGGGCAAGCAGGGTCGCTTCCGCCAGAACCTGCTCGGCAAGCGCGTCGACTACTCCGGCCGTTCGGTCATCGTGGTCGGTCCGTACCTCAAGCTGCACCAGTGCGGCCTGCCGAAGAAGATGGCGCTCGAGCTGTTCAAGCCCTTCATCTTCGCCAAGCTGCAGGAGCGTGAGCTCGCCACCACCATCAAGGCGGCGAAGAAGCTGGTCGAACGCGAAGAAGCGGAAGTCTGGGACATCCTGGAAGAAGTGATCCGCGAACACCCGGTCATGCTCAACCGCGCGCCGACGCTGCACCGTCTTGGTATCCAGGCGTTCGAGCCGGTGTTGATCGAAGGCAAGGCCATCCAGCTGCACCCGCTGGTCTGCACCGCGTTCAACGCCGACTTCGACGGTGACCAGATGGCCGTCCACGTGCCGCTGTCGCTGGAAGCCCAGCTGGAAGCGCGTGCGCTGATGATGGCGTCGAACAACATCCTGTCGCCGGCCAACGGCGAGCCGATCATCGTGCCGTCGCAGGACGTCGTGCTCGGTCTGTACTACATGACCCGCGCGCTTGAGAACAAGGCGGGCGAGGGCATGGTGTTCGCCAACGTCGCCGAAGTGAAGCGCGCCTACGACAACAAGGCCGCCGAGCTGCACGCCAAGGTCAAGGTGCGCATCACCGAAGTGCTCGACGGCGAAGAGAAGACCAGCATCGTCGACACCACCGTCGGTCGCGCCATCCTCGCCGACATCATCCCGGAAGGCCTGCCGTTCGCGCTGGTCAATACCGAGTTGAACAAGAAGGCGATCAGCCGCCTGATCAACAGCTGCTACCGCATGCTGGGCCTGAAGGACACCGTCGTGTTCGCCGACCAGCTGATGTACACCGGCTTCCGTTTCGCGACGCGCGCCGGTGTTTCGATCGGCATCGACGACATGAAGATCCCGGACGAGAAGAAGGGCATCCTCGCCGAGGCCGAAGCCGAAGTGCTGGAAATCCAGCAGCAGTACCAGTCGGGTCTGGTCACCGCGGGCGAGCGCTACAACAAGGTGGTCGACATCTGGTCGCGCACCAACGAGCGCGTCGCCAAGGCGATGATGGAAACCATCGGCACCGACAAGGTGATGGGTTCCGCAGGCAAGATGATCGACGAGAAGTCGATGAACTCGATCTACATCATGGCCGACTCGGGCGCCCGTGGTTCGCAGGCGCAGATCCGTCAGCTCGCCGGTATGCGCGGCCTGATGGCCAAGCCGGACGGCTCGATCATCGAAACGCCGATCACCTCGAACTTCCGCGAAGGCCTGAACGTCCAGCAGTACTTCATTTCGACCCACGGCGCCCGTAAGGGTCTGGCCGACACCGCGTTGAAGACGGCGAACTCGGGTTACCTGACCCGCCGTCTCGTCGACGTGGCGCAGGACGTGGTGATCACCGAGACCGATTGCGGCACGCTTGAAGGCCTGATCATGACGCCGATCATCGAAGGCGGCGACGAGGTCGAGCCGTTGCGCGACCGCGTGCTCGGCCGCATCGTGGCCGAGGACGTGTTCCTGCCGGGCAACGACGACGAACCGCTGGTGACCCGCAACACGCTGCTCGACGAGCAGTGGGTGCAGAAGCTGGAAGACAACAGCGTGCAGTCGGTGAAGGTGCGTTCCACCATCACCTGCGCGGCGCCGTTCGGCGTGTGCGCGCACTGCTACGGTCGCGACCTCGGCCGCGGCCACCTGGTCAACATGGGCGAAGCGGTCGGCGTGGTCGCCGCGCAGTCCATCGGCGAGCCGGGTACCCAGCTGACGATGCGTACGTTCCACATCGGTGGTGCGGCTTCGCGTGCGGCGGCGATCGACAACATCACGGTCAAGACCACCGGTACGGTGAAGTTCAACAACCTCAAGTTCGTTGAACACACCAACGGCAACGTGGTCGCGGTGTCGCGTTCGGGCGAAATGTCCATCCTCGATGGCCACGGTCGCGAGCGCGAACGCTACAAGCTGCCCTACGGCGCCAGCATCTCGGTGCATGACGGCAGCGCGGTCAAGGCTGGCCAGACCGTTGCCAACTGGGATCCGCATAACCACCCGATCGTCTCGGAAGTCGCCGGCCAGATCCGCTTTGTCGATTTCGTCGACGGCATCACGGTGATCGAGAAGACCGACGAACTGACCGGCCTCGCCTCGCGCGAAATCACCGATCCGAAGCGTCGCGGCTCGCAGGGCAAGGACCTGCGTCCGCTGGTGCGCATCGTCGGCAAGGACGGCAAGGACCTCACCATCCCGGGTACCGACCTGCCGGCCCAGTACCTGCTGCCGCCGCGCTCGATCGTCAACCTGCAGGACGGTGCCGCGGTCGGCGTCGGTGACGTGGTCGCCAAAATCCCGCAGGAAGCCTCGAAGACCCGCGACATCACCGGTGGTCTGCCGCGCGTTGCCGACCTGTTCGAAGCCCGCAAGCCGAAGGATCCGGCGATCCTCGCCGAAATCTCCGGCGTGGTCAGCTTCGGCAAGGACACCAAGGGCAAGCAGCGCCTGATCATCAAGGACAACGAGGGCAACGAGCACGAAGAGCTGATCCCGAAGTATCGCCAGATCATCGTGTTCGAAGGCGAGCACGTGACCAAGGGCGAAACCGTGGTCGACGGCGAGCCGAACCCGCAGGACATCCTGCGCCTGCTCGGTGTCGAACAGCTGGCCGCCTACCTGGTGAAGGAAATCCAGGACGTCTACCGCCTGCAGGGCGTGAAGATCAACGACAAGCACATCGAGGTGATCATTCGCCAGATGCTGCGCAAGGTCGAGATCACCGACTCGGGCGACAGCCGTTACCTGGTGGGCGAGCAGGCCGAGCGCCTGCGCGTGATCGAGGACAACGCCAAGCTGCAGTCGCGTGGCGAAATCCTGGCCAAGGTCGTCCCGGTGCTGCTCGGCATCACCAAGGCGTCGCTGGCCACCGAATCCTTCATCTCCGCGGCCTCCTTCCAGGAGACCACCCGCGTGTTGACCGAGGCTGCCGTCCGCGGCACCCGCGACAACCTGCGCGGCCTGAAGGAAAACGTGATCGTCGGCCGCCTGATCCCGGCGGGTACCGGCCTGGCGTACCACACCGCGCGCCGCCGCAAGGCCGCTGGCCTGACCGAGGCCGAACTCGACGTGCTGAGCGCCGAGTCCGCCGCCCCGGAAGTGCAGGTCGAAGCCCCGGCTGCGCCCCAGGTGATGATGCTGGAAGGCGACGACACCCCGGCCGCATAAGCCGAGGCGTCATTGCTGGATGGAAAAGGCGCCTACGGGCGCCTTTTTCTTGCCCTGGGTGGAATTGACGTGTACAATTCGCCCCGCAATTGATGGCCTAGGCCATCCAGATCACCAAATGAGGATGCAGGAAGCGCCTCGTGTTGGGCCCAGGAAGGGCGGGATCGCAGATTGACTGGAAGCGGGCACCCCTCGGGGATGGCCGGTCCGGTTACTCGGTATGGCCTCGTTTGACCGAAAGGTCGAGTGCGGGCTATACTTTTTCGTCTCAGCTGGCCGGATTGTCTCAATTCGGCCTGCTTCGTTTCCAAATGGGCTCCGGCCTACCAATAGAGCGTCTAATGGCAACCATCAACCAGCTTGTGCGCAAGCCGCGCAACCCGGAAACCTACAAGAGCGCCTCGCCGGCCCTCGCCAACTGCCCGCAGCGTCGTGGCGTGTGCACCCGCGTGTACACCACCACTCCGAAGAAGCCGAACTCGGCCATGCGCAAGGTCGCGAAGGTCAAGCTGACCAACGGCTACGAAGTGATCTCCTACATCGGTGGCGAAGGCCACAACCTGCAGGAACACAGCGTGGTGCTGATCCGCGGCGGTCGCGTCAAGGACCTGCCGGGCGTGCGTTACCACACCGTGCGCGGTTCGCTCGACGCCGCCGGTGTCGCCAAGCGTCGCCAGCGTCGTTCCAAGTACGGCGCCAAGCGCCCGAAGGGCTGATCTCCCTAATGGTGTAGATCACGGCGCCATGTGCGCCGCCTGACCAGAACAACAAGAAGAACATCATGTCCCGCAAAGCAGCAGCCCCCCAACGCAATGTTCTGCCCGACCCGAAGCACGGCAGCGAAACCATCGCCCGCTTCATCAACATGGTCATGCAGAGCGGCAAGAAGTCCATCGCCGAGAAGATCGTCTACGGCGCCATGGACGTGATCGGCGAGAAGAACCCGAACTCGCTGGAACTGGTCGAGAAGGCCCTGGGCAACGTCGCCCCGACGGTGGAAGTGAAGTCCCGCCGCGTCGGTGGCGCCACCTACCAGGTGCCGGTCGAAGTCCGCGCGTCGCGCCGCATGGCGCTGGCAATGCGCTGGCTGATCGAGTCCGCGCGCAAGCGTGGCGAGAACTCGATGCCGCGCAAGCTCGCCGCCGAATTGCTCGACGCTTCCGAAAACCGCGGTGGCGCCGTCAAGAAGCGCGAAGAAACGCACCGCATGGCGGAAGCCAACCGCGCCTTCGCGCACTTCCGCTGGTAATCGTCACGGGCGCCGGGAACGGCGTCCGGCCGTGGCGGATTTCCTCCGCCGCCGCGTCACGAACGGATTTCTTCCCGTTCGTGGATTCATCCGGAGGCCGCCCCACAGGGCGGCGTCTGGCCATCTAAAGGCCTGGTTTCAGGCAGCCAAAAAGAGAGATCACCGTGGCACGCACCACTCCCATCGAGCGTTACCGCAATTTCGGCATCATGGCGCACATCGACGCCGGCAAGACGACCACGTCCGAGCGCATCCTGTTCTACACCGGCAAGAGCCACAAGATCGGTGAAGTGCACGAAGGCGCCGCCACGATGGACTGGATGGAGCAGGAGCAGGAACGCGGCATCACCATCACCTCCGCCGCCACCACGGCGTTCTGGAAGGGCATGGACGGCACGTTCCCCGAGCACCGCTTCAACATCATCGACACCCCCGGGCACGTCGACTTCACCATCGAAGTCGAGCGTTCGCTGCGCGTGCTCGACGGCGCGGTGTTCGTGCTGTGCTCGGTCGGTGGCGTGCAGCCGCAGTCCGAGACGGTGTGGCGCCAGGCCAACAAGTACTCCGTGCCGCGCATGGCGTTCGTCAACAAGATGGACCGCACCGGCGCCAACTTCGACAAGGTCGTCGAGCAGCTGAAGTCCCGCCTCGGCGCCTACGCCGTGCCGATGCAGTTGCCGATCGGCGCCGAAGACGGCTTCGAAGGCGTGGTCGACCTGCTCAAGATGAAGGCCATCCATTGGGATGTGGCTTCGCAGGGCATGAAGTTCGAATACCGCGACATCCCGGCCGACCTCCAGGAGAAGGCCGAGGGCGCGCGCGCGTTCATGGTCGAAGCCGCGGCCGAAGCCAACGAAACGCTGATGGACAAGTACCTCAGCGATGGCGACCTGTCGGAAGCCGACATCATCGCCGGTCTGCGCGAGCGCACCCTGAAGGTGGAAATCGTGCCGGTGTTCTGCGGCTCGGCGTTCAAGAACAAGGGCGTGCAGGCCATGCTCGACGGCGTGATCAACCTGCTGCCGTCGCCGGCAGACCGTCCGCCGGTGCAGGGCATCGACGAAGACGAGAAGGAAGACCACCGCAACGCCGACGACAACGCACCGTTCTCGGCGCTGGCGTTCAAGATCATGACGGACCCGTTCGTGGGTTCGCTGACGTTCTTCCGCGTCTACTCGGGCACGCTCAACTCCGGCGACCAGGTCTACAACCCGGTCAAGTCGAAGAAGGAGCGCATCGGCCGCATCCTGCAGATGCACTCGAACCAGCGCGACGAAATCAAGGAAGTGCGCGCGGGCGACATCGCCGCGGCGGTGGGCCTGAAGGACGTCACCACCGGTGACACGCTGTGCGCGCAGGACCACGTCATCACCCTGGAACGCATGACGTTCCCGGAGCCGGTGATCTCGATGGCGGTCGAACCGAAGACCAAGTCGGACCAGGAAAAGATGGGTATCGCCCTGGGCCGCCTGGCGCAGGAAGATCCGTCGTTCCGCGTGCGTACCGACGAGGAATCCGGCCAGACCATCATCTCCGGCATGGGCGAGCTGCACCTCGACATCATCGTCGACCGCATGAAGCGCGAGTTCAACGTCGAAGCCAACGTCGGCAAGCCGCAGGTGGCCTATCGCGAAACCATCCGCAAGTCGGACGTGAAGAGCGATTACAAGCACGCCAAGCAGTCGGGTGGTAAGGGTCAGTACGGCCACGTCGTGATCGAGCTGTCGCCGATGACCGAAGCCGATCGCGCCAATCCGGACGTCGAGAACGATTTCCTGTTCATCAACGACATCACCGGCGGCGTGATCCCGAAGGAATTCATCCCGGCGGTCGAAAAGGGCATGCGCGAAACCATCACCAGCGGTCCGCTCGCGGGCTTCCCGGTGGTGAACGTCAAGGCCAAGCTGGTGTTCGGTTCGTACCACGACGTCGACTCGTCGGAAATGGCGTTCAAGCTCGCCGCTTCGATGGCGTTCAAGGAAGGTTTCCGCAAGGCCGATCCGGTCCTGCTGGAGCCGATGATGAAGGTCGAAATCGTGACGCCGGAAGAGTACGTCGGTGACGTCATGGGCGACGTCAGCCGTCGTCGCGGCCTGCTGCAGGGCCAGGACGAAAGCCCGTCCGGCAAGATCATCAACGCCGTGGTGCCGCTGGGCGAAATGTTCGGCTACGCGACCTCGCTGCGTTCGATGTCGCAGGGTCGCGCGACCTTCTCGATGGAGTTCGATCACTACGCCGAGGCGCCGAACAACATCGCCGAAGCCGTGATGAAGAAGGCCTAAGGCCTGGTCCCCCAATCAGAATTCAGAATTTACAGAGGTAAGAGAAATGGCAAAGGAAAAGTTCGAGCGCAAGAAGCCGCACGTGAACGTGGGCACGATTGGTCACGTTGACCATGGCAAGACGACGCTGACGGCGGCGCTGACGAAGGTGGGCGCCGAGCGTTTCGGTGGCGAGTTCAAGGCCTATGACGCGATCGACGCGGCGCC